>NZ_JH584241.1:0-23798 GCF_000241485.1 Sphingomonas sp. PAMC 26605
TACACCAATATACAACTGTCTCAGGTCAGCCCGAGGCAGTTTTTTTGTGCCTTTTGTCTGTGGCTTGGCGCCGAGTCGCGGCCGCTCACCGCGTTCCGTTTGATGCCTTTTTGGCCCATGACGTCGATTTGCATTTGGGGGTTTTTTGGGGGTTCAATCCTGCATTCACGCAGGAGATACCCCTATGGCCCTCAAGGAACTGCAGGTCCGCTACGCCAGCATCCGCGATCGCGATTACAAGCTTACCGGCGGCGCTGGCCTCTATCTGCTCGACCGGCCCAACGGCGCGAAGTTCTGGCGATTTTAAGTACCGGTTCGACAGCAAGGAAAAGCTGTTGTCGCTCGGTCGCTATTCGGATTGGCCTAGCGGATACGCGCCTTCGCCGCGACGAG
Organism: Sphingomonas sp. PAMC 26605; assembly: GCF_000241485.1. GTDB lineage: Bacteria > Pseudomonadota > Alphaproteobacteria > Sphingomonadales > Sphingomonadaceae > Sphingomonas. The sequence goes on from NZ_JH584241.1 coordinate 394, forward strand.
GCCAAGCTGGCGCTGCGGCAGGGCAGGGACCCGGGTGCTAAAGCAACGCCGGCCAAAAGCTGGCGTTCTACAACGGCGGCGAGATCGAGCGGCGCCCCGATGCGGGGCGATCCGGACTGTTTGCGCGTCGGCCGTTCGAATGGTCTGGACCGGGAGCTAGACCCGATTTGAACCTCTGGGTCTATGGGCTGCACCCTCGCGCGCAGGCATGATTGCCGCCTGGGAGGCAGGGCGATGCAATCGACGTGCGCGGTAGTGGGGCCGATCGGGGGCAGGATGAACCGCGCCGCGCTCGAGCGACTGCTCGACAGCGACGGAACGATCCGTCTGCTCCGCGCCGACGGCTGGGCCGAGCTGATCGACCTGCTCGATCGCGACGCGGGCGCCGATGTGCTGCCCAATGTGCTGCCCGATGTGCTGATCGCCGATTTCAGCGTCTCAGGGGCCCCGGCGATCGCGGAGCTGCTCACGGCCTATCCCGAGCTTTCGATCGCGGCGATCAACCTGCAAGGGTTCGACGCGCATTTCCACAATATCGACAGCCGGCTGTTCGTGACCTTCATCGGCGCGTTGGGGCGCGGTGCGAAGGCGCGGGGTGCGGAGGATGCCGGTCGTCGCGCCGCGGTGCCATGGCTCGGTGACGTCGCGGCCTTGCTCCCGCATCTCGGCGGCGCGCCGTTCGCCGCCTATGGCGCCCCCGAGGACCAGATCCCCGACCTCTGCGCCTGGATCGATGCCGCGCTCGGGCGCGTGCTCGCGCGCAGCGATCGCTTCGCCGATACGCGCGATATCGCCGGGCTGACGATGGGCGTCGACACCGCGCGCGCGCTGCTCGGCCACGCCGAACTCGGCGACGATCTGGCGGCGTTCGATCGCACGCTGCACCGCGCCGAAGTGCGGCTGCTCGCCCGCGCGGCGCGGACCGACGGCTTCGACTTGCCGCTCCGCGCGATCGAGGAGTGTTTCGGGCTCGATCCGGTCGAGCGGCGGATGGTCTGGCTCGCGCTCGCGCCCGAGCTCGACGACCGCTACGCGCGCGTGATCGGGGTGATCAACGACGATCTGTCGCGCCGCCGCCCGACGCTCGGCCTGATGGCCGCGGCGCTGGGCGGTGCCGAAAGCGAATGGGATCTCGCGGCGCGGCTGCTCGGAGCGCGACCCTTCGCGCGTTTCGGCCTCGTCGCCATCGATCGCGGCGAGGCGAGCATCCCCTTGCCGCAGGCGGCGCTCAGCGTGCCGCGCGATCTGGTCGCGTTCGTCCTGACCGGCGAGCCCGGCGATGCCGAGGATCTCCGGCGGATCGCGGCATGAGCGACGCTTTGCTCGATCCGGTGATCGCCGCAGCGCAGGCCGCGCGTAGCGGGGACGGCCCGGTGCCGGTGTTCGTGTTGTGCGCCGGCCCCGGCGACGCGACCTGGCTCGTCGAGCAACTGCGCGCGCGCGGCGAACTCGTCTGTCACGCCGATCTGCGACGGCTGCCGGCGCATGCCGCCGCGCGCGACCGCGCGATGCTGTGGACGCGCACCGCGATCATCGACGGCGCGGTGCTGGTGGTCAGCGACCTCGACACGCTGGGCGCGCGCGAGCGGAGCGATATCGAGCAGACGCTGCTCGCGGCGTCCCCTCACATTCCGGTGCTCGTGCTCCAGAGCCGGTCGCTCGCGCCCGAACTCGCCGCGCAGGCGCGCCACGGGCTGCGCACGCTCGAGCCCAGCCCGGCGAGCCGATCGATGCGCGCGGCGATCTGGTACCGGCGCGCGGCCGAAGCCGGGCTGGCCTTGAGCCCCGCCGACGCGCGGCTGCTGGGATCGACCTATGGCTTCGAGCGCGAGCAGATCGAAGCGACGATCGCGCTCGCCGATATCGCCGACAGTGAGACCGCGACCGATATCCAGGCCGTCACGCTGCGCGCGCTGCGCCGCGCCGCGCGCCAGACAGCGCGCGCCGACGTTCCGTCGAACGTCCGCTGGATCGATACGCCGCTGCGCTGGGACGACCTCGTGCTCCCCCAACCCGTCAAGCGCGAACTGCGCGCGATCGCGGTGCAGGTGCAGCAGGGCGCGCAAGTGTGGGATGATTGGGGCTTCGCGCGCCGCACTCCCTATGGCCAGGGCGTCGCCGCGCTGTTCGCGGGCCCGAGCGGAACCGGCAAGACGATGGCGGCGCAGATCATCGCGGGCGAAATGGGCGTCCCGCTGTTCCATGTCGATCTGGCGCAGACCGTCTCCAAATATATCGGCGAGACCGAGAAGATGCTCGCCCGAATCTTCGAAGGCGCGGCGCGCTCGGGCGCGGTGCTGCTGTTCGACGAGGCCGATGCGCTGTTCGGCAAACGCTCCGAAGTGAAGGACGCGCACGATCGCCACGCCAATATCGAAGTCGCCTACCTGCTCCAGCAGATGGAGGAATATCGCGGGCTGGCGATCCTCACCACCAACGCCAAGCACAATGTCGACGCGGCCTTCCTGCGGCGACTGCGCTTCGTGGTCGATTTTCCGCTGCCCGAGGCGGCCGAGCGGCTCGCGATCTGGCAGGGCATGTTTCCCGAGACGGCGCCGCTCGCCGCCGATGTCGACCTGACGTTTCTCGCGCGCCAGCTCCCGCTGACCGGGGGCAGCATCCAGCAGATCGTGCTGCGCGCCGCCTTCGATGCGGCGGCGGACGGCGCGATCGGCATGGCGCATCTGTTGAGCGCGACCCGGCACGAACTGACCAAGCTCGGCCTGCGCAGCGCCGAGCGCTTCATCGCCGAGGCGGCGCCGCGCGCCGAGGCCGCGGCATGAGCGCGGCCGCGATCTTCGACACGACGCTGGCGCTCAAGCGCCGGATCGAGGCCGGGCTGGCGCCGGGCGAGACGGTCTATGTCGGGCAGCCGGTGCGCGCCGAGCTCGGCGAGAGCAGCGTCGCCTTGTTCCTGTTCAGCGCCGAGCCCAATCGCGATCTGCGCAATACCGTGCGGACCGCGCTGCCGACCGGGCTCGGGCCGCAGACCGCGCCGCTCGGCGAGGAGCGCGCGATCCCGCTCGATCTGCGCTACCTCGTCGCCGCGTTCCGCAAGACCGGCGCCGCGCCCGGCGCCGATCCCGAGGAGCTGTTGCGGCTCGGCGAAGTGATCCAGGCGCTCGAGAACGATCCGATGCTGACCGAGGCCGAGGCCGCGGGGCAGCTGGTGCGCATCACGCTCGAGCCCGCGCCGATCGACGAGCTCAACCGCATCTGGGCGGTGTTTCCCGAGGAAAGCTATCAGACCTCGCTCGTCTATCTCGCCTCGCCGGTGTGGGTGAGCGCCGGACTGCCGACGGTCGGGCCGCCGGTGCTCAGCCGCGAGCAGCGCACCGGCCTCTCGGCCGAGCCGCCGCGCGTGTTCGCGGACGCCGCGTCATGACGCACAGCTTCGCCATCGCCTTTGCCGAGCCGCCGCTGACCCATGCGGTCCGCTTCGCGCTCGCGCCGTTCGATGCCTTCACCGGTGCGCGTGTCACCGCCGGGATCGATGCGCGGATCGACGGACTGCCCGACGTGCCGGTACGCAATCGTTCGGGGCTATTGGTGTTCACCAACCTGCCGCCGCAGGCGAGCTACGGCTATCGCATGTCGGCGGCGAAGGCAGGCTATTTCGATCCGCCCGCCGGCAGCTTCGCCGCGAACGACGACCCGCGAATCCCGGTCGCGGTGCCGCTGCTGCGGTTGCCGACGAGCGGCTATCCCGACGACGCGACGCTGCTGCGCGGCATGGTCCGGCGCGGGGCTGCCGCGATCGAGGGCGCGAGCGTGTCGGTGGCGTTCGCGCCGCCGGTCGGCGGCGCGACGCCGTTCGTGACCCGCACCGACGCGACCGGCAGCTTCGCCGCCGCGCTCCGGCTGCCGTTGCTCGCGCCGGGCGAGAAGGACGCGCCGCGCGGCGTCGCCGTCACGGTCACCGATGCCGGCGGTTCGCGCCTCTATCCGGGCGACGTCCGGGCCGGCCGTCCGCACCGATTCGCGGCGCCGCTCGATCTCGACTCGGCCGCGCCACCGCCACCCCTTGTGCAGATCTGAGGAGAGCATCGATGGCACTTCCCCCAGACGACGATGCGACGGTTCCGGAGCCGCCCCCCGCGCCACCCGCGCCGCCCGAAGGACCCGGCACCGAAGCGCTGACCGCCGCCGTGGTCGCGGCGCAGCAGATGCTCGTCGAAGCGCAGGCCAAGCTCGCGGCGCAGCAGGCGATCGACGCGCGCATCGCGCAGGCCGACGCTGCGCGCGACGCCTATGCCGCCGATCGCGCGCCGCTCGACACGGTGCAGCGCGACCTCGAGGCCTTCGTCGCGCGTGAAACGGCATGCCTCGACCAGATCGTGCCCGACGCCAAGACGAAGGTTCCGGGCATCGCCGAGCACGAAGCCGACGGTCGTGCCGCGCGGCTTGCGGCGATCGACGCGGCACAGGCCGAGGTGAGCGCGGCACAGGATGCGCTTGCCGCCGCCAAGGCCGATCGCGATGCGCAGAAGGCGGCGCTCGACGCGCTCGGCAAGCTCGCCGCGGGCGTGCGTACTCGCCAGGGCCGCGCCGCGACGGTCAAGGCCGCGGTGCAGAAGGCCGAGGCGGACGGCGATTACGCCAAAGCGTATTGGCTGCTGGTGGTCGAACTGGTGCCGCTGGTCACGGGCCCGCCGCAACCGATCGATCCCGAAGCGCTGCGTACACAGCTGCTCACCGCGCAGCGCGCGCTCGCCGATGCCGAGACGGTGGTCGCCGCCCAGACGGTCGCGCTGAGCGCCGCCGGCGCCACGCTCGATGCGCAGCGCGCCGCGCTGGCGCGCTTCGATGCCGAACGTCCGGCGCGCATCGCCGACAAACTCGACCAGATTACGCCGGCTCCAACCGGCGATGCCAACAGCTGAGGAGGGACGACCCATGCCCGAATATCTTGCCCCCGGCGTCTTCGTCGAAGAAATCGAGCGAGGTCCCAAGCCGATCGAAGGCGTCGCCACGAGCACGGCGGCGTTCCTCGGCGAGACAGAACGCGGCCCGCTGCGGCCGCAGCTGATCACCAGCTATGGCGAGTCGATTCGCCTCTATGGCGAGGTGTTCAGGGACGGCGCTTATCTGCCGCACGCGATGAAGGCGTTCTTCGACAATGGCGGCAAGCGCGTCTACGTCACGCGGATTGCGGGTGACGCTGCCGAAATTGCCAAGAAGGTGCTCGGCAAGCTGACCGCCACGGCGCTCGGCCCGGGGGACGCCTATAACCGCGTGTGGGTCCGGGTCGATCCCGGTACGACCAAGGTGCTCACCAAGCCGATCGGCTTCCGGTTGCAATTGGCCTATTGGGACAGGGCGGTACCCGGCGGCGTGTTCGATCCCTTCGCCGACCCCGCGCGGCTGCCGCGACCAAGCATCGTCGAGGATTTCGACGATCTCTCGCTGCTGCCGGCGTCGCCATCCTTCTGGGAAAAGCGCGTCAACAACGGCAATTCCGGGCTGGTCGAGCTCGATGTCGATCCCACCGCGACGCTCGACGCCGATTTCGCCGCGACGCAGAGCGCGGCGCTCGACGGCGGGGCGAATGGCGACACGCCCACCAGCGCGCATTTCGAGATCCCGGCCTGCCGAGCGATCAGCGCACCGGCCTCGCCGCGCTCGCGCTCGACAGCTATCGCGACGTCGCGATCGTCGCTGCGCCGGGGCAGACCGATGCGGCGACGCTGAAAGCCATCGTCACGCATTGCCAGAATGCGCGCTTCCGCATCGCGGTGCTCGATTCCCCAGCCGACACCGCGCAAGCGAGCACGCTCCATCCGCGCGACGACATCGCCGACAGCTCCTACGCCGCCTTTTATTACCCCTGGTATTTGATGAGCGAGCCCAAGACCGCGCGGCGCGTGGTGGTTCCGCCGAGCGGCGCGGTGTGCGGCATCTATGCGCTTACCGATAACACGCGCGGCGTGTGGAAGGCGCCGGCGAACGAAGCGGTGGCGAACGCGCTCGACCTGCGGTTCGAGGTCGATACCGGAACGCAGGAGGTGCTCAACCCGCGCGGCGTCAACGTGATCCGGCGCTTCCCGGGGCGCGGCATCCGCGTGTGGGGCGCGCGGACGCTGTCGAGCGACCCGCTGTGGAAATATGTCAGCGTGCGGCGGCTGTTCATCTTCCTCGAGGCGTCGATCTACCAGAACACGCAGTGGGTGGTGTTCGAGCCGAACGACGACCGGCTGTGGGCGCGCGTCAAGCAGACGCTGACGCTGTTCCTGCGCACGCAATGGCGCGAGGGCGCGCTGTTCGGCGCGAAGGAGGAGGAGGCCTTTTCGATCTCGATCGGCCGCGCGACGATGACCGAGGACGACATCGTCAACGGCCGGCTGATCATCGAAGTCGGCATCGCGCCGGTCCGCCCGGCCGAGTTCGTCATCTTCCGCGTCTTCCAGAAGACGATCGAAGCCCAGGCTTGAGGAGGACACCGCCATGGCACGTCAGGATCCACTGCGTAATTTCCGCTTCCGGCTCGAGATCGACGGGATCGTTCAGGCCGGCTTTTCCGAAGTCACGATCGGCGACAGCAGCGTCGAGCCGATCGAATATCGCGAAGGCAATGAGCTGACCACGGTCCGCAAGCTCAAGGGCCTCGCCAAATACGCCAATATCACGCTGAAATGGGGGCTGACCGACTCGCACGACCTCGCCGACTGGCACAAGCAGGTCGTCGACGACGTACCGCTGGTCGACGGGGTGCGGCGCACCGTGCTGATCCACGTGATGAACGAGGCCGGCCAGGACAAGGCAAGCTTCGAGATCGTCAATGCCTGGCCGACCAAATACGACCCGACCGATTTGAACGGCAAGGGCAACGAGGTGGCGATCGAGACGCTCGAGATCGTCAACGAAGGCATTCGCCGCATCCTCTGATCGCCCGCTGATTTTGCGCGCAGGAGTAAGGACGATGATGTTCCAGACCGAAATCGCGTTCACCTTGCCCAAGGGGTATCTCGACGGCGACGGGGTGCTGCACCGCGACGGCGTGATGCGGCTGGCGACCGCCGCCGACGAGATTTTGCCGCTCAAGGATGCGCGCGTGCAGGCCAATCCGGCCTATTTCACGATCATCGTGCTCGCGCGCGTGGTGACCCAGCTCGGCAGCGTTCCCGACGTCAACACGCGCGTGATCGAGGGGTTGTTCGCCTCCGACCTCAACCACCTCCAGGCGCTCTACGAGCGGATCAACGGCGACGCCACCACGGCCGACGAGCCGGTCCCGGCGTTAGACCGGACCGGCCGGGGGTTCGGCGTGATGGGGGAAGCATGAAGGCCTATCCGCTCGGCCAGCTCTACGCGGAGATGGCCTTCATCGCTTATCATTTCAAATGGCCCGGCGCGGAGCTGATGGCGTTCGATCATGGCGAGCGCCGACGCTGGTGCCGCGAGATATCCGCGATCAACCGGCAGCTCGACCAGCGGCCGGACGATCTGTTCGCGCTGGCGTGAGGCGGTGATGGCGACGCGCCTCGATCCCTATGCCGCGTTCCGCTTCCGCGTCGAGATCGACGCGATCGAGCAAGGCGGCTTCCAGTCGGTCGCCGGGCTCGCGCGCGAGACCAAGATCGAGCCGTATCGCGAAGGCGGCGTCAACCAGTTCGAGCAGCAGCATGCCAGCCAGACGACCTATCCCGCGCTCACGCTCAAGCGCGGGCTCGTCGACACCCGGCTGTGGGACTGGCACCAGGACGTGATCCGCGGAACGATCGTGCGCAAGACGATCTCGATCGTGCTGCTCGATTCCGCCGGGGCGGAGACGTGGCGCTGGGTGTGCGACGCGGCGTTCCCCTCGAAATGGACCGGCGCCGATCTCGACGCGCAGCGCGGCGAGGTCGCGACCGAGGCGGTCGAGCTGGTGCATCACGGGCTGACCAAGCAATGAGGCAGCGGCTCGCCATGATCCGCACGCTCCGGCCGCGTCGCACGCTCGGACGCCCGGCGGCTGCCAGCGGCGTGCCGACTGCGACGCCGTCGCTTTGGGCGACCCCCGTCGCCATGCTGTTTGGGCGCGCCCGGCAGGCGGCGCGCGCGCGCGCGGTGATCCTGCACACGCACGAGGGCGGCACGGTGGTGCTGTCGCCGCGGTTCGACGTACGGCTGGCGATTGGCGAGATGATCGGCCGCGCGGGCCCGGGGCCGCGCGGTGCACCCGGCCGCGATGCGGTGCCGACCATTGCGCTCCGAAACGTCCTGTTGCACCGGATCGGTGCGGTGTTTTCCCCTGCGGCGCGCGCGGACGGGGCTCAGCGTTCCCTTTTGAAGGGATTCGTGGGCGCAGGCGCGGGGGGCGGGGGCGAGGCACTTTCGGTCGCTACGCGCTCTGCGATTTTGCTCGCGCGTGTCGCCACACCGACCGCGCGACCCGGGCGGTCGTCGCCGATACGGACTGGTCGGCCCAGCCCGCGTGCGCCGCAGCGCGCAATCGCGGCGCCCGAGGCCGACGCGTCGCGCGCGCGAGCGACTTCGCCTGCGCTGCAGCATCTCGCCCTGGCCTGGGCAGCGGCCCGGCGGTATCGCGCGCCCGGCGCGATTTCAGCGCGGCGGCCGGCCCGCCCCGACCGCGCGGTGCAGTCGGGCGGCTGGCCGTCGCGCGCGCTTCTCGGTCTTGCAGGCCGGCGAAGCGCCGTCACCGATCCGGTCGATCGCCGCCGCTCGTTGCACTCCGCGGCCCGGCTCGCCCCCGCGCGCGACCACCGTCCGGCGGGGTTGGCGGTCGCCCACCACGATCTGCCGGCGCCCATGCACCTGGCCTTGCGCGATGATCCCGACCGTGGCGATCCCGCGCCGCGCCGCGCCACGCGGTCGTCCGTGCAGCTCGAGCATCGCCGCCCTGCCGCCGCCGTGCCGGCCCCGCTTGCGCCGCCAGCCCCAGCGCCGCCCGTGCCCGCCGCTCCAGCGCTCGATCTCGATCGGCTGAGCCGCGAGATGTGGAAGCGTTTCGACGCGCGGCTGCGGCTCGAAGCCGATCGGCGGGGGAGGATCTGACATGGCGCAGGAACTCGCCAAGGCGAAGCTCGTCGTGCTCGACGGCCGCCGCGCCGACGAGGAGATCGCAGTCCTGTTCAACCCTGGCGAATACAGCGTCGAGCTGACCAACCGCTACCAGAAGAGCAATCCGCCGGGGCTTTCGAGCCCGATCCTCCAGTTCGTCAACGGCGACGCCGACAGCCTGTCGATGGACCTGTATTTCGACACCTATACCGACGGCCAGAGCCGTCCGGTCACCGAGGTTACCGACCGGATCGCGAGCCTGATGCAGATCGACGCCGATCTGCACGCGCCGCCGCATGTCAGCTTTCAGTGGGGCGTGCTGAGCTTCGCGGCGGTGATGGAGAAGCTGACCCAGCGCTTCACCATGTTCCGCCCCGACGGCAAGCCGGTGCGCGCGACGCTGTCGGTCAGTTTCACCCGCTATCGCACGCTCGCCGACCAGCTCGACGATCCGCGGCGGAATTCGACCGACAAGACCAAGCGCCGGATCATGAGCGCCGACGACACGATCTGGCTGCTCGCGCACCGCGAATATGGCGACGCGCGCTTCTGGCGGATGATCGCGCGGGCCAATCGGCTCGAGGACCCGCGCACGATCGAGCCCGGCGACGTGCTGATCGTGCCGCAGCTCGAAAGCTTCGATCCGGGGAGTCCCGGGCGATGAACCTCGAGGATTTCGGCCCGCGCCACGGCGAATTCTACGTCCCCGCCTGCACCGTGCTGGTCGGCGGCCGCGATCTGGTGCGCGAGCTCAATTTGGCGGTGACGCGCGTGGAATGCGGGCTGAAGGAGCGTGCGGCGTCCGATTTCAGCATCACGGTGGCAAGCGCGTTCGACTGGGAGCAGCGCGAATTCCTCGCCAAGCCCGACTCGGAACGCGTCGACCTGATCGACCTGTTCGCCTTCGGCGCGCCGGTCGAGGTGCGGATCGGCTATGGCGAGCCGAGCCGGCTCGGCACGCTGCTGATCGGTACGGTGACGCGGATCGGCACCAGCTTCACCGAGAGCGGAACGCCCGAACTCACCGTCGCGGGGTTCGACAATCTCTACCCGCTGACCATCGGCAAGCAGACGCGCCACTGGGAGGACGAACGCGATTCCGACGTCGTCGCCGATATCGCCGGGCGCAACAATCTGACCCCCGACGTCGCCGACACCGGTGAACCCCGGCCGCGCACCGAACAGAGCCAGCAATCCGATTTCGAGTTCCTCGGCAAGCTCGCCGAGCGCAACGGCATGATCTTCTATGTCCGCGGCACCACGCTCTATTTCGGGCCGCGCCACAATCGCGATGCGCCCGAGGTCGCGCTCGTCTGGGGCGGCGGGCTCGCGAGCTTCTCGCCGAGCGCGAACATCGCCAAGCAAGTTACCCGCGTCGAAGTGTGCGGGCGGACCGAGGCCGGCGAGGAGGTCACCGGCGTCGCCGAGCGCGGTGACGAATCCGACGATGAGGTCCGCCGCGAGAGCGGATCGGGCCATGTCGCGCAAGCGCTCGGGCGCGAAGCGGTGCTACGGATCCGCGCCGCGGTGCGCAGCCAGGCCGAGGCCACCGCGCGTGCGCGCGCGATATTGGAAGAGCGCGCGCAGGATCTGGTGACGGGCGACGGCGAATGCGTCGGGCTGCCCGAGATCGTGCCCGACAGCAACATCGCGATCAGCGGCACCAGCCGCGCCTTCGCCAAGACCTATTACGTCACCGAAGCGACGCACAGCCTCGATTCCGAAGGCTATCGCACGCGCTTCTCGGTCCGGGAGATGCTGGTATGAGCCTGGTCGAAATGCTCACCCAGCCGCCGAGCGAGGCGGCGCGCGAATCCGACGGCTTCCTGCGCGGGCTCGCGGTCGGCGTGGTAACCGACAATAAGGATCCCGAGCAGCTCGGCCGCGTCCGCGTGCGCCTGCCGCAGCAGCAGGACAGCGATACCTCCTTCTGGGCGCGGATCGCGGTGCCGATGGCGGGCGCCGCGCGCGGCATCTGGTTCCTGCCCGAGATCGGCGACGACGTGGTGGTGGGCGCCGAATGCGGCGATCCCGCGCATCTGATCGTGCTCGGCGGGCTGTGGACGCAGAACGCCGCGCCCCCCGAGACCAATGACGACGGCAAGAACGACGTGCGGATGATCAAGTCGCGCGCCGGGCACACGCTCGCGTTCGACGACGGCAGCGATCCCGAGGTCGCGCTGTCGCTCGCCGACGGCAAGCGGCTGCTGCTCAACCGCGACGGCGTCACGCTCGAGGACGGGCAGGGCAACCGGATCGTGATCGATGCGACCGGGTCGTCGGTCTCGATCGAATCGGCGACGCAGCTGCAGCTCAAATCGCAGAGCATTTCGATCGAGGCCGGCGCTTCGCTCGCACTCAAGGCATCGGGCACGCTCACCATCCAGGGCGCGCTGGTGCAGATCAATTGACGGGGGGGACGATGGGACAGCCTGCGGCACGGATCGGAGACCTGACCAGCCATGGCACGCCGCTGGCGCCTGGCCCGGGCGCGTCGACCGTGCTGATCGGCGGCATGCCGGCGTGGCGCGTCGGGAGCGACACGCACCTCTGCCCGCTGGTCGACGGGGTCAAGCCGCATGTCGGTGGCGTCGTCGCGGCAGGCAGCATGACGGTGCTGATCGGCGGGCTTCCCGCCGCGCGGCAGGGCGACATGATCGTCGAAGCCGGGGCGCCCAATGCGATCGCGCAAGGGCTGCCGACGGTGCTGATCGGATGAGCGATCCCGATCCCCTCGGCCAGACGTTTCTGGGGCGCGGCTGGGCCTATCCCTTCCGGCTGCTGCCCGGGTCGGGACGGGTCGACACGGTCGCCTATGACGACGATGTCCGCCAGTCGATCCGGATCATCCTCGGCACCGCGAAGGGCGAGCGCGTGATGCGCCCCGATTTCGGCTGCGGGATCCACGATCGCGTGTTCGCCGCGATCAGCAGCGCGACGATCGAGCAGATCAAGCGCGACGTGGCGGCGGCGCTGCGGCGCTACGAGGCGCGGATCGATGTACTGGCCATCGATGTCGATACCGGACCGCTGCTCTACGGGCGGCTCGACGTGACGATCGCCTATCGCGTGCGCAACACCAACCAGTCGGACAATCTGGTCTATCCTTTCTATTACAAGGAGGCGCGCTGATGGCCGACGCCGGTCCTCCGCGCCGCACCGGCGCGCTGCTGGCGGACCTGCGCGCGTCCGCCGCGGCGATGGCGCCGGCATGGGCCGGGCCCGACGCCGAGGGGGATTTCGGCGCGGCGCTCTATCGCATCGCGGCGCGGCTCGGCGAGCAGGTGACGCGCCGGATCGCGCTGATGCCCGATCGCGACCGGCTGGCGTTTTTCGAGGCGCTCGAGCTGCCCGGCGCAGCGCCGCGCGCGGCATCGGTGCCGCTGGTGTTGACGCTGAGCGACAAGCGGACGACGCGCGTCGATGCGCCCGCGGGGCTGCAGGTCGCGACTAAGACGGGGAACATCCCGTTCGAGACGCTCGAAGCGCTCGAAATCACACCCGCGCGGATCGCGACGGTCATCGCCGCCGATCCGGCGGCCGACCGCATCGAGGTGGCCCCCGCGGGCGTGATCGCGGGCAAGCCGCGCACCGATCCCCCATTCACCGCATTGACGCTGAGCCCGGCCGAGCCCGGCAGCCTGACGCTCCAGCTCTCGCGCACCGAGGGGCTCGCCAGCGACGATCTGCTCGCGGTGGGCGACCAGCGCTACCGTGTCGCCAAGGCGTCGAAGGGCAGCGATCTTGTGGCATTGCAGGACGTGGTGACGGCGGCGATCGCGGCGGGTGCGCCGGTCAGGCGGATCGACGATCTCGAAGCGTTCGCGCTGCGCGACCTGCAGCAGCACAGCCTGTATGTCGCGCACAAGGCGTTGCTCAACCTGACGCATGGCGGCCGGATCACGCTCGAATTCGACCCGCCCACGCTCGCCGATCGGCTGCCCGCGCTCGGCATCCGCGCGCTGCTGTGGGGCGTGGCGGGGACCGACACGGATCCCGCCTGGCATCCGCTCGATCCCGCCGGCGCGGGGGGCGGGCGGCTGGTGTTGCGCAAGGCGTGGCCGGGCAGCGTCGAGCAGCTCGCGGTCGCTGGCGCAAAGAACCGCTGGCTGCGGATCGACCTCGCGCAGCCGATCGACCCGGCGATTCCGCTCGACACCCTGGCGCGCAGCCTGCGCATCGCGGTCGAATCGGACGATGGCGCGAGCGCCGCGTCGGCGGCGCCGACGATCACGCGCGCCTGTCACAACGCGGTGCCGCTCGCGCCGAGCGGGACGTTCCAGCCGTTCGGGTCCGAGCCGCAACGCTTCGACACTTTCGCGATCGCCGCGCCCGAGGCGCTGAGCAAGCCCGGCGCGCGCGTCACCCTCACGATCACGCTCGCCGATGCGACGCCGGGCGCGATGGCGATCACCGCCGGGCGGCCGCTGCGCGGCTATGCGATCGGCAAGGACGGCGCGCCATATGGCATCACGCTGCCCGAGCAAGCGGCCACCCCCGGGGCGCTGCCGGTACCGCGCTGGCGCGGCCTGACGGCGCCGACCGAGGCGGTGAGCGGCAATCCCGCGAAACGCGTGCTGCTTTCGGGAAGCACGATCCTCGCCGCGGTCGCGATCAGCAGCTGGTGGGATCTGGTGCTCGCGAACGATTCCGCCGGGCGGCTCTGGGCGGCGTACGTTTCCGGCGGCGAGCCGGCGAGCGCGCTGCAATGGGTGCCCGTCGCTCCCGCGAGCGACGCACCCCGGATCGATCAGACGCTGATCGCCAAGGACGGGCGCTGCTTTCTCGCCGTGCTCGACGCGACCGGCCTGTCGCTCACCGAGCTTGGCGGATCCTGGGCACCGGGCGTCCTCGGCGGCTGGACGCGCGCGGCGGCCGATCCGGCGCTGCGCTTCGGCACCGACGCGCGGCTGGGGAGCCCGGTCGGAGCACATTGGCCCGAGGCGAGCGGGATGGCCGCGGCGGCGTTCGCGCTGGTCGATCACGATGGCGACCTGTGGCTCGGGACGCTCGATATCGGCACGCGGGCGCTGGCGTGGCGCAACAGCCTGCGTGGCGCGGCGCGCGACGTGCGACCGCTGCTGATCGAGCAGGCGCAGGGCTATGTGCTGGTCGCGGCCGCCGCCGCCGACCGGACGGTGTTCGCGCTGCGCATCGACGGCGGCGGAGTTCAGAGCCTGGGAACGAGCGACGCAACGGCGGGCGCGGGATCGATGCTGCTGCCCGCGCCGGCCAGCGCCGCGGGGCCGCTGGGGATCGCGATCTGGGGCGCGGCCGGGCTGGCGCTATGGGCGCCGGGCTATCCGGTGCGGCGGATCGATCTTTCGCCCGAACAGGCGAGCACCGGCCTGCTCTTCGCGGGCGGCAGCGGCGTGCCACCGTCGCTGCTGATCGCGGGGTCGGGCGAAGCGCTGCTGATGCGCGCGCTGCCGAAGGTGCGGACCGCGAGCGGCACGCTGTTCGACGCCGTCGCCGCGCCGTTCACCGCAACGCTCGCCGCAGTCGGGGCGATGCCCGCGCCGGTCTATCCGGTCGAGGCGACCGGCATCATCGAAGGCACCGACGAGCTGACCGGCATCGCGGCGGGAATCGTCGGCGACGGCGTCCTGGTACGGCTGTTCGGGGAGGCGCAGGGCGGGCTCAGCGCGACGATCGCCGCGGGCGGGACGCTCGAGCTCGATCCCGCCGACACGCACAGCGCGACCGGCAGCTATCTCGTGATCGCGGACAAGCTCTATCACGTCACGAGTCTTACCGCAGGCATGGCGACACTGTCGCCCGCGCCGGCCGGCAGTGCCGGGGACGCCGTGTCCTATCGCACCGGCAGCGGCAGCGCGGTGGCGCCGATCGCCGCGGCGATGCGCGCGCGGCTGCTGCGTCTTCCCGGGCTGGGCAGCAGTGACACGCTTTCGTTCGCGGCCCCGGCGACGCCCGGCACGCAGACGCTGGCGACGCTGACCGGCGACTGGGCGAAGCTCGCCCAGCCCTGGACCGATCCGCCGATCGCAGCGCCTGCGGTGCTCGTCGCGAGCACGGTCGCCAACGACGGCTGGACCGCGACCGCCTTCGCCCGCAACTATCAGTCGCCCGAGCTGTCGTGGGAATATTCCGACGGGACGAGCTGGCGCCGGATCGAGAAGCTGCTCGATGGAACGACCAATCTCAGCCGCAGTGGCGATGTCGTATTCTACGTGCCGACCGATCTCGCCGAGACCGAAGTCGCCGGCAAGAAGGATCTGTGGGTGCGCGCCCGGCTGATCGGCGGCGATTACGGCCGCGCCAAATATGAGATCGTCGCGCAAACCAACACTGCCACCCCGCCGGTGACGACCCAGACGATCTCGGTCAACACCCAGGATCTCGCCCCGCCCGAGATCGTCGCGATCGCCGCGGGGTTCGCGCTGACCGGAACGGTCGATCCGCAGGCGGTGGTGACGGTCAACGACCTCGCCGTGCTCGATCAGACGCAGGCGGCGCTGAGCGCAGGTGCGCGCTTCGACATCTTCACCGCGATCGCGCACCATGTCGCCGCGGCGGCGGGCGGCGCGGGCGCGGACGCGGTCGGACGGTGCCTCTATGTGATGCTCGATCGCGCGCCCGACGTCGCGATCCTCACCCTGTTCGTCGATGCGATCGAGGATCAAGCCGAGGATGCGGCGCTGGCCGTGCAACAGCTGCGCGCCACCGGATGGGCCGATGTCGATGCGTTCGACGATCCCACGCACGGTCTGCTGCGCTCGGGCCTGGTGCGGCTGCCGATCGGCGCGGGGCCGGCGCAGCTGCCGCTGTTCGGCCGCACCGGCTGGTGGCTGCGCCTCTTTCCGCGGCCCGGTGGCCCCGCCGATTGGCAGCCGCGGATCCGCGGACTCTATCTCAACGCCGCCGAGGCGGTACAGGCCAGGACGCGGACGCAGGAGCTGGTCGGATCGAGCGACGGCAGCCCCGGTCAGTCCTTCGCGCTCGCCGAATGGCCGGTGCTGGCCGGCAGCCTCGAGCTGCGCGTGCGCGAGACGCTGAGCGAGGAGGAGGTGGCCGCGCTCGAGGCCGACGCGGGGGCGCGCGGTGCGGTCGCGATCCGCGACGCGGTCCCCAACATCCCTGGGAGCTGGGTGCTGTGGCGCGCGGTGGACGCCTTTGCGGGGCAGGGCGCCGACGCGCGTGTCTTCCGGATCGACCTGACGACGGGCATGCTGCTGTTCGGCGACGGGCGGCACGGCAAGGTGCCGCCCGCCGGGCAGGATGCGATCCGCGCCTTCGCCTATCGCGCGGGCGGAGGATCGATCGGCAACCAGCCCGCCGGCAGCGTGAGCATGGCGAAGAGCGCGGTGCAGTCGCTCGATGCGGTGACCAATCCGGTTCCGGCGCGCGGCGGCGTCGATGTCGTGGCGGGCGACACGCGCACGCTCGTTGCGCAGAGCAGCCGGCGCGATCCGCGGCCGTATGTCGCCCCCGATGCCGCGGTCCAGGCGGCAGCGGTTGCGCGCGTGCGCGATGCGGGACGGATCTTCGCGCCGGTCGATGTCGAGGCCTATGTGCGTACCTCGGCGCCCGATGTCGCGGCGGTGCGCTGTCTGCGCGGCGATGGCGGGTTCCGCGTCCTCGTCGCGCTTCGCGATGCCGACGTGCGGGCGGCGGGCCCCTCGCGCGCGCGCCGCGAGGGGCTGGCGAGCGCGCTTGCCGAGCTGGGCTGCGGCGCGGTCGCGGCCGCCGCGATCGATGTCCGCGCGCCGCGCTTCGTGCGCGCAAGGATCGAGGCGACGTTGCGCCCGGTTGCGCCCGAACAGGCCGTCGCACTCGATCTTGCCGCACAAGGTGCGCTGCGCGATCTGCTCGATCCTGCGTGCGGTCCGGGCGGCGACGGTGGACGGTTCGGCCAGGCGATCGCGCAAGCCGACGTCTATCGCGCGCTGGCCGGTCTTGCAGGGCTCGACCGGATCGAGGCGGTGACGATCGTCCCGGTGGACGCGATGCCTGCGCGGCTCGAGCCCGATATGCTCGTCTATGGCGAGGATGACGACGCGGTCGTCACGATCGCGCTGGGGGCGGCGTCATGATCCGCGCGCCCGAGCTCGACGATGTGGATTTCGCAGCGCTGCTCGACCAGGCGCGCGCGCTGATCCCGCGCTACGCGCCCGATTGGACCGACCATAATTATCACGATCCCGGGATCACGCTGCTCGACCTGCTCGCCTGGGTCGCGGACCTGCAGGTCTATCGCATCGGGTTCGTCGGCGACCGGCATCTCGCCGCCTTTGCCGCGCTGCTCGGCGTCACGCCACGACCCGCGGCGCCGGCGCGCGGGCTGATCTGGCCCGATTGCGCGACCGAAGCGCTGCTGGTCGAGGCGGGCAAGGCTGCGACCGCCGACGATGCCTCCGATCTCGCGTTCCGCATCAGCCGCAGCGTGCAGCTGAGCGGCACGACGATCGAATCGATCCGCCACGTCCGCGCCGACGGCGGCGCGAGCGCGGTGCGACTGGGCCAGCCGCTGGCGGTGGCGAGCGGCGACTCGATCGAACTGACGCTCGCGGCGCCGCTCACGGCGGCCGCGGGCAGTTTCACATTGGGGCTTGCCGTCGCGCCCGAACTCGCAGGCGAACCCGATCCGCGGCGAACGCTGTCGATCGACACGCGGGCTACCGCGACGGGCGCTTGGCAGCCGCTGCCGGACCTCGCGGACGAAACCGCGGGCCTGTCGAGCAGTGGGGTCGTCGCGTTCGGCGCCCGGCCGACGCGGTGGCTGCGGCTGCGCTTGCCGGCCTATCTTGCCGCGCCGGTGACGATCGCGCGGATCGCGCTCGACGTGCTGCCCATCGCGCAGATCGAAATGCCCGATTCGATCGAGATCGGTCCGGGCAATGGCGAGGCCGATCAAAGCATGGCGTTCGATCTTGCCGGGCTGTTGCCGGAGGACGGCGCGCCCGATTTCGGGGTGCGGAGCGCGGATGGTGCGCAGTGGGACGAGCGCGCCGATCTGCTCCGGTCGGGGCCCGACGAGCGTCATTTCATGCGCGATCCGCGCCACGGCACGCTGGTCTTCGGCAATGGCGTCAACGGCCGCAAGCCGGCGAGCGGGCTCCACCTGAGCGTTTCGGGTGTGCGCCGGACGAAGGGCGCGGCGGGAAATCTCGGCCACGGCCAACGCTGGCACGTCGCGCCCCTCGACGGCGTGTTCGGCACCAATCCGTTCCCGATCGCGGGCGGGCGCGATGCCGATACGATCGATGCGCTGATCGACGCGATGCGGTTGCGCGCGCAGCGCCGCGACGCGCTGGTCACCGACACTGATCTCGCCAGCGCGGCGCTGGGGCTGACGGGCTTCGGCGTCGCGGACGTGGAGATAATGCCGCGATTGTGGCCCGCGCTGCCCAACGTCGCGCTGTGCGGCGCGCTGACGCTGGTGGTGCGCACTGCCACCGGCCACGCGCCCGCCGCGCATGTCGAAGCGATCGCCGCGCGGCTCGCTCCGCGCCGCCTGCTGGGCGAGCGGCTGTTCGTCGTCGCGCCGCAACCGGTGCCGATCGCGATCGCCGCCACGGTGGCGATCGATGGCGGGGATATCGCGGAGATCCGCAGCCGTATCGCGGCGGTGCTGACGACGCGGTTGAGCGACGGCGTGCCCGTAGCCACGACCTGGCCGGCGGGGCGGCCGGTGACGGTCGGCGAGATCGAGACGCTGATCGCCGCCACACCCGAGGTTCGCGCGATTGCGAGCGTCGCGATTGCGCGGCGCGGCGCGGCGCTGGCGCGCGCCGATATCGTGCTCGGCCCGACCGAGGTCGCGGTGCTCGATCGGGCGCTGCTCGACATCCAAATCGTCGGAGGGGTGGCATGAGCGCCTTTCGCTTCCGCACCGCGGCGCAGTGGCGCGCGGGCGCGTCGCGCGGCTTTGCCGAAAACGGCGATGCGCTCGACGCACAGGCGCCGCTGACGCTGATGCGCGATCTGCGCTTCCCGTCGGGCGCGACGATCGTCGCCGACGCCGGGTGCGGCGCGCTCAGCCTGCTCGACCCGGAAAGCGGGTGGCTCCGCACGCTGTCGCCGAACGGGATCATGGTCGAGGGGCGTCTGCTGGGCGTCGAGGCTCCCTTCGCGCTCGTCGTCAGCGGATGTTGGCTGTGGCTTGCGCAAGCCGACGCGCTGCTGCGCTTCGACCGCGAGACGCTGCAGACGATCGGCACGCTGCCGCTGCCCGGCCTTTCGGGCATCGCGGCGGATGGCCATGGCGGGCTCTGGACGGTCGCGCACGCGGCGGGCGAGGCGGTGCTGCGGCATATCGACCCCTGGGGGGTGGCCGGCGACCGCGCGGCGCTTCGTCGCGCCGCTGCCGAGCGCAGCGCGCTGGCGGTGGCGGCGGACGGATCGTGGCTGGTGCTGCTGTCGGGCGATGCCGGGCACGGGCTGCTGACAATTGTCGCGCGCGACGCCGCGCCGGTGGCGATTCCCTTGCCCGATGGCGTCGCGGCGGTCGCGGTCGCGGTGCAGGGCGAGGATATTCTCGTGCTGACCGGCCACGGGCGACTGTTGCGCTATGAACGCAGCGGCGTGTTCGGCGGCGACGAACAGTTCGCGCTGATCCCGGGCACGCGCGCAAGCCGCCTGCTCGTCGCACAGGGGCGGCTGTGGCTGGTCGCCTCGGACGGCGTGTACGCAGTGGTTCCGGCGCCCGCCGAGGCCAAGGTCGATCGCAGCGCGGTCTATGTCACGCCGCTGCTCGTCGCGCCGGATGCGACGCCTGGCGGCTGGCACCGCGCCGACATCGACATCACCCTGCCCGAAGGCGCCGCGCTGCGCGTGCGCGTCGCGGCGAGCGCGTCGGCCGCGCTGGTCGCGACGATCGCGGCCGCCGCGGCGGCGCCCCCCGCGACGCGGCTCGCCGCCGTCGATGGCCTCGTGCCATGGCGCGACCGCGACCGAGTGTACGTCGGCACGGGCACCCGGCAGACGCTGTGCTTACTGCTCGACGGGCTTCCTGAGCGCAATCTGTGGCTGCGGATCGAAGTCGTGACACCCGCGGGGGTCGTGCCCGCCGTGCTCCACGCGCTGACGGTGGGGTATCCGGGGACGAGCTGGCTCGATCGGCTGCCCGCCATCTATCGCGAGAGCGACGCGAGCGCGACCGATCTGCGCCGCTTCCTCGCGCCGCTCGAGCAGCTGTCCGAAGCGCTCGACGCGCAGATCGCCGCCGGCCCGCTCGATTTCACCCCCGCGGCCGCACCCGATGATCGGCTTGGCGCGCCGCTCGCCTGGCTCGGCTTTCCGCCGACCGACGGCCTCGCGCCCGACATCCGCCGCGTGCTGCTCGAACGCGCCGGCGACCTGCTCGTCGGGCGCGGCACGCTCGTGGCGTTGCGCGACATGCTCGCGATCGTGACGCGCGACCGCGCCGAGGCCAGCGACAGCGCCGAGGCGGCGTTTCTCTGGCAGCTCGGCGGCGCTGGCGCGCTCGCCGCGCGGCTCGGTCGCGACACGCGCGTCGTGGCGATGGCACCGCCGGGGCTGCGGCTGGGCTGCATGCCGCTCGGCGCGGGGCGGCTCGGCGTACCGCGCTGCACCGACCTCGCCGCACTGGCGCGCGCGCACTGCGCCGTGGTGCGCGTTCGCATCGCCGTGCCCGCTGCAGAACGCGCCGCACTGGCGCCGGTGGTCGATGCGCTGCTCGCGATGTTCGTGCCGGCCAATTGCCGTGTCGAGCTCAGCTATGCGCCGGCCGGAAGCCTGGCGCCCGGCACTCTGCTCGACAGGGATGCCGCGCTCGACGCCGAGCAGGCCGAGCGGCTCGGCGAGACCAGCCGCGCCGGGCGCTGGCGGCTGCCCCTGTGCGTACCCGCGCCGATCGCGCTCACTCCATCCGCTCTGCTCGAATCCGAGCGGCGCCTTGCCTGACCGTCGAGGAGACGAGAGATGACCGACCACCAACGACACGCAACCCGGGCCTGGTCCAAACGGCCGCTCTTCTCGCCGCGGCAGAAGCTCACGGCTCAGGCGCTCAACGCCGCGGTCGACGATCAGCTTGCCCGCCACGCGCTGCTGACGCGCGCGCTGCACGGCAATGGCGTGATCTTCGGCCTCGCGGTCGAGGTCGGTGCGGGGGCGGGGCTTACGATCGGCTGCGGGCTGGCGATCGATCGGCACGGGCGAATGCTGTATTGGGAAGACGGCATCCTTGCGCTCGAGGACGTGGCCGGGCCGCCGGTCGATGCGGCGGGCGACTATACGCTGGTGATGCATTATGCCGAGCGCCGCGCCGGGCAGGACGAAAGCTGGCCATGCGCCACGCCGGCCGAATGGATCGAGCAGGGCGTGGTGTTCACGCTGCGCCCCGGCTGCACGCCGATCGAGCGTTGCTGCCCCGAAGGCGCCGCGCGGACCGAGCCGGTGTCGTTCGACGCCTATGTCTGCCAGCGCAGCGGCGCGCATCCGGGGCCGGTGCCGCGCTCGCCCGATCTGGACTGGGCCTGCGCCACGCCGGGCAAGCTCTGCGCGACGCAGTGCGGCTGGCAGTTCGACGCAGAGGCGGGGATCGACATCGCCTGCGTCCGTGTCCGCGACTTGCGACCCGGCGATGCCGATTGCGGCCCGGTCTGGACGTTCGAGGCGCCCGTCGACAGCTGCGCGGTCCGCCCGTTCGTCGCGCGCAGCCCGCTGCTGATGGATTTGCTGCGCGGCTGCCCGCCGCAGGTGGAAAGCTTCAGCTGGCACGAATGGACGCGCGATTATGCCAAGCCGGTCCCGTGGTCCGACTTTGCCGACATGTTCAACAAGGACAATGGCTTGGTGATCGAATTCACCAAGCCGATCCGCCGCACGACGCTCCATCCGGGGTCGATCGCGCTCACCGTGCTGATCCGCAACCGCGACGATGATTATCTCAACGTGCAGCAGATCCCGCTCGATCCCGAGAATCCGATCACGTTCCTCGAAGATCCGCCGACCGCGTTCGCCCGTCGGATTCGGCTCAATCTGTATCGCGAGTGGCGCCGCAACCAGTTGGGCGGCAATCGCGGCTCGCTGTTTTACTCGGGCGGGCAGGTCGAGCTGTCGATCCGCGGGCAATTGCTGCGCGACGATTGCGAGAACATGCTCGACGCGCGGCTCCACGACGCGACGCCCGTGGATTGGGGCAATCGGCGGGTCGGCGGAGATTTCGTCGCGGTGTTCCGCGTCGAGTCGGGTGATCCGCCCCGCCGCCGGATCGAACACATGCCAGACGAAGGGCCGGACGACAAACCCGTCGCCGCGCCCGATCATCCGAACACCGGGGAGTAATAGCCATGGCCACCGCGCCCCTTACAGCGACGACCTTCAAGTCCTCCACGCAATCGGTCCGCTTCGACGACGGCATGATCGTGACCGCCGAGGATCTCACCCTGGCGACCGGCCATCCGCTCGCGCTGCTGCAGGTGCTGGTACGCGCCTATTTCGGCTGCGGCGTGGTGTGCGGCTTCGCGCTCAAGCCGAGGCGCGACGCCGACGATCACACGCCCTGCCCGGTGCCCGACATCCAATATGCGCTTAGCATCGGCACGGGCGTCGCGCTCGACTGCGCCGGTTTCCCGCTCGAGCTGTGCGGGCCGGTGTGCGTCGATCTCAAGCCCGATCCGTGCGTCACGCCGGGGCCGCTCAAGCCGGGCGAGCAGCGGCTGCTCCACATCGCGATCCGCCGCGTCGATGGCCCCGCTGGGGCGACCAAGGGCGGCTGCGGCTGCGGCGGCAGTTGCGGCTGCGGCGGCGGCGATCAGGGCTGCGCCAGCGATGCGCAATGCGCGCGGCTGCGCGACGCAGTCGAGCTCGGCGTGTTTCTCGACCTTCCGGAGGGCATCTGCCAGACCAAGCCAGTTGCTGCGGAGGCGACCGGCACGACGCGCGATCAGGGCGGTGGCCCCGGTGCGGGCCTGTGCGCGTGCCTCAAGACCTGCCCGGACTGCGATCGCTGCTGCGACTGGGTGTATCTCGGCCAGGCGACGATCGACGAGAACGGGATCGTCGCGGAAAGCGTCAAGCTCGATCGCCGCGCCTATGTCAAACCGGTCGCGTGCATCTGCGATGCGACCGACAGCAAGGCGCCACCGCCGCCATCGAGCGAGGGCACCGACGCGATCACCGCCAAGCTCAATCTGTACCGCGATGAAAGCGTCAAGACCAGCGACGCGATCATGGCGCGAAGCGAGGCGCAGGAGGCGGTGATCAAGACCCTGCAGGATCAACTCGCCACGGTGCAGACCGCCAACGCCGATCTGGGGGCGCAGATCCAGAGGCTGTCGCAGGCGACGACCCCCGCGACCAACCAGAAACTTCGCGCCGAACTCGACAAGATGACGGCCCGGATCGAAAAGCTGGAGACGCCGCAGGCCAAGCCGGCATGATCGCGCCGCGCGCGCATCGGCAGGCGGCGCCCGCCG
>NZ_JH584241.1:24590-33807 GCF_000241485.1 Sphingomonas sp. PAMC 26605
CGCGACGCGCGGTGGCGACCCGCTGCCGACACCGGTGCGCGCGGCGATGGAGCCGAAGTTCGGCGCCGATTTCTCGGGCGTGCGGGTCCATCGCGGCGGCGACGCCGAGGACAGCGCGGCGTCGATCGGCGCGCGCGCCTATACGGTCGGCAACCACATCGCCTTCGGACGCGGGCAATGGGCGCCGGGCACCGAAGGCGGCGACCGGCTGATCGCGCACGAACTGACGCACACGTTGCAGGACGGCGAGGGCAGCACCGCGCGCACCGTGCGCGCCGATCTGTTCGACGATTTGGGCGACGCGGCGGGCGCGGTCGCGGGGGCGGCGGGCGATGCCTATGATTCGGCGAAACAGGCCGCGGGCGCGGTGGCCGAGACGGTGGGCTCGGCCGCCAGCAGCATCGCCGATACGGCATCGGGGGTGGCGAGCAGCGTCGCCGGGACCGCGCGCGACATCGCCGGCGGCGTCGCCAATGCCGCGAGCAGCGCGGTCGATTGGGTGCTGACCGAGGCGGGTGAACTGGCGATCGCGGGCGCGCGCGCGATCGCCGCGCATTTCGGCGGCGATGTCGAGATCGGGCCCGACGGTCTGATCATCACGCTGCCCAATGTGCCGCTGTTCGATTCGCGCCACATCGAGATCGCGCCGCCCGGCCGCCGCGAATTCATCACGCTGGTCGGTGCCGGGGTGGCGCTCGGCCCGGTCATTCTGATCGGGCGGATCGGCATTCCGCTTTCGCCGCCGATCATCAACGCCTTTCTCGGCCCGGGGCGGCTCCAGAACATCCGCATCCGCGTCGATCCGTTCGGCAGCGTCTACAGCGCGGCCGGCGAATTCTTCATGGGCGCGGCGATCAACGGCGCGATCGAGACGGGCCTCGGCGCGCGGGTCGATGCGATCACCGCGATCCCGATGGACCCGCCGATTCCGGTCGATGTCGCGGTCGAGGGCGGGCTGCTCGCGGTGCTCAACGAATCCGCGGTCGGATCGCTGCAGGAAGGGGTTCTGCTCAGTTACGACCATGGCGAGATCGGGCTCGATCTCGACACGCAAGTGCGGCTGGGGTTGATCATGAGCGCCACGCTCAACGGCTATCTCAACGCGCAACTCTATGATTTCGAGCTGTGCGAATGGATCTGGCCGATCGATGGCGCGCGCTGGGAGACGTCGGCCGGGGTGCAGCTCGATCTGCCGATCAGCATCACTTACTCGGGCGGTGGCCTCAACGCCGACGTGGGATCGCTAACCGCGATGCCCTTCCCGGCGGGCGACATCGAGACCGGGCTGGTCGAATATCAGCCGCAATCGCATTGCCTGTCGTGGCAAGAGGTGATCGCCGAGCTCTGCAAGCGCGGCATCCTGCCGCCCGAGCTTTGCCCCGAGCCGGAGGAAAAACCGACGCCGCCCGGCGCGAAGGGCAAGGGCAGCGGGACCGGGCCGAATCCAATCGATCCGGTCGATCCGGTCGGTCCGGTCGGCCCGACAGCTGCCGCGCTGCCCAAGATCTACATCGATCCCGGCCGGTATCCCGAATCGGCCGATCACGCGAACGAAGCGATCGGCACGGGCAAGCCGACCAAGGTGAAGATCGATCGGCCCGGGGCGAGCGGCCGGCGCCGTCGCTCGGTCGGCGCCTACAAGCGCGCGCACGATTGCGACGGGGCCAACCATCGCAAGCCGCCGTGCGCCAAGTCGGGCCAGGATTATGACGAATATCCGCAGGCGGTGTTTGCCGAAAACGGCGGCAACGCGCATGTCAAACCGATTTCGGCGTCGGACAATCGCGGCTCGGGATCGTCGGTCGGCAACCAGTGCCGCCCCTATAGCAACGGAACCAACGTGCGCATCGTCGTCGGCCCCCAACCCTGATCGTTAGGAGACTCCCGTGGAACTCGCTCGCTTCGACGTCGCCGTCGTCCAGAACATGGTCTATGTCTTCAACGCCGGCATCGACGCGCCGTTCAACGACTGGTCCGACACCGCACTGGCGCAGGGCTTCAGCTGGCGCGACGGCTCGGTCGGATTCCTCCTCTTCACCGATTATGACCCGGCCGACCTGTCGGCGCGCGTGCACCTGGGCGAAGACGCATCGCCCGACGGCGCCACGCGGATCATCCGCGTGCCCTTCCGGGTCGATGCCGGCGGCAAGGTCTGTGTGTCGGGGATCTACGAGGAGGGCGATCGGTCGGTCGCACTCGATCCGGGCAGCTACGACCTGTTCTTCGCGCTGACGCCCGGAACGCCGGCGACCGACGACGCCAACGGTCGGCTGTCGGCGACGTTCAGCTTCGTTACCGGCGACCGTTCGGCCGCGATCGAGCGCGCCGACGACGAGCTCGATCCGCCCGCGGCTTTCGCGATGGACGCCGAACCAGGCTGAATCCGCCGTTAAGCCCGTTTTGTCTGCCGTTGCTGCGACAACGGTTGTTCAGCGCGGGCTTTTCCTTTAAAAAAAGGATCCGGGATGCTTCCGAGCGGGCGGAAGACTCGCTGCGTTATGTCGAGCTTGATGATCCAATAGGTCAGCTAATGACCCAATATGGTCGCACATACAGACGCGGTGAGGGAGCGCAGCTGTGGGCATCCGGATTATCGTCTATTCGCCAGTGAAGCTGTTCGCGGAGGGCGTCGCGAAATGCCTCGGGGATTCGATCACGGAGTTTGCCGTGGCCTGGTCGTCGCTCGATCGGCTGTCCGAGCTTCTCGTCCGCGAACGGACCGATGTGCTGCTGTTCGACGTCACCGATGCGAGCGGCCTTCAGGCGGCACGCCGGATCATCGTTGCGCATCCCACTGTCCGCGTACTCGCGCTCGCGCTTCCCGAAGTCGTCGATCGCGTCATTGCCTGCGCGAAGATCGGCTTCCGCAGCTATGTACCGCGCGACGCGAGCCTCGATGAATTGTGCGACGTGGTGGTGCGCGCGCTGCGCGGCGAAGTCGTGTGCGATCCGGTGGTGACGAGCGGGCTGCTGCGCGAGCTCCGGCAGCGCGACGAAGCTGCCGAGCCGCCGATCGACGGAGACGCCGCTGTCCCGCTCACGCCGCGCGAGTGCGAGGTTTTCGGCTATTTGCGGCAGGGGCTGAGCAACAAGGAGATCGCGCGCAAGCTCGGCCTCAGCGCCGCCACCGTGAAGAACCATGTCCACAATATCCTCGGCAAGACCCGGTTGCGCAACCGCGTCGAGACCCGCACGATGCCGCGGCTCGAGCCCTGGCCGGCGCTGCTGGCGACAGGCGTCGCGAGCAAACTCGGGTAACCCCGGGACCCGGAATGCGGCGCCCCGATGTCCGTCAGGCAGGACCCGCGGACGAGTCATGGTCGGGTCTGGTTCGCGGCAGTACGGGGTTCGCCTGTCTCGCCATATCGTAGTGAAGGCGGTTTTCGTCGATCAGTTCGAGATGCCGGCCAGCCCAGGCGCCGAGCGCGCGCAAGGGCTGCGACAGCGAATGGCCGAGGTCGGTCAGCGCATATTCGACCTGGGGCGGGACGGTCGGATACACCGTCCGGCTGACCATGCCGTCGCGCTCGAGCGCCTTCAGCGTCCGCGTCAGCATCTGCTGCGAAATCCCGCCGATCGTCCGCTTGATGTCGTTGAAGCGCCGCGGGCGCTCGATCAGGACCATGACGATCATCACCGTCCATTTGTCGCCGACGAGCGAAAGCACGCTGTTCATCCGGCGACAATCGGCGCTGACGCCGGGGGTGGGAGGCATATCCATGTGACCTGGTCCTAAAAATATGCGTTCTTGGCGGGGCGTCTGCGGTCACATAGCTGCTCCTGGTCACAAATCCAGACCGGAGACGACCAATGAAACTGCTGCATCTCGATTCGAGCATCATGGGCGCCGCCTCGGCGAGCCGTGCGATTTCCGCCGCCGTGGTCGACCATCTGCGCGACGCCGATCCGACGCTCGACATCACCTATCGCGACCTCGCCGCCGAGCCGATCCCGCACATGACGCTCGACACGTTCATGGCGCTGGATCGGGGCGAGGAGGTGCAGCAGTTTCTCGACGCCGACATCGTCGTGATCGGCGCGGGGTTCTACAATTTCTCGATCCCGAGCCAGTTGAAGGCTTGGGTCGATCGCATCGCGGTGAAGGGCAAGACCTTCAGCTACGGCGAGAACGGTCCGATCGGGCTCGCCGCCGGCAAGCGCGTGATCGTCGCGCTCGCGCGCGGCAACGTCTATGGCGAGGGGTCGCCCTATGCGACGTACGAGCATGCCGAGACGCTGCTGCGCTCGATCTTCGCGTTCGTCGGCGCAGACGTGGATGTCATCGTTGCCGAAGGCCTAGGGCGCGGCGAAGACGCGCGTCGCGTCGCGATCGAGGCTGCCCTCGCGCGGGCGCGCCTGACGTCGCCGTCATTCGTCGCCCCGGCGTGACGGTCTGATCGGTACGGCCTCGTGCACCGAGCGCGCGTGCGCTCCGCGTGCGGGGCCGTCCTTTCGCGATCGAGCGCGGAAGGCGTGGCCCGCGAACGCCATGCGGCTGCGCAACGACCGGCGGGGGCCCGCGCGTCAAAATGATCGCGCCGCGACGCGGAGCGAGCGTCGGCGCGTCTATAATGGATCGGTTGGAGTCTTGCAGGGGGCGGTTCGGGAGAAAGATCGATGACGATCAGCGTGCACGGTGTCGGATCCGCCGAGGCGACGAGCTGGCCTCGGCTGCCGCTGACCTTTGCCACGCTGATGTCGGCGTTGCGCTCGAACAATCTCGCCGCGGCGCGTCAGGCCTATGACGATCTCCATAGCGGGCTTCAGCCGCAGGTCGGCCGGCTGATCGACCCCGTCGGGGCGGCGCTCGGCGCAGGCGATCTCGCGCAAGCCGGCCGGATGCTCGGCCAGATGCGCGGCGATCTCGCGTCGGTATCGCGCACGGTGGCCGTGCCGCCCGGCGTCG
Source organism: Sphingomonas sp. PAMC 26605 (assembly GCF_000241485.1). Taxonomy (GTDB): domain Bacteria; phylum Pseudomonadota; class Alphaproteobacteria; order Sphingomonadales; family Sphingomonadaceae; genus Sphingomonas. Next base: position 29,497 of record NZ_JH584241.1, read on the forward strand.
CGCCATCGCTCGACGCCGGCTCGGCGTCGGCGCCCGTAACCGCTACCAATACGCTGTCCGCCGCCAGCGCCGATCCGACACGCGCGGCGTCGATCGTGCTCGACTGGCTGGTCTGACCGTCTCGATTTGAACCGCCGTGAAAAACCCGCGCGCGACGGCCGATCGCGCGCCTGTCGCGCTACAATGAACTCGGGAGCGGCGGTGCCCGCCGTCGCGCCCGTGTCCGTACCGCCTCGGGAACCCCCCTTGATCCCGATTGAGGCGGCAAAGACCAGCTCCGGCCGGGCATCCCCCTGCCGCCCGGCCGGGGCTGGAATTCGGGCACGACCGTTCGGAGCAACGCCAACAGAGGGCGCGAAAGGATGCGAAAGCGCGAGCAGCGGATGGCGATACGGGCGCGCGCCCGGCTCAAGCAAGGCGGGGGCTGGTCCGACGTCGTCGTGCGCAACGTTTCTCGCCGCGGGCTGATGCTCGAGGCGAGCACCCCCCCGGCTTGCGGGACCTTCGTCGAGCTTCGGCGGGGGAGCAGCATCGTCATCGGCCAGGTGCGCTGGGTGCAGGACAACCGGTGTGGATTGCTCGTGCAGGATCGGATCGATCCGCGCATATTCCTCGCCGCGCGTGACGGTTCGGACCCGTGGCGGCCGGGCGACGCCGATCGGCGCGCGCTCGCGCGACCCGGCACGACGCAGAATCTCGCGCGCAGCCAGGCTGCGGCACGCGCCGGGCAGTGGCTCGGCGTCACCCTGGTCACGCTGGTCGGCGCTTATGTCATCGTGTCGGCCGCGCATTCGGCGCTCGCCCGGCCGATCGCGCAGGTTGCACAGGTGCTCGCGGCGCCTAGCCGCTGACGCACCGGCGTGCGCGGCGGCTCAGCGCGGGCGATACGCGATCGTCGCCTGGCCGGCCGCGCGTACCGGCATGAACAGCCCCTTGCCGGTGACCGCGAGCGTGCCGTTCGTCACGCGGCTGACATCGGCCGACAGGACGAAATCGCCCTCGCGCCGCGCGCCGATCGCTTTGCGCGCAGCGCTCAGCACCTTGGCATAATCGGGCGCGAAGTCGTGCGAGAGTCCTTGCGCGATGCTTTCGCGAATCGAGCCGTCGTTGAACAAGGCGACGAGCAGATTGGTGATCTCGCTGTCGGTGTCGGTGGCGATCGCCACGTCGCGGACGCGCACCAGCTGTGATCCGGGGACGTTGTACGGAATCGCGGTAAGCCACACTTCGCCCTTGGTGGCGAGCAAGGCATTCTGCCGCGCCTTGGCCTTGGCGACGACCCCGACCGCGAGATGCCCGCCGGTCGTCGCATAGACCGTGACCTTGCCGAATGCGACATCGACCGGGCCGATCCCGGCGAGCGCAATCCCCTTCTGCGCGCGCTTGAGCAGCGCACGCCGCACCACCGGCTCGAGCTGCGCATAATCGGCGAGCACCGGGATGAAGAAGTTCAATCCGCGCCGGCCGATCTTCCGCGCGGGCGGCGGCAGCGGCGTCGCGACCGGATCGGCCGGGCGATCCCCGACAAAGGTCTCGGTCAGCGCGTCGGCCGCGAGCGTCAGCGTGAGCGATCGATGATCGATGCTGTAGCCGCCGACGCCGAGCTGCTTGGGGGTGATCCGCATCCACGCCGGTGGCCGCTCGCGGTTGAGCTGGAGCGCGGTGAACCCCTGTTTCCAAGCACTGGCGAGCCTGGCGCGCAGCTTGAGCTTGTCGAGCTCGCGCGGCAGCGTCTGCTCGAGCTTGGCGATCACCGGCTTCAACCTCGCATCGGCCTTGCTTGCGAATTCGATCCGCTGGCCGAGGAAATCGATCCCCGGCGCCGTCGTCCAGTCGTAATCGATCGTGATCCTGGCGCTCGGCTGCCAATCGCCGATCACCGAAAGCCGCGCGACGGCATGGACGATCGCGTCACCGGTCGCCGTTTTCGAAACGATCCCGCCGACCTTCTTCGCCGCCACCGTGGCATGGATCGGCATGGTGATCGTCAGCCGGTCGCCACGCCCGCCGAGCACGAGCTTGCCACGCCGCACCTCGCCGACGATCTCGCAGCCGAGCTTGGGCAGCAGCTTGACCTTGGCGATGCCGAGATCGACGCGCTTAGGCGCGACGCACGCGTCGAGCCGCTTGTCGATGCCCCACAGCCGCTGCGGGATCTGCGTCTCGAGCGCGCGCTGCAGATCGTCGAGCGAGCCGGTGATCGGCACGACGATCGACGAGGTCTGGAGCGGAAAGTCGGGCGCGGTATCGACGCGCGGCGGGGCGGGCGAGCGCACCGAATGGCTGCACCCGGTGGCAAGCAGCAGCGGGAGCACCGCGGTCCACCCGATCGACCGCGCGATTCGCTGCTGCTGCAATATGTCCATCGGCCTTACTACGCCTGCCCCGGCGTTCGGTTCATTCGCCTCGGGGCTTGTTTCGCGTGCCGCCGACGCCACATCCGCATCCGTCGCCACGCTGATCGTTTCCCCGACCCGGCGTTATCGTTCTCGCCGGAGCAGGACCAGCATGTTCGACCCTCGTTTCCTCGGCGTTCGCGCGCGGCTCGCGGCTTGCGCGCTCGCGGCGCTTCTCACCGCTACGGCGGCGCCGCTCCATGCTAAGGGCGTCGCGATCACGTTCGACGATCTGCCGGTCTATGGTCGCTTCTGGACCGCCCCGGAAGGCAAGCAGGTCACCGATCATCTGCTTGCCGGAATGACGCGCAACCATTGGAAGGCAACGGGCTTCGTCAACGAGATCGAGCTCGACGCCGCCGACCGGCCGGCGCGGATCGCCTTGCTCGCGGCCTGGCTCGACGCCGGGATGGACCTCGGCAACCACACCTATTCGCACCCGTCGCTGACCAAGACGCCGGTCGAGGCCTATATCGCGGATGCCGCGCGCGACGAGACGGTGACCGCGCCGCTGCTCGCAGCGCGCGGGCGGCGCGAGCGCTGGTTCCGCTATCCCTTTCTCGAGACGGGGACGACGCAGGCAGTGCGGACTCGCTTCGAGGGCTGGCTCGCCGCGCATGGCTACCGCGTCGCGCCGGTGACGATGGAGAATAGCGACTGGCAGTTCGCCACGCTCTATGACGACGCCGTCGCGCGCGGCGACATGACGGCGGCCGCGCGGATCCGCGAGCAGTATCTCGTCTTCACGCGCGCGATCGTTGCCTGGTACAAGCAGGCCGCGATCGGCATGCTCGGGCGCGAGCCGAGCTTCGTGATGCTGCTCCATGCCAGCCGGTTGAACGCCGCGAGCATCGACGCGCTCGCCGCGATTTTCCGCGCGGCGCAGCTCAAACCGATCACGCTCGATGCGGCAATGCGCGATCCGGCGTATCGCACCGCCGATCATTATATCGGGCCCGATGGCAACGAATGGCTCGAGCGCTGGTCGGAGACGCTGCACAAGCGCCTGCCGTTCGAGACGATGCCGCGCGTGCCCCAGGCGATCGTCGCACGCGATGCGCGGCTCGAGGCGATCCCGGATCCGCACGCGCCGGCGGGCGTTGTGGCACCGCATCTGTGAGAGCGGCACGATGATCTTGCGACCTCTGCTGATTGGACTGCTCGCGATCGCGGCACCCGCCGCCGCGCCGGCCGCGCGCGCGCCCGCGGTCGATCTGTCCGCCGGCCAGTCGCTCGACGAAGCCTATCGGCAGGAATTCGGGATCTGCGACGCCAAGGACCGCTTTCGCGGGCACCGCGTCCATGGCTGCCGCGACGATCCCAATGCGGTGACGGCGTTGCGTCGCCTGCCCGACGGGACGATCGCCTATGCCTCGAAGCTCGCGGTCGACCTCGATGGCTCGCCCTTCGCGTGCAGCCCCGCGCACGGGTCGATGGACCAGTGCCCGACCGCGCTGATGCTGTCCGACGGGCGCGGCGGCGAGGTGCCGATCGACGCCGATCGTATCCCCTATGTCGTGATTCCGTGGGAAGGGCCATCGGACGTCGAGGGGCAATTCACCGCGCTGACCGGGGTCAAGGCGGGCGATTTCGGCTATGTCGTCCATGACGGCGTTACCGTGCCCGTCATCGTCGGCGACACCGGACCGTTCGAGAAACTGGGCGAGGGGTCGATCGCATTGCACCGCGCGCTCGGGCGCGAGTTGTGCGCCAAGCGCGACAAAGCGGGCGTGTGTGTCCGCGTGGTCGAGCCGATGGAGAGCATCCAGGGGGATGTCGTCACGGTGCTCTTCCCCGGCAGCGCGCGCGACGATCTTACACCAGCGACGATCGCGCGGACGATCCCGATCGAAGTCGCGCTGCTACGCGCGCAGGCGGCGCGGCGGAGTTCGCACCACATGAAAGGCTAGCGTAC
>NZ_JH584241.1:34579-44313 GCF_000241485.1 Sphingomonas sp. PAMC 26605
AAGCGCAGCGCCCTGCTGGAGAGGTGCCGCTTCCCTCCCCCTCCGGCGCCTTTGGCGCCACCTCCCCCTGGCGGGGGAGGATTTTAATTACAGCGTGGAGATCTGCACGATCGCATCGACCTCGACCGCAGCACCAAGCGGGAGCGCGCTGACGCCGACCGCGCTGCGGGCATGCTTGCCGGCTTCGCCGAACAGCTCGACCATCAGGTCCGAAGCGCCGTTGGCGACCTTGGGCTGATCGGTGAAATCGGCGGTCGAATTGACGAACACGCCGAGCTTGACGATCCGCTCGACGCGGTGGAGCCCGCCGAGCGCCGCCTTGATCTGCGCGACGAGCATCAGCCCGCACGCCTGCGCCGCCTTCTGCCCGGCCTCGAGATCGACGCCGTCACCGAGGCGCCCGGTGACGAGCGTACCGTCGATGAACGGCAACTGCCCCGAGATATGCAGCAGCCCGTGCGCGTCGACCGCGGGGACATAGGAGGCGACGGGGGCGGCAGGGGCGGGGAGCGTCAGGCCGAGGTCGGCGAGCTTGCGGTCGATACGGTCGGTCATGCGGAGGTCCTTTCGGGGGTGGGGGTGGCCGGCACGCCGGCGGTGAAACGGTCGGCGATCCACGCCTGCGCGGCCTGCCAGTCATCGATCCGGACATGCGCGTCGGGCGCGGGCGCGACCTGCGGGGCGAGATCGGGTTCCGACACCATGTGCAGCCGGAACACGCCGGGCGCATGCTTGGCGACCGAGGCGTGATGCACCGCGAGATCGTCGACGAACACCGTCACGGGATCGCCGAATTCGGCGACCAGCCGCGCGACGGGGTCGCCCTTGCCGCCCTGATTGGTCTCGACGCGGTACGGCATGTCGTGGCCGAGCAATTGCGCGATGCGGGGCTCGCGGTTGGCGTCGGTGAGGTTGGTGAGGATCACCACGTCGGCGATTTCCGACAAAGCCGCGAGCGCTTCGCGCGCGTGCGGCACGAGCGTCTGGCGGCCCATTTCGGCGGGGAAGAAGCCGTGGAGCAACTCCCACATCTCGTCCTGCGTCGGCTTGGGGCCGCCGTCGCGGCGCGTCATCGCCGCGAAATCGCCGCTCTCGTGCGCGAAGTCGATATCGTGCGTCTCGCGCAGCCACACGCCGAAGTGCCGCACCATGTGCAGCAGCACCTCGTCGCAATCGCAGATCAGCAGGCCCTTCATTCGTAATACTCCGGATCGAGCGCGGCACGCGCGGCGACGATCGCCTCGGGCCGCTCGCCGATCCCCTCGGCACAGGCGAGCAGATCGGGTTCGTAATTTTCGAGAAAACCGAGCACGGCTGACAGCACGGTGGGCTCGCTGGCGCGGGCGCGCAGGTCGTCGGGGGTGAGGCCGGTCGTGTCTAGCAAGCGCTGCGCGCGATCGTCGTCGCCGAGCGTCCAGACGAGCGCGTTGAGCGCGATGTGCATCGGGTCCGGATTTGTCAGTGCGCTGCGCATTGGGTAGGACGTCCCATGGACCAAGGAATGGCGGGCGTGGCAAAAAGGGTGCTCGTTGTCGAGGACAACGAACTCAACCTCAAACTTTTCTGCGACCTTCTGCGCGCGCACGAATATGCGACCGAAGGCGTGCGCGACGGGCGCGAGGCGGTGGTCCGCGCGCGCGCCTTTGCGCCCGATCTGATCGTGATGGATATCCAGCTGCCGCACGTCAGCGGCTATGAGCTGATCCAGCAGTTGAAGGCCGATGCGACGCTCCGCGCGATTCCGATCATGGCGGTGACCGCTTATGCCGGGCGCGAGGATGAGGAGCGGATCCGCGCGGTGGGGGCGGATGCGTACGTGTCGAAGCCGATCTCGCTGATGCGCTTCGTCGATTCGGTCGCGGCGTTGCTGTGAGCCGCTAAGTCGGGCCACGCCTTAAACACCCCCGTCACCCTCGCGAAAGCGAGGGTCCCGCTTGTTCTTCCAGGGCAGGGCCAGGCAGCGGGATTCCCGCTTTCGCGGGAATGACGGGCGGAGAGCACGCGAAAAAGGCCGCCGGGCATATGCCCGCGGCCCTGATCGTCGCAACCAGCCTTGCGGCCAGCGGCTTACTTGATCTTGGCTTCCTTGAACTCGACATGCTTGCGCACGACCGGATCGTACTTCGAGAAGCTCAGCTTCTCGGTCTTGGTGCGCGGGTTCTTCTTGGTGGTGTAGAAGAAGCCGGTGTCCGCCGTGCTGACGAGCTTGATCTTGACCGTGGTCGGCTTTGCCATGACCTGAATTCCTGTGATCTGAAAATGCAAAAGCGGCGGACGTGCCACCGCTTGAAGCGCCGTCCGATGGCGGAACGGGCCGTGGATGTCAAGCGCGCGCAGCGATTCGCGCGCGGTTAAACCGGCCTTTATCCTTTGCGCATAGCCTGTCGCACGAAGGGATAGGCGCGTATGCACCCGGCATGTGGGGCAATCGATCGGGGCGGACAAGCAGGCGGCGTGCGAGTCGTGCGATTCGTACGCCGGGACGGCTGAGCGCATGGACGCGCTGATGGCCGCGCTCGTCGCGGCGCTGTTCACCCAGGCGAGCGATCGCACGCCGTGGACCGCGGCTTTGCTCGGCGACCGCTATGCGAGCAAGGCGGCGGTGATCGCCGCGACCACGCTGGCGATCGCGCTCGGCAATGCGCTCGGCGTGGTCGGCGGGGTGATCGTCGCGCCGCTGCTGTCGCCCAATGCGCGCGACCTGTTGCTGGCGTTCGCGTTGCTCTCCGCCGGCGCGTCGGGCTGCTGGCCGCCCAAGCCGCCCAAGCTGCGCGACTGGCGGCTCGGCACGTTCGGGACGAGTCTCGTCGCGGTCGGCCTGCTCGGTTTCGGCGATCGCACGCAATTCATCACCGCCGCGCTCGCCGCGCGCAGCACGACGCCGGCGCTCGCCGCGGTTGGAGCGACACTCGGCGCGATGGTCGTGCTCGTGCCGGCGATCCTGCTGGGGACGCGCGGTTTGCGGAAACTCCCGACCGCCGCGCTGCGGCTCGGCGCGTCGGTCGGCCTGCTGATTTTCGGCGCCATCCAAGGGCTCGGCGCACTGCGGCTGATCTAACGCGGCGATCGGTCTGATCGCATTTTTGCCTGCGCGGGTCGGGAGCCATTGCCCTAAACGATCGTTGCTGCATCGAATCAATTTTTCAGGAGTGCATCCCATGGTTGCCAAGGCGCTGAACACCCCGACCGACCTGCAGAGCAACGCGACCAAGACCGTCGCCGAGGCGCTCAACGGCATCCTCGCCGATTCGTTCGCTCTGTTCTTCAAGACCAAGAATTTCCACTGGCACATGTCGGGCCCGCATTTCCGCGACTATCATCTGCTGCTCGACGAGCAGGCGGCGCAAATCTTCGCCGGCACCGACGATATCGCCGAGCGCGTCCGCAAGACCGGCAACACCACGCTGCGCTCGATCGGCGACATCGCGCGCCATCAGACGATCAAGGACAATGACGCCGAGTTCGTCGCGCCGGCCGCGATGCTGAGCGAACTCCGCGACGACAATCTCAAGCTGGTCGAGGCGCTGCGCGAAGCCAAGGACATTGCCGACGAAGCCAAGGACAATGCGACGAGCGCGATGATCGACAATTGGACCGACGATGCCGAGCGCCGGGCGTGGTTCCTGTTCGAGACCGGCAAGACCGCCTGACGTTCGTTGTACGACTCCTCTCCCTGGAAGGGAGGGGCTGGGGGCCGCGGCCTAGGGCGGGCGTTGACCTCTCCACGGGCCGACCCACCCCCGACCAGCGTCGGGTCGGTCATGCCCCCGGCATGACCTGACCAGCGCGGGGCGCTGGTCACCCGACGCTCTTCCAGGGAGGGGAGGCGGAATACGGCGAGGTCGATCCAGATGGTCCGGCACTAGTGGAAGTCGTGGCTACGGACCGGAATAAGGTCCGCATCCTCCTTGTGCACTACCCGCGGCGGCCAACTCTCCAGCGCGCGCTGCGCCGGCGGTTTCCAATCCGGCTTGCGGTCGCGCGGGTCGATCGTCCCGCCATGCGTCGCGCCGTCGCCCGGCATGGTGAGCCGCGGCAGATCGATATCGCCGATCTGGCGGAGCATCCCGGTCAGATCGATGATGCGATCGGCGATGACGTGGATCGTCCCGCTCTCGCTCTGCACGCGCCCGCTGATGCCGAGCATCGCCGCGCCCATCACGACGCGGCGCTGCGCCTCGAACCGGTCGGGCCAGAGGATCGCATTGGCGATCCCGGTCTCGTCCTCGAGCGTGACGAACACGACACCCTTCGCGCTCCCCGGCCGCTGCCGCACCAGGATCAGCCCGGCGACTTCGACGCGGCTGCCGTCCTTCATCCCACGCAGATCGCCGCAGCGCGTGACGCGCCGGTGGTTTAGCTCGTCGCGCAGGAAGCTCAGCGGATGCGCGCGCAGCGACATCTGCGTGGCGCGATAATCCTCGACCACTTCGCGCCCGGCGGTGAGCGCCTTGAGCGTGACGCTTGGCTCGGTCGGCGATTCGATCGCGGCGAACAGCGGGAGCGGCTTCTGCCCGAGCGCCTTGACCTCCCACAGCGCCTTGCGGCGATCGATCCCGAAGCCGTGAAAGCCATCGGCCTGCGCGATCTTCTCGAGCGTCAGCAGCGACACGCCCGCGCGGCGCCAGACATCCTCGATCGACGCGAACGGCCGGTCGCCGCGCGCGATGAGGATGCGGCCGGCCTCCGCGCCGGAGATGCCGAGGATGATGCGCAGGCCGAGGCGAAGGGGCAATTTCTCCCCTCCCGCTTGCGGGAGGGGCTGGGGGTGGGCTCGCGCTCCATTGCAAGCGGTACCGTGTGATACGCCTGTCGCGCCCACCCCTCGGTCCCCTCCCGCAAGCGGGAGGGGAGGAAGAAGGATCGTGTCCCATTCGCTGCGGTTGACGCACACCGGTTCGATCCGCACCCCATGCTCGCGCGCATCGCGCACGATCTGCGCTGGCGCGTAGAACCCCATCGGCTGCGCGTTGAGCAGTGCCGCGCAGAACACATCCGGATGATGGCACTTCATCCAGCTCGACGCATAGGCGATCTTGGCGAAACTCGCGGCATGGCTCTCGGGAAAGCCATAGCTGCCGAACCCCTCGATCTGCTTGACCAGCCGCTCGGCGAAATCGAGCGAAATGCCGTTGCCGAGCATGCCGTTGATCAACTTGTCGCGAAATTCCCCGACCCCACCGGTCATCTTGAAAGTCGCCATCGCACGCCGCAGCCGATCGGCCTCGCCCGGCGTGAACCCCGCCCCGACGATCGCGACGAGCATCGCCTGCTCCTGGAACAACGGCACGCCGAGCGTCTTCTTGAGCACGCCTTCGAGCGCGGCATTGGGATATTCGATCTTCTCCTTCTGCTCGCGCCGCTTGAGATAGGGGTGAACCATGTCGCCCTGGATCGGCCCGGGCCGGACGATCGCGACCTGGATCGCGATGTCGTAGAATTCCTTGGGCTTCATCCGCGGCAGCATCGACATCTGCGCACGGCTCTCGATCTGGAAGGTGCCGAGCGTGTCGGCCTGCTGGATCATCGCATAGGTGGCGGGGTCGTCGATCTGCAGCTCGGGGCTGTCGAGCCGGATATCGACGCCCTTATGCTCGCGCAGCAGGTCGAAGCTGCGCCGCATGCACCCCAACATTCCGAGCCCGAGGATATCGACCTTCATCAGCCCGATTTCCTCGATGTCGAGCTTCTCCCATTCGACCACGCGGCGATCGATCATCGCGGCGGGCTCGACCGGCACGAGTTCATCGAGCCGGTCGTGCGAGAGCACGAAGCCGCCGGGATGCTGCGACAGATGCCGCGGCGTGCCGATCAATTGCGTTGCGAGCTCGAGCGTCAACGCAAGCCGCGGCTCGGTGGCATCGAGATTGAGCGCCTCGACATGTTCGAGCGGAACGCCGTCGTTCGACCAGCCCCATACTTGCGCGGCGAGCGCCGCGGTCATGTCCTCGGGCAGCCCGAGCGCCTTGCCGACCTCGCGCACCGCGCCGCGCGAGCGATAGCGGCTGACGACCGCGGTCAGCGCGGCATGGTGCTGGCCATAGGTCTCGTAGATCCACTGGATCACGTCCTCGCGCCGCTCATGCTCGAAATCGACGTCGATATCGGGCGGTTCGCGCCGCTCGGTCGAGATGAAGCGCTCGAACAGAAGCGTGTGAACGATCGGGTCGATCGAGGTGATGCCGAGCACGAAGCAGATCACCGAATTCGCCGCCGATCCGCGCCCCTGGCACAATATGCCCTGGCTGCGCGCGAAGCGGACGATCGAATTGACGGTGAGGAAATAGGGCGCGTAGCCCATCGTCTCGACCAGCCCGAGTTCGTGCTCGAGCAGCTTGGTGTATTCGCTCGGCGGCGCGCCCTGGAAGCGGTCGGACAGTGCATCGCGCGCCATCGTCGCGAGCGCGTCCTGCGGGGTGCGCTGGCTGATCACGACTTCGTCGGGATAGCGATATTGCTCCTTCAATTCGCGCAGCGAGAAGGTGCAGCGCTCGACGATCGCCTCGGCCGCGGCGAGCGCGCGCGGATGGTGCTTGAAGCGCCGCGCCATTTCGGCGGGGCCCTTGAGGTGCCGGTCGGCGCTGCGTTCGCGCGCATGGCCGAGGTCGTCGATCGTGCAGCGGTGGCGGATCGCGGTGACGACGTCCTGCAGCATCCGGCGCTGCGGCACGTCATAGAGCACGTCGCCGGTGGCGAGCGGGGTCAGGCCGTAATGCTGCGCCTGCGCGTCGAGGCTGTGGAGCCGCTGCGCATCGCCGGGGCGGCGGTGCTGCGTCAGGCAGAGATGGCCGCGGCTGCCGAACACGTCGGCCATCCAGCGCAATGCCTCGGCATCCTCGGCATAGGTTTCGGTCAGGCCGGGCACGAGCGCGGCGACGAGCCCCTCGGCATGGTGCGCAAGATCCTCCCAATGCAGGAAGCATTGCCCCTTCTCGCCCTTTTGCGGATCGGCGCGGCCCTTGCCGAGCGTCAGCAGCCGGGTGAGCCGGCTCCACGCGGCGCGATCTTCGGGCCAGACCAGCACCGATGTCCCGTCGACCAGATCGAGCCTGCACCCCGCGACGAGCCGTATCGGGCGGATCGCCGACAGCTCCTCGGTCGCGACGAGCGCACGCACCACGCCACCAACCGAGTTGCGATCGGTCACGCCGATCGCCGGCATGTCTTCGAGCACGGCCGCCTTGACGAGATCCTCGGGCGACGATGCGCCGCGCAGGAAGCTGTAATGCGTCGTCACCTGCAGTTCGCACCAGCTCATTGCCCGAATCCGGCGAAGTGACTATAACACGTGACCAGTTCGGCAGGAGCGACGCAGATGACCAAGATGATCGGCGCGGCGGAATTCAAGGCGAAGTGCCTGGCGATCCTCGACGAGGTCCAGGCCAGCGGCGAATCGATCACCATCACCAAGCGCGGCAAGCCGGTCGCGACGGTGTCGGCGGTGGCCGAAAAGACCGCCCCCGTCGCGCGCTTCGGCATGATGAAGGGGTCCATCACGATCTTGGGGGACATTGTCAGCCCGATCGACCCCGATTGGGAAGCGAAGTGGGAGAGCAAATGGGCCGAACGGTTGCGGGATGACGGTCCCGCACGGTGATCCTGCTCGATACGCATACCCTGATCTGGTTTGCGAGTGGCGCCAGCGACCTTGGACCCAAAGCGCTGCGTCACATTGAAGGCCAGCCCGATCGACGCATGTCGGCGATGGTCGCCTGGGAGCTGGCAATGCTGCTCGACAAGCGGCGTATCGCGCTCGGAAGTCCGCTGGAGACGTGGCTTGCCGAAGTCATGCGGACTTTCGAGATTGTCGAAGTACCGGTCACCAGCGCGATCGGTTGCGATGCGGGCGGACTGAAAGGCAATATCCACGGCGATCCATGCGACCGCATCATGATCGCAACGGCGCGCGCGCTGGGGTGTCCGCTCGTCACATCCGATGCGGCTATTCTGCGGTATGCGGCCGGCGGTCATCTCACGGCGATCGACGCGCGCCGCTGAGCGCCCGCTCATCCGAACGATCCGTGCATGAACCAGGCAAGGTCGCCCGTCTCGCCGCGCTCGCCATCGCCGCGGCGGAACAGCCAGAAGCGGTGGCCGGCCTCGTCCTCGACCTGGAAATAGTCGCGCACGCTGTGGCGCTCGGTCCCGCGCTTCCACCATTCGCCGAGGATCCGCTCGGGGCCATCGGCGCGCACCACGCGGTGCGCCATGCCGCGCCAGGTGAAGCGCTTGGGCGGCTGGTCGGGCATCTCTGCCAGCACATGGTCGAGCAGTTCGGGGCGATGGAGGAGGCGCACCGGGCGCGGCCAGCGCGAGTCCCACGGGTGGAGCACGACCGAGCGATCGAGCTGGCGGACATCGTCGGGCTTGAGCTTGGCCGCAGCACGCTCGGGCGGGTCGAGCGGCGGGGCGGCGGCGATCGAGCGTTCGGGCACGTCGCTCTCGACCGGCACGGTGCGCCACAGCGCGTGGCTGCCGATGCGGTTGGCGAGCGTGTCGATCAGCGGCGCGAGATCTGGCGCCTGGTCCTCGAGCGTCTCGGCAAACGCCTCGGCGCCGAGCGGATCGGCGCGGCGGACATGGAGCGCGAGCGCGTCGATGCCATAGCCCGGCGCGATCTCCTCGATCCGCCGCAGCGTCAGGCGCAGCAGATGCGCGCCGTCGCGCGTCGGGCGGGCGAGGCCGATGCGCAGGCGTTGCGGCACCCCGTCGATCCGGTCGGCGACGAGCTCGACAGCGCGCGCGCCGAGGCCCGCTTCGCCGAGCGCGGTGACGAGTCGCGGCATCAGCTGGCCGAGCCAATGTTCGATCGCCTCTGCGGTGGCGATCGGTTCGGCGAAGCGTTGCACCACGCCGATCGGCTCGGGCACGGGAACGGGGTCGAGCGGTTCGGGGAGGCGGCCGGTCGCCTGGTCGAGCCGCGCGACGAGCGCACCGCCGAAGCGCCGTGCGAGCGGCGCGCGCGGGAGCGTGGCGAGCTGGCCGATCGTCTCGATGCCGAGCCGCTTGAGCAGCTCGATCGCGCGACTGTCGAGCCTGAGCGCGCGGGTGGGGAGGGGGCCGAGCGCGTCGATATGGGCGGCGGGCGCGCACACCAACACGCCGTCATCCCCGCGAAAGCGGGGATCCCGCTTCTGTCCGACCTTAGAAGAAGAAGCGGGGCCCCCGCTTTCGCGGGGGTGACGGGGAGGGGGGGCCGGCGAAACCGCAAACCGCGCCAGCGCCCACGCCGCGCCCGGCGTATCCGCCACCGCGACGCGCGCGGTGAAGCCGAGCCGCGCGAGAATCCGCACGATCCGCCGCGCCATCCGCGCCTCGCCGCCGAACAGATGCGCGACGCCGCTGATATCGAGGAACAACCCGTCCTCGCCCGACGCCATCACCACCGGACACCAGCGCCGCGCCGCAAGCGTCGCCAGCCGCAGCAACGCGGCGCGGTCGCCGTCCGGGTCGGCCGGGCGGATGTCGAGCTCGGGCACCAGCGCGCGCGCCTGCGTCACCGCCATGCCGGGCGCGAGCCCGAGCGCGCGCGCGGCGGGGCAGGCGGCGGCGATGACGAGCTTGTTGCCGGACTGGAGCGATGTGATGCGGGGCAGAGGGGGCGGTTTTGCCATACCGTCTTTCGTCACCCCGTCTTTTGTCATCCCCCCGGCCTGCTTCGTCACCCCGGCCTTGTGCCGGGGTCCACCCGTCACCGCATCCTGCCGCCCGAGCGGAGGCGTGGACCCCGGCAC
>NZ_JH584241.1:45132-55927 GCF_000241485.1 Sphingomonas sp. PAMC 26605
GGAGGGGAGGCAGAAGAAATCACCCGCGCATCGCGCAGCGGGGTCCGACCCTCATCGGGCGGCATCGCCTTGAACGGATGCGGCGCGGCCTCGCTCACGCGTCCGGCACTGCGGTGGCGCGCGTTCGCATCGAGTTCTCCGCTCCGCGCCCAGCGCGCACCCGGCCGCCAGCCGCCACCGCGCGGCACCGAGCACGCCACCGCCTGCTCGCGCGCCACCGCCTCGGCCATCCCCTGCGGATCTACGCTGGCGCCCTCAGGCGGCGCGGCTGAGCGCTCGGCCTGCGCCAGCCGTTCGATCGACCAGTCGGGCAGGTAGAGCGAGGCGACCCGTTTCATCGCATGCCTCCATCATCCAATCGGCGGAGTCGCCGCCGCGCTGGCGGACCAGCTCCACCTTCCACCGCGCCCGCCCGACGCCCGCCTCGCCGACCGGCAGCGGGGCCGAGGGCGCCGACGCGATCCGCCAGCGCGTCATCGCCGCCGAGGGGACCGCGAGCGGATTGCCGCCCTCGCGTGCATGGCGTTTCATCAGCAGCGCGATCGTCTTCCCGCCCTCCGCCGCGAGCTGCAGCCGCCGCGTATTGGGCATCGCCGCGCGCTTGACCTCGCCGACCACCGCGCCGAGCCCGCGATGCCGCAGCCCCTCCTCCATCAGCGCGAGCAGTTCGGCATCGTCCGCCGCCTCGGCATAGATCAGCCGCCCCGGCGCGAGCCCCGCCTGGTACAGCCCAGGCGCGAACAGATCGCGCCGCCGCACCACCCACAGCACCGGACCCCAGGCGCGCGCCGCGATCCCCGCCATGAACAAAGTCGCCGCGGCATCGTCCGACGGGGCGGGGCTCGCGGCGGCAATCTCGTGCAGCGAATCGAGCCGCAGCCCACCCGGCGCGAGCCGCTCGTCGATCGGCGCGATCCCGAAGGGCAGCACCGGTCGACGGCGCAGCCCGTCGCTCTCGACCTTCTTCAGGCTTTCGCGAAGCTCGGCTATGATCGCCGATCGAGGGGTGGCAGGACAGGACACGGCAGCGACTCACATAATGCATCGTTCCTATTTTGTTCTCTTCGGGGCATGCGAGTCAAGCTGGACCGCCATCCTCGTGCGACGGGTCATCGCATTCTTCGCGAAACCGCCCCTCGCCAAGTGCGTTGAAATTTTATAACAAGGCTCAAAGAACGATTCCGCTGTCGGTCGAAAGCCAGGCACGCGTTGTGGAGAGTATATGGCGACCGACCGAGTCCCCGATCATCTGAAGCCCAATCTTGCGCCTTTGTCGCTGTACGTCCCCGAACCCAAGTTCCGGCCGGGCGACACGGTCGACTTCACGCAGGTGCAGATCCCTGCCGCCGGCGAGGCGCGCCGGCCCGACACCGCCGACGCCGCGGGCAGCTTCACCGAGCTTGCCTATCATCTGGTGCGCGTGCTCGACGATGACGGCCAAGCGGTCGGTCCGTGGAATCCACGCCTCTCGCCCGATACGCTGCGCGCGATGCTGCGCAGCATGGCGCTGGTCCGCGCGTTCGACGAGCGCATGTTCCGCGCGCAGCGCCAGGGCAAGACGAGCTTCTACATGAAGTGCACCGGCGAGGAGGCGGTCGCCGTCGCGGCGGCTTATGCGCTCGATTACGAAGACATGTGCTTCCCGTCGTACCGCCAGCAGGGCCTGCTGATCGCGCGCGGCTGGTCGATGGTCGACATGATGAACCAGATCTATTCGAACACCGCCGACCGGCTGCAGGGCAAGCAGCTGCCGATCATGTATTCGGTCAAGGAAGCGGGCTTCTTCTCGATCTCGGGCAACCTCACGACGCAATATCCGCAGGCCGTCGGCTGGGCGATGGCGAGCGCCGCCAAGGGCGACACGCGGATCGCGGCGACCTGGTGCGGCGACGGATCGACCGCCGAGGGCGATTTCCACTCGGCCTGCACCTTCGCCAGCGTCTACCGTGCGCCGGTGATCTTCAACGTCGTCAACAATCAGTGGGCGATCTCGAGCTTCTCGGGCTTCGCCGGCGCCGAATCGACGACCTTCGCGGCGCGCGCGGTCGGCTATGGCATTGCCGGCCTGCGAGTCGACGGCAACGATGCGCTCGCCGTCTATGCGGCAACGCTCTGGGCGGCCGAGCGCGCGCGCACCAACCAGGGGCCGACGCTGATCGAGCATTTCACCTATCGCGCCGAGGGCCATTCGACCTCGGACGATCCGGGGCAATATCGCTCCGCGGGCGAGCCGACCGCTTGGCCGCTCGGCGATCCGATCAAGCGCCTCAAGGATCATCTCATCGCGCTCGGCGAATGGGACGAGGAGCGCCACGCGGCGCAGGACAAGGAATTGGCCGAGCAGGTCAAGGCCGCGCAGAAGGAAGCCGAGACCAACGGCGTGCTCGGCCACGGCCTGCACCAGCCGCTCGATACGCTGTTTGACGGCGTGTTTGAGGAAATGCCGTGGCACTTGCGCGAGCAGCAGGCGCAGATGGTGGCGGAAGAAACCGCCAGCGGCCGGCCATGGGCGCGGAAGTGATGGGTAGCGTTCAGCCCTTCGGCGTCGCCCTCGCGAAAGCGAGGGTCCCGCTTCTTTTTCTGGCGACGGGGCCAGGCAGCGGGATCCCCGCTTTCGCGAGGATGACGGAGTATGCAGCGTGAGCGATTCTGAAACCGCGGTCGAAACCGAAACCCCGACCTCCACCCGCATGAACATGATCCAGGCGATCAACTCCGCGATGGACGTGATGATGGGCCGTGACCCAGACGTGATCGTGATGGGCGAGGACGTCGGCTATTTCGGTGGCGTGTTCCGCGCGACCGCGGGGCTGCAGGCGAAATACGGCAAGACGCGCGTGTTCGACACGCCGATCAGCGAATGCGGCATCATCGGCGTCGCGGTCGGGATGGGCGCGTACGGCCTGCGCCCCGTCCCCGAGATTCAGTTCGCCGATTACATCTACCCCGCGCTCGACCAGCTCGTGTCCGAGGCGGCGCGGTTGCGCTATCGCTCGGCGGGCGAATTCACCGCGCCGATCACGGTGCGCTCGCCGTTCGGCGGCGGCATCTTCGGCGGGCAGACGCACAGCCAGAGCCCCGAGGGGATCTTCACGCACATTTCGGGCGTCAAGACGGTGATCCCCTCGACGCCGTACGACGCCAAGGGCCTGCTGATCGCCGCGATCGAGGACAATGATCCGACGATCTTCTTCGAACCCAAGCGCATCTACAACGGACCGTTCGACGGGCACTGGGACAAGCCGACGCAGAACTGGTCGCAGCATCCCGCCGGCGAGGTGCCGACCGGTTACTACAAGATCGAGCTCGGCAAGGCCAAGGTCGTGCGCCCCGGCGAGGCGCTGACCGTGCTCGTCTACGGCACCATGGTGCACGTCGCGCTCGCGGTGATGGAAGAAGCGGGGGTCGACGCCGAGGTGATCGACCTGCGCACGCTCGTCCCGCTCGACATCGAAACGATCGAGGCGTCGGTCAAGAAGACCGGGCGCTGCATGATCGTCCACGAGGCGACGCGCACCAGCGGGTTCGGTTCGGAGCTTTCGGCGCTGGTGCAGGAGCGCTGCTTCTACCATCTCGAAGCCCCGATCGAGCGCGTGACAGGCTTCGACACGCCGTACCCGCACAGCCTCGAATGGGCGTATTTCCCGGGCCCCGTCCGTATCGGCGAGGCGCTCAAGAAGATCATGAAGGACGCATAATGGCGCGTTTTACGTTCAAGCTGCCCGACATTGGCGAAGGCATTTCCGAGGCCGAGATCGTGGCATGGCACGTGCGCGTGGGCGACCGGATCGAGGAAGACCAGCAGGTCGCCGACATGATGACCGACAAGGCGACGGTCGAGATGGAATCGCCGGTGTCGGGCGTGGTGGTCGAGCTGGCGGGCGAGGTCGGCGACCAGGTGTCGATCGGCGCGGCGCTGGTGGTGATCGAGACCGATGCGGCGGATTTCGGAGCGGAGGAAGCGCCGGCGTTGCGCGATGATGGGCCGGCCGAGCTGAAGGCGGCGCCGGCGTCGGCCGAGCAGGTCGAGGTGGCGCAGCAATACGAAGCCGAAAATCCCGGTGTGGAGGAGGTGGTCTCAGGTGAGGCGCAACCGACTCCCCTCCCGCTTGCGGGAGGGGAGCAGAAAAGGCGCTCGCCTCCCCCGCCGTCCGCGCCCGTGCGGCCGATCTCGGGATTGACCTCGCGCAGGTGAAGACCGAGTCCGACCGCGTCCGCCACAGCGATCTCGACGCCTTCCTGCGCTACGGCCAGGGCCAAGGCTACCACACTCCCCACGCCAGCAACGCCCGCCCCGACGAACCGATCAAGGTGATCGGCATGCGTCGCCGCATCGCCGAGAACATGGCCGCGTCGAAGCGCGCGATCCCGCACTTCACCTATGTCGACGAGATCGATGTCACAGCCTTGGAAGCGATGCGCGCCGATCTCAACGGCGCGCGCGGCAACCGCCCCAAGCTGACGATGCTGCCGCTGCTGATCGCCGCGATCTGCAAGACGATCCCCGCCTTCCCAATGATCAACGCACGCTACGACGACGAAGCCGGTGTGGTGACCCGTCACGGCGCGGTCCATCTCGGCATGGCGACGCAGACCGATGCGGGCCTCACCGTCCCCGTCATCCGCGACGCGCAGGACCGCAACGTGTGGCAGCTCGCCGCCGAAATCCTCCGCCTCGCCGAAGCGGCGCGCGCCAACAAGCTGACCCCGCAGGAAATGGGCGGCGGCACGCTGACCGTCACCTCGCTCGGCCCGCTCGGCGGGATCGCGACGACGCCGGTCATCAACCGCCCCGAAGTCGCGATCATCGGCCCCAACAAGATCGTCGAGCGGCCGGTCTTTGTCGGCGACGAGATCGTCCGCGCGAAGCTGATGAACCTGTCGATCAGCTGCGATCACCGCGTCGTCGACGGCTGGGACGCGGCGAGCTTCGTCCAGGGCCTCAAGCGTTATCTCGAAACCCCGGTGCTGCTCTTCGCCGATTAACCGCGCAGCGCCGACCGTCTGCGGAGCAGCGCCTTCGGCGCAAGGCGGTTGGCGAACGCACTCTCGATCTGCGGCACGAGCGCATCGGCCGTCGGCGCAGCGGGCGCATCGTCGCCGCGCAGATTGACCGCGACGCTGGCTGGCCCGAACCGGCCCGCATGCTCGCGGACTTCGGCGAAGCATGCCGGCAATGTCTTATGACGCGAGCCTTGCGCGGAAAGGCTCGCATCGCCCTCGAATCGCCGCCAAGTCCATTCGGAAGAAGTCAAAGACATTTCCGACGGAACCAGAATAACCTCATAGCGAGCGTTGTTGGACATATCTTCAGAACGGGCCACAACAGGCGCTGTTCCGCAAGAATCTGATCTCTAACATACATCAAACAGATAAAGCGGAGCAGAAAACTGTAACATTTGTCTTCGGGACCATTCGCTGTGCTGCCGCAACTTCGTAAAAAGTTGAAAATCGGCCGTGTTCGCAGCGCCCCTAGCGCCGTTAAACGATTTCGAAAAGCCCCGCCGCACCCATTCCTCCCGCGGTACACATCGACACGACGACCCACTGCACGCCGCGCTTGCGCCCTTCGATCAGCGCGTGCCCGACAAGCCGGCTGCCGGTCATCCCGAACGGATGCCCGATCGCGATCGCCCCGCCATTGACATTATAGCGCTCGGGATCGATCCCGAGCGCGTCGCGGCAATAGAGACATTGCGACGCGAACGCTTCGTTCAATTCCCACAGCCCGATATCGCCGACCGACAGCCCCGCGCGGGCGAGCAGCTTGGGGATCGCAAACACCGGGCCGATTCCCATTTCGTCGGGCTTGCACCCCGCCGCCTGGAAGCCGCGATAGACGCCGAGCACCTCGCGTCCCTCGGCCCTGGCGGTGGCATGGTCCATCACGATCTGCGCCGAGGCGCCGTCGGACAATTGGCTGGCATTGCCCGCGGTGACGTTCGCGCCAGGGCCGGAGAAATCCCCGCCCGGCCAGACGGTCTTGAGCCCCGCGAGCGCCTCGGCGGTGGTGCCCGCACGAATGCCCTCGTCCTGCGCCAGCGTCACCGTCTCGCTGCCGGTACGCACCCCGGCCTTGTCGAACAGCGCCTTCTCGACCGTGATCGGCGCGATCTCCTCGGCGAAGGCGCCCGTCTCGAGTCCGCGCGCCGCGCGCTGCTGGCTCATCGCGGCATAGGCGTCCTGCGCCGCGCGGCTGACGTTGTAGCGCGTCGCGACGATCTCGGCGGTCTCGATCATCGGGATATAGGCGGCGGGCTCTCGCGCGGTCACCGACTGGTTGACGAAGCGCGGCGCGTCCTTGGTGACGGTGAGGCTGATCGATTCCATACCCCCCGCGAGCGCGACGTCGATCTCGTCGCACACGATCGAGCGCGCGGCGAGCGCGATCGCGGTCAGCCCCGATCCGCATTTGCGATCGAGCGTGAAGGCGGGGACGGTCTCGGGCAGTCCGGCGGCGAAGGTCGCCATCCGCCCGGCATTGCCGCCTTGGCTGCCCCATTGATTGCCGACGCCCCAGAAGATCTCGTCGATCCGCGCCGGGTCGATCCCGGCGCGCGCGACCGCGGCGTTCATCACA
Source organism: Sphingomonas sp. PAMC 26605 (assembly GCF_000241485.1). GTDB lineage: Bacteria > Pseudomonadota > Alphaproteobacteria > Sphingomonadales > Sphingomonadaceae > Sphingomonas. The sequence continues at coordinate 51,713 of NZ_JH584241.1, forward strand.
TGCGCGGCGAGCACCGGCGCCTCGGTCGCGTTGAACGCGCCGCGATACGCCTTGCCGATCGGGGTACGGGCGGTTGAGACGATGGCAGCTTCACGCATGACGGGACCTTTCGAGGATCGGGTATGGCGTCTGGTCTAGGATTGCAGGCGGCGCGGAGCAAGGCCGGGATGTGGCTTGCGGAACCCCAGCGCCGCGCGCATGTTGAGGGACGATGCGCGCTTTCGCCGACCTTCTCGACCGGCTGATCTACACCCGCTCGCGCAATGCGAAGCTCAAGCTGATCACCGATTATCTGCGCGTCACGCCCGATCCCGATCGCGGCTGGGCGATGGCCGCGCTGACCGGCGAGCTCGACCTGCCCGGCGTCAAGCCCGCGGTGATCCGCACGCTGATCGAGCAGCGCGTCGATCCCGTGCTGTTCCGGATGAGCCGCGACTATGTCGGCGATACCGCCGAGACCGTCGCCTTGCTCTGGCCGACCCCGCCGATCGCGCCCGACCCCGAACCGCTGAGCATCGCGCAGGCGGTCGATCGCCTGTCGGCGCTGTCACGCTCGGATGCGCCTGCGGCATTGGCCGGGATGCTCGACCGACTCGACTCGGACGAACGTTTCGCGCTGCTCAAGATGGCGACGGGCGCGCTGCGGATCGGCGTGTCGTCGCGGCTCGCCAAGACTGCGCTGGCGAACGGTTTCGATCTCGATGTCGAGGCGGTCGAGGAAGTGTGGCACGGCATCGCCCCACCTTATACCGCGCTGTTCGACTGGGCCGAGCGACGCGGACCGCAGCCGACCGCCGCCGACGTTCCCGTGTTCCGGCCCTTCATGCTGGCGCACCCGCTCGAGGAGCTGCGCGTCGATCTCAAGGACTATGCCGCCGAGTGGAAATGGGACGGCATCCGCGTCCAGATCGTCCATGTTGCGGGCACGACGCGCCTCTACAGCCGCACCGGCGACGACGTGACCGCGAGCTTCCCCGAAGTCGCGCGCGATTTCACCACGCCCGGCGTGCTCGACGGCGAGCTGATGGTGAAGGGCGATGCGCAGGGGAACGCCACCGAAGAGGGCGGGGCGGCGAGCTTTAACGCGCTGCAGCAGCGATTGGGGCGCAAGGTCGTTTCGGCGAAGATGCTCGCCGAGGCGCCGGCCTTCGTGCGGCTCTACGACATCCTCTTTGACGGCGAGGAGGATCTGCGCGCGCTGCCGTGGGAGCAACGCCGCCCCCGGCTCGAGCGATTCGCCGCGCGACTCGATCCCGAGCGGTTCGACCTCAGCACCGTGATCGCCGCCGACGACTTCACCGCGCTCGAAGGCATCCGCGCCGGCGCGCGCGATGCCGCGATCGAGGGCGTGATGCTCAAGCGTCGCGATTCGCCGTATGTCGGCGGGCGCAAGACCGGTCTGTGGTACAAATGGAAGCGCGACCCGCTCACCGCCGATTGCGTGATGATGTACGCGCAGCGCGGGAGCGGGCGGCGCTCGTCCTTCTACAGCGACTATACCTTCGGCTGCTGGACCGAGGACGGTACGCTGCTGCCCGTCGGCAAGGCCTATTCGGGGATCACCGACGAGGAATTGAAGCGCCTCGACCAGTTCGTCCGCGGCCATACCACCGGGCGCTTCGGTCCGGTGCGCGAGGTCGAGAAGACGCTGGTGCTCGAAATCGCGTTCGACTCGATCCACCAATCGAAACGCCACAAATCGGGCGTGGCGATGCGCTTCCCGCGTATTTCCCGCATCCGCACCGACAAGCCCGCCGCCGAAGCCGATACCGTGGCGGCGCTCGAGCGGCTGATCACTTGACCGTACGGTGACAGCGTGCGTCATGCGCGCATGACCGACCTGCGCACGCTCTACCCCGAGATCGACCCTTACGAGACCGGCATGCTCGACGTTGGCGACGGCCACACGCTCTATTACGAGCGCTGCGGCACCCCCGGCGCGACGCCCGCGGTGTTCCTCCATGGCGGCCCGGGCGGCGGGATCTCGCCGAGCCATCGCCGGCTGTTCGATCCGGCGCGCTACGACGTGCTGCTGTTCGATCAGCGCGGGTGCGGGCGCTCGACCCCGCATGCCGAGCTCGCGGCCAATACGACGTGGCACCTGGTCGATGACATCGAACGGCTGCGCGCGCTGGTCGAGGTCGAGCGCTGGCTGGTGTTCGGCGGCTCGTGGGGCTCGACGCTCGCGCTGGCCTATGCCGAGACGCACCCGACACGGGTCAGCGCGCTGATCCTGCGCGGCATCTACACCGCGACCCCGGCCGAGCTCGCCTGGTATTATCAGTTCGGCGTCTCGGAAATGTTTCCCGACAAATGGGCGGGCTTCGTCGCGCCGATCCCGGCGGCCGAGCGCGGCGACATGATCCAGGCGTATCACCGGATCCTGACCGGCGACGACGAGTCGGCCAAGCTCGCCGCCGCCAAGGCGTGGACGATCTGGGAGGGCGAGACGATCACGCTGCTGCCCGATCCCGCAATGCGCGAGGCGTTTCAGGACGGGCATTTCGCGCTGGCATTCGCGCGGATCGAGAATCATTTCTTCGCGCATGCCGCTTGGCTCGAGGACGGGCAATTGTTGCGCGATGCCGGGCGGCTAGCGGGGATCCCGGGGACGATCGTCCACGGCCGCTACGACATGCCGTGCCCGGCGCGTTATGCCTATGCGCTCCACCAGGCCTGGCCCGAGGCCGAGTTCCACCTGATCGAGGGCGCGGGGCACGCCTATAGCGAGCCCGGCATCCTCGACCAGTTGATCCGCGCGACCGATCGGTTCGCGGGGGGCTGATCGAGCCGCCCCCCCGTCACCCTCGCGAAAGCGAGGGTCCCGCTTCTTCTACTTGCCGCGGGCGAGGCAGCGGGATCCCCGCTTTCGCGGGGATGACGGGGGCTGGAACGTTACTTGACCCAGCTCGCCAGCCAATCCGACAGCGCCTGCGGGCTGAGCGTGCGCGCGTCGGCGAGCGCGGCGGTGCGGCCGGCATTTTGCAGCGTATCGGTCTTGGGATCGACGATCAGCACGCTCGGCACGCCGCCGCCGAAATGGTCCTTGAGGCCATATTTCGCCGCCACATCGAGGTTCTTGTCGAAGCGGCCGACATCGACCGTGACGATCTCGTACTTCTTGGCGAGGAATTCGCGCAGGCCCGGCAATTCCATCGTGCCCGCCAGCAGGCGGCAGTCGAGGCACCAGTTCCCGCCGAGATCGATCAGCAGCAATTTGTGCTGCGCCTTTGCCCGCGCGCGCGCCGTGGCGACCTGCGCCTGCGCGTTGGCGGTCTCGTTGTAGGGCAAAGGAAGCGGCGTCTTGAGCTGCGCGAAGCTGGCCGCAGCGACCTTCGGACCGGGGGCGGCGAACGCGGGGACGGCGAGCGGGGCGGCGGCGAGGGTCAGGGCGATCGCGGCAAGGGCTAGGCGCATCGGAAATCCTTCTTTTCCCTTCCCCGGCGAAGGCCGGGGCCGAGGCGTGGGCGGGCAGTTGAGCGGTTCACGCCCAGACAACGCCTGACGGCGCGACTGGGCCCCGGCCTTCGCCGGGGAAGCGAGACGATAGGGATCCCCCTCGAGACCGCACACAAAGAAAAACCCGGCAGGCCTAAAGGCCTACCGGGTCTATCTCGTTACCGTCAGGCGAAAGCGGTTAGGCGATCGACGTCAGGTTCACTGCAGCCATCTTGCCGCGACGATCCACTTCCAGCTCGAACTCGAGCCGGTCGCCCTCGTTGAGCGAGGTCATGCCGCCGCGCTCGACTGCCGAGATGTGGACGAACGCGTCGGGCTGGCCATCGTCGCGCTGAATGAAGCCGAAGCCCTTCATCGCGTTGAAGAACTTGACCGTGCCGGTCGCCTTCTCGCCGGTCAGCTGGCGCTGCGGCGCGCCACCGGGAGCGGCGCCACGCGGGCCGCCGGGAGCTGCTGCGTCACGCTCGCGCGGCGGGCCGCGGTCGGTGACGGCCATCGGCTCGCCGTCGATCTTGAGGTCGGTCGCCGAAATGCGGCCGCCACGATCGACGAGCGTGAAGCCGAGCGGCTGGCCCTCGGCGAGACCGGTCAGCCCAGCCTGCTCGACAGCCGAGATGTGCACGAACACGTCCTCGCCGCCATCGTCGCGAACGACGAAGCCGAAGCCCTTCTGCCCGTTGAAGAATTTTACGACGCCGGTGCCTTCACCGACAACCTGCGGGGGCATGCCGCGGCCACCGCCGCCTGCGCCACCAC
>NZ_JH584241.1:56646-79163 GCF_000241485.1 Sphingomonas sp. PAMC 26605
CCGAAACGATCGCCACCGCCGCCGAAGCCGCCGTCGAAGCCGCCGCTATCGCCGAAACCGTCGCGCTTGTCGCGCCCGCGCCCGCCACGATCGCCGCGGCGTCCTTTATCGAAACTCATGCCCTGTTCGTCTTCCCGGTTCGTCCGACATCGATATCGCAACCGTTGCGTCGGACGAAAGACGCAGGGTTTCGGCACCAAACCAATCGTGCCACCGAATCGTGTAACGCAATTTGGCAAGCGCTGCGAATGAATTCGTCCAAAATGCGGCACGAATCACACGCTTCTTGCGCCGCTGTGGCAAGCGCGGCACAGACTCGGCGCATGTCGATCCTCACCTTGCTCGCCGATCCCGCCGCCTGGGCTGCCCTCGCCACGCTGATCGTCATGGAGGTCGTGCTCGGCATCGACAATCTCGTGTTCATCTCCTTGCTGTCGAACAAATTGCCCGAGGATCAGCGCGCGAAGGTCCGCCGAGTCGGTATCGGGCTCGCGCTGGTGCTGCGACTCGGACTGCTGTCGATCATCGCCTGGATCGCCGGGCTGGTGCAGCCGGTGTTCGATCTCGGGCTGACCGGCGCGGCCGATTCGCACGGCGTGCCGTCGTTCGAGACCGCCTTCTCGGTCCGCGACCTGATTCTGATCGCGGGTGGCGTCTTCCTGCTGTGGAAGGCGACGACCGAGATCCACCACACGATCAATCACGACGAAGCGGGCGCTGGCGAAGGCAAGGGCGCGGCGGCGATCTCGTTCGGCATGGCGATCGTGCAGATCCTCGCGCTCGACATGGTCTTCTCGATCGATTCGATCCTGACCGCGATCGGCATGACCGACGATCTGCCGGTGATGATCGTCGCGGTCGTGGTCGCGGTCGGCGTGATGCTGCTCGCCGCCACCCCGCTCGCCAATTTCATCGCGGCCAACCCCAGCGTGGTGATGCTCGCGCTCGGCTTCCTGCTGATGATCGGCGCGGTGCTGATCGCCGACGGCTTCGGGATCCACGTTCCCAAGGGCTATATCTATGCGGCCATGGCGTTTTCGGGCGTGGTCGAGGGGCTCAACATCGTGGCGCGGCGCGCGCGGGCGGGCTAGCGCACGCCTAGGCGGGCACCGCGACCTTGCTATGCTCGGCGCCTCTTTGTTCGGTGCCGTGGAGCTGATCGAAGAACGCCGATAGCGCCTGCGCGATCGCCGCGGCGCTTTCCTCGACCTTCTGCGCGTCCGAGCGAACCTGGAACGCCCAGCCTTCGACTTCGCCCGCGGCCGCCGCGACATCGGCGACGCGCGCATTGACTCCGCCAAGGTCGGACGCCGCGCCGGTGACGTTGCGATCGATGATCGTCCCGCTCTGCGCCTGCTCCTCGATCGCCACCGCGAGGATCCCCGATCCGGTCGCGATTTCGGCGATCCTGCCGCCGATCCGCTTCAGACTGTCGTTCGCCAGCTGCGACGCGGTCTGCATCGTCGCGATCCGCTCGGCGATCCCATCCGCTGCGCGCGCCGACTGCCCGGCGAGCGTCTTCACCTCACCCGCGACGACCGAGAAACCCTTGCCCGCCTCGCCGACGCGTGCCGCCTCGATCGTCGCATTGAGCGCGAGCAAATTGGTCTTCTTGGCGATTCCGCCGATGACGTCGACGATCGCTCCGACGCTCTGCGCATTGTCCTGCACCAGATCCATCTGCGCGCCGAGCACGGCGACATCGCTGGTCGCTTCGGCGGTGAGCGCGGCGGACAACCGCGTGCGGGCGCTCGATTCGCCGAGCGCGAGCATGAACTGGTTCGTCGCCACCGCAATGTCGGCGGCGCCGCCGACGGCGCGCGCGACCGCGTCGCCCACCGCCCGCAGCTCGTGCGTCGCATGCGCCGAATGGCCGGCAAGCTCGTTCGACGCGCCCGACAATTGCAGCGCCGAACTGCGCAGATGGTCGAGCGCGTCGGCGGTGTGGCGCTCGAGCGCGTCGGCGGCGATCCGGATCGAGCGATCGCGCGCGGTATCGGCCGCGTCGGCGGCGCGTGCCGCGCGCGCCTGTTCGAGCGTGCGCTCGGCGTCGCGGCGCGCCTGCTTCGCCGCCGCGTCCTGAAGCCGCGCGCGTTCCGAGACCGAGCTGCGGAAGATCTCGATCGCACGCGCCATCCGACCGATCTCGTCGTGCCGCGCGACATGCGGCGTCTCGCCCTCGACGTCGCCCGCGGCGACCCGCTCCATTTCGGCCTCGATGTCGCCGAGCGGGCGGACCACGGTCTGGCGGACGATCAGCAAGGTCGCCGCCGCCGCCAGCGCGAACAGCACCACGCTCGCCACCAGGCTTACCACCAGCCCTTCGCGCGCAAGGTCGCGGCTGCGCGCGAGCAGCCGCGTGACGAGCGCGCCCTGTTTGGCGATCAGCGCGTCGGCGAGGCGCGAAGCGATCCGCTCGTTGGGGCGGACCTGCTTGCGGAAGGCGCGCAGCGCGCCGGCATCGTCGCCGTGCGCGATCGCCGCCGCAACCGCCGACAGCCGATCGAGCACGACCGCCTGGGTGTGCAGATAGGCGGCGCGCTGACTCGGGCTGTCGAACCCGGGGCTGCGCACCAGCGTCCCCAGCAGAATGCGCATCTCGGTCGATCGATCGGCGAATTTGGCGTGGATGATCGCGAGCTCGCGCCGGTCCTGCTCGAGGATCAGGTTGAGCGCGTCGCGCTGCAGCGAGCGGCTGAGCGAGCGCGCCTCGATCAGATCGAGATGGAAGTGCGCGCTGCGGTCGAGCGCAGTGCGCGCGGCCTGGAGCCGGCTGCTCGTTCCCAGGCTGATCAGGCCAAGCAAGGCGACGAGGCAGAGCATCACCAGGACGGGCAGCATCAACCGGGCCACCAGGCTATGGAGGCGGTACGAGAGCATGTGTTTAACCATATCCGCCGGGCGGGTAGATCACGGTTCTTAACCGCGTGTGACACAGAGCTGCTTTATGTTAAGGCCGGTTCGGGCCGAACTTGGGCGGAGGCATCCGCCCGGAACATCTCGCGGCACGACCAGCCATTGAGCGCGGCGGGATTCGCCGCTAGGGCCGGGCGATGACTGTACATCTGTATGAAGAAGACATCCCCGCCGATCTGTTCACGCCTGGAGCGGACATCGCGGTCGATACCGAGACGATGGGGCTGATCACGCCGCGCGACCGGCTCTGCCTCGTCCAGCTGTCCGATGGCGGGCCCGACGAGCATCTCGTGCGCTTCGCGCCCGACAGCGATTATGCCGCGCCCAACCTGCGCGCGCTGCTCGCCGATCCGGCGCGCGTGAAGCTGTTTCACTTCGGGCGGTTCGATCTTGCCGCAATCAGCCATTATCTCGAAGTGACCGCGACGCCGGTCTATTGCACCAAGATCGCCTCGCGCCTGGTGCGCACCTATACCGACCGCCACGGGCTCAAGGAGCTGGTGCGCGAACTGCTCGGCCAGGATATCTCCAAGGCGCAGCAATCCTCGGACTGGGGCGGCCCGGTGCTGAGCGACGCGCAGAAGGACTATGCGGCCTCCGACGTGCGCTTCCTCCATGCATTGCGCGAGGAGCTCGATCGTCGCCTCGTCCGCGAAGGCCGGATGGAGCTGGCGCAGGCGTGCTTCGCGTTCCTGCCGTGGCGCGCCGAGCTCGACATTGCCGGCTGGCCGGAAGTCGACATCTTTGCGCACATGTAATGCCAGCCGCGGCGAGGAACAGCGCCATGTCTGACGCGCGCGCGATCCGCGATTCGCGGCAAATCTGGGCGGCGCCGGGGAGCAGCCACGATCGCGTGATCGGCCTGCTGCGCATCGTGCTGCCGATCCTGATCGGCGTGCTCGCCGCGTTCGTCGTCGTGCTGCCGCTCTATTCGGGCGGCGACGTCAGCTTCCTGCTCGACAAGAAGAAGGTCGAGGTCGCCAAGGAGCGGCTGCGTGTCCAGTCGGCCAGCTACAAGGGCGAGGACGACAAGGGCCAGGCCTTCGCGCTGACCGCGGGCTCGGCGGTGCAGAAGAGTTCGGCCGAGCCGATCGTCAAGCTCGAGAAGCTGACCGCCGAGATCGGCCTCAAGGACGGCCCCGCCAACATCGTCGGCGAGCATGGCCATTACGACATGGACAAGCAGCAAGTGACGATCGACGGGCCGGTGCGCGTCAACGGCAGCGGCGGCTATCGGCTGATCACGCAGGATTCGACGGTCGATCTCAAGACCCGCACGATGAAGAGCGGCGGCGCGGTGACGGGGTCGGTGCCGCAGGGCACTTTCAGCGGCAACCAGCTCAATGCCGATCTGGTCAATCATATCGTGCGGCTCGATGGCAATGCGCACTTGCAGATCATCCCGCGAAAGAAGAGATAGTCCCGATGCAGCGCCTTCCCGCCCTTCTCGCCGTCTCGCTCGCTCTCACGGGAGCGGGGGGCGTGCGCGCGCAGACGGCGCACAATTCGGCCGCGCCGATCAACTTCGGGGCCGATCACATCGAGCTGCAGGACAAGGCGAATCGCGCGCTGCTCACCGGCAGCGTCGTCGTCAAGCAAGCCGAGATGACGCTCACCGCGGCACGGATGACGGTCGCCTATACCGGCCAGGTGGTCGATGGCAGCCCGCAGGTCTCGCGGCTCGATGCCGCCGGCAATGTCGTGGTGACGCGCCCCGACCAGACCGCGCGCGGCAATTTCGGCGTGTACGATCTCAACAAGCGCGTCGTGACGATGCTCGGCGCGGTGACGCTCACCCAGCAGAACAACACCGTCAACGGCGGGCGGCTGACGATCAACCTCGATACCGGTCGTGCGGTGATCGACGGGTCTTCGGTCGGTGGCGGCGGCGCTGGCGGCAAGGCCGGCACCACGACGAGCAGCGGCGGCCGCGTCAGCGGGACCTTCTCGGTCCCCAAGCGTAACTGACGCGAAAGCGGCGCGATTCGCCGTCCGCCGCTTTCGCGCGCGGCCGGATTGGCGTATAGTCATGCACGAAGCCTGCCAGATGCCGTGCGGTTAACCCTTCGCTAACTCTAAACTGCGAGCACGCCCCGATGAGCGACACCATGACCCTCGACACCGCGCCGCCGATCGCCGAGCTGCCGGTCAATGACGGGCTGTCGGTGGTGTCGATCGCCAAGTCGTACGACAAGCGCAGCGTGCTGACCGACGTGTCGGTGTCGGTCGGCAAGGGCGAGGTGGTCGGGCTGCTCGGCCCCAATGGCGCGGGCAAGACGACCTGCTTCTATTCGGTGATGGGGCTGGTGAAGCCCGATTCGGGCCGCATCATGCTCGACGGAAACGACATCACCGGCCTGCCGATGTACCGCCGCGCGATCCTCGGGCTCGGCTATCTGCCGCAGGAGACCTCGATCTTCCGGGGGCTGACCGTCGAGCAGAATATCCTCAGCGTGCTCGAACTGGCGGTGCCCGATGCGGCGCAGCGCAAGCTCCGGCTCGACACGTTGCTCGACGAGTTCGGCTTGACGCGGCTGCGCGATTCGCCGTCGATGGCGCTGTCGGGCGGCGAACGCCGCCGCGCCGAGATCGCGCGCGCGCTTGCCGCCGATCCGTCGATCATGCTGCTCGACGAGCCCTTCGCGGGGATCGACCCGCTGTCGATCGCCGACATTCGCGACCTGATCTGCGAGCTGAAGAATCGCGGGATCGGGGTGCTGATCACCGATCATAACGTGCGCGAGACGCTCGAGATCGTCGACCGCGCGTACATCATCTATGACGGCCGCGTGCTGTTCACCGGCTCGCCCGCCGAGCTGGTGGCTGACGCCAACGTGCGGCGGCTGTATCTCGGCGAGGGCTTCTCGCTCTGATCATGCCGGACGCCACCTCCTTCGTCGCCCCGGCGCAGGCCGGGGCCGCTGAATTGTCTGGCGGGGCGGGCGCGTCAAACGCAGCGGCCCCGGCCTGCGCCGGGGCGACGAATCGGTGAGTCTCGCCCCGCGCCTCGATCTCCGCCAGTCGCAATCGCTGGTGATGACGCCGCAGCTCCAGCAGGCGATCCGCCTGCTCGCGCTGTCGAACCTCGAGGTCGAGGGCTTCCTTGCCGAGGAGATCGAGCGCAACCCGTTGCTCGAAGCGAGCGCCCCCGAGGATGACGGCCCGACGCAGGAACGCGAGGCCGACGCCCCGCTCCGCGACGAACCCGCCACCGCCGACGAACTCCTGCGCGATGGCGGCGACTCGGGCGAAGCCTCGCTCGACGTCGATTTCACCGCGGAAAGCTTTCACCATGACAGCCCGGCCGATCAGGCCGGCGGCGCCGGAATGGACGGGTCGCTCGGCCTCAACGGCGCCAGCAGCGGCGGCGGGGCGGGCGAGGATGGCCCCGATTTCGACGGGTTCGCCGATACCGGGCTCAGCCTCTCCGACCACCTCCTCGCGCAGGCTGGCACTGCGGTCGACGGCGCGGACCTGTTCATCGCCGCGCATCTGATCGACCAGATCGACGAATGCGGCTATCTCACCGCGTCCTTGCTCGACATCGCGACGCGGCTCGGCGTGCCGCTGGTGCGAGTCGAGGCGGTGCTCGCGATCATCCAGACCTTCGAGCCGACCGGCGTCGGCGCACGCGATCTCGCCGAATGCCTCGCGCTCCAGGCCAAGGAGGCCGACCGCTACGATCCGTGCATGGCGCGGCTGATCGACCATCTCGATCTCGTCGCGCGCGGCGATCTGTCGCGGCTGCGGCGGTTGTGCAACGTCGACGACGAGGATCTCGCCGACATGATCCGCGAATTGCGCAACTACGATCCCAAGCCGGGCTGCCGCTTCGGCGGGGAGCCGACCCAGGCGGTGGTGCCCGATCTGTTCGTCGCCAGGCGCAAGGACGGCTGGGGAATCGAGATCAACGCGGCAACGCTCCCGCGCGTGCTCGTCAACCGCAGCTATTATACCGAACTCTCCACCGCGCGCGGCGACAAGGCGTCGAAGGCGTGGCTCGGCGACATGCTCGCCAGCGCCAACTGGCTGGTCAAGGCGCTCGACCAGCGCCAACGCACGATCATCAAGGTCGCCGCCGAGATCGTCAAGCAGCAGGAAGGCTTCTTCCTCCACGGCGTCGCGCATCTCAAACCGATGACGCTGCGCCAGGTCGCCGATGCGATCGAGATGCACGAATCGACGGTGTCGCGCGTCACCAGCAACAAATATCTGTCGTGCGCGCGCGGGCTCTACGAGCTCAAATATTTCTTCACCTCGGCGATCCAGTCGTCCGAGGGCGGCGATGCGGTGTCGGCGCAAGCGGTGAAATCGGCGATCAGGGCGCTGATCGCGGGCGAGGGCGACAAGATCCTGTCCGACGACACTTTGGTCGAACTGCTCAACGTCAAGGGCTTCGACATCGCGCGGCGCACGGTCGCGAAATATCGCGAGGCGCTCGGGATCGGATCGTCGGTGCAGCGCCGGCGGGCGCGGGCGCTCGAGGGCGCCTGACAGGAGCGGAGCCGGCCGGACCGAGGTCAGGCCGGCAACGGGCTCAGCGCGAGGTCAGCGTCACCGTTCCGGCGAGCGCGCGCTTGGCGACCTGGTGCGACCAGATCGCATCGCCGGTCGGCGTTTCGAGCATCGTATTGTCGAGCGTGAGCGCGCGCCGCAGCGCGGTATTGGCATCGGCGATCCGGCCCGACCGCTGATAGGCGCCCGCGAGTTCGATCGCGACGCCGCCGTCGCGCGGCGACATCTGCGATTCGACTTCGAGCGAATGCACCGCGGCAGCGGGGTTGCGCGCCGGCGAGGCTGCGGCCGGGGCGACGGCCGCGGCTGCGACAAGGATGGCGATAGCGAATTTCATGGTCATCATCAGTCTCCTATTTGGTCTGTTACAGAAAGATGACATATTTGCTGCACATCTGTGAAGCGGTAATTTAAAATATGTGACAGATTTGTTGCGGGAGGCCGGGGAGTGGCAAAATACGCGCAGCAGGGCCGCGCCCGCACTCCCATGTCCCGGCTCGTTTCCAACCGACGCGCGGCCGCAGATCGCGCCCACGTCCAACAGGGAGCGCGAGCGGATGTAACGCCTTGGACCGTCTCGAACGTTGCGCCCGCTATTTGCCGGGGGGCGTCGGCTTTGCGCCCTGGGCTTCCCCGATCAGCGCGCCGAGCGCCTTGGGATCGGCGAAGCTGCCCAGTTGCTGGAGTTCCTTCTGTACGAGCGGATCGCTCATCAGGCCGCGCATGGCGACGCCGCCGAGCGTTCCGAAGCTTGCCGCGATCGCCGGCGTGCCGTCGTATCGGATCGCTTCGATCGCCTGCGCGCGACACTCGACGGTAAGCTCGCGATTGAACAGGGCCGCGGTCCGGCGATTGAAGTCTTCGCGCTGCGCGGGCGTGATCGACGACAGGCGCTTGACTGCGGGGCCGGCCGAGATCGCCGAGAACACCCATTGCACGAGCAGCGTCTGGTCGGATTGCGAGCTATGATCGACCAGGCATTTCGACAGCGCATCGCCGAAACTGCTGGCCTGCGCGGTGCCCGGCGCCACGACACAGAGCAGTGCGCCTGCGAGAGCGGCGCGCAGAGTTCGGTGTGCCATGCTGTTTTCCCCCAACGCATCGAACTCTATGCCGCGCCGGAAACGCCGTCCAGCGCACTTCGCTCAGTCGTCCTCATCCTCATAGCCCGACAGCGCGAGCGCACGCGCCTTGATCTGGCGGGTCTGGCACCAATGGACGAGCGCATCCTCGCGGCCGTGCGTCACCCACACTTCCCTGGGCGCGATCTCGGTGAGCGTGGTCGTGAGTTCGTCCCAATCGGCATGGTCGGACAGGATCAGCGGCAATTCGACCCCGCGCTGCACCGCACGCTGCCGCACGCGCATCCACCCGCTCGCCATCGCGGTGATCGGGTCGGGCAGGCGGCGCGACCAGCGATCGGCCATTGCGCCGGGCGGGGCGATGACGACGTGCCCCATCATCTCGGCCTTGGCGGCAACCGTCGCGGGGCGCAGCTCGCCGAGCTCGACGCCGTGCGCCTGGTACAGCGCGCACAGTTTCTCGAGCGCGCCGTGGATGTAGATCGGCGCGTCATGCCCGCGCGCGCGCAGTTCGGCGATCACGCGCTGCGCCTTGCCGAGCGCGTACGCGCCGACCAGCACGCAGCGCGTCGGATTGGCGTGGAGCGCGGCGGTCAGCTTGTCGATCTCGTCGCCGGTCTCGGGATGGCGGAAGACGGGCAATCCAAACGTCGCCTCGGTGATGAACACGTCGCACTTGACGGGCTCGAAGCCGGCGCAGGTCGGGTCTGCGCGGCGTTTGTAGTCGCCCGACACGACGACGCGCTCGCCGCGATATTCGAGCAGGATCTGCGCCGAGCCGAGCACATGGCCCGCAGGGACGAAGGTGGCTTTGACGTCGCCGAAGGTATGGCTGTCGCCATACGCGATCGCGTGGCCGGCCTGCGGCCCGTAGCGGGCGTCCATGATCGCGAGCGTCTCGGGCGTCGCCCACACCGCCTCGTGCCCGCCGCGCGCGTGATCGGCATGGCCGTGCGTGACGAGCGCGACGGGGGAAGGGCGCGACGGGTCGACCCACACGTCGGCGGGCTTCACGTAGATTCCGTGCGGGTGGGGTTCGATCCAGTCGCCGAGCTTTGCCATCGGTGACTATATGGGTGGGAGGCGTTCTGGTTCCAAATCTCCCTCTCCCATCGGGAGAGGAGTTTCGGGTCGGCCATGCCCCCGGCATGGACTGAACAGCGCGGGGCGCTGCTCACCCGCTGCGCCCACAGGGAGAGGGATTTGGGTGCGCTCCCAATAGGAGGAGCGCCTTGGATTGGCCGTATTGCTGTAGGACCGATGCGGCATGATCTGCGCGCCCTTGCCCTCCGCCCTTTCGACCCGCCATCGCAGCACGATCTTAGCGCTCGGTACGATCGCGCTGGCGACGGCCACGCCAGTCACCGCCGCCCACGCCGACGCGCTCCAGACCAGGATCGTCGCGGCCGCCCGCGCCACGCCGACCATGCGCCACGCCTTCCGCCGCACGCTGGCGTTCGAGCGAACCGGCGCGCCGCGGAAAACCTATGTCGAGCAGTTCGATCCCAGCCGCCCCGCCGCAGAGCGCTGGTCGCTGATCAGCATCGATGGCCGCGCGCCGACGCCCAAGGACATCGCGACGTCGCGCAAGGCCAATCACGGGCCTATCCCGTCCTACGCGGAACTGGCGAAGTGGTTCGGCAGTCCTGCGACCCGCACAGACGACGGCGGTGGCGTGCTCTATCGGTTCGCGCGGCTGCCGGCGGGCACGTTCAAGATCGGGTCGCACGACGCGTCCGCCGACACGCAGGTCGAAGCGCTGGTCAACACCAGCGGCGCGGTGCCGTTCGTCGAGCGCGTGCGGATGACGTCCAACAAGAGCTTCAGCGTCATGCTCGTCGCCTCGCTGCGCAGCATCACGGTCGACCAGCGCTACCGCGTGCTCGCCGACGGAACCGCGGTCCCGTCGGACGCGACCAGCGCGCTGACCGGGGCGATGATGGGCAAGGCCGGAACGATGCGAACCGCCACCAGCTACAGCGAGTTTCGCGCAATTCCGTGATCGCCGACGCGCGGGGCTGGTCTTTGCCGCGTCGCGCACCCCATATCGGGGTGTGAGCGTATCAGACCTTCCCGCCCCGATTGCCGACTGGTTCGCCGCCAAGGGCTGGGCTCCCCGCGCCCACCAGCTCGACATGCTCGACGTCGCGCGCGCCGGGCATCACGGCCTGCTCGTCGCGAGCACTGGTGCTGGCAAGACGCTCGCGGGGTTCCTCCCGACGCTGACCGAACTGATCGAGAACCCGACGCAAGGCCTTCACACGCTCTACGTGTCGCCGCTCAAGGCGCTCGCGGTCGACGTCCAGCGCAATTTGCTGACCCCGATCGCCGAGATGGGCCTCGACATCCGCGTCGAGACGCGCACCGGCGATACGCCGTCGGACCGCAAGGCGCGCCAGCGGATCAAGCCGCCGCAGATCCTGCTCACCACGCCCGAATCGCTCAGCCTGCTGCTCAGCTATCCCGACAGCGGGCTGATCTTCGAAAACCTCAGGACGATCGTCGTCGACGAAGTCCATGCCTTCGCCACCGGCAAGCGCGGCGACCTGCTGTCGCTGTGCATGGGCCGCTTGCAGCGCCTTGCCCCCGATCTGCGCCGCGTCGCGCTGTCGGCGACGGTGGCCGACGCCGACGGCTATCGCGCCTGGCTCGCGCCCGATGGCGATATCGACACGGTCGATCTGGTGCAGGGCGAGCCCGGCGTCGCCGCCAATATCGCGATCCTGCTCCCCGAGGGGCGCGTTCCCTGGTCGGGCCATTCGGGCCGCTACGCCGCCGAACAGGTGATGGCCGAGATCGAGACGCACAAGACCTCGATCGTCTTCTGCAACACGCGCAGCCTCGCCGAGCTGATCTTCCAGGATCTGTGGAAGGTCAATGCGATGAGCCTGCCGATCGGCATCCACCACGGCTCGCTGTCGCTCGAGGCACGGCGTAAAGTCGAAGGTGCGATGGCCGACGGCAAGCTGCGCGGGCTCGTCGCCACCGCCAGCCTCGATCTGGGGGTCGATTGGGGCGATGTCGATTGCGTGATCCAGATGGGCGCGCCGAAGGGATCGTCGCGATTGCTGCAGCGAATCGGGCGCAGCAATCACCGCATGGACGAGGCGTCGGAGGCGGTGCTCGTGCCCGGCAACCGCTTCGAATATCTCGAAGCGCGCGCCGCTCTGGACGCGGTCGAGGCAGGCGAGCTCGACCCCGACGTGTTCCGCATGGGCGGGCTCGACGTGCTCGCGCAGCATATCATGGCGTGCGCCTGTGCGGCCCCCTTCCGCGAGGAGGAGATGCTCGACGAGATCCGCTCGGCTTTGCCCTATTCGGCGCTGACCGACGAGACCTTCAGCCGCGTGCTCGGCTTCATCCGCGACGGCGGCTATGCGTTGAAGGCCTATGACAAGTTTAAGCGGCTGACGCAGGACACCGACGGCCTGTGGCGGGTCAGTCACCCGAAATTTGTTGCGCAACATAGATTGAACGCGGGCATCATCGTCGAGGCGACGATGCTCACCGTCCGTTTCAAGAACGGCCGCAGCCTCGGCAAGGTCGAGGAGGGGTTCGCGGCCACGCTCAGCCCTGGCGACACCTTCTTCTTCGCCGGCATGAGCCTCGAGGTGATGGGCATGGACACCGAGGATCTGCTCGTCCGCGCGACCGCGCGGCCCGCGCGGATCCCGACCTATGGCGGTTCGCGCATGGCGATGTCGACCAACCTCGCGCAACGCGTCCGCGGTTTCCTCGCGACTCCGGGCGAGTGGCCGCGCTTCCCCGACGACGTGCGCGAATGGCTCGAGATGCAGCAGCGCCGCTCGACGCTCCCGGCGCCCGGCCAGCTGCTGGTCGAGACCTTCCCGCGCGAGGGCCGCCACTATATGGTCGCCTACAGCTTCGAGGGCTGGAACGCGCATCAGTCGCTTGGCATGCTCGTCACGCGGCGGATGGAGACGCTCGGGCTCAAGCCGATGGGCTTCGTCTCGAACGATTATGCGCTCGCCTGCTACGGCCTCGAAAAGATCATCGACCCGGGGTCGCTCTTCTCCGCCGATATTCTCGAGGACGAGTTCGTCGATTGGGTGCAGAGCTCGGCACTCTTGAAACGCGCCTTCCGCGAAGTCGCCGTCATCGGCGGCCTCGTCGAGCGCCAGCACCCCGGCAAGCGCAAGACCGGCAAGCAGGTCACCTTCTCGACCGACCTGATCTACGACGTGCTGCGCAAATACGAGCCCGGCCACCTGTTGCTCGAAGCCGCCTGGGCCGACGCTCGCGCGCGGATGACCGATGTCGGGCGCCTCGCCGACCTGCTCGACCGCGCCGCCGAAACGATGCTCCACGTCGATCTCGAGCGCGTCTCGCCGCTGGCAGTGCCCGTGCTCACGCTGATCGGGCGCGAGAAGATCGCCACGGGGCTCGCCGACGACGCACTGCTGATCGAAGCCGAAGCGCTCGCGGCGGAGGCGATGCGGCCCGATTAGCCGCCCAACGATCGTCATCCCCACCACCGTCATCCCAGCGAAAGCTGGGATCTCCCGGCAACCCGCACCGCGCCAGCATCACGAGACCCCAGCCTTCGCTGGGGTGACGGAGTGGGTGGGGCCAGTCAGCTGCTTGTGAAGCCGCCGAATCGGGCGTAGTTTGCGCGCATGGTTTTGGCGCTGCTTCTAGCCGTTCCGCTCGCCGCAGCGTTGGCCACGCCCCAACCCGTGCTTCCGCCCCCGCCCGATCCTGCTGCGCAGCACGATGCGCAGCAAACGCCAGCCGACCAGCTCGATTTCGTCACCGAGGGCCTGCGCATGACGGTGCCCGTGACGATCGGCCCGGCCGGCCCGTATCGCTTCGTCGTCGACACCGGCGCCGAACGCACCGTGATCGCGCGCGAGCTCGCGACCACGCTCGGCCTTGCGCCCGGACGCAGCGTCCATGTCACCGCGATGGCGGGCTCGGCGCAGTTCGCGACCGTGGTCATCCCCGATCTGCGGATCGGTTCGCCGCTCGCGGGGGCGCGGCTGTCGACGCAGGGGATCGAGGCGCCGGCGTTGTTCGGCCGCAATCTCGGCGCCGCCGGGCTGGTCGGGATCGACACGCTGCAGGGCCATGCCGTGACGATCGACTTCGCCGCGCAGACGATGACGGTGATCCCCTCGACCAAGCGGCTGCGCAAGGAACGCTTCGGCCCCGACGACATCGTCATCCACGCAAGGAACCAGCTCGGCCAGCTGGTCGTGACCGATGCAAGCTATCGCGGGCGTAGCGTGCGCGTCGTGATCGACACCGGCGCCGACACCAGCATGGGCAACCTCGCGCTGCGTCGCCTCGCCGCGCCGGGGCACGCCGCGCTGACCGCGGTCAGCCTGCTCAGCGTCACCGGGGCATCGCTCCAGGCCGAGCAAGCGCTGCTCGACCGCGTGCGGATCGGCGAGGTCGGGCTCGCTAATCTCCCCGTCGCCTTCGTCGATGCTGCACCCTTCGCGCGGCTCGGCTTGCGCGAGCGGCCGGCGCTGCTGCTCGGGATGGACGCGCTGCGGCTGTTCGGGCGCGTGCGGATCGACTTCGCCAACCGCGAGCTGCGGCTCGCGCAGCCGAAGGTGCCATAACGCTCTTGGCCCCTCCCCTTCAGGGGAGGGGATGGGGGTGGGGGACGCCTCGCAGAGACCAACGGCTGTCACTTCCCCACCCCAACCCCTCCCCTGAAGGGGAGGGGCTTTTACCTCGCCCCGTTGCGTTCGCCCGCAACCACGCTAGCCTCGTGCCAAACACAGGGGGGCCCCAATGTTCGCACGCATCGCCACGATCCTCGCCACCAGCCTGCTCGCCACCGCCGCGAGCGCGCAGGAGCGGCCCGACCAGAAGGCCTATCTCGGCCTCTACAAGGAGCTGGTCGAGACCAACACCACGCTGTCCTCGGGCAGCTGCACCACCGCCGCCGCGCAGATCGGCGCTCGGCTCAAGGCGGCAGGCTTCGCCGATGCCGACCTCACCTATTTCAGCGTGCCCGATCATCCCAAGGAAGGCGGCCTCGTCGCGATCCTCAAAGGCAGCGATCCCAAGGTCAAGCCGATGCTGCTCCTCGCGCATCTCGACGTGGTCGAGGCCAAGCGCGAGGACTGGACGCGCGACCCGTTCAAGCTGATCGAGGAGGACGGCTACTATTACGCCCGCGGCAGCACCGACGACAAGGCGATGGCGGCGATCTGGGCCGACAGCCTGATCCGCTTCAAGGCCAAAAACTACCGCCCCAAGCGCACGATCAAGCTCGCGCTCACCTGCGGCGAGGAGACCACCTTCGCCTTCAACGGCGCGCAGTGGCTTGCCAAGAACAAGCCCGACCTGATCGCCGCCGAATTCGGCCTCAACGAAGGCGGCGGCGGGCAGATGACCGACGACGGCAAGCGCCTCGCGATGTTCATGCAGGTCGGCGAGAAGGCCGCGCAGAACTTCACGCTCACCGCCACCAACCCCGGCGGCCACAGCTCGCAACCCGTCCCGACCAACGCGATCTACCAGCTCGCCGACGCGCTCGAGGCGATCCGCGCGTACGAGTTCCCGATCAAATTCACCGACACGACGCGCGCCTTCTTCAAGGGCGCCGCGCTCGCACAGAAGCCCGAGATGCGCGACGCGATGCTCAAGCTCGTCGCCAACCCCGCCGACACCGCGGCCGACAAGATCGTCAGCACCGACAAGACCTTCCACTCGACGCTGCGCACCACCTGCGTCGCGACGCTGCTCAGCGCCGGCCATGCCGAGAACGCGCTCCCGCAGCGCGCCACCGCCAACGTCAACTGCCGAATCTTCCCGGGCGAGACGGTGGAGGGCACGCTCGCCAAGCTGCAGCAGCTTGCCGGCGCCGCGGTGAAGGTCAGCGCCAACGTCCCCGTCCGCCCGGTCGCCGTCCCGCCCAGCCTCGACCCCAAGGTGATGGGCCCGGCGCAGGCGGTGGCCGCCAGGCACTTCCCCGGGCTGACGATCCTGCCGCTGATGTCGACCGGCGCGACCGACGGCATCTTCTTCGAGGGCATCGGCATTCCGGTCTACGGCGTCCCCGGCATCTTCATGACCGGCGACTTCAACCGCGCGCACGGCCTCAACGAGCGGATCAACGTCAAGTCGCTGTATGACGGGCGCGATTATCTGTTCGATCTGGTCAAGGCCTACGCCGGCTAGCGGCCGCTCCGCCACGCCCCAAACCGTCACCCCGGCCTCGTGCCGGGGCCCACCGCGCCGCATGTGCTGCGTCGTCACGACGCGCCTCCCGGTGGACCCCGGCACAAGGCCGGGGTGACGCCGGGGGGCGGGGGCCGCGCCTTATCCGAGGTTACGCAGCGCGTGCGTCATCCCGAACGTGATCGAGATCAGCCTAAAAAACAAAACCTTATGCCCCCTATTCCGCACCCTGACGCGTTGGGCCGCCTGAAACACACTTCCGCACCCCCGGCGGAAGCCCCCAGCGACCGGAGACGAAACATGCGCGCATTGGTATGGCACGGCAAAGGCGACGTTCGCGTCGACACCGTCAAAGACCCCGAAATCCAGCATCCGCGCGATGCGATCATCAAGGTAACCGCCTGCGCGATCTGCGGCTCGGACCTCCATCTGCTCGACGGCTATCAGCCGACGATGCAGTCGGGCGACATTCTCGGCCACGAGAATATGGGCGTCGTCGTAGCCTTGGGCTCGGAAGTGACCAACCTCAAGATCGGCGACCGGGTCGTCGTCCCCTTCACGATCAGCTGCGGCGATTGCTTCTTCTGCCGCAAGGGCCTGTTCTCGGCGTGCGAGCGCACCAACCCCAATGCCGAGCTGGCGATCAGGGCGATGGGCCATTCGCCCGCCGGCCTGTTCGGCTTCAGCCACATGCTGGGCGGCTATTGCGGCGGCCAGGCCGAATACCTCCGCGTGCCGATGGCCGATATCGGCCCGATCAAGGTGCCCGACAGCGTCACCGACGAACAGGCGCTGTTCCTCTCCGACATCTTCCCGACCGGCTATATGGCCGCTGAAAATGCGCAGATCGAACCCGGCGACACGGTGGCGATCTGGGGCTGCGGTCCGGTCGGTCAGTTCGCGATCCGCTCGGCGCTGATGCTCGGCGCCGGCCGCGTCATCGCGATCGACGAAGTCCCCGAGCGGCTGCTGATGGCGCAGGCCGGCGGCGCCGAGACGATCGACTTCAGCGAGACCGAGAACGTCTATGACGAGCTGCAATTCCGCACCAAGGGCCGCGGCCCCGACAGCTGCATCGACGCGGTCGGCGCCGAGGCGTCGGGCCATGGCAGCTTCGATGCGGTGCTCGACAAGACCAAGGCGGCGGTCGGCCTCGCCACCGATCGCATCCACGTGCTGCGCGAGGCGATCATGAGCTGCCGGATGGGCGGCACGGTGTCGATCCCGGGCGTCTATGTCGGGATGGGTGACAAGGTCCCGCTCGGCGCGATGATGAACAAGGGGCTGACGATCAAGACCGGCCAGACCCACGTCCAGGCCTATACCGCACCGCTGCTCGCGCGGATCGAGGCGGGCGACATCGACCCGAGCTTCGTCGTGACGCACCCGGCGAGCCTCGAGGACGCGCCCGAAATGTACAAGAAGTTCCGCGACAAGGAGGACGGCGTGATCAAGGTGGTGTTGCGGCCGTAAAGCGCGCGACGTTTCTGCGGGGGAGGGGGAGCGCTGCCAGCGCTCTCCCGTCTGTCTCTCCCGAGGGCTGTACGAACGCTCCCCAAACGTTCGCATCCGTCACGCCCGCGTCCCGCCCCCCCCTCCGTCACCCCGGCCTTGTGCCGGGGGCCACCGTGCCACGCGACCCACGATGGCAGCTCATGCGGCACGGTAGACCCCGGGACGAGCCCGGGGGTGATGGGTAGGGGCCCGGGGTGACGAAAGGGGCCGGCGCGAGCGGAGGGCGACATCGCCCGTATTGACATTGTAGATACGTCCGCCATATTCGCCCCATGGCAAAAGGCACCGCCCTTTCCGACGCAAACGTCCCCTTCCGCGCCCAACCAGCCGCGTCCGAGACCAAAGGCAGCATCAACCTGCGCATCGAAGCGCAGACCCGCCAACTCATCGACGATGCCGCCACCATACTCGGCAAGACCCGCACCGAGTTCATGATCGACAGCGCCCGCGCGCAGGCGATCGACGTGCTGCTCGACCAGCGCCTGTTCGTCCTCGCCCCCGACGCCTACGACACCTTCGCCGCCGCGCTCGACGCGCCGCCGAAGCCCGACCCCAAGCTGCGCGCGCTGCTGCGCCGCAAGCCGGCCTGGGAAGCCTGAGCCGCGCGCATGACGCTATCGCCGCCGGTCCCGCTGACCGCGGCGCATGATTGCAGCGGCTTCGACTGCGGCGAACCCGCGCTCGATCTGTGGCTGCAACAGCGCGCCTTGAAGAACGAGAGCCGCTTCTCGCGCACCTATGTCGTCTGCGAGGACAATCGCGTCGTCGCCTATGTCTGCCTGCTCGCGGGCTCGGTCGCGCGCGGCGCGGCGCCGGGCGCGGTGCGTCGCAACGCCCCCGACATGATCCCGGTCGCGATCATCGGCCGGCTGGCGGTGAGCCGCAGCCATGCGGGGCGAGGGTTGGGCGCAGACCTGCTGGCGGACGCGCTCCGCCGCATCGCGCACGCCTCGCGCGATATCGGGATCGGCGCGGTGTTGGTCCAAGCGAAGAGCGCGGCGGCGAAGCGGCTTTATTTGGCGTGCGCGGAGTTTGTTGAGTTTCCGGCGGAGAGTCGGACGCTGTTTCTCCCGATTGAGGCGGTGATGAGGGCATTTTGATGATGAGCCGAAACACTGCGTCGTCGAATATGCGTGACAATGCATCATTTTAGCTATGAGAAGACCAACGTCACTCGCAATGTCGGCCAAAGGGTTTTCATGTGAGATCGCCTCGGCAAATCCTTGTCGCATTCGCCAAACGGTTAGGCATGTGGCGAGAGCGAAGGTCGCCCGAGCCGGACTGCTCTGATCTGCACCGTTCAGACTATACTAGGCTCGACCTTGGGCCAGATACGATCAAGTATCTTGGCGATCTAGCGGCCGAGTCGTTCAAGCGGCAGTCCGAACTGGACGAATCGGTTTGGCGGTCGCTGCCGTTTTTCGCGGCGATATTCGCGTTTGTCGCGACGATCGTCGGAAAGTCCGCCGTTGACGCACCTGCGTGGAACGGTACCTATTACACCGCCGCGACGATCACGTTGCTCTCCGCTGCGACGCTGAGCATGGCTTGGACCTTGCGATGGTTTTGGGTGGTACTCCGGCCCAGAGAATATGAATACCCCGCTCCCGACTTCGCCATTCGAGACTATGCCGAGCAGATCACGGAGTATCATGCCGAAAGTGGGGTACCGCCCGGCGATCTGGATGCAAAGACGCTGACCGACGTTAGACTGTTTATGATCGATCAATATGGGAGCGCCGCGGCCACCAACCTCACGCATAATGCAGCGAAACTCAAAGCTCGGACAAAGGTTTTGCTGTTCATGCTTTTGGGCTTTGTTCTCGCGTTTGCGTGCGAAGCCACTATATTCGTCCATACGCACATAGCTGGCGCTGGCGCCGCACGAGGAGCACCGACGGATGTCACATCCACCACGCTCGGAACCATCGAAAGATTTGGCAAGGCCAAGCCCGCCGCCGCGTCCGGTTCCGCCGAAATCACAATTGGTGACCGAAGGCGCAAGCTTCTGGGGCACGAGTTCGAAGCCGCAAATCCGGAGCAAGCCATGACTCGCGGGCGAAATCCGATATCGCCAAATAAGCCGGCGGTAACGCCGTAGAAGCCGGCTCCGCCACCGCTGCAGCTTATCGCGAAGGATCGTAGCATCGAACTTGGTCAGACCATGCCCAGCTCGAAAGCAAAGGATTGACGCGAGCTTCGATCCGGTCGTCGGTGAATTTGAAATTGAGCGTCAAAACGGCATAGAAAAAGATGCTGTCCTACATGCCGCGTTTTTGAGAGACTGCCTCCAAACGCTCTTTGAACTCGTCAATTCAACCGGTGGCCGAGTCGCGCCAGGCTTTGGTGCGTTTGGTTCACACCCTCAAGGCGTGTTCGATAGGCAAGCAGATGTCTGCTGTCCTGAACTTCGGCGCCGGCTAGGCAGTCTTATCGAAGATCATCGCTAAAACGGAAACAATCGCCCCCGCAAACATCACGTCTAGGGGTCAATCGAGTCAACCACCCCTCAACTCGTCGCAACCCCAGCGCCTAAATCAAACCGTAACCTGCTCCCCCAACTCCAGCACCTTCCCCGGCGGGATGCGCAAAAAGTCGGTCGGGTCGCTCGCGTTGCGCTGCAGGAACATGAAGATCCGGTCCTGCCACAGCGGCATGCCCTGGTCGGCAGCGGGCTTGATCGTGTTGCGGCCGATGAAATAGCTCGTCTTGGCGGGGTTGAGCGACTTCTTGTGGCTCACCGCCTCGAGCCCCAGGTCGCGCGGCACGTCGGGCGATTCCATGAAGCCATAGGTCAGCACGATGATCGTGAAATTGGCATCGACCGGGCGGATCTCGGCGCGCTCGTCCTGCTCGACCGAGGGGCGGTCGGCGGTGCGGATGCTGACGATCAGGTTCTTCTCGTGGAGCACCTTGTTGTGCTTGAGATTGTGCAGCAGCGCGCCAGGGGCGCTGTCGGGGTTGGCGGTGAGGAACACCGCGGTCCCCTCGACGCGCTCGGGCGGGCGCTTGGCGAGTGCTGCCGCCAGGTCGGCGAGCGGAACGCTCTGGCGCAGCTCGAATTCGCGGACGATCCCGCGCCCGCGGTTCCAGGTGTAGATGATCAGCCCGATCACCGCGGCGACGACCAGCGGCACCCAGCCGCCCTCGATCACGCGCAGGATGTTCGCGCCGAAGAAGATCAGGTCGAGCGTCAGGAACGGCAGGATCACGGCGAGCGCGAGCGGGCGCCCCCAGTTCCAGCGATGCCGCACGACGATATAGGCGAGCAGCGTCGTCACCACCATCGTCCCCGTCACCGCGATGCCGTACGCCGCGGCCATCGCCGAGGAGGTGCGGAACTGGATCACCAGCACCAGCACGCCGACCAGCAGCAGCCAGTTGATCGAGGGGAGGTAGATCTGCCCGGCCTGCGTCGCCGAGGTCTGGCGGATGCGCAGCCGCGGGAGGAGTCCCAGCTGGATCGCCTGCTGCGTCAGCGAATAGGCGCCGGTGATCACCGCCTGGCTGGCGATGACGGTGGCCATCATCGCGAGGCCGATCAGCCACGGCCGCACGCCCTCGGGCGCCATCAGGAAGAACCAGTCCTGATTGACGAACGGCTTGCCCGCCGCGGCGGCGGCCTCGAGCGCGTTGAGGGCGTAGGCGCCTTGCCCGAGATAGTTGAGGATCAGGCACGGGAAGACGAGCACGAACCAGCCGATGCGGATCGGCAGGATCCCGAAATGCCCCATGTCGGCGGTCAGCGCCTCGGCGCCGGTGACGGTGAGGAACACCGCGCCGAGCACGAACAGCCCGGTCACGCCGTGCGTCGCGAGGAAGATCGCGCCGTAATGCGGCGAGATGACGCGCAGGATCGAGGGCTCGTCGGTGATGTGCCACAGCCCGAGCGCGCCGATCGCGAGGAACCAGACGATGCAGACCGGGCCGAACAGCGCCGAAACGCTCGCCGTGCCGCGGCTCTGAATGAAGAACAGCGCTACTAGGATGACGATCGTCACGCCGAGGATCACCGAGTCGGTGAACATGCCGCCAAGCCCCGGGATCGTCTTGAGCCCCTCGACCGCCGAGAGTACCGACAGCGCGGGCGTGATGATCGCGTCGCCATAGAAGAGCGACGCCCCCGCCGCGCCGAGCACCAGCGCGATCAGCGACCTTCGCCCGAGCGCACGCCTGGCCAGCGCGGTCAGCGCGAGCACGCCGCCTTCGCCCTGATTGTCGGCGCGCATCAGGAAGATGACGTATTTGACGGTGACGACGAGGATCAGCGACCAGATCGCCAAGCTCAGCACGCCGAGGATCTCGCTCGGGTCGAGCCCGTCCTTGGCGGTCAGGTTGAGCGCCTCGCGGAAGGCGTAGAGCGGGCTGGTGCCGATATCGCCGAACACCACGCCGATCGCACCGATCGTCAACGCGACGAGGGCGGGGTGGGGGGTGGCTTTGGCGACAATGCTGTCGGTGGCAGAGGTCATAAGGGGGTAATGGCTCGCCGAAGAGGACGGCGCGCTTTACGCCCGTCACGCCTTTGCGCAAGCGGTTTAACCGGCGGGGGCCGTCGCTCGCCGGGACAGCGTTGCAAGCCTGCATCGATTGCGACATAGGCGGGGGCATGGTTCCCTGTTCGTTCGCCCCTTTCAGCTTTGGCGGCCATTCCTTGCTCGCCTTGCGCAGCGGCGCCGTCTTCTGGCCGGCGCGCGCGGCGTTGCTGGTGGCCGACCTGCATTTCGAGAAAGCGAGCTGGTTCGCGCGGAGCGGGCAGATGCTGCCGCCTTATGATTCGCTCGCGACGCTCGCCGATCTGAGTGCCGTGGTCGAGGCGCTGCGGCCACGCGAGATCTGGTGCCTCGGCGACAGTTTCCACGACCCAAAGGGCTGCGAGCGCTTGCCCGCCGCGGCGCAGGCGACGCTGCGCGCGCTGACCCGTGCGGCGCGCTGGACGTGGATCACGGGCAATCACGATGCGGGGCACGAGGCTGGGCTGGTCGATCATTGCGGCGGCGTGGTGGTCGACGAGGCGGTGGTCGACGGGCTGGTGCTGCGCCACGAGGCGAGCCCGCGCGATCCGCGGCCCGAACTGTCGGGGCATTTCCATCCCAAGCTCCGGCTGCGCGTGCGCGGCCGCAACGTCTCGCGGATCTGTTTCGTGGCGACGTCGACCAAGCTGATCCTGCCGGCGTTCGGGGCGCTGACCGGCGGTCTCGATGTCGATCATCCCGAGATCATCCGCGCGGTCGGGCCGGGGGCGGAGGCGTTGATCCCGGTCGAGGACAAGCTGCTGCGGTTTAAGGTGGCGGCGTAGGGTTGCGGATAAGCCCCTCCCCTTCAGGGGAG
>NZ_JH584241.1:79678-154442 GCF_000241485.1 Sphingomonas sp. PAMC 26605
CCGAGCCTCGCAGAGAGCTTGCGTCCATGACTTCCCCACCCCAACCCCTCCCCTGAAGGGGAGGGGCTTTAGAAGAAGGTCAGCTCGCCAGCTGCGGGAACCCCGCGCGGAACGCCGCGAGCTTCGGCTTGTCGAAAGTCACGATATACGGGTGGTTCGGATTCCGGTCGAAGAAGTTCTGGTGATAGTCCTCGGCCGGGAAGAAGCCCCCGCTCTCGATCTTGGTGACGATCGGCTTGCTGAACACATGCGCTTGCCCGAGCTGCGCGATATACGCCGCCGCGACGCCGCGCTGCGCCGCACTCTGTGGGAAGATTGCCGAGCGATAGCTATAGCCGCTGTCGGGCGTCTGGCGGTTGAGCTGCGTCGGATCGTGCGCGACCGAGAAATAGACGCGCAGCAGCGTCGCATAGCTGACCTTGGCGGGATCGTAGACGACGCGGATCGCCTCGGCATGCTGCGTCGTCTCGGTCGAGACCTGATCATAGGTCGCGGTCTCGCGCGTCCCGCCGGCATAGCCTGCGGTGACGGTCTTCACGCCCTTCACGTGCTCGAACACCGCTTCCATCCCCCAGAAGCAGCCGCCGGCGAACACCGCGGTCTGCGGGCCGTTCGCGGTGACGTCGCTTTTGGACGCTGGGATCGGCACCGCGCGCTCGGCTTGCGCCGTGCCGCCGCCGAGCGCGTAGAGCGCGATTCCGGCGAGGCCGGCAGTGATCACAACGGGTTTGAACATGGTACACCTCTGGGAACAGACATGACGGCATTCGCCGCATGCGCGCGCAAAGTTACGCTTTGGCGGTCGACAAAGATGTCGTGTCGAATCAGCGCCGCTTCAAGCCGCGCACGCGGTGCCAGATGTAGAAAGCGAGCGCGGCGACGAGCACCACCGCGATCACCGCATCGGCGCTGTGGAACGCCGCCTTCATCGCCGGGCTGTTGTTCCACTGGTCGCCGAGCTTCATCCCGACCCAGGCGAGCCCGAAGCACCACGGCCACGAGCCGAGAAAGGTGTAGAGGTGGAACGGCACCAGCGGCATCCGCGCGACGCCTGCCGGAAAGGCGATGAACGAGCGGATCACCGGCAGCAGCCGCCCGATCAGCACCGCGATGTTGCCGAAGCGCGCGAAGAAGCGGTCGGCGGCGTCGAGCTCGCCCGGACCGACCAGCACATAGCGGCCCCAGCGCTCGGCGAGCGGCCGCCCGCCGCGCTTGCCGATCTCATAGGCGACGATCGACCCCAGATTGCACCCGATCGCGCCGGCGGTCGCGGCGAGGAACAGGTCGAAGCGCCCGGTCGAGACGAGATAGCCGGCGAACGGCATGATGATCTCGGACGGGAGCGGAATGCACGCCGACTCGATCGCCATCAGCAAGGCGATGCCGAGATAGCCGCCGCTCGAAATGACGCCGATGGTGAAGGTGGCGAGGAGCCCGAGGATTCGTTCGATCATGGGTGGGGGCTTTGCCGTGCGGGCGGGGCGGGGGCTAGGGGAAAGTGTGCGGCGGTTTCTTCTCCCCTCCCTGGAAGGGAGGGGAGGCTCAATCGGTGGCGTTTCGCATTCATTCAGGGCGAAAAGCGAAAGGCGCCTTCGACAAGCTCGGGACGAAAGCGCTAAGGACTGCCGCCATGAACGAGTCCGACAAACGCCTCGCCGCGCTGGCCGCCGTTGCCGAGGTCCGCCCCGGCATGATCGTCGGGCTCGGCACCGGCTCGACCGCTGCCTTCGCGATCGCGGCGCTTGGCGAACAGGTCCGCGCCGGCCTGCAGGTCCAGGCCGTCGCCACCAGCCTTGCCACCGAAGCGAGCGCCCGCGAGGCCGGCATTACGCTTATCGAGATGCCCGCGCGGATCGACCTCACGATCGACGGTGCCGACGAGATTGACGACGCGCTCCGCGCCATCAAAGGCGCCGGTGGTGCGATGCTGCGCGAGAAGGTTGTCGCCGCGGCGAGTGAGCGGATGATCGTCATCGCCGACGGCTCGAAGCAGGTCGCCGCGATTGGCGCCGCGAAGATCCCGGTTGAGGTGCTGCCCTTCGCGCAAGCCTTCGTCGCCGACCGACTCGCCGACCTCGGCGGCGCACCGACCCTGCGCGCGGGTTTCACCAGCGACCAGGGCAACCCGATCCTCGACTGCCGCTTCCCCGCCGACATCGACCACGCCGCGCTCGCCGCCGCGATCGCCGCGATTCCCGGCGCGCTCGGGCACGGCCTGTTCCTCTGCGAGGTCGATGCGGCCTATATCGCGACCGATGGAGTCGTTACGCGGCTGGAACGCGGCGACGCTAAGGCTTAAAGCCCCAGCCTTATCTTCAACTCCGGGCAACCCGACCGACGCGAGAGCGTTCAAGCGACCACAAGAAAAGGCGACCCCCTTCATGGCCGACACTCAGACCGC
Organism: Sphingomonas sp. PAMC 26605; assembly: GCF_000241485.1. Taxonomy (GTDB): domain Bacteria; phylum Pseudomonadota; class Alphaproteobacteria; order Sphingomonadales; family Sphingomonadaceae; genus Sphingomonas. The sequence goes on from NZ_JH584241.1 coordinate 82,080, forward strand.
ACCCACCCCCGCAACCGCGCTCCACGAGGATGGCAGCCCTGAGCGGCTCCAGATCGACACGATCCGCACGCTGGCGATGGACGCGGTGTCGACCGCCAAGTCCGGCCATATCGGCACGCCGATGGCGCTCGCGCCGGTCGGCCACACGCTGTGGACCAAGTTCCTGCGCACCGATCCGTCGACCCCCGACTGGCCCAATCGCGACCGCTTCGTGCTGTCGGTCGGCCATGCCTCGATGCTGCTCTATGCGCTGCTGCACCTCGCCGGCGTCGAGGAGATCGATCGCGACGGCAAGAAGTCCGGCGCGCCAGCGGTCAGCCTCGACGACATCAAGGCGTTCCGCCAGCTCGGCTCGAAGACGCCGGGCCATCCCGAATATCGCCACACCACCGGCGTCGAGACGACCACGGGTCCGCTTGGTGCTGGCTGCGGCAATTCGGTCGGCATGGCGATCGCCGAGCGCTGGCTCGCCGCGCGCTACAATCGCGACGGCTTCAAACTGTTCGACCATGACGTCTACGTCTTCTCGGGCGACGGCGACATGATGGAGGGCGTTGCGAGCGAGGCCGCCAGCCTCGCCGGGCATCTCAAGCTGTCGAACCTGTGCTGGGTCTACGATTCGAACCACGTCTCGATCGAGGGCGGCACCGACCTCGCGTTCGACGAGGACGTCGGCAAGCGCTTCGAGGCCTATGGCTGGCACGTGCTCCACGTCAACGACGCCAACGATTGCGCGGCGATGGCCGCGGCGCTCGACTCGTTCAAGGCGTGCGACGACAAGCCGACCTTCATCGTCGTCCACAGCATCATCGGCTATGGCAGCTCGATCCAGGGCACGGCGAAGGCGCACGGCGAAGCGATGACGCTCGACGACATCGCCAACACCAAGAAGGCCTATGGCTGGGATCCCGAGGCCAAGTTCCTGGTGCCCGACGGCGTCAAGGAGGGCTTCCACAAGGCCGTCGCGGATCGCGGCACGCCGCTCCGCGAAGCGTGGGACGAGATGCGCGCACGCTACGCCGATGCGTATCCTGAGCTGTCGAAGGAACTCGACGCGCTGCTCACCAGCCAGCTCCCCGAGGGCTGGGATGCCGATATCCCGACCTTCGACGCCGATGCCAAGGGCATGGCGTCGCGCGATGCCGGCGGCAAGGTGATGAATGCGATCGCCGCCAAGGTGCCGTGGCTGGTCGGCGGATCGGCCGATCTCGCGCCTTCGACCAAGACGCTGATCGAGGGCGGCGGCTCGTTCCAGGCGGACGACTATGGTGCGCGCAACCTGCATTTCGGCGTGCGCGAGCATGGCATGGGCGCGGTCGTCAACGGTATGGCGCTGTCCTATCTGCGCTCCTATTCGGCGACCTTCCTGGTCTTCTCCGATTACATGCGCCCGCCGATCCGGCTCGGTTCGCTGATGGAATTGGGTGCGACCTATGTCTTCACGCACGATTCGATCGGTGTCGGCGAGGACGGCCCGACGCACCAGCCGATCGAGCAGGTCATCTCGCTCCGCGCGATCCCCGGCCTCGACACCATCCGCCCCGCCGATGCCAACGAGACCGCATGGGCATGGAAGGCGGCGATGCAGTCGGGCAACCACCCGACCGCGCTGATCCTGTCGCGTCAGGCGCTGCCGACGATCGACCGGTCGAAATATGCGAGCGCCGAGGGTCTCATGAAGGGCGGCTATGTGCTGGCCGATAGCGAGAACCCCCAGGTCATCCTGATCGCGACCGGCTCGGAAGTGTCGCTCGCGCTCGAGGCGCACGACAAGCTCGTCGCGCAGGGCATTGCATCGCGCGTCGTGTCGCTGCCGAGCTGGCATCGCTACGAGATGCAGGACGAAGCCTATAAGGAGTCGGTCCTGCCGAAGGCGGTCACCGCGCGGCTCGCGATCGAGATGGGCAGCGAGATCGGCTGGGACCGCTATGTCGGCACGCACGGCAAGACGATCACCATGTCGACCTTCGGCGCCTCGGCCCCGATCGCCAAGCTGCAGGACAAGTTCGGCTTCACCGTCGAGCATGCCGTCAAGCTCGCGACCGAGATGGTCAACGCGGCGAAGTAAAGAAGCCTGGGCCTACCCCCCCCGTCACCCTCGCGAAAGCGAGGGTCCAGCTTTTTCTGCCGAGCGCGGGCAAGGCAGCGGGATCCCCGCTTTCGCGGGGATGACGGGGGGGGCCAACACTATTCGCCCCCCTTGGGGTTGTTCGCGTAACCGCCGTGCCCAAATGCAGGGCTACAAGGGCGCACGACACAGATTCACGGAGAAGCACAGATGGGCCGTTTGAACGATCTCGCAGCATTGGGTCAGGCCGTCTGGCTCGACTTTGTCGACCGCAAGTTCCTCGCCGAGGGCGGCCTGCAGAAGATGGTCGACGAGGACGCGCTGACCGGCGTCACCTCGAACCCGTCGATCTTCGAAAAGGCGATGGGCCACGGCCATGCCTATGACGAAGAGCTCGCCGCCTACGACAAGACCAACCCCGAAGCGCCGACCATCGATCGCTACGAGCATCTCGCGATCCTCGACATCCAGGCCGCCGCCGACACGCTCCGCCCGGTCTATGACCGGCTCGACGCCAAGGACGGTTATGTCAGCCTCGAAGTCTCGCCCTATCTCGCCAACGACACCGACGGCACGATCGCCGAGGCGCAGAAGCTGTGGAAGGCGGTCAACCGCCCGAACCTGATGATCAAGATCCCCGGCACCCCCGCCGGCGTCCCCGCGATTGCCGCGACGATCGATGCCGGGATCAACGTCAACGTCACGTTGCTCTTCTCGCAGAGCGCGTATCAGGCGGTTGCCGAAGCCTATGTCGAGGGCCTCGAGAAGCGCGCAGCGCGCGGTGAGCCGATCGACCGCATCGCCAGCGTCGCGAGCTTCTTCGTCAGCCGGATCGATTCGAAGATCGACGACAAGATCGATGCCGGCGTTGGCGGCGACGAAGCCAAGGCGCTCAAGGGCAAGGTCGCGATCGCCAACGCGAAGCTCGCTTACGCCTGGTACGAAGAGTTCATCGCTTCGGCGCGCTGGCAGGCGCTCGCCGCCAAGGGCGCGCAGGTCCAGCGGCTGCTCTGGGCGTCGACCGGCACCAAGAACCCCGATTATCCCGACACGCTGTATCTCGACTCGCTGATCGGCAAGGACACGGTCAACACCGTGCCCCCCAAGACGCTCGACGCGTATCGCGAGCGCGGCACCGCGACGGCGACGCTGAACCAGGACGTCGCGGGCGCGCGGCAGGTCATCTCGGATGCCGAGCGGCTCGGGCTCGACCTCGACGGCGTCACCGACACGCTGGTCGAGGAGGGCGTCGCGTCCTTCTCGAAGGCGTTCGACGATCTGCTCGGCGCGATCGCCGCGAAGCACCCCGCGCACGCCTGAGCGCGTGACCGCACCCCCCGTTCGCCAGCGGCGAACGGGTGAGGGGCGTCACCCAGACCCAAATTCTTTCTAACCATACGGCGGAGTTCAGCCATGAAGATCGGGATCATCGGCCTTGGCCGCATGGGCGGCAATATCGCGCGGCGCTTGATGCGCGCGGGCCACGAAGCGGTGGTGTTCGATCGTAACGCCCCCGCGGTCGAGGGGCTCGTCGCCGATGGCGCGATCGGCGCGACTTCGCTCGAGGACATGCGCGACAAGCTCGATACGCCCGGCATCTATTGGGTGATGCTCCCCGCCGGCGACCCGACCGAGCAGACGATCGCGACGATCGGCGGCTTCGACACCAAGGGCGACATCATCATCGATGGCGGCAACAGCTTCTACAAGGACGACATCCGCCGCGCCAAGGCGCTGACCGAGCAGGGCACGCACTATGTCGATGTCGGCACGTCGGGCGGCGTGTGGGGGCTCGAGCGCGGCTATTGCATGATGGTTGGCGGATCGAAGGAAGCGGTCGACACGATCGACCCGATCCTCTCCGCGCTCGCGCCGGGCATCGGCACGATTCCGCGCACGCCGGGCCGGATCGAGGCGAACGAGGATCCGCGCGCCGAGCAGGGCTATATCCATGCCGGGCCGGCGGGCGCCGGGCACTTCGTCAAGATGGTGCATAACGGCATCGAATACGGCCTGATGCAGGCCTATGCCGAGGGCTTCGACATCCTCAAGGGCAAGGCGTCGGACAAGCTGCCCGAGGACGAGCGGTTCGACCTCAATTTGACCGACATCGCCGAAGTGTGGCGCCGCGGTTCGGTGATCTCGTCCTGGCTGCTCGATCTCACCGCGATCGGCCTCGCCAAGGATCAGGACCTCGCGCATTTCACCGGCAGCGTCGCCGATTCGGGCGAGGGCCAGTGGACGATCGACGCCGCGATGGAGGAGAAGGTGCCCGCCAACGTGCTCACCGCCGCACTCTTCGCGCGCTATCGCAGCCGGGTCGACCATACCTTCGGCGACAAGCTCCTCTCGGCGATGCGCTTCGGCTTCGGCGGCCATGTCGAGATGCCACAGTGAGCGAGCCGACGGTGAAACTCGTCGTGTCCGACGTCGACGGGACGCTCGTCGATAAGAAGAAGCAGGTCACCCCGGGCGTCAAGGCGGCGGTCGAGCGACTGCGCGATGCCGGCGTGCAGTTCACGATCGTCAGCGCGCGCCCGCGCTCTGGAATGATGCCGATCGCCGAACTGCTTGGCATCGACGCACCGATGGGTGCGTTCAACGGCGGCACCGTCTTTACCCGCGACGGTACGGTGACGAGCCAGCAATTCGTCGATCGCGCGGTGGTCGAGGGCGTGTTCGAGATCGTCGGCGGCGCCGCGGTCGATACCTGGGTATTTGCCGACGATACCTGGTATGCGACCACCGATCAGGGCGCGCATGTCGGCAGCGAACGGCTCGCCTCGAACCAGGCGCCGGTGATCCGGCAGGATTTCACCGACCTGTTCGACCGCGTCGACAAGCTGACCTTCGTCAGCGACGACGCGGAACTGCTCAAGGCGCTCGCCGAGAAGGCCAAGGGCTATGGCGATCGCGCGACGATCGCACAGTCGCAAGTCTATTATCTCGACGTCACCGCGCTCGCCGGCAACAAGGGCGATGGCGTCACGGCGCTGTCGGAAACACTCGGCGTGCCGCTGAGTGCGACCGCGGTGCTCGGCGATCAGGCCAACGATCTCCCGATGTTCGCGCGCGCGGCCGTGTCGTATGCGATGGGGCAGGGGCCCGCGGCGGTCCGCGCCAAGGCGACGCACGTCGTTGCCGGCAACGACCAGGACGGCGTCGCCGAGGCGATCGACGCGATCCTCGCTGGACGCTGAACGCGGCTTGCGCCACCTTTGCCCGAACCGGGCGAGAAGGGGAACGCATGCGATACTGGATGGGATTGATCGGGCTGGTTGTCGCCAGCCCGCTGGCGGCGAAGACGCATGATCTGCCCGCTACGCCGCAGACCGTCGCCTGGGGCCATTACGATGCGACCTCCAAGCCCGTCCTGACGATCGAGTCGGGCGACACCGTCATCGTCCACACGCTGCTGACCAACAGCCCGGCGGGGCTCGAAAAAGCCGGCGTCGCGCCTGCCGATGTCGAACCGGCGCTGCGCGCGGTCTATGCCGGCGTTCCGGCGAGCGAGCGGGGGCCGGGCGGGCATGTGCTGACCGGACCGATCGCGATCACCGGCGCCGAGCCCGGAGACACGCTCGAGATCCGCATCCTCAAGATCGATCTGGCGATTCCCTATGCCTATAACGCGTTCCGCTATGGCGCGGGTTTCCTGACCGACGATTTCCCCTATGCGCGAATGAAGATCGTCCCGCTCGACAAGAAGGCGATGCTTGGCCGGTTCGCGCCGGGGGTCGACGTGCCGCTCCACCCCTTTTTCGGCAGCATGGGAGTCGCGCCGCCGCCTGCCTTTGGCCGCTACGATTCGGCTCCACCGACGATCAACGGCGGGAATATGGACGACAAGGCGCTCGTCGCCGGCACGACGCTGTTTCTCCCGGTCCATGCCAGCGGCGCGCTGTTTCAGGTCGGCGACGGCCATGCCGCGCAGGGTAATGGCGAAGTCGATATCACCGCGCTCGAAACCTCGCTGACGGGGACGCTGCAGTTCATCCTGCACAAAGGCGTCGCGGCGCCGTACCCGCGCGCCGAGACGCCGACGCACTATATCGCGATGGGCTTCGACGACGATCTCAGCAATGCGACCCGCAAAGCGCTGCGCAACATGATCGACTATCTCGTTGCGGCGAAGGGAATGACGCGCGACGACGCCTATATGCTCGTCAGCGTCGCGGGCGACGTCGAGGTGACCGAACTGGTCGATCGCAACAAGGGCGTTCACGTGATGCTGCCGAGGGCGGTCTTCACCAAGCGCTGACCCGGCGCGCGTGGGTCCGAGCCGGTTAGCGCAAACCGCGGTCTCGCCCGAACCACATCCGCTGAAGCTCCTGCGACCGGTCGAGCCACTGATGCTTGATCGCCCCCGCGAGATGTAGCGCGACCAGCGCATAGATCGCGTATGCGATCGTCTCGTGCGCTGCGCCGAAGCCGTCATGCACCGCCTTCTTGGTCGCCGGGTCGAGCGCCATGATGAAGCCGAGCCGCGGCCATTGGAACAGGCCGTAGAGGAACATCGGGTGGCTCGCCGCATCTTTGTAAGCCGAGTCCATGATCCAGCCGCTCAGCGGCATGGCAAACAGGATCAGATAGAGCCCCCAATGGACGATGTGCGACGCGCCGACTTCCCAGCGCGCGTATCCCTGCGGGAGCGGCGGCGGGCGGTGTCCGATCCGCCACAGGATGCGCAGCAGCGCAAGGCCGAGGATGGTGATGCCGATCGATTTGTGGAGGTCGATCGCCGGCCGCACCTGTGCATCGGCGAGGTTCGGCCAGGTAAAGGCGAGCGCGACATTGCTGACGATGAGCGCGGCGATCACCCAATGCAGGACGATCGCGACATGAGTGTAACGCTGCAGCACGATGGATTCCTTTGCCGACCTCTCGCGCCGAGCCTAGCGCCGCGCGCGCGACCGCGCTAGGCGCCGGGTCATCGCGTATTCATCCCCGATCGGTAACGCCGCCGCAATGACCTTGCTCGCCGAAACGCTCCGCGCCGAGTCGCCGCGGCTGACCCCGCGGGCGATCCCGCTCGCCAGCCGGATGATCGGCGCGATCGGGCCGATCTTGTTCCTCGCTTTGTTCGTCCAGGCGTTCATGCGGCAGAGCCTCGCGGTCTGGTCGATCGGCATCGCCTATATTCTGTACGATACCGCGCTGCTCGCCTTCACCGCTTGGAACATCCGCGACTTGCGTCAGGCGTCGCACCCCGCGCCGGTAACCTCGCCGAGTTTCGGCGTGATCGTTGCCGCGCATAACGAGGCGAGCGTCATCGCCGCGGCGATCGACCGGCTCGCGGGCCAGGCCTCACCCCCCGATTTGATCCTCATCGCCGACGACGGATCGAGCGACGCGACCGCCGAAGTGCTCGAACGGCGCTATGGCCTCGCCGTCCCGCCGCTCGGCACGATGACGCCGCCCTCCTCGATCCTGCCGGCGCTGCGCTGGCTGCGGTTGCGCCATGCCGGCAAGGCGCGCGCGCTCAATGCGGCGATGGTGCAGGTCGAAACCGAAGTCGTGCTGACGGTCGATGCCGACACGCTGCTCGAACCCGGCGCGATCGCCGCGATGCGCGCGGCGTTCGCCGCCGAGCCGACGCTGGTCGCGGCGACCGGCGTACTCGCGCCGATCTGCGGGCGCGATCTGCAGGGGCGTTTTTTCGAGTGGTTCCAGACTTACGAATATGTCCGCAACTTCCTGTCGCGCCATGCCTGGGAGCGGCTCGACAGCCTGCTGCTGATCTCGGGCGCGTTCGCCGCGTTCCGGCGCGAGGCGGTGGTCGCGGTCGGCGGGTTCGACCCGGATTGCATGGTCGAGGATTACGAGCTGATCCACCGGCTCTACCGTCATGCCGCCGACCATGACCGCGACTGGACGATCCGCGTCGTCGGCGGCGCGCTCGCGCGGACCGACGCGCCGGCGAGCCCGCTGGCGTTCCTGCGCCAGCGGCGGCGCTGGTTCGGCGGCTTCCTGCAGACGCAATATTGGAACCGCGACATGGTCGGCGCGCGGCGCTTCGGCTGGCTCGGCACCGCGATGCTGCCGGTCAAGGCGCTCGATACGGTGCAGCCGATCTACGGGCTGGCGGCGTTCGCGATCCTCGTCGGGCTGGTCGTCAGCGGGCGCTTCACGCTCGCTTTCCCGATCTTGCTCGTGATGCTCGCGAAGATCGCGATCGACCTCACTTTTCATCTCTGGTCGCTCGGCATGTACAAGCGCTGGACCGGGCAACGCGAGGGGCTGAACCTGCTGCCCGCGCTGATCGCGGCGATTCTCGAGCCGTTCAGCTTCCAGCTGCTGCGCCATGCCGGCGCGGTGTGGGGCTGGCACGCCTTCCTGACCGGGCGCGAAAGCTGGGGACGGCAGCAGCGCACGATCGTCGCGCCGGCCGAGTAATGCGCGGTTACGCAACCAGCCGATAGCCGATCCCGGGCTCGTTGAGCAGCAGCGTCGGCGCACCCGGATCGAGCTCGAGCTTCAACCGCAGCGCGCGCACCGCGACGCGCAGATATTCGACATCGTCGAGATGCCCGTCGCCCCACACCACGCGCAGCAGGTGCGCATGCGTCAGCAGCTTGCCGGCATGGCGCGCGAGTTCGGCGAGCAGCGCGAATTCCTTGCGTGTCAGCTTCACCGCGGCGCCGTCGCGCCACACTTGATGCGCCGACAGGTCCATCTCGACCGGCCCGACCTTGAGCCGGTCCTGCCCCGCCGGCGTCGCATTATGCCGCCTGAGCACGACGCGTATCCGTGCCAGTAGCTCTTCGGTGTCGAACGGCTTGACGACATAATCGTCGGCGCCGAGATCGAGCGCGGCGACCTTTTCCGCGGTCGCGTCGCGCGCCGTCAGCACGATCACCGCGCGGTCCATCGTCTTCAATAGCGGGACGAGCTCGATCCCGTCGCGGTCGGGCAAGCCGAGGTCGAGCAGCACCAGCTCGCACCCCGGCCGATGCGCGAGCGTCAGCGCATCGGCGGCGGTGGCGGCGTCGTCGGCGGTCATCCCGGCGCGCTCGACCGCGCCGCGAACGAGGCGGCGGATCGCGGATTCATCGTCGACGATGAGGATCTGCGCGGTCATTGGCTTCCCCCTGTCTTCACCCCGGCCTTGTGCCGGGGCCTACCGTGTCGCGAGCGGTGCGGCCGGCAGCTCGAAGGGGCCGCGCGCGGCGGGGTGGGCCCCGGCACAAGGCCGGGGTGACGGATGATGGTCATTCGCACCCCGTACGCCGGATCAACGCGTTGGGCCACGCCACGACGAACGCCGAGCCGCCCTGGTCGCGATTGGCGGCGCTCACGCTCAGCCCCATCGCATGCGCGAAGCCCTGTACGATTGCCAGCCCAAGCCCGGTGCCGCCGCTGCGGTCGTCGCCATCGACCCGCGTGAAGCGGTCGAACAGGTGCGTCTCGCCGCCGACCGGCAGGCCCGGCCCCTCATCCAGTACGCCGAGCGTCAGCCCGTCGGGCGTGCGGCGTCCCTCGATCACGATGTCGGTGTCGGGGGCAGCGAACTTGGCGGCATTGCCGAGCAGGTTGATCAGCACGTGATGCAGCATCCGTGGATCGGCCTCGACCAGCGGCAGCGTTGGCGGCACGTCGAGCACCAGCCGGTGCCGCGCGAGTTCGGCGCGCAGGTCGCGCGCGGCTGCGGCGACGGCGTCGGTCAGGTCGGTCGCCTCGCGCTTGACGACGAGCGCCCCCGCCTCGATCCGCGTCATCTCGACCAGATCGTCGAACACCCGCCGCAACCGCCGCGCTTCGCTCTTGAGCGTTGCGGTTGCGGGGGAGGCGCCATGCGCGACGGCGAGTTCGTCTGCCGCGGCGACGACCGCAGTGAGCGGCGTCTTGAGATCGTGCCCGATCGACGACAGCAGCGTCGCGCGCAGATCGTCACGCTGCTTGAGCGCATTGACCTCACGCGCCTGCGCCTCGAGCTGGAGCCGCTCGTGCGCCAGCGCGGCCTGCCCGACGAGCGTCGCGAACAGCACGCGCTTGTCGGCGGGGATCGGGTCACCGCCCTCGCGCGCGACGCCGAGCACACCGAGCACGCCGAGCGCGGTCTTGAGCGGGTGGAACTGCCATTCGCTCGCGGTGAGCGTTGCACTGTCGCGGCCGGTCACTTCGCCACGATCGAACGCCCATTCCGCGGCGGCGGTGTCGACCGGGCTGAGATCGACCATCGCTGGCGCGGAGGCGATCGCGACATGGCGGCCGTCGCGGTTGGCGAGGAGGATCGTCGAGACGCCGAGCAAGGCTGCAATCTCCTCGCATGTCGCGGTCGCGGTGCCGTTCTCGTCGGACACGCCGGCGAGGCGCTGGCCGAAGGCGGCGAGCGCGGCGTTCTCGGTCGCGGTGCGCGCACCGATATTGGCCTCGCGCCGCACCTGTCCCGCCAATTGGCTCGCCACCACCGCGACGATGACGAACACGGTGAGCGTGACAACATTGTGCGGATCGGTGATCGTCAGCGTGTAGAGCGGCGGCAGGAAGAAGAAATTGTAGGCGAGTGCCGCGCCGACGCTCGCGATCAGCGACGAGCGCAGGCCATAGAGCGTCGCCGTGGCGATCACCGGGAGCAGATAGAGCAGGTCGATCGCATCGCGTCCGACCACCGGCAGCAGCAAGTGCGACAGAGCCGTGCTGGCGGCGACGAAGGCGAGTCCGATCGCGCTGCCGCGCGCCAGAATCGGACGCGTCGTCGGCGTTTCGCGGCGCGTCTCGCTGGCTTCCGAGACGGGCACCACATGGATCGCCACGCCGTCGAGCGCGCGCACCAGCCGATCGACCACCGAGCCGTGGCGCAGCTCGAACCACCACGAGCGCCGCGACTTGCCAATCACGACCGCGGTCGCGCGCGCCTCGCGGATATGCGCGCACAGGCCCTCGAGCACGCTGCCCGCCGGCACCGTCGCGATCGTCGCGCCGAGCCCGGTCGCGAGATCGAGCGCAGCGGCCATCCGCGCGCGGGCAGGGGCCGAGAGCGTCGCCGAGCGCGGCGTCTCGACCACCACCGCGGTCCAGCTCGCATGCAACGCGTCGGCAAGGCGCTTGGCCGAGCGGATCAGCACGTCGCTGCCGGGCTGGTCGCCGACCGCGACGACGAGCCGCTCGCCACCCGCCCAAGTGCCGCTTTCGCCCAGACTTGCGACATGGTCGAGCAGATGCCGGTCGACCGTCTGCGCGGCGCGGCGCAGCGCGAGTTCGCGGAGCGCCGACAGGTTCGACTTGGAAAAGAAATGGCCGAGCGCACGCGTCGCCTCGGCCGGGATATAGACCTTGCCCTCCTGCAATCGCGCGATCAGCTCGTCGGGGGGAACGTCGACGACTTCGATCTCGGCATCGTCGAGCACCGCGTCGGGCACCGTCTCGCGCACGCGGACGCGGGTAAAGCCGGCGACGACGTCGTTGAGGCTTTCGACATGCTGGATGTTGAGCGTGCTGAGCACGTCGATCCCGGCTTTGCGCAGCTCCTCGATGTCCTGCCAGCGTTTCGGGTGACGGCTGCCGGGGGCATTGGTATGCGCGAATTCGTCAATCAGCGCGACCGTGGGGTGCCGCGCGAGCATCGCGTCGAGGTCGAACTCTTCGAGGGTATGCGCGCCGTGGACGATCTTCGCCCGCGGCAGGATCTCGAACGGGGCGGTGAGCCGGTCGGTGTCGGCGCGGCCGTGCGTCTCGATCACGCCGGCGACGACATCGGTGCCGCCACGCAGCAGTTCGGCGCCCTCGCGCAGCATCTCGAAGGTCTTCCCGACCCCCGGCGCCGCGCCGAGGAAAATCTTCAACCGACCGCGCCCCTCGCGCCGGGCTGCCTTGAGCAAGGCGTCGGGGGAGGGGCGCGTGTCGGTCACTTGGCCGTGATAGCGTCGAGCTGCCGATTAAGCAGCAGGACATTGACGTGGCGCTCGCCGATGATGCCGAGCAACGGCTCAACGGTTTGCGCGGTGATGAGCGACTTTACCTTGGCGACATCCAGCCCGCGCGCCTTGGCGACACGCGGAGCTTGCAGCAACGCCGCCTCGGGGCTGAGATCGGGATCGAGCCCCGAGGCGCTAGTGGTGACCAGGTCGGCGGGTAGATCCCCGGTCATCCCTTCCGCCCGCGCGCTCGAAACGCGCTTGGCGATGGCATCGCGCAGGTCCTTCGACCCCGGCGCCAGATTGCTTGCGGCCGACGCACTCGCATCATAGCCATCCTTGCCGGCGACAGAGGGACGCGGATGGAAATAGGTCGGGCCCGCGAAATTCTGCGCGATCAGCGCGGAGCCGATCGGCTGTCCCTTGGCATTGCTGAGCATGCTGCCATTGGCCTGGATCGGCAGCGCGACCTGCGCGATGCCGGTGATCGCAGCGGGGTAGAGCAGGCCGGTCACGATCGTGATCAGCAGCAGGAGAACGACGGTCGGACGCAGCGCGCGATAGGTTTCGGTCAACATCTGAGGATCCTCAAGCAAGGTGCAAAGCGGCGACGACAATGTCGATCGCCTTGATGCCGATGAACGGCGCGATCAACCCGCCGACGCCGTAGATCGCAAGGTTGCGCGCGAGCAGCGTGCCGGCCGGGGCAGGGCGGTATTTCACGCCTTTCAGCGCGAGCGGCACCAGCGCGGGGATGATCAGCGCGTTGAAGATGATCGCCGACAGGATCGCGCTTTCGGGGCTTGCCAGCCGCATCACGTTCAACCCGCCCAACCCCGGATAGAGCGCGACGAAGATCGCCGGCAGGATCGCGAAATATTTGGCGACGTCGTTCGAGATCGAGAAGGTGGTCAGCGCACCGCGCGTCATCAGCAGCTGCTTGCCGAGGCCCACGATCTCGATCAGCTTGGTCGGGTCGCTGTCGAGATCGACCATGTTGCCCGCCTCGCGCGCGGCCTGCGTGCCGGTGTTCATCGCCACACCGACGTCGGACTGCGCGAGCGCAGGCGCGTCGTTGGTACCGTCGCCGCACATCGCGACAAGCTTGCCGCCTTCCTGTTCCTTGCGGATCAGCGCGAGCTTGTCCTCGGGCGTCGCCTCGGCGAGGAAGTCGTCGACCCCGCTTTCGGCGGCGATGCTCGCGGCGGTGAGCGGGTTGTCGCCGGTGATCATCACCGTGCGGATGCCCATCCGGCGAAGCTCACCGAAGCGCTCGCGGATGCCCGCCTTGACGATGTCCTTGAGCTGGACGACGCCGAGCAGGCGATTGCCATCGGCGACCGCGAGCGGGGTGGCGCCACCGCGCGCGATCTCGTCGGCGATCTTGCGCAGCGCGTCGGCATTGGGCGCATCGGGAAGCCGCTTGAGGATCGCGTCAACCGCGCCCTTAACGAGCGCACGGTCGCCGATCTGGAGACCCGAAACGCGCGTCTGCGAGGTGAATTTGATTTCCTCGGCACCCGCCGGCATCGCGACGGCGGCGCTGCCGTCCTGGTTGGCGAGCACGACGATCGAGCGACCCTCGGGCGTCTCGTCCGACAGGCTGGCGAGGCGCGCGGCGGCGGTGAGCTCGGCGACCGTGACGCCGGGGACGGGCAGGAAGGCGGTCGCCTGGCGGTCACCGATCGTGATCGTGCCGGTCTTGTCGAGCAGCAGCGTGTCGATGTCGCCCGCGGCTTCCACCGCGCGGCCCGACTTGGCGAGCACGTTGAAGCGCACCAGCCGGTCCATGCCGGCGATGCCGATCGCCGACAGCAAGGCCGAGATCGTCGTCGGGATCAGCGTGACGAACAAAGCGACGAGCACCGGAATGGCGAGCATCCCGCCGGCATAGGACGCGAACGCCGGCAGCGTGCCGACCGCGATCAGGAAGATCAGCGTGAGCCCTGCGAGCAGGATGGTGAGCGCGATCTCGTTGGGCGTCTTCTGCCGCTGTGCGCCCTCGACCAAGGCAATCATGCGATCAAGGAAGCCCTGACCCGCGCCCGCGGTCACCTTGACGGTGATCGCATCGGCGATGACGCGCGTACCTGCGGTGACGGCCGAACGGTCGCCGCCGCCTTCACGAATGACGGGCGCGCTCTCGCCGGTGATTGCCGCTTCGTTGACCGAAGCGACGCCCGCGACGACCTCGCCATCGGCCGGGATAAGGTCGCCGGTCTCGACGAGGACCTCGTCGCCAATCACCAGACTGGTTGCATCGACCATCTCCCAGGCGCCCGCGACGCCGATCATTTTCTTGGCGCGAAGCTCGGCCTTGGTGGCGCGGAGCGACGCGGCCTGCGCCTTGCCGCGACCTTCGGCGAGCGCTTCAGCGACGTTGCCGAACAGCACCGTCAGCCACAGCCAGAAGACCAACTGGCCCTCGAACACCGGATGGCCGGTGCCGGTGACCAGCCCCTTGACGAGCAGGACGGTGGAAAGGCTCGCGACGATCGCCGTCACGAACATCACCGGGGTCTTGATCAGCTTGCGCGGATCGAGCTTGAGGAAGGCATCCCGGGCCGCCGCGGCAAGCAGCGGGCCGGTGAAGAGCGAAGCGTTCTGGTTTGCCATGGTACGATGACCTTTTAGAGCAAGGTGCCGGCGGCGACCTGCGCCTGGTCCGCAATCGGACCCAGCGCGAGCGACGGCAGGAAGGTGAGGCCACCGACGATCACGATGATCGCCGCGAGCAGGCCGATCCACAGCAGCCCGGTGGTCGGGAACGACCCCGCGCCCTCGGGCACGCGCCGCTTGGCGGCGAGGCCCCCGGCGATCGCGAGGACGGGCAGGATCACCCCGAAGCGGCCGACGAACATGTCGAGCGCGAGCAGCAGGTTGTAGAACGGCGTGTTGCCGCTCAGGCCACCGAACGCCGAGCCGTTATTGGCCGCACCCGAGGTGAAGGCGTAGAGGATCTCGCTGAAGCCGTGCGCGCCCTTGGCGGCCGGGCCGGCGAGCCCGGCACCGGTGACGCAGGCGACCGCGGTCAGCCCGAGGATCGCGAGCGGCGGGACGGCGATTGCGATCACCGCCAGCTTCATCTCGCGCGATTCGATCTTCTTGCCGACATATTCGGGGGTGCGGCCGACCATCAGCCCGGCGATGAACACCGCGAGGATGCAATAGATCAGCACCGCATAGAGCCCCGAGCCGACGCCACCGATGACGAGCTCGCCCAGCTGCATGTTGAACAGCGGGACGAGCCCGCCGATCGCAGTGAAGCTGTCATGCATGCCGATGACGGCACCACACGACGTGGCGGTGGTGACGACCGCGAACAGCGCCGTCGCGGCAATCCCGAAGCGGACCTCCTTGCCCTCCATATTGCCCCCGGCGACGCCGAGCGCGTGATGGATCGGGTTGCCCGCGGCTTCCGCGCCGTACGCCACCGCGACACCGGCGACGAACAGCAGCAGCATCGCGGCGAGGATCGCCCAGCCCTGGCGGACATTGCCGACCGCTTTGCCGAAGGTCAGCGTCAGCCCAGCGCCGAGCACGAAGATCGTGATCATCTGCAGGAAGTTGCTGAGCGCAGTCGGGTTCTCGAACGGATGCGCCGAGTTGGCGTTGAAGAAGCCGCCGCCGTTGGTGCCGAGCATCTTGATAGCGAGCTGCGAGGCGACCGGGCCGACCGCGATCGTCTGCTTGGCGCCTTCGAGCGTCGTCGCGACGACCGACGGACCGAAGGTCTGCGGCACGCCCATCACGACATAGACCAGCGCGAGCACGATCGAGATCGGCAGCAGCAGGTACAGCGTCACGCGCGTGACATCGACCCAGAAATTGCCGATGCCCGAAGCCTGCTTGCGCGCAAAGCCGCGGATGAAGGCGAAGGCGACGGCAATCCCGACTGCGGCCGACAGGAAGTTCTGGACCGTCAGCCCGGCCATCTGGCTGAGGTTCGACAGCGCCGATTCGCCGCCGTAATTCTGCCAGTTGGTGTTGGTGACGAAGCTGACCGCGGTGTTGAACGCGAGCAACGTCTCCATGCCGCCAAACCCTTGCGGGTTCATCGGCAACACGCCCTGCAGCTTGAGGATCGCGAACAGCAGTGCGATCCCGCCGAGGTTGAACACCATCAGCGAGACCGCATAGGCGAACCAGCCCTGGTCCTTCTTGGGATTGATCCCGGCAAGCTTGTAGAAGCCACGCTCGACAAAGCCGAGCGGCAGCGTTTCACGCGAATACAAGGCGTGCATCCAATTGCCCGCTGGCTTGGCCAGCGCGACGATCAGCACGATGAAGAGGAGGATCATGCTCCAGCCGGCGAGGGTCATGGCGCCGCGCTCCTCAGTACCGCTCGGGCTGTGCGAGCACAGCGAGCAGGTAGATCAGGACTAGAACGGCGACGATGCCGCCAAGGATGAGGTCGAAGGACATGGAGAGCCCGCCTGTTATGGTTCAGGCAACCCGCTTGGACCGAGACCGCGTTAGCGCGCGCGGGGGATAGACGCGGCGCGGCGTAAAGTCCGCGTAAAGCGCCCTCCCCATTGCAACGATGGCGCTTTGCCCAATTCCTCCCTAATCCGTCCGAAAGCAGAGGAGTGGAGCGCGATGGCAGGATTGTGGTTCGAGGAGTTGCAGGTCGGGCAGACCTTCGCGCATGCGATCCGGCGGACGGTGACCGAGACCGACAATCTGCTCTTCTCGACGCTGACGCATAACCCCGCGCAGCTCCATCTCGACGCCGAATACATGAAGGACAGCGACTATGGTCGCATCATCGTCAATTCGACCTTCACGCTGGGGCTGATGGTCGGCGTCTCGGTCGGCGACACGACGCTCGGCACCGCGGTCGCCAATCTCGGCTGGGACGAAGTGCGCTTTCCCGCGCCCGTGTTCATCGGGGACACGCTGCGGATCGAGACCGAAGTCGCAGAGCTGCGCGAATCTAAGTCGCGGCCCAATGCCGGGATCGTGACCTTTATCCATCGTGCCTACAACCAGCGCGACGAGCTCGTCGCCTCTTGCAAGCGTTCGGGGCTCCAGCGGCGGAAGCCGGCATGACGCCGCTACGCTCCTGGCTGTTCATCCCCGGCGACAGCGAGAAGAAGCTCGGCAAGGTCGATGCTTGCGGTGCGGACGCGGTGATCCTCGATCTCGAGGATTCGGTCGCGGCGGCGAACAAGCCGGCGGGTCGCGCGCTGGTCGCGGCGTTCGTCGGCGAGCGCCCCTGCGGGGGCCGTGCGTGCCAATTGTGGGTGCGGATCAACCCGTTCGACAGCGGACTCGCGCTCGACGATCTCGTCGCGGTGGTTGGCGCCGCGCCCGACGGAATCATGCTGCCCAAATGCGACGGGCCGAACGACATCCGCCGGCTGTCGCACTATCTCGACGCGCTCGAGGCGCAGGCTGGCGTCGCGCTAGGATCGATCAGGATCGTACCGGTGGCGACCGAAACCGCCGCGGCGCCGTTCACGCTCGGCGATTACGCAGGTGCGGGGCTCGATCGCTTGCTCGGGCTGACCTGGGGGGCGGAGGATCTGTCCGCCGCGCTCGGCGCCAGCACCAATCTCGATGCAACAGGCGGCTGGGCGCTGACCTATCGCCTGGTGCGCTCGCTCACCTTGCTCGGCGCGAAGGCGGCGGCGGTGCAGGCGATCGACACGCTCTACGTCGATTTCCGCGACGAAGCGGGTTTGCGCGAGTCGTCGCGCGCGGCGCGGGCGGAGGGTTTTACCGGCCGGCTCGCGATCCATCCGGCGCAGGTCGCTGCGATCAACGCGAGCTTCCTGCCGTCGCCAGAGGAAATCGCGCATGCCGAGCGGATCGTCGCGGCGTTTGCGGCGGCACCGGGCGTGGGGACGGTCGGGCTCGATGGGCGGATGGTCGATCTACCGCATCTGAAACAGGCAGAGGCGCTATTGGCGCTGGCCGCGGCGTATCCGCGCTAGCGACGCTCAGCCCGAACTCGCCACCGCCAGCTTGTCGCGAAAGCGCCGCCGCTTGGCGTCGATATCGGCGCGCGCGCGCTCGATCGCCTCGACCTCGGTCGCTTCGAGCAGCGCGTCGATGACGCGACCGAGATGCTCCCACATCGCATTGTGCGCACGGGCGGCATCGCCCGAGGCGAGCGCATCGACGATCCGCAGATGCTCGGACTGGCGCGGCGCGACACCCGCCGCGCGGACCTTCTGCGTCAACAATTTGTATTGCGGCGAGCGGCTGCGCGTGTCCCACAGCATCGCGACGGTCATCTCGAGCGCGCTGTTCCCAGTCGCGCGCGCGATCTCGAGATGGAATTCGCGGTCGGCGACTTCGGCGGTGACCAGATCGGCATTCTCCATCTCGATCACCAGCGTCCGCAGCCGTGCAAGCCGGTCTGCGTCGATCTGCTCGGCAGCGAGCCCGGCGACCTGCGATTCGATCAGCCGGCGCGCCTCGAGCAGTTCGAACCCGCCGACATCGGTTTCGCTCGGCACGCCGCCCGCTGGTTGCAGCGCCGCGACATAGACCCCCGAATTGGTCCGCACCTCGACCATGCCATCGACCTCGAGCGCGATGATCGCCTCGCGCACCGTCGGCCGCGACACCTTGTATTGCAGCGCGAGATCGCGCTCGGAGGGCAAGCGGTCTCCGATCGCATAGCGCCCGCTGGCGAGCGCGGCGCGGACATCGGAGGCGACCCGTTCGTAGAGCCTGGAAACGCGGCGCGGCTGGTCAGTCATTGCGCGATCGTGACCGAGCTTTGCCAAGAGCGCAATATCCGCAAGGTCTTAGATGCGCGATTCTTCCCTGGCCAATCTGGCCTTACCACTATGGACAGGCATCGGCGAGGTGGCTAGCATCGTACCATAATGTCGGAGAGGGCTACATCGTGAAAATCCGGGACGCGCGCGTCATCGTCACTTCGCCGGGGCGCAATTTCGTCACGCTCAAGATCGAGACCGACGAGGGGATTTACGGGATCGGCGACGCGACGCTCAATGGGCGCGAACTGTCGGTCGCCTCCTACCTCACCGACCATGTCTGCCCGCTGCTGATCGGACGCGATGCGCGCCAGATCGAGGATATCTGGCAATTGCTCTATCGCGGCGCCTATTGGCGGCGCGGCCCGGTGACGATGCGCGCGATCGCCGCGGTCGACGTCGCCTTGTGGGACATCAAGGGCAAGGCGCTGGGCACGCCGCTCTACAATCTCCTCGGCGGGCGCAGTCGCGATGCGGTCATGGTCTACGGCCATGCCAACGGCGGCGACATCGCCGAGACGGTCGACGCGGTCGCGCGCTATATCGACTTGGGCTACAAGGCGATCCGCGCGCAGACCGGCGTGCCCGGGATCAAGGATGCGTACGGCGTCGGGCGCGGCACGATGTTCTACGAACCCGCCGATGCCGCGCTCGCCAGCGTGACCGGCTGGGATACGCGCAAGGCGCTCAACCATGTGCCCAAATTGTTCGACACGCTGCGCGCCAAATTCGGCTTCGACCATCACCTGCTGCACGACGGCCACCATCGCTACACGCCGCAGGAGGCCGCCAATCTCGGCCGGATGCTCGAACCGTACCAGCTCTTCTGGCTCGAGGATGCGACGCCGGCCGAGAACCAGGAAGCGTTCAAGCTGATCCGCCAGCACACCATCACGCCGCTCGCGGTCGGCGAGATCTTCAACACGATCTGGGACTGCAAGGACCTGATCCAGAACCAGCTGATCGACTATATCCGCACCACGATCGTCGGGGCGGGGGGCGTCACGCATCTGCGCCGTATCGCCGATCTCGCCGCGCTCTACCAGATCCGCACCGGCTGCCACGGCGCGACCGATCTCTCGCCGGTGACGATGGGGACGGCGCTGCACTTCGACACCTGGGTGCCCAATTTCGGCATCCAGGAATATATGCGGCATTCGCCCGAAACGGACGCGGTCTTTCCGCACGATTACAGCTTCAAGGACGGCCATCTCTATTGCGGGGAAGCGCCGGGCCACGGCGTCGACATCGACGAAAAACTGGCGGCGAAATACCCGTACGACCCGCGCCAATTGCCGGTCGCGCGGCTGGAAGACGGCACGATGTGGAACTGGTGAGCGTGAAGATCCGCCATCTGCGTTGGTGGATCGTCGCGCTAATCTGTGTCGGGACGATCGCGAACTATCTCGCGCGCAATTCGCTCGGCGTGCTCGCGCCGCAGTTGAAGGCGAGCTTCGCGATGTCGACGCAGCAGTACAGCTATGTCGTCGGCGCGTTCCAGCTCGCCTACACCGTGATGCAGCCGATCGCGGGTTATATCGTCGACCATTTCGGGCTGCGCGCCGGGTTCGCCTTTTTCGGCGTGGCCTGGTCGGCCGCCAACATGCTGAGCGCGCTCGCGGGCGGCTGGCTGAGCCTCGCCTTCTTCCGCGCTTTGCTCGGGATGAGCGAGGCGGCGGCGATTCCGTCGGGGATGAAGGCGATCGCCGAATGGTTTCCCGCGCGCGAGCGCTCGGTCGCGACGGGCTGGTTCAACGCCGGCACCTCGTTCGGCGCGGTGCTTGCGCCGCCGATCGTTTTGGCGGTGACCTTGTGGGGCGATTGGCGGCTCGCCTTCGTCGTCACCGGCGCGGTCGGATTGGTTTGGGCGGGTGCCTGGTACGCCTTCTACCATTCGCCGAACCAGCATCCCGCGATCACGCCCGAAGAACTGGCGTTGATCGCGGCTGATCGGCCTCTCGTGCCGTCGCGCCGGGCCAGCGCGAAGGAGATTCTCGGGAGCGCGAAGTTCTGGGTGATCGCCGTGCCGCGCTTCCTCGCCGAACCGGCGTGGCAGACCTTCAGCTTCTGGATCCCGCTCTACCTCGCCACCGAACGCGGCATGGATTTGAAGCAGATTGCGATATTCGGATTCCTGCCTTTCCTCGCCGCGGATCTCGGCGGTGTGCTCGGCGGCTATCTCTCGCCCTTCTTCATCAAGCATTTCGGGATGCGGCTGATCCCGTCGCGCGTGCTTGGCATCAGCCTCGCCGCGGTGCTGATGATCGCGCCGGGCTGTATCGGCCTCGCCGCCAGCCCGTACACCGCGATCGCGCTGTTCTGCATTGGCGGTTTCGCGCATCAGATGATCTCGGTGCTGATCAACACGCTGTCGGCCGACGTCTTCACCCCCGAAGAAGTCGGCACCGCCAACGGCTTTGTCGGGCAGGCGGGGTGGATCGGCGGGCTGCTCTTCTCGCTGCTGATCGGACAGCTTGCCGACAGCATCGGCTATGCCCCCTTGTTCGGCGCGCTCGCCGTGTTCGATCTGATCGGCGCGGTCGTGCTGATCGTCTTCGTCCGTCGCCTGACCTTACCGGAAGCCCGCATATGAGACGCGCCACGATCGCCAACCCGCCACTGTTCGCGCTGACCGATCGCGCCAGCGGCCGGATCGCGTTGACCGCCGACACCGGCGCAGTGGCGCATCTGTTCGTGCTCGAGGACGATATCATGCGCCTGCTAGTGCTTGCCAACGGGACTGTGACGAGCCCGCCGAGCTGGGCGATCGCCGCGGGTGCCGAGGATATCGCCGAGCCGGGGCGCGACCGGATGGACGTCGCGGGCTTCACCTGTCCCGAGCCTCAAATCGAGGAGAGCGACGGCACGCTCTTCGTCACCGCTGCGCGGATCCGAGTAACGATCGCGCTGCACGGCCTGCACTGTCGCTGGGAGCAGCACGATGGCGCCACCTGGCAGCCGATGGCCGCCGATCGCCCGACCCAGGCCTATGACTTCGGCTGGTGGGACGGACGCGCGCATCATTATCTCGAACGCCGCGCCGACGACCGCCACTATGCGCTCGGCGAGCGCGCCGGCGCGATGGACCGCACGGGGCGCCGCTTCAACCTGACCAGTCTCGATCCGATGGGCTATGACGCCGAGCATAGCGACCCGCTTTACAAAGCGATCCCCTATGTGCTCGTCGCCGACGCAGCAGGCCGGTGCCACGGCGAGTTCCACGATACGCTCGCGCGCGTCACCTATGATTTCGGACGCGAGCTCGACAATTACCATGGGCCCTATCGCCATGTCGTCGCCGACCACGGCGATGTGGACCTGTGGATGATCGCCGGTCCCGATCCGCTCGCCGTCACCAAGCGCTTCACCTGGCTCACCGGCCGCCCGGCGCTGATGCCGGCCTGGTCGCTCGGCTATTCGGGCTCGACAATGACCTATACCGATGCGCCCGACGCCGCGGTGCAGATGCAGCGCTTCACCGCCAAGCTCGCCGAGCATGACATCGGCTGCAGCTCGTTCCATCTGTCGTCGGGCTACACCTCGATCGGCGACAAGCGCTACGTCTTCCACTGGAACCGCGACAAGTTTCCCGATCCCGCGGGCTTCGTCAGAAGCTATGCCGATGCCGGCGTCCGGCTTGTCCCCAACATCAAGCCGGCGATGCTGCTCGATCATCCGCTGATCGCCGAAGTGCGCGCGGGCGGCTTGCTGATCGCCGACGAAACGGGCGAGGAGACACAGGCGCAATTCTGGGACGCGCCCGGCGTCTATCTCGATTTCACCAACCCGGCGACGGCGGACTGGTGGAAGCGGCAGGTGACCACCGCGCTGCTCGACAACGGCATCGAAGCGACGTGGAACGACAATAACGAATATGAAGTGTGGGACGCGCGCGCGCGTATCCATGGCTTCGGCACCCCGCGCGGCGCGGCCGAGGCGCTGCCGCTCCAGGCATTGCTGATGATGCGCGCGTCGCGCGCCGCGCAAGTGGCGCATGCGCCCGACACGCGCCCCTATGTCGTCACGCGCTCGGGCATGGCCGGCCTGCAGCGCTACGCGCAGACCTGGTCGGGCGACAATCGCACCGACTGGAAGACGCTGCGCTACAATCTCAAAATGGGCCTCGGGCTCGCTTTGTCGGGCATTTCGAACAGCGGGCACGATGTCGGCGGTTTCGCTGGGCCGCCGCCCGATGCCGAATTATTGGTGCGCTGGGTGCAGGCGGGCGTGCTGATGCCGCGCTTCAGCATCCACAGCTGGAACGACGATCGCAGCGTCAACGAGCCGTGGATGCACGCCGAGGCGCTCCCTGCGATCGGGCGGCTGATGGCGCTCCGCCAGACGCTGTTGCCCTTCTTGGGCGATCTGCTGATCCGCTACAGCCGCGATTTCGAGCCGATCGTCCGGCCGCTATGGCTCGATCACCCCGCGGATGCGGCGGCGTGGATCGACGGCGACGACCATATGCTCGGCCGCGACGTGCTCGCCTCGATCGTCGTCGCGCAAGGCGCGACGACGCGCACGGTCCGGCTGCCGGGCCGCGACGACTGGTACGATGTCTGGAGCGGCACCCGCCATGCCGGCGGGAGCGTGGTCGTGGTCGACTCGCCGATCGACGGATTCCCGCCGCTCTTCGCGCGCGCGGGATCGGCGATGCTGGTCGATCTCGCGCACGGCGGCTTCGCGCCCGAGCCGCGCGACCGCGGGCTGTGGCTGTTCCCGCTGGCCGGAGCAGGACGCTTCGAAACCAGCGCGCTGGAAGAGGACGCGGCGAAGTCCGAACCGCGCGAATGGCGCGTCGCGGCGATCTGTACCGCTGATGCGATCATGCTCGACATCGCCGCGAACGACCGGCGCGCGCTGACGATCGTGCTCCCGGACGGCGAACGGCGCGATTTGGTTGTCGCAGGCGTGCCGGTGCAGACGCGGGATGACGGGAACGGTCGCCGCACGGCCCGGATCGAACGCTGACGGGTCACCCAAAGAAAACGGGCGCCCCCTTGCAAGAGCGCCCGTTGGTCTTGGCCGGAAAGGGCGGCGATACGATCGCCGCCCGCCCGATGCTTATTTGAAGCGGATGCCGACGCCGCCCATGACGCGCTGGCGCGAGGTGTGATCCGAATATTGCGAGTAGACATACTGCGCCGAGACGTAGAGGCCCGAGAGCGGACCCGAGAAGCGGTTGCCAACGCCGTATTCGACACCACCACCGAGCTGATAGCCGTCGGTGTTGTAGTGATCATAGAAGCTCTGGCCGGCGACCGGCGAGGTGAAGCGCTTGCGCTGCTCGTTGGTGACGTAGCCGCCCTTGCCGAAGACGAGGAACTGCGGGGTCACCTGGTAACCCGCGCGAACGCCGACGCCGACTTCCTGGAACGACTTGGTGCAGAGCCCACCGCCGCCGGCTGCCGTGCAGTTCTCGCTCCAGTCGTCCGAACGCCAGTAGGTCGCTTCCGGACCGACGACGAAGTGCTCGCCGAGCTGGCCGTCGAAGCCGACGGTCGCGCCGTAGCCGAACTTGTCGCGATGCACGCCCTGCGACTGGAAGCGATCGCCACCGAAATTGCCTTCGATGCGGAAACCGCGGAAGCTGCCCGAACCGCTATTGGCGGCGGCTTCGGCAGGCGTTGCAGCCGGAGCGGCGGTGGTCGTGTCCTGGGTTGCGACCGGAGCTGTGGTGTCCTGTGCGAGCGCGGGAACGGCGGTGAGGAAAGTCGCTGCGAGCGAAGCGGTGAGGAATTTGTACATTGATGGCCTCTGAAATTGCGTTGAGTGGCCGTTTAACCCGGCCGAAACGACAGAGTTCCGGGCTGTCCTGCGATCGCATCGGCAGTGTGGCATTCTGGCAACGGTCATGCTGGGCAAGGCGACGACAAAAAGCGGCGCTCCTTTAGGAAGCGCCGCCCATCGTCTTACCGGCAATCGACCCTGCTCAGTACTTCACCGTTCCGCGGACGCCAAAATAGCGTTCCGCGTCGCGCGGCACTTGCAAGCGCTGGTAGGAGTTGGAACTCACGCCATCCCCCGCGGGGGTGACGAAGCTGACATAGTATTTGTCGGTGAGGTTCTTGCCGATGAGCGAGAGCTCGACCTTGCCGTCCTTGCTGGCAAAGGTGATGTTGGCATCGAGCAGCGCATAAGGCGCCTGCTGGGCCAGCGGGGTCTGGTCGAGATCGAAATTGATCCGACTCGAATAGCTCAACTGCGATCCGAGCCGCACGTCGAACGGCAGGGTGTCGGTGAACGGCAAGCGCCAGTCGGCCCCGAGGTTGAACTTGTGTTTCGGCGCGAACGGCAGCGGCTTGCCGTTGTGCGCGAGGCAGGTGGCAAGCTGCGTCGGTGTCAGCCCCGGCGCGCCGCACGCGAACGCGCGGATCGTGCCCTCGTTATAGGTATAGCCGCCGGTCAGCGTGAAATGATCGGTCGGACGAGCGCTGAAATCGGCCTCGAACCCGCGCGAGCGCACGCGCCCGGCGTTGGTCAGCGTGACGAAGGTCTGGCCGCCCTGGGTAATGAAGCTGTTGGCCTGAAAGTTCTCGAGCAACTGGCTGTAGAGCGCGGCGTTGAGCGTCAGGCGGCGGTCGAAGAATTTCGACTTGATGCCCAGTTCGAACGCATTGCTCGTCTCGGGGCTGATCGGCGCGGTGTTGTTCGCCGTCATCGAATAGAACACGTTGAGCGCGGGGCCCTTATAGCCGCGCGAATAGGTTCCGTAGGCCATCAGGTCCGGGGTTGCCTGATATTGCAGGCCGGTCTTGCCCGACCAACCGTTGGCGCTCGTCGATTGCGCCGAGGTGAAGGCGCCCTGGATACCGGGGCGCAGCGTCGCGTCCGCAACCGACACGGTCCGCGCGAAAGTATAGGACACGGTGTCATGCGTATAGCGCAGCCCGCCAATCAGCTTGAGGTGATCGACCACTTCCCAGGTCGCCTGGGCGAAGCCCGCCTGGCTGCGGAACTTGGTGTTCCACGCAGCCGGACCGTTCGAGCTCACGAAGCTGCTGACGCCGGGCGTCGTGCTGCACGGCCGGTAGCCGGTCGCATCGACCGGCAGCGTCGAGGCCGAGCAGAAGCCGTCCGAGCGCGTGAAGGTGTCGTCCTCGTCGGTCCACCAGAAGAAGGCGCCGGCGACATATTCGAAGCGCCGACCGCTCGGCGAAGCGATGCGGATTTCCTGGCTGTACTGCTTGAAGTTCAAGCGGCCGTCGTCGCGCTGGTCGATGTTCTGCGTGGCGCCGGGGACAGCGGCGATCGCCGGAGTCGTCGCCGTGGCGGGCACGGCGGCGGTGGCGACCGCGACATATTGCCCCGATTGCGACCCGAAGTCGCCGTCGCGGAGCTGGCGGTTCTTCCAATTGCGGTACGCCGTGATCGAGGTCAGCGTATAGTCGCCGAGCTTGTAGTCGAGCGTGGCCGAGACGCCGGTGTTGGTGTCGGTCGTGCCCGGCGTGAAATTGTTGTTCAGGCGGCGATTGCCGTAGCGCGGAACCACCGGTGCCTGCCGGGGCAGGAAGATGTTGCTGAACTGCCCCGTCGGATTGACGAACGTTCCCAGGATGTCGCCGCAGCAATCGTCTTTTTCGTGGCTGTAATCGGCGGCGATGCCGACGGTCAGATCGCCAAACTCACCCCTGAGCTTGCCCTTGATCCCGAATTTTTCATAGCCGTTGACCCAGGTGTTGTTGAATACATTGCGGGCGTTGCCGTCGTAATTTCCATAGTAGCCGCTGAGCAATGCGCCGACGGTATCGCTCAGCGGGCCTGAAACGGTCGCGCTCGCGCGATATTCGGCGCGGTCGTAATAGGCGGCGGAGGCTTCGGCCTGCAGCGCCTTGGTCGGCGCGCGCGTGACGATGTTGAGCGCGCCGGCGCTCGCATTCTTGCCGAACAGCGTGCCCTGCGGCCCGCGCAGCACTTCGATCCGGTCGAGATCGGCGAATTCCTGCGTCGCCATGCCCGAGCGGCCATAGACCACGCCGTCGATGATCGTCGAAACGCTCGGCTCGGCGCCGGACGCGAACGATTGCGTGCCGAGCCCGCGGATCGCGATCGTCGAATTGACGTTGGCGGTGCCGCGCTTGAAGGTCAGCGAGGGGACGACCCGGTCGAGCGTCTCGGTGCTGTTGATGTTCTGCGCGCGCAGCGAATCGCCGCTGACGACGGTGATCGCGACGGGTACCGTCTGAAGATTTTCGGACCGGCGCTGCGCGGTGACGACAATGTCGCCGGTATCGCCGGCTGGCGCGCTGGAAGCTTGCGGATCGACCGGCGTCGCGGGACTGGTTGTCTGCGCCGCGGCGGTTTGTGCCGCCATCAGCACCGTGGCCAAAGCCAACAGGCTCGCCGTCGTATCGACCTTGCTCATATATCCCCCTCCAAATGCGCTCTTCGGCACCATGCGGCGGTTTGACCACATTCGCGCGTCGATCGTCAAGTGGTCAGGCCATTCGCCGACGGAATGCTACCTAAGGGGCGGTCCCTAGTAGATTCCCGGGGGACGGCGGCCGCCCGGTGCAACGCCGCGCGGAAGGCCCGGTACGGACACGGCTTTTTCCGAACCATGGGGAAATCAGATCGGTACTCTTACGATATTCGCTGCCGCGTCGCACGCCGTTAACCATTCGCCGACCAGTCACAGGAGCAGGCGATGGACGAGATGTATATCGGGAGCGCGATCTGCGAGGTTACGAGCGGCGGCGAACTGATGCTGCCGCGACGCTTTTTCGAAACGTCGCGCGCGCGATCGATCGACGAATATCTGCTGATCGGGCTGCATGAAGATTCGGAGTGTCTGGTCGCCTTCGACCGTGTCTACGTCATGCAGCGTCAGTTCGAAGTCTCCGAGCGCTTCGCCAAGTCGCCCGGCGGATTTCAAGACCATCACCGACTGCGCCGCCTCTATGGCTTTGTCGAGGAGGCCCCGCTCGCGCCCGATGGCATGTTGCAGCTTCCCGCGGTCTTGCGCGAGCGTGGCGGAATCGGCGCTGCAGCGCTGCTGGTGGCAAGCGGGGCGCGTTTCGAAATCTGGGATCTTGGGCATGTCCTCGCGCATGGACCGTCGGACCTCGTCACGATGGCTACGCTGCTCCGCACGAATCACCTCAACAAGGAGGTCGCCAATGGCGCTACTCTGTCTTCTGCTGGGTCACGTCCCGGCGCTCTTGCAGCACTGCAACCAGCGCTTTGCCTTCAGCCACTGCCTCCGATGTCGCCACGCCATGATCCGATCGTTCGCCGGCGTGGCACCGGGTGACACCGCGCCTGGGGGGTGGCGGCGCGTTCCGTCAGGATGGCGGGTGCGGTGGGCAGGGGAGCGCTCGCCCCGCCGACACCACCGCCGTTCGCGATGCGAGGGCGGGGTGCCGTATCTCCTCCGGATCGGGGTCGCCGCGATCTGGTGGCACGCGCAAGACGCGGTGCGCGCGCGTGCGAAACGCCCGCGGATCCTGCGCCTCGCCGCGCCGTGAGCGGTCAGGCGCCTTTCGCGCGATCCGCCTCGGGATAGTCTTCGGGCTCGACCGGGGCGATATCGGGACGATCATCGACCTTTTCCTGCGGCAAGCTGCCGCCGGTTGCGGCCTCGTCGTCCGGCGCGTCCGTCCTGTCGGTAGCGCTCATGCCGCCGTCTCGCCGGTATAGCGCGCGAATTCCTCGGCATAGCGCTTGGTGATCAGCGCCTGTTCCGACGCGTCGATATCCTCGCTCAGTTCGAGGAACCACGTGCCTTCTTCCGAATAGACATGGTGCGCGACGGCGCCGCGAATATGTTCGAGCTTGTCGAGATAATCCTCGCTCATCGGGTCGAGCCGCTCAAGCAGCCCCATCTCCATCTTGGCCGCGGCCTGCTCCTGATAGGCGAGCTCGGCGTGGCCGACCTGCTTGTCGGCGGCGAGCGCAGGATAGATCGCGGCTTCCTCGGCAACGGCGTGGCCCGTCAGGATCAGCGCCAGATCCTTTTGGGCCGCGCGGCGGGTGTCGGCGCTGGTCGCCGCCTTGACGGCGGCGAACTGTGCCTCGATTTGACGATGATGGTCGAGAATCTGCGCGAGCCAGCTTCCCGGCGTCGCCGCGGCCTCGGCCTTGGCACGCGCTTCGGCGCGCGCTTCGTCGCTTTCGGGCGGAGTGACGGCGGCAATGGCTTTGTCGAGAATAGACATGGGCACTCTCCGGTTGAAACGCTTGCCGGGTAAAACCAGCAAGTGTCGCGCCCGTTCCCCACAAAACCGCGCAAGACGCTGAAATAGCCTTCAAACTTGATGTCGATCAAGCATCATCGCATGCGTCGGGTGCGCGGAGCCAATCCGCGGGTTGATCCGTTACCGCGTCGCGTGGGCGAGAGGTGTAGGGATGGCGACGGCAAGCGATATTGCAGGTTGGATCGCGCCAGCGGCGACGATGATCGCAGCGGTGATGACGGCGGCCAACCTCGGCACGCGCGTGACCGGCTGGGGCTTCATCGTCTTCACGATCGGGTCGGTCGCCTGGTCGACCGTCGCGGTCGCCACCGGGCAGCAGAATCTGCTCTGGACCAATGGGTTTCTCACGCTGGTCAACCTCGTCGGCATCTGGCGCTGGCTCGGACGTCAGGCGCGGTATGAAGACGGCAGCCGTGCCGCGAGCGTGCGCAGCCACGCCGCGCACGTGCCGAGCCTGTTCTCGATCGGCGCGATTGCCGGGGCGCGGCTCACCGGGCGCGACGGCGTGCCGCTCGGGACGGTGGTCGACGGCATGATGCGCTGCAATGATTCGGCGCTCGCTTATATCGTGATCAGCGAGGGCGGCGTCGGCGGCGTCGGCGAACGGCTGCGGGCGTTGCATCCGCGCGAAATCACATTCTCGGCCGAGGGGCCGCGCTGCGAGCTCGATGCCGAGATGCTAGCACGCCGGCCGTTGCTCGAGCCCGGCGCCTGGCCGGTTTCGCTCGAGGCGCTGGCGGAACCTTCGCCGTTGCGACCGATTGTCGTTTCGAAACAGCAGGAGAGCGGCCGGTGCCGATGACACTCGAAGATTTGGCCGCAGCGATGCGCAAGATCGACTTCACGATGCTGACGACGGTCGCCCCCGACGGTGGCCTCGCCGCGCGACCGATGAGCAACAATGCCGACGTCGATTATGACGGCGACAGCTACTTCTTCGCGCTAGACGATACGCAAACCGTCGCCGAAATCGCGGTGAATCCGAAGGTCGGGCTGACGCTGCACGGCAATTCGGGCCTGCTCGGCAAGCCGCCGCTGTTCATCGCCGCCGCGGGCGAGGCCGAACTCATCCGCGACAAAGCGGTGTTCGTCGAGCATTGGAATCCCGATCTCGAACGCTGGTTCGAACAGGGTGTCGATACGCCCGGCCTGGTGCTGATCAAGGTGCATGCCGAGCGGGTGCATTATTGGAACGGCGAGGATCAGGGCGAAATTCGGCCGTAACCGCTTCACCGGCGCGGCCGGGTCTCGGCGGCGAGCTGATCGTGCGCGACCCGCTGTAGCGCGGTCGCCTGGGTGGGCGACAGGCCGAGTTCGTCGGCCGCGCTTTCGTCTTTGCCGAGCGTAAGCGGATCGACCCCGGTTATGCGCCCGAACACGACCAGCGCTTCGAGATAATAGCCGTAGACGCTCGCGTGATACTGGTCGTAGCTCCACAGATCGAGCTTCCCGAACGGTACGCCGTCATACGGGTTGGCGTCGGCAAGACCGGTCTGGATCGCGCGATTCCACGCTTCGCCGACGGGCAGCACGTCCGTAGCCCCGCGCGTCGCTGCGCGTGCGCGGTTGGCGGCGGCGCGCAGATCGAGCGCCATCGCCGTAATCGGGCGGCCGTACCAGTGCCCCTTGGGCCGATAGGTTTCGTCGGCGCGACTCCACGTCGCCATCAATTCGATCTGCACCGCCGGATTGTAACCGCGAAACAGCGTGGCGAGACGCGGTACGCTGCGGAGATAGCCGCTCGCATCGCCGGGGCGGTCGTGGTCGAGCGTGCTGAACTCTTGGAGCACGACGACGTCCCAGGCGCGCTCGAACAGTGCGCGGCGCTCGTCATAATGGAAGGCGAGCGACTGGCCGCCCTGCGTCTCGAGGCTCACCGCGTAATTGAGCCCGGCTTCCTCGGTGAACTCCTTGAACAGCGCGGGCACCCCGCCATAGCCGTCGCGGTTGAGATCGACGACGGTGCCGGCATGCCAGTTGCGTACCGGCGAATGCGCGCCCTGCGTGAAGCTGTTCCCGATGAAGAGAATCGTGCGCAGGCGCGGCTGCGCCGAGGCGGGGGCAGACGCGAGCAGCGCGAGCCCGATGGCAAGCGTCTTCAAGCCGTTGATCATCATCTACCCCTGTGTCGCGATGCCGCTGGGGCCCTATCGGAAATCTCGCGCGCGACTGCAAACACCGTTTCGCGCGCTACATCATGCGCTCGCGCAGGTTGAGCAGGATGACGAGCGTGCCCGCGACCATGAGCGCGATGATCAAGCTCGAGAACAGGATGAGCTGGAGGTCCGCGCGCGCCGATTTGCGCAAATCGATGTGCAGGAAGCAGCGGAAGTGAACGAGGATCTGGACGAGCCCGAGCGCGAAGACGAGTCCCAGCGTATGCGACGGGGCAATCCGCCACGCGACGCACGCGAAGGCCGCGCCGGTCAGCGCGAGCGCGAGCAGCAAGCCGATGCTGTAGCTGGCGAGCGCGCGCCGGAAGCCGCGGGCGTCCTTCATCGGATCAGCCCCTGCAGATAGACGACCGAGAAGATCGCCACCCAGACGATATCGAGAAAGTGCCAGAACAACCCGAGCCGGAGCAGGTTGAGCTTGACCGGCGTATCGCACCCGAACACCCGGATCTGAACGAGCATCACGCCGATCCACACCAGCCCGGCGGCAACATGCAGCCCGTGCAACGGTACCAGCGAGTAGAACGCGGAGAGGAAGCCGCTGCGGCTCGGTACCG
Organism: Sphingomonas sp. PAMC 26605; assembly: GCF_000241485.1. Lineage (GTDB taxonomy): Bacteria > Pseudomonadota > Alphaproteobacteria > Sphingomonadales > Sphingomonadaceae > Sphingomonas. The sequence continues at coordinate 113,666 of NZ_JH584241.1, forward strand.
CGCCGAGCGACGCCATTTCGGCGAAATCCTTCACCTCGAGCGCGAGGAAGGCGAGTCCCAGCAGCGCGGTCAGCCCGAGCCAGGCGTAAAGGTAGCGCGTGCCGATCTCGTGCTTCATCACGAGCGAGGCCATGCCGAAGGTGAAGCTGCTCGCGAGCAGGATCAGCGTTTCGAGCAAGGTGCCCGACAAATGAAACCCGCTCGCCGGACCCGGGCCGGGCGCGCCCGCGGTGCCCGGGAGCAGCACGCCATAGGTCGCGAAGAGCAGCGCGAAGATCACCGCGTCGCTCATCAGGAAGATCCAGAAGCCGAACAGCGCGCTGTCGGCGGCGTCGTCGGCTTCACCATGGCTTTCGCCGAGGTTGAGCCCGGCGTGGCGGTTGCTGTCGCTCATCCTGCCATCACCTTGGCGAGGCCGTGGTTGACCGACTGCGTTTCCTCATCGCGCTCGATCGGCAAGGCCGCGGCGATCGCAGCGTGCCAGCGCGCTTCGGTTGCCGCGACCTCGTCGGCCGAGATCACGCGGTGCGTATCGCGCACGAAGCTGCGCGCGATCACCGCGCCGATCGCGACCGCGAGGCCGAGCAATGCGAGCCACCAGATATGCCACACCAGGCCGAACGCGCAGCCCGCCCCGGCCAGGCCGATCACCGGGCCGACCGCGCTGTTGCGCGGCATTTCGATCGCCTCATAAGAATCCGGCGGCGCGTAGGCGAAGCCGTCCTGCTTCGCCTGCCAGAAGGCGTCGCGGCCGTGGACCTGGGGCACCACCGCGAAATTATATTCGGGCGGGGGCGCGGAGATCGCCCATTCGAGCCCGCGCGCATCCCACGGGTCGCCGACCGCAACGCGGTTCTGGTCGCGGTCGCGGATGCTGACCCACAGCTGGATCGCCAGCGCGGCAAACGCGCAGAACAGCACCAGCCCGCCGAACGCTGCGATCAGCAGCCACGGCTGATACGCCGCCTCGGACACTTGCTGGCTGCGGCGCGGCATCGCCTCGAGCCCGAGCACGTAGAGCGGCATGAAGGCGAGATAGAACCCGCCGACCCAGCACGCGCACGACACCCGACCCCAGAATTCGTTCAGCCGATAGCCGAACGCCTTGGGGAACCAGTAATGGTACGCCGCGAGCATCGCGAACAGCAGCCCCGGGATCAGCATGTTGTGGAAATGCGCGACGAGAAAGACGGTGTTGTGCGTGACATAATCGAGCGGCGGCATCGCCAGTATGATCCCGGTCATCCCGCCGATCACGAAGGTGACGATGAAGGCGAGCGAATAGAGCATCGGTACGGTGAAGCGGATTCGCCCGCGGAACATCGTCCAGATCCAGTCATAGACCTTCACGCCGGTCGGGATGCCGATCAGCATCGTCGCGATGCCGAACGCGGCGTTGACGTCGGCGCTCTGGCCCATGGTAAAGAAGTGATGGAGCCAGACGGTGAAGGAGAGCACCGCGATCGCCATCGTCGCGCAGACCAGCGAGACATAGCCGAACAGCCGCTTCGACGAGAAGGTCGCGATCACCTCGGAATAGACGCCGAACGCGGGGAGGATCAGGATGTACACCTCGGGATGGCCGAACAGCCAGAAGAGGTTGGCATAGTTCATCACATTGCCGCCCGCCTCGTTGGTGAAGAAATGCATCCCGGCATAGCGATCGAGCGCGAGCAGCCCGGTCGCGACGGTCAGCGGCGGGATCGCGAAGATCAGCAGAATGCTGGTGCACAACGCCGTCCAGCAGAACAGCGGCATGTGGAACCACGTCATGCCCGGCGCGCGGCCCTTGTAGAGCGTCACTGCGAAATTGATGCCGGTGAGCAGCGACCCGATCGAGGCGAGCGTCACCGCCCAGATCCAATAATCGGGCCCGACGCCGGGGCTGAACGCTATCCCGGTGTACGGCGGGTAGCCGGTCCACCCGCCGGTCGAGAAGCGCCCGAGCACCAGCGCCGCCATCATCAGCCACGCGCCCGCCCAGGTCAGGCAGAGGCTGATCGAATTGAGCAGCGGAAACGCCACGTCGCGCGCGCCGATCTGCAGCGGCATCGCGAAATTGATCACGCCCGTGAGCAGCGGCATCGCCACGAAGAAGATCATGATCGTCCCGTGCGTGCTGAACAGTTGCGCGAAATGCTCTGGCTCGACGAAGCCCGGCTGGTTGACCGCATCGGCCTGTTGCAGCCGCATCAGGATCGCCTCGACCAGCGCACGCGCGAGCATCACGAAGGCGATGATGAAATATTGCACGCCGATCCGCTTGTGATCGACGCTGGTGAACCATTCGCGCCACAGATAGCGCCATTTGCCCAACCACGTGACCAGCCCGATCACCGCGATCGCTCCCGCCACCGCGATCGCCGCCGCGGCGGTGGCGAGCGCGCTGTAGAAGGGCAGGGCGTCGAACGAGAGGCGGCCGAGCAGGAAATAGTACGCGGTCATCGGTTCGCCCCGCTCGTCGCTGCGCCACGCCGCACGATCGCGTCGAACATGCCGGGTTGTAGGCCTGATAACAGCCGCGGTTGGTCGATCGTGCCGGGCCTGGTCAGGCGGCGATAGCGCGCGGCGTCGAGTCGGTCAGGCGAGGCTTGTGCGCGCGCGATCAGTCGATCGAACGCCGGGCTCGACAGCGCGAGCAGGCGGAAATGCTGCCTGGCAAAGCCGTCGCCATTATATTGCGTGTTCTCGCCGATGAAGCTGCCGCCGCGCGGCGCGAGCAGGTTGAGCTGCGTCGTCATCCCCGCCATCGCGTAGATCTGGCCGCCGAGCTGCGGGATCAGGAACGACTGCATCACGGTCGTGCTGGTCAGATGCAGCCGCAGCGGCCGGCCGACCGGAACGGCGAGCACGTTGACCGTCGCGATCCCCTGCTCCGGATAGAGAAATACCCACTTCCAATCCATCGCGACGACCTGAACATCGAGCGGGGGCTGCGTGCTGGCGAGCGGGCGGTAGGGATCGAGCCGATGCGTTGCGTGCCAAAGCACGACGCCGAGAAAGAGCACGATCGCCACGGGAATGCCCCACACCACGCATTCGAGGATGCGCGAGAAATCCCAGCGCGGCGTGTAGGCCGCGCCGCCATTCCAGCGATACCGCCAGGCAATGAGCGGTGTCAGCAGCAACACGGGAACGACGACGATCAGCATCGCCGCGCCGACGATCCAGAACAATGTCGCGGTTTCGGCGGCATTGGGGCCGGGACCGGTCAGGAAGCTTGGCCCGCAGAGCAACGAGCAGGAGCCGACGTGCGTCATCGCCACTGGCGCAGCCCGCGGCGGCACGCCTTCGCCCGCATTGTCAGCTTTACGCGCACCACCCGGATCCCCTTCGTGTCGCGCAACCTATGGCGCGCGAGAAAGGTCCCGGGTGCGCGATTATTAGCGCAACTGGCTGTCCTTGCTGCCGCGCCGGTTGATCCCGACGCTGCGGATCTTCGCGTCGCGGTCGGACTGGCAGGCGATACAAGTGCGCGCGCCGGGCAGCGCGGCACGGCGCGCTTCGGGAATATCCTCGCCGCATTGCTCGCAATAGAGCGCCGCCTCGCCGCCCAGCAGTCGCGCGCGCGCGGCCTCGACCGCGTCCGCCACCGTGTCGTCGATCTGATCCTGTACCGCGCCGTCCTGCGCCCAACCGTTCGCCATGTCCGTATCCCATTCTCGAGCCATAGAAATGGGAAGTGCGGACAGCTTTTCCAGCATTGCAGCGCTGCGGACGGGACCTTCTTTCCGAAACGGTCGTTATGCCGCCAAGCGCGCCACGACCGGTTTAGCGCCAACGAAAGGCAAATCATGAACAGCACGACGCTCAAGGGTGAAGGTCAGGATCTCGGCGGCAGCATCAAGGAAGCTGCAGGCAAGCTGACCGGCGACACGTCGCTGCAGGGCTCGGGCGTCGCCGATCAGGTCGTCGGCAATGCCAAGCAGGTCGCCGGTGCCGCGATGGACGCCGTGTCGAACCCCGGCCCGCTGGTCGACAAGGCGCGCAGCTTCGCGCGCGAGCGGCCGTATGCGACCGCTGCACTGGTCGGCGTGCTGGGTCTCGCCGTGATCAACACGCTGCGCGGCAAGTAAGATCGCGCCCGTGCGTCGCCATGCCGGTTGGCATGGCGACGTGCGGGGCATCTCAAAAGAATCTGCAGCTTCTTATTGTGCACTGCAACATAAACGCTATCTTCAAGAGCCAGCCTGGCGAGTCCAGGCGTTAGTGACGAGGCCCGACATGCGGCGCATCTCCGACACGCTCGCGCGGATGGCGGCGTATAATTATTCGGCTCCCTTCCCGGACACGTCGAGCAGACTGGCTCCCCTGACTGATTTCGGCAGCGATCCCGGCGCGCTCGGCGCTTATTCCTATGTTCCGCCTAATCTCGCGGCAAACGCTGCGCTGGTAGTCGTGCTACACGGCTGCACCCAAAACGCCGCGGGCTATGATCAGGGCAGCGGCTGGTCGACGCTGGCGGACCGCCATGGCTTTGCCTTGCTCTATCCCGAGCAGCGCCGCGCCAACAATATGAACCTGTGTTTCAATTGGTTCGACCGTGCCGACATCGCGCGTGCGGGCGGCGAGGCGCAGTCGATCGCGCAGATGGTCGAGACGATGGTCGCGCGCCACGCGCTCGACCGCAGCCGCATCTTCGTCACCGGCCTGTCGGCGGGCGGCGCGATGACGGCGGTGATGCTCGCCACTTATCCCGATCTGTTCGCCGCCGGTGCGATCATCGGCGGGCTTGCCTATGGCGGCGCGACCAGCGTGTCGCAGGCGCTCGACCGCATGCGCGGGCACGGCGCGGCGAGCGCCACCGCAGCGGCGGAAACGGTGCGCGACGCGTCCGACGGCGTGTCGCACCGCTTACCCGCGGTGTCGATCTGGCAGGGCGAGGCCGACGCCACGGTCGTTCCCGCCAATGCCGATCAGCTCGCGGCGCAGTGGCGCGCTGTGCACGGCTTGGCGGCCAGGCCGAGCGAAACGCGGCGCGGCGCGACCTGGGAGCATCGCCTGTGGCGCGATGCATCGGGTCGTGCCGCGGTCGAGCAGTGGAGCGTCGCCGGGATGGGGCACGGCGTGCCGATCGACCCGTCGGGCCCTGACGGGCTCGGCGAGGCGGGCCCCTATATGCTCGATGTCGGGCTTTCAAGCACGCAGGCGATCGCCACTGCTTGGGGGTTGAGTGAGGGGACCGCCGTCCCGCACCCGGTGGATCGGCCCGAGGCAGCTACGCCGCGGTCCGACGTGCCGGCGAATTCGGTGCAGACGATCATCAACCGTGCGCTTCGTGCGGCAGGGCTCGTACAATAAGGCGCGCGCATCCACGAGGATCGCTGCCCGCGCGAGCGGCACCGTGGCGCCTGACAGGCGCGCGCGCGCTTGATACGATCGCGCCATGACGTTCTTCGAAAGCCTGTTGGCGTTGCTGTTCGCGGCGATCGTCTCGCTCCAGGCCTCGCGCCGGCTCGGTCTGCCCTATCCCGCGATGCTCGCGATGGGCGGGGTAATCGTCGCCTTCGTCCCCGGCGCGCCGACGATCGCGATCGACCCCAATACCGTGCTCGCCTTGTTCATCGCGCCGGTGCTGCTCGATGCGGCGTTCGATTTCCCGTTGCATGCCGCGAGGCGCTTGTGGCGCCCGCTGTCGATCCTCGCGGTCGGCGCGATCCTCGTCACGACCGGCGTGGTCGCGTGGATCGGCGTCGCGTTCGTCGGCCTGCCGCTCGCCGCGGCGGTTGCGCTTGGTGCGATCGTCGCACCGCCCGATGCCGCGGCGGCGACCGCGGTGCTCGGCACGGTTTCGCTTCCCAAGCGGACGATCGCGGTATTGAAGGGCGAGAGCCTGTTCAACGATGCGACCGCGCTGCTGCTGTTCGGCGCGGCGCTCGCGGTACAGGCCAATGGCGGCTTCGGCACCAAGGTCGCGCTGGAACTCGCTTTCGCCGCGCCGGGCGGCATCGTCCTCGGCATCGCCAGCGCCTTTGCCTTCCAGTGGCTCGGCAAATTCGTCGCGGGCACGCTCGGCGGCAATATCCTGCAGTTCATCAATGCCTTTGCGGTGTGGATCGTCGCCGAGCATCTGCATCTCTCGCCGGTGCTCGCCGTCGTCGGCTGCGCGATGACGATCGCGCGCAACGGCGGCGACGGATCGCCGCGGATGCGAGTCCACAGCTTCGCGGTGTGGGCGACCGTCGTGTTCCTGTTCAACGTGCTCGCCTTCCTGTTGATGGGCATGCAGGCGCGGCTGATCGTCGGGCGCATGACGCGGGTGCATCTGTGGGATTCGCTCGCGGTCGCGGGCGTGGTGGTGCTCGCGGTCATCGTCGCGCGCATCGTGCTCGTCATGGGGTGGAACCTCCTCGCCAAGCGCTTCGTCGCGCTGCGCGGCGATTTGCCGCCGCCATCGCTGGCGCAAGGCGTCTTCGTCTCGTGGTGCGGGATGCGCGGGTTGATCACGCTGGCGACCGCCTTTGCCTTGCCGAGCACTTTCCCGCAGCGCGACACCGTCGTGCTAACCGCGTTCGCGGTCGTGCTCGTCACGCTGATCGTGCAGGGCATGACGCTCGCGCCACTGATCCATTGGCTGGGGCTCGACGCGGTCGATGATCCCGACCAGGAACTCGCCGAGGCGCGGCGCGACCTAGCGCACGCCGGCGCTGCGGCGCTCGACGGGTCGGATGGGCGCGAGACCGAGCACTTTCGCTATGCCTATGCGCTGCTCGGTACCGCGGGCGAGAAGCGCTATCGCAAGATCGGGCTCAAGGGCATCGCGGCCGAACGCGAGCGGCTCGAGGCGTTGCGCGCCGAGGATGCGCTTGGGGACGACAGCTATTACCGATTGCAGGAGGAGGTCGACTGGCGCGAGCTTTCGCTGCTGCCCGAAGGCGAACGGCGTATCGAGGAAAGCTGACGCGCGGTCCTTCGCCTGCACTATCCGATCGCTTGCACGACTCGTTTGACCGCGCCGGGCGCGCATGGGAGGACGGGCGCTCGCTTCCGAAGGACTTGCTCCATGATCCTGCTCGCGTTGCTCATCGGTATCGTCGCGGGGTCGCGCACGATGCTCGCGCCTGCCGCGATCGCCTGGGCGGCCGCCGCTCGCGGGCTCGCGCTCGACGGAAGCTGGCTGGCGTTTTTCGGCTGGCGGTTCACGCCGTGGATCGTGTCGCTGCTCGCGCTCGGTGAATTGGTCGGCGACGTGCTGCCGACGACGCCGAGCCGCAAGCAGGCGGGGCCGTTCGGCGCGCGGCTGGTAAGCGGCGGTGTGTCGGGCGCGGCGATCGGGATCGGGGCGGGCAAGCCGCTGCTCGGGCTGGCGCTCGGCGTCGCGGGCGCCGTGGTCGGCACGTTGGGGGGTGCGGCGCTGCGAACGCGTCTGGCTGTGGCGTTCGGGCGCGACCTGCCCGCTGCAGTGATCGAGGACGCGATCGCGCTCGCGGCGGCGGCGTATGTGGTGGTCGCGCTGTGACGCGCCGCTTCGATGCGATCATCATCGGCGCTGGCCAGGCCGGACCGCCGCTCGCCGGGCGGCTCACCGCCGCGGGCATGACCGTCGCGCTGATCGAGCGCAAGCTGGTCGGCGGGACCTGCGTCAATACCGGCTGCATGCCGACCAAGACGCTCGTCGCCAGCGCTTATACCGCGCATCTCGCGCGCCGGGCCGCCGATTTCGGCGTGCGGACGGGGCCGGTGACGATCGACATGCCCGCGGTCGCGGCGCGGGCGCACAAGGTGACGCTCGATGCGCGGACGAGCAACGAGCGCTGGCTCGCTACGATGGAGCGGCTGACCTTCCTGCGCGGCCATGCGCGGCTGACCTCGCCGACGACCGTCGATGTCGATGGCGATACGCTGGAAGCGCCGCGGATCTTCCTCAACGTCGGCGGTCGCGCGACCGTGCCCGACATGCCGGGCGTCGCCGACGTGCCGCATCTCGACAATACCGACATGGTCGCGCTGGCGGAGGTTCCCGCGCATCTGGTCGTGGTCGGCGGCAGCTATATCGGGCTCGAATTCGCGCAGATGTACCGCCGCTTCGGCGCCGCGGTCACGGTGGTCGAGCGCGGCGACCGGCTGGTCGCGCGCGAGGATCCCGAAATCTCCGACGCGGTTCGCCAGATCCTCGAGGACGAAGGCATCGTGATACGCGCGGGCGCGAATTGCATCGGCTTTGCGCCGCACGAGGCGGGCGTGGCGGTGTCGGTCGATTGCCAGGATGGCGATCCGGTGGTGGTCGGCAGTCACGTCCTGCTCGCGGTCGGACGGCGACCCAACACCGACGATCTCGGGCTCGATGCGGCGGGGGTGAAGACCGACGCGCACGGCTATGTCACGGTCGATGACGGGTTGCAGAGCAATGTTCCCGGCATCTGGGCGCTCGGCGATTGCAACGGGCGCGGCGCCTTCACGCATACCGCCTATAACGATTTCGAGATCGTCGCCGCCAATCTGCTCGACGGCGCACACCGCAAGGTCAGCGCGCGAATCCCGGGCTATGCGCTCTATATCGATCCGCCACTCGGCCGCGTCGGGATGACGCAGTCACAGGCGGTCGCCGCGGGCCGGTCGATCCTCGTCGCGACGCGCCCGATGACGCGCGTCGGCCGCGCGGTCGAGAAGGGCGAGACCAAGGGGATGATCAAGATCGTCGCCGATGCGCAGACCCAGCGCATCCTCGGCGCAGCGATCCTCGGCACGGGCGGCGACGAGGCGATCCACGGCATCCTCGACATGATGAACGCCGATCAGCCGCTCGATGTGCTGCGCTGGGCGGTGCCGATCCATCCGACGGTTTCCGAACTGATTCCCACGGTGCTCGAGAGCCTTGCGCCGCTTACGTCGACCTGACGCACCGATGATGTCGCGGCATGCGATCCTATCGGCGCGGGCGTCGCCGCTCGTGATCGTATTCTTCGAGATGCGGTCGCCGCGTACCCAGATTCCCGTGACCTATATCGCTTGATCCGGGCGCGCGAACGACCGCGTAGGTCGGCATCGCGTCGTGCGAAGCGCGGTCGAGGTCGCCTTCGCTCGTCGAATCGCGCGCGCCATATTGCGCGCGGTCAGTCTCCCTCCGTCCGGTGTCGGCTGCGCTTCGAGCGGCCAGCAGTCATCGGGTCGGGCTTAGGCGGCGCGCGCCATCCGGCGGGCGGGGTCACCCTCTGCTGACTGGTTCCCAATCCCATCGCGCCTGGCGCTTGGCGCTGCAAACCCGCACAGCTCGCCGCTTCGGCCTCCGCCGCCGTTGCGCCGCCCCGCATCGCACTGATCATGTCGCGGCATCGGCCCGCTTCCTCAAAATCGAGCGCGGCGACGGCCGCGTCCATTCGGTGCTGCAATGTCTCGATCGTCACTGGCATCTGGCCTCAACGCATGACGACGCTTTCAGGTCGCACGGGTGCCCGTCCGGCCCGATTCGCTGTGTTGTCCGGCAAAGTATCCCGAGGATTCTGCGCCGCCGATCGCGAGCGGACGCTCTTCGTCCCGATCCTCTGGCGAATCTGCTCCCGGTTTGCTGAGCCAACGCCAGACCGGCATCGCCTGACAGAACTCGGCTTTGCGCGCACAGCTCTTTCCGAACAGAGCGCGGATCAAGCATTCCTGGGGTTATTGCCGCCTGCTGTTCATGCTTCACGATATCGTCTGATGACGCTGAACGGGCAGCCCCGTCCTCGGCGCGCCGCTTCGCAACTCGGGTCCAAACCCGTAATAACCTGACAACGGCCGCCCACGAAATGCCGCTTTTCCTGCGGTTTCACCAATCAGCCTGGGAAGCGGCTAAGCTAATGCGAAATGGTGCACCCGACTGGATTCGAACCAGTGGCCTCTGCCTTCGGAGGGCAGCGCTCTATCCAGCTGAGCTACGGGTGCCTGACCGCTCGACTAGCAAAGGCTGTGCCCCGGCGCCAGCCCTAGTTGCGTCGGCGCGGCCCGGTCGTTTGCGTCAATGTCACCGGTTGGAACACGCCGAGACCACAGGTCGCGCCGCGGCTCAGCCCCGTGCCGCCGCCCGTCTCGAGTACGGTGATCGTATCGGTCGAACACAGCTGGCTGAGGCTCGTCGCATAGCTGAAGCGCTCTTCGAACCCCAGGCTGGGGCAGGCGAAGGGCAGCGTGTTGCGATAGACCGTGCCGCCGCTCGTCACGAAATCGATCGTGCGGTCGTCGCGGACATGGCTCTCGCGCATGTTGCTGATCGGAATACAGCGTTGCGGCGTGCCGGTTGGAGTCGCCTCGGGCACGTGGCCGCGGTCGCGCGCGACGCTGGGTGCGGCGAAGGCGGCGAGGGCGAGGGCGGCGAACAGCATGCGCATGTCAGGGCTCCGGACGATCGAGGGTCTTGGGCGTCGCGACCTTGGGGGGCGGGGTCTTCGGCTTGAACGCACAGAGATCGGCAACGATGCAGCGCCAGCATTCGGGCGTGCGCGCCTTGCAGACATAGCGGCCGTGGAGAATCAGCCAGTGATGCGCGTGCAGCCGGAACGGCTGCGGCGTCGCCTTGTCGAGTTTCAGCTCGACCGCGAGCGGAGTCTTGCCGCGCGCGAGCCCGGTGCGGTTGCCGACGCGGAAGATGTGCGTGTCGACCGCGAAGGTTTCGGCGCCGAACGCCACGTTCAGCACGACATTGGCGGTCTTGCGCCCGACCCCCGGCAGCGTCTCGAGCGCGTCGCGGTCGTTCGGAACCTCGCCGCCATAGATGTCGACCAGCCGCTGCGACAGCGCGATGACGTTCTTCGCCTTGGTGTTGAACAGGCCGATCGTCTTGATGTGCTGTTTCAGCCCCTCCTCGCCGAGATCGAGCATCTGCTGCGGCGTCGTCACCGTCTCGAACAGCCGCCGCGTCGCCTTGTTGACGCCCACGTCGGTCGCCTGCGCCGACAGCGCGACCGCGACGACGAGCTGGAAGGGATTGCCCGCCTCGAGCTCGGTCTCGGGGTGCGGGTTGTCGGCGGCGAGCCGCGCGTAGAATTCGACGATCTCGGCGCGCTTCACACCCCGAGCACCTCGTCCATTGCGTAGCGCCCGGCCGGCTTGCCGACGAGCCACAAGGCTGCGGTGATCGCGCCGCGCGCGAAGATCGCGCGATTCTCGGCGCGATGGCCGAGCTCGATCCGCTCGCCCTCGCCAGCAAAGACGATCTGGTGGTCGCCCGCGACCGATCCGCCGCGCAGACTGGCGAAACCGATCGTCCCTTCCGACCGCGCGCCGGTCAGCCCGGCGCGATCGGCGACGCGCGCCTCGGCGAGCGGGATGCCGCGACCCGCCGCCGCCGCTTCGCCGAGCAGCAAGGCGGTGCCCGAGGGCGCGTCGACCTTGTGGCGGTGGTGGAATTCGGCGATCTCGATGTCCCATTCGGGCCCGAGCCGGGCGGCCGCTTCGCGCACCAGCTTGGCGAGCAGCGTGACCCCGAGCGAGACGTTGCCAGTCTGCAGCACTGCGATCTCCGCCGCGGCGGCATCGATCATCGCGTGGTGCGTCGTGGTGAGGCCGGTCGTACCGATCAGGATCGGCGTTCCCGCTTGGCGCGCTGCCGCCAATGTGCGCTCGAGCGCCGAGGGCGAGGAAAAATCGACCAGCACGTCCGAATCGTGTGCGATGCCTGCCGGATCGCCGCCCGCATCGATCCCGCCAGCGAGCGTCGCGCCCAGATCGGGCACGATCGCCGCCAAGGCCTGTCCCATGCGCCCGGCGCTGCCAATGATCCCGATCGCGGTCACGCCCATTCCCCTTCGATTGGCTCGCGGCGGCCTTAGCCAATGGTCGCGCGACATGCCATGCGCGAATTGCCCAAGGCTCGCGCTTGCATCGTGTTCTATCCCGTCCGGAGGCGGACCGGTCCTCTGGAACGAAGAATAGCAGCTTTCATCGCGCCGTACTAAGCCTGGGGCATGCAGGACATTCGCAATATCGTCGTGTTGACGGGCGCCGGGATTTCCGCCGAGAGCGGCATCGCCACGTTTCGCGGGCCCGGCGGACTGTGGGAAGGGCACCGCGTCGAGGACGTCTGTACCCCGGAGGCGCTCGCGGACGATCCTGCGCTGGTCCACGCTTTCTACGATGCGCGGCGGGCGGCCCTGGCGCGCGTGACTCCCAATCCCGCGCACCTGGCCTTGGCGCGGCTCGATGAAGAATGGGGCGGGGGTTTGCTGATCGTCACGCAGAATGTCGATGATCTGCACGAGCGCGCGGGGGCCAGGCGCCTGCTGCACATGCATGGCGCGCTGCAATCCGCTTTGTGTGCGGCGTGCGGGGTGCGGAGGCGATGGCCGGGCGCGTTGCCGCCGGGGTCGATCTGCCCCGACTGCGGGGCGGCGGCGCTCAGGCCCGACATCGTCTTCTTCGGCGAGATGCCCTACGCGATGGACAGGATCGAGCATGCGCTCGGATCGGCGGACCTGTTCGTGTCGATCGGGACTTCGGGCGCGGTCTATCCGGCGGCGGGTTTCGTCCAGCGCGCGCGGCAGGCCGGCGCGCGGACGCTCGAGCTCAATCTCGAGCGATCGGCGGGGAGCGCCTGGTTCGACGAGACCCGGCTCGGGCCGGCAGGAACACTGGTGCCGGCATGGGTCGAAACGCTGCTGGCGCCGTGAAATGCGGCGTTTGGAGCGGGGCCGTAACGGTCGTAGTGGAACGCGTTGTCGTCCCTGTCGTTTGTTTCGACAGCCCGTCGGGCTCTTGCTCCATACTCACGATCAAGAGGGTATCATGAAAAAGCTTCTTGCCGCCATCCTCCTCACCGGGGTGGCAACGATCGGCACCACCACTGCCGCCGATGCGCGCGACGGCTGCGGACGCGACGGATTTCGCGGACCCGGCGGCCATTGCCGCCTGATGCGCGGGGGCCCAGGCTATGGCGGTCCGGTGCTGGTCGTCGGCCGGCGCTATGATCGCGGCTATTGGGACGGCCGCCGCTATTGGCAGAACCGCTATCGCTACCACGATGGCTGGCGCTATCGCTAAGCCATGATCGCGCGACCGCGCGGTGCCATCGGCGCTGCGCGGTCGCCGCTCTTCGGGTCGATCACTCGACCCAGTCGAGCCCCATGTCGCGATAGACGTCGCGTTCGTCGTCCCAGCCGGGGCGGACCTTGACGTGCAGATAGAGATGCACCGGGCGGCCCATGATGCCGGCAAGCTCGGTACGTGCCCGCGCGCCGATTTCCTTGATTCGCGCACCGCCCTTGCCGAGCACGATCGCGCGCTGCGTCGGACGTTCGACGAGGATCTGCTGGTGGATTTCGACCGATCCGTCCTCGCGCTCGAGATATTGCTCGGTCTCGATCGTCGAGGCGTAGGGCAGTTCGGCGTGGAGCTGGAGGTAGAGCTGCTCGCGCGTCACCTCCGAGGCGAGGCTGCGCTCGGTCGCGTCGGAGACCTGGTCCTCGGGGAAATGCCACGGCTCGGCCGGCATCCGCTGCGCGAGATGCGCCTTCAATTCGGGCAGGCCGTCGCCGGTCGAGGCGCTGACGAAGAAGACTTCGTCGAACTGCACCATCGCGGTGAGCTTCTCGGCGTGGAGCAAAAGCTTGCCCTTGTCGGCGAGATCAACCTTGTTGAGGATGAGGTATTTCGGCTCGGGACGGTGCGCGATCGCTTCGGCGATGGTGGTGACCTTCGAGCCTAGCCCGCCTTTGGCATCGACTACGAGGGCCAGCACGTCAGCGCCGTCGGCACCGCCCCATGCGGCCTGGACCATCGCGCGGTCGAGCCGGCGCTTGGGTTCGAAGATGCCGGGGGTGTCGACCAGCAGCAGCTGCGTATCGCCTTCGATCGCGACGCCCATCAGCCGGACTCGCGTAGTCTGCGCCTTGGGGCTGACGATCGCGACCTTCTGACCGACCAGCGCATTGACCAGCGTCGACTTGCCGGCGTTGGGCGCGCCGAGGATCGCGACGAGACCGCATTTCTGGGTGGGGGTGGGTTCGGTCATCGGGTAACTTTCTTGCGTTCGCCTGAGCGTGTCAGAGGGCCATTACTCTTCTCCTCCCCTCCCTTCCAGGGAGGGGAGTAAGGTTAGCGCCCAGCTTGCCGCACCTGCGCCAACAACGCCGTCGCGGCCGCGGTCTCCGCCTCCTGCTTCGAACTCCCCTCGGCCTCGGCCTCGGCAAAAGTCCCGATCAGCGCCTTCACCCGAAAGCGCGGCGCATGGTGCGGGCCCGAGCGCTCGACCACTTCGTACGCCGGCGCCTTGCGGTTGTGCGCCGCGGCCCATTCCTGCAGCGCCGACTTGGGGTGCTGCGGCACCGTCAGCTCGCGGCTCGCGCGGTCGGCCCAGGCGGTGCGGATCGCGCGGCGGGCGCCGTCGAGCCCGGCCTCGCGGTAGAGCGCGCCGATCAGCGCCTCCATCACGTCGCCGAGGACGTTGTCGCTGTCCGACGCGCCGTCGTCGCGCGCCTGCTTGCCGAGCTTGAGCTGCGCCGCGACGCCGAGGCCGCGCGCGACACCGGCGCACACCGCGCCCGTCACCAGCGCGTTGAAGCGCTTCGACAGTGCGCCTTCGGGCTCGTTCGGGAACAGCTCGAACAGCCATTCCGCCATCACCAGCCCGAGCACGCGGTCGCCGAGGAATTCGAGCCGCTCATAATTCGCCTTGGCCTGGCTGCCATGCGTCAGCGCGCGCTCGAACGGTGCGATGTCGCGCGGCGTGTGGCCGAGGCTCGCGGCGATCCAGCTGCTCAGCTCAGCGCTCAAAAGCCTTCCCCGATCCGGCTCCAGCGCGCCGCCGAGAACCATGTCCAGGGCAGGACCCAATTCGCCGAGCCGTCGGTCGAGAAGAAGGAGAACACCGCCTTGCCCTCGATCCGCTCCATCGGGACCATCCCCATGCCCTCGGGCGGATCGAACCGGCTGTCGCCGCTGTCGTCGCGATTGTCGCCCATCACGAAGACGTGGCCGGCGGGAACGTTGTAGACGCCGGTTTCGTCGGCGTTGATCTGCTCGCCGCGGTCGAGCACGGCGTAGCTCTTGCCGTTGGGGAGCGTCTCGCGGAATTGCTGGTAGCGGCAGATCGGCTTGCCGGCGCTCATGTCCTCGAACTCGGCAGGGCATTCGCTGCCGCCCGGATAGTTCGGCGAGAGCGGGATCGTGAAGTCGGCGATCTTGACCTTGGGGACAGGCTTCCCGTTGAGGATCACCTGGCCGTGGCGCATCTGCACGCTGTCGCCGGGCAGGCCGATCACGCGCTTGATCACGTCATGGTCGTCGCCCGGAGGGCCGCGGAACACGACGACGTCGCCGCGAGCGGGATCGCGGCCGAGGACGCGCCCCGGGATCAGCGGCACGCCCCATGGCAGCGACCAGCGCGAATAGCCGTAATTCCATTTCGAGACGAACAGATAGTCGCCGATATAGAGCCGCGGCAGCATCGACTGCGACGGGATGCTGAACGGCGCGAAGACGAAGCTCCTGAACACGAACACGACGATCGCGAGCTTGAGGAAGAAGACGAGCGTCTCGCGCGTTTCGGATTTGCGCGCGGGTGCGTCGCGGAGCGGGGTGGGATCGGCCATGTCGCGCGGTTTGGTGCTGCTGGCGCAAGTCGTCAAGCTGGCGGTTGTAATGCCGCCCCGCTAGGGCGATCTAGCGCGGGAATCGTTTCCTGCCCCACGACCGAAGAGGTGCCTGAATGTCTGCCGACTGGACCGCGATCGAGGCTCTGCCCTCGCTTAAGCTCGAGACGCTGTTTGCGGAGGATGCCAACCGGCTGGAGACCTTCAGCACCGATGTCGCCGGGATCCATTTCGACTTCTCGAAGACGCACCTGACGACCGAGGCGGTCACCGCGTTCGAAGCGCTCGCCAAGGCGCAGGACCTTCACGGCAAGCGCGAGGCGCTGTTCTCGGGCAAGGTCATCAACGTCACCGAGAACCGCTCGGTCACCCACGTCGCCGAGCGCGGCGAGGGGAGCGAGGAAGACAATGCCAAGGCCGCCGCGTTCCACGCGCGGATGCGCGCGCTGATCGACGCGATCGCGGCGGGTGCGCTCGGCGACATCCGCCATGTGCTCCACGTCGGCATCGGCGGCTCGGCGCTCGGGCCCGATCTGCTGGTCGATGCGCTGGGGCGTGAGGATACCGCGTACGACGTCGCGATCGTCTCGAACATCGACGGCGCCGCGCTCGAGGAAGTGTTCAAGAAGTTCGATCCGACCGCGACGCTGCTGGTGATCGCGTCGAAGACCTTCACCACCAAGGAAACGCTGACCAACGCCGATTCGGTGCTGCAGTGGATGGGCGAGGCGGGCGTCGAGGACGCCTATGGCCGCGTCATCGCGCTGACGGCCGATCCCGACAAGGCGGTCGAATGGGGCGTCGACGAGACGCGCGTGCTGCCCTTCGCCGATTCGGTCGGCGGGCGCTATTCGCTCTGGTCGTCGATCGGCTTCCCCGCCGCGATCGCGCTCGGCTGGGACAATTTCGCCGACATGCTCGAGGGTGCCGCCGAGATGGACCGCCATTTCCAGCAGACGACGCTCAGCCAGAACGCGCCCGCGCTCGCGGCGTTCGCCGATCTCTATTATACGCAGGTCCGCCACGCCGAGACGCGCGCGACCTTCGCCTATGACGAGCGGCTGCGGCTGCTGCCGTCGTATCTCCAGCAGCTCGAGATGGAATCGAACGGCAAGGGCACGACGATCGACGGCGAGGCGCTCGACCGGCCGAGCGCGGCGATCACCTGGGGCGGGGTCGGCACCGATGCGCAGCACGCTGTGTTCCAGTTGCTGCATCAGGGCACGCATCTCGTCCCCGTGGAGTTCGTCGCGGTGATCGAGCCGGGCGATACGCTGTCGGAGGATCACCATCGCCAGCTGCTGCTCAACGCGTTCGCGCAAGGCGCCGCGCTGATGAAGGGCCGCGCGAACGACGATCACGCGCGCAGCTATTCGGGTGACCGGCCGAGCACGACGATCCTGCTCGACGACCTCGATGCGCGCACGTTGGGCGCGCTAATCGCGTTCTACGAACAGCGCGTGTTCGTGAACGGCGTGCTGCTCGGGATCAATTCGTTCGACCAGTTCGGCGTCGAGCTCGGCAAGGAAATGGCCAAGGCCGCCGACAAGGGCGACCAGGAATTCGACGTCTCGACCACCGACCTGATCAAGCGCGCGTTCGGGTGATGCTGGTCGCGGCGGCGATGGCGGCCGCGACGGTGGCTGAAATGCGGCACGAGCGCCGCGTGCTGATCGTCGCCGCGCCGAGCGAAAGCGATGCGCGGCGCTCCGCGCAGCGGGCCTCGCTCGACGCGATGCCCAAGGATCTCGATGATCGTGACGTCACGATCGTTGAGGTCACCGGCGATACGGTGCGCGGTGCGACCGACAGCGCGGCGGTTTTGCGGACGCACTGGCGGCTGCCCAAATCGGCGTTCGGCGTCGTGCTGGTCGGCAAGGACGGCCATGCCGCGCTGCGTCGCGCCGAGCCAATCGATCGCGCGACTCTGGTCGCGACGATCGACGCGATGCCGATGCGCCGCGCCGGGCAGCGCTAGATTATAAGCAGCGGTCGCGAATCTGCGGCCGCAAGAGGACATGACATGGCTGAGTATGACTACGACCTTTTCGTCATCGGTGCGGGCTCGGGCGGCACGCGCGCGTCGCGCGTCGCGGCGGCACACGGCGCGAAGGTCGCGGTGGCCGAGGAATATCGCGTCGGCGGCACCTGCGTCATCCGCGGCTGCGTGCCCAAGAAGCTGCTCGTCTATGGCGCGCATTTTGCCGAGGATCTGAAGGACGCCAAGCGCTTCGGCTGGGACGTGCCCGACAATCTCGGCTTCGACTGGGCGCGCCTGCGCGACAATGTGATGGAAGAGGTCGATCGGATCAATTCGGCGTATACTGACACGCTGACCAATAACGGCGTCGAGATCATCCTCGATCGTGCGGTGGTGACCGGCCCGCATTCGGTCCGGCTCGGTGACGGGCGCGAAGTGACCGCGGGCAAGATCCTGATCGCGGTCGGGGCGACGCCAATCGTGCCCGAATGCCCGGGGCATGAGCTCGGCATCACCTCGAACGAGGTGTTCCACCTCGATGCCGTGCCCAAGCGCATCCTGATCGCAGGCGCCGGCTATATCGCCAACGAGTTCGCCGGGATCTTCAACGAATTCGGCTCGAAGGTCACGCTGATCAACCGCACCGACGTGATCCTGCGCGGCTATGACGAATCGATCCGCGATCGCCTGCTCCAGATCTCGATGATGAAGGGGCTCGATTTTCGCTTCAACGCCGAGTTCCGCGGGATCGAGCAGCAGCCCGACGGCTGCCTGCGCGTGTCGATGACCGGCCACGAGCCGATCGACGTCGATTGCGTGATGTTCGCGACTGGGCGCTCGCCCAATACCGAAGGGCTGGGGCTCGAGAGCGCCGGCGTCGAGCTCGACGACAAGGGCGCGATCGTGGTCGACGCGGACAACAAGTCGACCTGCGACAGCATCTATGCGGTCGGCGATGTCACCAACCGTATCCAGCTGACCCCGGTCGCGATCCGCGAGGGGCAGGCGTTCGCCGACACGATGTATGGCAACAAGCCGCACCGCGTCGATTACGAGAACATCCCGTCCGCCGTGTTCAGCCATCCGCCGATGGCGGGCGTCGGGCTGACCGAGGCGCAGGCCAAGAACAAGTTCGGATCGGTGAAGGTCTACATGTCCGACTTCCGCCCGATGAAGAACGTGCTCGCCGGCCGCAACGAGCGCGCCTTGTACAAGATGGTGTGCAACGCCGAGACGGGGCAGGTGCTCGGGCTCCACATGATCGGGCCCGATTCGCCCGAGATCCTGCAGGCGGCGGCGGTCGCGGTGAAGGCCGGGCTGACCAAGGACGCGTTCGACCAGACCGTCGCGCTGCATCCGTCGATGGCCGAGGAACTGGTGCTGCTGCGTTAAAATTCTTTCGCACGGCCACCCAACCTCCGTCACCCCGGCCCCGTGCCGGGGTCCACCGGGATGCACTCACTGACGGCTCAACTCGCGCGGCACGGTGGGCCCCGGCACAAGGCCGGGGTGACGAGGGGTTAGGCCGCGCGTGCGAACGCCGCCGGTCTCTCGTCGTCGTTGGAGGACGGCGCGGCCTTGCGAGCGCTGCGCTGCCGCCGCGCGCGCGGGGCGCGACGCGGTGCAAAACGCGTGACCAGCGCTCGCCAGCCGATACTGCCGCGCGTCGCCATCGCGACCACGACCGTCGTCACGACCACGTCGATATAGGTCGAGATATCCCACATCACGACGATCGTCGCGAGATCGAGCGGCCCCATCACCGCGAGCGCTTCGACGCCGATCGTCAGGAGCAGCGTCATCAGGACGAGAAACACGAGATGCCGGCGCTCGACCTGACGCACCGCAGCGACCGTCGCGCGGACCATGCGGTCGAGCCACTGCGCCGCCGCGGTCTCGGGAAAGACCCTGAGCACGACCATCGCGAACACCAGCAGCCCCGTCAGCATCATCAATCCCCTTTAGCCCGCTACCGAGATAAGGCGCCCGTGGCGCGATACCAGTCCCGGGGATGACGCCGCGCTTGCACGTGGCTATATCGGCGCTCCCGGCCTAGCCGCCGGTTCCTGTTTTCCCACGAAAGACCGCGATAATGTCCGCCATGTTCCGCATCACGCTGCCCGACGGTTCCGTCCGCGAGGTAGCCCCGGGGACTACCCCGGCCGATGTGGCCGCCGCGATCGGTCCCGGCCTCGCCAAGGCCGCCATCGCTGCGCGGATCGACGGCGAGGTGCGCGACATCACGCGGCCGTTCGACGGCGACACCAACCTCGCGCTGGTGACGATGCGCGACGAGGCCGATGCGCTCGAGCTCGTCCGCCACGATCTCGCGCATGTCATGGCCGAAGCCGTGCAGCACCTCTTCCCCGGCACCCAGATCACCTTCGGTCCGGCGACCGACGACGGCTTCTATTACGATTTCGCGCCCAAGGATCGCCCCTTCACCGACGACGATCTCCCCGCGATCGAGGCCGAGATGCGCGCGATCATCGCGCGCAACGAGCCCTTCACGCGTGAAGTGTGGAGCCGCGAGCAGCTGATCGAGACCTGGCAGCAGCAGGGCGAGACCTTCAAGGCCGAATGGGCCGCCGAGCTTCCCGATGGCGAGGAACTGACGATCTATCGCCAGGGCCAGTGGCTCGACATGTGCCGCGGGCCGCACATGGCCTCGACCGGCAAGCTCGATCCGCAGGCGTTCAAGCTGACGCGGGTGTCGGGCGCGTATTGGCGCGGCGACCAGAAGAACGCGATGCTCAGCCGCGTCTACGGCACCGGCTGGCTCAACAAGAAGCAGCTCGACGCGCATCTCACCATGCTCGAGGAAGCCGGCAAGCGCGATCATCGCAAGATCGGGCAGGAAATGGACCTGTTCCACCTCCAGTCTGAGGCGCAGGGCTCGGTGTTCTGGCACCCCAAGGGCTTCGTCCTGTGGCGGCAGCTCGAGGCGTATATGCGCCGCCGGCTCGACGCGGCGGGCTATGCCGAGGTCAAGACCCCGCAGCTGATGGACGCGCGCCAGTGGGAGCAGTCGGGCCATTGGGGCAAATATCGCGAGAACATGTTCGTGGTGCCCGACGAAATCCCCAATACCGATGATGACGCCGCGGTGTTCAGCGGCACCGCCGATCTGATGGCGTTGAAGCCGATGAACTGCCCGGCGCACGTGCTGATCTTCCGCCAGGGGATCAAATCGTATCGCGACCTGCCGATCCGCATGGCAGAGTTCGGCTGCTGCCATCGCAACGAGCCGCACGGCGCGCTGCACGGCATCATGCGCGTCCGCCAGTTCACGCAGGATGACGCGCACATCTTCGTGCGCGAGGACCAGCTCGTCGCCGAGGTCCAACAATTCTGCGAGCTGCTCGACAGCGTGTACCGCGACCTGGGGTTCGAGGATTATGCGGTCAAGCTCGCGCTGCGTCCTGACAAGCGCTTCGGCAGCGAGGAGATGTGGGACACGGCCGAGGACGAACTGCGCACGGCGGTGCTCGGATCGAAGCTCAGCGAATCGATCAAGGCCAAGTTCGAGGAACTGCCGGGCGAGGGGGCATTCTATGCGCCCAAGCTCGAATTCCATCTGACCGACGCGATCGGCCGGACGTGGCAGGTCGGTACGATCCAGTCGGACCGCGTGCTGCCCGACCGACTCGACGCCTCCTACGTCGGCGCCGATGGCGAGCGGCATCGCCCGATCATGCTCCACCGCGCGATCCTCGGCACGTTCGAGCGCTTCATCGGCATCCTGATCGAGCACCACGCCGGCCGCTTCCCGTTATGGCTGTCGCCGGTCCAGGCGGTGGTCGCGACGATCGTGTCCGACGCAGACGATTACGCGCGCGAAGTCACCGACAAGCTCAAGGCCGCCGGCATCCGCGTCGAGACCGATCTGCGCAACGAGAAGATCAACTACAAGGTGCGCGAACATTCGCTGGCGAAGGTCCCCAACCTGCTCGTCGTCGGCAAGCGCGAGGCCGAGGAAGGCAAGGTCGCGCTGCGCCAATTGGGCAGCGATCGCCAGCAATTCCTGACGCTCGACTACGCGATCGCGATGCTGACCGAGGCCGCCAAGGCCCCGGATCTGTAAAGGGAAGCCGTACCCCGGCGAAGGCCGGGGCCCAGTCGCGATGTCGGAATTGGCTGGCGCAACGCTTGCTTACGACCACCTTCGCGACTGGGCCCCGGCCTGCGCCGGGGAACGCGCGACGATCAAGCGCGCCGCACCTTTCGTTTTAACCCGAAAACCCCTATATCCCCCCTGAAACAACCATAGGAGCTACACCTATCCGACCCCCGATGACCCGCCAGGCGCCGCCGATGAATGGCCCTCGCTTCAACGAATTCATTGTATCGCCCAAGGTTCGCGTGATCGATCAGGACGGCGAGAACCTCGGCGTGATGTACACCCGCGAGGCGATGGAGCAGGCGCGCGAGGTCGGTCTCGACCTGGTCGAAGTGTCGCCCAACGCCGATCCGCCCGTCGCCAAGTTCCTCGACGTCGGCAAGTTCAAGTACGAGGCGCAAAAGAAGGCCAACCTCGCGCGGAAATCGCAGAAGACGCAGGAGATCAAGGAGATCAAGATGCGTCCCAACATCGATGATCACGATTACGACACCAAGATGAAGAAGGTGCTCGAGTTCATCGACGAGGGCGACAAGGTCAAGATCACGCTGCGCTTCCGCGGCCGCGAGTTGAGCCACGGCCAGCTCGGCATGGTGCTCCTCCAGCGCGTCCAGGCCGATGTCGCCGAAACCGCCAAGGTGGAAGCCTATCCGCGCATGGAAGGCCGACAGATGCTGATGGTGCTCGCGCCCAAGTAACATCGTCGAATCGGATTGTGTGAAGCGATCGGGTCCCCGTTGGGGGATCCGGTCGTTTTTTTGCGTGTGCTGCATATCGAGATTCGGGCCGACCGTCCCTGGAAGGGGGGCTGGGGGTGGGTTCCTTTCCGCAGGGTCGGGAGTTCGTTGGGAGCGACCCAACCCCCGCCCCCTCCCTTCCGGGGAGGGGAGGCGGCGCGGGGTAGGGCGGCACTCATACGATGACCGCTGATTTCCGGGATTTACGGCCGCTTCGGATCTTCCGTACTATGACATGAACGTCATGCGGTATCACAAAGCCCTGCCCTTCGCTGTGGCCTGTTTACATCACCTATCTTCAAACTTTTCGATTCCTCCATGATTTTCGCTAGACGCGGGCTTCCGTCAGGCTATTCCCAACCTTCAAAAAATGAAAAAAAATTTAGGAGAGTTCTGACATGCGCAAAGCCGCGTACCTGATTTCCGTTGCCGCTATGGCGATTTCGGCCCCATCTTTCGCCCAGACCGCCCCCGCGACGACGCAGACGGACGCGCAAACCGGTACGTCGGCCACCGCGCCCGCCGCCGCCGCGCCTGAAGAACGCGACGCCGGCGACATCATCGTCACCGCGACGCGCCGCTCCGAGCGGCTGTCGAACGTGCCGATCGCGGTATCGGCGGTCGGGCAGGAATCGCTGCAGAATTCGGGCGGCTCGGACATTCGCGCGCTCAACCAGCTCGCGCCGTCGCTGCTGATCTCCTCGACCGGCAGCGAATCGAACGCGTCGGCGCGCATCCGCGGCGTCGGCACCGTCGGCGACAATCCCGGGCTCGAAAGCTCGGTCGCGGTGTTCATCGACGGTGTCTATCGCAGCCGCACCGGCGTCGGCTTGAACGAACTCGGCGAGATCGACCGCGTCGAGGTGCTGCGCGGGCCGCAGGGCACGCTGTTCGGCCGCAACGCCTCGGCCGGCCTGATCAACATCATCACCGCGTCGCCGAAATTTACCTTCGGCGGCTATGCCGAGGGCACCTATGGCAATTACGATCAGAAGCGCCTCGCCGGCGGTATCACCGGGCCGATCTCCGACACGCTCGCCTTCCGGCTCGACGGCGTCTACGTCAATCGCGACGGTTTCTACCGCACGGTCAATCCGGCGGGCGGGACCGAATCGCGCGTCAACGACCGCGACCGCTATTTCGTCCGCGGGCAATTGCTGTTCAAGCCGACCGCCGACCTCAGCTTCCGCCTGATCGGCGACTATTCGCATCGCAAGGAAAGCTGCTGCGGCGCGACCTATTATAGCCAGAAGCAGACCGTTGATCCGACGCCCGACGCGGTCGCGGCCAATGGCGCCGGCGTCAATGCCGATCACGCCGTGGCGATCACGGCGGCCAATCCGATCGTCGACATTCTGCGCCGCCAGGGCGCCTATTATCCGCTCGCCGGCAACACGCCGGGCACCTTCAACCGCGAAGTCGCGATCACGCCCGGCCAGACCTATCGCAACACGACGGTCGATTACGGCGGCTCGCTTCAGGCCGACTGGAACCTCGGCGGTGCTACGCTGACTTCGATCACCGCATACCGTGAATACAAAGCGGGCAATGCCGGCGACGTCGATTACACCAATGTCGACCTGACGCACCGCGCTGCTGACGGCAATGCGTACCGCCAGTTCCACACCTTCACGCAGGAAGCGCGCCTGCAGGGCTCGGCCTTCTCGGGGAAGCTCGACTGGCTGGTCGGCGGCTTCTACTCGAAGGAGAACCTCCGCGTCGTCGACAACGTCGTGTTCGGCTCGCAATACGGCCAGTTCGCCGCGTGCCGCCTCGTCACCAGCATCAGCCAGAACGCCGCGCTGCAGAATCAGGCCGCGCCGGGCTGCCTTTCGGCCCTCGGTCGTGGGACGGTAACCGCGGCGTTCGGCGCACTCGCACCGGCGGTGCTCGGCGGGCTCGATCGCCTGACGGGTGGTCCGGGCGTCGGCGGTGGCGTCAACAATGTCGGCGATAACGGGTCGGTCTATCGTCAGAAGAGCGAGAACTACGCCTTCTTCACGCACAACATCTTCCACATCACCGACACAGTCTCGCTGACGCTCGGCGCGCGCTACACGCACGAGCAGAAGGATTTCAGCGCGAACTTCAACAACACCAATACCGTCTGCCCGGTGCAGCAGGCCAATCTGTCGCCGCTGCTCGCGAGCGCCGCGGTCCCTGCCGCCGCCAAGGCCTATGTCGGCGGCATCCTGACGCTGAGCTGCACCGGCAATTCGTCGGCGCAGCTCAACGCGCTCAACCTGCAGAACAATTTCGGCGAGGGTAAGGTCACCGGCACCGCGGTCCTGTCGTGGAAGCCGATCCCGAGCCTGCTGACCTATGCGTCCTACGCAAAGGGCTACAAATCGGGCGGCTACAATCTCGATCGCTCGCCCTTGGGCGGTGCATCGGGCGTGTTCGGGCCGCGCAGCAATGCCGATGCAGCGGGGCTCCGGTTCGCGGCGGAAACGGTCAACAGCTACGAGCTCGGCGCCAAGTTCAAGACGCGCGGCTTCACGCTCAACGTCGCGGCGTTCCGCTCGGAGTTCAAGAACTTCCAGCTCAACACCTTCAACGGCTCGGTGTTCGTCGTGCAGAACCTCGTCGGCTGCTCGACCAGCCTCAACGGCGGCGACACCGACAATCTCGCGCCGACCGGCCAGTGCACCGGCAAGGCCGACAAGCCCGGCGTGATCTCGCAGGGCGTCGAGCTCGAGGCGACGCTGACGCCGATCCGGCAGTTCCAGGTCTCGGCCGGCTATACCTTCGCCGACACGCGGATCGCGCGCAATCTGGTCGGCAATTCGGCCGGCGCGCCGCTCGACCCGGCGCTGTTCCTGCTGCCGGGCAGCGTCCTGTCGAACGCGCCGCGCCATGTCGTGACGACCTCGGCGTCGTGGACGCCCGACCTCGGCTCGAACGGCCTGACGGGTCTGGTCTATGTCGATAGCCGCCTGACCTCGGACTATAATACCGGGTCGGATCTCGCGCCCGAGAAGAAGCAGGACGGCTTTGCGCTGGTCAATGCGCGCATCGGTATTCGCGGCAAGGATCAGCTCTGGGCGATCGAGTTCTGGTCGCAGAACGTGTTCAACAAGCAGTACATCCAGGTCGCGTTCAACACGCCGTTCCAGGGCGCGGGTTCGTCGGCCAACGTCGCCAATTTCGGCGGGACCGGCAACGCGCTTTACTCGGCCTATCTCGCCGAGCCGCGCACCTATGGCGTGACGCTGCGCTCGCGCTTCTGACGCGCGCGGCGCTGACATAAGGCGGCCCGCGCCTCCTTCGCGAGGGGCGGGCCGTCGTTCGTCGAACGCAGGAAACGTCGGGTTCAGGCCGCCGATCGATCGGCCCGCGCCTCACCGCCGTCACCCCCGCGAAAGCGGGGGGCCCGCTTCTTCTCCGAACCGCACCGGCCGGGAAAAGAAGCGGGATTCCCGCTTGCGCGGGAATGACGGGGGTCAGAGCGGCGGTGTCGGCTCCCAGAGTTCGATCGGATTGCCTTCGGGATCGTGGATCCGCGCGAAGCGGCCGATCGCGGGATCGTTCCACTCCGCATTGGTGATCACCGCGATCCCCGCTAGATCGAGCGCGGCGGTCAGCCCATCAAGGTCGCGGACGCGCAGGTTGAGCATATACGGCTTGTCGAGCGCGAAATATTCGGTGTCGGCGGCGAAGGGCGCGAACACCACGGGGCCACCTTGCGCCTGCCACGCCCATTCGTCGGGCGCCGCGCCCTCGACCGAGACGCAGCCGGGGCCGACCCCGAGGTGCTCGCGATACCAGCCCGACAGGGCGTCAGGATCCTTGCCGCGGAAAAACAGGCCGCCAATTCCGAGTACCGGCATCGATCGTTCCTTTCATGCAGTCGCGTGCGGGAATCGATGATCGGCAGGAATTTACGGCACTCCGGCACGATCGCCAATCGTCGATCGCGCGATCAGCGCGCGCGCCGCAGGCTGGTCAGGGCAAGGTCGAGCGCCGAGAGAAAGCGCGAGCGATCCTCCTTGCGGAACGGCGCGGGGCCGCCGGTCTGTTCGCCGCCGGCGCGCAGATCGGCCATGATCGCGCGCACCGCGATCGCGCTGCCGATCGAGCTGCTGGTGAACGCCTTGCCGGTCGGTCCGATCACCACCGCGCCCGCCTTGAGGCAGCGATCGGCGAGCAGGATGTCGGCGGTCACGACGACGGTCGCGGCATGGGCATGTTCGGCGATCCAGTCGTCGGCAGCGTCGAAGCCCGAATCGACGACGATGCGCGAGATCAGCGGGTGGACCGGGATGCGCAGATGCATGTTGCTCACCACGATCACGGGGATTTCGACGCGGTAGGCGACGCGGTAGATTTCGTCCTTCACCGGGCAGGCGTCGGCGTCGACGAGGATCTGCAGCGCGTCGGTCATGCCGCGTCGGCCATGCGTTCCCCGGCGGCCGCCGCGAGCAGGCGCCGCTCGATCGTCTTGAGCCGCGACGCGGCGCCGATCTTGTCGCCGGTCAGATCGGTCAGATAGAAGGTGTCGACCGCGCGCTCGCCATAGGTCGCGACATGCGCCGAATGGATCGTCACGCGCGACTGGAACAACGAGTAGGCGAGCTGGTGCAACAGCGCGGGCCGGTCGCGCGCATTGACCTCGATCACCGTAAAGCGGTTCGACGCCTTGTTGTCGATCAGCACGTTGGGCACGATCGCGAAAGCTTCGGCGCGCGGGCGCGGGAGCGGTTTGGCCATCAGCCGGTCGATCATCTTGCCGCGATTGGCGAGCGCGTCCTCGATCGACTGCTTGAGCCGCTCGAGCTGGGGCGCCTCGTCGAACGGGCGGCCGTAGGGATCCTGGACGAGGAAATTGTCGAGCGCCATCCCGTCGCGCGTGGTGTGGATGCGGGCGTCGATGATGTTGCCGCCCGCAACGCTGATCGCGCCGGCGATGCGGTAGAACAGCCCGGGATGATCGGCGGCGTAGATCGTGACGAGCGTCGCGCCGCGTTCGGGATAGACCTGCGCGGCGATCGAGAGCTGCGCGTCGCCCGCCTCGGCGACCAGCCGCGCGTTGCGGTCGATCACGTCCTCTGGCTCGGCGACCCAATAGGGTTCGGGCAGGCGGCGGACGAGCGCTTCGAACTGCCCGGGGGTCCAGCCGAGCAGATCGCGCAAAGCCGCCTGCTTCGTCGCGACGCGTTCGCTGCGGCCCTTCTGCTTGTGGCCGAGCCGCAGCACCTCTTCCGCCGATTCGTAGAGCGTCGCGAGCAACTGCCGCTTCCAGCCGTTCCACACGCCAGGCCCGACCGCGCGGATATCGACGATCGTCAGGACCAGCAGCAGCCGCAGCCGTTCGGGGCTCTGCACCACCTCGGTGAAATCGAGGATCGTCTTGAAGTCCGACAGGTCGCGCTTGAACGCGGTCGCCGACATCAGCAGATGGAAGCGGACGAGCCAGGAGACGGTCTCGGTTTCCGCGGGCGACAGACCGAAGCGCGGGCACAGCTTGTGTGCGACCTCGGCACCGAGGATCGAATGGTCGCCGCCACGTCCCTTGGCGATATCGTGGAGCAGCACCGCGACATAGAGCGCGCGGCGCGACACGATCTGGTTGAGCAAGGCGGTTGCCAGTGGGTGGTCGGCCTCGAGCACGCCATGTTCGATCTTCGAGAGCAGTCCGATCGCGCGGATCGTGTGCTCGTCGACGGTGTAATGGTGATACATGTCGAACTGCATCTGCGCGACGACGCGACCGAAATCCGGAACGAAGCGGCCGAACACGCCTGCCTCGTTCATCCAGCGCAGCACGATCTCGGGATCGCGCGGCGAGGTCAGCACGTCAAGGAACAGCGCGTTGGCGGTCGGGTCCTGGCGGATGTCGTCGGCGAGCTTTGCGTCGCGCGCGGCGGCGCGCATTGTCAGCGGGTGGATCTCGAGGCCGTGCTTGTCGGCGAGCGCGAACAGTTCGAGCAGGCGCGTCGGTTTTTCGGCGAGAAAGTCGTCGGTCGGGATCGCGAGCCGGCCGCGGTTGACGATGAAGCCGTTGAGCTTGCGCGGGGAGCGGCGCAGCGTCGGCAGCCCGAAACGCCGTCCGCGCGCGGCGAACTTCTCGTCGAGATGCGCGAGGAAGACGCCGGTCAGATCGCCTGCCGTCCGCGCCTGCAGGAAATAGAATTGCATGAAGCGCTCGACCTTGGATTTGCCGGGGCGGTCGGCGAAGCGCATCCGCTCGGCGATCTCGCGTTGCAGGTCGAAGGTCAGCCGGTCCTCGGCCCGGCCCGAGATGTCGTGGAGGTGGCAGCGCACCGCCCAGAGGAAGTTCTCGGCGCGGTGGAACTGGCGATATTCGGCGCGGCTGAGCAGCCCCGCCTCGACCAGTTGGGCGGGTTCGCTGACGTTGTAGGCGAACTTGCCGATCCAGAACAGCGCGTGGAGATCGCGCAGGCCACCCTTGGCTTCCTTGACGTTGGGCTCGACGACATAGCGCGTGTCGCCCATCTTCTTGTGGCGCACGTCGCGCTCGGCGAGCTTGTCGGCGATGAACTGGCGCGCGCTGTCGGCCTGGACCTCGCTCTTGAAGCGGTGCGCCGCGGCGTCATAGACTTCCTGGTCGCCCCATACGTAGCGCGCCTCGAGCAGCGCAGTGCGGATCGTCACGTCGCTCTTCGCCTGGCGGACCATCTCGTCGAGCGAGCGGCTGCTATGGCCGACCTTCATCCCGAGGTCCCACAGCGCATAGAGGATCGTCTCGATCACCTGCTCGGTCCAGCCGGTCTGCTTCCAGGGCGTAAGGAAGCCGACATCGACATCTGAGTAGGGCGCCATCTCGCCCCGGCCATAACCGCCGACGGCGATGATCGTGATGCGCTCGGCCGCGGTCGGGTTGCTGTTCGGGTAAAGCCGCTCGGTTGTGAAATCGTAGAGCAAACGCAGCAATTGGTCGGTCAGGAACGCCTGGCTCGCCGCGATCTCGAGTCCGCGCGAAGGATGCTCGATCAGCCGCCGCGCGATCTCCGCGCGGCCCGAGTCGAGCGCGTCCTTGAGCAGCGCGGTGCCTTGCGCGCGCAACGCCGCCTTGTCGCCGCCGAGCGCGGCGAGCGCATCGGCGAGACCGCGCCGGTCGATGATCGCACGGCGCTGGGGGACGGATTCGAAACGGGAGGCCATGGATCGCAGATAGGGGCTAAGCAGCCGTCCGTCCACGCGACTTGACGCGCGCGCGCGGCTGTCCAAGGTTCGCGCCATGCCCAGGTCCCCGCGTCGTCAGATCATCCAGATGGGTGGCTTCCCCGCCATCAAGACCGGTGGGCCGTCGCCCTATGGCGATCTCTATTACGGCGTGATGGAGATGAGCTGGCCGTGGTTCATCGCGCTCGTCTCGGCGAGTTTCGTCGCGATCAACTTGGTGTTCGGGACGATCTATGCGCTGCTCCCCGGTGCGATCGGGACGATGCAGCCCGGATCGGTGATCGACGGCTTCTTCTTCTCGGTCGATACGCTCGGCACGGTCGGCTACGGCGTGATGGCACCGGTGACACGGCTCGGCCATGCGATCGCCGCGGTCGAGATCCTGATCGGGCTGTTCTTCTCGGCGACGATCACCGGGCTGATCTTCGCGCGCTTCGCCCGCCCGCGCGAGAGCCTGATCTTCAGCGAGGTCGCGGTGATCGGGCGCTATCTCGGGCGGCGTGCGCTGATGATCCGCGTCGCCTCGAAACGCTCGCGGCCGCTCGCCGACGTGACGGCACAGATGAGCTGGCTCGAAACGGTCCATCTCGGCGACGGGCGGACCTTTCGCCGGCTGAGCGAATTGCCGCTGGTGCGCAGCCAGAACCCGATGCTCGGGCTCGCATGGACACTGGTCCATATCCTCGATGACGACAGCCCGGTGCTCGCTGCTCTGACGAGCGAGAGCGATCGCTTCCTGCTGACGCTGTCGATCAGCGGGATCGATACCTTGCTCGCGAGCCAGTCGCTCGGCGGAATGCGCTATGTCCGCGAAACGGTGCTGATCGATCATGAATTCGTCGATGTCATCAGCGAGGAAAACGGCACGACGCATCTCGACCTGCGCGTCTTCCACAAGACGGTGGCGATCGCCGAGCCGGTGCTGACGATCGACGCGCCGTGAAGGGTGCGCCGCCTTTGAGCGCAAGCCGCGGGACGCGCGATGGCATGCGCTATGGTCCATCAGGCCGATGACCGAACCGACATCCGCCCCCACGCCGCTCGACCGTCCCGTCTGGCACACCCTCAGCGGACGTCATGCCGCGCTCGCGTTGGGCGACGCGCGCGCCTGGCGGTTCCGGCCCGAGGTCAATATGTTCGGCGCCGCCGCCGACGCGTCACCCGAGGCGCTCGCCGCGCTGGCGGCACTGGTCCCCGCGCAGGGTGCGCTTGCGACGATTGAAAACGCTCCGGCGCGGCCGCTCCCGGGGGCGGTGATCGAGGAGGAGCGGCGGCTCGACCAGATGGTCGCGACGCGGCTCAACCGGGGCGGACGGGCGGTCGAGAGCGTCGCGCTCGGCGCGGACGACGCCGCCGAGATGTTCGAGCTCGCGACGCTGACCGCGCCCGGCCCGTTCTTTCCGAACACCTATCTGCAGGGCGGCTATGTCGGCGTGCGGCGCGGCGGGCGGCTCGTCGCGATGGCGGGCGAGCGGATGAAGGTGCCGGGCTTCACCGAGGTGAGCGCGGTCTGCACGCATCCCGATCATCGCGGCCGGGGCTATGCGCGGGCGCTGATGGAGGCGATCATCGCGCCGCGGCTCGAGCGCGGCGAGGGGGTGTTCCTGCACCATTATCCGGATAATCTGGCGGTCCCGCTCTATCGGTCGATGGGCTTCGTGCCGCGCGCGATCATGACGGTGACGCGCTACACGCGCGCTTGAACCCGCCCGCGGCGGCTATTCGCGCGCGAGCGCCTTGAGCCGGTAGAGCGTTTCGAGCGCCTCGCGCGGGGTGAGCGCATCGACGTCGAGCGTCTCGACCTCGGCGCGGATCGTGTCGCATTGCTCCTCGGCGACTTCCATCGCGGCGGCGAACAGCGGCAGGTCGTCGAGCCCTGCAGCAAGCCCGCCGGTCTTGGCGCGGCCGGCCTCGAGCTTGCTCAGCACCGCCTTGGCGCGGGCGATCGTCGCCGGCGGCAGGCCGGCGAGTCGCGCGACGGCGAGGCCGTAGCTGCGGTCGGCCGGCCCTTCGGACACCTCGTGGAGCAGCACCAGCTCGCCCTTCCACTCGCGCGCGCGGACGTGGTGGAGCGTCAGCGCGTCGCAGCGTTCGGCGAGCCGCGTCAGCTCGTGATAGTGCGTCGCGAACAGGCAGCGGCAGCGATTGTCCTCATGGATCGCCTCGACCACCGCCCAGGCGATCGCCAGCCCGTCATAAGTCGATGTGCCGCGCCCGACCTCGTCGAGGATGACGAAGCTGCGCGGCGTCGCCTGCGCGAGGATCGCGGCGGTCTCGACCATCTCGACCATGAAGGTCGATCGCCCGCGCGCGAGATTGTCCGACGCGCCGACGCGGCTGAACAGCCGGTCGACGAGGCCGAGCGTCGCGGCGGTGGCGGGGACGTAGCTCCCCGCCTGTGCGAGCACCGCGATCGCGGCGTTCTGGCGCAGGAAGGTCGATTTGCCGCCCATGTTGGGTCCGGTGACGAGCCACAGCCGCGAGTCTTCCGACAGGCGGCAGTCGTTCGCGACGAAACGCTCGCCGCGTTTGGCGAGCGCATCCTCGACCACCGGGTGGCGCCCGCCGACGATATCGAAACAGGCGTGATCGACGAGCGCGGGGCGTGCCCAGCCGCCTTCGGTCGCGCGTTCGGCGAGACCTGCCGAGACGTCGAGCCGCGCGAGCGCATCGGCGGTGGCGGCGACCGCCTCGCGTTTTGCGAGCGCGGCGGCGATCAGATCCTCGAGATGCGCCGCCTCCGCCGCGAGCGCGTGCGCGCCCGCCTGCGTCACTTTCAGCGCGACCTCGTGGAGTTCGGGCGCGTTGAAGCGGATTGCGCCCGCCATCGTCTGGCGGTGGGTAAAGCCGCTCTCGGGCTTCATCAGCGCATCGCCGAAGCGCGCGGGCACTTCGATATGATAGCCGAGCACGCCATTGTGGCGGATCTTCAGCGCGGTGACGCCGGTGCGGGTGCGGAACTCGGCCTCCAGCGCGGCGATCGCGCGGCGTCCGCCGGCGCCGGCATCGCGCAGGTCGTCGAGCGCGGCATCATAGCCCGGCGCGATATAGCCGCCGTCCGAGGCGTCGATCGGCGGGCTCGCGACGAGCGCGCGCGTCAGCAGGTCGATCAGCGCGCCGTGGCCGCGAAGGGCTGGGGCGAGCTCGCCGAGCAGCGCGGGCGGTTGCTCAATCTTGCCGAGCCGCTCGCCGAGCCGCCACGCGCCGTCGAGCCCGTCGCGGAGCTGCCCGAGATCGCGCGGCGAACCGCGTCCCGCGGCGAGGCGCCCGAGCGCGCGACCGATATCGGCCATGCTGCGCAGCGCAACCCGGAGCGCCTCGCGCAACCCCGAATCCTCGGCGAGCAGCGTGACCAGATCGACCCGCGCTTCGATCCGGCCGCGATCCATCAGCGGCGCGCCGATATCGGCGGCGAGCAGCCGCGCGCCTGCCGCGGTCACGGTCCGGTCGACCGCGTCGAGCAGGCTGCCCTTGCGCGCGCCACCCGTCGTCTGCGTGAGTTCGAGGCTCTCGCGCGTCGCCGCGTCGATCGCCATCTGCTGCGTCGTCTGCGCGAGGCGCGGCGGGCGCAGGAAGGGGATCGCACCCTTGGCGGTATGGTCGAGATAGGCGACCAGCCCACCCGCCGCCGCGAGCGCGGCGCGTCCGAGCTGGCCGAACCCGTCGAGCGTCGCGACATCGTACAGCGCCTTCAGCCGCGTCTCGCCGCGCCCGCTGTCGAAATCGGCGCGGGGGCGCAGCATCGTCGCGGCCTCGCCAAACGCCGTCGCCTCGGATGCGATCGTCTCGGCCGGCGCGAGCCGCGCGAGTTCGGCGCCAAGGCTCGCCGCATCGCATTCGATCAGCTCGAAGCGCCCGGTCGAGATGTCGGCGGCGGCGACCGCGACGCCGCCCGCCGCTTCGCCGATCGCGACGCACCAGTTCGCGGTGCGCGCATCGAGCAAAGCCTCTTCGGTCAAGGTCCCGGCGGTCACGACGCGGACGATCGCGCGCGAGACGAGCGTCTTGCCGCTGCGCTTCTTCGCCTCGGCCGGGCTCTCGGTCTGCTCGGCGATCGCGACGCGGTGGCCGGCCTTGATCAGCCGCGCGAGATAGGCGTCGGCGGCATGGACCGGCACGCCGCACATCGGGATCGGCACGCCGTCATGCTCGCCGCGCGCGGTCAGCGCGATATCCAGCACCGCGGCGGCGACCTTGGCATCTTCGAAGAACATCTCGAAGAAATCGCCCATGCGGTAGAACAGCAGGCAATCCGCCGCTTCGGCCTTGAGCGCGAGATATTGCGCCATCATCGGGGTAGGGGGAGAGCTCGCCATCGCCCGGCAGGTAGCAACGAATTGCGGGCCCGTCATGCCGAACAATCGTGTCGAACCGTTACTGGTGCATCTGCGGGGTGACGTGGGGGAAGGCTTTGCCTACAGACACAGGCGATTCCGAAAGGTCGAGCATGTCCACAGACACCAATCCGCAGAATGTCCAGTTTTCGGAGCGCGAAGCGCTGCTGTTTCATTCCGAGGGGCGTCCGGGCAAGCTCGAGATCATCGCGTCGAAACCGATGGCGACGCAGCGCGATCTCGCTCTGGCCTATTCGCCGGGCGTCGCGGTGCCGGTGCTGGCGATCGCCGCGGATCCGAGCCTCGCCTACGATTACACCGCCAAGGGCAATCTCGTCGCGGTGATCTCGAACGGCACCGCGATCCTGGGCTTGGGCAATCTCGGCGCGCTGGCGTCGAAGCCGGTGATGGAAGGCAAGGCGGTGCTGTTCAAGCGCTTCGCCGATGTCGACGCGATCGACATCGAGCTGAAGACCGAGGATCCCGACCGGCTGATCGACGCGATCGAGCTGATGGAGCCGAGCTTCGGCGGGATCAATCTCGAGGACATCAAGTCGCCCGAATGCTTCATCATCGAGCAGACGCTGCGCGCGAAGATGAACATTCCGGTGTTCCATGACGACCAGCACGGCACCGCGATCATCTGCGCGGCCGGCCTGATCAACGCGCTGTTCCTCACCGGCCGCGACATCAAGACCACTCGCGTCGTGATGAACGGCGCGGGTGCGGCGGCGATCGCCTGTGCCGAGCTGATCAAGGCGATGGGCCTGCCCAACGATCATCTGACGATGATCGATCTCGGCGGCGTGATCTACCAGGGGCGCGACGACATCAACCAGTGGCAGTCGGCGCATGCCGTCAACACGACCGCGCGCACCCGCGCCGAGGCGCTGGTCGATGCCGACGTGTTCATCGGCGTGTCGGCCGCAGGTGCCTTGCCCGCCGCCGATCTGATGAAGATGGCGCCCAAGCCGATCATCTTCGCGATGGCCAATCCCGATCCCGAAATCACTCCGCCCGAGGCCAAGGCGGCGCGCCCCGACGCGATCATCGCCACCGGGCGCTCGGATTATCCGAACCAGATCAACAACGTTCTGTGCTTCCCCTTCATCTTCCGCGGCGCGCTCGACGTCCGCGCGACGACGATCAACGACGAGATGAAGCTCGCCGCGGCGCATGCGCTGGCGGCGCTCGCGCGCCAGCAGGTGCCCGAGGAAGTCGCGGTCGCCTACGGTGTGCGCCATACCTTCGGGCCCGATTACATCATCCCCGCGCCGTTCGATCCGCGGCTGATGGAGATCGTCCCCGTCGCGGTCGCCAAGGCGGCGATGGATTCGGGCGTCGCGACCAAGCCGATCCTCGACCTCGACGCCTATCGCGAGAAACTGAAGGCGCGGCTCAATCCGACGACGTCGGTGCTGACGCTCGCTTATGAAGGCGCCAAGGCGCACCCCAAGCGCGTGCTGTTCGCCGAGGGCGAAGAGGAGGTCGTGCTGCGCGCGGCGATCGCGTTCAAGGATGGCGGCTACGGCACGCCGGTGCTGGTCGGGCGCGACGACGTTCCCGAGCGGCTGCGCGCTTTGGGCGTCACCGATCCCGACAGCTACGAGCTCCACAATAGCCGCAAGTCGCCGCTCGTCCCGCGGATGGTCGATTTCCTTTACGGGCGGCTCCAACGGCGCGGCTATCTGCGTCGCGATTGCGAGCGGATGATCAACCAGGATCGCAACATCTTCGGCGCGGTGATGCTCCAGCTCGGCGAGGCCGATGCGATGATCACCGGCATCACGCGCACCTATGCGCACACGATGCGCGAAATCCGCCGCGTGATCGATCCCGAAGCGGGCCGCACCCCGTTCGGCATCCATCTGATGGTCGGGCAGAGCCACACCGTCTTCATGGCCGACACCACGGTCAACGAACGCCCCAATGCCGAGGAACTCGCCGACATCGCCGAGGGCACCGCGCTCGTCGCCAAGCGGATGGGCCACGAGCCGCGCGTCGCGTTCCTGAGCTATTCGACCTTCGGCAACCCCGAGGGCAATTGGCTCGACGACATCCGCGCCGCGGTGAAGGTGCTCGAACGTCGCAAGGTCAGCTTCGAATATGAGGGCGAAATGGCGCCCGACGTCGCGCTCAATCCCAAGCAGCTCGCCAACTATCCGTTCGCGCGGCTGTCGGGGCCGGCCAATGTGCTGATCATGCCGGGTCTGCAATCCGCCAACATCTCGGCCAAGCTGCTGCGCGAGCTTGGCGGCGACGCGGTGATCGGGCCAATGCTGGTGGGCATGGAGAAGTCGGTCCAGATCGCGCCGATGACGAGCACCGCGAGTGAGCTGGTGACGCTCGCCGTGCTTGCCGCGGGCGGCATCGCGCGCTGAGCTGCGACGTCAGGCGACCGGCGTCGGCGAGGGGCCGCGCGGTGCGGCTGGTTGGGGAACGCCGTTGAAGTCGTCGAGCGCCGGGGTATAGGCTTGGGGGAGGGGCCGTCCGAGCTCGGCGAAGGTGCGCTGGACATCGGCCCGCCCCGCAATCCTGCGCAGCATCTGCTCGTCGAGCGATAACGCGGGCAGCGCCCGTTTCGCGCGATAGCGCGCGGCTTCAAGCGACACGAGCGCGCCCGAACGGGTGTCCGGATCCCGAGCCGTGGAGATCCAGTACTGCGCCTGTTCCTCGATCGACGCGACGCAGGTGACCGCATAGGATTCCGCCGCCTTGGCAGTCGGATAAACAGTTCGCAGCCGCTTGAGCAGGTCCGTGGCGGGATCGTGCTTGCCAAGACCTTCGAGCGCACATGCGCGCAACGCGATCGAATAGCCCGCCGCCGCCGGGCTCTCAAGTGTTGCGGGGGTCGGTGGGTAGCGGTCGAGGGTCGCGATTGCGGCAGCGTAATCGTGGGCCAGGATCAATTGCAACACGAGATTGGGCACGATGTTCTCGATACCCGAATTTGCCTTGGCCGGAACGTCGAGCGCGGCGCGCATGCGTTTTATGCCTTCGGCCCGATCGCCTTGTTCCGCCAGCCAGCGGCCCTGTTTAACCACCGCCATGCTGCGGTCCCATTGGTCGTCGGGTGCGGTGTCGGCGACGAACCACTCGTCGATCAGCGCGATTGCCTCGCTCCTATGGCCCGTAAGGGTCAATGCCTGCGCGTAGGCGAGACTTGCGTCGGAAGTTCCGCTCGCTTCGAACGTCGCGCGCGCATTGGCCAGCGCGGCGCGGCGTTGAACCGAGAGGTCATCGCCCGCCCATCGTTCGATTTCAGGCCAGATCGCCGAGAACTGGCGATCGATCAGCATCTCGATACCGCTGCGCGGGCTGAGCACCGAGGGGAGCAGTTGCGTCGCCGGTGCAATATCCGCTTTATGTAGACGATGGCGGATCGCGGTTTCGGCGAACGCGGAAAAGGCGATGGCGTTATCGTGCGGATAGCCCGCGCCAACCAGCGCATCGATCATCGCGTCGCCGAGATCGGGTTGCCCGGCATAGCTGAGTTGGCGAAAGATCGTTGCCATCGACTCGACATCGATCGCGTCGAGCGCCGATGCCTTTGCCGCTGCAGCGCGGACGATCAGGTGCGCTGCTTCGGCCGGGCGTTTCCGGCGCGATTCGTCAAATGCGATCGCAACCAGGACATTCGGATCGTCGGGCCGCAGCCGGTGACAC
The DNA here is from genome assembly GCF_000241485.1 of Sphingomonas sp. PAMC 26605. Lineage (GTDB taxonomy): Bacteria > Pseudomonadota > Alphaproteobacteria > Sphingomonadales > Sphingomonadaceae > Sphingomonas. The sequence goes on from NZ_JH584241.1 coordinate 151,150, forward strand.
TGGTCAAGAGCGACACGCGCTTCGTCGGCCCGATCCATGTTGGAAAGAAGCTCGGCACGGCCGCATAACACCTTTCCGCGCAGTAGTGTCGGCTGAGGCAACAGGGCCAGAGCACGGTCGACCACGGCGAGACGCGCCGCATCGCCCGGTATCGTGGTCAGCGTATTGAGCACCGCCAGCGCCGGTTCCTCGGACGGCAGCGGCGGCGGATCGGTCTGCTGCGCACAGGCGGGATCCGTCAGTGCGAGCAGGCACAGGCCCGCATAGAGAAGTCTGCGACCGGTCATAAACGCCCCCCCGACATGCCCGGCCTTCCCCGGGCGCCTCTAAGGTGGCACGGGAAAGCCTTAGATAACAACATCCGAGTCGCGACGTGATCGTGCGTTACGTAAGAATCGAATGTCCGACGAACCCGGATCAACCCACGCGCTCGCTCGTTGGCGCGGTTCGAGTGGGATAGTCTGCCGTTTCACCAAGGGAGTTGCCATGCCGGACGTTCAGCCGATCGTGGACCATGCCGATCTGATCCTGCGCCCCGATCCGTCGCGGACGGTGGTGCGGCCGTTCGGTCTCGATTACCCCAAGGCCTTTCAGGTCGAGGGGCACAGCCGGACGCAGGCGATCGTCGATCGCGTGCTGACGCTCGACGATGCCGGGCTCGCCGCCGAGCTTGCGATCACCACCGATTCGCTCGACGAGCGGCATCGCGACGTCGATGCGATGCTGTTGCGCCGCTATGAAGAAATCGCCGCGATGCTGCCCGAGCCGCCGCCGGCACGCGAGGGGCAGCGGCGGCTGATCGGCGCCTATTTCAGCGAGGAATATTCGTACGAGGCCGCCGCGCTGTTCAATCCAAGCGCGGTGCTGGCGCACGATCAATCGGGCGCGCCCGAAGGCGGTGTGCGCTTCATCGTCTCGCTGCGCGGGATCGGCGAGGGGCATGTCTCGTCGGTCGCGTTCCGCTCGGGCACCTGGGTTCCCGGCGGGCAGCTCGCGATCGATCCGCCGAGCCTCGTCGCGGTGCCGCCGATCGTCGAGGGCGACAGCGTCGCGGCAGGCGAGGTGGTCATGCTGCGCGTCGACCGCAGCCGCGACATTTCCGAGACCGTGCTGTTTCCCTTGCTGCCGAGCCAGCGCCAGGGGATCGAGGATCTGCGACTGGTGCGCTTCACCGAGGACGACGGCGCGACCATCTATCACGGCACCTACACCGCGTTCAGCGGCTCGGCGGCGCGCCCCGAATTGCTGTCGGGCGACGGCTCGGAAACCTTCATGATGCGCGCGCTGACCGGCGACGCGGCGGGCGCCAAGGGCATGGCGCTGTTCCCGCGCCGCGTCGGCGGCCAATATGTCATGCTCGGGCGGCAGGATAGCGAGAGCATCTGGCTGCACCGCTCGGACGACATCCTGCATTGGGCGGGCGGCGGCAAGATCGTCAGCCCGCGCTATCCGTGGGAATTCGTCCAGATGGGCAATTGCGGGTCGCCGATCGAGGTCGACGAGGGCTGGCTGGTGTTCACCCACGGCGTCGGCACGGTGCGCAATTATTGCATGGGCGCGTGCCTGCTCGACAAGGACGATCCCTCGAAGCTGCTCGCGCGCACGCCTGAGCCGATCCTGCGCCCGAGCCCGACCGAGCGCGACGGCTATGTGCCGAACGTGGTATATAGCTGTGGTGCGCTCGCGGTGGGGCGCGATATCCTGTTGCCGTACGGGGTGGCGGACAATTTTACCGCGTTTGCGACGACAACGGTCGACCGGCTGCTTGCTGCGATGGAGTAACGCCGTGGGCGGCGGTCAGCCTTCATAAAGGCGCCGCCGCGTCTTATATTCCGATCGTGACCGATCTCTCCCATCTCGGCCCGCATGGGCCGCTGTATCTGCTGATCGCCGGCGTGGTGGCGATCCTGATTCTCGCGCGGCGCGTGCCCGTGCTGGGGCGGCTGCTATCGTTTGCGATGACCACGGGTGCGATCGTCGTGGTGGCGCTGCTGGTCGTCGAGCGCGCGCAGTTCGATCCGATGTTCGCGCGGATGGCGCAGCGCTTCCAGATCGGCGGGCAGCAGGTCGTCGGCAAGGAAATGCGCGTGCCGATGGCGAGCGACGGGCATTTCTGGGTGCGGGTGAAACTGGGCGGGATCGAGCGGCGGATGCTGGTCGATAGCGGCGCGACCGTCACCGCGATCTCGGCGGATACCGCCGCAGCGGCGGGGATCGAGCCGAGCGACTCGATGATGCCGGTGGTGATGCAGACCGCCAACGGGAATATCGCTGCACAGACCGCGACGGTGCCGGTGCTGCGGATCGGCAATGTCGTCGCGCGCGATCTGCCGGTGGTGGTGTCGCCGGCGTTCGGCGAGATGAATGTGGTGGGGATGAACTTCCTGTCGCGGCTGAAATCGTGGCGCGTCGAGGATGGGGTGCTGATCCTCCAGCCGCATCACCCGCAGGAGAGAAGCTGACCTTCGACTGCACGTTGCTCCCCTCCCTGGAAGGGAGGGGCTGGGAGTGGGTCGGCCGAGGGTGGGCGTGACGTTCGATAACCGGCCGACCCACCCCCGCCCCCTCCCTTTCAGGGAGGGGAGAAGGGAAGTTACGCGTCGATGCTCGTCCCCAGCGCCGCATGGACCAGTCCGCCATCGACCGTGATAGTGTCGCCGATCACGTAATCGCCGGCCCGCGACGCAAGATAGATCGCCGCGCCCGCCATATCCTCGTCGACCCCGATCCGCTTGGCCGGGATGCCCTTGGCGATGTCGTCGCCATGGTCGCGCGCCGCCTTGTTCATCTCGCTGGCGAAGGCGCCAGGCGCGATCGAGGTGACGTTGATGTGATCGCTGACGAGCCGCGCCGCCATCCGCTTGGTGAGATAGATCAGCGCCGATTTCGAAGCGTGATAGCTGTAGGTCTCCCACGGGTTGAGCCGCTGGCCGTCGATCGAGGTGATGTTGATCACCTTGGCGGGCCGTCCGGCGCTCGCCGCGGCCTTGAGCGGTTCGAACAGCGCCTGCGTCAGGAAGAAGGGCGATTTGACGTTGAGGTCCATCACCTTGTCCCAGCCCTTTTCGGGGAAGGCCTCGAACGGCTCGCCCCACGCGGCGCCGGCATTGTTGACGAGGATGTCGAGTTTGTCGGTATGCTCGGCGAGTTGCGCGGCGAGCGCCTTGCAGCCGGCGACGGTCGACACGTCCTGCGGCAGCGCGATGCACTTCTCGCCGAGTTCCCTGGCGGTCTCGAAGCAGGCGTCGGCCTTGCGCGCGGAGATGTAGACGGTCGCGCCTTGCGCGATGAAG
>NZ_JH584241.1:155586-166132 GCF_000241485.1 Sphingomonas sp. PAMC 26605
CCTTCCGCAAGGGCGTATCGTATCGCTCACCCCCCGCGCTTGATCGTCTCGCGCGCGATGATGATCTGCTGGATCTGGCTGGTGCCCTCGTAGATCCGGAACAACCGCACGTCGCGGTACAGCCGTTCGATCCCGTAATCGGCGATATAGCCCGCCCCGCCGAAGATCTGCACCGCGCGGTCCGCCACGCGGCCGACCATCTCGCTCGCGAAATACTTGGCGGCGGCGGACTCCATCACGACGTCCTTGCCCGCGTCCTTCGAAGCCGCAGTCTCGAGCACCATCGCGCGTGCGACGAGCGCCTCGGTCTTCGAATCGGCGATCATCCCCTGGATCAGCTGATGCTCGGCGATCGGCTTGCCGAACTGCTTGCGCTCGGTGGCGTACGCCACGCAATCGGCGATCAGCCGCTCGGCCACGCCGACGCACACCGCCGAGATATGCAGCCGCCCGCGATCGAGCACGCGCATCGCGATCTTGAAGCCCTCGCCCTCCGCCCCGAGCCGGTTCTCGGAGGGGACGACGACATCGTCGAACACCACGTCGGCGACCTTGGCGCCCTTCTGCCCCATCTTCTTTTCAGGCGTCCCGATCGACACGCCCGCCAGATCGCGCGGCACGAGGAACGCCGAGACGCCGCGCGCGCCGGGATCGTCGCTGGTCCGCGCCATCACGGTGAACAGGTCGGCCTTGTCGGCATTGGTGATATAGCGTTTGGTGCCGCTCAGCCGGTACGACTGCCCGTCGAAGGTCGCGCGCGTCTTGACCGCGCCCGAATCCGATCCGACGTCGGGCTCGGTCAGCGCGAAGCTGGTGATGATCTCGCCGCTCGCGATGCGCGGCAGCCACGCGGCTTTCTGCTCGGCATTGCCCGCCATGACGAGACCCTGCGAGCCGATCCCGACATTGGTGCCGAAAGTCGAGCGGAAGGCGGGGGTGGTGCGGCCGAGCTCGATCGCGACCTTCGCCTCCTCGAGCATCGTCAGCCCGAGCCCGCCATATGCCTCTTCGATCGACAGGCCGAACAGCCCCATCTCGCGCATGTCCTGCACGACGTCGGCGGGGATCGCGTCGGCTTCCTCGACCGCCGCCTCGAGCGGGCGGAGCCGTTCGGCGACGAAGCGGCGCACCGTGTCGATCAGTGCATCGAAGGTTTCGGGGTCGAGTGCCATGGGTCCGCCATCTGCCGTGTCTGTGCCGCCACAGCGATGCCCGATCCTGCCGCGGCCCGCAAACCCGAAATTCAAAATAGCGCTGCTCGCCTCGTTTCGTGGGTATTGCGCGCCATACTGAGCTACCAAACAATAGCGGGACGTCAGCCCGCCGATGGTTGGACGAAGCCGCTCAGCACCCACCCCGACTTGCACGGCCCGGCATAAGCGCGCGGGCCCGCGAGCGACGCGGTGACGCCGCAATCGCTCGTCGGCGCATCGGCCGGCGGCACCACCACGCCCTGCCAGCGCTGATCGAGCGAGCGCGAACACAGGTACATCTTGGCGCCGTCGCCGAGCCGGACGACTTCGCCGGCTTCGGCGAAGGGGGCGGTGCGCACCGCGAGATACTGTTCGCCGGCCGGGGAAAGGTTCACAACCTGGCCGATACTGGCGCAGGCGCGGAAGGCCGGGCCACCCTCACCGACGCGCACCGGCTGGACGCCGGGCGTGAGCGTCGCGGCATTCGACTGGTACAAGGCAGCGTCGTCGTCGGGCGCGGCCTCGCGCGAACACCCCGCAATGGGCGTGCCGCACAGCAACAGGGCAAGCAGCAGGCGCGAGCGGACGACGACGTGGTTCATGGGGCGATTCTTAGCCGCGATCGCGGGACTTGGCGAGCGCGCATGACGTTCGCGAACCGCCGGACGACGCCGGAACGGGCAGTCATCGTGCGGTCAACTCGCTTCATCGGAAAAGGTTCCGTTCATCGGGGTGACAGGGTTTTCAGCGCCGCGCCGACCTGCTTTGAGACACTCAGCAAGTTCAAACGACCTTTGGGGGGTCACATGACATTCAAGGCTTTGACAGCGCGTTTTGCGCTGGTGGTATCGTGCGCCCTTTTGACGGCGACCCCTGCGATGGCGCAGTTCTGGCAGTGCGCGCCGTTCGCGCGGCTGGTGTCGGGGATCGACCTCCACGGCAATGCCAGCACCTGGTGGGGCCAGGCCGCCGGTCGCTACGCCCGCGGCCACGCCCCCAAGGTCGGCGCAGTGCTCGCCTTCGCCTCGACCAGCCGCATGCGGATGGGGCATGTCGCGATGGTCAGCGAAGTCGTCAACGATCACGAAGTGCTGCTGACCCACGCCAATTGGTCGCGCCGCGGCGCGGTCGAACATGACGTTCGCGCGATCGACGTCTCGCCCAATGGCGACTGGAGCGAAGTCAAGGTGTGGTACGGCCCGCAGGGCGGCCTTGGCACCTCGGCCTATCCGACCAAGGGCTTCATCTATTCGGCCAAGGCCGGCAGCGACGAAGAGCAGGTCCGCACCGCGCCGATGATCATGGCCGCGCTGGCCAGCGACAGCCACGGCTGATGCGGGCCCCCGGCCGTAGCCGGGGAGCAGGGGTCACGCCTTGCCCGGCGTGAAAGTCATCGCCACGCCATTCATGCAATAGCGCAGGCCCGTCGGTTTGGGCCCATCATCGAAGACATGCCCAAGATGCCCGCCGCAGCGGCGGCAATGCACTTCGGTCCGCGCCATGCCGAGCGAACTGTCGGTGCGCGTCTTGACCGCATTGGTGAGCGGCGCCCAGAAGCTTGGCCAGCCGGTGCCGCTTTCGAATTTGGTCTTCGAGGAGAAGGCCGGCAGCGCGCAACCACCGCACGAGAAGATCCCTGCGCGATGCTCGCCGTTGAGCGGGCTGGTATAGGGTGTCTCGGTGCCCTCGTGCCGCAGCACGTTATAGGCGGCGGGGGAGAGCTTGGCCTTCCACTGCGCATCGCTCAGCGTGATCTCGAATTTTTCGGGCGGACCCGCGCTCGCGCCCTTGCAGCCGAACAGCGCGAAGGCGGCGGCACCGGTGCCGGCGAGGGTCAGGAAGTTGCGGCGGTCGTACATCGGTCGGATCCTCTTGGCGTCACGCTTAGGTATACGCTCGGGCTGCGGGATAGTTACGCGCGCTCGATGTCGGTGGACGCATCGGGAACCGCAAGCGATCTCGCGCGATTCAGGTTCATGACCATGCAACAGCTCGATCCGCCGCTTCCGGTTCATGTGCTCGACAAGGGGCCGGGCTTCGCCTTCGCCGTGATCGATTACGGCCAGGAGCATAACCTTATCTGGGTCACCGCGATCAACGAGACCGGCGAGATCTGGTGTGCGCCCAATCCCAAGGTGCGGATGCAGGCGAACTGGACGATGGGCCGCAAGGCGCCGCCCGCGGTGGTCGCGCGGCAGAATGGCGATTGCTCGGGGGATGCCGAGCCGGTCCGTGTCGAGGCAATCGCAAAGCCGAACTGAGCGTGCTCAATAGCGGCTGATCTCGACCGGCAGCTTGCGATAGCCATGGACGAAGCACGCCGCGACACGCTCGGGTTCTCCGAGCACGTTCACGCGCATCCGCCGCTTCGCCATTTCCTCGAGCAGGACCGCGATCTGCAGCTCCGCCAGTCGCGCCCCGACGCAGCGATGAATGCCGTGACCGAAGGCGAGGTGGCGCCGCGCATTGGGCCGATCGACGATGATCCGGTCGGCATTCTCGAAAACGCTCTCGTCGCGATTGGCCGAAATGTACCATAGCGCGAGCTTGTCGCCGGCCTTGATCTGCTGGCCCTCTAACTCGCTATCGACCGTCGCGGTGCGGCGCATGTGCGCGAGCGGGGTCTGCCAGCGGATGATTTCCTGCACCGTATTGGGGATCATGGACGGATCGGCCTCGAGCTTGGCGCGCTGATCGGGGAACAGGTCGAGGCCGTAGGCGACCGCGCTCATCGTGTTGCGCGTCGTGTCGTTGCCGCCGACGATCAGCAGGATCAGATTGCCGAGGAATTCCATCTGGTCCATTTCCGCCATCGCGTCGGAATGAATCATCATCGAGATCAGATCGGGCGTCGGCGGCTTGCCGATCTTGGCGTTCCAAAGATTCTGGAAATAGCCGCCGCATTCGTACATGTGGCGGAGCCGTTCGAGCCGCAGCTCCTCGTTTTTGACGAGCTCGATATCGCCCGCCCAGTCCGACCAGAAGGTCAGCTTGCGGCGCTCCTCCCACGGGAAATCGAACAGGATCGCGAGCATCTGCGTGGTCAGCTCGACCGAGACGGTGTCGACCCAGTCGAACGGCGTGTTCCACTCGAGCGAATCGAGCACCTCGGCGGTGCGCATGCGGATATTGTCGCTCATCCGCACCATTTCGGACGGCGTGAAGGCGGGCGCGACGGTGCGGCGCTGGCCGGTGTGCTTTGGCCGGTCCATCGCGATGAACATCGGCATGCGCACGTCGGTCGGGTTGTTCTCGATGAAATCGGCGAGCGTGATCCCGCCCGCCTGCGACGAATAGAGATCGGGCAGCGATTCGACCGTGATGATCGGCTTGTAGCTCGATACCGACCAATAGGGGCCGAAGTCGGAATGCTCGACGCGGTGGACCGGTGCGGTCGCGCGCAGTTCGCGGAACGGCGCCTGCCAGAGGTCGTCGCGGTAGAGTTCGGGTCGGCTGACATCGAACCGGTCGATCACGTCCTGCGCCAGAGTCGCCATAATCCCTCTCCTTTGGGGAGAGTGAACGTCTAACTGACACTCATGTCAACAGTCTTGCGCCGCCCGAACAGCCGGCCGCTCCCCGATTGCAGCACCCCGCGCCGGAACGCGCGCGCGCCGACGGTGATCGCGATCGCAACCCATAGCGCCTGCCAGCCGAGTGCTGCGACATGCGGCCACAACTCGGGTTGGTTCGCGGCGTGCGCCGCCATCGCGTAGGGCGAACTGAGCGGGAAGATCTCGACCGCCTTGGCCAGCGTCGAGTCGGGGGCCGCGCTCGCCTTGAGCGCGAGGCCGAACATCGCGACCTGGATGATCGTGATCGGCAGCGACATCATCTGCAGTTCGCGCGCGGTCGAGGCCTGCGCGCCGACGCCGAGGAACACCGCGCCGAGCAGCAGATACGCCATCGCGAAATAGGCGAAGAACAGCAGGAAGAACATCGGCGCACCGACCGCCGGGCCGATCTCGCCGATCGCTGTGGCGTAGCGCGGCGGAAGGATGCCGCCGATCTGCGTGACGAGCGTCGTCCAGAAGCCGACGAACAGGATCGCCGAACCGAACATGCCGAGCAATTTGCCGAAGAACACCGCCTCGAGCGGCACCGCCGCGGCGAGCACTTCGACCACCTTGTTGCTGCGCTCCTCCATCATCGTGCCGACGACCTGGCCCGCGAGGAGGAGTGCCAGGAAGAAGATGCCGAATACCGCGAGGAACGCGGCCTGCTTGTGCCCGCTCTCGGTCGGCGCGGCGCGCGCGATCGAGGTCAGCGTGGCCTTGCTGAGCGGCTCGGTCTGCGCGGGATCGGTGCGCAGCGTCGCTTCGGCGAGCGAGGCGAGGTAGCGCGCGTCGCCGCGGCCCTGGCCGTCATAGAGGATTGTCGGCTTCGTCAGGTCGCCGAAGAGGGTGGCCGACGCGTCGATACCCTTGCGGCTCTTGAACGCGGCGCGCGCCTGCGCCTCGGGATTTGCAGCAGGCGACTCGATCGCCAGCGTCGGCGGCCGGTCGCCGCGCGCGAAGGCGTCGCGCAATCGCGCATCGGCGGAGCGCATCGCGTCCTGCTGGGCAGTCGGAACGATCGCGACGATCCGCGTCTTTTCGCTCGAGCCGCTCGCCACGGTCGACGCGCCCATCCCGCCGACCAGGCCGAAGCCGATCGTGAACAGCGGCGAGAGCAGGAACAGCAGGAAGGTCGGGGTGAACACCGTCGCGATAAAATCGCGCCGCGCGATGGTCAGCGCCTGGCGAAGCGTGCGGCGCGTGTTGCTGATCGGCTGCGCGCTCATGCGTGGTGCTCCGTCGCGGTCTTGCCGAGGTTCGCCGTATCCTGTCCTGCCGCACCGACGATCCGCACGAACGCGTCGTGCAGGCCGGGGCGTTCGATCGAGAGGCCGGCGATGCCGTGGCCCGCGCCGATCAGCCGGCTGAGCGCCTGCTCGACCCCGCCATCGGGAACTTCGAACGACCAGCCCTGCTCGCCATGCCGCGCATCGCCGGGCAGATGCTGCGCGATCGCGGGATCGTCGCGTTCGGGGACGTAATGCGCACGCATCGGCAGCATCCCGCGGGCGTCCGCCACGGTGCCCTCGAAGCGGCGCTTGCCGCCGGCGATGATCGCGAGTCGGTCGCACAGCCGTTCGGCGTGCGCCATCACGTGCGTCGAGAAGAGCACCGTCGCGCCGCGGTCGCGCTCGGCGAGGATCAGCGCTTCCAAGCGTTCCTGGTTGACCGGGTCAAGCCCCGAAAAGGGTTCGTCGAGCACGAGCAGATCGGGCTGGTGGACGACCGAGCCGAGCAGCTGGACGAGCTGCGCCATGCCCTTCGACAGCTTGCGGATCTTGGTGTCGACCGCATGGCCGAGCCCCGCCGCCTCGAGCAGATCGACCGCGCGTTTGCGGCCGGTCTTGAGATCGAGCCCGCGAAGCGCGCCCATGAAGGCGACCGCCTCCTTGGCGCGCATCGCGGGGTAGAGCCCGCGTTCCTCGGGGAGATAACCGACCCGGTCGCTCGCATCGCGCGGGCGATCATGGCCGAGCAGCGTGCGTTCGCCGCCATCGGGCTCGATGATGCCGAGCAGCATCCTGAGCGTCGTCGTCTTGCCAGCACCGTTGGGGCCGAGCACGCCGTAGATCGCGCCCTTGGGCACCGCGATGTCGACGCCGTCGACGACGCGCCGCCCGCCGAAATTCTTGATCAGGCCGGAGGCGCTGACCGCCAGAGAATTGTCCAAGGAGACCCCCGCCGTCCGCGCCCGATGCTGAGCGCTGTGTTGCCTGTGTAGAATAGTGCGCCGGGCTTCGACAAGCGCGGCGCGAACACGCTATGTGGCGGGCAATGGTTGACGCTTTGCCCCTCGAACAGCGCCTTGCGGCGAAAGCGCGCGAATTCGGTTTCGTCGCGTGCGGGGTCGCGGCGGCGGACGCCGCGCCGAAGACCGCCGAGCGGTTGCAGCAATGGCTGCGCGAGGGGCTGCACGGCGGGATGATCTGGATGGAGGAGCGCGCGCATCACCGCGAATCCCCCGCTGGGCTATGGCCCGAGGTGAAGAGCGTGATCGCGCTAGGGATGAGCTATGCCCCGGCGACCGATCCGCTCGCGCTGGCGGATGAGGGCGGGGTAGGGCGCATCTCGACCTATGCGCAGGGCGGCGACTATCACGACGTCGTCAAGCGCGCGCTGAAGGCGCTCGCGCGCTGGTTGGTCGCGGAGGCGCCGGGGATCGACCTCAAGGTGTTCGTCGATACCGCACCGGTGATGGAAAAGCCGCTCGCCGAGGCGGCGGGGCTGGGGTGGCAGGGCAAGCATACCAATCTGGTGAGCCGTAGCGAGGGGAGCTGGCTGTTTCTCGGCGCGATCTACACGACGCTCGACATCGCCGCGTTCGGGGCGGCAGCTGCGGCTTCTCCCCTGATCGGTTCCCCGGCGAAGGCCGGGGCCCAGGAGCGAGCGGCGGATGATCGCGCACGGCGCTCGCTTTCCAACGACAGCGCGACTGGGCCCCGGCCTTCGCCGGGGAACCGTGCAAAGGGGAAGGTGGATCAACCCATTCCCCCGTCCACCGACCATTGTGGCTCGTGCGACGCCTGCCAGCGCGCGTGCCCGACCGACGCCTTTCCCGCGCCGTACCGGCTCGATGCGCGGCGCTGCATCTCCTACCTCACGATCGAACATGCCGGGCCGATCCCGCTCGAATTCCGCAAGAGCATCGGCAACCGCATCTACGGCTGTGACGATTGCCTCGCGGTGTGCCCGTGGAACAAGTTCGCCGCCGCCGCGAGCGCCAACCGCGCTTTCCTGCCGCGCGCCGAGCTCGTCGCGCCCGAGCTCGCCGATCTGCTCGCGCTCGATGACGCGGGCTTCCGCCAGGTGTTCGCCGGCTCGCCGATCAAGCGCATCGGGCGCGACCGGATGGTGCGCAATTGCCTGATCGCGGCGGGCAACAGCGGCGATCCGGGGTTGCGCGCGCAGGTCCAACGGCTGCGCGGCGATCCCAACCCGGTCGTGGCGGAGGCGGCGGACTGGGCGTTCGCCGAACTCGCCCGCGCTTAGCCTATTTCCGGCGCCCGACCTGCAACGCGCCGACGCAGCTCGCGCGGTCGATCGGCGAGCCGTCGGTCTGGCGCGCGTCGAGATAGGTGACGACGGGCTCGGCCTTGCCGTTGGGGTAGAGATAGGCGTCGAGCACGCAGGTCGCGTTGGTGAACTGGAGCTTCCGCGCAGTCCCCTCGCGAACGTCGGCGACGGGCGCACCGAACAGGCTCGTCAGATGCGCCGCGTTAGCGCCGATCACGCCGCCCAGACCCGCGGTCCCGGTCGGGATCGGCACGAACGCCGGTCGTGCGACCGGCGCGGTCGCGGTGCTCGCGACGCAGCCGGACAGCGCCAGCCCGACCAGAATTGCACCGAAAAGCTTCATGTCTCTCGCCCCGAATGGAACAGATGCGTCGCCATCGCCGCACCGAGGATCGGCGCGAAGAGGTTCGCAATCGGAACCATGAACAGGGCGGTCCCCGCAACCCCCAGCGCGAAGCGATCGACCGCGCCCGTCTTGCGCCAGTCTCGCATCAGCGCAGGCGGCACGTGGCGCGCCGCGACGAGCTCGCCGAGATCGCGTCCGAGCAGCCAGCCGTTGACCAGGAAGAACAGCAGCCAGGTGCCGACGCCGGTGACGAGCAAGGCGACATAGACCGGCGCTAGGACGAGGTTGACCAGGATCGCGCGCGCTGCGGAGCGCAGGCCAAGGCCGATCCCGCGCAACGGCGAGACGCTGCGCGCGGTCTCGAGCGCGGCGGGATAATGCCGCGCCTCGACCGCGACGACGACATCGTCGGCGAACGCCATCATCACCGCGATCGCGACCGCGCGGAACAGCAGCCAGCTGATCCCGAACGCGGCGAGCAATGCGACCGCGCCGAGCACGCCGCCCGCGGCCGGATCCCAGCCCCACTCGGCCGCCTGCTGCGTCGCGCCATACCACAGCGCAACGCCGAGCGCGGCGATCAGCACCACCGTGACCAGCAACGACTTTAGGAACACCGCGACGATCTTGCGATCGCCGAGCTGGCCTAGCGAGAGTAGGAGCGCGCGCAACATAAGCGTGGCCCTAGCCGCCCCGCACGCGCCCGTCACCCCGGCGAAGGCCGGGGCCGCTGCGTTCGACGCGGGCCGTTCGCGTCCTTCCCAGCGGCCCGGCCTTCGCCGGGGCGACGGAGAGTTGCGCGTGTTCCGCCCCCCCGGTACGGCACGAGCAAGAGACCTTTTTCCCGGAGACCATCCTTGAGCCAGCCCACCTATGACGTCGTCGCGATCGGCAATGCCATCGTCGACGTGCTGTCGCAGTCCGACGACGCCTTCCTCGCCGAAGCCGCGATGACCAAGGGCTCGATGCAACTGATGTTCTCGCCCGAGGAAGCCGATGCGCTCTACGCCAAGATGGGCCCAGGGATCGAGGCGAGCGGCGGCTCGGCGGCGAACACCGTGGCGGGGATCGCGGCGATGGGCGGCAAGTGCGGCTTCATCGGTCAGGTCGCCAAGGACGAGCTCGGCGACATCTTCGCGCACGACATCCGCGCGGTCGGGATCGACTTCACCACCGCGGCGCGCGACGGCGAACCGACGACCGCGCGCTGCCTGATCTTCGTCACGCCCGACGGCCAGCGCACGATGAACACCTTCCTCGGCGCGTCGCAGTTCCTGCCCGAGGCGGCGCTCGACCGCGAGCTGATCGCCAACGCCGCCATCCTCTATCTCGAAGGCTATCTGTGGGATCCGGAAGAACCGCGCCAGGCGATGCGCGCCGCGATCGAGGTCGCGCGCAAGGCTGGCCGTAAGGTCGCCTTCACGCTCAGCGACGTGTTCTGCATCTCGCGCCACGGCGGCGATTTCCGCAAGCTGATGGCCGACGGGCTGATCGACATCATGTTCGCCAACGAGGCCGAGATCACCGCGCTGATGGATAATCAGGACTTCGATGCGGCGGTCGCCGAGGCTGCGGCGCAGGTGCCGATGCTCGTCGTCACGCGCAGCGAAAAGGGCGCGATCGCGGTTTCGGGCGGGCAGACCGTCAGCGTCGCCGCCGAGCCGATCGAGCGCGTCGTCGATACGACGGGTGCGGGCGATCTGTTCGCGGCGGGCTTCCTGCGCGGGCAGGCACAGGGCAAGAGCATCGCCGATTCGCTCAAGATGGGCGCGGTCTGCGCAGCCGAGATCATCTCGCATTACGGTGCGCGCGCGCAGGTCGATCTGAAGGCCTTGATCGCCTCCAAGCTCGGCTGACGGCGAAAAGCCCCTCCCCTTCAGGGGAGGGGTTGGGGTGGGGCCGTGCCGCGACCGCAGGCTTCGGTCTCGGTGAGACGT
>NZ_JH584241.1:166529-168709 GCF_000241485.1 Sphingomonas sp. PAMC 26605
ACACACACACACAAAAGCCGGGGATCGGTCCCCGGCCCTTTTTCGTCTGTACTTCCGTCCGCCTCAGCGAGCGCTCGGAGACGCCGGTTCGAGCTCGTCGTGCGAAACGCCGTCGGTCAAGCCGCGCCCGACATGGCTGCGCGAGCGGCTGTAGAGGAAATACACCACCAGCCCGATCGCGCCCCAGCCCGGCAAGACCAGGATCGCAGTCAGCGGCAGCGAGAAATACAGCCCGAGGCAGCCGATGATCGCAAGCGGCGCGATGATGTACACGGCCGGCGTGCGGAACGGGCGGCGGCGGTCGGGGTCGGTCTTGCGCAGCACCATCACCGAGACGGCGACCATGAAGAAGGCGAACAGTGTCCCCGAATTCGAATAATCGGCGAGCCTGCCGACCGGCAGCACCGCCGACGCCAGCGCCGCCCCGATCCCGGTAACGACCGTTACGACGTGCGGCGTGTGGAACTTGGGGTGCACCGAGGCGAGCTTGGCGGGGAGCAGCCCGTCGCGCGCCATCGTGAAGAACACGCGCGTCTGGCCGAACATCATCATCAGCACGACCGAGGGCAAGGCGAGGACCGCGGCGAGGCCGACAAGCCGGCCGACGCCCGGCCAGCCGATCGAGCTCAGCACATGGACCAGCGCTTCCTTCGAGCAGACCAAAGGCTCGAGCGTGCCGGCGGCGACGATGCTGGCGCAGCGCCCGGCGAGCTCGGGCGAGCCCGGCGACAGCGGGACGCCGCCGCTCATCACCGGCTGCGCGCCGATCGCGCCGATCGCGCCGGTCGCGACGAGCAGGTAGAAGATCGTGCAGATGCCGAGCGACGCGATCAGGCCGATCGGCACGTTGCGCTGCGGGTTCTTGGTTTCCTCGGCCGCGGTCGAGACCGCGTCGAAGCCGACATAGGCGAAGAAGATCGAGGCGGCGGCGCCGAACACGCCGACCGTGCCCGTCGGCATCAGCGGATCGAAATTGCTCGATTTGAGCACCGGGATCGTCAGGATCACGAAGGCGGTGAGCGCGATGATCTTGATACCGACGAGCACTGCGTTAGCGCGCGCGCTCTCGGTCGTGCCGAGCACGAGCAGCCAGGTCACCAATCCGACGATGACGACGGCCGGGACGTTGACCCAGCCACCGGTCGCCATCGCCGTTGCAAGATCGGCGTTGGGCGTGGCGCCGAAAGCGATCGCGACATGCGCCATCAGCGCATCGGCGTTACTGATCGCGGCGGGGACGTGCAGTCCGAGGCCGTCGAGCAGGCCGATGAAATGGTTCGACCAGCCGACCGCGACCGCGCTCGCGCCGACCGCATATTCGAGGATCAGCGCCCAGCCGACCATCCAGGCGAGCAATTCGCCGGTCACGGCATAGGTGTAGGTATAGGCCGATCCCGAGACCGGGACCATCGAGGCGAGTTCCGAATAGCACAGCGCGGCAACGGCGCAGACGAAGCCTGCGACGACGAAGCTCAGCAACATGCCGGGCCCGGCCTTTTGCGCGGCTTCCGAGGTCAGCACGAAGATACCGGTGCCGATCACCGCGCCGATCCCGAGCATGGTCAGCTGAAACGCGCCGAGCGATCGGTGCAGCCCTTTCTTTTCGGCGGTCGCGAGAATCGCGTCGAGAGATTTTACGCGGTCAAACAGCATTCAGTCGGATCCCCAGCAGTGGCGCTTCGCGCTCGAACCTGACGCGAGCCTAAAGCCTAAACAGGCGCGCGCAATCCCCTTAGCGCGCGAGCAGCGGGCCGAGCGGGCGGCCGGCAAAGATATGGACGTGGAGATGCGGCACCTCCTGATGCGAATCGAGCCCCGTATTGGCGAGCAGGCGATAGCCCGGCGCGACCAGTCCGGCGTCCCGCGCCACCGTGCCGACGGCGCGGACGAAGCCCGCGATCTCGGCATCCGACGCTCTGGCGCTGAAGTCGTCCCACGAGACATAGGCGCCCTTGGGGATCACCAGAATGTGCATCGGCGCCTGCGGGGCGATGTCAGGGAAGGCGATGGCGTAGTCGTCTTCGTAGAGCTTCGTCGCGGGGATCTCGCCGCGGAGGATCTTGGCGAAGACGTTCTGATCGTCATAGGCTTGCGTGGCGTTAATCGGCATTGGTTCCCCTCCCGCTTGCGGGAGGGGCTAGGGGAGGGGCTGTCCTCCAATGCTCCCGGCGGTGCGTGTT
>NZ_JH584241.1:168745-218644 GCF_000241485.1 Sphingomonas sp. PAMC 26605
CCGCAAGCGGGAGGGGAGTAAGAAGGGGTGGGTCAGTCCGGCGTCCGCGCCGCCTTCTCGTCGATTCCCGACACGCCTTCGCGTTTTTGGATCTCCGCGCGGATGTCGTCGAGCGAGATATCGCACTCCGCCAGCAGCACGAGCAGATGGAACATCAGGTCGGTCGCCTCGCCGACGAGCGCGGCCTTGTCCTCGGTCAGCGCGGCGATGACGGTCTCGACCGCTTCCTCGCCGACCTTCTGCGCGATCTTGCTGCGCCCCTTCGCGAACAGCTTGGCAGTATAGGAGGTCGCGGGGTCGGCGCCGCGGCGTGCGCGGATCGTCGCCTCTAGCGTGTCGAGTGTATCTTCGGCCATGCGCCGGGGCTGGCCCAAGCGTGCGCTTGCGTCAATCCTTGGGCGTATCGCGCTTGGCAAAACGTGCCCGCATCGCGCGCCGGACGAGCCAGACGCCGAGCGCCGCGACGACGAACAGCACGATGTCGGACAGCTCGGGCCCGGTGCGGACCTTGACGACACCGCTATGCGGCGCGGCAAGCGCTGGAGTGGCGAGCAGGAAGGCGAGGAGGAAACGCATGACGGAAGGATACCCTCGGGCTCTTAAATTTCCGTCATGCCGGACGTGACAGGGATCACGCGACCGGCCGCCGCACCGGGATTCCCGCCGCACCCAGCGCGGCATGCGCTTCGGCAATGCTCACCTCGCCGAAATGGAAGATCGAGGCCGCCAGCACCGCGCTGGCATGTCCCTCGCTGATCCCGGCGACGAGATCGGCCAACCCGCCGACGCCGCCCGACGCCACCACCGGCACGCGCACCTGATCGGCGATCGTGCGGGTCAGCGCGAGGTCGAATCCGCTCTTGGTGCCGTCGCGGTCCATCGAAGTGACGAGCAACTCGCCCGCGCCGAGCTCGGCCAGCCGCAGCGCATGCGCGACCGCGTCGATCCCGGTCGCGCGCCGGCCGCCATGCGTAAACACTTCCCAGCCGTCGCCCACGCGGCGCGCATCGACCGAGGCGACGACGCATTGGCTGCCGAACTTGTCGGCGAGCTCGGCGACGAGCTCGGGCCGCGCGACCGCGGCGGAATTGACCGCGACCTTGTCGGCGCCTGCGAGCAGCAATGCGCGCGCATCCGCGACCGAGCGCACCCCGCCGCCGACGGTCAGCGGCATGAAACACACTTCGGCGGTGCGGCGCACGACGTCGAGGATCGTGCCGCGCGCCTCATGGCTCGCGCCGATGTCGAGGAAGCAGAGCTCGTCGGCGCCGGCGGCGTCATAGGCGCGCGCCTGCTCGACCGGATCGCCGGCATCCTTGAGATCGACGAAGTTGACGCCCTTGACGACGCGGCCGTTGGCAACGTCGAGACAGGGGATGACACGCGCGCGGACGGTCATAGAGAGAGGAGCACGAGAATTGCGTAGCCAACGATCATCCCGCAGATAAGCGCGATCCTTGCTGAAGTTGCTACCCAGAAAAGAACTGGCCGATCGACGCGTGTCGCTTCGATCCATTGCATACCCATAATGAAGCGCGTCTCACCACGATTCAAATCAGACCACACGCTGCCGACACCCACGAGACAGATTAGCACCGCTATGGCGGTGAAGACGGCAAGGTTCACGCCGCCGCCGCCACGGCGATCGCCGCCGCCAGATCGAGCCGGCCGTCATACAGCGCACGCCCGGTAATCACGCCTTCGATCCCGTCGCGCGCGTGCAGCGCCAGCACATGGATTTCCGCGATCCCCTTGACGCCACCGCTGGCGATCACCGGGATCTTCACCGCGCGCGCCAGGTCGACCGTCGCCTGGACGTTCGCGCCTTTCAGCATTCCATCGCGCCCGACGTCGGTGAACAACAGCGCCGCGACACCCGCATCCTCGAACTGCCGCGCCATGTCGGCGACCTCGACGGTCGAGACGTCGGCCCAGCCCTTGGTCGCGACGAAGCCATCCTTCGCATCGACCGCAACGACGATCCCGCCGGGGAAATCGCGCGCGGCCGCGCGCACCAGATCAGGGTTTTCCAGCGCCGCCGTGCCGATCACCACGCGCGACACGCCCATGTCGAACCAGCGTTCGATCCCCGCGCGGTCGCGGATACCGCCGCCCAGCTGGACATGGCCGGGGAAGCGCTTGACGATCTCCGCGACCGCCTCGCCATTGACCGAATGCCCCGCGAACGCGCCGTCGAGATCGACGACGTGCAGATATTCCGCCCCCTGCTCGGCGAACAGCATCGCTTGGCGCGCGGGATCGTCGCCATAGACGGTGGCGCGGTCCATATCGCCCTCGGCGAGGCGGACGACCTGGCCACCCTTGAGGTCGATCGCGGGGAAGATGATCAGCGTCATGAAATCCTCGTCGCCCAGGCGCAGGCCGGGGCCGTTAGATTGTGGTGTCCGTCGGATGCCCCAAACGCAGCGGCCCCGGCCTGCGCCGGCGCGACGATTACGGCTTCCACGTCAGGAACCTCTCGAGCAGTGCAAGACCGTAGCGCTGGCTCTTTTCGGGATGGAATTGCACGCCGAGCAGATTGTCGCGCCCGATCGCGGCGGTGACTGGGCCAGCATGCTCGGTCGTCGCGAGCGTGTCGGCGCCGTCGAAGGCGTAGCTGTGCAGGAAATAGGCCTCGCCCGGTACGATCAGCGCGTGCGGGGTGGTGGGCACGACGTCGTTCCAGCCCATGTGCGGGACCTTCGCGGTCGTATCGTCGGGCGTGAGGTGCCGCACCGTGCCGGCGATCCAGCCGAGCCCGGCATGGACGCCGTGCTCCTCGCCGGTATCGGCCATCAGCTGCATTCCGACGCAGATGCCGAGGAAGGGGACGCCATCGCGGCGGACGCGCTGCTCGAGCGCCTCGACCATGCCGGGGACGGCGCGGAGCGCCGCGGCGCAGGCGCCGAACGCACCGACGCCGGGGAGGACGATGCGATCGGCCTTGAGGACCGCGTCGGCATCGGCGGTGACGAGCACGTCGGCGCCGCCCGCGGCTTTCAGCGCGTTGGCGACCGAGTGGAGGTTGCCCGCGCCGTAATCGATGAGGGCGAGGGTCATGCCCCGCCCGTCACCCCAGCGAAAGCTGGGGTCTCCTTGTGGAGAGCGCGGCACTCGCCCCATGGAGATCCCAGCTTTCGCTGGGATGACGCGGTCCTGGGAAGGCTCACAACGTCCCCTTGGTGCTGGGGATCACCCCCGCTTTCCGCGGATCGAGCTCAACCGCTTCGCGCAAAGCGCGCGCGACGCCCTTGAATGCCGCCTCGGCGATGTGATGATTGTTCGACCCGTACAGCGTCTCGATGTGGAGCGTGATCCCCGCGGTCTGCGCGAACGAATGGAAGAAATGCTCGAACATCTCGGTATCCATCTCGCCCAGCCGCTTCTGTGAGAATTCGGTTTTCCACACGAGGTACGGCCGCCCGGAAATGTCGATCGCGACGCGGGTCAGCGTCTCGTCCATCGGCGAATGCGCATCGGCATAGCGGCGGATGCCGCGCTTTTCGCCCAATGCTTCGAGAATCGCCGCGCCGATCGCCAGCCCGGTGTCCTCGACGGTGTGATGCTGGTCGATATGGAGATCGCCGACGGTCTTGACGTCGAGGTCGATCAGCGAATGCCGGCTGAGCTGTTCGAGCATGTGATCGAAGAAGCCGATCCCCGTCGAAATGGTGAACGCTCCCGTTCCATCGAGGTTGACCGTTACGTCGATCGACGTTTCGCTGGTCCGGCGGCTGATCGTGGCGGTGCGCATTTGCTTCCCATAGCGCGCTGGGGGACGCATGCAATCTTGACCCGCGACCAAACCGCGCTACCCAAGGGGGCATGAGCGATGGCATGCCCGATAGCCTGATTCCCTACGATGACATCGTACAGGAAGCCCTGCGTGCCGTGGTCGGCCGCGTCCTCGGCTCGGTCGCGACCAATGGCGGTCTGCCCGGCGAGCATCATTTCTACATCACCTTCAAGACGCAGGCGCCCGGCGTCGACATCCCGCAGCGGCTGCTCGAGCGCTTCCCCGACGAGATGACGATCGTGATGCAGAACCGCTATTGGGATCTGGTCGTCGACGACGAGCGTTTCTCGGTGGGACTGAGCTTCAACCAGGTCGCCTCGAAACTGGTGATTCCCTATTCGGCGATCACCGGTTTCCATGATCCTGCGGTCAATTTCGAGCTGCGTTTCCAGGCGCAGGACGTCCCCGAAGGCCCCGAGCCGCATGATTCGGCCGAGAATGACGAGCCGGTCCACACGCCGGTCGAGGACGGTTCGAACGTCGTCGCGGTGGATTTTAAAAGAAAAAAGTAAGTCTCCCTCTCCCAGCGGGAGAGGGAAGGGGCCCGCTCGGCGCAGCCGAGTGGGAAGGGTGAGGGTAGTTCACGCCCCAACCCTGTCCTCACCCTTCCGCCGCTTTGCGGCTCCCTCCCTCTCCCAAAGGGAGAGGGAATGAGGAGGCTGAATGACCGACACCCGCACCGAAACCGATTCGCTTGGGGCGATCGAAGTCCCCGCCGCCGCCTATTGGGGCGCGCAGACGCAGCGCTCGATCGAGAATTTCCCCTTTCCCGCGACCGAGCGGATGCCGCTCGCGATCATCCACGCGCTCGCGCTCGTCAAACAGGCCGCCGCCCGCGTGAACCGCACGCACGGCCTCGCGCTCGAAATCGCCGACGCGATCGAATCGGCCGCTGGCGAGGTGGCCGCGGGCACGCTCGACGACCAGTTCCCGCTCGTCATCTGGCAGACCGGCAGCGGCACCCAGTCGAACATGAACGTCAACGAGGTGATCGCCGGCCGCGCCAACGAGGTGCTGACAGGCACGCGCGGCGGCAAGACGCCCGTCCACCCCAACGATCACGTCAACATGAGCCAGTCGTCGAACGACAGTTTCCCGACCGCGCTCCACGTCGCCGCCTCGCTCGCGGTGACCGAGCGCCTCTCGCCCGCGCATGGCCGGTTGAAGGGCGCGCTCGGCGCCAAGGCCGCAGCATGGGCGGACGTGGTCAAGATCGGCCGCACGCATCTCCAGGACGCGACCCCGCTGACGCTGGGCCAGGAATTTTCGGGTTATGAGCGGCAGCTCGCGATGGCCGGCTCGCGGATCTGGGCGGCGCAGGCCGAGCTGTTCGCGCTCGCGCAAGGCGGCACCGCGGTCGGAACCGGGCTCAACGCGCCCGACGGCTTCGGCGCGGCGTTCGCGCATGAGATCGCCGAGATCACCGGGCTGCCGTTCGTCACCGCCGAGAACAAGTTCGAGGCGCTCGCGTCGAACGATCCGATCGTCCAGCTGTCGGGTACGCTCAACACGCTGGCAGTTGCGCTGACCAAGATCGCCAACGACATCCGTTTGCTCGGCTCCGGGCCGCGCTCGGGTCTCGGCGAACTGCATCTGCCCGAGAACGAGCCCGGCAGCTCGATCATGCCGGGCAAGGTCAACCCGACCCAGTGTGAGATGCTGACGATGGTCGCCGCGCAGGTAATCGGCAATCATCAGGCGATCACGATCGGGGGTTTGCAGGGGCATCTCGAACTCAACGTGTTCAAGCCGATGCTCGGCGCGGCGCTGCTGCGCTCGATCGACCTGCTCAGCGTCGGGATGGCGAGCTTTGCCGAGCGCTGCGTCGAGGGAATCGAACCGAATCGCGACCGAATCACCGAGCTGGTCGATCGCTCGCTGATGCTCGTCACCGCGCTCGCACCCGAGATCGGCTACGACAATGCCGCCAGGATCGCCAAGCACGCGCACCACGAAGGGCTGACGCTGAAAGAGGCCGGTCTTGCGCTCGGGCTCGTCGATGCCGCGACGTTCGAACGATTGGTCCGCCCCGAAAGCATGGTCTAATCCATTCGGAACCATCGGCCGATTCGTGCGCTGAGCGTAACGAACGGGAGAAAGACGATGAGTTTCACGACGATGATCGGCGCCGCCATCGGCGCGGCAATCGATGGGTCGAGCGGCGACGACAGCAGTGTCGATGGCGCGATCGAAGGCGCGATCGTCGCCAATGTGGTGAAGGCGGTGATCCCGCTTGCTTTGACCTTCGCGACCGGCTGGCTCGTGCTGCGCGGTTTGGGCCAGCTCAAGGACCGCGCGTTCGGCGAAGACTCGGCGGCGCGCTGACCGCCATGCCTTGACGGGAGGGGCGAGCGCGCGCCACTAGCGCGCATGGTCGATCATCGCTCCTCCCAGCCCAAGAGTTTCAAGCGCCGCGGGCTGATGTTCGTTTTGTCCTCGCCATCGGGCGCGGGCAAGTCGACGATCGCCAACCGGCTGCTCAAGGAAGAACGCAACCGCATCAAGATGTCGGTGTCGTACACCACCCGCGCGCCGCGCAAGGGCGAGGTCGACGGCAAGGACTATCATTTCGTCGACAAGGAGACCTTCCGCGCGATGGCGGAGGACGACCAGTTCCTCGAATGGGCGCGCGTGTTCGACGAGCGCTACGGCACACCGCGCGACACCGTGTTCAAGGATCTTGAGCACGGGCAGGACATCCTGTTCGACATCGACTGGCAGGGCGCGCAGCAATTGTTCCAGCTCGCCGGCGGCGATGTCGTGCGCGTCTTCATCCTGCCGCCCGGTCTCAAGACGCTGCGCCAGCGACTCGAAAACCGCGCGACCGATACGCAGGAGGTCATCGACCGGCGCATGGACCGCGCCACCGCCGAGGTGAGCCATTGGGACGGCTATGACTATGTGCTGGTCAACGACGATCTCGACGATTGCTACGAGTGCGTCCAGACGATCCTCACCGCCGAACGGCTAAAGCGCTCGCGCCAGCGCGGGATGATCGGCTTTATCCGGCGGCTGCCCGAGAAATAAGCGCGCCTCAGTCGCGCAACAGCTCGAGCATCCGCACCCCGGCACCGTAATCGCGTCGGCGCGCGGCAATGCCCGCTTCGGCGAGCGGATCGCGGCCCCAGCGCTGGGCCTGATAGTCCTCGTCGAGCGTGACCGCGTCCCAAATCTGCTCGGGCGTCGCCGCCTGTTCGGTGAGCGCGAGCGCGGCGATCAGCGATCCGCCGATCGTCACCACCGGCGACAGCGCCGCGAGCTCATAGGCCCCGCGCGCGGCGATCGCGTCGCCGAGTCGCGCCAGCGTCAACGCCGGCTGCGCGCGGTGGAGGATGCCCGTCGCCACCTCGATATGCACGTCGTAACGCTGCCGCGCCCAGTCGAGTAGCGGATCCCACGCCAAGGCCTGGCGCGCTACCAGATCCTCGGGCGAGTCGGCGCGGTAGCAGAGCAGGTCGCTCTCGCCATACGCCGCCAGCCCTTGCGCGAAGAGCGCGGGGTCGGGCGAGATCCGGTCGATCGCGGCATTGGCGAGTCCGGTCAGCGGCATCGCACGCGGGTCGATCTCGCCCTCGACCGCGCGCCATTCGGCGGCGACCGCCTCGGCGAGCGCATCCGTCGGAAGGGCGAGCGGCGCGCGCCCGGGGGTGCGCACCGGCTTGCCGTCGAGAAAGACGGCGCGGGTTTCGTCGAGGGTGACGGTGGTCCAGAAACGCTTCATGGCTCCGGCTATAGCGCGACAGCCCCGCCCGTCACCCCCGTGATCGCGGCGCCTATTCCTCGGGCGGCGTCCGCCAGCGGCGCGCAAGCGCGCGCGGGACGATCGCGATCATCAGCAGCGCCGCCAGCACGAGCGCGGTGCCGATCGCCTTCGGGAGCGTCGCATGCGCCCGCGCGATCAGAACGAGCCCCAGGATCGCGCCCGCGGCGCCCGCCAGGCGCGTCGCCGCCAGCGCGAAATAGCGGTTGCGCGCGGTCGTGTCGGGATCGGTCATGCGCCGCGCTGCTCCATCAGGCGCGGCAGCGCCGCGACCGTATCGGCGATAGCGTGCGCGCCCGCCGCGCTGAGCTCGTCTACTGGGTGATAGCCCCACGCCACGCCGAGCGCATGTACGCCCGCGGCACGCGCCATCAGCATATCGAAGCTCGTATCGCCGATCATCACCGTGGTGCCAGGCACCGCGCGGGCATCGGCCATCGCGGTTTCGATCATCGAGGGATGCGGTTTCGACGGATGGCGGTCGGCGGTCTGCAGCGTGACGAAGCGCGCAGCGATGCCGTGATGCGCAAGGATATGCGCCAGGCCGCGGTCGGACTTGCCCGTCGCGACGCCGAGCACCCAGCCGTCGGCGGCCAGCGTATCGAGCACCTCGACGATGCCCTCGTACAGCGGCTCCTCGGTCATCGTGCCCGAGCTGCGCATGCGGAAGAAGGCGTCCTTGTAATCCTGCGCGAGGCTGCGATGCAGCGCATCTTCGGCGCCCGGCAGCAGCATCTGCATCGCTTCGACCAGGCTCAGCCCGACGATCCGGCGGATCGCGCTGCGCGGTGGCGCATCGATTCGTGCGATCGCAAAGGCTTGCTCGACCGAACGGCAAATATTGTCCTGGCTGTCGACCAGCGTGCCGTCGCAATCGAACAGCGCGAGGCGGGTGGGGAGGGGGGCTGGCATCGTCCTAGCCTTCCAGTCCGGCGTTGCGCATCCAATAGGCGATCCCGCGGCGGCCCGCAGTCTCGACGCCGTCCGCCGCCGACAGCCGGGCCGCCGCGGGCTTGTTCTGGCCGAGCTTGCGCGTGCCACGCCACGCCTGCACCTCGAGCGTGAAGCCAATGATCCCGCGCGTCATCTGCTCGAACAGCCCCGACGGCATATTCGCGCGGGTCCATTCCGGTTTGGGCGCGAGCCGCGCTTCCTGCTCGGCCGAAAGCTGGTCGAGCTGCGCGACGAGCCCGTCCTGGTCGAGCCGCCGCATCCGGCCCTCGAGCTCGACCGCGACGTAATTCCAGGTCGGCACCTGCGCGTCGCCCAGGCCGTACCAATCGGGGCTGACATAGCCGTCGGGCCCCTGTGCGACGAACAACGCGGTCGCGCCATCGAGATGCCGCGTGATGCCGTTGCCGCGCGCGACGTGCAGCGCGAGCGTCGTCTCGTCCCGCCACACCACCGGCAGATGGACGACGCGCGGCCCGTCGGGCGTGCCCGCGAACAGCGCGCCGAAGCCGAGCTCGCGCACCAGCGCACGCATCGCATCGCGATCTTCCCACCGGAAGGTCGAATCGGGATGCATCAGCCGCGCGCTCCTGCCATCACGTCGGCTCGCCGCGCCGCCGGCGTTCGCCCTTGCGGTCCTTGCGCACCGTCTTGGCGTGCTGGCGCGCCTGCTGTTTTTTGACGGCGCGGCTCGGGGGTGGGGGCTCCTCGAGCGGCATGGTGTTGCCGAGCATCTCGTCGAAGCCCAATTGCTTGAGGCTCTCGGCGAAATGCGTCGGCAGCTCGGCCTGGACGTCGATCTGCCCGCCATCGGGGTGATCGATCCGGATCCGCCGCGAATGCAGATGCATTTTACGGCTGATGTTGCCGGTGAGGAACGCGGCCTGCCCGCCATATTTCCCGTCGCCGACGATCGGATGGCCGATCGCGGCGAGATGGACGCGGAGCTGATGCGTGCGGCCGGTATAGGGGATCAGCTCGACCCAGGCGGTGGTCGTCCCCGCCATCTCGATCACGCGGTAGCGCGTGCGCGCCGGGCTGCCCTCCTTCTCGTCGACATGCATCTTCTCGCCGCCCGAGCCGGGCTGCTTGCCGATCGGCAGCTCGATCGTACCGTCCTCGATCGAGGGCACGCCGACGACGAGCGCCCAATAGGTTTTCCGCGCGGTGCGCGACGAGAAGGATTTCGACAGGAAGCCCGCCGCGCGCGCGGTGCGCGCGATGACGAGCGCGCCCGATGTGTCCTTGTCGAGCCGGTGGACGAGCTTGGGGCGCCCCTCGAGATCGTCCTGCAGCGCGTCGAGCAGGCCATCGACATGCTCGATCGTCTTGGTGCCGCCCTGCGTCGCGAGGCCGGGCGGCTTGTTGAGCACGATCACCTGCGCGTCGCGGTGGATGACCATTTCGCGCGCGAAGGCGATCTCGTCGTCGCTGAGCGGCGGGCGTTCGCGCTTGACGGGGGCATCGATGCGGACCGGCTCGGCCGGGGGGACGCGGATCGATTGCCCGGCGACGACATGGTCGCCCGGCTTGGCGCGCGCGCCGTCGATGCGCAGCTGCCCGGTTCGCGCCCATTTGGCGACGGTCGTGAAACTGGTGTCGGGCAGATGCCGCTTGAACCAGCGATCGAGCCGGATGCCGTCGTCATCGGCGCCGACGTTGAACTGGCGGACGTCTGAGGTCGCCTTGGTCGTGGCGGTGGTGGGGGGAGCCTTGCTCATGCCGCCACCCGCGTCAGCGAAAGGCCGAGGAACACCGCCAGGATCGCGCCGACCACCGAGAGCAGCGTATAGCCGAGCGCGGTCGCGAGATCGCCGCGTTCGACCAGCGTCACGACGTCGAGCGAGAAGGAGGAGAAGGTGGTGAAGCCGCCGAGGACGCCGACACCGAGCAGCACGCGCCAGGTCTCGCTGGCCGTGTGCCGGGCAAGGATCCCAACGAGCAGCCCCATCGCGAAACCGCCGACGAGATTCACCGTCAGCGTGCCATAGGGATAATCGGGACCGAAGCGGGCGAGCGTGGCGCGTCCGACGAGGAAACGCGCGGCGGAACCGAGCGCGCCGCCCGCCATGACTAAGATCAAGTGATACATGCTGCGTCCGTTAGCGTGAATCGCGCGCAATGAGAACCTCGCGTGCAAAAGCGCTGCGGAGAGCGCGCGCAATCCTCCCCCGCCTCGGCGGGGAGGGGGGCCGTGGGCATTCAGCGAACGGTGGAGGGGGCCGCTCCGCGAGCGCGGCGCGTGTGGCGGCCCCCTCCGTCAGCCTGCGGCTGCCACCTCCCCCGGTTCCCGGGGGAGGAATTTGCGCGGCTTCGAAACCGCGCCTAGCGTCCGCTGTTCGCCACCATGTCGACATCGGTCCCGCCGTCGCGGCGGCTCGTCAAAAACAGCACATACGCCCCGCCATCGCGCTGCCGCGTTCCGCCGAGCGTGTGCTCGGCGCCGTCCGACTGATGCTCGGCGGTGAAGCCGCTGTTGGTGACGCGCGTATAATACCAGTCGATCACCGTCTTGAGCGGTGCATTGGTGGCGAAGCTCACCGCGCGCAGGTTGCACGGCGGGCTCGCGACGCCCGCCGCCTCGACGACGCGTGCGCCGGGATAGAGCGGGACATCGACCGGCACGCGGTTGGCCCAGGCGGCGGAGTAGCGCAGCGCACCGGCGCATGCGCTGCTGCGCTTGTCGCCCTGGTTGGCCGCCAACGCGCCCAGCGTCAGCGAAGACCGCGCCGCCTCGCAATTCGGGCAATTCTTCGAGGTCGGGGCCGGCGCTTGCCGCGCGCGCTGGCTGGTCGCGGTGCCGGCGGTTCCATCCGCCCCCGGCGCAGCGCCCGCGCTCTGCGCGATCGTCACCGGCGGTACGCCGCCCGAATAGGGTTGCGCCGGCGGGCGGACGCTGTTCGCGTTCGAATGCTGCGCGAGCGCGGGATCGACCATGATCTGGTCGTGCAAAGCAGCGGTCATCGCCGGGTCGCTGCTGTTGGGCGCGCCCGCGCCCGCATCGACCAGTTCGTTGTCGAGCGTGTCGAGATCGCGCTCGCCGTCGCGCTTGCCGCACGCCAGCAAGGCCAGCGGAAGCACCACAACGCTCAGCAAGACACGCGCACGACCCATCGACTTGAAGCTCCAGACCCACGCCACGGCATGCACCAGCAGCGTTAAGATTCGATTGGGGATAGTATAGCCGCGCGGCGACCGCTTGCGCACGCGCGATATCTTGCGCATGGTCCGGATATGGGACTCATCGTCAATCTCATTTCGATCCTGGCCGGGCTCATCGCCTTGCCGGTGGCGCTGGTCGGGCTGATCCCGTTCTTCGGCCTCGCCAATTATCTGGCGATTCCGATCGCGGTGGTCGGCGCGGCGCTCGGAACGCTGTCCGGATACAAGTCCGGGCGCAACTTCAACCTGTTCGTGATCGTCGTCGCGGTCATCCGCCTGATCCTCGGCGGCGGCCTGCTCTGACGCCGAAAGGCCCGACGCTTTCGCGCCGGGCCCTGCGTTCAGACACGTGTCGCGCTTAGCGGCACTGCACCTGGCCACGGTCGATCGACTGACCGAGCAGCGCACCCGCACCACCGCCGATCAACGTCCCGAGCGTACGCGATCCGCCGCTGGCGAGCGAATTGCCAAGCAGGCCGCCCGCCAGACCGCCGATGATCAGCCCCGTCGTGCCGTCGCTGCGGCGGCAGTAATAGCGGTTGTCGCTGCCGCGATAGATGCGGTCGTTGCGACCCAGGCGGCGCGGCTGGTAATAGCTGCCGTCGCGATAGTAACGGTCGGCGAAATAGGTACGCTGGCCGGGCTCGTAGCGGTTGTAGTCATAGCTGCGATATTGCTGCCAGTTGCGCTGACGTGCGTCCTGCCGATAGTCGCGGCGATCGCCCGGGCCGCTGGGGCCGCGATGATCGCCGGGGCCTCCCGGACCGCCAGGGCCGCCCGGGCCGCGATTATGATCTCCGGGGCCGCGTTGCCCGTCAGGGCCGCCGCGTTGATCGCCGGGGCCATCGCGACGGTCGCCGCGCTGATCCTGCTGGTCGCCGCGATAATCCTGCGCCGTAGCGGGGAGGGCCGAAAGCGACGTCGCGGCCAGGGCGGCGACGAGAAAAAACGTGCGCATGTGAAATGCTCCTTGGGGTAATCCCTGCTGGATTACAGGTAGAACGGTGCGCACAGGCAGAGGTTGCGTGAACGGAAAACTACGGTCCGTTCACGCCCCCGCAAGCGATTAGCCGTTGAGACTGTGGGTAAGCGTCACTTCGGCGTTCAACACTTTCGACACCGGGCAATTTTCTTTTGCATCGAGCGCGATCGTCTCGAATTGCTCGGGCGAGATGCCGTCGATCGTCGCCTTGAGGTCGAGCGCGGACTTGGTGATGGTGAAACCGTCGCCGTCCTTTTCGATCGTGACCTTGGCGGTCGTCTCGAGCTTGCCGTCGCTGAACCCTGCGCCAGCGAGTGCGAAGCTCAGCGCCATCGTGAAGCAGCTCGCATGCGCGGCGGCGATCAGTTCCTCGGGGTTGGTGCCCGCGCCCTCTTCGAAGCGGCTGCTGAAGCCGTATTGCGTGTCGGACAGCACGCCCGATTGCGTCGAGACATGGCCTTTGCCGTCCTTGCCAAGGCCAACATAGCTGGCCGATCCGCTGCGAGTCGTCATGGGGTCTTCTCCAAAAGATGAGGCGCGGACCGTTGCCGATCCGCGCCCGCTCTATACGCCCTATGCGGCGGCTTAGTTGCAGCGGCGGTCCGCCGTGCTCGCGCGATCGATCGCGCGGCCGCCAAACGCGCCGGCGACGCCGCCGAGCACGGTGCCGAGCGTCTTGTCGCCGCGGCCCGCGATCGAATTGCCGAGCAGCGCGCCGCCGACGCCGCCGACGAGCAGGCCGGTCGTGCCGTCCGAATGGCGGCAATAGCGGCGCCCGTCGCGACCCTCATAGACGCGCGGCTGATAGTGATGGCGCTCGCGCGCTTCGGCGTGCGTCGCGGGGGCGACCATCGTCGCGGGGATGGTAACGGCGGCGGCGCTGAGCGCGAGGATCACGGTACGCATTGATAAAACTCCCGAATGGTGTGGTCTGCTATGAAGTACTTTCACAGCAGTAACATCCGGGCTTGTACGCATGTTGCATGAACCTGAAAACAACCTTGCGTTCAGGAAAGCAGCAGTTCCTTATATAGGTCGACTAGCCCCAATCTGTCCCCGATATCCACATTATTCACAGGGAGTCACACAATGTTTCGAGCTTGGTGCGACTCGCAAGTCGGGCGAGCATCACGACTGTAAGCAAGCGATGGCAAGACAGGAAACTGCCGAGACGTCAGCTGCTTATGTCGCGAAACCGATCATGGTGCCTTCGGGAAACCAGGTCGAGTCTGCGGCGGAAGCATGGCGATGGCGAACCAGCGGTCCCGCGCGCAAGCACGGCCCCAAGGAATGCCGGAGATGCGCTTCCAAGGCGTCGAGCAGCGGCCGTTCTCTGGAACGCCGCGACGCGACGCTGGTGTCGGACGGAGAGGCAGGCGCCTTCACGGGGGCGAGCGGCCGCGACGAAAGATGCCGAAAGCATTGCGATCGACTCACCTCAATCGCTGTGCTGGCCACCAGGAGGACGGGCACCACGGTTCGCGAGAACCGGCCCGCTCCTGGCGACCGAACGCAAAGCCTGGCGTCGCTCGCGGCGCAGGTGGCGCGAGCCGCCGAAACCGGATGGCGCGGGCGGGTTTCTCGGAACCCGCCGAGCGGATCGAGGTCCGGCGACAGGGGTCGGCAGCAATGCCGGCCCCTTTTGTTTGCGCTGGCTGCGCTGTGCCCGGCTGCCCGAACCGTCGATCTATCGCGGCTCGGCCGCCAGAATGGCACGCGCGCGCGTGCAATCCGCATCCATCTGTGCGGTCAGCGCCTCGAGCGAATCGAACTTTGCCTCGGGTCGCAGATACTCGATCAGTTCGACCTCGATCGGCTGGCCATACAGGTCTTCCGAGAAATCGAAGAAATAGGGTTCGAGCAACTCCTTGGGCGGGTTGAAGCTCGGGCGGATCCCGAGATTGGCGGCACCGTCGAGCACGCGCCCGTCGGCCAGCCGCCCGCGCACCGCATAGATGCCGTAGGCCGGGCGCAGATATTTTCCCATGTCGAGATTCGCGGTCGGATAGCCGATCGTGCGGCCGAGCTTGTCGCCATGCTGCACCGTGCCCGCCACGGTGAAAGGCCG
Source organism: Sphingomonas sp. PAMC 26605 (assembly GCF_000241485.1). Classification (GTDB taxonomy): domain Bacteria; phylum Pseudomonadota; class Alphaproteobacteria; order Sphingomonadales; family Sphingomonadaceae; genus Sphingomonas. Next base: position 183,465 of record NZ_JH584241.1, read on the forward strand.
CGTCAGCAACTGCGCCGCACCCCGCGGATCCCCGGCCTTGAGCAAGTCGCGGATCCGGCTCGAAGAGACCGCCACCCCGTCGAGCGCCACCGCGCCGACGGTCTCGACCGCAAAACCGTGCTCGATGCCGAGCGCCGCAAGCACCGCGACATTGCCGCTCTTGGCCTTGCCGAAGGTGAAATCGTCCCCCGTCACCACGCCGCCGACGCCGATCTTGTCGATCAGCCGATCGGCGACGAATTCGCGCGCGGTCAAGGCGGCGAGCGCTGCGTCGAACGGGAAGACGATCATCGCATCGGCGCCCGCTGCGGCGAACAGGCGCTCGCGCTGGTCGAGCGTGGTCAGGCGGAAGGGTTCGCTGCCGGGCTGGAAATGCCGCACCGGATGCGGATCGAAGGTCGCGACCAGCGCGGGCCGCCGCTCGGCGCGCGCGCGCGCAACGGCACGACCGACCACGGCCTGATGGCCCAGGTGAAATCCATCGAAATTGCCGAGCGCGACGATCCCGCCGCGCATCGCCGCCGGAACCGCCGAGCCGCCGTCGAGCCGCTGCATGGCATCGGCTATACGGTCGGGTTTGCGCGCGCGCTAGGGGGCGGGCGCGATCCCGGCGCGCAGCACGCGCAGCACGTTGCCGCCCATCACCTTGGCCACATCGGCATCGCTGAAGCCGCGATCGAGCAGCGCCTGCGTCACCGCGGCAAGCTGGCTCGCGTCGAATCCGGTCGTCACCGCGCCGTCGAAATCGGAGCCGAGCCCGACATGGTCGATTCCGGCCACATCGCGGACGTGGGCGATTGCGTTCGCCGCCGCCGCCGGGCTGGTCGAGCAGATCGCGGCATCCCAATAGCCGATGCCGATCACGCCGCCGGTCCGCGCGATGCCGCGGATCTCGTCGTCGGTCAGGTTGCGGTTGACCTTGCACGTCGCCTGCACGCCGCCATGGCTCGCGACGATCGGGCGGCGCGCCATCGCGATGACCTCGGCGATCGTCGCGTGGCTCGAATGCGCGACATCGACGATCATGCCGAGCGCCTCCATCCGCCGTATCACTTGCCGTCCGAGCGGGGTGAGGCCGCTTTTAGCCTCGCCGTGCATCGATCCAGCGACCTCGTTGTCGAAGAAATGCGCGAGGCCCGCCATGCGGAAGCCCGCGGCGTGGAGCGAGTCGAGATTGGCGAGCTTGCCTTCGAGATCCTGCAATCCCTCGATCGACAGCATGCCGCCGACGACCTTCGCGCCGCGCGCCCGGTCGGCGAGGAGGCGATCAAGATCGGCGGGGGAGCGGATCACACGGAGCTGCCCCTTCGAGGCGGCGGCATAGCGATCGAGCTTCTGCGCGTGCCAGAGCGAGCGTTGGAGCAGCGAGCCCCAGGTCCGCGGCGGCTGCAGGTCGGCTATCGCGAGCGCGGTGATATTGTCGCTGTCGGCGCCGTTGGCGTCGTAATTCTGGCCCTTCGGCGTCTTGGTCACCGACGAGAAGATCTGCAGCGCATAATTGCCCGCGAGCAGGCGCGGCAGGTCGATCTGCCCGCGGTCGGCGCGCTTGAGCAGGCTGCGCTGCCACAGCAAGGTGTCGGCATGCATGTCGGCGACCTGCAGCATCGCGTGCAGCGCGTGGGCGCGTGGCGTGATGCGGAGCGCGACGGGTTCGACCTTGTTCATCGACCGCTCGACGATCCCGGGCGCCAGCGCGAAGAAGGCGATCCCCGCCAAGAGGATCAGCACTGCAATGCCGGCAAGGACCCTGCGCATCATCGTTCTCCCATTTGCGCCGGACTGTCTCCGTCCGGTCAATCATGGGTATGCGGGATCGGCGATACGGCGACAAGCCGGGGTCGGTCAGCCGCGCACGAGCGTCACGAAGGCGTAGGCCGGGCGGTCGCCGTCGGCCGGATGCGGCTCGCGGGCTGATTCGCGCCAGCCGAGAAAAGGTGGGACCAGCGCGTCGCCAGCGGGGCTGAGATGCACCTCGGTCAGTTCGACCCGGTCGGCGAGCGGTAGCAACAGCGCGAAAATCTCGGCGCCGCCGATGACCGCCACGTCGCCATCGCCTGCCAGTGCGAGCGCCGCATCGACCGAATGCGCCACCTCGGCACCTTGCGCGGACCAGGCCGGATCGCGCGTCAGCACGATGTGACGGCGGCCGGGCAGCGGCGCCGGGAAGCTCTCGAAGGTCTTGCGCCCCATCACCATCGGCTTGCCCATCGTCAGCGCCTTGAAGCGCTTGAGATCGGCGGGGAGATGCCAGGGCAATTTGCCGTCGGCACCGATGACGCCGTTGTCGGCGCGCGCGAGATACAGCGTGATCATCCCGCCGTCATGCCCGCGCAGCGCCGCGATGGCGAGAGCCTCAGTCGGGCGCGTGGTCCTTGACCCACTTCTTCGGATCCTTGTCGACCGGCTTGACGCCGGTCAGATGCTCGGCCTCGAAGGTCGCGAACTTGACGCCGAGGTCGTGGCGTTCCTGCAGCGTTGCATTGAGCCGGAAATCGGTCAGGCCCTGGCGTTCCTCTTCCGCCATGTGATCGCTGTTTGCCTTGTTGCATTCGCCGAGCGCCTCGAACCACGCCTTGCTGCCGACCTCTTCCTTGTCGACGGCGGCGGCGGTGTCGCGGATGTCGTTATGGTCCTCAATTGCGTCTTCAGTTTCCTCGGCGGCCGAATCGGCGTCGTTGCCGCCTTCGCCGATCTGCATCAGGCGCGGATAAAAATAGCGTTCCTCGGCCTCGGCATGCGAATCGAGCAGCGCGTGGAGGCGGTTCCACAGGGCGGAGAGCGCGCCGGTATCCTTGGGATCGATCTGTTCGATCTGCGCGAACAGCGCGCGCTGCTGGCCGTGTTCGTCGAGGATGAGCTGCGTGATGTCCATGATCGGCCCCTGAGGTTGACGTCAGGGGCTAAGCGCGCGCGAGGCCGCACGGTTCCGTCGCTCGGCTAGGGGGCGTCAATGCCCTTGCCGAACATCGCCTGCCAGTCGGGCGTGTAGCGAAGGTCGTGGATCGTGATGCCGTGATACGGATTGGGCCCGTTGAACTGTCGCCCGGCCGGCAGATCGAGCGCGAAGACGCGGATATGGTCGCGCGGGATCTTCAGCGCGGCATAAGCGGCCCGGATCAGCGGCACGGTGTTTTCGCGCGTGTTATATTCGGCGTACCAGCGCTCGACCGGAGTCGCTCCGGTTGGATAGAGCCAGGGGGCAGGGCGTCGTTCGGGGCCGGTGAAATCCCATGGGCTGGAGAACAGGACGACGCGCCGAACGGCGTGCTGCTTGGCGATATAGGCGGCCATCCCCGCACCCTGCGACAGGCCGGAGACCAGGATCTCGCTCCAGCGCGGCTGATCGCTGTCGAGATAGCGCCCCCAGCCTTCGTCGGGCGCGACCTTCGCCAGCAGCCGCAGCGCGGCGACGAGGCGCGGGACGATCGCCTCGGCGGTCGGGTTGGCGACCGTGGTCGAGCGACCGCCGCCGGTCAGCCGCATCTCGCGAAAGTCGGCCGAACAGGCCGGGTCGGGATCGCGCGGGCAGACCTGCACCACGGCGGGGTCATCGTCATATTCGAGCCCGAGGACGCGATAGCCCTGCTGCGCGGCGACCCGCAGCGCGGGCAGCGCATTTTCGGGCTTACCCCCGGTGCCGGGCAGAAAGACGACCAGCGGCGCGTCGGCCGGCATCGCCTTGGCGGTGATCGCGACGCTCGGCTCGTCGAACTGGCGGACCGCCGGGTCGGCTAGCGATGGCCTGACCTGCCGCAGGACCAGCGCGCCCGGGTCGCCCCACGCCGGGGTCGCGAGCAGCGCCAGTCCGGCGAGGCTAGACCGCGACAGGCGCCTTGATGTGCGGCTGGGCGACATAGTCGTGGAGGGCGAAATCCTCATACGCATACCCGTCGATCGCCTCCGCCTTGCGCAGGATTTCCAGCCGGGGAAGCGCGCCGGGTGTTCTTGTCAGCTGTTCGCGCGCTTGATCCAGGTGGTTGGAATATAAATGGCAATCGCCGCCGGTCCAGATGAATTCACCGGGCTCGAGGCCGCATTGCTGCGCCAGCAGCATCGTCAGCAGCGCATAGCTCGCGATGTTGAACGGCACGCCGAGAAAGATGTCGGCGCTGCGCTGGTAGAGCTGGAGCGAGAGTTTGCCGTTGGCGACATGCGTCTGGAACAGGCAATGGCACGGCGCGAGCGCCATCGCGTGGAGATCGCCCGGGTTCCACGCGCTGACGATCTGGCGGCGCGAGGCGGGGTTGGTCCTGATCTGCTCGATCAGTTCGGCGATCTGGTCGATATGGCGGCCGTCGGCCGTCTCCCAGTCGCGCCATTGCTTGCCGTACACCGGGCCGAGATCGCCCTTCTCGTCGGCCCATTCGTCCCAGATGCTGACTTTCCGCTCGCGCAGCCACTCGACATTGGTGTCGCCGCGCAGGAACCACAGCAATTCGATCACGATCGAGCGCAGGTGCAGCTTCTTGGTGGTGAGCAGCGGGAAACCGTCGGCCAGGTCGAAGCGCATCTGGTGGCCGAACACCGAGAGCGTGCCGGTACCGGTGCGGTCCATCTGGGGGGTGCCGTGGTCGAGCACGCGGCGCATCAGGTCGAGATAGGCTTGCATGCGTGCGGTCTAGCGCGCGGCGGCGGCGACGCCAACCATTGCGCCGTTCCGGAGGCGCTTTGTCTGGCCGAGTGGGGAGCGATCGCACAGACGGGGCCATGCTATCCGGGGTTTCTCACGATCTTGGCGATCTGGCTGCTGCCGGGCCGCTTGACCTGCCCGAAGCCGTGCTAGCCCTGTTCCGCCCGATCGCGGCGGTCGCGCGCGAAGTGGCGATGGTGGGCTATTTCGATCCGAAATGGCGGCTTCTCGGGATGCGCGAGCTGAGCGCCGGATCGATCGACGCCGTAGCGATCCCGCTGCGCGCCATCGTCGCCGATGCGCTGGCGCTCGACTGCGCGCTGGCGGTGCTGGCGCACAACCATCCGAGCGGCGATCCGACCCCGAGCGACGCCGATTACCGGCTGACTCGCCGCGTGGCGCAGGCGCTCCAGTTCATCGACGTCGTTCTGTTCGACCATCTGGTGATCGCCGCGGACAGCTATTCGAGCTTTCGCGCGCGCGGACTGCTATGACGCGCCGTGCAGCCGGCACGCCTTGATCGCGCTCGGGTCGGGGCGTGGGCCGGTTGCCCGGAAGGCGGTGAGATAGCCGCCGGCCGAAGGCATGTCGTAGGTCGCGACCTCGCTATAGCCGACCGCGGCGAACTCGCATTTGAGCAGAGCGGGCGGGGTGCCGTGGTTCTGCGTCGGGCGGTTGGCGTCGACGACGATCGCGAGCCCGTCGGGCTTGAGCGAAGGGCGCATCCGCCACAGGAATTCGTAGGGCTGCGCGATCTCGTGGTACATGTGCACCATCAGGATGCGGTCGAAGCTCGCCGGCGGCAGCCGCGGATCCGACGGCGTGCCGAGCCGGACGCTGACCGTTTCGAGATGCTCGCGCGCGACGCGCAGCGCGAGCGCATCGCGCACCTCGGCGACGATGTCCTCGGCAAGCACACGTCCCTCCTTGCCAACGCGGTTGGCAAGGCGGATCGTGTAATAGCCCTCGCCCGCGCCGATATCGGCGACGGTCATGCCGGGCTTGATCCCGGCCTTGGCCATCACGTCACCCGCCTCGTTGAGCCGATCGCGATCCTCCTCGGTCGACCAGCGCGCCGAGACGATCGCCGCGACCGGCCGGTCGGCGGCGGGGAAGGGGCCGACCTTGTCGCTATGATCGGGAATGCGCGGCTGACCGCCATCGCACGCGCCCAGCAGAAGGAGCGCGAGCCCCGCCAGTGCGGCCTTACCCCTTCTCGCCGGGGTCAGGGAGAAGCGGGCGGCGCGCATTATTCGACGTCCTCGACCTCGACCGTCTCGCCGGTCACGCGCTGCGACAACGCGGCTGCCATGAACGCCTCGAGATCACCGTCGAGCACGTCGGACGGGCTCGACGAAGTGACGCCGGTGCGCAGGTCCTTCACCATCTGGTACGGCTGGAGCACGTAGGAGCGGATCTGGTGACCCCAGCCGATGTCGGTCTTGCCGGCATTTTCGGCATTGGCTGCTGCCTCGCGAATCGCGAGCTCGCGCTCGTACAGGCGCGCGCGGAGCTGATTATAGGCCTCGGCCTTGTTCTTGTGCTGGCTGCGCTGGTTCTGACACTGGACGACGATGCCGGTCGGGATGTGCGTGATGCGCACCGCCGAATCGGTCGTGTTGATGTGCTGACCGCCCGCACCCGACGCGCGATAGGTGTCGATGCGCAGGTCGCTCTCGTTATATTCGACCTCGATATTGTCGTCGACGACCGGATAGACCCAGACGCTCGCGAACGACGTGTGGCGGCGTGCGGCGCTGTCGTACGGGCTGATGCGCACCAGGCGGTGGACGCCGCTCTCGGTCTTGGCATAGCCATAGGCATTCTCGCCCTTGAGCAGCAGCGTGGCGGACTTGATCCCGGCCTGTTCGCCCGAATGCTGATCGATCAGCTCGACCTTGAGGCCGTGGCGCTCGCCCCAGCGCGAATACATCCGGCTGAGCATGCCCGCCCAATCCTGGCTCTCGGTCCCGCCGGCACCGGCATTAACCTCGATATAGGTGTCGTTGCCATCGGCCTCGCCGGCCAGCAGCGCCTTGATCTTGTCGCTCTCGGCACGGCGCGCGAGATCGGCGAGCGCGGCGACGCCTTCGCTCTCCATCGCCGTGTCGCCCTCGGCCTCGGCCATCTCGATCAGTTCGGCGGTGTCGTCGAGCTCGCTCTGGATCGCGCGCGTCGCGGTGATCGCCTCGTCGAGCCGGCGACGTTCGCGCATCACGACCTGGGCGGCCTTGGGATCGTTCCACAGCGCCTGATCCTCGACGCGCGCGTTGAGCTCGTCGAGCCGGCGCAGCGCGCGGTCCCAGTCGAGGAAGCGGCGGAGCAGCGCGAGCGAGTCCTTGATCGAATCGATATGAGCCTGCGCTTCAGCGCGCATGGGGTTACTCCAGACTTGAATTCGTCGCCCCGGCGAAGGCCGGGGCCGCTTGATAGATCGTGTGTCGGCCGTTGTCGCGCAACAACGTAGAGGCCCCGGCCTGCGCCGGGGCGACGGACATGGCTAGTAGATGCCGCCCTGCTTTTGCAAGAAGTCGCTGTCCTTGCGCGCCTCGCTCTGCGCCTGCGTCGCCGCTCGCGCGCGGGCCGCAGCGGCTGCCGCAGCAGTCGCCGCCGCCGCGGGATCGGGCACGATCGTACCGCGATGGATCACGCGGCGCGGCTCGCTCTCGGGCTTGAACGCTTCCCAGATCACCGAGGCCTTGGGGTCGTCGCTTGGCCAGGTGCCGAACACCGGCTTGCCGCCCTGGCGGTCGATCCGCACCATGCGGATCCCGGCGGGCGCGCGGAACGGAAGCTTGTCCATCCCCTCATAGGCTTTCACCGCGAACGCCTTGAAGATCGGCGCGGCGAGCGTGCCCCCCTGCGCGCCGCCGCCGAGCGAATGCGGCGTGTCGTAGCCGATATACAGCCCGCCGATCATCTGCGGCGTGCCACCGATGAACCATACGTCGGTCGGCCCGGTATTGGTGCCGGTCTTGCCGAACATCGGCCGGTCGAGATCGCGCAGCACCGTCGCCGTGCCGCGCTGGATCACGCCCTCGGCGATGTGGATCATCTGGTACGCGCTCATCGCATCGACGATCTGCTTGCCGCCGGCGACCGGGCGCGGCATCGGCTTGCCGTTCCAGTCGGGCGCGTTGCAGCGGTCGCAGGCGTGCCAATTCTCGGGCCAGACGACCTTGCCGTGGCGGTCCTGGACGAAGTCGATCAGCGAGGAGGGGTGCGAGCGCCCCTGGTTGGCGAGGATCGCATAGGCGTTGACCATCCGCGACACCGTCGTCTCGCCCGCGCCGAGCGCGAAGGAGAGGTAGGGCGGATATTTGCCGACGCCGATCCGGTCCATCAGCGACACGACGTGCGGCATGCCCGTGGTCGCCGCGGCGCGCACCGTCATCAAATTGCGCGACTGTTCGACGCCCCAGCGCATCGTGTGTGCGCCCGATCCGCCGACGCCGCCGAAATTCTTGAAGCATTTCTGCCCGAGCCGCGCGCCCTGGTAGACGCAGAACGGACCGTCGACGATGATCGAGGCGGGGGTCATCCCGCCCTCGAGCGCTGCGGCATAGACGATCGGCTTGATCGTCGACCCAGGTTGGCGCATCGCCTGCGTCGCGCGGTTGAACGCCTGGACGCGGAAGTCGAACCCGCCCTGCATAGCCAGCACACGGCCGGTCTGCGGCTGCTCGACGACGAACGCGCCCGAGATCTTGGGTACCGTGCGCAGCGCGAATTCGCTGCCGGCGGGCGCGACCGCGATGATGTCGCCGGGGACCATCTTGGCGAATGCCGTTCCGCCCCCGCCGCGCACCGGCATCTGCGCGGCATAGCGGGGGAGGGTGCCGGTGCTGCCGTCCGCGAAACCGAGCTGCGCCGCGCCCTCGTCGCGCGCGATGACGATCGCCGCGCGCCAATCGTCATAGTCGAGCCCGATATTGGTGTTGAGCAGCGCACTCTGCCAATTCTCGCCGGTGATCTCGGCATGGCCGATCGGCCCCGACCAGCCGCGCCCCTGGTCGAAGCGCAGCAGCCCCTGGCGCAAAGCGGTTTGCGCATAGTCCTGCATCTTCTCGTCGAGCGAGGTGCGCACCCAGAGGCCACCCGAATAGACGCTATATGGCCCGGCGCGCTCGTCCTCGCCGAACTTGTCGATCAGCTGGCGGCGAACTTCCTCGACGAAATAGCCTGAGCCTGCGGTCTCGGTCTTGGGCGTCTGGCGCGGGACTGTGCCGAGCGGCTCGGCGCTTGCCTGGTCGTGCTGCGCCTGGGTGATGAAGCCGTTCTTGAGCATCTCGCGCAGCACATAGGCGCGGCGGACGAGCGCGCGATCGGGATGGCGGACGGGGTCGTAGTTCGACGGGCCCTTGGGCAGGATCGCGAGATACGCCATCTGCGCGAGATCGAGCTGCGTCAGGTCCTTGCCGAAATAGGCATAGCTCGCCGCCTCGACGCCGAATGCGTTGCGGCCGAGCGCGATCTGGTTAAGGTAGAGTTCGAGGATCTGCGGCTTGGTCAGCGTGTCCTCGATCCGATAGGCGAGGATCGCCTCCTTGATTTTCCGCGCGTAGCTCGTCTCGTTGCCGATCAGCAGGTTCTTGGCGACCTGCTGCGTGATCGTCGAAGCGCCGGCCGGGCGCTTGTGGCTGGTCAGATTGTTGATCGCCGCGCTGGCGATGCCGAGATAGTCGACGCCGTGATGCTCGAAGAAGTTCTTGTCTTCGGCGGCGAGGAAGGCGCGCACCAGCAGCGGCGGATATTCGGCATAGCTGAGTTCGACGCGGCGCTCGCGCGCATAGGAATGGATCGGCATGCCGTCGACGTCGCGGACGTTGGTCGGCAGCGGCGGCTCATAGGTGCGCAACTTGTCGACCGACGGCAGCCCGGCGGCGAAGGCGAAGTAGAAGACCGTCGCGCCGACCAAGCCGAGCAGGCCGAGCGCGGCGAGCGTCTTGACCCACCAGCGGCCCCAGACACGCTGGACGGTGCCGGCGAACCCGTCGATCTCGCGACGGATACGGAAATTCACGCTGTTTTCGGGTTCGGCCATATCGGGGTGAGGCTCTAGCAAGATTCTCTAGGCTTGCCAGCCTTGTCCCTCGCCTGTCCGGGGAGGGGTTTCAGTCGCGCGACGCCATCCGCCGGGCGAAATGGACCTCGACCGCGCGCTCGATGCTCTGCGCGATCCGGTGGCGGCCGTCGGCGCTGTCGATGAAATCGGCGTCGTGCGGGTTCGAGATATAGCCCGTCTCGAACAGGATCGAGGGCATGTCGGGCGCCTTGAGCACCATCAATGATGCCATGCGGTGGAAGTTGGGCTTGAGCGGCATCAGCGGCTGCGCCTCGCGGCCAAGCAGGCGGGCGAAGCTTGCAGAGGCGTTCATCGTCTCGCGCTGCGTCAGGTCGATCAGGATCGACGAGATGTCGGCCGAGGTCGAGGCGAGGTTGACGCCGGCGATGATGTCGGCCTTGTTCTCGCGCGCCGCGAGCCGCGCCGATTCCTTGTCGGAGGCGACTTCGGACAGCGTGTAGACCGACGCGCCGCTGGCATTACCCGAACCGACGCTGTCGCAATGGATCGAGATGAACAGGTCGCCGCGCAGCCGCCGGGCGATGCCGAAGCGTTCCTGCAGGACCAGGAACCGGTCGTCGTCGCGCGTCAGCGCCACCCGCACGCGGCCAGACCGGAGCAGTTCGTCGCGGATCGCCTTGGCGATCTTGAGTGTCACGTCCTTCTCGCGCCGTCCGTCGATCGGCGAGATCGCACCGGGATCGACCCCGCCATGCCCGGCGTCGATCACCACCAAGGGACGGCTGTCGTCGTCGCCATAGATCCGCGGCAGCCCGGCGCTGCGCCGCGCGGGGGGGATCGGCACGGTGACTTGGTAGGCGCGCGTATCGACCGCCTGGACGGCGCCGATATTGAACGGCGGCAGGAAGCGCATTCGCCGCTCTCCCGCGGCACGGGCGAAGGCTGCATCGTCGACGGTGCGCAATTCGAGCGTCAACTCGCGCCCCTCGTGGCCGAACCGCCCCTCGGTGATCAGGGTCGGGCGCGTGAGATCGAACACGATCCGCACGCCGTTGGTGCCGCGCGGCGCGAGCCGCATCGCCGAGATCGCCCCGCCACTCGTCAATTCCCCGCCCGCGCGAGCGCCCTTTAGGTCGAGCGCGATCCGCTGCGGCTGTCCGAGAAGGAAGCTCGAGGCATCGCCGATCGGTTGATCGAAACGCAGCACGATCCGATCGTGCTTCACCTCGACGCGCTCGATCGACGCCGCCCAGCCGGGGGCGCCGGCGAACCAGCAGGCCAGCAATGCGAGGAGGAACGACACTGCCCTGTAATGCAGCCGGATCGCCGGAGCGGTAAAGCGAAAAGGCGTTAGCCGGCCGGCGGTGGCGTGGCGGTCGATGGGAGCGGGGGCTGCGGTCATGTCCTTGGCGTAGCGGGCGATGTCGCAAAGCCGCCTTGCCGGGCGCGGTTAATGCCGGGGTAGGCATAGTTTTGCCGGGGCGCGGCAAAAACCTGCCAGTTGCTGTGCGCGACGGGGAATGCTACGCACTAGACAGTACTCCGATCACTGCCTGGTTCAGGCAGCGTTCAGGGCCACTTGGCCGACCCAAATCCTTTGGCGCGGCCCATCCAGGTTGACGTTCGCATGCTGCATTTATCCCGTCCCTCGCTCCGCCCGGCTCTTGCCGGCGGGATTGCGGGCGCGCGGGGTGTTCCAGGCCGGAAGGCGGAGCGTGCAGTGCGAGCAGAGGCAGTTTTCGTACCCACCCAGGGCGGCGAACCAGGCGACCTTTTCGCCGGGACGAGCCCTTTCATACATCGCGCGCGACCAGCGCCACGGCGCTCAGCGCCCCTGGCCCCTGCGCCGCGCGACCGGAGAATATTACATGACCACGCGTATGCTGATCGACGCACGGCACCGGGAGGAAACCCGCGTTGCTGTCGTCAAGGGAAACCGAATCGAAGAGTTTGATTTCGAGAGTGCCGAGCGCAAGCAGCTCAAGGGAAATATCTATCTGGCCAAGGTGACGCGCGTCGAGCCGTCGCTGCAGGCCGCATTCATCGATTACGGCGGCAACCGCCATGGCTTCCTCGCCTTCAGCGAGATCCATCCCGATTATTACCAGATCCCCAAGGAAGATCGCGACGCGCTCCTGCGCGAAGAGGCCGAGCATGCCGCTGAAGAAGCTGCATTGCGCGCCCAGCAGGACGCCGAAGACGATCTCCATGACGACGAGCACGAAGACGACGGCTTCGAGCGCGATTCGGACGTGGACGAAGCCTCGATCGAGCGCTTTGACGATGACGGCGGGCACGAGCCCGACGTCGAAGTCGTCGCCGAGGGCGAAGCGCGCGGTGGCGAAGGCCGTGGCCGGCGCCGCAAGCGGTCTGCTTCGGACGATGCCGCCGACGATCTGCAGCAGCGCCGCACCTCGCTGCGCCATCGCTACAAGATCCAGGACGTCATCCGGCGCCGCCAGGTGCTGCTCGTCCAGGTCGTCAAGGAAGAGCGCGGCAACAAGGGCGCCGCGCTGACGACCTATTTGTCGCTTGCCGGCCGTTACTGCGTGCTGATGCCCAACACGTCGCATGGCGGCGGGATCAGCCGCAAGATTTCGAACGCGGGCGATCGCAAGCGTCTGAAGTCGATCATGGCCGACATGAAGTTGCCGCCCTCGATGGGCTGCATCGTGCGCACTGCAGGCCTCCAGCGCACGCGCCAGGAAATCAAGCGCGACTTCGATTATCTCGCCCGGCTGTGGGACGGGATCCGCGAGACCACGCTCACCTCGTCGGCGCCGGCGCTCGTCTATGGCGACAGCGACCTGATGAAGCGCGCGATCCGCGACATCTATAATAAGGAGATCGACGAGGTCATCGTCGAGGGCACCGAGGGCTATCAGCACGCCCGTGAGTTCATGAAGCTCCTGATGCCGAGCCACGCCCGCAAGGTGAAGCATTACAGCGACCCCGTGCCGCTGTTCCAACGCGCCGGCGTCGAAGAGCAGCTTTCGGCGATGTACCACCCGGTGGTGCAGCTCAAGTCTGGCGGGTACCTCGTCATCAACCCGACCGAAGCGCTGGTGTCGATCGACATCAACTCGGGCCGTTCGACGCGCGAGCATTCGATCGAGCAGACCGCGACCGCGACCAACCTCGAGGCTGCCGCCGAGATCGCCCGCCAGCTGCGGCTGCGCGACATGGCCGGGCTCGTCGTCATCGACTTCATCGACATGGACAACGGCTCGAACGTCCGCAAGGTCGAGAAGGCGATGAAGGAAGCGCTCAAGAACGATCGCGCGCGCATCCAGATCGGCCGCATCTCGTCGTTCGGGCTGATGGAAATGAGCCGCCAGCGCCTGCGCACCGGCGTGCTCGAAGCCTCGACCCGGCCGTGCCCGCATTGCGAAGGGACGGGCTTCGTCCGCACCGCGTCGTCGTCGGGCATCGCCGCATTGCGCATGCTCGAGGATGAAGCCGCGCAGGGTCGCGGGTCGCAGCTGCTGCTGCGCGCCAGCCAGGAAGCGGCGTTCTACCTGCTCAACCGCAAGCGCGGCGAGCTGGCCGAGATCGAGGAGCGCTACGGCGTGATGATCGAGATCGCGCCCGACGGCGAGCAGGAGGGCGCGCGCGTCTCGGTCGAGGTCTCGGGACCGCCGCCGGCGTACACGCCGCGCTTCGATGCGCCGATCGAGGAGATCGAGGAAGATTTCGTCGAGGACGAGATCGAAGACGAGATCGAGGAAGAGGAAGAGGAGCAGCCCAAGGCCGCCCGCGAGCCGCGTGCTCCGCGTGAGCGCAGCGAGGCTGTGGCTGGCGAGGACGAGGCCGGTTCGCGCCGTCGCCGTCGCCGTCGCGGGCGTCGCGGTCGCGCGCGTCCCGAGGGTGAGGGTGCCGAGGGCGAGGCGCTGGGTGAGGGCGAGGCTTTCGAAGCCGGCGAGACCGACGCGAGCGATCTCGAGCTCGACAGTGCCGATGCCGAGGACGAGGGTGCAGCCACGGCCGAGTTCGCAGCCGACGGCAGCGACGCTGGCGCCGCTGAAGGGGGTCGTCGCCGGCGTGGTCGTCGCGGTCGTCGCGGCGGTCGTCGCAACGATGGCGAGCAGGTCGCCGGTGAGCAGGACGCCGGTGTGTCCGACGCGGAAGCGGTTTCGACAGAGGCTGCCGTGACTGTGTCCGCCGACGATGCGGCGCCCGCCGTCGCACCGGCCGAGTCGCCCGAAGCCGAGCCCGAAGCGGAGGCGCCCAAAAAGGGTCGTCGTCGCCCCAAGGCTCGCGAGGCCGAGCCCAAGGCCAAGCCCGCCAAGGCCAAGGCTGCAGCGGCCGTGGTAGCGGAAGATGCGGCCGAACCGGCGGAAGCAACCGCGCTCGAAGCCGATGCGGCCGTCGTCGCCGATGCCAAGCCCAAGCGCACGCGTCGCAAGAAGGCGTCCGAGCCGATCGCGGCCGAGGTCGCGCCCGCCGACGAGACCAGCGCGACGATGGATGTGCCGGTGTCGGAAACGCCGCCCGTCAAGCCCAAGCGGACCCGCAAGCCCAAGGCCGCGATAGCCGAGGCCGCCGCCGTCGAGCCCGACGTCGGCAGCGCCCCGGTTCCTGGCGCAGCGCCGTCCGCCAGCGAGTCTCCGACGGCGGTGGTGGCCCCGCCCGAGGTCAGCGACGCTGCGACCGAGACCGACGACGCCCGGCCGCAGACGGGGGCGATCGACCCAGACCCGGGCGAGGCCGGCAGCCCGCGTCGCGGCTGGTGGCAGCGCACTTTCGGCGCCTAACCGCTTTGAGATCGCAGTCCCGCTTCGGCGGGGCTGCGATCTCGCGCTTGCGGTTCCGATCGGCTCCGCTCGAAATCCGCGGCCGTGCCTACCCCGCGTTACGTCCAGCCAGCATCAGCGATAGGTCGCGCCCAGGTTGGTCTGCATTCCGCCGGCCAAGCGTGCTGAAGCGGTTTCGGCCTCATTTGATAACCGTAGACCCTACGGCCTTGGCCGCTCGTAGGAATTATGGCTGCACGATCCGGCGGTGACGCGGACACGCTTGCCCTTACCTACGCCCCCCTTTTCAAGATGAACCGAAAATGAATGGAGCCGTTTAGGCTCGATCTTGCCGGCTGCGCTAACGCTTCGTCGATCCAAGTTCCGGGCCGGGCGGCGTCCGGTTCGCAAGAGATGGGACCGACGATGACGACTATCGCAGGCGAGGGGAGGCAGGACACGCCGACCGATGAGCAACGCCAGGGCAAGCGCGGACTGCAGGCGCTCAATTTTTTCATGGCCGACATGCAGGCTGGGATCGGGCCGTTCCTCGGTGTCTTCCTTCAGCAGCGCGGCTGGACGGCTGGGCCGATCGGCACGGTGATGACCGCGGGCGGGATCGCGGGCATGCTGATGACGGCACCGGCGGGCGCGTTCATCGATCATACCGAGAAAAAGCGGCTCGTCGTGATCGTCACCGGCATCGCGACGGTGGTGGCGTCGCTCCTGATCCTGCTGTCGCAATCGGCGTGGGTCGTCACTGTCAGCCAGGTCGCGACCGCGATCGCCGGCGCGGCGATCGGTCCCGCCGTCGCGGGGATGACGCTCGGCATCGTCCGGCAAAAAGGCTTCAATGCGCAGAACGGGCGCAACCAGGCGTGGAACCATGCCGGTAACATGATCGGCGCGGGGCTGTCGGGCTATCTCGGCTATCGCTTCGGCATGCCTGCGATCTTCTATCTCGCCGCAGTGTTCGGCGTCCTGGCGATCATCACGGTCCTGACGATCCCCGAATCGGCGATCGATCATCGCGCGGCGCGCGGTCTCGAGGGGAAGGGCGACGGAGAGGAGGACGGCGGCGGCAAGGCCGAGGGGCTTCGCGCCTTGCTCAGCAACAAGCCCATGCTGATCCTGGCGGCGGCGCTGGCGTGCTTCCACCTCGGCAATGGCGCGATGCTGCCGCTGTATGGCCTGGCGGTGGTCGGCGCGGGAAAGGGCAACGCTGCGCTGTTCGTCGCGCAGACCGTCGTCGTCGCGCAGGCGGTGATGATCGTCGCCTCGCTCGCGGCGATGCGGATGGCGTCGGGCAAGGGCTATTGGCTGGTAATGCTGATCTCGTTCGCCGCGCTGCCGCTGCGCGGCGCATTGGCGGGCACGTTCATCGAACAGTGGGGCGTGTGGCCGGTCCAGGCGCTCGACGGGATCGGCGCGGGGCTGCAGAGCGTCGCGGTGCCGGGACTTGTCGCCTGCCTGCTCAACGGGACTGGTCGGGTCAATGTCGGGCAGGGCGCGGTGATGACAGTGCAAGGCGTCGGCGCCTCGCTCAGCCCGGCGATCGGAGGGTGGCTGGCGCAGGCGCTCGGCTATCACGTCGCCTTCTACGTCCTCGGCAGCTTCGCGTTGATCAGCATAGCGCTGTGGATCGGCTTTGCCGGAACGTTGCGTCCGGCCTGCGCGGGCGCGCGCGACAGCGAGGGAGACGACGCGCAATGACCCCGATGATCAGCTGGATCCATATCGGCGATCTCCACATGGACGAGGCCGATGGCTGGCAGAGCCGCGACCGACTTGCCGCGGTCGTCGCAGAACTGAACGCGCAGGTCGGGAGGGCGGCGGACTTCGTGTTCCTGCCGGGCGACAACGCCAACCACGCCACGCTCGAGCAATATCGCGTAATCGCCGAGACGCTGGCGCCGCTGCAGCTGCCATGGCGCGCGATCGCGGGCGATCTCGCCGCCGATGGCGAAGCGATCGCGCGCAGTTTCGCCGATGCGCGCGTCGCCTTCGTCGACACCGGTCACACACATTACAACGAACTGCTCAACGACGGCCGCGTGATCTATGGCGCGACGCGCTCGACCGGGCAGATTGAGGAGGATGGCGGCAGGCCGGGCTATGCATTGGTCTCGATCCACGACCGCGTACCGAGCTGGCGCTTCAAACGGCTCGGCAGCGACTGGCCGTTCGTCCAGATCGTCGCGCCCGCGGACATCCGGATGGTGACCCGCCCCGCCGATCCGCGCCAGGTGCCGCGTCCGGGACCGGTCGAGATCGTCGCCAAATGCTTTGGTAGAGCGGCCGAGCCGCTCGTGCTGATGATCGACGACGCGCAGAGTATCGCGATGGAGCCGATCCCCGACACGGCGCTATGGCGCGCGGACCTAGCGCTCGACGCCGGCCTGCACCACGTGAGCGTGGCGAGCGGCGGAGATCGCGACACGATCCAGATCCTGGTGCGCGCGAGCGACTCGGTTCCGAAGCGCGGAACGCCCGATGCGCCGGGTCGCGATTTCCACACGCTGGGCGCATGGCCCGAACACGGGATCGAGGGCACGCAACTCGGCCCCAACAAGAATGGCAGGCGCTGGTGATGCTCGCGACAGGGGCGACGTGGGGCATCTGTGCCGCCGCGACGGCTGGAGTGATCGCGCGGCCGTTCCGCCTGCCCGAGGCGATCTGGGCGGTGCTGGGCGCTGGGCTGCTCATCGTCTTCGGGCTGATGCCGTTCCCGGCGGCGCTCGGCGCGGTCGCGAAGGGGCTCGACGTCTATCTGTTCCTGATCGGCATGATGGTGCTGAGTGAGGCGGCGCGCGAGCAGGGGCTGTTCGACTGGATCGCCTCGACCGCCGCGATCAACGCGCGGGGATCGTCGGCGCGGCTGTTCGTGCTGGTCTACGCGACCGGCATCGTCACGACGACCTTCCTTTCGAACGATGCGACAGCGGTCGTGCTGACCCCTGCCGTCTACGCCGCGGCGAAAAAGGCCAAGGCCGAGCCGTTGCCGCTGCTGTTCGCCTGCGCGCTGATCGCCAATGCGGCGAGCTTCGTCCTGCCGATCTCCAATCCCGCCAATCTGGTGCTGTACGGCGGCAAGATGCCACCGCTCGGCACCTGGTTCGGTGCGTTCGCGCTGCCGTCGGTCGCGGCGATCGCGGTGACGTTCGCTTTGCTACGCTGGGTCGAACGCGAGCGTCTCGCCGGGGCGTGCAACAGCGATGTCGCGCGCGATCCGCTGTCTCCTGCAGGCAAGGCCGCGCTGACCGGCATCGTTGCCACCGCGGGGCTGCTGATCGTCATGTCGGCGCTCGACCAGCCGCTCGGCCTGCCGACCTGCCTCGCGGGGCTCGCGACCATGCTCGGCGTGTGCGCGCTGGCCAAGCACTCGCCGCTCGCGCTGGCGCGCTCGGTGTCGTGGAGCGTGCTGCCGCTGGTCGCGGGATTGTTCGTGCTCGTCGAGGCGCTCGACCGGACCGGGGTGATCCGGCACATCGCCGGGGCGTTGCAGGCCGCTGCGGCGAACCCGGCGCAGGGCGCGGCCGTGTCCGGAACGGTACTCGCCTTTGCCAGCAACCTGATGAACAACCTGCCCGCCGGGCTCGTCGCGAGCACCGCGGTCGCGCAGGTCCATCCGCCGCGGTTGATCGTCGACGCCTTGCTGATCGGGGTCGATCTCGGGCCGAACCTGTCGGTCACCGGGTCGCTGGCGACGATCCTGTGGCTGCAGGCGATCCGCCGCGAGGGCGAGGACGTCGGCTTCTGGCGTTTTCTCAAGGTCGGCGCGGCGACGATGGTCCCGGCGCTCGCCGCGGCGCTCGGGGCGCGTTTGCTGATCGGCTGAGCCGCTCGGTCTATATCTCTCCCAATTCGCACGATAAGACCGGGGCTGACACCCGTAGCATGCGCTACCGCATGATACGGACGCGACCCCGGGGGGCGCGCGAAACGCAAGGGGATGGCGATGAACGATTGGCTGAGCGAGGCGTGGCAGGCGCTGAGCGGCGTGCTTGGGGCACACGGGCCCGCCGTCAATGCGGTAAAGAGCTATACGCCGGGCGATTTCAGCGTCCATTTCTTCCTGCAGCTCGCGGTGATCATCCTCGTCTGCCGCGTGGTCGGCTGGCTTGGTCAGAAATTCCTGCGCCAGCCGCAGGTGGTCGGCGAGATGATCGCCGGCGTCGTGCTCGGGCCGTCGCTGCTCGGCCTGCTGCTGCCCGATCTGCAGCTCGCGATCTTCCCCAAGGAGACGCGCAACGTGCTCTACGTCGGCGCGCAACTCGGCGTCGGGCTCTACATGTTCATCGTCGGGCTGACGCTCCAGCTCGATCATTTCAAGTCGAAGGCGCGCAGCGCGGCGATGGTGTCGGCGGCGGGGATCGCCGCGCCGTTCCTGCTCGCGGTCGTCGTCACGCCGTTCCTGCTGACCGTTCCGGGCCTGTTCGCGGCGGGGATCGGCCGTGCGAGCGCGACGCTGTTCATGGGCGCGTGCATCGCGCTGACGGCGTTCCCGATGCTCGCGCGGATCATCAACGAGCGTGGCCTCGCCAATTCGGCGCTCGGCACGCTGTCGCTGACCGCGGGGGCGTTCGACGATGCGGCGTCGTGGTGCGTGCTCGCAATCGTGCTCGCGACCTTCGGGGCGGGGGCGGGCGTCGCGGTGCTCGCGATCGGCGGGGCGCTGCTCTACACCGCCTTCATGCTGTTGCTCGGGCGGCGGCTGCTCGCGCCGCTCGGCCGGATCGTCGACCAGCGTGGCGAGATGAGCAACGGCGTCTTGGCGGTTGCCTTGCTGCTCTTCTGTCTCTCGGCGTTCGTGATGGACGCGATCGGCATCCATGCGATCTTCGGCGGCTTTCTGATGGGGGTGTGCATGCCGCGCGGGCTGTTCGTCGCCGAATTGAAGCGCAAGGTCGAGCCGCTCGCAGTCGTGCTGCTGCTGCCGATGTTCTTCACCTATTCGGGGCTCAACACGCGGATGGACATGGTCGCGACCGGCCCGTTGCTGCTGATCGCGCTCGGCATCCTGTTCGTCTCGATCCTTGCTAAATTCGGCGCCTGCTATGCCGCCGCGCGGCTGGCGGGCGAGGACAATCGCACCGCGCTCGGCATCGGCGCGCTGATGAATTCGCGCGGGCTGATGGAGCTGATCATCATCAACATCGGGCTGCAGAAGGGGATCATCGGGCCGACGCTGTTCGCCATGCTCGTGCTGATGGCGATCGTCACCACCGTTATGGCGACGCCGCTGTTCGAGGCGGTCTATGGCCGCGCGGCGCGCGCGCGCGGCGATCTGGCGGCGGTCGATGCCGAGCTGGCGACGGTCTAGCCGCGCTTGCGCTCGCGGCGCTGCACCGAGCGGATCGTGCCGACGAGGCGCGAGAGGATCAGCTCCTCGATCCCGGCATAGCCCATGCCGAGATGATCGGGGCGCACGCCGGTCGCGTCGCCGAGCGTGAGCCCGCCGGTGCGCAAGCCCGCGCGCCCGATCCGCCCCCAGCGCCGCGCGGTTTCCCAGCGGATCAGCGCGAGGCTCTCGGCGTCGGGCTTGTGCTGGGTCAGAAACGCGTCCTGCAGCCGTACCAGTGTCTCGCCGACGCGTTTGAAGGTCGCGCGATCGGGGACAGGTTCATGCGCCATCACGTAGCGGCCGATCAACGCCGCGGTTTCCGCCGCGGCGTCGCCGAATACGGGCACATAGGCATCGGCGAGCACTTCGGTTGCCCGTTCGCGCATGGCGGTCGCTTGGAGCTGCGATGCGCCGCCGCCATGGCGGCGATAGGTCAACAACGCATCGTCGATCCGCGCCACCCCGCCATAGGCCGATATGCGGTGGTAGAGATCGAAATCCTCGGCATAGACGCGGTCGGGGCGCTGGAACGGGTCGAGCTTGCGCGCGGCATCGGCGCGCATCATCACCGACGACCAGACCAGCGGGTTCTCGATCCGCATCAGCCACGCGATCAGCGCCGGGGTCGATAGCGGCGCGAGCGCCGGGGGCAGGATCGCGCCGTCGCACAGGATATTGGCGGCGCTGCCGACCAGCACGATCTCGGGATGCGCCTCGAGATAGGCCACTTGCCGCGCGAGGCGGGTCGGGTGGGACAAATCGTCATGGTCGAGCGCGGCGATATAGCGCCCGCGCGCTTCGGCGAAGGCGGCGTTGCGCGTCAGCACGACGCGGCGGTTGACCGGCGCCGCGATCACGCGGATGCGCGGATCGGCGACGCTGCGCGCGACCGACACGGTGGCGTCGGTCGAGCAGTCGTCGACGATGATCAGCTCGAAATCGCCGAGCGTCTGCGCCTGCAGCGACGCGATCGTCTCGCCGATCAGGTCCGCCCCGTTATAGGTCGGCATGATCACGCTGACGATCGGTGCGATCATGCCACCGCCCGCGCGCCGTCGCCGAGCACCTGATCGACGATCATCGCGCCGACATCGTTCTGCCATTGCCACAGACCGTTGGCCTGCCCCGAAAAGCTCGCCTCGCCGCCGAGCCGGCCCCACGGCACGAAGCCTGCGGCAAGCCCGATCCCGTACAGGCCCGGGATCGCCGCGCCGCTCGCATCGACGACGCGGCAATGCCGATCGACCATCGCGCGGCCGTCGTGCGCGGCGAGCGCGATCGCGCGGCCGTCCTGATCGTGCACCGGCAGCGCGCGCGGTCGATAGCCGAGCGCGGCGATGACGAGATCGGCCTCGGCGAGATGTGCGCGCGCCACAGCGTCGTCATCGTTGCGGACTTGATGGACCGTCAGCCGCGGATCGGGCACGCGGCCGTCGACGCGCAGCTCGCGCAACACCAGCTCGCGGGCCTCGAGCCGGAAGCCCGCCAAGCGATAGACGAAGCCGCTGACCGGGCAGATATCGTCGGGCCCGAAATCGGTGAAGCCCTCGGCCTCGGCCTCGGCGGGGGTGCGGTAGAAGGGGCGCAGTCGGCGGCGGTGCAGCAGCGTGATCGCGCCCGCGCCGAGCGGAATGGCGGCGGTTTTGAGCAGCAGGACGATCGTCGCGATCGCGCTGGTCGATCCGCCGATCACGACGATCCTGGGGTTGCGCTTGGTCGAGAGCAGATCGACGATCTTTTCCGGCCCACCAAGCGCAAGTGCCTCGTCCGACTGCATCAGCCGGTCGCCGACCTCGCTGACCAGCGATACCCCGCCGATGCGCTGCGCAGCGAGCCGGTCGAGCGGCTGATGGCCACCGGTCGCGATCGCGACGGCGCTGGAAAGCTGATCGAACTCCTGCCCGTCGCTCCGCCGTCGCAAACGGCTCGACCACAGTCCGCCCGCGACGCGCGCCGTGCCGAGCACCTCGTGCCCGGCGAGCACCGTTCCACCATGCTGCGTCACCAGCGCGTGGAGCCGCTGTCCGGTCGCCTGGACGAACGCGCCCGCCTCAACCAGCGGCACGCCGAGCGCGCCGATATAGCGGCCGACCGCCCGCCCGGTCGGATGATCGAGGAGGGCGGCGAGTTCGGGATGCGGGTTGTCCTTGACCGCGCTGAGGAACGTCTCGGCGGTACTGTCCGATGTGATCGCATAGCGGCCGATCCGCCCTTCGCCGAGCGTCGCCTCGCGCTCGGCGACGATCAGCCCCGAGCCGGCGAGCTCGGCCAAACGACCATACTTGCTCGCCGCCGTCAGCAATGCGGTCCCGGCGGGGCCGCCGCCGACCACCAGCAGCGAAGCGACCGACTGTTGG
Source organism: Sphingomonas sp. PAMC 26605 (assembly GCF_000241485.1). Classification (GTDB taxonomy): domain Bacteria; phylum Pseudomonadota; class Alphaproteobacteria; order Sphingomonadales; family Sphingomonadaceae; genus Sphingomonas. Next base: position 205,555 of record NZ_JH584241.1, read on the forward strand.
CGCGCGCGTGCGGGGGTACGGGCTTCGTGCGCCAGGATGCGGTTGAACGCCTCGGCGATGACCACGACATCGGCGACGCTCATCGCGTCGGTGACGGGGAGCGAGAGCGATCGCGCCGCAACCGCATCAGCGACCGGGGTCGGCAAGATCGTCGCGTTGCGCTGGAACAGCGGCTGCTCGCCGAGATGCGGGCTGAAATACTGGCCCGATCCGATCCCGTCCGCGGCAAGCGCGGCCGCGATCTCGCCGCGCCGGTGGGCGATCGCCGCGGGGAGCAGCACCGGCATGAACTGGCTCGCCCGCCGCTGGCCTTCCGCCTGCTGGAAATCGACACCCTTGAGATGCGTGCGATACGCCTCCTCGAGCGCGGCGCGATGGTCGCACACCGTGTCGATCTCGGCGAGCTTGGCACGCGCCATCACCCCGAGCACCTCAGGCAGCTTGGCGTTGAGGCCGAACAGCGTCGCGCTGCGATTGGCTTCGAAGCCGAAATTGGTCATGGCGCGCAGCCGGGCGATCAACGCGGCATCGCCAGAATGGATCAGCCCGCCCTCGCCGACGGCGAAGGTCTTGGTCGCATGCATCGAATGCACCACCGCGAAGGGCGCCTCCGCGCCGAAACCCGTCCCGGCCGCATCGCGCGTGCCGAGCGAGGCGGCGGCGTCGATCACCACGCCGACACCGTGGTCGCGCTGCAACCGGGCATAGCGGTCGAGGTCGATCGCGGTGCCGAAGGTGGCGTAGGGCAGCAGCACCGCGATGCGATCGCCATAGTCGTCGAGCAGGCGCTCCTCGGCGTCGGCGTTCGCGGTCCAGTCGGCGGGGTCGATGTCGCAGATCAGCGGCGTCAGCCCGGCCCACAGGGCGGCCTGCGCGGTCGCCGCGAAGGTCAGCGCGGGCATCACCGCATAGCGGCTGGCGGTGCGCTCGCCGGCAGCCTCGCGCAGCGCGATCATCAGCCCGAGGGTCGCATTGTTGACGGCGAGGCTCGCGCCGTGTCCGCCGAACAACCGCGCGGTGGCCTCGGCTTCGAACGCCCGGACCTCGGGGCCGTTGTTGCTGAAATGGCCCGACGCCTCGACCCGCCGCAGCGCCTCGAGCTGATCACTGAGCCGGGGCGGGTTGGGGGCGATGAGCGGATAGCGCATGCGGGGCGGGCCTGTCTGGACGATGGACCCGCGCCTTGTGGCGTACAGCCCCCTAAAATCCCGTTACGCGTGGGATAGGGGAGTATGGCGCGTGCGCCGCGTAACGCAAGTTACCCTTGACGCGCCACCGCGAAGCCCGCGAACGACTGGTTGACCGGCATCAGTTCGAGCGTGTTGATGTTGAGATGCGGCGGCAGCTCGGCGACCCACAGTAGCGTCGCGGCGATATCGTCGCCCGTCATCGGGTTGGCACCGGCGTAGAGCGTGTCGGACGCCGCCTGGTTGCCGCCGGTGCGCACCACGGTGAATTCGGTCTCGACCATGCCCGGCTCGATCGAGGTGACGCGCACGCCGGTGCCGTGGAGATCGGCGCGCAGGCCCAGGCTGAACTGGCGGACGAACGCCTTGGTCCCGCCATAGACGTTGCCGCCGGCGTAAGGGTAGGTCGCCGCGACCGACGACAGGTTGAGGATCGCGCCCTTGCGCGCGACGAGGCCGGGCAGCAGCGTCCGCGTCACCGCGACCAGCGCCGAGACGTTGGTGTCGATCATCGTCTGCCAGTCGTCGAGCTGCGCGTCCTGCGCAGGCGCGGTGCCGAGCGCGAGGCCGGCGTTGTTGATCAGCGCGTCGATTGCGGCGAATTCGGCCGGCAGGCCGGCGATCGCGGCTTCCATCGCGGCGCGGTCGCGAATGTCGAAGGCGAGCGTGTGGAGCGCGTCCCCGAGCGAATCGGCCAGCGCCTTCAGGCGATCGGCACGACGCCCGGTGGTGACGACGCGCCAGCCGGCGGCGGCGAACGCACGGACCGCGGCCTCGCCGATGCCCGAGGTTCCGCCCGTGATGAAGACCGTACGCATCGTCATCACCAGTTCTCCGACGCTGTCAGGATAATGGTGCCCGAGGGCGGATTCGAACCACCGACACTGCGATTTTCAGTCGCATGCTCTACCAACTGAGCTACTCGGGCACATCCGGATCGCTCCGGGGAAGCGGCCTCTTAGTCGCGGTCTTGGGGCGTGTCTAGCCCGTCTTCGTCATCTTCGCCCGGCGAACCGCGCACGGGGATCGCATACCCCTCGCCGAGCCACTGCAGCAGGTCGCGGTCGCGGCAGCCTTGCGAGCAGAAGGGCGAGAAGGCCGCGACGGGCGGTTTGCCGCAGAGCGGACAGGGTTTGGAACGCGCCATCATGCCACCTCGAAGACCGGGGTGACGCCGGTACGCCGGGCAAGCTCGGCGATCCAGTGCGGATTGGCGGCGAGCACCTTTTGTACGCGCGCCGAGACCCGATGCTGCGTCGGGACCGGCGGCGGGGTGCGCTCGATTCGGCGGAGCAGCGCGCGTGCCTCGGCAGCGGCGGGGTCGGCGCGGAGCAGCTCGGGGAGCGACACGCGGGCACGGCGGCGGACGATCTGGACGAAGCCGAAGCCGTTCATCGCGGTGCGTTCGAACGGTTGCGGCAGGCCGGCGTCGAGCATGGCGTCGACCGCGCCGCGCGCGGCCTTGCCGGTAAGCGTCGGGAAGTCGACGCCGATCGATCCGCCGATGTCGAAGCGTATGATCGCGGCGGCGACGGCGCGGGCGGCGGCGAGCGCGAGCGGCTCGAGCGGGGGATGGCCGTCAACGTCGAACAGCGTCATCGCAGGCGTCGGGCTCATCCGCAACGCGCCGCCGGTGGGGCCGGCAAAGACGATGTCGCCGGTCTGCGCTTCCTCCAGCACTTCCGACCAGCCGGCGGCCTCGAAATGGTCGGGCTCGTGCGCATGGCAGGTCCGCACGCCCACGCCGCTCGCCTCGATCCGCTCGTACAGGCTCGGCCCGGCGCGTTCCGGCCCCTCGGCGGGGGCGCAGCGCGGCAGCTTGGTGCGCCGGCCCTCGGGGATCGCCTCGCGCACCAGCTCGACCAGCAGCGCCGACCCTTGCGTGATGCCGGGCGGGAGCGGCGCGAGCATCGCCTCGCCGCCGGCGAAGCTCACGCGGCCTTCGCGGCCCTTGACCGTGATCTCGACCAGCCGGGCGGGCAGCACCGCGCCGATCCGCGGGCCAGCTTGCTCAAGCTCGATCCGCGCCTCGATGATCGCGCCGCCCTCGACCAGAATCGCGCGCGCCTCGCCGATCCCGCCCTCATAGAGCCATTCAGCCAAGCGCCAGCCCCGATGCCAGCAACAGCGCGCGCGTCTCGAACAGCGGCAGCCCGACGACGCCCGAATGCGACCCCGACAGGAAGCGCACGAACGCCTCGGCGCGGCCCTGGATGGCATAGCCGCCGGCCTTGCCGAGCCCCTCGCCGCTCGCGACATAGCCAGCGATCTCGGCGGCGGAGAGCGGCTTGAACGCGACGATCGTGTCCGACAGCCGGCTACGCAGCGTGCCGTCGGCGGCGATCACGCACACCGCGCTCAGGCAATGGTGCCGCCGGCCCGAGAGCAGGCCGAGCATCGTGCCGACGCTCGCCGCGTCCTCCGCCTTGCCGAGGATGCGGCGGCCGAGCGCGATCGTCGTGTCGCCGGCGAGCACGATCTCGCCGGGGGCACGCTCGACCGCGAGCGCCTTGGCGCGCGCGATGCGCTCGACATAGCGGCGCGGCGGCTCGGCCGGGAGCGGCGATTCGTCGATATCGGGCGCGGCGATTCGCGCCGGCGTCACGCCGAGCCGCGCGAGCAGATCGGCGCGGCGCGGCGAGGAGGAGGCCAATATGAGCGGCGGCGTCACCGCCGCAGCGACGAGCGCTGCGCTCATCGCCGGACCCGGCTCACTTGAAGCGATAGGTGATCCGCCCCTTGGTCAGATCGTACGGCGTCAGCTCGACCAGCACCTCGTCGCCGACGAGCACGCGGATGCGGTTCTTGCGCATCTTGCCGGCGGTGTGACCGAGGATTTCGTGATCGTTCTCAAGCTTCACGCGGAACATGGCGTTGGGCAGAAGCTCCACCACCTGGCCGCGCATTTCGAGCAGTTCTTCTTTTGCCAAACAAACCTCTGAGGATGTGGGTGATCTTGTGCGGAGTTCGCGAAGCGCGGCGCATAGCCGAACACGCCCGAAAAGGAAAGCCGTGCGACGAACCGTGCAGTGGTTGACTCGATTGACCCCTGGAGCTGGTGTTATCGGGGTCGATCGTTTCCGTTTGTGTGATGATCGCGCGCGGGCGCGCGGCCGGGGGATGCGGTTGGCGGGCTGACCTTGAGAAAGAGCGGCGCTTTGGGGCGCGAGTCGGGTGGGAGGATGACAAAAAAGGCGCGTGTAGGACAGCGGTTTTTGCGGGGGCGATCAGGCCGCGCGGCGCAGCGTATAGGGATCGCGATCGCCGGCATGACGAATTAAAGTGGTGGGCGTAGCGGCCATGCGCCGCTCTGCGTTAAGACCCTGCCCATAGGTCATCGCGACCTGAGACTTGGTCACCTCGGCGACGCCGCGCGGATGTTCGAGCGGAGCGGCGAATTCAGTCGTACGGCTTCTTTTCCAAGCAATGCTGATATGAGATATCAATCCGGCTGCCGTCCTCCCGTGTGATCCAGAAGCACCGCTGACCCGAGTAGGGTTCTGGCGCGCTGTCTACGGAAAAATAAGCGACCCCGGTCCCTCGCTTTTTATCTGCTTCGTCATGCCTTTTTAAGAGGGCGTGCAGGTGCATCTCATCTTCGTCTGAGACCCGATCTCCAAGCTTGTAGCGCTGAAGCAGGCCACTAAAAAATAGGGTTGCGTCCCCGGCTTTTGCAAAGGTTTGCGTATCAAGAGCGATCGATCGTGCCTTGCCCATCTTATGTGTCCTAGCTTTTCGGTCCGCCAATTTGCGGCGGAACTAAGGTGGAGATTGCTAATTGGGCTACAGACGGCGGAAGCTCGCCCTTTTTAACTTTGGTATTGAGATATCCAGAAAATTTCCCGCCCTCAAGATAAACGTCCTGCAGCCATTGGCGAAAGTAGCCGAGGGAGGCTAGAGGGTAGCACCATGACTCGTGCGGATTTGCCTTTGATTGCGGATGACTGTCTGGATAGTCATGCCAGTCCTTTTTTCGTTCGAATTCCGTGCAGAGGCCGCTGCTCTCCCAGTATGTGGACCAGTGCGACCCAATAGATATATCGACTACGAACTTTTCGCCGATATCTGCGCCAGATATTATCAACTCATATATGATCGTATGAGCTTCATTGAAGACATGGAAAAAACCCTTGGGTGCTGCCTTTGAGTTGAGCGCGATACGGTCATGCCATTTCTTAAACCGATCCATCCCGGAAGGGTCGTACCCGACCTGACTATAGATCATGTCGCGAAGCTTTGAACCAGCGAGCAGCCGATAATTTGCACGAGCCTGCTCTTGAATATTTGGGCCCGCGTCGAAAGCATAATATTCGAGGACCGCTAAGCTTATCTCGGCAGGGTAGCAAAAATGCGTTCTTCCGGCATGGAAGATTTCGACATGGGCTTGCACGGCCGTGTAGCCAGCCTGCTCAAGAATACCTTTGATCTTCTTGACCCGAGGCTTCGGATCGATGTCGTTCCATTGCGAACTGATGGTGCCGATATGCGCGTTCTCAACCCCACACAAAACCGCAAGCCCACGTTGGTTCAGATATGGCGTGCCATCTGACAGCACTCCCATTCCAACCTCGCCGAAATCACCACTTTTGGTAATTTCTAAACCCAGATCCCCCTGTGACGGGCTGATTTCCATTTTGCCGGACTTTGGAGCTAAGATGCTGATCCTGCTAGCATTTGTACTGATTTCCTTGGGAGGATTCACCACGCACTATCGCCTAAATATTTAGCGGGTAAGGCTAACAGATTGTTTAACCGTGTCGAGCGTAATTAAAAATATGATATTCTTATAATATATCATGCAGGTACTTTAGGTTGTTCCAGATTTCGCCAATAGCTTATGGGCGCATCTAGGCCGAGACTTTCAGCGAAATGTTCGAAGGATGTTGCTCACGCGCCCCGCAGAAACGGCAGCACGCGCTCGTAATCCGCGCGCGCGCCGCGGCCGTGTTGGGCGTGGTAGCCGTTGCTGGTCAGCACGTAATCGCCGACGATCGCCGCCTGCTGCTCGATGTTGAAGCGCGTGAACGGGCGGTTGGTGTCGGCGAGGTCGCCGTAATTGTAGCGGCCGGCGGCGAGCGTGCCGCGCAGGCGGACCCACATGCCGCTCTGATGCTGCCAGACATGCGTCAGCTCGTGGAGGATCCAGGCGAGATCGGGGACGGTGGTCGAGAAGTCGGGTTTGAAGCTCGGTCGCGGGAAATAGATGTGGCCGTTGGGGGCCATCGCGACGTTCCGCGGCTGGAAGGGGAGGTAGCGGCGGGCGTGGACCTTGATGCCGTCATAGGCGATCGCCGGGCCGAACAGGGCTTGCGCGTGGTCGAGCTCGCCGGGGGATAGGGGGCGGTGGGGCATTTGAGGTGGGTAGCGGGTTTTGGGGTGCGGGGGAAATCTGGGGGCGCTTCGCCCCCCCCAACCGTCACCCCGGCCTTGTGCCGGGGTCTACCGCGGTGCGCACGCAACGCGCGTTGCTCGCGTGGGACGTTGGGCCCCGGCACAAGGCCGGGGTGACGAAGGGGGAAGAAGGGGCGTCGTGGCGAAGCCACGCCGTCGGTCGGGGGCGTCGGGCGCCCCCGCCGGCCGGTCGCGCTTGCTGAGCTTTGCTCAGCCTGTGCTCGCAGCCAAGGCTGCGAGCAGCAGCAGCGCGACAATGTTGGTAATCTTAATCATCGGATTAACCGCCGGCCCCGCCGTATCCTTGTACGGATCCCCCACGGTATCCCCCGTCACCGCCGCCTTGTGCGCCTCCGAGCCCTTGCCGCCATAATGCCCGTCCTCGATATATTTCTTGGCATTGTCCCACGCGCCGCCGCCCGATGTCATCGAGATCGCGACGAACAGCCCCGAGACGATCACCCCGAGCAGCATCGCGCCGAGCGCCGCGAAGCCCTCGGCCTGGCCCGCGACGGCGCGGATCACGAAGAAGACGAGGATCGGCGAGAGCACCGGGAGCAGCGACGGCACGATCATCTCCTTGATCGCCGCCTTGGTGACGAGATCGACCGTGCGCGCATAGTTCGGTCGGCTGGTGCCCGCCATGATCCCGGGATTCTCGCGGAACTGGTGGCGCACTTCCTCGACGACCGCGCCCGCCGCGCGGCCGACCGCGGTCATTCCCATCGCGCCGAACAGATAGGGGAGCAGCGCGCCGAGCAGCAGCCCGACGATCACGTACGGGTTCGACAGCGCGAAATTGACCGTGAGATCGGGGAAATCGCGCGCCAGGTCCGAGGTGTAGGCGTTGAACAGCACGAGCGCGGCAAGCGCCGCCGAGCCGATCGCATAGCCCTTGGTCACCGCCTTGGTGGTGTTGCCAACCGCGTCGAGCGCATCGGTGCGGTGGCGGACGTCGTCGGGCAGCCCCGCCATCTCGGCGATCCCACCGGCATTGTCGGTCACCGGCCCGTAGGCGTCCAGAGCGACGACCATCCCGGCCTGGGCAAGCATCGCGGTCGCGGCAAAGGCGATGCCGATCACGCCCGCCAGCTGATACGCCGCGATCACCGCGACGACGATGACGAGCGTCGGCAGCGCAGTCGATTCGAGGCTGATCGCGAGGCCCTGGATGACGTTGGTGCCGTGGCCGGTCTGCGACGCCTTGGCGATGCTGCGGACGGGTCTGAAGTTGGTGCCGGTGTAATATTCGGTGATCCACACCAGCAGCCCGGTGACCGCGAGCCCGACCATCATCGACCAGAACAGCTCCCAGCCGGTGAAGGTCGCCGCCGCGACGCCGGATGCTGCGACCTGCGTGCCGCCGTCGAGAAAGGCGTTGCCGCCGATCACCGCGCTCATGTCGCCGAGCACATAGCGCGTGACGAGGTAGATCGCGGGAATGGAGAGCAGGATGCTGACCCAGAACCCCTTGTAGAGCGCGCCCATGATCGACTGGCCGCGCCCGAGCCGGACGAAATAGGTGCCGATGATCGAGGTCAGGATGCACACCCCGCCGACGATCAGCGGGAGCGTCATCACCTGGAGCAGCGCATCGGCCTGGCGCAGCGCGAGCGCGACCGAGATCATCGTCACGCCGATCGTGACGACATAGGTCTCGAACAGATCGGCCGCCATGCCGGCGCAATCGCCGACATTGTCGCCGACGTTATCGGCGATGGTGGCGGGGTTGCGCGGGTCGTCCTCGGGGATACCGGCCTCGACCTTGCCGACGAGATCGGCGCCGACATCGGCCGCCTTGGTGAAGATCCCACCGCCGAGGCGCGCGAAGATCGAGATGAGCGAGGCGCCGAACGCGAGCGCGGTGAGCGCCTTCACTACGACCGGCGCGCCGGCATCGGCGCCGTTCGGGCCGGCAAGGAACCAGAAGGTGCCCGAGATCGCGAGCAGGCCGAGCCCTGCCACGAGCAGGCCGGTGACCGCGCCCGAGCGGAACGCCATCGTCAGGCCGCCTTGCAGCGAGGTCCGCGCGGCTTCGGCGGTGCGGACGTTGGCGCGCACCGAGATGTTCATCCCGACATAGCCCGCGACGCCCGACAGCACCGCGCCGAGCGCGAAGCTCACCGCCGAGACGGGGGTGCGCATCCCGTCGAGGAAGACCCACACCAAAGCGAGGACGATCACCCCGACGATCGCGATCGTGCGGTATTGCCGGCCGAGATAGGCCTTGGCGCCTTCCTGGATCGCGGCGGCGATGTCCTGCATCTTGGCGTTGCCCGCGGGCGCTCGGAGGACCTGGGCGGAGGTGAGGAGGCCGTAGGCTACGGCAATCACGCCACAGATGATGGCGGCATAGACGATCGTCATGCGTGTCCTTTCCCATGGATGTACGGTGGGACGGTACGCGACGGCGGCCCCCACGCTTGGCCGGCAGACTAGCGCGGCGGCGGGGCTTGGCAAGCGGTGTGGTTCGAGGGGGTTAGCCCGCGTGCTGATAGCCGAGCGCGGCGGGAAGCGGCAGCGGCGCGCCGGCGTCGTGCAGCGTGAGGCCCACGCCCGACGCGAACACGCCGATCCGCGTCGCGGGGGCGGCGGGGGTGTCGTCCGGGGGGAGCGCGAAGAGCAATTGATAATCGTCGCCCGCGGTCGCGGCAGCCAGGCGCGCGGTGCGGGTGTCGCCGGCGTGGTTCCGGTACGCCTCCGACAGCGGAACGCGCGCAAGGTCGATCGCCACCGCAAGGCCGCTTGCCGCCGCCATGCGCTGCGCGTCGATCAGCAGGCCGTCGGACACGTCCATCATCGCATGGACCTGGCGGGCGAGCGCCTGGCCCGCGGCGAGTTGCGGCTGCGGGCGGCGATAGGCGGCGAGCAGGTCGGCCGGGCCGGGCTGACCCTGCGCGATCGCGAGGCCGGCGCCGGCATCGCCGATCGTGCCGGTGACCCAGAGCGCATCGCCGGCCTGCGCGCCGCTGCGAGTCGGCGCGTGCGCGCTGTCGCCGAGCGCGGTGAGGCTGATAACGCGGGGGGCGTGCGGGGGGAGCGAAACGGTATCGCCGCCGAGGATCGGCGCGGCGAAGGTGGCGAGCGCTTCGGCGAGGCCGGCGAGGAAGGCGGTGTCCCAGTCTTCGGCGCTCCCCGGCGAAGGCCGGGGCCCAGAGGCGCTGGCGTTGCTGGTCGGGCGTTGTCCTTCGCCGTCCGCCGCGCACGACTGGGCCCCGGCGTTCGCCGGGGTGGTGGTGGCGGTGGAAGAGGGCGCCGGCCGCAGCGGATAGTTGAGCATCACCCCGACCGGCACCGCGCCCTTCGCCGCCAGATCCGACAGATTGGTCGCGACCAGTTTCCAGGCGACATCCCCCGCAGGGTCGCTGGCGAGATAATGCACGCCTTCGACCAGCGTATCGCTGGTCAGCACGAGCCGCCCGAGCCGCGCCGCATCGTCGCGCAAGCCCAGCGCGCCGGGATGCAGCGGCAGCGCGCGCAACGCGGCGAGGAAGTCGGCTTCGGTCATCGGGTGGGTCTAGCAAGGCGCACCGCCCGTGTCTGCCGCGCGGGCATATTGTTAATCTAAGTTAGTTATGTAGACTTGCCATAACGGGAGAGGGCGATCGATGGCGGATGACGAGAGCGGACCCGGCGACGCCTTCTGCCGCGCCGCCTGGGCGGCGGTGTGCGGATCGCAGGCGGTCATCGAGTTCGATCCCGCAGGCGTCGTCACCTGGGCGAACGCCGAGTTCCTGCGCCTCGTCGGCTATGAGGCTGCCCAGCTGATCGGCCAGCATCATCGCATGCTGTGCTCGCCCGACTATGTCGCGACGCCCGAATATGCCGATTTCTGGCACCGGCTGCGCGCGGGGGCGTTCGACCGCGGCGTCTATCCGCGGCGCCGCGGCGACGGCTCGAAGATCTGGCTGCAGGCGACCTACAGCCCGTTGTTCTTCGAAGGCGCGGTCCATCGCATCCTCAAGATCGCCACCGACGTGACCCCCAAGGTGCGGCTCGAACGCGCGCTCGCGCAGCGCGAGGCGGCGTTGCGATCGACCGTCACCGATCTCAGCGATATCGTCCAGACGATCTCGACGATCGCCGGGCAGACCAATCTGCTCGCGCTCAACGCGACGATCGAGGCGGCACGCGCGGGCGATGCCGGACGCGGCTTCGCGGTCGTCGCGGGCGAGGTCAAGCGACTGGCGAGCGACACGCGCGCCGCGACCGACCGCGCATCGCGGATGGTCGAGCAGAATGCGATCCTGCGCGACGCCGACTGAGCGGGGATCGCGTCGGCACCATTCCGGGCTCAGTCCTCGCGCTTCGCCCCGTCGAGCGTCCGCGCGTGGCGCGCCGACTCGATGGCGGCGGCGTCGCGCTCGTCCTTGCTGCGGCCAAACGCGGCGCGGTTGGCGGCAGCGGTCGTCTCGGCCGCGTCCCGCGCGCGCGCCTTGCGTGCGCGGCGGAGGTTGACGACCTCGCCCATGGTCAGGCGCGGACGTCTTTGGCGATGCCGTCGAGCAGGCCGTTGACGAAACCCGCCTCGCGCTTGTCGAAAAAGGCGTGCGCGACGTCGACATATTCGCTGATGACGGTGCCGACGGGCACGTCGGCGCGCGCGAGCAGCTCGTAGGTGCCGGCGCGGAGGATCGCGCGCATCGCCTTGTCGAGCCGCGCGAGGTTCCAGCCCTTGGCAAGCTTGGCGGCGATCGTCGTGTCGATCTCGGCGAGGCGGGCTTCGGTGCCCTTCACCACGTCGTCGAAGAAATCGACCTCGGGTTCGGCATATTCGGCGTCCTCGATCGTCGCGCCGAGGCGGTGATTGTGGAACTCGTTGAGCAGCTGCGCGACCGGCGTTGCTTCCATGTCGTGCTGGTAGAGCGCCTGGACGGCGGCGAGACGGGCGGCGGCGCGCGCTTTGGAGCGGGCGGCGGTGCGGGGTGTGGCGTGGGAGGACATGCGGCGCGCCTTAGGGGAAAAAGCGCGGAACGGGAAGATTGGTGTGTGGGGGGCGTCGGACCAAGCGCGCCCCTCCCCTTCAGGGGAGGGGATGGGGGTGGGGGGTGTCTCGCAGAGACTGGCGCGCGCGTTCGCGGCACGGCCCCACCCCAACCCATTGTCGGGTGAAGGATGCCCCGCATCCTTCAGGCCATGCCGGGGGCATGGCCGACCCGACAATCCTGAAGGGGAGGGGCTTTGTGCCTCAATCCAGCCGCAGCGCCACCGATCTGGCGTGGGCGGGGAGGCCTTCGGCTTCGGCGAGCGCTACCGCTGCCGGGCCGATGGCGGCGAGGCCTTGCGGACCGAGTTGAAGGAAGCTCGTCCGCTTCATGAAATCGAGCACCGACAACCCGCTGGCGAAGCGCGCGCGTCGCCCCGTCGGCAGCACGTGGTTCGGCCCGGCGACATAATCGCCGATCGCCTCGGGCGTGTGGCGACCCAGGAACACCGAACCCGCATGGCGGACCTTGTCGAACAGCGCCTGCGGATCGTCGCATGCCAGTTCGAGATGCTCGGCGGCGAGGCGATCGACCAGCGGCAGGGCCTCCTCGAGCGTGCGCACGACGATGATCGCGCCGTTCGCGTCCCACGCCGCACGCGCGACCTTCGACGTGGCGAGTGTCTCGATCTGGGCGTCCACCTCGGCGGCGACGGCGTCGGCGAATTCAGCCGAGTCGGTGAACAGGATCGACTGGCTGGTCGGGTCGTGCTCGGACTGCGAGAGCAGGTCGGCGGCGATCCAGTCGGCGCGGTTCTCGCCGTCGGCGACGACGACGATCTCCGAGGGACCCGCCACCATGTCGATGCCGACGACGCCGTAGAGCTGGCGCTTGGCCTCGGCGACCCAGGCGTTGCCGGGGCCGGTGATGACGTCGACCGGGCGGAGGCGGTCGGTGCCATAGGCAAGCGCGGCGATCGCCTGCGCGCCGCCGATCCGCCACAGCTCGTCGACGCCGACGATGTGCGCGGCGGCGAGGACGAGCGGGTTGACCTCGCCGTCGGGGGTCGGGGTGACCATGACGATGCGATCGACGCCGGCGACCTTGGCGGGGATCGCGTTCATCAGCACCGAGGACGGGTACGCCGCGCGGCCGCCGGGGATGTAGATGCCGGCATGCTCGATCGCGTTCCAGCGCGCGCCGGTGCGGATGCCGTTGGCGTCGGTGCTGTCGGTGCCCTGCGGCTTCTGCTTCTCGTGATAGGTGGCGATGCGTTCTGCCGCGAGTTCGAGCGCGGCGCGGAGATCGGGGGCTAGGCCGTCGTACGCGGCGCGCCATTCGCTGGGGTCGATCTGCCAGCCGGTGGTGTCGAGATCGTGGCGGTCGAAGCTCTTGGTGTAGGCGTGGACGGCGGCGTCGCCTTCGTCACGGACGCGCGCGATGATCGCGCGGACGTCGCGCGCGACGTCGGCATCGGCTTCGCGGCGGGCGTTGACGAGCGCGGTGAAGTCGGCGGCGAAGGTGGGGGCGGTGGTGGTGAGGCGGATCATGACGCGCTCCCCTCCCGCTTGCGGGAGGGGCTGGGGG
>NZ_JH584241.1:218664-220521 GCF_000241485.1 Sphingomonas sp. PAMC 26605
AGCGGGAGGGGAGGAAGAAGAAGCCGCTCACGCCGCCATCTCCTGCGCAACCGCCCGCCGGAACGCCTCGACCAGCGGCACGACTTCGCCGCGCGTCTTGAACGCCGCGCGGTTGACGATCAGCCGCGAGGTGACCTCGCAGATCATTTCGACCTCGACCAGGCCGTTCTCCTTGAGCGTCCGTCCCGACGACACCAGGTCGACGATCCGCGGCGCGAGGCCGAGCAGCGGCGCCAGCTCCATCGCGCCGTTCAATTTGACGCACTCGGCCGAAACGCCCCGCCGCGCGAAATGCGCTTCGGTGACGTGCGGGTATTTGGTTGCGACGCGGACGTGGCTCCAGCCGCGCGGATCGTCGCTTGCTGCCATCGCGGCGGGCTCGGCGACCGACAGGCGGCAATGGCCGATGCCGAGATCGACCGGCGCGTAGAGCTCGGAATAGTCGAATTCGGCGAGCACGTCGGACCCGACGATGCCGAGCTGCGCCGCGCCGTGCGCGACGAAGGTCGCGACGTCGAACGCGCGGACGCGGATCAGGTCGATTCCGGGATTGTTGGTGGTGAAGCGCAGGGCACGCGAGTTCTCGTCGCTGAACGCGGCTTCGGGGACGATTCCGGCGCGGTCTAGCAAGGGGATCGCTTCGGCGAGGATGCGGCCCTTGGGGACGGCGATGATGATGGGGTCGGCCATGGCGCGGGCTTTACTTGGCGGTGGGGGTGGGCGCAACAACGCGACCGACGGAGAAAATCGATCATGGCCGACGAGCAGAGCAATCGCGGGGCGTTCCGGATCCAGCAGCACTATTGCGAGGCCAATGCCGCGCCGGTCTATGCCCGGATGTGCGCGGCGATCGCCGATGGGCTGACGCGGCGATCGGTCGTGGGGGCGCGGGTGCTCGACTGGCCGGGCGAGCCGACGCGCGATGCCTTGCCGTTACGGCTGTTCGGGGGGTTGCATGCGCTGGTGCAGGCGGGGGGCGATGCCGGGCTGGAAGCAGTGTATTCGGGGGCGGTGACAGAGCAGGGCGCGATCCTTGCGACGATCGAGCGGGTGTTGGCCGAGCAGGAGGCGGCGCTGCTGCCGTGGCTCGACGGGCCGCCGCAGACCAATGAGCCGGGGCGGTCGGCGGCGTTGCTGCTGGGGCTGCTCGAGATTGCGCGGACGTGTGGGCCGCGGGTCGAGGTTCTGGAGATCGGGTCGAGCGCGGGGCTCAATCTGCTGATCGGGCGGTATCGGTTCGATCTAGGGGGCGTGTGGTTCGGGCCGGAGGATTCGCTGGTGACGATCACGCCGCGCTGGAGCGGGCCGGTGCCGGAGGCGGTGCCGCTCGAGATCGTGTCGGTGCGGGGGTGCGACGTTTCCCCGCTCGATGCGACCGATCCGGCGGTGGCGGCGCGACTGGCGGCTTATGTCTGGCCGGAGACGCCTGAAAGGTTGGCGCGGGTGCGCGCGGCGGTGGAGATGGTGCGCGCGCATGGCGTGGCGCTCGAGCGGGGGGATGCGGCGGACTGGATCGAGGCGCGGCTGGCGGAGCCGCAGGCCGCGGGGGTGACGCGGGTGCTGATGCATTCGGTGGTGTGGCAGTATCTGCCCGAGCCGGTGGCCGAGCGGGTGCGGGTGGCGATGGCGGCGGCGGGGGCGCGCGCGACGGTCGAGCGGCCGCTGGGCTGGGTGGCGATGGAGCCCGACCGGTCGCTGGGGCACCAGGTGGTGCGGGCGCGGTGGTGGCCGGGGCGCGCGGAGTGGGCGACGCTTGCCACGAGCCATGCGCATGGGACTTGGATTGATACGGGGGCTGGTAGCGCGACGCCGTTGGTGGATCTGCCGGAAGGCGCGCGGGTTACGGTGTGACCTTTC
>NZ_JH584241.1:220541-250428 GCF_000241485.1 Sphingomonas sp. PAMC 26605
CCTCCACCACCAGCCTGAAGGAGGCTGGCGGTCCCCCTCCCCCGGTTCCCGGGGGAGGATTTAGGCGGCTTCCCACTCTTTGATCGCGGCCACCACCGCGTCGGGATTCTCCCACGGCACGAAATGCCCGGCATCGACCTTCACCACCGTCAGATCGGGCACCAGCGTGTCGAGCCCCTCGAGCTGGCTCGGCAACAGTGCGGCGTCGCCAAGGCCCCACACCACCAGCGTCGGCTGCGTCACCGGCGGGAACGCGCCGTCGAGGAACGCCGGCCGGGCGGGCGTCTCGTCCATCGCCGGAACGAGGATCGGGCTCGCGCGGTACCAGTTGAGCATCGCGGTCATCGCGCCGGGTTGCGCCCATTGGTCGAGATAGACGGGCTTTTCGTCGGCGATCCGCGCGAGATCGGTGTGGCGCGCGAAGCTGGTGTCGAAGAAGGCCGGGAGCCCGATGCTGTCGATATAGGTCTCGAAGCCGGGGTTGCGGAAGGCGGTGATGTACTGGCTCGCCTCGCGCTGCGCCATGTCGTCGAACAAGGTGCGCTGGAAGACGAACGGGTGCGGTGCGTTGACGATCACGAGGCGGGTGATCCGCGTCGGGTGCTGCAGCGCCGCCATCCAGGCGATCGCGCCGCCCCAGTCGTGGCCGACGAGCGTGAAGGTCGCGAGCCCGAAATGGTCGGCGAGCGCGAGTAGGTCGGCGACCATCTTGTCGGGGGTGTAGTCGCCGATCTCGGCGGGCTTGGACGAGCGGGCGAAGCCGCGCTGGTCGGGGGCGATGACGAAATGATCCTGGCTGAGCTGCGGGATGACGTGGCGCCAGGTGCGGTGCGATTCGGGGAAGCCGTGGAGCAGGATGATCGGCGGGTGCTCGGGCGAGCCGGCGGTGGCGACGTCGAGCTCGACGCCTGTCGGGAGGGCGATTCGGTCCAGGGTGAAGTCGGTCATTGTAATACTCCCCTCCCGCTTGCGGGAGGGGTCGGGGGTGGGCGCCCGGCCTCCACGTGCGGTTCGTTTCGATAGCGCGAGCCCACCCCCAGCCCCTCCCGCAAGCGGGAGGGGAGAGGCATTACGGATAGCTTACCGTCTTTGGTACAGCCGGAATCGGGATCCACTCCTTGTCGTCGCCCGGCACCTTCGGGAATTCCCCGGCGGTCCACGCCCGCTTGGCTTCGTCGATCCGCTCGCGGCGCGAGGAGACGAAGTTCCACCACACGTGGCGCGGCGTGGTGAAGGCCTCGCCGCCGCACAGCATAGCGCGCGCACCCGTCGTCGAGCGGAGCGTCGCGGTGGTGCCGGGCTTGAGCACGTAGAGCGTCATCGGTTCGAGCGGCATGCCGTCGAGCGTCGCCTCGCCGAGCGCGATGTAGAGCGCGCGCTCGTCGGCTTCCGCATCGATCGGGATCGACCCGCCCGCGTCGAGGACCACGTCGGCGTAGATCGTGTCGGCATAGGTCGTGGTCGGCGCGGCGGCGCCCCAGAGACTCCCCATCACGATCCGCGCGCGCGCGTTCGACACCTCGACCGTCGGCAGATCGGCGCGCGCGACATGTTCGAACGCCGGGGCCATTTCCTCGTCGCGCTCGGGCATGGCGAGCCAGGTCTGGATCCCCGACAGCTCGGGCCCGGTCGCGCGCTCGGCCTCGGGCGAGCGTTCGGAATGGACGATGCCGTGGCCCGCGGTCATCAGATTGACCGCGCCGGGCTCGATCACCACGTCGCTGCCGAGCGAATCGCGGTGGCCGAGCGCGCCGCCGAACAGATAGGTGACGGTCGACAGATTGATGTGCGGATGCGGGCGCACGTCGATTCCTTCGCCCATGCCGAGCCGCGACGGGCCCATCTGGTCGAAGAAGATGAAGGGTCCCACCATCGTGCGTGGCCGCGACGGCAGCGTGCGATGCACCTTGAAGCCGCCGAGATCGTGCGTCACCGGGGTGATCGTCTGCAGGATGAGATCGTCGTTGGTCATGCGGGGCGCTCCAGCGCGTCGAGGATCGCGGGCAGATCCTCGGGAAAATAGGGTTCGGTCGCCGCGGCGAGATCGGCGCGCGTGAACCAGTGGAAGCGCGTCATCACGCGCTGTTCGAGTTCGGTGTGGCCGCTCGTGTCGACCGCGTCATGGGGCGCGCGGACCAGGAAATAGCGCTCGTCGGCGCTGACCTCGACACCCTCGATCGTCAGGAACTCGACATGGCGTTGCAGCACTTGCGGACCGCAATCCATATCGAGCCCGGTTTCCTCGCGCAGTTCGCGACGCGCGGCTTGCTCGTAGCTCTCGCCCGGATCGACCGCGCCGCCCGGCGTGCACCAGAAAGGCGGGCGATCGTCGGGATCGAAGCGGAACAGCAGCACGCGATCCGCCTCGTCGAGCAGCAGGATGCGCGCCGCGGGGCGCAGGGCGCGGCTCATGCCGCGTCGAGCTCGGGATAGTGGCGGAAGATGCCGTCGGTGTTGAACGCCAGCCGGCGCTCGCTTTTCAGATACGCGCGGATACCGGGAAGATCAGCGACGCGGTCGTGAAGGCCGGCCACGCCGGGATAGGCCTGCTCGATCGTCGCCATCCGCTTGGGGAACATGTAGCGCAGCCCCTCGACCAGCTGGAACAGCGAGGTGTCGCCATAGCTCCAGCGCTCACCGAGCAGCCACTCGCCGGGATTGGCGTTCGCCGCGCGCTCGAAATAGCCGAGGAACTTGGGGATGCGATCTTTGCGGAAGGCGGCGGCGGCGATCAGCGCGGCGTCCTTCTGATCCTCGTAATAGGCATTGCCGTCGAGCGGGTGATGGACGTTGTGCACCTCGGCGACCATGTCGGCGATCGTCAGCTGGAGCTGGTTGAGCCACAGCCGGTCGGCGATCCCCGATGCGCCGATCTGGTGCTGGTCGCCGAGGTAGAGCAGGATGGTGGCGACCTGCGCGATCACCATGCCGTCGCGCTCGAGATAGGGCGGGGCGAAGGGCCCGCGCGTGTCGGCGCGCTGCTCCATATCGTCGAGCAGCGCATCGACGCCGTGCGCGCGCGCGCAATCGTCATAGCCGATCCCCGCGGCCTCGAGCGCGAGCCGGACGAATTCGCCGCGGCCCTGCAGATCGGGCCAATACCAGAGCTTGTAGCGCGCGCTCATTCGCCCGGCGCTCGCGCGCGGATCGCCAGCGCGTGGATGCGATCGCGCAGCAGGTCGGCAAGCGCGGAGTTGACGAGGCGTTGACGCTGGACGCGCGACACGCCGACAAAGGCGGCCGAGACGATGTCGACGCTGAAATGCGATTCGCCGGTGCCGTCATCGCCGAGATGGCCGGCGTGCTGCGCGCTGTCGTTCGACACCTCGAGCGTGGTGGGGGCGAGCGCGGCGACGAGGCGCGCACGGATTTCCTCGACGAGCGGAGGCAGGTTCGCGGGGGGAATCGGGGCGGGGGCGGTGGCGGGGTCGGTCATCGCGCCTATATAGGCCGCTTTTGCAGTTGAGGGAGCCGCGTGGCGCGCGAAGACGACAAGAAAGACGCGCGGGAGCGGCCCGCCCCGCGTTTCCACGGCCGGGTCGAAGGCAGCGGGCGCGTGTGCGAAGAGCCGGGATGCGACGAAGCCGGCGAGTTCCGCGCGCCGGCGGGCGATGCGCCGCGCTTCGGCGGCGACGGGCCGCGGCCGTATCGCTGGTTCTGCCTCGATCATGTGCGGGCGTTCAACGCGCGCTACAATTTCTTCACGGGGATGAGCGCCGAGGAGATCCACGCGCAGCAGCGGCCCTTCGCCGGGTGGGAGCGCGAGACGCGCGCCTTTGCGCATTCGGGTGCCGACGTGCCGCCGAAATGGGGCGATTTTAGCGATCCGCTCGATGCGATCGGCGCGCGCTTCCGGCGCGCGGCCGAGCCGGCGCGCAAGGACGGGCGGCCCTTGTCGGAGGTCGACCGGCGCTCGCTCAAGGTGCTCGGGCTGGCGGCGGATGTCGACCGGCGGGGGTTGCGCGAGCGCTATGCCGAACTGGTGCGCAGATATCATCCCGATCGCAATGGTGGGGATCGGACTTTCGAGACCAAGCTGCAGGAGGTGATCGCGGCGTACACGCAGCTCAAGGGCGCGCCGGCGTTCGCTTGAGTAAACTGCCGTGAAACGATGATATCCTCCCCCGGGAACCGGGGGAGGGGGACCATGAGCATCCAGCGAATGGTGGAGGGGGGCGACGCGTGCGGTTAAAGGGCGCCAGCGGAGCTCGCCTCAACGCCAAGACATTGCGGAGGACGCTATCGCTGCCCGAGGTGCTGCTGTGGCAGGTCCTGCGCACGCGTCCTGGCGGTTACCGTTTTCGCAGGCAGGCGCCGGCGGGGAGCTATGTCCTCGACTTCTACTGCGCCCCCGCGCGGCTCGCGATTGAGGTCGATGGCGAGGCGCATTCGCGGGGGGATCGGCCGGTGCGGGATGCGGCGCGCGATGCCTGGTTGAAGGAGCGTGAGGTGGCAGTGCTGCGGGTGCGGGCTGCGGATGTGTTGCGCGATCTGGAGGCGGTGGTGCGGCGGATCCTTGCGGAAGTCGGCGCGCGTGTCCCCCCTCCACCACCAGCCTGAAGAAGGCTGGCGGTCCCCCTCCCCCGCGTTGCGGGGGAGGATTTTGAGGTCAGGCGATGCGTTTTGCTACTTCCTCCAACTGTTCCGCGACCGTGCCCCAGCCCTGAAGGAAACCCATTTCCGCGTGCTGCGCCTTGGCTTCGGCGGTCCAGTGGTGCGCCGAGGCGGTGTAGCGCGTCTTGCCGTCCTCGTCGGCGAAGGCGAGCACGCCGACGATGAACGGACCGGCGGGGATCCACCCGGCGGTGAAGGCATCGGTAAAGACGACGCGCTCGAGCGGCACGATTTCGAGGAACACGCCTTCCTGTGGCGCTTCCTCGCCATTGGGACCGCGCATGATCATCGCCGAGCGGCCGCCGGGGCGCAAATCCTGCGCGACGATCTCGACGGTCCAGGGCCGCGGGCACCACCATTCGGCGAGGTGATCGGTCCAGGCGCGCCATACCGCCGCGCGCGGCGCGTCGATCAGGCGGGTGATGCTGAGCGTATGCGTTCCGCCATCGTTCGGCGCGGGCAGGGGCATCGTGTTCTCCTTCGAGGATCAAGCGCGCGGGGGCGCCGAATCGATATCGGGCCGGCAAGCCCGCGCGGCCGGCCTTGCCGATCGCCCTCATCCCCCGGCGGCTTCGCCCGGGCCGACCACGCCGAACACCACGCCGTGCGGATCGCTCGCGACGATGATCCGGTCCCCGCCGGGGACGTCCTGCGGGCCCATCAGCACGCTGCCGCCCGCCGCGGCGACCCTGGACGCGGCCGCCACGATATCGGGCGCGCGGAAATAGAAGCGCCAGCCGGGCGCGGGGCCTTCGCCGCCATGCCGCATCGTCGCGCCGAAGGTCTGGTCGCCGACGGCGATGAAGCGGTACTCGCCCATCGGGCCCATCGGCATCACGTCGGGATAGGACCAGCCGAAAACGCTGCGGTAGAACGTGTCGGCGGCGTCCTGGTCGGGGGAGATCAGTTCGTTCCAGTTGCACTTGCCCATGCCGGTGCGCTCGTACGCGGTGCTGTCTTCGTCGCTGTCGCCGCGCATGATGTAGAAGGGGATGCCCTGCGGATCGGCGACCACCGCCATGCGGCCGACGCCCGGCATGCTCCACGGGCCCATATGCACCGCGCCGCCTGCCGCCGTGATCGCCGCGGCGCTCGCATCGACGTCATCGACGCCGATGTAGAAGAGCCAACCGGGTTTGGCCCCGCCGGCGGCCATTTCGTCGGTGAGCCGCATGACGCCGCCGACCAGACCGTGCCCGGTATCGATCATGCGATAGTCCATCCCACCCGCCGGTTCGGCCTCGACCGTCCAGCCGATGACATGATCGTAGAACGCCTTCGATGCGGCGGGGTCGCTGCTCTGCAACTCGTACCAGATCGGGGTGCCGTGTGGGTTGGTCATCGTCCTCTCCTGTCGCTCAGCTGGTCAGTTCGAGCACGGGGGCGAACCCGCCATAGATCAGGCGACGGCCGTCGAACGGCGGCTGCTCGGCCATCATCCGCGGGTCCGCGCGCATCTTCTGCCCGGCGGCGTCGCGCGTCGCCTTGTCAGGCCATTCGATCCACGAAAAGACCACCGTCTCCTCGGGGCTGGCGCCGACCGCGCGCGCGAAATCGGTGGTGGTGCCGGCGGGCACGTCGTCGCCCCAGCATTCCATCACGCGCAAGGCGCCATATTGGAGGAAGATCGCATCGATCGTTCGGGCATGGGCGAGGAATTCCGCCTTGCGCTGCGTCGGCACGGGGATCACGAAACCGTCGACATAGGGCATCGCTTCGGTCCTATCGGGAGGATCAGGCAGCCTCGGCGGTGGCCGGCGGGCCGTTCGCGGCGGCGGCGGGGTCCATCCAGAACGGGCCGAAGCCGTGGCCGTCGAGATCCCAGAAAGCGCGGCTGTACATGAAGCCCTCGTCCTCGGGCCCGTGCGCCTCGCGTCCGCCCGCGGCGACCGCCGCCTCGGCGATCGCATCGACTTCGGCACGGCTGTCGAACCCGAGCGCGAACACGGCCGCGCTGGTCGCCTGCGTGTCGGCGATCGGTTTGCGGGACAGTGTCGCGTAGAAATCCTTCGCCGCGACCATCACGGTGATCGAGTCGGACCAGACCAGGCATGCGCCCTGCGCGTTGCTGAATTGCGGATTCCGGACGAAGCCGATCGCCTCGTAGAAAGCGGTCGAGGCGGCGACACCGGCGACGGGAAGGGTGATGAAGATCGTGCGGGGCATCGTGTGACTCCTGCAGCTGCGATTGCGCGAATCGGCGATTGCAGAAATGCGCCTTTCGGTTATTAAAAGCAACCATGAAGTTATCAAAAGTTACCGAACGCGACGACGGCAGTGCGAAGCGCTGGTACGACGATGCCTGCGGCACTGCCCTGGCGATGGAGCTGGTCGGCGAGCGCTGGTCGTTGCTGATCGTGCGCGAGCTGATGTTCGGGCCGCGTCGCTTTGGGGAACTGCGTGCGGGATTGGCCGGGATCAGCGCCAATGTGCTGACGCAGCGGCTCGAAAGCATGGAGCGCGTCGGCATCCTGCAGCGGCGCAAGCTCGCGCCGCCCGCCTCGGTCCAGGTCTATGAGCTGACGCAATGGGGCTATTCGGCCGAGGTGGCGATTCAGGAGCTCGGGCGCTGGGCGGTGCAATCGGCGCTGCACGATCCGACGCTGCCGTTCAGCGCGGCCTCGGCGATGCTGTCGTTCCGCACGATGATCGACCGCAGCCGCTCCGGTGCGTTCGATGCGCAGGTCGGGTTCCGCTTCGGCAGCGAGGGCTTCGTCGCAACAGTCGATGCGCAAGGCATCGCGATTCGCCGCGGCGAGCCCGAGGGCGCGGTGGTGTTCGCGACCGACCCGCCGACGCTGGCGTCGATCGTCTATGGCGGCCGTCCGATCGCCGACGCCGAGGCGGCGGGCGTGCTGACGCTGAGCGGCGATCGCGCGCTCGCCGAGCGATTCGTCACCTTGTTTCCGCTGCCGCCCAAGCTCGGTTCTTGAGTCTGCGCCCGACCTTGGCCTAAGGCTGGCACATGACCGAGATTCCCAACACCCAGCCCGACAGCCGCGAGACGACGATCCTCGACGCGCCCGACCAGATGAAGAAGGTCCGCGACCTGTTCGGGATCGATTCGGACATGCAGGTCCCCGCGTTCAGCGAGGCCGACGAGCGCGTTCCCGACCTCGACCCGGCCTATGTGTTCGACCAGGACACGACGCTGGCGATCTGCGCGGGCTTCGCGTTCAACCGCCGCGTGATGGTGCAGGGCTATCACGGCACCGGCAAGTCGACCCACATCGAGCAGATCGCGGCGCGGCTCAACTGGCCGTGCATCCGCATCAACCTCGACGCGCATATCAGCCGGATCGATCTCGTCGGGCGCGATGCGATCGTCTTGAAGGACGGCCAGCAGGTCACCGAATTCCGCGAGGGGCTGCTGCCCTGGGCGCTGCAGACGCCGACCGCTTTGGTGTTCGACGAATATGACGCGGGCCGCCCCGACGTGATGTTCGTGATCCAGCGCGTGCTCGAGACCGAGGGCAAGCTGACGCTGCTCGACCAGAACCGCGTGATCCGCCCGAACCCGTTCTTCCGCCTGTTCGCCACCGCCAACACGGTGGGCTTGGGCGATACGTCGGGCCTGTATCACGGCACGCAGCAGATCAACCAGGGGCAGATGGACCGCTGGAACATCGTCGTCACGCTCAACTATCTGCCCGCCGCGGTCGAGGCGCGGATCGTGCTCGCCAAGTCGGGCGAATACGACCAGCCCGAGGGCAAACGCCAAGTCGACAACATGGTGCGCGTCGCCGATCTGACGCGCCGCGGCTTCGTCAACGGCGACATCTCGACCGTGATGAGCCCGCGCACCGTCATCACCTGGGCGCAGAACACGCTGATCTTCGGCGATGTCGGTTTCGCCTTCCGCCTGTCGTTCCTCAACAAGTGCGACGAGACCGAGCGCAGCCTGGTCGCCGAATATTATCAGCGCGTGTTCGGCAAGGATCTCCCCGAAAGCGTCGTCGCCGCGCCCAAGACCGGCGCAAAGGCATGATCGCGGCGCTGCTCCTGCTGAGCCAGGCGGCAGCGCCCGCCGCCGCTGCGACGCCCGCCCCCTGGGCGGTGCAGGCGCGCCCGAGCGGCAAGACGATCGCGACGTCGAGCTCGGCCTGGTCGAGCGACAACAGCGCGCGGCTGGTGGTGCGCTGCGACACGACCGGCGACAGGGTCGTCTCGCTGCAGTTCATTCCCAAGGCGGGCTTCGTCGCCGCGCTGCCGCGGCCGGTGTCGATCAACGTCGACGACGGCGGGTGGTTCGGCACCAACTGGCAGTTCCCGGGAAGCGGCGCGTTCATCAGCGACGATGTCGTCGTGACCAACCTCACGACGATGATCGCGGCCGGCAAGTCGATCCGCGTCCGCGTGATCGATCCCGACAACAAGCCGGTCGATGCGGTGTTCGCCGGCCCGGGCCCCGCGCCGATCCGCCAGGTGCTCGCCGCGTGCGGCTATGAGCTCGGCAAGGCCCCGGCGCGCGCAGGTGTGCCCGTGAAGCCCGCGCCGACCGATCCGGCGGCGAAGAAGGCCCCCGACCCCGACGAAGAATAAGGCCCGTTGCGATGAACAGCCCCGCCGCCGCCGCGACCCCGCTCGGTCGCCTCAACCATGTCGGCGTCGCGACGCCGTCGATCGAACGCTCGGTCGCGCTGTACCGCGATTTGCTCGGCGCAACGCGGATCGGCGAACCGTTCGATCTGCCGGCGCAAGGGGTCAAGGTGTGCTTCATCGACACGCCCAACACGCAGATCGAGCTGATCGAGCCGTATGACGAGAGTTCGCCGATCGCGGGGTTCCTGCGCAAGAATCCGGCGGGTGGCCAGCATCACGTCTGTTTCGAAGTGCCCGACATCCATGGCGCGGTCGCCGATCTCACGGCCAAGGGCGCGACCGTGCTCGGCGCGCCGCGGATCGGCGCGCATGGCACGCTGATCGTCTTCATCCATCCCAAGGACATGGGCGGGCTGCTCGTCGAACTGATGGAAACGCCTGCGCACGACTGATGCGTCGCTAGGCGGAAGGAACCTGGCAGGGGAGCTCGGACTCGAACCGAGGGCCTTCGGTTTTGGAGACCGACGCTCTAACCAACTGAGCTACACCCCTATCAGGTGGGCTCGTTTAGCGAGCGCCGACGCGCGCTGCAAGCGCCCTCATGCAGCTTCGCGATTTTGTGCCGCGCGCTGCGCCAGCCCACGTGCTTCGTCGACCGGCAGCGGGCGGCCGAAATAATAGCCCTGCACCTTGGTGCAGCCGAGCGCCTGCACCATGACATGCTCCTCCTCGGTCTCGACCCCCTCGGCGGTGGTCGCCATGCCGAGGCTCTGCGCGAGCGCCACCACCGCACGGATGATCGCGATCGCCTCGGGCACCTTCTTCGAGGCGCCGATGACGAAGCTGCGGTCGATCTTGATCGTCGTGAAGCGCGTCCGGCTGAGATAGCCGAGCGAGGAATAGCCCGTACCGAAATCGTCGAGGCTGAGCCGCACGCCGAGCGCGAGGATCCGCTCGAGCACCTTCACCGCGCCGGTATCGTCGCGCAGGAAGACGCTCTCGGTCACTTCGAGCTCGAGTCGATGCGCGGACAACCCGCTGTTCGCGAGCGCCGAGCCGACCACCGCGACGAAGCCGGGGTTGAGCAATTGCTCGGGCGAGACGTTGACCGCGATTGGCGTCTCGCCGGGCCATGCCGCCGCTTCGGCGCAGGCCGAGCGCAGCACCCATTCGCCGATCGGGCCGATCAGCCGCGCATCCTCGGCGAGCGGGATGAATTTCGCGGGCGAGATCGCGCCGAGCTCGGGATGCGTCCAGCGCACCAGCGCCTCGAATCCGGTAAGCTGCCCGCTGCCGGCATCGACCACCGGCTGGTAGTTGAGGTGCAGCTCGTTCTGCGCGAGCGCCTTGCGCAACGCCTGTTCGAGCACGCGGCGTTCCTCGGCCGCGACGTGCAGCTGCGGCTCGTAATGGTGGAAGCGCCCGCCGCCGGCATCCTTCGAGCGGTACAAAGCGAGGTCGGCCGAGCGGATCAGCATCTCGGTCGTTCGCCCGTCACGCGGGCCGGTCGCGACGCCGACGCTCGCACCGGTGTAGAGCGTGTGATGGTCGAGATCGTACGGCCGCGCGAGCGCATCGACGATCGTCTGCGCGAGCCGTTCGAGCCGCTGCGTGTCGCTCGCGTCGCGCACCACCACCGCGAATTCGTCGCCGCCGAGCCGGCCGATCACCTCATTGTCGGTCACCAGCGTCGCCAGCCGCTCGGCAACGCGGCCGAGCAGCCGGTCGCCGATCGGATGGCCGAGCGTGTCGTTGACCGCCTTGAAGCGATCGAGATCGATCATCATGAAGGCGCAGCGGCTGCCCCATTTGTCGGCATCGGCCATCGCCTGCGCCAGTGCCTCGTTGATGTAGAGCCGGTTGGGCAGGCCGGTAAGCGTGTCGAAGCGCGCCATGCGGTTGATCTTGTCGGCCGAGGCGCGCTGTTCGGTGACGTCGGCGCCGACCCCGCGAAAGCCGAGAAACGCGCCCTGCTCGTCATAGCGCGGGTTCGCGGCGATCTCGTACCAGCGCTCCTGCTCGGCGACATGGACCGGCAGCACCAATTCGCGAAACGCCTCGCGCGCTTTCAGCTTTTCGGCAAGCGTGCGCAGGCCGGCGGCGAACTTGCCGCTTTCCCACGTCGTCCCGGCGAGCACTTCGAGCAGCGACTTGCCGTTGATCGCGGCGGGATCGAGCCCGACCGACAGCGCGAAGCGCGGCGAGGCGCGCACCACGCGGCGCGCGGCGTCGGTTTCCCACAGCCAGTCGGCGGTCTCGTCCTGCTTAACCTCGCGCAGCAGCAGGCTGACCGTCTCGTCGCGCTCGGCGAGCGCGATCTCGCCGCTGCGGATCAGCACCAGCGCGCGCGCGCGGGTGAAGCAGCCGATCATCAGCAGCGCGGTGAACAAGGCGACCGACGCCGCCAGCACCGGGCCCGCGACCCACAGCACCATCGCCGCAATGGCGAGCCCGAGGATGGCGAGGAAACTCAGCGTGGCGAGCGGCAGCGCCGCCATCGCCACCGCGGACGCGGTCATCAGCACCGACAGCACGATCCAGAGCCCGAGCGCACTCCCGGCATCGGCATGCAAGCCGAAGAGCAGCGGCGGGATCGACCACACCGCCGCGAGCGCGACGCCCTCGATCACGGTGTCGCGCACATCGGCAAGCGTCGCCGCGGTCTGCGCGCGCTGCTTCGCGGCGAGGCGGCGGAAGGTCACCGCGACCGCGATCGCCGCGACCACCGCACCCCAGCAGGCGAGCGCCCAGAGCGGCACATCGCGCTCGAGAATCAGCGTGACGAGCGCCGCGCCGATGACGTTGGTGGCGAGCAGGAACAGCGCGAGCTCGCCGCCGGCATGGACCTGCGCGGCGCGGATCGGCGCCCAGTCGGTCGTATCGGCCGGATCGTACAGCCCGAGCAAGGCTCGCGCGTCGATATGCGGCTTGGCGAATTGGGATGTCGGATCGGTGCTCACGCGCGTGTCATAGCGCAAGGAGCGTTACTGGAAGGTTAGGCGGCGCGCGCTATTCGAGGGGGAGCGTTTGTCGCGCTCCCCCGCTTTACCGCGAAAACGGGAGCTTACGCCGCCAGGTCGTACGGCTTGATGTCGCCGTTGAGATAGAGGTTGCGCGCCTTGGCGCGGCTCAATTTGCCCGAGCTGGTGCGTGGCAGCGTGCGCGGCGGGATCAGCTCGATCACGCAGTTCATGCCGGTCACCGAACGCACGCGCTCGCGAATTTCCTCGCGCAGGCGGACGCGCTCGGCATCGTCCGAGCTGCGGCACTGGACGAGCACCGCGGGGGTTTCCTCACCGCCCGGCGTGGTGATCGCGAAGGCGGCGATGTCGCCGGCCTTGAAGCCGGGGAGCTGCTCGACCGCCCATTCGATATCCTGCGGCCAGTGGTTGCGGCCGTTGATGATGATCATGTCTTTCGCGCGGCCGACGATGTAGACATAGCCGTCGCTGAGATAGCCCATGTCGCCGGTGTCGAGCCAGCCATTGACGAGGCAGGCGTCGGTCGAGGCCTGGTCGCGGAAGTACCCCACCATCACCGAAGGCCCCGAGCACCACAATTTGCCGATCGCACGCTCGGGGAGCGGCGTGCCGTCTTCCTCGCGGATCTCGACCTTCATGTCGCGTACCGGCTTGCCGCAATTGACGATCGCGCGGTAGCGCTGCGGCCGGTCCTGGCCGGCCGCGACGCCCGAGAGCTGGGTTTCCTCGACGAGTTCGACGCGAATGCCCTCCGCGGGGGGCATGATCGACACGGCGAGCGTCGCCTCGGCGAGGCCGTAGCTCGGCAGGAACGCGCTCGCCTTGAAGCCGGCATCGGCGAAGGCGTCGACGAAGCATTGCATCACGTCGGGGCGGATCATGTCGGCGCCGTTGCCGGCGAGCCGCCAGCGCGACAGGTCGAAGCGCTCGCTCGCCTTGGTCTGCGACGACATGCGGCGCGCGCAGATGTCATAGCCGAAGGTCGGCGAGTAACTGATCGAGGTGCCCGGATTGCGGCTGATCATGTCGAGCCAGGCGAGCGGACGCCGCGCGAAATCCTCGGTCTTGAGGTAATCGGTCGAGACCTGATTGGCGACCGGCGAGAGGAAACAGCCGACGAGGCCCATGTCGTGATACCAGGGCAGCCACGAGACGCAGCGGTCGCTGTCGATCAGCTGCATGCCGAAGGCGTGCGCGGCGAGATTGTTGAGCAAAGCGTGATGCGTGATCGCGACGCCGTGCGGGAAGCGCGTCGAGCCGCTCGAATATTGCAGATAGGCGATGTCGTCGCCCTTCGCCTGCGGCAGCGCGACGTCGGGCGCGGGACGTTCGGCGAGCTCGGCCCAGTCGACCCCGGTGACCTTGGCGGCCGCCGCGGCATCGGCCCCCATTTGCGCGAGCTCGGGCGGATAGATCAGCAGCAGCGGATCGCAGCTCGCGAGCTGGACGCGGAGCTGTTCGATATAGGATTCGCGGCCGCCGAACGAGGTCGGCAGCGGCAGCGGGACGGGCCAGGCGCCGGCATAAATCACGCCGAAGAACAGAGCGGCGAATTCGGGGCTGGTTTCGGCGACCACGGCGATGCGGTCAGCGGGCGCGATCCCGGCGGCGATCAGCCGGCGCGCCATGGCGAGCGCATCGGCGCGCAGTTCGGAAAACGGATAGGCGCGCGACAACGTCCCGCGCGCATCGTGAAAATTGAGCCCGCGTTGCCCGCTTGCCGCATAATCGAGCGCTGCCCCCAGCGTCTCGAAATCGGCGAAGCGCCGCGTAAGCGCGTCCTCGGTCGGCGTGGCGCGCAGCGCCGGGGAAATTGCCCCGTCGCGCCGATCGCTTGCCTGGATGTTGAAATCGTTGGAATTCATTGGTCGTTGCGCCCTTGATCGCGGCGTTCTGCTCGGGCCGCGCCGCTATGTCTTACCTTCGGCACGCACCCCTGCTTATGCCAAGCGTTCAAAATCGGGGCGGACTATGGCACAATGATGGCGCCATGCGTGAACCAGCCTCGAAACGATCCACTCGCAAGGAGATACGCGTGCCGCCGCCATTGGATGCGGCGGCGCTGGAACGGCTCGCGCTGCGCTATGTCGAGCGTTTTGCGACGACGCGTGCTCGGTTGACGGCGTATCTGCGGCGCAAGCTGCGCGAACGCGGCTGGGACGGCGGATCGGTCGATCCCGAAGCGCTCGCCGAAAAGCTCGCCGAGCTGGGCTATATCGACGATCGCGCGTTCGGCGAAGCCCGCGCTGCGGCGATGGGGCGGCGCGGGCTCGGCAAGCGTCGCGTCACCGGCGCGCTGCACCACGACGGGATCGACGAGGTCGACAGCGCGGCGATCGTCCCCGCGGTCGAGGAACGTGCGGTCGAGACCGCGCTGGCTTTCGCACGACGCAAGCGCATCGGGCCCTTCGCCCAAGTCGCGGCCGAGCGTGCGGTGCGCGAAAAGCAGATCGCCGCGATGCTCCGCGCCGGTCATGACTTCGCGCTTGCGCGCCGGATCGTTGCGATGGCGCCCAATGAAATCTTCGATACTTTTAGTTAATAAAACTGTATAACCCAAATAAAAGTACCGCAGCGGCCCCAATAGCGGAAGACTTTGCCTTGCGCTTGGACCATGCTATTCATAGTCGCCGGGGGTAGTGAAGATGCGCAACGAAACGATTCCGGCGCTTGGGGCTCTGGATCGAAGAGACGAAACCGCGCGCGGGGACGCATCGGCGGCGCCCCCAGCGCGAGTCTATACCGGTGTGCTCAAGTGGTTCGACATGACGCGCGGCTTCGGCTTTCTCGTCGCGGACGATGCGTCGGTCGGTGACATCCTGATCCATTTTTCGGTGCTGCGGCCGCACAATCGTCGCAGCCTGCCCGAAGGCGCACGACTCGAGTGCCTCGCCGGGATGCGCGATCGCGGCCTGCAGGCGACCGAAATCCTCTCGATCGACCTGACCAACGCGATCGAGCCGCTGCAGCGGTCGCGCGGTGAATCGACGCGTGGCGAGATTGGCGGCCTGCTCGACCAGGCCGGACCGTTCGAGCCGGTCAGCGTCAAATGGTTCAATCGGCTCAAGGGCTATGGTTTCCTGATGCGCGACGGCGATTCGGGCGATATCTTCGTCCATGTCGAAACGCTGCGCCGCGCAGGGTTCAGCGAAGTCGAACCCGGCCAGCGCCTTCGCGCGCGGATGGTCGCGGGCGACAAGGGGCCGCTCGCGGTCGCGGTCGAAGCGGAAGGCTGAACGGACTGATGAAGGGTGCACTCGCGCGCGCCGCGGCGCTCGCTCCGCTCTTGGCGATCGCGGGATGCGATTCGGCACCGTCGGCCGCGCCCACCGAGGCGCCGGCGGGGACGATCGCGCTGACGATCGCCAGCGCGAGCGGCGCGCATCGCTTCGCAGTCGAGGTCGCCAAGACCGAGGACGCGCAGCAGCGCGGGCTGATGTACCGCACCGACATCCCGCGCGACGGCGGGATGCTGTTCGCGCCCTATCCGCCCAAGGGCCCGCCGCGCGAGGCGAGCTTCTGGATGAAGAACACGCCGAGCCCGCTCGACATCGTGTTCATCCGCCCCGACGGCACGATCGCGCGGATCGCAGAGAACACCGTGCCGCAATCCGAAACGCAGATCCCCTCGGGCGAGCCGGTCAGCGCGGTGCTCGAGCTGCGCGGCGGTCGCGCGCTCGATCTCGGGATCAGCGAGGGCGATCGTGTCAGCTGGCCCGGGCGCCCCGCGCGGTGATCGCGGTTGAAGGCGGCGCGAGCCCGCGCTAAGCGCTACGCCATGGGCATCAATCTCAATCCTTTCACCTGGTGGACCGGCGCGAGCTGGGGCACGGCCTTCGGTCTGCGCGGCAAGGCGCGTGTCGGCGAGGATTCGCTCGGCAACGTCTATTACGAAGGCGGCGCCGATACCGCGGGCAACCCGCGGCGCTGGGTGATCTATAACGGCGTCAACGACGCCAGCCGCGTACCGCCCGAATGGTTCGGCTGGCTGCACCATCAGGTCGCCGATGTACCTGCGCGCTCGCTGCCCGCACCGCGCCCGTGGCAGATCCCGGCCGAGCCTAATCTGACCGGCACGCTCGCCGCCTATCGGCCGAGCGGTGCGCTCGAAAAGGGTGGCGTGCGCGCCGCCGCGACGGGCGATTACGAAGCCTGGACCCCCGACGCGTGATTCGCCGCGCGCTGGCGGGTGTGGCGCTGGCGTCCCTGGCGTTGAGCGGCTGCGGCCCGACCAAGACCGCCGCGCCGACGCAGCAGCCGACTCCCGAGACGGCGCTCGACGCTGATACCAGCGCCGCCAACATCGTCACCGTCGATGTCGCCGGTGGGGTCGACCCGAGCTTCGGCGCGACGCCGATGGCGCAGCGCGTCGCGACGCTCGGCCTGCTCAACAAGCGCAACGGCGTCGCGCGCGACGTGGTGCTCAAGCCCGGCAATTCGGTGCGGATCGGCGATGTCGTGATACGGCTGCGCGCGTGCGAGCAGACCGCGCCGTGGGAGCAGGAGCATTACACCGGCGCTTTCGTCCAGCTCGACGTGCAGGGCACCGACAAGGTGTGGCGCCGTCCGTTCTCGGGCTGGCTGTTCAAGGAACGGCCCGCGCTCAACGTCGTGCCGCACCCGATCTACGACGTATGGGTCAAGAGCTGCGCGATGACTTTCCCCGAAGGCGGCCCCGAATCGGTCGCAGCGGGCGGGGCGGGCGATTCGAGCGGGAAGCCGCGGTCGAGCGCAAAGAAATCGGCGACTCCCGAAGACGAAGGCGACGAGCCGGTCGCCGAGGACACTGCGGGCGACAGCAACGCGAGATAGGCCGCGCGGCTGATCTCGACCGCGCCCAGCGAGGCAAGGTGATCGGTCATGAACTGGCAGTCGAGCAGGCTGAACCCGCCGACGCGCAGCCGCGCGACAAGCCATGCGATCGCCACCTTCGAAGCGTCGCGCGCGCGGCTGACCATGCTTTCGCCGAAAAAGGCGTGGCCGAGCGCAAGTCCGTACAGCCCACCCACCAGCGTCTCGCCGTCCCACACTTCGATCGAATGCGCGAAGCCGAGATCGTGGAGCGTGTTGAACACCTGTTCGATCGGCGTGTTGATCCAGGTGTCGGGGCGGTCGTCGGCCGATTCGGCGCAGAGCTGGAGGATCTCCGCAAACGCCTGGTCGGCGGTAACGCGGTAGCGCTCGGCGGCGATCGTCTTGCGCAGCGACTTCGACAGATGGAAGCCGTCGAGCGGCAGGATCGCGCGGTCGTTGGGCTCGACCCAATAGACTTCGTCCATATCGCGCCCATCGGCCATCGGGAAGACGCCGACCGAATAGGCGCCGAGCACGAGGTTCGGGTCGAGCGTCGTGACGCGCGGCCTCACGCGGCGAGGCGGCGCTCGATCGCCTGCCACAATTGCGCGAACGCCTGCGCCCCCGCAGAGCGCGGCGCGAAGCTGCCGACGGCGGCGCGGCGCACGGTGACTTGCTCGACCTGGCTCGCCATCGGGATGACCGGCCAGTCTGGGTGGCGGGCGAGCGCCTCGGCGTGGAGCTTGCGGCGGCGGTCGACCATCGAGTGGACCGGCATGACCTGCACCTTGGCACCGAGATGCTTGACTACTTCGGCGAGCGCGCGCTCGGACAAAGGCGAGGGGATGACGGGGACGACGATCAGATCGGCGGCGCGCATCACCTGGTCGCTCGTCTCGGTCAGGCCGGGCGGGCAATCGAGCAGCACGCGGTCGTAATTCTTGCGCAGGCCGACGAGCAGTTTCTGCAGGCGCTTTTTTTTGTCGAGCTCGTGGAACAGCAAGTCGAGCCCGCGCAGCGAGGCGTCGGCGGCGAGCAGGTCGAGCCGCGGGACCGCGGTCTGCTCAATCAATTTCTCGGGTTCGACATCCTTGGCGAAGACCGATTGCGCTTGATCGCGGACCTTGCTGCCGGCGGGGCGGTTCGACAGGAGGAAGCTCGACGCCGCCTGCGGATCGAGATCCCATAGCAGCGTGCGGCGCGACGACAGCGTGGCCGCGCACCAGGCGAGGTTGACCGTCAGCGTCGTTTTGCCGACGCCACCCTTGAGGCTGTAGATCGCGATCGTCGACATGAAGGGTCCTTATCGTATCGAACGACCCATCGTGGCCAATGGCGGCGGGAGAGGCAAGGTTTGGGGGCTTTAAGAAGGATTACAGGTCGCAGAGCTGCGCGGGCTTGCCGGGCTGGGTCAGCGTGACCGCCTTGGGGTTGCCGGTCAGCACATAGCCGTCGGCCTTGAGCGGGTCGCCGGCCTTGTCCGCGGTGAGCTTGACCGGGGTCGCGTCGGGCTTGGTCTTGACCAGCACCTGCTTGTCGCCCTCGAAGAAGGTGACGTAGACAAGGCTGTTGTCTTTGCAGCGCAGCGTCGCTTCGGACTTGATCGCCGGCGGCAGCTCGACCGGGGCCTTGTTGGCGAGCACCGACGCCATCGGGTCGGGTGCGACCGAGGTCACTTCGGTCGGCTTGCTGTCGCAGGCCGAAAGGGCAAGGAGCGCGAACGCGGCGGCGGGGAGGAGTCGAGTGGTCATGCCACAGGCTTCGCGCACGCAACATTGTGCGTCAAGAGGGTAGTGTTAGCGCGGCCTTCACTTTCTCGCGTTGCAACAAATTGGTCATCTGAGGTTCATCTTCATTCATGGAATTCGTCGAGATCGGGGATTCTGCCGAAGGCGATCTTGGTCCCGATCCGGTCGATTCGCTCGCCATGCTGCGGGCCGAGGCTGACCGCATTGCGCCCGAACTTCTCGTTGATCCGGTCCATCGCGCGGCTGAGCGCGAGCGTCCGCGTCTCGCGCGCGAGCGGATCGTCGGCGTCGAGCAGGCCGAACAGCGAGTCCTGCTCGCCCGACACCGGTTCGATCTCGGCGAGCGTCACGCCGACCATGCGGATCTGGAAATCCCCCGGCCGTGCGCGTCCCGCCGCAACGAGTCGCGGGAAGAGCGATTCGAGCGCGGCGAGGACGACAAAGCTGTCCTGCGTCGCGGGCAGCTTGACCGAGGTGCGCCAGGTCGATTTGTCGTCCTCGAAGCGCGCGTGGAGTATCAAGAGGCGTGCGCGGCACTGTTTGCGGCGCAACCGGCTGGTCGCCTTGAAGGCGAGCCGGCGCGCGGTGAGGCGGACCGGCACGACGCCGCGCTTGCCCGGCGACAGGACGTGGCTGTGGCCGATGCTGCGGCTCTGCGTCGCCTTTTCGGGCAGGTCGACGCCGTGGAGTTGGTACCACAGCCGATCGCCATTGGTGCCGCCCCAGGCGGTGCCGGCGTCACGCGGGCGGCGTTCGCAATATTGGCGGATGTCGTTGATGCCGTCCTGCGCCAGACGCCGCTCCATCTTGGCGCCGATCCCGGAGATGTCGCGTAGCTGGAGGTTGTAGAGTCGTTGCGGCAGGTCCGCCGCGTCGAGCACGACGAGCCCATCGGGCTTCTGCAGGTCGGAAGCGAGCTTGGCGAGCAGCCGATTGGGCGCGATACCGACCGAGCTGGTCAGGCATTCGCCGACATTCGCTCTGATTGCCGCCTTGATCCGCTTGGCGAGCGCGGTCGCGGCGGCGACGCTGTTCTCATTGTCGAGCAGGCGGCAGGCGACCTCGTCGATCGAGCAGACCTTGGTGACGGGGATGTGATTCCAGATCTCGGCGACGATCGCCTCGTGGAATTCGACATATTTATCGTGGCGTGCGGGGACGACGATCAGCTCGCGGCACAATCGTTTCGCTTCCCATACCGGCGTGCCGGTGCGGATACCGTAGCGCTTGGCCTCGATGCTCGCGGCGATCGCGACGGTGGTGTCGCTGTGGACGGGGGCGACAAGGATCGGCTTTCCGCGGAGCTCGGGCGCGAGTTGCTGCTCGACCGCGGCGAAATAGCTGTTGAGATCGAGAAACAGCCAGCGCAGCGGGCGCGGCGGGAAGGCGAGCGCGTCGCGTGCCGACATGGGTGCGGCGTGCGGGGACGCTTCTACCGGCCGCGTTTCCGCACCATAGGAATCGTCGGGGCGGGGCGCTCGCGACTCGAAGGCTGGCTCGAACATTTAGAGAACATAGCAGCAAGCGGGCGAGCTTGGAACCACCCCGCCACGGACGTGCTAGCCTTGCGCGTCGAGCCGCCGAACGAGCGCTTCGACCAGCAAGGCCGGAACTTCGGGCGCGAGCGCGGGGTAAAGATCGGGCTCGATCGCCTCGACCTCCATCACCGCGAGCCGGCCGTCGCCGCGCCGTAGCAAGTCGATCCTGACGTAGAGCGGCACCGCGGGAAGCCCCGCCAGCACCGCGTCGAACACGCCGCGCGCCTCGGCATCGGGGTCGTAGCGGGTGAAGCGCCCGCCGAATTGCGGCTGGATGCGGAAGTCGCCCCCGGTCGCGACTTTGCGCGCAGCGTGACTGAAGCGGCCGTCGATCGCGAACAGCGACAGTTCTCCCTCGCTTGCGATCGCCGGGAGGAAGGGCTGGACGATCGCATCGTCGAGCCGTGCGACCGGGTCCCCGCGCCGCACGCGCACCGTCGCGTGGCTCCCGGCCGAGATCTGCGGCTTGACCACCAGTTCGTCGCCGCCGAATTGTTCGAACGCGGCGGCTATATTCGTATCGTCCGCAACGCCGAAGCGGCTCGGGACGATCGGGATCCCGGCCGCCTCGAGCGCAAGCAAATAGGTCTTGCGCGTATTCCAGCCGAGCAGCGCGGGCGGGTTGAACAAGGGCCGGTCCGACGGCCACGCCGCCAGCGCCGCATCCCAACGCGCCACATCGAAATGATAGCCCCAGGCGAACAACGCCAGCGCGGCATCGCCGTCGCCGGGCGCCGCATCCCATGGGCACGGCGCCACCGCCGTCCCGGCAGCGGCGAACGCCGCGCGGTACGGCGCGAGTGCGCGCTCGGCCGATGCCGCATAGGCGCTGCCCGCCTGCGGCATCAGCACATCGATCCGGCGCGGCATCCTGCTCAGGCCGGCGCGCCGACCACGGTCTTTACTTCCATGAAGTCGGTGAGGCCGAACTTGCCGTTCTCGCGGCCATTGCCCGATTGCTTGTAGCCGCCGAACGGCGCGTTGCCGTCGGGGCTCCACGAGTTGATCGTGACGAGTCCGGCGCGCAGCCGCGGCGCGACCTTGGCGGCCTTGGCGGGATCGCCCGAGATCGTCGCGGACAGCCCGTAGGGCGTGCCGTTGGCGATCTGCACCGCTTCGTCCTCGTCGTCATAGGCGATCATCGTCGCGACGGGGCCGAACACTTCCTCCTGCGCGATGCGCATCTCGGGGGTGACGTCGATGAACAGCGTCGGCTTGATGAAATAGCCGGCGTTGCGCCCGTCGGGTCGCCCGGTGCCGCCGGTGACGAGCGTCGCGCCCTCGTCGATCGCCGACTGGATCAGGTCCTGGATCTTGTCGAACTGCGCCTTGTTGACGACTGGGCCGATATGCGCGCCCATCACCGACGGATCGCCGACCTGCGTGCCCTCCATCATCGCCTTGACGATGCCGGTCGCCTCGGCGACTTGGCTGGTGTGGACGAGCAGCCGCGTCGGCGCGATGCAGCTCTGCCCCGAATTGGCGAGCACGCCCTGGACGGTCGGGGGCAGCACGGTGGCGAGATCTGCGCCCTCGAGCACGAGATTGGCCGCCTTGCCGCCAAGCTCCTGATGCACGCGCTTGACCGTTGCAGCGGCCGACTGCGCGATCGCGATTCCCGCGCGGGTCGAGCCGGTGAAGCTCACCATGTCGACGTCCGGGTGCGCCGACAGCGCCGAGCCGACGCCCTTGCCGTCGCCGTTGACGAGGTTGAACACGCCCGGCGGAACGCCTGCAGCATCGAGGATCTCGGCGAGGATCACCGCGCAACCCGGCGATTCCTCGGAGGGCTTGAGGATCATCGTGTCGCCCGCGGCCAGTGCCGGCGCGACCTTGGCGGTCACCTGGTTGAGCGGCCAGTTCCACGGCGTGATCATCGCGACGACGCCGAGCGGCTCATGCACCACCTTCGACCGGCCGAGCTGCTGCTCGAACTGGAAGGCGTTGAGCGCCTTGAGCGTGGAAATGAAATGCCCGAGCCCCGCGGGGACCTGCGCGGCGGTGGCGAAGCCGATCGGCGCGCCCATCTCGCTGCTCACTGCGAAGGCGAGGTCGGGGATGCGCTTCTTATATTCCTCGATGATCCGCTCGAGCAAAGCCGCCCGCTCGGCGACGCTGGTCTGCGAATAGCTATGGAACGCGGTGCGCGCGGCGGCGACCGCGGCGTCGACGTCGGCGGCGGTGCCGAGCGTGATCTCGGTGCAGGGCTGCTCGGTCGCGGGGTCGATCACGTCATGCCGCGTGCCGCCCTGGCTCTCGACCCAGGCGCCGTTGATATAGTGCTTGAGATAGCTCTTCATCGCCGCTCTCCACGTTTCTGGTTTTCTGCTAGGCGCGATAAATGGCGCGGCGCGAGATCGGTTGCAACCCGAAACGCAGATCGCCGGTTGAGCGCCCGAGCAGGAGACGAGACATGGCACGCATCGCACGCTTCACCCGCACCGGCGGCCCCGAGGTGATCGAATGGGTCGATACGGACCTGCTCGATCCCGGTCCCGGCGAAGTGCGGATGCGCAACACCGCGGTCGGGCTCAATTACATCGACGTCTATTATCGCACCGGCGTCTACCCCGCCAAGCTGCCGAGCGGGCTCGGCTCCGAAGCGGCGGGCGTCGTAGAGGCGGTCGGGGAGGGCGTCACCGGTTTCGCGCCCGGTGACCGCGTCGGCACCTTCGGCCCGACGCTCGGCGCCTATGCCAGCGCGCGCAACCTGCCCGCGCAGACGCTGCTCCGCCTCCCCGACGATATCGACGACCGCACCGCCGCCGCTTTGCTGCTCAAGGGCTGCACCACCGAATTCCTGGTCGAACGCTGCGCCAAGGTGCAGGCGGGGCAAACGGTGCTCGTCCATGCCGCGGCGGGCGGGGTCGGGCATCTGCTCGTCGGCTGGCTAAAGGCGATCGGCGCGACCGTGATCGGGACTGCGGGGAGCGAGGAAAAGGCCGCGCAGGCCAAGGCCGCCGGCGCCGACCATGTCATCCTCCACAAGCGCGAGGACATCGCGGCGCGCGTGCGCGAGATCACCGACGGGAAGGGCGTGCCGATCATTCTCGACGGCGTCGGCATGGCGACGTGGGAATCGTCGCTCGCCAGCGCTTCGCCGCGCGGGCTGATCGTCAGCTATGGCAATGCCGGCGGCAAGGTGACCGGGGTCGATCTCGGCGTGCTCGCCGCGCACGGCTCGCTGTTCGTCACGCGGCCGACGCTGTTCAGCTATTACGCGACGGCCGAGGAGCGCGCGGCGGGGACCGAACGCCTGTTCGCCATGCTGCGCAGCGGCGCGATCAAACCCGAGATCGGCCAGACCTTCGCGCTCGAGGACGCCGCCGCCGCGCACCGCGCACTCGAAGCCGGCGAAACGCGCGGGGCAAGCGTGCTGACGGTGTGATCAGCCGGCGGTCGCGTGCTCGGCGCGATCGCACAGCGCGCGGATCGCCACGTCCTGCGCGGCGATCTGCTCGCGCATGTGGCGCATCATCGCCAGCCCGGCGAGCCGGTATTCGGCCCAGCGCGCATCGATATCGGCGTGCGCCCAGGTGCGCTGATAGGCTTGATAGTCGAACCCGAGCTTGATGCAGTCGGCCTTGAGCGTGCGCACCATCGCCGCGGCGGGGCCGCCCGCGCGCAGGATCGGGTCGATCAGGTCGCGCTGCAGCGCGATCTCGAGCGCATGGAGCGCCGCGGTCAGCTCGCCGCGGAACGGCGCGAGCGCGGTCCACGAGCCGGCATCGCGGCCGCCGAGATGCGGGCGGGCACGATCGAGGATCGCGAGGATGTCGGCATGCAGCCGATCGAACTGGTCAAGCAAGGCAACGGTGCTCATAAGGCCGACCGTGCCGCGCAAATCTGAACAATTTCCAACCGCGAGGCGGCCGCGAAGCGCCGCCCGCCCCGAGCGCGCCGCGCGCCCGCGGGGTACGCGCTTGATCGCGTTCAACAAACCGTACGACGTGCTGTCGCAATTCACCGATGCAAATATTTCTGCAGGCCGGCGCACATTGTCCGATTTCGTTGCTGTCCCCCACGTCTATCCCGCCGGGCGACTCGATCGCGACAGCGAAGGGCTGTTGCTGCTGACCGACGACGGCCGGTTGCAGGCGCGGATCGCCGACCCGCGCTTCAAGGCACCCAAGACCTATCTCGTCCAGATCGAGGGCGAGCCCGACGCCGCCGCGCTCGACCGGCTGCGCGGCGGCGTGCTGCTCAACGACGGGATGACGCGCCCCGCCGAGGCCAGGCGGATCGACCCGCCCGCCTTGTGGCCGCGCGATCCGCCGGTGCGCTTCCGCAAGAGCGTGCCCGATTGCTGGATCGAGCTGACGATCGCCGAGGGCCGCAACCGCCAGGTCCGGCGGATGACCGCGGCGGTCGGCCATCCGACGCTGCGGCTGGTGCGCTGGCGGATCGGCGACTGGTCGCTCGACGGGCTCGCGCCGGGGGAATGGCGCGATCTGCCGCACCCCGGCTGAGGCGGCGAAGGCTCAGCCCGGATAGGGCGTCGCCTTGAGCAGGCCGGCGAGATGCGCCGCATTGCCCGCGACCATCTTGACGGTCTTGGCGACCATCTCGGGCGTCTCCTTCAGATCCTTGAAGTCGACCGAGCCATAGGCCTCGCCGACCCAATAGACCGCCCCGACCGCCGGGATCGTCCAGCCGGTGTCGTTGAGCGACTGGAACAGCTGCGCGGTCGAGAAATGCGCGCCGTCCTCATTGCCGACGATCGCCGCGACCGCGACCTTCGAAGAACTCGGCATGCGGCCCTGCTCGTCGGTTTCGCCGAGAAAGGCGTCCATCCGTTCGAGCACGCGCTTGGCGACGCTGCCGAGCTGGCCCATCCAGACGGGGCCGCCGAAGACGAGGATGTCGGCGGCGAGGATCTTCGCGCGGATCGCGGGCCAGGCGTCGCCATCGCCTTCGTCCGAGCTGACGCCGGGCTTCACGTCGTGCGCGGCGATGCGGATCGTCTCGGTCAGTTCGACGTCGCGCTCGGCGAAGGCGGTCTTGAGGAGGCCGATCATCACGTCGGTCGAGGAGGCCTCGCTGGCGTCGGCCTTGAGCGTGCAGTTGAGGGCGATGGCTTTGAGCGGCATGTGCGGGTCTCCCGGGGGTTGGGGGAGGAACGCGGGGCGGGGGGATTTTCTCCCGCCGGGGGTTAGGTAGGTGACATGGGGCGGCGTGTTTGCGAGCGTGCTCTCCGCGCTCCCAGAACCCCTAATCCAGATGTAAGGGACAAAAGGCAGCAGTAATCTGGACAACCAGTCTTTTTTCGTTAGTATCGATTTGGCAGTATTTTTGCGCGAAATCTGCACCGGACGCCTCAAGGCGAGACAGAAAACATGATTATCGATTTTTCAGCAACAAATTTTCGTTCGTTTTTGGACGAGCAGACAATAAGTATGAATGTTGAGGGCGGACGAAGCCGTCACTTGACGAACTACGCCACAATCGAAAACGAACGGCTGGCGATCCTTCGATCTGCTGCGATCCTCGGAGCGAATGCGTCGGGTAAGTCGAATGTTTTGATGGCGATATCTGCCCTGCGTTGGATCGTGGTATCCTCTGGGGGAAGGAAGGACGGCCAATCGATTCCGACGTACGAGCCGTTCCGGCTGTCTGAGACGTCAAAAAAGAGTCCAGTTGTCTTTGAGGTAGAGTTCGTAGTCTCTTCGGGCCTTCGTTATCGATACTATGTCTCGTTTCTCAAAGAGAGAATAATCGAGGAGAAGCTTTTTTCGCTATCCCGTCGTTCCAGAGCTCTAGTATTCGAGCGTGGGGCTGAGGATACTTGGGAGACTTTGAAGTTTGGTGGAACATAC
This sequence comes from Sphingomonas sp. PAMC 26605, assembly GCF_000241485.1. GTDB lineage: Bacteria > Pseudomonadota > Alphaproteobacteria > Sphingomonadales > Sphingomonadaceae > Sphingomonas. The sequence continues at coordinate 246,575 of NZ_JH584241.1, forward strand.
AAGGGGGGTAGTAGGCGTTTTTCTTTTTTTCCGAACGCATCATACCTTTCAAGGGCCGGGAATGACGCTTCTGCGCCGGAGTTCGTGAGGGAGATATACAACTATTTTCGAGATTTTAATTACATTCCAGCAGGCAATCGCCTCATGTCCTCAAAGGCACTTTCTCGCGATTCAACCATGAAGGCCGTCAGCGATCTTATATGTCTTGCCGACACGGGTGTCGCGAAGGTCACGATGGAAGAAAATGAGAAGGCGGGAGATTTGCGACTTCCGGAGGGCATGCCAGAGGATATCAAGGAAGCGATTTTAGAACAAAACAGCATGACCGCGAAATTTTGGGTTAAGACTCAATCTGGCGAATTAGTTTCATTTGAATCGGAAGATATGTCAGATGGAACTGTAAGGCTGTTGGAAGTTTTACCGGTGATTTTGAAAGCGTTTAGTCGCGGATCTGTCTTAATGATGGATGAGATGGATGCTCATTTTCATACTGATTTGGTAGATTTAGTTCTTAAACTATTTCATGATGAAGAAATAAATGCTAAGAATGCGCAGTTGATATTTACGACTCATGACACTAATGTGCTAAACTCTGAATCTTTGAGAAGAGACCAGATTTGGTTTGCAAGCAAATTGGATGGTTCTTCTTCTTTGAGAAGCTTGGATGAGTACGACAAGCGACTGGTCCGACCAGATAGCCCATTTGAGACATTCTATCGGGATGGACGCTTAGGTGGATTGCCCAGAGTTTCATATGCCAAAGTGAAAAACACGATCTTGCGCGCATTGGATGGTTTTAAGAACTTGGAGCGGAACTCGGTCGATGCCTAAGCCTCGGAAGCCAGCCAATCTAACCCCGCTAAAAACGCTTCGGATATTTTGCGAAGGAGCAAAGACTGAGCCAAATTATATTAACGGCTACATCGAGACGCTGGATCCCTCATCGCGTAAATCCGTTGTCGAAGTCGAGAAGACGAAAAAAAACACAGCTATACAGCTCGTAGAAGAAGCTATTAAATCTAAACGCTCTGTCAATGCCCTGCCGGGTGACGAAAACTGGGTTGTCTATGACCGAGAGTCGGCAGTAAATACTCAGACAAACTGCATGCTGAAGCGATGAGGAAGGCGGACGGCGCCGGGGTAAAGGTGGCGCTTTGTAACGTATGCTTTGAATACTGGATCCTCCTGCATTTTCTCGACACAGATGCGCCATACCAAAGCTTTGAGGATTTAATTAAGCGAAGCCCCTTGAATGGCGCAGTCAAAGAGGCATGTGGCTGCAACTATGATAAGGCATCTCGTTCATTATTTGAGCATCTGAAAGAGCGCGTCCCAGTTGCGAGGGAAAGAGGAAAGCGCCTAAATGAACGCGGAAAGAGTAGTGCCGCTAACGCGAAAGATAAAAGCTATCATATAAACCCCTACGTAGGCATTGTTGAGTTGCTCGATGCGATCGATGCTTTCGACTAGACTTCGCTGTGCTGCGTTAATAATCAAGAGCCGCTGGCATAAGAATTTGCATAGCAGAAACTATTTTATCCTCGGCCTATCTAGTCACATTTCCCACACAGCGCACCTAGGCGGCAGGTACCTAAACAATTTCGAATCTGGCTTTCGCTGCACTTGAGGGGCTGTAAGCGTGTCCGCGTATTCGTGACCACACAGCGAAACAGAAAAAGGGCGCGCGGATCCCTCCGAGCGCCCTCTCCATAATTCCCGCCGTGGCAAAGCCACGTCGTCGGTCCTCGCTGTAGCGAGGCCGGCCGACAGCTCCTGTGGGGACTTCGGCTTCGCCTTGTCCCCACCGGCCGCCGGCGCGGCGGCTCAGTAGCTGTAGTACATATCGAACTCGACGGGGCTCGGCGTCATCTCCCAACGCTTCACGTCTTCCATCTTGAGCTCGATATACGACTCGATCTGGTCCTTCGAGAACACGTCGCCCTTCAGCAGGAAGTCGTGATCCGCCGCCAGCGAGTCGAGCGCCTCGCGGAGCGAACCGCAGACGGTCGGAACCTCGGCCAGCTCTTCGGGCGGAAGATCATAGAGGTTCTTGTCCATCGCCTCACCCGGGTGGATGCGGTTCTGGATGCCGTCGAGGCCCGCCATGAACAAAGCCGCGTAGCACAGATACGGGTTGGCCATCGCGTCGGGGAAGCGCACTTCGACGCGCTTCGCCTTGGGGCCGGTGCCGTACGGGATGCGGCACGAGGCCGAGCGGTTGCGCGCCGAGTAAGCGAGCAGCACCGGCGCTTCATAGCCCGGGACCAGGCGCTTGTAGCTGTTGGTCGTCGGGTTGGTGAAGGCGTTGACCGCCTTGGCATGCTTGATGATGCCGCCGATGAAATACAGGCACATGTCCGACAGGCCGGCATAGCCGTTGCCGGCGAACAGCGGGCTGCCCTTGTCCCAGATCGACAGATGCGTGTGCATCCCCGAGCCGTTATCTTCCTTGATCGGCTTGGGCATGAAGGTGACGGTCTTGCCATACGCCTGCGCGACGTTGTGGCAGACGTACTTGTAGATCTGCATGCGATCGGCGGTGACGGTCATCGTGCCGAAGGTCAGGCCGAGCTCGTGCTGCGCGGCCGCCACTTCGTGGTGATGCTTGTCGCAGGGGAGGCCCATTTCGAGCATGGTCGAGACCATCTCGCCGCGGATGTCGACCGCGCTGTCGACCGGCGCGACCGGGAAGTAGCCGCCCTTGGCGCGCGGACGGTGGCCGAGATTGCCGCCATCATAGCTGGTGCCGGTGTTGGTCGGCAGCTCGATATCGTCGATCTTGTAATAGCTCGTCGAATAGCTGTTCTCGAACTGGACGTTGTCGAACATGAAGAACTCGGCCTCGGGGCCGATGAAGATCGTGTCGCCGATGCCGGTGGTCTTGAGATACGCCTCGGCGCGCTTGGCGGTCGAGCGCGGATCGCGCGCATAGAGCTCGCCGGTCGACGGCTCGACGATGTCGCAGACGAGGATCAGCATCGGGGTGGCCGAGAAGGGGTCGGTCCAGATCGCGTCGAGATCGGGCATGAGGATCATGTCGGACTCGTTGATCGCCTTCCAGCCCTCGATCGAGGAACCGTCGAACATGAAGCCGTCGGTCAGCTCGTCTTCGCCGACGACGCCGGCGACCATCGTCAGATGCTGCCATTTGCCCTTGGGATCGGTGAAGCGCAGATCGATCCACTCGATCTCCTGCTCCTTGATCATCTTCAGTACGTCGCTGGCCGTATTCGGTGCCTTAGCCATAGTCCCCACGCCTTTCGTTTCGAATAGTCTGCCCGAGTGGTTCGGGAATCGTGTGTCGCCCGGATGTTTACGCTGTCATGGAATGTTGCGCCGCGTCAAATCGCGTCCTCGTTGCGCTCGCCGGTGCGGATTCGCAACGCGGTTTCGACGGGGATGACGAAAATCTTGCCGTCGCCGATGCGGCCGGTCTGCGCCGCCGCGGCGATCGCCTCGACCACGCGGTCGGCCATCGCGTCTTCGACGACGACCTCGAGCTTCACCTTGGGGAGGAAGTCGACGACATATTCGGCGCCGCGATAGAGTTCGGTATGGCCCTTCTGGCGGCCGAAGCCCTTGGCCTCGGTCACGGTGATGCCGCTGACGCCGACTTCGTGCAGCGCTTCCTTCACTTCATCGAGCTTGAACGGCTTGATGATCGCCTCGATCTTTTTCACGCTTGCTACGCCTCCCGCTATGCCGGGTGACCTTACAACAACCGTGCCAGCCGCGCGAGGGGCGGATCTGCGGCGAAACCCGCCGGCGGGGCGGTCCGGCCTTGCCCAACGAACGGGCAGTGCGCCGCAGCGTGCCGGATTGGCGGGCAGTCGTACCGATCGGTCGTGGGGGGC
>NZ_JH584241.1:250991-372034 GCF_000241485.1 Sphingomonas sp. PAMC 26605
GACCGGGCCGTGCTTTGTCAAAGCAATGCTTTCGATTCTCTTCGAACAAAAACTCTATTATGCAAGACGTGGATATGGCCTAGACTGAGGCGTCGCAAAGTTGTCTGCAAATATACTCTTATTTATAGATTTCATTTATATTTAAGAGTCAGGAATTGGATTGGATGTCGCTGCGACGTGTTGATTTTCAACTATAGCAGGAGGTCATAATGACGGACGCAGTAGGACTTTATCAAGTGAAGCTGCTGGTGCAGGTCGGCGACGGGCATCTGCCGGGTGCGCCCAAGCTCGAGCTCGCTTTGCTGGTCAACGCGCCGACGGGCCACATCACCGGCACCGCGCATATCACGCAAGCGCTGCCGCCGCCCTACGGCTCGATCGAATTCCCGGTGAGCGGTGTGCTGCACCATACCGGCTTCGGTCACGACACCAAGCTGATCGCGCTTCACGGCGAATATGTCGTGTCGGTGCCGCCGCCCGCGATCGGCAGCTATCTCGCGCAATTCTGGGCCGCGCTCGCGCTCGACGCCGACTGGAACGGCGTGGGGACCTACCGGTACGGCAACCACATCGTGCCGCACGCCAAGGTCAGCAAGGAGGCCTGAGCGCCGGGCATCGCGTGCGTCGGTTGATACCGGCGCACGCTTTGCCGCGGCTCAGTAAGGCGGCTTGTCGAACCCGCCGGGGCTGAGCGTGAAGATCTCGCAGCCGGTCTCGGTGATGCCGATCGAATGCTCGAACTGCGCCGAAAGCGAGCGGTCGCGCGTCACCGCGGTCCAGCCGTCGTCGAGCAGCTTCACGTCGGCGCGGCCGGTGTTGATCATCGGTTCGATCGTGAAGATCATGCCGGGCTTGAGTTCCGGCCCGGTGCCGGGCTTGCCGACATGGACGACCTCGGGCGCATCGTGGAACAGCTGCCCCAGGCCATGCCCGCAGAAATCGCGGACGATGCCGTAGCGGTGCTTCTCGGCGTGGCGCTGGATCGCGTGGCCGATGTCGCCGAGATGGTTGCCGGGCTTGGCCGCCTCGATGCCGAGCATCAGGCATTCGTAAGTCACCTCGACGAGCCGCTTTGCCTTGATCGGCACGTCGCCGATCAGGTACATCCGGCTGCTGTCGCCGTGCCAGCCACCCAGGATCGGCGTCACGTCGACATTGACGATATCGCCGGCCTTGAGCGTCTTCTCGCTCGGGATGCCGTGGCACACGACATGGTTGAGCGAGATGCAGCTCGAATGCGTATAACCGCGATAACCGAGCGTCGCGGGCGTGCCGCCGCGCTCGACTATGAAGCGGCGGACCATGTCGTCGATCTCGGCGGTCGACGTGCCGGGCACCATGTGCGGCACGATCATGTCGAGCGTCTCGGCGGCGAGCTTGCCCGCGGCGTGCATGCCGTCGAACGCGTCGCGGCCATAGAGCTTGATCGCGCCGGTGCGGCCGGTCGGGGCGTCGGCGGTGACGGTTACATAGTCGGTCATCCGAGACGATATAGCGAAACCGCTTTCGCTTTGCGAGGGGCGGCGGCGGGGCTATGGCTGCGGGCATGACGACACGCATCTGGACGGCCGCGCTCGCGGTGATCGGCGACGAAATCCTGTCGGGCCGCACGCAGGACAAGAATGTCGCGCAGATCGCGGCGTGGCTCAACGTCCAGGGGATCCGCCTCGCCGAGGTGCGGATCGTGGCCGACAAGCCCGCGGCGATCGTCGAGGCGGTCAATATCCTGCGGACGCGCAACGATTATCTGTTCACGACCGGCGGGATCGGGCCGACGCACGACGACATCACCGTCGATGCGATCGCGCAGGCGCTCGGCGTGCCGGTGGTGTTCCATCCGCAGGCGGTGGCGGTGCTCGACGCCTATTATGCGAGCCGCGGCGGGCTGACCGAGGCGCGCAAGCGGATGGCGCGCGTTCCTGAGGGCAGCGACCTGATCGAGAACCGCATGTCGGGGGCGCCGGGGATCCGCATCGGCAATATCTTCATCATGGCGGGCGTGCCGCATATCACCGCGGGGATGCTCGACGCGCTGACCGGCACGCTCGAGGGCGGGTTGCCGGTGCTGTCGCGCACGATCGGCTGCTGGGTGGCGGAGAGCGAGGTCGCCGATCTGCTGCGCCAGGCCGAAAAGGGCCATGAGGGGGTCGCGATCGGGAGCTACCCGTTCTTTCGCGACGGGCGGACGGGCGCCAATTTCGTCGTGCGCGCGACCGATGCGGCGCTCGCCGACCGCTGCATCGCCGACCTGACCAAAGCGTTGGAGGAGACCGGCCGCAGCGTCGTGGCCGGCGGGATTTGAGACTTGGGAGCGAAGCGATGAAGCGGATCTATCTGGCGGCCGGGCTCGCGATGAGCCTGGCGGCATGCGATGGCAGCCCGAGCGGCAGCAGCGCGCCCGCCGCGGTCGCGACGCATGACCCGATGGAGGCGAAGATCGATGCGCTCTCGCCCGCGCTGCAGGAAACGACGATGTTCCGCGCGATCCAGGACGGGGGCTACACCTGCCAGAAGATCGTGCGGATGGAGAAGCACGCACCGATCGACGGCAAGGCGGTGTGGATCGCCGAATGCGACGACAAGGGGCAATATGTCATCACGCTCCAGCCCGGCGGGATCTTCTGGGTGAGCGGCGTGCCGCAACCGAAGAAGCCACGCTGACGCGGACCAAGGTCAGCGTCTGCCGGCGCAAGCGGCGGTTTGCCGACGAGGCGGCGGCGGTGGCGGCGATCGCGGCGTTGGGGCTCGTGCTGCGGCCGTATCGGTGTGACCGGTGTTGGCAGATTCATCTGACCAGCCGGACCAAGGGAAAGCGGGTTGTCGTCGCTGGTTCTGTCCGGGGTGCGCAACCCTCCGCCGTCATCCCCGCGCAAGCGGGGATCCCGCTGCCTGACCCGGGCGGAGCAGAAGAAGCGGGACCCTCGCTGTCGCGAGGGTGACGAGTGGGGGCGGGCGCGTCGTTCGCCCCAGTCATCCCCGCGCAAGCGGGGACCCCGCTGCCCGGCCCGGGCGGAGCAGAAGAAGCGGGACCCTCGCTGTCGCGAGGGTGACGAGGGGGGGCGGGCGCGTCGTTCGCCCCCGTCATGCCCGCGGAAGCGGGGATCCCGCTGCCTGGCTCGGGCCGGGAAGAAGAGGCGGGACCCTCGCTTTCGCGAGCGTGACGGCGGGAGGACTCGAACGGTGCGCCAGGATAGCGGATCGAGTCCCGCCCGATGGACGTTGAAGCGCGCGCAATGCCCGTTTCACATCGCCGTTGCAGCACGGCGCCGCGAAGCCCACATAGCCCATTCCCGCCGACCACCCGACCAGCCGATCAAGCGCTGGCATTGGAGAGCCCATCCATCCGGTCTCAGCCCCGCGACGCGCCGCTGACCCAAAGCCTTCGGACATCCCATGAGATTGCGCCGCCGGGGCCTCGCCTCGATCAACAGCGAGATTCGCGACGGCATCCTGCCCGCGGCCGGCGACATCGCGCAGGTCGCGCGCGACTCGGGGCCGGTCGACCATACGCCCAAGAACTATCGCCTCGTCGCGCTGATCATCGCCTGCGCGCTGTTCATGGAGCAGATGGACGCGACGATCCTCGCGACTGCGCTGCCGACGATGGCGCGCGATTTCCACGTGCCCGCGACCAATATGAGCTCGGCGCTGACGTCTTACTTGCTGGCGCTCGCGATCTTCATCCCGGCGAGTGGGCGGTTGGCCGACCGCTTCGGGTCGCGCACCGTGTTCCGCGCGGCGATCCTGATCTTCGTCGCGGGCTCGGCGCTGTGCGGGATCGCGCCGAGTCTGCCGTTCATCATGGGCGCGCGCTTCCTGCAGGGACTCGGCGGCGCGATGATGATTCCGATCGGGCGGCTCGTGCTGCTGCGCAGCGTCGCCAAGGAGGACATGGTCTCGGCGATGTCGTGGCTGATCATGCCCGCGCTGATCGGGCCGATCCTGGGACCCCCGGTCGGCGGGGCGATCGTCACCTATCTCGACTGGCGCTGGATCTTCTATCTCAATTTGCCGATCGGTCTGCTCGGCGTGTTCCTGGTGACGCGCTATATCGGCGAGGTGCGCGCCGAGACGCGCGTCGCGGTCGACCCGTGGGGGTTCGTGCTGTCGGGCGTGGCGCTCGGCTGTTTGCTGTTCGGGTTCGAGATGACGAGTCGGACGGGCGAGTTGCCGCTGGCGCTCGGTCTGATCGGGATCGGCTGTATCGCGGGCGCGCTCTACATCCGCCATGCGCGGCACCGTGCCGATCCGATCCTCGACCTGTCGCTGATGCGCGTGCCGACCTTTCGGCTCTCGGTGATCGGTGGATCGCTGACGCGGATCACGCAGGGCGCGCAGCCCTTCCTGCTGCCGATGATGCTGCAATTGGGCTTCGGCATGACCGCGGCGGCGAGCGGGGCGATCACCGTCGCAGGGGCGATCGGCTCGCTCGCGATGAAGGGGCTCGCGCCGCGCATCCTGCGGCGCTGGGGGTTCCGGCGCAGTTTGATTATCGGCGGGCTCGGCGGGAGCGCGGGCTATGCGGTGTGCGGGCTGTTTCGGCCCGACTGGCCGGTGCCGCTGATCTTCGGCGTGCTGATGCTGTCGGGTTTCTTCATGTCGTTCCAATTCTCGGCGTACAACACGATCGCCTATGACGAGATCCCGAGCGACCGGATGAGTTCGGCGACGAGCTTCTACGCGACCTTCCAGCAATTGATGCTGTCGCTCGGGATCTGCGTCGGCGCGGCGTCGCTGCATGTCGGGATGCTGGGGGGCGGGCACGTGCTGCCCCGGCTCGGCGATTTCACGCTGGCGTTCTGGGTGGTGACCGCGGTGTCGGCGAGCGCGACGATCTGGAACGCGCGGTTTGCCGCCGATGCGGGGGCGGGGATGAGCGGGCATCGGGGGTGATCGGGGGGGGAGGCGGATGGCGGGTTTCGACCAAGCCTCGCCATTTAAGTCAAGACCGACCTTGCAGCAAAGCCGTCATTCGGTCAGCTTGGCGCGATGAGAAAGTGGAATGTCGCACTGAGCGCGCTGACGATGCTGGTTTTGACGGCGTGCCACGAAAAAGAATATCAGACGCTGCCGGACGGTGTGAATGCGGTGAATGTGAACCTTGGCTCTGGTAAATGGACCGTGACGATCAGAAACAAGCATGGCGAAGCTTCGGATACGATTTTTGCTGCCAATGATCGTCAGCGGAGCAACATATACCTGACGCCGACGAACCAACTCGTTATCATCGAGCAAGGTGGCGACGACGTATTCTTTGCTATCCCAAAGGATGGTCTGCCGGAAGCGCTTGCAGGCAGGAAATATGCAAAACGTGATACGCGATCTGACAATTGGCGCTACGTTGGCGCGATCAGAGACGAAGTCTTAATTCCATCGACGCGGGCCCCGGAATGCATCGCCCTTTTAGGCGAGGGCCGTTCGCCCTACCGGAAGCAATACCAAGTTCCCGACTTTTGCTCATGAGCCGGTCGAAGCTCTGACGCGCAAGGTCCGCAATTTCGCTTCTGTCACCAAAATCAGCCTGTCTCGAATCTACACGGAGCCGGACAGAGCCACTTCCGTCGCCCCGGCGGAGGCCGGGGCCTCTGGATGGCTCGGGAGCGGTCGGACACAAATAGGGACGCCCCGGCCTCCGCCGGGGCGACGGTTATGGGTGTGGGCCGCACTACGCGAAGTTCGGACGTGTGCGATGCAAGACTTCAGGTTTAGGCCACGAATGGCGGAAAGGGATGCCCTAGGTCCGCCCCTCCCCTTTAGGGGAGGGGATGGGGGTGGGGGACGCCTCGCAGAGACCAACGGCTGTCACTTCCCCACCCCAACCCCTCCCCTGAAGGGGAGGGGCTTTTAAGGTGCGGGGCGCGAAATCGAGTCTTCCACGAGAAGACGTGTCTTGCCTTGGGCGAAGGGGCACGTGACCGTGGGCACATGGCGGGGACCAACCCACCCCCGTCATCCCCGCGAAAGCGGGGATCCCGCTGCCTGACCCGCGGTCTGAAGCAGAAGCGGGACCCTCGCTTTCGCGAGGGTGACGGGGGGCTACCAGACGGGGGCTACCCAATGTCGGGAATTAGCCGCCCGTCAGCCGACGAACGCGCGCTCGATCACATATTGGCCCGGATGCGAGTTCGACCCCTCGACGAAGCCCATCGTCTCGAGCTTGGCGGCGAGGTCCTTGATCATCGCCATGCTGCCGCACAGCATGATCCGGTCGGTCTCGGGGTCGAGCCGCTGCTCGCCGGGCATGTCCTTGAACAGCGTGCCGTCGTCGATCAGTCTGTCGATCCGCCCGCTGGTGTGGAACGGCTCGCGCGTCACGGTCGGGACATAGGAGAACGCCGTCGCCGCCTGCTCGTCGACCAGCGGATCATCCGCCAGCTTCGCCTCGAGCGGCTCGCGGTACGCGAGGTCGGTCACGCGCCGCACGCTGTGGACGATCTGGATCTGGTCGAAGCGATCGTAGATCTCGGGATCGCGCGCGACGCTGAGGAACGGCGCGAGGCCGGTGCCGGTCGACAGCATGAACAGCCGCTTGCCCGGCAGCAGCGCGTCGGCGACGAGCGTGCCGGTCGGCTTGCGGCCGAGATAGACCTGGTCGCCCGGCTGGATCTGCGACAGCCGCGAGGTGAGCGGGCCGTCGGGCACGCGGATCGAGAGGAATTCGAGTTCCTCGGCATAAGCCGGGCTGGCGATCGAGTAAGCGCGCAGCAGCGGGCGCTGCTCGCCGGCGAGGCCGAGCATGACGAACTCGCCCGAGCGGAAGCGGAAGCTCGCGGGGCGCGTGATCGTGAAGCTGAACAGATGCTCGTTCCACATCCGCACGCTGAGCACGGTCTCGACGCTCAAAGCCGTCGTAGGTTCGAGACCGGGCAGGCTAGTCACCACATCACTCATCAATCAATCGTCCTTCAATGCAAGTCCGCCGCCGCGCCGTGCCACCGGGTCTCGACCCGATCCCGGCGCGGCTGCCCATCGCACCTCTTCCTTCAGGCTGAACGCCCGATAGCGCGAGTCGGAGCCGTTCTGGACCCGATCCGCGCGACACGGGGCCGCATACGGCGCGGCGCCCGGGCGATCGACATAATCGCGCACCCGTTACTCCGGTCGCGCGGCACAATTCAACGGGTAACTTCGCGCGTCAGCCCGGCAGCTTCTCGACCAGCGCGGAAATGCTGTTTCCGGTAAAGGCGGTGAGCGACACGCCGTCGAGCTGGATCGCACGCTCGAGCGTCAGCGTCGCGGCTGACTGATGCGCCGGATCGAGCTCGCGCCAGGCGCGCACCGCGCCCTCGAGGCTGGTCACTTCGGCGATGTCTTCCGAGCCGCGCGGCACGTCTTCGAGCGAAGCGCTCATCCGCCAGTCGATCGCGGGGGTCTTGGTGTCGTCGCCCCAGGTTGCTTCAGCCATGATCGTTCGCCTTTGTGAGAGGATGGCCCCGCGGCCTGCTGCGACAAAGCGCCGGGGACCCACTGTATGTTCCCGCAGATGTGCCAACGCGCGGTATAGCACGTCCGGCGCCGACCCGCACAGGCGATGCGCTGTCGCTCAAATGGGGCAGGGCGATCAGTCGGGTCAGTTCGGCGTCGATCAGCTCGGCGACATAGCTCGACAGGCGGCGCTGAGCGACCCGCGGATCCGAGATCCGGCGCCCCCCAGACGCCGTGGCCGACCGCCATCATGAAGTTCGCCAGATCGTCGCGTCGCGCCGCCTTGTCTCCGCCCGGCGCGAGGAAGCCGAGCGCCGGCAGGATGTTGTCGCGCACGCGCGCATCGACCGAATGGGGGATGTCGGCGACGCGTGAGGTGCGCGTCGCCTCCGAGATCGTTTCGACGAACAGCGCGCAATCCAAGGGATCGCTCGGTTCTTCCTGCACGAAGCGCGCGATCCAGCAGCGGACCAAGTCGAAATCGCGCGTTTCGACCGCGTTGCGCAGAACGCCAATATCGGCGCGGCTGTCCGACGCGCGCTATCGCGCCGCGGTCGAGTCGTTCCTGACCTCGCTCGACGCGCAGCGCACCGCTTATGGCGCGCGGCAGGATCTCGTCGCGACGCGGCTGGCGCACGCGACCAACCGCGTCACGCTGTACCGCGTGCTGGGGAGCGGGCTCGACTGAACGGCGCGGCGGCGCAGGTGCGTGTGACGGGTGGCGCGTGCAATCGCCTGGTTGACATCGCGCCGCAAACCACAGAAATACGCGCCAGACGCGGGTGTAGCTCAATGGTAGAGCTTTTGCTTCCCAAGCAAGTGACGAGGGTTCGATTCCCTTCACCCGCTCCACTTTCCGGCCTCAGAACATCCCCTAGAGCTTTGTAAACCGCGGGAACCTGCGGTATTTTTGGCGTTGGCCGGCTCACTGGATCGCGCAAGATTTCAGAAAGGCTCCCGCCAGTGGGGACCACCTCGCGAGAAAAGCGGGCCGAACGCAGCGATCGGCACGACCGACTGCCGCCCGAACAGCTGGAGCTGGTGGGTTAGGGAGCATCAACCCGGACGCTCGGCACAGGTCCGGTCATAAACCCACTGCACCCCTTCTACCCGACCACGATGCGGATCGAAGGTCACGTCGAACAGCTTGCCATTGCGCTTCAGCCTAAGCCGGATCGGTTTTGCAATCTGGTTCGTATAGTCGTTCAGGTCGACGCCGCCTTCGACCACGTCGCCATTTCGAATGCCGGCGCGTCCGGCATTGGAGGCGCGATCGACCCCGCCAATCACCGCGCCTGCGGTCAAGTGTGTCGGTGACGAGAAACCGAGATCAAACAGCCCGATCGATACCGATTTCGAGACGAGGCAGCGACCAAAGGCGCCCTTGGCAGGCCTGATCACATCGCCTCGCATCATGTTCTGCCAATCCGCCACTGCCCACTCGCCAGCACGTTCGCGCAGAATCTGTTGCCAAGCGGCCGCCGTCGCCGGCGTACCGGCGCGCGTACGAGCGACCATGACCTTGACCAAGTCGGTCACAGTCCCGAGTTTGCGGTCTCGAAGCTTGGCGTCCAGGTCAGCGAAGTATAGGTCTCCGCGCCGGTACAGCAGGCTCCAGCTGTTTTGACCGGCGTACATCGTTTCCGCCGCCATCTTGTTTGGCAGATTGCGATCGACGTTTGAGTAATATCCTATTGCCTCCTCGTTGATAAGGCGGAGATAGGCCACGTCGTCGTACAATCCGGCTTCATGCGGTACGGTGATGCTCAGATAATTCGCGATGCCCTCGGTGTACCAGTTTCCTTCTTCACCGGGCTCGCCGGTCATCGCGCCGACGAGCGAATGGACCATCTCGTGCGCCACGAGTTGATGGAGTTTCGCGGCGGCAGGATCGCTTCCGAGCGGCAGGTAGAGCATATAGCCGCCTTCGTCCGCGCGGCCGCTCATCGTCGCGCCGCCGTCGTAAGAGCGAATGAGCAGATTATAAGCGGTTCGGGGCTGGCCGAGCGTGCGCCGCTCCGCCTCATACGCGCGTTTCGGCCAGGACGCGGCCCCGGGCAGTTTCGCCGCGGATTCGCCAAGTGCCGCCGCAACGAACCCGTCAGGCGCGCTCGATGCTGGCCAACGCGCCACGGGGCCGCTGAGAAACAGCGTGTTGCGCAGGGCCTCCGGCGATCCGGTCCAGGCCACGTCGCCGATGCCGCGTGTCGACACCGCCGACTGGCCGGCGGGCAGTCGCCAGTGCAATTTTACGTCGAGATCCGCCACACCCGCCGGAAGCAGCAGGAAGCCCGAGAACGCGCCGGAGAGACCGCCGCCAACAGCTTGAAGGTCCTGCTGAGGCCCGCGTTTCGGCGGCTTCGAGAGCGCGACCGGCATCGTGTAGGAGACCGACACCGTGCCCGACGTGGCGCGGCCGGCCTGCCAGCGCAGAAAGGTCGCTCCATTGCCGCCGCCGGCTTTTGCCTGCGCGTTCATCGTCACGGTCCCGACGGCATCCCGCACGATGAGATCCGAAACCTGGTCGCGGATACGCTGCAGCCCCGGTTCTAATGTATCGAGTTCGAGTATCAGAGGTTGCGAACTCGACCGGGACGGCAATTGATACGCGACCTGCATGGCGATCGGCATCCGCTTGGCATCGAGCACGGGCGCCAGCGTCATGAGGACTTTCTGCGATCCGCCGTCCGTATCTGCGTTGGAAGCCGAGGGGATAAGGGCTATTGCCGCAAGAAAAAATGGTTTGCTCACAATACTATCCTTACTGGATGGGGGCGCCGTGCTCGACACAGCCGTTGTTGGCACCGTTGGAATCAATGAGGTCGCCGGATGGCACATCGATGCTCCGGCAACGATAACGCGGCCGCTGGCAGCGCTGTCCGTCAGCGTGTCACGGGGTCAGGTCGCGGATCGATTGCTGGGACCGTCGAGCGAGGGTGCCTTCTGTTGTTGCTCGCGCCTGCCGCTATCGCAGCGCTTCGCCCATCTCAATAAGGTGGCCATCGGGGTCCCGTATATAGCAGCGTGTCGCGGCATCGTGGATCTTCGGCTCGGGAGGAACTCCGCGCCCAGTCTCTTTCAGCGTGGGTAGCACTCTGCGATGTTCGCGACGCAGATACCCCTTATCGTGCAAGACGTGCCGTGCGGCATCCGGCGCCGAAGGCGTTCCTCTCGCCGCCATTGCTTCGCGACGCGATCGCCAGGTTCCTTAGGCAAGCCGTGGAAGCTGCGACCGAGGAAGGGTCCGTCCCGGGCGTGATGGTGTGCGTCGCGCCACTCGTTGAAGACGCTGAGGTCGGGCAGTCCTAAAGGACGACGCTGCTGGCGGCCTGGCGTTCGTGGAACGCCGTTTCTGCGACGGGATCAGCGCGGCTGAATTCCCGTTTGACTTTCCTGTCCCCACGTGACGCCGAGGCTTGAGAAACTCGCTGGAGAAGGAACAATCCGCCATCGACGCGGCCGGGTGGCGCTTGCGCATGTCCAAGCCGCTTGCGCCGCGTCAGTTCAAAGACGGCGGCCTAAGTCGAACCGATAGGTTCCCGCCCCCACATCGAGCACGACGCCCTTCTCACCGGGCAGCTGCCGAAAATCCTTCGACGAGATCGGGCGACCGGATTCGCGGACTTCGCTGATCGAGGCGGCGGGTAGGCACAGCTCGCAGCGACTGTTGGGCGGAATGCCGATTTCGAGCGAAAACGCCCCGGACGACGATCGCTCCCACCGGGTCGTGATCGTACCCGCCTGGCTGTCGTACCGCCCGCCCGCCTTGGCCATCCGCCGGTCGTAGACGGGATCGAACCGGAAGCGGCTGAAGCCGGGCGCGGTCTGGCTGATGCCGGCGAGGCGGCGGAACATGAACCCGGCAACCGCGCCGAGCGCATAATGGTTGAACGAGTTCATCACCCGGCTTCCGACGTCGCCGTTCCAGCGCTCCCAGATGGTCGTGGCATTATCTGCGATCATATAGCCCCAGGACGGATAGGCAGTCCGCAGCAGAAGGTCGTAGACAAGTTCGTCATGGCCCGCTTCGGCCAGCACATCGAGGCTGTAGGGCGTTCCGAGAAAGCCGGTCGACAGCAGCTTGCCGCGCCGGACGATGTCCGCGACCAACCGGTCCGCCGCAACCGTGCGGAGCGCCGCGGGAAGGATGTCGAAGTGCAGCGCCAGGATGTAGCTCGTCTGCGAATCGTTGCCGACCCCGCCATCGGCCCGCACATAGGCGCGGTTGAAGGCAGCGACGATCGTCTCGGACATCGCCCGATAGCGCCGGGCGTCGGCGGTACGCCCCGTCGCCTGCGCCATGTCGGCCATCGCGTCGGCCACCCCCTTCCACATCGCTGTGCCGATGAGGTCCTTGGGCGTGGTCGGATCGCCGGGCTCCTTGCCGTCGAGCGACAGCCAGTCGCCGAAATCATTTCCGCGCTTGTTCTGCCAGAGAAAGTTCGGGTTCGATGCGCGAAGCGAGTCCACGAACCGGTCCATCGCCTGCCAATGCTCGTCGATGACCGTGGTGTCGCCGTAATGCTGCCAGCTCGTCCACGGCACGAAAACACCCGCGTCGCCCCAGCCCGGCGACGAGCCCGGCGGCGTGAAATGCTCGCGATCGCCGTTCGGCGCGATGTCCGGGAACGACCCGTCCTCGCGCTGCGCTTCGCGCATCGTCAGCATGAATTTGCGCGTGAACGCGGCCGCATCCATGTTGAAGCATGCGGTGTCCCAGAACACATGCGCGTCGCCCGTCCAGCCCAGCCGCTCGTCGCGCTGCGGGCAGTCCGTCGGGGTCCCGAAGAAATTCGAGCGCTGGCTCCACAGGCCGTTCTGCCACATGCGCTGCGGCACATATTGCCCCAGCGTCAGCTCGCCGGTCTCGGTCAGGCTGGAATGAACCACGACGCCATCGATCGCATCGGCGACCAGCCCCCCCGGCAGACCCTCGATCTGGACATAGCGAAATCCGTGATAGGTGAAGGTCGGTTCGAACTGCTCGCCGGCGGGATCGCCGCGCAGGACATAGCTGTCGGTGGCCCGCGCCGCGCGCAGGTTCGATTGATCGACGGCCCCCTTCGCGCCCAGCAATTCGGCGAAGCGGAGCGTAACGCGCCGACCGGCCGCGCCCTTGACGCGCAGCCGCACCCAGCCCGCAAAATTCTGCCCGAAATCGACAACGACGCTCCCGTCGGGCCTGCTTGCAAGCGATTTAGGTTTCAGGACCTGCGTCGGCCGGATCGGCGGGAGCGAACCGCCGAGCAGCGCGACCGACGGCGTATCGATCGGATGCGCCGGCTCCCACCGCGCGCGCGGCGGCGCGAAATCGGCGCGCGACCAGTCCGGCTGGTTCAAGCGTGCGTCGACGTCCTCGCCGTCGTAGATCTCGCTCGAGGTGATCGCAGCGCGTGAGAGCGACCATTTATCGTCCGTCGTGACGACCTCCTTGCCGCCATCCTCATATTCCAGTTCGAGCTGCGCGCGCAGACGCAGAGGCGCGCTTCCGAATCCGTATCGACCCGCAGGCGCCATGTAGCTGCCATACCAACCGTCACCGACGATTGCGCCGAGCAGGTTCGCACCCGGCTTGACCATCTTCGTGACGTCATAGGCGCGGTAAAGGACGTGCTGTCGGAAATCGGTCCATTCGGGGGTCATCTGCTGCTCGCCGACGCGAACGCCATTGAGCATCGGCACATAGGCACCGAGCGCCGTCATGTAGAGACGTGCGGACCGTACCGCGCGACGTGCGTCGAAGGAACGGCGCAACAGGAAGGCGCCTTCGCCAGGGAACGGCGCATCGTCGCCGTCCGCCCGCAGCGCATCCCACGACCGGTCGTCGAAGGCCGGGGCGCTCCACGACGCGGGGCGCCCCACCGCCGAACGCGCTGCGTCACCCTGGAAATATGCGACACGGCCCGACGCATATCGCACACGAACCAATAGCGCACATCGTGCCGGTCTCGCATCCGACGCTGCGCCTGCCTCGCCCGGTACGTAAACGGCCAGGACGCGGCGGCCTTTGGCGAGCGGGGTCAGCGTCCGATAGGGCGGTGGCGGTCCGAATGCGTCGTGGTCGCGCGGCGGCAACGCTACGGATTTCCCGTCGAGCACCATCTCGGCCTGTCGACCGGCGACCAGGAATATGGTCGCTTCGGCGGACTCCGGCAGATCCATCACAAGCCTGTAGGACCGCCCGTCCCGCGCGGCGTCCGCATGCGCGGGGGCGGTCAGATATTTCAGGCCGGCCAGGCGGTCGTCCCGCATCGTTGCGGTCTCCGCGCCGATCCAGGGCCCGGTCCAGTCGCTCGCGTCGAGCAGCCCCATGGTCCAGGTACCGACCCCGCTCTTCGCACGGACGCCAAGATCGTCCCAAATCTCGACGGTCCAGAAACAGCGCATGCGTGACGCCAGCGGCGTTCCTGCATATCGGACATCGAAACTCGCATCGCTCTCGACGCGACCGCTATCCCATAGATCGTGCTGACCGGCCGCGGCGCGGTCGCGGCTCGTCGCCACGCCCACCCTGTAGGCCTTTTGCGCGACCCCGCGCCGATCCGATCGCAAATGCCAGGACAGGCGGACGTTGGCGGAATGCAGGTTCGCCGGTTCAACGAGATTGTCGGCCTGGAGCCCCTCGACATGCAGCGGAAGCGTGGTCGCCGCAGAGAGCCGGGTGCCCACCAGCGTCGCGCTGCCCGACGTGAGGATGAAGCCGCGCCGCGATATCGTGTGTCCCACGTCATTCTCTCCCCTGCCCCTGGAACAGGGCTTGACGCATCGTGCTAGACTCGCAGCTAAGTGTCAATAAGCAGGACAGATTACCGTATTATGGGACATCTCCCGACGCACGGATCGAGCGATCGATCGAGGCGCTGGTCGTCCGAGACGTCAGCGCCATTGCAGCGCGCATCTCGGCTTCGATGAGCTGCAGCATATGCGTGAAGCCCGTCTTCCCGGCCGCGGCGAGCGCGTAGACCCGCGCACGACCGAGCGGTACGCCTTTCGCCCCGAACGCGAGCATCCGCACGGCATTGAGCCCGAGCGCACGTCGCCATCGGCGAGTACGTCAACCGGTCGCCGACCGCCTCCGCGATCGGCGACAGCGCGCGCGGTCGAGGGGACACCATCGAGTTGGCACCCGCCATGGTTCGAGACGATGATCCCGTCGGCGCGGATGAAATCGAGGTTGCGCCAGTCGACCGTGGGATCGCGGCAGCCGTCGCCGCGCGAGCCCGCGATAGTCGAGAGCGGATGCCGCCTTCATTGCAGGTTGACAAACATGCCGCCGTCGACGAGCAGCGCCGCGCCGGTGACGTAGGCGGCGAGATCGGAAGCAAGGAACACGATCGGTCCCGCCAGGTCCTCGGCCGCGCCGAGCCGACCGAGCGGGATGCGCCCCGCCATATAGGCGCGCTTGGCGGGATCGGCGAGATCCTCCTTGTTGATGTCTGTCAGGATCGTGCCGGGCAGCACCGAGTTGCACCGGATGCCGTGCTTGCCGAGCGCGATCGCGGCGGACTGCATCAGCGAATGCACCCCCGCCTTGGTCGGCGTGTAATGCGTCTGGAACTCGCCGCCGACGAGCGCGGAGATCGACGACACGGCGACGATCGCGCCGCCGTGGCCCTGCTTCACCATCTGGTTGGCGGCGGCCTGCACCATGTAATAGGCGCCGTGGAGATTGACCTTCATCGTACGTTCGAACGTCTCTTCGGGCATGTCGAGAAAGGCGTGGAACGGGCAGATGCCGGCATTGTTGACGAACACGTCGACGCGACCGAGCGCCGCGACCGCCTTCGCGACGAATTCAACCGCGGTCGAGCGTTCGGCGACGTCGCCCTTCAGCGCGAACGCGCGACGCCCCATCGCCGCGATCTCGGCGACGCAGCTGTCGGCGCCCGCATCGTCTGAATTATAGTTGATCGCGACGTCGGCGCCGTGACGCGCGGCACCGATCGCAGCGGCGCGGCCTATGCCCGCCGATGCACCGGTGACCAGAACGACTTTACCTTCGAGCAGCACGACATCCCCTTTGCTATTTCATGTATCCGCCACCCATCCCAGATCGCGGCTGATCGCCTGCGCGGCATGGCGGACCTCGTCGGACAGCGTGGCCATCCGGGCATTGCTCATATATTGCGCGGCGCTCGACACGCTGATCGCGCCGACGATCTTGCCGCCCGCCCCGCGCACCGGGGCGGCCACGCAGCGGATCTGGTCCTCGTTCTCCTCGAGATCGAAGGCGCGGCCTTCGGCCACATATTCCGCCATGCGCGCATGCCAGATCGAAGAGTCGGCCTTCGGCACGCCGGCTGCCTGGTCAGCCTCGAACCGCTCGGACCAATATGCGGGCGGGTGGTCGAGCATCAGCGCCTTGCCGAGCCCGGTCGAGGTCAATGGCTGGCGATCACCGACGCGGCTGGAAATGTTGATCCGCCGCCGCCCCGGCATCTTGTCGAGATACAACGCATGGTCGCCGTCGAGCACGCCCAGATGCACCGTGTCCTCGGTCGATGCGGCCAGCGATTCGAGATGCGGCCGCGCGACCTGGATCAGATCGGCCTGCGCCTGTGCGAGAAAGCCGAGTTCGAGCAGCTTGGGCCCGAGCCGATATCCTGAGCGCGGCGTAAAGGCGAGATAGCCGCGATCGACGAGCGCCGACACCAGCCGGTGCGTCGTGCTCTTGGTCAGGTCCAGCTTCTGCGAGAGTTCGCCCAGCGTCTGCATTTCGTGCGCGACGCATTCGATCAGATCGAGACCGCGCATGAGCGTCTGGCTGCCCGCACCGACCGCGCTGGCAGGTTCGGCCGCGTCGGCCGGCGCATACGCTGGCTTAGGGGTTGCGGTTGACGCCATCTGTTCCACTCCTTAAAACAAACTTCCACATTATGGCAAGACTCGCCCGCCCGGCGCGGCGCGACGAAGATCGTATCTTAAGGGATGGAAGCGGTATGGCGCTACCGAAGATCACAGATATCCGCGCCTCGTCGTCCGCAGCGGGGGCGCCGATTATCATGACCAGGGCGCCGGCCACTGGATCGACGACCACATCGCGACCCCGATTCACGCGCCACAATTCGCCGTTCGCCGAGTTCCTGATGATGCACCCCGGCGCGACCGAGGTCGTGCCGATGTTCGCGGCGCAAATGCTCGGCGAGCCGGTCCCCGTGAACGGCCGAATGCGCGCCAGCGCGCTCGACACGCCGGGCTTCGGCGTCGAGCTCGATCGCGACGTCGTGCTCCACCGCCCCTATATGCACTGAGGATCATTCGATGAAGCTTTGCCGCTATGGCCCCGTCGGCGCCGAGAAGCCCGGCCTGATCGACGCCGACGGCCGCATCCGTGACCTGTCCGCGCACGTCGTCGACATCACGCCCGTGGAGGTGACATGCGCGGGCATCGCAGCGCTGAAGGCGATCGATCCCGCCTCGCTGCCGTTCGTCGAGGGCACCCCGCGCTACGGCGTACCGGTTGCCGGAATCGGCAAGTTCATCGCCGTCGGCCTGAACTATGCCGATCACGCCAAGGAGGCCGGGCTGCCGGTGCCACCCGAACCGATCTTCTTTACCAAGGCGATCTCGTGCCTGGTGGGACCGAACGACGACGTGATGATCCCCAAGGGTGCACTCAAGACCGATTGGGAAGTCGAACTGGGCATCGTGATCGGCAAGACGTGCCGCCATGTCGAACAGGACGCCGCGCTCGATCATGTCGCGGGCTATGTGCTCGTCAACGACGTGTCCGAGCGCGCCTTCCAGAAAGAGCTCGGCAGCCAGTGGGACAAGGGCAAGGGCTGTGACACGTTCGGTCCGACCGGCCCCTGGCTGGTCACGCCAGACGAGGTCGGCGATGTCCAGGCGCTCGACATGTTCCTCGACGTGAACGGCCAGCGCATGCAGACCGGCAATACCGCGACGATGATCTTCCCGGTCGCCGAATGTATCGCCTATGTCAGCCGCTTCATTACGCTGCACCCCGGCGACCTGCTCATCACCGGTACTCCCCCGGGCGTCGGCGAGGGGCAGAAGCCCACGCCCGTCTTCCTGAAGGCGGGCGACACGATGCATCTAAGCGTCGCCACCCTCGGCGAACAGCGACAGACTGTGATTCCGTTCGCACTCGGCGACGACGCATGACGACGTTTGCGGACCGCTATGCAGGCCGGACGGCGATCATCACCGGCGGCGCCTCGGGTCTCGGCAAGGCCGTTGCCCGGCGGATCGTAGCAGAAGGCGGCACCGTCGCGCTCTGGGACCAGAACGCGGACGCGCTGACAGCGGCGAGGGACGAAGTCGGCGCCGCAAGCGTCGTGGCGCTCGACGTCGCCGACCGGGCCGCGGTCGAGGCCGCAGCGAGCGAGAGCCTTGCGGCGCTGGGCAAGATCGATATCCTCGTCGCGTCCGCCGGCATCACCGGGGCCACCGCCCCGGTACACGAATATCCGGTCGACAGCTGGTTGCGTGTCTTCGACATCAACGTGAACGGGCTGTTCTATTGCTGCCGCGCGATCGTGCCGTACATGCTCGCGGCAGGCTATGGCCGGATCGTCAACGTGGCGTCGGTCGCGGGCAAGGAAGGCAACCCCGACGCGTCGGCCTATTCGGCATCGAAAGCCGCGGTCATCGGTCTGACCAAGAGCCTGGGCAAGGAATTGGCGGGCAAGGGCGTTATCGTCAACGCGCTGACGCCTGCGACGTTCGAAAGCCCGATTCTGGCGCAATTGCCGCAGAGCCAAGTCGATTACATGCGATCGAAGATCCCGATGGGCCGGCTCGGCGAGGTAGAGGAATCGGCGGCGATGGTCTGCTTCATGGCGAGCGAGGAATGCAGCTTCACCACTGCCTCGACCTTCGACACATCGGGGGGGCGAACCACCTTCTGACCCGGCGATCGGCGCAGCACGTCCCGACAAGAGGGCGGCCGCGCATTTGAAGAGGATAGCGAATGCGCGACCTGCCCTTTGTCGATGCCCATATCCATCTCTGGGACCTGGCCACCCTAAGTTATCCGTGGCTGACCGGACCGTTCGACGACACCAGCCCGAACGGCAGCGTCGAGACGATCGCGCGCACCTATCTGCCCGCCGACTACCGCGCCGATGCTGCCGGCTGGAATCTCGTCGGTGCGGTGCATGTCGATGCCGGCGCGCTGCCCGAACATGCGCTGGCCGAGACGGAGTGGTTGGAAGGCCTATCGCGCGACTCCGGCATTCCCAACGCGATCGTCGCCTTCGCCCCGCTGGACGACCCCGACGTCGAACGGCTGCTGGCGGCGCACGCCGCGCACCCGCACGTGCGCGGCATACGCCATATCGTGAACTGGCACGCCGACCCACGCCGGACCTACACCCCGCGCGACGTGACCGGCGATGCGGCGTGGGAGGCGGGGTTCGCGCTGCTCGGTCGATACGGGCTGTCGTTCGATCTGCAATGCTATCCGTCGCAGATGGCAGGACTGGCGACGCTATTCGCCCGCCATCCCGAGACCCAGGTCGTCATCAACCATGCCGGAATGCCCGTCGATACCGACGCGGCCGGCGTGGCACTCTGGCTGTCGGGGATGCGCGCGCTGGCGGCGCTGCCCAATGTCGTGACGAAATTGTCAGGCTTCGGATTCGTTCATCGCGCCTGGACGCTCGATCAGATCCGCCCCTACCTGCTCCACGCAATCGACATCTTCGGCACTCGCCGCTGCCTGTTCGCGAGCGATTTCCCGACCGACCGGCTGTTCGGCAGCTTCGGCCGGCATCTCGACGCCTATCATGCCATCGTCGCAGACTTTTCCGATGCCGAACGCCGCGACCTGTTCGGGCGCAACGCCAACCGCATCTATCGGCTCGGGCTCGATCTGTGAGTCCGCGCTTCCCCTGACGACCACGACGCGCCGCCACGGGCGCCCATACCTCGCGCTGGAGACGACCATGCCTGCCAATCCGCTGCTCGGCGTACTGTTTCACTGGATCGGCGGGCTCGCTTCGGCGAGTTTCTACGTCCCCTATCGCGGCGTCAAACGCTGGTCGTGGGAGATTTTCTGGCTGACCGGCGGGATCGTGTCTTGGCTGATCGCGCCATGGTTCTTCGCGTGGCTGGGCACCGAGGATCTGGGCGGTGTGATGGCGCAGGTGCCGGGATCGACCGCCGGCCTGTGCATCCTGTTCGGCGTGCTGTGGGGCTTCGGGGGACTGACTTATGGTCTGACGATGCGCTATCTCGGCCTGTCGCTGGGCATGGCGGTGGTGCTGGGCTTGTGTACCGTGTTCGGCACGCTGATCCCGCCCATCGTCCAAGGCGACTTTCACGAAAAGCTGCTCGCGACCACATCGGGGCGAATCATCCTGCTGGGGCTCGTGGTGACGCTCGCGGGGATCATCGTCGTGGCGGCGGCGGGCGCGAAGAAGGATGTGCTGCTCTCCGACGATCAGAAGCGCGCCGCGATCGGCGAGTTCGATTTCCGCAAAGGCATCATGGTCGCGATCTTCTCCGGGATCATGTCAGCCTGCTTCGCCTTCGGTCTCGCCGCGGGCGAGCCGATCAAGGCGCTGTCGGCGAAGGCCGGCACCGGCCCGCTCTGGACCGGCCTCCCAATATTGTGCCTGGTGATGTTCGGCGGGCTGCTGACCAACGCCGCCTGGTGCGTGCTGTTGATCGTCCGCAACCGCAGCGCCGGACAGTGGATCGGCCGCGGCACCGCCGCCGCCACTGACGAAGCGGGAGCGAAGGCGCCGTTGCTCGCCAACTATCTGTTGTGCGCTTCGGCCGGTGCCGCGTGGTACTTCCAGTTCTTTTTCTACACGATGGGAGAGAGCCAGATGGGCCGCTACGGCTTCTCGTCCTGGACGCTGCACATGGCATCGATCATCATCTTCGGGACGCTGTGGGGCTTCGCCTTTCGCGAATGGAAGGACGCGCCGCCCCGCATCCGCGCCATGGTGTGGAGCGGCGTCGGCCTGCTCGTCTTCGCCACGGTCGTGATCGGCTATGGCAACATGCTGGCGGCATGACCGGGCACGGGCCGGGCATCCGATGTGCCGCACGGTGACGGGCGGGGTCCGGCCGCTTCCGCGAGCGAAAAGACCGCCTTTTACTGCGCGCGCTGCGTTTCGATCAGGCGAACCGGCCCGAGCAACCCTGACGGGCGAAGCTCGGTATGCGCGGTGATCGTATCGGTCGGCGCCGTCGTGAAGAAAGCGGCGTCGGGAATGCCGCGCTTCATCCCGATGATCCTGTTCAACCAGGTGTTCGCAACCTCGATCTCCAAGCTGTTGCGACCCGTCCGGAGAAACCGGCCGACATCGAGCCGGTACGGCGCCTTCCAGGCCGTTCCCGCCAACTCGCCGTTGATGCGCACCGTGGCGACATCGCCGACCCGCCCCAGATCGAGCGATACCGTTCCAGACCTGCGATCGAGGTCGAACGTTGTCGAATATATCGCAGTGCCCGAAAAGAACCGCACTGCTGCATCGCTGCTGTCTGACCATGAGGTCAGAGCCGGCAGGATGATGGTCGATGCCGGACGACCGGGATGCAGGAACCGCACGGACCAGAGTCTCGCGATCGTGGCGAGATCAGGCTCGGTGTCGGGGGACAGCACGCGCAAATGCGCGGACGGGTGCCCGCGAAACACGACGAAGGTCGATGCGCCGGCAGCGAGGTTCAGCGGCACGCGCGTCATCGCGCCATCGTCGTCGAAGGACGCCGGTGTTGCGGACCCGGTATCGGCGTTCCAGTATTCGACGTCATGGCCGCTCGTCCGGAACGTTCCGGTCGTGGAAACCGGCCGCGCGGACGGGTTGGTGACGAAATAGATATCGCCGGCATCCAGACGCCGGTGGTAAAATCGCAGGTCGGCGGCGGACGAAAAATCCGGCGCGATGCCGCTGATTTGCAGGGCTTGGGGGAGGGGACCGGTCAGAACCTGGCCGCGGCCGTATCGCCGCCCCTGCCCCTGGGGCCCCCAGAGCAGATCCGCGATGTCGAGGGTGGCCCGGTCGGGCGCCGTCAGACCGCGAGTGCCCGTCGGCTTCGGTCCGACCAGGGTGGCGCCCTTCGCGACCAGATCGCGGATCTTGGCCATGACCCGCGGGTCGAGCCGTTCGGTCCCGACCCCGAGCTTGAGCAGTCCATAGGTCATGCCGCTTCGGGTCCGGATGCGCCCGTTCTCGAAATCGACCAGGTCGAGAAAGCCCTGTTGGTCGACGCAGTCCATGCCGAAGCCGGTGGGGACCGGATCGTCTCCCTTCTGCGGCCCGACGCGAACGCCATCGCCCAGCAGGCACAGCACGTCACGGACCGCCAATCCCTGCTGCAACAGATAGCTCGACCGCGCGATATAGGTCATCCACGCTCCGGCCTGTTCCCCCCAGGTCTCATGTCGGGTGAAATATTGGCCATAAGGACCAAGCGTCATGCCCGGGGCCCTTTCGTCCGGCTGGTGAACCGATGTGTGGACGACGACCCGATTGAGACCCTCGGCGAACATTGCATCGACCTGCGGCTGCAGGTCGCCGGGCACGGCGGAGAATGGGGGATGCTCGGTATTCGGCGCGTAGGTGAAGGATTCGGCGGCAACGATATTCTGTCCGTAAACATGCGCGATCGACGCGGCACCGACCACATCGGCGATCAGGCGCGGATCGACGCCGCCCGCCCAGAACTCCCCCATCGGCACGTCGCCGAAACTGCGGTTGCGGATGTCGTTGCCGGCGAAGGGGCGAAAACCCGCCATCGATTCGGCATAATATCGCAGGCCGTGCTCATGCGCATAGGCCGCGATGGTGCGATAATGCGCGTCGGCGAAGAGGTCGACGATGGTCTGCCGGTAGTCGGCCAGGAAGCGGTCGCTCGCTTGCGCGGACGACACCACCCGGCCTGTCAGCACGGGAATCCAGGGGCGGGGATCATAGCCACGCCGCGTCCGGAATTCCTCGAACAAACGCGGCGACCAATTCTGCTGCCCGGCTTCGTAGCTGTCGGTCAGGATCGCCTGAAGGCCATCATGCCCCTTGTAATCGCCGACCGCCGCCAGAATGGGATCGTAGAAGCTCGCCAGATATCCCCGCACCGCGGTCGCATCGAGCTTGTCGACCTCGAGCCCCGTACCCTCGCGGGTGGCGGGCGAATTGCGGTGACCGGTCAGGCTCGCGCCGAGTCGCAACACGACCCAATCGCCTTTGGGCGCTTGCCAGTCGAGATGCCCCGATGCGTCCATTTTCGCGGTGAGATCTACGATCGACGCCGGATCGATCTCGCCCTGGCGATCGCCGGGTGGTGTCGCCGCTCTGTCATAGTCGACGAGCGAATCGAACGCCGCCTTCGCCTCGAAGCGATTGACGCGCGCTTCGTCGGTCAGGACCATTTCGCTGAGGGCATAGGTGCGGGTCGGCTCCGCCCCCGATTTCGTCGGCTCGAGCACCAGTCGAAACCGGCTGGAGGTGACGGCCGAGGGAAACGCGATCGTGCGCGCAGGCAGTGCGCCGAAGACGTCGCCGGGCGGATCCGCGTCGATCTCAGCGACCTTCGTGAAGCGGCCATCCGATGCTTCCGCCTCGACCCGTCCGTGCGGAAAGGCGCCGGCGACGCCGATGACGATCGCGCGCTTCGTCACGGCGTTCGGATATTCGATCCGGATGATCGCGCCGCCGTCGGCGCTCGCGCGGATAGTCTGATTGCTCGAATAGGCACCATCCGACAGGAGCGCGGTCGACAGCAAAGCGGCGTTCGCGGTGATCCGCGCCGCAACCCGCGGTCCGCGCGACGGCCGCTTGTACGCGACGACGCTGATGTCTTCGTAATGCGGCGCGACGATCGGCTTGGTCGAGACCGCGTTGCCGAAATATTCGAGATACGGATAGTCCTGATACGGCCTGCTGGTGACCGGCGGAGGCGCCAGGGCCGCGCGGACATGCGTGCCGCCGCGCACCTCGGTCTCGCTCCAGACGAGCTTTTTCATCGCACGTTCGGGCGTTACCCATGGTCCGCCCGTCAGGCTCCATCCGTCCGAGCTGGCGATCGTGAATTCCAGCCCCAGCCGCGCCGACTGCTCGGCGGTGTACCGTATGGCGTCCTTCCATTCGGGCGACATGAAGGTGACCGGATGGTCGACCACCCGCGGCGTGTCGAGATTGCCGTTGAACATCGTCATGCCGCCGATCTTCACCCGCTTCATCCATTCCAGATCGCGGCGGATGCCATCCTTGGTGACGTTGCCGTTCATCCAGTGCCACCATACGCGCGGCCGTGCGGCGTTTGGCGGATCACGGAACCCCTCCAGCAGCGGATCGGCGTGCGGCTGCGCATGGAGTTCCATGCCGGATGCCGAGACCAGGAGCAGGAGAGCCAGGCGTGCGCGCCGCTTCGAAAGGTATGACATCTCAGCGGTACCTTAAAGTCGATGATGGCATCGCCTGCGCGATCAGGGTGTCCAGTCGACTGCGAGACGACGACCCTGCAAGCGCGCGCTGCCCGTCAGGTCCGCGGCGTCGGCGGAGCGGCCGACCATCACGCCGTACGTACCCGGCGCGACGATCCATTGCTTTGACGCCTCGTCGAAGCGACCGAGCAGCCGGGGATCGGCTTGAAGCGTGATCGATCGGCGCTCCCCGGGCTTCAGATCGGCGCGGGCGAAACCGATCAACCGACGCACCGGCCGACCGGCGGCGTTCGTCAGATAGACCTGGGGCACGGCCGCTCCCTCGCGGGCGCCGATATTTTTGACCGAGAACGTCACCGAGATCGTCTTGCCGCCGCGCAGCGTCAGGTCGGAGAAGGTGAAGTCGGTGTAGGACAGACCGTGGCCGAACGAAAATGCGGGTGTCCGTCGTTCCCGCGCATACCAGCGATAGCCGACGTCCGACCCCTCGACATAATCGACCGCCACGTCGGCACCATCGGGCTGCCAAAGGTTCGGTAGCGCAGGCCGTTGACTCTGCGCGTCATCGATGGGGAAGGTGATCGGGAGGTGACCCGAGGGGTTTACCTCGCCCGTGAGGATCTCCGCGATGGCACGGCCGCCCTCCTGCCCCGGATACCAGGCGGCCAGGACGGCGCGGACATCCTTCAGCCACGGCATCGCAACGGGATCTCCGGTTTCGAGAACCACGATGGTGTTACGGTTGGCCGCGGCGACTGCCTTGATCAGCTCGTCCTGACCCGACGGCAGCGTCATGCTTGGAACGTCGGCGCCCTCGAACTGATATTGTGTCGCGAAGACGATCGCGATGTCCGCCGAGCGGGCAAGGGCTGCGGCCGAGTCGGGATATTGGCCGGGGTCGAAGATGATCTCGGTACGGGCCAGTCGCTTCTGGAGCTCGGCGTTCGGGGAGGAGGGAAACCAGATCTCGCGCCGCAGGCCTTCCATCTCGCCCGGCCCGCCGATGTGGATGCTGCGGGTCTCGCCGTTCGACGGCTTAACCTGAGACGAGCCGCCGCCCGACAGGACGCCGAATTGCGCGTTGCCGCCGATCAGGGCGATCCGCTTGATCCCAGGCGCGAGCGGCAGCGCCCGCGCGTCGTTCTTGAGGAGGACGATCCCCTCGCGCGCAACTTGGAGCGCGACCTGCGCGTGGGCGGGATAGTCGATTGGACGCGGCGCCGTATCGTCGGTGATGCCGACCGCGAGCATCGACCGGACGATGCGATAGGCCATGTCATCGAGCCGGCGCATCGGCACGTCGCCGCGAACGACGGCATCGCGCAGAGGATTGCCGAACCAGACCTGCTTGTCGATCTGCTCGCCAGATTGCTGGTCGAGACCGTTCAGCGCGTAGTCGGTGGCGTGGACCGCACCCCAGTCGGACATTACCCAACCCTTATATCCCCATTGCGTCTTGAGGACGTCGTTGAGCAGCCACGCGTTGCCGCACGCCCATGGCCCGTTGACCCGGTTATAAGCGCACATGATCGACGCCGGATGCCCGCGTTCGATCGCGAACTGGAACGCCAGCAGATCGGATTCGCGCAGCGCCGCGCGATCGATCCGCGCATCGACCGACTTGCGATTGGTTTCATGCGCGTTCAACGCGAAATGCTTGATCGTCGAGAGGATCCCTTGACGCTGAACCGCGGCTACCTGTTCACCCGCGATCGTACCGGCCAGCAGAGGATCCTCGCCCAGATACTCGAAGTTGCGCCCGCCGCGCTGGTCCCGCGTCAGGTTCATGCCGCCGCCGAGCAGGACGTTGAAACCCTTCGCCCTGGCCTCGCTGGCGATAACGCCCGCGCTTCTTCCTGCAAGTGCGGGATCGAACGTCGCGGCCAACGCCAAGTTCGCGGGGAACGCGGTCGCCCTCGGTCCCGCACGGTCGTTCCCGGCACCCCCCACGCCCATACTCGCGTCGGTCTCGTGGAGCGCGGGTATGTTCAGTCTTGCAATACCGGGCACATAGCCTGCCCCGTCCACGGTGTTCTGAGAATAAGGGCCGGTTTCGCCCGCTTTCTGCAGCCCGCCGGTGGAGCCGTGGACCAGACGGATCTTCTCGTCGAGCGTCGCCCGCGCGACGATCTCCTTGGCCCGGCGATCCACGCTATCCGGCCCGGGGCGGTGCTCCGCCCGCGTCCGCCCGATACTGGCGGAGACGGGCAGAACACCGAGCATGAGCACAGCCAAGACCGCGCTTCTTCGATGCTTCATACGGGGCACCCCGATGGGTTGCTTAGAACTTCGCACGAAGACCCACGGTTACGAGCCGACCCAAGGGGGAGGCATAAGTGGCGTTGTAGCCGTCCCCGCCATTGTAGAAGGGCGGATTCTTGTCGAACAGGTTCTCGATATTGACGAGCAGCTGAAGTCCCGACGCCATGGGGAATGCGGGAATATCGATGACCGTGTTCACGTCCAGTGTCGTGAACGCTTTGACCCGCTGCGTCGGCGTCACGCCGGGATTTTCGTAGGACCCGACATAATTCACGAAGATGTTGGAATCGATCGGACCGTGCGTCCATCCGATGCCGCCGCGTGCACGCCACTTGACCTGTCCATTCTCCAATTCGTCGCGGACGGTGGCGCCTGGCGCGGCCTGGGTGCGATACTGCGTGTAGGTCAGGCCGTTGGCGCTCAGGCGCAACCGGTCGTGGGGGGTGAGATCGAAATCATACTGCGCCTGATAATCGAATCCGGCGACGATCGCGCTTCCGACATTGATGCCCCGCGCGTCGATGAAATAATCGGTCTGGCCGGACGCGAACCGCGGCCCCCGGACTTCGGTATTGCCGATCAACTGCGCCAGCTGCGCGTCTGTCGGATGAGCCACCACATATTTCGCCAATGCGGGGTTGGTGAACGCCGCGCCGAGCGCGCCACCGATGCGGTTCGTAAATTCGACGTGAAAATAGGTCGTGCTCAGCTTCAGTCCGTGGAGCGCTTCGGGCTTTATGTCCCCGCCGAAGGAGTAGGTGGTCGCTTTCTCGGGCGTCAGGCCCGGATTGCCGCCGGCAAGGAGATAGACGTTCCTCGGTTGGGTATCGCCCACCGGCGTGAAGAGTCCCGGCGCGATGACAGCCGGATGCACTTCGATGTTGGTGTCGTTGGGATTGGTCTGTGCAAGGCTTGGCGCGTGGAACGACTTGGCGAACGTCCCGCGAAGCTGCAATCCCTTCACCGGCGCCCATGAGATCCCGACCTTCGGATTCGTGGTGCCGCCGACGTCGTTATAGTGGTCGTAGCGCACGGATGCCGAGAGCGTCAGTTCCTGGAATCCGGGCACGGCATTCGCCGCGCCGAAAACCGGAACGTAGATTTCACCAAAGGCCGAACTGACCGTCCGATTCTGTGCCAGAACCTTGACCGTTGCGGTCTCGCGCGGACCTTCCACGTTGGTGAAGTTGAACGTCTCGTGCCGGATCTCACCGCCCAATGCGACGCGGACATCGCCGGCCGGCAGGGCAAAGAGCGGACCGTCGAGCTTGGCGACGCCCTGATAGAGATTCTGCGTGCCCCGCGGATCGCTGACATAATTGGTGACCGCCGAGATGACCGACGGATTGGTTTGGCCGCCGAACGGATCGAAGGCGGTTGCGCGCGTCGTCGCGGCGGTCGCCGATGAAAGCGCGACGCCGTTCAGACCCTGTTGTGTGACCTTGGGCAACCCGCGCCCGTAATTCCCCAGGATCTGACCATGCCAGCGTGCCCCGATATCGACGTCCGCGCCGGCGCTCGCACCATAGGTTTCCAGCAGCTGCGTATCGTAGCGCTGGCTGCCCAGTTCGCGGGTGAATACGTAGTTGACCGTTTCCTGGGTCGCGCCGGACCTCGAGAAGTCCTGGAAGAAGGGGTTGGTCGACGGGATCGTCAGCTGCGCATTGAGCTGCGGCTGATAGATGATCGTGAAGCTGCGCAGGTAATTGGCATCGCCAAAGAGATGGACGCGATCGCCGAGATCCTGATGCCAGTTCAAGACGACACTGTGACGGGTCGTGCGCGGCAATATGTCGTTGAACTTGGCATTGTCCGCCTTACTGACGACACCCGCCAAGAAATTCGGACCGCCGTAATTGATGCCGCCGATCGTGACGTTGGGCGGGCTGGTGGTCAGACTGCGTCCGTCGACTCCGCCGCGACCGCTGAGATCCTGGGATGCGTACGAGCGATCCGTGCCGGTGAGCGCGTCGTTGTGATAATATTGATACCCCAGCAGGATCGAGCCGGTCTTCCACGCCTTGCCCACGACTAGGCTGGCATTGGTCTCGGCATAGCCGCTGGCGATCCCGTAGGTAGCCCGTGCGTCGATGCCCGAATAATTGCGCTTGAGGATCACGTTGATCACGCCCGCGATCGCATCCGAGCCATAGGTCGAAGAGGCTCCGTCCGGAACGACCTCAATGCGTTCGATGGCGGCAGCCGGAAGAAGGGTCGGATCCGACACGGTGTTTATCACGCCCAAGCCGACCAGCCGGTGGTTGTTGAGCAGCGACAGCGTGGATGTCGCGCCGAGACCGCGGATATCGGGCGACGTCAGCGGAAAGCCGCCTCCGGGGCTCGGCCGCGGACGCGTGCCGAAAGAGGCCAGCTGCGGAATGGTCGCAAGCACCTGAGCGATATTAGCGCGGCCCGAGGCTTCGATGGCGCGGCTGTCGATCTGGATCGATTCGGAACCGGTCGGTGCGATACCCCTGATCGACGTCCCGGTCACAACGATGTCGTCCGACGGAGTAGAAGACTGGATGGTAGCGGGTGCCTTGCCCGCAACGCCCGAATCCGCCTGATCCGTGCCGGCGTCCTGTCCAGCAGCGGGTGCAGGAGCGACGTTCGCCCTAGCGACCTCCTGTCCATAGGCCAGACCAGGAACCAGCGCGAGCGTCGAAAGCCCAAGATGCAGTGCCGCCTTTTTCATGATGCCCCCCCTCCAAGATATGCGCTCAAAATGGCGCATTTATAAATCCCATTATGTGGAACATAGGGCCATATGTGGAAAATGTCAAACGAATTTCGGCAGATGGTCTGCTTTGAGGTTTCGGTGTTTGGTCCGCCTGCCTCAAAGCCACCGATCCCGGGCTCCACAAAGGCCGGCGCGGGTGGCCCTCACACTTCAGCAAAGGGACCCCTCCGCGCAGAAACGCCTTGCGATCGCCATGCGCGATAGGTGACGCCTCTGAGGCGTGGCTTTGCGAGTCGACGCTGTTTACCCTTTCCGAAGAACTGGAATGATCTAACGCGCTGCACGTGCGCTTCCCGCAGTGATGGCATTTTCACAATTCCGGCGCGTGCCGATGCGACACGCGGGTTCTTGGCTACTGGCGTCGATGTCGCCGCCTCTGAATCGTGACGGCAATTGCTCCGCCTTCGATTGACTCGAGGCAATAGAGATTTCGCCATGCAAGCTGGCACAACCCAGTGCGTCGAACCGTTCTAGCGCGCCGATCCCGAGTGCGGGTGAAGATCGCGACCGCGGCCCGGCGAGCCTTGGATCGTATTGGTCACGCATGGATTATTCCTACGCTGCCGCATCCAGCATCCCAGCTCGATCTACGAAAAGGAAATGAAGCCATAGTGAGGGCCACAAATTTGCTGCATCGCAGCATTTATTGGAAAAACCGCCAGAGAGTGAGTCGTTGCGACTGCCTTCTCCCGCTCTCTTCTCCTTCCCGGGTCGCTTCCCATCCTCGCGCCACATGCGCTAGGTAGCGCCCAGCCGCCGCACCGGCCGCGCGATGAGACAGGGATGGCCCGATGACGCTCGAAACGCTTTCCACCACGCGCTCGCATGGCGGGACGCAGGGCGTCTATCGCCATGATTCGTCGCAGACCGGCACGCCGATGACCTTCAGCGTGTTCGTTCCCGATCATGCGCCGGGCGAACGCCTTCCGGTCTTGTGGTATCTGTCGGGGCTGACCTGCACGCACGCGAACGTCACCGAAAAGGGCGAGTTTCGCGCGGCGTGTCGCGAAGCGGGGATCATCTTCGTCGCGCCCGACACTTCGCCGCGCGGCGAGGGCGTTCCCGACGATACCGTGGGCGCCTATGATTTCGGGCTCGGCGCGGGCTTCTATGTCGATGCAACGCAGGCGCCGTTCGCGCAGCATTACCGGATGGCGAGCTATGTCACCGACGAGCTGCCCGCACTCGTCGCCGCCAATTTCCCGGCCGACCTCGACCGCCAGTCGATCACCGGGCATTCGATGGGCGGGCATGGCGCGCTGACGCTCGCGCTGGCGCGGCCGGGGCGGTATCGCTCGGTCTCGGCGTTCGCGCCGATCGTCGCGCCGAGCCAGGTGCCGTGGGGGCACAAGGCGCTGGCGGGCTATCTCGGCGACGACCGGGCGACATGGCGCAAGCATGACGCGGTCGCGTTGATCGAGGATGGCGCGCGGGTGCCGGCGCTGCTGGTCGACCAGGGAGATGCCGATGCGTTCCTGAAGGATCAGCTGCGGCCCGAATTGCTGGAGGCCGCTTGCGCTGCGGCGGGCATACCGCTCGAGCTGCGGATGCAGCCGGGGTATGATCACAGCTATTATTTCATCTCGACCTTCCTTGCCGAGCATGTCGCCTGGCACGCGCAGCACCTTGCGGTGTGAGGCTCAGAACAGCCGCTTCAGCAGCCCGACATTGGTCTTGGCGAGGTCGATCACCGAATCGCCGCGGCCGCTGATCACTGCCTTCGCCATGTAGAGCGTGAAGCCCTTCATCTGCTCGAGCGTGATCGCGGGGGGCATCGACAGCTCGTTGCGCGCGGTCACCGCGTCGAGCAGCGCGGGGCCGGGGTGGGCGAGCACGTCGCGGACGGCGGTCTCGACTTGGCCGGGGTCGGTGACGCGTACGCCGTGGAGGCCGATCGCGCGCGCCATCGCGGCGAAATCGGGATTGTCGAGATCGACGCCGGTCTCGACCAGCCCCGCCGCCTTCATCTCCATCTCGACGAAGCCGAGCGTGCCGTTGTTGAAGACGATGATCTTCACCGGCAGCCCGAGCTGCTTCACGGTGAGCAATTCGCCCATCAGCATCGCGAGCCCGCCATCGCCCGACAGCGTGACGACCTGACGCTGCGGATAGGTTGCTTGCACGCCGATCGCCTGCGGCAGCGCGTTCGCCATCGAGCCGTGGTTGAACGAGCCGATCAGGCGGCGGCGGCCGTTCATCTTGAGATAGCGCGCGGCCCAGATCGTCGGGGTGCCGACGTCGCACGAGAAGACGGCGTCATCGGCGGCGAGCTCGCTCACCACGCGCGCGACGTGCTGCGGATGGAGCACGCCGCTGCCCGGTGTGCCGTGCGCGAGTTCGTCTAGGCCTTCGCGCGCCTTGGCGTAGTTTTCGCGCGCGTCCTTGAGGAAGGCGCTGTCGCGCCCGGCCTTGAGCTGCGGCAGCAGCGCGGCGATCGTCGCGCCGACATCGCCGACCAGCCCGAGGTCGATCGCGGTGCGGCGACCGAGGTTTTCGGGGCGCAGGTCGATCTGCGCGACCTTGGCCTTTTCGGGGTAGAATTGGCGGTAGGGGAAATCGCTGCCGAGGATCAGCAGCGTGTCGCAGCCGAGCATCGCGTCATAGCCCGACGAGAAGCCGATCAGCCCGGTCATGCCGACGTCATAGGGGTTGTCGTATTCGACGAATTCCTTGCCGCCGAGCGCATGGACGATCGGGGCCTGCAACGCGCCAGCGAGCTCGACCAGTGCGGCGTGCGCGGTTCGGCAGCCGCGGCCGGCAAGGATCGTGGCCTTGTCCGAGCCGTTAAGCAATTCGGCGAGCTGTGCGATCTCGGGCGCGCCGGGCACGACGGTGGCCTGCTTAGGCAGCAGCGCCTGCGCCGAGCGGGCGAGCGTGCCCGTCGTGCTGCGCAGCGCGACGTCGCCCGGCATCGCGACGACCGACACGCCGCGATGCCCGACCGCGGCGCGGATCGCGGTGTCGAGCGTGCGCGGCATCTGGTCGGCGTCGGAAATCGTCTCGCAATAGACGCTGCATTCGCGGAACAGCGCCTCGGGGCGCGTTTCCTGAAAATAGTTCGAGCCGATTTCGCCGCTCGGCACCTGCGCGGCGATCGCCAGCACGGGGACGCGCGTGCGGTGGCAATCGTACAGCCCGTTGATGAGGTGCATGTTGCCCGGCCCGCACGACCCGGCGCAGACCGCCAGCTTGCCGGTCAGCTGCGCCTCGGCGCCCGCGGCGAAGGCGGCGGCTTCCTCGTTGCGGACGTGCACCCAGGCGATCTTGCCGCGACGGCGCAGCGCGTCGGTCAGGCCGTTGAGGCTGTCGCCGACGACGCCGTAAATGCGCTCGACGCCGGCGAGTTCGAGCGTTTCGGCGAACAGGTCGGCGATTGAGGTCTTCGACATGGAGAGTCTCCGCGAGCGGTGAGGGTCAGCGCAGGTCGGGCTGCCAGCGATACCCGGTCCCGCTCTTCACGACGCGGCCGACGCCGGGGAAAGGGAAATGCGGCGAGAAGATGCGCTCATGGCTTGCAGCGAGTTGCGCGAGCGTCGCCTCGCGGCGGACCACGCCCTGCTTGGCGTCGGTGTCGTAGGCGATCACCCATTCGGGCTTGGCGAGCGAGACGATCGCGCTGTGCGCGCTGTCGCCGATGTCGAGCAGCCGCTCCTTGCCGGAGCTGATCTCATACCCGGAATGGCCGGGCGTGTGCCCCGCGAGCGGAACCGAACGGATGCCAGGCACGACCGTGGCGCCGGGGGTGAAGGTCTGCACCTTGGGCGTGATCGCGGCGGCCAGCGCGGCGTTGTCGGGTTTGCTCTTGAGGAACGCCCATTCGGCCGCCGCCATCCGGATCGTCGCATTGGGGAAGGCGAGGCCGCCCTCCGCGGTGACGAGACCGCCGACATGGTCGCCGTGCGAATGCGTGATCAGCACGTCGGTCACCTTGGCGGGTTCGACGCCCGCCGCAGCGAAGCTCTTCGGGAGCGACCCGCCGACCTTGGGGCCGAGGCCGGTGTCGATCAGCACGGTGTGCCCCGGCATTTCGACGAGCAGCGCGTCGACACCGAGCGGGAGCGTATCGGTTGGCGCGCCCGCTGCGCGCAGCACCGCCGTCACCGCGGGTACACCGACTTGCGGGCCGAACACGCTGGCGTCGTTGGGCACCGCGTTGATCATGTCGCGCAGCGCGACGAGCCGCAGGCTGCCGAGCTTGAACGCGGTGGCGGCGGGGGCGATCGGCACGGGGCCGGCGAGGGCGGAGCTTCCGACGAGCACGGCGAGGGCTGCTGCGGAGAGCGATTTGACGGGCATGGAAGATCCTCGTGAAAGCGGAGCAACGATCCGGGATCGCCGCGGGTCTAACCCGTGGTCAGTTTGCGGGTTCCACCGGCGTGCCGTCAACGCCGCCGATGCAATCCGACGCTACCGCTTCGCTCCACACCACGCTAATGGCGATGGTAACACGAGAAACTAAGAGAGGCCGATCATGAACCAGATGGATTTCGCGCTGGGCGAGACGGCGGATATGATCCGCGACACGACGCAGCGCTTCGCGACCGACCGGATCGCGCCGATCGCCGCGAAGGTCGATGCCGAGGACTGGTTCCCGCAGAGCCTGTGGCCCGAAATGGGTGCGCTCGGGCTGCACGGCGTGACCGTTGCGGAGGAGGATGGCGGGCTCGGGCTCGGCTATCTCGAGCATGTCATCGCGTGCGAGGAAGTATCGCGCGCGTCGGCGTCGGTCGGCCTGAGCTATGGCGCGCATTCGAACCTGTGCGTCAACCAGATCGCGCGCTGGGCCAGCCCCGAGCAGAAGGCGAAGTATCTCCCCAAGCTGATTTCGGGCGAGCATGTCGGCAGCCTTGCCATGTCCGAGGCGGGCGCGGGGTCGGACGTCGTCGGGATGAAGCTCAAGGCCGACAAGGTGCAGGGCGGCTATGTGCTCAACGGCACCAAGTTCTGGATCACCAACGCCGCCTATGCCGACACGCTCGTCGTCTATGCCAAGACCGGCGAGGGCTCGCGCGGCATCACCACCTTCCTGATCGAGAAGGACATGCCGGGCTTCGCGATCGGGCAGAAGATCGACAAGATGGGGATGCGCGGCAGCCCCACCGCCGAACTCGTCTTCACCGATTGCGAGGTGCCTGAGGAAAACATCATGGGGCCGGAGAATGGCGGCGTCGGCGTGCTGATGTCGGGGCTCGATTACGAGCGGACCGTGCTTGCGGGCATCCAGCTCGGCATCATGCAGGCGTGCCTCGACGTCGTCGTGCCGTACGTGCGCGAGCGGCGGCAGTTCGGCAAGGCGATCGGCAGCTTCCAGCTGATGCAGGCGAAGGTCGCCGACATGTACGTCGCGCTCAATTCGGCGCGCGCCTATGTCTATGCGGTGGCGCGCAGCTGCGACGACGGGCGGACGACGCGCTTCGATGCGGCCGGCGCGATCCTGCTCGCGAGCGAAAATGCCGTGAAGGTCGCCAACGAAGCGGTGCAGGCGCTGGGCGGCGCGGGCTATACCAAGGACTGGCCGGTCGAGCGCTACTATCGCGACGCCAAGCTGCTCGACATCGGCGCGGGGACCAACGAGATCCGCCGAATGCTGATCGGCCGCGAACTGATCGGCAACGACGCCCCCGCCGCGCAATAGCGCAGCCGGGGTCTTCCCCCGCCGAAGCCGTTCGAACCCGTCTGGAGCCTGCCGATGAAACTGGTCCTCCCCGCACTCGCCCGCGCTCTGCTCGAGCCCAGGCTGCCCGCCGGCCTCGACACCGTCTGGGTCGCGACCCCCGCCGAGGCGACCGCGGCGATGGCCGATGCCGATATCGGCTGGGTCGATCTCTACCCGCACGGGCTGACGCCCGAAGCCGTCGCCGCCGGGCGATCGCTCAAATGGCTGTTCACCGCGATCGCCGGGCTCGACTCGCTCGATCTCGCCGAGCTCGCGCGGCGCGGGACGATCGTCACCAACGGCACCGGCATCAACGCGATCGCGGTCGCCGAATATACCGTGCTCGGCATGCTCGCCGCGGCGAAGCGCTTCGACGAGGTCGTGCGCCTCGCCGACCGGCATGCATGGCCCGATGCGGCGCCGGGCCGGATCGAACTGTTCGAAAGCCGTGCGCTGATCGTCGGCTATGGCGCGATCGGCACGCTCGTCGGCGAGCGGCTCAAGGCCTTCGGCGTCGCGGTGACCGGCGTCACGCGGTCGGGTCGCGACGGCACGCTCACCCCCGACGCCTGGAAGCCGCGGCTCGGCGAGTTCGACTGGGTGATCCTTGCCGCCCCCTCGACCGGCGCCACCAAGGCGGTGATCGGCGCCGACGAGCTCGCCGCGATGAAGCCCAGCGCGTGGCTGATCAACATCGCGCGCGGCGATATGGTCGATCAGGACGCGCTGATCGCCGCGCTCACCGCCAAGACGATCGCCGGCGCCTATCTCGACACCGTCAGCCCGGAGCCGCTGCCCACCGATCATCCGTTATGGTCGGCGCCCAATACGATCCACTCGATGCATCTGGCGGGCCGCAGCCAGACCAGGATGTTCCAGCGCGCCGCCGCTTTGTTCCTGCGCAACCTCGACGCGTTCCTCGCCGGACGCGCGATGGAGAATGTGGTCGATCTCGACGCGGGATATTGAGCGCGGTCTAGATCGACCAAAGATCCTCGATGCTGAGATATTCGGTCAGGATGCAGCCGGCGACGCCGTCGTGCGACCAGCGCACCACCCCGCGGCGCTCGAGCTCCGGCGCGATCTGCACCTTGACGTGAAGCCCGGCGGTGAACCGCCCATCGTGCACCAGCTTGATCCCGCGCTGCGAAATGTCGCGCGCGCGCGCGATCTGGATGCCGAGTTCGCTGGTCACCACGACGATTCTTTCCATGGGCAATCGGAGATGCCGCGATTTCGCGTTGGTCTGTTCCGCGTAGAGGTCGCGCAACACCGCTCTACTGTCGATCGGCGCGGACAGTCTTACGCCGCATCGCGCGCCGTCGTGCCACGCGACATGTCCGCCCAGCGTGCAGGTCTCGGACAGGTCGATCGCGATCGGGCTGCCGAGCCCGACCTGAAGCTGGCTCGACAGCATCAGCCCTTCGTTCGACAGATTGTGCACCCGGGCCAGGCCGCACCGCCCATGCGCATGGACGCGCGCGACGCGATAGACGGTGCGCAGCCGCAGACTGTCCCTGCGGTCGGACAGCTGCGCCGACGTGTCGACCCTTGTGGCCACTCCCGGCGCGGGACGATCAAGCTCATTGTGCATGCGGTTCTCCCTCCCCCGACGTTTCCGAAAGACCGGGCGGGCGGGATAGCTGTGGAAAGTCCTACAGACTGCGTAGCAAAGCGTTTACCTTACGCTTGCTCGGCGGGGAGCGGGTCGAGGCCCGCGGTAATGGCAAGCCGGATCGCGCCGGAAAAGCTCGATTGGCCGAGCCGGTCCATCATGCTGGCGCGGTGCATCTCGACCGTGCGGTTGCTGATCTGCAGGCGATACGCGATCAGCTTGTTGGGCAATCCCGCGACCATCAGTTCGAGCACGTCGCGCTCGCGCGGAGTCAGCTGCTCGAGCTTGCGCTGCGCCGCGCGGCGGCGCTGCTTTGCTTCGTCCGCACCGCGCGACGCCACGAGCGCGGATTCGATCACGGCGATCAGCGCATCCTCGACATAGGGCTTTTCGATGAAATCGACCGCGCCGAGCTTCATCGCCTTGACCGCGCCGCTGACCCCGCCGAAACCCGTCACCACGATCACCGGGAAAGCCGCGTCGCTGCGCATGACCGCCTGCAGCACGTCGAACCCCCCGACCTCGGGCATCTGCAGGTCGAGCAGCACCGCGCCGACCGCCAGCTCCGGCAGCGCATCGAGAAAGTCCGCGCCGCCGGCGAAGGCGCGCGGTTGGAATCCGGCGGCCGACAGCATGAACCATGTCGACCTGCGCACCGTGGCGTCATCATCGACGATGTAGACGATCGGGCGCGGGACGTGTGTGATGGCCTGACTCTCGGGCAAACTGTGCAATCGAACGGGACAGATCTGCTCCTGCGGTCCAATAGTTCAAAAAGCAACGCGGATCGAACCGACACGAAGCGCCGCGCGGGAAGGAATGTATCGGTCGCGGCGCGGGATCTGAAAAAACTCGGTCGGCAGCGCTTTTTTGTATGGCTCTAGGCTGGCGCTCATTGTCGTGATCTTAACATCGCTCAATCATAGGAGTTCATTAACGAAGTTAGCGGAAGACGGATTGAACCCGAGTATTGGGATCCGTCATTTTCGATCGCGCTCGCTTGGCTGCGGGAAATGCGTCTTGCGAAACGCCGTTTGCGGCGCGTGACCAGGCGATAACGGCGCGGAGACGATGCCGGTGGCCGCGTACCCCCTGTTCCCCAAGGAGAAACGCTTGCTCTTCGGTCCGATCGCCTCCGCCCCGGTCTATGTCGTCGATGACGACGCGCTCGTGCGCGAATCGACCCAGTTCCTGCTCGCCACCCTGGGCATCTCCTCGCGGACTTTCGCCGATGGCGCGGGGTTCCTCGACGCGGTCGAGCAGCTTCCCGATGGCTGCCTGCTCGTCGATCGGGTGATGCCGGGGGTCGGCGGGCTCGAGATCGTGCATGCGCTCCACGCGCGGCAGCGGCAGATGCCGATCATCCTGATGACCGCGGCCACCAATACGCCGAGCCGCCGGCTCGCCGACACGATCGGTCCCCATACCCTGCTCGAAAAACCCTTTGCGGAAAGCGCGCTGCTCACCGCGCTCGGCAGCGGTTTTGAAAGGCTCGCCTTCGGTTCGGAGCAGGATGCGGCGAACGCGCGCGACGTCGTCGCGCAATTGCCGCCGCTCCAGACCACCATCCTGCGCGGCCTGATCGCGGGGCTGGATACGCCCGCGCTGGCCGAACGCCTCGGCCTTGCCGAAACGCGCGTTCGCCGGAGCCGCGTCGCGTTGAAGGCGCGGATCGGGGCGCGCGACGTCCATC
Organism: Sphingomonas sp. PAMC 26605; assembly: GCF_000241485.1. Taxonomy (GTDB): domain Bacteria; phylum Pseudomonadota; class Alphaproteobacteria; order Sphingomonadales; family Sphingomonadaceae; genus Sphingomonas. The sequence goes on from NZ_JH584241.1 coordinate 288,740, forward strand.
ATGCCATCGCGATCGGCAGACGCGCGGGGTTGCCGCCGTTGCCAGCGCACGACGATGAGAAAGCGCCTTCGCGATGGTGAGCGCGCCGCCCGCGAGCGTGGCGTGCGCGGCAAGTGCCGAGGAGATCGAGGATTCCCAGCTCCGCTATGCCGCGATGGAGGAACTGTATCGCTTCACCATGCGGATCAACCGGCAAATTCCCTTCGTCGCGGACGCAAGCGGCGCCTTGCTCTCCATCGATCCGATCTGGGCCGAATGGCGCGGGGCCCCATTGTCGGCTGCGCTCGGCTTCGGATTGCTCGACGATGCGCATCCGCTCGATCGGGCCGGCGCAAGCGCGGCATGGGACGAGGCGACGCGGCATGCGCAGACCTTCCTCCATGACTATCGCGTGCGTATGGCGGACGGCGCCTACCGCTGGTTCCGCTGCGCGGCGGAACAGTATCGGGTGGCGGGCGAGGCGCCGCGCTGGCGCGGCGTGCTGACCGACATCGACGAACTCTGCCATGCGCGGACCGCGGCACAGGCGAGCGAAGCGCGCTTTCGCACCGCGACGCTCGCAACGCGTGACGTCATCTGGGATCTCGATCTCCAGACCGAGACCATCATCTTCAGCGAGTGTCTTGCCACCGCGTTCGGATACGACATGTCCCAAACGAACGCGTTGGCGTGGTGGCGCGCGCATATCCATCGCGACGATGTCGACCGGGTCACGGCATCGTTTCGGTCGTCTCCGCCGGGGCAGCGCTGGCTGTGCGACTGGCGGATGCGACGCGCCGATGGCCACTATATCCATATCCAGGCGCGCGCCTTCATCGAGCGCGGTGCCGGCGGACGGCCGGTCCGCGTCACCGGCGCGCTCGCCGATCTGACCGAGGAGCGCGCCACGCAGCGAAAGATCGAACGGCTGCAATCGGAAATGGCGGACAGTTCGCGATCGGGCGCGGCGGCGGCCTTTGCGATGCTGTCGCACGAGCTCAACCAGCCGCTGACGTCGCTGGCGAATTTCGTTCGAGGGGCGCGGCGGCTGCTCGACCAAGGCGATCCGGAGTCGCGCGACCGGATCCTCAGCGCGATGGATGCCGCCGCGACCAGCGCTTCGGACGCCGGGGCGATCGTGCATCGGCTGAACGATCTCGTCTCGCACGGCGAGGGGCGGCTCTCGGCGCAGAACTTGGGGGAGGCGGCGAACGACGCCCGTGCGCTGACCTGCCTCGACACCGCCGGCGCCCAAGTGCGGATCGAGATCGCGGACGATCTTGGCGACCTCGAGGTGATCGGCGACCGCGTCCAGATCCGCCAGATCTTTCTCAACCTGTTTCGCAACGCGGTCGAAGCGCTCGAGCATACGACGAACCCGCGCGTCTCGGTTTCGGTGGAATCGACCGGTGACTTCGCCTGCATCGCGGTCATCGACAATGGCCCGGGCTTCGGCGCTGGCACACCCGAGGCGCTGTTCGCGCCGTTCACGACGACCAAGGCGAGCGGCGTCGGGCTGGGCCTTTCGATCTGCCGCATGATCATCGAGTCGAACGGCGGGCACATCACTGCCGAGCCGCATCCGGCCGGCGGCGCGGCGTTCTTTTTCACCATGCCGCTGACCGAAACGACGGCGTGATTGCCGCGGTCCGGATGCGGTGCGACCGGCACGCGGATCCGACAGGCGCAGGGCGATCCCGGCTGCGACGCGCGGCAAGGCAAAATTCTTAAAATAATCCTAATGGCTTAGACGGTAATCGCCCGAGCTATTCCGCTGCTCGCGGCTGCGTCACTGCGGGGGTGCGCGGTGCGCCCTTTGGGCGGCATCGCAGCGATCACCAACAGGAGACTTTCATGTCCACCAAGCAGATACTTTCGCTTTCGCCGCGCATCGTGGCGCTGGCGGCGGCAGCGACCGTCGCCGCCGCAGCCGCGCCCGCCTCGGCCCAAACCGCGACCTCCACGATGGCGGTCGGCGCAACGGTCACGAACAATTGCATCGTGTCGACCACGCCGATCGCGCTCGGCAACATCGACGTGACGAGCACCGCGGCACGCGACACGACCGGCGGCATCGCCGTGACCTGCACCAACGGCGCGGCCTGGTCCGCGGCGGCGGATGCCGGTCAGGCCGCCGGCGCAACGCCTGCTACGCGCCAGATGGCGAGTGGCGCCGATCTGCTCAACTACGCGCTGTACAGCGATGCCCCGCGGACCGTCCTGTGGGGCGATGGAACGGCCGGCACGGTCGCGATCACCGACGTCGGCACCGGCGCGGTGCAGAACAAGGTCATCTACGCCAGCGTTCTCCCGGGGCAGGCGACGGTCCATGCCGGCACCTATGCCGACCAGATCAACGTCACCGTCACCTATTGAATGCCGATCCGTCACCTTAGCGGTCTGACGGGCGGGGGCGGTCGTGCGCGCACGGCCGCCCTTGGCATGCCGCTCGCCGCGCTCGCCGCGCTCGGCCTTGCCGCCGCCGCCGATGCCAGCACCTTTCAGGTCAACCCCGTCGTGCTCGAAGCGCCGGCCGGCGCCCACACCGCGATCCTGACGATCCGCAACAGCGAGCTGCAGCCGGTCTCGGTCCAGCTTCGGCTGTTCCGCTGGACGCAGCGCGATGGCGCGGACGTCTATGAACCGACCGATACGCTGATTGCGTCTCCGCCGGTCGCCACGATTGCCGGCGCTGGGTCGCAGCTCGTCCGCGTCGGCCCGCGGGCGGGACAGCTGTCGGGGGCGTATCTCGTCATCATCGAGGAAATCCTCCCGCCCGCGGTCAACACTGGTGCGGTGCGGATCGCGCTGCGGCTCAACCTGCCGCTGTACGTGATGCCGCGCCTCGGCGCGAAGGCGATGCTGCGCTGGTCGGGATGGCGCGACGCCACCGGCCATGTCGTGCTGCAGGCGCAGAACGACGGCGCGCGCTACCAGACCGTCGTCGGGATCAGCGCTGCCACGCCGGGGCAGAAGGGCGTGCGCCTCACCACGCATTTCGGCGCGGTTCTGCCCGGGGGCAGCAAGCGATGGGACGTCGGCCCGCATCCCGAGCTAGCCGGCGGTAGCGCGCTGGAGCTGCTGGTGGAGGGCAGTGACGGCGTCGTGACGCGGTCACCGGTGACGCTGGCGCCGCGCTAGGCGCGTCGCGAATGGTCGCCGCTCCGATCGCGATTGTCGCGCCCGCCGCAGCCGACGCGCTGCAGGCCGCGTGGCTCGCCGTGACGATGAACGGCGTCGCGCAGGGCGACGTGCTCGTCCAGCGTCGCGCGGGGCGTGTCTATGTCCCGGCCGAGGCGCTGCGGCGCTGGGGGGTGACGCTCGACGGATTGGCGATCGTCACGCTCGACCATCAGCCCTATGTCGCGCTCGGTGGCGACGGCCTTGCCTATACGGTGGAGGAAGCGACGCAGGCCTTGCGGCTGACGGTCGCCCCCGCGCGACTGCAAGCGACATCGCTCCCGGCGCGGCGCGTATCGCTCGGTCGCGTGGCGCGCAGCGGCTGGGGCGGGTTCGTCAATTACGATCTGCTTGCCGACCGCAGCTATGGCAGCACCAGCGTGAGCGGGCTGTTTGAAGTCGGGCTGTTCTCGCCGCTGGGATCGGGCACGAGCACCTTCGTCGCGCGCTCGTCCGGGCCCGGCGCGAATGTGGTGCGGCTCGAATCGGGCTGGACGATCGACGATCCCGACCGGTTGCGCTCGCTACGGATCGGCGACAGCGTCACCCGCTATGGCATCGGCGGGACGCCGTTTCGCTTCGCCGGGCTTCAGTTCGGGCGCAGCTTCGAGACCCAGCCAGGCTATGTCACGCTACCCTTGCCGACGCTCGGCGGTGCGGCGGCGCTCCCCTCCGTCGCCGATATCTACGTCAACAACGTGTTGACGGGGCATCAGGACGTCCGACCCGGGCCGTTCGCGATCACCGACGTGCCTGTCGTCAGCGGCGCGGGGCAGGTCAGCCTGGTGGTGCGCGACATGCTCGGCCGGCAGACCACGATCAGCCAATCCTATTACACCGCGCCCGACCTGCTGCGCGCCGGGCTGTCCGATTATTCGTTCGAGGCCGGTGTCGCGCGCCGCGACTTCGGCACGCGCAGCTTTTCCTACGGATCGGCGTTTGCGGCGGCGACCTATCGCTACGGCCTGTCCGACACGCTCACCGGCGAGGCGCATGCCGAGGCGACGCCGCGGCTCCAGCAAGCCGGCGCGGCGGCCGATTTCGTGCTCCCCGGCGTCGCGCTCATCACGCTCGGCGCCGCGGCCAGCCACGCGCCGAGCGGGGCGGGGGCGATGGTGACCGCGGGGATCCAGCGCAATGCGCCGCGCATCTCGTACGGCGTCACCGCCGAGCTCCTCTCCGATGCGTATGTGACCTATGGGAGCTCGTACAAGAGCCCGCGGCGCTCGGTGACGGCGTTCGTCGGGATGCCGGTGCGATTCGGGTCGATCGGCGGGTCCTTCACGACGCGCAGCTATCGCAGCGCCCCCAGCCTGCAGATCACCAGCCTCAACGCGACGATCCACGCGACGCGCTTTGCAAGCTTCAACCTGATCGGCAGCAAGACCTGGGGCGCGGTCGCTGACACGGCAGTGCAACTGCTGATGCTCGTGCCGCTCGGCCGGCGGACGAGCGCCAGTGCCGGCGTCAGCGCGCATGGCGCGGGCGAGTCGGCGGTCGCGACGCTGCAACGCGATCTGCCGGTGGGGGACGGGATCGGCTACCGGGTCAGCGGCGAGGCCGGCGAAATCGATCGGCTCGACGGCGAGGTGTCGCTCCAGACCGGGGTCGGCACCTATTCGGTCGAGGGGAGCTGGACCGATCAGGGCGGCGGGGTGCGGCTTTCCGCCTCGGGGTCGATCGGCATGATCGACGGCAATGTGTTCGCGGCGCGCCCGCTGACGCAAAGCTTCGCCGCGGTGCGCGTCGGGGATTTCCCCGATGTCGGGGTCTATGCCGACAATCAGCTGGTCGGCCACACCGGCCGCAATGGCCTGATGATCGTGCCCAATTTGCGCATGTTCGACGACAATCCGCTGCGCATCGACACCGACGATGTCCCGATGACCGCGCAGATCGTCACCGACAAGCAGACCGTCCGGCCGCCCCGGCGATCGGGCGTCCATGTCGATTTCGCGGTGGTCGACGAGCGCGATGCGATCCTGACGGTCGTGCTCGCCGATGGGACTGCGTTGCCGAAGGGCGCACGCGTGGTGAGCGGAAGCGGTGAGGAGACCGTCTCGGCCGCCGGTGGCGAGATCTATCTGGCGCATTTGCGCGCCACGACCACGGTAACCGTCGCGCTGGAGAAGACCGCATGCAGTTTCGACGTAACGCGCCCCGCCGACAGCGGCGCACAGCCGCGGCTCGGCCCCTTCACCTGCGCGCTGCGGCCGTCATGAGGCGGGTGAGGCCACTCGGGTGCGCGCTCACGCTGCTTGGACTGCTGGCCAGCCGACCGGCACTCGCGGCGAGCTGCTCGGTCTCGTCCTCGGGGGTCAATTTCGGCGCCTACGACCCGGCCGATGCCGCCGACACGCGCGGCACCGGAACGGTGCGGCTCAGCTGCGACGCCGCGGTCACCGCGAGCGTTGCGCTCAGCGGCGGGGGGCGTTCGGCGACCGACCATGCGATGAGCAACGGTATCAGCCAGCTCGGCTATGGGCTCTATACCGACGCCCAGCGCAGCACGCTCTGGGGGGACGGGACGGGGGGCTCGCAGACCGTCGCGTTCGACGGCACGGTGGTCGATCGCTCGGTCTATGGCGCGATCCCGGCACGGCAGCGGGTGACGGCCGGGAGCTATGCCGATACGATCACGCTGACCGTGAGCTATTAGCCGGGGCGGCGCTGGTGCGCCTTCCGGGCTCCTGGAATCATTGACGATAGTCGCGCGGGCGCCCAATATTGTCACCGATGACAATATTGGATGCGTCCCCGCGTCGACGCCGGCGCCACCCCGACGAGTTGCGTGACGAGGCGCTCGCCGCGGCACGTCGACTGCTGCTGGCGGACGGGCCGAGCGCGGTGACGCTGCAAGCCGTGGCGCGCGCGCTGAACATGGCGCACGGGAACATCACGCATCATTTCGGATCGGCCGCGAAGCTCCAGGCGGTGTTGGCGGATGCGCTGATTGCCGAGCTGCTCGCGGCGGTCTCGACCGGAACGCGGCGGCTTCGGTCGGGCGAGATCGATGAGGCCGATCTGGTCGATCTGGTGTTCGACACGTTCGAGGAAAGCGGGGTCGGGCGCCTGATCGGCTGGCTCGCCGCGCAGCGCAGCGTCCAGCTCGACACGCTCTATCACCGCTTCGCGCAAGCCTCCCGCGACCTTTCCGGCGCCCGCGACGATGGCGCGATCCTGACCGACGAAGCCTTGTCCCCGGTCATCGCGACCGTCGTCATAGCAGCTTTGGGGGCATCGCTGATCGGCCCCGGCATGTCCGCGGCGCTGGGGTTGCCCGTCGCGTTCATGCGCGCGCAGGCGACGGCCGATTTCGTGCGGCAGCGTCAGGCGGCGGCAACGCATCGGGGCGAATGATCCGGGCGGGGAGCGTCGGCGCACGGAGCGCCTGTTCGCGCGTGCGGCACTACCCGTCAGCTAGCGGGCCAAGGCCGGAACCCGGTGTCTTCTCGTCAGCATCGACGCGGACATTCTCGGCTAGGGTCGACGCGGCGCCGCGGGCGTAGAGCGATTCGAGCTGCGTGGCGACGGCCGCGACGAACGCGCCGTGATCGACCAGATCGCGGAACAGCGGCTGGATCGACAGCAATGGCTGGGCGGGCGTCGCCGACGCCGTAGCGCGCGGCGCGGCGGACCGCGTCCGCCTCGCGCGTGACGGGCGTGATGCGATAGACCATCGTCGCGAGGAAGCGCGCCGCCGCCGGCGTGACCCCGCCCGGATCGTAGCCCGGCGCCGCGAGCCCCGCGGGCAGATCGCGCAGGATCGCGCGCGACAGCCGTCTCACCGCGGCTGCGGGCCGCCGAGCACCGCCATGCGCGCCGCGCTCGCCAGCCGGTCGGCGATGGTCGCGTCGAAATGGCGGCTCATCAGATCGCCCGCCATCGGCGCGTCGCGATCGGCGATCGCCTGTGCGAGATCGCGGTGCGCGAGGAGCACCGCGTCGCGCTGCGGTTCGGTCTCGCGCGTGTGCCAGGCGGTCGGCACCGCGACGCGCATCAGCCCCTCGAACGAGCGGACGATCTGGAGGAACAGCGCGTTGCCGCTGGCGGCGGCGATCGCCTGGTGGAAGGCGATGTCGTGATGCGTCACCGCCGCGAGATCCCCCCCCGCCGCGCGCATCGCGTCGGCGGCAGCGATGATCGCGCGCGCTTCGGGATCGGTGCGGTGCTGCGCGGCGAGGTCGGCGGTGCGCAGCTCGAGCGTGCGGCGCACGTCCCATACGTCGCTGGTCGAGATCTGCGCGGTGGCGACGGCATGGTTGATCGAGGCGGCCATCACCGACCCGTCGATCGCGCCGACGCGCGGCTTGCGGCCATTGCCGATGTCGAGCAGCCGCAGTGCGGCGAGCGCGCCGAACGCCTCGCGCATCACCGCCCGGCTGACGCCGAGCTCCTCGGCGAAACGCCCCTCGCCGGGCAGCGTGTCGCCAACCTTCAGATCGTGCGCGGCGATATGGTCGCGCACGCGTCGCATCGCCTGTTCGACCAGCGAACCGTCCGATGTCGGGATCATGCCGCGATCCGGTGGGCGCGGACGTGCGACGGTGCCTCGCCGAAGCGACGCGAGAAGGCGCGGGTGAAGCTCGCATTGTTGAGATAGCCGCAGCGATAGCCGATCGCCGAGATCGGCAGGTCGCTCGCCAGCAGCAGATGTCGCGCGCCGCCGAGCCGGCGTTCGGTGATCGCGTCGCTGACGGTGCAGGCGAACATGCTACGGAAGCCGCGCGTCAGCTTGCTGCGATTGAGCCCGCACGCCCGCGCGATGCCGTTGAGCGTCAGTTTCTCGCGCCACTGCTCGTCGATCATCCGCTGCGCCGCGACGATCCGCTGCGAATCGCGTTCGGACAAATGCCCGCATCCGTCGGCCGGGACGAGTCCCGCTTCGCGCAGCGCTTCCATCACCGCACACAGCAATTCGATGCTCTTGGCGAGGCGCAGCGTCGCGCGCGCGGGCTCGGCGAGCGCACACTCGAGGATCGCGAGCGCGATCGCGCGGATCGCGCTCGGCAGATGCCATACGCTGCCATCTTGGGCTGGCACGAGGCCGAAGACCCGCTGGCACGCCGTCTCAGTGACGAGCAGCACGAGCTCGCACTCGGTCGTGTCGCCGCCACCGAGCGTGACGGTCGCATCGGCGAGGCGAAAGGTGAGGACCAGTGGCTGCTCGAGGGTGGTATCGTCGATCGGCCCCGTGCCCAGCAGCGCCACCATCTCGGGCGACACGTCGATCCGCTGTCTCATCCTGCCTCCTGTCGCGGCTCGTGATTCGAGCTCGTCGGCGAAATCGTACAGCTATCAGATAGGAACGCAATAGCTATCAGATAGGTTTGTCGGTCGCGGTGCGGGGGGCGGTTCGGATCGCGAGGATGAACGCCAGCGCGGCAAGGAGGCTGACGGCGACCCCGACGATCGCCTGCCCCGCCCCGAGCTGCGCCTCGCCGCCGAGCAGGCCGCTCACGGTCGTCACCAGGGTCGGGGCGAGCCCATAGCCAATCACGCCGGCCAGCGCGATGAAGGCGCCGATGCACAGCCCGCGCAACTCGTTCGGCACGAGCACGGTGAGCGCCACCGACGTGCCGAGCCCGGTGATCGTGCCGCACAGCACCAGCACCCCGAGCCCGATCGCAAAGCCGGACACGCCCGGCGCGACCGCGAACAGCGCGGCAGGCACGCCGACCAGCGCCGCCGCCGCCGCGCCGTAGAGCACGCCGCCGCGCCGGCCGCTGCGCTGCCCCATGTCGGCGGTGACGCCGCCGAGGATCGTGCCGACCAGGCCGGCGGCGAACATCAGCGTTCCCATCCAGCCGGCGAACTGGTCGGGCGTCAGGTGATAGCTGCGCGAGAGGATCGGCGCCGCCCAGATCCCGGCGGCGGCATCGGCCATCACGACGCTGATCTGCCCGACGAACAGCGGCACGAGGAAGCGGCGGCGCGACCACAGCTCGGCCACCACCACCCGGAACGGCGCGTGCGTCCCCGCGACGACCTCCTGCCGCTTCGGCTCGCGCAGGAGCAGCAGCGGCAGCGCGAAGAGACCCGCGAGGATCGCGAGCACGACATGCGCGCTGCGCCACGGCGCGAGGCCGTGGGTGAGCGGCAGCGTGCCGCCGTGGAGGAACCAGCCGAGCAGCGCGCCGGTCAGACCGAAAGCCAGCGCCACGCCGAGCGTCTTGCCGAGGGTGACGATCAGCAGCGCGCGCCCGCGCTGGTCTGGCGCGCACAGATCGGCGCCGAGTGACAACGCTGCGGTCAGGCCGCCAGTGGTGCCGATCCCGGTCAGCATCCGCGCGACGAACAACACGGCCGGCCCGGGCGCGACGGCAGTGAGCGCCGCGCCGAGCGTCCAGATCACCGCCATCGCCAGCAGCAACCGTACCCGCGAACCGCGATCGACGAGGATGCCGATCGGGATCGAGAACAGTGCCAGCGGGATCGCGGCGGACAGGCCCTGGATCAGCCCCAGCGCGCGATCGCTAAGGCCCATTTCGAGCTTGGCGCCTTCCTGCACCATGCTGAACGAGCCCATCGTCGTGAAACCGAGCGCCATCGCCAGCGCGAGCGCGAGCAGCGGCGGCAGCGCGCGGGTGAAAGAACGGGGTGCGGCGGACGCGCTCACTTCACCACCATCGCGCGACGGAGCGCGTCCATCCGGTCGCGCCGCGCCTGTGCCGCGACGGCGGCGTTGGGGTCGATGTCGAAGCCGTGGAAGCCGCCGGGATAGACATGCAGCTCGGTCGGCACGCCAGCGCGGATCAGGCGGCGGGCATAGTCCAGGTCTTCGTCGACGAAGAGATCGAGCGCGCCGGTCGCGATATAGGTCGGCGGCAGCCCGGCGAGATCGGTCGCGCGCGCCGCGGCGGCATACGGCGACACGTCGTCCGCCCCAGGATCGCGCCCGAGCAGCGCGCGCCATCCGAAGCGGTTGTTGTGCGGCGTCCAGATGAACTGGCCGGTGGCCGGGTTGGGATCATCGCGCGTGCACGTCCGGTCGTCGAGCATCGGATAGGTGAGGTGCTGGAACGCCAGCCGGTACGTCCCGCGGTCGCGCGCGAGCAGCGCCAGCGCGGCAGCGAGGCCACCGCCCGCGCTCTCGCCGATCACGCCGATCCGCGCCGGGTCGACACGCAGCTCCGTCGCCTGCGCGAAGGTCCAGGCGAGGCCGGCATAGCAATCCTCGATCGCGCCGGGGAACACCGTCTCGGGCGCGAGCCGATAGTCGACCGAGACGATTACGCAGCCGAGCGCCTCGGCCATCGGCCGGTGCGCGAACTCGAGGCTCGCGGCATCGCCCATCACATAGCCGCCGCCATGGATGTGAAAGAGGCACGGAAACGGCCCCGTGCCAGCGGGCGTGTAGATCAATAGCGAGACGTCGGGCGCGCCCGCGGGGCCGGGCACCGAGCGCCGCTCGCACGTCACCGCATTGGGCACGACCGGCGGCGCCGGCAGGCGACTGCCCGCCGCGCGGATCGTCGCGAGCAGGTCGGCGTCGAGCGCCAGCGTCGGCCACTGGTCGAGCATCGGGCGCAGTTCGGGGTCGACGAGCGAAAGGTCGGTCATGGAAAGCCCGTTTCGTTAGAGCGCGAAGATCTTGCCGGGGTTGAACAGGTCGCGCGGATCGAGTGCGCGCTTGACCGTGCGCATCAGCTCGACCGCCTCGCCGAGTTCGGCGACGAGCCATTCCTGTTTGCCGAGACCGATGCCGTGCTCGCCGGTGCACGTCCCGTCCATCGCCAGCGCGCGCTCGACCAGCCGCGCGTTGATCGCCTTCACTTCGGCGAATTCGGCGGCGTTGGCGGGGTCGATCGCGAAGATAACGTGGAAATTGCCGTCGCCGACATGGCCGAGGATCGTCGCCGGGACCCGCGTCGTCGCCAGATCGGCCTTTGTCGCGCCGATGCATTCGGGCAGCCGGCTGATCGGCACGCAGACGTCGGTGGTCCAGCCGACCGCGCCGGGGCGCAGCGCGACCGCGGCATAATAGGCCTCGTGCCGCGCCTTCCACAGCCGCGCGCGCTCCTCGGGCAGGTTCGCCCAGGCGAAATCGCCGCCGCGATTGTCGATCGCCAGGGCGCGGACCGTCGCGATCTGCTCGGCGACCCCGGCAGGGGAACCGTGGAACTCGAAGAACAGTGTCGTCATTTCCGGATAATCGAGCTTCGACCAGCGATTGACCGCGCGCATCTGCATGTCGTCGAGGATCTCGACGCGCGCGAGCGGCACGCCGAGCTGGATCGCCTGCACCACCGTGGTCACCGCGCCGTCGAGCGTCTCGAAGCCGCACACCGCCGACGAGATCGCCTCGGGGATCGGATGGAGCCGGAGCGTGACCTCGGTGATGATCCCGAGCGTTCCCTCGCTGCCGACATACAGCCGGGTCAGATCGTACCCCGCCGCCGACTTCCGCGCCCGCCGCGCGGTGCGGATCACACGCGCGTCGGGGGTGACGATGGTGAGCGACAGCACCGCCTCGCGCATCGTGCCGTAGCGCACCGCATTGGTGCCACTGGCGCGGGTCGAGGCCATCCCGCCGATCGTCGCATTCGCGCCGGGGTCGATCGGGAAGAACAGGCCGGTGTCGCGCAGATGCTCGTTGAGTTGTTCGCGCCGCACGCCGGCCTGGACGCGACAGTCGAAATCCTCGGCATTGACCGCGACGATCGCGTCCATCTGCGACAGGTTGACGCTGACCCCGCCGCGCGCCGCGAGTGCATTGCCCTCGATCGAGGTGCCCGCGCCGAACGGCACGATCGGCACGCCCGCCGCGGTGCATAGCTCGACCAGGGCGACGACATCCTCGGTCGAGTGCGCGAAGACCACCGCGTCGGGGGGCATGGGCGCGAAATGCGCTTCGCTGTGCCCATGCTGCGTCCGCATCGCCTCGGTGACGTGCAGCCGGTCGCCGAACCGCGCCGCCAGCGCATCGAGAAAGCCGGGAGGAAGAGTCTGGGGCACGGGACGCTCCGTCATCGCGTTCATCGGATCAGAACTTGAAGGTCGCGCGCACGCCGTAGCGCCGGCGGTCGCCCTGCAGCGCGAGATTGGCTGCGATCGGCGCGAGGCCGGCGCGGACCAGCGCCGACTTGTCGATATAGCTTTCGATGAATTTGGTGTTGAACAGGTTGGTCCCGAACGCCGCGATCTCGAACCCGCTGGCGAAGCGGAACGCGACCGACGCGTTGGTGAGCGTATAGGGCGACAGCCGTGGCGCAGTGTTGGGATCGAGACTCGACCCGATCCGGCTGCCCTTGCCGATGACGCCGGCGTTGAGCACCAGCGCCTTCAGACCGACCGGCACGGTGTAGGTCGTGCTCGCGTTGAAATTGTAATCGGGCGTGAAGATGATCCGGTCGCTCGATACGTGGACGCCGGTCGTCGCGAAATACTGGCTGTCGTCGGTGATGCGCGCGTGGAGGTACGACACGCCGGCATCGATCCGCCATTGGTCGGTCAGGCGAAGATGCGCCTCGGCCTCGGCGCCATAGCTGGTGACATGGCCGGTGTTGAGGTTGATCGCGACGAAGCCCGCGCCGGTGGCGTTGGGTGCGAGCGAGTTCTGCCCGATGAAGTCGTTATAATCGTTATAGAACACATCGGCATCGAGCGACAGGCGGCGGTCGAACGCCGAAATCTTGGTCCCAACTTCGTAGGTCCAGACATTGTCGCCCTTGTAGAGCGCATCCTGCGCGCGCGTCCCCGGCCCGTTCTGCCCACCGCCGCGCGCGCCCTTGGCGACCGAGGCATAGGTCATGAAGTCGGGCGTCCAATGCTTGGTGAGCGTGACTCGCGGCTGGAACTGGTCCTTGGTATAGACCGGCGGGATGTAGAATGCGGGCGTCGCACCGATCGTCGCGACGTCGGTCTGGCTGCCGGTCAGCCGCTGGTGATCGTAGCGGCCGCCGAGCGCGAGATCGATCGTGCCGAGCTTGACGAACACCGTCGCGAACACCGCACGCGTGTCGTTCTGCGTCACCGCATGCGAGGTCGAGGTGCGCGCCGGGATCGTGCCTGCGGGCAGGGCGAGCAACGGGCTGAGATCGAGCCGGTTGGTCGTGTCGCCGCGCTGGACGTAGCGATCGCCATAGACGCCGATCAGCGTCGAGATCGCGTCGCTCCACTGCGTATCGGCGCGCAGCTCGACCGTCTTGGTGATCAGCCGCGAGCCGCCATTCGAGCGCAGCAGATCGACCGCGCCGAAATCGCCGTCGCCGACGCTGGTCAGATCCTTCTGATTGTAGGCGCCGATCGCGGTGATCTTGGTGTTGAACCCGACATCGAACTCGCCCTTCAGATTGGCGCCGTAATAATCGATGCCGGTGCGGTTGAGCACATTGGTCGCGCCGGTCTCGCGATAATCGGTCGGGCCGTCGACATGTTCGTAGGCAGTGCTGCCGCCAAAGGCGTGGTCGTAGCTGCCGTTGAGCGTGAAGGTCGCCCAGCTCGCCGGCAGGAAGCGCAGCGTGCCGTTGACGGCATGCTGTTCGAGCGGGTTCATGTCGCCGATCGCGAGCGTGTTGCGCTGGAACCCGTCCTGCTCGTGATACGACGCGCCGATGCGGAACTGCAGCACGTCGCGGACGATCGGACCGCTGACCGTGCCCGACACGGTCGCATAATTGTCGGTCCCCGCGACCGCGGCGTCGAAGCGGCCGGTCCAGCTGTTCGACGGCTGGCGCGTGACCACGTTGATCGCGCCGCCGAGCGTGTTGTTGCCGAACAGCGTGCCCTGCGGCCCGCGCAGCACCTCGATCCGCGCCACGTCGACGATCGGATTGTTGAGGTAGGAAGTGTTGGGCTGATAGACCCCGTCGATGAAGATGCCGACGCCGGGCTGGACCGTGTCGATCAGCGTCGTGCCGATCCCGCGGATCGAGATGAACGCGCGGCCGACCGAGTCCGAATTGATGCTGAGCCCGGGCGTGTAGGCCGCGATATCCTTGATCGAATTGGCCTGGCGGTCCTTGAGCTGGTCGCCGGTCAGCGCGGTCACCGCGATCGGCACGTCCTTGAGCGATTCCTCGCGGCGCCGCGCGGTGACGACGATGTCGCCGGGATCGGTCTGGGCGGCGGGCTGGGTCGTGGCCGCTGGCGACGGCTGGTCTTGCGCTGCGGCCAGGCCGGGGATCGCGAGACAGGCGACCGAAGTCGCCAGACTGAGCAAGGTGCGCTGACGCATGATGAAATCCTCTCCGTGGCGGCGGATCGTGGCGTCCGCTCGGCTCATCAGAGCTATAGGCGTGTTTCAACCTATCTGAAAGGTCGTTCCGCTGTGCCGATCGGCCGTCGCTTTTGGCCGGGCGGCTTTTGGCTCAGGGCAGGAACGGGGCTGCCGGCAGCGGCGCTTCGCGCACCGTCGCGTCGGCTGCGAGGTGATGGACGTTGCGCTCGTCGCGCGTGAATTCGGGCCAGGGCAGCGTCCCGTCGCGCGCGAAATCGACCCATAGCCGGTGGATGCGGTCGGCGAGCGCCTGCGGCGGATTGGGGCCGCACAGCCCGGTTTCGCCGGTCACGGTCGCCAGCGTGTCGAACACGAACGGCAGTTCCATCGCGTGCGCCGCGCCGAGTTCGCCGCCAAACAGTGGCGAGCGCCATTCGAATTCATAGACATGCGTGCGCCCGCGATGCTCCTCGGCAAAGCGCCGCGCGGGCCAGCGAAAGACGAGGTCGGTCAGCGCGTCGGTCAGCGCCTGTCCGGGCTTCTTGCCCGGCTCCCCGATCCCATAGGCGCGCAGGACTTTTCGCGCGTGCGGCTGCGAACGGTGGAGAAAATAAGTGGCGAGCAAGCGACCGATCGTGTCGCGGACTCCGCTCGGGACGAGGTAGAGGTTCATCTCCTCGGCGTTGCTCCCGATCAGCAGATCGACCCCGGACCCCGCCCCGTTGCGCAACGCGTCGAGCGGTGGCTCGGGCAGCACGGCGTCGCCGTGCACCGGCACGAAGCGGCTGATCCCGAAGACCGGCTCGCGACCGTCGGGGCCGCGCAGGTCGAGCCGCGTCGTCGGCTGCGACACCGTTTCGATCGCGTCGAGCGCCGCGCCGGGGGCGATGCGTTCGAAGCCTTCGCGATCCGGGGTCACCTTCAGCAAGTCGGCGAGCTTGCGCACCAGCCGCTGCGCGACCGTAATGTCGCGCGTCATCGCGCCGTGTCCGCTCTCGACGATCGCGCGGTGGAACAGGCCCTTGGCAAGCGGCGAGGTGATGAGATCGGCGATCGCCATCGCCCCGGCCGATTCGCCGAACACGGTGACGTTACCGGCGTCGCCACCGAAGGCGGCGATGTTATCCTGGACCCAGCCGAGCGCGAACAGGATGTCGCGCAGGCCGAGATTAGTCGGCACGCCCGGGATCGGCAGGAAACCCTCGATACCGAGGCGATAGTTGATCGCGACGCAGACCACGCCGTCGCGCGCGAAGCGGCTGCCGTCCTGCACCGGCGCATCCTTGCTCCCGACCACGAAGCCGCCGCCATGGACGAACACCATCACCGGAAGGGGCTCGGCGGCCTGCGCGGGCGTCCAGATGTTGAGCGTGAGATAGTCGTCGCCTTCGACCCAGCCGCTGCCGATCAGCGCCGCGACATCGAGCCCCGCGACGGCACGGGTGCGCTGCGGCGCGGTGGCGCCGGCGCCGGTCGCGTCGCGGACGCCGTGCCACGGCGGCGCCGGCTGCGGCTTCGCGAAGCGATGCGCGCCAACCGGCGCCGCGGCGTAGGGGATGCCGAGAAAGCGGCGGACGCCGCTCGCTAACGACCCGCGCAATACGCCGATCGAAAGTGCGACGATGGGGCTGGGGGATGCGGCGACGGGATGTGACATGTGCTCGGTATAGCGCATTTGCGCCTACCGATCGGATCAACGATTTTGCCGGATGGATCGATCGAGCGGTCGCCGCCACCCATGGCGGCCGGTCGGTCCACGATCCGTCGCACCGCGGTCCTGATCGTTCGCAAAAACCAAGACTGTGATGTCCCCGCCATGGTTGGGGGGCCGGTAAGCCTACATCTCGATCCCAAGACCCGTCGCTGTGACCAATCAATTAGAAACCGACTTCAATTTAATTGACAAAATGGTTTATTTAATGAATTTTGCAGATCTCGATTCCTGGTAAGCGGCTGAAGCTCGAAATCCAGGTTGCGGGCTCGATATCTGAGCGGAGAGGGTATGATCTTGACATGGGTGTTCCGCCCCTATCGGCGCTTGGCGATCGCGACGGCGGGGGGCGCTATCATGATCGCATCCGGTCTCGGGTGTGCCTACGTTTCTGCGCGGGGCGTGCGTCCGAGCTTGCCTGGGGTGGATCAAGCCAATCCGCTGGTCGGCACGGCGCCGCTCTACCGACCGGACCTGATCGGCAACGCCCCGCCGGCCGGCGAGCCGCTTTATTCCGGCATAACCTCACCCGGCGCGCGTTTGCCGCACAGCGCGGTCGAGGCTGCGCCCGTCAATCTCAATGTCGAACTCAGCTATCCGTCTGGGGTGGCGACGCCGTATTACTACAGCAACCCGACGATGATCGGTTTCACCGGCGGTGGCGGGCCGACCTATGGCGCGCGGGCGCAGCCAATGCTGATGCCGGTGGTCGGCGACTGGATGGTGCCGCCCGCCTATAGCGAAGCGTATTACGACAAGGCGCGCGAGACGGCGGCGCCGGGCTATTATTCGGTATTTCTCGATAGTTTCAAAACCAGGGTCGAACTCACCGCGACGCAATCGACTGCGCTGATGCGCTTTACCTTTCCGGCGACCGAACGCGCGCATGTCATCCTCAATCTGCCGGGGCGGGGCGGCGACGTCGAGATCGTCGGCGACCATATGGTGCGCGGCATTGCAGCCGAGCACGGCGACAACGACGCGCGCGACGGTGCCTATTTCGTAGCGGAGTTCTCGAAGCCCTTCAAAAGCTTCGGCATGTTTCGCAAGTCGGCCAGTGCCGATCGCGGTTACGGCATCGGCGACAAGGACGTTCTGCCGGGCGCGCGGACGATCGCAGGCAGTTTTGCCGGGAGCTATCTCGACTTCACGACGCGTGCTGGCGAAACCGTATTGGTCAGGATGGCCCACGGCCCGAGTTATGCTGCCGCCGAGCAGCGCTTGCGCGGCGAAAGCCCGGACTGGAATTTCGACGGGGTCCATGCTCGGGCCCGCGCCGAATGGGCGGCCTTGCTCGACAAGGTCCAGGTCAGCGGCGGAACGGAGAAGCAGCGAATGCTGTTCTATTCGACGCTGTTCCAGTCGTTCGCCAGCCCGCGGCTGGTCGCGAGCAAGGGCGAGCGCTTCACCGACACGCACGGCGCGACGCAAACCGCGACGTACGATCGCTACGGCCCGGTGCCGTTCTGGGATACCGGCCGCAACCAGATCGTGCTGCTCGAACTGCTCGAGCCCGAAGTGACTCGCAACGTTATGCAGTCGGAACTCGACATGGCGCGCGAGCGCGGCTTCATGAATACCTCGTTCCACGGCGACAATGCGGTGTTCCTGTATCTCGGCGCAATGCGACGCGGGATCCGGTTCGATTACCAGGCGGCCTATGCGTACATGCGCAAGAACGCGACCGATCCCAACGGGCCGCGCGGCTATCTGGCGGAATACGATCGCAACGGATGGATCGCCGACGAAATCCCTGCCGGGAACCCGAGCCCGCCCTATGCCGGTGGCAAGGCGGGGGCAGCGACGACGCTCGAATATGCCTGGGACGATGCCGCTATGGCGGATTTCGCGACGCGGCTGGGGCATCCCGACGACGCGCGTCTGTTCGCCAAGCGCGCCGGCAATTATCGCAACGTGTTCGATCGTTCGATCGGCTTCGTGCGCGGTCGCACCGCCGACGGAAAATGGATCGCGCCGTTCGATCCGCGCGAGCCCTATTATAATTTCATGATGAAGGAGGCGTCTGGCTGGTCGACCCTGTGGTTGGTCCCGCACGACGTGGCAGGCCTGATCGACGAGCTCGGCGGGCGTACGGCGTTCAATGCAAAGCTCGACCAGTTCTTTACGACGCCGTACAATCCCAAGGGTATCTGCCGCGATTGCACGGGGGTGATCGGGCAATATGTGCAGGGCAATCAGCCCGACCAGCAAGCGCCGTATCTCTACGCTTGGAGTGGCCAGCCGTGGAAGACGCAAGCGCTGGTGCGCCGTATCCTGCGCGATCTCTATGGCAGCGATGCGAGCGGCTACGGCTATCCCGGCATGGACGATCAGGGCGCGACCTCGTCCTGGTACGCGCTGAGCGCCCTCGGCTTCTATCCAGTCGATCCGTCGAGTGACATCTACGTGCTCGGGAGCCCGCTGTTCGATCGCTCGGTGCTCAAGATGGGCAATGGCAAGGCGCTCGAGATCGTCGCGAAGAACAATTCGGCGCAAAACCAGTACATTCAATCGGCAACGCTCAACGGCCAGCCCTGGACCAAGCCGTGGTTCCGCCACGGTGACGTCGCCGGCGGTGCGACGCTGGTGCTGACGATGGGGCCGAAGCCAAATCCCAGATGGGGCAGCGCGCCGGCCGATGCGCCGCCATCGATGGTGCGACCATGAGGACGACGATGCGTAAATTTATACTCCCGCTCCTGCTGAGCGGTGCGGGGAGCGCGGGCGTTGGCGCCCAGAGCGCGCCGCCGCCGCGGACGGATTCGGTCTATACCGGCGCGATCATGACGCGCTGGGGCAAGACGGTGACCCCCGCCAACGCCTGGCGCAGCTATCCGCGCCCGCAGCTCGAACGCGCCAAATGGCAAAACCTCAACGGCCTGTGGGACTATGCCATCACCAAGGCGGCAGCGCCGCTGCCACCACGGATGGATGGCCAGATCCTGGTGCCGTTCGCAGTCGAATCGCGTCTGTCGGGCGTGGCGCGCACGCTGCTGCCCGAAGACCGGCTGTGGTATCGGCGACATTTCACGGTCCCGGCCGATTGGACCGGGCAGCACGTCCTGCTGAACTTCGGCGCGGTCGACCATGTCGCGCACGTCTGGGTGAACGGTGCGATCGTCGGCACGCATGTCGGTGGCTCGGATCCGTTCTCGTTCGATATCACCGATTTCCTGAAACCCGGCGAGAATATAGTGGCGGTGCAGGTGGCCGACCCGACCAGTGCGGGTAGCCAGCCGCGCGGCAAGCAGTCGCTCGCTCCCGAGGGCATCTGGTACACCGCGGTCAGCGGCATCTGGCAGACGGTGTGGATCGAGCCGGTTCCGGCGCTCCACATCGCCGACGTCCGCGTGACGCCCGATATCGATCGCGGCAGGGCCGAGGTCGATGTGGCGCTCAGCGCTTCGGCGAGCGACACCGACGCGGTGCGAGTGAGCGTGCGCTCGGGGGGCAAGACGATCGCTTCGACGATCGTCCGCGCCAATCGCCACGCCAGTCTCAGCGTGCCGGGCGCGCATCTATGGTCGCCCGAGGATCCGTTCGTGTACGATATCGTCGCCGAGTTGGTGCGTATTCAGGACCCGTACGCCGGCAGGGCGGAGCGCGATCGCGCCGCCTATGACGCGCGTTTCACCCAGCGCGAAGGGGTCACCTTTGCCGCCGCGCAGGTCACTGGCGTGCCGCGCGACCGCGTGACGGGCTATTTCGCGATGCGCAAGATTTCGGTCGGGCCGGGCAAAGTGATCGGTCAACCGGCGCTGTTGCTCAACAACAAGCCTTATTTTCACAACGGCACGCTCGACCAGGGCTGGTGGCCCGACGGGCTGCTGACCCCGCCGTCCGAAGTGGCGATGCGATCCGACCTGGAGTTTTTGAAGAAAGCGGGCTTCAACATGGTCCGCAAGCACATCAAGGTCGAACCCGCGCGCTATTATTACGATGCGGATCATCTCGGCATGTTGATCTGGCAGGACATGCCGGCTGGCGGCGGCGAAGACCAGTTCGTCGCGGGCACCAGCCAAAGCCAGGCGGTGCTGTCGTCCGACGTAATGGCCGAGCAGCAGAACGAGCTGGCGCATATGATCGGCAGTCTGCGCGCGTTTCCGTCCATCGTGCTGTGGGTCGTGAATAACGAGGGCTGGGGGCAATATGATTCCGCGACGCTCGCGCGTTATGTGAAGGGATTGGACCCGAGTCGCTTGGTCGATGCCGATAGCGGCTGGCTCGACGCCGCTCCGGGCGTGTCCGACGTGTTCGACATCCACACCTATGAGGACGTGCCCCACACCCCGACGCACCAGAGCGACCGTGCGATCGTGCTCGGCGAATATGGCGGCGTCGGGCGCCCGATCGACGGCCATTTGTGGCGCGAAGACAAACGCTGGAGCTACCAGGTGACGAGCGATCCGAAGGATTATGTCGCGCGCTACAAGCGGAAGTTCGACGAGGTCGTGCGTCAAGCGCGCGAAAATGGGCTCAGCGCGTCGGTCTATACCCAGACAACCGACGTCGAAGGCGAGATCAACGGACTGCTGACCTACGACCGCGAAATCGCCAAGGCACCCCCCGAAACCTTCGCACGAATGGCGTCGCCGCTGTTCGACGCGCCGAAATAGCAGAGATCGCGAACGGCGCGCCGGCGCCGCCGCGATCGCTCGCCCCGCCGCAATGGCGCTGGCACCGGTCGTACAAAAGTGACGTCGCATCACGTTTTAATTGACAATTTGGTTTTTAATTAGAATTCTATCGTCGCGGTTCGCGGTCATCGCGCGGACGAGAAAAATAACCGATCGGGCACAGTCCGACGCTGGGAGAGGAACAGAAGTATGTCTCAGTTTACGAAGGCGCGACATGGTCGTGCACTGCGCCGCCTGCTCGGGTCGGTGAGCGCGGTGATCGTCTTTGGCGGCGTCGCACAGGCGCAGACCGCCCCCGCGCCGCCGCCCCCCGCTCCAACGACAAATGCGCCGCAGCCGGCGGCGCCGGCCGATGCCGGCCCGGCGCCCGCGCAGGACGCCGCCGGCGATTCGAGCAAGGACATCGTCGTCACCGGATATCGCCGCTCGATCGAGACCAGCTTGGCGCGCAAGCGCGACGCCAATGCGTTCATCGACGTGATCACCGCCGAAGACGTCGGCAAATTTCCCGACAAGAACGTCGCCGATTCGTTGCAGCGCGTGCCGGGCGTGGTGATCGAGCGCAGCGGTGGCGAGGGCAGTCGAGTCAGCATTCGCGGCTTGCAGTCGGACCTGACGCTGACCGAACTCAACGGCAACTTCATCGCTGGCGCCGACACCGGCGACCCATCCCGCTCGTTCAATTATCTGCTGCTCCCGTCGAACATGATCGGCAGCATCGACGTCTATAAGTCGCCCGAGGCGCGGCTCGACGAGGGGGGCGTCGGCGGTACGATTATCCTGCACACGCGCCGGCCGCTCGACTTGAAGCCTTGGTCCGGCTTCGTTTCGGCGGAAGGCACCGATTCCGACGTGACGCACAAGATCGAGCCGCAGGTGTCGGGCCAGCTGTCGTGGCACAACGCGTCGGGCACGCTCGGACTGCTGCTCGGCGGTACCTATCAGAAGCGCACCAATCGCGAGATGGATGGCTCGACCGAGAGCTGGCAGTGGTGGGCCGATGGTGGCCGCGGCGGCGGTAGGCCCGCCACCGACGTCAACGGCAAGACTTTCGCGAACGATGCCGCGGTCACCTATTGGTCGCAGAACCGCGGCGAGACGACCCAATCGGGGCAGCACTATAACGGCTATTGGGCGCCGCAGGCAGTCGACGAATCGATCGTCACGTCGCAGCGCGAGCGGATCGGCGCGCAAGCGACGCTCGAGTGGAAACCAGCCGATAACCTGCGCTTCACCGCCAATTATTTCCGCTTCCAGCTGAACAGCCAGACCACGTCGAACGTGCTGAAGATCCCCGAATGGGGTTATGATAATTTCTTCACCGGCGCCAAGTTCGACAAAAGCGGGACCGTCCTGCAGTCGGCGACCTTCCAAGTGCCGGCAGCGGGGACCGGCTGCCTGACCCAGACGCCGATCTGCACGATGGAAACCCCGCAGATTTCCGGCACCTATGCCAAAGAGAAAGATATTTCGAACACCTTCGACCTGCATGGCGACTGGTCGCATGACCGGATTTCCGCGTCGTTCATCGTCGGCAAGACGCGCTCGACCGGCGGTCCGTCGCAGCAATTCTATGTCGCAGCCAAGCCGCGCCTGACCGGGACCGTGACGCAGAACGGCAACAACCTCAGTTCGTACGATTTCAGCCGCGGCGGTCTGAACATGACCTTCTCGCCCGAACTCCAGCAAAACCTTATGAATGGCGTCGCGCAGATCGATACCGGGTCGACCGGCTCCGGCTTCACCAACAGTTCGATCGAGCAGAAATATGCGCAGGTCGACGTGACGCGCAAATTCGGTGGCGTCCTCGAATCGATCCAGGTCGGCGGCAAATGGCGCGACGGCAAGATCACGCGCGAGACGGGCGAGCTCGATTGGTACGCCAATCCGGCGACGCTGCTGCGTTTCCAGGACACGCCGCAGGGTGCGGTGGCGCAGCCATCGTTCTTCTACGGCCAGCCGATCGGCAATATTCCCGGCGGTTTCACGGCGAGCTCGTTTCCGGGGATCAACCTTCCCAACTATCTCACCTATCTCAACACCACCTACGGCAACGCGGTCAAAGTACCGCAGCCGCAGAATCTCTACCGGATCGACGAGCGGATTCTCGCCGGGTATATCGAGGCGAACTTCAAGGCGGGGCCAGTGCGTGGCAATGTCGGGTTGCGGATCGCCAACACCAAGCAGTCGGGCATATCGACCGACACCCTGTATCTCGAGAACGACTATTGCGTCGACGGGCCGGGCGGTCCCTTCTCGCCGGCGCCGCTCGGACCCGACGGCAATTGCCAGGTCATCCCGCAAAGCCAGCGCGAGTCCCGCATCTATGCGCCGGTGACCGAGTCCAAATCCTATACCGACGTGCTGCCGAGCCTCAACGTCTCGTGGGACGTGACGAGCAAGCTGCTGCTGCGCGGCGCGGTGTCGAAGGTCGTGGCGCGCCCGGCCTATAACGACCTGGCGTCCTCGCGGTCGCTGACCTTCCATTCGGACGCTTATACCTACGATCGTGCGCAGTTCGGCGAGCGATCGGGCTGGTCGGGCAGTGGCGGCAATTTCGACCTCAAGCCGTTTTCAGCCTGGGCCTACGACCTCGGCGCGGAATGGTATTTCCACCGCGGGTCGGTGATCGGCGCGGCCTTGTTCCGCAAGGACGTCAAAAACTTCGTCGTGCCGCTCGTGCTCGATCTGACGCAGACCGTGCAGGGGCAGAGCGTTGTCGTTCAGCAATATTCGACCCAGGCGAACGGAGCGAGCGCAGTGTCGGAAGGGGTCGAACTCTACGCCCAGCATACGCTCGATTTCGGGCTCGGGGCGCAGGTAAACTTCACCTACAACCACACGTCGACCGCCGATGTTTCGCTCAACGGCGTCAAGATCGGCACGTCGCCGCTGGTCGGCAGCGCCAAGACGCAGTGGAACGCGTCGGTGTTCTACGAGAAGCACGGCGTGCTGCTACGCGCGTCATACAATCGCAAGGGCGAGCAGGTCGGCGGGATCGTCTCGGGACTCAACGTCTATTCGTCGCCGTATGAACAAGTCGATCTCAACGCGCAGTACAACCTCACCGATCATATCTCGCTGACCGGCTCGGTGATCAACCTCACCAAGTCCGAACAGAGCGCGCATCTCGGCAACGATACGACCGCGCGCTATTATTCGAGCCAATATACCGGGCGCCGTTTCTATCTCGGCGCGCAATGGACCTTCTGAGATGGCGTGCCCCCCCGGACCACGCCGCGCGGCATCGTTCCCCCAGCGATGCCGCGCCTTTTTCTGGCTGGGGTGGTAAGCTGCCGATGCGTCTGACGGGATTGCTAGCGCTGGCGGTGGCGGCGGGTGTCACGCCCGCCGCTGCGCATAACCCGATCGTGCCGGGGTGGTATGCCGATCCGGAAGTGCGGGTGTTCGCCGGGCAATATTGGATCTACCCGACCTATTCGGACGATGTCGGCAAGCCCGACCTCTCGGCGCACTTCACTGCCGAGCAAGCGGTATTGCGCAAGCGGCATACGGTGCGGCCTTCCTATCTGCAGCAGACCTTCTTCGACGCCTTCTCGTCGCCCGATCTCGTCCACTGGTCCAAGCACCGCCATGTGCTCGACGTCGCCGGCGTGGCGTGGGCGGCCTATGCAATATGGGCGCCGTCGGCGATCGAGCGGAACGGACGCTATTATCTGTTCTTCGGCGCCAACGACATCCAAAGCGACGCCGAGCACGGCGGGATTGGCCTGGCCGTTGCCGACACGCCCGCGGGCCCGTTCAAGGATGCGCTCGGCAAGCCGTTGATCGGCGGCTTCCATAACGGCGCGCAACCGATCGACCCGTTCGTCTATCGCGACGACGATGGACAGGTGTATCTATATTATGGCGGCTGGAAGCATTGCAATGTGGTACGCCTAAGCGCGGACCTGCGCTCGGTGCTGCCGTTCGCCGACGGGACGACCTACAAGGAGATCACGCCGCCCGGCTATGTCGAGGGCTCGTTCCTGATCAAGCGCCAGGGCATCTATTATCTGATGTGGTCGGAAGGCGCATGGACCGGCTCCGACTATAGCGTCGCCTATGCGATGGGCGCGAGCCCGACCGGACCGTTCAAACCGATGGGCGAGATCCTCGCCGAGGATCCCAGGATCGCGCGCGGCGCGGGGCATCATTCTGTCGTCAACGTGCCAGGCACCGACGAATGGTACATCGTCTATCACCGCCGCCCGCTCGGCGACGCCAAGGGCGAGCATCGGCAGATCGCGATCGACCGGATGCGGTTCGCGCCCAACGGTGCGATCGAGCCCGTCATGCTGACCAATACGGGCGCCCCGCCGCGCTCGATCCATTTCGCCAAAGGAGACTTGCGTTGAAGACGCCCTTCCGGACATTGCTTGCGCTGGCTGTCAGCACCGCTTTGGTCGCCCCCGCACCGATGTTCGCGCAGGCGGCGCAACAAGGCGAATCACTGGCCGATCTGGTCAACCCGCTGATGGGCACCGACTCGAACCACGAGCTGTCGTACGGCAATACCTACCCGGCGGTTGCGGTGCCGTGGGGAATGAATTTCTGGTCGCCGGTTACCGGCAAGCCCGGCAGCGGCTGGGGCTATATGTACCATGATCCCAAGATCAACGGCATCAAACAGACGCACCAGCCGAGCCCGTGGATGAACGACTATGCGGCGTTCGCATTGTTCGCCGAGACCGGTCCGCTCAAGATCAAGGAAGACGAGCGCGCCAGCTGGTACAGCCACAAGGCCGAGCAAAGCCACCCGTACGACTACAAAGTCTATCTCGCCGATTACGATGTGACCGCGGAAGTGACGCCGACCAACCGCGCCGCGCAGTTCCGATTCACCTTCCCCAAGAGCGACGACGCGCACATCCTGCTCGACGGACTGGCGGGCGGGTCGATGGTCAAGATCGACGCGGCGACGCGCCGGATCACCGGCTATGTCCGCAACAATCACGGCGGCGTGCCCGACAATTTCCACAATTACTTCGTCGCGCAGTTCGACCATGATTTCACCGTCAGCCGCACGTGGGACGACAATTGGCAACTCGGGGCCGAGACGGTGCGCGAGGGGGGGCATGTCGGCGCGGTGGTCAGCTTCAAGACGCGCGACGGTGAGCAAGTCGGCGTCAAGGTCGCGTCGTCGTTCATCAGCGCGGATCAGGCCGAGCGCAATCTCGACAGCGAGATCGGCCGCGACAGCTTCGCCGTGACGCAGGCCAAGGCCAAGGCGGCGTGGGAGCAGGAACTCGGTCACATCCGAGTCAGCGACCCGAGCCTCGACAATCGCCGTACCTTCTATTCGGCAATGTACCGCATGTTGCTCTTCCCGCGCATGTTCCACGAGATCGATGCGCGCGGGAAGATCGTCCATTACAGCCCGTATGACGGCAAGGTTCATGACGGCCCGCTGTTCACCGACAACGGCTTTTGGGACACGTGGCGCGCGGTGTTCCCGTATTTCGCGCTGGTCCGTCCCGAGCTCGACGCGCAGATCATGCAGGGGCTGGCCAACGCCTATAAGGAGGGCGGCTGGCTGCCCGAATGGATGAGCCCGGGGCAGCGCGACGTGATGATCGGGTCGAACTCGGCCAACATCATCGCCGATGCCTATCTCAACGGCGTTCGTGGCTTCGACGTCGCGACATTGTACGAGGCGATGGTCAAGAACGCGACCAGTTCGCAGGGCCGACCGACCGACAAGCAGGGCCATGTGCTAAGCGCGGTCGGGCGCGAGGGCGTCGAATGGTATAACAAGCTCGGCTACGTCCCCTACGATGTCGGCATCAACGAGAATGCCGCGCGCACGCTCGAATATGCCACCGCGGATTTCTCGCTCTCGCGGCTCGCCGCCGCACTCGGCAAGACCGACGATGCGAAGAAATACGCCGCGCAGGCGCAGAATTACCGCAAGCTCTACGACACGCAGTCGGGCTGGATGCGTGGCCGCAACAAGGATGGCAGCTGGATGCAGCCGTTCAATCCCTATGCCTGGGGCGATGCCTTCACCGAGGGCAATGCCCTGCATTACAGCTTCTCGGTGATGCAGGACGTGCGGGGCTTGATCGACCTGCAGGGCGGCGACCGCAAATTCACCGACAAGCTCGACTCGATCTTCACGCTGCCGCCGGTATTCGACGACAGCTATTACGGCTCGGTGATCCATGAGACGCGCGAGATGCAGATCGTCAACATGGGGCAATATGCGCACGGCAATCAGCCGATCCAGCACATGATCTACCTTTACGATTGGGCCGGCCAGCCGTGGAAGACGCAAGCGCATGCCCGTGACGTGATGGCCAAGCTCTATTCGGCAACACCCGACGGCTATCCCGGCGACGAGGACAATGGCCAGACTTCCGCGTGGTACGTCTTTTCGGCACTGGGCTTCTATCCGGTGACGCCCAGCGTCGGGCAATATGCGATCGGCAGCCCGCTGTTCCGCTCGGTGCGCGTGACGATGCCGGGTGGCAAGGTGCTGACGATCGAGGCGGCCAACAACGACGCCAAGAATGTCTATATCCAATCGGCGACCTTCAACGGCCAGCGCTACGACAAGCCGTGGCTGTCGCGCGAGGCGTTGCAGGCGGGCGGCACGCTGCGCTTCGTGATGGGGCCGACGCCGAACACGCGCTGGGCGACCGCCAAGGCCGACGCGCCCTTCTCGATGAGCGCGGCGGTCGGTAAAGGACACGAGGAGCAAGCAGAATGAATCGTCGCGATCTTATCGCCGGCGCAGGGGCACTTACCGTTGCCGCAGCATTGCCAGCGCGGGCGTTGGCAGCGGGCGCGCACGTATCGCAACGGCCGGCGGCCGGTGCGCGCCGTTTCACCAGCAAGGCGGTCGAGGCAGAGATCAAGGCAGTCAAGGCGCGGATCGCCGATCCCGAACTCGCCTGGATGTTCGAGAATTGCTACCCCAACACGCTCGACACCACGGTCAAGCTGTCGATGATCGACGGCAAGCCCGACGCCTTCGTCATCACCGGCGATATCGACGCGTTGTGGCTACGCGACAGTTCGGCGCAGATGCAGACCTATCTCCATCTCGCCGCCAGGGATGTCGATCTGCGCCGCGTCTACCATGGGCTGATCCAGCGGCAGGCACGCTGCATCCAGATCGATCCCTACGCCAACGCCTTCATGGAAGATCCGAACGCCAAGTCGAGTTTGCCCGCGATTGCCGACCAGACCGAGATGAAGCCCGGCGTTGCCGAGCGGAAGTGGGAGGTCGATTCGCTCTGCTACCCGATGCGGCTGGCGCACGGCTATTGGAGTGCGACGCGTGACAAGGCGCCGTTCGATTCATTGTGGGCGCAAGGCATGGCGCGCGCGGTTGCGACGTTCCGCGAACAGCAGCGCAAGGACGGGCCTGGGCCGTATCGCTTCCAGCGCGTCGACAAATCGCCGACCGAGACGCTGATGCTCGACGGTTACGGCGCACCGACGCGCAAGGTCGGGCTGATCCATTCGATGTTCCGGCCGTCGGACGATGCCACCGTGCTCCCGTTTCTCATCCCGTCCAATCTGTTCGCGGTGTCGGCACTGCGGATGTTGGCGAGGGTCCACCACGAGGCCCGGGCCGATACCGCGGCGGCGCGCGACTGTCTTGGCGCTCGCCGCCGAGGTCGAGGCGGCGCTCGCGTCGCACGGCACGATGTCCGACGGGCAGGGCGGCACGGTGTGGGCATATGAAGCGGACGGGTTCGGCAATACGATCTTCATGGACGACGCCAATGTGCCGAGCCTGTGCGGGCTGGCCTTGCTCGGCGCCGCGGATCGCAACGACCCGCTGTTTCGCCGCTCCGCGGACTTGGCGTGGAGCCCGCGCAACCCGTTCTTCTTCAAAGGCAAAGCAGCGAAGGGGATCGGCGGGCCGCATGTCGGCATGAACCAGATCTGGCCGATGTCGATCATGGTCCACGCGCGCAACAGCGACGACGATGCGGTCGTTCGCCAATGCCTGCGCTGGCTCAAGCAGACGCATGCCGGGACGGGCTTCATGCACGAGAGCTTCGACAAGGACGATCCCGCGACGTTCACGCGGACATGGTTCGCCTGGGCCAATGGCCTGTTCGGCGAACTGATCCTCGACACTCTGAGACGTAAGCCGGCGCTGCTCGCCGCGCGGTTTTGATCCCCTTTCGGAGCGCACGCATGCTCACTGCAAATCGCCGCGAAATGCTCGGTGGGGTCGGGCTCGCCGCGTTGAGCGCGGCCACGCCGGGCAAGGCGGCAATAGCCCCCGCGGCGGGTACGCCCGACCTGTTCGTCGGGACCGGCGGACACGGCCATACCTATCCCGGCGCGGCATTGCCGTTTGGCATGGTGCAACTCGGGCCCGATACCGACAACGCGCGATGGGACGCTTGCTCGGGCTACCATCGGAGCGACGGCTCGATCATGGGCTTTTCGCATACCCATCTGTCGGGCACCGGCATCGGCGACATGCTTGACGTGTTGGTGGTACCGGCGCGCGGGGCGTTGCAACTCGAGCCGGGATCGCTCGATCACCCCGAACACGGGTATCGCCAGCGTTTCACCGACGAGTTCGCCGAGCCCGGTTATTACCGTGTCCGGCTCGAGAATGGCGTGCAGGCCGAGCTGACCGTGACCGAGCGGACGGGGTTGCACCGCTATCGTTTCCCCGCCGGTGCGGGACACATATTGATCGATTTCGCCCACATGATGGTCGATACGTGGGACAAGGGCGTGGTGCTCGACGCCGCGTCGCTGACGCTCGAAGCGGACGGCCTGCTGACCGGCAGCCGGCGCGTGCATCGCTGGGCGAAAGGCCGTCGCATCCATTTCGCGATGCGGTTGTCGCGCAAGCCCGATCGCGTGCAGTTTTTCGTGGACGGCACGGCCCCGTCGACCGCCGGAACGCTGCAGGTTGCCGGCACCCGATTGAAAATCGCGCTGTTCTTCGACGAGGCCGGGGGCGAGCCGATCCTGATCAAGACCGGGATATCCGCAGTCGATGTCGCTGGCCAAAGGCCGCGCTGGCAGCGGAAGCGCCGGGCTGGGCGTTCGACACCGCGCGCCGTTCCACCCGCGCGCGGTGGGCGAAGGAATTGGCGTGCGTCCGTGTCGAGGGCGGCACCGCGGCGCAGCGCACGATCCTGTCGAGTGCGCTCTATCATTGCCTGCTTGCGCCGACGCTCTTTACCGATCGCGACGGGCGCTATGTCGGGATGGACCGCGCTGTCCACCAGGCGCCGGCCGACGCACCGGCGTTTAGCACCTATTCGCTGTGGGATACATATCGCGCGCTGCATCCGCTGCTCACGCTGGTTCGGCCCGAGCGCGCGGCGTTGTTCACCCGCGACTTGATCCGGCAGACGCAGCAAAGTCCTTACGGCCCGCCGGTGTGGCAGTTGCAGGGCGTCGAGACGGGCACGATGATCGGCTGGCACTCGGTGGCCGTACTTGCCGAAGCGCGTGCCAAGGGGATCGCTGCGGATTATGCCGCCGCCTGGCCCAACATCCGCCGCCGCGCCTTCGATCGCAATTTTGCCGACAGCGATGCCTCGCTCGGTCGCGGCTATTATCACGACCTCGGCTATGTGCCGGCTGACAAGATCTGGGAGTCGGTAAGCCGCACGCAGGAATATGCCTATGACGATTGGGCGATGGCGGTGCTGGCCGACGCGGCGGGCGCGAAGGACGACGCCGTGGCACTCCGCCGACGCAGCCGCAACTATCGCAACGTGCTCGATCCAAAGATCGGCTTTGCGCGCCCGAAATACGCCGATGGAAGCTGGTGGACGCCGTACGATCCGATCCAGCTCGGCCATACCGACGCATATCGCGATTATACCGAGACCAATGGCTGGCAAGCGACCTTCCTCAACCAGCACGATGTCTATGGGTTGATCGAATGGTTCGGCGGTGACGCCGCGTTCGAGGGCAAGCTTGACGCGCTGTTCAGCGCGCCGTCGACGCTCCCGAACAACGCACCGCCCGACATTAGCGGCCTGCTCGGCCAATATGCGCATGGCAACGAGCCCGACCAGCACGCGGCCTATCTCTATGCCTTTGTCGGCGCGCCGTGGAAGACGCAGGCGCTGGTGCGGCGCTTGCTGACCGAGATGTACAAGCACGATCCCGACGGGGTGATCGGCAATGACGATTGCGGGCAAATGAGCGCGTGGTTCGTGCTCAGCGCGCTCGGTTTCTATCCGGTCGATCCGGTCAGCGCGGTCTATGTGTTGGGATCACCGCTGTTCGACCGCGCCGAGATCGATGTCGGCCACGGAAAGACCTTGCATGTCCTCGCCCGCGGTAACGCTGCCGATCGGCCCTATGTCCACTCGGTGACGTGGAACGGCAAGCCTTGGACGCGCAATTGGATCTCGCATGCCGAATTGGCGCGTGGTGGCACGCTTCTGTTCGAAATGGGCGCAGTGCCGTCGCGCTTCGGCAGCGCCAAGGCGGATCGGCCGCCCTCGTTCGGCCACGACGCAGTCTAGGCTGGCTCGTCGACCCCGTCGGGATGCCCTTGCGCCTTCCACAAAGCGCCGGGCTTGGGCAGCAGGAAGTGGCTGAACGGGAGGATCGCAGCACCAACCGCCGGCGCGTCGGCCGAGAGCGCGGCGCGTCGGACGGGCGCGACCGAGGGAAGCAGCGCGGCACGCTGGCGCATCAGCGCATCGGTGCGCGCCGCCAGCGCATCGAGTTCCGGCGTCGGCAGGCGCCCCCCGAGCAGGATCACGCCCGGGTTGACCAGGCAGTTGATCGCGTCGATCGGGACGGTCAGTTGATGCGCCGCGCGTTCGATCCAGTCGGTGACGCAGGCGGACAAGCCCGGCTCGGCCGCGCCCTGCATGACGGCGGCCAGGGCATAGCCTTTCTCCTCGAGACTGCGCGCAAGACCAGAAAGCGAAACGAAGGTCTGGATCTGCTCGCCGGGCGTGGCGTCATGCTGGGGCGAGCGCATGAACCCGAGCTCGCCGCTGCGTCCGTTCGCACCGCGGATATAGGTGCCGTCGATCACCAACCCGCCACCGAGGCCGGACGACAACAGGATATAGAAGAAGCTGTTGTTGCTTTGCCCGTGACCGAGCTGCATCTCGCCCATTGCGGCAGCGGCGGCATCGTTTTCGACGAACACCGGCAGGGTGAAGGGTTGCTCGAACAGGCTGGCGATCTCGACCTCGTCCCACGCCGAATAATTCGCCGGCCGGCCTGGCAGATCGACCAGGCCAAGATCGTCAGGCACAGCAACGCCAAGACCGACGATCTTCGCGATATCGACATTGGCCTTGCGCAGCATCGTGCGGATCGACCGGCGATAGAGCGCACGCACTTGATCGGGTAGCGCGAAGTCGACGTCTTCGGTGACGCGCGCGAGCGTCTCGCCCGAGAAATCGACCAGCACGATCGTGATATGATCGCGATCGATGTTGACGCCGATCGAATAGCAAGCGTCGCGCTTGACCACCAATTTGGTCGGCGGCTGGCCGCGGCCGCCGCGGCGTTGCCCGGCCTCCTCGATCAGTCCGTCCTGCAGCAGGCGTTTGGTGATGTTGGCGATCGCCGGGCCGGTGAGTCCCGTGATGCGCGCCAGCTCGACCCGCGTCAGTGGGCTCATCACGCGGATGGCATGGAGCGTCACGCGCTGATTGTGATCCGCTGCGCGTTCGAGGTTGGTGCCCGATAGGCGCGGGCGTTCGTGTGACGCTCGGCCGGTCATGCGCGGCGGGTCTTGATCGTCATGGCTGTGTTCATCGGGCCTTCTCACTTCATTTCGATCAGCGCTTCGAGCTGCTCTAGCGGGACTCCGCGCGCTTCGGGGAAATACCGCCATGTTACAAAAAATTGCACGACCATCGCCGCGGCGAACAGCCAGAACGGCAAAGCTTGGGTATAGTGTGCCACGATGGGAAAGGCGAAAGCGAGCAGCGCGTTCATCCCGCAATGCGTCGCGCTGCCGATCACCTGGCCCCACGCGCACACCGCCGTCGGAAATATTTCGGAGAGACTGACCCAGATCACCGCGCCTTGCGAGATCGCGAAGAACAGAATGCACACTATCAA
The DNA here is from genome assembly GCF_000241485.1 of Sphingomonas sp. PAMC 26605. Lineage (GTDB taxonomy): Bacteria > Pseudomonadota > Alphaproteobacteria > Sphingomonadales > Sphingomonadaceae > Sphingomonas. The sequence goes on from NZ_JH584241.1 coordinate 321,447, forward strand.
CGCGGGCAGGAGCAGGGTTTCGCCGCGACCAATCGCCAGCAGGATCGGGCGGCGATCGACCCGCCATTGCAAGCGCGCCGGATCCGAGGTGCGCGTTGCGAATTCGGCGAGCAAGCGGTCGGGGTCGCCGATCGCCCTGCGCGCCTCGGCCGCTCTACCCTTTTGCGCGAGCCAGCGGCGGCCGTCCGGAATGCGCAGCAGCTTGACGAAAAAGACGATAGCCGGCAGCGCGGCGATTGCCAGCTTGAGTCGCCACGCGGCGTCGCCATCGAACATGCGGGCGACCGTAAAATTGCTGACATAGGCCGTGAGAATCGCGGCCACTACGCTCAGCTGGAACAAGCCGACCATCCGGCCGCGGCGTTCTGGCGGGCTGACCGCGGCGATGCCGACGGGCGCAAGCACCGACAAGCCACCTATCGCCAAGCCGCCGACGAAGCGAAACGCGATCAGCATCGCCAGACCGTCGCTCGCGGCTGAACCGACCGCCGACACCATATAAGCAAACACGATCCAGATTAGCACGGCGCGGCTACCATAGCGATCGTCTGGAGCGCCGGCGCCGAGCGCGCCGATCAGGGTCCCGACCAAGGCCGCCGCGACCGCCGCACCGGCTCGCGCCTGCATCATTCCATCTCCCGACTTATTGAATTATCTAAATTGGAATATTAAAGCCGGGAGGCGGTCTGGCAAGCGGCATATCGCTGATCGCGGCAGGCGAGGTTTAGGAGGAAAATACCATGCTATGCGGCACTCCGATACCGGCGCGGACAGGGTGGTGACGTTAGGTCGAAATGGTTCGTCGTTGCACGCCGGCGTCGAACTCGGCGGCACCAAATGCGTCTGCACTTTGGCGCACGGGTCGGGCGCGATCGTCGAGCAAAAGATCGTTCCGACCAGGCAACCCGAAGAAACGCTGCCCGCCATCTTGGCGATCCTGCAAGCATGGTATCGCGAGCATCGCTTTGCGGCCTTGGGCGTAGCGTCGTTCGGGCCGCTCGAGTTTGATCCAGCATCGTCGCGATATGGTCAGATCCTCGCGACGACCAAGGCGGGATGGGCGGGCACGGACGTGCGCGGTCGGCTTTCCGCGCCATTCGACGTCCCGATCGGCTTCGACACCGACGTGAATGGCGCCGCGCTCGCCGAAATGGCGTGGGGGTGCGCGCAGGGTATTTCGGACTTTGCCTATGTCACCGTCGGCACCGGCGTTGGTGTCGGCTTGATCGTGCATGGGCTGCCGACCCGCGGCATCGGGCATAGCGAGTTAGGGCACATTCGTGTGCCGCGCCTCGCCAATGACGATCAGCCGAGCGTCTGTCGTTTTCATGACGATTGCGTCGAAGGCCTTGCTTCGGGATCGGCGCTAGCGCTGCGGCTTGGCGAGCGCCGGGCCGGCGATGTCGCGCGCGACGATCCGATATGGGAGCCGGTCGTGCATACTCTGGCGGCGCTGTGCCACGCGATCGTCTGTGCGACCGGGCCACACCGCATCGCCATCGGGGGCGGAGTCCTTGTCGGGCAACCGCATCTCCTCGCCCGGATCGAGGCCGGCCTCACGGCAAGTCTGAACGGGTACATGGCGTTACCGGCCGGTGCCGCATACGTGGTGGCACCAGCGCTTGGTGACAAGGCAGGTCCGTTAGGGGCGATTGCGCTTGCGGCGCAAGCGCCTCCAAGAGCGCGACAGTGAAAAGGGTTCGAACGAAAATTTGGGTGAGCCGTATCTATTGGGACTAAGCCGGCTGCCCAAGAATCGGTCCGGCGGCATTGACGCGGACAAGCACCAATACGGCTCGAAGACCGACAGATGAGCCAGGGGAATCTGGGGGGACGATCATGCGGTCCACTCGGCGCACTTGCGCACCCGGCCGTCGTCGGGTCGCCGCCCGATCATGGCTATAGGCCCACGACGCCATCGACCTCGTCAAGCTGCGTAATCGACCCCGGGAAGGAGCGTAATTGTTGGCAGTTGACGGCATCGGCCGGGTCGCTGCAACGCACGCGTCCGCAAGCTGGGTCGCCGACCACGCGCATCATCCGATCGTCAAGCGCGCCGTCGGGCTACGAGCGTACGATCAGCCTTAGCGAAGTTTGCATCGCTCAGCGTAAGGGAGAGCGATCGCTGCTGACCTTTATTCGGTGCGGCCGTCCCGGGCGGCACGAGGGCTGATCAGCCGTCCTTCTCGGCGCGCTTGCGATCAGCCTTTTTCGCTCGACGGATGGCCGCGGCATGCTGACGGGCACGCTTCTCCGAGGGCTTCTCATAGTGTTTCCGGAGCTTCAGTTCGCGATAGACTCCTTCGCGCTGCAGCTTCTTCTTCAGAACGCGGAGTGCCTGGTCCACATTGTTGTCGCGTACGATAATCTGCATGCTGGCCTTCTCAAGGGTGTCGTCTAGCGCCGAAGACGCAATGCGCTCTAAGGTCCGGGACCCCGCAAGCCAAGACCCCGATGTACCGGATCGGTGCCTATCATCAAGATGTGAACGCTCGACGCTGTCGATAGCGAATGCGGGTCGAGCCTGCACCGCCCGTCTTCAACGACCAGGGCAACACGGCGGAAGGGAGCGACCAGCTCAGCGCGGGGGGGCGAAGATCGGCGTTCCTTGCGCGGACCAACTGACGCGTTGGATCCGGGGCGCGCGTTTCGCCGTGCACTTCATGTCGGGCGCGGGATTGGCATGATAGACGATCCAGGTCTCGCGTCCGCCGGCGGCGGTGAAGAAGCCATTATGCCCCGGCGCGTAGATCCCCGCGGCAGGGGCCTTCGCCACCACCGGGCGGGGCGCCTTGCGCCAGACCGCGGGATCGAGCGGATCGCTCCCGCTCGGGGCACTGAGCAAGCCGATTGCGTAATCGTCCGACCAGCACGCGCTGGCGGAGTAGCTCAGGAACAGATCGCCTTTCGGCCCGGCCAGAAATTCGGGCCCCTCGAGGATCTGCCGTCCGCCCCGGCGCTCCCAGTCGCGATCGGGGCGCGCGATGATGCTTTCGGCCCCGACCAACGTCCAAGGATTGGCCATTTCGACGATTGCGAGGTCGCTGTCGGGCCCGACATAAGGCGAATAGACGAAATAGCGCTTGCCGCCATGGCTGAAGGTGGTGCCATCGATGCCCGGGTGCGCCGTCGTCAGGCGGCCGCGGTCGATCCATGTCCCGCGCATCGGGTCGGCGCCGCTATTCTCCAAGACGAAGATGCCGCGATGCGCATCGTCGTCATGTCCGCTCTCGGCGGCGGTATAATAGATGTACCAGGCGCTGCCGATCCGGTGCAGTTCTGGCGCCCAGATCGATTGCGCGTTCGGGCCGGTCTTGGGCGGCGTCCACACGGTGACTTCCGGCGCGTCCGCCAGTCGCGCAAGGTCCCTGGTCTTGCGGATCGCCAGGCGGTCGCCGAGCGTGTTCATGTAGAAATAGGTCTTGCCTTGCCGGACGATCCACGGATCGGGTCCCGAGGGCAGCAGCGGATTGGTGATCTCCGTTGCGGCGCCGCGGGCCTCGGCGGCCGTCATGGGCGGAGCCAGCGCCGCCAGCCCGGCGATGCTCAGCAGCGCGGGCGCGCGGATCCGACCCACGGTCATTTGTCCGGGAATGCGGCGACGATCGCGTCATATTGCGCGCGCGAAATGCCGATCATCGATCCGTGGCGCAGCCCGGCGGGCATCTCGTAGCGATTCCATTCGGGCACGCCGCTATTGCCCGACACCTGGAACCACGGCCCGGCAAGCTTCGGTGCCATCGACAGGCCGTAGCTGGTCCCGGCATATTGCTCGTAATACAGCATCCACTCCTTGCCACTCGGCGCGCGGATCAGCGTCGGCGCCTCGCGGAAATTGGGGCTGAGCGGGGGGCCGGGAAGCGGATAGGGGCCGAGCAGCTTTGCTGCGCAGCTCATTCGTACCGTCTTGCCGGTGGTCCATGCGTAGGACGGGTAGCGTTCGTCCTTGATGATCGCGCAATAGCCGCCCTTGGCATCGTCGTTCGGCGTGATGATCGTGTCGATCGTCGCCATGTTCCAGGCGAACAGCCGGCGTGGCGGGGCGGCGAAAGTCTTGAGGTCCTTCGACTGGACGTACAGCGTACGCTGGCTGCCCCAATAGCGTTCGGGATCTTCCTTTGAGCCCTCGAGGCTCGGGGTGTGCCAGGTCAGCAGGAACTGGCCCGACGGCTTGTCGAAGAACAGCTTCGGTGCTCCGATCCGCTGCAGCGGGTGCGGATAGTCGGGGATCGCCTGCAAGTCCGGTTGATAGGTGCCATAAGGCGTCCAGCGCACCAGATCGTCCGATACCCAGAAGCGGATCAGGGGATCATCGTCGCCCTTGTTGCCGACGAGATAATAGCGCCCGTCGCCGCCTCGTGCCACCGAGGCATGGCCGTGATAGTCGGCCGAGACGGGCTTGCCGGCATTGACCTGCCGCCAGTGCAGCCCGTCGAGGCTGACCGAATAATACAGGACGCCGTAGCGTTCCTTGGTCATGTGGAGAAAGAGATAGGCCTTTGCCGGATCGACATAGGGGGTGACCGGCCCGCCCGGAGCGACCTGGGCGCCCACCCCGCTGCCGGAGACCGCGGCCAAGGCCAGACCTACGCCCAACCCGGCGCGCACGATCGTTCGAACCAGACGCATCGCTCCAACTCCCTTTTCTATCTTTAAATCATACAAATACGATTATATCCTTCGTGTCTAGCACGTTCGTCAGAAATCGAACGGCTGGGCGCGCTCCTGGCGCGATACGAGAAAGGCGTCCGCGACGAGTTGCAGCGGACGCAGATCGACGTCGCTTTGCCCGGCGCGGACAAGCGCAGCGAAGCGGTCGTAGAGGCGCGGATATTCGCCAGCGTCGGCGCCGAGGGCTATCTCGGCCTTATCGATGAAGAGGCGCTTGCCGCCTTCGGTGAGGTGAAGCGTACCGCCGGTCGTCTCGACCGTGATGGTCCAGCTTTGGGCGCCCGTTTGGAGGAAATCGAGATCGAGCAGCACCGGCGCGTCGTTGGTCAGGCGCAGCGCGATCTGCGCGGCGATCGGGGACGCGCGATTGGCGGGGACGAAGATCGTACCGCTCTCGACGATGAGATCGTGCGGCATGATCGCGGTCGCGATCGACACGGCGTTGATACCGGGATCGAACACGCCGAAGCCGCCCGCCGCAAGGATCCACTCCTGTCCGGGATGCCAGACGCGAATGTCTTCACGCCAGTGGATCGCGACGTGTGTCACGGTGCGCCGTGCGAGCCAGTCGCGGGCCGCATCCACGCCCGCGGCTTCGCGCGAATGCCAGCTGGCAAAGAGGGTCACCCCCCGTTCGGCGGCGAACCTGCGCACCGCAGCCACCTCGCTCACCGTCGCGCCGGGTGGCTTTTCGATCATCACATGCTTGCCCGCCGCGATCGCCGCGCGGGCGATACGATCACGACCATCGGGCGGCGTGCAGATCGACACCATATCGAGCGGGGGGCCGTCGGCGAGCATCGCTTCGATGCTTGCGAAATTGGGCTGGCCGTCGAGCGCGGCATGGCGGCTCGCGGCGGCGACCAGGACGAAGTCATCGGAAGCGGCGATTGCCGGAAGGTGCTGGTCGCGCGCGATCTTGCCCACGCCGACAATACCGAGCCGCCACGGTTCTGCTCTAGGAGGTGTCATCTTATGAACCGATCTCGCGGGATTCGCTCGGCAGCCGCATCATCTCTCTCCGCGATTTTTCTTTTATCCGATAAATCGGCTTTCTATCGATACGTCGCTGGGCTATCAATCGCGAAAGCGTTGCCGCGCGCTCGGCACGCAGGTGTAGCTTGGGGGAGGCGAAGATGGTCGGCTATTCAACCGCGCGGCGCGGGAGCGTCGTAAAGTGAGCGACGACGGCATGGTGAAGTTGCGGTCGCGCGCCTGGTTCGACAACATCGCCAATCCCGACATGACCGCGCTCTATATCGAGCGCTATCTCAATTACGGGCTCAGCCTGGAAGAGCTCCAGTCGAACCGGCCGATCATTGGCATCGCGCAGTCGGGGTCAGATCTCGTGCCGTGCAACCGCCACCATCTGGTACTCGCCGAGCGCGTCCGCGACGGCATTCGCGATGCGGGCGGTATCCCGATCGAATTTCCGACGCATCCGCTGCAGGAGACGGGCAAGCGCCCGACCGCCGGGCTCGACCGTAATCTTGCCTATCTGTCGCTGGTCGAAGTATTGTTCGGCTATCCGCTCGACGGCGTCGTGCTGACGATCGGGTGCGACAAGACCACCCCCGCCGCGCTGATGGCGGCGGCGACGGTCAATATTCCGGCGATCGCGCTGTCGGTCGGGCCGATGCTCAACGGCTGGCACAATGGCGAGCGCACCGGGTCGGGCACGATCGTATGGAAAGCGCGCGAGCTGCTCGCGGCGGGCGAGATCGACTATAAGGGCTTCATCGAGCTCGTCGCTTCGTCGGCGCCGTCGACCGGCTTCTGCAACACGATGGGCACCGCGACGACGATGAATTCGCTGACCGAGGCGCTGGGCATGTCCTTGCCCGGCTCGGCGGCGATCCCGGCGCCGTACCGCGATCGGCAGCAATGCGCCTGGGAGACCGGGCGGCAGATCGTCGAGATGGTCCATGCGGACCGCAAGCCCAGCGACATCCTCACCCGCGCCGCGTTCCTAAACGCAATCAAGGTCAATTCGGCGATCGGCGGATCGACCAACGCGCCGATCCACCTCAACGCGATTGCGCGCCACATTGGCGTTGAGCTGACGCTGGCGGACTGGGAGGAGGTCGGGGCGGACGTGCCGCTGATCGTCAACCTGCAGCCGGCGGGCCAATATCTCGGCGAGGATTATTATCGCGCCGGCGGCGTGCCCGCGGTCATGGGAATGTTGCTTGCCGCGGGCGAGATCGACGGCGACGCCGTGACGTGCAACGGCAAGAGCGTCGCCGAAAATGTCGGCGGCAAGGCGACCGTGGATGTCGACGTCATCCGGACGCTTGCCGACCCGCTGATGCCGGCCGCGGGGCTATCGGTGTTCGGCGGCAATCTGTTCAACGGCGCGGTGATGAAGCTCAGCGTCATCTCAGAAGAGTTTCGCGACCGCTATCTGCGCAATCCGGCGGACCCGGAGGCGTTCGAAGGCCGCGTCGTGGTGTTCGACGGGCCCGAGGATTATCATCACCGGATCGACGATCCGACCCTGGCGCTAGACCAGAACACTGTGCTGATCATGCGCGGGGCAGGGCCGGTCGGCTATCCCGGCGGCGCCGAGGTCGTCAACATGCGACCCTCCGCCGCGCTGATCCGCGCCGGCGTCCACGCGCTGCCGTGCATCGGAGACGGGCGGCAATCGGGGACGAGCGGATCCCCGTCGATCCTCAACGCGTCGCCCGAGGCTGCGGTCGGCGGGGGACTGGCGGTGGCCGAGACCGGCGATCGGATCCGGATCGATCTCAAGACGCGGCGCGTCGATCTGCTCGTTTCCGACGCGGAGATGACGCGCCGCCGGCACGCGCTCGCGGCCATCGAACAGACGCTCGCCCCGCCGTCGCAAACGCCGTGGCAGGAAATCCAGCGTGGTATCGTTGGTCAGTTCGATACCGGCGCGGTACTCGAGCCGGCGGTCAAATATCAGCGGATCGCGCAGCAGGGACTGCCGCGGGACAGCCATTGATCGCGCCGCGCGTGATCCCGCGCGATCGCCGCGACGTGCTGGGCGAGGGGCTCGGCGGCGCGCTGTTCGAAGTCGATCCCGGCTGTATCGGCACGCCGACCCAACGCTATCGCGGATACGATCAGAGGAGAGCAATGTGAAACGACAAAATGGTGCGGCACTGGCCGCGAGCGCGCTGGCCCTGGTTCTGGCGAGCCCGGCGGTCGCCGGCGAGGCGAAGCAGAGCAGCTTCGGCACGCTGCCCGACGGCCGCCCCGTCGCCGCGGTGACCTTGACCAATGCGCACGGCGTCTCTGCGCGCGTGATCGCGCTGGGTGCGGCGCTGCAGTCGATGATCCTGCCCGATCGCAACGGCAAGCCGATCGATGTCGCGGTGGGGTACGACACGCTCGAGGGTTACGCCACCAAGCCCGAATTCTTCGGGGCGACGGTCGGTCGTGTCGCCAATCGCATCGCCGGCGGCCGCTTCACCTTCGACGGCCACACCTATCACACGCCGGTCAATAACGGCCCCAATTCGCTGCACGGCGGAACCAAGGGCTTCGACAAGGTGCTGTGGGAGGTCGTCAGCGTGAAGAGCGGCCCGACCGCTTCGGTGACGTTGCGCTATGTCAGCCCCGATGGCGACATGGGCTATCCCGGCACGCTGACCACCTTCGCCACCTACGCGCTCGACGAGCGCAATCAGCTGACGATCGAATATCGCGCCACCACCGACAAGCCGACGCTCGTCAACATTTCGAACCACAGCTATTGGAACATGGCCGGCGCGGGCTCGCCCGGCGGCGCGATGGGGCATCTCGTCACGATCCCGGCCGAGCGCTACACGCCGACCGACGCGACGTCGATCCCGACCGGCGCCCTGCCGAGCGTGGCGGGCACGGTGTTCGACTTTCGCACGCCGCAACCGGTCGGTGCGCGCGTGCGCGACGGGCGCGATCCGCAGATCGTCTATGGTCGCGGCTATGATCACAATTGGGTGATCGGCACCGCCGTCACCGCGCAGCCGCATCTGATGGCCAAGGTGACCGAGCCGCAATCGGGCCTCGGCTTCGAACTGTGGTCGAACCAGCCGGGGTTGCAATTCTATTCGGGCAATTTCTTCGATGGCAGCGTGGTCGGCAAGGGCGGGCGGATCTATCGCATGGGCGATGCGATCGTGATGGAGCCGCAGCTCTTTCCCGACGCGCCCAACCAGCCGAAATTCCCCTCGGCACGGCTCGATCCCGGCCAGACCTATCGCAACGTCATCATCTACAAATTCACCCTCGATGCGAAACGTTGAAGTGCGGGAGGCTGTCATGACCCGATTTACGGTGCTCCTGCTCGGCACGGCGGCGATCTTCGCCGCGGCGAGCGCCCCGGCGGAGGCGCGCGAGCGCTGGACGCCCCAGCAGGCCAATGGCTGGTACGCCAGACAGCCCTGGCTGGTCGGCTCGAACTACACCCCCGCCTCGGCGATCAATCAGCTCGAAATGTGGCAGGCCGCCACCTGGGACCCCAAGCGGATCGATGCCGAACTGGGCCTGGCGCAGGGCATCGGCATGAACACGATGCGCGTGTTCCTGCACGATCAACTGTGGGAGCAGGACCCGGAGGGCTTCAAGCGCCGGATCGATGAATTCCTGACGATCGCCGCGAAGCACAGGATCAAGCCGCTGTTCGTCTTGTTCGACAGCTGCTGGGATCCCAATCCCGTGCTGGGGCCGCAACATCCGCCGATCCCGGGGGTGCACAATTCGGGCTGGGTCCAATCGCCGGGCCTGCCCGGACTGCGCGACCCGGCGCGCTATCCGAAATATCGCGCCTATGTCACGGGCGTAATCGGCGCGTTCGCCAAGGACGAGCGCATTCTCGGCTGGGACTTGTGGAACGAGCCCGACAATCCCGCCGAGCAATATAAGGGGCAGGAGGGCAAGGAGCCGCTGGTGCGCCACCTGCTCGCGCAAGTGTTCGACTGGGCGCGCGCTGCGGAGCCGATCCAGCCGGTGACGAGCGGGGTATGGTGGCACGACGACTGGTCCCCGGGCGCCAAGCTGACCGGGATGGAGAAGCTCCAGCTCGAACAGTCGGACGTCGTCACCTTCCACGACTATGGCTGGCCCGAGCAGTTCGAGGGCCGCGTGAAGCAGCTCATACTCTACGGTCGCCCGGTGCTGTGCACCGAGTTCATGGCGCGCGGCAACGGATCGACCTTCGACGGATCACTGCCGATCGGCAAGCGCTACAATGTCGCGATGATCAACTGGGGTTTCGTCGATGGCAAGACGCAGACGCGCCTGCCGTGGGACAGCTGGAAGAAGCCCTATACGATCGACGAGCCGACCCTGTGGTTCCATGAGGTGTTTCGCGCCGATGGAACGCCGTATCGCCCGGCCGAAACCGCTTTGATCCGGCGCCTTGCGGCCGCGCCGAAGACGGTTGTGCCAGCTCAATAAGCGCAAGGCAGCGGACGTCTTTAGGGCGGCGTCCGCTGCACCGGTCCTCATTGTCGTGGTCTGACAAATATGACTTGTCCTATCGGCACGGGTTCGATAGGCAAAGGTCTCAGCCGAATGGAAAAGTCGGCGGGTTTTTCAGGAGGGGTAAAATGATGTCGAAATTCGCAGTACTTTCGTCTGTGTCGCTGTTCGCCCTGATCGGCGCGGCACCCGCTTTGGCGCAAGATCAGGCGCCGGCGCCATCTCAGGCGGCGGCGCAGGATGATACCGCCGCCACCGATATCGTCGTCACCGGGATCCGCGCCTCGCTCGCCAAGGCGGCGGACATCAAGCGCGATTCCTACAATGTCGTCGATTCGATCGTCGCCGACGATATCGGCAAGCTGCCCGATCGCACCGTCGCCGCCGCGCTCCAGCGCGTGCCCGGCGTGCAGGTCACGGTCGGCGACAATAACGAGATCGTCAACCCGATCATCCGCGGCCTGCCCGACATCCTCACCACGCTCGACGGGCGCGAGATCTTCACCGGCACGGGGCGCGGTTTCAGCTATCAGGACCTGCCGGCGGAAGCGCTGGCGGGTGCCGACGTCTATAAGTCGAATTCGGCCGAGCTGATCGAAGGCGGCGTCGCCGGCGTCATCAATCTGCGCCTGCACAAGCCGTTCGACTTCAAGGGCTTCACGCTCGCGGGCAATGCGCGCGCGGTCTATAGCGGCAATGCGCAGGAGGTGAATCCGGTGCTCGGCCTGCTCGTTTCGGATCGCTTCGAAACCGGCCTCGGCGAGATGGGCCTGCTGGCCGACGTCTCGTATTCGCACAACGTGTTCGACCGCCCGGTCGCCTTCAATTGCGATTTCCGCAGCGGCACGCAGGGCCCTCCCGGTGCCGCCGGCGTCATCGCGCCGACGTGCGTCGGCGGCGTCGAGCAGCAGGGCACGTATGAGCGCAAGCAAGCCAATGTGGCCTATCAGTGGAAGGCTGCGCCGGGCCTCGAGATTTACGCCAATGGCCTGTACACACGCTACAGCAACAAGTCGGCGAGCTATTTCCAGATCGACGACGTGTTCAGCGGCACCTCCTTCAGCAATGTCCAAAAGACGAACGAGTGCAAGAATTATGCTGTCAATGGCGCGGGTTTCTATGATCCCACCGGCACGGTGCAGAACCTATGTACCGCCAGTTCGTTTACTTCGACCGGGCATGGCGGCTTCACCAGCACGCAAGCGCATTACGATCGCACCTCGGTCTATATCATCTCGGGCGGTGCGAAATATACGGCTGGCAATCTCAGCCTGAGCGGCGACGTTTCGTATCAGCATTCGCAAGTGCGCAATCAGAACTTCATTCTCGACGTCTTCAAGTCGGGCAACGGCATTACCACCAACGTTGCGACCAACGTCAATGGCGGCGCAGTCTACACCGACACCGTCAATGGTCTGGGCGACCCGACGAATTTCGCGCTGTCGCCACTGAACCAGGACAACGTCCGCGATCGCGGCAAGGAATTTGCCGCGAAGGTCGACGGGACCTATCGGATCGGCAGCATTCTCGACAATATTCAGTTCGGTGCCCGGTACGCCGATCATAGCGCTACGCACCAACAATCGCTCGGCGGCACCTGCGGCACCGTTTGCGGGACGCTCATCTCGAACGTCCCGTTCCTGGATTCGAATTTCCTCATCCATGCGCTCGGCACGCCGACGATCAACAATGGCTTCGGCATCATCGTTCCGAACCAGGACGAACTGCGCAACCCTGCCGTTCAAGACAAACTGCGGGCGCTTTATGGCCTCGGCGCGGGCTTCCCCGATTTTACGCCGGATCGCTCCTTCTCCGCGTCCGAAAAGACCTATTCGGCCTATCTCCAGGCTGCCTACAAGGTGCCGATCAGCGGACCGATCACGCTCGATGGCCAGATCGGCGGGCGCTACACGCGGACCGAACGGCAAATCGCGGGTGCATCGTTCGTGACCCCGGCATCGACGACGGCGGTGCCCAACCCGGCGCCCGTTTTGACGCCGTTCGGTGCGAGCACCACCGACAACGACTTCCTGCCGAGTGCGAGCGCGCGGTTGCGGTTCGGCGGCGGCTTGCAGGCGCGCGCGACCTACTCGCGCGCGATCGCACGGCCGAGCTTCGGGGATCTCAACCCCGGGCTCAGCTATCTGATCTCGACCAACAGCCTGATTCTGCCGGCCGGGTCGGGCGGCAACCCGAATTTGCGGCCGCAAAAGTCGGACAGCTATGATGCGACGCTCGAATATTATTTCTCGCGCAACGGCTTCGTCGCGATCGGCGGCTATTACAAGGACATCAAGGACCGCGTGATCAGCCAGAGCCAGGTCGAGACGATCAACGGCTTCAACTACAACATCACCCGCCCGCGCAACGTCGGCGCGGTGACGCTCAAGGGGATCGAAGTCAGCGCGCAGACGTTCTTCGATTTCCTGCCCGGCGCGCTCAACGGCTTCGGGGTCTTCGGCAACTTCACGCTCGCGGACAGCAAGGTCAAGACCGTCGGCGATCCGCTGTTCGGCCAGAACATCCAGGGCGTGTCGAAGTACAATTACAACATCGGCGGGCTGTACGACAAGAAGGGCCTGACCGGCCGGGTCGTCTATACCTATCGCTCGAGCTATTATGATGAGAATTATGGCGGCACCAACGTCCGCCCGGTCGGCCAGTCGCTGATCCTCAACCAGGTGCGTCCGAACGGCCGTCTCGATGCGAGCATCGGTTTCGAGTTCCGCAAGGGCGTAACGCTGTCGATCGACGGCACCAACCTGACGCGCGCCAAATATCGCAGCTATTATGGCGATTCGAACCTGCCGCGCGATTATCGCTACGACGATTCGTCCTACTCGTTGGGCGTCGCAGTCCGGTTCTGAAGTCGCTTCCCGATGTCCCTGGTATCCGTTCGATGTGGATCGACCGGATGCCCCTTCCTCGCGGACGTGGCCAAGGCCGCGTCCGTTTTTTTGGGGTACCTGCCGTTCATTCGGCGGACGAGCGGACGATCAAGTCCATCACGTCGTCGAGGATGCGCAGCATCGCGATGCGGGACGCTTCGGGATCGCGCGCTTCGATCGCGAACAGCACCGCCTCGTGCGCGGCGAGATCGGCTGTCCGGCCCTGGATACGGTTGGTAAAGCGGATCGAGGTGCGCAGCGCGGTCGCCACGACATCGCAGAATTGCGCGAAGAACGGATTGGTCGAAGCGCGCAGGATCGCGACGTGAAACGCGATGTCCGCCTCGAGCGTGTCGTCCTCGCCGGTTTCGGCAACGCGCATCCGGTTGAACCCGGCCCGGATCAGCGCCAGCCCCTTCTTGTCGGCGAAGGTCGCGGCGAGCGCCGCGGCGGCCGGCTCGATCGCCACGCGCAATTGATTGAACTCACGCAGCAATTTGATCGAGAATTTGCGATCGAGCAGCCAGCGCAGCACGTCGGGGTCGAACAGATTCCACGCGCTGTCGGGTTGGACGATGGTGCCTTGCCGCGGTCGCGCGCTGAGCAGGCCTTTGGTCGTCAGCATCTTGACCGCTTCGCGCGTCACCGAGCGGCTGACGCCGTGCTGCTTCGACAATTCAGCCTCGGTCGGAAAGGCTTTGTCGGCATAGCCGCCGGTGACGATGGTTTTGCCGAGATGATCGAGCAACCCGTACGTCAGATTACGCCCGAGCGAGATCCGAATTTCACCGGGGTCGGTAGACATTGCTTGCACTCCTTGCGGTTCGCCTTGTAGGTAGAATAGATCATATAAATGGGCCGGCCGCTATGCCATGCTTAGCTGGCGGACCGAATTTGGGGAAGGGTTCGGGATGCAGCTTGCCACAATCGACATCATCGTCGTCGCGGTCTATTTCGTCTGTATCTTCGGATTGGCGCAATATGTCTCGCGCGACCGGGCCGGTGCGGGGCCGAAGAACACCACCGATTATTTTCTGGCGTCGAAGAATCTGCCGTGGTGGGCGGTCGGCGCTTCGCTGATCGCGGCGAACATCTCGGCCGAGCAGATCGTCGGCATGTCGGGCTCGGGCTATGCGATCGGCCTGGCGATCGCCTCGTATGAGTGGATGGCGGCGCTGACGTTGCTGATCGTCGGCAAATTCTTTCTGCCGATCTTCCTCAAGAACCAGATCTACACAATGCCGCAGTTCCTCGAGCGGCGCTACGGTCCCTCGATCCGCACGCTGATGGCGCTGTTCTGGCTGGCGCTGTACGTCTTCGTCAACCTGACCTCGATCATCTGGCTGGGCTCGATCGCGGTGACCAAGGTCGCGGGCATCAACCAGGATCTCGCGCTCGTGCTGCTCGGCGCCTTCGCCTTGCTGTACCAGATTCGCGGAGGCCTGAAGGCCGTCGCGCTCACCGACATCGTGCAGGTTACCCTGCTCGTGCTCGGTGGCCTGATCATCGCCGCGTTAACACTCGGCAAGCTGGGCGAGGGGGCAGGACTGATCGCCGGCTTTCATCGCCTGACCGCGGCGATCCCCGACCATTTCCACATGATCCTCAAGCCAAGCGACCCGCATTACATGGATCTCCCCGGCCTCTCGGTGCTGATCGGCGGGATGTGGATCGCCAATCTCAGCTATTGGGGGTTCAACCAATATATCATCCAGCGCGCGCTGGCGGCCAAGAGCATCGGCGAGGCGCAGAAGGGCATCATCTTCGCGGCGTTCCTGAAGCTGCTGATGCCGCTCGTCATCGTCCTGCCGGGCATCGCCGCGGTGGTGCTGGCGCCCGGCCTGGCAAAACCCGACGAAGCCTATCCGACGATGATGCGGCTGTTGCCGAGCGGTCTGCTCGGGCTGGTCTTTGCGGCACTGATCGCCGCGATCGTCGCGTCGACCGCATCGAAGATCAACTCGATCGCGACCATCTTCACGCTCGATCTCTACGCCAAGCGGCGCGGCGGGGTCGATCGCGGCGAGGCGCAGGAGCGACACCTCGTCTTCGTTGGCCGGGCGGCGGCGGTGGTCGCGATCCTGTTGGCGATCGTCACCGCGCGGCCGCTGGTCGGCAGTTCGGAACAGGCGTTCCAGTTCATTCAGGAATTCACCGGCTTCTTCACCCCGGGCATCACCGTGATCTTCCTGCTCGGCCTGTTCTGGAAGCGCGCCAACGAAGCCGGCGCCCTCACCGCCGCGGCGGCATCGGTGATCCTGTCGTGGGCGTTCAAGGCGCTGCTGCCGACCTTGCCCTTCATGAACCGGATGGGGCTGGTGTTCCTCATCGCGCTCGGTCTGGCGGTGATCGTCTCGCTCATCACGCGGTCGCGCAGCGCGACCGATACGATCGACACAAAGTCGGTCAGCTACGCGACCGAACCGTCGTTCAACGTCGGCGCGATCGGCGTGTTGCTGATCCTCGTCGCTTTGTACGGGACGTGGTGGTGAGCGCACCCGCCTTCATTGCTGGCCGCTGCCGAAGCGCGATGCCGTCGAGATCAGCTCTAGTCCATTGAGCGCAGCACTGCCGGTCGCGCGCTGCAACGCCTCCCACGCGCGCTCCAGCGTTTCCGGCGGCGCACCGGCGGCGGCAACGCCCGTCGCCTCGCAGATGCTCATGTCACACAGCACGTCCAGCGGCGCATCGCGCCCGACATCGGCGACGCTGGTGATCCGATCCTTGATCGCGGCTTCGGCGCGGCTCGCCCAGAGCGGGTCGCGGCGCTCCTGGCGCACCAACGCGTAGAGCTGACGCGGGTCTTGCGCGCTTGCATCCGCGGCGATGTCGGCCGCGCTCGATGGGGCGCGCGCAGGACTGGCGGGGGAGGATCGCTTCGGACGACGATGATTGCGGTGCCGCTCCGACCTTTCGTCGGTCGAGCGCCCGGCCAGAGCGTCGCCGCGACACACAGGCAGCCGACGATCAGACCCGCAATGATACCCGCTCTCATCTTATCCCTCCGCCTCGGGGCAGCAATCGCGCCGGACGACGGATGTCGCCCGGCCCGATCGTTCAGTTCGCCGAACCGCGTCCGAAATACATCAGGCAGTGGCTGGTCTGTACGCGACTGGCCATCTCAAGCACGCTGGCGCCTTTCGAGACCGACAAGAGCGGCGAAGAGTAATTGGGGCAGTAATTGTCATAAGCGCCGGGGACAGAAACGGGCGCGGTGATCGTCGTCCACGGCCAGGCGACGCTTCCGCTCGCGCTCTTGAAAATGGTCGACCCGTTAGCCGCAGCGACCGAGCCGTCGCCGTTCATCAGCACTTGCCCGACCATCATGATCGCGCCGTTGGGCAGCACGGTGTTGGTGGGGGCGTGTGCGAAATAGCGCCCGTCGGCAAGGCGAATGGCCGAACCGACATTGTGCGCATCGCTCCAATCCCACCCATCGGTGGAGGTTTTGTAGAAGGCCGTACAGGCGGCGGGGCCACACAATTCGAAGGTCATGATGCGCGACCCGCTGGCGAGTTTGGACACCACCGCCATTCCCGGCCGGTCGGCCTGTATGCTGCTCGACACCAGGTCGCCAAGGTCTTGCCATGCAGTGCCGGTGTAGCTGCGTGTCTTGACCAGACGCTGGCTGTAGGCGGCATTGGTTTCGTCCGAATACATCATGCCATGCTCCGGCAGCTTCGTAGCAGCGTGAATGAAAATCGCTTCTCCATCCGACGGCCGAAAAAGGTGTCGCCCCGCGAGAGCCAAAGTATTGTTCGGCCCGCCGCGACTTGGCAGCCACCAGTTTAGCGCTGCTGCGTGCAGTTCGCGCGTCGCATCGTCCGCCAATCGGCAGCAATGCGACGAACGCGCAGACTTTAAAACCGCAGCCGTATACCGGCTGTGGCCGATTGGTCATGATCGTCGCGACCCGTTTGCGACGCGGCCGAGACGAACAGGTCGAGCCCGCTCGGGAGGCGATAGCCGATACCGGCCGTCGCTGTGCCGACCCAGCGCGCACGCGGCGCCCCGACGGCTTCCAGGGCCAGCGTGCCGCCCGAATAGCCCGCCACGGCGGCGGTGCTCTGTCCTTCGATCTGATAGCGCGCGCCGAGCGACACGAACGGACGGAAGCGCGCGGCAGATGTGTCGCTACGGCCGAAGAAGACGCCCGCATCGGCGAACCCGGCGACGTGGCGGTCGCGCGCCACCGTCAGCGCGAAGGCGCTGTTGCTGGCTTCGACCACGCCGCCGCGTGCGGTGCGGACATAGGTCACGCCGACATGCGGGCGCAGGGCCCAGCTCGCGGGCAGCTCGACGCCATAGCTCAGGGAAACGTCGCCGACCCAGCTGCGCAGGCCGTACCGCCCGGTTGCCGACATCGCGGCGGGAAGCGCGCGTTCCGTCCGCGCGTCGCCGCCGTCGTACAGGATCGAGGCGGTGACCCCGAGCGCACCACTGCGGTATCGACCGTGAACCCCGGCCACGACGCCATCCGACTTGGTCCGCGCGCCCAGCGCATCGATCTGCTGGCGATCGTTGAGATACCCGCCGAAGGCGCCAACGCTCCACGTCGCGTCGCCGAAGCCCAAGCCGCCGAGGAAACCGTAGCTGTTGCCGCGCGTGGCAGCGGTGCCGGCCGCAGGGCCGTCGCCCAGTTGATGCCATCCGCCCAGCACCTGGGCGAAGGTATAGGCGTGCGGTGTATCGCCGCTCGCCGCGAAGCCCGCGCCGCGCGCCGCGCCGGTCAGCGTCAGCGCATTGTCGACGCCGATCTGCGTGGCCGAAGCGTAGGCCTCAGGTGTGATTTGGGCGAATGCGATCGGGTTGGAGGCGCCCGAGCTGGTTAGCAGCGCCGGGACGGCCGCGAACAGCGGGCTGGTCGCGGGCAGCGCCACGAGCTGGGCGTTGGCATAAGCGATGCTGCGCGCGACCTGCGGCGAGAAGCTCGCGTCGCCGAGGAACTGGCCAAGCAACTGGATGCGGTCCGCGCGCTGAACCAGGACGCCGAACAGGTCGGCCGGCTTGAGCACCGTCGTAAACGAACCGCTGATGCCGCCGGTCGTGGTGATGAGGTCATACGAGGCGCCAGGTCGCAACGTCCCGATCGGCACGATCTGGAGCGTCGCGCCCGACGCGATCGAAACCGCGCCGTTGACGACCAATTTGTCCGATACGCCCGAGGTCAGCTCGAACAGCGCTATCGAGCCGCCTTGCAGCGCGACATTGCCGTTGACCGTCATCGTGCCCGGCGATGCGCCTGGGCTGAGCGTCCCGGCGACCGTGATGTTGCCATTGACCGTCCCGGCCGAGCCGAACGTCGCGCCTTGCCGCACGGTGATCGACGATGCCCCGATCGTCGAGCCGGCGAGGCCGACCAGCCGACCGCCGGAGAGATCGACACTGCCGAGCGCGGCCGAGCCGGCGATGGTCGCATAGCCCGCCGACATGCCGAAGCTCTCGACATTTGCGATCGTGCCGAAGGCCACCGGTGCGTTCGCGCTGCCGCCCGAGACCGCGATCGTGTCGTTACCGGCGCCGCCATCGACCGATCCGGCGAACTGGCCGGCGATGCTCAGCCGATTGTTGCCCGCGCCGAACTGGAGCTGCGCGACGGTTAGCGAGCCGCCGGCCAGCACAGCCAGATCGGTGTTCGCCGAGATCAGCGCATAGGATTGGCTGTCGGGGATCGACAGCGTACCGGTGCCCTCGGTCGCCAGCGTCTCGAAGCCCGTGAGCGTGCTCGCCGCGAGCGTGCGGTCGCCAGCGAGTTCGATCGTCGCGCTGTCATTGCCCGCGCCGCCCGCGACGCTGCCGTTGAGGATTCCGCCCGCCGCCCAGCGGAAGCTGTCATTGCCCGCGCCGAGGTCGATCACCCCGGCGATCGTCCCGCCGCTCGCGAGCACGAGCTGCTGGTCCCCATCGCCGAACGCAAGCGGCGCGCCCGCCGCGCCGAGCGTGCCGGTGACCGTCAGCGCATTGCCCGTAAGCAGCACGCGCTCGAATCCGGTGGCCGACCCTGACAGCGTGACCGGGCCCATCGCGGTGAAGCGCAGCAGGTCGTTGCCGGTGCCGCCGTCGTAGCGCCCGGCCGCGCGGGTCGTGCCGAGCGACAGCTGATCGTCGCCGCCGCCCAGCGCGACGCTGGCCACGTCGCCATCGACCGCGAGCGCTTCCGCCGCGTCGCTGCCCGTCACCGCGCCCACGCGGAAACCGCCGAGCGCGAGGTTGAGGCCGGTGCCGGCGAGGGCGATGCTCGCGAAATTCTGGTCGAGCGCCAGCGTCAGCGTGCCCGTCCCGGCGACAGCCAGCTGTTCGAACCCCGTGCGCTGGCCGATGCCGCTCCGGTCGCCGGCGAGCATCACGGTGTAGAGGTCGGTGCCCGCGCCACCGTCGACGCCGCCGACGACGCGGCTGCCGACGCCCTCGACGAAGGTGTCGTCGCCGCTGCCGAGCGTCACCGCGCCGCGGATCGTGCCATTGTTGACGACGCGGTCGTTGCCGCCCGCCGTGTCGATCGAGCCGGCGATGGTGCCGTTGTTGGTGACGGTCTCGTTGGCGTCGCTGCCGGTGATCGTCACGGGACCGGCGCTCCCGAGGGTCTGGCCGGCGTTGACGGTGATGTCGCCGCCCATCACGGCGATCGTGTTGAAGCTGAACGCGCCCGAAAAAGTGACGTTGCCCGCGCCAATCTGGCTGAACCGCTCGAAATTGACGAACTGATTGGCATTGATCGTGCCGCCGCCGGTCGCATCGACGATCAGGCTGTCGGTGCCGGCGCCGCCGTCGACGGTGCCGATCAGGCTGGCGCTCGCCTGCTGCAGGAAGGTGTCGTCGCCGGCGCCGAGGAACACGTTGCCCTGGATCGTGCCGCGATTCTCGATCGTGTCGTTGCCGCCGCCGAGCGCGATCGAGCCGATGATCGTGCCGGTGTTGACGATCCGATCGTCGGCATCGCCGACGGTCTGGATCGCGCCGGCGAGATAGGTCGAGCCGATCGAATTCACCAGCGAGTCGTCTTGCGCGACGGTCGTCCCTGCGCCACCGCGGATCGTGCCGGCATTGGTCAGCGAAAGCCCGGGACCATAGCTGATCAGCGCAACCGAACGTGCCCCCGTCGCCTCGATCACGCCGCCGGCAGCATTGGCGACGTTCAGCGTGCCGGTTGCGGTGGTTAGGCTGAGTCCGGTCGCAATCTGCGTGTAGCGGTATGTGTCGCCGTTGCCGTAATCATAAGCGTATTCGACGCCGCCACCGTTGGCGCGGATCGTGCCCGAATTGCTGACAGCGATCGCCGTCGGTCCGGCTTGGGCGCCGTAATAATAAGAATACGGGTTGTAGCTGTACAGCGAGGCGCCCGTGCCTGCGACGCCGGTCGCTTCGATCGTGCCGCTATTGGCCAGCGAGATCGTTCCGCCAACGCCTTGTACGTCGTTCAGGTTGAGTGACACCGCTTGGGAAAGGCTACCGATATTCCCCGAGTTGGTGAGGGAAGCCGCGAGCGGCGCGGAGACTGCTCTCGGGTCGGTGTAATATGTGCCGCCGGATGTGGCCGACAGGCCTCCCGTGATGGTGCCAGAGTTCGATGCGGTGACCGCGCCGGAATAGCTCGCCAACGAAACCGCCACCGTGCCATCGCCGTTCGCGATTTGGCCGGTGTTGGCAAAGGTCAGACCGGTCGAGTCGCTGCCTAGCGCCACCGCCGCGTTGCGCAGCGTGGCGGAGCCGATCGTACCCGCATTGGAGAAACTGCGCGTCGCGCCGACGAAGCCGTCGCGGATGCTGCCCTGGTTGGTGAACGCGGCAAGCAGCAACGACGCATCGGGGTCTGCGTTGCCAGGCACATAGCCGAACGAGCCCACCCGAACGGCGCCGTTGACTGAAGCCGTGTTGACGATGCTGCCATCGCCCGAGAGATAGAGGTCGGATGCGACCGGTGTGGCGGCGCTGGCCGTGACGATCGTGTCGGCGCCAAGCGCGCGGACGCCCTGCAGCTCGAAATTGACGATCCCCGGCAGGCCGAGCGTGACGTTCCCGGTGGTGTTGCGGGCGTGGATGAACAGATCGGTGCCCGCCCCACCGTCGATCGTGCCGCTGACGCCGGTAATGTCGTTCAGCGCGATTAAAGTGTCAGAGCCGCTTCCGAACGTCAGGTTGCCGGCAAGCGTGCCACCATTGGCCAGATAGAAGCCGCTCGCATACGACGGGCCGCCATAGGGCGAATAGCTCAGATCGACCGATCCGGTGATCGTCCCCGCATTGGCGATCGCGCCGCCGGACAGCTGGATCGCCGACTTGCCGGCGCCCCCGGCAATCGTGCCGCCCGCCAGATTGGTGATCGCGAGCGAAGAGACATAGCCGTTGGGATCGGTCGCGATCGCGGTCGTGCCCGAGCTCGCGATGCGCCCCGAATTGGTGATCGACGCGCTCGTATAGCTGACCAGCACCGCGTTGCCCGCAACGTCGATCGTGCCGCTGTTGACGAGCGAGCCGACGTTCACGACGCCGACCGATGCGGGCGTGCCCGCGATCTGGACGATGCTGCCGCCGTTGGTGAAGGTCTTCGCGGCGGACACCCCGGCCGCCCCGCCGAGGCTGATCGTGCCCGAGTTGACGACGCTCGCGCCACCCGCGATCGCGTTGATCCGGCTGTAGACCGTCGTCGCGGTGTCGGTGACGGTGATCGTCCCGGCATTGATGAAACTGTCGCCGGAGCCGAGCGAGACCGCGGCATAGGGGTAGAGGTTGCTGTTCGAATGCGTGAGCGACAGCGCGCCGCGGCTGGTGATCGCCAGCGCGCTGGTCAGCGGATAGGCCTCGCCGGGTGCGGTCAGGACCGAGGTCACCGCGATCGCCGGCTGGCTCCCCGTGGCGGTGATGGTGGCGTTGAGATCGACGCTGCCGGTGCCGGCCAGCGACAGCGATGCAGCCGACCCGCCGGTCAGCGTAAGCGCCCCCTTGTCGGACAGGTCATAGCCGACGCTCGCAAAACCGGCCGGAAGGCCGAGCGTCGCGCTGGCGGCGGTGCGTACGCGGTAGCGCAGCGCGGCACCCGCGCCGGTCACGGTGCCGGTGATGCCGGCAAAGGCGCCGGGGCCGGTGTTTACGATGTCGGTGATCAGCGTATTGCTGCTGGCGAGCGTCAGATTGCCGTTCAGCATGCCGCCTGGCAGCGCGAAATAGCGGTTGCCGTTATAGGTGTCCCCGGCGATCCCCGACCCCGGCAGGCGGACGTCGCCGTTGATCGTGCCGGCGTTCGCGACGGTTGCTCCGAACAGCGTAGTCAGCGCGGAAATGGCGGCCCGCCCGCCCGTGACGACACCGCCCGCGCGATTGTCCAACACGCCGTAGTAACTCAGCGATACGCCCGTGTCCGATGAGGTGATTGTACCCGTATTAATGAGCGAGGTGCTGAGCTGCGCCCCGATCGTCGCGCCTTCGATCCGGCCGCTGTTGGTCTGATTGCCCCCGCTGGACCCCGTCAGGACGAGGCCGATGCCGCCGGTCGAGCGGATCGTGCCGGAATTGGTGAAGTTCGAGCCGAACAGCGACACGCCGGTTCCTGCAGCGGTGATCGTCCCGCTATTGACAACGCTCCCCTGGATGAAGCTGACCAAGCCTGCCCCCGAAGCGCTGATCGTGCCGCTATTCTCGAAGCGAGCGGCGATTGAGCCTAGATCGACCGCAAACACGCTCGCCGTCCCGGCGGTGGTGCGGATCGTCCCGGCGTTGACGAACGATGGATAGTCCTGTGGCACGCCCAAGCCCGACAGCATGACCGCCTGTGTCGTTCCGGTCAGGGTCGTCTGATTGATGACCGTGCCGTTCCCGCCAATCAGCAGCGGTGCGGGCGCGCTGAAGCCGGCGGCGAGCGTCGTGGTCACCTTTGCGGCGGGTGCGAGGATCAGGCGTTCGAAATTGGCCGGAACCGCGATCGCACTCTTCAGCGTTGCATCGGCGGCGAAGCGTAGACGAAGGGTATCCGTCCCCGCGCCGCCGTCGATCGCGCCCGTGATCCCGGTGATCGGCCGCGTGCCGTCGAAGTTCGCGATCAGCGTATCGTCGCCCGCACCGAAGGTGACGCCGCCGCTGATCGCGCCCGCGGTCGAATCGATCGTGCTGCCGGTCGCGTATGATGGCGCTGCGGCGGTCACGATGTTGCCGGTGATCGTGCCGGCATTGAGCAGCGAAAGGTATGTGTTGGCCCGGATCGCGGTCGTGCCTGCGCTCGAGATCCTGCCACCGACCGCATTGGTGATCGCTAGAGACTCGCCCGTGATCGCCGCGCCGGTGCCGCGATTGGCGATCGTGCCGCTGTTCGACAGCGATCGTCCCGCCAGATTGGCAAGCGTCGCCGCGCTGCTCGTCGATACGATCGATCCGGTGTTGGTGAGATCGCCGTACAGCCCGGACGTCCCGGTTCCCGGATCGACCGCGCTCCGCGCACCGCCATCGATCGTGCCGGCGTTCGAGATCGTGCCGACCGGGCCGCTGATCGCGCCGATCGTGCCCGTCGCGCGGTTGGTGATCGACTGGAACCCGATAAAATTGGGGGCAGATGCCAGCAAGGCGATCCCGCTCGATCCGGTTAGCGTCCCGGCATTGTCGATGATCGCGGAGGCGGTGTTGCCCGTGCTGTTGGCGGCCTGGCCGATATTGACCGCGTTCACACCGCCGACCTGCCCGCCCGCGGCGACCGTCAGCACGAGTAGGGTCGGAGAAAACCCCGTTCCGCTGGCGGCGCGTTGCCACAGCGCGCTGACGCCGGGCTGCGTGCCGCCGTCGATCCGTCCCGCGACCGTCAGCGTGACGGGGCCGCCATAGACGTCCGACGGCAGCCTGACGGCAACCGCCGGTGTCGTCGTTCCGAGCACGGTCGCGCCCGCCGGGACGACCACGGTGGTGCCATAGGTGGTGACGGTCAGCCCGTTCGGGTCGATCCCGGAACAGCTGACGGTCCCGTTGGCTGGGGTCGGCTCTGGCGCGCATTGCGCAAAAGCGGGACGCCCGATCGTCAGCGCCAACACGATAGCACTCGTCTGGAGCGCACGCGCGCGGAGACGCTTCGCGGAAGAAGTGGTGCCGATCATGACGCTAACCCCCTGTATTTTTGTGTTGGGTTAGTGGCGCGCAATCTCGCTGTCTAGGCAGATTTAAGATCAACAAAGCAAACCAATCCGTGCTGCATTGCCGAGAGATGCCATCGTTCTTTATTGAATAATTGGCGACCAAGATCCCTAGCGAAGACCAAGCGTATCAGCGGGTCGCTAAACCGCCCATCAGTCTTTTCGGTGGCGGCTCGGTCGAATACCGTGATCCGCATCTGGAAGACGGGCCACTCGCCCGTCTCTTGAACGTCACTGGGGCGACCGGCTTCAAAAAAGGGGCTTCATTGGAAGTTCGCAAGGCTCACCAAAGTAGGCGGAGCAACCAATAATCTGCCGTCGCGCAAGCGGACCGACCTCTTTCCACTTACATCAAGCGGTTCAACCTTCAAGCCGGGCATGCCAATATCTGCCGTTACACTGGATGAATGAAAGGCGGATTTTCGGAAGCGTGCTGAGCGGCTTGAATTTCGTGTTGTGGGTCATTGCAGGCGACGATGTAGCGCCGATACCGACCGTCTCCTTTCGTTCCAGTGGGATCCTTTGATGACCGTCATTGCCATATTCTTGTACTTTCGGACCGTTATCGAACTTCGCAACGATTACGGGGACATGCAGTGCGGACAACGGGTAACAGCGCGCTAGCAGTAATTGTCGTATTCACCGGGACATCCGCTGGCGCCACAGCCTTGACGCAAGGCGACCCACCTACGTCGGACTCTTCTGACAACGGCACGGACATCATCGTTCACGGCCGCCACGTCCGCGGAAGCGCGGTTGGCTCGATCGAACCGATCGCGGTGCTGGACGAGAACGCGCTTAAAGGCTTGGGGGTGACGACGATCAAGGACGTCCTAGCGCGGCTCAAGGGGATCGCCACGTCGGCTGCGGGTGGAGAGCCCGCGCTCCTGCTGAACGGACGGCGCGTGTCGGGCGTGGAGGACCTCTACAGCCTTCCGTTTGAAGCGATCGAGCGGACGGAGATTTTGTCGGAGCAGGACGCCGCGCGGTTGGGCTTCCCGTCAACTGTGCGAGTGATGAACTTCATCACCAAGAAGCATTTCCGTGCGCTGTCGGTCCAGGGAACAGCCGGCACGACCACTGAAGGTGGTGGCGGCACGCACTATGCCGAACTTAATGCGACGCGGATCAATGACGGCCGCCGCTTGTCGCTAACTGGATCGTACACGCATCAGGACAACATCCTGCAGAGCAGCCGGTCGATCCTTCCTGATCCCGCCGTGCCGTTCGCGCTTCAGGGCAACGTCACGCGCATCGGAGGCGGCAGCATCGATCCCGCGCTCGACGCACTTGCCGGCCGCGCAGTGACGATCGCGGCGGTTCCGCCCGACGCGCAGGCGCGCCGTAACCTCTCCAGCTATGCGGCGGCGGGGCAGGCGATCACCGACATCGGACCCTATCGAACGCTCCAGCCGAGGACTGACCAACTACGGTTCGACGGCACGCTCGCAGTGCCGATCAAGACGATCGATCTGTCGTTTAACCTCTCGGCGCAGCAGAACTGGACGGCCGGGTCGAACGGCTTGGCGGCGGCCGCGATCACGGTTCCAGCGGGCCCGCCGGCTTTGCCGTTCACGACGCCTGTGCTCGTCAATCGCTATCTGCCGGGTATCATCCTGCGACAGCAGGGGCAGGCATCGACGCTGCACGGCGGTATGACCGCGCAGGGCGGCATCGGGCGCTGGGCGTGGAACGCGTCCGCGCGCTATGATCGCGTCGTCAATCGCAGCGCATCCGAGACCGGGGTGCCGACCGACGCGCTTCAGGCTGCAATCGCAGCCGGCGGCGATCCGCTCCAGCCGCTCGGATCGGCAGAGGCGGCACAGCGGCTGGTCCAACGCAGCCGGACCCGCACCGATACGGTCGCGACGCACGGCGGCGTGAATGGGCCGCTGGTCCGGCTGCCGGCCGGCGACGCGCTCGTCACGGTCACAACCGACTTTAGCCGTTCCGCCAGCGCGCTAAGCAGCGGCGGCGGACAGAATGCCGATCAGCCGTTCGCGCGATCGATAACCAGCGCTAGCGCCGCGATCGATCTGCCGATCGCCTCGGCGAATCAGAACGTTCTCGCCTTCGCCGGGCAATTGGGGGTGAATGCTTCGGCTGGCGTTTCGGCCGTGTCGGGCTACGGCCGTCTGGCAAACAGCACCGTCGGTTTCGACTGGACGCCGACCCGACCAGTGCAATTGAGCGGTTCGATCATCCGGACGCGAACCGCGCCGGCGATCAACTTGCTCGTGGATCCTCTGCTCACCGTGCCGAATGTGCCGGTGTTCGACTATGTCACGGGCAGCAGCGCGCTAGTTTCGACGCTCAACGGCGGCAACCCCACGCTCGCGCCCGAGCAGCGGCGGGTCAGCACGCTCAGCGTCCAGCTGCAGCCTTTCCGGAAGAAGGAATTCCGGTTGACGCTCGACTTGGTGAACACGCGCATCGAGGGGCAGAGCGCGTCACTCGGCAACGTCACCGCGCCATTCCAGGCCGCCTTTCCAGCGCTCTTCAGCCGGGACTTGCAAGGCAATCTCTTCAGCGTCGACCTGCGGCCGGTTAATCTTGCACGTGAAAGCGAACGCAAGCTCCACTGGTCACTAAGCGGCAACGCGCAAATCGGTCCCACGCCGCCTGCACCGCCGCAGTCGCCGCTCGCGGCCAAGGCGGCGCCCCCGCCGCCCCCGCCGCCGCCCCGGCTCAACGTCTATGTGTTTCTCAGCGGCAACTACCGGTTCAGCGATCGGCTTGAACTGAGCGGTGGCCAGCCGGTGCTCGACCTGCTCAACGGAGCGAGCCTGACCGGGAGTGGCGGGAGACCCCGCTGGGATGTCGATGGCACGATCGGCGGCTCCTACGGGGCGGTGAATGCCGGCATCTATAGCCAGCTGCAGGGATCGACACGCATTCGCAGCGATGTCGCCACCTCGGACCTGCGGTTTTCGAGTCGAACGTTGCTGCTTTATTATACGAACATCGAAATTGAGAAACTCTGGAAGCAGCCTTGGGCGAAGCGGCTTTCCCTCAATTTCGCCATTGAGAACCTGCTCGACAACCGCATCGCGGTCCGCGACCGTGACAGCGGGACACCCAACCGCTTTCAAGGCGCATACCTTGACCCGGCGGGTCGAACGGTCCGGCTCGGGGTGCGAAAGCTCTTCTGATCGTTCTGGACCCGCGTTCGCCTTGAACACGCGCCACTTCGGCTGTCAGTTGGATTGCAGGGGAAGTGAGCGACAGGCGTTGCAATTACCAGCTGTCGCCATTCTCAACACAAACCTTTGATGAAAAACGGTCGTCCGGTCGCAAATGTCGGGCGACGTGGAAGATTAATGAATGTCGGAAGTTTGGAAGCCTGGAAAGGCCGTCGAGTGGCCAGTTGTGGGTCGTCATTCGCTTGAAGAGGCTCTCCCTTCGAATGTCGCGGCTCTGATGCGGACGGTCAGAGCCAGTTCGTCGCGCGCCGTCAGGACTTTGCGGCGAACGTCGATCGGCAAGGCGGGGTGCGCATCGAGAAACCCCTCAACCACCTGGAGTGCCGCAGGATCGCGCTGGCCGCCGACGAATGCGTCGATCCAGGCAGGCAGGAAGAAGATCCGCCGGTTCTGGCGGATCCACTCCAGCCGGTCGAGCGCAGGGCGGAGGAATGGCAGGGTAAGAGCTGCCTCCTCGATCGTGTTGAACGCGCCAAGGCTTTCGCTTGCCCATGCTTCGTTGAGCGCGGCATCGTCGAAGTAACGGCTGAAGTAGGAAGCCTTGACCGAACGGTCGGGCGTGGCGGCGTAGGCGACGAAAGCGTCCTTCACCGCCTCGCTCGATCGATCGAGCCGCTGCTCGGCGGCGAACAGCGTCGCGGCGTCGGGCGCGCCAACGCCGATCAGGCGGTGGACGATCGCCCAGCGCGTCGGCTGGCGGATCGCGGCACCGACCAATGTTGCGCGGCCAGCGAGAAGGTCGCGCAACCGGGCGAGAGCAAGTGGCGTTCGTCCAGTCGCGATCAAACGATCGAGCGCATCCTTGCGCAGGCCGTAGCCAAGGGTGGGGTCGTCGATGCGGGCGAGCAGCGCCTGTTCCCAGTCGGGCCGCAGCGGTGCGGACTCGCCGTCGGGCAGGTAGACGTCGAGCGCAGTCGCGCCACGCGACAGGATCGTGCGCGAGATTTGCTCGTCGATTTCGCCGGGCAGGTGGTCGAGCACCATCGCGATGTAACGCATCGGGGCGAAGCGGACGTCGCGGACCGTGTCCCACACCGCGCTCCACAGCAGCGCGCGCAGCAGGGAGTCCTTCACCGTGCCGACGTTCTTGACGATCCAGGTGACGGTGCGGTCGTCGGGCAGAAACAGGCCATATCCCTGATCGTCGTCATTCGGCCAGACATAGTCCGGGACGGCGAGCCCCGCCGCCCCCGCGACGATGGCCTTGGCGCCGTCGAACGCGGCGTCGAGCACGACGTCCGCCCGGTCCCGATAGCCCAGCCGCACCCGGACCTTCATCGGCCATGCGCCGCCGCGGTCGCCGGGAAGTGATCGCACCGGTCGCTGGACGAGTGTCAGCGAACCGATCCTGTCGCCGGTCACCTCGAGCTGCGTATCGACACGCGGAAGGCCGGCGCGCAGCATATACTGGCTGCCGAAGGCGGTCAGATCGACCCCCGACGCGCGACCGACCGCGCCAAGCAAGTCCTGCCAGGTCGCGTTGCCATAAGCGTGGTCGGTCAGGAAGCGGTTGAGGCCGCGGCGGAACCCCGTCTCGCCGACCAGGAAAGCGAGCTGCTTGATGACCGCTGGTGCCTTGTTGTAGACGATCGGGCCGTAATTGCCCTTTGCGGCATCGAGATTTTCAAGCGGCTGCCACAGCGCCTGTGTGCCGCTGGTCGCATCGGCCCGATACGCGGGCGTCTTGGTCGATAGCAAGAAGGTGGTCCAGGCGTTGCTGTCGGGCTGAAGCTCGGCCTGGATGCGCGCGGCCATGTAGGTCGAGAAACCCTCCTTCAGCCACAGGTCGTCGAACCAGCGCATCGTGACATCGTCGCCAAACCATTGATGGCTGATCTCGTGATAGATCGTGGCGTCGCGGCCGACCCGCTGCGGCAGCGTCGGGGGTTCGCGGAAGATGAAGCGATCCTCGTTGTAGAAGACCGCGCCCACATGCTCCATGCCGCCGAACGGGAAGGCCGGCGCGAGCAGCAGGTCGAGCTTGGCGAAGGGGAAGGGGACACCGAACCAGTCGCCGAGCCAGCGTACGGCAGCGCGGTTGGTCGCGATCTGCGCCTCGGCGTCAACCTCGGCACGGCGCGAGGTCCGCGCGTACAGGTTGATCGGCCGCTCCCCCGCTGGTGCCGACGTCCAGTGCGTCCAGGGCCCGGCGGCAAAGGCGGCGAGATAGGTGGGTATCGGCTCGGTTTCAGCAAAGCGCCAACGCGTGACGCCGGTCGCCGGCTGTTGCGTGTCGAGCGGGCCGTTGGCGATCACCGTCCACGCTGGTGGCGCTGTCAGCGTCCAGCGAAACCGCGCCTTCAGATCGGGCTGGTCGAAACACGGGAACAGCAGGTTGGCGTCGGAGGGGACAAGTAACGTATAGAGATAGGTCTGACCGTCCTTGTCGTCGTGATAGCGGATGATTGCCGCCCCCGATGCCGCGATCGGCGTTGCAAACCGCGCGGCGACCACGTTGGCGCCGGTCTTCAAGAGCGCTGCGGGCAGGACGAGATGGCCGTCGACCCGCACTGTGGTGGACAGCGGGCGATCGTTGACGGTCAGATCGGCCAGCACCGGTCCGCGAAAGTCTAAGACCAGATCACCGCCGTTCTGCACCCGATCGAAGCGTATCGTGACGGTGCCCGTTGCGGTGTCCGCCGCGGTCAGGTCGAGCGACAGGTCGTAGTGGATCGCCGAGATCTGCGCCGCGCGCCGCCGCGCGAGTTCGATCGAAATGCCCCGACCGATGTCGCCATCCGCCGCCATGCCGGCGGCGAGGGCTTTTCCCGGGGTCCAAAGCCCCATTGGGGCGAGCATCGCCGCGCGTAAAAGTGTGCGGCGCGTGTCGATGAAATCCAGTTCGGCCCCCTGTCGCGGTTGAGCGGCGATCCTAAGGCCATAGCGCGCCGCCTGTCGATTGATCGGACTGTCCCTTCTCCACCCCACCGTTGCTTCGCAACTGAGTCGGCTCAGACCGCAGTGCGTTCGGCCAGTTCCAAAGCGTCCTCCCCGTCAACGCCCAAGTAGCGGACCGTGCTGTCGATCTTGGCATGACCGAGAAGGATCTGAACGGCGGAGATTGCCAGTCGCCTTGTAGATGATCGATGCTTTCGTGCGCCGGCCCGGCGAGCGCGCATGACTGGCTTGCTCCCGAAAGCGAATTGCCCGTATTACGATTGCAATCGTTTGTAGAGGCGAATTGCGGGGGAAGAGGGCATGCGGTTGCATATGGGATTGCTGGTCGCTGGCGTCGCCGTGGCGCTCGCCGGAACCCGGGCAGAGGCCAAGGTGATTGCGCCCGCCGGCGCGCGCGTGTTCCGTCTGGACGGGGCGGGGGTCACCTATGCGCAGGGCGCCGACGTCGCGGTGTATGTCACGGTCGGCACCGGCATCGGCGGCGGTGCGATCGTCGCGGGACGGCCCGTCCACGGGCTGCGCGACCTCGAAATGGGGCATATGCTGCCACGACGCCACCCGGATGACCGGGACTTCGCTGGCATCTGTCCGTTCCACGGCGATTGCCTCGAAGGGTTGGCGAGCGGCCCGGCGATCCTCGCGCGCTGGGGCATGTCGCTGTCCGAGCTACCGCCGCGGGATCGCGGGCCGGAGATCATCGCCGATTATCTCGCGCAACTGGTGGTCGCGCAGCAAGCGATCGTGTCGCCGCAGCGCATCGTGTTCGGCGGTGGCGTGCTGGCGACGCCGGGGTTGCTCGATCGCGTCCGCGCGCGCGCCGAAGCGCTGGCCGCAGGCTATTTCGGGAACGCTGGCGGGCTGATCGTCGCGCCGGGGCTGGGCGAGCGCGCAGGGCTGCTCGGGGCGCTCGCGCTGGCGCAGCGGGTGCTGCAATGACCGCAGCGCCCGAGCCGATCCGCTCGATCCTGATCGTCGGTGGTGGGACCGCCGGCTGGATGACCGCCGCGGCGCTGGCGCATGCCTTGCCGCGCGGCTGTGCGATCACCTTGGTCGAATCCGAGGAGATTGGCACGGTCGGCGTGGGCGAGGCGACGATCCCACCGATCCGGCTGTTCAACCAGACGCTCGGCATCGACGAAGCCGAATTCCTGCGCGAGACCGGCGGGACCTTCAAGCTCGGCATCGAATTCGTCGACTGGGGGCGCGTCGGCCAACGCTATTTCCATCCGTTCGGCACGCACGGCAAACCCTTCGATCTCGTCGCCGTCCACCAGCACTGGCTGGCGGCGCGCGCGGACGGCTGCACGGTCGCGTTCGATGATCTGGCGATGGCGTGGGGTGCCGCCCGGCGCGGCCGGTTCGCGGCACCGATGGCCGATCCGCGCCATGTCGGCTCGACCTTCGATTACGCCTATCATTTCGATGCCGGCCGCTATGCGGCTTTCCTGCGCCGCTACGCCGAGCAGCGCGGGGTCACGCGGGTCGAGGGCAGGGCGGTCGACGTGGCGCGCGATGGCGAGACCGGTCTGGTCGATACGGTGACGCTCGCCGACGGGCGGACGCTGGCGGCCGATCTGTTCGTGGATTGCTCGGGCTTTCGCGGGCTGTTGATCGAGGGCGCGCTCGCCGCCGGGTACGAGACCTGGAACCAGTGGCTGCCGTGCGACCGCGCGGTCGCGGTGCCGTGCGCGTCGGTCGGGCCGCCATTACCCTATACGCGCTCCACCGCCGATGCCGCCGGATGGCGCTGGCGCATCCCGCTGCAGCACCGCACCGGCAACGGCTATGTCTATCGCGGCAGCGACATATCCGATGACGAGGCGGCGGCGACGCTGCTCGCCAAGCTCGATGGCGAGGCGCTCGCCGAACCACGCTTCCTGCGCTTCACCACCGGGCGACGGCGCAGCTTCTGGTCCCGCAACGTCGTCGCGATCGGCCTGTCGAGCGGCTTCATGGAGCCGCTCGAATCGACCAGCATCCACCTCATTCAGGCGGGTATCGCCAAGCTGATCGCGCTGTTCCCCGATCGCGGTTTCGACCCCGCACTCATCGCCGAATACAATCGCATCGCCACGACCGAGTTCGAGCGGATCCGCGACTTCCTGATCCTGCACTACAAGCTCACCGAGCGGCGCGACACGCCGCTGTGGCGCGACTGCGCGGCGATGGCGGTGCCCGAGACGCTGCGGCTCAAGCTCGATCATTTCCGCCGCTCGGGACGCCATGTCGCGCGCGAGATGGACCTGTTCGGCGAGGCGAGCTGGACCGCGGTGCATCTCGGCCAGGGCAACTTTCCCGAGGGGCGTGATCCGCTGCTCGGCTATGCGCCCGACGCGGCGGCGAGCCGCGTCTTCGTCGAGCGGCTGGCGGGGGCGATCGGGACCGCCGCCGAGAGCATGCCCCCGCACGACCAGTACCTCGCGCATTTGCTTTCCCGGTTACACTGACTCGCCACCACAATCGATTGCAAGAATCCTGTTGCAATCGATTGTAGGCGGGATTATCGGGCGATTGAGAACACGCCGATGAGCGTGCCGAAATAAGTGGGAGGAATGCGATGAAGGCGACCCTGTATCTGTGCGCGTCGGTGAGTGCGATAGCCGTGGCAATGCCGGCGGCGGCGCAGACCACGACCGCCGATCCGCTTGCAACCGCCCAGACGACGACCGCGACAGGCAACGACACCTCGGCCGACCAGGCCGCTGCGCAGGCCACGCTCGACGCCGGCAAGGACATCGTCGTCACCGCCGCCAGCCCCGGCCGCTCGCGCTTCCGCAGCTCGATCTCGGTGTCGCAGCTGAGCCAGGACGCGGTCCGCGATTTCACGCCGCGCTCGGAGGCCGAAGTGCTGCGCGCGATCCCCGGCATCCAGCCGCAGGACACCGCCGGCCCCGGCGGCAATTCGAACATCGGCGTGCGCGGTATCCCCGTCTCGACCGGCGGCTCGGAATATGTCGCGCTGCAGGAAGACGGGCTCCCCGTCACGCTGTTCGGCGACATGAACTTCGGCAACAACGACTATTGGCTCCGCTTCGACAACAATGTCGAACGCGTCGAGGCGGTGCGCGGCGGATCGGCCTCGACCTTCGCGAGCCAGGCGCCGGGCGCGGTGATCAACTATATCAGCAAGACCGGCGACAAGCCGGGCGGCGAGATCGGCATCAGCGAAGGCCTGTCGATCCGCGAGACGCGGATCGACGGCGATTACGGCGGCCGCCTGTCGGACAGCCTGCGCTATCATGTCGGCGGCTATTTCCGCACCGGCAGCGGCGGCGACCATGTCGAT
Source organism: Sphingomonas sp. PAMC 26605 (assembly GCF_000241485.1). Taxonomy (GTDB): domain Bacteria; phylum Pseudomonadota; class Alphaproteobacteria; order Sphingomonadales; family Sphingomonadaceae; genus Sphingomonas. The sequence goes on from NZ_JH584241.1 coordinate 354,934, forward strand.
TACGACATTCTGCGCGGCTATCAGATCAAGGGCAACATCACCAAGGATCTGGCGGGCGACCGCGGCTTCATCCGCATCTCGGTCAAGCGGCTCGACGAGCATGCGCCGACCAACACCGTCCAGCCCTCGATCGCCAAAATCGACGGCAAGAACGTCAGCGATTTCCAACCGCTGCCGACCTTCGACGCGCGCACCGGATCGACCTATTCGATCTACAACCGCAGCTTTCAGTACCTGACCAATGACGGCCAAGTGCGCAACGCGAACGTCGAAGGCATCCATCCGCGCGTCTTCTCGATCGGCGGGCAGATCCATTACAAGGCGACCGACTGGCTGACGATCGACAACAATTTCCGCTACAGCGACATCAGCGGCAACTTTACTACGCAGTTCCTCAATGTCGCCCCGACCAGCAGCATCCTCGGCAGCACGGTCAATGGCGGCGTGGTCGGATCGTTGCGCTATGCGGCGGGCCCCAAGGCGGGCCAGACCTTCACGGGCCCGTACGTCAACAACAATCCGAACATCAACGTGTTCATGCGCGACATGGGGTCGATCGCCAACAACCTGTCGCTGGCGGCGAAGCAGAACGGGCTCGGCGGCACCTTCACCGCGACCGCCGGCTGGTTCCACATGAGCCAGAACATCTCGCAGGAATGGCACGTCAACCCGCAGATCAGCGAGCTCAACGGGCGCAACGAAGTGCCGCTCGACCTGTTCTCGACCACTGGGCGCCAGCTTTCGGTCGCGGGGCAGACCGGCTTCAACAGCAATTGGGGCACGTGCTGCGCGCGCGACGTCAATCTGACCTATACCGACGACGCCCCCTTCCTTAACCTCGCCTATAGCGGCCACGGGCTCGACCTCGACGGCTCGGTGCGGTTCGATCGCGTGTCGGGCGTCGGCACCGCGCTCGGCGGCGTGACCGGCCCGACCGTCACCGTCACCGACGCGCTCGGCAGCGCGGCGCTGCCGTCGCTGGTGGCGGGCGGCCCGGTCGAGCGGATCAATTATCTCAAATCTTATACGAGCTGGTCCCTGGGCGCGCTGTACGAGGTCGGCGCCAATACCAGCGTGTTCGCGCGTGCCAGCCGCGGCGGTCGCTTCAACGGCGACCGCCGCGTGCTCGGTGGCAATTTCAATGCCGACGGCTCGCTCAACGCGCAGGGACAAAGCACTGCGATCAACTTCCTTGAGCAGCAGGAGATCGGGCTCAAGCAGCGCGGCGGCTTCAGCGGCGGGAGCTATTCGTTCGAGCTGACCGGCTTCCATTCGAAGCTGACCGAGGTCAATTACGACTTCACGCGGATCAACAATCCTGCGCCGAACAACAATCCCAATCTGTCGAACGGCTATCGCGCCTACGGCGTCGAGTTCACCGGCAATGTCTCGTCGGGGCGATTCCGTCTGACCGCCGACCTGACCTACACCGCCGCCAAGATCACCAGCAGCCTGAGCGATCCGATTACCGCGGGCAACCGCCCGTCGGGAATCCCGCAATTCCAATACAATATCCAGCCGTCCTATGACGCCGGCCTGTTCGCGATCGGCGCGAGCGTCGATGGCCAGACCAACGTCGCGAGCGACAATTTCAACACTTATTTCATCGCCGGATCGACCTTCGTGAACGGCTTCATCAAGGTCCGGCCGGTCGATCGGCTCGAACTCGGCGTCAACGTCAACAATTTGTTCAACACGTTGGGATATCGCACCGGTGGGCTCGGCTTCACGATCACTCCGACGAGCGGTCTGTTCCAGAATTCGGCGGTCTATGGCCGGATCGTCACCGCCTCGGCGCGGTTCCGGTTCTGAGCGTCTGGTCGATCAGCGGCACGATCGCTTGACAGGCACGGGTCGCTCCCAACAGGTAGCGACCCGATGACCGATTCCGATATTCCGGTGCCCCGCGTACGCACCATTGCCGATCTCGCGCGGCTCGCCGGTGTTTCGACGGGCACGGTGTCGCGCGCGCTGGCGGGCAAGTCGCTGGTCAACACCGAAACGCGCGAGCGCATCCAGGCGCTCGCGACCGAACACGGCTTCCGCCCCAACCAGATGGCGAGCCGGCTGCGGACGCAGCGCACCGGCGCGATCGGCGTGGTGGTGCCGCTCGGCCACGAACGCCGCCAGCATCTGTCCGACCCGTTCTTCATGGCGATCCTCGGCCATCTCGCCGACGCGCTGACCGAGCAGGGCTATGATTTGATGCTGTCGCGCATCATCCCCGATGCCGAGGATTGGCTCGAGCGGATCGTCGAATCGGGCATGCTCGACGGCGTGCTGCTGATCGGCCAGTCGGACCAGCTCGAGACGATCGAGCGCGTCGCGCGGCGTTATCGGCCGATGGTGGTGTGGGGCGCACATCGCGAGGGGCAGGCACATTGCGCGGTCGGCGTCGACAACCGGCTCGGCGCGCGCCTCGCGGGGGAACATCTCATCGCGCGCGGATGCCGCAAGCTGGCGTTCATGGGCGAGATTCGCACGCTCGAGCTGGTCGAGCGCTTCCACGGGCTGACCGACGCGACGCGCGCCGCCGGTCTGCCCGATCCGCTGCAGCTCGACACGCATCTCGCGTCGGACATCATGGCCGAGGAGATTGGCGGCCATCTCGACCGCGCGCTCGGCAGCTTCGACGGGATCGCCGCTGCCTCCGACGTGATCGCGATGCGCGCGGTTCGCGCGTTGATCGAGCGGGGGGTTTCGGTGCCCGACATGATGCCCGTCACCGGGTTCGACGATCTGCCGCTCGCCGAGCAGGTCGCGCCGCGCCTGACGACGGTCCGGCAGGATCTCGTGCTCGGTGCGCGCCATATGGTCGACGCGCTGTTCGCGCGAATGGCGGGCGAGGATGTGCCATCGGTGCAGATGGTGCCCGAGCTGATCCTGCGCGAGACCGCCTGATCGCGCGCGCGGCGCACCTCAGCCGATCGTCACCGCATCACCGTCGAAACGCAGCTGGAAGAACGGCGCCGCCACGCCGCCGAACCGGGCGCGCCGCGCCTCGGGGGTCGCGGCGTGCGGATCGTCAGATCCGGGATAATCGATGAAGCTCGCGACATCGCCTTCTGCTGTCACCCACCAGCAATAGGCCTGGAACGGCGCCTGCTCGGGGTTGCCCGCGACCAGACCGGTGCCGTTCACCGGCCGGTACGGGCCGAGCAACTGATCCGCGACCATGCCATAGAGGCCGGTCGGTGCGACGAGACCCTCGGCGAAGCGCCGACCCTGGGTCGACCAGAACAGATAATAACGCCCGTTGCGCACGATGACATGCGCGCGCTCGAGCTCGCTGTTGACGTCGGGCGCCTCGAGCAGCGGCGGCAGCAGCGTCCACTGAGCGGCATCGCGCCGGGCAATTCCGATCACGCCGGTCTTTCCGTCGGTGACAGCGGAACCGGTGAACAGCAGATATTCCTGCCCATCGGCGGGATCGCGGACATACCCCGGATCGCGAAATCCGAGGATCCCGCCATCGACCGGCGCATCCTGATCCGCGCAAGCATACCAATGCCCGTCCGCCACGACCGTCTCGACCGGCGTGCTCCAATCGTCGCAGCGCGCGCTATCGGGATCGATGACGAGCCGCCCGCGAATTGCATAGAGCCGCTGCGCGAAGCGCGGGCCGCCCTGGCGGTCGCCGGCGGCGGTGAAATAGAGCGTCAGCGTCTCGCCGTCGGGCGCCAGTCGCGCAGAGCCTGACCATTCGCGGCTCCCCGGCGTCGCACCGTCGGGCAAAGCGGAGCCGTGGTCACGCCAGCCATCGCCGCCGTGGCTGAGCAGATGGATGCGCGCGTGGTCGTGCCGCAATTCGGGATCGCCCGCGCGCGGGACGGCGAGGAAAAACCAATAGGTCCGGCCGTGGCGCGCCAGCGTCGCGCCCGTGGCATCTTCGATCTGCCACATGTCCCACAGATCGAGCCCGGCAACCACCGGGCCGATCGCCGCCTCGCGCAGCACGTGCAGCCGCGCATCCTCGGCGCCGATCGCAGCGACCGCCGTACGCGTCCAGATACTCGTAACCATCGCCTTCGCCTCGTCTCTCAATCCGGTATTTCGCATTGCTTACGAATGCCGCGTTGCGCCAACCTGCAGGTCTTCGGTGTTCCGCGCGCGCACCCACCACACCGACGCCGCCGCGGCGAACAACAGGCAGCCGCACAGCGTCAGCACGTTGCGCGGATCGCCGCCGAGCAGCGGCCCGTAGTACAGTGGCATGGTGATCGCGATCAGCAGCATCGGGATGACGATCATCATGTTGAAGATGCCCATATAGACTCCGGTGCGCTCGGGCGGGATCGATCCGGCGAGGATCACGTACGGATTGCCCATCATGCTCGCTCAGCCGATCCCGATGCCGATCGCGGGGACGAACAGCCAGGCCGTCTGCGTGACGTGCGGCAGCCACAGCATGCCGATTCCGGCGAGCACGAGGCAGGCGGCATGCAGCGCCGCCGCCCCGATCTTGCGCGCGATCGGCACGAGGGCGAAGGCGGCGAGGAAGGCGACGCCATTGTACCAAGCCGCCATCTCGCCATTGGTCAGCACCGCCGAATGGAAGCCCGAGCTGTTCGGGTCGGCGGTCTGGAACACCGACCGTCCGATCGAGAAGATCACATAATTCCAATAGGCTTGCATGGCATACCATTGGAACAGGCTCATCAGCGCGAGCTTGCGCATCGCGACCGGCATGTCGCGGATCGCCGCGGCGATCTCGCGCAGCGCCGCGCCGAGCCCGCCGGGTTCGGAAGCGATCCGCGCGCGCTCGGCGGCGTCCAGCGGCAGCTCGGGGACACTGCGCACGGAATAGAGGATCGTCGCGAGCGACAGCACCGCCCCGGTCAGGAACGCGATGCGGGCGGTATACGGGATGTGATGCGCATCGACCCAATCCTGGTTCATGCCCGCTGCGACCAGCAGCGTCGGGGTCAGGAAGGCGAGCATCTGCGCGAGCCCGGTGAAAGCCGACTGGGTGAGGAAGCCGATCTCGTGCTGATCCTCCGGCAGGCGGTCGGATACATAGGCGCGGTAGGGCTCCATCGTGATGTTGTTGCCCGCGTCGAGGATCCACAACAGCGACACCGCCATCGCCAGCGATGCGGAAAAAGGCATCAGCAGCAGTCCGGCCGAGCACAACACAGCGCCCGCGATGAAATACGGCGTGCGCCGCCCGAAGCGCGACGTCGTGCGATCCGACAAGGCGCCGATCAGCGGCTGGACGAGCAGACCCGTCATCGGCCCTGCCAATTGCAGCAGCGGCAGCGATGCCTCCGATGCGCCGAGATAGCTGTAAATCGGCGCCATATTGCCCTGTTGCAGCCCAAAGCTGAACTGGAGCCCTAGGAAGCCGAGGTTCATCTGGATGATACGGACCATGCTCAGGCGAGGCTTGTCATTCGCGGCACGCATCGGGATATCCTCTCTCCACATGCCGTTGAAACAGCGTCTGTGCAGCCCTCGTACCGTGACCACAGCGGCATGACAACAATCGATTGCAGCGAAGTGTGAGGGGCTGCCGGCGCCGATGGTCAGAATGCGTCTTTCCCTGTTTGCCTAACGACTACCCTTGGGGTGACTATCGGCCGGACGTCGCGGATTCGCGCATTCCTGTCAAAAACAACACGGAATATCACGGCCTGAGGTCGCTCGCGGGGCAATACCACGCGGCAGCCATGGATACAGAAACGAGCCATCACTGGCTGATGGCGGCTTGAGCGCGCGCGTCCGAACGGTCCTGTTTGTTTGTAGCCAGAACAAGCTGCGAAGCCCTACCGCCGAGCAGGTGTTCTCGCGTCGAAAAGATCTCGAGGTAGACTCCGCCGGGACCAACCATGATGCCGAGAACCCGCTCACGGCTGAACTGGTCAGCTGGGCGGACCTGATCTTCGTTATGGAGAAGACGCATCGGAGCAAGCTGCAGCGTCATTTTCGGGCAGCTCTGGCAGGCAAGCGCGTGATTTGCCTCGATGTGCCGGACAATTTTGCGTTCATGCAGCCGGAGCTGGTCCGGCTGCTCGAGACGAAGGTGAGCAGGCACCTCCCCGCACGCGCCATGGCAACCGAGAAGCGGTTAAAACCGGAACATGAATGAGCGGCGGTTTTCGGGAAGCAGGCAGGCCGGTCCGAGTATCGCCTATTGGGTCGTATCCCCTCAACTCGACGATCGAACTATTTAGCCCGGCCGGCCTTCTCGTCCGCCATCCGCTTCTCGAACAAGGCCGCATAGGTTTCAGCATAAATTCGGCAGGCTTTGCTGTCGATAAACGGATTAGGGATTCGCGATACCCCCAGCTTGCGCGCTTTCACATCGCCGTCGGACTGCCCGGGGTGCGGCGTCAGGAGGATGTTGCACGGCAGCGCGCGTAAGGGGGCAAAGCTGCGGCGGAAGGCGTCGGCTTCTTCGGGATGCCCTGTGTAGCGATAGCCTGGTCCGGCGATCGGGTTGAAGCTGGAGGCAAAGACCGTGTCCAAACACCGACCGCCTTCGCAGGATCGCCACGTCCAACCCATGCTGCCGGGGGTGGCCCGTGCGAGGGCACGGACGCTACGCCGGTTGCGCGACGTCGGGCTCGAACCGTGGATCGACCCGGCGACGGGGTTGTTCGTCTGGGCGCGATTGCCCGGCGGCGGCGCTCGCGCGGACCGCGCTGGACGAGGATATCGTGCTCGCGCCGGGAAACGTGTCGAGTACGAGCGGAACCTGGGGAGACTATCTGCGCTTAAACGTTGTGACGAGCGACGACGACCGCGTCAGCGCATTTCTGGAGATTGCCGTCGGCAGCTGAGCCGCGACGGCGTTACGACAGCTTCGGGCGATACGTACGGCTGCGTGCGTCGATCGCCGCCTGCCACACGCGCAGCACGTTACCGCTCCATAGCGCCTCGATGTGCGCGGGTGATCCACGATAGGCCTCACTCATTTTGGATCGATATTTGGACGCTGTGTAGCCCGCGTTCTCAGCCGCTGTGCGGGCGGCGCGGATCAGAACCTCGGAAAGGTCGGAATCGGTGCGAAGATGAGCGCCAGCAGGCCGAACAGCGCGATCGCGACCAGCGCGCCGCCGACGCCGACGATCAGCGTCCTGGGGGCAAGCCGTTTGACGAGATAGGCGCCGATCGGTGCAGCGACCACGCCGCCGATGACCAGACCCGTTGCGGCGATCGTCACCGACTGCAGGCCAAGCGTCCCGATAAACGCCGCGAGCACGGTGACAGTGACAAAAAACTCTGCCGCATTGGCGGTCCCGATCACCGAGCGTGGGTTCGCGCCTTGCGACAGCAGATTGCCGGTCACGATCGGCCCCCAACCGCCGCCGCCCGATGCGTCGAGCATCCCGCCGAGGAACCCGACCGTTCCGACCAGGCGCGTCCGGCGGAACGTCTGCGGACGGCGCGGACCGCGCCAGAGGAGATAGGATCCGACCGCGGCGAGATAGACCAGCACCACCGGGCGCATCAGCGCGATCCCGACATGGGTGAAGATCCACACCCCGATAAAGCCACCCGCGATGCCGGGGATCACCAGCCGGCCGAACAGCGACCAGTCGACATTGCGCTGAAGCGCGTGGCTGAGCCCCGAAATCCCGCTGGTGAAACTCTCCGCGGTGCGAACCGCAGCCGAAGCAGCCGGGCCGGGCAGGCCGAGCGCGACGAGCAGGCTGTTCGTCATCACGCCGAACCCCATGCCCACCGTACCGTCCACCACCTGCGCCAGGAACCCGATCGCGACGAACGGCGCGAGATCGCGCCAGGAGATCGCGCTGAAATCGATCATGCGCGCGGTCCTCCATGTTGGGGCCGGGCGGCGCCGCGAAGGCGTCCGATCGGCGCGGTGAGCAGGAAGACGATCGGGAACAGCAGGGCGAGCATCGACAGGACACCGCTGATGGCGGGGCCAGCCCCCGCCAGCCACGGCAGTACCGCCGCCCAGATCGACACGGCCAGCGTGATCAGCAAGGCGCGCTCCTGCTCGGTCTCGTCGAAGGCGGCGAGCGGGGTGGTGATCCTCCCCGCAAACAACGTCCGCAGCCCCAGGGTGGTGCTGCTCTTGCGGTCGATAAAGGCCGGCGGAACCGCCGACTGCGCCATCGCGCGAAGTCCCACCGCGATCAGGCGCGCGCCGACCGAACCGGCGAAGCGCCGGTAGGTGGGGCTCCTGTCGCTGATCGTGCGAAGACCGCTGCGGCCCCCGAACACCAAAGCGACCAGCGCGTCATTCTCGCCGGTGACGGGTGCTGTCATGGCCGACGCTTGGGTGGAGACGATCCATTCGAGGATGCTCGACGGCACGTCCACGCCGCACGCCCGCTCGAGCCCCTGGAACCCGGGTGCCGAGTTCGCCTCGCAAATGCGATAGCCCGTTTCATCGAACAGAATGTCGATGCCGGTCACGTCGAGGCCGAGCGTATCCGCCGCCTGGACCGCCAGCTCGGCCATTTCCCGCGGCGGGTTATAAGCGATCCCGACCCCGCCGAGCGACACGTTCGACTTGAACCCGCCGGTGAGCGATCGCCGTTCCATCGCCGCGACGACCCGGCCGCCGACCACGAGGACGCGGACGTCGCGCCCGTGGCTGGCGCGGATGTAATGCTGCATCACGAAATCGGCTTGCGCCTCGGCGCTTTCCAGCAGCCCTGCCAGATCCTCGAACTGGCTGCGGTTTTCGCATTTGAGCACCCCGGTTCCGCGCGTCCCCTTCAGCGTCTTGACGATCACGGGGAAGCCCAGTTCGCGCTCGACCAACTCGATATCCACCGGGAACTTGCCGAGGATTGTTCGCGGGACCGGCAGCCCTGCCCGCACCAAGGCCTGCAGACTGTGCAACTTGTCCGCGACGAGTTCGATCGCAACCGGGCCATTCACCAGACGAATGTTGCGGCGTTCGAAATGGCGGAGCAGCGCCAGGGTGAAATAATCGGTCTCGGCACCGCTGCGACAGAGGACGAAATCGGGTCGCGCGATCGGGCTCCCCTGATACTTCACCGCCCAATCCTCATCCGCGCCGACGACCAGATCGAAATGGTGCGGGTGGAGGATCTGCAGATCGAGTCCCATGGCCGCGGCGGCTTCCTGAAAACGGAAGATTTCGGGCACTTCGGGCAACGCCGGGTCAAGCGCGCGATGAAACAGGATCCAGCCCAGCATTGTCGCGGTTCCTTCGATAGCGATCGTCGAATGCGGCGGCTCCGCCGGTTGCCGTGCGACCACAAGCTGCCGATCGTCTTGTCGGTCGCGGTCGCGATTGGCAACCGGGATGGGCGGTGGTGCCCGTCTCGTCAGCCGGAGCGGGGCATGGCGCTGTTCGCCGGGGGCTGCTTTCAGGGCGGAGTTGACACCGGCGCCGGTGCATTGCTCAATACGCCGATGGGGCCAGCGATCTCCCCGTGAGGCGACAGCCGAAGCATCGCGTCCTTGCTGTACCGGAGGGCGCTTCATGCCCGCGATCGATGCCATCGCTCCCGAGAAACGCGACGCCGGGCGACTGCTGGATCGCTGGTGCCGCGACGCGACTGGCGAGACGCATCATTGGGTTTCGCATCACCTCAAGGCGGCACGCCCCAAGGTCTCGGCATGAGCACACTGGCGGACGGCACAGCCGCACCGATGCCGCGCCCCGCGCCGGTGACGCTTCGGCAAGCCTTCTGGGTGTGGCTGCGGATTGCGGCGCTGTCGTTCGGCGGACCCGCCGGTCAGATCGCGGTGATGCACCGCATCCTGGTCGAGGAGAAACGCTGGATCGGCGAGCATCGGTTTCTCCACGCGCTCAATTATTGCATGCTGTTGCCGGGGCCGGAGGCGCAGCAGCTCGCGACCTATATCGGCTGGCTGCTGCACCGGGCCCGCGGCGGGATCGTCGCGGGGACGCTGTTCGTGCTGCCGGGGGCGGTGTCGATCATGGCGCTCAGCTGGATCTATGTGCTGTACGGGCAGGTCGGGATGGTCGCGGGGCTGTTCTTCGGGCTGAAATGCGCGGTCCTCGCGGTCGTGTCGCAGGCGGTGGTGCGGATCGGGAGCCGCGCGCTGCGCAACGGCGTGATGCGCGCGCTCGCGGCCACCGCGTTCGGGCTGATCTTCGTTCTGGGCGTGCCGTTCCCGCTGATCGTGCTGGGCGCGGGGCTGGTCGGGTATTTTGGCGGCCACGCCGACATGCCGGCTTTCCGGATCGGCGGGGGGCATGCGTCGGGCAAGGTTGCGGTCGTCGCGGATGACGATACGCTGCTCGGCGCGGCCTTGCCGGCGCATGCCAACCCCACGATCCGCCAGTCGGTGCAGCAGGCCGGGATGTGGCTCGTGCTGTGGCTGGCACCCGTCGCCGCGTTGCTGGTGCTGCTGGGGCAAGGCAGCGTCTTCACCCAGATCGCGACCTTCTTCTCGACCATGGCGGTCGTCACCTTCGGCGGCGCCTATGCCGTGCTCGCTTACGTCGCGCAGCAGGCGGTCGAGCAGTATCACTGGCTCACTGCGCGCGAGATGCTCGACGGGCTCGGCATGGCCGAGACGACACCCGGGCCGCTGATCATGGTGCTCCAGTTCGTCGGGTTCCTCGGCGCGTATCGCCACCCGGGGATGTTGTCGCCGCTGCTGGCCGGGACGCTGGGCGGTTTGCTGGCGACCTGGGTGACGTTCGTGCCGTGCTTTTTGTGGATCTTTCTCGGTGCGCCGTTCATCGAACGGATGCGTGGCAACGTGGCGCTGTCGGGCGCGCTGTCCGCGATCACCGCAGCGGTGGTCGGCGTGGTGCTCAACCTGGCGGTGTGGTTCGCGATTCATACGCTCTTTCGGACCGTGCGGCCGTTTACGGCGGGGCCGGTCCGGATCGACCTGCCCGTGCTGGCGAGCGTCGACCCCTGGGCGCTCGGGATCGCGGCTGCCGCGATCGTTGCGATGTTCCGGCTGAAGCTCGGCATCTTCGCGACGCTCGGGGCTGCATCGGTGGTGGGGATCGTGCTGCAGGTGAGTGGTGCCCGGTGACCGGGATTGTGACAGAGCTTTTATGCGGGGATGCACCTTTTGGCCCAGCCGACGTTCGGCGGCGTCGGAGCGGGCGATCCTTCTGGAATGGGTGCCACTGATCGCGCTGTGACGCGTTGGAAACCGGCACGCCAGTACGTTCGTTCCGATCTGCATGCGATCTCCGGATTTCCGGTCGCGACGCGATCGGATTTGCCTGCTAGGGATATAATCTATCGCAATGATAGGAATTGGATGCGGCAAATGGTCGTTAGGGATCGGCTCCCTCTTCTCGTGGCTTTCATGGCGTATCGCATCTCGTGATTGATCATGTCGCAATCGTTGGGGCCGGGTTTTCCGGCTCGCTCATGGCGATCAACCTCGTTCGCCATGATGGCCCGCGTGCGACGCTGATCGATCGATTGGCGGAACCCGGGACCGGGCTGGCGTACGGGGCGGCCCATCCCGAGCATCTGCTCAACGTTCGTGCCTCGAACATGAGCGCGTTTCCCGACGATCCGGATCATTTCGTGCGCTGGCTTGATGCGCAAGGTATCGGCGCGGCCGCCGACGCCTTTGTGCCGCGCCTTGTCTATGGCGACTATCTGCGCGCGTTGCTCGAGCACGCCGTAAGGCAGTCGCCCGGGCGCCTTACGGTTCTGCGCGGCGACGCATGCGACATCACGGAGGACGCAAAGAGCATTCGGCTGGCGAACGGCGATCGAGTGAATGCCGATGCAGCTGTACTCGCTCTCGGGAACCTGCCGCCGCACCCGCCGAGCGGGGTCGTCGTCGCGGCAATCGGTCAAAATCGGTATGTTGGCAATTGTTGGAGCTCGGGAGCAACCGACGGCCTGGGGCCCGACGACTCCGTGCTGGTCGTCGGTACCGGTTTGACCATGGTCGATGTCGCCCTGTCGCTGGAGGCGAAAGGGTTTACGGGTCGGATCATCGCCCTGTCCAGAAGAGGGCTCGTACCGCTGGCGCATGCGCCGGGGCCGCCGTGGGTCCGCATCACGGAGCGCCCGACCACGCAGCTGTCACGCCTGACAAGTCAATTGCGCGCGCGGGGCGCTGAAATCGGATGGCGGAATGCGATCGACGAATTGCGCCCGTTTACGCAGGATATGTGGCGCGCAGCATCGGATGAGGACCGCGCGCGTTTCATCCGCCATGCCCGTCCGTGGTGGGACATCCATCGCCATCGGCTTGCCCCACAAGTCGCCAAGCGGATCGCGGCTCTGCGATCGAGTGGCCGACTTCAGGTCTTGGCTGGCAGGATCGCCGGTACCGAAGATGGCGCAAACGGGGTGACGGTGCATTGGACCCCGCGGGGAAAAGACGCTCGCGAGCAACTCCTCGTACAGCGCATCATCAACTGCACCGGGCCACAGGGCGATCTTCTCCAAGCGAACGAACCGATTCTCCAGGCCTTGGTCGCGCGCGGATCGATCCGCGAGGACACGGGGCGGTTGGGGATCGACGTGGACGCCGGGATGCGAACGATCACGGCGCACGGTCGCGTAAATGACCGGCTGTTCGCGCTCGGTCCGATGACGCGCGGAGCATTTTGGGAAATCGTCGCGGTGCCCGACATCCGTACCCAGGCCTGGACGCTGGCCAGACACCTGTCCAACGCGCATTGGGTGACCGAGGGACTCTAGCGGGCCGGGCGACCCGTTGCAGCTTCGCGTGGCGAACTGCGGTCATCAGGACGACGCAAGCGCACGACTGGTTTTCAAGCGCCGATTTGACGCGCCGTGGCCGAAAGAGAAACTTTCAATCCCCACAGGAAAAACTACGAGTTTAACTCCCATCGAATAGTAGAGATTAATCCGGTGGGGGCGAGCGAGATAATGCTCGGCTTCCGTTTCATCACGGAGTTCAGAAATGAAGAAGATCGTTGCCCTGCCGCTTCTCGCCGCTCTGGCATTATCGGTTACCGCCTGCGCTAAGACCGCGCCGAGCGACAATGTTTCGGAAACGACGCTCAACGAGACCATTACCGAAAATGCGAGCGCATCGGACGAGCTTGGCGGCGGCAATGCGGCCAAGGGCAATGTTTCGGATCTCGAAACCACCAGCAACGCAACCGCTGTCACGACCAACGCGCTATGACGGGGTTGGTGAATCTACCCAGTTTTGATGAATCGCCAGGTTGCTCCCTAGCGTAAACTCGCGGCCCGGCACATGTTGCCGGGCCTTTTGTTTGTCCGATCGACGGAGCGAAAATCCGAACGCGTGCGCCGCTCGCCATGTTCGACGCATCTGCTGCTGTTTCGCACTCGGCTTTGAAAAAGCAAATCTTCGCGCCCGCCAAGATGCGCACCGTTGCATATCCTACTAGATCAGTAGATTTTAAAAACTGCTCTTCCTGGCCGAGGATTACCTGTTCATGGCTAAACCGTTCGCCGCTGACGATTCCGGGCTGCGCCGCTCGCCCGACTGGCCGACCTTGGCGGTGACGCTGGCGGTCTATTCAGGCTGGCTCGCCCTCACGTTCTGGCATGGCGCACTCCCGCTGCCTGTTCTGGCTGTGCTGGGCGGCTCGACCTTGGCATGGCACGGCTCGCTCCAGCACGAGACGATTCACGGCCATCCCACCGGCGTGGCGCCGCTTGATCATGCGATCGGCTTCGTGCCGCTCTCGCTCTGGCTGCCCTATGCGCTGTATCGGCGCAGCCATGTCGCACATCACGCAAGCCCGGCCATCACCGATCCGCTGCTCGATCCCGAATCGCGCTATGTCGATCGTGACCACGGACTCGCGTGGCTGGCGGCGCGCGTGCAGACCACGTTGCTCGGCCACATGCTGCTCGGGCCGCCGACCACGATCCTGCGCTTCCTGTTCGCCGAAGCACGCCGGGCAGGCACGGATCCGCTTGTCGTGCTGCGGGATTGGGCGCCGCATCTGGCTGCGGTCGCGCTGGTGGTGGCGTGGCTCGATCATGTCGAGCTCGATCTTGCGACCTATGCGCTGTGCTTCGTCTACCCCGGCATGGCGCTGACCGCCTTGCGCGGGCATGCCGAGCACCGGGCCGAGACGACCACACCGGGACGCGCGGCAACGGTCGAGCAGGGCGGGGTGTTCGGCTTGCTGTTCCTCAACAACAATCTCCATGCGGCGCATCATGAGCGACCCGGGCTCGCCTGGTATCATCTGCCGGCCTATCACCGCCGTAACCGTGCGCGGCTGATCGACCAGGGCGCGATCCTCTATGACGGCTATGGCGACGTGGTGCGGCGCTTCGCATTGCACGGGCACGATCAGCCGCTCCATCCCGCGCATCGCGAACCCGCGTGACGCGGCGCATCGCCTCGCTCGGCATGTACGATCACGGCCCGCAGCAGGCCGCGAACGACAGACTGTGGCGTGAAATCGCGCGCATCCTGCGCGCCCGCGGGATCAGCGGCGTTCCGCTCGACCTCGAGCGGAGCCGCAGTCTGTCGGCCGTGCTGCACGCTCCCGAGCTGTTGTTCGGGCAGGTCTGCGGCTATCCGCTGGTGACCGATACGACCCTTGCGCTGCGCGTGCTTGGCACGCCGGTCTACGAGGTTCCGGGCGCGCAAGGGGGCGTCCACCGCAGCTTTCTGGTCGCGCGGCACGACGATGCCGCGACGCTCGACACGTATCGGGACAGGCGCGCCGCGATCAATGGCTTCGATTCGAACACCGGCATGAATTTGCTGCGCGCCACGATCGCACCGATCGCGGCTGGCGGACGCTTTTTCGCGAGCGTCACCGAGACGGGATCGCACCGCGCGAGCATCGCCGCGATCGTGCGCGGCGATGCCGATATTGCGGCGATCGACAGCGTGACCTTTGCGGCGGTCCAGCGCGACGGGCCCGAAGCCACCGCGGCCCTGCGCATTCTTGCCAGCACCACCGAGTCCGCCACGCCGCCCTTCGTAACGGCGCGGGCCACGCCGATCGAAACCGTGGCTGCCTTGCGTGTCGCCCTGGCGCAGGTCGCCGAAGATCCTGGGCTCGCCGAAACCCGGGCGACGCTCTTCCTGACGGCCATCACGTCTGGCGGGACCGAGCGCTACGCGCCGATCCGCGCGCTCGAAATCGACGCGGTCGTCGCCGGCTACCCGGAATTGCGCTGATCGAACGCGCGGTGATGCCGTCTTTAAATGCCCAAACCATTTCTTCGCATCAATTCCTATCTGCGCCGTGGGATATGGTCGTCGATCGAAGGAGGATCTCATGCCGCTCAGCCCGATGGATACCGCGCCGGACCTCGCCCGGAGCGAACGCGCCGTAACCGAGGCTGCGCTGCCGACGGTAGATATGGTCGCCACGGTGGCCGGATTGCGTACGGTGCGGGATACGTGGCGGCAGCGCCAGACCGGCCGCCACAGCGCCGAGCGCTTCCCCTCGCAAGCCGCCGTGGCGCAGATCGTCGAACATCTCTCGGCTGCGCTGTTTCCGCAGCGGATCGGCGTGTACCGAGGGTCCGAGGCCGCGCTCGACGGCTTCGTCGCGGGGCAATTGCACCGTGCCTTCACCGAGCTGCAGATCCAGATCGCGCGCGAATTCGCTTATTGGCAGGCCGAGGCGGACGAACCGTTCGAGCGCGACCAGGCCGCGACGATTGTCCGGCTGTTCGCCACCACCTTGCCTGCCGTGCGGGAATTGATCGATAGCGATGTAGAGGCGGCCTTCCTCGGCGATCCGGCGGCGCGCAGCGTCGATGAGATCCTGATCTGCTATCCCGGCGCGCTTGCCGTTCTGCATTACCGGCTGGCACACGAACTCTACCAACTCGGCGCGCCAATCGTCGCGCGGATCATTTCCGAAATCGCCAATGCCCGGACCGGGATCGACATACACCCGGGTGCAACGATCGGACCGAGCTTTTTCATCGATCACGGCACCGGCGTGGTGATCGGCGAGACCGCGATCATCGGCGCGCGCGTCCAGCTCTATCAGCACGTCACGCTCGGCGCGCGCAGCCCCCTCGGGACGACTAACGTGCAGCCACGCGGGCGCTACGCGCGTCACCCGATCATCGAGGACGACGTCGTGATCTATGCCGGCGCCACGATCCTCGGCCGCGTGACGATCGGGCGGGGTGCGACGATCGGCGGCAATGTCTGGCTGCTGGAAGATGTCGCGCCCGGCAGTGTCGTTGCGCAGCCGACGGCCGCGATCCTCGCCGGTGACGCCGCGCTCAATCTGCACGAAGTCTTGCGCGGGCGCCCGGCATGAGCGTCTTCGACCGGCGCCGCTTCGAGCCGCGCCCGTGCGCGGCGCGTCCGGTCATCGGGGTGCTGTGCTGCAATGAAGTGTCCGAGCGTCCGATCCAAGCGGTGGCGACCCGTTTCATCGAACCGCTGGTGACTTATGCCGGCGTCACCGTCGTGCTGATCCCGGCGGTCGCCAGCGCGTGCGACGCGATCGCGCTGGCCAGCAGGCTCGACGGGCTGCTGCTGACCGGCTCGCGCTCGAATGTCGCAGGTATGCGCTACGGCGTCGCAGAGGCCGACACTGGCCCGCTCGACGAACAGCGCGATGCGGTAGCGCTAGAGCTTGCCGCGCGGATGATCGAGACGGGGCGCTCGGTGTTCGGCATTTGCCGCGGCTTGCAGGAACTCAACGTGCTGTTCGGCGGGACGCTGACCGATGCAATGCCCGATCATCACCATCGCGGGGCCAGCGGGCCGATCGCTTACGAGGATCTGTTCGACCATCATCACGACGTCGATCTCCTCGCTGGCGGCCTGCTCGCACGCACCACCGATGCGTCGCGATTGACGGTCAATTCGGTGCATCGACAAGGCATCGATCGGCTCGGCGAGGGCTTGCACATCGAGGCCCGCGCTGCAGACGACGGACTGATCGAGGCGTTTTCCGCGCGACCTTGCGGTGGTGACGTGCTCGCGGTGCAATGGCACCCCGAATGGGATGCCGCGCGCATCCCGGCGAGCCGGGCCTTCTTCGGACTCATTGGCGAAACTCTCGGCAATCCCCCGGTTTTGGCGCAGGCGCCGCCAGCGTGAGCGCTGTCAAAAAATGTCATGTAAATAAAAAAGGGTAATCTTATGGGTAACCTCAAGGCAATACTCGCGCTCGCAACATCACCGATTGCGCTCCTTTCCGCTCAGGCCGCAGCAGCGCAGAGCGCACCGATTTCCGTACCCGCCGAGG
>NZ_JH584241.1:373703-394349 GCF_000241485.1 Sphingomonas sp. PAMC 26605
GGGGGACCCTCAGAGGAAACCGCAGCTTCGCAAACGCCGGCTGAAGGCGCCGACATCGTCATCACGGGCACGCGCGGTCGCGGCCGGTCGCGGCTCGACAGCAGCTCGCCGATCGACGTGCTCAGCGCCGCCAGCCTGCAGCATCAGGGCACGACCGAGATCGGCGCCTCGCTCGCCGCGATCGTCCCGTCGATCGACTTCCCGCGCTCCGCGGCGGTCGACGGCACCGATTCGATCCGCCCGGCGACGCTGCGCGGCCTGTCGCCCGACCAGACGCTCGTGCTGATCAACGGCGTGCGTGCGCACACCTCGGCGCTGCTCAACACCAATGGTTCGGTCGGGCGCGGTCGATCTGCAGATCCGCGTGTTCAGCGATTATGTGCAGCCCAATCTGCAAGTCGTCCAAAAGCAGATTGACGTTAACTATTTCGAGACCAAGCCCTATCTCGACCAATTCAACACGTCGCGCGGCACCAAATCGATCGCCTTCGCCGGCGTCCATGTCGAACCGCTCGGCGGCTATTCACGCAAGGTAAAAAGCCTGGCGCCGTTGCCGCAGGGTGCGACGGTGGCCATTCCGAACGAGCCTAGCAACGGTGGGCGCTCGCTCTTGCTGTTGCAGAAGGCGGGGTTGATCGGGCTGCGCGATCCCGCCAACCCATGGCGACGCTGCGCGACGTGCTTGCCAATCCCAAGGGTCTGCAATTTAAGGAGCTCGAGGCGGCCACGCTGCCGCGCGTGCTCGATCAAGTCGATCTGGCGCTGATCAACACCAATTACGCGCTGGACGCCAAGCTCAATCCCGTCCGTGATGCGCTGCTGATCGAGGATGCGAAATCGCCTTACGTCAACTTTCTCGTCGGCCGCCCGGGCGGCGACAAGGATCCGCGCGTCGTCAAGCTGATCGCCGCATTGCGCAGCCCGGCGACGCGACGCTTCATCATCGACCATTATCACGGTGCGGTGCTGCCCGCATTTTGAACTGTTCGCGGCAATTTCGGACAGAGCGTTGGTGTCTTCGACATCGTGCGCCTTTGGGTAGCGTCGCAGCGGTACGGGACTCGGCGCGAGAGGGCCTCCGGTTTGAAGAGGGCACGCGCCAAAGATGGAGTGTGTCGTGACTCGTCGATATGGCATCGATCGGCTTTTCGACACCCTGTTTCCGGACCGTGTGTGCTTGGTACGCTGGTCAGCCATTGGATCACGGCGCCGCGCCTCATCCTGGCGCTGTCGGAGGGCGGACAACTGCCCACGCTGTTCGGGCGGCTCGCGCCGCGCCGACGCACGCTCGACATCGCGATCCTGACAACTGGGACTGTCGCGATCGTGCTCGCGCTGGGCGGGGATTTCGTCACCACGATCGCTGCGTCGAGCGCTTCGCGCCTGCTGATCTTCATGGGCTGCGCGGCGGCGCTGCTGCGTCTTCGACGCCAGCACGATGCGCCGGACGCGCGCTTTGGCTTGCCGCTGGGCGTGGGCATCGCCACCTGCGTCATCGCGGCATGCGGTGCACTGCTGGTTGCTGCTTCGGCCGAGCTCGCGCGGCTCGGTGTGCTGATTGTCGTTGGAGGATTGCTGTGGCTGATATCGAACGGGAAACACGGGTTTCGGCGACTGCGATAGCTGCCGTAGGTCTATCCGTCGCGCCGTGCGGTCCTGTGCTGGGCGCGGAGGTCGCCGGGTTGCGCATCGACGGAGCGATCGCGGCAGACCTGGCGGCGGCGCTGCGCGGGCTTTTGCTGCGGCACAAGGTCCTGTTCTTTCGCGACCTCGATCTCGACCACGACCAGCATCTCGCGCTGGCCCGCGTTTGGGGCGATCTCGAAGGGCATCCGGTCATCAAGCATGTGCCGGGCTATCCCGAAATTCTCGATATCCAAGGATCGGAGGGTCGCGTCGAGGACAGCGCGGGCAACCATCGGTTCCAGACGCTCGACAAGTGGCATGCCGATGTGACGTTCCGCGCGGCGCCCTCGATGGGGGCGGTGTTGCGGGCGCGCGACATTCCGGCGATCGGTGGCGACACGCTCTGGGCCGATGCCGCCGCGGTCTATGCCGGGCTACCCGATGCGGTGAAGGCGAAGATCGAGGGGCGCACCGCGACGCACGATCTGTTGTTCGACTTCGGCGACCGCGTCGCGCCCGATCGACGCGCCGCGATCGCCGCCGAGTTTCCGTCGCAGCACCATCCCATTGTGCGCATGCATCCTGAAACGGGCGAGCGGGTGCTGTTCGTCAATGCGAGCTTCACCAGCCGGATCGACGGTATGGACGACGCCGAGAGCGCGGAGCTGCTCGCGGATCTGCTCGAGCGGTTCAAGGTGCCGGAATATCAGGTTCGGTTCCGGTGGACGCCCAACGCGGTCGCCATCTGGGACAATCGGGCGACGCAGCATTATCCGGTCGCGGATTACTGGCCGGCCCGCCGACGGATGGAACGGGTCACGATACGCGGGGATGTACCTTTTGGTCCGATCAACGCTCACGGGCAGCGCGACGGCGGGGCATTCTGAACGAAAGGGCAAGAGCGGGAGCCAGAGATGGCTTTATCAGGGCTAAATACGGTCGGGTCGTGATAGGCGATCCGACCGGACGCGGAACGCGCCCTGCAATCCGACAGGAGCCGCGCCGCCCAATCAAAGCAGCGTTCCATGCTCAAAGATCCGATCCGCTGTAGCCTTGACGTCGCGATGATCCCCGCCGACGATTCCAAAACGATCGATGGGCTCAATATGACGCTCCGCGACATCGTCGAGAGGATTCATGAGGACGTAGTGCACGCCCTTTGAGCGCGGACGCAGGTCATAATGTGACAAGGGGAGGCGATTGCGCCAGCGTGTGGCGTTCCGAGACGCGCGCCTCCTGGAGTTGGCTTCACTCATGAGCGCCACCGATAGAGTTCCCGCGTGGGGTCATATGATCACCTCGGTCGCTGAGGCGGACTCAATTTGCTCCAGAGGCGGCACAGTTCTCACGAGATCGTCTCAACCTTAGTTCGATTCAGTACTTTGCCCTAAGCGTCACACCATAGCGGGCAGGCTGGTTGTAGTTGACGGTCCGGCCGAGGTAGGCCGTCACGCCGGCGCCCGATGGCGCCGCGAGCAGGGCTTGCGAGATGATGTTGCGCTCGTTCGTCGCATTGTTCGCATAGACCGAGATGTCATATTGCCCGTCCTTCAGCCGCAACCCGGCACGCAGGTTGAGATTGAATTGGTTCGGGACCAGTGTGTAGATCGATTGGGTCACGCCCGTTCCATACGAGGTCGTGTAGGAATATTGCGCATAACTGTAGAATTCGGAGCGTTGCCCGATCTTGAAGTCCCAGGACGGTGTCACGGATAGGGCCCATTCGGGCGAATAGGGCGCGCGCTGTCCCGTGGCGTCGATCGTCGCAATACCATTGTAGCTCAATTCAGCTGGGGCAGGGAGTGAGGGCGCCCGGGTGTAGATCGCATCATTGTAATTGCCATCGAAGGTCAACCGGATCCCCGACCCCAGATTTGCGGCCACGCTCCATTCGAAGCCGCGCGCGCGGATGTCCCCTACGTTGGTCGCGCCTCTTTGCGCGGTGCCGTTGGGCAAGGTGTACGAGATCGAGGTCTGAAACCCCTCGAGCTTCTCCTGGTAGGCGGCGAGTGCCAGCGTCAGGCGCCGGTCGAATATAGCGGCCTTGATGCCTGCTTCGAAGTTTTTTGTTTTCGTTGGCTGGACGTTCGGGGCTGTCGGATCGAGCGCACGGTTGTTGAGATCGAGCCCGCCAGCCTGAAAGCCGGTCGCATAGGTTATATAGGCCGTGACATTGGGGGTGATCTTATACGACAGGCTGGCCGTGCCCGACACATTGTCGTTCGAGGTCCTCCTGCCAAGCGTATAGCCGGCACCGGTGACAGCGGTCGGATAGCCGGGCAGCGTATAGGCCACGCCCGAATTTCGCTGAACCGCGTCGATCGCATTATAGAAAGCGGCGAGCTGAGCCGTGGTCACTCCGGCCGGTAACACGGTCGGCAACTGGCTGGTATCGACGGGGCTGGCGCCGTTCTTGCGATCGTACGTATATCGCAGCCCTCCGGTTAGATCCAATGCCTTCGTGATGTGCCAGGTGCCCTGACCATAGACCGCCGCATTCCTGTTCTCGACGGTGGTGTCTTCGATGATCTGCACGCCGGTGAGTTGCGATCGGAAGGAAAGCGGGATGGGGGTGAACGCCGGGTTGGCCAGACGGTTATAGGCGTTGTACCAGGGAATTACGTCGGCGCCGTACTGATGGATGACATAGTGATCCTTCAGCTTCGAATAGTATAAGAACGCCCCCACCTGCCATTCGATCGGGCCGCGGCGCTTGGAGGCCAGTCGAAATTCCTGGCTGAACTGGTTGCTCTTGCTGATCGCCACATTCTGATAAATGTCGAGCGGTGAGGTGTCGCTGTCCTGTGGTGGATTGAACGACCAGCGTCGCCACGCGGAGATCGAGGTCAGCGTCGCCCAGCTGAAGTCATAGTCGATTGTGGCGGAAAGACCCGCGTTCGTGGTTTTCGTCTGGTTGAAATTGTTGGTGATATTCGTTCGGGGATCGACGGTCAGGTTCCAATTCTGCACGCCGCCGAAATTGGTGAGCTGGCTGAGTGCGCTCCGGGCGATCGTCACTCTCGCCTGTTGCGCCGCCGTCGTGTTGATGCCCCAATTGCCGGGGCCGAAGATTTCGCTGATGCCGCCGCCGGAGCTGAAACCCGACGAGCTGTCATTCTCCACGTTGATGTCGCCGGCAAGGTTGACCTTCAGGTCGCCGGCGTTGATCAGGAATTGCTGGCGAATACCCCAGCGTCCTGTGCCCGCGGTCGTGCTGTCGCCGGTCGCGGTCGGGGCGTAGATGTTTTTCTGTTGCGCCGCGTCGCGAAACGCCGGCCTGAACGGCGTGGCGATCCAACCATCGGACCGCGTGCCGTACGCTACCGTGCGAAACGCGATCGTATCGCTTAGCGGGCCGGTGACGATCGCCTTGGCCTGCGCGAAATTATAGCGGCCGTATGAGATTTCGTATGTCTGGCTGGGGGTGAAACTCGGCTTGTTGAAGGTGATGTTCAGCGCGCCCGCCGCCGCGTTGCGGCCGAACAGCGTGCCCTGCGGGCCGCGCAGCACTTCGAAACTCTGAACGTCGACCAGATCCTGCAGGACCTGGCCCGGCCGTGCCTGATAGACGCCATCGAAATAGACGCCGATCGCATTGTCGAGGCCGTCCGCCGCCGTCGGCGCATAGCCGATGCCGCGGATCGTTACCGAGAAATTGCGCGGGTTGCCGCCGGTCGAATTCAGTCCGGGGGTCTGGTCGATCAGGCTCTGAAGATCGATCGTGCCTTTGCGCTGCAGCGTTTCACCGCTGATCGCCTGCACCGAGATCGGAACGTCCTTGATGTTCTCGGCGCGACGACGCGCGGTCACCACCACGTCGGTCTGATCATCGCTGGCGTCGGGGGCGCTGCGCTCGCCAGTGGCGCTCGGCTCGTCTTTCGCCCACGCGAGCGAGGGCAGCGCGAGCACGGATACGGTCGTCAACAGTACGCGGATCGAACCAAAACGGCTCATGCACTTACCCCCCCAATTCAATTCCTATCGAATCGATAGGATTGTGCGACCGGATAATTCCCATTGAACAGGTAGGAAATGTGACTGCGCGCGTAGTTTTTCTAAATCGCGGCCGGCCGGACATCGATCCAAGATGGGTCAACACGGAAAAGGAGACGCGACTTGGCTGTGATCGGAACGCTACACGTAAGCCCGCAGGGCTTTGGCGCGATGGGCCTTTCGCATGTCTATGGTCAGGCCGACGAGGCGGAGTCCGTTCGCACACTCCAGCGCGCAATCGACCTTGGCGTCACCTTCTTCGATACCGCCACGGGGTATGGCAACGGCCATAACGAGGAGTTGCTCGGCCGCGCGATCGCGGGTCGGCGCGACGGGTTGGTCATCGCGAGCAAGTTTACGCATCGTCAGGGCGGCACGGGCCATCGCGTTTCGGCGCGCGATGCAGTCGAAGCCAGTCTGCGCCGGCTGAAGGTCGAGCAGATCGATCTCTATTACCTGCACCGTGTCGATCCCGAGACGCCGATCGAGGAGTCGGTCGGGGAACTCGGCCAGCTCCGCGATGAGGGCAAGATCGGGGGGGTGGGGGTCTCCGAAGCCAGTGCCGCGCAGATCCGCGCAGCGCATGCCGTCACCCCGCTGAGCGCGCTGCAGAGTGAATATTCGCTCTGGACCCGCGAGGTCGAGGTAGAGATCCTTCCCACCGCGCGTGAACTCGGCATCGGCTTTGTTGCCTACAGTCCGCTCGGACGTGGGTTTCTGGCAGGGGCCGGTCCGGTCGAGGGGAACGATCGCCGCAATATCCACCCGCGCTTTGCGTCGGACGCGGTCGCCGCCAATAGTCGGCGCCGCCGCACGATCGAGGATGTGGCGGAGCGGCTCCGCGTCACCCCGGCACAGGTGAGCCTGGCTTGGGTGCTCTC
This sequence comes from Sphingomonas sp. PAMC 26605, assembly GCF_000241485.1. Lineage (GTDB taxonomy): Bacteria > Pseudomonadota > Alphaproteobacteria > Sphingomonadales > Sphingomonadaceae > Sphingomonas. The sequence goes on from NZ_JH584241.1 coordinate 380,204, forward strand.
AAAGCATGTCGTGCCGATCCCCGGCACACGGCATATCCGCCATCTCGAAGAGAATTGGGCGGCTGGCGACATCCGCTTCGACGAAGGAACGATCGAGGAGCTCGAGGCCGCGTTCCCGCGCGGCGCCACGATCGGGGATCGCTACCCCGCCGATCAGATGAAGCTGATACCGGCGGAACCCGCACTGGCGTGACGGCCCGCGCTGCCTCTCGCTGGCCCAAAGGGTCGACAGCGCTCGCGACATTCGTGGTCGTGTCGATTGCGCTGCTCTTCGTCTTCGCGCCGGCGCGCCGGGCGGCGGAGGCTAAAACGGCCGTTTCGTTCGCCATGCCGCTGCCCGATCGCGTCCCGCCCGGTGTCGTGCTGCGCGTCGGCGATCCGGTCACGCGCTGGGTGTTCGAGCATAATGGCTGGGACAAGAAACTGCCGTTCCGCATCGAATGGGCGGAAATCACCGGCGGGCCGGATGTGACCGAGGCCTTCCATGCCGGCGTGCTGGATGTCGGCTTTGGCGCGAGCGTTCCCCCGATTCACGCGGTATGGATGGGGATCCCAGTGCGCATCGTCGGCTTTCGCGAATATGCCGATCGCGCGCGCCGTCAGGCCTATGTGTTCGGCATCGCCCCGAAAGCGAACATAACGACCTTGGCGGATCTGCGCGGCAAGCGGATCGCATTCAGCCCGAGCCAGGTCCAGGCGCAGGTCGTCATCGAAACGCTGAAAGCGGTGGGCATCCGCCGCGAGGACGTAACGCTCGTCGAACTGCCTTCGAGCATCGGCGGCGACGTCTATTCCAACGCACTCGCGTCCGGCGCGATCGATGCCGCGCCGATCCGGGACGATCTCGTCGCACAACGCTATATCCGCGATTTCGGGGCGCGGGGCGCGCGCATCCTCAAGCACCCAGCCTTCCGTGACGATGGCGGCAGCATCTATGTGCCCGAGACGGTGCTCGCGGATGCGGGGAAGACGGCGGCGCTGCGCGTCTTCGTTCGGTATTGGGGCCTTGCCCAGGCGTGGATCAGCTCGCATCCGGAAGACCTTGCGCGCGGATATTTCGCCGGGAAGCGCGGGCTTCCGATCGCCGACGCCCGCGTGATGGCGGCATATAACAGCGGATTTTCGGTGCCGCGCAGGTGGGGCGAGGCGATCGCTTATCAGCAGGCCGCCGTCGATACGCTCGGCCCCGAGACGAAGCACCCCCGCCTCGACGCGACGACGCTCTTCGACCGCCGCTTCGAGAGTATCGCCGGAGACGGCGCCGCATCCGCACAGGGACGTCAGCCATGAATGCGTATTCGCAAGGGCTCCATGCACCGCTGGCCAAGACAGAGGCGCCGTCGGCGGACGCAGCGCACCAGCGTCGCCAGCCGAGTCAGCGGCTCAGCCTTGGCAAGCCTGCTCGACACGGTGTCCTGTTAGGACCAGCCTTACTGCTGCTCTATTGGTCGATCCTGTCGGTGACGGGGTGGCTCGACCCGCGCGTCCTACCGCCGCCCTGGACCGCGGTCACCACCGCGATCGACCTGATTCGCGAGGGGCGGCTGCAAGAGAATCTCGCAATCTCGACTTGGCGGGCGATGACCGGCCTTGGCTTCGGTGTTGCGGCGGGCGTTGCGCTCGCCCTGCTTTCCGGCCTGTCGCTGCTCGGTGGCTACGTCATCGACGGACTGGTGCAGATCAAACGCGGCGTCCCGATTCTCGCGCTGATCCCCTTCATGATCCTGTGGCTCGGGATCGGCGAGACGATGAAGATCACGCTGATCGCCACCGCTGTCTTCTTCCCGGTCTATATCAACACGCACAACGCGCTGCGTGCGATCGACATCCGCTTCGTCGAACTGGCTGAAACCGTGCGGCTGACCCGCTGGCAGTTCCTGCGCTCCGTCGTCGTGCCGGGCGCGCTGCCGGGATTTCTCACCGGTCTGCGCTTCGCGGTCACGTCGTCTTGGCTCGCGCTGGTCGTGGTCGAGCAGCTCAATGCCACCAGCGGCATTGGCTATATGGTCACGCTCGCTCGCAATTATGCGCAGACCGATGTGATGTTGGTCGGGCTCGTCGTCTACGCATTGCTCGGCTTTGGCTCGGATGCGGTGGTGCGGCAAGTCGAACGGCGCCTGCTCAGCTGGCGCAGGACGTTTGGCCGATGAGCGCGCGCGCCGATCCGCCCGCGGTCCGGATTCGCGGCCTTGTGCGCACCTTCACCAGCAAGGGCGTGCTCAACGGAATCGATCTCGACATTGCGCCGGGCGAATTCGTCGCGCTGCTCGGTCGCAGCGGATCGGGCAAGAGCACGTTGCTGCGCGCGCTTGCCGAGATTGATCATGAAGCCGAAGGGGCAGGCGAAATCGAATTGCCCGAGCGCCTGTCGGTCATCTTCCAGGACGCGCGCTGCTGCCGTGGATGCGTGTTCTGGACAATGTCCTGCTGGGCGTTTCGGGGCGCGAGCAGCGCGAGAAAGGGCGCGCCGCGCTCGCCGAAGTCGGCCTTGCCGGGCGCGAGCGGGCTTGGCCGCATGAACTGTCGGGCGGCGAGCAACAACGCGTGGCGCTGGCGCGGGCATTGGTTCGCGAACCCGATCTGTTGCTGGCGGACGAGCCGTTCGGCGCGCTCGATGCGCTGACCCGTATCCAGATGCACGCGCTGCTGCGGCGGCTTTCCGATGTGTACGATCCCGCGGTCCTGCTGGTCACGCACGACATCGACGAAGCGATCCTGCTCGCCGACCGGATCATCCTGCTCGACGGCGGACGGCTTGTCGCCGATTTGCCGGTCGATCTGCCGGACAGCGGCATCGCGCGGCGCGAGCGCATCGCCGAGTTGCGCGCGCTGCTTCACCGTCTGCTCGGCGTCGCCGAAGCGCCCGCGGACTATCACGAAGACCGGCATCCGCTCGTGACGCAAGTCGGAACCCCCAAGCTCGAAAGCGAGAAGGCTGCATGAGCAATTCGGAACTGGCATATCCGCAGACCGACGAAGGCGAACGTCTCGGCGCGTTGCTGTATGATCGTTACCGCGCGGAGCTCGAGCTGGACGTTGCGTGGAACGCAACGCTCGACACACTGCTCGCGCATCGCTCGGTGCGGGCTTACACGGCGGAAGCGGTGCCGGATGGCGCGATCGAGCTCGCGGTCGCCGCGGCGCAGTCCGCTGCGAGTTCCTCAAACCTCCAGCCATGGAGTGTGGTCGCGGTCGCGGATCCTGCGCGCAAGGCGCGGCTCGCCGCACTTGCGGGCAACCAGAAGCAAATCCTCCAAGCACCGCTGTTTCTCCTCTGGATCGTCGATCACAACCGCCTGACCCGGATCGGCGCGCACGTCGGCACGCCGGCAGCGGCGCTGCACTATCTCGAAAGTTTCCTGCTCGGCGCGGTCGATACCTCGCTTGCGGCGCAGAACGCGGTCGTGGCGCTCGAATCGATCGGGCTTGGCACCTGCTATATCGGGGGCATCCGCAACAAGCCCGCTGAGGTCGCGGCCGAACTCGGCCTGCCGCCACAGTCCTTCGCGCTGTTTGGTCTGACGGTCGGTGTCCCCGATCCTGCCGCGCCTGCATCGGTGAAACCACGCCTTCCGCAGGAGGCAGTGCTGTTCCGCGAAACCTATGGCCAGGCGGACGCGCCAGCGGCGGTCACGGCCTATGATCACCGCCTGCGCAGCTTCCAGCGCGAACAGGCCATGCCGGAGCGCGACTGGACCGAGCAGGCATCGCAACGCGTGCGCGGCGCGGAGTCGCTCGCTGGTCGCGACGTGTTGCGCGACGTCCTCAACCACCTCGGCTTCGCGCTGAAATAGCCTCGGCTGCCCACGTCTTTTGCGCACCCTAGTCTCGGAGTTCTTATGGCAAACGCTTCTGAATTTCTCTGGTACATCCCCAATCAGGTCGAAGGCGGGCATCGCGGCGACGCGAGCGACGCGAATTCCTGGAGCCTGGCGACGCTTTCCCAGCACGCAGAGGCGCTTGAGCAGCATGGCTGGGACGGCGCGTTGATCGGCACAGGTTGGGGGCGGCCCGACACGTTTACGGTCGCCGCCGCGCTGACCGCGCGTACCACGACCTTTGAGCCGCTGATCGCAATCCGGCCCGGCTATTGGCGACCGGCCAATTTCGCGTCCGCCGCCGCGACGTTGGATGAGCTTTCCGGCGGGCGGGTCCGCATCAACATCGTTTCGGGCCAGGACAATCTTGCCGCTTATGGCGACAGTGAGGGCGATCAGGCGCATCGCTATGCGCGCACCAAGGAGTTCATGCGGCTCGTCCGGCGGCTATGGACGCAAGAGGATGTCACGTTCGACGGTGCGCATTTCCAGGTGAAGGGGTCGACCGTGGTGCCACGCATCACGCGGCGTGGCGCGCGCCTGCATCCCCGGCTGTATTTCGGTGGCGCATCGGAAGCGGCCGAGCGGGTCGCGGCGACCGATGCCGATGTACAGCTCTTCTGGGGCGAACCGCTCGATGGCGTCGGCGATCGGATCGCACGGCTGAAGCGCCTGAGCCGCGACCTCGACCGCGACCTGCCATCGCTTGAGTTCGGGCTGCGCATCACCACGCTCGTCCGCGACACGACCGAGCAGGCTTGGGCCGACGCTGAGGCGAAGGTCGATGCGATGGCGGCGCAACATGGCCAGTTGGATCAGCATCGCCGTTCGCCTGCAGTCGGCCAGCAACGCCTGCTCGATCTCCACACGCGCGGCGAAGTCCTGGACGACAATCTTTACACCGCGCCTGGGCGCTATGGCGGTGGCGGTGCGGGAACGACGTGGCTCGTCGGATCGGCGGCAGATGTGGCGAATTCGCTGCGCAAATATCGCGAGCTTGGCATCACGCACTTTGTCCTGTCCGATACACCCTATCTCTCCGAAATCCGGCGGCAGGGCGATCAGCTGCTCCCGCTTCTGCGAGACGCCCCCGCTGCGCTGGCGGAGCACCGGCATGCGCCTGAACGCGTCGCTTGAGGTACCGGATTGATCGATGGGCGAGGCGAGCGTTGCGAGCGGGACGGTGATCGCCCCGGCGTGCACGAGATTAGCGGGCTCGCCTGGTCAGGACGCGGCCGTGTCCGCAGCGTCGACGTTTCCGCCGATGGCGGTGCGACTTGGGCCGCGGCGGCGCTTGGGGAACCGATACTGTCCAAGGCGCTGACACGCTTCCGGATCGCGTGGCGCTGGGATGGCGGACCGCACGCGCTGATGAGCCGCGCCACCGACGAAACCGGCGCCGTGCAACCGCGCCGGGCCGATTGGGTGGCAAAATATGCCGCCGGTCAGGGGTATCACAGCAACGCGATCCAGAGCTGGCATGTCGATGCGCGAGGACAGGTGCGCCATGTCTACGCGTAAGATGATCTTTGCCGCATGCTGCATGGTGTTGTGTTCCGCCTGGTCCTGTCAGTCGCGCGACGGCGGTGTCGAACGCACCCGGCTCGGCCGACCCGCGTCGCCGGAAGTGATCGCCCGGATGGACCTCACGATCGCGCCGGACGGGGTCGGACTGCCCGTCGGATCAGGCTCGGTCGAAGAGGGCAGGGCAACCTTCGTCGCGAAATGTGCGGCGTGCCACGGCAGCGCTGGAAGCGGCGGGATTGCGGGGCCGCTGACGGGCGGGGTGGGCTCGCTTACCTCGGCCAAGCCGGTCAAGACCGTCGCCAGCTATTGGCCCTATGCGACAACCATCTTCGATTATGTGCGCCGGGCGATGCCGCTCACCCAACCGCAGTCGCTCACGAACCCCGAAGTCTATGGGCTAGTCGCGTATCTCCTATCGGTCGATGGGATCGTGCCGCCCGGCACACGGCTTGATGCGCTAAGCGTTCCAAAACTGAAAATGCCAAATCGCGATGGTTTTGTGAGCCTCGAACCCGATCGGTTCGACGGGAATATCGAGCGAATTCGAAACACCCCTAGTTCGGCCGCGCTGCCGACGATCCACTCGCGCACGAGGCGGGCATACTGCCTTGTGCTCATGTGCCCCATATAGTCGTTCCGGCTCGGAAAGACGAAATCGTTCAATGTGCCGCCACGGCGCGCGAGCCAGGCGAACAAGGTTTTACGGGCAGGCTCAACAATCTCGAACTGAACGGGTCGCTTTGTCTTTTGCTGGATCACGATCGCGCGACCCCGAATGCGGCCACCGGCAACGATGTCGCCGATGCGAATTTTCACAACATCGCAACCGCGCGGCTTGCTGTCGATCGCGAAGTCGAAGAGCGCTCGATCCCGCAGGCGTCGGTGCTGGTCAAGCCAGTAGCGAATTGCCCAAACTTGCTGCGGTTTCAGTGCGCGCTGCGCGCCAAGCACGCGGCCCTCGTTCCAACGGCGGAGTTCTTGGAAAGCTGGATCTAACGAGGAGTCTCCCATCGCTTATCTCCACGGTGTCAAATGAGCGCCGCGGGGTACAGCGGGAATGGTAAAGTGGCTGCATCTAGGGTTGGCGAAATGCCGGTGAACGAATGACCAAGATCGAGAATCAAAAGCAGGCGGCGTGCGGTCACGTCTGGGTCGTCGCACGCTGCGCTGACACGCAGCTGGCGCCTTGATCGCTACCCTGCCTAACCCTTGACCGATCAATCCCTCGCACCGCACGCCGCCCGACGCCGCAGGTCGGCGACGGATAGATCAGACCGGCGAACCCGCGGTTCCCGCTCCTGGTTCATGGTCAACAATTCGAGTGCCACACCGTTGCACGACCGGTATGCAGATCGATATGCATCGGACTCGCAGCTGACATGGCACAACACGCGGATTTCCTTCCCACCCGGGACCGTCATCTCCGTCTGGTCGCCGATAGCCCGATCCCCTCGGTGATCAGCGATCCGCGATTGCCCGACAACCCGATCGTCGCGTGCAACGCCGCGTTCTGCGAGCTGACCGGCTATCCGGTCGAGGATGTCGTCGGGCGCAACTGCCGCTTCCTGTCGGGCCCGGCGACCGAGCCGTGGCTGACCGAGGAGATCCGGCGCGGCGTGCGCGAGCATCGCCCGGTGCTGGTCGAGATCCTGAACTACAAGCGCAGCGGCCAGCCGTTCCGCAACGCCGTGCTGGTCGCGCCGATCTACGACGAGAACGACGCGTTGCTGTATTTCCTTGGGTCGCAGATCGAGATCGATTCGGCCGCGGCGACGCCGTCGAGCATGCGCCGCATCCGCGCGGCGGAGATGGTAAAGGCGCTGTCGCCGCGGCAGGGGCAGGTGCTCAAGCTCGTCGCGAACGGCCTGCTCAACAAGCAGATCGCCGCCGAGCTCAATCTGGCGGAAAAGACCGTCAAGATGCACCGCGCGATCCTGATGAATCGGCTCGATCTGCACACGACGGCAGACCTCATCCGGCTCGCGGTCGAAGCGGGCCTCTAGCGGCCGACCATCGCGCTACGGCCCAAAGCCCGTATCGCCGGAAAACCCGTGCCAGCCTAGATCGTCGAGGTCGCCACAGCGGCGTGGCCGCACGCCTTCAGCCATTCGGTGTGCGGTCGGGGCTTACCCTCGCCCATCTGGTGCTGCTGTGGCGACATATCCGGGGGCTACAGGTCCGTCGCACTCTGGTTTGGCGACATCCCGCATGCTCCCTGCCCGGTGCAACCGTGCCGCGGATCACTGCGACGGAGATTTCGATGGATATCGTCACGCCCTTCCAATTCTCACTGGTCTACAATGCCTTCTCCTTCACCTTCGCGGCGATGGGAGCCGCCACCGCCTTTCTCTGGCTGAGTCGCGGACAGGTCGCGCCGGCCTATCGCACCGCGCTCACCATTTCGGGGCTGGTCACCGGAATCGCCGCCTATCATTACTTCCGGATCTTCGAGAGCTGGAACGCGGCCTATGTCTTCAGGAACGGCGTCGTCACCGCGACGGGCTTCGCGTTCAACGACGCGTATCGCTACGTCGACTGGCTGTTGACCGTGCCGTTGCTGCTGATCGAGCTCGTGCTCGTAATGCGGCTGTCGCGCGAGGAAACGTCGTCCAAGGCGATCCGCCTCGGCTCGGCCGCCGCGCTGATGATCGTGCTCGGCTATCCCGGTGAAATCGCCAGCGACATTCCGACGCGCGCGATCTGGGGCACGCTCTCGGCGATCCCGTTCCTCTACATCGTGTGGGAGTTGTTCAGCGGTCTCGGCGCTTCGATCAAGCAGCAGCCGGCCGGCGCGCAGGAACTCGTGCGCAAGGCCCGCTTGCTGACCTTCGCGTCATGGGGCTTCTACCCGATCGTCTATATGGCGCCCTATGCCGGGCTGACCGGCAGCACTGCGACCACGACGATCCAGATCGGCTATACGATCGCGGACATCGTCGCCAAGGCCGGGCTCGGAATCCTGATCTTCCTGATCGCGGTCCGCAAGTCCGAGGCCGAAGCCGACGAGCATAAGGGCTACGCCGCCTGATATCATGACCGCGCTGACCTTTCACTCAACAGTACCGCGTCGTCGTACCCCCTTGGGGCGCGGCGATGCCGTGTACCCGGCCTATTGGATCGCAGCGACTGCGCTGATCGGGGTGGCGCTGCTCGGCGTGCCGCTGGGGCAGCCGGCGGCGGTGGCGGCGGCGACGCTCGTGTTCCTCGGCGGCGGGCTGCCACACGGGGCGTATGACATCGCGCTGTTGCGGCGGTCGGTCGTCTTGGGCCGATCGGGCGTCGGTCTCGCAATCGGAGGCTATGCCACGATCGCGCTGCTGATGGTATTGCTCTGGACGACGCTGCCGCTGGTGGCGCTGGTGCTTTTCCTGGCGGTCGCTTCGGTCCATTTCGGCGAGGATTGGCAGATGCTCGAGGAGCCGCTGCTGCGCTTTGCCGCGGGCGCGGCGGTGATCGCGGCGGCGACGATCGGGCATCCCGCCGAGGTGTCGGCGCTGTTCGTCGCGATGAGCGATCCGCGCGCTGCAGTAATCGCCCAGATCATCACCGCCGCCGCGCCGGTCGCGTTGCTGGTCACCGCGGTCGGGATTGCCGCGGCGTGGCGCGACGGGAGCCAACACTGGGCCGCGGCGATGGCGCTGTGCTTCGCGCTGCTGCTGGTCCTGCCGCCGGTCGCGGGCTTCGCGCTGTTCTTCGTCTTCCTGCATTCGCCGCGGCATCTGGCGCAGACCCGCGCCGTGCTGCGCGACATGACGCTCGGGCGATGGCTTGGCACCGGCGCGCTGCTGTCAGGCCTCGCCATTCTCGGCTGGTGGGCGGTGCGATCACTAGCGCCGTCGCGTTTTGCGCCGATATTCGTGGCACAAGCGTTTCAGCTCCTGGCGTCGGTCGCGGTGCCGCATTTGCTACTCTCGCGCTGGCTCGATCGCCGGCTGTCCGCCGCTGATTCCTGTGAAGAGAAGACCCTGATCGTATGACTCGACGTAGCGCCATCGTGATCGGCTCTGGCATCGGCGGCATCGCCTGCGCGATCCGCCTGCAGAGCCTCGGCTTCGATACCCGTATCGTCGAACAACTCGACGATGTCGGGGGGCGTGCCTACGTGCGGCGCGCGGAGGGGTTCACCTTCGACATGGGACCGACGGTGCTGACGGTGCCGCATTTCATCGAGGAGCTGTTCTCGCTCGAACGCGACGTGGCGATGCTCGCCGCGCCCGATTTCCCGGCCCATGTCCTGGCCGAACAGCGCATCGTCTCGGGGATCAGCGGCGGACCCAACACCAGCCGCTATCTCGACATCGTGCCGGTACTGCCCTTCTACCGGATCTATTTCGACGACGGCACCTTCTTCGATTACGACGCCGATCCGGTGAACGTCCGCGCACAGATTGCGCGGCTCGCGCCCGAGGATCTCGAAGGCTATGAACGCTTCCACGAGGCGGCGCGCGCGATCTTCCAGCGCGGCTTTCTCGAGCTCGGCTATACCTATTTCGGCAGCCTTGGATCGATGCTCAAGGTCGTACCCGACCTTCTGAAGCTCGGTGCTGTCCAGCCGCTCTTCTCGCTGATCAAGACCTATTTCAAGAGCGACAAGATGCGGCAGGTGTTCAGCTTCGAGCCGCTGCTGATCGGCGGCAATCCGCTCAAGGTGCCCGCCATCTATGCGATGATCCACTTCGTCGAGAAGACCTGGGGCGTCCATTACGCGATGGGCGGCACGGGCGCGCTCGTCCGCGCGCTGGTCGTCAAGTTCGAGGAATTGGGCGGCACGGTGCAGCTCAACGCCAAGGTCGAGCGGATCGAGGTCGAGAAGCGCGGCGGCAAGCGCGTCGCGACGGGCGTCACGCTTGCCAGCGGCGAGACGCTGGCGGCCGACCTCGTCGTCTCGAACGGCGATTATGCGACGACCTATCTCAAGCTGATCGACAAGCCGCACCGGCGGATCAACCGCGACGCGGTGGTCAAGTTCCGCAAGCAGAGCATGTCGCTGATGGTGATCTATTTCGGCTATGCGATGCGCGACGGCGATCCCGATTTGCGGCACCACAACATCATCCTCGGGCCGCGCTACGAGGAATTGCTGACCGATATCTTCGAGCGCAAAATCCTTGCCGACGACTTCTCGCAATATCTCCACATCCCGACGATGACCGACCCGAGCCTCGCGCCGCCGGGGCACCACGCCGCCTATACGCTGATCCCGGTGCCCAACACGCTCGGCGACGTGGATTGGGACGCGGTCGGCGAGGCGTTCGCGCAGAAGGTGCTGACCTTCCTCGACGAGCGCGGCTACATCCCGAACCTGCGCGAACGGCTGGTCTATCGCAGCTTCGTCACGCCCGACTATTTCGAGCAGGTGCTCGGCGCCTATGCCGGCAACGGCTTCGGGGTCGAGCCGCGGCTGACGCAGACCGCGTTTTTTCGCCCGCACAATCGCAGCGAGGATATCACCAACCTGTACTTGGTCGGGCAGGGCACGCAGCCGGGCGGGGGGACGCCCTCGGTGATGATGTCGGCCAAGATGACCGCGCGCGAAATCGCGCGCGATTATGCGGTCGATCCGCGGATCGTCGCGGGGATGCCCGCCTAGCGGTTGGCCGAGAGGATCCGCCCAGCGAGCATCCGTCCCGACAGCCACGCGCTCTCTACCCGCGGGGCAAGCAGCCAGTCGCCGACCGCGCCGATCCGCGTCGCGTCGTTCCACAGCGCGCCATGCCGAACGGCGCGCGCGCGGGCATAGCGCCAGCGATGGCCGATCCGCACGACGGGCGCGGGCAGCGGCTGCGTCGCCTCGGCGGCGAGCGCCGCGAGCAGGGCATCGACCACGCGGGTTTCGCCGTCCTCGAGATGATCGCGCGACCAGTCGGCAGTGGCGTGGATCACCCACGCCTCGATGCCACCGCGCCCCGGTTTGCCGCTGTTGCGCGCCGCCCAGCCGATGATGCCGGCGTCGCGGACGATGTCCTCGGCAATGGCGATCCGCTCGCCGAACGCCACCATCGCGGTCCAGCATGGCGCGGACGGGCAGGCTTGCGCCATTGCGGCCATTGCCGGTTCGTGCGCCACCAGCAACGGGCCCGCTTGCTCGGCGGGGGTGGCGACGATCACCGCGTCGAAGGATTTGTCGGAAACCGAGTCGAGGAACCACGAACCGTCGCTACGACGAAGCGCGTCGACGTGGGCGTTCCATTCCACCGCCAAAGGTTCAGCCAGCGCTTTTACCACGACGTTCATGGCCGGGGTTCCCACCCACGCGTCGTCACCCGCGCTGGGCCAGGGTGTCACGATCTTGCGCGCCGCCCATCCGGTCACTGCCGCTGCAAAGTGCGGGTCGCGCGCCGTGAAAAATTGTGCGCCATGGTCGAAGGCGACGTCGCCGCAGGGTGACGCGACGCGCCGGGTCGCCATGCGGCCGCCTGCACCTCGTCCCTTGTCGAACAGCTTGACCGAATGCCCTGCCGCTTGGAGCCGCACTGCACAGGCGAGCCCGGCGATGCCCGCGCCGACAATACCGATGCTCATGCCGGGGGTCTTCATGGGGCGTCCAGTTCGGTTCGATAGCGATCCTTGCCAGCGACCCGGGCGCTTCGCGTTCCCGGGTCGCTGGCGTAACGGATCAGCCCTTGGGGAGCAGCACGGTGTCGATCACGTGGATCACGCCGTTCGTGCAGTCGATGTCAGCGGTGACGACCTTGGCGCCATCGACGGTGACGCCGTCGGTGCCATCGACATGGACCGTCCCGCCGCCCGCGGTGGCCGGGTCGAGCGTCTGGCCCGCGACATCGGCTGCCATCACTTTGCCCGGGAGGACGTGGAGCAGCAGGATCGCGGTGAGCTTCTCCTTGTTCTCGGGCTTCACCAGATCGTCGACCGTGCCCGCGGGTAGCGCTGCAAAGGCATCGTCGGACGGCGCAAAGACAGTGAAGGGTCCGTCGCCCTTGAGGGTATCGACCAAGCCCGCTGCCGTTACGGCGGCGACCAACGTCGTGAAGGAGCCTGCGGCGACGGCGGTATCGACGATGTCATGGGTGGTATCGGTCATGTCTGTTCCTCGATTTGCGCAGGGTCCAGGGCGGAACCGACGGTTCCGAGAGGCCTGAAATGGGCGAATCCTGCAGTCGCTGTTTCTCCCACGAGATGGCCGTCGCATCGTCCAGACGTCTCCTCAATACGGGCTTTGAACCATCTTGCGCCTGATTCGCCGATACAGATGATCGCATTCGTCCGGAAGCGTCGGGGACACCGTACGATCTTGTCATCCGCAAAACGGCGGGTGGCTTCGAAACGGGAGCTCAAAGACTGAGCGCTACAGTGCGAGCGCATCGAGTGCGACGGAAGATCATGGGCTGGAGCCAATATCCTCATACACCTCGATCCGCGACGATACGATCAAGGGGACGTCCGCTCCGACGCCGCGGTGCTCAACCATTAAAAAAGCACCCGCCGATGCCGCGTTGATACGATATGCGTAATGGCTGCTTCGACCTGCGCCCCGCGCTACCGTTGCGATGTCCAGCAAGTAAAATGCAAGGACCGAATTTTCTTTGCCGATGGCACGGCATACCGGGATGCGCACTATAACAACGGGATAACCGCAATTTGATCGCGTCAGACGCCCACTCGTCCAACTCGAAACCGGAGGGGGTGTCTGCCGGTTCATCTTTCCGACACCGTTGGCGGCGCAGCGGCTTGGACCTTACATTAAATGCCCGTTTGCAAACGAGGTGAACGAACGGCAGGTTTACGCAGAGCCGAAGGCTGTTGGGCGTCGCTTATCGGGTCAAAGCCGATGTTCAACACGCGCTCAATGCGATGGTCGACATCGGACGCTGCAATGCGAATCTCGGTCTTCGTGGGTCGAGCGTGCGGCGGCGATCACTGTATTGATCGCCTCGATCACACGATCGGGATTTTCATCTTGGATGAAATGATTGCGGCCAGGAACCAGCATGTTTGTTCCGTTTGTCGAAAGAGCCGCTAGCGCTTCGCGGGCCTTCAACCAAATGCCGACTACCTTCATCGCATCCTGATCAGATGCATTGGACGGGATTTCGTCGCGCGCCATTAGGATTGCCAAAGGCATGTTACCGTAATTTCGAGTTGGGTTTCGGATGATGCGACCGTCCGCTTCGATGTTCCGATAGAAACCCGCACGACTGATCGCGCGCGACAGGGTGCGGTCAAGGCGGGCGATTTCCGAGGCGAGAGAAATAGGTTCAAAAGGTTGGATCGAATAACAGCCCAGCGCCTCCGCGTGAAATGGGTCGGCTTCCGGTTGACGCAGGTAGGCCACACACTCCTCGTTCTTACGATCGAAGGTTACGGTCTCGGCGCTTATCGTTCTTGCGTAAGATGGAGTTTCCTTTCGATAGATATCGAACTGATCGGGGAAAGCCGGCTCGACGAGAACCATTCCTACGACGGCCGCGGGATGTCGATCCTTATACAACAGCGATTCACTACTCCCAAGTGAGTGGCCCACCATTACGTACGGTCCTTTGACGCCAGCGGCCTTCAACGTCTCATCAAGGTCATTAGTGGTATTCAGTACGTCCTGAGCGTCGATACTGGCGTCGCTAAATCCGAATCCCGCCCTGTCCCAAGCACATGCTTTGGTGGCGCTCCCAATTCTCGGCTGAATCTTTCGCCAAGTGTCCGACCAGAACCCATTCCCTGCGGTGAAGATGACCGTGGGTGATCCTTGCCCAACACAAACAAGGTGGATGGACCGTCCACTTGGCAACCGAATCATTTGCTGAGGCTTCAAATATAAATCGTAATCGTGGTCGATCGGCTGCGTT
>NZ_JH584241.1:395461-420501 GCF_000241485.1 Sphingomonas sp. PAMC 26605
GGGGGACCCTCATCCGTCCCAATCGCCTGCGATAGTGGCCGAAGGCGTTTCAGGGGGCCGCCCAAAGCTGGTCGAATGAAGCGGGACAGGTGGGGCGAGCGCCGTCAGTGCTAGCGCGGCAAAGGCGTTTCGTAGCTTTGCTCTCACTATCATTGCCCCTGAATCACGGCCGTATTCGAGACTAGAGCATCGCGGGAGGGGAGCTACAAGCGTTTGAAAACTACGGTTTGGCATTCCTGGGGACCGGAACACGATAAACCGGTGCGCGGTCGATATTCAGCGATGGATTGCCGCGATCATCGATCGTTTTCGGGAGAGCCCTAGGTTGCGGACCTTCGCTAGCCGTCGCTTGCTTCGGTGCCTGAAACATGAACGAGTGACCGAAGCTGGGGAGCAGCGAGGGAGGGGTGGATGTCTTTCATTGGGTCTTTCCGCTATAAAGATGGCGGGGCATACAGTTTCAATTTAGCGCAAAGCCCCATCGGGAGGCGAGTACTCGCGATTGGTTCCCAAACTGCGGCGGCATTTGGGTGGGGCACAGACTTCAGCACAGCGGATCTTTCTCGGTCTAGCCGTGCCTACCCGTGGGTTAGGTGCTGGAGGGAATGGGCCGGCGGGATCATCGTCATCCGTGGATCCCGATCAATCTTGATGCACGCTAAGAACACGGCTTGTATCGCTACGCTGTAGGATCAGCGATAACGCGGGGCGGCAGCGCCCGCGGGGCAGTTAACGGCAGGCACCTACTCGAATGAATATAAATGGCTTCGAAAAAAGGCGAGAGCGGCCGTGCCGCCCTCGCCAAAAGGTCCCGAGGAGGGATCAGAAGCTGCCGCGAAGCCCGACCAGTACCTGCCGACCCGGCTTGTACTGAGTGAAGGTGTCGTTGCTGAACTGGAAGTAGGACCGCAGCGTCGCGTCGGTGAAGTTCGCGACGTTGATCGTCAGCTGCGGCAGATGCTCGATCCCGAAAATCTTGTCGAGATCGAATGCCGAAGAGAAATCGTACGAGGTATAGGTCGTGCCGAACAGCGCCGCTGCGGGAATGCCGTTCTGCGCCGCGCCGCTGTTCTGCGACCCTTCGCTCGACGTCGTCGACACGCGCAGCATGACGCCATGCTTTTCGTAATAGGCCGTGACGTTGTACGAGAATGGCGCCACGCCATACGCGATCGCCGCGCCCTTGCTCGTCTGATCGACGATCGTCGCGTTGGCGTTGAAGCCGAAGCCCGTCACGCCGATGTGCTTGGTCAGGAAATCGAGCGGTTGGACCCACTGAAATTCGAGGCCGTTGATCGTCAATTTGTCGGGCACGTTGGTCTGCGACGTCAGCTGCACCTGCGCCGCGGTCGGTCCGCCGCGCGAATTGAGCGCGATCTGCTGCGTTGGATTCAGCGTGTCGTAGGTGATGCCGTATTGCGAGAGGAAGCTGAACGGCACGGTCGTGATGTTGGTGGTAGTGAAGCCGGTGATCGATTTGCGGAAGGCGTTGAAGCTGATCACGCCTTCGCGACCGGTATAATATTCGAAGCCGAGATCCAGGTTGGTCGAGAGATAGGGCTTGAGCGCGGGGTTGCCGATCGTCGCTTGATCGGCCGACGGTGCGCCGAAATTGACGCCGGGCAACTGCGCCGAAGGATCGGGCCGCGTCATCGTGCGCGACCCCGCGACACGAACCACCGCATGCTCGCCCAGATCATAAGCGAAGGTCGCGGCGGGCAACCAGTTGGTATATTCGTTGCGCGTCGTCACCGTGGTCGAGATATTGGGATACCGGCTGCCATCGGGCAAGGTGCCGCCGCCCGCAGGTGCGTTGCGCGGATCAGGCAGCGAGACCGTCCCCGAAATCGTTTGGATCGTGTCGACGAAGCGCAAGCCGGCGTTGAAGCGCAACGTATTGCCGCCGAGCTCCTGCGCGCCGTTGATCGTCGCGAAGCCCGATTTCACGACTTCGCGGATGAAGCCGCCGCTCGCACCGGTATTTGCCGCGCCGACCAGCGGTGCGTTGTCGTGGAACGACTGATAATTCGTCGCATCGGCGAACTTGGGGAAGTTCACCGTGACAAAGCCGGCCGGCCCCGGCACGAGATAGCTCGGGAAGGCCGAGTTGGGGACGAGCGAGCCGCCGTAGGTGACCGGCCCCGTCTTACCAGCCGTTGAGCCGGTGCCGTAACCGGGATAGGTCGGATAGCCGGCGGGCGCCGCGCCCGGGGCGTTGAGCCCCTCGCACGGCGGCTGACCATTGGGCGAGGCAACGAACACGCTCGGGTTGTTGCCGCACGCGGCGTTCTGCCATGCTTGGCTGTTGTCGAAGCCCTGGATCAGGCGCGACACGTCGTCATAGGCGCCGCCGACCTTGAGGTTGAGCTTGGTGCTGCCCCAGGTCAGGTCGGCACGCGCGCCCTTGGTCTCGTTGGTGCGGCGCTCGTCCTGGATGTTCAGACGCGAGCCGGCATACCAGCCGAAGTTCGCCGGGTTGTTCAAATCGAAGTTTGGCGTAATCACCGGGCCGCTGCCGGTATTGGTATAGGATACCGTGTTGCCCACGCCGAGCGGCGTCGTCGCGCCGACCGTCGGGCTCTCGCGGTGGAAGGTCGAGCGCGAATAATTGCCCTGTGCGGTGAACTTCAGCTTGTCCGAGATTTCCCATTCGCCGCCGGGATTGATGCTGAACAGCTTGGTCGTCTCGATATACGGGCGGAATTCGTCGAAGAACTGCGCATTGGCAAAGGTGCCGCCCGTTACCGAACAGCCCGCGCTGCAATCGCTCTTGTCGAACGTTTCGTTGAGCGGGATGATCGCGCTGTTACGCACGATCCACGCCATATCCTCGCGGATCAGATCGTTATGCTTATAGCCATAGAGGCTATCGACGTAGAAATGCAGCGTGTCGGTCGGGCGCCATTCGACGCTGACGATCGCGTTGATACGGTCGCGCGTTCCGCGCTCGTCCGATGTCCGCCCGAGCCGCGGAAGCAGCGCATTGTCGATCTGCTGGATCGTGGCACCGGGATTATGCGCCAGCAAGAACGCCTTATCGATGACCGTACCGGGAACCAGGCCGCCGCCTGCACCGACCGGCACGACCGCAGGAATCGTCCAGTTGCCGCCACCCGTCGTGTTGCAGCCGCTCGCCGCGCCGCACTGCGCGGCGGTGAGCGCCGGGTTGGTATAGCCGATCGTCTCGAAGCCGCGCGTGTCGGTGAACGAGCGCTGGCCCGACACACCGGCCAGGATGCCGATCGTGTCATTGTGCCAGCTGCCGATCATCGATCCGCGCACGCCGATCCGGTTGGCGTCGCCCTGCTGCGACCCCTGCACGTTGTACGTCAGATAGTTTTTCGAGCGGTCGAACGGGCGGGCGGAACGCAGATCGACGTTGCCGGCCGCGCCGCCCTCGAGCAGATCGGCTGTATAGCTCTTGTTGACCGTCAGCTTGGTGAACAGGTCGGTCGGGAAAAAACTCAAATCGACCGAGCGATCGGTGCCCTGCGCGTCGGTTGCGCCCGAGGAGGCGACCGCAATCGGCGATCCGTTGAGCGTCACGTTGGTGAAGTTGGAGCCGAGACCGCGGATCGCGACGTTGGTGCCTTCGCCGGTAATGTCGCGCGTGATCGTGATGCCGGAAATGCGGTTGAACGATTCGGCGATGTTGGTGTCGGGGAATTTGCCGATGTCCTCGGCGAAGATCGAATCGGTGAAGCCGGTCGAGGCGCGCTTGGCATTGGTCGAGAGCGCCAGGCTGTTGCGATACCCCGTGACCATGATATCCTGCGCGGCCGCCGTGTCGGGTTGACCGGCGGCGAGCGTACCCTGCTGCGCGGCGGCAGTGTCGCCCGGCACGGTGCCCTGGGTCGCAGTGGTTGCGGTCGGGGAGGCGGGGGCTCCGGAGAGCGGCGGGACGGGCGTGGACTGCGCGAACGCGGCTTGCGCGGCCAGACCCGAAAGTATCGTGGCCCCGAAGAGCGCGCCTCGTGTCAGCCGTGCAGCACCGGTGAGAAAGCTCATGTCAGATCCCCTTCCTAATTATCCACGCGCCATGTTTTCCAGCGCTATGATTGCGCTACCATCTGACCGGATAGGCAGCGTCTGTCAAACACAAAAGAGTGAACCTGTAAGGCCAATGTGTTCAGAGAATTGCGCTGTAAGCTTTGCTGCGGCATGCTGCGCTCGCCGGGCTCGACGCCCGTTTTGCGGGCGTGCCGCGCAAGTTAGGGCGACTGGAAAGATTGTGGGGACTTTGAAGACCGTACGCCTCTACGCGGAGATCGCGCGCCAAATCGGCGGGCAGATTCTGGCCGACCATTACCCGATGGGTACCCGGCTTCCTTCGGAGCGCGAGCTCTCGGAGACGTTCGACGTGTCGCGCCCGACGATTCGCGAAGCGCTGATCGCGCTGGAGGTGGACGGGCTCGTCGACATCCGCATGGGATCGGGCGTGTACGTCGCTGCGAAGACGCCGCGTGGCGGCAAGTTCTCGGCGATCGGCGTCGGCCCGTTCGAACTGCTGGAGGCGCGCCGCGCGATCGAGGGCGAGGCCTGCGCGATCGCGGCAGGGCGGATCGATGCGAACGACATCGCCGAGCTCCGGACGCTGTTCGACAATCTCGTCGCCGCGGGCGAGGATGTCGAGAAGGCCGAGGCGTTCGACCACCAATTTCATATCAGCATCGCCAGAGCGACCCGCAACAGTGCGATTTCCAGCGCGGTCGAGGCGCTGTGGCAGGCGCGGCTGCGCTCGCCGCAGGAGAAAGCGATGTCGCAAAAGGCGCATCGGGCGGGGGTCGGCCCCCGGATCGACGAGCATTTCGCGATCTTCGAGGCGCTCGCGGCGCGCGATCCGGATCGCGCGCGCGGGGCGATGCGGGCGCATCTCGACAAGGTGCTCGGCGCGCTGATCCAAGCCACCGAAGTCCAGGAAATCGCCGAGCTGGATGCGAGTCTCACTGCGCGGCGACAGCGCTTCGGCCTGGCCTAGATACCGTCTGCGCCGCCTAGTCGCGGCGGCTCAATGTCCCGGCGCGAACGGCACGTCGATCGCGCGGTAGAAGGCCAGCGGATGCGCGGGCGCCGGCGAGTCAGCGGGCAGCGGGCGATGGTTGAGCGATTGATACCAGGAAACGCTCGCGTCGCGCCACCATTGCGCCTCGCGCTGCTGAATGGCGAGGAAGGCCCGCGTCTTGGCGAAGCGTTCGGCATCGACATAGGGCGCGAGCGTTTGCCAGGTGCGTTGCATGGCCCCGGCCGTGGCGACGCCGTGGTCGTAGCGGGTGACGAGTTCGTCCCATAGCGTGCGGCCCGACGCCATCCGGCGATCCCAGGGCACGTGATGGAACCACAGCAGGTCGCGCTCGGGCGTGGTGTCAGGATCGGCGAGCCGCGCGGCGAGCGCCGGTGCGTATTGCGCGATCGCGTCGCTGCCGGCAGCGGTGCGGTCGAACCCGATGCCCTTGGCGTCGGCGCGCGCGTAATAGGTCGGGTTCCATTCGGGCCGCGCGAGGTCGCTCACCCACGGACCCGGGCCGTAATGATGACCGGTCGCCATCTGGTGCGCGAGGCCGAGCGGGGTCATGTAATCGACCACCGCCTCGCGGGATCCCATCATCATCGCGACCGCAGGCGCGACGAAACGCGGGTCAGGGGTGAAGGTCATCCGCGCCCATTCGTCGGCGAACGCCTTGGCGTCGCCGTCGGGGTTCCAGGCGAAGCGACCGAAGGCGAACCAGTTCGCCTGGTTGAAGGTCGACCCCGACCAATCGCGATCGACCCCGATATTGGCGACCCCCGCCATGCCGGTCAGGCGGTACGGATCGACCTTGCCTTCGAGCACGCGCGCGACGGTCGAGCCCGGCCCGCGTGCAAGGGTGTCGCTTTCGAGCGTCTCCTCGAACAGCGGGCCGAGATAGGCGAGGTGCGTCGCCTGGCCCAGATACTCCTTGGTGATCTGGAACTCCATCATCAGCGGCGTCTTCGGCATCGCGCCGAACAGCGGATGGAAGGGTTCGCGCGGCTGGAAGTCGATCGCGCCGTTCTTGACCTGGACGATGACATTGTCGGCGAAGCGGCCGTCGAGCGGCTTGAAATCGTCATACGCCTGCCGCGCGCGGTCGGCGGCGTTGTGCTCGCTATAGACGAAGGCGCGGTACATCACGACCCCGCCATGCGGGCGCACCGCCGCGGCGAGCACGTTCGCGCCGTCGGCGTGGCTGCGATGATAGTCCTGCGGGCCGGGCTGGCCTTCCGAATTGGCCTTGACCAGGAAACCGCCGAAATCGGGGATCGCACGGTAGATTTCGTCGGCCTTCGCCGCCCACCACGCCTTGACCGCGGGATCGAGCGGATCGGCGGTCTTGAGCCCGCCAAGCTCGATCGGCGCCGAGAAGCGCGCCGACAGATACACCTTGATGCCGTACGGCCGGAACACGTCGGCGAGCGCCGCCGTCTTGGCGATGTAGCGCGCGGTGAGGCTTTCCTTGACCGCATTGACGTTGTTGAGCACCGCGCCGTTGATGCCGATCGAGGCGTTGGCGCGGGCATAGTCGGTGTAGCGTGGGCCGGTGTAATCGGGCAGCGTCCACCAGTCCCAGATCGACTGCCCGGCATAGCCGCGCTCGACGCTGCGATCGAGATTGTCCCAATGGTCGAGCACGCGGAGCTGCAGCTTGGGGGCACTGCGCAGGTCGAGCTTGGCGAGTGACGCACCTTGTTCGGCGAGCTCGAGCAGGCGGAAGCTGCCGTAGAGCAGGCCGATGTCGGTGTTGGCGACGATCGCGATGACGGGCTTGCCGCGCGCGGTGGTGGTGCGAAGCCGGAATCCCTCGGCGCCGAGATCGGCGAGCGAAGCTGCGTCGAGACCGAGCCCGAGCCCGCGCGCCTGTGCCGCCGTCGCGAGCACGATCGCGCCATCCGCCGGGCTGCGCGCGCGCGCGATCGGGTGGCCGCGCATGCCGCCGAATCCGCGCTCGAGTTCCGCCACCGCCGCCGCGATCGTCGGCGACGTGCCGGGCGCGACGACCGCGGTCGCCCGTGCCGCGAGGGCGGTTCGCGCGGATCCGGCGAGCGGCCGATAGCGCAGCCACAAATCGTAGCCGTCCTCGGCGTGGGCCGGGGCGGCGCCGAGCGGACAGCATAGCAGCAGCAGCGTCAGAAATCGATTGGCGGCCTTCATCATGCTCTCCCGACGCGGCTCCGGTTGGGGGAGTCCGCTTCAACCTGCCTGACACACATCATTGACAAGACGGCAGTGGGCCTAGCATGGTAGCGCTATCGTGCAAAGGCCGCCGCAGAGCGTCCGCCCGCTTCGTCGAAGCGACCGACAGGAAGGATGCCATGACCGGACATGCCACGCTCCGCGCGCCGATGCCGCCACTGCGATCCCCGATCGGCGCGGCGAACACGCTGTCTGGCTGATCCCCGCCTTACCCTTCTCCTCCACCATCCGCACGGAAAGACCTCATGCCCAAGATTATCGATGCCAAGGTGATCGTCACTTGCCCCGGCCGCAATTTCGTCACGCTCAAGATCGAGACCGAGGACGGCGTCTACGGGCTCGGCGACGCGACGCTCAACGGGCGCGAGCTGTCGGTCGCGAGCTATCTTACCGACCATGTCGTGCCGCTGCTGATCGGCCGCGACGCGCACCGGATCGAGGATATCTGGCAGTATCTCTACAAGGGCGCCTATTGGCGGCGGGGCCCGGTGACGATGAGCGCGATCGCCGCGGTCGACACCGCCTTGTGGGACATCAAGGGCAAGATCGCCGGATTGCCGTTGTACCAGTTGCTCGGCGGTGCCAGCCGAGATGGCGTGATGGTCTACGGCCATGCCAACGGCGTCTCGATCGAGGAGACGGTCGAGGTGGCACTCGATTATCAGCGACAGGGTTACAAGGCGATTCGCCTGCAATGCGGTGTTCCCGGTCTGCCCTCGACCTACGGCGTGTCGAAGGACAAGATGTTCTACGAACCCGCCGACGCCGATCTGCCGACCGAGAATCTGTGGTCGACCGAGAAATATCTCCGCGTCGTGCCCGAGCTGTTCAAGACGGCGCGCGACGCGCTCGGCTGGGACGTGCATCTGCTCCACGATATCCACCATCGCCTCACCCCGATCGAGGCGGGCCGGCTCGGCAAGGATCTCGAGCCGTATCGCCCGTTCTGGCTCGAGGATGCGACGCCCGCCGAGAACCAGGACGCGTTCCGCCTGATCCGCCAGCACACCACGACGCCGCTCGCGGTCGGCGAGATCTTCAACTCGATCTGGGATGCCAAGCATCTGATCGAGAACCAGCTGATCGACTATATCCGCGCGACCGTCGTGCATGCCGGCGGGATCACGCATCTGCGCCGGATCGCCGCGCTCGCCGATCTCTACCAGATCCGCACCGGCTGCCACGGCGCGACCGATCTGTCGCCGGTGTGCATGGCGGCGGCGCTCCATTTCGATCTGTCGGTGCCCAATTTCGGGGTACAGGAATATATGCGCCACACCCCCGAGACCGACGCGGTCTTCCCGCACGCCTACAGCTTCGAGCGCGGGATGATGCATCCCGGCGAGAAACCGGGGCTCGGCGTCGAGATCGACGAGGTGCTGGCTGCCGAATACCCCTATAAGCGCGCCTATCTGCCCGTGAACCGTCTCGAAGACGGCACGATGTACAATTGGTGAGCGCCGCCGCGCGGCCACGCGGCAATGTCCGCTGGATTATCTGCGGTCTGCTCTTCGCGGCCGTGGTGCTCAGTTACGTCGATCGCCTCGTGTTGCCGGTGCTCAAACCCAGCCTGCAGGCGCAATATGGCTGGAGCGAGCAGGGCTATGCCAATCTCGCGATCTGGTTCCAGGGCGCCTACGGGCTCGCTTATGTGCTGTTCGGCCGGTTGGTCGACCGCGTCGGCGCGCGGATCGGCTATGCGCTGGCGGTGACGCTGTGGACGATCGGCCATGTCGCGCATGTGCTGTTCACCAGCACGCTCGGGATGGCGTTTGCGCGCGTGCCGCTGGCGATCGGCGAGGCGGGCGCCTTCCCGGCGGCGCTGGCCGCGACCGGCGAGTGGTTCCCCAAGTCCGAGCGCGCGCTGGCGATCGGCATCTTCAACGCCGGGTCTAACGTCGGCGCGATCGTCACGCCGCTGGTCGTGCCGGTGATCGCGGTGACCTTCGGCTGGCGGATGGCGTTCATCGCGACCGGCGCGCTGACGATCGTGTGGCTGATCGCCTGGCTCGGTTTCTATCGCCGCCCGCGCGAGCATCCCGCGGTTTCGGGAGAGGAACTCGCCTGGATCGAAAGCGAGCCCGCCGAGCGCGCGCGGCCGATCGCGTGGCGCAAGCTGCTCTCGCTGCGCCAGACCTGGGCCTATATGCTCGGGCGCTTCCTGATCGATCCGGTGTGGTGGACCTTCCTGTTCTGGCTGCCCGATTTCTTCAACCGGCAATACCATGTGAAGATGCTCGACTTCGGGCCGCCGCTGGTCGCGGTGTATCTGCTCGCCGATGTCGGGTCGATCGGCGGCGGCTGGCTGTCGTCGCGGCTGCTGTCGCGTGGCTGGGCGACGGGCCGCGCGCGCAAGACCGCGATGTTCGCCTGCGCGCTGTTCGCGCTGCCGATCGCGTTTGCCGCGCACGCGCCCAGCCTGTGGACCGCGGTGCTACTGATCGGGCTCGCCTGCGCGGCGCATCAGGGTTTTTCCGCGAACGTCTATGCGCTGCCCGGCGACCTGTTCCCGCGCGGGCGCGCCGGGTCGGTGATCGGGCTGGGCGGCCTGTCGGGCGCGGTCGGCGGGATGATCATGGCGAAGTTCGCCGGCACGATCCTCGCCGCGCTCGGCAGCTATCAGCCGATCTTCCTCGTCGCGTCGTGCGCCTATTTGGTGGCGCTAGGCGTGATCCACCTGCTCGTTCCGCACTACGCGCCCGTTACGGGGGAGCAGATCGCATGACGCGGCGCCACGCCCCTTCGTCTGGAGATTGCCGATGATCGTCCGTTCCCTCGCCGCGATCCTGGCGCTCGCTAGCCCCGCGTTCGCGGGCGCCGCGCCAAGCGCGCAGTGCGCGGCACAGTGGAGCGCGAGCTGGGCGTCTTCGCAAAAGGACCCAGATCAGGCCGACACCGGTATCGCCGCCAAGCTGCGCGACGCGACGCTGCGCCAGACGATCCGCCTCTCACGTGGCGGCAAGCGCCTGCGCATCCACCTCTCGAATCTCGTCGGCACAGCGCCGCTGACGATCGACTCCGCGCATGTCGCGCTGGCGGAGGCGAGCGGATCCGCCAGCATCCGCCCCGGCAGCGATCACGTCGTGGCGTTCGGCGGTCGAGCGCAGGTGACGATCCCCGCCGGCGCCGAATATGTATCGGATCCGATCGCCTTCGCGGTGCCCGATCGCGCGACGCTGTCACTCAGTCTCCATTTGCCGGAGGCACCCGCCGGGGTGACCAGCCACCCCGGCTCGCGCACCGGCAGCTTCATCGCGGCGGGCAGTCACGGCGGCGATGCGACGGTCGCGGGCGAGCGCGTCGAGCATTGGTATTTCGCCTCGGGCGTCGACGTCGCCGGGTGCGGCGCGACGATCGTCGCGCTCGGCGATTCGATCACCGACGGGCATGGCGCCACCACCGACGCCGACGATCGCTGGACCGACGTGCTCGCCGCGCGGCTCCCCGCCGGCTCCGGGCTGTCGATCGTCAACCAGGGGATCGGCGGCAATCGCGTGCTGCGCGACGGGCTCGGTCCCAATGCGCTCGCGCGGTTCGACCGCGACGTGCTGGCGCAGCCCGGCGTGCGCTATCTGATCGTGCTCGAAGGGGTCAACGATCTCGGCGTGCTGACGCGCGACCATCCCGTCGCGGCGGCCGAACATGCCGCGCTCGTGGCGGAGCTCGAGCAGGGCTATCGCCAGATGGTCGCGCGCGCGCACGACCGCGCGATCACGGTGATCGGCGCGACGATCCTGCCGTTCGGCGGATCGGGCTATTATCACCCCAATGCACAGAACGAGGCCGATCGCGTCGCGCTGAACCGCTGGATCCGGACCTCGGGGACGTTCGACGCGGTGGTCGATTTCGACGCGCTGATGCGCGATCCCGCGCGGCCCGAACGCCTGGCGCGCGCTTATGATTCGGGCGACGGGCTGCATCCGTCGCCGGCGGGCTATGCGCGGATGGGCGAAGCGGTTCCGATCGCGCTGTTCCGGTGAGACGAGACATTCGGAGAGTGGGATGAGGGACTATTCGATGCCGGCGCTGTCGCGGCGGACCTTGCTGACCAGCGCGGCATGGGGGATCGCGATGAGCGCGTTCGAGCCCGCGATCGCATCGCCTGCGCGCGAGCCGACGCCCGATCCCCGTACTGCCTTCCCCCTGATATCGGGAGGCACGCCCGCGACGGTGTTCGTCGATGCCGCCGCCGACAGCGCCGTCAGGCGGGTCGCCGCGAGCTTCGCGGACGATCTCGCGCGGGTCAGCGGCGTCCGCCCTGCGCTGGTCGAGGGGCGCATCGCCGACCTCCATGGACCCGTCGTGATCATCGGGGTGCTCGGCCAGAGCGTGGTGATTGACCAGCTCGTCCATGCCGGCCGGATCGACGCCGCCGATGTGCGCGGCGAGTGGGAGGCGTTCCGCCAGATCGTCGTCGATGATCCGCTGCCCGGAGTCGCGCGCGCGCTGGTGATCGTCGGTTCGGACCGGCGCGGCGCGGTGTTCGGCACCTACGATCTTTCCGCGCGGATCGGCGTGTCGCCATGGCATTGGTTCGCCGACGTCCCGGTGGCGCGCCAGCGCGACATTCTCCTTCCGGCGGGCAGCCGCCGCGACCAGCCCAGGGTCAAGTATCGCGGCTTCTTCATCAACGACGAGGATCCATGCCTGTCGGGCTGGGCGATCAAGGCCTTCGGCGGCGTGAATGCGGCGATGTACGCGCATGTCTTTGAGCTGCTGCTGCGCATGAAGGGCAATTATCTGTGGCCCGCAATGTGGGGCAAGGCCTTCGCCGACGACGATCCCGCCAGCATGGTGCTCGCCGATGCGATGGGCGTGGTGATGGGCAATTCGCACCACGAGCCGATGCTGCGCGCGCAGGCCGAATGGCACCGCCATCAGGACCAGGGCATTACCGGCGGCCCGTGGGATTATGGCAGGAACGGCGATCATCTGCGCGCCTTCTGGCGCGGCGGCATCGCGCGGATGATGGCGAAAGGGGACGGCAAGGCCTATGAATCGGTCGTCACCGTCGGGATGCGCGGCGATGGCGACGAGGCGATGGCCGAGGGCACCGCGACCGGTCTGCTCGAGCATGTCGTCGCCGACCAGCGTCGGATCATCGCCGAGGTCACCGGCAAGCCGGCAAGCGCAACCCCGCAGGTCTGGGCGCTCTACAAGGAAGTGCAGGACTATTACGATCACGGCATGCAGGTGCCCGATGACGTGACTTTGCTCTTCTCCGACGACAATTGGGGCCAGCTGCGCCGGCTGCCCGATCCTGCCGCGCGCCCCCGCGCGGGCGGCTACGGGATCTATTACCACTTCGATTACGTCGGCGGGCCGCGCAATTACAAGTGGATCAACACCAACCAGATCGAGAAGGTCTGGCAGCAGATGGACCTTGCGTACCGGCACGGCGTCCGCACGATCTGGATCGTCAACGTCGGCGATATCAAGCCGATGGAATATCCGCTCGGCTTCTTCCTCGAACAGGCATGGAATCCGGAGGCGATGACGCCGGCGGCATTGGCCGGCTACCCGCGGGCCTGGGCGGGCGCGACCTTCGGCGCCGAACAGGCTGCACCGATCGGCGAGATGATCACGGCGTACAGCCAATATTGCGCCCGCCGGAAACCCGAGCTGATCGACCAGTCGAGCTTTCCGCTCGGCGGCGTGACCCCGGGCGGGCTCGACGGCGGCGAGTTCGGCGCGATCGTCGCCGACTGGGACGCGCTCGAGGCGCGCATGCTCGCAGTCCGCGCGCGGCTTCGCGCCGACCAGCGCGACGCTTATTATCAGCTGATCGAATATCCGATCGCCGCGATGGCGAACCTCTATCGGCTCTATTACGGGACCGCCTGGAACCGTCTGCTCGCAGCGAAGAACGATGCGCGCGGCAATTACTTCGCCGATCAGGTCGAGACGGCGTTCCGGCGCGACGGCGAATTGGTGCAGCGCTACCACAGCATCAACGGCGGCAAATGGGCCGGGATGATGGCGCAGGTGCATATGAGCTATGTCGCCTGGAACGACCCCACGCAGCAGACGATGCCGACTATCATGCGCGTCGGCGCGGATACGCCGAAGGATCGCCAACGGCCGCACCCGACATTCGTCGCCCGCGCGCCCGCGCCGCCGGGACTCATCGCGATCGAGGCGCCCGCGTTCAGCCGCGCGCGCGACGGCAAGGGGTTGCGCTGGGTTTCGGTCGACCATCTCGGCCGCACGAGCGGCGCAATGGTCGCGCTCCCGCAGGGGCGCCCTGCGACGAGCCTGCAGGACGCGGCCTCGCTCGAATATGACATCGTGGTCCGGCAGGCGGGGCCGGCGACGCTGACGCTGTATCTGGCGCCCACGCTCGATGTATCAGGCCATGGGAGCGCCGGGATCGGCGTTTCGATCGACGATCGACCGGTGCAGATCCTGAAGGCTGCGCTCGAGGCGACGGGTGGCGATCAAAAGTCGGAAGCGACGAAAAATTGGGGCGACGCAGTCTGCAACAATATCGTGCGGCTCTCGACCGGTCTCGGAGACGTGGCGGCTGGTCGCCACACGATCAAGCTCTGGCGGCTCGCCGACAATATGGTCGTCCAGAAGCTGGTACTGGCGACGACGGGTGAGCCTCATTCTTATCTTTGATGTGATAATTTTCGAATTTAGGGGTCGCAGCTTGTAAAAATGCAGTAAGGTCGGCGAAGCCTAAAGCTCGACTTGTACCGGAATCGCGCGCAGTCACCACTTAAGAATTATCCGATCTCGTGAGGTGTAGAAGAAGCTAAGTCCGCAATTACATCTAGCTTCGATGACAATCATCTATATTGGCGATAAGGCCAAATTAGAGTGCCGCGGAATGAGCAGTATGCTGTATTGGTCCCGCTGTCCTGAAACCTGCAAGTCAGCACATGGTCAAACCGGCTCGTTCGAAAACCGGGTGTCGAAATATCCTGAGTGTCTTCTTCTGTTCGAAGCCCACCGTAACTCTTAGGCCCGAACGACGGCTTCGCTCCAGTTTTCGCCTATCCGCGCTTCGCGGCATCATCTCGTGTTCGCCAGGACGAACATAACTGACTTGATCCTCGTCCTCGTCCGCGCGTTCGTTCTCCTTGTCTGCGTAAACGTGCCCATCGAGACGAATGTAAGCGCCGTTGTCCAAGAGCCGCGTGTCGGCCTGTATCCGCCGGGCCTCCGCCGAGTCCTTCGTCTCGAGGGATCTCTTCCAGAGCTGACGCCCGCCGAACTCCTCGCGGAGCTGTTTCGGGATCTGCCGTCGAAGGTAGAAAGTTCCAGTTTCAGGATGCCGCCAGGGCTCCGCCATCGCCACCATAATTCGCCCGCTGTACCCGCTCGCTGTACCAGGCGGAGGTGAAACCAACGTAAATGCTGAATTTCTGCGGGTTGAGCCGAAAATGGTGACCCCTACGAGAATCGAACTCGTGCTTACGCCGTGAGAGGGCGTCGTCCTAACCGCTAGACGAAGGGGCCGCTTGCGCGAGACGGCGCAATACGCAGCATCGCGGTGGGCGTCAAGCCGGAGCGTCAAGCCGCGGCGATCGGACGAAGCGACGGAACTTGCCGTGCGACAAGGCGTTTTCGTTGCAGATGCGGTCTGAACGATTCGGCCGTAAGCTAAGGGGTATTACAATGCTTTGGACCATCGTCGTCGTCTTGCTGGTGCTGTGGGCACTCGGGTTTGCAGTCCATATCGGCGGTGGCCTGATCCACCTTCTGCTCGTCATCGCCCTGATCGTCGTGGTCGTGCGCCTGCTCCAGGGTCGCAGCGCGGTATAAGCTACCGGCGGCGCGCGGCGGCTCAGGCCGCGGCGCGCCGCCGCTCCGCCATTTCGGCGTTGAGCATCTCGGCGAGCAGGAACGCGAGCTCAAGCGACTGGCCCGCGTTGAGCCGCGGATCGCAATGCGTGTGGTAGCGGTCGGCGAGCGTCTGCTCGGTGACGTCGACCAGACCCCCGGTGCATTCGGTCACGTTCTGCCCGGTCATCTCGGCGTGGATGCCGCCCGCGATCGATCCTTCGGCCCGGTGCACCGCGAAGAAGCCGCGCACTTCGGCGAGGATCCGGTCGAACGGCCGCGTCTTGTAGCCCGTCGCCGCCTTGACCGTATTGCCGTGCATCGGGTCGCAGCTCCACACCACCGGATGCGCCTCGCGCAACACCGCGCGCACCAGTTTGGGAAGCTGCGCCTCGATCTTGTCGTGGCCGTAGCGCGTGATCAGCGTCATGCGGCCGGGCACGCGGTTGGGGTTGAGCGTGTCGAGCAGGCGGAGCAGCGCGTCGGGCTCGAGGCTCGGCCCGCATTTCATCCCGATCGGATTGCCGATCCCGCGCAGATATTCGACATGCGCGCTGCCCTCGAAGCGCGTGCGGTCGCCGATCCACAGGAAATGCGCCGAGGTGTCGTACCAGTCGCCGGTGAGCGAATCCTGCCGCGTCAGCGCCTGCTCGTAGCGCAGCAGCAGCGCCTCATGGCTGGTGTAGAAGTTGGTCTGCGCAAGCTGCGGCACCGTCTCGGGGCTGATCCCGCACGCTTCCATGAACTCGAGCGCCTCGCCGATCCGGTCGGCGACGTTGCTGTATTTCTCGGCCCACGGGCTGCGGCCCATATAATCGTGCGTCCAGCGCTGCACCTGATGGAGGTTGGCATAGCCGCCGGTCGCGAACGCGCGCAGCAGGTTGAGCGTCGCGGCGCTCTGCGAGTAAGCGCGGATCATCCGCTGCGGGTCGTTCTGCCGGCTCTCGGGAGTGAAGGCGATGTCGTTGACGATGTCGCCACGATAGGCGGGGAGGGTGACGTCGCCCTGCGTCTCGGTGTCGGCCGAGCGCGGCTTGGCGAACTGCCCCGCCATGCGGCCGAGCTTCACCGTCGGCAGCTTCGAGGCGAAGGTCAGGACGACCGCCATCTGCAGCATCACGCGAAAGGTGTCGCGGATGTTGTTGGCGCTGTGCTCGGCGAACGATTCGGCACAGTCGCCGCCTTGCAGCAGGAACGCCTTGCCCTCGGCGACGCGGCCGAGATCGGCGGTGAGGTTGCGCGCCTCGCCGGCGAAGACGAGCGGCGGGAAGGAGGCGAGCGTGTCGGTCGCGGCGTCGAGCGCGGCCGTGTCGGGATAGGTCGGCATCTGCCGCGCTTCGGCGCGCGTCCAGCTATCCGGGGCCCAGCTGCTCATGTCGTTCTCCGTGCGAATCTGTACATACCAATCGGCGTGCGTGGCGATGGCGTTGGCGGCGATCTGATTGACCACCGGGCCGCTCGCGCGCTTGCCGTCCTCTTCCCAGCCCTGGACGGTCGAGCCCGGCGCGCCATACCAGGCGCCGAACGCGGCGCGCGTGAGGCCGCGTTCTTCGCGGAAGCGCTTGATCTTGAGGCCGGCCATCGTCGTCATGGTGTTCGCATTACCCATATTGGGTAATCGACGCAAGCGGCGTTTTCCCTTTTGGGGTAACGCCGCTTGCACCGGATCGAGCCTTCGCGAGTTCCTATCGCGATCGGCGCGAATTGGCGCTATCGGGGGTGCTTACCCGAAGAACGGACGACGCCATGCTCGACTCTCCCACCGCTCAAGTTCCGCCGCTCTCGCTCGCCGACGAAGCCGCCGATCCCGTCGCCTTCGCCGCGGCGCTCGGCGAGTCGTTCGAGCGTTTCGGCTTCGCCGTCGTGTCGGACCATGGCGTCCCGGCCGACCTGATCGCGCGCGCCTGGGCGATGACCGCAGCGTTCTTTGCGCTGCCCGAAGACACCAAGCGCGCGTATTTCAGCGCGGGCGGGGGCGGGGCGCGTGGCTATACGCCGTTCAAGACCGAGATCGCCAAGGGCGCGACGCATGTCGATCTCAAGGAATTCTGGCATGTCGGGCGCGAGCTGGCGAAGGGCCACCGCTTCGAAGCGCAGATGGCGCCCAACGTCTGGCCAGACCAGCCCGAGGGCTTCCGCGAGACCTTCGTCGAGCTGTTCGCCGCGCTCGACACGGCGGGCGACCGGTTGCTGGCGGCGATCGCGCGGCATCTGGGACTCGCGCCCGACTGGTTCGATCACGCCGTCAAGGACGGCAATTCGGTGCTGCGCCTGCTCCACTATCCGCCCGTCCCCGCCGATGCCGCGGAAGTCCGTGCCGGGGCGCACGAGGATATCAACCTGATCACGCTGCTCCTCGGCGCCGAGGAAGCGGGTTTGCAATTGCTGACCAAGGAAGGCGACTGGCTGCCGATCAACCCGCCCGAGGGGGCGATGGTCGTCAATGTCGGCGACATGCTGCAGCGGCTGACCAACCATGTCCTGCCCTCGACCACGCACCGCGTCGTCAACCCGGCGCCCGAACGGCGCGGACATTCGCGCTACTCGATGCCGTTCTTCCTGCACCCCGCGCCCGATTTCCTGATCGAGACGCTGCCGTCGACGATCACCGCGGAGCGGCCCAACCGCTATCCGACGCCGATTACCGCGCACGACTATCTGCACGAGCGTCTGGTCGAGATCGGCCTGGTCAAGGCCTGACGCTTGCCCCTCTCGCTGCGGGAGAGGGGCAAGCCGCGCAGCGGCGCGGGGTGAGGGGTCAGGTTCGCGAGGCTGGTCACCCTCGCCCTTCCGCGCTACGCGCTCCCTCCCTCTCCCGCTGGGAGAGGGACGATCTGTCCGGAGATGGCCGAATGACCAAACCCCTGCGTATCGCCCTCGCCGGGCTCGGCACCGTCGGCGGCGGCGTGATCCGCCTGCTCGACACCAACGGCGCGCTGATCGCGCGACGTGCGGGGCGACCGATCGAGATCGTCGCGGTCTCGGCGCGTGACCGGACCAAGGATCGCGGCGTCGACATGACGCGCTTCGACTGGATCGACGATACGACCGCGCTGGCACAGGCCGACGTCGATGTCGTCGTCGAGCTGGTCGGCGGGTCGGACGGCCCGGCGCTGACGCTCGCGCGCACCACGCTCGCTGCGGGCAAAAGCTTCGTCACCGCGAACAAGGCGATGCTCGCGCATCACGGGCTCGAGCTCGCGCGCGCTGCCGAAGGGGCGGGGGTCGCGCTGAAGTTCGAGGCCGCCGTCGCGGGCGGCGTGCCGGTGATCAAGGGGATGCGCGAAGGCGCTGCCGCCAACGAGATCGAGCGGGTCTACGGCATCCTCAACGGCACGTGCAATTTCATCCTGTCGAAGATGGAAGCCGAGGGCCGCGACTTCGCCGATGTGCTCGCCGAGGCGCAGGCTTTGGGCTTCGCCGAATCCGACCCGAGCTTCGACATCGACGGCGTCGATGCCGCGCATAAACTCTCGCTGCTCGCCAGCCTCGCCTTCGGCACGCAGCCGGCGTTCGGCGACGTCGCGGCGAGCGGCATCCGCCACGTGCTCGCCGCCGACATCGCCGAGGCGGCGGCGCTCGGCTATCGCGTGCGGCTGCTCGGGCTGGCCGAAGCCGGGCCCGGCGGGCTGTTCCAGCGCGTCCATCCGCACCTGGTGCCGGTCAGCCATCCGCTCGCGCATGTCACCGGCGCGACCAATGCGGTGGTGGCCGAGGGCAATTTCGTCGGGCGGCTGCTGTTTCAGGGCGCCGGCGCGGGCGACGGGCCGACCGCGAGCGCCGTCGTCGCCGATCTGATCGACATCGCACGCGGCGAATTCGGCCCCGCCTTCGCGATGCCCGCCGATTCGCTGACCGCGCAGGGCCCGGCCGATGCCGGCGAGCGGCGCGGCCGCGCCTATGTCCGTTTCACCGTGGCGGACCGAGTCGGCGTCCTCGCCGAGATCGCCGCCGCGATGCGCGATGCGGGCGTCTCGATCGAGAGCCTGATGCAGCGCGGCGCGCATGCCGACGGATCGGTGCTGGTCGCGATCGTCACGCACGAGGGACCGGAGCGGAGCGTGGCGCAGGCGCTCGAGCGGCTGCGCGGGTCGCAGAGCCTGGTTGGCCAGCCCTTGTGGATGCATATCCTGGGGTAAGCGCGCGTAGAGCGCTTTTGCGTTAGCCCTGCCCGTCCCCGTCACCCCAGCGAAAGCTGGGGTCTCCGTGGTGCGAAGCGCGCCCCCGGCACCACGAGATCTCAGCTTTCGCTGGGATGACGGTGGTGGGCGCGCGGTACTTCGACAAGCTCAGCGCACCACGCCCGCTACGGCAGAATCACCGACGGGTGCGGCGCGTCGTCGAGCGCGATCGCGACGCGTCCGGATTTGTCGGGCTTCTTCTTGAACGCCCGCCCGACACCGTGCGCGACATCGCCCGCCAGCATCACGAAGTCCTTCGCCTCGCCCGGCCGCTCGCAGCAGCTGTCGGGCGCGACGACTTTCTGGATCAACCGCACCACCTGCGTCCCGCCCTCGAAGAACTGCACGCCGCCGGTGCAGCCGCGCTGCATCGTCGCGCACGGCGAGCTGTCCTCGACCGCCAACGCGCCGGTGCCGGTGAGATAGGGGTTCGACGGCACGGGCCCTTTCGGCACGACTTCGTTCGGGTAGGGCAGCTTCTGCGACGGCAGCGGCTTGCCGCAGACGACGATGTCATCGGGGCCGACCGGCTTGCCGCGCCGGACACAGGGCTCGTCCGCCACCGGCTGCAGAATCGAGAAAGCGGTCGGCGCGGCCGGAACGGGCGCCGGGGCGGGGGTCGCGGCTTGCGCGGCGAGGAGCAGCACGATCATGAACCCGATACTCGCCTGCAATCATGGCCGATTTCAGGCGATCTTGGCGACTCCGAGCCGCGGCAGGTCGATCGCCGGGCAACGGTCCATCACGACCTTGAGCCCCGCCGCCTCGGCACGTGCCGCGGCGGCCTCATTGACCACGCCCAATTGCATCCAGACCGCCTTGGCGCCGGCCGCGATCGCCTCGTCGACGGCATCGCCCGCGGCGGCGGAATTGCGGAAGATGTCGACCAGGTCGATCGGCTCGCCGATCTGCGACAGGTCGCGGAAGACGAACTCGCCGTGGAGATGCTCGCCGGTGATCTGCGGGTTGACCGGGATCACGCGATAGCCGTGTTCCTGTAGCGTGCGCATCACGCGGTAGGACGGGCGATCGGGCCGGTCCGACGCGCCGACCAGGGCGATCGTGCGAGTTTCCTCGAGCAGAGTGCGGAGGTCGCTATCGCTGGTGAGCGGCATCAGGCCTGTCCTTCGATCCAGCCGGCGACGTGGCCGGCAATCTGCTTGAACGCCACGGCTTCAGGGCCGTTCCCGGTGACCGGCGGCTGGCCCGCATCGGAGGCGACGCGCACGCGCATGTCGAGCGGGATGCGCCCCAGGAAGGGCAGGCCCAATTCCTTCGCCGCCGCCTCCGCGCCACCGGTGCCGAACGGATCGGACACTTCGCCGCACGACGGGCAGACATAGCCCGCCATATTCTCGATCAGGCCGATGATCGGCACGCCCGCCTTGACGAACAGATCGATCGCGCGCCGGGCGTCGATCAGCGCGAGGTCCTGCGGGGTCGAGACGATCACCGCACCGGTCGGGCGGTATTTCTGGATCATCGTCAGCTGCACGTCGCCCGTCCCCGGCGGCAGATCCATCACCAGCGTATCGGCCGCCCCCCAATTGGCGTCCATCATCTGCGTCAGTGCGCCCGCCGCCATCGGTCCGCGCCACGCGATCGCCTGATCGGCGGTGACGAGCATCCCCATCGATAGCAGCGGCACGCCGAACGGCGTCTGGACGGGATTGAGCACCTTGTTGTGCGCGGTCGGCTTGAGATCGGCGACGCCCATCAGCCGCGGCTGCGAGGGCCCGTAGATATCGGCATCGACCAGCCCGACGCGCCGCCCCGCCTGGTGCAGCGCGATCGCGAGATTGGCCGAGACGGTCGACTTGCCGACGCCGCCCTTGCCGCTGCCGACCGCGATCGTCACGCGCTTCTGCCGCTGGCTGGTCAGCGCGACGCGCACCGTGTCGACCCCGTCCACCATAGCCGCCGCGCGCCGCACCGCATCCTCGAGCGGCGCGTGATCGGCTTCGTCGAGCCCGCTGACATCGACGATCACGCTCGCGCGCGCGTCCTCGATCCGGCCGGTCGCGCGGGTGCCGGCGACGAGCGAAAGGGCGGCGTTGAGCGCGGCATCGCGCGAAATCGGATCGGTCATCCCGGCCAGATAGGCCTCGCGGACACGCTTGCCACTGTTTTTCGTCGCAGGCCGCCCCTATAAAGGGCCAATGACGATCCTATCGCGCTGGTTTCCACGCCCCTCTCTCGAATCCGCCGATGGCAAGGGCCCGTGGGGCAGTGGTGGTGGCGGTGGCGACGGCGATAAGAGCGACGGCCCGCGCAACCCCTGGGCGCAGCCCCCCGGCGGCAAGCCGCGCGGCACGACGGCTGGCCCGAGCGCGCTCGACGAATTCCTCAAACGCGCGCGCGGCGGCGGCAGCGGCCCGGGTGGCTTCGGCGGCGGCGGGCGTCCGCGCATCCCCGGCGCGCCGAGCGCGACCAATCTTTGGCTGATCGCGGTCGGGGTGATCGTCGTCGCGTGGATCGTGCTGACCAGCTTCCATTCGATCGGCCCGCAACAGCGCGGCGTGGTCACCTTTCTCGGCCGCTATTCCGAGACGCTCGAGCCCGGCATCCGCGTGACGCTGCCCGCGCCGTTCGTCGACGTGGCGAAGGTCGATGTCGCCGCGATCAACACCGAGACCTTCCCCGATGAAGGCGATGGCGGCTCCGAAACCGACAAACTGATGCTGACCAGCGACCAGAACATCGTCGATCTCGATTATTCGGTGCGCTGGCAGATCTCGAACCCGCAGGACTTCGCCTTCCAGATCGCCGACCCGCGCGGCACGCTGCGCGCGACCGCGATGAGCGCGATGCGCGCTGCCGTCGCCACCGCGACGCTCGACGACGCGATCGGCAGCGGCCGCAACGCGATCGAGGTCAAGGTCCAGCAAGCGATGCAGGACATCCTCGACGGCTATAACGCCGGCATCCGCATTCAGGGCGTCGCGATCCGCGGCGCGCAGGCGCCGGCGCAGGTCTCGGATGCCTTCAAGGAAGTCTCCGCCGCGCAGCAGCAGGCGCAGAGCGACATCAGCAAGGCGCGCGGCTACGCGCAGCAGGTGCTCGCCAAGGCGCAGGGCGAGGCCGCGGCGTTCGACGTGATCTACGCCCAGTACAAGCTCGCCCCCGACGTGACGCGCAAGCGCATGTATTACGACACGATGGAGCAGGTTCTGTCCAAATCCGATAAGACGATCATCCAGGCGCCCGGCGTCGTGCCGTATCTGCCGCTGCCCGGGATCGCCAAGCGCCTGCCCGATGCCGTGCCCGCTCCGCAAGCCCAGGGAGCCGCACAGTGAACCGCGCCTTGCTCCGCAATCCGATCACGCTCGGGATCGTCGCGCTTCTCCTGCTGATCGTCGCCGCGAGCTCGGTCGCGATCGTCCCCGAGACGCGCCAGGCGGTGATCCTGCGCTTCCAGCAGCCGGTCGCGACGATCAACGAATATCGCCCCAACGAGGTGTTCGGCCGCACCGGCGCGGGGATCAACTTCCGCGTGCCGTTCATCGACCGGCTCGTCTGGGTCGACAAGCGCGTGCTCGACGTCGAGCTCGACAATCAGCCGGTACTTTCGACCGACCAGACCCGCCTCGAGGTCGACGCCTATGCGCGCTTCCGCATCGTCGATCCGTTGAAGGCGGTGATCTCGACCGGCAGCACCTCGGTCACCGAACAGCGCGTCAAGGACCAGCTCCAGCCGCTGTTCAGCTCGTCGCTGCGCAACGAGCTCGGCCGCCGGCCGTTCGCCGCCCTGCTCAGTCCCGAGCGCACGCAGGTGATGGGCAATATCCGCGCCGGGCTGCAGCGGCTCGCCTCGCAATATGGCGTGCAGATCGTCGACGTCCGCATCAAGCATGCCGATCTGCCGACCGGCACGCCGTTCGACAGCGCCTTGAACCGGATGCGCACCGCGCGTCACCAGCAAGCTTTGACGATCCAGGCGCAGGGCGCGCAGACTGCGCAGATCATCTCGGCGCAGGCCGATGCGCAGGCGGCGCAGATCTATGCCGCGGCGTTCAACAAGGATGCGGAATTCTATGACTTCTACCGCGCGATGCAGTCGTACCGCTACACCTTCGCGCAGGATGGCAAGGGGAGCACGAGCTTGGTATTGTCGCCCGACAACGCCTATCTGAAGGAATTCCAGGGCCGCCGCTAATTTGCGGCTCAGGAACGGCTCATCGGCCGTTCATATTCAAACGCCGTTCAGCAATATCGACTATTGAAGCGACTCTGTCGCCAGATGGTAGACGAGAGGAAAAGACCCAAGTGCGCTACGCTTACGCCATCACCGCAGCCCTCCTCCTGAGCGGGACCGCCACCGCGATCGCGCTGCCGGCCGTCTCGGGTGCGCAAACCGCGCAGAACGAGCCCGCCGTCATGGCCGCCACCGCGCCCAAGCCCGGCGCGCCGCTGAGTTTCGCCGATCTCGTCGCGCGGCTACAGCCGGC
Organism: Sphingomonas sp. PAMC 26605; assembly: GCF_000241485.1. GTDB lineage: Bacteria > Pseudomonadota > Alphaproteobacteria > Sphingomonadales > Sphingomonadaceae > Sphingomonas. The sequence continues at coordinate 419,089 of NZ_JH584241.1, forward strand.
GGTGGTGAATATCTCGACCAGCCAGCACATCACCCAGGCGCAGCCCGCCAATCCGTTCGCGGGCACGCCGTTCGAGGGCCTGTTCGGTCAGCAGCAGGGGCAGGGCGGCGGCGGCGGCACGCCGACGACGCGCGAGGCGACCTCGCTCGGGTCCGGCTTCATCATTTCGCCCGACGGCTATGTCGTCACCAACAACCACGTCGTCGCCGCGGGCGCCAAGGGCGCGACGGTCGATTCGATCACCGTCACGATGGTCGATCGCAAGGAATATGTCGCCAAGCTGATCGGCCGCGATCCGACCTCGGATCTGGCGCTGCTCAAGATCGACGCGAAGAACCTGCCGTTCGTCAAGTTCGGCGATTCGGACGCGGCGCGTGTCGGCGACTGGGTGCTGGCGATCGGCAATCCGTTCGGCCTCGGCGGCACCGTGACCGCGGGCATCGTCTCCTCGCTCCACCGCGTCACCGGCGGCGGCGCGTATGACCGCTTCATCCAGACCGACGCGGCGATCAACCAGGGCAATTCGGGCGGCCCGATGTTCGACCTGTCGGGCAACGTGATCGGCATCAACTCGCAGATCCTCGGCAGCACCGGTGGCGGCAATATCGGCATCGGCTTCGCGATCCCCGCGACCGACGCCAAGCCCGTCATCGAGAAATTGATGAAGGGCACCAAGATCGCGCGCGGCTATCTCGGCGTCGGCCCGCAGCCGATCGACGACGATCTCGCCTCCTCGTTCGGTCTTGCCAAGAACAAGGGCGAGCTGCTGCGCAGCATCGAGCCCGGCCAGCCCGCCGACAAGGCCGGCCTCAAGGTCGGCGACATCGTGCTGCGCGTCGGCGGCAAGGACGTGAATCCCGACCAGTCGCTGAGCTACCTCGTCGCCAACGTAACGCCGGGGACGCGCGTGCCGCTCGACATCATCCGCCAGGGCCGTCCGCAGACGATCGTCGCGACGATCGGCACGCGGCCGTCCGAGGATGCGCTGCTCGCCCAGGCCAATGCCCAGTCCGACGACGATATGTCCGACGACGGCGATACGCCCAATGCCGGGCAGGCCGCGTCGAACCCGCTCGGGGTGACCGTCGCGACGCTTACCCCGCAGATCGCGCGCACCTTCAGCATCGATTCGTCGGTGTCGGGTGTCGTGATCGGCACGGTCGATCCGTCGAGCGACGCGGGTGCGAAGGGCCTCAAGCGCGGCGACGTGATCGTCTCGGCCAACGGCGTGCCGGTCAATACGCCGGCGGCGCTCGGCGCCGCAGTGATGCAGGCCAAGGCGGCGGGGCGTACGCAGATCGCGCTCTATGTCGTGCGCGGGCGTCAGCCGGCGTTCTTCATCGGGGTGAAGCTGAAGAAGTAAGGCGCAACACAAAAGCCCCTCCCCTTCAGGGGAGGGGTTGGGGGTGGGGG
>NZ_JH584241.1:421014-438509 GCF_000241485.1 Sphingomonas sp. PAMC 26605
AGCGAAGGCCCCGCCCGCCGCGGGCGCAGCCGATCCGGGCGGCAAGGCCTCGCCGAGCGCGGCCGGGCTCGGCAACGAAACCGCTCCGGCGGCGGCGGGCAAAGTCTCGTCCTCGCCGCTCGGCCGTGCGACGGCGGCGCCGGTGGGAAAGTAACGTAACGAAAAAAGCCCCTCCCCTTCAGGGGAGGGGTTGGGAGATGGGGCGTGCCTCGCAGAGACCCGTCCCAGGCGGCATACGTCCCCACCCCAACCCCTCCCCTAAAGGGGAGGGGCTAAAACGGCTTCCGCAGTGCTGAATTTCGCGCGATAGTTTGCGTCGAAACTCCGCGAGGCCGCATGACCGACACGACCAGCATCTTCATCGGCGCAGGCCCCGGCGGTGCAAACCCGCAAGCGCTCGAACTCAAGCGCGCCAATCGCCACGGCCTGATCGCGGGCGCGACCGGCACCGGCAAGACCGTCACCGTCCAGGGCATCATCGAAGGCTTTTCGCGCGCCGGTGTCCCGTGCTTCGTCGCCGACGTGAAGGGCGATCTGTCGGGCCTCGCGATGGCCGGCTCGCCGACTGCCAAGAACCACGACATCTTCGCCGCACGCGCCAAGGAAGTTGGCGACGACAGCTGGGCCTATGCCGACACCCCCGTACAATTCTGGGACCTGTACGGCGAACAGGGCCACCCGATCCGCACCACCATTTCCGAGATGGGCCCGCTGCTGCTGTCGCGGCTGATGGACCTCAACGAAGTCCAGGAAGGCGTGCTGACGATCGCCTTCCACGTCGCCGACAAGGACGGGCTGCTGCTGATCGACCTCGACGATCTGCAGGCGATGCTGGCCGATTGCGCGGGGCGCGCCGACGAGCTCACCATGACCTATGGCAATGTCTCGAAGCAGTCGATCGGGACGATCCAGCGCGCTTTGCTCCAGCTGCGCAGCCAGGGCGGCGAGCATTTCTTCGGCGAGCCCGCGCTCGATCTCGACGATTTCATCGGGGTCGACGAGAAGGGCAGGGGCATCGTCAACGTGCTCGCCGCCGACAAGTTGATGGCGAGCCCCAAGCTCTATTCGACCTTCCTGCTGTGGCTGATGAGCGAGCTGTTCGAACATCTCCCGGAGGTGGGCGATCCCGATAAGCCTGTGCTCTGCTTCTTCTTCGACGAAGCGCACCTGCTGTTCGACGCCGCGCCGAAAGCGCTACTCGAGAAGATCGAGCAGGTCGTGCGGCTGATCCGGTCGAAGGGCGTCGGCATCTATTTCATCACGCAGAACCCGATCGATATTCCCGATACGGTCGCGGGGCAGCTCGGCAACCGCGTCCAGCACGCGCTGCGTGCCTTCACCCCGCGCGACCAGGCGGCGGTGAAGTCGGCGGCGACGACCTTCCGCGCCAATCCCGGCGTCGATGTCGAGACCGCGATCACCGAGTTGAAGGTCGGCGAGGCGCTCGTCTCGCTGCTGCTGCCCGACGGATCGCCCTCGCCCGTCCAGCGCACGCTGATCGCGCCGCCCGCGTCGCGCGTCGGGCCGGTCACCCCGGTCGAGCGCGGGGTGATGATCTCGACCGATCCGGTCGGCAACAAATACGACACGCTGGTCGATCGCCAGTCGGCCGAGGAAATGCTCGGCGCCAAGGCGCAGGAGGCTGCCGCGGCGGCGGCCGAAGCCAAGGCGAAGACCGAGGGCGACAAGGCGGCTGCGGCGCAGGCCAAAGCCGACGCGGTCGCCGCCAAGGAGGCCGAGCGTCAGCGGATCGCCGCGCAGCGCGAGGCCGATCGTCAGGCGCGGCTGCAGGCGCAACAGGCCGCGGCGGAAGCTAAGGCCGCAGCCAACTCGCCGTGGAACCGCGCGATCACCTCGGCGACGCGCTCGGCGAGTTCGGCGGTCGGGCGTCAGGTCGCCAACGAAGTCTCGAAGGCGGTGTTCGGCTCCTCGCGGGGTGCCGCGGGCGGAATCGTCGGCAGCCTCGTTCGCGGCGTGCTCGGCGGGCTGTTCAAGGGGCGGTGAAGCTCTGACGCTTCACCGTGCTGGTTGCACCCCGGCGAAGGCCGGGGCCCAGAAGCGAGACGCTGATGGGGAAGCGCCGCGCGCGATCACGCTGACCTGCGCGACTGGGCCCCGGCCTTCGCCGGGGTGCGGCCGCGGTTATGCGATGACGCCCGCCGCCGCCAATGCGTCGAGCGCGTCCTCGGACAGCCCCAGAGCCTCCACCAGCGCTTCGCGCGTGTCCGCCCCGGCGCGCGGCGGCGCGCGATCATAGCTTGCGGGGGTCTCCGACAGCTTTGCCGGGAAGCCGACGACTTGCAACGGCGTGCCATCCGCGCGCGCCATAGCCTGAACGCTCTCCCGGTGGGCAACTTGCGGATCGGCGAAGATCTCAGGCAGCCCGGCGACCTTGCCCGCAGGGAGCTTCGCCGCCTCCATCGCCGCGACAAGATCATCCGATCCCCACTGCGCCACCGCAGGGGCGAGATGCGCGTGGAGCGCCGCACGATGCTCGCTGCGCAACGCCACGCTGGCAAAGCGCGGATCGTCGCCCAGATCGCGCAAGCCCAGCACGCGCAGGAAATCGCGGAACTGCCGGTCGTTCCCCAAAGCGACGACGATCGCGCCATCGGCGGTCTCGTAATCGCGATACGGCACGATATTGGGGTGATCGTTGCCACGCCGCACCGGCACCGTCCCGCCATTGAGCCAGTTCGACGCCTGGTTCGACAGCATCGCCAGCTGCGTGTCGAGCAGCGCGCAATCGACATGCTGGCCCCGCCCGGTCGCGTCGCGGTGACGCAGGGCGGCGAGGATCGCGACGGTCGCATAGGTGCCGGTGAACAGATCGACGATCGGCACGCCGACCTTCATCGGCGGCCCGTCGGCCTCGCCGGTGACGCTCATCAGCCCGCCCATCGCCTGGATCAGGAAGTCGTACCCGCCTTTGTCCTTGTACGGCCCGTCCTGCCCGAAGCCGGTGATCGAGCAATAGACCAATCGCGGATTGATCGCGGCGAGGCTTGCATAATCGAGCCCGTATTTGGCGAGCCCGCCGACGCGAAAATTCTCGACCAGTACGTCGCTCTGCGCCGCGAGCCGGCGGATCAGGTCGGCGCCCGCGGGCTGCGCGAGATCGATCGCGAGCGAGCGCTTGTTGCGATTGGCGCAGAGATAATAGGCCGAATCACCCGAATTATCGGCCAGCGCCGGCGGCCCCCAGCGGCGCGTATCGTCGCCTTGCCCGGGCTGCTCGATCTTGAGCACCTCGGCCCCGAGATCGCCGAGCATCTGCGTCGCCCACGGCCCCGCGAGCACGCGCGACAGATCGAGCACCTTGACCCCGGCGAGCGCGCCGCGCGTCTCAGGCATCGTCACGTGTCAGCCGAGCGAGCACGACGCCTTCCTGCGTCTGTCCGCCCACTTCGACGTTGAGTTCGGCGACAGTGCCGTCGAACGGCGCGGTCAGGCTGTGCTCCATCTTCATCGCCTCGAGCGTGACGAGCTTCTGGCCCTTCACGACGCTGTCGCCCGCCGCGACATCGACCGCGATGATCCGGCCCGGCATCGGCGAGAGGATCGCGCCGTCAGCGGCAGCCCCCGTCGCGGTGCCGCGTGGTTGATACAGCCGATAGCTACGCCCTTCGCCGAGGAAGAAGCTGACGACTTCGTCCTGCGGCGGGCCGTCGTCGATCATCAGGTCGCCGACGACATGCACATCGCCCGCATCGTCAACGATCCGCACCTCGGACCGCGCCGTCGCATTGAGCCGAAGACCGATCGCATCGTCCCACACGCCGCGCATCGGACGCGCCGCAAGCGCCGCAGCGGCGTCGCGCAAATGCGTCGGCTGCGGTGCGGGTGGCACCGTCAGCGCGTCGCCACGCCGCTCGATCAACCCGGTGTCGATCGTCCCCGCGCCGAAGTCCGCATCCTGGCAAATCCGCGCGAGGAAACCGGCATTGGTTCGCACAGGCCAGACCTCGACATCGCTCGTCGCGTCCCACAAGGCCGCGGTCGCTGCCGACCGATCTTCGGCATGGACGATGATCTTGGCGATCATCGGATCGTAGAAGGGCGAGACCTCGCCCGCTTCCTCGACCCCGGTCTCGATCCGCGCGAAACGCGGCAGGCGCAGATGCTCGAGCGTGCCGGTCGAGGGCAGGAAGCCGCTCGCCGGGTTCTCCGCATACAGCCGCGCCTCCATCGCCCAGCCGTTGATGCTCAACTCCTCCTGCCGCTTCGGCAACGCCTCCCCGCTCGCAACGCGCAGCTGCCACTCGACCAGATCGGCCCCGGTGATCTCCTCGGTCACCGGATGTTCGACCTGGAGCCGCGTGTTCATTTCCATGAACCAGATGCGGTCGGCGCGCAGGCCCTCGCTCGCGTCGGCGATGAACTCGATCGTCCCCGCGCCGACATAGTCGACCGCCTTGGCCGCCTTGACCGCTGCGGCGCAGATCGCTTCCCGCGTCGCGGCGTCCATCCCCGGCGCGGGGGCTTCCTCGATCACCTTCTGGTGGCGGCGCTGGAGCGAGCAGTCGCGCTCGAACAGATGGACGACATTGCCGTGGCTGTCGCCGAACACCTGCACCTCGATGTGGCGCGGCGAGAGGATGTATTTCTCGATCAGCACGTCGGTGTTGCCGAACGACGACGCCGCCTCGCGCTGGCACGAAACGAGCGCATCGGCAAAGGCGGCAGGATCGTCGACGCGCCGCATCCCCTTGCCGCCACCGCCCGCGACCGCCTTGATCAGCACCGGATAGCCGACCGCCGCCGCTTCCGCCGCCAGCCGCTCGGGCGACTGGTCCGCGCCGAGATAGCCCGGCGTCACCGGCACGCCCGCCGCGATCATCCGCTCCTTGGCGGCATCCTTGAGCCCCATCGCGCGGATGCTGTCGGGATTGGGACCGACCCAGACGATCCCGGCGTCGATCACGTCTTGCGCGAAGTCGGCATTTTCCGAGAGGAAGCCATAGCCCGGATGGATCGCCTCGGCGCCGCTCGCCTTGGCCGCGGCGATGATCTTGTCGCCGACCAGATAGCTTTCGCGCGCTGGCGACGCGCCGATATGCACCGCCTCGTCGGCCTGCCGAACATGCAGCGCCCCCGAATCGGCATCCGAATAGACCGCGATCGTCCGCACCCCCATCGCCTTGGCGGTGCGGATGATGCGGCAGGCGATCTCGCCGCGATTGGCGATGAGCAGAGACTGGATCATGCGTGTCTATCCGTCGCCCCGGCGCAGGCCGGGGCCGTTACGATGAGAGAAGCGCCGCGCGCACATGCGCAGCGGCCCCGGCCTGCGCCGGGGCGACGGGGGTAGGTCATCCCGCGCACCCCGTCGTGCGCGACGACCAGGTCACATTCTGGATCTTCCAGCTGCCGCCCTCGCGCACCAGGTCGAAATGGTCGTAGCCGCAATGGTGGAGCGTGCCGTCGATGCGGAAGGTGTAGGGGCTCCACACCATCGCGATGTCGCCATCGATCTCGACCGCAGCGTCGGAGAGCCGCTCGTCATAGCGCTCGGGCCCGGGGGCGAAGCGCGCAAGCAACTGCTCGCGGCTCGAATGCGTGATCTTGCGCGTGCCGTCGCCCTGCTCGGCGACCGCCGTCGCCGTGGCATCGCTGCGCAGCGCCTGGCCGATCGCGGCCGCGTCGCGCGCGGCGATGCCGGCGAGCAGCGCGGTGACCGGCGCCATCACCTGCGCCTCCTCGGTGCCGGGGGGCGGCAGGCCGGTGCCCTTGACGATCGGCTGGACCGGGGTGGTCTGCGACGACATCTGCGCTGCGAGCAGGAGGGCGAAGATCAGGGGCATAAGGCTTCCTAATATCCTCCCCGGCACGGGGAGGGGGACCATGAGCATTCAGCGAATGGTGGAGGGGGCGCGCCGCGAGCGCAACGCGTGTTGCGGTCCCCCTCCACCACCAGCCTGAAGGAGGCTGGTGTGCGAGCGAGAATGTGTCCCCCGGACACATTCTTGGCCTGCCGGGGGCAGGCCAAAGCTCGCACACCCCCTCCCCGTGCCGGGGAGGATCGAAGGCCGCCCACTTCCATCACATCCGGAACACGCCGAACGCCGGGCGCTCAGGGATCGGCGCGTTGAGCGTGGCGGCGAACGCCAGGCCGAGCACGTCGCGCGTCTGCGCGGGGTCGATGATGCCGTCGTCCCACAGCCGCGCGGTGGCGTACCAGGGGTTGCCCTCGTCCTCGTATTTCTGGCGGATCGGGGCCTTGAAGGCCTCGGCCTCATCGTCCGACCAACCGTCGGCGTCGCGGTGGACCGTCGCCAGCACCGACGCGGCCTGTTCGCCGCCCATCACCGAGATGCGGCTGTTGGGCCAGGAAAAGAGAAAGCGCGGTGAATACGCCCGCCCGCACATGCCGTAATTGCCCGCGCCGAAGCTGCCGCCGATCAGCACGGTGATCTTCGGAACGGTCGCGGTCGCCACCGCGGTGACGAGCTTGGCGCCGTGCTTGGCAATCCCCTCGGCCTCGTACTTGCCGCCGACCATGAAGCCCGAGATGTTCTGCAGGAACAGCAACGGGATCCGCCGCTGGCACGCCAGTTCTATGAAATGCGCGCCCTTCTGTGCGCTCTCCGAGAACAGCACGCCGTTATTGGCGAGAATCGCGACCGGGATGCCCCAGATATGCGCGAACCCGCAAACCAGCGACGTGCCGTACAACGCCTTGAACTCGTGGAACTCCGACCCGTCGACCAGCCGCGCGATGATCTCATGCACGTCGTACGGAGCCCGCACATCGCTCGGAACGATTCCGTACAGCTCCTCGGCGTCGAACTTCGGCGGTCGCGGCTCCTCCAGATTGACGTCGCCGCCGCGCTGCGGCTGCAGCGTCGAGACGATATCGCGCACGATCGTCAGCGCATGCTCGTCATTCTCGGCAACATGGTCGACCACGCCCGAACGCCGCCCGTGCGTATCCGCCCCGCCCAGCTCCTCGGCCGAGATCACCTCGCCCGTCGCCGCCTTTACCAAGGGCGGTCCGGCAAGGAAGATCGTGCCTTGTCCGCGCACGATGATCGTCTCGTCGGACATGGCGGGGACATAGGCGCCGCCCGCGGTGCACGACCCCATCACGCAGGCGATCTGCGGGATGCCCTTCGCGCTCATGGTCGCCTGGTTGAAGAAGATCCGCCCGAAATGGTCGCGGTCGGGGAAGACCTCGGCCTGATGCGGCAGGTTCGCGCCGCCCGAATCGACGAGGTAGATGCACGGCAGCATGTTCGCCTCGGCAATCTCCTGCGCGCGCAGATGCTTCTTGACGGTCAGCGGGTAGTACGTCCCGCCCTTCACCGTCGCGTCGTTGCACACGATCATGCACTGCCGCCCCGACACGCGCCCGATCCCCGCGATCACGCCGGCGCCCGGCACCTCATCGTCATACAGCCCGTTGGCCACCAGCTGCCCGATCTCGAGAAACGGCGAACCCGGATCGAGCAACCGCTCGACGCGCTCGCGCGGGAGCAGCTTGCCGCGTGCGGTATGGCGCTCGCGGCTCTTCTCGGTCCCGCCGAGTGCGGCCTGCGCGACATCGGCGCGCAGCCGCTCGACCAGAGCGCGGTTGTGCGCCGCATTGGCGCGGAAGGTCTCGCCATCGGCGCTGAGCTTGGTATCGAGGACGGGGGCGCTCAAAGCGGGCTTCCTGCTTGCGGTATCCGTTGCATAGGAAACTGCCTAGCGACCCGGGCGCGCGAAGGAAAGCCGATTGGCAGACGCCGTGGAGCGCGTATACCACACGCAAGATAGTTACCGAGGAAACTTGTCCATGAAGCGCTTGCCCCTTCTTTCGATCGCTTTGCTCGCCAGCTCGGCGATCGCCACCGGCGTCGCGGCGCAGCTGGCGGGCACGCAATCGGGCGTCGATCCCGCGCTGATCGACAAGAGCGTCAAGCCGGGCGACAATTTCGACGATTACGCCAACGGCACTTGGCGCAAGACCGCCGAGATCGAACCGGCGCGCTCTTCGACCGGCGTCGGCGTCGAGGTTTCCAAGGTGGCCGAAGCGCGCAACGCGACGATCATCCAGGACGCCGCCAAGGCCAATGCCGCGCCCGGCACCAGCCAGCGCCTGATCGCCGATTATTACGCCGCCTACAATGACACCGCCGCGATCGAAGCGCGCGGCGTCGCGCCGCTGAAAGCGCTCATTGCGCCGTATTACGCGCTGCGCGACAAGGCGGCGCTCGCGAAACTGATGGGCGCGCAGCTGCGTGCGGATACCGATCCGTTCAACCTCAACAATTATGCCAGCACGACCAACCTGTTCGGCCTGTTCGTCTCGCAGGATCTCAATCAGCCGACGCGCAGCACGCCGTATCTGATGCAGGGCGGCCTCGGCCTGCCCGACCGCGACTATTATGTGTCGCAAACCCCGCAGATGGCCGAGCTGCGCGACGGCTACAAAGCGTATCTGACGCAGATGTTCACCCTGGCCGGGCTCGGCGATCCGGCGGCACGCGCCGCGCGCGTCTTCGCGCTCGAGCTGAAGATCGCCGCCGCACAGACCGACATCGAAGCGAGCCAGGACGCGAGCAAGGGCGACAATCCGTGGACCCGCGCCGACTTCGCGCGCAAAGCCCCGGGCCTCGACTGGGCGGCCTATTGGGCGGCGGCGGGCATCCCCGCGGGCCAGCAGGACTTCATCGCCTGGCAGCCCGACGCGATCACCAAGCTCTCGGGACTGGTCGCAAGCGAGCCGCTCGCCGACTGGCAGGACTGGCTGACCGCGCACCGCATCACCGCGGTCGCCTCGGTCCTCCCCAAGGCGTTCGACGATGCGCGCTTCGCCTTCTACGGTAAGCAGCTCAACGGCACGCCCGCGCAACAGACGCGCGACAAGCGCAGCATCGCCGCGGTCAATGCGGCACTCGGCGACGAGGTCGGCCGGCTCTACGCCGCGCGCTATTTCTCGGCGCAGTCGAAGGCCGAGATCCAGACGATGGTTAAGAACATCGTCGGCGCGTTCGACCAGCGCATCCAGAAGCTCGACTGGATGACCCCGGGGACCAAGGCCGAGGCGCGCCGCAAGCTGTCGGTGCTCTATGTCGGCGTCGGCTATCCCGACCATTGGCGCGCCTTCCCCAAGTTCGCGGTCGACGTGAAGGACCCGATCGGCAATCTCGAACGCGCCGATCTCGCGATCTATCGCTACCAGATCGGCAAGCTCGGCAAGGCGCCCGACCGCACCGAATGGTGGATGACGCCGCAGACGGTGAACGCGGTCAACCTGCCACTGCAGAACGCGCTCAACTTCCCCGCGGCGATCCTGCAGGCGCCGTATTTCGACGCGAAATACGATGCCGCGGCGAATTACGGCGCGATCGGCGCGGTGATCGGACACGAGATCAGCCACAGCTTCGACAATCTCGGCGCCGATTTCGATTCGACCGGCAAGTATCGCAACTGGTGGACCCCCGCCGATCTCGCGCGCTTCGAACAGGCCGGCTCGGCGCTGGCGGCGCAATACGATGCCTACGAGGCGCTGCCGGGGCTGCACCTCAAGGGCAAGCAAGAGCTCGGCGAGAACATCGCCGACACCGCGGGCCTCACCGCGGCGTACGAGGCGTATCGCGCGTCGTACGGCGGCAAGGAGCCGCCGGTGATCGACGGGATGACCGGCGACCAGCGCTTCTTCCTGGCGTTCGCGCAGAGCTGGCGGACCAAGATGCGCGACAAGGCGCTGCGCGCACGGATCGCGACCGATGTCCACGCGCCGGCGATGTTCCGCGTGCTTACGGTGCGCAACCTCGACGCCTGGTATCCGGCGTACAAGGTGCAGCCGAGCGACAAGCTTTACCTCGCGCCCGGCGCGCGCGTTCACGTCTGGTGAGACAAGCGGCCCCCGGTGAAAGCCGGGGGCCGTCTTTCGTTGGAAGGGGAGGGGGGCTCCCCCCAGCGCGCTTAGAGCGCCAGCTTCCAGTCCCAGCCGAGTGGATCGCCGTCCATCACCTCGACCCCGGCGGCAGCGAGCTCGTCGCGAATCGCGTCCGACGCCGCGAAATCCTTCGCCGCCCGCGCATCCTTGCGCGCCGCGAGCAGGGCATCGACGCCGCTGTCGTCGAGCGTCGCATCGACCGGCCGCAGCCGCAACGCATCGCGCTTGAGCGTCACCAGCTCGAGCCCGAGCACCGCATCGAAATCCTCGAGCGCGCGCAGCCGCGTCGCCGGCGACAGCCGCTTGTCGGCGAGCATCGCGTCGAGCGCGATCAGCGCGCGCGGGGTGTTGAGATCGTCGCTCACCGCTTCGTCGAGCTGCGCGAGATACGGCTCGGCATCGCCCTTCAGCACATAATCGTCGCGCGCGCGGAGTGCGTCGCGCGCGATCACCAGCCGTTTGAGCCGGGTGAAGGCCGCGGCGAGGTTCTCCCAGGTGAATTCGAGTTCGCTGCGATACTGCGCCTGCAGGCACATCAGGCGATAGGCGAGGGGGTGCACGCCGGCATCGACCAGCGTCTGCAGCCGCAGGAAATCGCCGCTCGACTTCGACATCTTGGCGCCGCGATCGACGAGGAAATTGTTGTGCATCCAGATCCGCGCGCCGCTGTCGTCGCAGCCGCAGAACGCCTGGTTCTGCGCGATCTCGTTGGGGTGGTGGATCTCGCGGTGATCGATCCCGCCGGTATGGATGTCGAACGGGTGGCCGAGATGCTGGCGGCTCATCACCGAGCATTCGAGATGCCAGCCCGGCGCGCCCTTGCCCCAGGGTGAGTCCCATTCCATCTGGCGCTGCTCGCCCGGCGGCGAGCGCCGCCAGATCGCGAAGTCCTGCGGATGGCGCTTGCCCGAGACGGGGTCGATCCGGCTTTCGCCTTCATCGGACACTGCGCGTGCGAGGCTGCCGTAGTTCGGCACGCGCGTCGTGTCGAAATAGAGCCCGCCCTCGATCAGATAGCAGTCCTTTTCGATCGCCTGCGCGAAGGCGATCATCTGCGGGATATGCTCGGTCGCGACGGTCCATTCGGCGGGCGGATCGATGTTGAGCCGAGCGACGTCGTCCTTGAACGCCTGCGTGTAATGCGCCGCGATCTCCCAGATCGACCTGGCTTCCGCCGCCGCCGCCTTCTCCATCTTGTCGTCGCCGGCGTCGGCGTCCGAGGTCAGATGGCCGACATCGGTGATGTTGATCACGTGGCGTGTCGGATAGCCCTTCCAGCGCAGCACGCGGCCCAGCGTGTCGGCGAACAGGAAGGCGCGCATGTTGCCGATATGCTGATAATTGTAGACCGTCGGCCCGCAGGTATAGACGCGCACCAGCGCCGGATCGATCGGGACGAAGCGTTCGAGGCTGCGCGTGAGGCTGTTATAGAGCGTGAGCGGGGTTGCGGTCATCCAGCCCGCTTACAGACCGGGCGCGCCCAAAGTCACGCAAAAGGTGACGGATCGCTTGAAACTTGGGCACCGCGCGTGTAGGGCGCCTGCCTTGCGACGCGGGCCGTGGGTTTGCGGCGGCGCTTTTCTATCGATTCGGAGCTGTTCGGTTTTATGCAAATCATCGTACGCGACAACAATGTCGACCAGGCGCTGCGCGCGCTCAAGAAGAAGTTGCAGCGCGAGGGCGTCTATCGCGAGATGAAGCTGCGCCGGCATTACGAAAAGCCGAGCGAGAAGCGTGCGCGCGAGCGTGCCGCTGCCGTCCGCCGCGCGCGCAAGCTCGAGCGCAAGCGCATGGAACGCGACGGCGCACGGTAAGACGCTCTAGCGGGCCCGAACGCCCGCTTCTGTCTGCCTTTCCGCCTGCCCATTTTCGACCGCCCGCCCGGGAGCCACCATGTCGATCACCGCTGTCCCGCTAAAGCCCGTGAAGCGGGGTATCCTGGTGTATCTGTGGATCGGCGTCGCCGTGGCGGTGGTCGCCGCGATCGCGCTGGCGTTCCAGACGCCGGTCGATCCCACGGCGGGGTTCCTGTCGCACAATGCTCGGGCGGCTGGCGTGAAGACCACGCCGTCGGGTCTGCAATATCAGGTGATGGCGCCGGGCGCCGGCGCATCGCCGACCGACGACGATGTCGCGCTGATCAATTATGAGGGCCGCCTGCTCGACGGCACGGTGTTCGACAAGTCGCAACAGCCGACCCCGATGCCCGTCGCGGGCGTCGTGCCGGGCTTCAGCGAAGCGCTCAAGCTGATGCACAAGGGTGCGAAATATCGCATCTGGCTCAAGCCGAGCCTCGCTTATGCCGACAAGTCGCCCCCGGGCATCCCCGCCAATTCGACGCTCGTCTTCGATGTCGAGATGCTCGAATTCATCCCGATGAGCACCTATCGCCAGATCCAGCAGCAGCAACAGATGCTGCAGCAGCAGGGTGCCGCCGGTGGCCTGCCCCCGGGCGCGGGCGGTCCGCCGACCGGTCGCTGAGATGCGCACCCCCGTGCTCGCCGGTCTGATCGGCGCGATGCTCCTGCCCGCCGTGTCGGTCGACGCCGCGGCGACGAAGAAGCCAGTGCATCGCGTGGTCCCGGCGAAGCCGGCCGCGGCGGTGCCGCCGCTGAGCCCCGCCGACGCCTTCCTCGCCAAGAACGCCAAGCTGCGCGGCGTCGTCACGACGCCGTCGGGGCTGCAATATCGCGTGCTGACCCCCGGCGCCGGTGCGGCCAAGCCGACCGACGCCGACGTCACGCTCGTCAACTATGTCGGCAAGCTGATCGACGGCACCACCTTCGACCAGAGCAAGCAGCCGACGCCGATGCCCGTTTCGGGCGTCGTGCCGGGCTTCAGCGAAGCGTTGAAGCTGATGCCCAAGGGTGCGAAATATCGCGTCTGGATCAAGCCGAGCCTCGGCTATGGCGATCAGGCGACCGGCCCGATCCCGGCTGGCTCGGTGCTGGCGTTCGACATCGAGCTGCTCGATTTCGTCTCGACCGCGCAGTTCGAGCAGATGCAGCAACAGGCGGCCACGCCCGCCGCGCAATAGCTCCGCGGGCAGCTTTTCATGCGCCCGCGCGCGGCGTATCACGCGCGTTAGACCGTTTTGAGATCGAAGGACGTCGATGCCGATCAAACCCTTGCGCAAGGCCGTTTTCCCCGTTGGTGGCCTGGGCACGCGCTTCCTGCCCGCGACCAAGGCGATGCCCAAGGAAATGCTCCCGATCGTCGATCGCCCGCTGATCCAATATGCCGTCGACGAGGCGCTCGAGGCGGGGATCGAGCAGATGATCTTCGTCACCGGGCGCGGCAAGTCGGCGATCGAGGATCATTTCGACATCGCCTACGAGCTCGAGGCGACGATGGCGGCGCGCGGCAAGTCCTTGGACGCGCTCGACCAGACGCGGCTCGCGCCGGGCGCGGTCGCCTATGTCCGACAGCAGGAGCCGATGGGGCTCGGCCATGCGGTGTGGTGCGCGCGCGACATCGTCGGCGACGAGCCGTTCGCGGTGTTGCTCGCCGACGATTTCATGCTCGGCAAGCCCGGCTGCCTCAAGCAGATGGTCGATGCGTACATGCAGGTCGGCGGCAATATGATCTGCGCGCAGGAGGTCCCCGAGGACCAGACGCACATGTACGGCGTGATCACGCCGGGTGTCCGCAACGGTCCGCTGACCGAGGTCAAGGGGCTGGTCGAGAAGCCCGCCAAGGGCACCGCGCCGTCGAACCTGTCGGTGATCGGCCGCTACATCCTCCAGCCCGAGGTGATGCGCGTGCTCGAGAATCAGGGCAAGGGTGCTGGCGGCGAGATCCAGCTGACCGACGCGATGGCGCGGATGATCGGCGACCAGCCGTTCCACGGCCTGACCTTCGACGGCAAGCGCTACGATTGCGGCGACAAGGCCGGCTACGTCACCGCCAACCTCTCGGTCGCGATCGGCCGCGCGGATATCGGCGACACGGTACGCGCCTTCGCGGTCGATCTGTTGCGTTGAGCGGCGCTATTTCGATCCGTTGAACTGCAGCAGCGCGGCGGCGGCGGCCTTGCCCGCCGCACTGTCGCCGCCAAGCGCGACGGCTTGCTGCCAAGCCGCGCGCGCGCCCGCCTCGTCCTTGGCGAACGCCGCGATATTGCCCGCCTCGAGCTGGACCGCGGCGTCGTCGCTGCTGAGCCTAAGCGCCTCGGCGATGTCGTGCTGCGCGCGGACGATCTGGCGCTGGCGCCGCGCGAGCGTCGCCGACAGCAGCCAGGCGAGCGGATCCTCGGGCACCTCGGCGATCGCGCGGTCGAGATCATCGCGCGCGCCGTCGAGATCATTCCCCGCCACCATCGCGCGCGCGCGGTCGAGATGCGCCTCGCCGAGCGGCAGACCGGTCAGCGACCCGCCCGCCAGCGCTGCGTCGAGCGCCGCGCGCGCCTTCGTCGCGTCGCCCGACGCGAGCCAGGCATTCCCCGCCTGCGCCCAGTAATTGACCGAGCGACCGTCGCCGGCCTTCTCCGCCGCGCGCGCGGCGGCGTCGAAGGCGGTCGCGGCGGCGGGCCAGCGCTGCTCGTTGGCATAGGCCATGCCGAGGCACTGCCCGGCGAGGAAGCCGCCACCCGCGAGCTGCCATTGCCCCGCTTCGGCCTCGGCCAGCGTCGGGGTGTTCGTCGCCAGATCGAGGCACTTTTCGTAACGCTGCGACGGCGGCGGCGCGGGCGGGCCGACCGGTGCGGCGGCCTGCGCCAGCAGCAGGGGGGCGAACAGCAAGGGAGTCATAAGGCGGCCATCACACTTTCGAGCGTCGCCTCGAGCAACGCGAGGTCGGCGTCGCGCGACAGGCGGTGGTCGCCCCCCTTCACCAAAGTAAGCTGCACATCGGCTGAACGGAGCTGCTCGACGAGATGGAGCGAGCGGTTGGCGGGGACCTCGGTATCGGCCATGCCGTGGAGCAGCCGCACCGGCACGTCGATCGCGAGCCCTGAGAAGAGCACGCGATTGGCCTCGCCCGATTGCCAGAAGGCGCGGGTATAGACCATCGGCAGATCGGCATAGCGCCCGACCTTCTCGAGCCGCCCCTCTGAAAGAATGGCGAGCTTCTGATCGACGGTGAAGCCCCAGTCGGTGAAATCGGGCGCGGCGGCGATCCCGACCAGCGCGGCGACCTTCTCAGGATGGTCGCGCGCGACGAGCAGCATCAGCCAGCCGCCCATCGACGATCCGACCAGCACCGCCGGCCCGCCCGCGAGCGCATCGAGCATCGCGACGACGTCGTCACGCCACCCGGCGAGCGTCTGCTCCTCGAAATCGCCCTCGCTGCTGCCGCAGCCGCCATAATCGAAGCGCAGATAGGCGCGGCCGGTGCGCTTCGCCCAGGCTTCGAGCGCGAGCGCCTTGCTGCCCTCCATGTCCGAGCCATAGCCCGGCAGGAAGACGATCGTCGGGCCGGTGCCCTCGGTCAGATGATAAGCGAGTGCGGGGCGGGCGGGGGTGGTGGGGAGCGTGTCGGTCATGGGGGCGGGGCTTAGCGGAAGATGCGGGCCGCGCAAATCGCCACCGGCCGCGCCGCTACACGCGTGCCCCCCCGCGCCGCCGACCGTCACCCCAGCGAAAGCCGGGGTCCCGTGGGGGCGAGCGCGCCGCCCGACGATGAGATCCCAGCCTTCGCTGGGATGACGGGGCTGGGTAGGCCCGCCGCGCTTCCCGACCGTCACCCCAGCGAAAGCTGGGGTCTCGTGGAGGCGAGGGCGGCCGCCTGACGATGAGATCCCAGCTTTCGCTGGGATGACGGTTGCGTCTGCAGGTGCGAACCGAACAAATGCGTCGCGCGCTCTGCGGGAAGCGGTCGGCGCGCCATCGCGCTGAGAAGCTACGCCGGGGCGAACGCCGTCGCGCTTCGACCCACCCCGATCCTACGCCGCCATCGCCCGTGCCACCGCCTCCGCCACCTTGATCCCGTCGACCGCCGCCGACAGAATCCCCCCGGCATACCCGGCACCTTCGCCCGCCGGGAACAGCCCCGCGGTGTTGAGGCTCTGGAAATCGTCGCCGCGCGTGATCCGCACCGGCGAGGAGGTGCGCGTCTCGACGCCGGTCAGCACTGCGTCGGGATGGTCGTAGCCGGGGATCTCGCGGCCGAACTGGACGAGCGCCTCGCGCATCGCGGTCACCGCGAACTCGGGCAGGCATTCCGCGAGGTCGGTCATATACACGCCGGGCTTGTACGAAGGGACGACGCTGGCGAGCCTGGTCGAGGCGCGCCCGGCGAGGAAATCGCCGAGCAATTGCGCGGGCGCGGCATAGGTCGATCCGCCTGCGACGAAGGCGCGCGATTCCCAATGGCGCTGTAGCGCGATCCCGGCGAGCGGATCGCCGGGATAATCGCGCGCCGGGTCGATCCCGACGACGAGCCCCGAATTGGCGTTGCGCTCGTTGCGCGAATATTGGCTCATCCCGTTGGTCGCGACGCGGCCTTCCTCCGAGGTCGCCGCCACCACCGTGCCGCCGGGGCACATGCAGAAGCTGTAGGCGGTGCGCCCATTCTTCGCATGATGCGACAGCGCGTAATCGGCGGCGCCGAGGATCGGGTTGCCGGCATTGGGACCGAAGCGCGCATCGTCGATCCACGATTGCGGATGTTCGATGCGGACGCCGAGCGAGAAGGGCTTGGCCTCGAGATAGACGCCCTCGGCATGGAGCATCGCGAAGGTGTCGCGCGCGCTGTGGCCGACCGCGAGCACGACCTGCTCGGCTTCGAGATAGTCGCCGGTGTGAAGGTGGAGCCCGCGCACCTTCCGCGTACCATCCTCACTGGTGGCGACGTCGATTCCGTCGACGCGCGTCTCGAAGCGATATTCGCCGCCGAGCGCCTCGATCGTCGCACGCATGCTCTCGACCATCGTGACCAGGCGGAAGGTGCCGATGTGCGGATGCGCCTCGGTCAGGATCTCGGGCGGCGCGCCCGCCTTGACGAACTCGATCAGCACCTTGCGGTCGAGATGCCGCGGGTCCTTGATCCGGCTGTAGAGCTTGCCGTCGGAAAAGGTCCCCGCGCCGCCCTCGCCGAACTGGACGTTCGATTCGGGGTTGAGCACGCTTTTGCGCCACAGCCCCCAGGTGTCCTTGGTGCGCTCGCGCACCACCTTGCCGCGATCGACGATGATCGGCTTGTAGCCCATCTGCGCGAGGATCAGCCCGGCGAACAGCCCGCATGGGCCGGTGCCGATCACCACCGGGCGGGGGCCTTTGTAATCGGCGGGCGCCTGAGCGACGAACTTGTAGCTCGTGTTCGGGGTCGGCTGGACGTGGCGGTCCTTCTTGAAGCGCGCGAGCACGGGGGCTTCGTTGCGCAGCGTGACGTCGATCGAATAGACGAGCTGGATGTCGCTCTTGATCCGCGCATCGTGCGCGCGGCGCGCGATCGAGAAGCGGACGAGATCGCGTGGCGTGATCCGCAACCGGTTGCGGATCGCGGCGGTCAGTTCCTCGTCGGCATGGTGGAGCGGGAGCTTGAGTTCGGTGATGCGGAGCATCGCGGTGCTGTAGCGGGGAAGGGCGGCTTCGGGAACTGGCGCCCTTAATCCTCCCTCGCGCAGCGGGGGAGGGGGACCGCTCGGCTTCTTCAGCCGAGTGGTGGAGGG
>NZ_JH584241.1:439488-446189 GCF_000241485.1 Sphingomonas sp. PAMC 26605
CCCCTCCACCACCAGCCTGAAGAAGGCTGGCGGTCCCCCTCCCCCGGTTCCCGGGGGAGGATTCAGGGGATCAGATCACATATTCGACCGTCCGCCGCTGCAGCTCGTCCGCGCTCGCCGCCGCGCGCTTGGCGACGATCTGCGCGTTCAACCGCATCACCGTGCGGCTGCCCGTCGTCTTGAAGGCGAACGGCAGGAACGCGTGCACCACGCCCGCCAGCCCCCCGCCGATCATCGTCAGCCCGAAGCGCGACGCGACGAGGAAATGCTCGCCAAAGGTCTCGCCGACCGAGGCGGGGTGATCGAGGAACAGGCGGCGAAACATAAGGCGGCTCCTTGTCGTTCAGCTGAGGCTAGCGGCGACCTGTAGCACCATGTCGGCGGCGAGCTGGCTCAGCGTATCGTCTCTGGCCCCCATTACCACGATCCGGTCGCCAGGTCGCGCCTGCTCGACCAGCCAGGTCGCGGCATCGGCGCGATCGGCGATGTGATGCGCGCGCGGGCCGATTTCGGCGACGATGTCGGCGCTGGTCACTTCGCGCGCGACGGTGCCGCCCTGATAGACCGGGTCGGGCAGGACGAGCCGATCCTCCGGGCCGAGTGTCGCGCGGAACATCGCGACCAGTTCGGCCCGCATCACTTTCAGCGGGCCGTACCCATGCGGCTGGAAGAACAGCAGCAAGCGCCCGGGAAAGGCGTGCAGCGTCGCGAGCGTCGCGGCGATCTTGTCGGGATTGTGCCCGAAATCGTCGATCACGCTGACGCCCGCCGCCTCGCCCACGAGCTCGAACCGTCGCTTGAGTCCGGTGAACCCGGCGATCGCCGCGATCGCTTCGCTGAGTGGCACGCCAGCCGCCCGCGCTGCGCCCAGCGCGGCGAGCGCATTGGAGACATTATGCCGCCCCGGCACCGCGAGGCGGACGCGGTAGGTCTCGCCATCGGCGATCAGATCGAAGCCGATCGCGAACGGCTCGGGCGCGAGATTGTGCGCGGAGAGGTCGGCGTCGGCCTCGACCGCGAAGGTTACGAGCTTCGCGCGATCGAGCGATTTCGCCAGCGCGACGGTTTCGGCGTCGCCGATGTTGAGCACGGTCGTCTGCGCCTTGGCCGCGAAGGCGCCGAACAGTGCGCGCAGTTCGTCGAGCGACTTGTGGTCTAGGCTGACATTGTTGAGCACCGCGATCTTCGGCGCATAGAGCGCGATCGAGCCGTCGCTCTCGTCGACTTCGCTGACGAACGCCTCGCCCGCGCCGACCAGCGCGCTGGCAAACGGCGCGTCGGGGCTCGCGAAATTCTTCATCACCGCGCCGTTCATCACCGTTGGATCACGCCCGCAGGCATGGAGGATCCAGCCGATCATCCCCGTCACGGTCGATTTGCCGCTCGTTCCCGCCACACCGATCGGCAGCGTACTCGCATTGAACAGCGAGGCGAGCAGTTCGGGCCGGCTCAGCCGCTGCGCGCCGACGCGCTCCGCCGCAACGATGTCCGCGACGGTGGATTCCACCGCGGCCGAGGCGACGACGATCTGCTCGGCCGAGGTCACGCCCGACCCGTCCTGCGCAAACAGTGTCACGCCCTTGGCGGCGAGGTCGGCGAACTTGGCGGGCAGCGCGCCGCGATCGAGCGAACGGTCCGACCCCGCGACAGTCGCGCCGCGCCCGGCGAGGATCATCGCGAGCGGCATCATGCCGCTGCCGCCAATGCCGACGAAGAAGTATGATTTGCCGTTGCTCATCGCCGGGGGCTATCGCGGGCGGCGACCGAGTGCAACGGAGCTGAGCATGCGAATTGGGATCGTAGCCCCCGCCAAGGGGATCGACGAAGCGCTCGCGGCGCGTGCGCTCGGGCTGGCGGCGGTGGCGATGCCGGCGATGGATCTCGTCTTCCACCCGCAATGCTTCCTCTCCGACGGCCATTTCGCCGGCCCCGACGCGGCGCGCGCGGCGGCGTTCCTCGAAGTCGCCAACGATCCCGCCTTCGACGCGATCTGGTTCGCGCGTGGCGGCTACGGCTCGAACCGCATCCTCCACACCGTCATGCCGCAGCTCGGCGAGGCTGCGCGGCGGAAGACCTATCTCGGCTTCTCGGACATGGGCTTCCTGCTCGGCGCGCTCTATGCCGCCAAGATCGGGCGACCGGTCCACGGCCCGATGGTCTCCGACGCGCAACGCAGCGATGGCGGCTTCGCCTTCGCGCGGGGACTGCGCTGGCTCGCTAGCAGGGACCGCGCGGTACTCGAGCCGGGGCTCGACGGGCATCCCGCCGCCGCATTCAATCTCGCCATTCTGACCGCGCTGATCGGCACGCCGTGGCTGCCCGATCTCACCGATCATATCCTCCTGATCGAGGAAGTGTCCGAGCCGCTCTACCGTATCGACCGGATGCTGTTCACCATGGCGCAGGCGACGCAGCTCAAGGGCATCGCCGGCGTGCGGCTCGGCCACGTCACCGACGTCCAGCCCAACACCCCGCCCTGGGGCGAGAGCCTCGAG
Source organism: Sphingomonas sp. PAMC 26605 (assembly GCF_000241485.1). Taxonomy (GTDB): domain Bacteria; phylum Pseudomonadota; class Alphaproteobacteria; order Sphingomonadales; family Sphingomonadaceae; genus Sphingomonas. The sequence continues at coordinate 441,984 of NZ_JH584241.1, forward strand.
ACGATGATCGCGCGCTGGTGCGGCGAGATGGGGGTGCGCTATCTCGGGCGTGCCGAGATCGGGCATGATGCGGGCAATCACGTCGTCCCGTTCGGCGTGGCATAGCGTCGCAACGGGCGTTGCTCCGATCGCCGATCTCGGCGATATGGGGCGGATGAAGCGACTCTTCGCGGCGTGCGCGCTCTCCCTCCTCGCCTGGGCGCAACCGGCGGCAGCGCAGTCGATCCTGCGCGACGCCGAGACCGAGGCGATGTTCAACGAAATGTCGCGCCCGCTGATCCTCGCGGCGGGCCTTTCGCCCAACAACGTCAAGGTCGTCCTGATCAACGACGATTCGATCAACGCCTTCACGGCGGGCGGTCAGACGATCTATGTCCATTCGGGGCTGATCCAGGCCGCCGACAACGCCAACCAGGTGCAGGGCGTGATCGCGCACGAGCTCGGCCACGTCGCCGACGGGCACGTCGTGCTGATCGATGCGGGCGTCCGCCCCGCGCTCGGCGTGTCGATCCTGTCGATGGTGCTCGGCGTCGCGGCGATCGCCGCCGGCGCGCCCGAGGCAGGGGCGGGGATCCTCTCGGCGGGCACCAGCGCGGCGCAGGGCAAGTTCCTCGCCTTCAGCCGCGTCCAGGAATCGACCGCCGACGCGACCGGCGCCAAATTCCTGCGCGAGGCCGGCGTCACCGGCAAGGGCATGCTCACCTTCTTCAAGAAATTGCAGAATGAAGAGTACGCCTATGGCCTCAAGAACATCGACCCGTTCGCGCAGAGCCATCCGCTGTCGGGCGAGCGCATCGCCGACCTCACCGCCGACGTGATCGCCTCGCCCGCCTACACCAAGAAGCCCGACCAAGGCCTCGAGGAGCAGTTCAAGCGCGTCAAGGCCAAGCTGCTCGGCTATGTCGCCGAGCCCAAGACGACGCTCAACACCTATCCGGATTCGGATCAGAGCATCTACGCGCATTACGCCCGCGCCTATGCCTGGCACAAATCGGCCTATCCGCAGAAGGCCGATGCCGAGGCCGCCGCTTTGATCAAGGCCGCGCCGCACGATCCCTATTTCCTCGAGATCCAGGGCCAGATCCTGCTCGAGGCGGGCAAGCCGCGCGAGGCGGTCGCGCCTTTACGCGAAGCGACCGACCTGTCGCGCAACGCACCGCTGATCGCGACGACCTTCGGCCACGCGCTGATCGCGACCGAGGACAAGGCCAATTACCCCGAGGCGATCAAGGTGCTGCGCCAGGCGGTGGCGCGCGACGACGACAATCCCTTCGCCTGGTATCAGTTGGGCACCGTCTACGAGGCGATGGGCGACGAGCCGCGCGCGCTGCTGGCGAGCGCCGAGCAGGCCAATCTCACCGGCAATGTCCGCCTCGCCGCCTATAGCGCGCGCGGTGCGATGCAGGGGCTGCCGCCCAATTCGGTCGACTGGATTCGCGCGCAGGACATCGCGCTCGCGTCGCAGAACGAGATCGACGACAATCCCAAGAAATATAAGAAGAAACGCTGATGCGCCCGGCCTGGAATTCCCTAACCCTCGCGCTCGTCGCGGGGCTGATCGGCGCGGCCGGTTTCGCGAGCCTCCCCGGCTGGTGCCCGCCGCGGGTGGCGAGCGCGCGCGTACCGAAAGCGTGGTACACGATTATCTGCTCGCGCATCCCGAGATCATCCCGGCGGCGATGGACGCTCTGCGCGACCGCGACCATGCCGCGACGATCGCCGCCAACCGTAGCGCGATCTACACGCCGGTCGGCAGCGCCTGGGCGGGGAGCGCGACGCCCGACGTCACGCTGGTCGAATATTTCGACTACAATTGCGGCTATTGTCGCGCCAGCCTGCCGACGATCGCGGCGCTGCTGAAGAGCGACCCCAAGATTCGCATCGTCTATCGCGATTTCCCGATCCTCGCGCAGAGCAGCGTCGATGCCGCGCGGATGAGCCTCGCCGCGGCCGAACAGGGCAAGTTCCAGGCGTTCCACGACGCGCTGTACGCCGCGGGGCCGGTGAACGCGCAGAGCATCGTGGCGGCGGCCAGGACCGCCGGCGTCGATGCCGCTCGCGCCGCCGCCTACGCCCCGCGCGCCGAGCAGGAGATCACCTCGAACGAGACGATCGCGCGCACGCTCGGCATGACCGGCACGCCGAGCTGGGTGATCGGCAACAAGGTCGTCTCCTCTGCGCTCCCGCTCGAGGAATTGCAGAAGGCGATCGCCGAGGTCCGCGCGGCGAAGTAACCGTCGCCCCGGCGGAGGCCGGGGCCGCCGCGCTGGTGGCAGCCGGTTCGCGCATAATGCAGCGGCCCCGGCCTTCGCCGGGGCGACGTTGTATACCGGCCGGTTGTTATCTCCCCCCGGCACGCCTATCTGCGCGACAACAATCGGGGACAGCATGGACACCATATTATCGGTCGCGGGCGTGTCGAAGACATACGCCTCGGGACATCGCGCGCTCGAACCGGTCGATCTCGACATCGCGCGCGGCGAGATCTTCGCGTTGCTCGGGCCCAACGGCGCGGGCAAGACGACGCTCATCTCGATCATCTGCGGCATCGTGACGCCGAGCACCGGCACGATCACCGTGCTCGGCCATGACGCGCAGACCGATTTCCGCAGCGCGCGCCGCGCGATCGGCCTCGTCCCGCAGGAACTGTCGGTCGACATGTTCGAGACGGTGCTCGCCACCGTCAAGTTCAGCCGCCGCCTGTTCGGCAAGGGGCCGAACGACGCGCATATCGAGCAGGTGCTGCGCGACCTGTCGCTATGGGACAAGCGCGACGCCAAGATCCGCGAACTGTCGGGCGGGATGAAGCGCCGCGTGCTGATCGCCAAGGCGCTCGCCCACGAGCCCGAGATCCTGTTCCTCGACGAGCCGACCGCAGGCGTCGACGTCGCCTTGCGCCGCGACATGTGGAAGCTCGTCCACAAGCTCCGCGCGGGCGGCACGACGATCATCCTGACGACGCATTACATCGAAGAGGCCGAGGAAATGGCCGACCGCGTCGGCGTGATCGACAAGGGGCGGATCATCCTGGTCGAGCAGAAGGCCGCATTGATGCGCAAGCTCGGCAAGCGCGAGTTGCGGATCACTTTGTCCGAGCCGCTGTCGGCGGTGCCGGGGGCACTCGCGGCCTGGCCGCTCAAGCTCGCCGAGGACGGGCGGCTGATCTACGCCTTCGACGCCGAGGACGAGCGCATCCCCGAGCTCCTCGCTGCGCTCGGCGCGCAGGGCATCGGCTACAAGGACCTCGAGACGCACAAGAGCTCGCTCGAGGATATTTTCGTCGACCTGGTCGAGAAGAAGGACGCGGCATGAGCGGCGCAACCAAGGCCCCCGCGATTAACTTTCACGGTATCTGGGCGATCTACCGCTTCGAAATGGCGCGCGCCTTGCGCACGCTGTGGCAGAGTCTGGTCACCCCCGTCATCACCACCTCGCTCTATTTCGTCGTGTTCGGCGGGGCGATCGGGTCGAAGATCAGCACCGTCGGCGGGGTCGGCTATGGCAGCTTCATCGTGCCCGGCCTGATCATGCTGTCCTTGCTGACGCAGAGCATATCGAATGCCTCGATCGGCATTTATTTTCCCAAATTCACCGGGACGGTGTACGAACTGCTGTCGGCGCCGGTTTCGGCGATGGAGATGGTGATCGGCTATGTCGGCGCGGCGGCGACCAAGTCGATCGTGCTCGGGCTGATCATTCTGGCCACCGCGTCGCTGTTCGTGCCGTTGTCGATCGTCCATCCGTTCGCGATGCTGGCGTTCCTGGTGCTGACGAGCGTGGCGTTCAGCCTGTTCGGCTTCATCATCGGGGTGTGGGCGAAGGGGTTCGAGCAATTGAACTTCATCCCCGCGCTGCTGATCACGCCGCTGACCTTCCTCGGCGGCGCCTTCTACTCGATCGACATGCTGCCGCAGCCGTGGCGGACGGTGAGCCTGTTCAACCCGGTGGTCTATCTGGTGAGCGGTTTCCGCTGGGCGTTCTTCGACAAGGGGGATGTGTCGGTGGGGCTGAGTCTTGGCGTGACGGCGCTGTTCCTGGTCGCGTGCCTCGGTGTCATCTCCTGGATCTTCAAGACCGGCTGGCGCATGAAGAACTGACGAAAAATCCTCCCCCGGGAACCGGGGGAGGGGGACTCTGAGCCTTCAGCGAAGGGTGGAGGGGGGCGCCCTCTCCGCAAGCGCGCCGCCCGTATTGGCCCCCTCCGTT
>NZ_JH584241.1:447264-455280 GCF_000241485.1 Sphingomonas sp. PAMC 26605
CTGGGGATACTGGCCGTGCGCCACCCCAATCCTCCCCCGGGAACCGGGGGAGGGGGACCCTGAGCCTTCAGCGAAGGGTGGAGGGGGACGACCTTTCCGCAAGCGCGCCGCCCGTGTCGGCCCCCTCCGTCAGCCTGCGGCTGCCACCTCCCCCGGTTCCCGGGGGAGGATTTACGGCATCACCGGCAGCACGATCTTCGACCCGGCGCACACCTTCTGCGTCGCCTTGACGAAATCCCCCGGCTTGGCCCGCGCGATATTGGGCACGAAACGCTGCGGGTTGCGGTCGATCACCGGGAACCAGCTCGACTGCACCTGCACCATCAGCCGGTGCCCCTTCAGAAACACATGGTCGTGCTCGCGAAGCGGCACCTCCCAGCGCGTCACCTTGCCCGGCACCAGCGGCTGCGGCGCGGTGTCGCTCGCGAGGAAGCGCCCGCGCCGCACCTCCATCGCGATCGGCAGCTGATAGCCGTTGAGCGACCTGGCATAATCACCCGGCTTGGGCGCCTCGGCGTTCTGCACCTGGTTGTCGGGATAGACGTCGATCAGCTTGACGACGAAATCGCTGTCGGTCCCGCTGGTCGACGCGGCGAGCTGCGCCAGCACGTGGCCCGTCACCGTCAGATCCTTCTCGAGCGGCGCGCTGGTATAGCTCAGCACGTCGGGCCGCCCGCCGAGGAAGCGCTGGTCGGCCGCCTCCCACCACGCCCAGTCGGGCGAGAGATACGTCCCCGACATCGGCCTCGCGCGGAACGGCACCGGGTTGGCCGGGTCCGACACATAGTCGCGGCACGCCTCGCCCGCAGTGGGGGCGGTGAACGAGAGCGAGCCGTCGGCATGGAGATACAGGTCGGTCGGCTTGGTGCCCGCGACGGGCCACGCCTTGTAGCTTTTCCACGTCCAGCTGCCGCTTTGGAAGCTCTTCACGCCGCTCGTCGGCTTGGGCCCCGTGCCGTGGAGCCAATAGGCGAAGAACGGCGCCTGAATCTGCTCCTGGAATTGCGGCCCGCTCGGCACGCCATAGGGGATGGCCCCCAGCGCGTCGGTCGGTCGCTGCCACCAGCCATGCGCCCACGGCCCCGCGACCATCGTGGAGAGGTGGTCGGGGTCGTTCTGCGCCTGTTTGAAGTAGATCTGCCACGATCCCGACGGGTCTTCCTGATCCCAATAGCCCGCGACGTTGAGCGTCGGGACCACGGTCTTGCCGAGCCGGTCGCTCCAGCGCTGGTCGGTATAGAAGGCGTCGTGATTGGGATGGTCGAGCAAGGCGGTGAACATCGGCACCTTGCCCTTGAACTCGGTCGTGTCGATCGCCGCGACCGGCCCCTTGGCGAGGAACCAGTCGTAGGTATCGTAGCGATCGTATTGAAAGGTCGTGTCCTGCGTCTTGTCGAGCTGGATCATCGCCAGCCAGTCGGTCGCATAGGACAGCCGCAGCGCGCCATTGCGGTGGAGATCGTCGGACTGCCAGTAATCGACCCACGCCGCCTGCGGGCTGACCGCCTTCAGCGCGGGATGCGGGCCGATCAAGGCGATGGCTGCGGCAAAGCCGGGGTAGGACACGCCCCACATCCCGACCTTGCCGGTGTTCCGGGCGACGTTCTTCACCAGCCAGTCGATGCTGTCGTAAGCGTCGGTCGATTCGTCGGTCTGCTTCGGGTCGCCCGGATGCACTGCGGTCGACAGCGTGAAGACGCCATCGGACTTGAAGCGGCCGCGCATCGACTGCTCGACATAGATGTACCCGTCGCGGTCGAGCGCGACATGATTGCCGGGGGTCGTCTTCGGCGCGGCGTCGGGGACGCCGTAGGGGGTGCGCGAGAACAGGATCGGGAGCGGGCCGGTCTGGCCGCGCGGGCGCAGGATGACGGTCTGGAGCCGAGCGCCGTCGCGCATCGGGATCATCACTTCTTCGTAGGTGTAGGGGGATTGCGTGGTGGCCGGAGCGGGGGCGTTGGCAGCTTGCGGGCGTGCGCCGATCGGCCCGGCCAGCGCGACACCTGCAACAAGCGCCGCCACAACTTTACGCATACCCAACCCCCAAACCGTCACCCCGGCCTCGTGCCGGGGTCCACCGTACCGCAAATGCTCACGCGGCAAGTGTGCGGCACGGTGGACCCCGGGACAAGCCCGGGGTGACGATTGTCTATAAGCCCCTCCCCTTTAGGGGAGGGGTTGGGGGGTGGGGCGTGCCTCGCAGAGACCAGCGCCTGGCACTTCCCCACCCCAACCCCTCCCCTAAAGGGGAGGGGCTTTATCGCCTCAGATCCGGTGTTCGCCCTTGACCCAGCGCACCGTGCCCGAGCTCGCGCGCATCACGACACTCTCGGTCGTCATGATATGCCCCTTGCGCTTGACGCCGGCGAGCAGCGAGCCGTCGGTCACGCCCGTCGCCGCGAAGATGCAGTCGCCGCGCGCGAGCTCGGTCAAATCGTATTGCTTGTCGAGGTCGGTCACGCCCCACTTCGCCGCGCGCGCGCGCTCGTCGTCGTTGCGGAACAGCAGCCGGCCCTTGAACTGGCCACCGACGCAGCGGAGAGCCGCGCACGCCAGCACGCCCTCGGGCGCGCCGCCCGAGCCCATATAGATGTCGATCGTCGTGTCGGGATTGGTCGTCGCGATCACGCCGGCCACGTCGCCGTCGCCGATCAGCATGATCCCGCAGCCGATCGCGCGCAACTCGGCGATGATCTTGGCGTGGCGCGGGCGGTCGAGCACGCAGGCGATGATGTCCTTGGGCTCGACGCCCTTGGCGGCGGCGAGCGCGGTGACGTTCTCGGTTGGCGACTTGTCGAGATCGATGATGCCCTCGGGGTATCCCGGGCCGCACGCGATCTTGTCCATGTACACGTCGGGCGCGTTGAGCAGCCCGCCTTCCTCGGCGATCGCGAGCACCGCGAGCGCGTTGGGCCCGGCGGTGGCGCAGATCGTCGTGCCCTCGAGCGGATCGAGCGCGATGTCGATCTTCGGCCCCTTGCCGATCGCGGATCCCACCTTCTCGCCGATGAACAGCATCGGCGCCTCGTCGCGCTCGCCCTCGCCGATCACCACTGTGCCGTCCATGTAGAGCGAGTTGAGCGCGGTGCGCATCGCATCGACCGCCGCCGCGTCCGCCGCCTTTTCGTCGCCGCGCCCGGTGAGCGTCGACGCGGCGACCGCCGCCGCCTCGGTCACGCGGACCATTTCGAGCACGAGAACACGGTCGAGCGTCTTTGAAGCGGTGGTGGTCATGGGCGGAGCATCCTCTGGTTTTGGGGAGGGACTAAGCGGGGCGTGTGACGTTGTCGAGACGTTGCTACTCCCCTCCCGCTTGCGGGAGGGGGGAAGGAAGGTCAGTCGCGCAGCAGTTCGTTGATGCTCGTCTTCGAGCGCGTCTGCGCGTCGACGCGCTTGACGATTACCGCGCAATACAAAGCCGGCTTGCCGTCCCCGCCACCGGTCGAGCCCGGCACCACCACCGAATAGGGCGGCACCTCGCCGCGGAAAACCTCGCCGGTCGCGCGGTCGATGATCTTGGTGCTCGCCCCCAGATACACCCCCATCGACAGCACCGCGCCCGCGCCGACGCGCACCCCCTCGGCGACCTCGGCGCGCGCACCGATGAACGCGCCGTCGCCGATGATCACCGGGTCCGCCTGCAGCGGCTCGAGCACGCCGCCGATCCCGGCGCCGCCCGAGAGATGCACGCCCTTGCCGATCTGCGCGCACGAGCCGACCGTCGCCCAGGTGTCGACCATCGTGCCTTCGCCGACATAGGCGCCGATATTGACGAAGCTCGGCATCAGGATCGCGCCCTTGCCGATGAAGCTCCCGCGCCGCGCGACCGCGCCCGGCACGACGCGGAAGCCGCCGCCGCGGAACTCGGCCTCGCCCCAGCCGGCAAACTTCGAGGGCACCTTGTCGAACGCCGGCGCGCCGCCCGCGCCGCCCTCGACCAGGCTGTTGTCGTTGAGCCGGAACGAGAGCAGCACCGCCTTCTTGAGCCACTGATGGACCTGCCAGCCGCCGTCGCCTGTCGGCTCGGCGACGCGCATCGCGCCCGAATCGAGCTGGAGCAGCGCCTGCTCGACCGCGTCGCGGACATCGCCCGTGGTCGCGAAGCCGATCGTGTCGCGCGCGTCCCAGGCGGCTTCGATGGTCTGTTGCAGGTCGCTCATGAATCCCCCGTATGGTCGTGGAGCCACGCCGTGATGTCGGCGCAGGTGAAGTCGATGAAGGAGCGGTCGGCACCCGGCGTCTGTTCGGAGCCGTTGTCGACCCACAGCGTCGTCATGCCGATCGCCTTGGCGGGCGCGAGGTTGCGCGCCATGTCCTCGGCAAACAGGCAGGTCGCGGGGTCGAGCTCGAACGCCGCGCACAGCCCGGCGTACGCCGACGCCTGCGGCTTGGGGATCAGGTCCATCGCATGGACGTCGTGGATCGCCTCGAAGCTCTCGCCGAGCCCGAGCTTGGCGAGCACCTTGCTCGCATAAGGCGTGTCGGCGTTGGTGAAGACGAGCTTCCGCCCCGGCAGCCTGGCGATCGCCGCGGCGAGCGGGGCGTTCTCCTCGAGCACGTCCATTTCGATGTCGTGGACATGGTCGAGAAAGGCGTGCGGGTCGACGTCGTGCTCGGCCATCAGGCCGGCGAGCGTGGTGCCGTGGGCGTGGAAATAGCCCTTCTGGATGCGGTGCGCTTCGGCGAGATCGACCTGCAACTTGTCGGCGATGAAGCCCGTCATCCGCGCATCGATCTGGTCGAACAGCCGCGCGCTCGACGGGTAGAGCGTGTTGTCGAGATCGAAGATCCAGGTGCGGATATGGGCGAGGCGTAGGTCCATGGCGTGGCTCTAAGCGGGGCAGGCAAGGGGGGCAAGGCGGAGACGCATCTTCGCCCCTCCCCTTCAGGGGAGGATGGGGGTGGGGGATGCCGCGCAGAGACCGCGCACTGCTGGACTTCCCCACCCCAACCCCTCCCCTGAAGGGGAGGGGCTTTGAAACGACCGCCGTCCTCCCCACATCGCATCCATGACCCAATACTCCCTGCTCGATCTCGTCCCCGTCGTCGAAGGCGGCACCGTGTCACAGGCGCTCGCCAACGCCGCCGACCTGGCGAAACACGCGGAATCGCAAGGCTTCCACCGCTACTGGACCGCCGAGCATCACGGCATGACCGGCATCGCCAGCGCCGCCACCTCGGTCGTGCTCGGCCACATCGCCGCCGCCACCAAGACGATCCGCGTCGGTGCGGGCGGGATCATGCTCCCCAACCACGCCCCGCTCGCCATCGCCGAGCAGTTCGGCACGCTCGACGCGCTGTTCCCCGGCCGGATCGATCTCGGGCTCGGCCGCGCGCCGGGCTCGGACCAGATCGTCGCGCGCGCGATGCGCCGCAATCTCGAGACCGACGCCAACGCCTTCCCGCGCGACGTCGTCGAGCTGCAGAGCTATTTCGCCAACGACGGCCAGACCGGCATCGTCGCGACGCCGGGCGCGGGCGCCGACGTCTCGCTGTGGATCCTCGGGTCGAGCACCTTCGGCGCGCAGCTCGCCGCGATGCTCGGGCTGCCCTATGCCTTCGCCTCGCACTTCGCGCCCGATTCGCTGATGGCGGCGATCGACATCTACCGCCGCACCTTCCGCCCCTCGGCAGCGCTCGCCAAGCCGCACGTGATGGCCGGCTTCAACGTCTTCGCCGCCGATACCAACGCCGAGGGCGAATTGCTGGCGAGCTCGCAGCAGCAGGCGTTCGTCGCGCTGCGGACCGGCAACCCGCGCCAGCTCCCGCCGCCCGTCGCGGGCTATCGCGAGAGCCTCGGCGCGCAAGGGTCGGCGATCCTCGATCACGTCCTGTCGTGCTCGGCGGTCGGCGGCCCGGCGAAGGTCGCGCGCGAGATCGCCGCCTTCGTCGCGCGCACCGGCGTCGACGAGCTGATGATCGCGAGCTCGATCTACGATCACGAAGCGCGCAAGCACAGCCTGACGATCACCGCGGAAGCGATGCAGGACGTCGCCGTCGCCGCTTAACCCCCTCCCGTCACCCCGGCCTTGTGCCGGGGCCCACCGGGATGCGCGGTATGCGGCGGGAGTGCGCGCGGCACGGTGGACCCCGCGACAAGCCCGGGGTGACGAGGGGAGGGCGCATATTCCATCGTTCCCCGAGCTGTGTTACACCAGTGCACCACAGCAAGGGCTTCTCCAACCATGCGCTACGACATCGCCGGCACCGTGATGCAGACCGTCTCGATCGACCTCGATCGCGGCGAGCGGATCGTCAGCCAGACCCATGCGATGGCGTGGATGAGCGACGGCATCCGCATGGACACGCACACCGGCGGCGGGCTGTTCGCCGGGCTCAAGCGCGCCATGTCCGGCGGCAGCATCTTCATCACCGAATATATCGCCGACGCCCCCGCGCACGTCGCCTTCGCGCCGCGCTTCCCCGGCAAGATCATCGCCCGCACCCTGCGCGCCGGCGAATCGCTGATCTGTCGCAAGGAGACCTTCCTCTGCGCCGAATATTCGGTGTCGCTCGACATCGCCTTCCAGCAGCGCCTCGGCGCGGGCGTGTTCGCGGGCGAGGGCTTCATCCTCCAGCGCGTCACCGGGCCGGGTACGGTGTGGCTCGATCTGTCGGGCGAGGTGATCGAGAAGGACCTCGCGCCGGGCGAGCGCCTGCGCGTCCATGCCGGGCATATCGGCATCCAGGAGCCGACCGTCTCGACCGACGTGCAGATGGTGCGCGGCTTCCGCAACATCCTGTTCGGCGGCGAGGGGCTGTTCCTCGCGACGCTGACCGGGCCGGGCAGGGTCTGGCTGCAATCGATGCCGATCATGAACCTGGCGGAGGAAGTCGCGCGGCACCTGCCGGGCAACGAGGAGCGCGGCGCGGCGGCAGGCGCGGGGATCGGGCGGCTGGTCGGCGGGGGTGCGGCGGGCGCAGTGGTCGGCGGGCTGCTCGGCGGGTTGCTGGGGAACGAGTGAGCGCGCGCTCAGGCGACTGTCGACAGGCCGGGGTGCGGGAGTAACGATTGGACGCCGACCTCTTAGCCTGCCACGGGCGGCCCCCGTTTCATGAAGGGCCGTAATGCAGAAAATCATTCAAGTCGTATGTGTCGTCCTGATCGCTGGTGCGGTGATGTTCGGCGGGCGCTGGTACATGTACGTTTCGCAGGCGCCGAGCCCGTATGACGAGGTTGGCATCGCACTCAACGGCTACATGCCCGGGCCGATCCGCGACTGGGGCTGCCACAAGCTGCAGCAGCGCTTCCCGGGGCAGATGCCGCCCTATGGCTGCGCCGGGACGGACGGGCGTAGCTGGCGCTGAGGGCACGCGGGGACAGTCGCTGTTGCTTGCCGATGTCCCCCGGTGACTTCCCCGTACTCGTGACGCCTTGGCCGGGGGATATCCGCGTTTGGTAGATAGCTTCCGTTCGCCACAACCGTCGCCCCGGCGAAGGCCGGGGCCTCCCCCCTGGTGACCCGCCGCTCGCCAAGCCATCCAGAGGCCCCGGCTTCCGCCAGGGCGACGGCCGAGGCAAGGTCTGAGTTAGGTGGGAGGCAGCCCTAACCCATATCCGTCGCCCCGGCGGAGGCCGGGGCCTCCCCCCTGGTGTCCCGTTGCCCGCCAAGCCATCCAGAGGCCCCGGCTTCCGCCAGGGCGACGGCCGAGGCTACGTCTGAGTTTGGTGGGGAGCGGCCCTAACGCATAACCGTCGCCCCGGCGAAGGCCGGGGCCCCCCCCTTGATGTCCAGCCGCCCGCCAAGCCCTCAAAAGGCCCCGGCCTCCGCCGGGGCGACAGCAGTGGCTATGGCCGATTCTGGTGGTGAGTTGTCGGTGTGGCAACGACCGTCGGTGGCCGGTTTCCTGTAACCTGTCCGTCATCCCCGCGAATGCGGGGATCCATACTGGCTGACTGTGCCGTAAAGGACGGCCGGTCCTAAGGGATTCCCGCCTACGCGGGAATGACGGAAGGGGGACAGTGACCCTGTTAATAGCGGCCTGCTTTAATAGCAGCCCGCAACGCACCGGGCC
>NZ_JH584241.1:455827-458740 GCF_000241485.1 Sphingomonas sp. PAMC 26605
CTCGGCGCTGTCCTACACCGAGCGTTCATGGTATGTACCAGGAGGCTCTTTGAAATTGTCGAATCCGCATCAGCGCAAAAACGGAAACGATCGCCGTTGTAAACACCACGTCCAGGGGTCAATCGAGTCAACTGCCCCTCGGTTCGTCGCAAGCGTCAATTCGCCGCCGGCAAGCGCAGCCGCACGAGCAACCCGCCGAGATCCTCGCTCTCCTCGAGGCTGACGGTGCCCTCGTAGATCTCCGCCACGTCGCGCACGATCGCCATGCCAAGGCCCGTCCCCGGTTTGCCCGAATCGAGCCGCACGCCGCGGTCGAAGATGCGCAGCCGCTGTTCCTCGGGGATGCCGACGCCGTCATCCTCGATCAGGAACTCGACGAAGCCCGAATGCTTCGAGACGGTGACGAACACCGAGCCGCCGCCATATTTCGCGGCATTCTCGATCAGATTGCCGAGCATCTCGTCCAGATCCTGCCGCTCGACATGGACCTGCAGGTTCTTCGGGCCGTCGGTATCGATGCGGACGTGGCGATACAGGATGCCGACCGCGCGCTCGACCGATTCGAGGCTCGGCCAGACGTCGGCCCGGCTGTGCGCCGACCCGCGCCGCCCGACCGCCCGCGCGCGCGCAAGGTGATGGTCGACCTGCCGCCGCATCGTCCGCGCCTCGCGCACCACCGTCTCGCCGAGATCGTCGGCCTGTGCGGTGGCGGCGTTCATGATCACGGTGAGCGGCGTCTTGAGTGCATGCGCGAGGTTGCCGGCGTGGCGGCGCGCTTCCTCGGCCTGGCGCTCGTTATGCGCGATCAGCGCGTTCAATTCCTCGACCATCGGCGCGACCTCGATCGGCATCGGCCGCTCGATCTGCCGCGCCTTGCCCGCGCGCATCCGCGCGATCTCCTCGCGCACTTTCCGGAGCGGCCACAGGCCATAGAAGGTCTGCAACGCCGCCATCACGATCAGCCCGAAGCCGAGCAACGCGAAGCTGCGCACGAGAGTCTTGCGCAGCACCTTGATCTGCGCGTCGAGCCCGTCGCGGCTCTGCGCCACCTGGAAGCGCCAGCGCACCTTCGACCCCGGCAGCGTGACGTCGCGCTCGACGATCCGCAGCCGCTCGGGATTCTCGGCCTTGGGGTCGACGAACTGATTGCTGTCATAGGCGTGGACCGCGAGGTCGTTATGCGTGCTGCCATAAGCGAGCCGCCGATCCCACAGCGAGCGCGACGGGAAAGGCTCCTGGCCCGGCGCGCCGATCTGCCAGTACAGCCCCGAATTGGGCTCGATGAAGCGCTGGTCGGCGGGCTCGCGGTTCGAAATGACCTCGCCTTGCGGCCCGATCTCGGCCGAGACGATCAGCGCGGTCAGCACATATTCGAGCTGGTCGTCGAAATTGCGCGTGATCGCGGTGGTCAGCACGCGATCGAGCGCGAAGCCGCCGCCGGTCAGCAGCAGCAGGATCCACCCCGCCGCGATCACGATCATCCGCCGCGACAGCGAGCCCGTCGTGCGCACCGGGATCGCCGGATGCGCGTCGGCCTCGAGCGGGGGGAGGGGGGCAGCGACATGCTCCGCCGCCTGGTCCAAGATCACAGCGTCACCCACGTCGCGTCACCCCTGCGAAAGCGGGGATCCCGCTGCTGCGCCGCGCTCGATCCAGCGGGACCCCCGCTTTCGCGGGGGTGACGAAGCGGGCTTACGCATCTGGATCTTCGAGGCTGTAGCCGAGGCCTCGGATCGTGGTGATCACGTCCTGCCCGAGCTTCTTGCGGATGCGCGTGACGAACACTTCGATCGTGTTCGAATCGCGGTCGAAATCCTGGTCGTAGATATGCTCGATCAGCTCGGTGCGGCTGACCACCTTGCCCTTGTGGTGGAGCAGATAGCTGAGCAGCTTGTATTCCTGCGCGGTCATCTTGACCGGCTCGCCGTTGAGCGTGACCTTGCCGCTGCGCGTGTCGAGCCGGACGCCGCCCGCGGTCAGTTCGGACGAAGCGTTGCCCGAGGCGCGGCGGATCAGCGCGCGCAGGCGAGCGATCAGCTCTTCGGACTGGAACGGCTTGGCGACATAATCGTCGGCGCCGGCATCGAGCCCGGCGACCTTGTCCGACCAGCTGTCGCGCGCGGTGAGCACGAGCACCGGGGCGGTGCGGCCTTCCTTGCGCCAGCGGTCGAGCACGGTCAGCCCGTCGATCTCGGGCAGGCCGAGGTCGAGGATGATCGCGTCGTAATTCTCGGTCGAGCCCATGAAATGCCCTTCCTCGCCGTCGGTGGCGAGGTCGATCGCATAGCCTGCGCCTTCGAGCGTGGCCTTGAGCTGCTGGCCCAGGCTGGGTTCGTCCTCGACGATCAAAACGCGCATAGCTTTTTCCTTTTCTGGGGCGCTCAATTGCCGGTGCGGCCGAGGATCTGGCCCGAGCGGCCGTCGACCTCGACCCAGATGACTTTCCCATCGCGCAGGAACTTGAGCGTGTAAATCCCGCGCTCCCCGTCGAAGTCGAAGCCGAGATATTGGCTGCCGCGCATCGTCGGCAGCACGCGGCCCTCGATTTCGCGCAAGGGCAGGATGCGACCCTGCTGGCGGGCATGCCACGCCTCGCGCTGATCGACATGCTGCAGCCACGCGCCCGCCAGCGGGGGCGGGGCGGTCGCAGTGGCCAGTCCCAGCAACACGATCACGAACATCGACATTGGCTTCGCATAGGGGCGAAGGCTTGAACAGCCTGTGAATGAGCCGCAGCGCGGCAGCCGCCGCCCCGGCGGCAGACTCGCGCAAGGCCGGCCGGCGGGTGGCGCCAGCGAACCCGTCCGACGACGCGGCTTTGCCGCGGCGGGGTGCAAGGCAGGATAGCCCCTCCCCTTCAGGGGAGGGGTTGGGGGTGGGGCGGTGCCTCGCAGAGCGGCCGGCTCTTGTGAC
>NZ_JH584241.1:458760-525512 GCF_000241485.1 Sphingomonas sp. PAMC 26605
GTCTCGGGCTTCCCCCCGTCCGCGCTTTAGCCTCGATTTACCCGCGCTAAATCGCTAGGCCGCGCGGCCATGGCATTAGCACCAATCCTCGCATACGAAAATCTCGGCGTCATTCAGGGCTCGGGCTGGCTGTTCCGGAACCTCGACATCCATATCGGCCCGCGCGATCGGCTCGCCCTCATCGGACGCAACGGCGCGGGCAAGACCACGCTGATGAAGCTGCTCGGCAACAAGATCGACAGCGACGAAGGCCGCCGCACGATCGTCCCCGGCACACGCGTCATCCTGCTCGAACAGGAGCCGGCGATGACCGGCTGCACCACGCTCGCCGACTATGTGCTGGGCGGCGACGACGCGCCGCGCCAGCACGAGGCCGAGGCGATCGCCGACCAGCTCGGCATCGATCTCACCCGCGAGGCCGCAAAGGCCTCGGGCGGCGAGCGCCGCCGCGCCGCGATCGTCCGCGCCTTCGCGCAAAACCCCGACGTGCTGCTGCTCGACGAGCCGACCAACCATCTCGACATCGGCGCGATCGAATGGATCGAGGAATGGCTCCAGCGCTTCCGCGGCGCGTTCGTCGTGATCAGCCATGACCGAACCTTCCTGACCAAGCTGACCAAGCAGACTTTGTGGATGGACCGCGGCAATTTGCGCCGCGCCGAGATCGGCTTCGGCGGCTTCGACGCCTGGACCGAGGCGGTCTATGCCGACGAGGCGCGCAACGCCGAGAAGCTCGACGCCAAGCTGAAGCTCGAGGAGCATTGGCTGCTGCGCGGCGTCACCGGCCGCCGCAAGCGCAACCAAGGCCGCCTCACCAAGCTGGTCGAAATGCGCGCCGAACGCGCCTCGATGGTCGGCCCGGCGGGCGCCGCCAACCTCTCGATCGGCACCGGCGACGCCAAGTCGAAGGTGGTGATCGACGCCAAGCACATCACCAAGGCGTTCGGCGACCGCACGATCATCGACGATCTGACGCTGCGCGTGACGCGCAAGGATCGCATCGGCATCGTTGGCGCGAATGGTGCCGGCAAGTCGACGCTGCTCAAGCTGCTCACCGGCGAACTCGCGCCCGATGCCGGCACGATCAAGATGGCGCAGGGGCTCGAGCGCATCGTCATCGACCAGCAGCGCTCGAAGATGGAGCCCGAAAAGACGATCCGCGACGTCCTCGCCGATGGCGGCGACTGGGTCGAGGTGCAGGGCTCGCGCAAGCACGTCGTCGGCTATCTCAAGGACTTCCTGTTCGAACCCGGCGTGCTCGACGCCAAGATCGGCACGCTGTCGGGCGGCGAGCGGTCGCGGCTGTTGCTGGCGCGCGAATTCGCCAAGCCGTCGAACCTGCTCATCCTCGACGAGCCGACCAACGATCTCGACCTTGAAACGCTCGACCTGCTGCAGGACGTGATCGGCGATTATGAAGGCACTGTGCTGATCGTCAGCCACGACCGCGACTTCCTCGATCGCACCGTCACGATCACGCTCGGGCTCGACGGTTCGGGGACGGTCGACGTCGTCGCTGGCGGGTATGAGGATTGGGAGCGTCGGCGCAAGGCCAAGGCGCCGACCAAGCGCGGCGCGATCGCGCGCAACGCGGTCTCGGCCACCGCCGCGCCCGCGCCGGGCGCCAAGGTCAAGCTGACCTACAAGGATCAGCGCGATTACGAACTGCTGCCCAAGCGGATCGAGGCGCTCGACGCGGCGATCGCACGCGACCAGACGCTGCTCGAGGACCCCGATCTCTACACGCGCGATCCCGACGCCTTCGAGCGGCTGATGGAGGCGATCGGCCAGGCGCAGGAAGACAAGACGATGGCCGAGCTGCGCTGGCTCGAACTGGCCGAAATGGTCGAATCGCAAGCGTAACGTGTTGCATCCTCACCGGCATATGCGCCAGACTGGCCGCGGGCCGGGGGGCCCGGGCGGGGGGACGATGCGATGCTGCGTTTCGAAATCGATTTCGCGCGAATCGGGGCGCTGCAGGACGCGCTGATCGAGGCGGGGCTTCGCGCCGGCGTCGATCAAGCTCGCGCGATCAGGGCGTTCCGCGTGATGCTGGAAGGGCTCTTCGCCGGTTTCAATCGTCGTGGCGTGCTCGACGACGGGCGCGCCGCGACGCTCGCGGAGGCGCTTGAGTCAGTCGATACGCCGCCCCGTCAGCGCCGGGGCGTGGCGCTCCTGCGCGGGCTGCACCTGCGGTCAAGGATTCCGTTGTCCGATCGCGTCCAGCGCGGCCGGGCTTCGCCTTTTGCGGTCGATCCGCACAGCTATCTCTTCCAACTCGATGACGGTCCGGCCGAGGAGCGCGGCTTCCCGACGATGACTTCGCTCGGCCTCTATATCGATGGCTATACCGAGATGCGGATTCTGTGGATCGGCGAGTCGCAGGACTATCAGTCCGCCCTCGCCGGACTGGAGCGCGAAACGGACGGGTTTTCCGACTGGAGCACGGTCTATGCGCCGTTCGACGATTGGCTGCGAGTCGGTGGAGCGTAACTTGACCTTAAGCGTTGTTGTATATATGTACAACACGAGGAGTGAACATGCCCAGTCCTACAGAGTATGAAGGCGATGTATTGGTCGCCGAAGCAGACATGCCGCTGTCGCTCGATCAGCTGCGCGCCGCCGCGGCGGCAATCGCGCGCGTCGAACTGTCCGACGCGGTGACCGAGGCGCTGCACGCCGATCCGCGCAGTCTGCGCCAGATCGAACGCGATACCGGCGTCGATGCGGCGTTCCTGTCGCGCCTTGCCAATGGCGAAAAGGGTGCAACCGTCACGTCGCTCGCGTTGGTCGCGCTGGCGCTCGGCAAGACGCTGTCGATCGAAATCGTCTAGCCGTGCTGGCCGCGCTGCTGTCGGACGCCGCCGACCTGATCTTCGCGGTTGGCGTGGCGTACGCCTGCTATCGCGGAATAAAGGGCAATGCGTTCGAGGCGCGGGCCGCACGCGCGAACGACAAGGGGCGGCGCGAAGCGCTGCTCAGCGATGCGCGGCTCGAATATGCGCATGTTTCGCTCCAGCATCCGCGGATCCTCACGGTCCTGATGCTCGCCGCTGTCGCGAAAGTCGTCGCGCTGGGGCTGAAATGGAGCTGATCTCAGTCGAGCGCCCGTCCATGCCGCCCGGCCAGCTCGACGATATAATGCCACGCCACGCGCCCCGACCGCGCGCCGCGCCGCGTTGCGAAGCCGATCGCATCCCTCGCATCGAACGGTAGGTCGTACGCTTGCGCATAGCTCGCGACGATCGCGAGATAGCCGTCCTGGTCGACGACATGAAACCCCAGGCTGAGCCCGAAGCGATCGGCGAGCGCGAGCGCATCGTCGGCGGCATCGCGTGGATTGACCGCGTTCGGCTGGTCGATCATTTCGCGCGGCACCAGATGGCGACGGTTCGAGGTCACGACCAGCCGCGCATTGGCCGGCCTTGCCTCCGCCCCGCCATCGAGCATCGAGCGCAACGCGCGCCCGTCGGCGGCGGCGTCGAAGCCGAGATCGTCGAGGAACAGCAGGAACGCGCGCCGCACGTCGGCAATCTGCGCGAACAGCGCGGGCAGCGTGTCGAGCTGCGCGGTCACGATCTCGACCAGCGCCAGCGCGCCGCCCTCGGCCTGGACCGCGCCGGTGACCGCCTTGACCAGCGCCGACTTGCCCGTCCCGCGCGCGCCCCATAGCAATACGTCGTGCGCCGCTGCGTTCGCCGCGAGATGACGCGCGTTGTCGAGCATCGCGCGCTGCTGCGCATCGACGCCGTGCAGCCGCTCGAGCGGCAACGGGCGGAAGTCGCGCACCGGCTCGAGCACCGCGCCGCGCCAGACATAGGCCGGATGCGCGAGTGGGTCGGCGCTCTCCCGCCGCGGTGGGGCGAGCCGCTCCAGCGCGGCGGCGATGCGGACGAGGGGATCGTGGGGCTCGGTCATGGTCCGCTTGCTACACAGCGGGTGAAGGCTCCGCTACCCCAGCACCTTGAGCGCCGCCAGCGCCGCCGCGCGGTCGCCGAAGCCCGGATCGGCGAGCGCGGCGCGGATCTGCGTCCTGGCCTCGGCGCCGCGGTCGAGATCGGCATAGGCCTGCCCCAGATGCCAGCGCAGCGTCGAGCGCTCGGGCGCGATCGACGCCGCCTTTTCGAGCAATTGCAGCGCGGGCGCGCTCTTGCCCTGCTGGTACAGCGCCCAGCCATAGGCATCGGTCGCCGCCGGGTTCATCGGCGTCAGCGCATAGGCCGCCTTGCCGAAGACGAGCCCGACATCGGCATCGCCAGCGCCGGTATAGGCATAGGACAGCTCCGCCAGCAGCGCGGCATCGCGATTGCCGATCCGCCGACGCAGCCGCTCGAGCGTCTCGATCGCGGCATCCCAGTCACCGCCCGCGATCTGCCAATGCGCGGCGAGCCGCTGGCCCGCGACATTCTGCGGGTTTTGGGAGACGAACAGCGCGAGCACATTCGCCGCCTCGGCGCGCCGGCCGGCGCGGTCGAGCGAGTCCATCGTGCGCAGCATCGTCGGCTCGTCGAAGCGGAGGTCGATCGCGTGGCGATAGGCGGCGGCGGCATCGCCATAGCGGTTGAGCGCCATCAGCGTGTCGCCGAGCGCGAGATAGGCGTCGGGCGCGCCGGGGGTCAGCGCGACGAGGCTCTGCGCCTTGGCGAGCGCGCCTGCGTTGTCGCCGGCTTCGAGCAGGCCGCGCACCAGCCCGAGCTGCGCGACCGGTTCGTCGGGCGTCTCGCGCGCCGTCAAGGCCAGCGCGGCGAGCCCGTCGTCGGTTCCGAGCGGCGCCGACCCCACGACAGCCGGGAAAGCCGCGCGGTCGAGATATCTCGCCGCCCAGTCGCGCTCGCCCGATTGCTCGAACGCGCGGCCGACGAGCGCCAGCGTGTAGCTGTCGGCATCGGCGCGCAGCGCGACCGGCTTCAGCGCGTCGAGCGCGCCGCGCGGATCGCCCGAGCGCAGCAGCGCCGCGCCGAGCAGGCGGCGCGCGACGATATTGGTCGGTTGCTGGCCGACGAGCAGCGACCATGCGTCGATCGCCTGCTGATAGACCCCGGCCCTGTAGGCGAGCGTGCCGTTGAGCAGCAGCGCACCGGGCAGGGTATCGAGCTGCCCCTTGGTCCGCGCCATCAACTGTCGCGCGAGATCGTCCTTGCCCGCGCGCGCGGCGAGCACGGCTTGCAGATACAGCGCCTGCGCGTTGCCCGGGCGCGCGGCGAGCGCCTTGCGCGTCGCGGCGAGCATGTCCCGATAGCGCCCGACCTCGCCGAGCGTCGCGGCATAATCGAGCAAGGCGGGGACGTAATAGGCATCGTGCGCCAGCGCCGATTCGAACCAGGGAAGGGCGGCGACCAGACCATATTGTGCGCGGACGAGTTCGCCGCGCAGCGTCAACGCCTCGACATTGTTGGCATTGGCCGCGGTCGCGCGCGTCGCGGCCTGGATCGCACCGGCGAGGTTGCCGGTCTGATATTGAATACGGCCGAGATCGGACCAGGCGAAGCTGTCGTTCGGAGCCGCCGCGAGCAGCGTGTCGAGCGCCGCCTTCGCGCGCGCCGGATCGCCGCCGGCCGCCAGCGCGCGCGCGCCGACGCGGTTCGCATAGGCGGTGTAGCGCGGCGGCGCCTTGGCCGCTTCGCCGAGCGCCTTATCGGCCTGCCCCTGCAGCAGCCAGGCGTGGGCGAGCAGATGGTGCGTGCGCGCCGGGTCGAACCCCGCTGCGGTCGCGCGCGTGATTTCACCCTCGGCGGCGATGCCGTCGCCGACCGACAGATAGCTGCGCGCGAGCATCGCGTGCGCCAGACCCGACTGCGGATCGGCCTTGATGGCGGCCTGGGCATGGTTGCGCGCCGCGCTGTAATTGCCGATGCCGAGCGCCTGGACGCTGAGCGCGAGCTCGCCGCGCGCGGTGGTCGCGTCGGGACGGGCGGGCGCGTGACAGCCCGCCACGAGCAGTCCGGCGGCGATCGCGGCGACCGATCCGAGCGAGGTGAGCAAGGCCTTAGGCATGGAGGTCATAGCTCTTCAGCAGATCGTAGAGCGTCGGACGGCTGACGCCCAACAGTTTGGCGGTGTTCGAGATATTGCCCTCGGCACGGGCGAGCGCCTGGGTGATCGTCGCGCGATCGGCCCCCTCGCGCGCCGCGCGCAGATTGAGCGGCGGCTCCTCGCGGCCTTCGGCCAGATCGAGATCGGCGGCGGTGACGAGCTTGCCCTCGGCCATGATCACCGCGCGCTTCATGCGGTTTTCGAGTTCGCGAACATTGCCCGGCCACGGCCAGGACGCGATCGCGGCACGGGCATCGGGCGCGAGGCCGGTGACGCCCGAGCGCATCGACGCGGCATAGAGCTTGAGAAAATGCTGCGCGAGCAGCGCTGCGTCGCCGCTGCGCTCGGCGAGCGAGGGGATGCGCACGACGATCTCGGCGAGGCGGTAATAGAGATCTTCGCGAAACGTGCCCGCCGCGACCATCGCGTCGATGTCCTGATGCGTCGCACAGACGATCCGCGTGTCGACGGGGATCGGCTTGCGACCGCCGATCCGCTCGATCACGCGTTCCTGCAGGAAGCGCAGCAATTTGACCTGCAGCGGTAACGGCACGTCGCCGATCTCGTCGAGGAACAGCGTGCCGCCCTGCGCCTGTTCGATCTTGCCTTCGGTGGTCTTGACCGCGCCGGTGAACGCGCCCTTTTCGTGGCCGAACA
The DNA here is from genome assembly GCF_000241485.1 of Sphingomonas sp. PAMC 26605. Taxonomy (GTDB): domain Bacteria; phylum Pseudomonadota; class Alphaproteobacteria; order Sphingomonadales; family Sphingomonadaceae; genus Sphingomonas. Next base: position 465,451 of record NZ_JH584241.1, read on the forward strand.
GCTCGCTTTCGAGCAGCGTCTCGGGGATCGCCGCGCAATTGATCGCGACGAACGCGCCCTTCGCGCGCGGGCTCGCATCGTGCAAGCCGCGTGCGAGCAGCTCCTTGCCGGTGCCGCTCGCGCCGAGCAGCATCACCGACACGTCGGCGCCCGCGACGCGCTCGATCGTGCGGGTGACCTTGAGCATTTCGGGGCTCGCGGTGATCATCCCGCCGAGGCCGGTGCCGCTGCCGCGCGCAGCCAGCCGGCGATTTTCGGCCTCGAGCGCATGGACATGGAAAGCGCGAGCGACGATCAGCCCGAGCGCATCGATGTCGATCGGCTTGGCATAGAAGTCCCAGGCGCCGTCGGCGATCGCCTGGCGTGCGCTTTCGCGTGCGCCGTGGCCCGAGGCGACGATCACCTTGGTGTCGGGCTTGAGCCGCAGGATCTCGGCGAGCGTGGCGAAGCCTTCGCTGGTGCCGTCGGGGTCTGGCGGCAGGCCAAGATCGAGCGTGACCACCGCCGGTTCCTCGGCGCGCAGTGCGTCGAGCGCGGTGGCGCGGTCGACTGCAGTGACGACCGAATAGCCTTCATAGGCCCAGCGCAACTGGCGCTGCAGCCCGAGGTCGTCCTCGACGATCAGCAATTTGGGTTTGTCGGTCATGCAGCTTCGTCCAGCGAGATCGTCCGCGCCGCAGCGAGCGTGACGTGAAAGGTGGTGCCGTGGCGTTCGCGGCTCTCGACCGCGACGTGGCCGCCCATCGCCTCGGCCAATTGGCGCGCCTCGAACGCGCCGATGCCGAAGCCGCCCGCTTTCGACGAGGCGAAGGGTTTGAAGAGCTGTTCGCGCAGGAAAGCGGGACTCATCCCGCAGCCCTGGTCGATCACCGCGATCGACACGCGCTTGGCGTCGCCCGAAACGGCGAGCGTGACGGGCTCACCGGGCGGGCTCGCCTCAATCGCATTCTGCAGCAGATGGCCGAGCACTTGCTCGAGCCGGACCGGATCGGCGTGCGCCAGGGCAGCGGCGCCGCGCACGAGAACCGGATGCTGCGCACGCCGCCGCGCTGCGACCTGTTCGGCGAGCGCGAGCAGATCGACCGGGCGAAGCTCCTCGGCACGGGCGTGATGATGCTGCGACAGCCGGGCGAGCAGGTCGTTCATCCGCCCGGCCGAATCCTGCAGCGTCGCGATCATGTCGGCGCGAAACGCGGGGTTGTCGGCATGGCGTTCGGCATTGCGCGCGACGAGGCTCAGCTGGCTGACGAGATTCTTGATGTCGTGCAGGATGAAGGCGAAGCGGCGGTTGAATTCGTCGAAGCGCTTGGCCTCGGCGAGCGCCGCCTGCGCGCGCTCCTCCGCGAGATAGCTCGCCACCTGGCGCCCGGCGATGCGCAACAGGTCGAAATCCTCCCAGTCGAGTGCACGGTCGATCGGCGGACGCGCGAGCAGGATCGCGCCCTGCAGACGATCGAGATGGACGAGCGGGAGCAACGCCCAGCCGTCCGCATCGAGCATCCACGGCGGTACGCTCGCGCGCTCGACCGGATCGGTCGTATCGCTCCGCACCGCGTCGAGTTCGACGATCCGACCGGTCGTCGTGAGATGCGTAACGAGCGCCGGCCCGGCGCCCGCGCTCGGCGCGTCCCACTTCCAGCCGGCCCCGACGCCGAGCCCCGTGCCCTCGGGCACGAGCAACAGCCCGGCGGGCGAATCGGTCAGGTCGGCGACCGCCTTGACGATTCGCTCGTCGAGCGGCGCGGCGTCATCGGGCTTGCCGAGCGTGTCGGTGAAGCGGATCCACTCGGCGCGATAATCGTAGCGATGGCGGAAGAAATGCTTCGACACCTTGACCTTGGCCCAGGCGCGCACCCACGGCGAGGACAGGATCGTGATGCCGGCGGCGGTCGATCCGAACACGAACGCGGTCTGCCACAGCCGCGCATTCTCGCCGCTGACCGAGGCGATCGCGCTGGTCGCGACGAGCATGACTGCGGCGTAGAGCAGGGTTACCGCGAACGACACTGTCTGCCACGCGACGGTGCGCGACACCTGCAAGGTCCATTCGCCATTGCGCTGGACGGCGAGCGCCAGCACCGGCGCGACGAGCGCCATCACGAAGCCGCGCCCGATCGTCAGCGTGGTCGGCCAGGTGCCGCTGGCATAGGCCGAGATATAGAGCAGCAGGTCGAACCCCCACATCGACCCGAGCGCGAACACGACGAGCCGCAAGCGGGCGCGCACGCGCGGCGTCGCGGTTATATAGAGATGGTGGAGCAGCAGCAGCGCGCCGAGCGCGACCATGCTGCGCAGCAACAGCCGCACCGCGCTGACCTGCGGAATCAGCGCCGTGCCGACTGTTTGTTCGAGGATCGCTAGCCCGATCCCCGCGACGCTGACGAGCGCGACGACGCCATAGATCACGCTGACCGCGCGATGCTCGCGTGTTGTATCGTCGCGCTCGATCAGTGCGTACATGAAGGCGAGCCAGGCGAGATTGCGCACCGATTCGACGACGCGCGTGACCATGTCGCTGCCCTCGAGCCCGGCCACCGCCAAGGCCCACAAAGCGGTCAGCCCGAGCGCGGCGACCAGCGGCAAGCGTGGCAGCCCCTTGCCTGTGTCACGCAGCCGCGACACCGCGACGCCGGCGAACAGCAAGGCGGCGAGCGCGTGGCTCCACAGGATCAGCGTGGCGGCGCCGGTCATCGCGCGCCCTCGGGCCACAGGACGACGCGCACCGTCTGGAGCAGGATCAGCAGGTCGAGGAAGGGCGAATAGTTCTTGGCGTAATAGAGGTCGTATTCGAGCTTCTGCCGGCTGTCCTCGATCGACGCGCCATAGGGATAGTTGATCTGCGCCCAGCCGGTGATGCCGGGCTTCACCATGTGACGCTCGGCATAATAGGGCAGCTGCTGTTCGAGATCCTCGACGAATTGCGGGCGCTCGGGGCGCGGGCCGACGAAGCTCATCTCGCCTTTCAGCACCGACCAGGTCTGTGGCAGCTCGTCGATCCGGAGCTTGCGGATGATTCGCCCGACGCGGGTGATGCGCGGATCGTTCTTCTCGGCCCACACGGCTTGCCCCGCGACTTCGGCGTCGATCCGCATCGAGCGCAGTTTGATGCAATCGAACCCGACATTGTACAGCCCGACGCGCCGCTGGCGGTAGAAGGCCGGTCCCTTGCTCTCGAGCTTGATCGCGATCGCGGTGAGCAGGATCAGCGGCAGCGTGAGGATCAGCAGGATCAGGCTCGCGGTGACGTCGAACAGCCGCTTGAACAGGCTCGAGAACATCCGGCCCGAGGAAAAGCCGTCGGAAAAGATCAGCCAGCTCGGGTTGACGCTCTGCAGGTCGATTCGGCCGGTCTCGCGTTCGAGGAACGTCGAGATCTCGTTGACGTGGACGCCGGTGGTCTTGATTCGCAACAGGTCTTTCAGCGGCAGCGCGTTGCGGCGTTCCTCGAGCGCAAGCACGACTTCGCTCGCGTTGAGCAGCACGACGTGATCGGCGAGATTGTAGATCGCATCGCGGGCGATCGCCTCGGGAATGACGCGCGCGGCTTCGCTCATCGAGATATAGCCGACCACGACGAACCCCGCGCCGGGCGTCTGCGCCAGCGCCTTCAGCCGCGCCGCGCGCGCGCCCGCGCCGAGCACGACGACTCTCCGCTTGAACGCCTGCCCGCCGATCAATTTACCGACCAGGACGCGCAGCGCGATCAGCAGCACCGCGGCGATCCCCATCGCGTAGAGCAGATTCGAACGCCAGAAGCTCGCCGAAGGCAGGATGAAGAAGACCACGCTGAGGAAGATCACGCCGAGCGAGATCGCCACCAGCAGTCGCGCGGTCGCATAGCGCAGCGATTGCAGCGCGCCCGCGCCGTACACCCCGACCGCCACCATCGCCATTTCGAGCGAGGCGGCAAAGGTCAGCAATTGCGGGATGCGCGCCTGCATCGGCGTCATCGGCAGCAGCAACTGGCCCATCCGGATGGTATAGCCGAGCTCGCCCGCCGCGATCAGCAGGACCAGGTCGATCAGGCCGAGCAGCAGCACGGCATTGGGGATATAGTGCTTGAACAGCCTGATCATCAGCGGTGGACCTCGTCCGCGCCCGTGCGGGGGGTGTAAGCGATTCCGACACGGGCATGCCGCTGTCGCAGGAATTGACAAAGAAAAGCTAAAAGGACCGGATCGGAACGGGACAAGGGGATTACCTTCGGGCACGGGAGCCGCTACAGCGCCGCGACCTTGGAGGAATTTTATGCCACAGCCACAACCGATTGTCCCTGTAATCCTCTCGGGCGGGTCGGGCACACGACTGTGGCCGATGTCGACTCCGGCCATGCCGAAACAGATGCTTGCGCTGACCGCGGACGAAACGATGCTCCAGCTTACCGCGCGCCGCGCGCAGGGCGAGCGGTTCGGCGCGCCGATCGTCGTCGCCAACGCACAGCATGCGGCGATGGTCGAATCGCAGCTCGAGGCGGTGTCCGCGAGTGCGGAGGCGCTGATCCTCGAACCGATCGGCCGCAACACCGCGCCGGCGATCGCGCTCGCCGCGATCGCGGCCGGATCGGGCGATGCGCCGCTGCTGATCATGCCGTCGGATCACGTGATCCTGGATATCCCGGCGTTCCACGCCGCGATCCACGCTGCGCGCCCGCTCGTCGAGCAGGGCTGGCTCGTGACCTTCGGGATCGATCCGCACGCGCCCGAGACGGGCTATGGCTATATCCATATGGGCGAGGAGATCTCGAACGGCGTCCACCGCGTCAGCAAGTTCGTCGAAAAGCCGCCGCGCGATGCGGCCGAGGCAATGCTCGCCGCCGGTGACCATGCCTGGAACGGCGGGATCTTCCTGTTCCGCGCCGATGCCTATCTCGCCGCACTCGCGCAGCATGATCCCGAGACGCTCACCGCATGCCAGAAGGCGATGGACGCCGCGCGCCGCGAGGGCACGCGCATCTATCCCGACGCGACCGAATTCGCCGCCTCGCCGTCCGAATCGATCGACTATGCCGTGATGGAGAAGGCCGATCGCGTCGCCGTGATCCCGGTGAAGATGGGCTGGAGCGACCTCGGCAGCTGGGACGCGTTGCACGAGATCAGCGAGCTCGACGATAGCGGCAATTCGCATCAGGGCGAAGTGATCGCGATCGACACCGCCCATTGCCTGGTGCGCAGCGACGGCGCGCGAATCGCGATGGTCGGCGTCAAGGATCTGATCGTCGTGGCCAGCGGCTCCGATATCTTGATCCTGCCGCGCGGCCGCAGCCAGGAGGTCAAGGCGCTGATCGAGGCGATGAAGAAGCGCGGATGAACGGGCTGACGATCCACGCGTATCGCGACGACCTGGCGCAGGCGTTTCACGATATCAACGCGCAGTGGATCGGGGCGATGTATCGGCTCGAGCCGACCGATCGCGATGTGCTCGATCAGCCGCACGAACGGATCATCGCCCCCGGCGGCGATATCCTGTTCGTCGAAGCCGCGGGGCTGGGGATCGTCGGTGCGTGCGCGTTGCAGCGCACCGGCGCGGACCAGTACGAGCTGACTAAGATGGGGGTGCTCGACACCGCGCGCGGGCGCGGTGTCGGCGCGTTCCTGCTCGACGCCGTCATTGCGCGCGCCAGGGTGATGGGCGCGCGGCGGCTGTATCTGTTGAGCAACAGCAAGAGCGCTGCGGCGATCCACCTCTACGAAAAGGCCGGCTTCCGCCATGATCCGGGGATCATGGCGGAGTTCGGTACGCGCTACGAACGCTGTAACGTCGCGATGCTGTATCCGCTGGAGAGCGTCGTTCAATAGGCGAGCTGGACGCCGATGCGGAACGTTTGGCGATAGCGCTCGCTCTCGATCAGTTGAGTCTTGACCGCCTGATAGCGACGCCACGGGGAATCGAGCAGATTGCTCGCCTCGACGAATACGGTGAACTGCTTGACCGGCGAATAGCCGATTCGCGCGTCGAGCGAATTGTTTTCGTCGGTATATTGGTCGGTCGCCGCGGTCGTGCCGAGCGTGTCGAGATAGGCCGAGCGATAGGTGTAGGCGAGCCGCCCGGTCAGGCCGTACTTCTCGTAATAGAGCTGCGCCGTGCCGATATATTTCGACTGGAGCAGATTGGGCACGCTGCCCACCCGGCCGATCACGCCGCGCGACGATCCGTCGGTATAGGTGAAATTGCCCGACACGCCTAAGCCCGACAGCGCGCCCGGCAGGAAGGTCAATTGCGCCTGGAGATTGACCTCGACGCCGTAGATCTTGGCGCTGTCGCCATTGACCGGCTGGGTGACGAGTGCGCGCGCGAAGGTGGTGCCGCCGAAGGTGCCGCCCTGCGTCGTGCCGACGGTGAAGATCGGATCGTCGAGATGCTTGTAGAAGCCGGCGATCGAGAGGATGCCCTGGCCCGCGAGATAATATTCGGCCGAAAGATCGCCCGACACCGCTTTATACGGCTTGAGGTTGGGGTTGCCGAGCGCGACGACGCCGGCGTTGGGGGTGGTGTCGCTGACGTTCACGTACGGCGCGAGCAGATTATAGTCGGGCCGGCCGATCGCGGTGGTCACGGCGGCACGCAGCACAAGCCGGTCGGTGGCGTCGAAGCGCACGTTGAGGTCGGGGAAGGCGTCGGTATAGGCGCGCGCATTCGAGACGTTATAGCCTTGGCTGACCAGCGAAGTTGGCGTGAACGCCTTGCCCTTGTAGGTGCCGTCGGTGTGTTCGACGCGGACGCCGGGGACGATCGTCAGCTTGGCGAACTTGAAGGTGCCCATGATGTAGCCGGCATAGACTTTCTCGCTGAGGTCGTAATCGTTGACCAGCGAGTTCGCGGCCGAGGTTGCGAGGTCGGACGCGCTCTGCGTCCGCGCGGCAGGGTTCGTTACGGTGTAATAGGTCTGCGCCTGATCGTAATTGATTCGCGGGCCGACCAGATAGCGTCCATCATAAACAGAGCTGCCGTCGTCGCCCGCCGCCCCGGTCGCTGCCAGCGTGCTGCCGAGCGAATATTGCTGGAAGTCGCGATTGTTGGTCTTGTCGGTCTGCTGGAACTTGCCGCCGACCTTGATCGTGCTGTCGCTGCCGAAACCGATCGGGATCGTCAGATCGGCGCGTGCCTGGTAAAGGTTCTCCTCGGCGCGGCGGCGGTCGTAATTGACGCGAAAGCCGCTGTAGAGCGCGCTGTTGTACGGCGTGCCGTTGGTGGTGGTGACGTTGAACAGTGTGTCGGCAAGGTCGAGCGACAGGCCGGTCAGCGCGGTGCTGCCGGTACGGAACGAGAATTCCGAACGCAGCGGGTCCTTCTTGAGCGCCTTGCTGTAGGTGCCCTCGACCTGCAGCTCCGACCCGCCGAAGCGGAACTTGCCGCCGAGCTCGCCCGAGAAGGTCGAATCGTCCTCGTTGCGCAGCCGCAGGAAGCGCGTGCCGCGGCCGCTGAAGGTGCCGCCGTTCGAGATCGCGGCATTGACCGCCTGCTGCGCCGCGGTCGGCTGCGTGGTGACGCCAGCGGCGTTGGTCGTCGCATAGGTCACCGGGATCTCGATCCGCGACTGGTCGCGCGTCTCGTGATCCTTGAAGGTCGAATAGAGCGTGCGGAGGTAGACGTTGACGTCCGAGCTCGGCCGCCAGTCGAAATTGCCGACAACGCCGTAACGCGTGCGGTTGAGGTTGTAGTCGCGGATGCGGTAATCGTCGGGCAGCGCGCGGCTCGTGCCGGTCGGCGTGCCCCAGTTCGACGAGCCTTGCAGGTTTTCGGACTCGATCGGGCGGCTCGAATAATTGCCCGACAGCACGACGCCGAAGGTCTTGTCGGGGCCGAAGCGGGTGCCCGCAGTGATGTCGCCCTCATACGGGCTGCGGCTGTTGAGCGTGTTGTAGCCACTGACGAGCCGCGCGTTGGCGAAGGCCTTGGTGCGGTCGAACGCGGTCAGCGTGTTGATGTCGACCTGGCCCGCGATCGCATTGGCGTCGCGGTCGGGGGTGAGCGATTTGACGACCGTGACCGAGCCGATCAGCGAGGAGGGGATGTCGTCGAGCTTGACCTGGCGGCTCTCGGGTTCGGGCGCGGGGGCGGTCTGGCCGTTGACGGTGACGTTGGCGAGGTTGGGATTGACGCCACGGATGATGACGTAGCGCCCTTCGCCCTGATCGTTCGCGACCGAGATGCCGGGCAGGCGGCGCACCGCCTCGGCGACGTTCTGGTCGGGCAGCTTGCCGACGTCGTTGGCGTTGAGCGTGTCCTGGATGAAGTTCGACGCGCGCTTGGCCTGGAGCGCGCGGCGCTCGGCGGCGCGCTGGCCGGTGACGACGATCTCGCCGCCGCTCACGTCACCGGCCGGCGGATCGAGCCGGAAATCGACGACCGTCGCGCTGTCGCTCGAGGTCGCGCTGCGCATCGCGGTGGGATAGCCGACATAGGTGAAGGTCAGCTCGACCGGACCGGGCGCGAGATCGCGGATTACGAACATACCGTCACGGTCGGCGACGGCAGTACGCCCGGCTGCGGCGATCGTCGCACCGGGCAGCGCCGCGCCGGTCTGCGGATCGAGCACACGGCCGGCAACGTCGGCAGCATAAGCGGGGAGCGCGGTCGAGCCGAGCAACGCCGCGCACAGGCCGGCCTTGGACGCGACACCGCGCGCCCCAATCTTGCAGATCATCGATAGTCCCCCGTTTGCGGCGCAACATTGGCGATTCCCAATGTGCCGTGCTGGGGCGGCCTTATGCGGCGGTCGTGACGGTAGCATGACGATTTCATTATCTTTGCGAAACGGCGGCACGCTAGGGAACCTCCGTGATCGGCCCGCGTCATGGCGGGATCAACCACCGGAGAATGACGATGCGCCCCGCGCCCCTGCTTTGCGGATTGTTCGTCGCAGCGATGCCGCTCGCTGTCGTGGGCGCCGATGCACAGCAGCGCGACAGCCTCGGCCATGTCATCACCCAGCCGCTCCGCGACACGCGCCTGACCAAGACCAAGATCCCGCCGATCCTCCAACGCGCCGCGTCGGCGCCCTATTCGTCCGAGCATACGCAAAGCTGCGCGACGATCGCCGCCGAGGTCCGTCAGCTCGACTCGGCGCTCGGCGCCGATGTCGACGTGCCGGGCAAGCGCAAGGGCGAGGGCAGCGAAATCGCGGCGGTGGCGGCGCGGACCGCGGTCGGCACGCTGATCCCCGGGCTCGGACTGGTGCGGGTCATTACCGGCGCCGACAAGGAGCAACGCCGCGCCGAGGCGGCCGTCTATGCCGGGCAGACGCGGCGCGCCTTCCTGAAGGGGCTTGGGTTCGCGCGCAAATGTCAGGCACCGGCGGCACCGACGCGCGCGGCGGTGACGGATATGCAGAGCTCGAACTGAACGATCAGTCGCGCGCGAAGATTTCCGCGCGGGGGATGGTGAGATTGAGCGACGGGATGACAAGGTCGGCAGAAGGGGCCAGCCAGTCCGCGTTCCAGCCGCCGCTGGCGGTGCGATGCACCACGTGAATTCGTTCGTCGGAGGGATCGACGAGGATCACCTCGCGTACGCCTGCCAAAGCGCAATATTCGTGGAGCTTGACCTTCTGATCATACGACGATGTCGACGGCGACAGCACCTCGAACACCACTTGTGGGTCGCCTAGCAGCTTCTTGCGGGCGTTTTCGGGTGCGGACGGGTTGTTGCAGTAGACGCTGACGTCCGGGAGCCGAACCGTCTGCTCCTCGGTGCGGGTCGCGAAATCGGAGCCGTAGGCGCGGCAACCCGTTCCGCGAAGTCGCGGGGCAAGATAGACCATGATATTTCCGGCAACGCGCGCATGCTCTTCGCTGCCGCCTGCCATCATGTAGATCAGGCCGTCTTCGAGCTCGGCCTTGGCGCCACCGAAATCCATCTCGAGGAATTCCTCGACGCTGACGCGGCGATAGGCTGGGTCGAGGGCGATCGCGGGCATGCCACGCAATATACGCCGAATCACCCAATAAACAAAGGGCCGGCGGATCGCTCCGCCGGCCCTTCGTCTTTGGTCCAGCCGGGAGGCTGGGCGTTGGTTCCGGCACCGGCAAAGCCGGTGCTGCGTCGGACGGGATCGTCGAGCAAGCTCGCCGACCCGCCGGCCGGAGCCACGCGAGTCCTTACATAGCTTTCGCCATGTCAGGCCGCGTTGGCTCAGAAATCCATACCGCCCATGCCGCCCATGCCGCCGCCGCCCATCGGCATTGCGGGCTTGTCTTCCGGCAGCTCGCTCACGGCCGCTTCGGTCGTGATGAGCAGGCCGGCGACCGATGCCGCATTCTGCAGCGCGGTGCGGACGACCTTGGTCGGATCAATCACGCCGGCTTCCACCAGGTTCTCGTACGTGTCGGTCGCCGCATTGAAGCCGATCGTCGGATCGTTGCCGTCGAGCAGCTTGCCCGAGACGACCGCGCCGTCATGGCCGGCATTCTGTGCGATCTGGCGAACCAGCGAGGTCAGCGACTTGCGCACGATATCGATACCGCGCGTCTGGTCCTCGTTCGCGCCGGTCATGCCGTCGAGCACCTTGCTGGCGTACAGCAGCGCCGTACCACCACCGGGGACGATGCCTTCTTCAACGGCTGCGCGGGTTGCGTGCAGCGCGTCGTCGACGCGGTCCTTGCGCTCCTTGACTTCGACTTCCGAAGAACCGCCGACCTTGATGACAGCAACGCCGCCGGCAAGCTTGGCGAGACGCTCCTGGAGCTTCTCCTTGTCGTAGTCCGACGTCGTGTTCTCGATCTGCTGACGGATCGCATCGGTGCGGCCCTTGATCGCATCCGAGTCACCAGCACCGTCGACGATGACGGTGTTGTCCTTGTCGATCGTGACGCGCTTGGCGGTGCCGAGCATACCGATCGTGACCGACTCGAGCTTGATGCCGAGGTCTTCCGAGATCATCTCGCCCTTGGTCAGGATCGCGATGTCCTCGAGCATCGCCTTGCGACGATCGCCGAAGCCGGGAGCCTTGACCGCTGCGACCTTGAGGCCGCCGCGCAGCTTGTTGACGACGAGCGTGGCGAGTGCCTCACCCTCGATGTCTTCGGCGATGATCAGGAGCGGACGGCCCGACTGAACGACGGCTTCCAGGATCGGGAGCATCGCCTGCAGGTTCGACAGCTTCTTCTCGTGAATCAGGATGTAGGGATCCTGAAGCTCGACCGACATCTTCTCGGGGTTGGTGATGAAGTAGGGCGAGAGGTAGCCGCGGTCGAACTGCATGCCTTCGACGACGTCGAGCTCGAACTCGAGACCCTTGGCTTCCTCGACGGTGATCACGCCTTCCTTGCCGACCTTCTCCATCGCTTCGGCGATCTTCTCGCCGACTTCACGATCGCCATTGGCCGAGATGATGCCGACCTGAGCGACTTCGTGCGAACCCGAAACCGGCTTCGAGCGCGACTTGACGTCCTCGACGACCTTGATGACCGCGAGATCGATGCCGCGCTTGAGGTCCATCGGGTTCATGCCCGCTGCAACCGACTTCATGCCCTCGCGAACGATCGCCTGCGCCAGAACCGTTGCGGTGGTCGTGCCGTCGCCGGCGATGTCGTTGGTCTTCGAGGCGACTTCGCGCAGCATCTGCGCGCCCATGTTCTCGAACTTGTCCTTGAGCTCGATTTCCTTGGCGACGGTGACGCCGTCCTTGGTGATGCGCGGCGCGCCGAAGCTCTTGTCGATCACGACGTTGCGGCCCTTCGGCCCCAGCGTGACCTTGACCGCATCGGCGAGGATGTCGACGCCGCGGAGGATGCGCTCGCGAGCGTCACGCCCGAATTTTACGTCCTTGGATGCCATGGTAGGGCTACCCTTTCAGATGAGAAATGTGATGAAAGTTGCGCGTAGAAGGATTTAACCGACGATCCCGAGGATGTCGGATTCCTTCATGATCAGCAGGTCTTCGCCGTCGATCTTGACCTCGGTGCCCGACCATTTGCCGAACAGGATCTTGTCGCCGGCCTTGACTTCGAGCGGGTGGATTTCACCGGCTTCGTTGCGGGCGCCGGTGCCGACGGAGACGACTTCGCCTTCCTGCGGCTTTTCCTTGGCGGTCTCGGGGATGATGATCCCGCCGGCGGTCTTTTCTTCTGCCTCTACGCGGCGGACGAGCACGCGATCGTGCAACGGACGAAAGGTCATGGGCGAAGTCCCTTTATAATGAACAGGTGTTAGCACTCGACGTTGGTGAGTGCCAGCAGCCGGGATATGATAGCGCGGTCCGGCAGCGTCAACGGGGAGCACGAAAATTTCGTGGAACCAAATCCAGATCAGCGATTTGCCGTGTTGGTGGCATAACACGCATTTACTCGCGTGCAGCCTTGCCGTAGCGAAGGGGCCTATCTCCGCCAAGCAGGGAACGGCCAGATGAAACTCGTACGCGGCGCGTGGAAGATCCTCGTCGGCATCAAGGACGCGCTGGTCCTCATCGCGATGCTGCTCTTCTTCGGCCTGCTGTTCGCAGCGCTCGCCTCGAAACCGAACAAGAGCGCGATCGGCGACGGCGCGCTCGTGCTCAAGCTCGACGGCCCGATCGTCGAGCAGACGCAGGACGTCGGCGCCTTCGCCAGCCTGAGTGGCGACGGCGCAGGCCATGAATATCGCCTGCGCGACGTGGTGCGCAGCCTCGACAAGGCGGCGAAGGACGACCGCGTCAAGGTGGTGGTGCTCGATCTCGACTCGTTCGGCGGCGGCTATCCCGCGACGCTCAACGAAGTCGGCGCGGCGCTGAAGCGCGTGCGCGACGGTTCCGATGGGAAAGGCGGCAAGCCGGTGCTGGCGTTCGCCACCGCCTATACCGACTCGGGCTATCGCCTCGCCGCCAATGCGAGCGAGATCTGGGAAAGCCCGATGGGCGGCACCTTGTTCATGGGCCCGGGCGGATCGCAGCTCTATTACAAGGGCCTGATCGACAAGCTCGGCGTCAATGCGCATGTCTATCGCGTCGGCAAGTACAAGTCGTTCGTCGAGCCGTACACGCGCACCGAAGCCTCGCCCGAGGCGAAGGAAGAGGTGGTCAAGCTGTACCAGGTGCTGTTCGCCAACTGGCAGCAGTCGGTCGCGGCGGCGCGGCCCAAGGCGAAGTTCGCGCCGTTCCTCGCGACGCCGGGCGCCGTGATCAGCGCGGCACAGGGCGACATCGCCAAGGCCAACCTCGATGCCGGCCTCGTCGACAAGCTCGGCACGCGGCTCGATTTCGGCAAGCGCGTCGCGGCGATCGCCGGGGTCGACAGCGGCAAGGCCGCCGGCCTGTTCAAGACGATCAAATACGACGCCTATGTCGCCGCCAACCCGCTGCCGACCGGCGGCGACAAGATCGGCGTGCTGACGATCGCCGGCGACATCGTCGACGGCAAGTCGAAGGCGGGCAATGTCGGGTCCGACACCGTCTCGAAGCTGCTGCTCGATGCGCTCGCCAAGAAGGACCTCAAGGCGCTCGTCGTGCGCGTCGATTCGCCGGGCGGCTCGGCGCTCGCGTCGGAGGACATGCGCCGCGCGATCCAGGAAGCGAAGGCGCAGAAGCTGCCGATCATCGTCTCGATGGGCGCGGTCGCGGCGTCGGGCGGTTATTGGGTGTCGACCGCGGGCGACATGGTGTTCGCGCAGCCGACGACGATCACCGGCTCGATCGGCATCTTCGGGATCATCCCCACCTTCGAGAATACGCTCAAGAAGGTCGGCCTCACCACCGACGGCGTGCGCACCACGCCGCTCTCGGGCCAGCCCGACATCTATGGCGGCACCAACCCCGAGACCGACACGATCTTCCAGGCGGGGATCGAGAATGGCTATCGCCAGTTCATCACCCGCGTCGCGAATGCCCGCAAGCTGACGCCCGATCGCGTCAACGAGATCGGGCAGGGACGCGTCTGGGATGGCGGGACCGCGCTGCAACTGCATCTGGTCGACAAGTTCGGCGGATTGCAGGATGCGATCGCCGAGGCGGCGCGGCGTGCCGGGTTGAAGGCCGACGGCTATCACGCCGAATATCTCGAAAAGAAGCCGAGCGCGTTTGCCAAGATGATCCAGCAGTTCGCCGACTCGAACAAGGATGACGATGCCTCGGCGGGCGATGCCTTCACGCGGATGGCGGCCGAGCGGCGTGCGGTGTTCGCGCGCGCGCTGGGCGACGTGACGCGGATCGGCACGGGCGCTGCGATCCAGGCACGCTGCCTCGAATGCGAGGGCGTCGGCGGCAACGCGCCGCGCGCCGGCGACGCGCGGCTGATGGACTTCGTGCTGGCGCGGTTCGGGTTGTGAGCCTGGACCGCGCGCCGACCCGCGTCGCGATCCGCCCCGCGACGCTCGACGATGCGGCGGCGATCGCGGAGATCTACCGGCCCTATGTCGAGCGCGGCGTGGTCTCGTTCGAGACCGACGCGCCCGATGCTGCAGTGATCGCGCAGCGGATGGCCTCGTCGGGCGGGCTGTACCCGTGGCTGGTCGCGACCGAGGGCGAGGGCGGGGCGGTGCTCGGCTATGCCTATGCCTCGGCGTTCCGCGATCGCCCGGCGTATCGCTACACGATCGAGACGACGGTCTATCTCGAGACCGGCACGCAGGGGCGCGGCAACGGGCGGCAGCTGTATGACGCGTTGATCGACACGGTGCGTGCGCAGGGCTTCACGCATGCGATCGGGGTGATCGCGCTGCCCAACGATCATTCGATCCGGCTGCACGAATCGGTTGGTTTCAAGCGCGCCGGGTTCTTCCGCGAGGCGGGCTACAAGGACGGGCGCTGGATCGACGTCGGCTATTGGCACTGCGACCTCAACGAAGCGACGATCCCGCCGCTGGAACCCAAGCCGTTCAGTGAGACTGGGATGGTGTGGAACTGGTGAGAGCAAGATAAGCCCCTCCCCTTCAGGAGCGCCGGGTGAACAGCGCCCCGCGCTGTTCAGGTCATGCCGGGGGCATGACCGACCCGGCGCTGGGTTGGGGTGGGGAAGTGGTGGCCACAGAGGCTGAGCTCCTGAAGCGCGCGCACGAGATGCGGCGGAACCCGACCGAGCCGGAAATCCGGCTATGGCGGGCGCTGTCCAATTCGCAGCTCGATGGTTTGAAGTTCCGCCGCCAGCATGTGGTCTTCGAAGCGCAGGCAATCCTCGATTTCTTCTGTCCAGCGATTGGTCTCGGGATTGAGGTCGATGGCGACACGCACGACGCCGATCGAGACGCCCGGCTCGCCGCGCTCGGTTTCACGATCATCCGCTTCGGCAATCCCGACGTCGTGTCGAACTTGGCTGGCGTCGCAGAAACAATCTCCGCCACCGCCTCCACCCTCTCCAACCGCTGGCAACGCACTTCCCCACCCCAACCCAGCGCCGGGTGGGTCATGCCCCCGGCATGACCTGAACAGCGCGGGGCGCTGTTCACCCGGCGCTCCTGAAGGGGAGGGGCTTTATAGTGTGGCGCGTCTCGGCTAAGTCGCCCGTCAAATGACCGAGACCCCAGACACCACGCCCCCCGCCCGCGATTATCGCGACACCGTCTTCCTGCCGAAGACCGACTTCCCGATGAAGGCCGGCCTCCCCGCCAAGGAGCCGGGCATCCTCGCGCGCTGGCAGGCGATGAACCTCTACGAGAAGACCCGCGAAGCCCGCCGCGGCGCTGAGAAGTTCATCCTGCACGATGGCCCGCCCTATGCGAACGGCGACATGCATATCGGCCATGCGCTCAACCATATCCTCAAGGACACGGTGTGCCGCACGCAGGGCCTGCTCGGCAAGGACGCGCCCTATGTGCCCGGCTGGGACTGCCACGGCCTGCCGATCGAGTGGAAGGTCGAGGAGCAGTACCGCGCCAAGAAGCGCAACAAGGACGAGGTCCCCGCGAACGAATTCCGCGCCGAGTGCCGTGCCTATGCGCAGCATTGGGTCAACGTGCAGCGCGAGCAGCTCAAGCGGCTCGGCATCAACGGCGACTGGGACCATCCTTATTTGACGATGGATTTCGCCGCCGAGGCGACGATCGTCACCGAGCTGATGAAGTTCGCGGAAAGCGGCCAGCTGTATCGCGGCGCCAAGCCGGTGATGTGGTCGCCCGTTGAAAAGACCGCGCTCGCCGAGGCCGAGGTCGAATATGAGGACGTCGTGTCGACGCAGATCGACGTGGCGTTCGAGATCGTGGAGGCGCCGAACGCGCCCGAATTGGTCGGCGCCTATGCGGTGATCTGGACGACGACGCCGTGGACGATCCCGGTCAACCAGGCGCTGAGCTATGGGCCGGAGATTGAGTACATCGTTCTCGATTACCCGACGACAAGTCAACGATATCTCGTTGCGAACGACCCTGAGCTGCTTGCCCGGTTTTTTGGTCGCGCCTCTAAGGAAAAATGGGGATCTCGCGCAGAATTCAGGCGGGCGCTTCACGATGATGATAAGGCGATGGCTTGGGCGTTCGCTGAAGCAGATCAGCCGCTTATCATTCGGGGCTCTCAGCTCGAAGGCGCCACCGCGCGTCACCCGATGCACGAACTCGGCGGGTTCTTCGCCAAGCCGCGGCCGTTCCTGCCGGGTGATTTCGTTACCACCGACGCGGGCACCGGGCTCGTCCATATGTCCCCCGACCACGGCGAGGACGATTTCCTGCTGTGCAAGCAATACGGCATCGAGCCGGTCTTCGCGGTCGATGGCGCGGGCATGTATCGCGACGATTGGGCGTGGCTCGGCGGGCAGGGCTCGGTGATCAACAAGAAGTTCGTCTCCGCCGAGGGGCCGATCTGTACGGACCTGCGCGCAGTTGGTGCGTTGCTCGCGGCGAGCGATGATTTTGCGCATTCCTACCCGCATTCGTGGCGGTCGAAGGCGAAGGTCATCTTCCGGGCGACGCCGCAATGGTTCATTCCGATGGACCAGGCGCTGCCCGAAAGCCCCTCCCCTTCAGGGGAGGGGTTGGGGTGGGGCCGTGCCGCGGCCTCGAGCGTCGGTCTCGGTGAGACGGCCCCCAGCCCCTCCCCTGAAGGGGAGGGGAGTCCTGGGCGGACCTTGCGGGAGACCGCGCTTGCCGCGATCGAAGCGACCACCTGGTATCCACCCAAGGGCCAGAACCGCATCACCGCGATGGTCGCTGGCCGCCCCGACTGGGTGATCAGCCGCCAGCGCGCCTGGGGCGTGCCGATCACGCTGTTCGTCAACCGCGCGACCGGCCAGTATCTCGTCGATCCCGCGGTCAACGCGCGGATCATCGCCGCCATCACCGCGCAGGGCGTCGATGCGTGGAGCGAGGAAGCCGCGCAGGACCTGCTCGGCCCCGACTACGACCTCGCCGATTACGAGCGCGTCACCGACATTCTCGACGTGTGGTTCGACAGCGGCTGCACGCACGCCTTCGTGCTCGAGAGCGGGCGCTGGCCCGATCTGCGCTGGCCCGCCGATCTCTATCTCGAAGGCTCGGACCAGCATCGCGGCTGGTTCCAGTCGTCGCTGATGGAGGCATGCGGCACGCGCGGGCGTGCGCCGTACAATGCGGTGCTGACGCATGGCTTCACGATGGATGCGAAGGGCATGAAGATGTCCAAGTCGCTCGGCAACACGATCAACCCGCTCGACTTGATGAAGGAATCGGGCGCGGACATCCTGCGGCTGTGGGCGCTGTCGGTCGATTTCACCGAGGACCACCGCATCGGCAAGGAGATATTGGGCGGCGTCTCCGACCAGTATCGCAAGCTGCGCAACACCTTCCGCTACCTGCTCGGCGCGCTCGACGGGTTCGACGAGGCCGAGCTTCTGCCGGTCGCGGAGATGCCCGAGCTCGAACGCTATGTGCTCCACCTGCTCGCCGAGCTCGACGCCAAGCTGCGTGCGGCGGTGCTGGTGTACGATTTCAACAGCTATGTCCGGCTGCTGACCGAGTTCGCGCAGGAAGACCTGTCGGCCTTCTACTTCGATATCCGCAAGGATTCGCTCTATTGCGACGCGCCGACCGATCTCAAGCGCCGCGCGGTGCGCACCGTGTTCGACACGCTGTTCCACGCACTCGTCCGTTACGCCGCGCCGGTGCTGTGCTTCACTGCGGAGGAGACGTGGCAGGCGCGCTTCCCGAGCGAGGATGGTTCGGTGCACCTGCTCGAATGGCCTGAAGTCCCGTCGAGTGTCGGCGACAGCACATTGGTCGAAAAGTGGGTTCTGATTCGAAAGGCTCGGACAGTCATTGTCGGAGCAATCGAACCGCTTCGCAGGGACAAACTCATTCGGTCCAGCTTGGAGGCGGACATTTATGTAGCCGTTGAAGACGATGCGGCAATGTTCGACGCACTGGCGAGTGTGGATCTCTCGGAAATCGCCATTTCCTCGAAATCTGAGATCGTTAACGGTCGAATGGAAGGCGGCGGTGGTTTTCAATTGCCGATCGCTCCATCGATTGGGGTACATGTGAAGAAGACCGATTTCCACAAATGCGGCCGCTGCTGGCGCCTGCTCCCCGAAGTCGAGGAAGACGGCGATCTGTGCGACCGTTGCGAAGCGGCGGTGGCATGAGGCTCCCGCTCGCAGGCTTCGCGACCGCCGCGCTGCTGTTCGTCGCCGACCAGGCGGCCAAGCTCGGCGTGACCGAGGGCCTCAAGCTCGACGAGATGACCAACGCGCATTTCGTCACGGCGTTCTTCAACCTGCGCTTCGTCGCCAATCGCGGCGTGTCGCTCGGCCTGCTCCACGCCGATACCGACACGACGCGCTGGCTGCTGGTGCTGATGACCGGGGCGATCGCGCTCGGCGTCCTTGTCTGGATGCTGCGCGAGACCAAGCGCGCCGATCAGATGGCGCTCGGGCTCGTGCTCGGCGGGGCGTTTGGCAACATCCTCGATCGGGTGCGGCTCGGCTATGTCGTCGATTTCGCCGATCTGCATTTCGGCAGCTGGCAGCCGTTTTTGGTCTTCAACATCGCCGACGCCGCGATTAGCATCGGCGTGCTCATCTTGCTCGCGCGCGCGCTTCTGGTACGAGACACGCCGAAACTCGATTCTGGGGCGGAACAAGGCCCAACGGAGAATATCCATGCGTAAGTTTTCGATTCTGACGGCCGGCGTGGCACTGCTCGCGCTGGGCGCTTGCGCACATGGCAAAGGCGGCCGCAGCGGCCCCGACGAATTCTCGGTCGCGCGCCAGGCACCGCTGGTGATCCCGCCCGATTTCTCGCTCACACCCCCCAAGCCCGGCGCGGCGCGCGCCAACGACGTCAGCGCCAACGCGCAGGCGCTCGACGCGCTGTTCGGCGGCACTGCGGCGCGCAGCGCTTCGGAGAGCGCGACGCTCTCGCAGGCGGGCGTCGATTCGGACGATCCCGGCATCCGCTCGTCGGTCGGCGACCCCGGCACGACCGTGGTCGACAAGGGCGCGACCACGCGCGACGTCGTCTCCGCGCCCGAAGGCGATGGCCAGTCGGCCAAGGCGACCGCACCGAAGTGAACGGCGAAGGGGCGACGGCTGCGTCGCCCCGGTCCGCGCCACGCGCGTCCCGACCGTCTGGGAAGGTCGCCCGTTTCCTATAGCCGGGCGACGAGCCCGGCGATCGTCACGACCAGCACCGGTGCCAGCGCGACCCCAAGGCGCCAGCGCGGCATCCGCCAGGTCGACCGCCGCGTGAGCAGCAGCGCCGCCGCGATGCCGACCGCGCTCATCGTCCAGAAGTGATAGCGCACCTCCGACGCGACGCTCAGCGGGAGGTAGCTGAAACCATAGAGCACCGCCGACCAGACGAGCGCGACCGCGGGATCGCCGTCGCCGAAGGTCGGGCGCAATACCAACAAGCCGCACCCGAGCACGAGCCAGCAGATCGGCCAGCCCGGCGGTATGGTCAGCAGCGTGTCGGCGGCCCCCTGTAGCGTCGCCCGCGCGCCGTTCGGCGCGACGGTGAAACCCCACGGATTGGGATCGGACTGCGGCGACAGGCCGGGCAGATCGGCGTCGTGGACGAGGAAACGCGTGTTGCGATCGAAATGCGCGAGGCGATGCGCGGCATAGGCCAGCGGATGCGCGGCGACCGCGGCGGCCCACCAGCCATAGGGGCCATGCCCCGCCTTGAGCGGTGCGGCGAGATTGGTGAAGCCGATCGCGCACGGCGCCGTGCCCCACCAGGCATAGCGATCCCACGAGATCGGCGAATAGCAGTCGCGATTGACCGCGACCGGGTTCGCGACGACGGTCGGCGGGAAGGTGTCGCGCGCGGCGAATGCGCCGATCCCGCCGAGATCGTAGATCACCAGCGACAGTTCGACCCCGCTGCGCTTGGCGTGGAGCGCGGCGTTGGCGAGCGGGAGCGCGAGCAGCAGCGGGATCGCCGCGAGCACGGCGGTGAGGCCGAGCCGCGGGAGCGTCCGCCGCCACGCCGCAGGCGCGGCGAGCAACAGCAGCGGCAGGCACGCCGGAACCGCGTTGAAGCGCAGCGTCGCCGCCGCGACGAGCAACAGCGCGGCGACGATCCGTGCTGCGCGCCGCTCGGGTCGCGCCGCGAGCAGGCCGCTCGCCACCAACAGCGCCCCCGCGAACAGGCTGTCCTTGAGCACGGTTCCGACCAGCACCAGCACGATCGGCGACAGCGCGAGCAAGCCGATCGCCCCCGCCGCGAAGCGCTGTCCGCGCGTCCACGCCGCGTGCAGCCACAAGGCGGTGCCGCCCCAATAGAGCGCCAGCTGGAGCACGAGCATCGGCGCCGGCCCGGCGCCGAACGCGCCGAGCTGGCGCCACAGCCAGTTCATCGCCGGCGGGTGCCAGTCGTCATACTGGCCGCTGAGCGCCTGGCCATATTGCCGGATCGCGTCCCACGTCATGATCCCGGGCCAGAACAGCGCGCCATGCAGCAGCGCCAGCATTAGCGCCGCGCCGCCACCCGCCAGGATCGCGCGTCTATCGGTCAAAAGTCTCACCATGCCGCGCTAGCATGGCGGGGCGGCAAAACCATCGGCGATTGCGTGCGGGCAGGGCAAAACCGTGTGGCTTGTGATCGCCCGGCTTTTGCGCTTCATTGCCGACCGTAACGACGAAACGGGGCTCCTTCATGACATTCCAACGCCTTGCGCTGGCGGCTGCGGGCCTGCTCGGCTCGACCACGCTGACCGCGCCGGTCGCGCTGGCGCAGGACGCCCGGCCTGCCTTCGCCGAACCCACGCTCTCCCCCGACGGCGCGCTGATCGCCTTCGCCTCGGGCGGCGACATCTGGGAAGTCGCGGCGTCGGGCGGCGTCGCGCGTCCGCTCGTCACCGATGCGGCGACCGAGGCGCGCCCGCTCTATTCGCCCGACGGGACCAAGCTCGCCTTCACCTCGACGCGCGGCGGCAACGCCAACATCTACGTGCTCGATCTCGCCAGCGGCGCGGTGACCCGGCTGACCTATGCCGAGGCGGGCGAGGAGCTCGACGCCTGGTCGCCCGATGGCAAATATCTCTATTTCGCTTCCGGAGTCGCCGATGTCGGCCGCCAGCCCGACATCTTCCGCATCGCGGTCGATTGCGGCACGCCGATGCAGGTCAGCCGCGAGACCTATCTCGCCGAGTTCCAGGCGGCGCCGTCGCCCGACGGCAGCACGCTCGCGATCAACACGCGCGGAATCAGCGCGGGGCAATGGTGGCGCAACGGCACCTCGCACATCGACCAGACCGAGCTGTGGCTCAAGCCGGTGGCCGAGGGCGGCGCGTATCGCCCGTTGCTCGCCGATGGCGAGAAGCACGCCTGGCCGATGTGGAGCCGCGACGGACGCAGCCTCGTCTATATGAGCGCGAAGGGTGGTCCCGAGAACCTCTGGCGCGTCGGCGTCGCGGGCGGGGCAGTACCGGAGCAGCTTACGCATTTCACCAGCGGACGTGTGCTATACCCCGCGATGGCGGCGAACGGTTCGGCGATTGTGTTCGAGCGCGATTTCGGGGTGTGGCGCTTCGACCCCGCCACCGGCCAGGCCGCCGCCGTACCGATCACGCTGCGCGGCGCGGCGAGCACGACCCCGCGCCGACACGAGCAGTTGCAGAGCTTCACCCGCCTGGCGCTCTCGCCCGACGGGCAGAAGGTCGCGGTGATCGGGCATGGCGAGGTGTTCGCGACTTCGGCGAAGGATGGCGGCACCGCGCAGCGCGTGACCAATACGCCAGGTGCCGAACGCGAAGTGGTCTGGTCGCCCGACAGCCGCCGTACGCTCGTCATATCCGAGCGCGGGCTCGCGCATTGCCTCGTCGAATATGATGTGGCGAGCGGGCGCGAGACGGTGCTGACGCGGCAGGGCATCGCCTCGACGCCGTCTTATGCGCCCGACGGCAAGTCGGTTGCCTATGTGCTCGATGACCGCGAACTTCACGTCGTGACGCTCGCGGGTGGAGCCGATCGCACGCTGTTCACCGGCGCGATCGCCACCGACGAGCGCGACGGGCCGCGCCCGACCTGGTCGCCCGACGGCCAGTACGTCGCCTTCCCGCTGACCGATTCGCGCTCGTTCGTGAATGTCGAGCTCGTCCCCGCCGCGGGCGGCGCGGCGCGGCCGGTCAGCTTCCTCGCCAATGGCCAGATGGGCGGGATCGCCTGGTCGCCCGACGGCAGCTACATCCTGTTCGATACGGCGCAGCGCAGCGAGGATTCGCGCATCGTCCGCATCGACCTGCTGCCGCATGTGCCGAAGTTCAAGGAAGACAGATTCAGCGACCTGTTCAAGCCCGGCAAGCAGCCCGGCACCCCCGACACGCCGTCCGACACGCCCGCGCCCGCGACGCCCAAGCCGCTGCCGGTCGCGGCGAAGAAAGGCGCCGCGCCGCCGCCAGCGCCCAAGGTCGCCCCTGTGTCGATCGTCTGGGACGGCCTGCGCGCCCGCGCGACGATCCTGCCGCTTGGGCTCAATGCCGATACGCCGGTGATCAGCCCCGATGGCAAGACACTCGTCTTCCGCGCGCGCGAGAAGGGGCGTGCCAACCTCTACAGCTACACCCTCGACGAACTCGCCGACGAGCCGCCCGTCGCGCAGCAACTCACGCAGAGCGACCGGCCGAAGGGCGATTTCGCGCTCGCCGGCGACGGCAAGACGCTGTTCTATCTCGACGGCGGCCGCGTCATCTCGACTCCGCTCGACAGCCCCAAGCCCAAGCCGATCGCGGTCGGGGCGGAAATGGACGTGGACTTCGCGACCGAGAAGCAGATCGTGTTCGACGAAGCGTGGAGCATCCTCGACCGCAAATTCTTCGATCCAAAGTTCAACGGCCAGGACTGGAAAGCGCTGCGCGCGCGCTTCCAGCCCTATATCGCCGGCGCGCGCACGCCCGACGAGGAGCGGCGGATCATCAATCTGATGATCGGCGAGCTCAACGCCTCGCACTCGGGCATCTCGCTCAGCCCCGGTTCGCCCGGCAGCCCGCGGCCCAACCGCGTCGGCGATCTCGGGCTGCGCTTCGATCGCGCGGCCTATGACGCGGGGCGCGGGCTCGTCGTCCGCTCGGTGGTGCGGCTGGGGCCCGCGGCGATCGAGAAGATCGTGCCCGGCGACAGAATCGTCAGCGTCGGCGGTGTCGCGATCGGCGCGCATGGTAATATCGATGCCTTGCTCGAGAACAGCGTCGGCCGCCGCGTTGCGCTCGGTGTGGTGGGCGCGAACGGGCAACGCAGCGTCGTCGTACGCCCGATCTCGGTCGGCGCGGCTGCGGGGCTCGCCTACCGCCAGTGGGTCGATGATCGTCGCGCGCTGGTCGAGCGGCTGTCGGGCGGCAAGCTCGGCTATGTCCATATCGCCGACATGTCGTCCGAATCGCTCGACCAGCTCTATCTCGATCTCGATGCCGAAAATCAGCGGCGCCAGGGCGTCGTCGTCGATATCCGCAACAACAATGGCGGCTTCATCAACGGCTATGCGATCGACGTCTTCGCGCGCGCCAATTACCTCACGATGACGCCGCGCGACCTGTTCCCGCTGCCCGGGCGCCAGGCGCTCGGCCAGCGTGCGCTCGGCAAGCCGACCGTGCTTGTCACCAACGAATCGTCGCTGTCGGATGCCGAGGATTTCACCGAGGGCTATCGCGCGCTCGGGCTCGGCAAGGTCGTCGGGCAGCCGACCGCGGGGTGGATCATCTTCACCGGAGGCGAGCCGCTGATCGACGGCTCGGCGGTGCGCACGCCGGGGACGCGGATCCAGGACGGACGCGGGCAGGACATGGAGATGCACCCGCGCCCGGTCGACGTGGCGGTGACGCGGCCGCTCGGCGAAGGCCCCGGCACCGATACGCAATTGAGCGCGGCGGTCGATGTGCTGCTCGCGCAGGTGGGGAAGCCGTAACGGATCGGCGCACCGGCGCGATTGCTCCCGCGTCGCACTGTGCTATCCCGCTCCATCACTCGACGGAGCTTCCCTGCCATGCGCCTCAGCCTGTTTGCTTTTCTGCTCGCCGCGTCCGCCAGCCCGGCGCTCGCCGCACCGACCGTGCATTCCTATGGCGGGCTCGCGCTGTCGGCGCAGGGCGACCGCATCGCGACGATCGACAGCGAGGGCAGCAAGAGCAGCATCACGATCCGCGCGACGAGCGGCAAGCTGTTGCGCAGCTTCGACCCGTGCGGGAATCTGTGTTCGGTGTCCGCCCTGACCTTTGCCCCCGACGGCAGCCTCGCCTATCTCACGCGCGACAAGAAGGCCGGGCTCGTCACGCTGGTGGTCGATCACGACGGCAAGCCGCACACCGTCGCGACGATCAGCGGCATCGCGCAGACCCCGCGCTTCTCGCCCGACGGGACTCGTGTAGCGCTGCTCGTCACGATCGGCGCTGCCAAGGAATCGGGCGCGACCCAGGCGGGCGTGCGGCAGATCGGCGAGATCGGCGAGAAGAGCGACGAGCAGCGCCTCGCGGTGTTCGACGTGGGCGGTACGCTGACCGCGGACAAGGTCCGCCCGCTGTCGCCCGCCGATCGCTACATCTACGAATATGACTGGACGCCCGACGGCAGCGGCTTCGTCGTCACCTCGGCGCTCGGCAATGGCGACAACAATTGGTGGGTCGCGACGCTCGACGCGGTCGATGCGACGACCGGCGCGGTGCGCACCATCGCCAAGCCGAAGACGCAGCTCAACTTCCCGCGCGTCTCGCCCGACGGCAAGACCGTTGCCTATATCGGCGGGTTGATGAGCGATTTCGGCTCGGTTGGCGGCGACGTCTGGACGGTGCCGTTCGAGGGCGGCGAGCCGCGCAATACCCAGCCGAACAGCAAGCTGACGGTGACGTCGCTCGTCTGGCGCGACGCGGCGATCCGCGGCACCGCGCTGCGCGGCGACCGGATGGGGCTCTACGCCGAGCGCGCGAGCACCGACGGCCTGGGTTGGAGCCGTCCATCGACGCTCGCCGCGGGTGACGCCAAGGCCGCGTGGAGCGCCGATGGCAAGACCGTCGCGACGGTGGTGCAGGACTTCACGCATGCCCCCGCGATCTTCGCCGGGCCGGTCGATGCGCCCGTCCAGATCACGCACGACAATGACGCGATCCCCGCGAAGATGACCGCGCGCAGCATCAGCTGGAAGAATGATGGGTTCGACGTCCAGGGTTGGCTGCTCGCCCCGCTCGGCGCCGATCCCAAGAAGAAGGCGCCGATGATCACGATCCTCCATGGCGGCCCGTCGGCGGCGAACGTGCCGTATTTCGGTGGCGGCTTCGGCGCGCTGCTCGATGCCGGCTATTACATCTTCCTGCCCAATCCGCGCGGCAGCTACGGCCAGGGCGAGGCCTTCACCGCCGCCAACAAGCGCGATTTCGGCGGTGGCGATCTGCGCGACATCCTGACCGGGATCGATGCGGTCGAAAGGCAAGCGCCGGTCGACGATGCGCGACTCGGGCTCACCGGCGGCAGCTATGGCGGCTTCATGTCGATGTGGGCGAACACCCAGACCAACCGCTTCAAGGCGATCGTCGCGGGTGCGGGGCTGTCGAACTGGGTGAGCTATTACGGCACCAACGGCATCGACCAGTGGATGCTGCCGTTCTTCGGCAAGACGCTGTACGAGGATCGCAAGGCGTATGAGGATGTCTCCGCGGTCAATTTCATCAAGAACGCGCGCACCCCGACCTTCATCTATGTCGGCGAGCGCGACATCGAGGTGCCGCCGACGCAATCGGTCGAATATTGGCATGGTCTGAAGGACATGGGGGTGCCGACCAGCCTGGTGATCTACCCCGACGAAGGTCACGGCATCCGCGCGCCGGCCAATTCCGCCGATGTCGTCGCGCGGACACGGGCGTGGTTCGACAAATATTTGGCAGCTAAGAAGTAACGGCGCCTCCCCTCCCTGAAAGAAAGGGGCTGGGGGTGGGTCGGCCCGTTGTCGCGGTCGGCCCCCGCCCTAGGCCGACCCACCCCCAACCCCTCCCTTCCAGGGAGGGGAGGGGAGGGACTTATCGCAGCGGTTTGCCCGAATCCTTCCAGCGGTCGAGGATCTGCGAATCGCCAGGCAGCGTATCGGCCGCTGCCGTCGCGGCGGCGACCGGGGTGCCGCTCTGCGCATAAGCCGGCTGGATCGTCGCGGGCTTGGCGGCAGGGAGCGCCGGCATAACCACCGCGGCGCTCACCAGCGCCGGCGGATCGATCCGCGGATGCGGGCCCGGAACCGGCTCCCCGCCGAGATACGGCTGGCGGAACGCCGCGGGCGTACCCCATCCGCCCTGCCAGCGATGGAAGAAATGCGCGCCGATCGCTGCGGTCATCACCAGGCTGCGGTTCCACGCCGGCGTGACGGCGTAGGTGTGGTAATGCGTCGCCAGCCCGACCTGCGGCATGACATGCCCGTTGAGCGCGGCGGCGGCGACCTTCAACGCGCGCAGCCAATACGCCGGCGACGGGCTCCCACGTTGCAGCGCGCCGTCGCAGGCGAAGCTGAACTGGCAGCCGGCATGTTCCGAACCCTGGAACACCACCCCGCACACCGTGGCGGGGAAGGCGGGGTGCCGCACGCGGTTGAGGATCACCTGCGCGACCGCCTGCTGCCCGGCATCGGGCTCGCTCGCGGCCTCGTAATAGATCGCCGTCGTCAGGCATTGCAGCGCGCGCCCGCGATCGGTCGCGCTCGCGCGCGCCATCGAGAAGGGCAAAGCTGCACGGACCGACGTATCCGCCGCCAATGCCGCTGCTCCGACCGGAAGCGGCAGATCGGGCAGCGCGATCGTCCCCGTCGTGCCGCGTGCAGGAGCCGCGTCACCGGGCATGGGGCCGGGCACGGGATCGTCGGCGGCGTAGAAATAGGCGGCGCCGGGGAAATGGTCCTCGATCTCATAGCCGCTCGGCGCGGGGGCGTGCTGCGCGGCCTTGGCGTGCTGGATGATGATCGCGCGCAACGCGGCATGCGCCGAAACGCCGGCGAGCACGAGCGCGCACAGGCCGACGGCGCCGAGCTTGCTCAGCCGCCGCATCTTCACCCAGCCAAGGATCGCCTGCAGATACACGCGCGCGCTGTAGCCGATTTTAACGCGGCGCGATGCCGCTGATTTACGGGTGTCTCGCGACGAGACGATTGCTGGTTAATGCAGGATTTGCGCGGCCACACGAACTGCATCCGTAGAAGCAGACGCGGTGCAGCGTCGGCCGAGCCTCAGCGGAAATTGTCGGCGTAGCTCTGCAACTTGAGCGTGCGGGTCGGCGCGGGGACGACGGTGAAGGCGAGGCCTTCGCGCTCGGCATAAGCGATCGCGGCTTCCTGCGTCGGGAAGCTCAGCCGCAGCTGGTCGCGCGTGTCGCCCGAGCCGGCCCAGCCGGTCAGCGGGTCGGGCTGCTTGGGCTCGGCGGGAGCGAAATCGAGCACCCAGCTGGTGGTGCGGGCACGGCCCGACGACATGGCGTTCTTGGGGCGCTGATAGATTCGGGCGATCGACATGGCGTCTCCTTATCGTGCTTCTTGGCGCCGCGCATCTGCGTTTTTCGTGCGCAGCGTCGCAGACGCCGAAGCGGGGTCGTCGGGCCAGGGGTGGCGGGGATAGCGACCGCGCATTTCCTTGGCGACCGCCGACCAGCTTCCCGCCCAGAAGCCTGGCAGATCGCGCGTCGTCTGGATCGGGCGCCCGCCGGGCGAGGTGAGGCTGAGCACCAGCGCCACGCGCCCGCCCGCGATCATCGGATGCGTGGCGAGGCCGAACAGCGTCTGCGGGCGCAGTTCAACGCGCGGGCCACCCTCGGCGTCATAGTCGATCGGATGGCTCGATCCGGCCGGGCTGGTGAAATGCGTCGGCGCGAGGCGGTCGATCGTCTTCAGCGCATCCCAGCCGATCAGGGTGCGCAAGGCATCGGTCAGCGCGCCCGGGTCGATCGCGTCGAGCCGCCGCTTGCCGACGAGCAGCGGCGCGAGCCATTCGTCGGCGCGCGTGAGCAGGGCGGCGTCGTCGAGCGCGAGTTCGGCGCCGCCATGCTCCTGCGCGAACGCGGCGCGGTGGCGCAGCGCGAGCGCCGCGTCGCTCCACGGCAGGCGGGCGAGGCCGGTCGTGCGCACGCCGTCGAGCAACGCGGCGGCGATCGCATCGGGGTCGGCGTTCGCATCCGGCCCACTCGACAGGCGGAGCGCGCCGAGCCGGCGTTCGCGGAGGACCCGAACGCCGCCGGTCGCGGGGTCGAAGGCGACGGTGCGATGCGTCGCGATGCGGTCGCCGAACAGGCTTTCGATCGTGGCGAGATCGATCGCCGCGGCCGAGAGGATCCGCGCGCCCGACGCCATGCCCTGCGTCTCGGCGACGGCGAGCCACTCCGCGCGGGCGAGGCTGGCGGTCGGGTCGAGCTTGAACCCGCGCCCGCCGACCGACGCCCAGGTCTCGCCAGAGCTGTCGCGACGGCGCGCGATGCGGTCGGGGAAGGCGAGCGCGATGGCGACGGCCGTCTCCCTCTCCCCGGAGGGGAGAGGGAGAGAGCTGAGCCCATCGCCGCGCCAGTTTCCGCCCGGCGTCGGCGCGCTGCCCGCGTTCGCCGCGCCAGCGCCGCCGCCGCGCTTCGAGATCGACGTCGCTGCCGCCGAGCCCGCGCTCGCCGAGCAGCACCGCGACCTCGGCCGCGACCTCGGCCAGCCCGAGCTCCCCGGCGCGCACCAGCATATGCCCCAGTCGCGGCGCCAGCGGCAGCCGCGCGATCGCCGCACCGTGCCGCGTCGGGCGCCCGTCCGGATCGAGCGCGTCGAGCGCCGCCAGCCGCGATCGCGCCTCCTGCACCGCAGCCTCGGGCGGCGGGTCGAGCCAGCGCAAGGCGCGGGGATCGGCCACCCCCCACAAGGCGCAGTCGAGCGTCAGCGCCGACAGATCGGCCTCGAGGATCTCGGGCGGATCGAATCGCGGCAGCCCCGCAGTCGCGGCTTCTTCCCATAGCCGGTACGCCGCCCCCGGCCGCTGCCGCGCGGCGCGGCCGGCGCGCTGCGTCACCGCCGCCTGGCTCGCGCGCTCGGTGACGAGCCGCGTCATTCCCGCCGCGCGATCGTAGCGCGGGCGCCGCGCGAGCCCCGAATCGACCACCACCGAAATGCCGTCGAGCGTCAGGCTGGTCTCGGCGATCGATGTCGCCAGCACGATCTTGCGCCGCCCGCCGGCATCGGGCGCGATCGCGGCGCGCTGCGCGGCGGGGTCGAGGCTGCCGTGCAGACGATGCAGCACCACGCCCGCGCCCAGTCCGTCGAGCCGTTCGGCGGTGCGCTCGATCTCGGCGACGCCGGGGAGGAAGGCGAGGACCCCGCCGCTATCCTCGCGTAAGGCTAGCCGCACCGCAGCGGCGACCGAATCCTCGATCCGCGCCTCGGCCGCGCGACCGAGATGGTGCAGCGTCAGCGGATGCATCCGCCCCGCGCTCTCGATCACCGGCGCGCCGTCCATCAGCCCCGAAAAGCGCGCGCCGTCGAGCGTCGCCGACATCGCCACCAGCCGGAGGTCGGGCCGCAGCCCGGCCTGCGCGTCGAGCGCGAGCGCCAGTCCGAAATCGCTGTCGAGGCTGCGCTCATGGACTTCGTCGAACAGCACCGCCGACACGCCCGCGAGGTCGGGATCGTTCTGGATGCGGGCGACGAAGATTCCCTCGGTCACCACCGTCACGCGAGTCGCAGCGGAGCGCTTCGAATCCGTCCGCGTAGCGTACCCGAAGGTCTGGCCAACCGGCTCGCCGGCCGTCGCCGCCATGCGTTCGGCCGCCGCGCGTGCGGCGAGACGCCGCGGCGAGAGCAACAGGATCTCGCCGCCGCACCACGCCTCGCCGAGCAGGGCAGGGGCGACCGCCGTCGTCTTGCCCGCACCGGGCGGCGCGACGAGCACGGCGTTGCTCGCTTCGCGCAACGTTGCGAGCAGCTCGGGCAGGACGGCGTGGATCGGCAGCGTCATGCGACTTGCCGCCGCCCGGGCACGGCGTTGGTGAGGTGAACCATGGACACGCCGCGAGCCTTGCCCGATCTCGCGCAGCGGGGACAGGGCGATATGGTGGACCCGATCGGCCCGGGCGGAAGGAACCGCAACGGCATGCGCGACGTCCTAGTATATCCCGCAATCGCGATGCTAGGCGGGGGGCTCGAGAGTTTCGGAGATCATCTTGGCCGGCCATTCGCATCATCATGGACATTCGCATGGCCATTCGCACGGCGGGCATAGCCATGCCGGGCACGATCACGGCCCCCCCGCAGAAGGGCACGACCGCGCCTTCGCAATCGGCATCACGCTCAACCTCGCCTTCATCGTCGGCGAAGTGGTGTTCGGGCTGATCGCCGGATCGGTCGCGTTGCTGGCGGACGCCGGACACAATCTGTCCGACGTGCTCGGGCTCGGCGCCGCCTGGGCGGCGATCGCGCTCGGGCGGCGCGCGGCGTCGAAGCGCTTTACCTATGGGCTGAAGGGCTCGACGATCCTCGCGGCCCTGCTCAACGCGCTGCTGCTGCTCGTCGCGCTCGGTGCGATCGTGCTCGAGGCGGTGCAGCGGATCGCCGCGCCGGCGCCGGTCGACGGGCCGATCGTCGCGCTGGTCGCGGGGGCGGGCATCGTCGTCAACGGCGCGACGGCACTGCTGTTCATGCGCGGACGCAAGGACGACCTCAACATCCGCGGCGCGTACCTCCATATGGCGAGCGACGCGATCGTCTCGGCCGGGGTGGTCGTGTCCGGTCTGGTGATCTGGGTCTCCGGCGCGACCTGGATCGATCCGATCGTCAGCATCATGATCGCGGTGCTGATCTTCTGGCAGACCTGGGGGCTCTTGCGCGAGTCGGTCGAGATGGCGCTGGCGGCGGTGCCGCGCAGCATCGATTCGGATGCGGTGTGGGAGGAGCTGCGCGAGCTTCCGGGCGTCGTGCTAGTCCATCACGTCCATATCTGGCCGATGAGCACCACCGAGACCGTGCTGACCGCGCATCTCGTCATGCCCGGCGGGCACCCGGGCGACGCGTTTCTCGAGCAGGCGCGGGGGATGCTCAAGCAGCGCTTCGGGATCGGGCATGCGACGCTTCAGGTCGAACTGGCGGGTGCCGATGCGCCAGCGGCCAGGCTGGGCTGCTGACGGCGCCGGCAGCGGCGCGCGTCAGCGTCTGAACAGCGCGGCGACCGCATCGAACAGCGTCGCGCCGGCGAGCGGGCCGACCAACAGCATCAGCAGGTTGAAACCGATCACCCACGCCGCCACCGATTCGGCGCGTTTGTTCTGGCGCGGGGCCGGCTTGGGTTCGGGCCGTTCGGGCGGAGTCCATTCGTTGCGGAAATCGACGAACATCTGCGACGCTCCTGCTGTGCGCTCGCGCCAAAAGCCCGATCACGCCGCCACTATGCGCTTTTCCGGCCCGTTGGAAAGATCGAAATACCCCGGATAAACAGCGGAATTGCCCGATCAATAGGCCCGCGCGATGGCGAATTCGACCGCCTCGATCATCGCCTCTTTGGCCTTGCCGTTGGCGAAGATCGCAAGTGCGTCGATCGCGCGCTGGCCATAGTGGCGCGCGCGCGCGAGCGTATCGTCGACCGCGCGCGTCGCACGTACCAGTTCGATCGCGCGCTCGAAATCCTCGTCGCGGTTGCGATGCCCCTCGATCGCGGCCTTCCAGAAGGTGCGATCCTCGGGATTGCCGCGCGCATAAGCGAGGATCACCGGGAGCGTCGCCTTGCCCTCGCGGAAATCGTCGCCGGCGTCCTTGCCCATCGTGCCAGCATCCGAGACATAGTCGATCGCATCGTCGACCAGCTGGAACGCGATGCCGAGGTTGCGGCCGTACGAATCGAGCGCGAGCTCTTCGGCCTCGGGCCGTTCGGCGACCACCGCCGACACGCGGCAGGCGGCGGCGAATAACGCCGCGGTCTTCGCGCCGATGATGTCGAGATAGCGCTCTTCGGGCGTGTCGATGCGGCGCGCGGCGGTCAGCTGGTTGACCTCGCCCTCGGCGATGATCGCGCTCGCGCCCGCCAGAATGCCTAGCACCTTGAGCGACCCGTCCTCGACCATCAGCTCGAACGAGCGGCTGAACAGGAAATCGCCGACCAGCACGCTCGCCGGATTGCCCCAGATGAGGTTGGCGGTGCGCTTTCCGCGCCGCAGGTCCGAACCGTCGACGACGTCGTCGTGCAGCAGCGTGGCCGTATGGATGAACTCGACCGCCGCGGCGAGCCGGTGGTGGCGCGTGCCGGTATAGCCGAGCAGCCGCGCGCTCGCGAGCGTGAGCATCGGGCGCATGCGCTTGCCGCCGCCCGCGATGAGATGTCCGGCAAGCTCGGGGATCAGGGGGATCTCGGACTGCATCCGCGACAGGATCACGGCATTGACCATGTTCATGTCGCCGGTGACGAGTTGCACCATCGGCTCCAGCGAGGGCTGGGCGCGGCTCGGATCGAGGCGGAGAAGGGTAGCGCTCATGTGGGCTGCGATGTGGCCGCGCGCAGCGCCAAAGGCAAGCGTTTCCCGGCTTGCCTGGGACCTCCCGTGCCCGCAATAGGGCGAGGACATCAGATGGGGAGCCGCGCGTGGCCGACGAGACGCTGAACGGATACCGCCAGAGCATCGACAATATCGATGCCGCGCTGGTCTTTCTGCTCGCCGAGCGCTTCAAGACGACGCAGGCGGTCGGCCGCTACAAGGCGCAAGCGGGGCTGCCGCCCGCCGACCCCGGGCGCGAGGAGGCGCAGATCACGCGGCTGCGGGGCTTGGCCAAGCAAGCCGATCTCGACCCCGATTTCAGCGAGAAATTCCTGCGCTTCATCATCGACGAAGTGATCCGCCACCACGAGCGCGTCCGCGACGTGCGGTAGCGCGCGGCCTGTCGGATATTCGGATGCGGCTTGCCGCACGCGCCAAACCGCTTATCGTCGCCTCCGGCCCGCAGCATAAGGGCGTTGGGGGTGGCGTACGATGGCGACGATCTTGGCGAGCGATGTAGGACCCGATGCGCCGGCGACGCCGAGCCGCAAGGACATTCAGCTGATCATCACCGCCTCGTCGCTCGGCACGATCTTCGAATGGTATGACTTCTTCATCTACGGCACGCTCGCCGCCTCGGGGATCATCGGCCGCACCTTCTTTCCCGCGCAGAGCGAGCTGCTCCAGACGCTCTATGCCTGGGCGGGCTTCGCGGTCGGGTTCGGCTTCCGCCCGCTCGGCGCGATCCTGTTCGGCTTTCTCGGCGACAGACTCGGGCGCAAATATACGTTTCTCGTGACCATCACGGTGATGGGGCTGGCGACCGCCGGGGTCGGGCTGGTGCCCGGCGCGGCGACGATCGGACTGTTCGCGCCGTTCGTCGTGATCCTGCTGCGAATCCTGCAGGGCCTCGCGCTCGGCGGCGAATATGGCGGCGCGGCGATCTATGTCGCCGAACATTCGCCGCCCGGGCGCAGTGGCTATTTCACCAGCTTCATCCAGGCGAGCGTCGCCGGTGGCTTCATCCTCAGCCTGGTCGTGGTGCTGCTCGCCAAGGCGCTGATGCCGGCGGGGGTATGGGACGCATGGGGCTGGCGTGTGCCGTTCGTCTTTTCGCTGGTGCTGCTCGCGGTGTCGCTGTGGATGCGGCTCAAACCGTCCGAAAGCCCGGTGTTCAAGCAGATGAAGGCGGCGGGCGCGACCGCGAAGAATCCGTTCACCGAAAGCTTTACCTATCCCGGCAATCTCAAGCGGCTGTTCGTCGCCTTGTTCGGCATCGCCGCGGGGCTGACGGTGATCTGGTACACCGCGATGTTCACCGTGCTGTCGTTCCTGCAGGGCACGATGCGTGTCCAGGAGACCGCGGCGCAATTGATCGTCGGGTTCGGCGCGCTCGGTGGGCTTGGTTTCTTCGTGCTGTTCGGCCGGCTGTCGGACAGGGTCGGGCGCAAGACGCCGATCGTGATCGGCTATGCGCTGACGCTCGCGCTGCTCTTCCCGATCTTCTGGCTGATGGGCAGCGCGGCCAATCCAGGACTTGCGCATGCCGCCGAACGGGCACCGGTCGTGGTGTCGGGCCCGGCGTGCCACTACGATCTGTTCCCCGCCAAGCCGAGCGAATGCCGCCGGCTGCTCGATTATCTGTCGAAAAAGGGCGTGCCCTATACCAAGGCGTTCACGCCGGTGACGCTGGTGCTGATCGGCGGCGTCGGCGTCGAGGATCTGAGCGACGCCGGGCTCGATGCCGCGCTCGCGAAGGGCGGGTACGATCTGGCCCCGGTGGTGCCGTCGCCCGGCAATATCGTGCTGATCCTGCTTGCGATCCTTTCGCTCAGCGCCCTGTCGGGGATGACCTATGGCCCGGTCGCGGCGCTGCTCGCCGAGATGTTCCCGCCGCGGATCCGCTACAGCTCGATGTCGATCCCCTATCATATCGGGACGGGCTATTTCGGCGGGTTCCTGCCGCTGATCAGCCAGGTCATCGTCGCGCGGACCGGCAACCCCTATGGCGGCCTGTGGTACACGATCGCGGTGGTGGCGATGGCGCTCGTCGTCACGCTCTACGGGCTCGAGGAAAGCAAGCCCGGCCGCGCCAGCGCTGACTGACGCCGCGCCAGCGCTGACTGACGCCGGACTGGCGCGCGCGGACCGCGGCGGCTAACCGGGCGGGATGACCGTCGCTCCGCTCCGCCTCCGCCTCGACACCGCCGCGCTTACCGCCAATTGGCGCGCGCTCGATGCGCTGAGCGGGTCGGCGGCGTGCGGCGCGGCGATCAAGGCCAATGGCTATGGGCTCGGCGCGGTCGAGGTGGCGGAGCGGCTCGCGCGGGCGGGCTGCCGCGATTTCTTCGTCGCGACCTGGGGCGAGGCCGAGCGCCTCGCCGGGCTCGGGTTCGACGTCGCGGTGCTGCACGGCGTGCGCGACGAGGATATGGCGGCCGCGATGCGCGGGATCGCGAGGCCGGTGTTGAATACCGCGGCCCAAATCACGCGCTGGCGCGACGCCGGGGGCGGGCGCTGCGACGTGATGGTCGATACCGGCATGAACCGGCTCGGCGTTGCGGTGGCGGAGGTGTGCGACGGGCTGCTCGACGGGCTCGCGATCGATACGCTGATGAGCCATTTGGCGTGCGCGGACGAGGACGATGCGATGAATGCGCGGCAGGCGGCGGCGTTTCGCGCGCTCGCCGGGCGGACCGCCGCGCGACGGCTCAGCCTCGCCAATTCGGCGGGCATCGCGCTCGGTGCAGACTATGCCTTCGACCTGACGCGCCCGGGGCTGGCGCTCTATGGCGGCGTGCCGCGCGACGACATGGCCGGTGCGGTGCGTCAGGTCGTGACGCCCGAGGCGCAAATCCTGCAGCGGCGCACGCTCCGGGCGGGGGACTCGATCGGCTACAATGCGTTGTTCACGGCAAGCGTGCCGACCGAAGTGGCGATTCTCAACATCGGCTATGCCGATGGCTATTGGCGTGGGTTCAGCAACACCGGCTGCGCGCGCGTCGGGGCTGCCGCGCTGCCGGTGATCGGGCGCGTGTCGATGGATCTCACCGCGATTTCGGTCGCGGCGGCGCCGGAGTTGGGGGAGGGCGACTGGGTCGCGCTCGACTATGCACTGCCGGCGGCCGCGGCCGCGGCGGGGATGTCGCAATATGAAGTGCTGACTGGGCTCGGTGCGCGGTTCGAGCGAGACTGGACATAAAAAAAGGGCTCCCCGGAGGGAGCCCTATCAGTCGTTGCGGCTTTTTCAGAACTTGAAGGAAGCACCGGCGTAAAGGAAGCGGCCGACTGCGTCATACTGATTGCCAGCCTCGTTGCCGATCAGACCGTATGGCCCGAGCTGGTCGAACAGATTGTCGACGCCGACATAGAAGCTGTACTTGGTGGTCGGCGTGATATCGAGCCGAAGGTCCGAATAGGAAATCAGCGGATAACGCACCACCGACAGCGAGTCCGGGTTCGTTGGCGGGCGACCTTGTACCGAGTTCTGCGTCTCATACGCGGCGATCGTGGTCTTGTCATAGCCACGGAAGCGATAGCCGAAGTTGAAATGCTTGGTCGCGAAATTGACCGACAGCGTTCCTTGCCATTCCGGATCGCCGAGGTTCCCAAGCTGTTGGATGATGAACGTGGGGTCGTTGATGTCGGTGTAATTGTCCTTCATCAAAGCCTTGGACACGATCGCGCGAACCGCGATGTTGAGCGAGGACGACAGCTTGCCGCGATAGGCGGCCTCGATGTCGATGCCCGAATTGGTATTCTTGGCATAGTTGAACGGACCCGCGATGAACGACGCCCCGGTCGGCGTCAGCGGCACGGTCGTGCCGTTGTTGGCGACATCGCTCTGACCGCGGAACGTCCCGTTCGGGTTGCGGAAGATCGCTGCGCAGAACGGGTTGTTGATCCCGCCCGGGCTGTCATAGCATTGGTTGATGATCGTCTGCGGGGCGAGCGTGTTGATCGCCTGGTTGATCTTGATGTAATAATAATCGACGCTGAGCGTCAGCCCCGGAATGAAGCGCGGGATGAACAGCGCGCCCACGGTCAGGCTGTCGCTGATTTCCGCGGTCAGCGAGCTGTTGCTGCCGCTGAACCCCGAAATCCCCGATGCCGGACGGTTCGAGAAGGGCTCGGTCACGCCATTGAAGGTTTGCGTGGTCGGAACGCCCGCCGCGGCGCAGTTGCGGACGCGATTGGGGTTGTTGTTGATGTTCTGCTGCCCGCACGGATCGACCAGGCCGTTGAGGAAGGTCTGGGTGAGCGGCGAGTACAGATCGCTCTGGGTAGGCGCGCGAATGGCGCGGGCATAGCCTGCGCGGAAACGGATATCGCGGATCGGAGCGTAGGTGCCGTTGAAATTGTACGCGACGACCGTACCGGTATTGCCGATATTGTAGTTCGACACGCGGACGGCGCCGTCGACCGAAAGTTCATTGGCGAACGGCATATCCTTGAGCAGCGGTACGCTGACCTCGGCAAAGCCTTCCTTGACGATCTGGTTCGGCGGGCGGAAGTCCGGGATCGTATTGAGGAAGGTGCACCCCGCGGCCGGACAGGTAATGCCCGAGGTTCCCGCGGTGAACGCGTCATAGGCCGCGAACGCGGTTTCCTTGCGATATTCGCCACCGATCACGAAGGCGATCGGGCCGCCCGGCAGCGAGAAGAGCTGCGACAGGTCGCCAGCGATATACCCGCTCACGTCGTACAGATTGGCCCGCTGGACGCGGCTCGACGTGTAGCCGAAGTAATTGAGCGCCGCGCGGCTCGGCTGGCCCTCGCCGAACAGGTTTACCGGAACGCACGAAGGGTCGTCGTTCGCGGTGGAGGCATCGGCGTTGATGCCGCAGACGATCTGACCGGAGGCGTTGCGGACCGCGTCGATCGCGTTGGTGTACTTCTGGCGGTCGAGATTGCCCGCGGTTTTGTAGAAGGTGTAGAGATAGCCGTAGTTGAACGAGACGTCATACTTCCAGTCTTCGTTGAACGTCCCGCGGACCCCGACGATCGCGCGCGTCTGCTCGCGCAGATGGTCCTCGCCACGGCCACCGAAATCGGTGTCGAAGCGTTGCGCCGTGAAGGTCGTCGTGCCGGGGGCGAGGTTCGCGACGAGCGTTGCGCGCGCCTGCTGGGTCAGGAATGGATTGTTGATGCTGAAGGTGTTGTTGAAGAAGGTCGGCTGACCTTCCTGATTCGAGTTCGCGCGGAAATACTGCGCCTCGAAATACGGATCGAACGCCGGCGTGATCTGGAAGTGACCCGACACATAGGCCGAGCGCCGGATTAGGCCGGGGATGATGAAGCCGTTCTCGAGCAAGGTCGATCCGCGTCCGCCGACGCAGTTGCTCGATCCGTACGGCCGGAAGTCGGTGACGCAGGTGTTCGGCGTCAGGCTGCCGTCCGGGTTGAAGACGAAGGTCGTTCCGAACTGGGCGAGCGGGTTGGACGATGCGGGGTTTGGCAGCCCGGAGCACGCCGAGGCACGCCGAGCGGCGAAGGCGGCGGCGGATTCGCCGGTCGCGGCAGCATTCGGACAAGTCGCAGTGAAGAGACCGCCACTCGAAATGTTGTTGTTGCGCACGCCGGTGATGAAGACGCTATCGGGAATGCCGTCGCCGGTCGAGGGTTCGGCCGGACGGAGCGCGCCCGCCGACGGGTTCAAATTGGCGCCGGTGTTCTGGACGAGTTGGAACTGGTTGCGGCCGCTAAAGGCCCCCGTCGTTTCGTCGCGGTCGCTGTTCAGCAGCGTGCCGGCATTGGCATATTCGAGCGAGACGGTGAGGTTGGCGCGACCCTCGGCGAAATTGTGCCCCGCGGTGATCGCACCGATATAGGAAGGACGATCGCCGCGCGACGAGATGCCCGATTGGCCGCGGACCTTTATGCCTTCGAAATCGTGCTTGAGGACGAAGTTGGCGACACCCGCGACCGCGTCCGACCCGTACACCGCGGAATTGCCGCCGGTGACGATGTCGAACCGTTCGAGCAGATCGTTGGGCACGACGTTCACGTCGGGCCGGTTGACCCCCGGGGTTGCGGTGACGATGCGACGGCCGTCGATCAGCACGAGCGTGCGCGCAGTGCCCAGGCCGCGCAGATCGATCGCGCTGATGCCCGCGCGACCGATCGCATTCTGCGAGTTTGCCTGGTTAACCGTCGAGCGCACTTGCGGCAGCTGGTTGACCAGATCGCCGATCGCGACGCCGCCGCGATTGAGCAGTTCGGCCGCCGTTACCGACGTGATCGGCACGGACGAGTCGAGGTTCGGACGGTTGAGGCGCGTACCCGTGACGACGATTTCGGGCGCGGTCTCCGACCCGGGGGCGGTATCGCTCTGCGTTTCCCCGATGTTCGGCGACCCTGTCGCGGGCGCGTCGGTGCTGGTTTGTCCGCTCGCCTGCGCCATCGCGACCGACGGAAATGCCGTCAGCACGCCGACGATCGCCGTCGCCCCCAGGAGTTGTCTGATGTTCATAAAGTGCCCCCACTCGTTACGGCCAATTCGGCTCTAGCGGGGGGATTGAAACTTTTTTGTCAAACTTACGCAAGGCTACATGAAGGTCAGATGACAAACTTGTTCAAAAAGTACCTGAACGTGGCATGAATACAACATGTGGCCGGATCGGTGGTAGCGCTAGCGGGGTCACCGCTCGACGCACAAAGCGATCCCCATTCCCCCGCCGATACAAAGCGTTGCCAGCCCCTTCCTGGCATCGCGCTTGGCCATTTCGTACAGCAGCGTGGTGAGCACGCGCGCGCCAGACGCGCCGATCGGATGGCCGAGCGCGATCGCGCCGCCGTTGACGTTGACGCGCTCGGGATCCCAGCCGAGTTCCTTGCCGACCGACAGCGCCTGCGCGGCAAAGGCTTCATTCGCCTCGATCAAATCGAGATCGGCGATGCCCCACCCGGCCTTTTCGAGCGCGCGTCGAGTCGCGGGGACCGGGCCGATCCCCATGATCGACGGGTCGACCCCGGCCGAAGCCCAGCTCGCGATTCGCGCGAGGATCGGGCTCCCGCGCTTCTCGGCCTCGGCGCGCGTCATCAGCACGAGCGCGGCGGCGCCGTCGTTGAGCCCGCTCGCATTGGCGGCGGTGACGGTGCCGTCCTTCTTGAACGCCGGGCGCACGCTCGACACGCGCTCGAGCGTCGCACCGGCGCGGATATACTCGTCGTCGGCGACGATCGTGTCGCCCTTGCGGCCCTTCACGGTGACGGGCGCGATCTCGTCGCGGAAGCGGCCCGCGCCGCGCGCGGCCTCGGCTAGATTCTGCGAGCGGACCGAGAAGACGTCCTGCATCTCGCGCGTGATCTGATATTGCTCGGCGAGGTTCTCGGCGGTGATGCCCATGTGGTAATTGTTGAACACGTCGGTCAGCCCGTCGCTGATCATCGTGTCGACCAGCGAGAGATTGCCCATCTTGGTGCCGCCGCGCAGATTTTGCGCATGCGGGCTGAGCGACATCGATTCCTGACCGCCCGCGACCATGATGTTCGCGTCGCCGGTGGCGATCGCCTGCGCCGCGAGTGCGACCGCGCGCAAGCCCGAGCCGCACACCTGGTTGACGCCCCAGGCCGGGATTTCCTTCGGCACGCCCGCCGCCATTGCCGCCTGACGCGCGGGGTTCTGCCCCTGCGCGGCGGTCAGTACCTGCCCGAGAATGACTTCGGAGACTTCGTCGCCCGCGACGCCGGCCTGCGCGAGCGCCGCCTCGATCGCGATCCGGCCGAGTTCGTGCGCCGGCGTCGCGGCGAAGGCGCCGAGGAAGCTGCCGACGGGGGTACGCTTGGCAGCGGTGATGACGATGTCCTGCATGGCTCTTCTCCGGCGATAGTTGCCGCCTATTTAGCCGCGGGGAGGGCGTTTAACCACCCCGCGAGCGGCTCCCACAGTTGCGCGCGCGCGCCACGCCCGACGATCATCCCGACATGACCCGCTCCAAGATCGCGTCGGTCGGGGAGATTGGCGGCGGTCGCGGCGGGAACGATGCGGTCGTTGAGCGAGACAAAGTCGATTGCTGGACACCGCAACGCTGCCGGATCGATCTTCGTCCCGGCGATCTGCCAGGCGCCGCTGCCGGGCAGGTCGCGTGCGATGCAGTCCTCGAACAGCTGGCGTCCGGCGGCATAGGGCAGGGGCGCACCGCCATTCGCCCAATCCTCCATCGCGACGAAGCGCTGCGCCGCAGCACTGCCGGGCTCGAGCGCGGCGAAGGCCTCGTATTTCGCGACGGTTCGCGCGGGGTCGAGTCGCCAGAAGCCCGACTGCAGCACCTCCATCGGGACGAGCCCCAGCGCCTCGCACGCGGGTTTGGCGGATGCCCACAGGCTCGCCATGTCGGCCCGCGCCGCAGCGCCGAACCCCGCAAAATGCCACGGCGCCGCGATCAGCGCCACGCCCGCGACCTCGGCGAGGCACGCCGCAGCAATCGCCAGCGTGCCGCCGAGACAATAACCGACGAGGATCGGCGGCGTGTCGAA
This sequence comes from Sphingomonas sp. PAMC 26605, assembly GCF_000241485.1. Lineage (GTDB taxonomy): Bacteria > Pseudomonadota > Alphaproteobacteria > Sphingomonadales > Sphingomonadaceae > Sphingomonas. The sequence continues at coordinate 506,676 of NZ_JH584241.1, forward strand.
CTTGGCGATCAGCGGCAGCAGCACGCGCGTGACGTGCGCGTCGAGATCGAGCGCGCTGCCCTCCGGCGCTTGCGTCCCCCAGTCGAGCAGGAACGGGCGATGCCCTTGCGCCGCGAGCCAGCGTAGCAGCGAGACGTCGGGCAGCAGATCGAGGATATGCGGCGGGTTGATCAGCGAGGGCACGAACAGCACAGCGCGCCCGGTGGCACCTTTCGCAGCATAATCGCGCAGCCGCGCCTTGCCCTTGCGATAGCGCGCCGGCATCGGCTGGCGAACGCGACCGCGTGGCGCGTCCTGATAGGCGCGCAGTCCGGCGAGCGCCGCAGCGCGGCGCTCGGGCGCGGTTGCGGTCTCGGCAAGCAGCATTTCGAGGAATAAGGGCAGCGGGCGCGGGCCGTGTTGCGATGCGGCAAGTATTGGTGGTAGCATCTGCCCAAACATATCTCGGGGAGCCCTTCTGCATGAAAAAGACCATTCCGGGCGACGGCCCGGTGACGATCAAGAAGTATGCGAACCGTCGGCTCTATAATACCGAGACCTCGTCCTACATCACCCTCGAGCATCTCGCCGCGATGACGCGCGAGGGGCGCGATTTCAAGGTGTTCGATGCGAAGACCGAAGAGGATATCACGCACAATATCCTGACCCAGATCATCATGGAAGAAGAGCAGCGCGGCCAGACGATGCTCCCCGTCAATTTCCTGCGCCAGCTGATCGCGATGTACGGCGATTCGATGCAGGCGATGGTGCCGGGCTATCTCGAAGCGTCGATGGACAGCTTCCGCCACAACCAGCAGCAGTTCAAGTCGGCGGTCGAGGGCGCGTTCGCGCAGTCGCCGTTCGCCAACACGCCGTTCGCCGAGATCGCCAAGCAGAACATGGCGATGTTCGAGGCGGCGACCGCGGCGTTCAAGCCGGGCGCGGTGCCCGGTGGGGCGGCAAAGCCCGCGCCGGCCGCTGCAATGAGCAAGGATGACGAGATCGCCGCGCTCAAGGCCGAGCTCGGCCGGTTGAACGAGAAGATCGAGAAGCTCGGCGACTGATTCGGCGATGGGGTGGTGGATCGGTGCGGCGGGTGCGCTGCTCGTCGCGGTATGGGCCGGCGTCGCCGACTGGCGGCGGCAGCGGCGCGACGACCTCGACGCGGTCGGCTGGATCGACTGGCGCACCCTCCACATCCTCGCGCTGGTCGCAACCGCGCTTTGCGCGGCGCTGGCGTGGCGCGGGTGAGGCTATGTTTTATGGTGGTGGGGAGTTGGCGTTCCCCGCAAATCCTCCCCCGCCAGGGGGAGGTGGCGCCGAAGGCGACGGAGGGGGCGGTCAGCGGCACCCTCACGTTGATGCGCACACGTCGCCCATCGCCCTTGCCTTGAGCTGTCGATCCCCAAGCCGCTCGCCGACCGCCCCCGTCACGCTTCGCGTGCCACCTCCCCCTGGCGGGGGAGGACGCCGGTACGCGTCTGCTAAGGCGGTGGGAGCGGCGCTAACGCATGACCGTCGCCCCGGCGCAGGCCGGGGCCTCCCCCTGGTGTCGCGCCGCCCGCCTAGCCATCCCAAGGCCCCGGCTTCCGCCGGGGCGACGGCTAGGGCAATGTCCGCCATTGGTCGCTAGCCGTCCGGCTGCTTTCGCACGCGCTTACAAATGGCGGGCTGCGTCCATGCGCTGATGCAGGATGCGGATAACGGCGATACCGTAACTGGTGGGCTGGAAATAGATGACATGCTGCTCGACGCTGCGCCGGCGATAGCCTGGCCGAATATCGGCACAGCCTTGCGCTTGCTGCGGCGCTTCGGCCGCATCGGCGCAGGCCGCTTCGATAAGATCGGTGTAGCGCATCGCCTGGGGCACGCCCCAATGCGCCACGGTATGGTCGAACACCCCGTCGAGATCGCGCTGCGCCCGTGGGGTGAGCCGGTATTCAGCCATGCTGCGCGGATTTGCGCTGCTTGAAAGCAGCAAAGTCGAACGGCTCCGGCGCCCCGCTCTGCTCGCCCTCGATCAGCGCCTGACGGATGCTCTCGATCTCCAGACCGCGTTCCTGCTCGCGCCGAATGAGGTCACGGATCGCCTCGCTGTCGTTGGTGTAGCTGCCGGCCTCGATCTGAGCGGCGATCCACGCATCCTGCTGTTCGGTCAGGGTAATGGTCTTGCGCACGGTCGCCATATCGGTCTCCACGTCATACTATTGATGCTATTTAGCGCATCGCATGAGCGTTGTCATTATCCGACCCTGATATATCCGGCTCATCGAGTCCGCACTGTTGTTCACTCGACCTGCGCGGGCGGTACGAACATGACCACGCCCCGCGGTGGAGCACGCAGTGCTTACCGTTATCCTCCCTTTCGTGCCTTCGTGCCTTCGTGCCTTCGTGTGAGCCGCCTTCTTCTTCCTTCTGCCCCAGATGAAGAGAATTTCTCACACAAAGGCACTAAGGCACAAAGGCACAAAGCGATCGACCCGCCGCTCCCGCGAGCACCGCCGAGCTTCGCGCAGCCTCAGAGGCACGCCTCGAGATACGCCTGGTCGAACCCGAAGGTCCGCGCCTTTTCGAGCGTATAGGGGCGCAGGCCCATCGAGCGATATTCGCCGATGATCTTGCCGTCGGCCGATTCGTCGAGATATTCGAACTTGAAGAGCTCCTGCGTGACGATCACCGGGCCTTCCATGCCGATCACCTCGGTAACGTTGGTCACGCGGCGCGACCCATCGCGCAGGCGCTTGACCTGGATGATCATCTCGACCGAATCGGCGATCTGGCGCGAGATCGCTTCCTTGGGCACCTTGATGTCGGACATCATCACCATATTCTCCATACGCGCCAGCGCCTCACGCGGAGAGTTGGCGTGGAGCGTACACATCGAGCCGTCGTGACCGGTGTTCATTGCAGCTAACATGTCGAAACACTCGCTGCCGCGAATTTCGCCGAGGATGATGCGATCCGGGCGCATACGCAGCGCGTTCTTGACGAGATCGCGGATGCTGATCTCGCCCTGGCCTTCGAGGTTGGCCGGCCGCGTTTCGAGCGGGAGCCAGTGCGGCTGCTGCAGGCGGAGTTCGGCCGCGTCCTCGATCGTCAGCACGCGCTCGCCCGGGTCGATCATCTTCGACAGTGCGTTGAGCATCGTCGTCTTGCCCGAGCCGGTACCGCCCGAGATGACCACGTTGAAGCGGCACGCGCCCGCGATCTTGAGCGCGGTCGCCATCTTCGGCGACATCGAGCCGAAGCCCGCCATCATGTCGAGCGTGATCGGTTTCGCCGAGAATTTACGAATCGAGATCGCGGTGCCGCGCAGCGAGAGCGGCGGGACGATGACGTTGACGCGGCTGCCGTCCTTCAAGCGGGCGTCGGCGAGTGGCGTGGTCTGGTCGACGCGGCGGCCGACCGAGTTGCAGATGCGCTGTGCGATCTGGAAGAGATGCTCCTCGTCGCGGAATTGGATCTGCGCGAGCTCTAGCTTGCCCTTGCGCTCGACATAGGTCTGCTCGGGGCCGTTGACCATGATGTCGGTGATGTTCGGATCGGCGAGCAATTCCTCGAGCGGTCCCAGGCCGAGCAACTCGTCGACCAGCACCTTCTCGAGCGCGAACTGCTCGCGCCGGTTGAGCGTCAGCTTCAGTTCGGCGAGCACTTCGCCGATGATCGGACGGAATTCCTCGGCGAGCTCGTCCTTGTCGAGTGTCGCCGCCGCCTCGGGATCGACGCGTTCGAGCAGCCGCGGGAGGACCTGCTCCTTGATCTTGTGGATCGAGCTTTCGAAGCCCTCGACCTTCGAGCTGCCCGATTCGCCCGACTGCGCCTGGCGGTCGGCGAGGCGCTGCATCGCGTCCAGCTGCGTGCCGGGCATCGTGCCGAGCGGCTCGGGGTCGAGGGCACCGGGAAGCGGTGGGAACTGTTCGCCCGCGCCCGGGGCCGACTCGCCGTCGGCGGGGCGCGAACCACCGCCCTGCATCGGGCGTGCGACGCCGAACGCGGGTCTTGCGCCTGCGCCCGCCATGCCAGGTCGACGCCCAAATGCACTCATGCCGCCAGTTTCCTCATGCTTGGCGACAAGCGTTAGGGGAGAGTGTTTGAGATTTTCCTAACCAAACCGCGCGGTGGGGCGCGGGCGGCTAAAACGAAAAGGGCACCGTCATCATGACGATGACAGTGCCCGATCGCGGGAGAGCGAAAAAGCTTAGGCGGTACGCTCGGCGAGCACCGTGAGGCCGGTCGCGCTGACTTCGGCGAAACCGCCTTCGATCGCGATCAGTTCGGGCTCGCCCTTTTCGGTGCGATAGACCGACAGCGCGCCGTCGCGGATCGTCGACATGACGGGCGCATGGCCCTCGAGCACGCCGAAATCACCCTCGGTGCCGGGGACGACGACCATGTACACGTCCTCGGAGCGGACGAGCTTTTCGGGGGTGACGAGTTCGAAGTGGAGGGGCATCAGCGAAGCACTCTCAAAAGGATGCCTGTGACACAGGCTAGGATGTAGCAGCCGGCGAGGAAGCGGGCGAGCGGCCAGTCGTTCAGAGGCGTGATCGAGGTCACCCGCATCAAAATTTCAGCACCGCGATGACGACGCCGACCGATGCGACGATGATCCCCATCAACCAGATCAGCAAGGAAGACCGCGCGCTTTCGATTTTTGCCGTGAGCCGGGCATCGAGCGCATCGATCTTCTGCACGATGATCTCGATATCGGGCTTGGTGGCGACGCCGTCGTAGACCGATCTGCCGATCGCCGCGGCGATCGCCTCCGCTTGCGCCGCCGGAAGCTCGGTCGCGCGAAGGTCGCGCGCGATGGCGAGGGTGTCGACATTCATGCCGACAGCTTAGCCATTCGCGCGCGAAAAGTCGATTACGCTTCCTTGGCCATCTTCTCGGCCTTGGCGATCACTTCGTCGATCCCGCCGACCATGTAGAAGGCGCTCTCGGGCAGGTGATCGTAGTCGCCGTCGACCACGGCCTTGAACGACTTCACGGTGTCCTCGACCTGGACGAACTTGCCGCTGATTCCGGTGAAGACCTCGGCGACGTGGAACGGCTGCGACAGGAAGCGCTGGATCTTGCGAGCGCGCGAGACGGTCGACTTATCTTCTTCCGACAGCTCGTCCATGCCGAGAATCGCGATGATGTCCTGGAGCGACTTGTAGCGCTGCAGCGTCTCCTGAACCCGACGTGCCGTGTCGTAATGCTCCTGGCCGACGATCGCCGGGGTCAGCACGCGGCTGGTCGAGTCGAGCGGATCGACCGCCGGGTAGATGCCCAGCTCCGAAATCGCGCGGTTGAGGTTGGTCGTCGCGTCCAAATGAGCGAACGAGGTTGCCGGCGCCGGATCGGTAAGATCGTCGGCCGGAACGTAGATCGCCTGCACCGAGGTGATCGAGCCCTTGTTGGTCGACGTGATGCGCTCCTGCAGCGCGCCCATGTCGGTCGACAGCGTCGGCTGATAGCCCACGGCCGACGGAATACGGCCGAGCAGTGCCGACACTTCCGAACCCGCCTGGGTGAAGCGGAAGATGTTGTCGACGAAGAACAAAACGTCCTGGCCTTCGACGTCGCGGAAATATTCGGCGATCGTCAGGCCCGACAGCGCGACGCGGGCACGCGCGCCCGGCGGCTCGTTCATCTGGCCGAACACGAGCGCGACCTTCGAGCCCTCGGGGGTCGGGTTGCCGTCGGCATCCTTGGCGATGACGCCTGCGTCGAGGAACTCGTGGTACAGATCGTTACCCTCGCGGGTACGCTCGCCGACGCCGGCGAACACCGAGGTGCCGCCATGGCCCTTGGCGATGTTGTTGATCAGTTCCTGGATCAAGACGGTCTTGCCGACGCCGGCGCCGCCGAACAGGCCGATCTTGCCGCCCTTGGCGTAGGGCGCGAGCAGATCGATGACCTTGATGCCGGTGACCAGAATCGCGCTCTCGGTCGACTGATCGACGAACAGCGGGGCAGGGGCGTGGATCGGCATCGTCTCGGTGTGGCCGACGGGCCCACGCTCGTCGATCGGCTCGCCGATGACGTTGAGGATGCGGCCGAGCGTCTGCGGGCCGACGGGAACGCGGATCTGCGAGCCGGTGTCGGTGACTTCCTGGCCGCGGGTCAGACCCTCGGTCGAATCCATCGCGATCGTGCGGACGGTGTTCTCACCGAGATGCTGCGCGACTTCGAGCACGAGGCGGTTGCCGTTGTTCGACGTCTCGAGCGCGTTGAGAATCGCGGGGAGGCGATCCTGCTCGAAGGTCACGTCGACGACGGCGCCGATGACCTGGCTGATACGGCCGACGCTGTTGGTGGTCGCGACCGGGGGGAGTGTGTCTGGGGCGGTTGCCATGATGCTTTCCTCGTATCGACTACTTGAGCGCTTCGGCGCCGGAGATGATTTCCACCAGTTCGGTGGTGATCGCGGCCTGGCGGCTGCGGTTGTACTGGATCGTCAGGCGATTGATCATGTCGCCGGCGTTGCGCGTCGCATTGTCCATCGCGGTCATGCGGCTGCCCTGCTCCGACGCGGCATTCTCGAGCAACGCGCCGAAGATCTGGATCGCGATGTTGCGCGGCAGCAGCTCGGCGAGGATCGATTCCTCGTCGGGCTCATATTCGACCGCGGCGGTCGCAGAAGTCGCAGCAACGTCGTTCGCGGCCGACGGCAGTGCGACCGGAATGATCTGACGGCCGACCGGCTCCTGCACCAGCGCCGACTGGAAGCGCGCGTAGAACAGATGTGCGACGTCGAATTCGCCCGCCTCGTAGCGCACGATCAGATCGTCGGTGATCGCCTTGGCATCGGCAAAGGCGACGGTCTTGATGTGGCTCATCTCGTGATCGGTGAGGATCTGCGTCGGGAAGAAGCGCTTGATCACGCGGCCCTTCTTGCCGGCGATGTAGAACTTCACCGTCTTGCCGGCCTTTTCGAGCTCTTCGGCCTTGCGGCGCGCCGCACGGACGATGTTCGAGTTGAACGCACCCGCGAGGCCGCGCTCCGAGGTCGCGATCACCAGCAGATGGACCTGGTCCTTGCCGGTGCCGGCGAGCAGCTTGGGGCTCGATTCGCTGACGGTCACCTTCGACGCGAGGCTCGCCATCACCTGCTCGAGGCGGAGCGCGTAGGGACGCGCCGCGATCGCCGCTTCCTGCGCACGGCGCAGCTTGGCGGCGGCGACCATCTTCATCGCCTTGGTGATCTTCTGCGTCGACTTCACCGAGCCGATGCGGATCTTAAGGGCCTTTAGGCTTGCCATTCTAGTCCTTCTTCTCCCTCTCCCCTCCGGGTAGAGGGTCGGGGAGAGGGGCAGTATCGAGCGCCGCGCTCAGATTACTGCCCCTCTCCCGACTTCGCTTCGCTCGTCTGCCCTCTCCCCGGAGGGGAGAGGGAGAAGTTTACGCAAACGTCTTCGAAAACGCACCGAGCGCGGTCTTCAGCGCTTCGGTCGTCTCCTTCGACAGGTCGCGCTTGTCGCGGATGTCGGTGAGGAGATCGGCGTGATCGCTGCGCATCGTTGCCAGCATCGCCTGCTCGTAGCGGACGACGGCGTTGACCGGCACCGTGTCGAGGAAGCCGTTGGTGCCGGCGAAGATCGACACGGTCTGCTCCTCGAACGGCATCGGCGCGAACTGCGCCTGCTTGAGCAGCTCGGTCAGACGCGCACCGCGGTTGAGCAGCTTCTGCGTCGAGGCATCGAGGTCCGAGCCAAACTGCGCGAACGCCGCCATTTCGCGATACTGCGCGAGCTCGAGCTTGATCGAGCCCGAGACCTTCTTCATCGCCTTGGTCTGGGCCGCCGAGCCGACGCGCGACACCGACAGACCGACGTTGATGGCGGGACGGATGCCCGCGAAGAACAGGTCGGTCTCGAGGAAGATCTGGCCGTCGGTGATCGAGATCACGTTGGTCGGGATGTAGGCCGACACGTCGCCCGCCTGCGTCTCGATGATCGGCAGCGCGGTGAGCGAGCCGCCCCCGTTGGCGTCATTCATCTTCGCCGCACGCTCTAGGAGACGCGAGTGGAGATAGAACACGTCGCCAGGATAGGCTTCACGGCCCGGCGGGCGGCGCAGCAGCAGCGACATCTGGCGGTAGGCGACGGCCTGCTTCGACAGATCGTCATAGACGATGACGGCGTGCATGCCGTTGTCGCGGAAATATTCGCCCATCGCGCAACCGGTGTACGGCGCGAGGAACTGCAGCGGGGCAGGGTCGGAAGCGGTCGCCGCGACGACGATCGAATAATCCATCGCGCCATTCTCGGTCAGCGTGCGGACGAGCTGCGCGACGGTCGAGCGCTTCTGGCCGACCGCGACGTAGATGCAATAGAGCTTCTTCGACTCGTCGTCGCCCTGATGCGCTGCCTTCTGGTTGATGAAGGTGTCGACGGCCACCGCCGACTTGCCGGTCTGGCGATCGCCGATGATCAGCTCGCGCTGGCCACGGCCGACGGGAACGAGCGCGTCGATCGCCTTGAGGCCGGTCTGGACCGGCTCGTTGACCGAGGTGCGCGGGATGATGCCCGGTGCCTTGACTTCGACGCGGCTGCGCTCAGTCGTCTCGATCGGGCCCTTGCCGTCGATCGGGTTGCCGAGGCCATCGACGACGCGGCCGAGCAGGCCCTTGCCGACGGGGACGTCGACGATCGTGCCGGTGCGCTTGACGACGTCACCTTCCTTGATCTGCGAGTCCGACCCGAAGATCACGACGCCGACATTGTCGGCCTCGAGGTTGAGCGCCATGCCCTGCACGCCGTTCGAGAATTCGACCATCTCGCCCGCCTGGACGTTGTCGAGCCCGAAGATGCGCGCGATGCCGTCACCGACGCTGAGCACCTGGCCGGTTTCCGAAACCTGCGCTTCGGTGCCGAAATTGGCGATCTGGTCCTTGATGACCTTCGAGATTTCTGCGGCGCGGATATCCATGACTTAAGCCTTTCCCAACAGCGAAGCTGTCAGCCTTTCATTACGTGCGCGAGAGCATTGAGACGAGTGCGAATCGAGCTGTCGATCCGCTGCGAGCCGATCTGGACGACCAGACCGCCGAGGAGGGTGGGATCGACCGAGAGATCGACCGAAACGTCGGTGCCGATGCGGGTGCGCAGCTGCTGCTTGAGCGCCTCGACCTGCTCTTCGCTGAGCGGATGCGCCGACGTCACTTCCGCAGTCGTCTCGCCGCGGTGGCGCGCGGCCAGGTCGCGGAAGGCGCGGATGATCGCGGGGAGCTGCGACAGGCGCCGGTTGTCGGCGAGCACGCCGAGGAACTTCGCGGTCGTGGCGTCGACGTCGATCATCTCGGCGGCGGAGGCGACGGCCTTGGCGGCCTGCTCGCGCGACACGACCGGGCTGCCGATCAGCTGCGCGAACTCGCTCGACTGCGCGATCGCGGCGCGGACGCGGCCGAGGCTCGCCTCGACGGCGTCGATCGATTTGGTGTCACGCGCGAGCTCGAACAAAGCGGTGGCATAGCGGCCGCTTAAGCTTGCTTGAATACCGCCGGATGCTTCCACGCGATTGAGGTCCTCTTGGGCACGAATGGTGGCCCCATGCAAAACGAAGGCGCTGGGGAGCGCACCTTCAGATGGGATGGCGAGCGGTTAGCATCGGCTCGGGTCGCTTGCAAGCCATGCGCACCAAGCGGCCCTATCGCGCCGAGACGCCGCGTCTTTCACGTAACTGTAACATTCGCTTAACCATTGCTTGGCAGCTTGCGCGCCATAGAGTCGGACATGAAACGATTCGCTTTCGCTCGACCCGTTCCGGTGTCGCGTCCCTGGATACGACGCTTTGCTGCGCGCTGGGATGCCGGTGGTCGCAATCTGCGAATCCAGCTGCGGCGGATCGTCGGGGGGCTGCTCGCGATCCAGGCGCTGCTCGCCGTGGCGCTGATCGGCACGACGCTCGCGACGAGCCACCGCGTCACCGTGCTGGTGCGCGACCGGCTCTATCCGATCGGCGAGCTGCAGCGCGTCAACGCAAGCTACACCAACGCGCTGCTGACCGCGCACAAGGTGCGTAGCGGCAACCTCTCGGCGGCGGGGGCGATCGCGACGATCCAGGCGACGCGCGCGGAGATCGCGACGAGCTGGGCGGCGTTCACGCATCACCACCTCGATGCGCGCCGCGCGAGCCAGGTCGCGCAGGTCGAGTCCGCGCGCCACGACGCCGATGCCGCGCTCGACAAGCTCCACGATCTGCTCAGCGGCAAGCGGATCGACCAGCTCGATTTCTTCGTCAGCGGCCCGCTCTACGCCGCGATCGACCCGCTCACCGCATCGAGCACTACGCTGATGACCGATCTGCGCGCCGATGCGGTGCGCGAGAGCGCCGCGCTCGATAGCGGCTTCCTCCAGGTCTATCTGCTCGTCGCGTTCGTCACGGTGCTGGCGATGTTCGTCGCCGTCTGGGGGATGCGGATGCTCAGCCTGCGCGTCGAGCAGCCGCTGGCCTTGATCGCCGAGGCGACGCGCGACATCACGCTCGAGCGCCCCGACGCGCCGATCCCCGCGCTCGACCGCAGCGACGAGATTGGCGACATCGCCCGCGCGCTCGCCTTTGCGCGGGAGCGTTCGGCCGAGGCCCGGCGCCTGAGCGAGGAAGCGCGGCGCACCGCCGACGCGCTGTCCGCGAGCGAACGCCGCGAGGATGCCGCGCGGGCCAAGCGCGCGGCGCATCTCGACGCGCTGTTCGAAGTGTTCGAGCGCGCCGCGGGGGTTTCGGTGCGCCAGCTCGCCTCGACCGGCCCTGCCTTGCGCGAGACCGCCGCGGCGATGTCGAGCGAAGCGGGGACGACCGAGAAGCACGCGATGGCGACCGCCGCGCTGACCGAGCAGAGCGCGAACAACGCGCGCACGATCGCGCAATCGGCGAGCGCGCTCGCTGGCGCGATCGAGCAGATCAGCCGTGCGGCGAACGAATCGCGCGCGGGCGTCGCGACGGTGCGCGAGCGCACGCTCGAGGGGCGCGGCCACGCCGAATCGATGGGCGCGCTGGTGGCCGAGATCGCGGCGGTGCTCGACATGATCGCCGCGGTCGCCGGGCAGACCAATCTGCTCGCATTGAACGCGACGATCGAGGCGGCGCGCGCGGGCGAGGCGGGGCGCGGCTTCGCGGTCGTCGCCGAAGAGGTGAAGGGGCTCGCGCGCCAGACGCAGACCGCAGCGGGGCGGATCGAGGCGCGGCTCGCGGCGGTGCGCACCGCGAGCGACACCGTGCTCGCGACGATCGAATCGGTCGACGGGCTGGTCGCCGAGCTCGACCAGTCGTCGGCCAATGTCGCACAGGCGGTCGACCAGCAGCGCGGCATGACGCAGGCGATCGCCTATGCCATCGCCGAGGTCGAGGACGGCACCGCCGATGCCGCCGCCAACATGCAGACGCTGCGCGAACGCGCCGAGCGCTCGCGCCAGACGTCGGACGACGTGACGCGCACCGCCGAGGATGTCGCGGGCAGCGTCGAACGGCTCCGCGGTCAGATCAACCAGCTGATGGCCGACGTCCGCGCCGCCTGATCGCCGCTTCCGTGAACGCAGCAATGTTGCTAGCGGCGCGCAGGTGGGGCGACACAGACGGAGACGAGACATGACCGGCCAGATGCAGCAAATGACGATGTCCGACGGCGCCGAGATCGCCGTCTATCACGCGCAGCCGAGCGGCGCGCGCAAGGGCGGCCTGGTGTTGGTCCAGGAGATTTTCGGCGTCACGCCGCACATCCGCGCGCTGTGCGACGAATATGCCGCCGACGGCTATGAAGTGCTCGCGCCCGCGATCTTCGACCGCGAGCATCCCGGCTTCGAAGCCGACCACGACGCCGAGGGAATGGCGCAGGGCATCAAGCTCGCCCGCGAAGTCCATCCGTTCGACCTGAGCCTCGCCGACGTGCAGACCTGCGTCGATACGCTTGCCAAGGATGGCCCGGTGTTCGTCGTCGGCTATTGCTATGGCGGTTCGGTCGCGTGGTTCGCGGCGACGCGGATGCACAATGTCGCGGCGGCCTCGGCCTATTACGGCAGCATGGTCCCGGCCGCCGCCGACGAGGAGCCCAAGGTCCCCGTCATCCTCCATTTCGGCCGCGAGGATCAGAGCATCCCGATGGACGGCGTCGAGAAGGTCGCGGCCAAGGATTGGCCCAACGCGACGGTCTATGTCTACGAGGCCGGCCACGGCTTCAATTCCGATCGCCGCGAAGCCTATGACGCCGAGAGCGCCAAGCTCGCCAAGGCGCGCACGCTCGCGCTGTTCGCCGCCAACGCAGGCTGACGCTTCGCTTTGAGCGCAAGCACCGGGATGGCGCGGCGCGGGCGTGTGGGTACATAAGACCGCATGACCATGACGCGCCTCCCGCTCGACCCAGACGCCGCGTGGCGCGCCTTCGAGGCGCGCGACCGGCACTCCGATGGCCGCTTCGTCGGCGCGGTGAAGACCACCCGAATCTATTGCAAGCCGAGCTGCCCGGCGCGCCGCCCCAAACGCGAGAACATGGATTTCTACCGCACGCCCGAGGAAGCGCGCGAGGCGGGGTTTCGGGCGTGCCTGCGCTGCACCCCCGATGAGGTCGGCCGAGACCGGATCGCGGTGGCGCGCGCCATCGCGCTGATCGAGGCGGCCGACGAACTCGTCGCGCTCGACACGATCGCGGCACGCGTCGGCTATGCGCCGCACCATTTTCACCGCCTCTTCAAACGCGCGACCGGCGTGACCCCCGCTGCGTATGCGCGTGGACTGATGGCGCGTCGCGCCGCGCGCGCGCTGACCGAGGAGGCCACCGTGACCGCCGCGATCTACGAGGCCGGCTATTCCGCGCCGAGCCGCTTCTACGAGGAGGGTGCCAAGCGGCTCGGGATGAGCCCGAGCGCGTGGCGGCGTGGCGGCGAGGGGGTGACGATCCGCTGGATCCTCGTCGAGACCTCGCTCGGACCGATGCTCGTCGCGGCGACCGACAAGGGGCTGTGCCGCGTCTCGTTCGACGAGGACGAGGGCGCGTTGCGCGCGCGCTTCCCCCACGCCGAGATCGTCCCCGGCGGCGCCGCACTTGCCGACCTTGCCGCGCGCGTCGTCGCCAGCGTCGAATCGCCCGAGCGCGACCAGGACCTGCCGCTCGACGTCCGCGGCACCGCGTTCCAGGAGGCGATCTGGCAGGCGCTGCGCGAAATCCCGCTGGGCGAGACGCGCAGCTATGCCGAGCTTGCGGCAGCCGTGGGCAACCCAAAGGCGGTGCGCGCCGCCGGAACCGCGTGCGGCGCCAACCCGGTTTCGATCGTCGTGCCGTGCCACCGCGCGCAGCGCAGCGACGGAACGCTCGGCGGCTACGCCTATGGCATCGACCGCAAGGTCGCGCTGCGCGATCGCGAGGGCGTGGAATGAGCGGCTTCGTCATCCGCGGGATCGACCCCGCCCCGTTCGTCCCGCTCTACGGCCTGTCCGATGCGGCACTGCGCGAACACGGCGCGCTGCGGATGACGGTCGATGCGAGCCCGGGCTTCCCCTGCCGCGTGTCGCTCGAGGATGCCATGGTCGGCGAAAGCGTATTACTGCTCAATTACGAGCATCTGCCGGTCGATACGCCGTACCGCTCCCGCCACGCGATCTTCATTCGCGAAGGCGAAGCGCAGGCGGCACACTATGCCGACCGCGTCCCGCCGCAATTGGCGATCCGGCTGCTGTCGCTGCGCGGCTTCGATGCCGCCGGGATGATGCGCGACGCCGACGTCGTCGCGGGCCGCGACCTCACCGCCGCGATCGACCGCTTCTTCGCCGACCCCGCCATCACCTATCTCCACGCGCACAACGCCAAGCCCGGCTGCTTCGCCGCGCGGATCGACCGCGGCTCAGCCGCCTGATGGCGTCGGGCTCGCCACAGCCCCGGCCGGCGCCGCCTCGCACTGATAGACGATCTTCTCGTTCGGCCGCGCCGGCAGGCTCGTGCGGATCGCCGCCTGTTGCGTGGCCAGGTTCGCGCGCCCGGCCTCGTCGGGCGAACACGCTTTGAGCGTCACCTGCGAGCGGATTTTCCGGAGCTCGTCCATCTGGTCCGACCCGAGGAAGTAGCGCGTCGTGACATAGCTGCGCGTCGCCGGATCGAACTGCAGCACCGAGACGGTCTGCTCCTGCGCGGGGACCAGGATGCGGTCCCATTTGCTGCCATTCTCGGCATATTGCGTGCGGCCGTTCATGCAGCCCGCCTTTCCCCAGTCGATCGTGGTATCGACCGTCGCCGAGGAAACGACGCGGCTGCGCTCGGGAACGAAGCGGCACAGCAGCTTGCCGAGCGGCGCGCTCGACGACATCGCCGCGACGGGCGGGTCGACCTTCGCGGTTTCGGTCGCCGTGGCGAGCATCGGCGCGCCGGTCGGGCGCAGCACGAACAGCACGACCGCCCCGACCATCATCAGCGCGCCGATCCCCCATGCCCAGATCGCCCCGCGCCGCAGCGCCTGCGCGTCGAGCAGCCCGCCCGCGCCGATCGCCATCGCGCCGAGCACGAGCAGCAGCGTGGCGATCGCCATCACATTCTCGCGATGCCGGTCGGCGGCGTCGCGCGCCGCGATCCAGGCGGCATCGCGCGCGACCAGCGCCTTGCCCGCGGCATCGCGCCGCGCGCCGTCGGCGAGCGCGGCGGCCTTGGCTTCGGCCTGCGCATCGACCTTGTCGATATCGGCGATGCTCGTGCACGGCGTGCCGACCGCGGCATAGCTCTGCTTGGCGCGGATCAGGAAGGCGGTGAGCTCGCTATTGGCGATCGCGAAGCCGAAGCTCGAATCGCCCTCCTCGCCGCGCGTGATCGCCGAATTGACGCCGATCACGCGCCCGCACGGATCGAGCAAGGGCCCGCCCGAATTGCCGCGCGCGATCTGTGCGGTGTGGAGCATCACCGCGGTGCCCGACATCTGCCGCCGCCCCGAGAACACGCCTTCCGAGCGGATCGGCGAGAGCGGATGGATGTAGTCGACCGCCGATTTCGCGGTCGCCATGTCGACATTGCCGGGATAGCCGAGCGACGTCACCATGCTGCCTTCGTCGACCGGGCCGGTGTAGATCGCGGTGGTCGGGATCGGCTTGCCGGTGAATTCGATCAGCGCGAGATCGTGGAGCGTGTCGAGCGCGATGACCTTGCCCTGATAGCTTTTCGAGCCCTCCGACGGGACGATGCCGATCACGACGTTGCCGGGATAGCGCGCCAGCAGTTCGACGACATGCGCGTTGGTGACGATCCGGTTCGGCGCGACCGCAAAGCCGCTGCCATGGCCGAAGCCGACCACCTCGTCATCTACGATCGCGATCGTCACGACGCGCACCACGCCGCGCGCGGTGGCGGAGATGTCGTCGGCGCGCGCCGATGCCGGCAGCAGCATCGCACCGAGCAGCGCGATCCAGCACCAGGCGAGCAGCCCGAGCATCTGCCCCGCGCGCGAAGGGCGAGCGGCGATCTGTCGAGCGAAGAACGGGGGCGATATCGGCATGCGCGCGATTCTGACAGGAACGCGGCGTCGGGGACAGGAGAAAGTGCCCGCGATCGGACGACCCGACGCAACCCCGCGCTTCGCCGTCGCGCCGCGCCGCGATCCGACGGAAACTACTTAAGGGCCAACGCCGCATGGTTAAACGTCTATACAGAAGGATCGGCCAGGCGTCCGCCCGAGGCTGGCCGATACCGTAATTGTCCTGAGGATACGCGCCGGGGGAAAGCGATACTGTCCGAGCAAGAGAGAGGTGAGCGAAAGTCCGCGATGCTGTCCGACCGGCCTTATCCCGTTCCCGAAAACGAGGCGCAGCGGCTCGAGGAGCTGCTGCGCTACGCGGTCCTCGACACCGCGCCCGAGCCGGTGTTCAACGACGTGGTCCGGCTCGCGCAAAGCGTGTTCCGCGTGCCGTCGAGCGCGGTCTCGTTCGTCGACGACGATCGGCAATGGTTCAAGGCGCGGCGCGGGATCGGCTTTCCCGAAACGCGGCGCGAGGATGCGTTTTGCGCGCATACGATCCTGTCGGATGCGCCGATGGTCGTCCCCGACGCGCTCGACGACCCTCGGTTCAGCGCCAACGCGCTGGTGGTGCGTGCGCCGCATATCCGCTTCTACGCCGGGGCGCCGCTGACGACGCCGCGCGGTTTCAACATCGGCACCGTCTGCCTGATCGATTCGACGCCGCGCGACGATCTGCGTCCGCACGAGCGGCAGCAGCTCGAGGCCTTGGCCAATCTGGCGATGAGCGAGCTCGAGCGGCGCGCGGAATCGCGCGATCAACGCCGCGCGCGACGCTATGATTTCGAGTTGCGCGGCACGGTGGGCGGCTATGGCGTACCGTCGACGCCGGTCGAGATCGCCAATATCTCGACGCGCGGCGCGATGATCCGTGGGGCCTTGCCGCCGCTGCAGCGCGACAATGCGGTGATCCTGACGATCCGCAACATGGTCGTCGTCGCGACGGTCGCGTGGTGCCGCGACGATACCGCGGGGCTGGCGTTCGACGCGCCGATCGACTCGCTCCTGCTCGCCCGGATGAACGATCGCATCCGGCAAGGCGCGCGCCCGTCGATCGCCGCGCCGCCGCTGGCGTTCTGAGCACCGGCGCTCCGGCCGCGTTACACGAAGCTGTAGGGATCGACGTCGACGACGACGCGCACCTTGCTCGGCCAATCGAGCCCGCCGAGCCAGTCGCGCACCACGTCCTGCACCGCGAGCCCGCGCTTGGCATGGATCAGCAGCCGGAAGCGGTGCCGCCCGCGCAGCATCGCGAGCGGGGCGGGGGCGGGGCCGTAGACCTCCATCGCCTCGCCGAGCTGCGGCGCGGCGCGGCCGATCTGCCGCGCGGTCTCGAGCGCGGCCTGCTGGTCCTCGCTCGACACGACGATTCCGGCGAAGCGCCCGAACGGCGGAGCGTTGGCCTCACGGCGATGCTCGGTCTCGGCGCTGTAGAACGCTTCGGTATCGCCCGAGACGAGCGCCTTCATCACCGCCGCATCGGGGCTGTGCGTCTGGATATAGACGTGCCCCGGCTTGGCGCCGCGCCCAGCGCGGCCGGCGACCTGGCAGATCTGCTGGAAGGTCCGCTCGCTCGCGCGCAGGTCGCCGCCGTCGAGGCCGAGATCGGCGTCGATCACCCCGACCAGCGTGAGGTTGGGGAAGTGATAGCCCTTCGTCACCAGCTGCGTGCCGACGACGATGTCGATGTCGTGCGCCTCCATCCGCGCGACGAACTCGGCGGCCTTGGCGGGGGACCACATCGTGTCCGAGGTGACCACCGCGATCTTGGCGTTGGGGAACAGCGCGGTGACCTCGTCGGCGATGCGCTCGACGCCGGGGCCGACCGCCGCCAGCGTATCCTCGTTATGGCATTCGGGGCAGATCTTGGGGACCGGCTCGGTGTGCCCGCAATGGTGGCACGCGAGCCGACGGACGAGGCGGTGCTCGACCATCCACGCGGTGCAATTGGGGCATTGGAAGCGGTGGCCGCAGGTGCGGCACAGCGTCAGCGGTGCATAGCCGCGGCGATTGAGGAACAGCAGCGACTGCTCGCGGCGCTCCAACGTCGCTTCCATCGCCTTGACCAGCCGCGGCGCGATCCAGCGGCCGCGTTCGGGCGGCTCGGCGATCAGGTCGATCGCCTCGATCGCGGGCATCTCGGCGGCGCCCCAGCGGCCGGGGAGCTTCACTTCGGCATAGCGGCCGAGCGCGACCTGCTGGCGCGTCTCGATCGCCGGGGTCGCCGAGGCGAGGATCACCGGGATCTCCTCGAACTTGCCGCGCATCACCGCGACGTCGCGGGCGTGATAATGCACGCCTTCTTCCTGCTTGAAGCTAGTTTCATGCGCCTCGTCGACGACGATCAGCCCGAGATTGGCATAGGGCAGGAACAGCGCCGAGCGCGCGCCGACGGTGACGAGCGCCTGCCCGCTGGCGATGCCGCGCCACGCGCGGCGGCGCTGCGACTGGCGCAGGCCCGAATGCCACGCGACCGGCTGGACGCCGAAGCGCGCGGCGAAGCGCTTGAGGAAGGGCTCGGTCAGCGCGATTTCGGGGAGCAGCACGAGGCACTGCCGCCCCTCGCGGATCGCGGCGGCGACCGCCTCGAAATAGACTTCTGTCTTGCCCGAGCCGGTGACGCCGTCGAGCAAGGTCGGCGCGAAAGCGCGGGCGGTAACGTCGGCGACGAGCGTGCCCGAGGCGGCGCGCTGGTCGGGCGAGAGTGCTGGGATCGCGTGGTCGGGATCGGGCGCAGGGAAGGGGCTGTCGATATCGACCTCGACCGCCTCGAGCGCACCGACCTTGACGAGCCCGCGGATCACCGCGTCGGACACCTCGCCGAGGGCTGCGAGTTCGCGGATCAGCCCCTGGAAGCTGCCGATCTTCTCGAGCGCCTGTTCGCGTTGCGGCGTCAGGCGCGCGGGGACTTCGCCGGTCGCGCGATATTCGGTGATCGTCTTGCTGCCCTCGAGCGCCGAGGTCGACGATAGCGCCATCCGCACGACCGCCGCGGGGGATGCGAGATAATAATCGGCGGTCCATTCGATCAGCCGTCTGAGCGGCGCGGCGAGTGCCGGCACCGGCACCACGCCGACGAGGTTGCGCAGCCGGTTATCGCCGACCTCGGCATCGGACGGCATCCGCTCTGGCTCCCACACCACGCCGAGCAGCTGCCGCGGGCCGAGCGGCGCGACGACGACCGAGCCCGGCTCGACGCGCATGCCGTGCGGCACGCGGTAATCGAGTGGGCCGAGCGCGGAATTGAGGACGAGGACGCGGGCGCGGGACATGCGACGCATATGGCGGGTCGCGCGGGCGGGTGCAAAGGGTTGCCCGTTCTTAAGCCCCTCCCCTTCAGGGGAGGGGTTGGGGTGGGGGAAGCCTCGCAGAGACCAGCGCCCGTTAC
>NZ_JH584241.1:525532-528679 GCF_000241485.1 Sphingomonas sp. PAMC 26605
CGACCTCCCCCGCCTCTACGCCGACCACCTCGCGCGCGACCGGCGCCGTTCGGTCCACACCGTGCGCGCCTATGAAGCGACCGCGACGCGGCTGTGCGGCTTCCTCACGCAGCATTGGGGCGAAGCGGTCGACCGCGCCGCGCTCGCCAAAACCGACACCGCCGACCTCCGCGCCTTCCTCGCAGAGCGCCGCGGCGGCGGCCTCACCAACGCCTCGGCGGCGCGCGAACTGTCGGCAGTGCGCGGCTTCCTCGCCTTCGCGACGGGCGAGGGCACCACGCCGCGGCTCAAGGGCCCGCGCGTCAAGAAGGGCGTGCCGCGCCCGATCTCGCCCGACGAGGCGGTCGCGCTCGCCGACGACGTGTCTGACGATGCCAGCGAGCCGTGGATCGGCGCGCGCGATCTCGCGGTGCTGCTGCTGCTGTACGGCGCGGGGCTGCGCGTCGCCGAGGCGTTGTCGCTGACCGGCGCGGTGCTTCCGCTCGGCGCGACGCTCGCCGTCACGGGCAAGCGCGACAAGACGCGGATCGTGCCTTTGCTCCCGCAAGTCCGTGAGGCGGTCGAGGCGTATGTGCGGCTAAGCCCGTACGGCGCCGCGCGCGACGCGCCGATCTTCCGCGGCGCGAAGGGCGGTCCGCTGTCGCCGCGCTTGGTGCGCCGGGCGGTGCAGGGCGCACGCGTGCGGCTCGGTCTGCCCGATCGCACGACGCCGCATGCGCTGCGCCATTCGTTCGCGACGCATCTGCTCGGGCGCGGCGCCGATCTGCGCGCGCTGCAGGAATTGCTGGGGCATGCCAGCCTCAGCTCGACGCAAATCTACACGCAGGTCGATGCGGCGCATCTGCTCGACGTCTACCGCAACGCGCATCCGCGCGCCTAGGCGCGCGGCTTCCAGCGCAGCAGCCGCCACAGATAGCCGAGCACGATCGCCACTGTCAGCGCGATCGCGGCGGGGCCGATGAAGCGATCGAGCTCGCGGAAATTGGCGCCGAGATAATAGCCCGCGAACGCCAGCCCGGTGTTCCAGATCGCCGAGCCCGCCGCGGTCCACAGCAGGAAGCGGGCGTGTGACATCCGCGCCATTCCGGCGGGCAGCGACACCATCGTGCGGAACGCCGGCATGAAGCGGAACACGAACACCACCCATTGCCCGCGCGACCGGAAGAAGGCCTCGAGCGCGACGACATGCTGCCAGTCGAGCGTCAGCCAGCGGCCATGGCGATCGACGAACGGGCGCAAGCGCTGATAGCCGAGCCGGTAGCCGATCGCGTACCAGAAATAATTGCCGACGACCGTTCCCACCGTGCCCGCGACGATCAGCGGGACGAGCGTCATCTGCCCGCGCGCGACCGCGATCCCGCCCAGCCCCATGATCACTTCGGAGGGGATCGGCGGGAAGACGTTTTCGAGCACCATCAACACGAAGATGCCGAAATAGCCGCCCCACGCCGTGAGGTTGACGATCAAGTCGGTCACTTACCTAACTCCCCTCCCGCTTGCGGGAGGGGCTGGGGGGCGCGCTTTCAACGCTAGCACCCGCTGATAGCGCGCGCCCACCCCCGACCCAGTTCGTGGTCGGATGTGGCCCCGCCACATCCTCGACCGCGCGGGGCGCGGTCGACCTCGAACTCGCAAGCGGGAGGGGGGAAGGAAGAGGCTGCCTCACCCACGCGCTGCAACCTTCCGCTCGATCGCATCCCAGATCAGCCCCGCGACATCGGTCCCGTCGAAGCGCTCGATCGCGACGATCCCGGTCGGCGAGGTGACGTTGATCTCGGTCAACCATTCGCCGCCGATCACGTCGATCCCGACGAACAGCAGCCCGCGCCGCTTGAGTTCGGGCCCGAGCACCGCACAGATCTCGCGCTCTTTGTCCGTCAGCTCGGTCTTCACCGCCGACCCGCCGACCGCGAGGTTCGAGCGGATCTCGCCTTCGCCGGGCAGCCGGTTGATCGCGCCGGCGACCTCGCCGTCGACCAGAACGATCCGCTTGTCGCCCTTCGCCACATCGGGGAGGAACGCCTGGACCATGTGCGGCTCGCGCCACATCGTGTTGAACACCTCGATCAGCGCCGACAGGTTCGCCCCGTCCGAGCCGACCTTGAAGATCGCCTTGCCGCCATTGCCGTGAAGCGGCTTGATCACGATCTCGCCGTGTTCGCTGAGGAAGGCGCGCGCTTCGTCGAGGCTGCGCGTGACGAGCGTCGGCGGCATGAACTGCGGGTAATCGAGCACGAACACCTTCTCGGGCGCGTTGCGCACCGAAGCGGGGTCGTTCACCACCAGCGTCTTGTGCGCGATCCGCTCGAGCAGATGCGTCGCGGTGATATAGCCGAGGTCGAACGGCGGGTCCTGCCGCATCAGCACGACGTCGGCGTCGTCGCCGAGGTCGAGGCTGACCGATTCGCCGAAGCTGTAATGATCGCCGACGACGCGCTGCACGGTGACCGGGTCGGCCTTGGTCCAGACGCGGCCATTCGCATAGTTCAGGTCTTCGGCATTGTAGTGGAACAGCCGGTGCCCGCGCTCCTGCGCCGCGAGCATCAGCGCGAAGGTCGAATCGCCCGCGATGTTGATCTGCGCGATCGGATCCATCTGGACGGCGACAGTGAGGGACATGTTCGACTCCTGCCGCGTGCCGTCACCCCGGCGGAGGCTGGGGTCTCTGGGGTGCGGGCGCTATGCTCCCGACCGCGCGATACCAGCCTGCGCTGGCATGACGGTCGGGGCAGAGCGCATCTAGGGTGCCAAGCCGGCGATGTCACCCGATCCAGGCATTCTCGATGTGGCGCGGGCGCGCGCCCGGTGCGAGCAGGATGACATCGACGCGGATGTCGTCGCCGGGGCCGGCATAGCTCGGCATCAGAAATTCGGCCGCCGCGGCGACGCGCGCGAGGCGGCGCTCGTCGATCGCGAAATCGAGCTCGGCGGCGGTGGCGCGCATTTTGACCTCGACGAAGGCGACCAGCGTGCCCTTGCGCGCGATCAGATCGACTTCACCGGCGGGGGTGCGCACGCGGCGCGCGAGGATCTGCCAGCCCTTGAGGCGGAGCCACCAGCCGGCCAAGCGCTCGCCACGGCGGCCGGCGGCTTCGGCGAGGCGGCGATCGCGTGTCGCTCCCCTCCCCTTCAGGGGAGGGGCTGGGG
>NZ_JH584241.1:528699-534538 GCF_000241485.1 Sphingomonas sp. PAMC 26605
ATTTACCTGCCCACCCCAACCCCTCCCCTGAAGGGGAGGGGCTTTTCTGTGTCCGCCTTCAACTCCAGCGCCCGCGCGTAGAGCGCCTTCCGGTCGAGTCCCAGCGCCTTGGCCACCTCGCTTGCCGCCTGCCCGGTCGACAGCCGCGTCAGCGCCTCGGCGAGCGCGCTGTCGGCATCCGTCGCGCTCGCCGCCTCGGGCGCGCCCGGCCCGGCGACCACCACGACGATCTCGCCCTTGGGCGGCGCATCGGCATAGCGCGCGGCGAGCTCAGACAGCGTCCCCGTCACCGCTTCCTCGAAATGCTTGGTGATCTCGCGCGTCACCGCCGCCTCGCGGTCGCCAAGCCCGTCGGCGAGCGCCGCGAGCATCACCCCGAGCCGCGGGCCCGATTCGTAGAGCACCAGCGTCGCGCGGATCGTCGCCACTTCGGCGATCGCCGCCGCACGCGCTTGCGCCTTGGACGGCAGGAAGCCGAGAAACAGGAAGCGGTCGGTCGGCAGCCCGGCGAGCGTCAGCGCCGCCACCGCCGCGCACGGGCCCGGGATCGTCCACACCGTGTGCCCCGCCGCGCGCGCATCGCGGACCAGCTTGTAGCCCGGATCGGAAATCAGCGGCGTCCCGGCATCGGACACCAGCGCTACCGCCTCGCTTCCCATCCGCGCGATCAGGCCGGGGCGGACGTCCTCGGCATTGTGATCGTGATACGGCGTCATCGGCCGTTTGACCCCGATATGATTCAACAGCTTGCCCGTCACGCGGCTGTCCTCGACGGCGATTACCGCGGCATGCGCCAGGATGTGCGCGGCGCGCGGCGAAAGATCGCCGAGATTGCCGATCGGGGTGGCAACGATGTAGAGGCCGGGCGAAAGATCAGGGTTCATTGGGAGTGGTCATGGCAGAGCGGGACACGGGCATGCAACGCCCGATCGGATTTGGGCGGCTTTTCCGCTTGGCGGCGATCGCCGGGGCAGTGCTGCTCGCGGGCTGCCAGACGGTCGTGCCGGGCGGCCCGCCGCCGTCGCGGCGGCCGAGCGCGCAGCGTCCGAGCCAGCCGCAACAGCCCGTCGTCGAACCGGGCATCCCGACCGATACGCAGCGTCACCGCGTCGCCTTGCTCGTCCCGCTCAGCGGCGCGAACGCCGGCGTCGGGCAGAGTCTGGCCAATGCGACGCAGATGGCGCTGCTCGATTCGCGCAACGAACGCGTCCGCATCACCAGCTATGACACCGCCGCAGGCGCCGCACTCGCCGCGCAGCGCGCGCTCGCCGACGGCAACCAGCTGATCCTCGGGCCGCTGCTCGCCGACGACGTCCGCGCGGTGACGCCGATCGCGCATCGCGCCGGCGTTCCCGTGGTGAGCTTCTCGAACGACGCGACCGCGGCGGGCAATGGCGCCTATCTGATGGGCTATGTGCCCGCCCAGTCGATCATCCGCGTCGTCAACTACGCGCACGACCAGGGCGTGACGAGCTTCGGCGGCCTCGTCCCCAACGGCATGTACGGCGAGCGCGCCTCGACCGCCTTCCTGCGCGCGGTCGAATCGGCGGGCGGGCGCGTCGGCGCGCTGCAGACCTATGATCGCGCGCCGGGATCGATGACCGCGGCGATCGCGCGGATCGCCAAGAGCGCGCCGTATCAGGCGATCCTGATCGCCGATGGCGGCAATGCCGCGGCGGCGGGCGTGCCGGTGCTGCGCCGCAACGGGATGGGCGGGGCGCATATCCTCGGCACCGAATTGTGGAACTCGGAAGCGTCGATCGCGAGCAAGCCCGCGCTCGAGGGGGCGTGGTTCGCGAGCGTGTCGGATGGGCTGTACCGCCAATATGCCGCCAAATATCGCGCACGCTTCGGTGCGGCGCCGTTCCGGCTGTCGAGCCTCGGCTATGACGCGGTGCTGCTGACGATCCGCATCATGCGCGACTGGCCGATGGGGACGGCGTTCCCCGAGGACCGGCTCAAGGATCGCGGCGGTTTCGCCGGGATCGACGGCGCGTTCCGCTTCGGTCGCGACAATGTCGCCGAGCGCGCGCTCGAGGTGCAGGAGATTCGCGGCGGGACGACGGTGACGGTATCGCCGGCGCCGAGCGGGTTCTGACGCGCTATAAGCCCCTCCCCTTCAGGGGAGGGGTTGGGGTGGGGAAGTAATGGCCGCCAGTCTCTGCGAGGCTCCCCCCACCCCCTACCCCTCCCCTGAAGGGGAGGGGCTTATGACTATGAGCGGCAGGATCGCGTCGAGGAGGAGCATCCCGGCTTCGGTGACGCGCAGATGATCACCAGAGCGTGCGAGCAGGCGTTGCGTTTCAAGCCTGGCCGCGGCGGGCCAGTCGATCAGCGCGTCCACGTTCGTCTCGCCCAGCCCGGCGATCCGCGCGAGGTCGACCCCCTCGCGCAACCGCAGCCCCATCAGCAGCGCTTCGGTCGAACGTTCGCTCGGCACCAGCGGCTGCTCGATCTGCGCGCCGTGGCCGTTGCGCGCGACCGCGCCGATCCAGTTCTCGGGCTTCTTGTGCCGCGCCGTCGCCAGCCCGCCTCGGCGCCCGTGCGCGCCCGGCCCGACCCCGGCATAATCCCGGTAGCGCCAGTAAACGAGGTTGTGCCGGCTCTCCGCGCCGAGCCGCGCATGGTTCGAAATCTCGTACGCCGGCAGCCCCGCCGCCGCGGTCGCCGCGCGCGTCGCCTCGAACAGGTCGGCCGCGGAATCGCCATCGGGAATGACGATCCGCCCCGCCGCCGCTTCGGTCGCGAAGCGCGTGCCGGGTTCGATCGTCAGCTGGTAGAGCGAGAGATGCTCGGTTCCGAACGACAGCGCGCGGGCAAGCTCCGCGTCCCAGGCGGCGAGGCTCTGCCCTGGGCGGGCGTAGATCAGATCGAAGCTGACGCGCGCGAACGCCGCCTGCGCCGTCGCGAGCGCGGCAAGCCCCTCCTCGATGCCGTGCGCGCGACCCAGGAACACCAGGGCTTCGTCGTCGAGCGCCTGCAGCCCGAGCGACACGCGGTTGACCCCGGCGCGCGCGAGATCGGCGAAGCGCGCCGCCTCGACCGAGGAGGGATTGGCCTCGAGCGTGATCTCGATATCGCTTTCGGGCGGCCAATGGGCGGTCGCCGCATCGATGATCGCCGCAACCGTCGCCGGCGGCATCAGCGAGGGCGTGCCGCCGCCGAAGAAGATCGAGCCGAGCCGCCGCCCCGGCAGCGCCGCGGCCTCATAAGCGAGATCGGCAAGCAGCGCGTCGCGCCACGCCGCCTGGTCGACGCTTTCGCGGACATGGCTGTTGAAATCGCAATAGGGGCATTTCGAGACGCAGAACGGCCAATGGACATAAAGCGCGAGCGGCGGTGTTAGGGGGGGCGTTTCGGGGGCATTCATCAACGGGAGCCTATGGGCGTCTCGGGGAGATTACGAAAGATGCGCGTTCACCGCCTGGCTCTCGCAGCGCTTGTGATGCTGGCGGGATGTGCCGCCTCCAATCCCGACGAACCGCCGCGCGTGACCGAGTTGCGCCCCGACGATCGCCCCGCGCCGCGCGGCGACTCGCTGCTGCGGCGCGCGGCGCTGGTCGAGCACAACGCCGCGCGCGCGGCGGTCGGCGCGCTGCCGCTGACGTGGAGCGACGAACTCGCCGCCGACGCCGCGCGCTATGCCGCGGTCCTCGCCGCGACGCGCGACTTCAGGCATTCGACCGGCGTGCGCGGGCGCATCCCCGAGGGCGAGAACCTCTTCATGGGGTCGCGCGGGGCGTATCGCTATGACGAGATGGTGCGGCTGTGGGCCGACGAACGGCGCTTCTACCGTGCCGGCGCGGTGCCCGACATCAGCACGACCGGACGCTGGCAGGATGTCGGGCACTACACGCAGATGATCTGGCGGCGCACGACCCAGGTCGGTTGCGCACTCGCGAGCAGCACGCGCGACGATTATCTGGTGTGCCGCTATTCGCCGCCGGGGAACGTGGTGGGGCGGCGCGTGGCGGACTAAGCGCGCTTCCGCCTGGGGCGTCCCGGCTTCCGTTCCCCGGCGAAGGCCGGGGCCCAGGCGTGGTGCAGCCTGAGGCTGGCGTAACGCGCGCCTGTTGAAGCCGTCGCACCTGGGCCCCGGCCTTCGCCGGGGAACAGATGCGTGCGATCAGGCGAGCCTAGAGCACCGCCGCTATCAGCTGCGCGAACGCATCCGCCCGGTGGCTGATCGCATGCTTCTGCGCCGGGTCCATCTCGGCATAGGTCTGGTCGCCACCTGCAGGCACGAACACCGGATCATAGCCGAAGCCGACATCACCGCGCGGCGGCCAGGTCAGCGTGCCCTCGGCGCGCCCCTCGAACCACTGCACATGCCCGTCGGGCCAGGCAAGCGCGAGCACGCAGACGAAGTGCGCGCTGCGGCTGGCGTCGGGACCCTTGGTCGCGAGCGCCTGCTCGACCTTGGTCATTGCCAGCGTCCAGTCGCGCCCGTTCGGCGTCTCCGCCCAATTGGCGGTATAGACGCCGGGATCGCCACCGAGCGCCTCGACGCACAGCCCGCTATCGTCGGCGAGCGCGGGGAGACCCGACAGGTCCGCCGCCTGCAACGCCTTCAATTCGGCATTGGCGACGAAGGTCGTGCCGGTCTCGTCGGGCTCGGGGAGGTCGAGGTCGGCCGCCGAGATCGCCTCGATGCCATGCTCGGCGAGCAGCGCGCCGATCTCGCGCACCTTGCCGGCGTTATGGCTGGCGATGACGAGCTTGCCGGGGCTGAGCTTGCGAATGGCCTGCGGCGCGACCTCTTGCGTCATTTTGCGACCGCCTTGGCTTGTGCAGCAAAGATCTCGGTGCAGCCGATCCGGGCGAGACGCAGCAGGCGCAGGAGCGCCTCCTCGTCATAGGTCGCGCCCTCGGCGGTCGCCTGGACTTCGGCGATGTTGCCGTTCTCGAGCAGCACGAAGTTCGCGTCGGCGTCGGCGTTCGAATCCTCGTCGTAATCGAGGTCGAGCACCGGCGTGCCCTGGTAGATCCCGCAACTGATCGCCGCGACCTTCTGCGTCAGCGGGTCGGCGGCGAGCTTGCCGCTCGCCATCAGCCCGTCGATCGCCAGCCGCAGCGCGACCCACGCGCCCGAGATCGACGCGGTGCGCGTCCCGCCATCGGCCTGGATCACGTCGCAATCGAGCACGATCTGGCGCTCGCCGAGCAGCTTGAGGTCGGTCACGGCGCGGAGCGAACGCCCGATCAGCCGCTGGATTTCCTGCGTCCGGCCCGACTGCTTGCCCTTGGCGGCTTCGCGGCTGCCGCGCGTGTGCGTGGCGCGCGGGAGCATGCCGTATTCGGCGGTGACCCAGCCTTCGCCCTTGCCGCGCAGGAACGGCGGGACCTTCTCCTCGATCGACGCCGTGACCAGCACCTTGGTGTCGCCGAAGCCGATCAGCACCGACCCTTCGGCATGTTTGGTGAAGCGCGGCTCGATCGTGATCGCGCGCATCTGGTCGGGGGTGCGGCCGCTGGGGCGCATGGGGAGTCTCCTGAAATGATCGAGTCGCCCTAGCTGTGCGTTGGGCGGGTGTCACCCCTTGGCTGAGGGCGGCGGATGCCCACATTCGGGGCCAAGGACGAAGCACAGACATGACGGGTTACGCAGCAGCGACACGACAGGACCGGATGATCGGCGCGGGCGGCGCGGCCGTGCTGGTCGCCCTGATCGGCTATGGGCTGGTGATGGGGCTCGGCGTCGATTTTCCGCGGCGCATCGTCGACGATCTGACGGTGATCTCGATCCTGCCCGACTCGCCGCCGCCCAAGCCCGATCCGGTGCCTGCGCCCAAACCGGCCGAGAAGCGCAAGGAAGGCGCTGCGTCGCCGCCCAACCTCA
>NZ_JH584241.1:535466-548370 GCF_000241485.1 Sphingomonas sp. PAMC 26605
GATCAGCAATGAATTGCGCTACCGCGACCTGCCGCGTGACGTATACGAATCGCAGGCGGCGGGAACGGTCACCTATCACGCAACGATCGGCGTCAACGGGCGGCTGAGCGACTGTCGCGTCGCCAAGTCGAGCGGCAATCGCGCGCTCGATGCGGCGACGTGCGCGTTGGCCCTACAGCACGTCCGCTTCCGTCCGGCGCGCGACGCGAGCGGGCGCAAGGTCGCCGATTCGGCGCTGTTCGAGCAGGAATGGACCGTGACGCGCGATCCCGATCGCGACGATCGGGACCGCTAGCTCGGCGCCACAGCGCGGACATCGGGAGACCCCAGCTTGCGCTGGGGTGACGTGGTGGGGCGGCCGCGCACAGTCGAGCTTCGGTCCTCTGGCATCCCCGCCGTTGCGCCACCCCGTCATCCCAGCGAAAGCTGGGATCTCCTGCGGCGCGCGTGCCCGGGAAACGTGAGACCCCAGCTTTCGCCGGGCGGGCTTGCCGCTGTCCTACATGGCGCTGTTATGGTATGTCCGTATCCGGCTCTTTGATATCGTCGGCTGTCTAGTCCCGACCCGCCCCGGCGAGCGGTTGGCGACGAATGTCGATCGTCGCAGAAATGGAAACGATCCGGCCGGTCATTTTCGCTCCGGGGGTCAATCGAGTCAACCAACGCACCGTTGGTCGCAACACGCAACCGGTTGAGCCCCGCGCCGCACCGCCCCATATAGGTCCCATGCCGCTGCCCCCGATCACCGAGCTCAACGACCGCGCGCGCGACGTGTTTCGCGTCGTGGTGCAGAGCTATCTCGACACCGGCGCGCCGATCGGGTCGCGCACGATCGCGCATCTGTCGGGGCTCAATCTGTCGCCGGCGTCGATCCGCAACGTCATGCAGGATCTCGAGGAGCTCGGCCTGCTCGCCGCGCCGCACACCAGCGCAGGCCGGATGCCGACCGAGACCGGCCTCAGGCTGTTCGTCGACGGCATGATGCAGGCGCTCGAACCCTCGGCCGAGGAACGTGCCGCGATCGAGCGCCAGCTCGTCCAGACCGGCCCGGTCGAGCAGGCGATCGCCGCCACCACCGCCGCGCTCTCCGGCCTGTCGGCCTGCGCCGGCATGGTGATGGTGGCAAAGCGCGAGCTGGTGCTGCGCCAGATGAGCTTCGTGCCCTTGTCCGCGGACAAGGCGCTCGCGGTGCTCGTCGGTGAGGACGGCTCGATCGAGAACCGCGTGATCGATCTGCCCGCGGGCTTGCCGCTCTCCGCGCTGATCGAGGCGGGCAATTACATGAGCGCGATGCTCGGCGGCCTGACGCTGTTCGAGGCGCGCGCGAAAATCGAGCGCGAATTGCTCGCCGAACGCGCCGAGCTCGACGGCGCCGCGCGCACGCTGATCGAGCGCGGCCTCGCGATCTGGAGCGAGGATGGCGAGC
The DNA here is from genome assembly GCF_000241485.1 of Sphingomonas sp. PAMC 26605. Lineage (GTDB taxonomy): Bacteria > Pseudomonadota > Alphaproteobacteria > Sphingomonadales > Sphingomonadaceae > Sphingomonas. The sequence goes on from NZ_JH584241.1 coordinate 536,893, forward strand.
GCCGCCCGGTGCTGATCGTGCGCGGCCAGGCGCGGCTGATCGACGACGCCGCCGCCGCCGATCTCGAACGCGTGCGCGAATTGCTCGACGATCTCGAGGGCAAGCAGGACATTGCGCGGCTGCTCGACAATGCCAGCGCGGGCGATGCGACGCGGATCTTCATCGGCGCCGAGACCAAATTGTTCTCGCTGTCGGGCTCGTCGGTGATCGCCAAACCGTTCCGCGGATTGGACGGTCGCGTGGTCGGCGTGGTCGGCGTGATCGGGCCGACGCGGTTGAACTATGCGCGCGTCGTGCCCATGGTGGATTATACCGCCGCGACACTCGCGCGGCTGATGGCTTGAATGGACTAGGGACGACATGATCGAAGACGAAAACACCATCGCTGCGAACGACGCGGCCGAGCTGCGCGAAGAAACCGCCGCAGCGGCGCCCGAGGTCGCCGAGCATGACGAGACCGCCAAGCTGCGCGCCGAGCTCGCCGAATCGAAGGCCGCCGTTTTGTACGCGCATGCCGAGGCGCAGAACGTCCGCCGCCGCGCCGAGAAGGAAACCGCCGACGCGCGGGCCTACGCCGCGACCAACTTCGCGCGCGACCTGCTGTCGGTTGCCGACAATCTCGCGCGTGGGCTCGAGGCAATCCCGGCCGAGCTGCGCGCCGACGAGAAGATGAAGGGCCTCGTCGCGGGCCTTGAAGCCACGGGCCGCGAGCTCGAGGCGGTGTTCCAGCGCCACGGCATCAAGAAGATGGTGGCGATCGGCGAGAAGCTCGACCCCAATTTCCACCAGGCGATGTTCGAACTGCCGAGCGACCAGGCGCCCGGCACCGTCGTCCAAGAAATGCAGGCGGGATACATGATCAAGGACCGCCTGCTGCGGCCGGCGTTGGTGGGTGTGGCGAAGGCGGGGTAGTCAACCCGGAGGGCGGCGATGATGACGGCGGATTACCGGCCTGAATTCGAAGCTGCCCTTCGCATGTTCGCACGGGCGAGCAGCCTGGTGACGGCGCAGGGCTTCGCCGCCCCGATCCTTGTCGGCGGCGCCGCAGTCGAACTGTTCAGCGGCAGCGCTTTGATGACCGGGGACTTCGACGTCTCGACGGCTCGCCAGGAAGTCTTCGAAAGCGCTTTGCGCGACCTGGGCTTCGTAAAGCCGTCGGGCCCGGGGATGGCGACCCGGGGATGGATTCATCCCGACCTCGCGCTCGGGTTCGAGGTCGTTTCCCGGGTCCTGCTCGACGGGTTGGCCGATCGTGACCGAGTGGTGTTGATGAGCTTCGGCGACGACGGCATAGCCTCGATCATCTCGATCGAAGACATCATCGCCGACAGGATGGGTCAGTTCGCGTCGGGAACAGCACCGGAAATGCGGCATCAGGCCACGAAGCTGCTGGCGCTTCACAGCAATCTCGATCGCGCCTACCTAGATCGGCGTGTACGCGAAGAAACGGTAGGTGATTATGGTATCGACGACATCGCGGGACCCGATCCCGTTTGAAGACTTTGCCGCCTATGTCGCCCGCCGACGCGCCGAGACCGGGATCACCGAACTCCCGCGCAACGCCGGCAACCGCCGCACCGAAAGCAAGCGCGCGCTGCTGAAGGCGATCGAAGCGGCGGGGGGCAAGTGGTGATCAATTCAAACCTTACCGCCGATCGCCCCACCTTCGTCACGCATCTCGAATGCTCGATGACCGGTGAGCGCTACGATGCCGACCAGCTCCACGGCCTGTCGCGTGTCGGACGACCGTTGCTGGTGCGCTACGATCTGGAGGCGGTCAAAGCCGCGCTTCCCCAGGCGACGCTCGAGGCGCGGCAGACCGATCTGTGGCGCTGGCGCGAGCTGCTGCCGGTGCGGCGGACCGAGAACATCGTCAGCCTCGGCGAGATCGAGACGCCGCTGGTGGCGATCCCCAAGAGCGCGGGCAGCCCCAACGTGTTGGTCAAGGACGAGGGCCGCCTGCCGACCGGATCGTTCAAGGCGCGCGGCCTGGTGATGGCGGTGGCGATGGCGAAGGAGCTGGGCATCACCCGGATCGCGATGCCGACCAACGGCAATGCCGGCGCCGCGCTTGCGGCCTATGCGACGCGCTGCGGGATCGAGACGATCGTGCTCGCGCCCGAGGAAACCCCCGAGGTCAATATCCGCGAGATCGCCGCGCGGGGCGCGCGCGTCTACCGCGTCAACGGGCAGATCGACGATTGCGGCGCGATCGTCGGGCGCGGCGCCGCCGAGGGCCGCTGGTTCGATTTCTCGACGCTCAAGGAGCCCTACAGAATTGAGGGCAAGAAGACGATGGGGCTCGAACTCGCCGCGCAGTTTGGCTGGAAGCTCCCCGATGCGATCTTCTACCCGACCGGCGGCGGCACCGGGCTGATCGGCATGTGGAAGGCGTTCGACGAGCTCGAGAAGCTCGGCTGGATCGGCTCCGAGCGCCCGCGCATGTACGCCGTCCAGGCGAGCGGCTGCGCGCCGATCGTCCGCGCGTTCGAGGCGGGCGAGGAGCATGCCGAGCGCTGGGAGGGCGCCGCGACCGTCGCCGCTGGCATCCGCGTGCCGAAGGCGGTCGGCGATTTCCTGATCCTGCGGGCGGTGCGCGAAAGCGGCGGCAAGGCGCTCGGCGTCGGCGATCCTGCGATCCTGAAAGCGGTCGACGATTGCGCCAAGAAGGACGGGCTGCTGCTCTGCCCTGAAGGCGGCGCGACGCTCGCCGCGTATCGCGAGGCATTGCGCAGCGGCGAGGTCGACGAGGACGAACGCGTCGTGCTGTTCAACTGCGCGACGGGGCTCAAATATCCGATGCCCGAGGCCAATGCCGTGGTCGATCGGTTTGCCGAGATCGATCTCGGCGCCTTGTGAGGCGCTCCGAGAAAGCTTCCTGACGCGCGCGCCGATTGGCGTATTGACAGCGTTGCCATGAGCCCGCACGGTTGGCGGCCGCCATCCGGCGTCGCGAGCCCGTGTGCGAGATTAGAGCCTATGGCCGTCGACCATCCCGTACGAGATTTCGTCCCGAAGTCGAATGTCGAGTCGCTCTCGGCTAAGCTGCGTTTTCTCGACGGAGCCGGCCCGATCGCCACGCTGTTGCGCACCCGCAACTGGAACGGTCATCCGCTTGGGCCGCCAGAGGATTGGCCCGCGGCGCTCAAGCTCAGCGTCAGCCTATGCCTGCGCGCGCGGTTCCCCAGCGCGGTCTATTGGGGCGCCGATTTCTGGCTGATCTACAACGACGCGTGGACCGGCATGGCGGATGCTGCTTCGGCCAAGCTCGCGCGTCCGGTGGCGGAGACGCGGCCCGAATTGTGGCCGATGATCGAGCCGCATTTCCGCCGGACCTTCGAGACCGGCGAAGGCGCGACCTTCTCGGCGCAACCCGTGACGATGATCCGGGACGGGGTCCCGACGCTCACCTATTGGACCTACAATATCTCGCCGATCCAAGACGAGGATGGCACGGTCTGTGGCCTGTTCAATCAAGGACTCGAGGTCACGAGCTATGTCGAGACCGAACACGCCTTGCGCGCAGCGAAGCGCGAACGCGACTTCATCCTTACTCTGGTCGAAGAGCAGCGTGTTCAGCCCAGCCCGGACGACGTCATGCAGCATACTGCAGAGACGTTGGGCAAGTTCTTGAAGGTCGATCGCGTCGGCTTTTTCGAGGTTACGTCCGACGATGTGCTGAAATACGGCGCTTGCTGGATCAGTCAACGGCTACCGCCGCTGACCGGTACAATACCTTCGGTCGCGTTTGGCAAGGAGGTCGGCACGACGGTGCGGCTCGGCAACACGCTGGCGTTCAGCACCCCGGAGGATTCGGACGCGCCACCGGAAGCCGTGCTTGGCGCAACCGGGACCAAGGCAGGGCTGAGCGTCCCGTTGGTGCGTGGAGGTACGCTGCAAGGGGCGCTCTATATCAGCCATGCCGAACCGCGCGCCTGGACGCGCGGCGAAGTCGCGCTCGTCGAGGAAGTCGCCGAACTCTGCTGGGACGCCGTCGCGCGGGTCCGCGCGGTGACCGAATTGCGCGCGCTCAACATGGATCTCGCGCGCAAGGTCGCCGCGCGCACCGCGGAGCGCGATCAATTATGGGAGGTCAGCACCGACCTGCTCGGCATCGCGACGCAGGACGGCTGTTGGGTCGCGGTCAATCCGGCGTGGGAGCGTCTGCTCGGCTGGCCGACCGAGGACATTGTCGGGCGCGACACCCAGTGGTTGCGGCATCCCGACGATACGGGCGGCAGCGCCGCCGACATCGCGCGGATCGCCGCGAGCGGGACGACGCACCGGCTCGAAAAGCGGCTGCGCACGCGCGACGGCGGCTATCGCACCTTCGCATGGCAGACGACGCTCGTCGGCGACCGGCTCTATTCGACCGCGCGCGACATAACCGAAGAGCGGCGGCATCAGGCTGCCCGCCGCGCCGCCGACGCGCAGACGCGGATGGTGCTGAGCGCGATGGATGGCGTCGGCGTGTGGACCTACGACGTCGCGCGCGACCGCTTCGAGAGCGAGATCGGTTTTGCCGAGCTGTATGGATTTACGGCCGAGCAGATGGAGCGCGGCGTCTCGCTCGCCGATATTGCGGCGCGCGTCCATCCCGACGATCGCCCGATCCTGCGCGCTGCGATCACGCTGGCGGAGGAAACCGGCCAAGACGGCGCCCATGAGTATCGCTTGTGCATGCCCGACGGCACAATCCGGTGGGTGATGGCGCGCAACCATGTCCAGCACGATGCCGCCGGGATGCCGGCGACCGTCGTCGGCGTCGGCGTCGATGTCAGTCGCCAGCGCGAGCTCGAGGCGCGGCTGCGCCAGGCGCAGAAGATGGAAGCGGTCGGGCAGCTCACCGGTGGCCTCGCGCACGATTTCAACAATCTGCTGACGGGGATTTCCGGCGCGCTCGAGCTGATGCAATTGCGCGTCACCCAGGGGCGGAGCGAGGACCTGCCGCGCTACATCGACGCGGCGCAGGCGGGTGTGGTACGCGCAGCGGCGTTGACGCACCGGCTGCTGGCTTTCTCGCGCCGCCAGCCGCTCGATCCGCGCCCGGTCGATGTCCCGCAGCTGATCGCCGGGATCGAGGATCTCGTACGCGGCACGCTCGGCCCCTCGATCGCGCTCGAGATCGCCGTCCTGGCCGAAAGCTGGCCGGTGCTGGCCGATGCCAATCAGCTCGAGAACGCATTGCTCAACCTGTGCATCAATGCGCGCGATGCGAGCCCGGCGGGTGGAACCGTGCGGATCACGACGCATAACGAGACCCTCGATCCGGCCGCGGCGGCGGCTCGTGATCTCGCGCCCGGCGCGTATCTCGTGCTGTGCGTCGCGGATTCGGGAACGGGGATGAGCCCCGAGGTGATCGCCCGCGCGTTCGACCCGTTCTTCACCACCAAGCCGATCGGGCAGGGGACGGGGCTCGGCCTGTCGATGATCTACGGCTTCGTCCGGCAATCGGGCGGGCAGGTGCAGATTCACTCCACGCTCGGCGAGGGGACGACGATGTGCCTGTATCTGCCGCGGCATGACGGCGCGCAGGGCGATGCCGTTCCCGACCAGGCCGGGTTCCTTCTGGACGCGGTCCGGGGCGGCGAAACCGTGCTGGTCGTCGATGACGAGCCGACCGTGCGGATGCTGGTGTGCGAGGTGCTTGGCGACCTCGGCTATGTCGCGCTCGAGGCGGAAAGCGGCGCGGCGGCGCTCGAGTTACTGCACTCGGCGCAGCGGATCGACTTGCTGGTGACCGATGTCGGGTTGCGCGGCGAGCTTAACGGCCGGCAGGTCGCCGATGCTGCGCGCGTCGCGCAGCCGACCTTGCCGGTGCTGTTCATCACCGGCTTTGCCGAGGCGCCGGTGGTTGGCGACAGCGCGCTCGGACCGGGGATGGCGGTGCTCGCCAAGCCGTTCGCGATCGACATGCTGGCGACTAGGATCCGGGCGCTACTTAGCGGGTAAGCCGGTGCGTTACGCCGCTCGGTCGCGCGCGACGGCGTCGCGGCGGCGCAGATAGGGTGCGACGAGGTTGCGCGCGCGGAACCATTCCTGCCGCTCGAGCGACAGCGTCGAGAAATTGCCGATCACGCGCCGGCAGTCGGCGCTGCGGCACTGGCAGATCATGTGCCAGTTCGATTCGGCAAGCGTCGTCGAATAGTCCCAGCTGATCTCCTCGCCGGCCGCGATGTCGCGCACCGCGATCAGCGTCACGCTGCCGCCGGCGAAGCGAAGCCCCGCGTTGGGATCGCAGCTATGGTTGATCAGATCGTCGATCTTGCCCGACGGCCCCATGAAATGTTGCGGGGTGACCTGGACGAAACGGTCGCTCGATCCGCGCATCAGGCTCGGCACGCGGTCGGCGCGGAAGCGGCGGCCGGTGAAGCGGATGATCGCCTCGCCCTCGGCAAAGCCCTGCGCGGCATAGACCGCCTTGCCGAGATGCGTCTCGCCGACCGCGAACAGACTGGCGGCGGGGCCGTAGGCGTCGAGTACGTAGAAGCGGCCCTGGCGGAAGCCGAGCGAACGGAGCGGATTGATCGTCGCCAGGCCGACCATGAACCACACGCTGGCGTGGCACAGCAATTCGACGAGGATATAGGCATATTCGCCGACGTGCTGGTCGCCACTGCGCGTCGCGACCAGCAACGTGGCGAGATCGCCGATCGACCATAGCCCCCAGGCGGGCGAGCGTTCGCGCGTGCGGTCCTGCAGCACGCTCTGCCAGGTCGGCCAGAAGCTCACCGGGACCGCGACGACGACGAGCATGTGCGCCCAGAAGGCATTGCGCGAGACGATCCACAGCGTCAGCGCAGCGAGGCAGGCGGCGGTGCAGAACAGTTCGCCGCGCGACGGCACGCTCCAGATCGAGCGCCGCCAGATGCCGATCGTCACCGCGCCGCAGGCGAGCGCCGACAGCGCGAACACCCAGCCCGGCAGCGCGTTCGGATTGACTGCGGCATAGGTCGCCGCCTCGACCGTCGTCGCGGCGCTCCAGATCAGCCAGGAGGCGCGGTTGGGCTGCACCAGATGCCGACGCAGACCGACCAGATACAGGCCATAGCCGGCCAGGCTGCACGCGATCGCAAAGAAGAACCAGGGATCGATCGCCATGCCCGCGCGCCGTTAAGGTTAAGGCGAAGCTTACCGCATTCGCCGACTCGCGTCCATGAAAACCTAGGAATCTCCGCGAGTCGCGCCCAATCGCGATGTTTTGGAATCGGTTAAAGCCGTGCCGTCCGGGCGATGATCTCGGCATAGATCGCGGTCAGCGCGGTGAGGTCCGAAAGCGCCACGGCCTCGTCGAGCTTGTGCATCGTGGCGTTTACCAGTCCGAACTCGACCGTGGGGCACAGCGCCGACAGGAAGCGCGCGTCGGACGTTCCGCCGGTGGTCGAAAGCTCGGGCACCAGCCCGGTCTGCGTTTCGATCGCGGCGCCGATCAGCGTCGAGAATGCGCCGGGTGCGGTGAGGAACGCCTCGCCCGATATCCGCGCGACGACCGTGGCGGCGGGATCGTGGCGATGGACTAGCGTCTCGATCCGCTCGACCAGACCCGCGCCGGTTTGTTCGTCGTTGAAGCGGATGCTGAGGCGCGCGCTGGCCTTGGCCGGGATGACGTTGGTCGCAGGGTTGCCGACAGTGATGTCAGTCACCTCGATGTTCGACGGCTGGAACCAGGCATTGCCGGTGTCGAGCACGAGCGCGTCGAGTTCCGCGAGCATTGCGACGAGGCGCGGGATCGGATTGTCGGCGAGCTGCGGGTAGGCGACATGGCCCTGCTTTCCGGCCACCTCGATCCACAGATTGACCGAGCCGCGGCGGCCGATCTTGATCATGTCGCCGAGCCTTGTCGCCGAGGTCGGTTCGCCGACCAGGCAGAAATCGGGCTTCACCCCGGTCGCCGCCATCCGCGCGATAAGCGCGCGCGTGCCATAGGTCGCAGGGCCCTCTTCGTCGCCGGTCAGGATCAGGCTGAGCGGGGCGCCCGCCTCGGCCGGGATCGCGGCGATGAACGCGGCGATCGCCCCCTTCATGTCGACCGCGCCGCGACCGTAGAGCAGGTCGCCGCGGATCTCGGGCGCGAACGCGCCGGTTGTCCAGCCCTCGCCGGGGGGCACGACGTCGAGATGCCCGGCAAAGGCGAGGTGCGAGCCGGTGCCGGCGCGGGTCGCGAGCAAATTCTCGACCGGGCCGTCGGGGGCCTCGCCGACGGTGAAGCGATCGATCGTGAAGCCCAGCGGCAACAGCGCCGCCTCGACCATGTCGAACACCGCGCCGTGCGCCGGGGTCACGCTCTCGCAGGCGAGCAGCGCCTTGGCGAGGGTAACGCAATCGGGCAAATTGGCGGGGCTATCCATGGAGGCGACATTGCCCAAGCTCGACCTCGATACAATCCCGCAAACCCATGCGACGGGCTATCCGCCACCGTTCGATGCGCCGGTGCAGGGGCGCTGGTAGCGCCGCCTCGCGGGCTACGCGCCGCAATCGGTCAGACGGTGGCGGGCTGCTCGAACTGTTCGATCACCCATTCCTCTTCCTGCGCCGAGGCGATCCAGTCCTGCAGGAAGGGATGGTGGAGCACCGCATCCATATAAGGCGCGGCGAAGCGCGCGATCGGCAGGCTGTAGGTGACGATCCGCGTCACGACCGGCGCGTACATGATGTCGGCCGCGCCGAACGCGCCGAACAGGAAATCGCCCTCGCCGCCGAAGCGCGCGCGCGCCTGTGCCCACAGCTCCATGATCCGCTCGAGATCGGCGAGCACGTCGGCGTCGGGCGCGACGGGCGGGAAGATCTGGCGGACGTTCATGCTGTGCTTGCGGCGCAGCGCGGTGAAGCTTGAATGCATTTCCGCCGCCATCGAACGCGCCATTGCGCGCGCGGCGTCGTCGGCCGGCCAGAATAAATCTCGCGCAGTCTTCTCGGCCAGATATTCGACGATCGCGAGGCTGTCCCACACGACCGCGTCGCCGTCCCACAGGATCGGCACTTTCCCTGAGGATGGCGCGAATTCGTCGCCTTCGCGGCGCTTGTCCCATTCGGCGTCGTAGAGCGGGACGACCGCTTCCTCGAACAGCAGACCCGATTGCTTGCACGCGAGCCAGCCGCGCAGCGACCAGGAGGAATAGGCCTTGTTGCCGATGATCAATTTCATGGGTCCTGCCTAAGCGAGCCGGGAACGGCGCGCAACCGCATCCGCGGGTAGCGTCGCGTGCCGCAATCGCGCATGAGCGCGGGCATAAATCGCAATGCGCCTTATGCCGTCCGCTTGGTCTCGATCGTGTGGCGTCGTCGGGGTGCGCGCCAGGCCGGGATGCAGCTCGGTCGGTTGCGCCGGCGGCTCGCGACCGGGGTTGGCGCGGTGCTGCTCGGGCTGGTGGCGTTAGTCTTCGCGGGCGCGAGCGACCGGGCGCAGGGGGCGTTTGGCGGTTTCGTCACGCGCTTCCCCTATGCGCCGCTCGCTCTGACGCCGGCGCTGTTCGCGCTGGTGGTGTGGGTCACGCGGCGCGCCGCGCCGTATGCGCGCGGATCGGGCATCCCGCAGGTGATCGCCGCGAGCCGCGCGCCCGATACGCCGCCGAGCAACGCGCTCGTCTCGCTGTGGACGGCGTGCGTCAAACTGGTGCTGACGATCGTGATGCTGCTCGGCGGCGCATCGGTCGGGCGCGAGGGGCCGACGGTGCAGATCAGCGCGGCGATCATGGTCAAGGTCCATCGCTATTTCCGCGTGCCGATCACCTCGGGCGTGCTGATCGCGGGCGGCGCGGCGGGGGTGGCGGCGGCGTTCAATACGCCGCTCGCGGGGGTCGCCTTCGCGATCGAGGAGCTTGCCGCGGCGTATGAGCAGCGCGTCGCGGTGCTGGTGATGGGCGCGGTGATGATCGCCGGCCTGGTGAGCCTCGGGATCGCGGGCGATTACGTCTATTTCGGCGTGATGCACGCGACGCTGGGGGTGTCGGCGGTTCTGCTCATCACGCCGGTTGCGGGCGTGCTCGGCGGCGCGGCGGGCGGTTTGTTCGCGCGACTGGTGCTGGGCTTTGCGGGGGCGCGCTGGCGGCCGATCGCGGCGGCGCGGGCGAACCCGATCCTGTTTGCCGCCGGGTGCGGGCTCGTCGTGGCGGTGCTCGGAATCGTGACGGGCGGCGCGACCTGGGGCACGGGCTATGGCGCGACGCGTGCGCTGGTCGAAGGGCAGGGGCAGTCGGACTGGTTCGGGCCGGCCAAGTTCCTGGCAGCGCTCGCCACCACGCTCAGCGGCGCGCCGGGCGGGATCTTCGCGCCGTCGCTCGCGGTGGGGGCGGGGTTCGGCAATTTGCTGAGCGGGCTGTTCGCTGGCCAGCCGGCGGGCGCGGTGGTGCTGCTCGGGATGACCGCCTATTTCGTCGGCGTGGTGCGCGCGCCGCTGACCGCGGTGATCATCGTGATGGAGGCGACCGCGGCGCGCGGGCTGATCCTCCCCTTGTTCGCGACCGCGCTGATTGCAGACGCGGCGAGCACGCTGGTGTGCCGCGAGCGGCTGTATCACGGGCTCGCCAAGCCGTTCGTCGCGCTGGTGGAGGGGAAGCGATGACGCAGCACGATTTCACCGCGCGGATCGCCTGGACGGGGAATCGCGGTACGGGGACGTCTACCTATCGCGGTTATAATCGGACGTGGGACTTGGTCACGCCGGGCGGGGCGGCGGTGGCGTGTTCGAACGATCCGCGGCTCGGTGGCGATCCGGCGTTGCCCAACCCCGAGGACCTGTTGCTGGCGAGCTTAGCGGGGTGCCACATGCTGTGGTATCTGCATCTGGCGAGCGTCGCGGGTGTGGTGGTGAGCGGCTATAGCGACGATCCGCTCGGCGTGGGCGAGAGCGAGGCCGACGGCGCAGGGCAGTTCGTGAAGGCGGTGTTGCGGCCACGGATCGAGGTTGCGGCGGGGAGCGATCTGGGGGTGGCCGATGCGATCCATGCGCGGATCCATGCGCATTGCTTCATCGCGCGGTCGGTGAATTTTCCGGTGGAGATTGCAGCGACCTACGTCGAGGTCTGAACGAGCGTTCCGCACAATCCTCCCCCGCCAGGGGGAGGTGGCGCCGAAGGCGACGGAGGGGGCGGTCGGCGGTCAGCTCTCAAGTCGGTCGCGTCGCTCGATCGCGATCGCCAGGATCTGACGCACTACGTCGTCCAAATTCGTCAGCACGTCGATCGCCGGATAGCGCAGCAGCTGTAATCCCCGCGCAGCCAGCCATGCGTCGCGCACGGCATCACGCGCCGGCCGATCGCCGCGGGCATGGGCCTCGCCATCGACCTCGATGACGAGGTGCGCGGGCGCACGATAGAAATCGAGAACATAGTCATTGACGGCGTGCTGTCTGCGAAAGCGCAGTCCGGCTTCATTCCCGCGCAATCCCAGCCAAAGCGCAATCTCGTGCGGTGTCATCTGCTTGCGCAGCCGCTTGGCGTTCTGCTTGCCGCTCGCCGATCCTTCGAGCCGCATCGCCGA
>NZ_JH584241.1:549556-564996 GCF_000241485.1 Sphingomonas sp. PAMC 26605
GTGCAGCGGGTGGAGCGCTTGTGGCGCGCCCCCTCCACCACCAGCCTGAAGAAGGCTGGCGGTCCCCCTCCCCGTGCCGGGGAGGATTTGCAGGGAAATGCTCACTTCTTCACCGCCGGCTCTTTCAGCCCCGGATGCCGCGCGTACAGCAAACGCTGCTGCGCGACGGTCCACAGGTTCGAGGTGATCCAGTAGACCTGCAGGCCGACCGCAAACGGCGCCATTACGAACATCAGCACCCACGGCATGATCGCGAACACCTGCTTCTGCGCCTCGTCCATCGGCGCCGGGTTCAACTTGAACTGGAAGAACATCGAGATGCCGAGCAGCACCGGCACGATGCCGATCGCGAGGAACGGCGGCAGATGGTACGGCAGATAGCCGAACAGATTGAGGATCGTCGCCGGATCGGCCGCCGACAGATCGTGGATCCAGCCGACGAACGGCTGATGGCGCATTTCGATCGTCAGCATCAGCACCTTGTAGAGCGAATACATGATCGGGATCTGGATCAGGGTCGGCAGGCAGCCCGCGAGCGGATTGACCTTTTCGGCCTTGTACAGCGCCATCACTTCCTGCTGCGCGCGCGCCTTGTCGTCCTTATGCTTCTCCTGGATCGCCTTCATCTTCGGCTGGATCGCCTTCATCGCCGCCATCGAGGCGAACTGACGCTGCGCGACCGGGAAGATCAGCGTGCGGATCGTGACGGTGAGCAGGATGATCGCGACGCCGAAATTGCCGATCATCCGGAACAGCCAGTCGAGGTACTTGAAGATCGGCTTCTCGAGGATCTCGAACCAGCCCCAGTCGATCGCCTTGCCGAAATGCTGGATGCCTTGGGCGTCCTCATAGCGGTCGAGCGTGTTGGTCTCCTTGGCGCCGGCGAAGAATTTGGCGGTCGAAACGAGCGCCTTGCCCGGCGCGATCACGCGCGGGGCCTGGGTGAAATCGCCCTGGAAAGTGTCGCCATTGGCGGCGTGGAAGCCGGCATGGACCTGCGCCTTGGGGTCGGGGATGACGGCGGCGAGGAAGTATTTGTCGCCGAAGCCGAGCCAGCCACCTTGCGCGTCGAAGAAATTGTCGCCGGCCTTGGCGTTGCTGCCCCAGATGCGGCCCATGAAGGTCGCGTCCTTGCCCTTCAGATTGTCGAAGGTGATGTCGTAGGTCGCGCCTTTGTCGAACACGCCGATCGGGCCGATATGGTTGGTCCAAGTGTCGGGCTCGGTGCCGACGCCCGAGCGCGAGACGAGCGCGTAGGGGCGGAGCGCGATCGGCGCGGGGCCGGCATTGCCGACGCTCTGGCGCACGGTGAACATGTACTTCGAATCGACCGCGAAGGTCAGCGCGAAGACCTGGCCCTTGCCATTGGCCCAGCGCAGCGTGACCGGCGTCGTCGGGGTGAGCGCGTCGCCGCTCGCGGTGAAGACGGTGTCGCCATTGGGGACGGTGACGCCGTCGCCGTTCCAGCCGAAGCCCGCGAAATAGGCGTCCTTGGTGCCGCGCGGCGAGAGCAAGCGGATCGGCGGCGAATTCTTGTCGATCGTCTGCTTGTACTTGGTCAGCGTCAGATCGTCGATCCGCGCGCCCTTGAGGTTGATCGAACCCTGGAGGTCGGCGGTGCGGATCGGCACGCGCGGGCTCTCGGCCTGGACGACCCTGAGATCGCGCACCGCGGCGGCACCCGTCGCGGCGGGGCCGGTCGGGGTGTTGACGATTTGGCTCTTGCCATCGACCATCTTCGTTGCCGGCGGGTTCGCCGCACGCGGGAAGAAGCGCGCCGACAGGAAATTCCCGCCGAACAGGATGATCGCGGCGAGCACCGCGAACAGGATGAAATTACGGGTATCTTGTTTCACGCTAGCGGTATCCGTTCGTCACTCGCAGGAGTCCTCAGGGCACAGGATCGGGTCCGAACCCGCCCCAGGGATGGCATCGCGCGATTCGCTTGGCCGCCAACCACCCACCTTTCACCGCGCCATAGCGACGTAAGGCGGTGATTGCATAGGCGGAACAGCTTGGCTGGTAGCGGCAGGAAGGGGGAAGGACGGCCGAGGGGCCGATCTGCCAGGCGCGGACGAGCAGGACGAGGAGGCGAGTCAGCATGGTTGCGGTCCGTCACCATGCGCCCATCCGTCACCCCGGCCTTGTGCCGGGGCGCACCAGGCGGCTCGCGCAGCCTTTGCGCTTTGGGCGTTGCGCGAGGCGCCGAGTGGGCCCCGGCACGAGGCCGGGGTGACGGTTTTGTGGGGGAGGTTCACCGCGCCACCTTGGCCAGCGCCTTGACCAACTCGGCCCGCAGCACGGCATAATCGCGCTCGATCCCGCCATTGCGGCCGATCAGCACATGGTCGGCGCCGCGCACGCCCGAATCGGGGAGCACGTCACGCGCCAAAGCGCGCAACCGGCGTTTCATCCGGTTCCGCACCACGGCATTGCCGATTTTCTTGGTGACGGTGAAGCCGACACGCATGTCGGGGCTTCCATCGTCGCGCGGCCGAACCTGCAGGACAAACCCCGGCATTGGCGCACGCTTTCCCGAATTCGCCGCGAGAAAATCGCGGCGAATCTGGAGGTTGCTTAGGCCGACAGCTTCTTGCGACCGCGATTGCGGCGGGCGCGAATCACGTTGCGGCCGCCCGGCGTCGCCATGCGCGAGCGGAACCCGTGGCGGCGTGCGCGCACCAGATTGCTCGGCTGAAAGGTCCGCTTCATCGTTCATTCCCTAAAATTCTGCCCGGGGCACGTCTAAATAGAAAACGGCCGCCACGAGGACGGCCTTTGCTGGGGTGCGCTTAAATGCGGGGCGCGCGAAAGTCAACGCGGGCGATCGTTCTTCGGCGGCGCTAGCATCTCGGCGAGGCGTTGGCGAAAGGTCAGCGGTGGCCCATCGGGCGCCAGCTCGCGATCGCGCGCGCGCCGCCGCGCCGCGCTGGGGCGGCGCAGGCCCATGTCGGCATAATGGCCGAACTTCGGCCAGCGCCGCTTCGCATCGACGAACACGCGCTTCGCTCGCTGCGAATTCTGCAGCATTAGCGCGAGTCCCGCGGCAAACACGAAGATCCCGCCCGGCCCCGGGATCGCGCCGACCAGCGGCGAGAGAAGCACCAGCACGACGCCGGTCGAGAACCACAAGGTGCGGAGCATGGGGTGGCGTTGCGGCTTCATCGACTCCCGATGTGGGCAACGACGATCACTAAGACAAGTCGAGCGTCTGAATCATGTATTCGTCACGATCCGAAATCCGTTATACCGTCGGCACTTGCTGGGGGGTAAGGGGATGGTCGCGAGCGTGGCGACGGTGGCGTATCTCGGGCTCGAGGCGCGCGCGGTCGAGGTTCAGGTGCAATTGATCCCCGGCCTGCCGGGTTTCTACGTGGTCGGGCTCGGCGACAAGGCGGTTGGCGAGAGCCGCGAGCGCGTACGCGGGGCGATCGCGGCGATGGGCCTCGCGCTGCCGCCCAAAAGAATCGTGGTCAATCTCTCGCCCGCCGATCTGCCCAAGGAAGGCTCGCATTTCGACCTACCGATCGCGCTCGGGCTCCTCGCCGCGATGGGCGTGGTCGATGCCGAGACGCTCGCCGACTATCTCGTTGTCGGCGAACTGAGCCTCGACGCGCGAATCGCGCCGTCGCCGGGGGTGCTGCTCGCCGCGCTGCACGCCGCCGAACGCGGGCTCGGGCTGGTCCGCCCGGCAGCGCAGGGCGCGGAAGCGGCGTGGGGCGGGCAGGGGATCGTCGCGGCGCCCGACATCCTGTCGCTGATCAACCATTTCAAGGGCCATGGCCTGCTGGCGACGCCGCAGCCGGGCGCGATCGAAAACGCCGCGGCGGGACCCGACCTGCGCCAGGTCAAGGGGCAGGAGACCGCGAAGCGCGCGCTCGAGATCGCCGCAGCGGGCGCGCACAATCTGCTGATGGTCGGCCCGCCGGGATCGGGCAAATCGCTGATGGCGTCGTGCCTGCCCGGCATCCTGCCACCGCTCGATGCCGCCGAGGCGCTCGAAGTGTCGATGGTGGCGAGCGTCGCGGGCACGCTGACCGGCGGACGCCTGACGCGTGCCCGTCCGTACCGCGCGCCGCACCATTCGGCGTCGATGGCGGCGCTGGTCGGCGGCGGGTTGAAGGTCAAGCCGGGCGAGGTCAGCCTCGCGCATCTGGGCGTCTTGTTCCTCGACGAGCTCCCCGAATTCCAGCGCGCGGTGCTCGATTCGCTGCGCCAGCCGCTCGAGACGGGCGAGGTCAGCGTCGCGCGTGCAAATGCACACGTCACCTTCCCGGCGCGAGTCCAGTTGATCGCGGCGATGAACCCGTGCCGTTGCGGGCATCTCGGCGATGCGGCGCTCGCGTGTTCGCGCGCGCCGCGCTGCGCGGCGGATTATCAGGCGAAGGTGTCGGGACCATTGCTCGACCGCATCGATCTGCATGTCGAGGTCCAGGCAGTGAGCGCCGCCGATCTCGTCCTGCCGCCGCCGGCCGAAGGATCGGCCGCGGTCGCCGCGCGCGTCGCGGCGGCGCGGGCGGTGCAGACGCTGCGCTATGCCGAGCATCCGGTGCGGACCAATGCCGAGGTCGATGGCGATCTGCTCGAGGCCGTAGCGACGCCCGACGATCCCGGGCGTGCTTTGCTCGCGCAGGCATCGGCGGCGCTGCGGCTGTCGGCGCGCGGCTATACGCGCGTGCTGCGCGTCGCGCGGACGATCGCCGATCTTGCCGGGGCCGAGCGGATCGCGCGGCTGCATGTCGCCGAGGCGCTCAGCTATCGGCGCCAATCCCCGCGCAATTGAGGGACTTGCTAGCGTAACGTTTGGCAGCGACACTTGCCGTACGCGCAGTTCGCGCATCAAGGGGGACAAGAGATGGAATGGATGATCCTGCCGTTGAAGCGCTACGCGCAGTTCAACGGGCGTTCGCGGCGCAAGGAATTCTGGATGTGGGTGCTGTTCCAGGTGCTCGTCGGCTTCGCCCTCGGCATCCTCGATGCGATGCTCGGGCTCGGCGGCCATGCGACGGGCACGACGGTCGCGGCGCCCGGCAACGTCGGCGCCTATGGCAATCTGCGCGGCGGGATCCTCAGCAATATCTTCTCGCTCGCGGTGCTGGTGCCCAATATCGCGGTGTCGGTGCGGCGGATGCACGATACCAATCGCAGCGGCTGGTGGATCCTGCTGCCGATGGTGCCGCTGGTGATCGCCTTCGCCGCGACGCTGGGCGGTGCCGCATCGGGGAACATGGCGGTCACGCTGGTCGGCGGCGTCGCAGCGTTGGCGGGCTTCGTCTGTGCGATCCTGGTGCTGGTCTGGTATTGCACCGCGGGGACGATCGGCCCCAACCGCTTCGGCAACGATCCGAAGTCGGATATCCCGGCCGATCTCGCGCGCACCTTCGAATAGGCCGTGCCCCTCTCGCCCGCCGGTCGGCGGCGGCCGAGAAGAGCGTGACGTAACCGACCCGTCACCCCAGCGAAGGCTACAATCTCCGTAGCGCACGCGGTCCTCTCTAACCGGGAGACCCCAGCTTTCGCTGGGGTGACGGGTCGGGGGCGGCATTGCAATCGGGGGCGATCCGGGGGCGGCGGGTTGCATCGGGACGGCGTTGTGGCGCAAGGGCGCGGGACCGCTCTTTTCTGCCGCAGGTCCACCATGCGTATCGCCGTCATCGCGCATCTGCGCCATCCGATCGCGCCGCCCTTCATGGGCGGTATGGAGGCGCATTGCCATCAGCTCGTCCGCGGCCTGCGCACGCGCGGCCATGCCGTGACGCTGTTCGCGAGCGGCGACAGCGACCCTGCGCTACCGCTCGTGGCGGTGACGCCGCGGCATTACGAGGCGACCCTGCCCTGGGCGCAGTGGCACGGCACCGAGGCATTGACCGCGTTCCAGGATGCGGCGTTCGGCACGGCGTGGGACGAGATCGCGCGCTCCGGGTTCGACGTCGTACACAACAATGCGATGCACCCCGCGCTCCACGCCTGGGCGCTACGCGATCGCCAGCCGATGGTGACCTCGCTTCACGTGCCGCCTTTCGCCGGGCTTGCTAACGCGATCCGCGACCATGCCGCGCCGTGGCTATGCCAGACGACAACCTCGCGCGCGCATCAGGCGAGCTGGTGGGACGAGCCGCCCGCGACTGCATCGGTCGTGCATAACGGGATCGACGCGGAGCGCTGGTCTTTTCGCGCCGAGGGCAACGGCCGCGCGGTATGGGCCGGGCGGATCACCGGCAACAAGGGCACCGGCGTCGCGCTCGAGGCGGCGGCGCTGGCCGGGATCGCGCTCGACGTGGTCGGGCCGATCGATTGCATGGACTATTTCGGCGCCGAGGTTGCGCCGCGGCTCGATGCCGCGCGCGTCTATCACGGCCATGTCGGCGGCGATGCGCTGGTCGGGCTGCTCGGCAATGCCTCAGTGCTGCTCGCCACGCCGATGTGGGACGAGCCGTTCGGGCTGATCGCCGCCGAGGCGATGGCGTGTGGGGTTCCCGTCGCGGCGCTGGACCGAGGCGCGCTCCCGGAAGTGGTGGGCGACTGCGGGATGCTCGCGAGCGACGCACGGACGCTCGCCGCCGCGATCCCGGCTGCTATGGCAATCCCGCGCGCCGCTTGCCGCGCGCGCGTCGCCGAGCAGTTTTCGCTCGACGCGATGATCGCGGGCTACGAACGCGCTTACGCCGCCGCGGTCGCCGGTGCGCGCGATTCGAGCTGCGCCAGCACGGTCGCCGTGCTCGCATAAGGCTGGTGCGACTGCTGGCGGGTCAGCGCGAGGTCGTCCTCGGACACGTCGCGCAAGCGGATATGCTCGCCGTCTTGGAGTTGTACCAGCCCCATCAGCGTGAAGGCGCGGAGCCAGTGCTCCATCGTGAAATGCCCCCATTTGTCGCGGAAGCGCGCGGCGTTGGCGATGACGCTGTCGACATGGTGGACCGGCGGCATGTGATGCGGATGGTATTGGTGATAGGCGCGCGCGCCGCGGCACCAGTGGATCGGCACGCCCGCCTCCATCACGAGGCGGCCGAAATCGGTATCCTCGCCGCCATAGCCGACATAGCGTTCGTCGAACCCGCCGACCTTCAGAAAGGTCGCGCGGCGCATCGCGAAGTTGAGCGACCAGAAGCAGCGATAGTCGGAGCAGTCGCCAAGCAATTCGGTCGGGGGGGCGGCGCGCTCGGAATGCTTAACGCCGACTTCAGCGAAGCGGTCGAAGTCTAGCCCGGCGTCGGTTGCGCCCGACGGCAGATACAGCACCTCGCCCATCAGCACCGCATCGACCCGGTCGAGCTGCGCCACATAATCGCCGACGAATCCGGGCTCCGGAATGCAATCGACGTCGAGGAAGATCAGCTGCTCGCCTTGCGCCGCCTGCGCCGCGGCGTTGCGCGCGGTGGCGAGCGGGATGCCGTCGGCGCCGACCATGATCTGGCGGACCGGGAAACCCGTCTCGGGGAGGACATAGGCCTCCTCCTGCATCACCGCGATGACGAGTTCGTCGGGCTGGTGGCGCTGGGCGTTGAGCCCATGGACGAGATTGACGAGATGCGCGGCGCGGCCCTTGGCGAGCGTACAGATCGAGACGGTCATGCGAGGCTTTCGAGCTTCAGGGGGGTAGGGGAGAGGTCGATCGTCGGCGCCGCCCAGCTCTGCGTCGCGAGCGTTTCGAGCCAGCGCGCGGTGTCCGGCGCGGCGTGCGCATCGACCAGCGCGTGTTGCCGCGCCGGATCGAGCGCGCGCGCGCGCTCCCACGCGACGTGCCAGGCGGCGGCGTGCGACGGCCAATGGTCGAGCGTCGCGGCGGCGCCGGCCTCGCCGAGCATCCGCGCCTTCCAGATCTGCTCGTCGAAATAGCGCCACTGCGGCACCACGACCCACGGCCGGCCGATCGCCGCGATCATGTGGACCGTGGTGTTCCCCGCCGACGACACGACGCGATCGGCGGCGGCGATATGCAGCGCGGGCGTATCGACCCAGCCGAGATGCCGCAGATTGCCGGGCGCGGTGGCGTGCCATTCGGTCTCGACCGCGCCGATCGTCAGCCACAGCGTATCGGGTTCGGCGCGCGCGCCGAGCGTCAGCGGCGTCGCGGGGGTGCCCGTCCCGCCATCGCCCGCGACGACGAGCACGATCTCGGCGTCGAGCGGCAGGCCGAGCCGGACGCGCGCTTCGCGCTTGCCGGGCACCGCCGCGATGTCGATCCCGACGCCGGGCGCATAATGCGTCTTGGCGCGCATCCAGTCGGGACGGCCGGGCTGCTCGAGTGCCTCAGCATAGGGTGCAAGGATCCCGAGCGCGGCTTCATAGGCGGCCATGTGGCCGGGATCGTCGCGCGTGCCGTGCTGGAGCACGCTGACGCACGGGACCGAGGCGATCCGCGCAAGCTGGGCGAGTTCGGCCGAGACGTCGGTGACGAACAACGCCGGCCGCGCGCTGTCGAACCACTGCGCGATCGTCGCGATCGCGTGCGTGATGCTCGCCCAGCCGACCGGCGCGCAGTGCAGCGTCGCGGGGGTGCGCAGATTGGCGAGCGCCGGGGCTTCGTCGCCGGTCGCCTCGAACAGCGAGGGGATCGTGCGCACCTCGACATGGCTCGC
Source organism: Sphingomonas sp. PAMC 26605 (assembly GCF_000241485.1). Taxonomy (GTDB): domain Bacteria; phylum Pseudomonadota; class Alphaproteobacteria; order Sphingomonadales; family Sphingomonadaceae; genus Sphingomonas. The sequence goes on from NZ_JH584241.1 coordinate 558,136, forward strand.
GAGCTTGGGGAAGATGTCGCCGCGCGCGCTGAACAGCGTGACCGGTCGCTCGGGCGGCAGTGCGTTGACGATCGACGCGGCGCGCTCGGCATGGCCGCGGCCCTGGTGATGGACGAAATAGCCGATCGGACGCGTCATGCCGCGCGCGCCTGGGCATAGGCCTTCATGCCCTCGACCACGCCCGCGGCATGCGCCCGCCGCGCGAGGTAGATCGTCGGGCGGCCGATGAGCGGTGCGAGCTCGGCGCTGTAATTCGCCACCATGATGCCGTTGCGGCAGGCGTCGAGCATGTCGAGATCGTTGCCGCTGTCGCCGGCCGCATAGACGTGATCGGGCGCGATCCCCATCACGCGGCCCGTCCACGCCATCGCCGCGCCCTTGCCGGCGCGCTGCGGCAGGATGTCGAGCAGATTGCCGTGGCTGTGGATCACGCGCACCGGCAGATCGGCGAGCGCGGCGCGGATCGCGGCGACGACCGCGGGCTCGCTGACGAAATAGCTGCGCTTGTGGCGGCGCTGTTCGACCGGCGGCTGCGCCTCGACCCCGCGCAGACCCGCGACCCGCGCTTCAATTGCCGCCGGATCCCAGCCGGCGTCGATATGCTGTGCATAGGCCCGGTCGGCGACCAGCCGCGCGCCATCGCGCCAATAGATTTCGGACCCGACCGAGGTGATCAGCACATGCGGCGCGGGCTGGCGCCATTCGTCGAGCAGCCGTTCGGCTTCCTGCAGCGAGCGGCCCGTCGCCACCCCGAAGGCAAGCGTCGGTTCGCTCGCGAGGAAGGTCGCCATGCCGTCGGCGCCGACGCTGCAGCCGGTGAGCGTATTGTCGATGTCGCAGAGCAGCAGCCGCTGCGCCTTCGCGCGCGGCGCGGCCACGGCGCGCAAGCCCTGCGCGATCGTGACGAAGCGCTTGGCGTAGCTCGTCCAGTCGAGCGCGCGCGCGTTGATCCGCCCGGCGGCCGACGCGCGCGCCCAGGCGATCCTGTCGTCGAGCAAGGCGTGGATCGCGTCGGCAAAGGCGGTGTGATCGCGCGGATCTGCGACATGGCCATGGCCCAGCCGCGCCACGATGTCGGCCGGCCCGCCATGCGAGGTCGCGACGACGGGCACGCCGTGGATCGCTGCCTCGGTCAGCGTCAGCCCGTAGGGCTCGGTCAGCGCGGGGTTGACGAACACGCCTCCCGTCTCTCGGGCAAGCGCATAGAGCGCGGCGATATCGGTCTGGCTGTGGCGCTTGGGCAGTGCGAGCGTGCCGTAGAGATCATGCGCATCGAGCCGGTTGAGCAGGCCGGTGATGACCTCGCGCTGTTCGGGCTCGCCCGATTGCGGGCCATCGCGCAGCCCCGCGACGATCACCAGATTGGCCTTGTCGCGCAACCCTGCGTCGGCGGCGAAGAGGTCGATGAGGCCGGTCAAATTCTTCTTGGCCACCGGCCGCGCGATCGCGAGGATCATCGGCAGATCGGGATTGCGCAGGAACGGCGCGATCAGCGCGCGCGCTGCCGCGAGATCGGCGGCCGAATCCGCGAGATCGACGCTGTCGAGATTGGCGCCCGGGGGCACGCAATGCACCTTGGCGGGGCACGCCGACGGGTACAGCATGATCTGCCGCTCGGCTTCGTCGCGTGACGAGGCGATGATCGCGTCGGCCGCGCCGATTGCATGATCTTCCTCGGCGATCCGGCGCGCGAGGCCGACGCTCCCACCCTGCGCGAGCGCCTTGTCGATCGCGAGCGAGTGTGCGGTGTAGACGAACGGGATGCCGAACGCGGCGCGGACCTGCTCGGCGACAGCGGCGGCGTCGGCGAAATGCGCGTGGATCACGTCGGGTCGGCGCTCGAGCCCGGCGATGTGCGCGATCAGCGCGCGCGTGAAGGCGGGGCGGTCGGCGGCGTTGGCTTCCTTGCACAGATAGGCGCGGTTGCCGCTGTCGATCCGGCGGATCGCCAGACCGTCGGCGATCGTATCGAGCGGGACGGCATAGGCCGATCCCAGCGCGGGATCGTCGATCAGGCGGGTGACGATCTCGACGCGATCGACCTGCAGCAGCGCAGCGAGCGCGCGCGCGGCGCCGAGCGCGTAGGTGATGTGCCCGCCGGTATCTTCCGTAATGCCGAACTCGACCGGTGGCCCTTTTACGCATCCGCCAAGCGCGATCGACATCACAAACACCAAAGCGAACCTTTCAAGAACACCAGCCCGCTTCGGGATGGCGTATATGAACGTCTGTTCATCTGGAATCGTTCCGAGCCAGGCTCGGCTTCCGATGCGCTTCTGACGCGAAGTGTCTGTTCCCTCGGCAAAAGTCCCGAAACGGTCGTTATGACGTGGCGCGAAGTTCGTAGGGAATGCGCCCGCGCCGGTCCGGATCGATATGCAGATCGCTCGCCGCGGGTGGGAAGGCGCGCTGGTCGCAATCAGCGCGCGGACATACGCGGCACGAGCTGCCGATCGGGGTCGCGCTGCTGTCGGTGCGCAGGCCGTCGGCATAGACGAAGGCGGGGGCGTAGCGCTCCTCGCAACCGAGCGCGACGGCGTAGCGACGCGGGGCGCGGGTATAGCTGTTCGAGGGTTTGACGAGGCCCTTAGCCATCGAGACATAGCGCACGCTGTCGGGCGTCTCGGCGAGCTGGACGAGGATGCGATCGGGGATCGCCACCGCTTCGTGCACCACCCACAGCGGGCAGGCGCCGCCGAAGCGCGCGAATTCGAGGCGGGTCGCCGAATGCCGCTTGGTGATGTTCCCCGCCATGTCGACGCGGCAGAAGAACACCGGGATGCCGAGCGCGCCGGGGCGCTGGAGCGTCGAGAGGCGGTGGCAGGTCTGCTCGAAGCTCGTCCCGAACTGGAGCCGCAATTGGTCGACATCGTGGCGGCAGTCGCGCGCTGCCTGGCGGAAGGCGAGGTACGGCATCAGCAGCGCGCCCGCGGCGTAATTGGTGATGCCCGCGCCGAGCAGTTGTCGCCCGACACTCGTCTGCGATCCGCGTGCCGCGATGCTCTCGATCAGGTCGCCGAATTCCAGCCGCGCGAGCTGGTACGCGACCGAGAACAGGATGCTTTCCGCCGGCTGCGACGGATCGACGTGGAGCACGCCTGCTGGATCGAACGCGCGGATCGCGCGGTCGCCCTTCGCGATCGGCGCGACGCGCACACCGAAGCGATCGAGCAGCCGCGCTTCGATTTGCTGGAGCGCGGGCCCGTCGGCGAATTCGGCGGCGATCCGCTCGGCGGCGCGGTCGATCTCGTCGATGTAATTCTGCTGCGCGTGAAACCAGTCGCGCACCTCCTCCCACGGCAGGCGGCGCGCGCTGCCCTCGGCGCCAACCTGATCGTCGAGCGCGCGCAACTGCGCGAGATTGGCGCGCTGCGTCGCATAGAGCGCGGCGAGGCGGCGCGCGATCAGCGGGTGCTGGCGGATCACCCGCTCGATATCGCCGAGGTCGGTGACGACGTCGGCGATGCTCGGGTCGGCGCAGGCGTCGATCACGTCCGACAGCAGCGTCTCGGTCTCGCTCGGGTCGATCGCCGACCAGTCGTGCGGGTAATGCGCCGCGAGTGCGGCGAGCACATTGCCCGTTATCGGCCGGTCGCCGCTTTCGATCTGCGACAGATACGACACCGATATCGCGAGCGACTTCGCCATCCCCGCCTGACTGAGGCCGAGCTGCTTGCGCACCGCGCGGACGCGGTAGCCGTCGAACGATCGGCGCGATTGGGAGGAGGGCATTGTGAAGTTTCCACACGCATATTTGCAAAACCACATTTGCATAGTGCGCGCAGAGCGGCAAGACGAGCGCGACCTAAGGGAGTGCGCATGTCTTCGACCCTCGCCGAACTGGAACGCAAGCGCGAAGCCGCCCGCATGGGCGGCGGTGAAAAGCGCATCGCCGCGCAACACGCCAAGGGCAAGCTGACCGCACGCGAGCGGCTCAATGTCCTGCTCGACGAGGGCTCGTTCGAGGAGCTCGACATGTATGTCGAGCACAATTGCGTCGATTTCGGGATGCAGGACCAGATCATCCCGGGCGACGGCGTCGTCACCGGATCGGGCACGATCAACGGCCGGCTGGTGTTCGTCTTCTCGCAGGATTTCACCGTGTTCGGCGGCTCGCTCAGCGAGCGTCACGCGCAGAAGATCTGCAAGATCATGGACATGGCGCTCAAGGTCGGCGCGCCGGTGATCGGCCTCAACGACAGCGGCGGCGCGCGCATCCAGGAGGGCGTCGCCTCGCTCGGCGGTTATGCCGAAGTGTTCCAGCGCAATGTGCTGGCAAGCGGCGTCGTGCCGCAAATCTCTCTGATCATGGGGCCATGCGCCGGGGGTGCCGTCTATTCCCCGGCGATGACCGACTTCATCTTCATGGTGAAGGATAGCTCCTACATGTTCGTCACCGGCCCAGATGTAGTGAAGACCGTTACAAACGAGATCGTCACGCAGGAGGAACTGGGTGGAGCGGTGACGCATACCACGAAGTCGGGGGTCGCAGACTTGGCCTTCGAGAACGATATCGAGGCGCTGCTCGCGGCCCGCGACTTCGTGGACTTCCTTCCGGCTTCGAACCGCGAAGCGTCGCCCGAACGGCCGTCGTCCGACCCGTGGGACCGGATCGAGCACAGCCTCGACCAGCTCGTCCCGGCGAGCGCCAACCAGCCGTACGACATGCACGAGCTGATCCGGAAGACGGTCGACGAGGGCGATTTCTTCGAGGTCCAGCCGACGCATGCCGGCAACATCATCATCGGTTTCGGGCGGATCGAGGGGCGTACCGTCGGCTTCGTCGCCAACCAGCCGATGGTGCTCGCCGGCTGCCTCGACATCAACAGCTCGAAAAAGGCGGCGCGCTTCGTGCGCTTCTGCGACGCGTTCGAGATCCCGATTGTCACCTTCGTCGACGTGCCGGGCTTCCTGCCGGGCACCGCGCAGGAACTGAACGGCATCATCAAGCACGGCGCCAAGCTGCTGTTCGCGTATGCCGAGGCGACCGTGCCCAAGATCACCGTGATCACGCGGAAAGCTTACGGCGGCGCGTATGACGTGATGGCGTCGAAGCATCTGCGCGGCGACCTCAACTATGCCTGGCCGACCGCCGAGATCGCGGTGATGGGCGCGAAGGGCGCGGTCGAGATCATCTTCCGCGGCCGCTCGCCCGCCGAAATCGCTGAGCAGACCGCGCAGTACGAGGCGCGCTTCGCCAACCCGTTCGTCGCGGCGAGCAAGGGCTTTATCGACGAGGTGATCCAGCCGCATTCGACGCGCCGCCGGATCGCGCTGGGCTTGCGCAAGCTGCGCGGAAAAAGCCTTGAGAACCCGTGGAAGAAGCACGACAACATCCCGCTATGACCGACAAACCGACGCTCGATGCCTGGCAGGCCGCTGCTGCCAAGGAGGTCAAGGGGCGTGACCTGACCTGGCAGACCCCCGAGGGGATCGCGGTCAAGCCGCTCTATACCGCGGCTGACGTGGAAGGGATCGACCCCGGTCTGCCGGGCTTCGCGCCGTTCACGCGCGGGGTGCGTGCGTCGATGTATGCGGGGCGGCCGTGGACGATCCGGCAATATGCCGGCTTCTCGACTGCCGAGGCGTCGAACGCCTTCTACCGCCGCAACCTGGCGGCGGGGCAGAAGGGGCTGTCGGTCGCGTTCGATCTGGCGACGCATCGCGGCTATGACAGCGACCATCCGCGAGTCACCGGCGACGTCGGCAAGGCGGGCGTCGCGATCGACACGATCGACGACATGAAGATCCTGTTCGACGGGATTCCGCTCGACAAGATGTCGGTCTCGATGACGATGAACGGCGCGGTGATCCCGATCCTCGCTTTCTTCATCGTCGCGGGCGAGGAGCAGGGGGTGCCGCAGCACCTGCTCGACGGGACCATCCAGAACGACATCCTCAAGGAGTTCATGGTCCGCAACACCTATATCTACCCACCTAGCCCAAGCATGCGGATCATCTCGGACATCATCGCCTACACCTCGGCGCACATGCCCAAGTTCAACTCGATCTCGATCTCCGGCTATCACATGCAGGAAGCGGGCGCGACGCAGCTCCAGGAGCTGGCGTTCACGATCGCCGACGGGCGGGAGTACGCCAAGGCTGCGATGGCGAGCGGGCTCGATCTCGATGCGTTCGCCGGGCGGCTGTCGTTCTTCTTCGCGATCGGCATGAACTTCTTCATGGAGGTCGCCAAGCTGCGCGCGGCGCGCAAGCTCTGGCACCGCGTGATGACCGATCTCGGCGCGAAGGACGAGCGCTCGAAGATGCTGCGCACGCATTGCCAGACGTCGGGCGTGTCGCTGACCGAGCAGGATCCGTACAACAATGTGATCCGCACCACGGTCGAGGCGATGGCGGCGATGCTGGGCGGCACGCAGTCGCTCCACACCAATGCACTCGACGAGGCGATCGCGTTGCCGACCGATTTCTCGGCACGGATCGCGCGCAATACGCAGATCGTGCTGCAGGAAGAGACGGGGATGACCAAGGTCGTCGATCCGCTCGGTGGTTCGTATTACATCGAGGCGCTCACCGAGGAGCTGGTCGACAAGGCGTGGGAGATCATCCAGCGGGTCGAGGCCGAGGGCGGGATGGCGCAGGCGGTCGCGGCGGGCTGGCCCAAGGCGATGATCGAGGAAGCCTCTGCCGGGCGCGCGGCGCGCGTCGACAGGGGCGAGGACGTCATCGTCGGCGTCAACAAGTACAAGCTCGCCGAGCAGGACGCGATCGACATTCTCGACGTCGACAACGTCGCGGTGCGGGAGTCGCAGATCGCGCGGATCGCGCGGTCGAAGGCCGGGCGGGATGAGGCGAAGTGCCAGGCCGCGCTGGATGCATTGCGCGAAGGTGCCCGCACGC
>NZ_JH584241.1:565249-568413 GCF_000241485.1 Sphingomonas sp. PAMC 26605
CCAGGACGGACATGACCGCGGCGCCAACCTCGTGTCGTCGGCGTTCGGCGATCTCGGCTTCGATGTCGTCCCCGGGCCCTTGTTCCAGACGCCGTCCGAAGCCGCCAAGCTCGCGATCGAGAGCGACGTCGACGTGGTCGGCGCGTCGTCGCTGGCGGCCGGACACAAGACGCTGATCCCCGAGCTGATCGGCCATTTGCGCGAGGCTGGCCGCGGCGACATCAAGGTGATCGCAGGCGGGGTGATCCCCGCGCAGGATTATCAGGTGCTGCGCGACGCCGGGGTGCAGGGGATTTTCGGGCCCGGGACCAATCTGGTCGAGGCGGCGGGCGAAGTGTTGCGATTGCTGGGGCATAATATGCCGCCGGTCGAGGAAGATGTGAAATGACCGTGATTACGAAGCATAGCCCCTCCCCTTCAGGGGAGGGGTTGGGGTGGGGCCGTGCCGCGAATGCGGACGCTGTTCTCGGTGAGACGTCCCCCACCCCCATCCCCTCCCCTGAAGGGGAGGGGCGCACCAGGAACGACTGGACCCGCGCCGAGATCGCCGCGTTGTTCGATCTCCCGTTCGACGAACTGATGTTCCGCGCCCAGACCACCCACCGCGCGCACCACGCTGCGGGGCAGGTACAGCTCTGCACGCTGCTCTCGATCAAGACCGGCGGCTGCCCCGAGGATTGCGGATACTGCAACCAGTCCGCCTCAGCCGAGACCGAGCTCAAGGCGAGCAAGCTGATGGACGTCCGCGCCGTCCTGCAATCCGCCGCCCAGGCGCGTGACGCGGGTTCGCAGCGCTTCTGCATGGGCGCCGCCTGGCGCAACCCCAAGGACAAGGACATGCCCGCGATCATCGAGATGGTGCAGGGCGTCCGCCAGATGGGGATGGAGACCTGCATGACGCTCGGCATGCTGACGCCGAGCCAGGCGGAGCAGCTCGCCGCGGCGGGGCTCGATTACTACAACCACAATATCGACACCTCGCCGGAGAAATACGCCGAGGTCATCACCACCCGCACCTTCCAGGACCGGCTCGACACGCTCGAGAACGTCCGCGAGGCGGGGATCAACGTGTGCTGCGGCGGGATCGTCGGCATGGGCGAGACGCGCGGCGACCGCGTCGGCTTCGTCCATGCGCTGGCCACGCTGCCGCGACACCCGGAGAGCGTGCCGGTCAATGCGCTGGTGCCGGTCAAGGGCACCGTGCTCGGCAACATGCTCGCCGACACGCCGCTCGCGGCGATCGACGATATCGAGTTCGTCCGCACCGTCGCGGTCGCGCGCATCACGATGCCGCTGAGCATGGTGCGGTTGTCGGCCGGGCGCGAGAGCATGTCCGAGGCGACGCAGGCGCTCTGCTTCATGGCGGGTGCCAACTCGATCTTCACCGGCGACAAGTTGCTCACTACGGGCAATGCCGGCGACGATAAGGACGCCGCGCTGCTGGCGAAACTGGGGCTCGTCCCGATGGTTGGGGAGGAACCGATGCGCAAGGACAAGACATGCTGCTGATCGCGCTGCTCCTCACTGCCGCCGCCCCGGTCCAGACGCAGGCGGCGATGAACCGCTCGGGCGGCGCGAGTTACGCGCAGGCCGATGCCGCGATGACCGCGCAGTGGAAGCGGACCTACGCCTATATGAAGGGACGCGATGCGCAGGACACGTCGCGCGGCGGCGGCTTCGGCTATGCGGGCGCCTTGCTCGAGAGCCAGCGTGCGTGGCTCAAGTATCGCGATACGCAGTGCGTGATCGAGGGCGGGCAATATGCCGGCGGTTCGGCGCAGGGCATGACGACGGCGGCGTGCCGCACGGGCCTGACGCGCGCGCGCACGGCGCAGCTCAAGGCGATGATCTGGTACCAGTGACGACACATTCCCCTCCCGCTTGCGGGAGGGGCTAAGGGAGGGGCTGTCCTCCGATCAGGTTGCACCCCTTGCGGACAGGCCCTCCCCCGGCCCCTCCCGCAAGCGGGAGGGGAGTAGAGAATGTTCAAGAAGATCCTCGTCGCGAACCGTGGCGAAATCGCGTGCCGCGTAATGCGCACCGCCAAGAAGATGGGGATCGCCACGGTTGCGGTCTATTCGGATGCCGACGCCCGCGCGCCGCACGTGCTGATGGCCGACGAGAGCGTCCGCCTCGGGCCGCCGCCGGCGGGGGAGAGCTATCTGCTCGCCGACCTGATCCTGCTCGCCGCCAAGGAGACCGGCGCCGACTGCATCCATCCGGGCTACGGCTTCCTGTCCGAGCGCGAGAGTTTCGCGCGCGCCTGCGCCGATGCCGGGATCGCCTTTGTCGGGCCACCCGCGAACGCGATCGCCGCGATGGGCGACAAGATCGAATCGAAGAAGCTCGCCAAGGCCGCCGGCGTCAACGTCGTTCCCGGTTTCCTCGGCGAGATCGCCGATACCGAGGAAGCGGTGAAGATCGCCACCGACATCGGCTATCCGGTGATGATGAAGGCGAGCGCGGGCGGCGGCGGCAAGGGGATGCGGCTGGCCTATTCCGAGCAGGACGTGCGCGAAGGCTTCGAGGCGACCAAGCGCGAGGGGCTGGCGTCGTTCGGCGACGACCGCGTGTTCATCGAGAAGTTCATCGAATCGCCCCGCCACATCGAGATCCAGGTGATGGGCGACCAGCACGGCAATATCGTCTATCTCGGCGAGCGCGAATGCTCGATCCAGCGCCGCCACCAGAAGGTGGTCGAGGAGGCGCCGTCGCCGTTCGTCACGCCGAAGATGCGGGAAAGCATGGGCGAGCAGGCGGTCGCGCTGGCGCGTGCGGTGGGGTATTTCTCGGCGGGGACGGTCGAGCTGATCGTGTCGGGCGCCGACACGACCGGCGAGGGCTTCTACTTCCTCGAGATGAACACCCGGCTGCAGGTCGAGCATCCCGTGACCGAGGCGGTGACCGGGCTCGATCTGGTCGAGCTGATGATCCGCGTCGCCGCGGGCGAGCCGCTCGGGTTCGCGCAGGACGACGTGCACCTCAACGGCTGGGCGATCGAGAACCGGGTGTATGCGGAAGATCCGTATCGCGGCTTCCTGCCGAGCATTGGGCGCTTGGTGCGGTATAACCCGCCCGAGAGCAGCGAGACGCCGTACGCGAAACTAAGCCCCTCCCCTTCAGGGGAGGGGTTGGGGTGGGGCCGTGCCGCGAACGTAGGTGCC
>NZ_JH584241.1:568747-602638 GCF_000241485.1 Sphingomonas sp. PAMC 26605
CCCACCCCCAACCCCTCCCCTAAAGGGGAGGGGCTTCAAGAAAGCTACACCCGCGTCGACGACGGCGTGCGCGAAGGCGGCGAGGTCAGCATGTTCTACGACCCGATGATCGCGAAACTCATCACCTGGGCCCCCACCCGCGAGGAGGCGATCGACCAGCAGATCGCCGCGCTCGACGCGTTCGAGATCGAGGGCCCCGGCAACAACATCGACTTCCTCTCGGCGCTGATGCAGCACCCGCGCTTCCGCAGCGGAAACATCACCACCGGCTTCATCGCCGAGGAATATCCCGACGGCTTCCACGGCGCCCCCGCCGCGCCCGACCTGATCGAGGCGCTCGCCGCGATCGCCGCCTTCGCCGCGACGGCGGAAGCCGACCGCGCGCGCCGCATCGACGGGCAGCTCGGCAAGCGGCTGCGTCCGCCGTCGGACTGGTCGGTTCGGATCGGTGACACCGATCATCTCGTCGCGATCTCGACCGACGGCATTACCGTCGACGATGCCGATCTCGACATTGCGCTCGAATATACGCCGGGCGACCGCACCGTCGAAGCCGAGCTCGACGACGCCCCGCTGACGGTCAAGATCGCGCGCACCCGAACCGGCTTCAAGCTCACCACCCGCGGCGCGAGCCATGTCGCGCGAGTCCTGCCCGCGCATGTCGCGCGCTATGCGCAGCACATGATCACCAAGATCCCGCCCGATCTCTCGAAATTCCTGCTGTGCCCGATGCCCGGCCTGCTGATGCGGCTCGACGTCGCCGCGGGCGACAAGGTCGAGGCGGGCCAGCCGCTCGCGGTGGTGGAAGCCATGAAGATGGAGAACATCCTGCGCGCCGAAAAGGCCGGCACGGTCAAGTCGGTCAACGCCGCGCCGGGCGACAGCCTCGCGGTCGACGCCGTGATCCTCGAGATGGAATAGCGTTCGGCGGGATCAGGCGATCCCGCCGCGCCCCCCCTCGACCTCGAACCGCGCGATCGTCGACACGCTCGACTGCGGATCGAGCGCATTGGCGAGGCCGCGGAACTCGACCGTCGCCCGATCCGCCTTCAGCTCGACCTGCCCGAAGCCGCGCACTTCGTTCTCGGCATAGCGGAACCCGGGATTGAGCCGCGCCTCCTGCTTGAATTCCGCATGGTGATAGAGCGAGGTGATCGACCCGCCGACGAACTCGGCCGCGATCGGTGGCTGCTCGGGATGGTCGGGATGCCGGATGTCGGCGGCGGCGAAGGCGTGGATGTCGCCGCTCAGCACGATCGGGTTGGGCGTCTTGGCCTCGGCCCAGCGGCGGAAGATGCGCTCGCGCGCCGCCGGGTAGCCCTCCCACCGGTCGGCGGCGTGGAGGTCGACGCCGCGCTCGGGATGCGCCGGATCGATCTGCGCGAACGGCGCCATCAGCGTCTGCTGCGCGAGCAAATTCCAGCGCGCGCGCGTCGTGCCGAGCTGGTCGAGCAGCCAGCGTTCCTGCACGCCGCCGAGCATCGTCCGCGCGGCGTCGTGCCGATCGGGGCAATCGCGCACATTGACGAGATATTGCTTGTGCGCGGCAAGCAGTTCGGGCGGCTGGCAGGCGCGCGCGCCGCGATATTGCCGATCGTCGATGATCTGGAACTGCGCGAGCGTCCCCCAGTCGAGCGCATGGTAGAGCCGCGCGTCGGGCCCCGCCGGATGCGCCGCGGCCCGCAGCGGCATATGCTCCCAATAGGCGCGATACGCGGCGGCGCGGCGCTGCAGGAACAGCGCAGGGTCGCCGTTCTTCTCGTCGAGCGCGCCGGCGTAATCGTTGGCGACCTCGTGATCGTCCCAGGTCGAGATCCACGGCGCGGCGGCGTGTGCCGCCTGCAGCAGGGAGTCCCGCTTGTAGCTCGCGTAGCGCAGCCGATAGCCCTCCAGATCGAACGGCTCGGGGGTAGGGTGGCGCCGCACACCGTCGTCGGTCGGCGCGTTTTCGTAGATATAGTCGCCGAGGAAGACGATCAGTTCGGGGTCGGCGGCGACGACGTGGCGCCACGCGGCGTAATAGCCCGCTTCGTATTTCTGGCATGACCCGAAGCAGAAGCGCAGCGCATCGACCGGCGCACCGTGTGCCGGAGCGGTGCGCGTTCGACCGACCGGGCTGACCGCGCCGCCAGCGATGAAGCGGTAGAAATAGCCGCGCCCCGGCCGCAGTCCGGCGACCTCGACATGCACCGAATGCGCCGCGGCCGGATCGGCGAGCGCGCTCCCCGAACGCGCGATCCGTTCGAAGCGTTCGTCCTCGGCGACTTGCCAGCGGACCGCGATCGGGTGTGGCGGCAAGCCACCGTGCGGCGCGAGCGGCTCGGGCGCGAGCCGGGTCCACAGCACGACGCCGTCGGGCGCCGGCTCGCCCGATGCGACGCCGAGCGTGAAGGGATCGCTCCCGGTCGCGCGCACGGTCGCGCGCGCCGGCATCGTAAGCAGCGCAGGCGCAGCAAGCATCGAGGCCGTCAGAATGTCGCGCCGCGAGGGATGAAGCATGAAAATCCTGACCTGAGCGAACGCTGACCGCGCTATCGCTTACCACCGTTACCGTTGCGCGACACGGCGAGATATCGCTGCGTTGGCGCAGCGCGGGCCGCACGCGTGCTGTCATCTCTGCGTCATCGTCACGACGCGCGACTGACGCAGATCGTGCCTAAGTGCGGGCAAGCTAAGGCATAACCGGCTCAAGACCGGCATCGGCCCATGCGACGGATTACCCAGGGGGCCTTCATGACATTCGAACCTTTGCGTCGCCCGATCGGGCTGGCGATCGCCACGCTATTGGCCTCGACTACGCTGTCGAGCGCTGCCGCGGCGCAAGATGCGCCCGCCGCGACCGCCGCGCAGCCGGCCGACACCGCCACCCCCGCGGACGATCAAATCGCCGACATCACCGTGGTCGCACGCAAGCGCGCCGAGAACGTCCAGTCGGTGCCGATCCCGATCACGGTCATCACGCCGGCCGAGCTCAGCCGTCAGAACCTTGTCAACTTCACCGATTTCCAGACCAAATTCCCGGCCTTCTCGGTCTATCTGACCAATCCCAAGCAGCTCAATCTCGGCGTCCGCGGGATCGGCAACAACGGCTTCAACACCGATGGCATCGACGGTTCGGTCGGCATCTTCGTCGACGGGGTCTATACCGGGCGGCAGGGGATGGTCTCGACCGACTTCACCGATCTCGCCGATGTCGAGCTGCTGCGCGGGCCGCAGGGCACGCTGTTCGGCAAGAACACCTCGGCCGGCGCGGTGATCATCAACACGCTCAAACCGAGCTTCGACTTCGCCGCCAATGCCGAAGCGACGGTCGGCAACCAGGGCTATAAGGAGGTCAAGGGCGGCGCGACCGGCGCGCTGATCCCCGACAAGCTCGCGCTGCGCCTCTCGGGCTATTACAGCCAGACCGACGGCAATTACCGCAACCTGTTCAACAACACTTATCAGAATGCCCGCCAGGGGCAGGGTGTCCGCGCGCAATTGCTCGCGACGCCGACTGATACCCTCTCGGTCCGGCTGATCGGGACGTACAATCACCAGGCCTTCCCAACGATCTCGCCCGTCATCCTGCAGGTCTATGATCCGACGCTGCTCAAGGCGCGAATGGCAGCGGCGGGCTATACGCTGACCACCGGCACGGCGCGCAACCGGCTGATCAACATCGACGGCGCGCTCAACGCCGTGACCGACACGCGCGCGGTGAGCGGCGAGATCAACTGGAGCGTCGGCGCGAGCACGCTGACCGCGATCACCGCGTTCGAGCATTGGAAATGTTTCACCAACAACGACAATGATTACACCCAGCTCAATGCGATTCCCGATTACGGCTCGTGCAACGACGAGCACCAATTTTCGCAGGAACTGCGCTGGCAGACCGCGCGCAACCGGCCGATCGAGCTGACGCTCGGCGGCTTCCTGTCGCGCCAGAAGCTGCAGGTCGATTCGCGGATCCGCTTCGGCAACCAATACAATATCTGGGCGGCCAATCCCTCGGCGACGCTGTTCCCGACGGTCGGCGGCAAGACCTGGGCGCAGGGCGCTTACGCCAACCAGATCGCCGGGCTCGGCTTTGCCTCGCGCGCGCTGTTCCACACCGATACCGAAGCCGCGTTCGGCAACGTCACTTGGCATCCCGACGCTGCGCGCCGGCTCGCGCTCGACGGGGGCTTGCGCTATACCTGGGAGCACCGCACCGAAGTCTATGCCGGCTCGGTCAGCTCGAACCTCGGCAATTTCACCACCGCGCAGATCAACGCGCTGTCGCCGTCGGGCGCCAATGCGCAGCTCGGGCGGGTCGACGATCGGCTCAACGACCGCTCGCTGTCGGGCGAGGGCAGCGTGAGCTACAAGGTCACGCCAGCCGTGATGCTTTACGCGAAATATGCGCGCGGCAACAAATCGGCCGGGTTCAATCTGCTCCCGGTCAACGCCTCGAACCCCGACGCGAGCGTACTGCGCGCGGTGACGCTGTACGGCGCGGGGCAGCAGGTCAAAGGCGAGAAGACCGACAATTTCGAGGCCGGCATCAAAAGCGAATGGTTCGATCGCCATCTGCTGCTCAACCTCACCGGCTTCCACACCGTGGTCCACAATTACCAGGCCAACGAGTCGGTCGGCGTCGGCAATACCGCAGCGAAATTCCTCGCAAATGTCGGCTCGCTGACGTCGGACGGGGTCGAGCTCGAGGGCGAGGCGTTCCTGTTCCGCGGTTTCCACCTCAAGGGCTTCGCCGCGTACAATCACGCTTATTATTCGTCGTTCCACAATTCGACCTGCCCCGCGACGACGACCGCGTCGGTGTGCGATCTGACCGGGCGCCAGGTCGCCTGGGCGCCGAAATGGACCGCCGATCTCACCGCCGACTACAGCCATGCGGTGAGCGACGACGCGGTCGGCTACGGGCTGGTCGACGTGAACTGGCGCAGCAAGCAGAACACGACGATCACGCTCGACCCGACTGCCGAGATCGCCGCTTACGCCTTGGTCAGCGCGCGCGTCGGCTTGCAGCTCGATCACGGCAAGTTCGATATGCAGATCTGGTCGGAGAATCTGCTCAACAAAAGCTACTTCATCAACCTGCTCGGCCTGACCAAGTCGACCGGCATCGTGCAGGGCTATCCCGGCAGCCCACGGACCTTCGGCGGAACGGTCAAGGTCAAATATTAAAGTGGCGAGGTGTCCGGTCGCGCAAGGCGACCGGACAACCCCGTTTCAAGCAGCAGGCCGTCGGGACACATGGTCGATCGTACATGCCTGACCGTCGAGTCGGGCAGAGCTTGGCATGGCCGACGATAAGGCGTTCTGGCTACAACTCCTTCAAATAGACGGATCCGTTCATCTGGCGGAAAGAAACCGTTGCAGAAATGTGACAAAAAACGCGTCGCTGCGGTTTTTTCCGTTGCGGTGCAACATCGGCCGCCAAAGCTTGTTAGAGGGCGCACCGGGAAACGGGATCGACACCCCGGCACGCCCCCAAACGTCCGCAAATAAGGTCATTTCAAATGCGCACTCTTAAACTCGCGGCTGCCGCCTTGGCAGTCGTCGTCGCCGCTCCCGCCTTCGCGCAGGACGCCCCCGCCGCAGCGCCGGTCGAAACCGGCCCGACCGCACCCGACGGCAGCCGTGCATTCGGCATCGAGCCCTATGTCGGCGTGCTGGGCGGCTGGGAGCAGTTCGACAACGAGCGTAACCACGGCATCCCGCAGGCGCTCAACGCCAACGGTTCGATCCGCAACAACTACCGCCTCGCCGGCGCGCTCGTTCAGGGCGTCGCGGGCATCAACGTTCCGCTCGGGCCGGTGTTCGTCGGTGCCGAAGGCAGCGTCGCCAAGGGCGTTTCGGGCAACATCAACTGGGAATATGGCGCAGCTGGCCGCTTCGGCGTTCGCGCCGGTGACAGCGGCATGTTCTACGGCAAGGTTGGCTATCAGTGGGTCGATTTCGACCATTACTCGACCTATTCGACGGGTAACCGCGCCGAGAAGAACTATGGCGCGATCACCTACGGGATCGGCACCGAGTTCGGCCCGAAGGACATCGGCCTGAAGGGCATCACCGGCAATGCCGGCTTCCGCATCCGTGCAGAAGTCAACACCTTCGGCAACTTCCACAGCCTGCGGCCGATGATGGGCGTGATCACGCACTTCTAAGCCAAACTTTTTCGGACAGCGCGAGGGGGCGGGGAATGGCGACATTCCCCGCCCTTTTCGTGTCCGGCGTAGCCGCGTGGGCGCAGCTCAGAAGTCGCTGTGCAGCCGCACGCCGACCGTCTGCGGGACGATCGGGATGATATACGGCCGCTGCCCGCAGCTGCCGCATTCCTGGAAGCGGCCGATCTGGCCGCGCGAATCGAACGCGTTCTGCAGGAACAGCTCGATACTAAAACGATTGAACTCGGCGCCCACCGCAAAGTCGGCGGTGGTGAAGGCGGCGAGGCGGCCGAGCAGCGCGGCGGGGTTGTACACGTCTCCGGTCGGATATTTCGACGCGGTGCGGATGTCCGACGCGGCCGAGCTCTGATACGCCACGACCCCCTGGCCATAGGCCTTGAAGCTGCCGACCGGCACGGTGTAGCGCGCCGACGCCGTGCCCTTGAAGCGCGGCGTGATCGGCAGATGCGTCCCCGCCGGCGCCGAGACGATATTGCCGTTGCCGGTATCGGCGCAGGTGTAGGTCGGATCGTCGATCAGGCAGAGGTTCTTGCGCGTCTTGGCGTCGTTATACGCCCCCGAGGCGCTCAGCGACAAACCGCCGAGATTGAGGTTGCCGTTGAGCTCGACGCCGCGGACGCGCGCGTTGGGGCCGTTGTGGATCTCGGTGAAGCTGTTCGCGCCGAGATAGGAGAATTGGAACTTGTCCCAATCTTCCTGGTAGATCGCGCCGTTGATATGCGCCTTGCCGCCGAGCAGCGTGGTTTTCGCGCCGAATTCGTAATTGGTCAGATAATCGGCGGCGTACGGCGCGACATCGGCGCGACGGTTGATCCCGCCCGGCCGGAACCCGCGCGAGACGGTGCCATAGAGCAAGACGCCGTGGACCGGCTTCCAGCTCAGATTGGCGCGATAGGTCACGCCCTGGCCCGACGCCTTGACCGGCTCGACCCCGACGCCGCCGACATAGGTGCCGAGATTGGTGCAAGGGCTTCCGGGAAGCGCGCCGGGCGCGAAAGCGGTGCTGGTCCCCGCATCGACCGCGTCGCGCAGCCGTGCGCCGGTGGTGGTGAAGCAGCCCGCCACGCCGGTGCGCGAGCTGCCCGCGCCATTGTACGGCGTGTCGGCGTAATTGCCCGACGGGTTACGCCCGAAGCCAAAGAAACCGATCAGCGAATTGTCGTAGATGAAGGCGCGCGCGCCCGCGGTGGCGGTGATCGTCGGGGTAATGTCGAAGCTCGCCTCGCCGAACATCGCATAGTCCTTGTCGACGCGGTGCTGCTGCGTCAGCCACAAGGTGCCGGGATGGCCGTTGACCGACAGCGCATCGGCGAGCCCGGCGACCTTGTAATCCTGGTGGATGTCGTTGCTCTGGCGCTGATAGAAGGCGCCCGCGACGATCCGGAAGCGGTCGCCCGCGGGGCTGGCGACGCGCAGTTCCTGGCTCAGTTTCTTGAAATGATCGGTCGCCAGCACGTTCTGCAGCGGCGCGATCTGCTTGCCGGCATTGTCCTTGTAATAGAAATAGCCGGCGAGGCCGCCGACCGACGAATAAAGGTTGTCGTACGCCTCGGCATAATCGGTGTAGTCGCTCGACTGCGCCGCCTTGCGGTCGAGATAGGCGCCGGCATAGGTCAGGTCCCAATTGCCGACCTTGCCCTCGATCGTCAGCGCGGCCTGAACGTAGCGGTCGCGGCGATATTCGGGCAGGAAATGCTGGAGCTTGAGGTCGCCGACCTTGGGATCATAGCCATAGGCGCCGTGGCTGCGGGTATCCTGGTACATGACGGTCGGCGTCACGGTCCAATTGCTGTCGAGATCGATCTTCAGCGCGGCGCGGCCGCCGGCGATCTCGGTGTCGTTATAGTCCTTCTTGACGAACTTGGCGTTGTTGACGGTGATCGCCGCGCCGGTGTTGGGATCGGGCAGGAAGGTGCGCGTGCCCGCGACATTGTCGATATAGCCGGCGTCGCGCTCATAGAAGCCGACCACGCGCAGCGCGATATCCGGCGACAGCGGGATGTTGAGCATCCCCTCGGCTTTGCCGCCGAACCCGCCCTTGCTGACGTGATTGCCCTCGATATCGGCGCGGCCGTAGAAATGCGAGAGATCGGGCTTGTTGGTGATGATGCGGACCGTGCCCGCCTCCGACGACGCGCCGAACAGCGTGCCCTGCGGCCCCGACAGGCTTTCGATGCGCGCGACGTCGTAGATATGGACGTCGAGATTGCCGCCGACGGTGGTGACCGGCTGCTCGTCGAGATACACGCCCACCGCGGGAAGCGAGCCCGAATGATTGCCTTCGCCACCCGCGGCGATGCCGCGCTGGTAGATCACGATCTGGCCGGGATTGCCGCCGGCATTGGCGGCGGGCTGGAACGACACCGAGGGCAATTGCTTGGCGTATTGCGCGAAATTGGTGATGTTGAGCTGGTCGAGCGCCTTGGTCGGCAGCGCCTGGACCGCGATCGGCACGCTCTGCAGCGTTTCCGAGCGCTTGGTCGCGGTGACGACGATGTCGCCGCCATTGTCTGTCTGCACGGCCGGCGCCGGCTCGGCAGGCGTGGTCTGCGCCAGCGCCGGAGTGACGCACGCGACCGATGACAGCAATGCAGCGACGACGGCGCGGTGCCCGAACAGCGACATCAATTTCCCCCTTACGATATTGCGGAGAAACTGTTCGCGACTGCGGTATCCGTCAAGCGCACTGCAACATGGGCGCAACAATCCTGCCGAACCGTTGCGGAATTACAACGAGTTCGGGGCCGCCGGGTACTGGTCGAGGGTCGCGCCGAGCGCTGCCTTGAGCGGGTCGAGCCACGGCTCGAACGGTTTCCACGCGTCGGTGCCGTCGCGGAAGATCGGGCGGCGGACCTGTTCGGAGCTTGCGGTGCGGACGGCGCGTTCGGTCTCGTGGAAGGCAAGGCAGGCCGGCTCGAAGGCGAGGCCGCACGCCGAGAGCAGCGCGCGCACCGTCGCCTCGGTATCATCGACCATATCCTCGTACAGTACGCGGTGGACGCGGCCCGGCAGCACAGCATCGACATGCGCCATCAGCCGCACATAGTCGCGGTAGTAGCGCCCCATATCCTCTAGTCCGTAGCTGAAGCCCTGGCCACGCGCGAAATGCTGTTTGAAGTTGGAGAAGCAGCAGCCGAGCGGATGCCGCCGCGCATCGATGATCCGCGCGTTGGGGAGGATCAGCTGGATGAAGGCGACGTGCGCCCAATTGTTGGGCAGCTTGTCGATGAACAACGGACGGTCGGTGCGCCGCTGGACGCGGGTGCGCGCGAGATAGGCTTCGCCCGCTTCGCGCAGCCGCTCTGGCGACCAGTCGGCGAGGCCTTCGGGGTAGTGCGCCTCACCGCGGGCGAGCGCGGGGATGTCGGGGAGTTCGCTCGTGCCCTCGACTTGGCTGTGGCTCGACAGGATCTGCTCGATCAGCGTCGACCCGGCGCGCGGCATCCCGAGGATGAAGATCGGGTCGGGGGCAGGGCAGCCGAAATCGGCACGCTCGGCGAAGAAGGCGGCATCGAACGTCGCGATGCTTCGATCCACGAAGCGCGTCGTCTCGTCGGCGTCATACGCCAACTGGGCGCGGCGGCGCGCATTGCCCGCGGCATAATGCGCGAACGCCGCCTCGGCCTGGCGGCGATCCTCCAACGCCTTGCCGAGCGCGAAGTCGAGGTGGAAGCGGTCTTCGTCCGAAATCCCCGTCGCGGCGAGCGCCGTTTCCATCCGCGCGATGTCGGCCTCGTCGAAGCGTACGGTCTTGAGATTGGCGAGGCTCCACCACGCTTCGCCCAGACTCGGCAGCAGGTCGATCGCGCGGCGGTAGGCGGCGATCCCGTCGGCCTGGCGCCCGACGGTCTTGAGCATATGGCCAAAGCTCATCCACACGCGCGGCTGTGCCGGAGCGTCCGTAAGGACGTGCTCGTACAAGGCGATCGCCGCGTCGAAATCGCCGATCCGGCCGAAGGCGGCCGCCTGGAGGTTGGCGTGACCCGGGTTGTCGGGGTCCTCGACCACCACGGTGGCGAGCTCGGCGATCGCCTCGGATGGGCGGTTGAGGCGGTAGAGCACCAGCGCGAGATTGGCGCGCGCCGCGGTGAAGGCGGGCGACAGCTCGATCGCGCGGCGCAGCAATGCCTCGGAATCGCGATACCGCCCGATCCGCCCGGCAAGCTCGGCGAGCATCCGCATCGCCGCGACGTCGAACGGATCCTGCTTCAACTGCTGCTTGAGCAGCGGCTCGGCATCGGACAGCCGATTGTCGTGGAGCGCCAGCGCGGCCTCGACCAGGGCGGGTGCGTAACGCGGTTGCGATAGGGGAGGGGATGCCATGCGATCCCCGTGTAGCGCCGCGATGCGCCCCCCGGCTAGCGGGGGACGCATTTCATGCCGCAGCGATCAGAAGGCGGCGGACAGCGAGACGACCAGCTTGCCCGACGAGATAGACGACCCATTCTTGGTCGAGGAGAAATTGGGCAGCAGATAGGCGGCGCGACGACTCGAAATGTCGGTGCCGACATAAGCGAGGCCGAGCGTTACCGGCTTGAACGTCACGTCGAGCCCGACGAGATAGTCGAGATACTTCCCCGTCGGCGCGACGCTAGTGCCGTTCGGCCCGAGCCCGGGATTGCCCCAGGAATAGCCGAGATGCGCCTTGGCGGTCACCGGCGTGGTCGGGATCCCGGCGCTGACATCGCCCCACAGATAGGTATTGTCCTGGGTCTGCCCGCGGCTCTGCGGCGTGTTCGAGAAATTGCCGAGCGCGCGCTGCTTGGGCGCATAAGCGACGCCGGCGAGCGCGCTGACGGGCCCGAGCGTCGTCGACAGCTTGGCATAGCCTTCGGCGAAATCGGTGAGATCGGCGCCGCCCGGATACATGTACCAGGTCAGCCCGACATCGACCGCGGTCCCGCCGCCGAGGCTGCGCTTATAGCCACCGTACAAATCGAGCTCCATATTGGCACCGCCGAAGGTGCCCCAACCGGCGAGGTTGGACGCCCAGGTGCCGACATAGAGGCCTGATCTGTGCGTGGCGGAAATGCCGCCCTGGATCGCGGCTTCCTTGTCGCTCTGCGAGACGCCGCGGAAACGATAGTCCGATACGATCGCGACCGAGCCGGATACGACGATCGGCGGTGGCGGATCGGTTTCGTCGGCCAGAGCTGGCGTGGCGATGACGGTCAGCATGGCTGCCGCGATGGTGGAATAGATCTTCACTGGAACCCCCTGGATCGGTCGAACGGGTCCCGCCTGCTGCCCCGACCGTCGCCGCATCTCACCGCTAGCGCTTCTCCAAACGGGAAGCGATGGGGCGGCGATCGGCCGGAACTCCATTTTTGTATGAGGGGCGTGCTGCTGCTTTCTTGCCGCTCGGTGACGAACTGTTGCTCGAGCGTAGCGCGCATAAAAAAGCCCCTCCCTTCAGGGGAGGGGTTGGGGTGGGGAAGTCACCAGCGCTGGTCTCTGCGAGGCTCGCCCCACCCCCAACCCCTCCCCTGAAGGGGAGGGGCTAGGCATGTCCGCTCAGGCGGTCTGCTTGGTCAGCCGTTCGGAAGCGCCGTAGACCTCGACATGGCCACCCGCGGCCCGCCGCCGCGCGAGCCAGTCCTTGAGCAGCTCCGCCGTGGTGTGATCCGCCGAGGAAAGCTCGCTCATGTCGAGCCGCATCGGCGCACCGTGTGGCACCGCGTCGAGCGCCCCCGACAGCTTGGGCAGCGTCAGGAACGTCGCCGCCCCCTGAAGGCGCACGGTCTCGTGCCCGTCATTTTCGACATGCACCACCTTGAGGCGAAGGTTGCGCAGCACGGGGATCAGCTCGAGCAGCGAAAGCCCGATCCCGACCAGCACGCCGGTCAGCAGATCCTGCGTCACCACCAGCAGCAGCGTCACCGCCCAGATCACGACGGGCAACGGCCCGTGATCCTTGAACAGATGCTTGGCATGGCTGAAATTGACCAGCCGCCAGCCGGTCAGCACCAGCACTGCGCCGAGCGCCGCCATCGGGATCTCGCGCAGCAGCCACGGCAGCAGCGCGACGAAGCCGAGAATCCACGCGCCGTGCAGGATCGTCGAGAGCCGCGTCGTCGCGCCCGCCTGGACGTTGGCCGAGCTGCGCACGATCACGCCGGTCATCGGCAAGGCGCCCGCGACGCCGCACAGCAGGTTGCCGATGCCCTGCGCGCGCAGCTCCTTGTTGTAATCGGTGCGCACGCCGTCGTGCATCCGGTCGACCGCGGCTGCCGACAGCAGCGTCTCCGCACTGGCGATGAAGGCGATGGCGAGCGCTGCGCCGATCACGCCGGGATCGAGGAAGTGCGAGAACATGTCCGCGCCGGGCAGGCTGATCGCACCGGCGATGTTCTGCGGCACCGCGACGCGCGCGATGTCGAGCCCGGAAAGCCACGCGACCAGCGTCGCGGCGACGACGCCGAGCAAGGCGCCCGGCACCAGCCGCAGCGACTTGGGCCGGAACTTCTCCCAGCCGAGCATCACCGCCAGCGTGAAGACGGCGAGCGCGATCGCGACCTCGGTCGCGCCGATGTCCGACGACAGGCCGAACAGCCGGCTTGGGATCGCGGCGAGGTTCTTGAGGCCGCTCGGCAGCGGCTTTTCGTCGAACATGACATGGAACTGCCCGACGACGATCAGCACACCGATGCCGGCCAACATGCCGTGCACCACTGCGGGCGAGATCGCGCGGAACCAGCCGCCCAGACGGAATACGCCGGCGACGACCTGGATCGCGCCGGCAAGAATGAGGATCGGCCCAAGCGCCGAAAGGCCTTGGTCGCGAACGAGCTCGAACACGATGACCGCGAGACCGGCGGCAGGGCCGCTGACCTGGAGCGGCGAGCCGGCGAACATGCCGACCACCAGACCACCGATGATGCCGGTGATCAGGCCCTTTTCGGGCGGCACGCCCGAGGCGATCGCGATGCCCATACACAGGGGCATCGCGACCAGGAACACGACGATCGAGGCAGTGAGGTCACGCCCCATCACGCTCAGCGTGGGGAGTTTCACTCTGCGGCTTCCAGATATTCGACGTCCGACGCGCGGTGGCGCGCGGCGGCGTGAGCGACGGGGAGGGGTTCGTCCGCCTGGATCTGCGCGAAGCGGCCGGTCGATCCGTCGAGCGCGTACATCGCGCCTGCTCCGATATCGAAGAACCAGCCGTGCAGCGTGATCTCGCCGCGCGCGATGCCGGCGGCGACCGACGGGTGCGTGCGCAGATGCTGGAGCTGTACGACGACGTTCTCGAGCGCTGCGGCGCGGACGCCTTCCTCGTTGGTAAGCTCGGGATAGCCCTGGCGGACGACGCACTCGGCAGCGTGGCTGTGGCGCAGCCAGGCGGCGACGTTGGGCATGCCGTTCAGCATCTCTGGGTTCATCAACGCCTTCATTGCACCGCAGTCCGAATGGCCGCAGATGATGATGTCACGCACGCCGAGCGCCGCGACGGCATATTCGACCGTCGAGGACACGCCACCCATTTGGGTCGACGACGGCGGCACGATGTTGCCTGCGTTGCGGCAAACGAAGAGGTCGCCGGGGGCTGCCTGCATGATGTGTTCGGGGACGACGCGCGAATCGGCGCACGAGATCATCAGCGCCTTGGGGCTCTGGCCGTGCTGCGCGAGCTTTGCGTAAAGCGCGCTCTGGTCTGGGAAGACCGCTTTTTCGAAACTGAGGACGCGTCCAATGAGATCGTTCATGACTCTGCTCCTTGAGGTGCCCGTGGGGGAACGGGGTCACGGATGCAGATAGCGCGCGCCTTTTGCTGCGACGCGGCGGTACCGTTACGAATGATTGCTCGTGCGTTTGCGCGCGCGGGGACGACCCTTTCGCCGTCACCTCGGCCTTTTGCCGGGGCCTACCGGGAAGCGCGCGCTGTCCAGCGCAGCGCACGGGGCACGGTGGGAACCGGGAAAAGCCCGGGGTGACGAAGAAGGTTACGACATCGCCGGCAACACGATCTCAGCACGCAGGCCCCCCTCGGGCCGGTTCGACAAAGCAAGCGTTCCGTCATGCTCCGCCACCGCCCGCGCGACGATCGACAGCCCGAGCCCGAGCCCGATCGTGTCGCGCGCGCGCGCGGTGTCGAGCCGGACGAATGGCTCGAGTACGGTCGCGAGGGACGCCGCCGGAACGCCGGGCCCGTCATCCTCGATGCGAATCACGACGTTTTCGCCCTCGCGCAGCAGCGTCATGTAAACGCGCTCGCCATAATGCAGCGCGTTCTCGACCAAATTGCCGATCGCGCGCTTGAGCGTGACCGGGCGCACGGCGAGCTCGAGATGGTCGGGACCGGTATAGCGCGCGTCGCGCCCGCGGTCGCTGGCATCGTCGCACACCGTCTCGCACAGCACCGCGAGATCGATCGCGACGCGCGCCTCGCTCGCGCCCTCGCCGCCGAGATAGGCGAGCAAGGAGGCGACCATTGCGTCCATTTCGAGCACGTCGGCCTCGACCGCGTCGCGCAACGCCTCGTCCGAGATCGCATCGGCGCGCATTCGCAGCCGGGCGAGCGGGGTGCGCAGATCGTGGCCGACCGCGGCGAGCGCCTGCGTGCGGTCGGCGATCAGCTGATAGATCCGCGCGTGCATCCGGTTGAACGCGCCGATCACGCGGCGGACTTCGCTAGGGCCGGCCTCGGGCACCGCCTCGTCGCGGTCGCTGCCGCTGCCGACCGCGTCCGCCGCGAGCGCGAGCCTTCGCAAGGGGAGTAGCGTGCGGCGGATGAACAGCCCGCCCATCAGCAGCAGCGCGCCCGCCGGGATCATTGCCAGCAGGATGCGTTCGCTCGACAGATTGGCCTGGTGGATCGGCTGGCGCGTGTGGAAGTGCATCCAGCTGCCATCGGCCAGCGTCACCCCGCCCGCGGTCACCGCGTTACGCCCCGGCGAGGCGAGGTTGAGCCGCAGATCGGCATGGGCGAGATCGGGCTCCCAGCCGATCACCTGGCGGTACATCCGGTCGAGCGACGGTGCGAGCGGCGGTGGCGGCGCGAGCCTGGGCGCCCACTCGATCTCGTAGCGGCTGGTGGTGAGCTCGCGCGCGAGCTGCGGGCGCGCCGCCGGCGCCTGCTCCTCGAGCAGTTTGCGCGCGATGACGAGATGCTCGGCGAGCCGCCGCGCTTCGTCGTCGCGTACCGAGAATTGGCTGGCGCGTTCGTAGAGCACCGTCGACACGCCGAATTCGAGGATCATCGCGAGCAGCAGGATCGCGAAGATCTGGCCGATCAGGCCAGCCGGCGTGTGGAGGTGCCGGCGCAGCGTCGCGCTCAATCGCGCGTCACGGGCGCGCTGAACATATAGCCGATGCCGCGCACCGTCGCGATCGGTGCGTCGACGCCGGTGCTCGACAGCTTGCGCCGCAATCGGCTGACCAGCACGTCGATGCTGCGGTCCGAACTGTCGCCGAGCCGGGTGCGCGACAGCTCGATCAGCCGCTCGCGCGCGATCACGCGGCCGCTATGGTCGCACAGCGTGACGAGCAGGTCGAACTCGGCGCCGGTCAGATCGACCAACGCGCCGGTCGGGGATAGCAGTTCGCGGCGCGGCAGGTTCACCGTCCAGCCGTCGAAGCGCAGCATCCCGTTGTCGCGTGGCGTCGCCTGGCGCTCGACCCCGCCGCGGCGCAGCACCGCACGGACGCGCGCGAGCAATTCGCGCGTGCCGAACGGCTTGGCGATGTAATCGTCGGCGCCGAGCTCGAGTCCGACGACGCGGTCGGTCTCCGATCCCTTGGCCGAGACGAAGATGATGGGTACGTCGCTCTTCTGGCGGATCGCGCGGCACAGATCGATCCCGCTGGTGCCGGGCAGCATGATGTCGAGCAGCACCAGATCGACCGGCCCCTGGTCGATCGCCAGCCACATTTCGGGCGCGGTCGAGGCGGGGCGGACGGTATAGCCGTTTTCCTGCAGCGCGCGCGTCGTCAGCGTGCGCAGATGCGGATCGTCCTCGACCAGGACGATGGTCGGCATGAGCGGGGTGGGGTCGGTCACAGGCATTGCTGCAACTGGGTAGGCGAGGGCGGAAAGGGGGTCAAACGCGGCGTTGCTGCCGATTGTGGCAGAAACACTTTGTCATGGCGGCGAACGCCGCGAGCAAGGTTGCGCGCGTATCTGGATGGCATCATCCCACCGAGGAGCTGTTCCATGTTTCGTACCGTTTTCGCAACCGCCCTGATCGCGCCCGCCTTGATCGCCACCGCAACCCCCGCGCTCGCCAACCGCCTGGCGCACAGCCCGCAGCAGGTCAGCGACGCGCTCAAGCAAGGCTGCACCGTCCAGCACGTCCACACGCCGTCGGGCAAGACCGTCCAGTCGCCTGCGCTGGTGCGCTGTGACACTCGCGCGGCGATCGCGGCTGCCAAGACCGCGCCTGCGGCAAAGACGGTGCTCGCCGCCGCCAACTGATGCGAGCGGGCCTGCCGATGCGCAGGCCCGTCGCGCTCAGGCCATGAAGCCTCGCACAGACGAGTGCCGTCGGCAGAGGATGCGACGCCGCTCGGGCGCGCTCAGCGCCCGAGCCGGGTGATCGTTTCGTCGAGCCGCGCCACCGGCATGCCGAGCTTGCGGACGATCATGACATTGTCCGCGACCGCGCCGCCCGGCCGGAGCGAGAGAAACTGCTCCGCCTGCAGCCCGCCTTTCATCGCGAAGCGCAGGTGCAGCACATTGCCCTCGACACGGCCATCGACCGGGCCCGCCGCATCGCTCAGCGTACCCGCATAGCGATCCGCGCCTGCGGGATGGAGCACCCACTCGCGTCGCGTCGCGGGTTTGCCGTGGCGGCGTACGGTCTGGTCGAGCACGATGCCGCCATCCGCGGTGACGCGACCATTGCCTTCGACCAGCGTGGTGTCCGGCCGGCGCATGGCGATCTTGAGCACACCCTTCCCCTCGCTCCGCCCTGCAAAGAACGCGACCGCATCGAAGCGCGGCGTCGGCGTGCTGGTGACATGCGGCGTGGACACGCACGCGGCGACCCAAAGACCGGCGATCAGCACGCCCGTCGTCGTCATCCCGGCCCGCGCCATGCGCTGGGGAAAAGTCATCCGCATTGCTTTCTCATCGCGGCGCGGGACTGGATGTCGGCGCCGCTTTCGCCCGCGACAACGGACGAAGCGCGAATTGGCTGTCTAAATTCTAGTTCAGTCGCGCCGCCGGGCGGCAGACGAGCGACACCGCGCTTCCCTGATCTGCGAAGGCCAGGGCAAAGCCATGCAGATCGGCGATCGCCTTGACGAGGCTCAGCCCGAGCCCGGCGCCGGCGCAGTCATGCCGCCCACGATAAAAACGCTGCGTGACGAGCGACCGCTCGGCCGGCGCCACGCCGTCGCCATCATCGGCGACGGTGATCACCGCGGCGTCGCCTTCGGCCTGCAGTGCGACGCGTACCGTGCCGCCTGGAGGTCCGAACTTCATCGCATTGTCGATCAGATTGGACACCGCCTCGATCAGCAAGCTCGCATCGCCCTCGACCGCGGGGGCGTGCTCGATATCGCAGTGCAGAACAATGCCGCGATCCTCGGCGGTCGGCGTGTGCAACTCGCACGCGTCCGCGACCAGTTGCGCCAGGTCGATCGTCGCGAAGCGGCTGCGGCGCGCGTGATCCTCGAGCTCGCGGACGCGCAACAGCGCGGCGACGATGCCGAGCAGCGTGTCGATCTCGGCGAGCGCCGCCTCGGCGACCTGTTCGAACGCCGCGCGATCCGCGGCGTCGCGCAGGCCCCGCTCGAGCCGTGCGCGCAGCCGGGTGAGCGGGGTGCGCAACTGGTGCGCGATGTCGTCGCCGATGACGCGGACGTCGGACACCAGCACCTGCAACCGGTCGAGCATCGTGTTGATATGCGCGCACAGCAGCTCGAAACTGTCGGGCCGCGCGCCGACCGCGAGCCGCACGTCGAGATCGCCCGCGACGATCGCCTCGGTCAGCTGACGCACGCTGTCGACCTGCCGCGCCGCGCGCCGCCCGGCGATCAACCCGACGCCGAGCGCGAGCAGCAGGCCAAGCCCGAGCCCGATGATCAGCGACCGTTCGACGACGCGCAACGCTTCCTCGGCTTCGTCGAGATCGACGCCGGTGAGCAGCCGATCGCCATCGGGCATCGCACACACTGCGAGCCGCGCGACGTCGCGGGTCTTGCCGGGCAATTGCGTCGGCGAGACCGTCGCGACGGTCGAACTGCGCCCGACGACGACGCCCGGCGGGATTGCGGCGACATTGCCGTCGAGCAGCCGCCCGTTGCGGTCGAACAGCGCGAGGAAGCGATCGCGGTGGATGTCCTCGGCAATCATCCGGCGCAGCGCGGCGTGGCGCTCGGCATCGTGCAGCGCGCCGACCGTTCGGCAATCGGCGCGGAAGGCCTCCTCGGCGGTATGGCGGTGGCTGTTCGAGGCGAGCAGCCAGAACAGCCCCGACAGCACCACCGACTGGACCATCAGCAAGACCGCGATCGCACCGCCCCAGCGCCACGTCGCGCGGACGCGCGGATCGGCGAGAAATGTCGCGCGGACGCGCGGGTCAGCCAGGAACATCGAAGATATACCCCTGGCCGCGGACGTTGCGGATGAGCTGCGGCTCGCCATCGGCATCGACCTTGCGCCGCAGCCGGCCGATATGCACGTCGACGACATTGCTGTTGGGCTCGAAGGTATAGCCCCACACGTCCTGCAGCAACATCGAGCGCGTCACGATCCGCCCCGGGCGGCGCACCAGATAGTCGAGCAGCTTCAACTCGCGCGGCAGCAGTTCGAGCGCGCGCCCGGCGCGCGTCGCAACACCGGCGAGCAGGTCGAGATCGAGCGGCCCCGCGATCAGCCGCGTGTCGCGCGTCTCGTTGGGGCGGCGCAGCAGTGCTTCGACGCGTGCGATCAGTTCGACCAGCGCGAACGGCTTGGGGAGGTAGTCGTCGCCCCCCGCGCGCAGCCCGCGGACGCGGTCGTCGAGGCTGCCGAGCGCGCTCAGCACGAGCGCGGGGGTGCGGCGGCCGATGCGGCGCAGCTCGGCGATCAGTTCGAGCCCGTCGCCATCGGGCACTTGCCGGTCGACGATCAGGAGGTCGATCGGTTCGTCCTGCGCCGCGGCGAGCCCCTCCGACACGAGCAACCGATGCGTCACTGCATAGCCGTTCGCCACCAGTTCGAGCGTGATCTCGGTGGCGGTGCCGATATCGTCTTCGAGGAGCAGGATGCGCGTCACGTGCTCCTGTTCGGCGGCGCGGGCAGGGGGCGTCAACTGAATTGCGGTTCAGAGTCGGCGCGCAACGGGACCGAGGGAACGGAGTGACGTGCAAAGGGTCTTACGAGCGACTGCGCGACGCGGTACGGCCGGATCGGGCGATCGCGCACCGTGACCGACAGAGTGAAAGGGCGTTCGATGACCATGCTCGAAGCAACCGCGCAGGAGCGCCACGACAAGCTGCACGACCGCGCGCATGGCGAGACGCATTACGTCACCCGCATTGGCTGGCTGCGCGCGGCGGTGCTCGGCGCGAACGACGGCTTGCTGTCGACCTCCAGCCTGATGGTCGGCGTCGCGGCCGCGGCGGCGGGATCGTCGCAGATCATCCTGACCGGTGTCGCCGGCATCGTCGCGGGCGCGATGTCGATGGCGGCGGGCGAATATGTCTCGGTCAGCTCGCAGGCCGATTCGGAGAAAGCCGATATCGAGCGCGAGCGGCTCGAACTCGAAGAGAATCCCGATCACGAGCATCGCGAGCTCACCGCGATCTACATGAAGCGCGGGCTGCCCAAGGCGCTGGCTGCAGAGGTGGTCACCGCACTGACCGCGCATGACGCGCTCGAAGCGCATACGCGCGACGAGCTCGGGATTACCGACACTTCGACCGCCAACCCGCTCCAGGCCGCGATCGCCTCGGCCGCTTGCTTTCTCGCTGGCGGCTTCCCGCCGCTGCTGACCGCGCTGCTGGTGCCCGCCAGCGTCGTCCTGTGGGGCATCGCGATCGTCGCGGTGGTGACGCTCGCGGTGCTTGGCGCCGCCGGCGCGCGCACGGGCGGCGCGCCGGTGTTGCCGGGGGTGATCCGCGTTGTGCTGTGGGGATCGATCGCAATGGCGGTTACCGCCGGCGTCGGGCACGTGTTTCACACCACGGTCGGGTAAGCACGGACGGGAGGGGGCTCAGGCCCCCGACACGTGCGCGGCGACGAGTTCGGCGTGCGCGGCATCGAACTTTGCGCGGAACGCCGGGGTCGCGAGCAGATCGCTGGCGACCAGCGTGCCCAGCGCATGGCTCGCGTCGAGGTCGCTGGCGAAATGCACGCCGCACAGTTCGCGGCTCATCGCATAATCGGCGGCGCGATCGAAGATCTCGGCCGAGCGGCCCTTAACCAGCCGGGCGAGCACGAAGCCGGTCGAATAGCCGAGAATCGCGTGGCCGCTCGGATAGGAAGTGGCGGGCTTGCCCATCGTCTTCTTGGCGCAGTTCGGCAGCGTCGGGTCGACGCCGTAGGGCCGGGTGCGATGGAAATAGGCCTTGCTCAGGCTGACCGCCGCCTCGGCTTCCTCCTGCACATCGCGCAGCAGCGCCCAGGTCAGCGGGTATTTCTCGAGCTCGATCCCGAGCGTACGGTCGAACAGCGCCGGCGTCTCGTTGCCGTCGTCGAGCCGCGCGCGCGCGAGGCGCTCGGCCGGGGCCGCCGCGATCAGCGTGCGGAGCTGCGCGAGCTCGCTCTGCTCCTGCGCCGATCCCGGCGCGGGCGGCGCGGGGAGTACCGCACTCGGCGCGAAATCGGGTGCCGAGAGATAGTGAAAGGCGTGCGGAGCGGCGGGTGCGGCCGACCCGATCATCCCCAGCGCGAGCGCCGCGAGCGCCGAACCCAGATACTTGTGCATCGTTATATCCTCCGTTCGCGCGATCAAAACTTGATCCGGGCCGAGGCCAGGAACGAGCGCGGCGGCAGGTAATTGAACTGGTCGAGCTGGCCGTAGCCGCTCTGATACGAGACGCCGTTGACCGTCGTGGTCGGCGCGCCGCTCGCGCTGTTCGAGATCGCGGTCACCGCGCGGCTGTTGAACACGTTGTTGACCGTGACGCCGAGCCGCAGCCCGCCCTTGAATTCCTGGCTGATCGCGAATTCACCGATGCTGTACGGGCGGATGCGATACAGACGGTAACCGGGGCTGCCGTTATATTCGCTGGCATATTGTGGGCCGGTGAACTTCTGGTCGAACGACAGGCGGAAGCCTTCGCGGCGATAGATCAGGCCGCCCGCCGCGGTCGAGAAGGGCGCCTTGGCGATCTGTTCGCCGGTCGTCACGCTGTGCGCGTAATTGTACGAGCCATTGCCGAACAGCGTCAGCCCGCGCACCGGCATGTAGCTGAGCGAGCCCTCGACGCCCTTGTAGCGGACCTTACCGATATTGACGAGCAAGGTCTGGTCGCAACCGGTCGTGGTGCAGGTCCCGATCTTGTTGTCGATGTTGATGACATAGCCGTCGACGTCGACCGAAACCTTGTTGCCATGCCACACGCTGCCAACCTGATAGTTGGTCGAGGTCTGCGGCTTCAACGCATCGAGCGCGGTCGAGAGCGTGCCCGACGCCGAGTAGAAGCTCGACAGATCCGGCACGTACATGCCCTGCGCATACTGGCCATAGAACGACCAGTTGCTCGTCGGCATATAGTTGATCGTCGCGAACGGCAGCGTCTTGGTCCAGGTCTGGCTGGTGTCGAGCGGCAAGCGCGTCTTCTGGTTGACCGGGGCGGCGATGCCGCGCTCGAAATGGACGTACTTCACGCCGGGCGTGATCGACAGGCCTTCGACCGGGTGGAATTCGAACTCGCCGAACAGCTGATACTGGTTCCAATTCGAATGCTGGACGTAGGAAAGATCGGCCTGTGAGATCGACGGCAGCGCGTTTTGGGCGGCGGTGCCGTTGCCATTGTTGAACTGCTTTTCGTTGTAGCTGAAGGTGTTGGTGGTGCGGTCGAGATCGACCAGATGACGGTCGGTCACGGCATGTTCGTACCAGCCGCCGACGCGGATCTTGCCGAGCGCGAAGTCGTAATTGACCTGGCCGATATAGCCGAACACGCGATATTTGTTGAGCTTGTTATAGCCCAGGATATCGGTCTTAGGAGCAGCCACTGCCGTGTAAGGCGATGCCGGGGTGCCGGCGCCGGCGAAGCCACTTACGGCCCCTCCCGACTGTTGCGTGAATGTCGGCGCGCCGCCCAGCGTCGCGGTCGTGGCGGTCGTGCTGCCGGTCCCGGACAGCGTGTTGTTGGTGTAGCCGTACATGTAGCCGCGATTGTCGAGCGAGAAGCCCGAGCCGAGATCGCTCTGCAGGCGGACATAGGAGAAATCGGTCGTCTTGTCGGTGC
Organism: Sphingomonas sp. PAMC 26605; assembly: GCF_000241485.1. Classification (GTDB taxonomy): domain Bacteria; phylum Pseudomonadota; class Alphaproteobacteria; order Sphingomonadales; family Sphingomonadaceae; genus Sphingomonas. Next base: position 591,265 of record NZ_JH584241.1, read on the forward strand.
GGTTGTACTTCCAATAATCCTGCTGGCTTGGATCGTTGCCCAGCCCGTAATTGCGACCGTACACCCCAACGTTCGAATTGACGGCGCAATTGTTGCCGGTGAGCTGCGTCAGCGGCTTGCCGTCGGTGCCGAGCGCGGCATTGGTGAAGCCGGTGACGCCCGCCGTCGCGCTGCCGCAGGTCGCGCCCTTGAGCACGTCCGACTGGTAATAATGGTTGCGGTTCCACGTGCTCATGATCGTCAGCGTATTGTGGCTGCCGATCGGCGCGACGATCTTGCCGTAGAGATTCTTCGAGCCGACCGGCGAATAGGTCAGCGCGCCGTCGGACTGGAGATATTGCCCGGTCAGCACGATCCGCGCGCCGCCGAGCTTTTCGATGCTACCCGACTGGAATTCGGCGCGGCCGATGAAGGTGTTCCAGTTGCCGACGATGCCCTCGACCTGCGCGCTCTGCTGCTCGGTCGCGGCGCGCGAATACATGTTGATATTGCCGCCATAGGTCGCCTGGCCGAGCTGGCTGGCATTGCCCGGGCCGCGATCGACGACGATCGTCTCGATCGTGTTCGACGGGAAGAACGACGTCGAATGGTGCGTCGGGTTGTTGGTGTCGGCGAAGGGAATCGAATCGTAGGTGACGTTATATTCGCCGTCCTGGAAACCGCGGATCGTCGCCTTGGTCTCGCCGAGACCATAGCCGTTGCCTGCACCCGAGATCGACACGCTCGGGGTCAGCGCGATCAGCTCGTTGAAATCGGCCGAGGCGGTGGTGTTGGCGATATAGTCGCGGCTGACTGCGGCCTGCGGCTGCGTGGTGGTCAGCGAGACCGTGATCGGTGCGCTCTGCGCGGTGTGCGAGCCCGTGACGATGATGTCCGACGAAGTCAGCGACTGCTTGTCGTTCGCCTGACCCGCGCTGTTCGCGCTCGTCGTCGTCTGGTCGTTGCCGGGCATCGTCTGCGCGACCGGTGTGGGCGCCGCGACGGGCGCCGCGGCGTCGTTCGCCATCGCGGTGGCGGGCAAGGTTACGGACAAGGCCACCCCGGCGAGCAGGGTCTGTCGGAAAGTCGCGCGCATCGAAAAATCCCCAATAAAATCGGCCAGTCGCTACAGGCGCTTGTTGCGCTTCTGCCGGGCCGCCGCGGCGGTTCGCCCGGCTGCGTCCCCGCTGGCTGAGCCTGCCTCTAGGCCGAGGCGGTTACGGGCGTGTGGCGGATCGATGGCCCTCCCAAGTCGCTATCCTAAATTCGAGTTAATGAAGCTCGGCTCACGCCGCAGCGAGCGTTGCCACGCACCCCGGTGCGCCATCGCCGATCCGCAGCTCGAGCCGATGGACATGCGCGATCGCCGACACGAGCGCGAGGCCGAGCCCGTTGCCCGGCTGGCTGCGGCTCGCCTCGACGCGGTGGAAGCGCGTGCAGACCTTGTCGCGCTCGCCCGCCGGGATGCCGGGGCCATTGTCGGCGACGGTCAGCACCGGCCCCGCCGCGAGCCCGATGACGATCTCGCCGCCTGCGGGCGTATATTTGATCGCATTGTCGACGAGGTTGCCGACCGCCTCGAACAGCAGATCGGCATCGCCCTCGAACGCCACCGTGGCGGGCATCTCGCGGCGGATGCTGACCCCGCGCTCGATCGCGGCGACTTCGTGAAAGTCGGTCGCGTCGGTCACCACTTGCGCGAGGTCGAGCATGCGGAAGCCCTCGCGCCGCGCGCCCTCGTTCATCTCGGAGATGCGCAGCAGCGCGTTGAACATCACGATCATCCCGCTGACGTCCTCGACCGCGCCGCTGATCGCCGCCGCCATCGCCGGCTGGCTCGCGGTTGCGGAATCGGCCTGGCGCAGATGCGCGAGCAGTCGCGTCAGCGGCGTGCGCATATCGTGCGCGATATTGTCGCCCGCCGCCTTCACCTCGAGCATCAGCCGCTGCAGCTCGTCGAGCATGCGGTTGACCTCGCTGGTGAGATCGTCGAGCTCGTCGCGGCGCTTCGAGGGCGCGAGCCGCGCGTCGAGCCGCCCCGCCATGATCGCATGCAGCGAATGCGTCAGCTGGCGGATCCGCCGCTCTTGCGACACCGCGAGCAGCACCGATCCCGACAGGCCCAGCACGAGCAATGCGAGGCCGCCCCACACGATCGCCGAGACCAGTTCGCCGGCGAAGGCGCGCGATTCCTGCAGGTCCTGCGCGACGAGGAAGCGATCGCCCGTGTCGAGCCGCACCGTCATCGCACGCAGCTCGACCGCGCCGCGCGGCGTCTGGCTCTTCACGTCGAACGGCAGCTCGTCGGGATAGGCGCTCGGCAGCACGCGCGGCGCGCCCGCGAGCAACCGCCCGGCAGGGTCGAACAGGCCGAACGGGCGCAGATGGTGAACGTCGGAGCGGTTATGCCGCGCGACGCGCTCGATCGCCGCGGCGCGATCGGTCGCGGGTTTTATCCGCACGATCTCGCGCGCGAGCCATTCGTCGGTCTGCGCGTTGAAATGCGCGACCGCGCGATCGTGGACGAAGCAGAGCAAGCTCGTCGCCGCCGCGCCGAACAGCAGCAGGAACAGGATCGCGACGCGGACGCTCGAACTGCGCCGCCAGCGTTCAAGCGCTGCGAAAGACATAGCCGGTCCCCCTTACGGTCTCGATCAGCGGCGGCAGGTCGGCGCGCTCGATCTTGCGCCGCAGCCGCGTGACATGGACGTCGATGACATTGGTGCGCTGGTCGTAGCGATAGCCCCACACATCCTCGAAGATCATCGCACGCGTGACGGGACGATCGTGATGCCGCACGAGATATTCGAGCAGCTGCAGCTCGCGCGCCTGCAGGTCGATCTTCTCGCCATCGATCCACACCTCGCGCGCGATCAGGTCGATCCGCACGCGGCCATGCTCGAGGCTGATCGACGAGGTTTCCGCGACCCGCCGGCGGATCAGCGCCATCACCCGCGCGGCGAGCTCGAGCGGCTCGAACGGCTTGGCGAGGTAATCGTCTCCGCCCGCGCGCAGGCCGCGCACGCGTTCCTCGAGCGCCGAGAGCGCGCTGAGGATCAGCACCGGGGTGCGGATGCCGGCCTTGCGCAGCATGTCGAGCACGCCGACGCCGTCGATCCCGCCGGGGAGCATCCGGTCGAGCACGATCGCGTCGAAAGTGTTGTCCCTGGCCTGGAGGAACGCCGCCGCGCCATCCTGGACCGTCGTCACGCGCAAGCCCTCGTCGACGAGGATCGCACAGATCGCGTCCGCCGATTTGGGATCGTCCTCGACCACCAGGACCGTCGCCACTGTGCTTACCTTGAACAGAGAAAGGATCGCCATCCGCCGCAAATGTGAAACCTCCGTGACAGTCATCGGCGTTCAGGCTGGGGGGATCACCGATGCCGACGATGGATCGCTTTGCAGCGTCGGGCGTCTTGACCGAACCGACGGTGCGTCCAGGGCATGAGCGCGCCGACACCGCCGAACCGCACGAAGGAATTTCGCATGGCTGCTTCCGAAACCCCCGTCTGGTTCGTCACCGGCTGTTCGACGGGCTTCGGCCGCGAGCTGGCGCAGCAGGTGCTCGCGCGCGGCTGGCGGCTCGTCGCGACTGCGCGCGATGTCGCGCGCGTGGCCGATCTGGTGGATGGCGCCGAGGATCGCGTGCTCGCGCTGGCGCTCGACATGGCCGATGCCGGGCAGATCGCCGCAGCGGTCGCGGCCGCGACCGGGCGCTTCGGCGCGATCGACGTGCTCGTCAACAATGCCGGCTATGGCTATCAGGCGTCGATCGAGGAGGGCGAGGATGCCGAGATCCGCGCACAGTTCGAGGCGAATGTGTTCGGCCTGTTCGCGCTGACCCGCGCCGTGCTGCCGGGCATGCGCGAGCGTAAGTCTGGCTATGTCATCAATCTGAGTTCGGTCGCCGGGATCGTCGGCTTTCCGGGATCGGGCTATTATGCCGCGAGCAAACATGCGGTCGAGGGCTTCTCCGACGCGCTGCGCGCCGAGGGCGCGCCGATCGGGATCAAGGTGACGTGCGTCGAGCCGGGGCCGTTCCGCACCGATTGGGCCGGGCGCTCGCTCAAGCAGACCCCGGTCGCGCTCGCGGCCTATGCCGAGACCGCGGGCAAGCGGCTGGCGAGCACGTCGGAGATCAGCGGCAGCCAGGCGGGCGACCCGGCGCGCGCCGCGGCGGCGATGATCGCGCTGACCGAACAGGCCGATCCGCCGCGCCGTCTGGTGCTCGGGAAGTGGGGTTATGATGCGGTGACCAAGCAGCTGCGCGATGCGCTCGCCGAGATCGAGGCGGGCGAGGCGACGAGCATAGGGACCGATTTTCCGAGCTGATCGTCGGCACCACGGGCGCTGCGAAAAAAGCGCTTGCGGTTGACGCAGCGTCAAGCGGCATACCGTCGCCATGCCCGATCTTCCCGCCACGCTCGACATCAGCGATGTCGCCCGCCGCACCGGCCTGACGACCCGCGCGCTGCGCTTCTACGAGGCGCGCGGATTGGTGCGGCCGCTCCGCGCGGCGTCGGGGCGGCGGTTCTACGGCCCGGCCGAACTCGAGCGCGTCCACCAGATCGTGACGCTCAAGCGCGCCGGGCTGACGCTCGCGCAGATCGAGCGCTTCACCCGCGATGGGCCCGTCTCGCTCGCGCGGATCGTCGCGGCGCAACTCGCCGCGCTCTCGGCGCAAGCCGAAGAGATTGCCGCGGCGCGTGCGCTGCTGCTCACCGTCCAGTCCCGCATCGAGCGTAGCGAGCCCATCGATGTCGCGACCTTCTGCTCGCTGATCCAGCAGGGAGATCGCGTGATGACGCATGACAAATGGGATTTGGTGACCGACCGCTTCTTTACGCCCGAGGAGAAAGCGGCGTTCGCCGAGACGGGGCGCCGGATGCCGCCCGCATACGATCCTGCCGCCTATGCGGCGCAGTGGGCGGAGCTCGGCGGGCGGATCAAGGCGGCGCTGCCGCTTGCGCCGGAAAGCGGCGCGGCGCAGGCTTTTCTCGACGAGTGGCAAGCGCTGCTCGCGCCGTTCGAGGCGGTGGCGACGCCGGCGATGAAGGCGGGGGTGAACGCGATGTACCAGCGGATGGACGAATGGCAGCACGAGGCCGATCCCGGTTTCGATGCGATCGTGTTCGGCTTCATCCAGCAGGCGATGGCGGCGCGCAAGGCGGCGGCCGTCTGAGGCACCCGCGCTACTCCTAACCGTCACCCCGGCCTCGTGCCGGGGTCCACCGTGCCGCGCGTCCTGCACGTGCAGGTTCCGTGTCCCGGTGGACCCCGGGACAAGCCCGGGGTGACGAGTGGGGTGAGGCGGCGTGCGCGAACGCCCTCAGCGCCCCGCCAGCTTGGCGCTGAAGGCCGCCAGCGTACACAAGCCGACCACGCCACGCGCCGCACAGCCCGCGATCGGCACCACCGCGCGATACGGCGCGCGCGCGGTGCCGGCGCGCAGCTCCGCGAGCGACTGCGCTCGGTAGACCGCGCGGACGTAATGCTGTCCGCGCGCGTCGCTCAACCGCTCGAGCACGATCGCGCCGCCAGGAACGGGATCGTCGGCCGCGATGCCCGGCACGCGCCAATGGAGATCGAGCAACCCGGCGAGGTTCGCGACCTGCGTATCGTGCGCCGCGATCATCGCGACCGTCGGTGCGGCTGGGGCATCGTCGGACAGCCAGCCGATGATCCGCGGGCTCAGCCCCGCCATGTTGCGCGACGCGATATAAGGCGGGCGCGCGAGCAGGCGGAATTCGAGCGCGTGGAACGCGCCGAGTGCGGTCAAGTCCTCGGCGGTCGCGCGACCCCAGCCGACGTCGGCTGCGGGTTTGCCCTCGGCATATTCGAGCAGCAGGATCTGCGCCGCGGTCGAGGCGCGATCGAGCGCGCCGCCGAGCTTGGGGCGCGTCGTCGCGGTGGCGGGGGTGAGCGTCGAGGGTTCGTGCGCCACGCCGCACTGCGTCTTCGCGGGGCCACACAGGATGCGGTCTAGCCGCGCGAGCAGCGGCGTCACGCCCCGCTCGACCGCCGCGATCCCGCCCGGTCCGACCGCCGCATCGACCGCGGCGGCGGCGCGCGCCGGGTCGAGCGGGGCATGGCCGTCGGCGATCTGGTTGAACAACGGATCGGCCTCGTCCTGCGGGCGATGCTCGATCGCGATGGCGCATCCCGGCGCGAGTCCGGCGGCATAGCTCTGCGCCGTCGCGATCGTGCGCTGGTCGCTATCCGCAAGCAACACCACGCGCGTCGGACAAGCGCTCGCCGGGATCAGCCCAGCCGCGACGAAGCCCGTCCGGTCGGCCTCCGCCACTGCTGTCACCGCGGCGGCGCCGTGCGGCGTCAGCCAGCCGGGCGCGACCGGCCAGCTCGGCCAGGCATCGGCGGCGACGCCCTGCGGCATCGGCTGCGCCTTGGTCGGCGGGCGGATGCCGTGGCGCATCAGCAGCACGACGCGGTCGAGCTTGAGGCCGGCCGAGGCAGAATCGGCGGCGGCGGCGCCGTTGGCCATCGTCGCCAGCAGCAGGGCCAAGGCCGTCGCGCGCAGGGGGATCATCATCGGTCGGTCTCCTCGCTGAGCCTCTTGCCCGGCGAATGTGACAGCCGTGTGCCGATCGCGCGGTTCAGACGGCGCGTGCCGCCATCCGCGCCGCGGCCTTTTCCTCCTCCGTCCACACCTTGCGCTCGCGCACCTGGACCGGCTTGACCTGCTTGACCGGGCCGCCGCCGAGCACCGGCGCGCGCTTGGTCGAATGGCGCGCGACTTCGCAATGCCACGGGTGATCGACCTCGACCGTCAGCGGGCGCCCGATCTCGCGTTCGACATCGTGCAGCCAGGCGCGCTGCTCGGCATCGCACAGCGTGATCGCGAAGCCGCTGCGCCCGGCGCGACCGGTGCGGCCGATGCGGTGGACATAGCTTTCCGGCAGGCTCGGCAAATCGTGGTTGAAGACGTGCGTCACCGTGTCGACGTCGATCCCGCGCGCGGCGATGTCGGTCGCGACGAGCACTTGCACGTCGCCCGCGCGAAACGCATCGAGCGCGCGCTCGCGCTGGCCTTGCGACTTGTTGCCGTGCAGCGCCTCGGCGGTGATCCCGGCCTCGCTGATGAAGGCGCAGACTTCGTTGGCGATGTTCTTCTGCAGCGTGAAGACCACCGCCTGGCCGATTTCTGGCGTGCGCAGCAATTCGAGCAAAGCGGCCTTCTTGTGCGCGGCATCGAGGAACATCACCGACTGCGCGATGCGGTCGACCGTCGTCGAGGGCGGGGCGATCTCGACATGCGCAGGGTCACGCAAAAGGCTTTCGGCGAGCGCGGTGATCGCCTTGGGCATCGTCGCCGAGAACAGCAGCGTGTGCCGGTCCTTCGGCAAGGTCGCGACGAGGCGCTCGATCGGCTTGGCGAAGCCCATGTCGAGCATCTGGTCGGCTTCGTCGAGCACCAGCGCCTCGAGCGCCGACAGGTCGCACAGGCCCTGTTCGATCAGGTCGAGCAAGCGGCCCGGCGCGGCGACGATGATGTCGACCCCGGCGTCGAGCGCATTGACCTGATGGAACTGGCTGACACCGCCGAAGATCGTCGCCACGCGCAACGGCATATGGCGGCCGAAGCTCTCGAAACCCGCGGCGATCTGCGACACCAGTTCGCGCGTCGGCGCGAGCACCAGCACGCGCGCGCCATGCTTGGGGGCGGGGCGGGGATTGGCGGCGAGACGATGCAGCAGCGGGAGCGCGAAGGCGGCGGTCTTGCCGGTGCCGGTCTGCGCCATGCCGAGCATGTCGCGGCCCTCGAGCAGCAGCGGGATCGACTGCGCCTGGATCGGCGTGGGCGTGGTATAGCCTTGCTCGTCGAGCGCGCGCAGCAGGCGCGGCGCCAAGGCAAGATCGGCGAAAGTCTGGGTCATGGTCACGCGGCGCCTCCAGCGCTGAGCAAAGGCTGCGCCGGATCGGGCTAGCGTAGGTCGCGCGGGCTGGTAGGTTTTATGCTGCACTGCGTCAATGAGCAAAGCGGCGCCGACGCTCCACCACAGAAAAAGGGCCCGCGTTGCCGCGAGCCCTCTTCCTTACCCTGCGCTCAGGCGCGGGGTGATCAGTCGCGATCGCCCGTCAGGAAGGCCGGCGCGAACTCGGGCGCGGGGCCGTCGTCGTTGCCGCCAGCTGCGCGCTCGGGACGTGCACCACCGCTGCCGCCGTCGCGACGCGGACCGCGGCCACCGTCGCCGTCACGGCGCGGACCGCGATCGCCACGGCCTTCGCCGCCACGATTGCCGCCGCCGTCGCCGCGTGGGCCACGGCCACCGTCGCCATCACGACGCGGCGGGCGCGGACCCCGGTCGCCGCCTTCGCGCGGCTCGCGGGCAGGACGCGTGTCTTCGAGCTCGGCACCGGTCTCCTGGTCGACGACGCGCATCGACAGGCGAACCTTGCCGCGCGGATCGATTTCGAGAACCTTGACCTTCACCTCTTGGCCCTCGGAAAGGACGTCCGAGACCTTCTCGACGCGCTCGTTCTTGATTTCGGACACATGGACGAGACCGTCCTTGCCACCCATGAAGTTCACGAACGCACCGAAGTCCACCAGGTTGACGACCTTGCCGTCATAGACCTTGCCGACTTCGGCTTCCTCGACGATGCCCTTGATCCACTTGATCGCGGCGTCGATCTGCGCGGTGTCGGACGACGACACCTTGATCACGCCCTCGTCGTCGATGTCGACCTTGGCGCCGGTCGTCGCGACGATCTCGCGAATGACCTTGCCGCCCGTGCCGATCACGTCACGGATCTTGGTCTTGTCGATCGTGAAGGTCTCGATGCGCGGTGCGTGCGCCGAGAGTTCCTCACGCGTGTGGTCGAGTGCACGCGCCATCTCGCCGAGGATGTGCGCACGGCCTTCCTTGGCCTGCGCCAAAGCGACACGCATGATCTCTTCGGTGATCCCGGCGATCTTGATGTCCATCTGCATCGTGGTGATGCCGGCCTCGGTCCCTGCGACCTTGAAGTCCATGTCGCCGAGGTGATCCTCGTCGCCAAGGATGTCCGAGAGAACCGCAAAGTCCTTGCCCTCGAGGATCAGGCCCATCGCGATGCCCGAAACCGGACGCTTGAGCGGCACACCCGCGTCCATCATCGACAGCGAACCGCCGCAGACCGTCGCCATCGACGACGAGCCGTTCGACTCGGTGATGTCCGACAGAACGCGGATCGTGTACGGGAACTCGTCCTTCGAAGGCAGCACCGGGTGCAGCGCGCGCCAGGCGAGCTTGCCGTGGCCGACTTCACGACGGCCCGGCGCACCGAAGCGGCCGACTTCACCGACCGAGTAGGGCGGGAAGTTGTAGTGCAGCATGAAGTTTTCGTAGCTGAGGCCGGTCAGGCCGTCGATCATCTGCTCGGCGTCCTTGGTGCCGAGCGTGGTGGTGCAGATCGACTGCGTCTCGCCACGCGTGAACAGGGCCGAACCATGCGCGCGCGGCAGGAAGTGCACCATCGCCTCGATCGGACGGATCTGCGTGGTGGTACGACCGTCGATGCGCGTGCCGTCCTTGAGGATCGCCCCGCGGACGATCTCACCCTCGAGCTTCTTGACGAGCTTGCCGGCAGCCAACTGGTCCTGCGGGGCTGCATCGGCGAAGGCTTCGCGCGCCTTGGCGCGGACTTCGTACAGCAGATGCGAGCGCTGGCCCTTGTCGGTCACCTTATAGGCCGCGGCAATGTCCTTGCCGACGAGCTTGCGCAGCTTGTCCTTGGCGGCGGTGAGATCGGCCTGCTCGGCCATTTCCCACGGATCCTTGGCAGCCTGCTCGGCCAGATCGATGATCAAGTTCGCGGCTTCGCGGCACGCCTTGTGCGCGAACTGGACGGCGCCGAGCATGACCTCTTCCGAAAGCTCCTTGGCTTCGGACTCGACCATCATCACGGCCTGGCCGGTTGCGGCGACGACGAGGTCGAGCTCGCCCGACTTGGTCTGCTCGACGGTCGGGTTGAGGATGTACTCGCCATCGATATAGCCGACGCGGGCTGCGCCGATCGGGCCCATGAAGGGCACGCCCGAGATCGTCAGCGCTGCCGAGGCGGCGACCATCGCGAGCACGTCGGGCTCGTTCTCGCCGTCATACGACAGGACCTGGCAGATCACGTTGATCTCGTTGTAGAACCCTTCGGGGAACAACGGGCGGATCGGGCGGTCGATCAGGCGGCTGGTCAGCGTTTCCTTTTCGGTAGCACCACGCTCACGCTTGAAGAAGCCACCGGGGATGCGGCCGGCTGCGCTGTACTTTTCCTGATAGTGGACGGTCAGCGGGAAGAAGTCCTGGCCTTCCTTCACGCCCTTGGCGGCGGTCACGGCGCAAAGCACCACGGTCTCGCCGAGCGTCGCCATCACGGCGCCGTCTGCCTGGCGCGCGACGCGGCCGGTTTCCAGCGTCAGCGTCTTGCCACCCCATTGGGTGGTCACGGTCTTGGTATCGAACATATCGTTTCCTTCAACACCACTGGCCGGATGCCAGTGGGGCCTATGTGCGGACTAGCCGGTCCGCGCGGTTTGGAGCCTTTCGTGGCTCCCATGCCGGGCTGCCGAATTGCGGCGCGGCGAAAGGGGTTAGATGTAGAAACGGCGCCCGAAGGCGCCGTTCCGTGAGTTCCCGTGTTACTTGCGCAACCCGAGCTTCGCGATGAGGGCGGTATACCGCGCCCCGTCCTTGTGGCGGAGATAGTCGAGCAGCGTGCGCCGCTTGTTGACCATCATCAGCAGCCCGCGGCGCGAATGGTTGTCCTTCTTGTGGCCCTTGAAGTGCTCGGTCAGGTTGCGGATGCGCTCGGTGAGGATCGCGACCTGGACTTCGGGGCTGCCGGTGTCGCCTTCGACGCGGCCATGTTCCTTGACGAGCGCGTCCTTGCGCTCTGCAGTGATCGTCATGTTGCTTCCTTCGACATCATTCAGAGATTGAAACCGCGGACGACGCGGACCTCGCGGTCCTGAACCTCTACGAGTGCGACGGGAATCTCTTCCGATGTCGCGAAGTAGGAGCCATCGTCTGCGGCGATCCCGATCAACACCCGCCCCTGACGGAGCAGCCCTGCCTGATCGGGGGAGAGGGATAGAGCCGGGATGTCGTCCAGCCCCGCCCTCAACGGCAGGAGTTTGTCTTCAAGGGCGCGCGCCTGCCCGAGTTCGGCCAGTTTGTCCAGCGATATCGCGTTTTCGAGGGTGAACGGGCCGGCCTTGGTGCGGCGGAGCATGGTGACGTGGCCGACCGTTCCGAGCGCGAGCGCGATGTCGCGCGCGAGGCTGCGGATGTAGGTGCCCTTCGAGACGTGCGCGGTGAGGGTGATCGACTCCAAATCCTCCCCCGCTTCAGCGGGGGAGGGGGACCGCTCGGCTTCTTCAGCCGAGGGGTGGAGG
>NZ_JH584241.1:603292-622262 GCF_000241485.1 Sphingomonas sp. PAMC 26605
CCCTCCACCGTTCGCTGAATGCTCACGGTCCCCCTCCCCCGCTGCGCGGGGGAGGATTTGAAGGGTATGAATCGTCACCGCCCGGCTCGCCAGCACGACCGCCCCCCCAGCGCGCGCCAGATCGTAAGCCCGCTCGCCATCGACCTTCAGCGCCGAATAGATCGGCGGCACCTGCTCGATCGGTCCGGTAAAATGCGGCAACACCGCCTCGACCTGCGCCAGCGTCGGCCGCACCGCGCTTTCCGCAATCACCTTGCCCTCGAGATCGAGCGTGTCGGTCTCGCGCCCGAAGGTCACGGTAAAGTCATAGACCTTGTCGCTGTCGAGCATCCGCCCGGCGAGCTTGGTCGCCTCGCCGAGCGCGATCGGCAGCACGCCGGTCGCCAGCGGATCGAGCGTCCCGCCATGCCCGACCTTGATGCCACGCTTGCTGACATCATGCCCCGAGGCGCGCAGCGCGCGCTTGACCGCGGAGACGCCCTGCGTCGAACCCAGACCGAGCGGCTTGTCGAGGATCAGCCAGCCATGCACGCCGCTCACACCCCGCCGAGCTGCGCGATCCGCAGGAAGAAATCGGCGACGGCATTGGCGATCGGCCCGATCACGCGCCGGATGATATCGGCCTGCGGGCTGATCATCGGCAGCACGAACAGCAGGACCAGCAGCAGCGGCAGCCCGAAGCGCGCGAGCTTGGCGTATTGCCGTGCCGCCGCGCGCGGCAGCAGGCCCTGCACGACATGGCCGCCATCGAACGGCGGCAGCGGGATCAGGTTGAAGACGCCGAGGAAGACGTTGATCAGAAGAAAACTGTAGAGCACGTCGAAAGCGAAGCCGGTCGCGGTATGCTGCGCGCCTTCGGCGGGAACGCCACCCGCGAGGCCGACGAACGCGGCCAGCCCCAAGGCGGTCAGCGTCGCGAGCACGAAGTTGGTCGCTGGACCTGCAAGCGCGACCAGCACCATGTCGCGCCGTGGGTTGCGCATCTTGGAGGCGATCACCGGCACAGGCTTGGCCCAGCCGAAGATCGGCGCGTGCGCGATCGCCAGGATCATCGGCAGCACGACCGTGCCGATCGGATCGACATGTTTGATCGGGTTCAGCGTCAATCGCCCCATCCGCTCGGCAGTATGATCGCCGAAGATCCGCGCGACATAGCCGTGCGCGACCTCGTGGAACACGATCGCGATCACGAGCGGGATGAGCCACACCGCGATGGTGTAGGGCAGGTCGGGGTTGGTCATCGGGGTCCGTTCGGGTCAGGCGGCGGAAAGCGCTTCGCTGAAATGGCGACGGCACAGCGCAATGTACAGATCGTTGCCGCCGATCTCGGTCTGCGCGCCCGCCGCAACTGCACGGCCAGCCGCGTCGACGCGCAGGTTCATCGTCGCCTTACGCCCGCACGCGCAGACCGATTTGATCTCGATCAGCGAGTCGGCGATCGCGAGCAGTCGCGCCGATCCCTCGAACAGCGCCCCGAGGAAATCGGTCCGCAGGCCGTAGGCGAGCACCGGGATGCCGTGAAAGTCGGCAAGCGTCGCGAGTTGATCGACCTGTGCCGCGGTAAGGAACTGGGCCTCATCGACCAACACGCACGCCGGCGTCGCTTCGCCGTCGCGGGTGACGACCGCGATAAGATCAGTGTCGCGCTCGAACGCGATCGCATCGGCGGCGAGCCCGATCCGCGAGCTGATAGTCCCCGCCGCGAAGCGATCGTCGATCGCGGCGGTGAGCAGCACGGTGCGCATCCCGCGCTCGCGATAATTGAAATCGGCCTGCAACAGATTGGTCGATTTGCCCGCGTTCATCGAGGCGTAGTAGAAATAGAGCTTGGCCATCAGCGGATCGTGATGGCGGGCACTGGCGAGGTCGCTCCGGCGTCATGCGCGATAGCAGCATCGAATGTTGCAAACCCCGTCGCCCCCGCCGCGTCGGCTTGCACGATATGGATCATATCGGCGAAATCGGCGCCAGCGATCAGCCGGTCCAATGCCCAGCGAACACCACCGAGATGTTCGAACACCAAATTAGCCACATCCGTCAGCGCGTCGAGCGCTGCCGCAATTTGCAGCGGCGTCCGCTTGTAGAAACTTCGCAGCACCCACTCGCACTCCAGTGTTACGGTCAGCGGCACGAGAGTCGGTTCAGCCTCGATCAACGCGCGCGCCTGTGCTTCCTGAATCCGATCGTCACCCACGATCAGCCGGAGGACGACATTCGCGTCAAGCGCGTTCAAGGACGGCCACGCTCGGCAAACATGCGATCGACGGCTTCGTTCATCTGCTCCAGCGTCGCTGACGGTCCCTCGTAACGCGGCACCCGTTTGCGAAACTCTTCGAAGTTGATTTTGGGCCGGGCCGTTTCCGCCAGCGGGGCCTCGAGGACGATCTGCCGACCCACCCGCGTCATTCGCAGCGTCGATCCGACATCCAGTCCGAGCGCGTCGCGCACGTCCTTCGGGATAACGACTTGCCCCTTCGAGGAGAGTTTCAGATCGACGCCCATGTCGGTAAGATGCGTCTTACCGCCCGCGGTGTCAATCTTCAGACGTCAAGTCCTGCGCCACCTTCGGGTCGCGGAGCAACTTGTCGATATGGCTGCCTTCGTCGAAGCTCTCGTCGGCGAGGAACTTGAGCTTGGCGGCGTATTTCATCTGCACGCGCGCGGCGACCTCGCGCTGGAGGTAGGCGGTGTTGGTGCGCAGCGCCTTGAGCACGGCTTCCTCGTCGCGGCCGAGCAGCGGCTTCATGAACACCGTCGCATGGCGCAGATCGGGCGACATACGGACTTCGGTGATCGTCACCGGATGCTTGGCGAGCGTCTCGTCATGCACGTCGCCGCGCGCGAGGATGTCGCTCAGCGTATGACGCATCTGCTCGCCGACGCGGAGCAGGCGGACCGAGCGGGTTTCGGGGGTTTCGGTAGGGCGCATTTCTTACTCCTCCCTCTCCCCTCCCGGGAGAGGGTCGGGGAGAGGGGGCGTGACGAAAACCAACGCTTCCGCACAGCCCCTCTCCCGACTTCGCTTCGCTCGTCTGCCCTCTCCCCGGGGGGGAGAGGGAGATATGCTTACAGCGTGCGTTCGCGCAGTTCGACTTCGAACGTTTCGAGGAAGTCGCCCGGCTTGATGTCGACGAAGTTCGACGTGAAGGTCACGCCGCACTCCAGACCCGCCCGCACTTCGGCCACATCATCCTTGAAGCGGCGCAGCGAGGCGATCTCGCCCTGGTAGATGATGACATCCGCCCGGGTGATACGCGCCTTGAGCGCCTTGCGGATATTGCCCTCGGTAACGAGCAGACCCGCCGCCTTGCCATGCTTGCCCGCCGAGAAGACCTCGCGGATTTCGGCGCGGCCGACGACCGTCTCGAACGCTTCCGGCCCGAGCTCGCCCGCCATGCCGGCGCGGATCTCGTCGGTCAGGTCGTAGATCACGTCATAATATTTGAACGCGACCTTATGACGCTCGGCGATCTCGCGCGCCTTGGCGTTCGGACGGACGTTGAAGCCGATGATCGGCGCGCCCGACGCCCCAGCAAGGGTAACGTCGCTCTCGGTGATGCCACCGACGCCCGAATGCAGCACGCGCGCCTTGATGAGATCGGTCGAGATCTTGTTGATCGCCCCGACGATGGCCTCGACCGACCCTTGCGTGTCGGCCTTGACCACCAGCGGATATTCGATCGCCTGCTTTTCCTTGAGCGCCGA
This sequence comes from Sphingomonas sp. PAMC 26605, assembly GCF_000241485.1. GTDB lineage: Bacteria > Pseudomonadota > Alphaproteobacteria > Sphingomonadales > Sphingomonadaceae > Sphingomonas. Next base: position 606,998 of record NZ_JH584241.1, read on the forward strand.
GAACATCGACTCGAGGCTCGCCGGACCACCGCCGGTACGCTTCGAGGTGATGACGCTCTGTCGGTACTCTGCGACCTCTCTCGCGCGCGCTTCGTTCTCGACCACCGACAGCGGATCGCCCGCCCGCGGGACACCCGAGAGACCGAGGACCTCAACCGGCATCGAAGGGCCGGCTTCCTTGATCTGCTGGCCCTTGTCGTTGGTCATCGCGCGGACCTTGCCGCTCTCGGCGCCGACGACGAAGATGTCGCCGACCTTGAGCGTCCCGCGGTTGACGAGCACGGTCGCGACCGGACCACGGCCCTTGTCGAGCTTGGCTTCGATCACGGTGCCTTCGGCCGCGCGGTTCGGGTTCGCCTTGAGCTCGAGCAGTTCGGCCTGGAGCTGGATCTTCTCGATCAGCTCGTCGAGCCCGGTCTTCTTGAGTGCCGAGACTTCGACGTCCTGGACGTCGCCCGACATCTCCTCGACCACGACTTCATACTGCAGCAGCGCCTCGCGGACCTTCTGCGGATTGGCGTCGTGCTTGTCGACCTTGTTGATCGCGACGATCATCGGGACGCCGGCGGCCTTGGTGTGGTTGATCGCCTCGACCGTCTGCGGCTTGATCGCATCGTCGGCTGCTACAACGAGCACGACGATGTCGGTCACGCTGGCGCCGCGCTGGCGCATCTCGGTGAAGGCTTCGTGGCCCGGCGTGTCGAGGAAGGTGACCTTCGACTTGTCCTTCAGCGTGACCTGATAGGCGCCGATATGCTGGGTGATGCCGCCGGCCTCACCGCGTACCACGTCGGTGCCGCGGAGAGCATCGAGCAGCGAGGTCTTGCCGTGATCGACATGGCCCATGATCGTGACGACCGGCGGGCGCGTGACGAGCGTGTCCTCGGGATCGCTGTCGGTCTCGACCGCGATGTCGATGTCCGAATCGCTGACGCGGACGATGTTGTGACCGAATTCGGTCACCAGCAGCTCGGCCGTATCCTGGTCGATCGTCTGCGTCATCGTGACGGGCATGCCCATCTTGAACAGCGTCTTGACGAGGTCGGCGCCCTTCTCGGCCATGCGGTTGGCGAGTTCCTGGACGGTGATCGCTTCCGGCACGACGACGTCGCGGACCTGCTTGGCCTGCACTTCGCGCGGGCCGCCCATGCGGCGATGTTCCTTTTCGCGCGCGCGCTTGAGCGCGGCGAGCGAACGCGCGCGGGCGCCATCGCCGCCGTCGAGCGCACGGTTGACGGTGAGCTTGCCGCCGCGACGCTCGTCGCCCTTGCGGTCACGCTGGCCGGGACGCGAGGGTTCGTTCGGCACGACCGGCGCGGCGACGCCGACGGCCGGACGCTTGGCGGCACCGGCAGCACCGGCTGCAGGCGTGGCAGCGGTTGCCGGCGTCGGCTCGGGCGCCGGGGCGGGCGGTGCGGGACGCGGGCGTTCCGGACGCGGTACGGGGGTGAACAGGCGCGGCGCGGGCATCGACGGATCGCGCTCGAGGCTCAGCGGGCGCGGCGCGGGAGTGGGCGCCGGCGGTGCGACCGGAGCGGGAGCGGGCTCCGGTGCTGCCGCCACGGGCTCAGGCGCAGCGACCGCGACGGGCGCGGGTGCGGCGGCAGGCGTCGGCGCAGCTTCGGCAGCAGGCGCGGCTTCGGCGACGGGCGCAGCAGCCTCGGCGACCGGGGCTGCGGCTGGCTCGGGCGCAGGCTGCGGCACGGGGTCGGGTGCGGCGGGGCTGTCGGGCGCGTCACCGGCGCGGCGATTTTCCTCGGCGCGGCGGCGCTCTTCGGCTTGCGCCTCGATCCGCAGACGCTCTTCGCGGCGACGTGTTTCCTCGAGCGCATTCATCCGCGCTTCGTCGGCTTCACGCAACAGCTTGGCCTGGAGCTCCTGACGCGACAGCAGCGAATTGCCGGGCGAGACGGGCGGGGGCGGCGGCGGAGTCGGCGCGACCGGACGCGGCGCGGCGGCGGGCGCCGGCGCGGGAGCGGCCTGCTCGACGGGTGCCGCGGCCGGCGCGCCGCCGGGCCCGAGCACGCGGCGACGCTTCACTTCGACCTGGACGGTATTCTGCCGTCCATGGCTGAAGCTCTGCTTGACCTGGCCGGTCTCGATCGTGCGCTTCAGCCCGAGCGGCTGACGCATTCCGAGTTTCGGCTTTTCGTTGTCGGTATCGCTCACTCAAATTCCTCGCATGTGTCGTCGTCAGCCGCAGCAGGGATGCCACTTCCCGCCGGGTTGGATATGTGCGCCGATGCGCCTTGCGACGGTGTTTCGCAAGCCACGAGGGCGGATTCGGGGCCGATGAAATGCAGCCAGCGGTTGAGCGTTTCGCCCACCCGCTTTGCCGCATCGCGTTCTGTCAGGCCGATATGTACCACATTCTGCCGACCTAGCGCCACGGCCAATATGGTGCGTGACACCGGCAGTGCCAACCCCCTGAGCGCGCTGCCCTCTTCATCCATGCCGATGCGCCACGCCTGGTCGAGCTTGCGGTTGCCGTCGGTGCCTGCGTCGGAGGCGTGGAGCAGCATGGTGAGCTTGCCCGAGCGTGCCGCGGTCTCGATCTTGTCCGAGCCGGTGAGCAGGTGACCGGTGCGCGCCTCGAGCCCGAGTCGGTCGAGGACTGCACGTTCGAGCGCGGTGGCGATCATTTCCGGCAGGTCGTCGGGGATCAGCACCGGCCCGGTCTTGAACGCGCGGGCGAGGGCGCCTTTGAGCTTGCCCTTGGCGATCGCGGTCTCAAGCTCGGCGCGCGTCACGCCGATCCAGGCGCCGCGGCCGGGGGCCTTGGCGCGCACGTCGGGAAGGACGTGGCCGTCTGGCGATAGCGCGAGTCGCACCAGCGCTTCGCGCGGCGCGCGTTCGCCGAGCAGGATGCAACGGCGGATCGCGCCGGTGGGATCCTCGTCGGTTTCAACGCCGATCGGGAAGTCGTCGGGCATCGTCATGAAAGCCCCTCCCCTGAAGGGGAGGGGCTAAGGTCGCGCCCAATGCTGGTTGAAGCGCTAAGGCCTCATCGTGAGGGAACCGCATGCGCGTCCTCCCTCTTGGGCGCATCACGGTCGGCGAGCAAAATCCCGCCCGCGCCGTAATTCTCCAGACTCACTTCTTCGATCACGATCTGCACCGCAGCCGGGTTCTTGCCCAGCCGCTCGACGAGCGACTGGGTGACATCGGCGACGATCGCGGACTTCTGGTCCTTGGTCGCGCTGCCCGAAATGCGGATGCTGACGAACGGCATCAGGCTTCGCTCTCCTCCGAGGCAGTCGCTGCCTCTGCCGGCTCTTCGTCGAACCAGTGCGCGCGCGCGGCCATGATGATCTCGTTGCCCTGCGCTTCGGAGAGGCCGTACTCGCCGAGCACGCCGCCCTTGTCCTCGGGGCGCTTGTTGGCGTCGGCACCCTCGGCGCGGCGGCGCTGTTCCTGGCGCTTCTTCTGGATCAGCTCGTCGGTCGCGAGATCGGCGAGGTCGTCGAGTGTCTTGATCCCGGCCTTGCCGAGCGTGACGAGCATCGCCTCGTTGAGATGCGGCAGTTCGGCGAGCGCGTCCTCGACGCCCATCGCGCGGCGTTCCTCGCGGTTGGCGCCTTCGCGACGCTCGAGCGCCTCGGCGGCGCGGCTCTGCAGCTCGGCGGCGAGATCGTCATCGAAGCCTTCGATCGAGGCAATTTCCTCGACCTCGACATAGGCGACTTCCTCGAGCGCGCCGAAGCCCTCGGCAACCAGCAGCTGCGCGAGCGTCTCGTCGACGTCGAGCTCGGTCTGGAACATCTCGGTGCGCTCGGCGAATTCCTTCTGGCGCTTCTCGGAGGCATCCTGCTCGGTGAGGATGTCGATCGCCTTGCCGGTGAGCTGCGACGCAAGCCGCACGTTCTGGCCACGACGACCGATCGCCAGCGACAGCTGATCGTCGGGAACGACGACTTCGATGCGATCCTCTTCCTCGTCGATCACGACGCGCGACACGGAAGCCGGCTGCAGCGCGTTGACGACGAAGGTCGCGGTGTCGGGCGACCAGGGGATGATGTCGATCTTCTCGCCCTGCATTTCCTGGACGACCGCCTGAACGCGGCTACCCTTCATGCCGACGCACGCGCCGACCGGGTCGATCGACGAATCATGGCTGATGACGCCGATCTTGGCGCGCGAACCCGGGTCGCGCGCAGCGGCCTTGATCTCGATGATGCCGTCGTAGATTTCGGGCACTTCCTGCGCGAACAGCTTCTTCATGAAGTCGGGGTGCGCGCGGCTGAGGAAGATCTGCGGACCGCGGTTCTCGCGGCGGACGTTGAGGATCAGCGAGCGGATGCGGTCGTTGACGCGGACGACTTCGCGCGGGATCTGCTGGTCGCGACGGATCACGCCCTCGGCGCGGCCGAGATCGACGACGACATGGCCGAACTCGACGCGCTTGACGACGCCGGTGATGATCTCGCCCATCCGGTCCTTGAACTCTTCGTGCTGGCGCTCGCGCTCGGCGTCGCGGACCTTCTGGAAGATGACCTGCTTGGCGGCCTGCGCGGCGATGCGGCCGAATTCGATCGGGGGCAGCGGATCGACGATGTAATCGCCAACGACCGAGTCCTTCTGGAGCTTCTGCGCTTCCTTGAGGTTCACCTGCTTGAAATAATCGTCGACCGCCTCGACCACTTCGACGACGCGCCACAAGCGCAGGTCGCCGGTGTTGGGATCGAGCTTGGCGCGAATGTCGTTCTCGGCGCCGTAGCGCGCCTTGGCGGCGCGCTGGATCGCGTCTTCCATCGCCTCGATGACGATGCCCTTGTCGATCATCTTCTCGGTGGCGACGGCGTTCGCAATGGCGATCAGCTCGGCGCGGTTGGCGGTTACGCCGGAAGTTCCTGCGGTGGCCATCACTTGTGTCCTTCGTCTTCAATGCCCTCGGGCAGCGCTTCGTCTTCGATTTCTTCTTCTTCGACGCCCTCGACCGAGAGCGGCCGGGTCGCCGCGATCAGCGCGTCGGTCAGCACCAGCTTGGCGGTGCCGACCTGGTCGAACCCGATCTCCATCTCGCCATGCTTGGGCAGGTAGATGGTGATGCGATCGCCCCCGACGCCCTTGAGCAGCCCGGTGAGCACCTTGCGCCCCTCGATCGGGCTGCTGAGCACAATACGCGCCTCATGCCCGGTCCAGTCGGCGAAATCCTTGAGGCGCGTCAGCGGCCGGTCGATCCCGGGCGACGACACTTCGAGGCGATATTCGTCGGTGATCGGGTCGCGGCCCTCGGCCTCGAGCGTGTCGAGCACGTCGGAGATGCGGCGCGACAGCTCGGCGCAATCCTCGATCGTCAGCTGGCGCGTGTCGGGGCGCTCGGCCATCACCTGGAGCGTCAGGTCGCCCTTGCCGCCGAACAGCTTCACGCGCACCAGATCGAAGCCGAGTGCTGCGGCTTCGGGGGCGATCAGCGGGGTCAGGTCGGGCGTTTCGGCCAATGGAAATCCTCGAGTCGGTTGGGCAAAGGTCTTCGGCGCCGGAACCGGGCGGCTCCAGCCTCTTCACCTGACGATGTAGAGAGTGATCGCGATATAGGCTTAAGCGTGCGGGCTGGCAAGCCGTTGTCGCACACCCGTCACCCCGGACCTGTTCCGGGGTCCAAAGGGCCGCGCGCACCACCGCCTGCCGGCTGTGCGGCATGGCGGACCCCGGAACAAGTCCGGGGTGACGACGGTTTTCGAGACACTTACAGGAGAGCCCCATGTTGTCGTCGTCCCGCACGCCTTTCGTCGCTCTGGTGCTGGCCGCGACGGCTTGCTCCGGGCCGCCGCAGCAATCGAACGCTACGGAGCCCGCTGCGGCAACGACCCCGACCGCACGGCCGAGCCGGGCGCCGGTCACGACGCTGCCCGACGATGCGCCCGACGCGACCGTGCGCAACGTCCCCGCCACGACCGGCCGCGCCAACCGTGCCGCGACCAAGCCGCCGTTTGCGCGAGCGACGCTCGCGACCTTCAGCGATCCGTTCGCGATCGCCGTGCTGCCCGACGGCAGCGCGCTCGTCACCGAGAAGGCGGGCAAGATCAAGCTGCGCCGCGCCGACGGGTCGATCGCCGAGATCACCGGCGCGCCGAAGGTGCTCAACGACAATCAGGGCGGCCTGCTCGACATCGCGCCAGCGCCCGATTTCGCCAAGAGCAAGCTCGTCTATATCAGCTATTCCGAGCCGCGGCCGGGCGGCAGCAGCCTGGCGCTCGCGCGCGGGCTGTTCACCGGGACCGCGCTGGTCAATCTGCAGGTGCTGTGGCGTGCGGGGTCGGACGGGGTCGGCGGGCAGTTCGGCGCCAACATCCTTTTCGCGCCCGACGGCAAATCGCTCTATCTCTCGTCGGGCGAGCGGCAGCGCTTCACGCCGGCGCAGGACCCCGACCAGGCGATCGGCAAGATCCTCCACCTGACGCTCGACGGTAAGGCCGCGCCCGGCAATCCGATGGCGGCGGCGGGCGGGGTGCGGGGCGAGACGTGGAGCAGCGGGCATCGCAACCCTTACGGCCTGGTGTTCGCGCCCGATGGGCGGCTGTGGGAGGTCGAGATGGGGCCAAAGGGCGGCGACGAACTCAATTTGATCCTGCCGGGCAAGAATTACGGCTGGCCGATCGTCTCGAACGGCGACAATTACAGCGGCAAGATGATCCCCGATCATCCCAGCCGCCCTGATCTCGAGGCACCCAAATTGTGGTGGAACCCGTCGATCTCGCCGGGCGGGATGGCCTATTATTCGGGGGCGATGTTCCCGGCGTATCGCGGGTCGCTGCTGATCGGCGCGCTGTCGGGCGAATCGCTGATCCGGGTCGCGATCACCGGGGATAGCGCCAAGGTCGCCGACCAATGGGACATGGGCGCGCGAATCCGCGACGTGGCACAGGCGCCCGATGGGGCAATCTGGCTGCTTCAGGATGACGGGAAACTGGTGCGGCTGACGCAGAAGCAGTGAGGGGGGCGGACGCCCGCTTCTCTCTCTCTCTTTCCTTGCGCTTCCCCGGCGAAGGCCGAGGCCCAAGAGTGGCGGCTTCGTTGATCGCGGATAGCGCTCCCTTCCCAAGGCCTTCTCTGCTGGGCCCCGGCCTTCGCCGGGAAAGCGGGAAAAGGGGGAAGCAAGCGGCCTGAAAGCCGCGTGCTTTATCCCCGCGCCAGCAGATAGTTCATCCGCGCCGCGGCGATCGGCTTGGCGGCGTCGTCCTGCCACGCCGTCGCCTCGACATTGGCGACCCGCCCGCCAAGCCGCGTCACCATGCCGCGCGCGAAAGTCGGCTTCTCGCGCCCGCCGCGCATGTAATCGACCGTGACGTTGATCGGCTTGATCTGCCCGCCGCCATCCTCGGCCAGCGCATATTGCAGCGCGACGATCGCGGCCATTTCGAGCATCCCGCCGATCGCGCCGCCATGGAGATAGCCGGGCCGTCCGAGCAGGCTGGTCGCGCTCGGCATCGTCAGCAGCGTGGGGTCGTCGCCCTCGGCGACGGTGATCCCCAGCAGATCGGCATAAGGCGGCAGCATCAGGCGGCATCCGTGAACATGAAGGTGCCCGCGACATGCGCGAGCGGATCGGCCGGATCGCCATCATGCGCCTGGCCGCGCACGAACGAGATCGAGCGCGTGATGCGATAGCATTCGCCACGGCCGTACACCGTCTTGCCTGGCGTCGCCGGGCGCAGATAGTCGATCCGCAGGTCGAGCGTCGCATGCGGGCGGAAGCTGCCGAGCTTGGTCCACACGGCAAGGCTCGTCGCCATGTCCATCATCGTCAGGATCGGCCCCGAGGCGAGCACGCCGCTCGCCGGATCGCCGATCAGGTCGGTCTGATAGGGGAGCTGGAGCTCGACCCAGTCGGGCCCGTGGGCGTGATAGCTGAGCTTGAGCAGGCCGCCATGCCCGCCGACGCCAAGTCGGCTGAAACGCTGCGGGTCGAAGGCGGAAGGCGGGTTGGATGGCATGATCCCGGCGATGTATCGCAATGCCGCACGGGTGCAAGCGCCGACGCCCGAGCGAGCCGCTTGCGGAGCCTCCCGCGCCGGTATAGCTTCGCGTTGCAAAAGAAAACGAAATGGCGCGCAAGCCGCCGTTCTGGAGGGCCTGAAATGTCGCATCCGAGCGTACATGCGCGGACCGATCCCGCCAAAACCGCGCTGATCGTCGCCGAAACCGGTGAGCGGGTCAGCTTTGCGGAGCTCGACGCGCGGTCGAACCGGGCGGCGCATCTGTTCCGCGCGAAAGGCCTGCAGGCGGGCGATACGATCGCGCTGTGCCTGGAGAACAGTCCGGTCTTCTACGACATCGCCTGGGGCGCGCAGCGGGCGGGCCTGTTCTTCGTCTGCATCTCGACCAAGCTGACCGCGCCCGAAGTCGAGTACATCCTCGAGGATTCGGGCGCGCGGCTGGTCGTCGTCTCGGCCAGCCTTGCCGGGGTGACCGCCGGACTCGGTCTCGAACTCGCGCGCTTCTCGGTTGGCGGACCTGTTCCGGGTTGGGCAGCATGGGAGGAAGCGGTCGCCGCGCTGCCCGACACGCCGGTCGCCGACGAACGCGCCGGGATCGATATGCTCTATTCGTCGGGAACCACCGGCCGCCCCAAGGGCGTGCGCGTCGCGCTGCCCGAAGATCCCGATATCGCCGCGGGCACGGTACTCGAAATGCTCGCGCGTGGGCTGTACGGGCTCGGCCCCGACAGTATCTATCTCAGCCCCGCGCCGCTCTATCACGCCGCGCCGCTGCGCTGGTCGATGACGGTGCAAAGGCTCGGCGGCACCGTCGTGATGATGGAGCATTTCGACCCTGAGGCCGCGCTCGCGGCGATCGAACGCTATCACGTCAACGCCAGCCAATGGGTGCCGACCCATTTCGTGCGGATGCTCAAAATCGACGAGCCGACGCGCGCGCGCCACGATCTGTCGAGCCTCAAGGTCGCGATCCACGCCGCCGCGCCGTGCCCGATCCCGGTCAAGGAAGCGATGATCGCATGGTGGGGCCCGGTGCTCTACGAATATTATGCCGGGTCGGAGGGCAACGGCCTGACGACGATCGCCTCGCCCGAATGGCTGGCGCACAAGGGCTCGGTCGGCAAGGCGGCGTACGGCGTGCTCCACATCTGCGGCGAGGATGGCGCCGAGCTGCCGCCGGGCGAGCAGGGGCTGGTCTATTTCGAGGGCGGCACGCCGTTCGAATATCATAACGACCCGGCCAAGACCGCCGAGGCGCGCAACGCGCAGGGCTGGACGACGCTCGGCGATATCGGGCGGATCGATGCGGACGGCTATCTCTACCTCACCGATCGCAAAAGCTTCATGATCATCTCGGGCGGGGTGAACATCTATCCGCAGGAGATCGAGAACCGGCTGATCACGCATCCGCGCGTCGCCGATGTCGCGGTGATCGGCGCGCCGTGCCCCGAAATGGGCGAGCGCGTCGTCGCGGTGGTGCAGCCGGTCGACATGGCCGAGGCGGGGCCGGCCTTCGCAACCGAGCTCACCGCCTGGTGCCGCGCCGAGCTGTCGGGTGTGAAGACGCCGCGCCAGATCGATTTTGCGGCGGAACTGCCGCGCCACGCGACGGGCAAATTGTACAAGCGCTTGCTGCGCGACCAGTATTGGGCGGCGGGCGGCGAGCGAACCCTTTGACCGATCCGTCATCCCAGCGAAGGCTGGGATCTTTCGCGGGCACGCCGGTCGCCCACCCCATAAGACCCCAGCCTGCGCTGGGGTGACGTCCTTTTGGAGCAAGACGATGAACGACCGCGTATCGACCACCATCACCGACCATATCGCCGACGTCCGGCTGACGCGCGGCGACAAGATGAACGCGATCGACCCGGCGATGTTCGAGGGGATCGGCGCGGCGATCGACGCGCTGCATCCGCGCAAGGATGTGCGCTGCGTCGTGCTGTCGGGCGAGGGCCGCGCCTTCTGCGCCGGGCTCGACATGACAAGCATGGCGGGCGGCGGCTCGGGGCTGTCGCGCGACGACCGCAACGACCAGGGCGCGATCCTGCCGCAGCATGTCACCTGGGGCTGGCGCAACCTGCCGATGCCGGTGATCGCCGCGGTGCACGGCGTCGCGTTCGGCGGCGGCTTCCAAATCATGTCGGGCGCCGACATCCGCATCGCCGCGCCCGACACGCGCTTTGCGATCCGCGAGAGCTATTGGGGTCTGGTGCCCGACATGGCGGGCTTCCCGATCTGGCGCGGGCTGGTGCGCGACGACGTGCTGCGCGAGCTCGTCTATACCTCGCGCGAGTTCGATGCCGCCGAAGCGCTGCATCACGGCTTCATCACGCGCATCGCCGAGGATTCGCATGCGGCGGCGCAGGCGCTGGCGCACGATATCGCCGCCAAGAGCCCCAATGCGATCCGCGGCGCCAAGCGGCTGTGCAACATGGCATTCGACGCCGACCCGCGCGCGATGCTCGAGGCCGAGACCGACGAGCAGGTCAAGGTGATCGGCCAGCCGCCGATGATGGAGCAGGTCGCGGCGAACATCCAGAAGCGGCCCGCGCGGTTCGGGGATGCGGACTGAGCGCAGCTTTCGCCGAGGTCTCGTCCGCTTTCGTCACCCCGGCCTTGTGCCGGGGCCCACCGCGACCACGCATTGCCAGCCGCAGGACACGCGGCACGGTGGACCCCGGCGCAAGGCCGGGGTGACGGGCAGAGGCCTTCAATCACCGTCCCCTTTACGCCATAGCCATCCCGATGCAGCGCCGGCTCACCCAGTTCTTCCAATCCATCGTCGGCGCCGCGCTGCGGACCTTCTTCACCCCCGGCCCGCGGATGATCGACGAGCTCGAATGCGTGATCTCGGTCGCGCTGGCGATCCTGCTTGCGCACACGATCGGCGCGCACAGCGTCGCCTGGGCGGCGTTCACCGGGTTCGTGCTGATGCGCGGCCATGTCGCGCAGACGTTGCTGCGCGGGTTGCTGCGCATCGTCGGCACCGCGGTCGGGGCGGGGGCGGCGCTGGTGATCGTGCCCTATGCGGTGCGCTCGCTGCCGGCGGCGTCGTTCGCCGCGGCGGCGATGGGGGCGATCGGGCTGTACGGGATGCTCACCGCCAAGCGTGCTTATGCCTGGCTGCTGCTCGGGCTGACCTTCGAGATGATCCTGCTCGACAAGCTCGAGAACCCCACGCTCGACACGCTCGACTTCGCGCAGACGCGCCTGCTCGAAGTGCTCGCGGGTACGGCGGCGTGCGTCGCCGTTAGCCTGGTCTCGACGCTGACGGTGCGGCGGCGCTGGCCCGCGCCGCCCGCGGTCCCGGCGCAGCGGATCGGTTGGCACCCCGATGCGGCGCGCCATGCCGCGCAAGCCGGCGTCACGCTTGCGCTGCTGCCACCGCTCCACGCGCTGTTCGGCATCCCGCAACTGGCGCAGGCGGGCGTCACGGTGATGGCGGTGATGATCGTGCCGGTGGCGGGGCTCGGGCGCAGCGGGCTGGTGCCGGTCAGCGAGCGGCTGTGGCACCGCACGCTCGGCTGCATCGGCGGGGGCGCGCTGGCGGCGGCGGTGCTGCTCGTCGGGCAGGGCTCCGCGCCGGTGCTGATCGCGGGGACGTGCCTCGGCGTCGCGATCGGGCGGCATATCGAGAATGCCGGCGGGCGCGTGCCCTATCTCGGGCTGCAATTCACGCTGGCGATTTTGGTGACGCTGGTGCCCGACAGTTATGCCCAGGTCGCGATCCAGCCTGCGCTCGAGCGGCTGACGAGCATCTTCATCGGCATGGCGCTGATCGAGCCGGTGCTGCTCGTGTGGCATTTCGCGTCGCGGCGGATGCCCGCCGCCGCATCATAGCCGCACGCGGTTGGCCTCGAGCCCGGCGCGGAAATCCTCGGGGAGCGCGCTGAGCCCACCGCTCGCGCTCATCACGAGCACGACGTCGCACGTCGCGATGCACGCGCCGTTCTGGAAGGCGGCGGACAGAATGCTCCAGCTGCGGTTGCCGATCTCGCCGATCCCGCTGGCGATCTCGACATCGGCGGGGAAATAGCCCTCGCCGAGATAGTTGATCTCGACCCGCGCGACGAGCCAGCGATGGCCAGCCCAGCCGTGGAGCTTGATCGCCTGGTTGAAGCGCACGCGTCCGCTTTCGAACAGCGCCGCCATCGCGACATTGTTGATGTGGCCGAGCACGTCGAGATCCTGGAAGCGCGTCTGGATCGTGACGGTGTAGGGGTAGGTCGCGGAGTCGAGCCGGGTGGGATCGGGACGGGGCATGCAAATCTCCAAAAGCCCCTCCCCTTCAGGGGAGGGGGTGGGGTGGGGCCGTGCCGCGAATTATACGGGTCGGTCTCGGTGAGACCTCCCCCACCCCCCGACCCCTCCCCTGAAGGGGAGGGGAGTTAAGGTCAGCGCGGCGCCATGCGGATTGCGCCGTCGAGGCGGACGTCCTCACCGTTGAAATAGCGGTTCTCGAGCATCGTCAGCGCGAGGTGCGCATATTCCGCCGGGATGCCGAGCCGTTTGGGGAAGGGCACGCTCGCCGCGAGATTGTCCTTCACCGCCTGCGGCGCGCCCTGCATCAGCGGCGTCTCGAAAATGCCCGGCAGGATCGTGTTGATGCGGATGCCTTCGCCCATCAGGTCGCGCGCGATCGGCAGCGTCATGCCGACGACGCCGCCCTTCGACGCGGAGTAAGCGGCTTGGCCGATCTGGCCGTCCTCGGCGGCAACGCTCGCGGTCATCACGATCGCGCCGCGCTCGCCGTCTTCGCCCGGCGTCAGCGTCAGCATCCCCGCGGCCGATTTGGCGACGCAGCGGAAGGTGCCGATCAGATTGATCTGGATGAGCCAGTCAAACGCCTGGAGCGGGAAATGCTTGATGCTGCCGTCTTCCTTCGAGCGGCTCGCGGTCTTGACCGCATTGCCGGTGCCGGCGCAGCAGACGAGCACCGCTTCCTGGCCGTGCGCCGCGCGCGCCTTGGCGAAGCCCGCGTCGACCGAATCGTCCGACGTCACGTTCACTTCGCAGAACACGCCGCCGATCTCGGCGGCGAGCGCTTCGCCTTTCTCGGCCTGCAGGTCGAAGATCGCGACCTTGACGCCCTTGGCAGCAAGCGCGCGCGCGGTGGCGGCGCCGAGGCCGGAGGCGCCGCCGGTGACGACCGCGGCGGTGGTGGAGTCGAGTTTCATGTGGAGTCCCTCCCTTAGAACAAGCACGCCCCTCCCCTTAAGGGGAGGGGATGGGAGTGGGGGATGCCTCGCAGAGAGCGCCCGCGGGATCATACGTCCCCACCCCAACCCCTCCCCTGAAGGGGAGGGGCTTATGGTGCGCTACACGCGTTCGATGATCGTCACGTTGGCGACGCCGCCGCCTTCGCACATCGTCTGCAGGCCGTAGCGCCCGCCCGATTTCTGCAAGGCATGCACCAAGGTCGCCATCAGCTTCGTCCCCGAAGCCCCGAGCGGATGCCCCAGCGCGATCGCCCCGCCATTGACGTTGAGCTTCGCCGGATCGCCGCCGGTATGCTTCAGCCACGCGAGCGGCACCGGCGCGAACGCCTCGTTGACCTCGTACAGGTCGATCTCCTCGATCTTCATGCCAGAGCGCTGCAGCGCGCGGTCGGTCGCGAACAGCGGCTCCTCGAGCATGATGACGGGGTCGCCGCCGGTGACGGTCAGATTGACGATCCGCGCGATCGGTGTGAGGTTGTGCGCCTTGAGCGCCGCCTCGCTGACGATCATCACGGCGGAGGCGCCGTCGCAGATCTGGCTCGCATTGGCCGCGCTGATGCTGCCGCCTTCCTGCAGCAATTTGACCGAGCCGATGCTCTCGAGCGTCGCGCCGTAGCGGATGCCCTCGTCGGTGCTGTGCTGGACCACCCCCTCGGGCGTCTCGATCTCGAGCGCGACGATCTCGTCGGCAAAGTCGCCACGCTCGGTCGCCGCCTGCGCGCGGCGATGGCTCTCGAGCGCGAAGGCGTCGAGCATCGCGCGGTCGAAACCGTGCTTCTTGACGATCATTTCCGCGCCCATGAACTGGCTGAACATGATGCCGGGGTACTTTTCCTCGAGCCGCTGCGACTTGTAGTTGCCGAGCCCCTCCTTCATGAACAGCGTCGCGGTGGTGCCCATCGGCACGCGCGTCATGCTCTCGACGCCGGCGGCAATGACCACGTCCTGCGTCCCCGACATCACCGCCTGCGCGGCGAATTGCAGCGCCTGCTGCGACGATCCGCACTGCCGGTCGATCGACACGGCTGGGACGCTGTCGGGCAGGTTCTTCGCCGCGAGCACGGCGTTGCGGCCGACCTGGCCGGCCTGTTGCCCGCCCTGCATGACGCAGCCCATGATCACGTCGTCGATCGCGCCACCATCGATCCCGGTGCGTTCGACGATCGCATCGAGGACGGAGGCCGCCATGTCGACGGGGTGCCAGCCGGCGAGCTTGCCGCCGCGCTTGCCGCCCGCGGTGCGGACGGCGTCTACGATATAGGCTTCGGCCATGCTCGACTCTCCATAATCGGTTTCGCTTTGCAACCTCTATTGCCGTAATCCCGCGGCTTGGGCAAGGTGGAACGGCGTACCCGATGATCGAAAGGCCGGACTTATGGTTGTGAGCGAAGCGATTGCAACGCGCCGATCGGTGCGCGGATTTCGCAGCGACCCGGTCGATCCGGCGGTGCTCCACGGCATCGTCACCAAGGCCGCGCGCGCAGCGACCGGCGGCAATCTCCAGCCGTGGCATGTCGACGTAATGACCGGTGCGCCGCTCGATACGCTCAAGGCGAAGATTGCCGCAAAGCTGTGGCGCGGCGAGAGCGAGACGCCGGCCTATGACATCTATCCAAAGGCATTGGTCGCGCCGTATCGCGACCGACGCTTCGCGGTGGGCGAGGCGATGTATCGCGAGATCGGAATCCCGCGCGAGGACAAGGCGGCGCGGCGGCTGTGGTTCGCGCGCAACTTCCAGTTCTTTGGGGCGCCGGCGGCTTTGTTCTGTAGCGTGGATCGGGCGATGGGGCCGCCGCAATGGGCCGACCTCGGCATGTATCTGCAGAATGTGATGCTGCTCGCGGTCGAGGCGGGGCTCGCGACCTGCGCGCAGGAATGCTGGGCGATGTATCCCGACACGGTCGGCGAAGCGATCGCGCTGCCGGCAGAGCGGATGCTGTTCTGTGGAATGGCGATCGGGGTGGAAGATACGACAGAGCCCGCGAACCGCTTGCGCAGTGCACGGGCTCCGGAAGAGGAGTGGCTGACGATACACCCTTAAATCCTCCCTCGCGAAGCGGGGGAGGGGGACCGCCAGCCTTCTTCAGGCTGGTGGTGGAGGGGGCC
>NZ_JH584241.1:623119-683078 GCF_000241485.1 Sphingomonas sp. PAMC 26605
CCGCCGCCGCCGCCGGCACCCGAACGGCCACCGGCACCGCCGGGACGACCGCCACCGGGACGGCCCTGGCCGCCGGGGCGACCCTGACCACCGGGACGACCCCCGCCGGCCGGACGCCCGGCACCAGCCGGACGACCAGCACCCTCGGGACGCGCGCCCATCGGGCGACCGGCACCCGCCGGGCGATCCCCGGTCGGACGTGCCGCATGCGTCGCCTTGGGCGGCGCACGGTGACGGCCCGACTCGTCGCGACGCTCGAACGTGTCCGAACCCGCCGGACGCGCCGCCTTGATCCGTGCCGCCTCGGCGGTGAAGCCCTCGGGAAGCTGCATCATCTCGGGCTTGACCTTGGTCAGCTTCTCGATGTCGCGCAGGTACGTCCGCTCATCATCCGCCACGAAGCTGATCGCGGTGCCCGATGCGCCGGCGCGCGCGGTCCGGCCGATGCGGTGGACATACTGCTCGGGAACGTTCGGCAGCTCGAAGTTGAAGACGTGGCTGACGCCCGAAACGTCGATCCCGCGTGCCGCGATGTCGGTCGCGACGAGCACCTTGGCCTTGCCCGACTTGAACTCGGCGAGCGCCCGCTCGCGCTGCGGCTGGCTCTTGTTACCGTGGATCGCGTTCGAATCCATGCCATTGGCGGCGAGCAGCTTCACGACGCGGTCGGCGCCATGCTTGGTGCGCGTGAAGACGAGCGCACGCTCGACCTTCTCGTCGCGCAGCAGGATCGTCAGCAGCGCCTGCTTCTCGCCCTGGTTGAGGAAGGTGACGAACTGGTCGACGCGCTCGGCGGTGCTCGACGTCGGCGCGACCTTGACGGTCTGCGGGTCGTTGAGGAACTGGTTGGCGAGCTCGCGGATCGCATTCGGCATCGTCGCCGAGAAGAACAGCGTCTGGCGCTGCTTGGGCAGCATGCGGACGATTTTCCGAAGCGCATGGATGAAGCCCAGATCGAGCATCTGGTCGGCTTCGTCGAGCACGAGGATCTCGAGCATTGCGAGGCTGACGAAGCGCTGCTCGATCAGGTCGAGCAGGCGGCCCGGCGTGGCGACGAGGATGTCCACGCCGCGCGCCATGTCCTGGCGGTTCTTGTTGATGCTGGTGCCGCCGAACACGGTCGCGACCGACATCTTCGAGAACTTGCCGTATTCACGCGCGCTCTCGGCGATCTGGCTGGCGAGTTCGCGCGTCGGCGCGAGCACGAGCATGCGGCAATGCGTCGGCAGGACGCGCTTCTCGTTGTTGACGAGATGCTGGATCGACGGGAGCACGAAGGCTGCGGTCTTGCCGGTGCCGGTCTGCGCGATGCCGAGCAGATCGCCGCCTTCGAGCAGGATCGGGATCGACTGCTTCTGGATCGGGGTGGGGGTGGTATAGCCTTTGGCTTCGAGCGCGCGGACGAGCGGCTCGGCGAGGCCAAGTTGAGCGAAAGTCATGGGTAGTTTAGTCCATTGCATAGGCCATGGACGCGCATCATCGACGCGCGAATGGCGGGGGGAAAGGTGACACCCCGCGTGAAAAGGGAGGTCCGTTACAGTAACGACCGAGGCGGAGCTTGGGCTGCCGGTTAACGACATGCCTAATCACGCTGCATGACGCCTCGATGCGGGCGATATGCGGCGCGCGGTCGGAAAAGTCAAGGTTTGTTGCGGCAGCGGAGCAATCGAGCGGCGAGTCCCTGCTCGGCCGCTCCGCTGCAGGGCGAGTCACCGCTCGTACGCTTTGGGCAGCGCGCCTTCCTGCGGCACCATATAGCGCTCGCGCAAAGCGTCCTGCCGCGTGCGCAGCGGCTGCTTGACGCCGTCGATATAGACTGCCGCCACCGCGCTGCCGAGTTCGAGCGGATCGCCGTCCCAGATCACCACGTCGCCGCGTCGCCCGGCGCGGAGCGAGCCGATCTCGTCGCCCATGCCGATCGCCTCGGCCGGGCCCGAGCTGATCGCGGCGAAGGCGGCGTTCCAGTCGAGCCCGGTTGCGCCCGGCACCCTGGTCAGCGCGACGAGATTGCCGGCATATTGCTTTTCGAGCCGCGCCTGACGCGCCTCGTCGTCGTTGATCGTGCCGATCCCGACGCGCACGCCCGCCGCCTTCATCCGCCCGACGTTCGATTGCGTCGCGGCGAGCTGGTCGAAGCTCTCGGGCAGGTCGTGAAGCGCCGAGGCGATCACCGGGACGCGCGCGGTGGCGATTTGCTGCGCGACGAGCCAGCCTTCGCCCGCACCGACGAAAACGAGCTTCAACGCCGGATAATCGCGCTTGAGGTCGAGCAGCGCCAGCATGTCGGCTGCACGCTCGACGTGCACCAGTAGCGGCATCCGCCCTTCGACGACGGGCACCAGCGCCGCCGCGTCGGCGCGGGTGAGCAGGGCGTTCTTGCCCTGATCGGCATAATGGTTGGGGTCGCGCGCATAATCGCGTGCCTGCGTCATCGCGTTGCGGAAGGCGATCAGCGCGGCGGGGCGGCTGCCGCCGGCGGCGCGGCCGCCGGTCTCGCCATATTCCATGAACTGGAAGGCGCGCGCGCGGGTGACGGGCGCGCGGTCGGCGCCGAGATCGATCACCGCGCCGAGCCCGGCGAAGATCGACCCGGCGATATCGGGCGCGACGATCGCGCGGGTGATCCCCTCGGCGCGGTTGAGCGGGATCGACGAGGTGCTCGGGTTGACCGCGGGGGCCACGTCGATCGCGGCGTGGAACGGGCTGGTGCGCGCGCCGGCGTCGTTGGTCTGGTCGACCCCGTCGACCTCGACGATCCCCATCCGCGTGAAGCCAGCAACGATCCCCGGCGTGACCCAGCGTCCGCCGGCATCGACGCTCGTCGTTCCCGCCGGGACCGCGACCGAGCGGCCGGCGGCGACGACGCGCCCGTCGCGGACGATCACCGTGCCGCCCTCGATCGGCGGCGAGCCGTCGCCGATGACGAGCTTGGCGTTGGTGATCGCGACCGATTGCGCAGTGGCGGGGGTCGCGAGGAAGGTCGCGGCAAGGAGCAGGAGGCGCTTCACTTGGTATCTCCCGCACCGGGCTGGCCGAGTTCGAAATCGGAGACGGGGCGGCGCTTCGGATCGTTGGCGTCGTAGAGCAGCGCGCCGTCGATCCACACCTTTTCGGGGCGGGTATAGACGCTGAACGGATTGCCGTTCCAAAGCACGAGATCGGCCATCTTGCCGGGTTTGAGGCTGCCCGTCTTGTCGGCGATGCCGAGCGCCTTGGCGGGATTGTAGGTCAGCCATTCCCACGCGACCGCATCGGAGATGTCGATCCCGGCATGACGCCCGGCGGCGAGCGCCTTGGCGACTTCCTGGTTTAAGCGCTGGATGCCGTTGGGATCGTCCGAATGGATCATCGCGCACGCGCCGTTTTTCTGCAGCAGCGCGAGATTCTCGCTGATCGCGTCGTACGATTCCATCTTGAAGCCCCACCAGTCGGACCACACCGCCGCGCAGGTGCCGTTTTCCTTCAACAGGTCGGCGATCTTGTACGCCTCGACCGCATGGTGGAACGCGCTGACGTGGTAGCCGAACTCCTTCGCCATATCCAAGACGATCGCCATTTCGTCGGCGCGGTAGCAATGGTTCTGGACGAGGATTTCGCCCGAGAGGACGCCCGCGAGCGTATCCATCGCGATGTCGCGACCGGGGGGATCGCCGCCGTCCTTCTCGTATTTGTCCCATTTGCGCTTGTACTCGACCGCCTTCGCCCAGGTCTGCCGATCGACCGCGATATTGCCCATCCGCGTCGAGGGTTCGCGCCCCTTGGACCCATAGACGCGCTTGGGGTTCTCGCCGCACGCCATCTTGAGGCCGTAGGGCGCGCCGGGGAACTTCATCCCCTGTTCGGTGCGGGCATAGACATTCTTGATCACCACCGAGCGGCCGCCCATCAGATTCGCCGAGCCGGGCAGGATCTGCAGCGTGGTGACGCCGCCATTGACGAGCGCGCGGCTGAAGCCCGGGTCCTGCGGCCAGACGCTGTGCTCGGCCCAGACTTCGGGCGTGGTCGGGCTGGTCGCCTCGTTGCCGTCGGAATTGGCTTCGACCGCAGGCGAAGGATAGTCGCCGAGATGGCTGTGGATGTCGATCACGCCGGGGGTCAGCGTCTTGCCGGTGCCGTCGATCACGCTCGCGCCGGCGGGGGCGGCGATGTTTTGGCCTAGGCGCACGATCTTGCCGTCGGCGAACAGCGCCGAGCCGTCATCGATCCTGGCGCCTTCGCCGTCGAAGATCGTGACGTGCGTGACGAGCGTGGGAATGCCGGGATAGGCCTTGTAGGTCGAGGGAAAGGGATCGTGTGCATAGCCTTTGCCGGCGCCAGGGCCCTTGCTCGACTTGGCCGACGCGCTTGCGGGATGTTGGCCATCGCTCGCGCACCCCGCAAGCAAGGCGACGACCGCCACCATGGTCCAATCGAAAGGCTTCATGCGACCCCCTTATCGCGCGTTTCGCGCTGTAGGGGCACGTCATCCGGGACACGCGCTGCGCTGTCAATTGCGCCGCGGGCCACGCGCAATTTTCAAGCGCGGCTAGGCAGTCGTGCAGCGCTGGATTACAGGCGCGGCGCGGCCGGCATGTATGATCGGGCCGCAGATCGAGGACGGATGTTTCACGTCGAATATGACCGCCGCGCGAACTGCCTCAATTTGCTCGTCGCCGGATTCTGGAAACCTGAGGACGTCACCGAGCTGGCGCGTGAAGTCGGGCTCAAGGCACTCGCGGCAAAGGCGATTCGCGGCGATTTCAACGCCTGTGTCGAATCGTTCGATTTTCCGGTGCAGGCGATGGATGTCGCCGATCTGCTGTCGGACATCATGCGCGGTGGGATCGCGATGACGACCGGGCGCGCCGCGGTCGTGGTCGGCAGCCAGCTCAACAAGGCGCAGGCCGAGCGGACGCTGGTTCATCCGCGGGTTCGCGTGTTTACGACGATGGAAGCGGCGCGGGCGTGGCTGGCTGAGCCCCAGTAAGCGTATTCCTGCTAAGCGTATTCCCGCGTCCGATCGCCGGACGCTAGACTTCGTCGCGATATTTGATTTCGAGGAAGCGTCCGCGCGTTTCGAGTGAGTCGAGGTCGCCTTGCGCGATCTGCGCCGACATCTCGCCGATCTCGCTGTCGATCAGCCGCAGCGCGTCGGCGAGCTGTGCGTCGGGGCTCTTGCCGTTGCGCGCAACGCCGCGCAGCGGCGGCGGGACCTTGGCATAGCCCTTGAGCAATTCGGGCAATTGCTCGCCGATCAGCTTGCGCACTTCGATCGCGGCGGGCTCGCTTTCGTCGAGACCGGCCAGTTGCGGCGACAGCGTCTCGAGCCGAACCCCGATCCCGTCGACCAGCGTCTGCGCGGGGGCGGGGAGAAGCTTGCGTTGCGTGTCGAGCCATTGTTCGGTCTTTGCCGGCAGCGCTTTCAGCGGCACCTGAGCCAATTGTTCGACGCGGACCGGCGGGGTCAGCGTCGCAAACAGCAGAAACGCCGTCACGAGGATCAGCAGCAGGCCGACGAGCAACGCTCCGCCCATGCCGAGCGGCACGAACCATCCGATCGCGATCGCCGCCAGGACGATGATCGCATCGGCCCAGCCGACCAGCGCGAGCCGCCGCGCGAGACTCATCCCTTGGCGCCGCCGCGCAGTGCGCGACCGCCGCTCGGCGCGCGTACGGTCGAGCAATTCCCCGGCGCGGGCGATCTGGCGGTCGACGTCGGTCATGGCGTTACAGCGCCTCCAGCTTGAACGTGTCGCTTGCGGCGCCCTTGTTCTCGATCGCACCCTGCGCTCGCGCGATATACCCCTTCGATTTCTCGACCTCGCTCGACAGCGTGCCGACCGTGCTCTTCATCGAATCGAGCGCCTTGAGCTTGAACGCGTCGATCGCGTCCATCGTATCATAGATGTTCTGGAACGCGCGCTGCAGCGTTTCGACCGGGATCGTCGCGGCGGCGGCCTGTTCGTGGATCGTCGCGGTCTGCGACTTGAGCAATTTGCCGGTCGCATCGATGATGTTGGCCGTCGTCGTGTTGAGCGCGGTGATCTGGTCGAGCGCCAGCTTCTGGTTGGCGAGCGCCTGCGCCACCGTCACCGCGGTGCGCAAAGCGCTAACCGTCGTGGTCGAGGCGCGGTCGACGCCCTTCACCAGCTCGACATTGTTCTTCTTGACGAGATCGAGCGCGAGATAGCCCTGCACCGTGACGGCCATTTGCGTCAGCAGGTCCTGCGTGCGCTGGCGGACGTAGAACAGCGCGCTTTCGCGCAAGGCCTTGGCCTTGGCCGGGTCGCTATGGTCGAGCTCGTTGGCCTTGTCCTCGATCCGGGCGTCCATTTCCTTCGACAGCACGATCATCTGCTCGAGCCGGCCCATCGCCGCCCAGAGATTGGCGCGCTCGGTGTCGATCGCGGCATTGTCCATTAGCAGCTCGTCCTTGCCGCGCGCGAGCGTCTTGAGGATCGCCGAGATATGCGATTGCGAGGAGCGATATTTGTCGAAATAGGTGTTGATCCCGCCGCCGAACACCTTGCTCAGCATGCCGCGGCCCGACAGCAATTTGCCGTTGACCGAAGGGTCGAGCTTTTCGATCGTGCGGCGCAGTTCGGTGAGGTCGGCGCCGACGCCGCTTTCGCCGTCCATCGCCTTGACCGGGCGATCGAGGAAGCGGTTCGACTGATCGGCGGCGGCGCGGATTTCCTTCTGGCCCATCGCCGCGATCTGATCGACGCGGCGGCCGAATTCGGGGCTGTTGACGTCCTGCGCGACGAGATCGTCGACGAAGCCGGCGACCTTGGTCTGCAATTGCGTGCGCACCGCGTCGTCGACCGGAACGAGTCCGATCGCTTTTTCTGGCGCGACCACGGGAACGGGGTCGGGCGGGGTGAGGACCAGCGCGGTCGCGTCGGTATCGGCAGCGGTCGCCATCTTTTCCCTCCAGCTAATGTCGCCCCCTTAGATGCAGGGGATCGCCGCGCGGTTCAAGTGTGCCATGATAGTAATACGCATGCCGTCATACAAGTTTCATGGAAATGACGCGAGCCCGACGCCTCCAGCCGATACCGCGCCGCAGCAGATAAGAAAAAAAGGGGATTCATCGATGCGTCGTTCCGTTTCGTTCGGGCTTGCGGGGCTTTTGCTCGGCTGCAGCTCAACCGCTGCGCTTGCGCAGGCGGCGATCCAGCCAAATGTGCCCGAGGAGGGCGGCGATATCATCGTCACCGCTCAGAAGCGCGAACAGAAGATCCAGGACGTCCCGATCACGGTCACCGCGGTGACCGGCGCAAAGATGGAGGAACTCGGCGTCAATTCGCTCGCCGAGGTCGCGTTGTACGTGCCGGGCCTGCGCATTCAGGAGCAGAGCGACAACAATCCCGGCTTCGTGATCCGCGGGATCACCTCGGACAGCGGCTCGGCGCAGCAGGGCGCACGCGTCTCGATCTATTACAACGGCGTCGACATCTCGCGCACCCGCGGAGCGTATCAGGATCTCTACGATCTCGAGCGGATCGAGGTGGTAAAGGGCCCGCAGGCGACGCTGTTCGGCACCGCGTCGGCGGTCGGCGCGGTCAATATCATTTCGGCGCAGCCGCGGGCAGGGACGTCGGCGGGGCTGCAGGGATCGTATGGCAATTACAATCGCGGTCAGGTCTCGGGCTTCGTCAATGTCGGCAACGACACGCTCGCGGGGCGGCTTGCCTTTGCCTACAAATATCATGACGGCTTCGTCCGCAACATCGCCGGCGACCCCAAGGTGGCCAACCAGAACCAGGGCAAGGTCGATCAGGACGATCTCAACGGGCAGGACCAGCGCGGCATCCGCGGCTCGCTGCGCTGGGCGCCGAGCGACGCGATCGTTGCCAGCCTGGTGCTGACCTATGACGGCCAGCGCAACCCCGGCACCGCGTTCCGCTCGCGCGCGCAGGCGCCGACCGGTGGCAATGGCGGCGATTACAGCTACGCCGAACTGTCGGGCTCGCCGTATAGCGCGGCAGTGCTCGGCGCGGCCAAGCTCGGGCTCAAGCGTGACGTGTACGACGCGAACTTCACGCTGACCTGGGAGCTGTCGCCGGGCGTCAGCTTCACCACCGTCAACGGCTATCGCAAGTTCGACAGCAACGAAGTGTTCGATGCCGATGGCGGGCCAGCTTGGTATCTCGAATTCGCCGAGGATGCGCGCGGCGATCAGTACAGCCACGAAGGCCGCTTCAACTTCTCGGGCGACACATATCGCGCGTCGTTCGGCTGGAACGGCTTTTTCGAGAACAACGTCCAGCGCGTGCCCTTCTCGACCGAGGAAGGCACCTATCTGACCTGCGCCGGCGCGTTGCCCGCCACGACGCGCGCCGCCCTGCTCGCAGCCGGCATCCCGAGCGGCCCGGGCTGCGTGCTGCCCAACGGCACCGTCGCCGCGGCGCGCGCCACCGCCTTGCTGACCCGCGGCGCGGCGACCGCGATTCCGTACAGCTCGGTCTTCTCGAACTTCGGCACCAACGACACCTATTCGGTGTTCGCCGACGGCACCTGGATCCCGACGCCCCGGCTCGAATTGACCGCCGGCGCGCGGATCCTGATCGAGCGGCGCAAATCGGCCTACAGCTCTGTCCAGCCCAATTCGGTGCTGGCCGGCGTGCCGCTGCTCCCGACGGTCAGCACCGGCGGGCGCGAATTCACCGCGCAGCGCAGCTTTTCGGCGATCCTGCCGCGCTTCAACGCGCTCTACCGCGTGACCGACGCGATCAACCTCTATGCTACGATCAGCAAGGGGCGCCGCTCGCCGGTCGTTCAGCTCGCCGCGGCGAGCGTGGGCGGCGTCGTCGTGCCGAGCCTGCAGATCGTCCCCGACGAAGTCGTGTGGAACTATGAAGGCGGGATCAAGGGCAAGGTCGGCCCGTTCACCGGGTCGCTCGGCGTGTTCTACCAGACCTATAACGGCTTCCAGGTGACCGTCACCAATGGCGGCGTGACGACGACGCAGAGTGCGGGCAAGGCGAACAACCCCGGGGTCGAGTTCGAAGGCAATCTGAAGCTCGGGCGCTTCCTCCAGCTGTTCGGCAATTTCGCCTATGTCGACGGCAAGATCGCCAACAACGCCGCCTATGGCGCCTATGCCGGCGACCAGTTCCGGCTCCAGCCGAAATACAGCGCCTCTGGCGGCGCGACGCTGCGCGTCCCGGCGGGCGACCTGACCTTCTATGCGACGCCGTCGGCGACGTATCAGAGCAAGGAATATTTCGAGCTGCCGAATTCGGAGGCGATCAGCCAGGGCGGCTATACGCTGGTCAACTTCCGTGCGGGGGTCGAGCTGATGCAGGGCAGATACCGGATCGGTGGCTTCGCACGCAACGCGTTCGACAAGAAGTATCTGATCGACGCGGGCAACACCGGCGGCGGCTTCGGCATCCCAACCTACATCCGCGGCGAGCCGCGCGTGTACGGCGTCGAGGTCGCGGGCAAGTTCTGATCCCTGACTAGCCCACCGCCCGTCATCCCCGCGCATGCGGGGATCCCGCTTCTTCCGCCGAACCCAGCAGAAGAAGCGGGACCCTCGCTTTCGCGAGGGTGACGGGGCATGGGGGCACGCGCGTTAATCCGGCAAGCGTCCCGAGCGCGACGCGTGGCCCCACGCCAGCCGAGCTCCCCCAAGAAAAACCACCCCCCTTTCCGCGACGCAGCATTTGCGCTAGGGGCCCAACGCAATCATTCCTCACTTCATCGAGCTATATTCATGAGCCTCCGCAATGTGGCCATCATCGCACACGTCGATCATGGTAAGACCACCCTCGTCGACCAGCTGTTCCGCCAGTCCGGCACCTTCCGCGACAACCAGCGCGTCGAAGAGCGTGCGATGGACTCGAACGATCTCGAAAAAGAGCGCGGAATCACCATTCTCGCCAAGCCGACCTCGGTCGACTGGACCCCGCCGGGTGAATCCGAGAGCATCCGCATCAACATCGTCGACACCCCCGGCCACGCCGATTTCGGCGGCGAGGTCGAGCGGATCCTGAGCATGGTCGACGGCGTCGTCCTGCTGGTCGATTCGTCGGAAGGCGCGATGCCGCAGACCAAGTTCGTCACCGGCAAGGCGCTCGCGCTCGGCCTCAAGCCGATCGTCGTCGTCAACAAGGTCGACCGCAACGACGCGCGCATCCAGGAAGTGCTCGACGAAGTGTTCGACCTGTTCGTGTCGCTCGACGCCAATGACGAGCAGCTCGATTTCCCCGTGCTCTACGCCTCGGGCCGCAACGGCTACGCCTCGACCGACATGGACGCGCGCGAAGGCACGCTGATCCCGATGTTCGAGACGATCGTCAGCCACGTCCCCGCACCGAAGGTCGAAGTCGCCGGCGTGCCCTTTACCTTCCTCGTCACGCTGCTCGATCGCGATCCGTTCCTCGGCCGCATCCTCACCGGCCGCGTCAACTCGGGCGTGGTCAAGCTCAACCAGCCGATCCACGCGCTCGATAACGACGGCAAGATCGTCGAGACCGGCCGCGCGTCGAAGATCATGTCGTTCCGCGGCCTCGACCGCGTTCCCGTCGACGAAGCCAAGGCCGGCGACATCATCAGCCTCGCCGGGCTGTCGGTGGCAACGGTTGCCGACACGATCGCCGACATCACGGTGAGCGAGCCGCTCCACGCCCAGCCGATCGATCCGCCCACGCTGTCGATGCGCTTTGCCGTCAACGATTCGCCGATGGCGGGTCGCGAGGGCACCAAGGTGACGAGCCGCATGATCCGCGAGCGCCTGTTCCGCGAAGCCGAGTCGAACGTCGCCGTCAAGGTGACCGAAGCCTCGGACAAGGACAGCTTCGAAGTCGCCGGCCGCGGCGAGCTTCAGCTCGGCGTCTTGATCGAGACGATGCGCCGCGAAGGCTTCGAGCTCGGCATCAGCCGCCCGCGCGTGCTGTTCAGCGAAGACGAGCAGGGCAACAAGACCGAGCCGTACGAGACCGTCATCATCGACGTCGACGAGGAATATTCGGGCACGGTCGTCGAGAAGATGAACCTGCGCAAGGCCGAGATGACCGACATGCGGCCCTCGACCGGCGGCAAGACGCGCATCACCTTCTCCGCCCCCTCGCGCGGCATGATCGGCTATCACGGCGAGTTCCTGTCGGACACGCGCGGCACCGGCATCATGAACCGGCTGTTCGAGAAGTACGGCCCGCACAAGGGCAACATCGAAGGCCGCAAGAACGGCGTGCTGATCTCGAACGGGTCGGGCGAAGCCAATAACTATGCGCTCGGTCCGCTCGAAGAGCGCGGCATCCTGTTCGTCGGCCACGGCGAGGCGCTGTACGAGGGCATGATCGTCGGCGAGAACGCCAAGCCCGACGATCTCGAAGTCAACCCGATGAAGACCAAGGCGCTGACCAACTTCCGCGCGAGCGGCGGCAAGGACGACCAGGTCCGCCTGTCGCCTCCGAAGCGCGCGACTTTGGAGCAGGCGATCGCGTATATCGACGATGACGAGATGGTCGAGGTGACGCCGAAGTCGATCCGGCTGCGCAAGCGCTTCCTGGATGCGAACGAGCGCAAGCGGGCGAGCCGCGCGAAGCAGAGCTAAAGCGGGTCGCGCGCCGCCGCAGCGAAGCTGCGGCGCGCCCCCCAGCGATCCGCTCGGCCGGCCTCGCCACAGCGAGGTCCGACGGCGTGGCTTTGCCACGCCGGGCCATGTGGGTGATCGCGTTGTCGCGAATGCTATAATCGTGTACTCTCAACCCATGACCGTCGTCAGCGTTCACGAAGCCGAGACGCACCTTTCCCGCCTGATCGAACAGGTGCTGGCGGGCGAGGAAGTCGTCATCGCGCGCGACGCGCAGCCGGTCGTCCGGCTGGTGCGCGAGGGGCCGGCGGAACAGCCGGCCAAGAAGCCGCTGCTCGGGGCGATGAAGGGGCGCTTCACCGTGGACGATGCCTTCTTCGAGCCGCTGTCGGAAGAAGAGCTCTCCACCTGGCACGACGGCAAGATTTGAGGCTCCTGCTCGACACGCACGCCGTGCTGTGGAGCGTCCTCGACCATCCCCGTCTTTCGCACCGTGCGCGCGCGGCCGTGGCTGACCCCGGAAACGAGCTTTTGATCAGCGCGGTGTCGATCTTCGAGATCACCTTGAAGCATCGCCTCGGGAAACTGCCCGAGGCCGCGCCGTTTGCGCTCGATCACCAGGCTATGCTGGCCGACCTTAGCTGGTCGCCTTTGGCGATCAGCAATGCGCACGCCGCGACCGCGGGCAGCCTCGATATTCCGCACAAGGACCCGTTCGATCGGCTGCTGATCGCGCAATCGCTGGTCGAGCGCGTTCCGCTGGTGTCGGTCGAGGTGGTGTTCGACGGGTTCGGAGTCGAGCGGATTTGGTGAGCGGCGGGAGCGAACGCGTCGGGCCTTTTCGTCGTCTCGCGTTTACGGCTAGGGTGCGGCGCATGACGGAACCCGTTGCGGTCCTTTTCAGACGATATCGGACGCACGCTACCGCGCTGCTTCTCGCGTGCGCGGTTCCGGCGTCTGGCCCGGCTGTCGCCGCGCCCGAGGTTGCACCCGATTTCACGGTACAGCTTCTATCGGGCGGCGCGGTCCCAGCGAGCGCGCTCAAAGGGAAGGTGATCGTGCTGAATTTCTGGGCGAGCTGGTGCGCACCGTGCAAGCGCGAACTGGCCGATCTCGACGCCAGCTTCGTACGGCACGGCCCCAGCCACCTCGCGATGTTTGCGATCAACGCCGAGCACCCGCCCGATCAGCGCCGGCTTGCACAACAGGCTGTGCGCATGACGATCCCGGTCGCGACGAGCATCACCGGAGGCTATCGGCCCCGCAACAATGCCGTGCCGACAACCTTCGTGATCGACGCCGCCGGCAAGCTCGTTTTGACCAAGGCGGGGGCTTGGAAGCCAGGCGAAGTCGATGCGCTCATCGACGCTTTGCTCACCCCTAGTTCGGCATCCGATACGACACGTTGACCGTCTGCCCGACACAGCCAAGCACCTGATTGCCGAGCGTCGGCGGGAGATACCGGAACTGCCCAACGGCGCGTTCCGTCGCCGGGCCGAACACGAACGGCGGATACGACAGGACCGTGCGAACGTTCTGGACCCGGCCGTCGGCCGCGATGTCGAAGGCCTCGCGCACGGTACCCTCGAAACGCCACCGCAGTGCCTCCGCCGGGAAGGTCGAACTCGAAATGTCGGTATTGCGGGCGACGGGCCGCACGTCGAGCAGCGAGCATTGTTCCGCGTCGATCCCCGCATTGTTGAGTCGCTGATCGGCAAGGGCGGCCGCACCGGAGCGCTTGTCGATCAACGCCAGATGCAGCACCGCCAAGCTACGAATTGGGTCGTCTGCCGGAAGCGTGCCGAGCGGCAACGCGGCGACCGCTTGCAGCGCGGTCTTTGCCGGCGCGAGGGCGTAGCTGGCTTCGAGCGCGAGGCCATATTCGGCCTGCAGCCATGCGCGGGCATGGTCGGCGCCCGCGATGCGGTCGACCGCTTGGATCGCCGCCGCCAAGGTGCGCGCATGCGCTGCCTGATAGCTGCGGGCGCCGTGCGCGCTTTGCGGGGTCGCGGCGAGGTAGATTGCATAGGCGCGCACGTCGATCGGAGCGTTCGCGGCGACCAGAGCGGCGTCCAGAGTGGCGCCGGCGGCGGCCACCGCGCGATCGCCGTCCGCCTTCCACAAGGCGACGAAGGCGGCTGGAACCGGCGCCCCGCCTGTCGCATGCGGATCGAAAACGCCCTTGGCCAGTGCAGGGTCGTAACCCGATTTCGCCAACCAATCGCTGGTGGCGGTGCGGAACGGATCGTTCAGAGTAAGCAGGGGCGGGTGCGTGACGCAGCGCAGTTCGAGCCGCACCGACGCGCGCCAAAAGGGGTTGAGCTTGGCGAGCGCATCGGGTTTCCAGCGCCAGGTGTTGACCGCCGTTGCGAAGGTTGCGCCGACCGGTCCCGGTCGACTGGCATAGAGGGTGTTGGCGCCCCACGCCCGGCCGTCGTCGCCGATCGTGAAATCGACAACCGCGAAGTCGTTCGGCCCAATGACCGAGTCACAGACCGGCAGATCCTTTTCGGCGGCCGAAAGCCAGCTGCCGTCGGGCAAATGACCGGCCCCCGAATAGGTGAGATATTGGCGGACGTTTTCCTCGTCGCCGAGCTTCGCGTAGATCAGCGCCGCATTGCCGCGGATCTGGACCTGCACGATATTGATCTTCGTTGTCGTGCGGCCGGTGAGCGTCAGCGCCTTCTCGATATAGCTCGACGCGAGTTTTGCCTGACCGCGATTGAGTTCGGCCATCGCCCGCGCACTGAGGACGTTGGCTTGATCCGTCTTGCTGATCGACGCGAACACCGACGCGTCGGTCAGGATCGAATCAAGCGTGCTCGCTGCAAGATCGGGGTTTGCAGTCAGCGTCGCCATCGCCAGCCCATAGCGCGGCTGCAGCAAGGCGGCCGGAGCGTCGGAGGTCATCGTCGCGAGGGCATTCCGATATTCGGTGATCGCGAGATCGTTGTCGGCAGCGCCCCGATGCAGGCTTGCCAGGAGCACATAGGACAATGCGAGATCGTCATTTTTGCCGACCTTTTGAGCCTCGAAGCGCGCGATCGCGAGCTTTGCTTCGGCTTCTGCCTCGGCCCGCCGTCCGGTGCGCTGCAACGCGCCCGCGAGGCGTGCGTGGATCACCGGAATCGCCGCCGAGTTCGGCTTCAATGCGGCCAGCGCCGTACGATAGCCTGAGACAGCGGCGGGCCAATCGCTGCGATCGAAGGCAGCCTGCGCTGCGTCGAACAGCGCTTGCGGGGTCGGGTGCGCGTCGCTCGCCAGCGCGCCGCCGGCGGCGACCGACCAGATCAGCGCCGCGGTCGTTTCTATGGCGGTAAGTGCCCGTAGTTGCATGAAACCTGCCCCCCTATGTACTCGAATGCGTATCATGACGATTGGAAACCGCGAAGTAAATCGCGCGTCGCGATCGTAATAGTCGCACTCGCCGCGCTTTGCGGTATAGAACAGACCATAAACAAAACGCTGTCCTACACGCCCCGAATCTGCCTACCCTCCGCGCACCACCCGCAACCGGAGGCAAGCCCATGCAGAACCGCACCCCCGTCGCGCGCGAGGCGCGGCCGGCTCTTCCCGAGTTCACCCCCGTCCCCCGCAAATATCGCCATGACGGCTGGACGCCCGAGCGGCAGAAGGCGTTCATCGAGGCGCTTGCCGATACCGGCAGCGTCTCCCGCGCCGCGGCGATGTGCAACATGGCGCAGGCCAACGCCTATACGCTGCGCCGCGCGCCCGGCGCCGAGGAGTTCCGCCGCGCCTGGGATGCAGCGCTCGATTATGGCGTCCAGCGGCTGAAGGACATCGCGTTCGAGCGCGCGATCGAGGGCGAGCTCGTCCCCGTCATCGCCGGCGGCAAGGTGATCGGCTATCGCCGCAAGCGCAACGATGCGCTGCTGATGTTCTGCCTGCGCCATTATGGCCAGGACGCCGAGGGGCGCCGCACGACGATCAACTATGTCAGCACGCGCGCGACGGCGGGTGCCAGCGCGGGCGCCGCCGCCGGGGCGGGCGCCAGTGTGGGCGCCAGTGCCGGGGCGGGCGCCGAAGCGGGCGCGGTCGCCGAGGCGACCACCACGACGATGCGCACCAGCGTTACGGGCGCGCCCGATCTCGCGGCGGTGGCGGCGCGCGATGCCGGCGGCGAGGCGGCGGCCGATGCTGCCGAGGACGATCCCGACACGCTGTTCCTGCGCGTGCCCGAGGGGGGATCGGAATATCGCGGCACGCTGCAGCCCGCGCCCGACGATCTCGACGATGCGCTCGCCGCGGGGATCGATCCGTTCGAGCCCGACTGGAGCGAGCATGGCGCGGACCAGCCGGCGTGGGTGTCGGAGCTGGCCGAGCGGCAGGCGCCGTCGCAGGCGATCATCGACGCGGTGGCAGTCGATCCGGGGGCGGTCGACCCGGACGACGGGGTGGCGGCGGTCAAGCGGCCCCGGCGGCGGCGCAAGCCCGGGTGAGGGGCGGGGGGCTGCTCCCGCGTCGTCGCCCCGGTGGTGCGCCGTGGGGCCCGGCGCGGGGCCGGGGTGACCGTCGGCGGGAAACGCCGCCGAAGCGCGCCCCCCGCCGCCGTTCGCGCATCGCTCAGACGGGCTCGGGCTCGGCAGCCGTTTCGGGCGTCGCCGCAGGCGCTTCCTCGCGCAGGAAGGCGAGCAGATCGGCGTTGAGCCGGTCGGGGTCGGTGATCGCCACGCCGTGATTGCCGCCGGGATAGACAATCAGCCGCGCGTCGGGGATGATCTTGGCCGCGGCGCGGCCGCCGGCGTCGATCGGCACGATCTGGTCGTCGTCGCCGTGGATCACCAGCGTCGGCACGTCGATCCGGCGCGCGTCCTCGGTGTAATCGAGCTGCCAGCTGAACGAGGTCTCGTATTGCGCGAGCAGCCCGCCCTGCAGCCCCTGGAACCAGAACAGGTCGCGCATCCCCTGCGTCACCTTCGATCCTTCGCGGTTGGCGCTGAAGAAGGGGATCGCCACCTCCTTGAAGAATTGGGAACGGTTGCCGAGCGTGCCGGCGCGGATCGCATCGATGCCCTCGAGCGGGACGCCGGCGGGGTTGTCGGGCGCCTGGAGCATGCGCGGCACGATCGAATCGAGCAGCACGACCTTCGCGACGCGGCCCGTGCCGTGCCGGCCGATATAGCGCGCGACTTCACCGCCGCCGGTCGAATGGCCGACGAGCACGACCTGCTCGAGATCGAGTGCTTCGATCAGGCCGGCGAGATCGTCGGCCCAGGTGTCGACGTCGTTGCCGAAATCGGGCTGGTCCGAGCGGCCGTTGCCGCGCCGGTCGTGCGCGATGACGCGGTAGCCCTGCGCGCGCAGGAACATCATCTGGCCTTCCCAGGCGTCGCCGGTCAGCGGCCAGCCGTGGCTGAACACGACCGGCTGGCCCTTGCCCCAGTCGCGGTAATAGATCTGGGTTCCGTCATCTGTGGTGTGGATCGGCATTTCACGTCTCCTTGTGAGCGGCACACGCGGTACGCGCCGCCACAGGAGGCGTTTTCAGCTGCGCCGGCGGATGCCGTCGGCGGCCGAGACTCGCGGTGTGGCAGCGGCGCGACCTTACCATGCAATCGGCGAACCAGCGCGGCGGAAAGCACGCCAGCGCCGCCCAGCGGA
This sequence comes from Sphingomonas sp. PAMC 26605, assembly GCF_000241485.1. GTDB lineage: Bacteria > Pseudomonadota > Alphaproteobacteria > Sphingomonadales > Sphingomonadaceae > Sphingomonas. The sequence goes on from NZ_JH584241.1 coordinate 640,266, forward strand.
CCGAAAGACGCGGCGTGATGCACTACGGCGGCCGGGCGCAACGGTCGCCGCCCTGCGCTTACGAGCGGCCGCTCAACTCGTGCTGCCGTCGGCCAGCGCCTGGACGCGCAGGCGCGGGAAGACCTCTTCGATCGGCTTGGTGTCGGGCAGGACATAGACATAGCCGCCCTTGCGCTGGAACAGCGGGCGCACCGACTTGCCGTAGAACGCCGTGGGCACGTTGATGCAGCCGAAGGTGATGCGGTGGTCTTCGGGCGTCGGCGACAGCATCCGCTGGCGGCGCCGCTCCTTCGGGTTGGCGCCGGGCGGGATCGCGTGGAGCGCGACCGATGTCGCATAATCGACCCAGAGGATGCGCTCATGGCCGAACGCGATGCCGAACTTGGCGAGGAAACGCCCTGAAGGCGTGGTCTTCTCGGCCGGGCCGATCTCGGCGAGGTTCTTGCTGCCGATGCCGGGGGTCGCCTCGTCGCCGAGCGCCACGCCGATCAGCACCGGCGCCGCGCCGAGCGGCTTGCCCTTGCCGTCGAACAGGAAGATCGATGCGCCGAGCTTGTCGACGATCGCATAGGGCAGTGCGTGGTTGTCGCCCGACGTGGCGACCCATTCGGCGACGCGCAGCTCCGATTCGGAGGGCAGGATGACCGGGGCGGCGGGGGGCGCCTTCGCCGCGCGGGGCGCCTTTGCCGGCCGCGTCGCGTGGGGCTTGGGATGCTCGGCCTTCGCTGCCGGCACGGTCGACGCCAGCGCAGCGAGCGCCAGCAGAAAGCTCTGCATCAAATGGGTGCTCGACATGAACCGGTCGTCGCCCGCGGGCGACGACCGATGTTGGGATCATGATACGATCGGCATGCCGACCGGTCGGGTCAGTTGCGCGGACGCTTGCGCTTCTGCTCCTGCACCGTCAGGCGCTGATCGACGCCGTCGACGCGGCCGGTCAGCTGGTCGACGCGCTGGTTGGTGCCCTGGATCTGCGCCGATGCGGCCTGCGCTTCGGTTAATGCCGATTTGGCGGTGGTGTCGGTCTGCTGCAGGCGCTGCTCGAGCCCGTCGACACGCTGGCTGACCGGGGCGATCTGCTCGCGCACATAGGACTTCGTCGCGCAACCGCTGAGGCCGATCGCGCCGGCCAGAAGGACGATCGCCGGGGTAAATTTCGAAACGGATGTGACCATGGTAGTTCTTCCAATCGTTGATGACGCGATCACCAGCCCCGCACTTCGCTTCGAGACAATGCGATTGTGTCGGACTGTGCAACCACTCGGGTCAGTGGAGTTTAGCGAAACGACTTGCGCGGCCGATGGATCCACGACGTGTCGTTATGTGCGGCCATGCCCGGAGCATATCTCACGGCTTGGTCCGCCGTTTGTGATCCGACGCGAAGGGATCCTTGGGGATCGCGTCGGACCGGGACGTCTTGCCCGTTTCGGCTTTAGGTCCGGCCTTGACGGCATCGACGCAGCGCCGCAGCGCCGCGACCGCCGCACCGCTGCCCGCCAGGTCGATCTGCTCGACGGGGACATCGCCGCGCGACACCTGCAGCGCGGTCGAGGTTGCGAAATATGTCGGAAATTTCGCGTCGAAGGTCGTCACGAACCCCTTCTGACCGTTCGACGCCAGCCCGACCGCATCATGTTTGACATAGCCGCCGCCCGAGAGACGGAAGTCGAGCTTGACGCGCGCCTTGGGGCTGATCGACCAATTGTCGTTGAGCAGCGAGAGACGGTTGCTGCCGTCCTTGTCGAGGCCGAGCAGCAGCGTCGTATGACCGACCCCGTCATATTGCCGGCTCAGGAAACAGCCTCCGCCATCGCCGCTCTGCGCCAGCGTCCAGCCGCCGATGTCGCGGGGAAGATCGTCCGCGGCGACGACCGGGGCGGTCGCGAACAGGGTCGCGGCACCGGCCAGCGAAAGCAACCGCAGCCATCGCCCGCGCCGTGCCGGCTTCGAATGTCCCTGTCTGCGCACCCCGATCATAGCCTGCTCGTCCACTCGATTTTCCTGTCGACCGTATATGCCGAAATAGCGCGTGAAGGTGCAGCGGAATGATTCGTGAGACGGAGCGGGGGTGGGGAGCGCGCCGCGGCGAAGCCGCGTCGTCGGACGGCGCTTTGGCGCCGCCGGCCGGAGTTCGGCTGATCCTCGCCTAACGCAACGATTGCTGCGCAATCGGTTCGTTAGGCTCGGGCCTCACTCTTCCCCCATCCTCAACGCCGCAATGAACGCCTCCTGCGGGATGCTCACGCTCCCGTACTCGCGCATCTTCAACTTGCCCTTCTTCTGCTTGTCGAGCAGCTTGCGTTTCCGCGAAGCATCGCCGCCATAGCATTTCGCGGTGACGTCCTTGCGCATCGCGCTGATCGTCTCGCGCGCGATCACCTTGCCGCCGATCGCCGCCTGGATCGGGATCTTGAACAGATGCCGCGGGATGAGGTCCTTCAACCGCTCGACCATGCCGCGCCCGCGCACCTCGGCGGTGCCGCGGTGGACGATCATCGACAGCGCGTCGACCGGCTCCTCGTTGACGAGGATGCTCATCTTGACGAGGTCGCCCTCGCGCTTGCCGATCTGCGTATAGTCGAAGCTGGCATAGCCCTTCGACAGCGACTTCAGCCGGTCGTAGAAGTCGAACACCACTTCGTTGAGCGGCAGCTCGTAGGTCGCCTGCGCGCGCCCGCCGACATAGGTCAGGTCCTTCTGGATCCCGCGGCGGTCCTGGCAGAGCTTCAACACGCTGCCGAGATATTCGTCGGGGACATAGATCACCGCCTGGATCCACGGCTCGGAGATGCTCAGGATCTTGTTGGGATCGGGCATGTCGGCGGGGTTGTGCAGCTCGATCGTCCCGCCGCCGTGCGTCAGTTCGATGTCATAGACCACCGACGGCGCGGTGGTGATGAGGTCGAGATCGTATTCGCGCGTCAGGCGCTCCTGGATGATTTCGAGGTGGAGCAGGCCGAGGAAGCCGCAGCGGAAGCCGAAGCCGAGTGCGGCGCTGGTTTCCATCTCGAACGAGAAGCTCGCGTCGTTGAGGCGCAGCTTGGAGATGCTCTCGCGCAGCTTCTCGAAATCGGCGGCGTCGACCGGGAAGAGGCCGCAGAACACCACTGGCTGTACTTCCTTGAAGCCCGGCAGCGCCTCCAGGGCAGGGCGCTTGGCGTCGGTGATCGTGTCGCCGACGCGGGTCTGCGCGACTTCCTTGATCTGGGCTGTAATGAAGCCGATTTCGCCCGGGCCGAGATCGGTCAGCTGTTCGATCTTGGGGCGGAAGCAGCCGACGCGGTCGACCAGATGGAGCGTGCCCGCCTGCATGAACTTGATCTGCTGGCCCTTCTTCAGGACGCCCGCGACGACGCGCACCAGGATGACGACGCCGAGATACGGGTCGTACCAGCTGTCGACGAGCATTGCCTTCAACGGCGCATCGGCATCGCCCTTGGGCGGCGGGATGCGCGTGACGATCGCCTCGAGCACTTCGGCGATGCCGATCCCGGCCTTGGCGCTGGTGAGCACCGCCTGGCTCGCGTCGAGGCCGATCACTTCTTCGATCTCGGCCTTGACCTTGTCGACGTCGGCGGCGGGGAGATCGATCTTGTTGATGACCGGAATGATCTCGTGATCATGCTCGATCGACTGATAGACGTTGGCGAGCGTCTGCGCTTCCACGCCCTGCGCGGCATCGACGACGAGCAGCGCGCCCTCGCATGCGGCGAGCGAGCGGCTGACTTCGTAGGCGAAGTCGACATGGCCCGGCGTGTCCATCAAATTGAGCGTATAGTCGACGCCGTCCTTGGCGGTGTAGCGCAGGCGCACCGTCTGCGCCTTGATGGTGATCCCGCGCTCTTTCTCGATGTCCATGTTGTCGAGGACTTGCTCGGACATTTCGCGGTCGGTCAGGCCGCCGGTCGCCTGGATCAGGCGGTCGGCGAGCGTCGACTTGCCATGATCGATATGCGCGATGATCGAGAAATTGCGGATGGTCTGGAGAGGGGTCACGAATTCGCCCGGATGAGTGCTGCGGAAAGGGAAAGGCGGCCCATAGCATCGTGCGCGGCGCGGCACAAAGCCCGTCGCGCGGCGGCGCAATCTGCCTATGCCACCCGAGCAAAATTGGGTATTGCAGCCGTAACGACTCTCAGCGGGGGCTGCATGGCGAAATTCTCGGCCGGATTGGCGATCGTAGTGTTAGTGTCGAGCGTGCCGATGCAGGCGCAAGCCCAGCGTCTCGCAAAACCGTCTGGCACGCAGAAACTCCAGGAAGCGACGATGAACGACGTGCCGCGCTGCGCGCGCAAGCACGGCACGATTTCGATCGTCGACGGCGACGATCCGCGCGGCTGGACGCAGTACAGCCTCGCGCCGCCACAGAAATTGCTCAAGGTGCTCGTCGCGCGCTCGGGCTGCTTCAATTTGGTCGATCGCGGGAGTGGGCTGCAGGCGGCGCAGCGCGAGCGTGACATCGGCGGCGATCTCGGGCTGCAGCGCGGCGCCAATGTCGGGCAGGGGCAGATCAAGGCGGCGGATTACGTGCTTCAGGCCGAGGTGCAGGGCGCCAACAGCAATGCCAGCGGCAGCGGCGTCGCGGCGGGCATTGGCGGGCTGATCGGCGGGCCGTTCGGCGGAATCGTCGGCGGCGTGCGCAGCAAGAAGATGGAAGCCAATGTCGTGCTTTCGATCACCAACGTCCGCACGACCGAAACGCTCGCGACCGAGGACGGCTATGCCGCCAAGAACAGCCTGAGCTTCGGCGGTGGGGGCGGGGTGTTCAGTGGCGTCGCGGGCGGCGGGGTGATCGGCGGCGGCTATGACAATACCGATATCGGGCGGATCGTGACGCTCGCCTTCATCCAGGCCTATGCCAAGCTCGTGAATGATCTCGGCTACACCAACCCCGGCGACACCGGGACTGCGGAAGCTGCGCCCGCCAAGACCTTCACGACGCAAGGCCCGGTGGCGATGCGCAGCCTGCCGAGCGCGACGGGCAAGGTGGTGCGCGCGCTGCCGCCCGGCGCGATCGTCTATCCCACCGGCAAGAAGGACGGGATGTGGTGGGAGGTCGCCGACGAGAATGACAATGTCGGGTGGGTGCTCAACTCGAAGCTCGCGCCGTCGCGCTAGGGGGCATTTCGGCGCGATACTTCCTTCGTCGTCACCCCGGGCTTGTCCCGGGGTCCACCGGGATGCACGTCCTGCCAGTGCGGTTTACGCGGCACGGTGGGCCCCGGCACAAGGCCGGGGTGACGGCAGTGTGGTGATCGTGCTGGCGGAGCGCCCGGCGGCGGGATAGGGTGTGGCACTATCCCAGGAGACGATGCCATGAAGTTCGCAGTTCCGCTGATCGCCACCGCCGCCGCCGCGCTCCTCGCCGCTGCGCCCGCCAATGCCGCACTGAAGGTCGGCGACACCGCGCCGAACTTCTCGACCGAGGCAGCACTCGGCGGCAAGGCCTATCCCTTCTCGCTCACCGCCGCGCTCAAGAAGGGGCCGGTCGTGCTCTACTTCTTCCCCGCCGCCTTCACCTCGGGCTGCACCGCCGAGGCGCATGCCTTTGCCGAGGCCGCCGACGATTTCACCAAGCAGGGCGCGACGCTGATCGGCCTGACCGCGGGCAATGCCGAGCGGATCAAGGAATTCTCCTCGGTCGAATGCCGCGACAAATTCCCGGTCGGTCTCGCCACCCCGGCGACGATCTCGGGCTATGACGTCGCGCTGCCGCAGAAGGCGGGCTGGACCAACCGCACGTCGTACGTGATCGGCAAGAACGGCAAGATCGCCTATGTCCTGTCCGAGATGCAGCCCGCCGGGCACATCACCGGCACGCTCGCCGCGGTGAAGGCGCTCAAGGCGAAGGGCTGATCTACCCCAGTCCCGCCGCCTCGATCGCCGCGAGCGCGGCGGCGAGGCGCGCGGGGCCTTCGCCGCCGACGATCGCATAGCGCAGGCCGCGCCGATCGAGCTCGGCGCGCGACAGGTCGAAGAAGCGCTGGCGTTCGGCCAAGCTGCCGAACAGGCGCGTGCCGTCGTCGACCCAAGGCAGATCGATATCGAGCAGCAGATACAAATCGGCGGTGGCGTGCCACGCGTCGAACCACGGATCGCGCGCGCCGAACAGCATGTCGGCCCACACCGCGGTCATCAACGGATCGGTATCGAGCAGCAGCGGATCGGCGCCCGTCGCCAGCGCCGCGCGCGTCCGTGCGTCGTGCGTCCGCGCGATCTCGACCAGGTCGGCCATGCTGAAATCGGTCCCGTGCGTCTCGGCGAAGGTGCGGCCATATTCGCGCACGAAAATCGTGTCGAAATGCGCCGCGAGTTGCGGGATCAGCGTCGATTTGCCCGTGCTCTCGGGGCCGTGCAGGCAGATCGTGCTCATGCGGCGCCGACCCTCCGCCGCTCGACGCGGCGCCAGTCGATCAGCCCCCAGATCGCGAGCGCGAGGAAGATCGTGTAGAGCAGCATCGTCAGTCGCAATCCTTTGGCGGCGTACAAGGCGACCGAGCCGATATCGACCGCGATCCACAGCCACCAGCTCTCGAGCTTGCGGCGCGACTGCAGGGTCTGCGCGACGACGCTGACGATCGCGAGCGCAGCATCGAACCACGGGAAGGCGGCATCGGTGAAGCGGTCCATGCCATAGCCCCATGCGAGCGCCCCGATCGCGCAGCCAAGCGCCCACAGCGCCCGCTCGCGCGTCGTCAGCACGCCGACCGCGATCTCGCCCGTTTCGGCGCGGACGCGCGCCCAGTTCCACCAGCCGTACAGCTGCACGACGAAGAAGAAGACCTGCAGCAGCGCATCGCTGTACAGCTTCGCGTCGACGAAGATCACCGCATACAGCGCGACCATCGCCAGCCCGAAGACGTAGTTCCAGATGCTGCGCAGCACGACGAGCGTGACATTGGCGATGCCGAGCCCGAAGGCGATGATCTCGAGCGCGGTCATGCGAGGCGGCGTAGCAGCGCGATCGCGCGGGCGTCGAGCCGCGCTGGCACACGCCCTCGCGATTTTCCGCTTGATAGTCGGGGGGCGGCGGTCTACGCGCTGCGCCCTGCAATGTGTCGGGGCGTGGCGCAGTCTGGTAGCGCACTGGTCTCGGGGTCCAGGGGTCGTAGGTTCGAATCCTATCGCCCCGACCATTGCAGCATTTCCCCGAATATCGGCGTGAGCCGCGCGCCAGCCGATCCTCGCTCGGGAAATCGGCACCCCGGATTGCGATCAGCCGCAGCGTATCGTCCTCAGATGAAGCGATTGTCACCTTGGCGTCGCGATTACGCCATGCCAAAGCACCGATGCGAGCCTAATCTGTTTTACCCGAGGACACCGACCGCATGAGCCGCGCGCCCGTTTTCTACGATGCTTCGGGACGCCGGCGCCGGCGGTTCGCGATGGCGGTCGCGGCGTTTGTCCTGCTCGTGGTGATGGCGGTGGCCGCGCTCGCGATCTCGATCGGCGCGGTGCCGCGCGCCCCCCTGCTGCCGGTCGAGGCCGAGCACGCCGCTTACACCAAATTGCCGCCGCCGCACGAGCCGCTGCTGCGCCGCGCGCGGCATCGCCTGAGCAGCTACGCCCGCCTGCTCGGCGCGCCCGCGCGCGGCGTCGGTGTCGACCAGCCGCTCGCGATCGCCTTCCACGTGCCGTGGGACGAAAGCTCGACCGCGTCGCTCCGCCGTAATATCAGCGAGCTCGACTGGCTGGTGCCGGGCTGGGTCTCGGTCTCGGGGATGAACCATCACATCACCGTGTTCCGCGACACCGCGGGGCGCGAGATCATCAACCGCGCCAGCCCGCGCCCGCTGATCCTGCCGATGATCCAGAATGCGATCGGCGGCAAATGGGATGCGGCGGGGATGGAAGCGCTGCTGCGCGACCCCAAGCTGCGCAAGAAATTCCTCGACACGCTCGAGCCGTGGCTCGCGGCGAACGGGGCAGGGGGCGCGTTCTTCGATTTCGAGGAGCTCTCGCCCAAGGGGCAGCTCGATTATCAGGCGTTCCTGCGCGAGACGCGCGCGCGCTTCGCCAAGCGCAATTGGGTGATCGGGATCGCGGTGCCGGTCGGCGCGGCGGACGACGAGGAAGCGGGCGGCTGGAACATCGGTGCCTTCGCCAAGATCGTCGATCGCGTCGTGCTGATGGCGTATGACGAGCATGAGATCAGCGGCGAGGCCGGCCCGATCGCCTCGCAAAGCTGGTTCGAGCAATCGGTCTCGCGCGCGGTGCGCAACGTGCCGCGCGACAAGATCGTCGTCGCGATCGGCAATTACGCCTACAATTGGCACGACGGCACCGGCGAGCCGCTCGCGATCGACGAAGCGTGGGAAGCCGCGCGCGAATCGAGCGCGATGCCGACCTTCGATCGGCAGAGCGGCAATAGCGGCTTCGCCTATCAGGAATCGGGCAGCCGCCACGTCGTTTGGATGCTCGACGCGGCCTCGGCCTATAACCAGATGCGCTGGCTCCAGAAGGTCGGGCTCACCGGGATCGGGCTGTGGCGCCTTGGGTCGGAGGATCCCAGCCTATGGTCGATCTTCGGCCGCAACCACCGGACCTTGCCCGCCGCCGCGACGATCGAGAACATCCCCGCCGGCACCGATGTCGATATCGACGGCAGCGGCGAGATCCTCAAGATCGCCGGCACGCCGGTGAAGGGCGTGCGCCGCGTGCAGGTGACCAAAAGCGGCGCGATCGGCAATGTCGCGTTCGAGACGATGCCCTCGCCCTATGTCGTCGCGCGCACCGGCTACAAGCCGGGGCTCGTCGCCTTGACCTTCGACGATGGCCCCGATCCCAATTGGACGCCCAAGATTCTCGACATCCTCAAGGAGAAGAAGGTGCCCGGCACCTTCTTCGTCATCGGCGAGAACGTGCTGACGCAGCGCAGCCTGATCAACCGGATGGTCGCCGAGGGGCATGAGATCGGCAGCCACACCTATACGCATCCCAATCTGGCGGGTGCCTCGCAATCCGAGACGACCTTCCAGCTCAACACCACGCAGCGGCTGTTCCAGGCGTTTACCGGCCACACGCTCCGGCTGTTCCGCGCGCCCTATTTCGGCGATGCCGAGCCGAGCACCGCCGACGAAATCGACCCGGCGCTGATGGCGCAGGACCGCGGCTATATTTCGGTCGGCCTGCACGTCGATCCGGGCGACTGGAAACGGCCGGGGGTGCAGAACATCATCGACGGGACGATCGACGAGGTCACCGACGCCAAGGGCAAGTGCGACACGTCGAACCCCGATCCGCAGTGCAGCCGCAACATCGTGCTGCTCCACGATGCCGGTGGCGATCGTTCGGAGACGGTCGCGGCGCTGCCGCAGATCATCGATCAGCTGCGCGCCAAGGGCTATACCTTCGTCCCGGTGTCGACGCTCGCCGGGATCCCCAAGGACGTCGCGATGCCGACGCTGTCGCCCGCCGATCGCGCAGCGGCGGAGACCGATTTGTTCATCTTCTCGCTGCTCGGCGGCGGGGTGATCGCACTCGGCTGGATCTTCTTCTTCGCGATCAGCATCGGCATCGCGCGCGCGCTGATCCTGTCGCTGCTCGCGCTGATCCAGGCGCGGCGCGAGAGCCAGACGGTGTTCCCGCCGATCGACCCCGAGCGCTTCGTGACGGTGATGATCCCGGCGTTCAACGAGGAACTCGTCATCGAACGCGCGGTGCGCGGCGTGCTCGCCTCGACCGACGTGCGGATCGAGGTGATCGTGATCGACGACGGGTCGAGCGACGATACCAGCGAGGTCGTCACCTCGGCGTTCGCGGGTGATCCGCGCGTGCGGCTGCTGACGCTCGAGAATGGCGGCAAGGCGCGCGCGCTCAACCATGCGCTCGCGCTGGCGACGGGCGAGATCGTGATCGCGCTCGACGCCGATACGCAATTCGAGCCGGCGACGATCGCGCGGCTGGCGCGCTGGTTCGCCGATCCCAGGATCGGCGCGGTCGCGGGCAACGCCAAGGTCGGCAATCGCGTCAACCTCCTGACCAAGTTCCAGGCGGTCGAATATATCACCGCGCAGAATCTCGAGCGGCGCGCGCTCGCGCGGATGAACGCGATGACGGTGGTGCCGGGCGCGGTCGGCGCGTGGCGGCTGGCGGCGATCCAGCAGGTCGGCGGCTATCCCGACGATACGCTCGCCGAGGACCAGGATCTCACCATCGCGATCCAGCGTGCAGGCTGGGCGGTGACGTACGACCAATACGCCGTCGCCTGGACCGAATCGCCCGAGAGCATCAAGGGCCTCGCCAAGCAGCGCTTCCGCTGGGCGTTCGGCACGCTGCAATGCCTGTGGAAGCACGGTCGCATCATGGGGACTGGGCGCCCGGCGGGTCTGGCGCGCGTCGGGCTGCCGCAGGCGATCCTGTTCCAGATCGTCTTCGCGGCGATCTCGCCGATCATCGACCTCGCGCTGATCGTCAGCTTCGTGATGACCTATATCGCAGTGCAGGCGCATGGCTGGGCGCAGACGCAGCACGATGTCGAGAAGATGCTGCTCTACTGGCTGGTGTTCACTGCGATCGACCTGCTCGCGGCGACGGTGGCCTTCGCGCTCGAGCGGCGCGAGCAGTGGCGGCTGCTCTGGCTGCTGATCCCGCAGCGGATCGGCTATCGCCAGATCATGTACTACGTCGTGCTCAAGGCGATCACCCAGGCGCTGCGTGGGCGCAGCGTGGGGTGGGGCAAGCTGGTCAGGACCGGTCGGGTCCAGGCGCGCTAAGGCCTGCCATCGTGTTCCGGGCGCCGCCGAACGGCGCCCGGGCCTGTGGTAAAAGCGCGACATCATGATCGAAATCAACGCCTTGGTATCGTTTTTCGCGATGAATCCTATGCCTCGGCCGCCGCCGGGTCCATCGCACGCCGCAGGGACGGGTTCCGGGTAAGGCAAAGCGATGATGGTTCGGACACTCTATGCGACCGCCGCGGCGGGTGTGCTCGCCGCGCTGCTGGCGCCGACCGATGCGTCGGCGCAGGACCAGCAGGTCGATATCGGTGCGCCCGCGCCGCCCCCCACTGCTCCAGCGACCCCGACCGCGAACGACACCAAGAAGCCCGCGACCAAGCCCGCCGCCGGCCCCGAGGCTCCGACCAGTACGGCCGCGGCAAGCCCGATTGCGTCCAAGCGTCACGTGCCGAGCCACGCGCTGCACCCGCGCGATACCTCGCCCGACTCGCAGATCAGCGATACGCAGAGCGCGGCGCCGCCCGGCCTGTTCGGCGACTGGCGCAACAGCCGGACCTGGCTCGGCGCGCGCGGCGTCGACGTCTCGGCGCGCTATGCGTCCGAGACCGCGTACAACCCGACCGGCGGGCGCCACCAGGCGATCACCGAGACCGGCCAGTTCGACGTGGGCGCCAAGATCGACACGGGCAAGCTCATCGGTCTCGAAGGCGGTACGCTGCAGGCGACGCTGACCTGGCGGCGCGGCGACAATCTCTCCGACGTCGCCGGGCTCAACACGCTGCAACAGGTGCAGGAGGTCTATGGCCGCGGCCAGACCGTGCGCGTCACCGAATTGTGGTACGAGCAGAAGATCGGCGATTCGGTCGAATTGAAGCTCGGCCGCACCAATCCCGGATCGGACTTCGCGGTCTTCTCCTGCCATTTCGAGAATCTGACCTTCTGCGGCGCGCAGCCGGGCAATCTCGTCGGCGATTACTGGCAGAACTGGCCCGTCGGGCAGTGGGGCGGACGGCTGCATGTCGATGTGCGCCCCGGCGTGTATCTCCAGCTCGGCGCCTATGAGGTCAATCCGCTCAACCTCAAGAACAACTTCTTCGTCGCCCGCTTTCATGGCGCGACGGGCGCGCTGATCCCGTTCGAGGCGGGCTGGACGCATGGCGGCGACGGCGGCCATGTCGGGTCGTACAAGGTCGGCGGCTGGTACACGACCAGCAATGGCAACGACGTCTATCTCGACATCAACCGCCGCCCGATCGTCGTTACCGGGCTCGCCCCGCTCGAGCATTCGGGGCGCTATGGCGGCTATGTCAGCATCCAGCAGCAGATCACCGGCAAGTCGAAGGACGGCAAGTCGCTCGACGGGCTCGGCGTGTTCGCGAACTTCACCCAGACCGACCGCGCGACCGCAGTGACCGACAATCAGGCGGTGGTCGGCGTCTTCTACAAGGGGCTGGCGACCTGGCTGCCGGGCGACGTGCTCGGCGTCGCGTTCGGGCGGACCAACGTCAACGGGCGTGCGGCGGATGCCGACCGGCTGCTCCCGAACACGCCGTTGCGCGATGCCGAATATGCCGCGGAGGTCTATTACAGCGTGACGCCGCTGCCCTGGCTCGAGCTGCAGCCCAACGTGCAGTGGATTCACCACCCCGGCGGCGTGCGCAGCGCCGACGAGGTGGTGGTGCTGGGGTTGAAGGGCGCGATCACGCTGTGAGCGCTAGAAGCGGTTCGGGCCGCCCATTTGGTCGCACGTGCCGCGAAAGCCGTAGCTCGAGAAACCCTGGACGTTGATGCGCCCGGCGCGGCGATCGATCGTGACGCGCGGCTTGTTGAGGCCATTGAGGCGGTAGGTCGCGGTGATCGTGTCGCGGCCGGGCTGAACGTCGTACAGGTCCCACCAGCCACTGTCGCCGCGCGAGTTGATTGGCGGGATCAGCGACTTGGGCAAGCGAATGCGTCCGCCGCCGTCCCACAGCTGGATCATCAGCGAGGCGTCGAACATCTCGCGGCGCGATTCGGTGTAGCTGCCGTATTCGTAGCGGTCGCGTTGCGAATTCCACTGCCACTGCGTACCCGTCGCCAGGCCGTCGCGGCTGCCGTCGCCGAAGCAGACGAGCCCGAGCGTCACCTGCCGCCCGCTGATCGACGGCGCTCCGCCATAGCCATCGCCCCGCCGGTCGTCGCTGGGGCGGTAGGGCGGCGGATAGGCGGGGCGTGCCGGATAGGCATTGTCGGGCCGCCCGCGATCGGACGTTGCGGTCTTGCCGCAATCGGGCGGCAGCGTCGGAGTGACCGAGGCGTAGCGGCCGTCCATCGTCGCAATCGTCACGCACTGGCGGCGCGAGGCGCTCCACCAATAAGTGTAGCTGCGGTCGTCGCCGCGGTCGGCGCGGATGAACTCGTAGCCGCGCGCGCGAACGCCGTTCTCGGCCTGGCCGGCGCGCGCACCGACCATGTCCTCGAGGCCGGTCGATTGGGCGAGCGCGGGGACGGCGAGCAGGCTGCCGAGAATCGCAAGAGGCACGAGGGGGATGCGAGTGGAATGCATGACGTTTCTCCCTGACGCTAAGCTTGCTCCACAGTTGAACGATGGTGCTGACGACCTACGAGACTGGAACTGCTAGAACGAATGCACTTCCGCGCGGTTTCAATGCGCCACGAAAAGGATCGCGAGGAAGAGAAACGCGCCACACGCCTCGAAGAAGGCTCGCAGCGTATTGCCGATCGCGCGCAAGACGGATTGCGCGAGATTGCGCGCGAACCACAAGGTCTGCGCGAAGAGATAGGCGAGCAGCGCGGCGCTCGCGAGGATTCCCCCGGCGAGACGCGCCTCGGGGATCGCGGCATGCCCCAGCGACAGCGCCGCGCCGAGAAACAGCGCGAACGGCGCGCAGGCATAGCATTGCGCGTAGAAGGGCGATTTGAGCCGCTGGCGCGTGATCTTGACGCGTTTGGCGCGCAGCAGCCGCGCCGCGAAGATCAGCGGGAACAGCGAGAACCGGATCAGGCGCAGCGCGAGCAGCGTCGTGCTGTCGGTGATGTACCCGGCGAGCCCCGCCTTCTGCGCGATGATCGGATTGGTCCCGCCGCCGAGCGCCACGTCGATCGCCTGCGTCAGCAGCAGCGACAGGACGAGGAACAGCGGCGGGTTGAGCGTATCGTCGAACTGGTCCTCTTCGAGGTCACCCAGTTCGGTCTCCGAATAGCGCATCATCGCGAGCGGATTGGTGAGCGTGCGCCACAGCGTGATCGGGTAGAAGATCAGCCAGCTCATCACTTCGTAGAGCAGATCGCCCAGCGAATTGAGCCATTTCATGAAATCCATCGGCGACCTTTCGCGCAGGGGCGGGGCTAGTCAGCACAGATTGGGGGCGGGGGACAAGCCCGCCGCCGGCGGACGGGAGCGCCTAACGCGACGCGGTGGGATCTTCCCCCAAAGCCGGCAGACCGGCCGCCTTGCGCTCCGAATAGCGATCGACGAGCTGGTCGGCATGCGGCCGCAGCAGCACCGTCATGCGCACCAATTCCTCCATCACGTCGACGATGCGATCGTAATAGCTCGACGGCCGCATCCGGTCGTCGTCGCCGAACTCCTTGTACGCCATTGCGACCGAGGACTGGTTGGGGATCGTGACCATCCGCATCCAGCGGCCGAGCAGGCGCAGCGTGTTGACGCTGTTGAACGATTGCGATCCGGCCGAGACCTGCATCACCGCGAGCGTGCGCCCCTGGGTGGGCCGCATCCCGCCCATCTGAAGCGGCAGATGATCGATCTGCGTCTTCATCACCCCGGTGATCTGGCCGTGCCGCTCGGGGCTGCACCAGACCTGGCCTTCGGACCATAAGGACAGCGCGCGCAGCTCGTGGACCGCGGGGTGATCGTCGCCGCCGACCTGGTCGGGCAGCGGCAGGTCGGACGGATCGAAGATGCGCGTCTCGGCGCCGAACAGGCGGAGCAGGCGCGCGGACTCCTCGACACAGAGGCGCGAGAAGGATCGCGCGCGCAGCGAGCCGTAGAGCAAGAGGATGCGGACGGGTGGCTGGTCGTCGCCGAGCCCGAGCGCGGGGCGGTCGATCAGGAAGCGGCGATCGAGCGCGGGGAGGTGATCGGGATCGGGCAGGGGGCGGACTCGCGTCATGCGGGTTCCTCGTTTGTGTCGGGAAAGAGCCGGTCGGCGAAGAGGTACGCGACCAAGGCGCCGGCGAGCTGCGCCAGGATGAAGCCCGGTACGCTCGACGGCGCGATGCCCGCGAAGCTGTCGCTGAGCGACCGCGCGACGGTGATCGCGGGGTTGGCGAAACTGGTCGATGCGGTGAACCAATAGGCGGCGGTGATGTAGAGCGCGACGCTCGCGGGCAGCTGCGCGGGCCGCATCCGCGCCGTCCCGAGGATCGTCAGGATCAGCCCGCAGGTGGCGACCGCCTCGGCGGTCCATTGGCTGGGACCTGCCCGTACTTTGTGCGAGAGCTGGAGCACCGACAGGTCGAACATGACGTGCGCGAGCCAGACCCCGATGATCCCGCCGACGATCTGCGCCGCGCCATATCCGAACGCGACCTTGGTGCTGACATGCCCGCGCAGCCGCATCACCAGCGTGACGGCGGGGTTGAGGTGCGCGCCCGACACCGGGCCGAGCATGGTGATCAGCACGAACAGCATCGCCCCCGTCGCGAGCGTATTGCCGAGCAAGGCGATCGCGAGGTTCCCGCCCGCCAGCCGCTCGGCCATGATGCCCGAGCCGACCACCGTGGCGAAGAGGATCAGGCTGCCGAGCGCTTCCGCGAGCAAAGCGCGGCGGATCACGGCGCGCCGACGCGCTGGCCGTGTTCGTCGATCACACGCTCGCCATCCTCCTTGGCGAAGGCGCCCTGCTGCGGCTCGGGCAGGAGGTCGAGCACGGCTTCGGACGGACGGCAGAGCTTGACGCCGAGCGGGCTCACCACCAGCGGGCGGTTGATCAGGATCGGATGCGCCATCATCGCGTCGAGCAGCGCGTCGTCGTCGAGACTCGCGTCGGCGAGGCCGAGCTCGTGATAAGGCGTGCCCTTCTCGCGCAGCAGCGCGCGCGGCGTCATCCCGGCGCGCGCGATCAGCGCGGCGAGCAGCGCACGCGCGGGCGGCGTCTTGAGATATTCGATGACGTGCGGCTCGACGCCCGCATTGCGGATCAGCGCGAGCACGTTGCGCGACGTGCCGCAGGCGGGGTTATGATAGACGATGATCTCGGTCATGCGGTGGTCCTTCAGCAGCAAATCAGGTCGGCGAGCAGCGGCGCGCACAATTCGGCGCGTCCGCCGCAGCAATCCTTGGCGAGAAAGGTCATCAGCGCGCGCAGCGTGTCGAGGCTCGCGCGCTGCACCTGCTGGCGCCCGCGCTTCTCGGCGGTCACCAGGCCGGCCTTGGCGAGCACCGCCAGATGCGTGGAGAAGGTGCTCTGGGTGACCCCGCTCGCTGCGACGAGCGCGCCGGTCGGGAGGCCGGCGGGTTCGTGCTCGACGAGCAAGCGGAACGCCGCGAGCCGGGTGGGATGCGCGAGCGCTGCTAGCGCGGCGAGGGCGGATTCGGTTTGCATTCATCGGGTTTAGCCGATGTGAGAGCGATGGTCAAAACGTATCGGCTTTCTCCGATGCATGGTCCTAGGCGTGCCGCGGATGGGGTGCGCTTTCTCCACCTTTCTCCTTCGTGCGCCCCACGGAGCGCTGGGGTATCGAAAGCCTTCGACACCACCCAAAGAGCAAACTGCCTTTCGAAAATCGAGCAGGAGCGCGCATCCCTCGGCCGTCGCCCCGGCGGAGGCCGGGGCCGCCGAACGGCTTGGCGGGCGGCCGGACGGTTGCGCGAAGGCCCCGGCCTCCGCCGGGGCGACGGTTTCGGGAGAGTGTAATGCCCCACGATCTTGCGCCGTTTCCCCCCTTTCGATCGAGCGCGCATACCGGCGAAAGTTGTCGGGCAGCGATCGGGCGGAAAAGCTGACCGGCCCAAATCGCCGGTGGGTTCAACGGGTGGTCGCAACGCATCAGACGGGCGCATAGCCACCCCTCGCTAGTGTCAGCCGCGGCCCGCGTCGGCGTGCCGATTGCTCCTCAATCGCCAATGCGTGCTTGGCCGTTCAATCCGGCGCATCCACCCTCGGCAAGTGCAACGTACGCCCCGTGATATGCAAAAGCCGTGGGTACGAACGATGCATTTCCGCCGCTACGGACGGATTGAACCGCTGGTCGAACAGCAGGTCGCCACGATCGCCATCGGTCACAAAGAAGCCGAACCGATGGTCGCGGATCATGCCCACGAACCGCGCCTCGTCATAGCGACCGGCACTGCCCAGCTCAGCGACGATCGCCGGCTCCCAGCGCATCGGTTGCCCCGCGCGTAGCAACAGCGTTGCATCATCGGAGATCACGGGTCGAGGGCTGCGCCGGATATGTGCGACGATGGAGTCGAGGGCGCGGGTCTCCGCCTCCGCTGCTGCAAGGTCGGGGAATGTAGCCCCTCCGATGACCTGCAAAGGCAGCCCGATGCCGACCAGCGCGGACAGGAGCACCGTCGGCCGGGCGGGCAGGCGCCGGGCCGCGCGCCACATCGGCACTACAGCGATGCCCACTAGGATGGCTAGTTCGGAAAACCAGTCGATGAGGTAATTGTCGCTCGCGCCGGATTTTAGGATCGCGGGCAACGTTGCCGTCTTCAGTGCGAGCGTCAGCAGGACGATAGCGAGGACGACGCGATGGGGAGCGGTCCGGCGGGGATCGCCGAATAGCCGCAACCGGACGTCGCTCCACCGGCGCATGCCCGGTGCCCGGACGGCCGCCGCCGCGCCGATCGCGGCGATGGCGATCACCACGATGTTGGCGAGCAGTACCATCGCCAAAGCGTGCGCATGCTCCCAGATGATCCGGTTAACGTTGTAGGACACAATGTTGAGGAGGAACCCACCACCGGTCGCGATCTCGACTGCCGCCAATGCCGCCAGCCCGCTCGCCATCGCCACACTTGCCATCACCCAGGCGCGACCGGGATGAACGACGAGCAGCACGAGGAAAGCCGCGGCCGGTGCCGGCAGGCAGGTCTGGCGGGTGTAGAGCGCCAGCGTGAACATTAGCCCTGCCGCGACGGTAGCCCCCAGCGACAGTGGGGCGCGGCTCGCCAGCAGCATGCCGGCGAGCGTGAACGCGCAAGCGAGCAGGTCGACCCGCATTAGCAGCGCCCAGACCCCCACGACCGGCAGGGTCGCAAAAACCAGCGCCGCGACGAGCGCAGCGCCCCATGTCGTGACCCGCGTCTCGCCTACGACCGCGCGATACGTCAGCTGGCCGATCAGGATCGCGCAGACCGCCGCGCAGGCGAGTGAGAGCAGCCGACCGGCATAGAGCGGGTCGAGCCCGGCGATCGCCGCGACTGCGGCCGTGCAGAGATGGAAGATCGGCGGATATTCGTAGGCGATGGCGGGATAGGTACCGATAGGTGCATAGGCCTGCCCCGCCACCATGTCGCGCATCTGCTGCCACACGACACCCTCGCCATAATCGAACGCATAGGGAAACGACACGGCGAGGCGCACATGCGCCGCCAGCCGCACCAGACCGTATGCAAAGGCGATCAGCGCCAGCCCAAGCGCGGCACGACTGAGCACAACGCCCTGTGGCGGGTGTTCATCGGACCGTACGGTAATCCTCATCCTGTTAACCTTCAGCTCGAACCACTGAATTTATTGAAGGCTTTCCCGACCGAGCGCGGATAGGCTCTCTTGGTGCTATCGTAGCCCGTTGGCATAAATTCGGAATGTCTGGAACCGGTTGTTTGGGACCTAAAGCGGACCGTCGCCTAATTACCAAACTCGGACATAGCCTCGGCCGTCGCCCTGGCGGAAGCCGGGGCCTCTGGATGGCTTGGCGGGCGGCGCGACGTCAGGCGGAGGCCCCGGCCTTCGCCGGGGCGACGGTTATAACCGACAGCACCTGACCATTACTATCCAACGCGCACCGGCCCACTCTCTCCCGACCCCCAAAAGAAAACCGCCGCCCGGGTTTCCCCGGGCGGCGGCTCTCTTCTTGTCAGGCGTGAACCCGAACGCGGAGGATTACTCCTTGTTCAGATACTCGCCGGCGTCGGCATCGGTGCCGGTGCCGCTCGTCACGACCGCGCCGAGCGCGTCGTCGCCGGTACCGCCGGCATCGCGCGTCGAGCGGGCAAGCTCGGCGTCATGCTCTTCCTTCGCCGAGGCGGGCGCGACGATCGAGACTTCGGCCATGCGACGCTGCGAGACGCGCATCGCCGCATCGCGCGACGAGGCGGTGACGCGCAGGCGACCCATGCCCGCACCGGTGCCGGCCGGGATCAGACGACCCACGATCACGTTCTCCTTGAGACCGGTGAGCGTGTCCTTCTTGCCCTGCACCGAAGCTTCGGTGAGCACGCGCGTCGTTTCCTGGAACGATGCCGCCGAGATGAAGCTGCGGGTCTGCAGCGACGCCTTGGTGATGCCGAGCAGGACCGGCTTGCCCTGTGCCGGACGCTCCTTCTTGCCGATCTTGGCGTTCATCTCGTCCATCTCGTCGCGATCGACCTGCTCGCCGGCGAGCAGCGTGGTGTCGCCGCCGTCGGTGATCTCAACCTTCTGCAGCATCTGGCGAACGATCGTCTCGATGTGCTTGTCGTTGATCTTCACGCCCTGGAGACGATAGACCTCCTGGATTTCCGACACGAGATATTCGGCCAAGGGCTCGATGCCGAGCACTTCGAGAATGTCGTGCGGATCGGGCGAGCCGCCGATGAGGTTGTCGCCGCGCTTGACGTAATCGCCTTCCTGCACGTCGATGACCTTCGACTTGGGCACCAGATACTCGACGACCTCGCTGCCGTCCTCGGGCTGAATGCCGATCTTGCGCTTGGCCTTATAGTCCTTGCCGAACACGACACGGCCCGAGACCTTGGCGATGATCGCATTTTCCTTCGGTTTCCGCGCTTCGAACAGCTCGGCAACACGCGGCAGACCGCCGGTGATGTCGCGCGTCTTGGCGCTCTCGCGGCTGACACGGGCGAGAACGTCGCCGCCCTGGACCGTCGCACCGTCCTCGACCGAAAGCGTCGCGCCCGGAACCAGCATGTAGCGGCCGGTTTCACCCGATGCGTCGTCGAGCAGGGTCAGGCGCGGACGCAGATCCTCCTTCTTCGACGCGATGCCGCGGTTTTCGGTGACGACCCGCTGCGAGATGCCGGTCGCTTCGTCGGCCTGCTCGGTGAGCGTTTTGCCCTCGATCAGATCGACATATTTCACGATGCCGCCATTCTCGGTGATCACCGGCATGGTGAACGGGTCCCACTCGGCCAGACGATCGCCCTTCGACACGATGTGACCGTCGTCGAACAGCACATAGGCGCCGTAGGGGAGACGGTGCACCGCGCGCTCGCGGCCGTCGATGTCCATGATCGCGACTTCGCCCGACCGCGACAGCACGACGCGACGGCCGCGCTGGTCGGTGATGGTGCGCAGGTCGCGATATTCCATCGTGCCGTCCGAGAGCGCCTCGAGGTTCGACTGCTCGTTGAGCTGCGCCGCACCGCCGATGTGGAAGGTACGCATCGTCAGCTGCGTGCCCGGCTCACCGATCGACTGGGCGGCGATGACGCCGACCGCTTCACCGATGTTGACCGGGGTACCGCGGGCGAGATCGCGCCCATAGCACTTGCCGCACACGCCGATCTTGGTCTCGCAGACGAGCGGCGAGCGGATCTTGCACGACTGCGTGCCGATCGCCTCGATCTGCAGGATCATCGGCTCGTCGAGCAGCGTGCCCGAGGGGATGACGACCTCGCCGGTCTTGCTGTCGACGATGTCCTCCGCGGTCGTACGACCGAGGATACGCTCGCCGAGCGACGCGATCGTCGAGCCGCCCTGGACGATCGCGCGCATTTCCAGCGCGCGGGTCGTGCCGCAGTCGAGCTCCATGATCACGCAGTCCTGCGACACGTCGACCAGACGACGCGTGAGGTAGCCCGAGTTCGCCGTCTTCAACGCCGTATCCGCGAGGCCCTTACGCGCGCCGTGGGTCGAGTTGAAGTATTCGAGGACGGTCAGACCTTCCTTGAAGTTCGAGATGATCGGCGTCTCGATGATCTCGCCCGACGGCTTGGCCATCAGGCCGCGCATGCCGGCAAGCTGCTTGATCTGCGCCTGCGAACCACGCGCACCCGAGTGGGCCATCATGTAGATCGAGTTGATCGGCTTCTCGCGGCCCTTGTTGGGGCCGTCCTCGTAATGCTTAACCGCCTTGATCTCGTCCATCATGGCGTTCGCCACCTGGTCGCCGCAACGGCTCCACGCGTCGATCACCTTGTTGTACTTCTCCTGCTGCGTGATCAGGCCGTCCTGATATTGCTGCTCGAAGTCCTTCACCAGACCCTTGGTCTCGTCGACCAATGCGATCTTGGCGTCCGGAATGATCATGTCGTCCATGCCGAACGAGATGCCGGCCTTGAACGCGTGCTTGAAGCCGAGGCTCATGATCGCGTCGGCGAACAGCACCGTGTCCTTCTGGCCGGTGTGACGATAGACCTCGTCGATCACGTCGCCGACGTCCTTCTTGGTGAGGAGGCGGTTGACGGTATCGAACGGCACCTTCGACGACTGCGGCAGGCACTCGCCGAGCAGCATGCGACCAGGGGTGGTCTCATAGCGCTTGAGGTACTGGTTGCCCTTCTCATCGGTCTGCGGAACGCGGCTGATGATCTTGGTGTGCAAGGTCACAGCACCGGCTTCGAGCGCCTGATGGACTTCCGACATGTCGGAAATCATCATGCCCTGGCCCGGCTCATTCTCCTTGAGCATCGAGAGGTAATACAGACCCAGCACCATGTCCTGCGACGGCACGATGATCGGCTTGCCGTTGGCGGGCGAGAGGATGTTGTTGGTCGACATCATCAGCACGCGGGCTTCGAGCTGTGCTTCCAGCGACAGCGGCACGTGGACCGCCATCTGATCGCCGTCGAAATCGGCGTTGAAGGCCGAGCAGACCAGCGGGTGCAGCTGGATCGCCTTGCCCTCGATCAGCACGGGCTCGAACGCCTGGATGCCGAGACGGTGCAGCGTCGGCGCACGGTTGAGCATGACCGGATGCTCGCGGATCACCTCGTCGAGGATGTCCCAGACTTCCTTGCGCTCCTTCTCGACCCACTTCTTCGCCTGCTTCAGGGTCATCGAGAGACCCTTGGCGTCGAGGCGTGCGTAGATGAACGGCTTGAACAGCTCGAGCGCCATCTTCTTCGGCAGGCCGCACTGGTGCAGCTTGAGTTCCGGACCGGTCACGATGACCGAACGACCCGAATAGTCGACGCGCTTGCCGAGCAGGTTCTGACGGAAGCGGCCCTGCTTGCCCTTGAGCATGTCGGACAGCGACTTGAGCGGACGCTTGTTGGCGCCCGTGATCGTGCGACCGCGGCGACCGTTGTCGAACAATGCGTCGACGGCCTCCTGCAGCATGCGCTTCTCGTTGCGGACGATGATGTCCGGCGCGCGGAGCTCCATCAGGCGCTTGAGGCGGTTGTTGCGGTTGATCACGCGGCGATACAGATCGTTCAGATCCGAGGTCGCGAAACGGCCACCGTCGAGCGGCACCAGCGGACGCAGCTCGGGCGGGATGACCGGAACGACTTCGAGGATCATCCACTCGGGGCGGTTGCCCGAATCGATGAAGCTCTCGACGACCTTCAGACGCTTGATGATCTTCTTGGGCTTCAGCTCGGACTTGGTGACCGCGAGCTCCTCGAGGAGCTCCTTGCGCTCGCCCTCGAGATCCAAGTCCTGCAGCATGATGCGCACGGCTTCCGCGCCGATGCCGGCCGAGAAGGCGTCTTCGCCATATTCGTCCTGCGCGTCGAGGAGCTCGTCCTCGGTCATCAGCTGATACTTTTCGAGCGGGGTGATGCCCGGCTCGATCACGATGTACGCTTCGAAGTACAGCACGCGCTCGAGCTGCTTGAGCTGCATGTCGAGCAGCAGGCCGATGCGCGA
Source organism: Sphingomonas sp. PAMC 26605 (assembly GCF_000241485.1). Taxonomy (GTDB): domain Bacteria; phylum Pseudomonadota; class Alphaproteobacteria; order Sphingomonadales; family Sphingomonadaceae; genus Sphingomonas. The sequence continues at coordinate 662,950 of NZ_JH584241.1, forward strand.
CGGCAGCGACTTCAGGAACCAGATGTGCGCGACCGGGGCGGCGAGCTCGATATGGCCCATGCGCTCACGGCGGACCTTCGAGACGGTGACCTCGACGCCGCACTTTTCGCAGACGATGCCCTTATACTTCATGCGCTTGTACTTGCCGCACAGGCACTCGTAATCCTTGATCGGACCGAAGATGCGCGCGCAGAACAGGCCGTCACGCTCGGGCTTGAACGTGCGATAGTTGATGGTTTCGGGCTTCTTGATCTCGCCGAACGACCAGCTGCGGATCTTGTCCGGGCTGGCGATGCCGATCTGGATCTGGTCGAAGGTCTCGGCCTTGACGACCGGGTTCGCGAAGTTGGTCAGTTCGTTCATGGGGATGAACCTTTCCTCGAAATTCTTTTTCCTCTCCCATCGGGAGAGGAAGGGGCCCGCTCGGCGGAGCCGAGCGGGAAGGTGAGGGCAGGGCAGTTACCTGTCCTCACCCTTCCGGCGCGTTCCGCGCCTCCCTCCCTCTCCCGCCGGGAGAGGGAGAAGAAGGCCTTACTCCGCCGCGATCGCGACGCCGTCGGTGTCGAACTGCTCGGTGGTGGTGAGCTCGATGTTCAGACCCAGCGAGCGCATTTCCTTGACGAGAACGTTGAAGCTCTCCGGAATGCCGGCCTCGAACGTGTCGTCACCCTTGACGATCGCCTCATAGACCTTGGTGCGCCCGACCACGTCGTCCGACTTCACCGTGAGCATTTCCTGCAAGGTGTACGCCGCGCCGTAGGCCTGGAGTGCCCAGACCTCCATCTCGCCGAAGCGCTGACCACCGAACTGCGCCTTACCACCCAGCGGCTGCTGCGTGACGAGCGAGTACGGCCCGATCGACCGGGCGTGGATCTTGTCGTCGACCAGATGGTGGAGCTTGAGCATGTAGATGATGCCCACCGTCACGCGCCGATCGAACATGTCGCCGGTGCGGCCGTCGAACAGCTCCGACTGACCCGACGAGTGCAGACCCGCCAGCTCGAGCATGTCGGCCACATCGGCCTCGCGCGCGCCGTCGAACACGGGGGTGCCCATCGGCACGCCGGTCCGCAGGTTCTGCGCGAGTTCGATGATCTGGCTCGCGTCGCGCGCCTCGATGTCCGCGGCGTAGTGATCGCCGTACACTTCGAGCAGCCGTGCCTTGACCGCGTCGGGCATGTCGCCCGGTGCGGGTTCGGGGTTGGCTTCGCGCCATTCCTCGAGCTGCGTGTAGATCTGCTGACCCAAGTTACGGGCAGCCCAGCCGAGATGCGTCTCGAAGATCTGACCGACGTTCATGCGCGACGGCACGCCGAGCGGGTTGAGCACGATGTCGACCGGCGTACCGTCGGCGAGGAACGGCATGTCCTCCGCCGGCAGGATCCGCGAGATCACGCCCTTGTTGCCGTGACGGCCGGCCATCTTGTCGCCCGGCTGCAGCTTGCGCTTCACCGCGACGAACACCTTGACCATTTTCAGCACGCCCGGCGGCAGCTCGTCACCGCGCTCGAGCTTGTCGCGACGATCCTGGAACTTGTCCACGATCACCTTGACGGCATCGTCATACTGCACCTTGACCGCTTCCAGATCGCTCTGGGTCTTGTCGTCGGCGACAGCGAACTTCCACCACTCGTGACGGTCGACCGAGTCGAGCACGTCCTGGTCGATGACCACGCCCTTCTTCGGGCCGTTCTTGGGAACGGCGGTCGCGGTCTGGCCGAGCAGCATTTCCTTGAGGCGCGACCAGGTCGCGCGGTTCAGGATCGTGCGCTCGTCGTCCGAGTCCTTCTTCAGGCGCTCGATCTCCTCGCGCTCGATCGCCATCGCGCGCTCGTCCTTGTCGATGCCGTGGCGGTTGAACACCCGGACCTCGACGACGGTGCCGGCAACGCCCGGCGGCAGGCGGAGCGAGGTATCGCGCACGTCCGACGCCTTTTCACCGAAGATGGCGCGGAGGAGCTTTTCCTCCGGCGTCATCGGGCTTTCGCCCTTCGGCGTGATCTTGCCCGCGAGAATGTCGCCCGGCTCGACCTCGGCACCGATGTACACGATGCCCGCTTCGTCGAGGTTGCGAAGCGCTTCCTCGCCGACGTTGGGGATGTCGCGCGTGATGTCTTCCGGCCCGAGCTTGGTGTCGCGCGCCATCACTTCGAACTCTTCGATATGGATCGACGTGAACACGTCGTCCTTCACGATACGCTCGGAGATGAGGATCGAATCCTCATAGTTGTAGCCGTTCCACGGCATGAACGCGACGAGCGCGTTGCGGCCGAGCGCGAGCTCACCGAACTCGGTCGAGGGACCGTCGGCGAGCACGTCGCCGGCCGTCACCACGTCGCCCACCTTCACCAGCGGACGCTGGTTGATGCAGGTGTTCTGGTTCGAGCGCTGGAACTTCATCAGCGTGTAGATGTCGACGCCCGACTGGCCGGCATCGATCTCGCCGGTTGCGCGGATGACGATACGCGCCGCGTCGACCTGGTCGACCACCCCCGCACGCCGTGCGGAGATGGCAGCACCCGAGTCACGCGCGACGGTCTCTTCCATGCCCGTGCCGACGAACGGCGCCTCGGCCTGGACGAGCGGCACGGCCTGACGCTGCATGTTCGAGCCCATCAGCGCGCGGTTGGCGTCATCGTTTTCCAAGAACGGAATGAGCGATGCGGCGACCGAGACGAGCTGCTTGGGGCTGACGTCCATCAACGTGATGTTGTTCGGGATCGCCATCAGGAATTCGCCCGCCTGACGCGACGAGACCAGTTCCTCGACGAAGCCGTTCGACGAATCGAGCTCGGCGTTGGCCTGCGCGATCGTGTGCTTGGCCTCTTCCATCGCCGACAGATAGACGACGTCGTCGGTGACCTTGTGGTCGACGACTTTCCGATACGGCGTTTCGATGAAGCCGTACTTGTTGACGCGGCTGAACGACGCGAGCGAGTTGATCAGACCGATGTTCGGGCCTTCCGGCGTCTCGATCGGGCAGATGCGGCCATAGTGCGTCGGGTGAACGTCGCGGACTTCGAAGCCGGCGCGCTCACGCGTCAGACCACCCGGTCCGAGCGCCGACACGCGACGCTTGTGGGTAACTTCCGACAGCGGGTTGGTCTGATCCATGAACTGCGACAGCTGCGACGAGCCGAAGAATTCGCGGACCGCGGCAACCGCGGGCTTGGCGTTGATCAGGTCGTTCGGCATCACCGTCGACACGTCGACCGACGACATACGCTCCTTCACGGCGCGCTCCATGCGGAGCAGGCCGACGCGATACTGGTTCTCGAGCAGCTCGCCGACCGAACGGACACGACGGTTACCGAGGTTGTCGATATCGTCGATGTCGCCCTTGCCGTCCTTGAGGTCGACCAGCGTCTTGATGACGGCGAGAATGTCCTCGGTCCGCAGCGTGGTGACCGTGTCCTCGGCGTCGAGGTCGAGGCGCATGTTCAACTTCACACGGCCAACGGCCGAGAGGTCGTAGCGGTCGGGATCGAAGAACAGGCCGCTGAACAACGACTCTGCGGTCTCGAGCGTCGGCGGCTCGCCGGGGCGCATCACGCGGTAGATGTCGGACAAAGCCTGCTCGCGCTCTTCGGCCTTGTCGACCTTGAGCGTGTTGCGGATCCAGGCGCCGGTCGCGATGTGATCGATGTCGAGCAGTTCGATCCGGTCGATCCCGGCCTGGTCGAGCAGTTCGAGATTCTCGGCCGAGACTTCATCGCCGGCTTCGATGTAGATCTGGCCGGTGGTCTCGTTGATGAGATCATAGGCGCTGTAGCGGCCGAAGATTTCTTCCGTCGGGATCAGCAGGTCGGTGAGACCGTCCTTGGCCGACTTGTTGGCAGCACGCGGCGAAATCTTCTGGCCGTTGGGGAACACCACTTCGCCGGTCTTGGCGTCGATGATGTCGTACATCGGCTTCTGGCCACGCCAGTTCTCGGCCTGGAACGGGATGATCCAGCCACCCTGGCCGCGGACGAAGGTCACGCGGTTGTAGAAGTGGTTGAGGATTTCCTCGCCGGTCATGCCGAGCGCGTACAGGAGCGCCGTCACCGGCAGCTTGCGTTTGCGATCGATGCGGACGTTGACGATGTCCTTGGCGTCGAACTCGAAATCGAGCCACGAACCGCGATACGGGATCACGCGCGCGGCGAAGAGATACTTGCCCGAGGCGTGCGTCTTGCCGCGGTCATGGTCGAACAGCACGCCCGGCGACCGGTGCATCTGCGAGACGATGACACGCTCGGTGCCGTTGATGATGAAGGTGCCGTTGCCCGTCATCAGGGGCATGTCGCCCATGTAGACGTCCTGCTCCTTGATATCGAGGACCGAGCGCGAATCGGTATCGGCATCGACCTCGAACACGATCAGGCGCAGCGTGACGCGCATCGGCGCGGCATAGGTGATGCCGCGCTGACGGCACTCGTCGGTGTCGAACTTGGGGGGCTCGAGCTCGTAATTGACGAAGTCGAGTTCGGCGGTGCCGGCGAAATCGCGGATCGGGAAAACGCTGCGCAGCGTCTTCTCGAGACCCGAGACATAGCCGATCGACGGATCGGAGCGGAGGAACTGTTCGTAGGATTCGCGCTGAACCTCGATCAGGTTCGGCATCTGCACGACTTCGTGGATGTTGCCGAACACCTTGCGGATCCGGCGCTTTGCCGTGCCGCTCTCCGCGCGCCGGGTGGGCGCGGTGCCGTCGCCGTGGCGCGAAGCGCCATTCTGATCCGTCGGGTTGGTTGCCATGGAGTTTTCTGCCCTCAAGCCTGAAATTCGGCCCGGAATCCACCGGGCGGGCGTGCACTTCGAAAACGACAAAAAGCCGCGTGTTGTCCGCGTGTGCGGATAACAGCAGCTGTCATGCGTCTCGAGAAACCTCAACCATCAATACGATCGATGCACTGCGCGACGGCACATCATTTCCCGAAGGTTGGGGTGGAAGGCGTGATATAGGGGGCGGGCAGGGGCGTGTCAACGCAGTCGCACGGCATCGGTTGCGCTGCGGCGAACCGCTCGGCGCAGCAATCCTTGGCAGCGGGGGTTTTATCGCTATTGCCGGGCGGGTGAAACCCTTGATCCGCTTATCCCTCCTCGCCGCCGCGAGCGCAATGGCGTCCGGCACCGCAGCGCTCGCGCAGAACACGGTGCCCGCGCAACCGCTGCCGGGGCTCGACTCGTTCAGCTTGCCGTCGAACCGGCCTGCGCCGCGCGTCGCGCCGTCGCCCGAGCCGACGACCAACCCGCGTCCGGTCGAGACCGAGACCGTCGCGCCGCCCGTCGTCGCGCCGACGACCCGCGCGACCGCCGCGCCACGTGCAACGCCGACGCCCGCTCGGACAGCACCCGCGGCGCGCGCGACACTTGCGGCGCGACCGACCCCTATCGCCAAGCGAACGCCCGCGCCGCGCCCGACCGGGAGCGCCACGCCGGTCGCGGCGCCGCTGCCCGTTCCGTCCTCGACGCCAACCGCTGCGCCTGCTGAAACACAAACCCCCGCGCCGGTCGCGCAGCCGAGCGTCGCGCCCGCAGCGGCTCCGGGAACGACCGAGACCGGCAGCGGCTATCTGTGGCCCGCCATCGCGGGCGGTCTGGCGCTTGCCGTCGCGATCGGTCTTGCGCTGTGGTGGCGGCGACGCGCGGCGCGCGAAACCCCGGCCTATGAAGAGGGCGCCGTCGTGGAAGACGTCCCGACGAGCGGCGATCCGGTGGTTGCAGCGCCGCAGATGGCGAGTGCGCCCGAGCCCGCTCCAACGCTAACGTTGATGCCTGTGCCCGCGCCTATCGTACCGGATGCGGTCACAGCGGCACGTGCGGCGATCACCTTCGAGCTGACGCCGAAGCGGGCAGGCACCAATTTGCTCAGCGCAGCGGTCGAATATCAAATCGTCGTGCGCAACAACGGCGACGCCGATGCGACGGGCATCCGGCTCGATATCCGCTTGCTGAGCGCAGGCGCTCAGCAGGACGCGACGATCGCGGCGCTGTTTGCGGCGCCGATCGATCGCCCGATCACCGCGCCGTTCGACCTCCCCGCCGGGGTCGCGGTCGAACTGAGCGGCATGGCGCTGCACCCCAAGGCGTCGCTCGAGGTGATGGAGATGGGCGGCAAGGCGATGTTCGTCCCCGTACTCACCGTCGTCGCGGAGTATGACTGGGCCGACGGTAGCGGCCGCACCGCGCGCTCCTATCTCGTCGGCATCGACCGCGGGGCAGGGGGCAAGCTCGCGCCGTTCCGCATCGATAGCGGCGCGCGGATGTACGATACGGTGCGCGCGATCGAATATACCGTGCCGGCATAGGGTGTCTGCCCCGGGGCGGGGCGAAGAGACGGACGTGGATACGAAAAGGGGCGACACCTTGCGGTGCCGCCCCTTTTCTGTGGCAAGCCGTCATGGGCAAAGCCCATGACGTCGGACGCGGCATGCCGCGCCGGCCGGCCTCGCGGGGTGCGATTTAGCCGAGGCTAAATCGTCTCCCCGCTAGCGGCTCACTTAACCTCGACGGTCGCGCCGGCTGCTTCCAGCTGCGCCTTGATCTTGGCGGCTTCGTCCTTCGACACGCCTTCCTTGATCGCCTTCGGAGCCGACTCGACCAGCGTCTTGGCTTCGGTCAGGCCGAGCGCGGTGATCGCACGGACTTCCTTGATGACGTTGATCTTCTTGCCGCCGTCGCCGGTCAGGATGACATCGAATTCGGTCTGCTCTTCAGCAGCCGGTGCTGCAGCGCCGCCGCCAGCAGCAGGAGCCGCTGCAACAGCAGCAGCGGCCGAGACGCCCCACTTCTCTTCGAGCAGCTTCGACAGGTCGGCTGCTTCGATGACGGTCAGGGCGGAAAGCTGGTCAACCAGCGCGTTCAGGTCTGCCATGTGTATTCTCCAGTAAAATCAGTTCGGGTTTGAAATCTCGAAGCACCTGAAATCAGGCGTCCGCCGTGTCCTTTTCCGCATAGGCGGCGAGCACGCGGGCGAGCTGTGCTGCTGGCGCCTGGGCGATCGTCGCGAGCTTGGTTGCAGGAGCAACCAGGAGGCCCACGATCTTCGCGCGCAGTTCGTCCAGCGACGGCATCGTCGCGAGTGCCTGTACGCCTGCTACGTCGAGGACGGTCGCACCCATCGCACCACCCACGATTTCGAACTTGTCGTTCGTCTTCGCAAAGTCGACGGCCACCTTGGCGGCCGCGACGGGGTCGATGGAAGTGGCCAGACCGACCGGCCCGGTGAGCATGTCGCCCAACGTGACGTAGTCGGTGTCGGCCAGTGCGATCTTGGCAAGCTTGTTCTTCGAGACCTTGTAGCTCGCCCCTGCGTCGCGCATTGCGTTCCGCAGCTTGGTCGACTGCGCCACCGTCATGCCGAGGTTGCGGGTGACGACCACCACGCCGACTTCGGCAAAACTGTGGTTCAGGTCGGCGACGAGCTCGGTCTTTTGAGCGCGATCCATGCCATTCTCCACGTTTGACCTTGCCGCTTGCACGACAAGGCCGGTTACAAACCGGATGCTGGTGCACCCGGAATTGTCCAGCGATGGGGAATGGGAGCGTCGCCCCGTTTGATGGAGGGCGGCAGACCGGTCGCGGCAGGGCCGAGAGCGGTTGTAATCCTGGTCCCCGTCTCGGCAGGAAATTAAGACCGGGCAGATCCCGATCACCTACTGTCTTGGACGGTCCCGCCGCGCCGAGGCGTGACGGGAGAGTGGCGCCTTTAGCGGAGGTGGCGCGAAAGTCAATCGCCCCTCGTCGTCACTCCAGCGAAAGCTGGGGCCTCGTGGTGGTTGCGTCGCGCGTCGTCGCTCGAGACCCGAGCTTTCGCTGGGGTGACGGGTTTGGAGGACTTCTCCAAAAAAAACCGTCATGCCAGCGGAAGCTGGCATCTCCATTGATTGTTCGATACGCTAGCGTAATGAGCGGGGGCGGCTGGACCTACATCATGGCGGCCAAGCCGCGCGGGATGCTCTACATCGGCGTCACTGCTAACCTCGTAGCGCGCGCCGATCAGCATCGGCGTGATGTGGGAGCGGCGTTTTGCCGCCGCTACGGAATTAAAACACTGGTTCACGCCGAAGCGCACGACCGGATCGAAGACGCGATCATGCGCGAAAAAGCGCTGAAAGCGTGGAAGCGCGACTGGAAGATCGAACTGATCGAGCTCGGTAATCCCGACTGGCGCGATCTGTTCGACACGCTCGCTTGACTGGCTGGGGTCTCACGCCACTTGAACGCCGCGTCGCGCTTTTCTCCGACTCCCTCTGGCTTTTGCATCGAAACTGCGGAACACTCAGCCGCAAGGACCGCACGAGTCCATGCAGGACGGAATCGATATCCGCTTTAAGCAGGGGCCGATTCAATGACCGAAGACAGCATCACCACCGCACCGCTCGGCGCCGAGGCGCAGGACGATCTGCTCACCCGTGGCTTTGCGCGGCGCGATCTCGCGCGCATCGCCGCGGTGTTCGGCGTCGGCGCGCTCGCCGCTTCGGTCGGGCGGCCGGCGTTCGCGTCGGGTGGAGTGCCCGATCCGGCGCCCACCGCCAAGGTTCGCATCGGCGCCAACGAATGCTGGACCGGCCCGCTCGCGCCCGGCCAGAAGGCCGCCGCGGCGATGGTCGCGATGGGCAACCGCTATTCCCCACACGACGAGCGCGGCGATTTCATCAAGGCGGTGATGTCGGTCGAGAACGTCCCGTACGACCATGTCGCGCCCTGGCCGGGGTCGAGCGATCCATTGTGCCGCGCGGTCGTGACCTATTGTTCGCCGACGAAGGGGCTCGTCACCGCCGATCCGACCTTCGAGCTTGCCGGGCGCACCGCCGCCTGGCTCGGCGCACCGGTCAAGGCGGTGCCGCTGACCGCGGAATATACGCACGACGTCAAGGCGATGCTCGCCGCCAACCCCGATGCCGGCCTCTATTATATCTGCACGCCCAACAACCCGACCGGCACGATCACCCCGCTCGTCGATGTGGAATGGCTGATCGCCAACAAGCCCGCCGGATCGATGGTGCTGATCGACGAAGCCTATACGCATTTCGCGGGCGTGCCGGTCGCTTCGTATCTCGCGGTGAAGCATCCCGACGTGATCGTGATGCGCACCTTTTCCAAGCTATTCGGCATGGCCGGCCTGCGGATGGGCTATGTCATCACCAATCCCGCCAATCTCACCAAGATGATGCGCTATGACGGCGGGATGCAGTCGGGCGCGCTGCCCGTCACCAGCCTGGCGTGTGCAACCGCGAGCCTGACCGCCGCCCCGCTGATCGCCACGCGGCGCGCCGAGATGCAGAGCGCGCGCGGGCTGACGCTCGATCACCTCAAGGCGCGCGGCGTGAGCGTGTTTCCGACCAACGCCAATATGTTCATGATCGACTGGAAGACCAAGCAGGCCAAGGACATGCAGGTGGCGTTCCGCAAGCAGAGCGTCGAGATCGGCCGGTCGTGGCCGATCTGGCCGACCGTCAGCCGCGTGACGGTCGGGTCGAGCGCCGAGATGAAGGCGTTCTGTACCGCGCTCGACAAGGTCATCGCCTAACATCACCTTCTAACCGTCACCCTGGGCTTGTCCCGGGGGCCACTGTGACGCGCACGCTGGGGTCGGAGTGCGTGCATCCCGGTGGACCCCGGCACAGGGCCGGGGTGACCGAAGGGCGGCGCTAGGATGCGTCCGGCAACCCCGACACGATCCGCGTGTACCAGCGTGGATGGCCCGCCGCGTCGCGCTCGATATCGGGCACGCCGAGCGGATCGCTCCCGGTCTCGATCCAGCCCGCGCCGAGGCAGCGGTTGCAGATCGCGCGGATGCTGCGGAAGCTGATCAGGTCGATCTCGCGGTTCCACTGGCCGTGCCCCTTGCATACCGGGCACGCCGCATCGAGCGCGCCGTTGCGCGGCTGGAGCGGGATGATGTCGAAGGCGTGCGGCGATTCGGGGCCGTCGCAATGGACGATCTGGCTGGCATGCGGCATCGCGTCGGTCTCCTCGCCGGCCGGAAACGTATCGCGGCGGCGTCGGCTCCGGCGCTTGCGCGTTTTTGTGCCGACGGGGAACGCCGTATCGCCGCGATCGGGGTTCCGACGCTGATCGACGGGCATACCGTGTCGATGCTGCAACAATCCGCGGACCTCAGGGTTTGAACGAGGTGACGACTCTTCCGCCTCCCCTCCCGCAATCCGCCCCGCGCCGCCAGCGCTGGCGCCCGCCCGCGCTTGCCATCGGCGCGGCGTTGCTCGCCGCCATCGGCCTATTCGTGCTCGCGCTCGGCGCTTTTCCGGTCGGGTTGGTGCGCGGGCTGGTCGAGAACCGCGTGTCCGCGGCGCTCCATGCCAAGGTCGAGATCGGGTCGGTCACGCGCGACAGCGCGTTTTCCTATACGCCCGTGGTGGTGCTGCACGACCTGCGGATCGCGCAGCCGGGCTGGGCGGGGCAAGGCGATTTCGTGCGCGTCGCGACGGCGCGCGCGCGCGTTCCGGTGCTGGCGCTGCTGACCGGGCGCTTCCGCCCCGATCGCGTCGCGATCGACGGCGCGCGGATCGCGTTGGTCCGCGATGCGAGCGGCCGCGCCAATTGGAAGCCCGACGACTCCAAGCCCGACCAGGCCGGTACGAGCCGCCCGAGTCTTTCCGACCTCAGCGTCACGAATACGCAAATCGTGCTACGCGACGCCAAGCGCCGGTTGATCGTCGCGGGCCCGCTGACGGTCGATGCCACGCACGGGCTGCGGCTGACCGCCACGGGCAGCTTTCGCGACACGCCGGCAACGCTCGAGCTGACCGGCGGCCGGATCGCGGGAATCGATCCGACCGCGCCCTATCCGTTCGTCGCCAAGCTCGCCTCCTCCGCGCTCGACTTCACAGCGCGGGGAACGGCGCAGGGCGTGCTCGACACGCGCCACTTCACCGCCGCGATCAGCGCGCAGGCGCCGACGCTCAAGAACCTCGACTATCTGGTCGAGGCCGGGCTGTTCGGCACGCAGCCGATCGACCTCACCGGCACGATCCGCCACGACGGACGCGACTGGTATGTCGATCGCCTCGGCGGGGCAATCGGCCGCTCGCGCTTCACCGGCCAGGCGACCGTCCACAAATACGGCATCCGCACGATGATCGACGCGCGGATCCGCGCCTCCCGCTTCGATTTCGACGATCTCGCCGACAGCCAGGGCCGCGCCGAATCGGCCGCGCGGCTCGCCCGGATCGGCCCGCGCGTCATCCCGCCGACCAGGATCGATTTGTCGAAGCTGTGGAAGACCGACGGCACGATCCGCTTCGCCGCCGATCACCTGCTGTCGAACGGCGGCACGGTGTTCCAGAGCCTGTCGGCGACGCTCAATCTCGACAATCGCGTGCTGACCGTGAGCGACATCGTTGCGCCGCTGGCGAGCGGGCGGATGACCGGCACGGCGCGGGTCGATCATCGCAGCGGGCTGCCCAAGCTTGCGCTCGACCTGCGGCTCGCCGGGCTCACGCTCGGCGCGCTGGTCGGCAAGCCCGACATGGTCGACGGCGTGGTGCGCGGCCATATCGTGCTGCGCGGGCAAGGCGAGACGGTTCGCGACGCGCTCGCCCATGCGAGCGGCAAGGCCGCGATCGTCGCGACGCAGGGGCATGTCCGGCGGATGATCGCCGACGTGCTCGGGCAGAGCCTCAGCGGCGCGATCGCGCATGCGATCGGGTCCCCGAGCGAAAGCGTGCCGCTGCGCTGCCTCGTCGCCGATTTCCGCGGCGCAGGCGGCGTCTTCACCCCGCATCCGCTGGCGATCGATACCGGCAGCTCGGTCGGCAACGGCACCGGGCGGATCGTGCTCGACGGCGAGCGGATCGACCTGACGCTGACGGGCGCGACCAAGAGCCGCGCGCTGCTGCGGATCACCGACCCGATCCGCATCGGGGGGACGCTGAGTACGCCGAGCGTCACGGTGGCGGGGCTCGGCGCGCAGGACAAGCCGAGTTCGGGCGGGGTGCTGCGCGTGCTCGGGCGCTCGATCGGGCAGGCGCTGGGGCTGACCAAGAGCGCGCCCGTGCCGACGGCGGCGCTGCCGGCAAGCTTCGACTGCTCGCGCGCGGTCGCGGCGGCGCTGCGCTAGCGCGGGCGCACCCCGATCGCTGCGCGGTCGGCATCGTAGAGCACCGCCCAGTGGAAATAGGGCGCCAAACCCAGCGACAGCCGGCCGACCGCGCGTCGGGCCAGCGGCACGTAGAACATCCCGCTCGCCTGCTCGCGCCGGCCGATCACGACCGGCATCGACGCGGTCGCCCCGCCAACGCCGATCGTCACCTGCGCGCGCGTTCCATCGGGCCACGGCGTCACGCTCGGACCGCCGATGATGCGCAGACCCGGCGCGCCCGTGTCGAACAGCGCGCGTGCGCAGAGCACGCGCTCGGGATGCTCGGCGAGCAGGCATCCGTTGCTGGTGTCGTCCTTGTCGAGCGCGATCAGAGTGAAGCCGTTCAGCTCGGCGGGCGTCGGGTTGAGGATGATCCGGCCCGCGGCTTCGCCGGGGCGCGGCAGCTCGACGATCCAGCGCCTGGCGCCGAGCTGGACGAGCGGATTCGCGACAAGGTCCGGCTTGGTCCGGATCCCGAATATGGCATCGAAGCCCTCGCTCGGATGGCCGTTGCCCTGGATGCCGAAGTGCGCCGCGTCGACTCGCGACGCCGGGCAAGTCGGTTGGTCGGGAACACACTCGACCCGATCGATGCGCTGGAGCTGAACGTTGCCCGAGATCGCCCCGATCGCGAGCGTGCGCCGGATCGCCTGACCCCGGAACTGCGTGCCCGAATCGTAGCTGTAGCGCGCCGCAGGCCCGGAATCGCGCCGCGCAGCGTCGTTCAGCGCGCGCGGCAGGACGCGCAGCCCGGTCGAACCGGTGTCGAGCCCGGCCTGGACCGGCTGACCGTCGATCACCAGCGTGACGGTGTAGCGGCGCGTGCCGTCCGACAGATCGACTTCGCGGATCGGCAGTTCGGCGCGCTGCGCCATCGCTATCGAGGGGAACAGCAGCAACAGGGCGATCCAGTAGCGCATGCGTCCAGCTCCTATTCCAGCATCGCGATGCGCACGATCGCCTGCGCGGGACAAAAGCACAAGGGCGCCGCTTCAATGGTTTAGCGAGGCTAGCTCGCTCAGCGGCGCCGAGATTTGTCGGGTAGCGGCCCAGCGCGCATTGCAGGCGCGGGCAGGCGCGCTATGTCTGCAGGATGCACACCACGCCCACCTCGCTCGCGCTCATCGGCAACACGCCGCTCGTCCTGTTGAAAGGCCCGAGCGAAGCCGCGGGCGCCGAAATCTACGGCAAATGCGAATTCGCCAACCCCGGCGCCTCGGTCAAGGACCGCGCCGCGCTCGGGATCGTCGAGGATGCCGAAGAGCGGGGGGCTATCGCGCCGGGCGGGACCTTCGTCGAGGGGACCGCGGGCAATACCGGGATCGGGCTCGCGCTGGTCGCCAATGCCAAGGGCTACAAGACGATCATCGTCATGCCCGAGACGCAGTCCAGAGAGAAGATGGACACGCTGCGCGCGCTCGGCGCCGAGTTGGTGCTGGTGCCCGCGGCGCCCTATTCGAATCCGGCGCATTTCGTCCACACCTCGCGCCGCATCGCCGACGAGACGCCCAATGCTGTCTGGGCCAACCAGTTCGACAATATCGCCAACCGCAAGGCGCACATCACCGGCACCGCGGAGGAGATCTGGGCGCAGATGGACGGGCGGATCGATGGCTTCACCTGTGCTGCGGGGACGGGCGGGACGATCGCCGGGGTCGGGATGGGCCTCAAGGCCAAGGACGAAACGGTCTGCATCGCGCTGAGCGACCCGCACGGCGCCGCGCTCTACGAATATTATGCGCATGGCGAATTGAAGTCGGAGGGCTCCTCGGTCGCGGAGGGGATCGGGCAGGGGCGAATCACCGCCAATCTCGAGGGCGCGCCGATCGACACGCAGTTCCGCATTTCCGATGCCGAGGGGATGGAATGGGTCACGCGGCTGCTCGCCGAGGAGGGGCTGTGCCTCGGCCTGTCGTCGGGGATCAACGTCGCCGGCGCGGTTCGCCTCGCGCGCCAACTCGGCCCCGGCAGCCGAGTCGCGACGATCCTGTGCGATACCGGTTTTCGTTACCTATCAACGCTTTATAATCGAGTTTGGTTGGAGGCGAAGGGGCTGGTCGTTCCACCCTGGTTACAGCACGATTGATCGCGGGATCGACAACCGTGTCTTAACTCGTTACATTTATGCCACAGCCTATGAAAATCATCGCCCAGGATCCGGCTCAGACGAGCCAGCGCGCCAAGGTCGGCATGATCGGTCTCGCCGCCGTTTTGCTGCTCATCGGACTCGCTTCGGCGATCTTCGCGACCGCCAATCACGATCGGCAGGTTGCCGCGATCGGCAGCGCGCGCCCCGACGTCGTCGCCAACATGATCGCCGCCAACACCACCGATCCGAGCGCGCCGAAAGAGCCGCTCGCCGAGCTTGGGGTCGCCCCGAGCGCCGACGCGTCCGATGGCAATGTGATCGAAACCCCGAGCCGGAACGCGGCGTCGCGGTGATGCAAGCCATGCCGGGGATTTTACGGGAAAACGCGGGGATATCGCATGGCCCATGCGGGATATCGCGAGTGCAGCCCGCATCCTTTCGAACACAGCGAGAACAGGTCGATATGTCGCGCGAGATAATGAGGCCAAATCCCATCGATTAACGCGCTTTCCCGGGATTTCCCCTGATTTCCCCTTGTATCCCCGATCGGCCCCATGGTAACTGTCCGTTACAGGGACAGACTCATCTCGCCTGCGCGTTATGCGCTGACACTACAGGCACCGAAATTCGCGACCACGCGCTTTTCGGCTCGGGAGAGGCTTGTCCGCCGTGTGCGGGGGAAGCGTGGAAGACCGGAGCGATTATCAGGGTGAGGGGCTCGGACTTGTCGACGACAAGGGCCGGGTCGCGATTCCTGCTTCGCTCCGCCAGGCGCTCGCCGCCAACAGCCCGCGCGCCGACGGCAAGGACGGTGGCACCGTCATCATCGGCGTCCATCCCGAGCAGATTTGCCTGCGTGCCTATGATCCCGGCTATGTCCGCATCCTCAAGGCCGAGGTCGAGGATCTCCAGGCGCGCCACATCGCCGAGCACGGCAAGCCCGACTTCAACCTGAAGCGCCGCAACGCGAGCGGCGAGGCCGTGCCGTTCGACGGCTCGGGGCGTTTCATCATGCCCGGCTTCCCGCGCGATTATGCGCGGATCGCTGAGAACGCGTTCTTCTGGGGCACGTTCGACTGGATCGACATCTGGGACCCCAAGACGCTGCTCGACGCGGTCGGCGTCGACGACGCGATGCAGGCGGCGTGCCGCTATCATTGCAAGGCCAAGGGGATCGCGCTGTGAGCGACGTGATCCAAGGCGATGCTCCGCATATCCCGGTGCTGCTCGACGAAGTGCTCGACGGGCTGGCGATCGCGGCTGGCGAAACGCATGTCGATGCGACTTTCGGTGCGGGCGGCTACACGTCGGGCATGCTCGCGCGCGGCGCGCGCGTGTTTGCCTTCGATCGCGATCCCGATGCGATTGCGGCAGGTGCGGCGCTCGTTGAATCCGCGGCTGGCGCGCTGACGCTCGTTCCCGCGACCTTCTCCGCGCTCGACAGCGAACTCGCGTCGCGCGACGCGCTGCCGGTGCAGGGCGTGACGATGGATATCGGCGTGTCCTCGATGCAGCTCGACCAGGCCGAGCGCGGCTTCTCGTTCCAGTCCGACGGACCGCTCGACATGCGGATGAGCCAGGAGGGGATGAGCGCCGCCGATTTCCTCAACACCGCCGACGAGGCCGAGATCGCCCACGTCATCAAGGAATATGGCGAGGAGCCGCGCGCGCGTCGCGTCGCACAGGCGATCGTCTACAACCGCCCGATCGCGCGCACCGGCGAGCTGGCGCGGATCGTGCGCAAAGCGCTCGGCTACAAGCCGCACGACAAGAAGGACCCCGCGACGCGGACCTTCCAGGCGATCCGCATCCACATCAATCGCGAGCTCGGCGAACTCGAGGACGGCCTCGCTGCCGCCGAGCGCGTGCTCGCGCCCGGCGGGCGGCTCGCGATCGTCACCTTCCACAGCCTGGAAGATCGCATGGTCAAGCGCTTCCTGCGCGAGCGCTCGGGGTCGCTGCCGTCGGGCTCGCGACATCTGCCCGAGGTCGCGGCGAAGCACGCCCCCAGTTTCGAAGAGGTCGGTCGCCCGGTGAAGGCGAGCGAGGACGAGATCGCGCGCAATCCCCGCGCGCGATCGGCAACGCTGCGGACGGCACGACGGACCGGTGCCGCCGCATGGTCAGAAGGAAGTTTGTAATGCTTGGTCTCGCGGGCAAGAGTCTCGGTTGGTTCCTGGCGGGCGTCGCGGTGGCGCTCGGCTTCCTGCTGGTGCCGCTGCAGGTCGCGGCCGAACGCAAGAAGCTCGACCGCACCGCCGCCGAGATCCTGCGCGCCAAGCGCGACATCCGTGCGCTCGAGACCGAGTTCGACACGCGCGCCAATCTCGCCCAGCTCGACAAATGGAACGCCGAGACGCTGGGTCTGGTCGCCCCGGCGGCGGACCAGTTCGTCGCCGACGAGACCGCCTTGGCCTCGATCGAGCCGACGCAGCGTGGCACGGCTCCGCAAATGGCATCGTTCGTTCCTGCCGCTCCGTCCTCGGTGGCGATGAGCCAGCAGCCGGTGATCCAGCCTGCGGTCGCGACTGCCGTCGCACCGGCCGCGCCGCGCGCCGCCGCAGTGCCTGCGCAGCGCGCCGCTCCCGCGCCGGTGTCGCGTGCGGTTGCCGCGCCCGTCGCGCGCACCGCGATGGCGTCGGTCAGCCGCGAACGACCCCGCGCCGCGGTCGCGCTGCTCGATCGCGCCTTGCTCGACGACAGCGTGATCGGCGATCTGCGCAGCGGCGCGCGCGCCGAGAAACGGACCTCTCGATGAGCACTTTGGTCGCCCGCCCGCTTCCCGCTCGCCGCTCGAACGATCAGCGCCATGCGCTGGTCGCGGTCGCGCATGTGCGGCTGATGATGCTGATGCTGCTGATCGCGGCGGGCTTCGTGCTGGTGATCGGGCGGATCGCCTTGCTCGGGCTGTTCGGCGGTCCGGCGGGGGCGGCGACGCTGGCGATCAATCCGGTGGTGCGCGGCGACATTCTCGATCGCAATGGCCAGCCGCTCGCGCGCACGATCGAGGCGTGGACGATCGGCGTGCGCCCGGGCGACGTGCTCGGCGATCGCCAGGAGCTGGCGGGTCGGCTCGCCGGGCTGATGCCCGAGCATGATTCGGCCTGGTATCTCGACCGGCTGACGATGAAGGCCAAGTTCACCTATCTCGACAAGCACGCCTCGCCCGCGATGGTGAACCAGATCCACGCGCTCGGCGAACCCGGCATCGTCTTCGCGCGCGAGCCCGAGCGGCTCTATCCGCAATCGACGATGGCGGCGCACGTGCTCGGCTATATCGGGCCGACCGGCACCGATCCCCACATCCTCGGCCGCGCCGGCGTCGAGCGCGCGTTCGAGCAGCGGCTGACCGACCCGACGCGGCGCGGCGACGCGATCGACCTGTCGATCGACGCGCGCGTGCAGGGCGCGATGGAGAGCGAGCTCAGCCGCGCGATGGTGATGTTCCAGGCGCGCGCCGCGACCGGTCTCGTGCTCGACGTGCATACCGGCGAGGTTATCGCGATGGCGTCGCTGCCGGTGTACAACCCCAACAAGCTGACCGGCACGAGCAGCGACGCGCTGCGCAACAACGTCACGCAGTCGGTCTACGAGCTCGGCTCGACCTTCAAGCCGATCACGATGGCGACCGCGATCCAGACCGGTACGATCACCTCGATGGCGCGCCGCTTCGATGCGACCGCGCCGCTCAAGGTCGGCAGCTATACGATCCATGACGAGCGCGGCGATCCCAAGCGCTGGCTCAACATCCCCGAGACGCTGATCTATTCGTCGAACGTCGCGACCGCGCGGATTGCGGATGAAATCGGCAAGGACAAGCTCTCGGCGATGTTCACCGCGATGGGCTTCGGCGAGCGCCCCTCGATCGAGCTGCGCGAGCGCGCCGGGCCGATCTGGCCGCGCTATTGGGGGCGCACCACGGTGATGACGACGGCGTACGGCCACGGCATCGCGGTGACGCCGCTGCATCTCGCCAACGCCTATGCGACGATGGTCAATGGCGGCATCTGGCGGCCGACGACGCTGCTCAAGGTCGCGCCGGGGCAGGCGGCGGCGGGGCGGCGCGTGCTCAGCGAGCAGACCAGTGCGCGGATGCGGCAGTTGCTGCGGCTCGTGTGTCTCTACGGCACCGGGCGCAAGGGCGATGCGCCGGGCTACCGCGTCGGCGGCAAGACCGGCACCGCCGAGGCGGCGTCGAACGGCGGGTACGACCATCATCGCAACGTCGCGACCTTCGTCGCCGCCTTCCCGATGGATGCGCCGCGCTACGTCGTGCTGGCGATGCTCGATTCGCCGCAGGGGACCAAGGAAACCGGCGGCTGGAAGACCGCGGCGTGGAACGCGGCGCCCGTCGTGGGCCGCGTGATCGCGCGCACGGGGGCGATCCTCGGCGTGATGCCCGATACGCGGCGCGAGGTGAATCTCGCCGATCTGCGGCCGATGTTGAGCCTCGTCGCCGGCGCCACGCCGCCGACCGGCGGAGAAGAGCAATGAAGCTTTCGGCGCTGGTTCCCGGCGCCCCGGATGCGACGGTGACGGGCTTTGCGATCGATCATCGCAAGGTCGCGCCGGGCGTGGTGTTCGGTGCGTTCCAGGGCGCGGTCGTCAATGGCGAGGATTTCGTGCCCGCCGCGGTTGCCGGTGGCGCGATCGCGGTGGTGGCGCGGCCCGAGGCTGTGGTCGAGGGCGCGGTGCATGTCGCCGACGCCGAGCCGCGGCGGAAATTTGCCGAGCTCGCGGCGCGCTATTTCGCGCCTTTCCCAACGACCGCGGTGGCGGTGACGGGCACTAACGGCAAGACGTCGACGGTCGAGATGGTGCGGCAGTTATGGCGAATGGCGGGGTTCCATGCTGCCTCGATCGGGACGCTCGGGGTGACGACGGGCGATGATCAGGTGTCAACGGGCCTCACCACGCCCGACGTCGTGACCTTCCTCTCGAACGTCGCGGGGCTCGCGCGCGAGGGCGTCAGCCATGTCGCGTTCGAGGCGTCGAGCCACGGGCTGTCGCAATATCGCACCGAGGGCCTGCGGGTGTCGGCGGCGGCGTTCACCAATCTCAGCCGCGATCATCTCGATTATCACGGGACGATGGAAGCCTATCTCGACGCAAAGCTGCGGCTGTTCTCTGAGGTGTTGGTCGAGGACGGCGTTGCGGTGGTGTGGGCTGACGACCCCATGTCGGCGCGCGTCGTCGAGGTTGCGCGGTCGCGGGGAATCCGGGTGATCTCGGTCGGGACGCGGGGCGAGACGCACAAGCTCGTCGGGCGTGTGCCGACCTTGCTCGGGCAGGGGCTCGAGATCGAGGCCGCGGGCAAGACCTATAAGATCAACCTGCCGCTGATCGGCGCGTATCAGGCGGCGAATGCGCTGGTGTCGGCGGGGCTGGTGATCGCGGCGGGCGGCGATGTCGCGACGACGCTGGCGGCGCTGTCGCGCCTGCAGCCGGTCCGCGGACGGCTCGAGCGTGCGGTGATCGCCAAGAGCGGCGCGCCGGTCTATGTCGATTACGCGCATACCCCGGATGCGCTCGACGCGGCGATCTCGGCGCTCAAGCCGCATGCGGCTGGCAGGCTGATCGTGGTGATCGGCGCGGGCGGCGACCGCGACCAGGGCAAGCGCGCGCCGATGGGCGCGATCGCGGCGGCGATGGCGGACCAGGTGATCGTCACCGACGACAATCCACGCTCGGAGGACCCGGCGGTAATCCGCGCGATGGTGCTCGAAGGCGCGCCCGGCGCGACCGAGATCGGGTCGCGGCGCGAAGCGATCGGCGCGGCGATCGCCGCGGCGGGGCCGCAGGATATCGTACTGATCGCGGGCAAGGGACACGAGCAGGGGCAGATCGTCGGCGATCTCGTGCTGCCGTTCGACGATGTCAGCGTAGCGCGAGAGATGGCGGCGTGAGGGGTGGGCAATTTCCTCCCCTCCCCTTCAGGGGAGGGGCTGGGGG
>NZ_JH584241.1:683686-692292 GCF_000241485.1 Sphingomonas sp. PAMC 26605
TGTGTCTCACCGAGCGTGTCCCCCCGTTACAGCCCCACCCCAACCCCTCCCCTGAAGGGGAGGGGCTATGAAGGTACTCTGGACCTCCGCCGCCATCGCCGCCGCAACCGGCGGTTCCGCTTCCGCACCCTTCACCGCCACCGGCGTCACTTTCGACTCGCGCGAAGTCGGCCCCGGCGACCTGTTCATCGCGCTGACCGGCGAGGCGACCGACGGGCACCGTTTCGTGCCGCAGGCCTTCGTTCAGGGCGCAGCCGGCGCGATCGTGTCGCAGCCGGTCGAGCATCCGCACGTCCTCGTCGATGACACCACAGCAGCCCTCGACGCGCTCGCCCGCGCCGCCCGCGTTCGCACGACTGCAAAAATCATCGGCGTCACCGGATCGGTCGGCAAGACCGGCACCAAGGAAGCCCTCTTCGCCGCGCTCGACCGCGGCGCGCGGGGACAGGCGCACCGCTCGGTCAAGAGCTACAACAACCATACCGGCGTGCCGCTCAGTCTCGCGCGCATGCCTGCCGACACCCGTTTCGGCGTGTTCGAAATGGGCATGAACCACGCCGGCGAGCTCAGCGCACTGACCCGGCTCGTCCGCCCGCACGTCGCGATCGTCACGACGATCGCGCCTGCACACACCGCCTTCTTCCGCGACGAAGCCGCAATCGCCGACGCCAAGGGCGAGATCTTCCAGGGGCTCGAACCGGGCGGGGTCGCGATCGTGCCGTACGACAGCCCGCACCGCGACCGGCTGATCGCCGCCGCCGCGCCGCATGCCGCGCGGACCGTGACGTTCGGTCTCGACAAGGGCGCCGACGTCCATTCGATCGAATCGATGCGCCTCGCCAGTGGCGCGACCTTCGTCACCGCGGTTGTCGGGGAGCGCGAGCTGAGCTTCACGATCAGCCAGCCCGGACTGCACTGGGTGTCGAACAGCCTGGCTCTGCTCGCGGCGGTCGATGCGGTGGGCGGCGATCTCGCGGCGGCGGGGCTGGCGCTCGCCGAACTCGGCGGCCTTGCCGGACGCGGCGCGCGCTTCGCGCTGCCGGTCGACGACGGCGAAGCGCTGATCATCGACGAAAGCTACAACGCCAACCCGTCCTCGATGCGCGCGACGCTCGCGGTGCTCGGCGCCGAGCGCGCAACGCGGAAAATCGTGGTGCTCGGCGAGATGCGCGAACTCGGCGAACGCTCCGCGGACTATCACGCCGCGCTGGTCGAGCCGATCCTCGCGGCGGGCGTCGAAGCGGGCATCCTGGTCGGTGAAGCGATCGCGCCGCTTGCGAACGCGCTTGAGGGGAGGGGCGATTTCGTCCATGTCGCCGACGCCGCGGCGGCGCGCGCCCTGCTGACCCAGCTGCTGGCGCCCGGTGACGCGGTCCTCATCAAGGGATCGAACGGTGTGGGGCTTTCGGCGATCGTCGCCGACCTGCGCGGCAGGATACCGGACACCCTGCGGAGCGGGACAGTTTAATGCTCTATCTCATTGCCGACTATCTCGGCTTCCCCGGCCTGCTCAACCTGATCCGGTATCAGAGCTTCCGCACCGGCGCCGCGGTCGCGACGTCGCTGTTCCTCGGGCTGCTGATCGGCCCGCGCTTCATCGGCTGGCTGCGGCTGCGCCAGGGCAAGGGGCAGCCGATCCGCAGCGACGGCCCGCAATCGCATCTCGCCAAGCGCGGCACGCCGACGATGGGCGGGCTGATGATCCTGACCTCGATGATCGCCTCGATCCTGCTGTGGATGGATCTGTCGAGCCCCTATGTCTGGGCCTGCACTTTCGTAACGCTGGGGTTCGGCGCGATCGGGTTCCTCGACGACTATGACAAGGTGCGCAAGGCGAGCACGGCGGGCGTGTCGAGCCGGCTGCGGCTGGTCGGCGAATTCGTCATCGCCGGGATCGCGGCGACGCTGATCGTTCATCAGAACGGGACGCATCTGTATCTGCCGTTCTACACCGGGTCGGTGATCGATCTCGGCTATTTCTACATCGTGTTCGCGGCGTTCACGATCGTGGCGTTCGGCAATGCGGTGAATCTGACCGACGGGCTCGATGGCCTCGCGACGATGCCGGTGATCATCGCCTCGGTCGCCTTCATGGCGATCGTCTATCTCGTCGGGCGCGCCGATTTCGCGCATTATCTGGGGATCCCACATGTGCCGCACGCCGGCGACCTCGCGATCTTCTGCGGGTCGATCGTCGGCGCGGGGCTCGCCTTCCTGTGGTTCAACGCGCCGCCCGCGGCGGTGTTCATGGGCGATACCGGCAGCCTTGCGCTCGGTGGCGCGCTCGGCGCGATTTCGGTCGTCGCGCATCACGAGATCGTGCTCGGCATCATCGGCGGGCTGTTCGTGGTCGAGGCGATGAGCGTCATCATCCAGGTGTTCTTCTACAAGCGCACGGGCAAGCGCGTCTTCAAGATGGCGCCGATCCACCACCATTTCGAACAGCTCGGCTGGAGCGAGCCGACCGTCGTGATCCGCTTCTGGATTATCGCGCTCGTGCTCGCGCTGGCAGGGCTCTCGACGTTGAAACTCCGGTGATCGTCTCGCCCCTCTGGCGTGGGAAAAGCTACGCCGTGCTGGGGCTTGCACGCTCGGGC
This sequence comes from Sphingomonas sp. PAMC 26605, assembly GCF_000241485.1. Classification (GTDB taxonomy): domain Bacteria; phylum Pseudomonadota; class Alphaproteobacteria; order Sphingomonadales; family Sphingomonadaceae; genus Sphingomonas. Next base: position 686,284 of record NZ_JH584241.1, read on the forward strand.
GCGGCGAGCGTGCGTGCGTTGCTGGCGGGCGGTGCGCGGGTCGTGGCTTGGGATTCCGATGCGGCGAAGCGCGACGCCATAGCCCCTCCCCTTCAGGGGAGGGGTTGGGGTGGGGCCGTGCTGGACGCGAACGCTGCGCCTGCTGCAGACATCCCCACCCCCAACCCCTCCCCTGAAGGGGAGGGGCTTTTGACGCTTGCGGACCCGCTCGAGATCGATCTCGCCGGTTTCGACTCGTTGGTAGTCTCCCCAGGGGTGCCGCTCAACCGCCACCCGGTCGCCGCGAAGGCGCGCGCTGCGGGCGTGCCGATCATCGGCGACATCGAACTCTTCGCCCAGGCCCGCGCATCGCTCCCGCCGCACAAAGTCGTCGGCATCACCGGCACCAACGGCAAGTCGACCACCACCGCGCTCGTTCACCACATCCTGCAGACCGCGGGTATCCCGAGCCTGATGGGCGGTAACATCGGCCTGCCGATCCTCGAACAGGACCCGCTCCCCGCGAGCGGCGTCTATGTGCTCGAACTGTCGAGCTACCAGATCGACCTGACGCACAGCCTCGATTGCGACGTCGCGGTGCTGCTCAACCTCACCCCCGACCATCTCGACCGCTATGACGGGTTCGAGGGCTATGCCGCCTCCAAGGCGCGACTGTTCGCGATGCAGTCCGCAACGCACGCTGCGGTGATCGGTATCGGCGACACCCCCTCGGCGCTGATCGCGCGCGGCCTGTCGGCGCGTGGCGAGCATCTCACCAAGATCGCGCCCGGCGTGTGCATGGACCAGTCGCGCTGGCCGAGCCTGCAAGGCCCGCACAACGCCCAGAACGCGCTCGCTGCGATTGCCGCGTGCCAGGCGCTGGGCGTACCTGAGGCGATGATCGATCGCGGGCTCGAAAGCTTTGCCGGCCTGCCGCATCGCATGGAGCGTGTCGCGGTGCGGAACGGCGTGGCGTTCGTCAACGACAGCAAGGCGACCAATCCCGAATCGACCGCGCCCGCGCTCGCGGCGTTCTCGCGCGTCCACTGGATCCTCGGCGGCAAGGCCAAGGCGGACGATCTCGACGCCTGCGCCCCGTCCTTCGGCCATGTCGTCAAGGCCTATACGATCGGCGAGGCGGCGCAGCGCTTCGCCGCGATCCTTGACGGCAAGGTCCCGGTCGAAGTGAGCGGCGATCTCGCCACCGCGGTCGCGCACGCCGCTGCCGCAGCGCAACCGGGCGACACCGTCTTGCTTTCGCCGGCTTGCGCCTCGTTCGACCAGTTCCGCGATTTCGAGGATCGCGGCGATCAATTCCGCGTAGCGGTCGAGGCGCTGGCATGAGCGAGAGCGACGTCGAGCCCAAGCTGTGGAAGAGCATGAAGCATCGCGGCGGGCGCGGCGATCGCTCGGCGCTTGGCATGTGGTTCTGGGATATCGACCGGATGCTGCTGCTGCTGACGCTGCTGCTCGTGGCGGTCGGGCTGGTCGCAGTCGGGGCGGCGTCGCCCGCCGCCGCGACGCGCTATTCCGACGGCAAGCACGTCGTGCCGCCGCTGTTCTATCTGTGGTGGCAGCTCGCCTGGGTCAGCGTCTCGCTGCCGGTGCTGCTCGTCGTGTCGATGCTGCCAGTGCCCGTCGCGCGCCGGATGGCGCTGATCGGGACGGTCGCGTGCCTCGTGCTGCTGATGCTCGTGCCGGTGATCGGGGTGCAGAAGAACGGTGCGACGCGCTGGCTTAATCTCGGCGTGTCGCTGCTCCAGCCGTCCGAATTCCTCAAACCCTTCTTCATCGTCACCGCCGCTTGGGTGCTGTCGATGCGCGCGCAGGACGAGTCGCTTCCGGTGGTCACGATCACCGGCGGGATGACCGCGCTCGTCGCGGTGCTGCTGATGCTCCAGCCCGATTTCGGGCAGACGGTGGTGTTCTGCGCGGTGTGGATGGCGTTGCTGATGATCTCGGGCACGTCGCCCAAGGTGATCGGCGGGCTGATCGCCGCGGTGCCGCTGGGGCTTGGCGCGGCGTACATGTTCTACGGGACGGCGCGCGCGCGGATCAACGCGTTCCTGTTTCCCGATGCGGAAGGGATCGGCGCGGCCGACCATTTCCAGACCAATGCCGCGCACGACACGATCACCGCGGGCGGCTGGCGCGGGACCGGGCCGGGGGGCGGCGCGATGAAGTTTCGGCTGCCCGAGGGGCATACCGACTACATCTTTTCGGTGATCGGCGAGGAATTCGGGCTGATCGCGTGCATGATCATCGCGCTGATCTTTCTCGCGATCGTAGTGCGCGTGTTCGTCAAGCTGCTCGACGAACAGGACGAATTCCGGCTGTTCGCGGCCGCTGGCCTCGCGACGCAGTTCGGCGTCCAGGCGCTGATCTCGATGGCGGTCAACACCGGGCTCGCCCCGTCGAAGGGCATGACGCTGCCCTTCATCAGCTATGGCGGATCGTCCCTGGTCGCGCTGTCGATCGGGATGGGGTTGCTGCTGGCGTTTACCCGGCGCAATCCGTTCGTTACGCGATCCAAATATATCGCGCATCGGAGCGGCATATAATGGCAAAGCATTTCGTATTGGCAGCAGGCGGCACCGGCGGGCACATGGTCCCCGCCGCCGCGCTCGCCGCCGAGCTGATCAAGCGCGGGCATTATGTCGCGCTCGTCAGCGATGAGCGCGGCGTGCGCTTCCCCGGGCTGTTCGAGGGGATCCAGACGCATATCCTTCCCGCCGGCCGCCTCACCGGCGGGCCGATCGGCTATCTGAAGGCGGCGCGGGCGATGCTCAATGGCCGCGCGATGGCGATCGAGCTGTACAAGAGCTTCCGCCCCGATGCGGTGATCGGCTTTGGCGGTTACCCCGCGCTCCCGGCGCTGCTCGGTGCGTTCAACCAGGGTATCCCGACCGCGGTGCACGAGCAGAATGCCGTGCTCGGCCGCGTCAACCGGCTCGTCGCGGGCAAGGTCGATGCGATCGCCACGTCCTACGCCGACGTCGCGCGGCTCGCGCCGAAGCTGCAGGCGAAGACGCATCTCGTCGGCAATCTGGTGCGCGACGCGGTGCTCGCCTTGCGCTCGAAGCCGTATCCGCTGCTCGAGGAGGACGGCATCTTCCGCGTCCTCGTCACCGGCGGCAGCCAGGGCGCGAGCGTCCTGTCGCAGGTCGTCCCCGACGGCCTTTCGATGTTGCCCGTCGCCTTCCGGCGGCGGCTGCAAGTCACCCACCAGGCGCGGATCGAGGATATCGAGGCCTGCCGCGCCAAATATGCCGAGCTGTCGATTGCCGCTGACCTTGCCACCTATCTGCCCGACATGCCCGAACAGCTTGCCTGGGCGCATCTCGTGATCGCGCGTGCCGGTGCTTCGACGCTCGCCGAGCTCACCTGTGCCGGACGGCCGGCGATTCTCGTGCCGCTGCCCTCGGCGACCGACGACCATCAGACCGCCAATGCGCGCGAGATGACGCTTGCCGGCGGCGCGCGGACGATCGATCAGCGCCACTTCACGCCGGTCGAGCTCGCCAAGCAGATGCAGAAATTGGGGCTCGACCCCGAGGCGCTGCAGAATGCCGCGGGGCGTGCGCGGGCGTGTGGGCGGCCTGACGCCGTGCGCGACCTCGCCAATCTGGTCGAGAGCCTCGCCGATCCGCTCGGCACGATGCCGATCGGCAAGCCGCAGCCTGCCAAGGCGGCATTCGCATGAGGGGCGTCGCAACCGATATCGGGACGATCCACTTCGTCGGCATCGGCGGGATCGGCATGTCGGGCATCGCCGAGGTGATGAAGAATCTCGGCTATGCGGTGCAGGGTTCCGACGTGGCCGAGGGCTATGTCGTCGAAGGCCTGCGCGCCAAGGGGATCAAGGTGCTGATCGGGCACCATGCCGACAATCTCGGCGACGCCGCGGTGATCGTCACGTCGACCGCGATCAAGCGCGGCAATCCCGAGGTCGAGGCGGCGCTCGAACGCCGCATCCCGGTGGTGCGGCGCGCGGAAATGCTTGCCGAATTGATGCGGCTGAAATCGACCGTCGCGGTCGCGGGGACGCATGGCAAGACGACGACGACCTCGATGGTCGCGGCGTTGCTGGATGCCGGCGGGGTCGATCCGACCGTCATTAACGGCGGCATCATCAACTCGTACGGCTCGAACGCGCGCCTGGGCGCGAGCGACTGGATGGTGGTCGAGGCCGACGAGAGCGACGGCAGCTTCCTGCGTTTGGACGGGACGATCGCGGTCGTCACCAATATCGATCCCGAGCATCTCGATCACTATGGCTCGTTCGACGCGGTCAAGGATGCGTTCGTCGAGTTCGTCGAGAACGTGCCCTTCTACGGCGCGGCATTGCTCTGCCTCGATCATCCCGAGGTGCAGAACATCATCCCGCGCGTCCGCGACCGGCGCGTCGTGACCTATGGCTTTTCGGCGCAGTCCGACGTGCGCGGGGTGAACGTCACGCCGATCCCCGGGGGCAACCGCTTCGAGGTGATCGTCCGCCACCGTGACGGGACGACGCGCTCGATCGAGGGGATCGAGATGCCGATGCCGGGGCGGCACAACGTCCAGAACGCGCTCGCCGCGATCGGCGTCGCGCTCGAACTCGGCATCGAGGATGCGACGATCCAGCAGGGGTTCGCCAAGTTCGGCGGCGTGAAGCGGCGTTTCACGAAAGTTGGTGAAGTGGGGGTCGGCGAGACCGGCGTCGTGACGATCATCGACGATTACGGGCATCACCCGGTCGAGATCCGCGCGGTGCTGTCGGCGGCGCGCGAGGGTGTCGAAAATCGCGTGATCGCGGTGGTGCAGCCGCATCGCTTCTCGCGACTGGGCGATCTGATGGAGGAGTTCCAGGGCGCGTTCAACGATGCCGATATGGTGTTTGTCGCGCCGGTGTATGCGGCGGGCGAGGCGCCGGTCGCGGGTGTCGATGCCGAGGCGTTGGTCGAGGGATTGAAGCGGCGCGGGCATCGCTCGGCGGCGACGATTGCTGGGCCGGAAGAGCTTGCGAGCGCGTTGGCGAAGGCGGTGCAGCCGGGCGACATGGTGGTGTGCCTGGGGGCAGGGGATATCACGAAGTGGGCGGCCGGCTTGGCGGCTGGCATCGAGGCCGCGCGATGATGGCGCGCGCATCTTCTTCTTCCCCCCTCCCGCTTGCGGGAGGGGAGAGCGTGGTGCAGCGTCGCTTCCGCGCGTCGAGGGCCGTCTGACCGAATCCGCCCCGCTCGCCCCGCTCGTCTGGTTCAAATCCGGGGGCAGCGCAGAGTGGCTGTTCGAGCCCAAGGACACCGACGACCTCAGCGCCTTCCTCGCTAGCCTCGACCCCAGCATCCCGGTCCTCCCGCTCGGCCTCGGCTCGAACCTCATCGTCCGCGACGGCGGCGTCCCCGGCGTGGTGATCCGCCTCGGCAAGCCCTTCGCCAAGGTCGAGACGCTCGACGCCACCACGCTACGCTGCGGCGGGGGCGCGAGCGGGATCCTCGTCTCGTCGAGCGCGCGCGATGCCGGTATCGGCGGCGTCGAGTTCCTGCGCTCGATCCCCGGAACGGTCGGCGGCTTCGTGCGGATGAACGGCGGCGCCTATGGGCGGGAGACGAAGGATGTGCTCCTCAAGTGCGACATCGTCCTGCGCTCGGGCGAGCGGCAGACGCTCGCGGTCGAGGCGCTCGGCTACACCTATCGCCACTCGACGCTCCCCGCGGGCGCGGTCGTGGTCAGCGCGACCTTCCGCGGCCATCCCGAAGCGCCAGCAGTAATCCAGGCCGAGATGGACCGCATCGCCGCCGAGCGCGAGGCGTCGCAACCGCTGCGCTCGAAGACCGGCGGGTCGACCTTCAAGAATCCGCCCGACCACAAGGCCTGGGCGCTGATCGACGCCGCCGGCTGCCGGGGCCTGCGGCGCGGCGATGCGCGGGTCAGCGAGAAGCATTGCAACTTCCTGCTCAACCTTGGCGCGGCGACGAGCGCCGATATCGAGGCGCTCGGCGAGGATGTGATTGCGCGGGTGAAGGCGCAGTCGGGGGTGACGTTGGA
>NZ_JH584241.1:692933-706780 GCF_000241485.1 Sphingomonas sp. PAMC 26605
AAGCCCGACGTCGTGTTCAACGCGCTCCACGGTACCCCCGGCGAGGACGGCTCGGTGCAGGGGATGCTCGACCTGATGGGGCTGACCTATACGCATTCGGGGCTCGCGACCTCGGTGATCGCGATCGACAAGCAACTCACCAAGCTGCTGCTCGTCCCCGCCGGCATCCCGATGCCGGGCGGGCGGATCGTCAAGTCGGAGACGCTGTACGACGCCGACCCGCTGCCGCGTCCCTATGTGCTCAAGCCCGTCAACGAAGGCTCCTCCGTCGGCGTGGCGATCGTCACCGCCGAGGGCAATTACGGCAACCCGATCGCGCGCAGCACGCCCGGCCCGTGGACCGAGTTCGACGAACTGCTCGCCGAACCCTATATCCGCGGGCGCGAACTCACCACCGCGGTGCTCGGCGACAAGGCGCTCGGCGTGACCGAATTGAAGCCGCTGAGCGGCTGGTACGATTACGAATCGAAATATACTGACGGCAAGACCGAGCATATCTTCCCAGCCGCGATCCCCGACGAGATCACCGCCGCGTGCAAGCAGATCGCGCTCGATGCGCACCGCCTGCTCGGCTGCAAGGGCGCGTCGCGCTCGGATTTCCGCTGGGACGACGAGGCCGGGGTCGACGGGCTGTTCCTGCTCGAGGTCAACACCCAGCCGGGGATGACTCCGCTCAGCCTCGTGCCCGAACAGGCGCGGCATTGCGGCATTTCCTATCCGCAGCTCGTCCAGGCGATCGTCGATGAGGCGCTGAAGGACAAGGCGCCATGACGAGCGGCACGATCAAGCGCGGCACCGCCCGCCGCCCGGTCCAGCCCAAGCGGCGCAAGCCGCCCAAGGCGTCGACGATCGACAAGCTGATCGCGATGCTGCCGGTCAGCGAAGCGACGCTCCACAGAATCGCGACCTGGTCGATCATGGGTGCGGTCGGCGCAGCGGTGCTCGTCGGCGCGACCTATCTCGGCGTGCCCGCGGCGATCGGCAGCGCGATCGGCGAGGGGATCGGCGATGCGGGCTTCCGCGTCACCAACATCCAGATTACCGGACTCAAGCGGATGGACCACAACGTGATCTACAAGATCGCGGCGAACCAGCCGTCGATGGCGATGCCGCTCGTCAGCCTCGAGAAGATCCGTCAGGATCTGCTCGCGCACAGCGGCTGGATCGAGGACGCGCATGTCTCGCGCCGCCTGCCCGACACGCTGCTGGTCAACGTGATCGAGCGCACGCCGAGCGCGATCTGGCAGAACAAGGGCCAGCTGGCGCTGATCTCGGCGAACGGCACGTGGCTCGAGCCGGTCAATCCCGAGGCGATGCCCGATCTGCCGCTGGTGATCGGCGCGCATGCGAACGAGCAGGAGCCGGCGTACAAGCAATTGCTCGAGGTCGCGCCGGCGCTCCGCGGGCAAGTCAAGGCGGCGACCTGGGTGGGCAATCGCCGCTGGACGCTGACCTTCGAGAGCGGCGAGACGCTCGCGCTGCCCGAGGGCGACGAGGCGGCGGGCAAGGCGCTGGTCCGCTTCGCGCAGCTCGACGGGGTCAAGCCGCTGCTCGGCAAGGGCTGGCTCGGCTTCGACATGCGCGACCCGACGCGGCTGGTCGCGCGCAAGCCCGGGCTGGTCGACAACAAGGCGATCACCGATCCTTCGGCGACGACGCCGGCGGGAACACCGGTGACGGGGCAGGCGACGCTCCCGGCGAAATCGGGCGTGACCGAAGCGAAACAATCGGGGCCAGCGGGCCAAGTATAGCGTAAAGCGGGCGTAACAGGGGAAGCAGCATGGCGAAGACAGCACCGGAAGGTCTCATCACCGCACTCGACATCGGCTCGTCCAAGGTCTCCGCGATGATCGCGCAGAAGGGCGATGGCGGCGAATTGATCGTGCTCGGCACCGGCCAGCGCGAGAGCCGCGGCGTCAAGCGCGGCTATATCGCCGATGCCGCCGCGACCGAAGTCGCGGTGCGCGAGGCGGTCGAGCAGGCCGAGCGGATCGCGGGCATGAACATCGAGAACGTGTGGGTCAGCTTCTCGGCCGGGGGGCTCGTGTCCGACGTCGCCTCGATCGAGTTCGAGCTGGGTGGGCACCGGGTCGAGCAGTCCGACATCGACGCGCTGTTGCAGGCGGGGCGGGATTCGATCGATCCGGCCGGCCGCATGGTGCTGCACGCGCAGCCTGCGCTCTACACGCTCGACGGGCTCACCGGCGTGAAGCGCCCGCTCGGTCTGCATGCCGACCGGCTCGGCGTCCACATCCATGTCGTCGCCGCCGACGGATCGCCGGTGCGTAACCTCGGCCTGTGCGTCGCCAATGCGCATCTCGAGGTGAAGTCGATCATCGCCTCGCCCGTCGCGACCGGCATGGCGTGCCTGTCCGACGAGGAGCGCGAGCTTGGCGTCGCGCTGGTCGAGCTGGGCGCCGGCATCACCAACGTCTCGCTGTTCGCCGGCGGGATGCTCGTCGGGCTGATGTCGATCCCGATCGGCGCGCAGGACATCACCGACGACATCGCCTCCGCCTTCGGCACGCGCCGCGCGCAGGCTGAGCGCATGAAGTGCGTCCACGGTTCGGCCAACGCCTCCCCGCGCGACAACCACGAGATGATCGACGTCGCGCCGATCTCGGCCGAGGACGATGCGCATGACGGCACGCGCATCACCAAGGCACAGCTCATCGCGGTGATCCGCCAGCGGCTCGACCATCTGATCGGCGAAGTCGGCAAGGCGCTCGCCGAATTGAAGTTCGAGGGGCCGGTCGGGCGCCAGGTCGTGCTGACCGGCGGCGGGGCGGAGCTCAAGGGCATCGCCGATTATGCGCAGCAGGCGCTCGGGCGCTCGGTGCGGATCGGCCGCCCGCGCGGGCTGACCGCCTTGCCCGAGGCGCATGCCGGGCCGGCTTTCGCCACGCTTGCGGGGCTCGCTTTCTATGCCGCGGCCGACCCGGTCGATCTGCGCGCGCTGTCGGGCAAGCAGCAACTGGTACATCGCCCTAAGGGATTTGCGCTGTTCCGCCGCCTGATCGCGGCAGCCCGCGCGAATTATTAAAGATTTGCTACTCGTTTGTGCGGTTCGCTCTGGAAGGACCGCCAGTGATGGTGCAAGACTACACCTATATCAGTTTCGCGCCGGGGTGTGGGCGCTGTTTGGAGACCGGACATGAGCATCGAATTTTTGCCGCCAGAAGTCGATGAGCTCACGCCGCGCATCGCCGTGATCGGCGTCGGCGGCGCTGGCGGCAACGCCATCGCCAACATGATGCGCGCCGATGTGCAGGGGGTCGAGTTCCTCGTCGCCAACACCGACTCGCAGGCGCTCAAGCAGTCGACCGCGAGCCACAAGATCCAGCTCGGCGCGAAGATCACGCAAGGGCTCGGCGCCGGGTCGCGCCCCGAGATCGGGCGCGCTGCCGCCGAAGAGACGATCGAGCAGGTCACCAAGATGCTCGAAGGCTCGCATATGTGCTTCATCGCCGCCGGCATGGGCGGCGGCACCGGCACCGGTGCGGCCCCGGTGATCGCCAAGGCGGCGCGCGACATGGGCATCCTGACCGTGGGCGTCGTCACCAAGCCATTCGCCTTCGAGGGCACGCGTCGCGCCAAGAGCGCCGAGGCGGGCATCGAGGAGCTGCAGAAGTATGTCGATACGCTGATCGTCATCCCCAACCAGAATCTGTTCCTCGTCGCCAATGCGAACACGACCTTCAAGGAAGCGTTCCAGATGGCGGACGAAGTCCTGCAGCAGGGCGTGCGCGGGATCACCGACCTGATGGTCATGCCCGGCCTCATCAACCTCGACTTCGCCGACGTCCGTTCGGTGATGCAGGAAATGGGCAAGGCGATGATGGGCACCGGCGAGGCCGAGGGCGACAATCGCGCGATCGAGGCGGCGTCGAAGGCGATCGCCAACCCGCTGCTCGACGGCGTCAGCATGAAGGGCGCGAAGGGCGTCATCGTCTCGATCACCGGTGGCGACGACATGCGCCTGCTCGAAGTCGATGAAGCCGCGAACCACATCCGCGAGCTGGTCGACGAAGACGCCAACATCATCTGGGGGTCTGCGTTCAATCCCGATCTCGAAGGCAAAATCCGCGTCTCGGTGGTCGCCACCGGCATAGAAGCGGAAACCCGCCCCGTTCCGGCAGCACCGCCGGTGTCGCGCGCGTTCAGCTTCTCGGGCACCAAGAAGCCCGAGACGCCGGCTGCGCCGGCCGCCGAGGCCGTGCCCACCGCCGAGCCGACAGCCGAGCCTGCGCCGCAGGAGGACGAACTCGTCCTTGGCAGCGAGACGGTCGTCGCCCCCGAGCCGGCGCCGGCTCCGGCCCCCACGACCGCGCCGGTGACGAGCTTCGACGACACGGCGCCCGCGCCATCGGCACCCGCTGCCGACGACACCGCCGCCGAAGCGCCGACGCGCCGCCGCTGGCTGTCGCCGGGTGCGCCCGTGGCCGAGGCGGCACCCGCCGCCGCACCCGAGCCCACGCCTGCTGCTCCGGCGCCGCGCGTCAAGCTCGGCGGTACGCTGTTCGAGCGCATGTCGAGCGTCTCGCGCGGTGCTGCGCGCGACGAGGAGCCCGCCCCAGACAAGGATCCGCTCGATATCCCGCGCTTCCTGCATCGGCAGAACAACCAGTAACGATCCGCGGATCGCGGCGAGCGGCACCGATCGGCCGCTCGCCGCCACTGGGTGTCGATTGGTCGCAGCGCGGCCGGGCGGTCGCTTGCCGCCTGCGCCATAAACCGCTCTAGGACTGATCATGCGCGCCGTTCGCCTCATTGCCTCCGTATCCGCGCTGACGCTTGCTGCTGCGGCGGGCGCGCAGACGAGCTACCCTTCGCCCTATGGCAGTTCGCCTTATGCCAGCGTGCCGTCGCCTTACGCGGTGCAGCCGCTGTCGGACGCCGATCTGCTCGCGAGCCAGATCCGGCTGCTCGCCGCCAACCCGCAGGATCTGCAGGTGCTGGTGCGTGCGGGCGAGCTCGCGCTCAAGCTCGATGACGATACCGCCGCCGCCGCCTTCTTCGCGCGCGCCGAGCGGATCGATCCGCGCAACGCGCGCGTCAAGGCGGGCGAGGGGAGCCTGCTCGTCTCGGCCGAGCGGCCCGGCGACGCGCTGCGCCATTTTGCCGAAGCCGAGCGGCTCGGCGCCGATCCGCGCAGCTTTGCCGCCGACCGCGGTCTGGCCTATGATCTGATCGGCGAGCAGGAACGCGCGCAGCGCGATTACCGCGTTGCCTTGCGTGCGGGCGCGAACGACGAAACGCAGCGGCGCTACGCGCTCTCGCTCGGGATTTCGGGGAAGCGCGATCTCGCGCTGACGCAGATCGACACGCTGCTGCGCAAGAGCGACCGCGGCGCGTGGCGCGCGCGCGCGTTCATCCTGGCGATGTCGGGCGACAAGGCCGGCGCGACCAGGATCGCGACGAGCATGATGCCGACCGGAATGGCGCAGGGGTTGCAGCCGTTCTTCGATGTCCTGCCCAACCTGCGCCCGGTCGATCGCGCCTTCGCGGTGCATTTCGGCGAGGTCCGGCCGAGCCTTGATCGCGTCAACGATGCGCGCCTCGTCCCGCCGCTCGCCGCGCTCGGGCCTGATCCGACCGCCCCGGTGCAAGTCGCCGCAGTGGTGAAGGCGCCGGTCGTCGTCGACGCGCGCGAGGAACGGCGGCGCGCGCGCGAAGCACGCCGCAACCGCGGCCGCGTACAGGTTGCGGTCGCTTCGACTCCGCCCGCCGTGCCGGCCGAACCCTTGCCAGCACCGCCGGCTTACGGTTCGACCGCGCCGCGGGTCGCGCTCGCCGCCAACACGCCGCGCGCCGTGCCGATGACGACTGCGCCGACGACATCCTTCGTCCAGCGTGTGCCGGGCACGACGCAGACGTCCCAGCCCTACGCATCGGCGCAGCATGCCCCGACCACGCCGTACGTCCAACCGCTTCCTGCGCCGCACTATGCCCAGCGTTCGCCGTCGACGGTCACGCAGGCAGCCAATCTCGCGGCGAACCCCGCGCCGACGGCAGCGGCCACGCCACGATCGTTGGCTGCGCCCACATCGCCCACATCGCCGAGCGTGTCGCGCCCGGTCCAGCTTGCCGCGCTCCCGAGCGGATCCGTCGCGACGCCCGTTGTCCCCGCGGCGACACCGTATCGCAGCGCGGTTCCGACCGCAGCGTCGCTTCCGGCTCCGGCAACCGCCGCGCCATCGTCCCCCGTCGTCCAGGCCGCTACGATCACCCCGCTCCCGGTCGGTGAGCGCAGCGCGGCTCCGTTGACCGCGCGCCTCGGCGTGCCGCCCGCGGCCGTCACGAGCGGTAGCGTCGCGCGTGCCACCCCTGCCTTCGCCGGTACGCCATCGGCAACGCTCGTGCCGGAGCCGCCCGTCGCCGCACCGCCATCGGCCAGCACGGGCACGCTCGCCGCCGCTGCCGAGACGTCCACCACGGTCGCGGCCCAACCGCCGGCAGTGGTCACGCCACCGCCCGCTGCACCGACTCCGGTGCGGAGCGAGGATACGATCCTCGCGGCGATCATCTCCGACATCAAGGTGCCGGCCGACGAGCGGTCACCGCAAGCCACGGGCCGTGCCACGCCGGCACCGATCCAGCGCGCGCTCGCCTCGGCGCCTTTGGTGGATACGACGCGCGCCGACGAACTTGCCGCCGAGAAGAAAGCTGCGGCCGAAAGGAAGCTCGCGGAGAAGAAGGCCGCGGATCAGGCCGCGCTCGCCGACGCGAAGAAGGCGGCGGCCGACAAGAAGCTCGCCGACGCCAAGAAGGCGGCCGCCGAAAAGAAGATCGCCGACGCGAAGAAAGCCGCCGCCGACAAGAAGCTCGCCGATGCCAAGGCGGCAGCCGAGGAAAAGCGCAAACACGACCCCAAACTGCTCGAACCCTCGCGAATCTGGGTGCAGGTCGCGGGCGGCGCGAACGAGGCCGATCTGCCCAAGCAATGGTCGAAGCTGCGCAGCGGCAACAAGCAGCTCGCCGGCCGCAGCGGCTGGACGACCCCGCTGCGCGCGACCAACCGCATCCTGACCGGCCCGTTCAAGACCGAGGACGAGGCGCAGACGTTCGTCAACAAGATCGCCAAGGACGGCCAGTCAGGCTTCGTCTTCGTCAGCGACGCCGGCCAGAAGATCACCAAGCTCGGCGCGAAATGACCTTTTCGATGATGGACGACCGACCGCGATGACGCTGCTTGCGCCCTGGGCCTCTCACCCGGAGCGCAGCCGCGGTCGCCTCCACGAAGAACAAAAGGGGGGCGAGTCCGATCGAGCGCGCGGTCCCCGCGACGCCTTCCAGCGCGATCGCGACCGAATCATCCATTCGATCAGCTTCCGTCGGCTGCGCCACAAGACGCAAGTGTTCATGGCGCCCGACGGCGACCATTTTCGCGTCCGGCTGACGCACAGTCTCGAGGTCGCGCAGATCGCGCGCACCGTGGCGCGCACGCTCGGGCTCAACGAAGATCTGACCGAGGCGCTGTCGCTCGCGCACGACATCGGCCATCCGCCCTTCGGACATGCCGGCGAGGACGCGCTCGAGGCGGCGCTCGCGGGGCAGGGCGGGTTCGATCATAACGGGAACACGCTGCGTGCTTTGATGACGATCGACAGTCCGTATCCGCGCTGGAACGGGCTTAACCTGACGTGGGAGACGCTCGAAGGGCTGGCCAAGCATAACGGCCCGGTCAAGCAGCCGCGCTGGGCGCTGGCCGCATGCGACGCGGCGTTCCCGCTCGATCTGCGCGCCTGGTCGAGCCTCGAGGCGCAGGTGGCGGCGATCGCCGACGACATCGCCTATGACAATCACGATATCGACGATGGCCTGCGCGCAGGGCTGCTGACGCTCGACCAGTTGCTTGCGGTTCCGTTGATCGCGCGCGGCTGGGATACGGTGCGCGCGCGCTTTCCCGATGTCGCGCCGGCACGGCTGATCGGCGAGCTGATCCGCTCGCAGATCGGCGCGATGGTCAATGATTTGATCGCCGAGACGCGGGCGCGCTTGGTCGGCATCGGTGATGCAGCGGATGTGCGCGCCGCAGGGCGCTGCCTGGTCGGCTTCTCGCCCGCGATGCGCGAGGACGAGCGCGTGCTGAAACGCTTCATGTACGCCAACCTCTATCACCACCCGCGCCAGCTCGCGGCGGCGCGGGTAGCCGAGGGAGTCGTCGGTGGGCTGTTCGCCGCCTATCGCGACGATCCGCGGCTGATGCCGGGCGACTGGGCCGAGCGAATCCCGCTCGACGAGCCATGGCGCAGCCGCCACGTCGCCGATTTCATCGCCGGGATGACCGACCATTATGCGATCGCGCGCTACCGCGAGGTGGTCGGGCCGATCGATCTGCCCGAAGGGTTTTGAACCCGTTCGACGGCGAAGACCGGGCGTATCGAAACTGCGACACGCCCGGCCGGAGCGCTCAGCGCAGTGCGAGGGCGGTCGAGGAGGTCAGCTTGGCTTGGGCGTTGGGCACAGTGAACGAAACCGGGACGCCGCCCGAAACGCCCGTGATCTGGTCGCCGCGAACGTTCAGTTCGAACGCGCTCCCCGACTGGCGGCTGCCGCTGATCAGGACGTGGTCGCCCTTGTCGATCGTCTTGTAAGTGTAGGTCTCGCCATCGCGCGTGAAGGTGTGGCTGGCGCCGTCCTTGGCGAATGCGGGCGAAACCGAAACGGCGAGCAACGCGGTGGCGGCGAAGACGGTCTTGAGCATGATCGTTCCTTTCGAATGTCGAAAGCCGATCCCGCATCCTCTCCCCGAAGATGGATTGTGCTGATGGCGCGATTATATTGCAGCGCAGCATACGACCAAGCGCAAAGACTGCGCGACCAGTTGCACCAAACGAACGCCTAGGGCCGCGCCGGGGATAATTCTGCGACAGGTCGGTTCTACACCGAGCTAAGGCGTAGCGAAGGACGCGGCGATGAGTAAGGCAAGTATCGCGCTCAACCGGTTCGGTTTGGGCGCACGCGGCGACCAGCCGGTCCCGGCGGACCCGGTCGGCTGGTTGACGGGACAGTTTGCGCGTTACGACCCGCATCCCGACGCAATCGCTGGCGCGGCGACCAGTGCAGCGGTTTCGGCCGAACTCGCCGATTATTTCCGGCAGCAGCGCGCCTTGCGCGCGCAACAGGGCGGCAGGCGCGCCATGCCGCCGGCCGGTGCGGCGGCGGTCGCGCCGATGCCGGGCGCGGCGCCGGCGGGTCTGGAGATGGGCGCGCAGGCGGTCCAGCCGCCGGGAATGACGCCGCCGATAATGGCTGCCCCCGCCAAGCCGCCGCGCGACGACGCGATGAAGCAGGCGCGCCAGTTCGCCGCGCGCGCCGGGCGCGAGGATTATGCCGGTGCGGTCGGCGCGCGTGCGACGCAGGCGCTGATCACCGACACGCCGTTCGTCGAGCGCCTGGTGCATTTCTGGGCGAACCATTTCGCGGTTTCGGCCGACAAATTGCAGGTCGTCGGCCTTGCCGGAACGCTCGAGTTCGAGGCGATCCGGCCGCACGTGCTGGGCTCGTTCCACGATATGCTGATGGCGGTCGAGCAGCATCCGGCGATGCTGCTCTATCTCGACCAGGCGGTGTCGGTCGGCCCCAATTCGCCGCTCGGGCAGCGGATCGCCGCGCGCGCGGCGGTGAATGGTGGGCGCAAGGTCGGATTGAACGAAAATCTCGCGCGCGAGATCCTCGAGCTCCACACGCTCGGCGTGCGGACCGGGTACAGCCAAACCGACGTCACCGAATTCGCGCGCGCGATGACCGGCTGGACGGTCGCCGGGATCGGGCAGGGGCCGGGCGCGCGTGCCGCCGGGACCGACGGGCTGCCCGGCGACTTCGTCTTTGCAGCGCCGTTGCACGAACCGGGCGACCGCGTGGTGATGGGCAAGACCTATCCTGCCGGCGGCGTCGAGCAAGCCAGCGCGGTGCTCGCCGACGTTGCGGTGTCGCCCGCCACGGCGACGCATATCGCGACCAAGCTCGCGCGGCATTTCGCCGGGGACACCCCGCCACCGGCGATGGTCGCGCGGTTGCAGGCGGCGTTCGTGAAATCGGGCGGCGATCTGCCGACGGTGTATCGCGCGCTGATCGCGTCGCCCGAGGCGTGGGTCGAGCAGCCGCTCAAGTTCAAGACGCCGTGGGAATGGACGATCTCGTCGATGCGTGCGCTCAACGTCAAGACCGCCGATCCGCAGGCGATGGTCGGGCTGCTCAATCAGCTCGGCCAGCCGATCTGGAAGCCCGGCCAGCCGGTCGGCTATGACGATATCGCGGGCAGCTGGGCGGGCCCCGATGCGGTGCTGCGCCGCGTCGAGGCGGCCGAGCGCTTCGCCTCGCGCGCGGCCGCGACCGATGCTCGCGCGCTGGCACCGAAGATCCTGCCCGGCGCGGTGAGCCCGGGCACCACCACGGCGCTCGCCAATTGCGAGAGCCCGGCGCAGGCGCTTGCGCTGCTGCTCGTCGCCCCCGAATTCATGCGGAGATAGATCATGTACGCCCCTGTTTTTGATCGACGTTCCTTTATCGGTGCCAGCGCAATGGGTGCGCTGGCGCTCGCGCTCTCGCCGCGGATGGCGTTCGCCAAGGCCGAGACCGACAAGCGCTTCATCTTCATCATCCAACGCGGCGCGGCCGACGGAATGGGGATCGTCGCGCCGGTCGGCGACCCCGCCTTTGCCGGCGCGCGCGGCGATCTGGCGGCGGACTTTGCGGCTGCGCCAAAGCTCGACGGCATGTTCGCGCTGCATCCGAGCATGGCGGCGCTCCACGGCCTCTACGGCCAGAAGCAGGCGCTCTTCGCGCATGCCGTTGCCTCGCCGTATCGCGATCGCTCGCATTTCGACGGGCAGAACGTGCTCGAGAGCGGGGGGCTCAACGCCTATCAGGTCAAGGACGGCTGGCTCAACCGGCTGCTCGGCGTGCTGCCGCCGACCCAGGCCAAGGCGATCGCGGTGTCGGCGACGGTACCGCTCGCGCTCCGCGGCAAGATCGACGTGTCGTCCTATGCGCCCTCCAATTTGCCGCAGGCGTCGGACGATCTGATGCAGCGCGTTGCGATGCTCTACCAGGGCGACAGTCAGCTCCACGGGCTGTGGAGCGAGGCGATGAGCACGCGGCAGCTGACCAGCGATCTCGCGGCGGGCGGCGGCGCGAATGCGGTCGCAACCGGTGCGCTCGCCGCGCGCCTGCTCGCCCCCGCCAATGGCGCGCGGATCGCGATGATCGAGACCGGGGGGTGGGACACGCATACCCAGCAACGCCAGCGGCTCGGCGCGCAGTTGAAGGGGCTCGATGGGATGATCGGCGCGCTACAGGCCGGGCTCGGGCCGTTGTGGAGTGATACGATGGTACTCGTCGCGACCGAATTCGGCCGCACCGTCGCCGTCAACGGCACCGGCGGGACCGATCACGGCACGGGGAGCTCGGCGATGCTGCTCGGCGGCGCGGTGCGCGGCGGGCGGGTGCTGGCGGACTGGCCGGGGCTGGCGCAGGCGGCCTTGTTCGAGGGGCGCGACCTCAAGCCGACGCTGCAGCTCGACGCCTTCATCGCCGGCGCGGTGGCGGGGCATTTCGGGGTCGAGCCGGCACGCGCGATGGCCGCGCTGTTCCCGCTGAGCAAGGGGACGAAGGCGGTCGACGGGCTGGTGTGAGCGGCCTCCGCTCGCGGAATTCCATCCGAACCGAAATGCGCTTCCCCGGCGACGGCCGGGGCCCAGGCGAGAAATGAGTCGCAAGAGCGTGCAGCGCCCGATGACGACCGTCTCGCTCCTGGACCCCGGCCTTCGCCGGGGAAGCGCTTCACGACCTCGCCCGACCGTCACCCCGGCACGAAGCCGGGGTGACGGTGGTGAGTGTTACTGCGCCACTACCGGCAGCAACACCGCGCTCGCCCCAGCGGCGCCATGCTCGATCGTCACCGTCGCCTTCTTGTAGTCCGCAGGCTTCGCCAGGAAGATATTCGGCACAAAAGTCTGCGGGTTGCGATCATAGACCGGGAACAGCGACGACTGCACCTGCACCATGATCTTGTGACCCGGCAGGAACTCGTGGTTCACGGCCGGCAGACGGAAGCGATATTGCTGCGTCTTGTTCGCCGGGATCGCGCTCGGCTTGGCGAAGCTCTCGCGATAGCGGCCGCGGAAGATGTCGAGGCTGATCGCGAGCTGATAGCCCCCCATCTTGGGGTTGCTCGCCACTTCGTCGGGATAGACGTCGATCAGCTTGACGACCATGTCGCCGTCGCTGCCGGTCGTCTTGGCGAAGATGTCGGCCCATGGCACGCCCGAAACCTTCACGGTTTTGGTCAGCACCGGCGTCGAATAGCTCATCACGTCGGTGCGGCCGTCGACCGAGCGCTGGTCCAACACCAGCCAGTCGCCCCAGCGGCCATCGTCGAAATTGATCGGGCGCGGGAGATAGGGGACGGGGTTGGCGGGGTCGGACACATAGCTGTCGCCGCCGCTCGCCGCGCGCTCGAAGCCGAGGCCCTTGTCGGCCTGGAGATAGAGCGGGGTGAGGGGGGTGTCGCAGCCGGTGTCGCACGACAGCGGCCATTTCGGGAAGCGGTCCCAATGGTTCGCGCCGGTGTTGTAGATCGCGGCGGCGGGCAGCGTGACCGCGGGACCGTCCTTCAGATACTGGTTGAAGAAGGGCAGCACCATATCCTCGCGATACTGCTGCGCGGTGTCGCCGTTCCACGTCAGCGGGCCGAGCGTGCGGCCGTCGCGATTGACCTGGCTGTGGCGCCACGGGCCCATCACCAGATAGTTGTTCGACTGATGCCCGGCCTTGACCAGCGCCTCGTAGCTGTGAATCCCGCCCCACATGTCCTCATGATCCCACAGGCCCTGTTCCCACAGCGTGGGGACGTTCGAGGGGCTTGCGGCGAGCTGCGTGTCGAGCGCCTGGCCCGACCAGAAGCTGTCATAGGCGGGGTGCTGGACCATGCGGTTCCAGTAGGGCAGCTGATCGTAGCCCGACTTCTTCGCCCAATCGCCGGCCGAGATGGTGCGGAAATTGTCGTAATCGTCATAGCCGCCCGACGGCGGCGCTTTCCCTGCGCCCTTGTAGCCGGTCTGCGCGCCGAGCCAGCCGATATTGGGCAGGCGGAACGCGCCGTAATGGAACCAGTCGTCGCCCATCCAGCCGTCGATCATCGGGCTCTGCGGCGCCGCGACCTTGAGCGCGGGGTGGGGATGGAGCAGCGCCATCACCACGGTGAAGCCCTCGTAGGACGATCCGATCATCCCGACCTTGCCGTTCGACTGCGGCAGGTTCGCCTTGTTCACCAGCCAGTCGATCGTGTCATAGGCGTCGGTGGTGTGATCGACCTTGGTCTGGTTGAGCGGGCCGATGACGGGGCGCGTGACGACATAGTCGCCCTCCGAGCCGTATTTGCCGCGAATGTCCTGATAGACGCGGATATAGCCGCCTTTGACGAACATCTCGTCGGCGAGCGGCAGCGTCGAGAGTTCGCTCGCGCTGTCGCTGCGGTTGGCGCGGCCCTTGGCGTTGTACGGTGTGCGCGTCAGCACGATCGGCGCGTTGGTCAGGCCCTTGGCATAGACGATCACGGTGTAGAGCTTGGTCCCGTCGCGCATCGGGATCATCACCTCGCGCTTGACGTAATCGTTCTGCGCTTCGGGCGGGCTGAACTTCGCCGGGATGTCGCCGCCGACCGCGGCCGCGGTTGGGGCCTTCTGCTGGGCAAGAACCGGCGTAAGCGCGATCGCCGCGGCGGTGGTGGCGAGCAGAAGTGCGGTGCGATTCATGGGCGACCTTTCGGAAGGGAGATGCGCCGTTGGTAGGCGCAGTGTCGTGCTGCGATCAACCACCGAAATCCTCCCCGGAACGGGGAG
>NZ_JH584241.1:706800-709264 GCF_000241485.1 Sphingomonas sp. PAMC 26605
TGATTTGAAGCCGCCCTCCGTATCCGCTATGCGCCGCGCTCGCAGACACCACCGGACGTGCCCCAATGACCCTCTACACCCGTTTCGCCGCGCATATCGACGCGGTGCTCGATGCTCTTGAAGCCAGCGGCGACCTGCCCGCTGGGCTCAACCGCGCGAACATCACGGTTGAGCCGCCGCGCGACACGAGCCACGGCGATCTCGCCACCAATGCCGCGATGGTGCTCGCCAAGCCCGCGCAGACCAATCCGCGCGCGCTCGCCGAGAAGATCGTCGCGCAGCTCGCTGGCCTCGACGAGGTCGAGAAAGTGTCGATCGCGGGCCCGGGCTTCATCAACATGAGCCTGACCGACGACACCTGGCGCGCCGAGCTTTCGGCGATCCGCGACGGCGGCGACGATTACGGCCGCTCGAACCGCGGCGCGGGCACCACGGTCAACATCGAATATGTCTCGGCGAACCCGACCGGGCCGATGCACATGGGGCATTGCCGCGGCGCGGTGGTGGGCGATGCGCTCGCCGCGCTGCTCGAATTCGCGGGCCACAAGGTGATCCGCGAATATTACGTCAATGACGCGGGCGGCCAAGTCGACGTGCTCGCGCGCTCGGTCCACCTGCGCTACCGCGAGGCGCTCGGCGAGACCGTCGAGATTCCCGAGGGGCTGTATCCGGGAGATTACCTCGTACCCGTCGGTCAGGCGCTCGCCGCCGAATTCGGCGACGCCTATGTCGGCAAGCCCGAGGGCGAATGGCTCGTGCTGTTCCGCACCAAGGCGGTCGCGGCGATGCTCGTGCTGATCAAGGCCGATCTCGCCTTGCTCGGCATCCATCACGACCTGTTCTCGTCCGAAGCCGAGCTGCAGGCGGCGGGCAAGCCCGAGGAGGCCGAGGCCGAACTGCGCTCCCGCGACCTGATCTATGACGGCGTGCTCGAAGCCCCCAAGGGCCAGGAGCTCGAGGATTGGGAGCCGGTCGTCCTCCCGCTGTTCCGCTCGACCCAGTTCGGCGACGACCAGGATCGCCCGATCAGGAAGTCGAACGGGCAATGGACCTATTTCGGCGCCGATCTCGCTTACCATTTCCAGAAGGCGCAGTCGGCCGACGCGCTGATCGACATCTGGGGCGCCGACCATGCCGGCACCGTCAAGCGGATCGTCGCCGCGGTGCAGGCGCTGACCGGCGGCAAGACGCGCTTCGACGTCAAGCTCGTCCAGATGGTGCGCCTGATGCGCGCGGGCGAGCCGATCAAGATGTCGAAGCGCGCGGGCAATTTCGTCACGCTCGCCGACGTCGTGAACGAAGTCGGCAAGGACGTCGTCCGCTTCACCATGCTGACGCGCAAGGCCGATGCGCAGATGGACTTCGATTTCGCCAAGGTGGTCGAGGCATCGAAGGACAATCCGGTCTTCTACGTCAACTACGCCCATGCGCGCGTCGCGTCGCTCCATCGGCGCGCTGCCGAGGCGGGAATCGTGTGCGATTCGATCGACTTGTCCCAACTTGACACGGAGGACCTCGCGCTGGTGAAGTTCGCCGCGCAATTCCCGCGGATCGTCGACACCGCCGCCGCAGCGCGCGAACCGCACCGGATCGCCTTTTATCTCTATGACTTGGCCGCCTCGCTCCACGCTTTGTGGAACGTCGGCAACGATCGGCCCGACCGGCGCTTCCTGCTGCCCGATAATCCGGCGATGACGTGCGCGCGGCTTTTCTTGGCCGACGCAATCGGGCAGATTATCCGTAACGGGTTGGGCATCATGGGCGTCCAGGCGGTCCAGGAGATGAACTGATGGCAGGCGAGTACGATATGCGCGACGAGGATCGCCTTCCCTGGCTCGAAACGGTTGAGGACGATTATGACGACGGCCCCTCGGTGGTGCGGATCATCGGGCTGATCGTCGCGGCGCTGCTGGTCGTCGCGGCGGTGATCTTCGGCTACCAATATTACAAGCAGCACCAGGGCAGCGACGGCAACGGCGCGCTGATCGCGGCGCAAGAGGGCGACTACAAGGTCAAGCCCGACGATCCCGGCGGTCTCAAGGTCGAGGGCGAGGGCGACAGCGCGATCGCGACGAGCAATGGCGCGGCGAGCGGCAACGCCGCGATCGACATGAAGGCGCTTCCCGAAAAGCCGGTCGCGGGCAAGAAGGCTCCGGTCGCGAAGGCCGAGGCTGGTGCGAGCAAGGCGGTCGCCAAGATCCCGTCGGCGGAGAAGGCTTCGGGCGGTGCGCTGGTGCAGCTCGGTTCGTTCGGCAGCGAGGCCGAGGCCGACACCAATTGGCGCACGATGTCGAAGAAGCATGCCGAGCTCGCATCGCTCGGCAAGTCGGTGCAGGCGGCGCAGGTCGGCGGCAAGACGGTCTATCGCCTGCGCGTCAACGCCGGCAGCGCGGGGCAGGCGTCGAGCTTGTGCGCGAAGCTCGCGGCGGCAGGGCAGGCCTGCTTCGTGCCGCGCGGTTGAACC
>NZ_JH584241.1:710463-732149 GCF_000241485.1 Sphingomonas sp. PAMC 26605
CCACCACCAGCCTGAAAGAGGCTGGCGGTCCCCCTCCCCCGGTTCCCGGGGGAGGATTGAGATGGTTCTCGCGCTCTCGGCGATTTGCTAGCGTCACCGCAATGACCGACGACCCAGCAACCCTCACGCTCGACCTCGACGGCTGGGAAGGCCCGCTCGACGTCCTGCTCGCGCTTGCGCGCAACCAGAAGGTCGATCTGAAAGCGATCTCGATCCTCGCTTTGGTCGACCAGTATCTCCGCTTCGTCGAGCAGGCGCGCGCGATCAAGCTCGAGCTCGCGGCGGATTATCTCGTGATGGCGGCGTGGCTCGCTTACCTCAAATCGGGGCTGCTGCTGCCGCGCGATCCCGAGGTCGAACCCAACCCCGAAGACCTTGCGCTGCGCCTGCAGCTCCGCCTCGAACGCCTCAGCGCGATGCGCGAGGCCGGTGCGCGGCTCGTCGCGCGCGACCGGATCGGCCGTGACGTCTTTCCGCGCGGCGCGCCCGAAGGCTTGCGCACGCAGCGCAAGGCGCTGTGGCAGGCCGAGATCTACGATCTCATCGCCGCCTACGGCGTCATCACGGCGCGCACGCGCCCCGTCATGCACGTCGTCGCGCAGCGCGAGGTGATGACGCTCGAGGCCGCGCTCGAGCGCGTCGGGCGGCTGCTCGGCATCACGCTGGAATGGCGGACGATCGAGACCTTCCTGCCGCCGGCGGCGACGGGCGTGTTCCGCAAATCGGCGCTCGCCTCGAGCTTCGTCGCCGCGCTCGAGCTCGCCAAGCAGGGCAGGGCCGAGCTCCGCCAGCAATCGCCCTTCGCGCCGCTCTATCTTCGTACGCCGGCGGCAGAGCGGGCATGAGCGCGCCGGACCCGATCGTCCGCGCGGTCGAAGCCGTCCTGTTCGCCGCGACCGAACCGATGACCGCCGACGCGATCCGCACGCATCTCGAAGGCGTCGAGGTACGGCCCGCGCTCGCGGCGCTCCAGGCCGATTATGCCGGGCGCGGGATCGAGCTCGTCAAGCGCGGCGAGCGCTGGCATTTCCAGACCGCGCCCGACATGGCGCATCTGCTGCGCCGCACGCACGAGGAACCGCGTAAACTCAGCCGCGCCGGGATCGAGACGCTCGCGATCATCGCCTATCACGAGCCGACGACGCGCGCCGAAATCGAGGCAATTCGCGGCGTCGGCATCTCGAAGGGCACGCTGGACGTATTGATGGAAGCGGGCTGGATCAGGCCCGCCGGGCGGCGCGAGGTGCCGGGGCGGCCGCTGCTCTATGCGACCACCCCCGAATTCCTCGCGCATTTCGGATTGGCGAGCCGGCGCGACCTGCCGGGGATCGATGATCTGCGCGCGGCGGGGCTGCTCGACCCGGTCGATCTCGCCTTCGAGCGGATCGACTCCGACGCGGAGGTGGAAGTTTCCGACGAGGAGGACTAGATAGGGATGACCTTAGGAGACCGATCATGGGTGGTTTGAGTATTGTACACTGGCTGATCTTCGGCGGGATCGCGATCCTCGTCCTGGGCGGCGGCCGTTTCTCGAACATGATGGGTGACGTCGCCAAGGGCATCAAGTCGTTCAAGAAGGGCATGGCCGAGGACGACGAGCCGAAACGCGAGCCGAGCCGGATCGAGGCCAAGGCGTCGGCGGACCCCGTGTTCGACCGCGACGGCAATCGCATCCGCGACACCGAAGTCTGATCAGCGGCACCGCGCTGCCATGTTCGATGTCGCATCGTCCGAAGTGATCCTCCTGGGCGTCGTCGCCCTGCTGGTGATTCCCCCAAAGGATTTGCCCAAGGCGATGCGTTTCGCCGGGCACTGGATGGGGAAGGTGCGCGGCGTCGCCAACCAGTTCCGCTCGGGCTTCGACACGATGGTGCGCGAGGCCGAGCTCCAGGAAATGGAAAAGAAATGGGCGGCGGAGAATGAGCGGATCATGCGCGAACATCCGCCTGAGCCAT
This sequence comes from Sphingomonas sp. PAMC 26605, assembly GCF_000241485.1. Taxonomy (GTDB): domain Bacteria; phylum Pseudomonadota; class Alphaproteobacteria; order Sphingomonadales; family Sphingomonadaceae; genus Sphingomonas. Next base: position 712,419 of record NZ_JH584241.1, read on the forward strand.
CGCAACGCGCTGCGCTCTCGGGGCACGCGCATCTCGAATCGGGTGCGCAAACCGATGTCGGCTATGATGGCACCGAGGGCGACGCCCCGCCGATGATGGTCGAGACCCCGGCGCTGACGGCGCCGCCTGTCATTGCCGAACCCGCCGGCCCCGGTGCACATGCCGAAGCGCCGCATCCTGCCGAGCCCGAACCCAAGGCGCATCCGTGAACGCACCCGTCGACGATCTCGAAGCCAGCCGCGCGCCGCTGCTCGATCACCTGGTCGAACTGCGCAAGCGGCTGTTCTTCTGCATCGTTTCGGTGCTGGTCGTGTTCATCGCGACCTACATCTATTCGCGCGAGATCTTCACTGTGCTCGTCCACCCGTTGCTGCTGGCTGGGCAGACCAGGATCGTCACCGTCGGCGTGTTCGACGGCTTCTTCGTCCAGCTCAAAGTGGCGCTGTTCGCGGCGCTGATGATCGCCTTCCCGGTAATTGCCAATCAGCTCTGGGCGTTCGTCTCGCCGGGGCTCTACACCAAGGAAAAGCGCGCGCTGCTGCCGTTTCTGTTCGCGACGCCGGTGCTGTTCGTGATCGGCGCAGCGATGGCCTATTTCGTCGCGATCCCCTCGGCGCTGCATTTCTTCCTGAGCTTCCAGGGCAATCTTGGCGGGGTGCAGCAAGAGGCGCTGACCTCGGTCGCGAGCTATCTCGATTTCGTGATGCAGTTCCTGTTCGCGTTCGGGCTCGCCTTCCTGATGCCTATTCTGCTGATGCTGGTCGAACGTGCCGGGCTCGTCACGCGCAAACAATTGGTGAGCGGGCGGCGCTATGCGATCGTCGGCTGCTTCGCGCTCGCGCTCGTGCTGGCCCCACCCGATGCGGGCTCGATGATCATGCTCGCGGTGCCGCTGGTGGCGCTGTACGAGCTGGCGCTGATCGCGATCTGGTTCACCGAGCGCAAGCGCGTCAAGCAGGCATCGACCGAACTCGTCGAGAGCTGACCACACGAACGCCGCGCAGCAAAAAGGGCTGCTCCCGAGGTTCGGGAGCAGCCCTTTCACTATGGCGCTGAGCGCCGCCGGTTACTTCGAGCTGTCGGCGGTCTTGGCAACCGTGTCGCCGGCCGAGCGGACGTCCTTGCCGACGCCTTCGACGGTGTTGCACGCGCCGACGAGCAGCGCGGCGGCAATGACGGCGAACGAGGTGACTTTACGCATGATGTTACTCCTGAAAGGTGCGGGCCCAGCGGTCAGCCGGTTGCCTCTTCGCTCCAATGATCGATGCCTAAAATCGTTCCGCAACCCTAACGGGACGGCCGGCATTCGATGCGGGCGGCGGAAAAATAATTGGGCCCGGAAACGCTACCGGGGGGGGGAGGGTAGCGTTTCCGGGCCCATGTCTTGGATAGCGAGAGCGGGGGGGCATAAATTCGCTATCCGAAGAGTAAAACGGGTTTCGCCGAGATCGGTTCCCGCAAAAAATGCCCGAGCGCATTTTTTTCGCGAAGCGACCGATCAATCGCGTCCCGTCACCGCGACTGCGATTTCATAGGCGCCGACCATCGGATCGTAATGCAGCTTCGAGCGCAACTGCCGCGACAACCCTTCGATCACGCGACCGTAGCGTTCCGCCACGAGGACGCGCATCCGGTCGTTATCGACCAGCGCGGGCGAATTGATGCGCAGCACCGCACGATCGGCGACGTCGGCGGGCGCGATCGAGATGCGCAAGTTCGCTGTTGGATTTACCGTCATCGCGAGTTCGACGATCTCGGTGAGCAGAAAGGCGATCGCGATCGCGACGTCCTGATTGGCGAGGAAGGGGGCGATGTCGAGCTGGATCGCGATCGGCGCGTCCTCGGGCGCGGTCGCGCGGATGTTCGCGGCGAGTTCCCCGAGCACCGAGCGCAACGACAGACCGCGATTTTCCTCGAGCTCGGCGAAATGGTTGCGGTGCACCACGGCAAGCGCATCGACGCGCCGCTGGATCGAGGCATAGGCCTGCGTCGCCTCGACGCTGCGCGCGGCGCGGGCATGGAAGTTGATCAGGCTCGAGATCACCTGAAGGTTGTTCTTGACGCGGTGATGCACCTCGCGCGTCAGCTTGGTCTGGCGGACCAGTCCCTCGGCGAGGCCGGCTTCATGCTCGGCCACGGTGCGGCTGATCGCGCGGAACGTCTCGCCAAGTTCGCGGATTTCCTGTGCGGGCAAGGTCTGCATCGCGCCGGGATCGATTTCCTCGCCAGGCACGAAATTCGCCACGCGCGTACGCAATTGCCGGAGCGACCGGATCAGCAGCCGATCGACGACGAACCAGCTGATCCCGGCCGCCGCCGCCCACATGATGATCGGCAGCAACAAGGCCACCAGCACCGGCGAGGTGATCGGCGCGCGCTGTACCTCGGTCGTCAGCACGACCGCGCCGACCCCAATGACGGTGTTGATCGTCGCCCGGCGTTCGAGCGCGGTGCGGGGCGGCAGCGCGTGGAGGACGACCGTGTCGCGATCGAGCACGAGTTGCGCTTCATAGGGCTGCGGCGCGTTGCTCGGTGCGGCGGTCGCCGCGAGCACGCGCGTCGGGAAGAAGGCGGCGGCGCTGGTGCGGCCGCTGGTGCTCGTGGTCGACAGCGTCAGCCCCTGGCCCGGGATCAGGCGCGCGGCGATCGCGGTGCCGGGTTTCGGCCGCGCAGGCGCGGTGCCTGTCGGCAGAGATTCGCCGCAGATGACGCGGCCGCGCGCGTCGGTGATGACGAAGCGCGTGCCGGTGACAGCTTGCGGCGCGAACACGCCTTGCGCGCGTGCACAACTCGGCGCGTCGCCCGGATCGATTTCGAGCGCGTTGAGCGAAACCCGCAGCGCGGTCATGTCGCCGACGAGTTCGATCGCGAGCTTGCGGGCGCTTTCGGTGGCATTGACCTGCATCTGCGCGCGCGTCGCGTCGTCGGCGAGCTGCGCGGTGCGGACCGTCGCGAAAAACGCGATGATCGCCAGCGGCAGCAGGCAGATGCCGAGAATGAGGAAGACCTTCGCCCCGGTGGGGATCCGGTCGAGGACGCCACCGGACCGCCCGGATTCAATCGAGGGGGCGGTGTCGCCAGCGATGTCGTTCATGCAAGGCTAGTCCAGCTTACCCAGCAGGTCGAGCATCTCGGGCGGAATCGTCTCCTCGACGGTGCGTTGATACACCGTCCGTAGCGCCGCACCCATATCGCGGTCCTTGCTCTGAACCTTCGCGCCCGAATTGGACGTTCGCGCCGCAATCGGCTTTTTTGAAGATTCGTCGCCCGAACGCAATGTCGTCCCCCTGGGTCACACCGGAAGACCCGGTCGAGTTGATGTGGTACCGTAACGACCGCGTTTAGATCGCCTGTCGGACAATCGCAACGATCGATGTTCCAGCATGAAACCAAATAGGGCTTCGTTGGTTCCGCACTCGACGCGATTTAAATTCCGCATATTTCGGGGTGCGAAAACGCGTTGCATTGCCGGGGGGCCGCTTCCACAAGGTCCCCATATATTACCTCAGGGAGACCCCGACAGTCATGTCGCTAGGACAGCAGCTTGCCCCCCATCTTCCCTTTCTGCGCCGCTATGGTCGCGCGCTGACCGGGAGCCAGACGCATGGCGACCGGTACGTCCGGGCGACGCTCGAGGCGATCGTTGCCGCGCCCGACGAATTTCCACGCGAAGTGGATCCGCGGTTGGGCTTGTATCGGATGTTCCAGGCGATCTGGACCTCGACCAATTACGACGAAACCCCCGAGAATATGAGCGCGGGCGATTCCGACGGCCAGGAATCGATCGCGCGCGCGCGTCTCGCGCGGATGACCCCCTTGTCGCGCCAGGCGCTGCTGCTCACCGCGATGGAGGGTTTCACCCCCGAAGACGCGGCCTATCTGATCGACGTCGATCGGAGCGAAGTCGAGACGCTGGTGAGCGAAGCGCTCGCCGAGATCGAGAAGCAGACGCGCGCGCGCGTGCTGATCATCGAGGATGAGCCGATCATCGCGATGGACATCGAGACGATCGTACGCGACCTCGGCCACGACGTGACCGGCGTCGCCGTGACGCGCGACGAAGCCGTGGCGCTGGCGATGGAAGATCGTCCTGGCCTGGTCCTCGCCGATATCCAGCTCGCCGACGACAGTTCGGGGATCGACGCGGTCAAGGACATCCTTGCCGAGTTCGAGGTTCCGGTGATCTTCATCACGGCCTTCCCCGAGCGCTTGCTGACCGGCGAACGCCCCGAGCCGACCTTCCTCATCACCAAGCCGTTCCAGCGTTCGACCGTCAAGGCGGCGATCGCGCAGGCGCTGTTCTTCGACCAGGCGACCGTTCCAGCGGTCTGAGGGAACCCATCCGCGCCCCCGGGTGTTGGGTTCCATACGATACGGAACCACAACGACACCAAGGATCGGGGAGCGCGGATGGCCGACGACGATAAGATCGAGCTGAGCAAGCAGGACGCGCGTGCAGGCTCGACGCCGCATGTCACGCGCTATGTTCTCGGCATATCGCTTGGCCTGATCATCGTACTGTTCGCCGTTCTGCTGCTTTTTTCCCAACGATAAAGCCGTCTAGCCGCTCACGTTGGACATTGCCGTCCCGCGACCCCATTTGCGCTTCGCACAACTGAGACTGGATTACATGACCGACGCGATCGACCACGACGAAGATGATGCGCCTGACGCCGTGGTGGAGCACGTCCCGCTCTCCGACCCGGAATTCAAGGCGCAGCTGGCGCAGGTCATTCCGCATCTGCGCGCCTTCGGTCGGTCGCTCTCGGGCAATCGCGACCTCGCCGACGATCTCGTCCAGGAGACGCTGATGAAGGCGTGGGCCGCGCGATTGCGTTTTCAGGCCGGCACCAACATGCGCGCCTGGACATTCATCATCCTGCGCAACCTCTATCTCAGCCAGATGCGCCGGTCGCGCTTCAAGGGCGAGTGGGACGATCTGGTCGCGGATCGGATCCTCGCCGCGCCGGCGAGCCAGGACAAGCATGTCGAGCTCGGCGACATGCAGCGCGCGTTGCTGCATCTGCCGCAGCCGCAGCGCGAGGCGCTGATCCTCGTCGGTGCCGGCGGATTCGCATATGAGGAGGCCGCGGAGATCTGTGGCGTCGCGGTCGGCACGATCAAGAGCCGTGTCGCGCGTGGCCGAGTCGCGCTGGAAGCGGTGATGAGCGACAATTCGCTCGCGTCGCGCCGCACGCACAGCAACGAACCGGGCATGTCGGCGCTCGACACGATCATGGGCGAAGTCGACGAATTGAGCCGCGAGCGTCGCTGAACCGCGCGCCGCGCTTGCTCAGCGGCGCGGCGTGCGATCGTCGATCGTGTTCAACGCTGCGATCAGATCCGCAAAATTGTCGCTCTCGTCGAGCCGTTGCGCATACGCCGCGCGCAGCGTCGCCGATATCGCGTCGCACCGGCGCGGGGCCGCGACGGTGTACGCCGAATCGGGCAGATTCTGTCCAATCAAGGCAAGCGGTATTGACATATCGCATCAACGGTCGACGTCAGCGTTGGTTGCGTGGCATGTGTCCCCGTCTCCTCCCTAAGTACGATCGCTAGGATGCCCGACGTGCTTTCCCATCAACAGGTTGTTGCCGCGGTCGAGCGGGCTCGTGCGTTCTCGCCGTTCCTCGCGCTGCTGCTCGATCGCGAGCCCGAGCTTGCCCGGACGCTGTCGAGCGGTGAACTGCCCGCCGTCTCGACGCTCGCGATCTTGGACGCGACGATGCCGCCCGCGCGGCGGTTGCGGCTCGAACGCCGACGGCTCGCGCTCCGTGTCGCGATCGGCGATCTCGCCGGGTGCGACGATCTCACCACCGTCACGTACAGCCTGTCCGATTTCGCTGATCACGCGCTCGACACCGCGATCAGGACCGCGATCGAGGAACGCACGCCGGGCGCCGCGCCGCTCGGCTTCACCGCGATCGCGCTCGGCAAGCAGGGCAGCCACGAGCTCAACTATTCCTCCGATATCGACCCGATCCTGCTGTTCGACCCGGCGACGCTGCCGCATCGCCCGCGCGAGGCACCCGAGGAGGCCGCGGTGCGGATCGCCAAGCGTGTCGTCGAGATCCTGCAGGCGCGCGACGGTGACGGCTATGTGCTGCGTGTCGATCTGCGGTTGCGCCCCTCGCCCGAAATCACGCCGATCGCGCTGTCGGTCGATGCGGCGATCTCCTATTACGAATCGCTCGCCTTGCCATGGGAGCGAGCCGCCTTCATCCGCGCGCGTGCGGTGGCGGGCGACGTCGCGCTGGGGGAGCGGTTTCTCGGCGCGATTCAGCCGTTCGTGTGGCGCCGCGCGCTCGATTTCGGTGCGATCGGGGAGATCCGCGGAATCTCCCGGCGCATCCGCGATCATTATGCGCAGGGGCAGGCGTTCGGACCGGGGTATGATCTCAAGCGCGGGCGCGGCGGGATTCGCGAGGTCGAATTCTTCACCCAGATCCACCAGCTGATCCATGGCGGCCGCGATCCCGCGCTCCGCGTCGCCGATACGCGCGGCGCGCTCGCGGCGCTGGCCGCGGCGGGGTGGGTGGACCCGGCCGAAGCCAAGGCGCTGAGCGAAGCCTATACGCTGCTGCGCACGATCGAACACCGCGTCCAGATGATCGAGGATCGCCAGACGCACGAACTGCCGACCGGCGCGGCGCTCGACCATGTGGCGCAGCTCCACGGGCTCGCCGATGCTGGCGCGTTGCTCGACCTGTTGCGTCCGCCGGTCGTGGCGACGGCGCGCAGCTACGATGCGCTCGATCCCGACGAAGGCGACGCTCTGTCGTTCGAGCGCGACCGGCTCGATACGCAATTGGCGCAAGCGGGTTTTGTCGAGAGCAAGCTAGCCGCGCAGCGGATCGAGCAATGGCGCGGCGGCAGCTATCCCGCGTTGCGCAGCCCCGCGGCGCGCGCCGCGCTCGAGGCGGTGCTGCCCGGCGTGATCGCCGCGCTCGGCGGTTCGCCCGATCCGCAAGGGGCGATCGCGCGGCTCGACCGGATGCTCGCGCGGCTGTCGAGCGCGGTCAATTTCTTCCGGCTGCTCGAGGCGCGGCCGGCGCTCGCGCGGCTGCTCGGCTTGATCCTGAGCCATGCCGAGACGCTCGCCGAGGATCTCGCGCGGCGGCCCGAACTGATCGACGGGCTGATCGACTCGACCGCGCTCGACCCGGTCGGCGATATCGCGACGCTGGCACAAGAGATGACCGGCGGCGCCGATTACCAGCTACAGCTCGATCATGTCCGGCGGATCGTCGGCGAGAAGCGCTTTGCGCTGGGCACGCAGATCATCGCCGGCGTCGCCGATCCGCTCGTCGTCTCGGCGGGCTATGCGCGCGTCGCCGAGGCCGCGATCCGCGTGCTCGCCGCCGCGACGACCGCCGAATTCGCCGCGTCGCATGGCCGCGTGCCGGAAAGCGAACTGGTCATCTTGGCGCTTGGGCGAATGGGGGGCGGGGCGCTGACGCACGCGTCGGATCTCGATCTGATCTATCTCTTTACCGGCGATTATCTCGCCGAGTCCGATGGCGCGAAGCCGCTCGGCGCCGTCCTCTATTACAATCGGCTGGCGCAGCGGGTCAGCGCGGCCTTGTCGGTGCCGACGGCATCGGGGCCGCTGTACGAGATCGACACGCGCTTGCGGCCGTCGGGGACGCAGGGGCCGCTCAGCGTCTCGCTCGACGGCTTCGCGCGCTACCAGCGCGAAAGCGCCTGGACCTGGGAGCATATGGCGCTCGCCCGCGCGCGCTGCGTGTTCGGCAGCGCGGAGGCGGATGCTGCGGTCACCGCGATCATCGGCGCAGTGCTGCGCGGCGATCGGCCCCTGCGCGATGTGGTCGCCGAGGGGACCAAGATGCGCGCCGACATGGCAGCGCACAAGCCCGCGCTCGGGCCGCTCGACGCCAAGCTGCTGCCGGGCGGGCTCGTCGATCTCGAATTCGCGGTGCACATGGTGCAACTGCAAAGCGGGCAGGGGCTCGATCCCAATCTACGCCGCGCGATCGAGTCGCTGGTGGCAGCCGGGTTGGCCCCGGCGGCGATGCTCGCCGCGCACGATCTGTTGACGCGCCTGCTCGTCACGCTGCGGCTGGTCGCGCCCGACGCGCGTGCGCCGGGGCCGGCGACGCAGGCGCTCGTCGCGCAGGCGCTCGGCATGGCGGATTGGCCCGCAGTGGTTGCCTCGCTCGATGCGACGCGGCAGGAGGTGTCGGCCTGGCTCAGCCACGTGGAGGAACCGACGCCATGACGACGATGACCGTAGGGGATACGCTGCCCAACCTCGACCTTGTCCTGCCCGACGGTACGCGCACGAATTTGCGCGACCGCGCCGGGCGGATCCTCGTGCTGTATTTCTATCCCAAGGACGATACCAGCGGATGCACCCGCGAAGCGCAGGACTTCAGCGCGCAGCAGGCCGCGTTCGCGGCGCTCGGTGCCGATGTCCTCGGCGTGTCGCGCGACACGCCCGCCAAGCATCAAAAATTCATCGCCAAATATGATCTGAGCGTACCGCTCGCGAGCGACGAGGACGCCGTCGTGCTCGATGCGTTCGGGGTGTGGGTCGAAAAGCAGCTGTACGGCAAGAGCTATATGGGGATCGAGCGCGCGACCTTCCTGTTCGACGCGAACGGCGTGCTCATGCGCGCCTGGCGCAAGGTGCGCGTACCCGGCCATGTCGCCGAAGTGCTCGAGGTGGTTCGCGCAATCGCGTGAAGGTTCCCGCGCATCTGTCGATGCTATCAGTATATTTACACTCTGCTCAACGGTTCGCCGTAACCATCTGCCGCTTGGCCGCGACGGGCGTAGCGCGCCCTTGCGTGACAGGCGCGCTATCGGTCACACACTGCGCGTCCGGGAGCAGGGGGTTGTCCCCGGATCGAAAGTGGGGCGGGCGCTGGCATTATCCGGCAAACGCAATTGATCGCCGGGGTCCAATGAACCGAATTTCGATCGAGTCTGGTGCGCGGCTGGTGTCGCGCGTGAAGGCCTATTTCAAGACTCGCGACTTTATCTTCCACGACGGACGGGACCTCAAGCGCTTTAGCCTGGGTGGCCGTGCGCAGGCGATGATGGCAGGTGTCGCGGGTGTGACGCTGTGCTTCTCGGCGTACGGCGTGGCGCAGGCGGCGGTCGGCGCCGCGGCGATGAGCGGCATCGTCGATGCCCCGCTTTCGCCCGACGCCAAGGTCGCGCAGCTGCGCGTCCGCGTCAGCAAGATGCAGGCCGATGTCGCGACGATCAAGGCCGTCGCGCAGGCGCATGCCGCACGGATCGACCAGCGCCAGGCGCTGCTCGTCGCGGTCGTCTCGGGCAAGGGCGACGTCGCCGCGCTGACCAAGCCGATCCCGACGATCGACCCCAAGGCCGATGCGCTCGCCGCCGATGTCGTCGCTCCATTGAAGAAGGTCGAGCAGCAGCAGGTTGCCGTCGCCGTCCAGGCGCGCCGCGTCGTCGATCAGCGCTTCGCCAAGGCCGTCGCGCATGTCCGCAGCCTCGGGCTCAATCCGGCGCGGATCGTGGCGAAGCAGCCGGCGATGGGCGGCCCGTTCGAAGCCGCCGACAGCGCCGCGACCGAGGCCGATCTGCGCGCCGACACGCAATTCCGCTCGCTGTTCATGACGTGGAAGAAGCTCGACACGCTCCAGCAGGGCGTGATCGCGATCCCCTCGGCCCAGCCGGTGGCGCATCTCGCCTACACCAGCAATTACGGGATCCGCTCGGATCCATTCCGCGGCACCGCGGCGATGCATGCCGGCGTCGACATTCCCGGCCCGGTCGGCACGCCGGTCTACGCCACCGCCGACGGCCTCGTCGATCGCGCCGAGCGCGCGGGCGGCTATGGCAACATGGTCGAGCTCGATCACGGCAAGGGCATCCAGACGCGCTACGGCCATCTTTCCAAGATCCTCGTCGAATCGGGGACTCGCGTACATCGCGGGCAGCTCATCGCGCTGATGGGGTCGACCGGGCGGTCGACCGGCCCGCATCTGCATTACGAGGTCCGGATCGACGGGCATGCGGTCAATCCGGTGCCGTTCCTGCAGACCGCCGACTATCTCGTCGCGGCGCAGGACAAGACGATCAACACGATCCCGGTCTCGGTCGGCGGCCCGGCCGCGGCCGACTGATACCGGCGCCGGTTGCCGTTACGCCCGGCAAGGCCTATCTTCCCGCTATGGCCACACTCGCTCCCGAAATCGCGCTTACGCCCTCCGCCGCCGCTCGCGTTGCGATGATCGCAGGGAAGCAGGGCAAGCCGCCGATCCTTCGCCTGTCGGTCGATGGCGGCGGATGTTCGGGCTTCCAGTACAAATTCGGCTTCGCCGATTCGGTCGCTGCCGATGACGCCGTCGCCGAGCAGGATGGGGTGCGGCTCGTGGTCGATTCGATCAGCCTCGATCTCGTCCGCGGTGCCGCGGTCGATTATGTCGAGGAACTCGGCGGCGCGGCGTTCAAGGTGACCAACCCGCAGGCTGCGTCGGGTTGCGGTTGCGGTTCCAGCTTCTCGGTGTAACGTCCGCCCCAAACAAGGGGCTGCGCCACGTGAAGATCGTCACCTACAACATCAACGGGATCAAGGCGCGGCTGCCGCGCCTGCTCGAATATCTCGCCGAGCAGCAGCCCGACGTAGTGTGCCTGCAGGAACTGAAGACCAGCAACGAGACCTTTCCCGAGGCCGATATCCGCGACGCCGGCTATGGCGTGCTGTGGCACGGCCAGAAGAGCTGGAACGGCGTCGCGATTCTTGCCAAGGGGCAGGACCCGGTCGAGCGACAGCGCGGTTTGGCGGGCGAGCCCGAGGACGAGCATAGCCGCTATCTCGAGGCGGAGATCGACGGCCTGGTCGTCGCGTCGATCTACCTCCCCAACGGCAACCCACAGCCGGGGCCGAAATTCGATTATAAGCTGCGCTGGATCGACCGCCTCGCGAAGCGTGCGCGCGATTTGCTCGCCGAGGAACTGCCGGTCGTGCTGGCAGGCGATTACAACGTCATCCCCAATGACGACGACACCTATTCGGTCCGCGCGATGCAGACCGATGCGCTGATGCAGCCCGAGAGCCGCGCGGGCTTCCGCACGCTGCTCGCGCAGGGCTGGACCGATGCGCTGCGCACGCGCCATCCCGGCGGCGGCGTGTGGACCTTCTGGGACTATCAGGCGGGGGCGTGGCAGCGCGACGCGGGGTTCCGCATCGATCATCTGCTGCTCAGCCCGATCGCGGCCGACCGGCTGATCGATGCCGGCGTCGACAAGGACTATCGGGCGCGCGAGAAGGCGAGCGACCATGCGCCGACCTGGGCAACGCTGCGCTGAAGCACCCGCGCCGACATTCGGGATTTTCCACCGCACCTTGGCGCTCGTGGCCATTCATCTGCGGGAAAGATTACGTCATTATCTAGTACAATCAACACGATAAGTGTTTGGCATGACTAGTGCACTGCTACAGTTGCGGGCCGTCCAGCGGAACCCGCCAACTTTGCGGAGGACTGACCATGACCACCTTTCTGCTACTCGCCACGAGCGCAATGAGCATCGCCACTTCGCCCGTCATTGCCGCCGAGGCGCGCCCGGCTGCGCCGGTTGCCGCGCAGACCACCGACGCCGTCGCGCGTGCGTCGAGCACGGGGGTAACCCGCTATTGCGTCATCGAGCAATTCACCGGCTCGCGCATCCCGCACAAGACCTGCAAGACCCGCGCGGCGTGGCTCGCGGAGAACGAGTTCGACCCGCTTGCCAAGCAGTGATGACCCGATGTTTGCCGCGCGCCCGGGCGCGCGGCATACGTCTCCGTGTCACAGCGTCTTTTCGTAGATCCAGTAGCGCTTGTTGATCGTGCACTGGATCGCGTCGGCGATCGAGCGCATTCCCTGATTGTCCTCGAGGATCCAGCCAATCTCGCCGCGCGTCGCGCCGTAATGCTCGACCGAGGCGTCCTTGATGTACTGGATCAGCATGAAGGCGAGCTGGCTCGCCATGCGCGACGCCTGCAATTCCTTGACCACCCCCATCAGCGGGACGCGGACCGTGCGCACCTTGGGCTTGCGCAGCCACAGCAGGATCTTGGCCCAGCCGAACGGGAGGAGATTGCCCTTGAGCGGCTTGATCACCTCGTTGAGGTCGGGAAGGTCGATCATGAACGCGACCGGCTTGCCGTCGAGCTCGGCGATGCGGATCAGGTCGTTGAACACGATCGGCTTGAGCTTGACCCCGACATCCTTGATCTCGGGCGGGGTGAGCGGCACGAAGCCCCAATTGTCCGACCAGGCGTCGTTGAGGATCGCGAGGATGATCGCCGCCTCTTCCTCGAACTTGGTCTTGTCGACGTTGCGGATGCGGATCCGCGGGTTCTTCTCGCCCGACGCGATGATCCGCTGGAGCAAGGGCGGGAAGGGCTTGGTGATGTCGAGATCGTAGGTCAGCAATTCCTTGACCTTGTGATACCCCGCCGCCTCGATCCAGCTGCGATATTCGGGCTTGGCGTGGCCCATCATGATCGTCGGCGGATGGTCGAAGCCTTCGACCAGCAGGCCCGGTTCTTCCCAGATCGACATGCTGATCGGCCCGAGTGCGCGCGTCATGCCTTGCTCGCGCAGCCAGCCCTCGGCTGCGGCGATCAGCGCGGCGGCGATCGTCGCGTCCTCGGCGTCGAACAGCCCCCATTGCCCGCACCCCGGACCGAAGCCCTTGGACGGATCCATCGTCAGTGCGAGCGTGTCGATATGGGCGGAGATCCGCCCGACGACCTTGCCGCCGCGCTCGGCGAGAAAGAGCTGCGCCTTGGCGTGGCTGAACCAGCCGTTCTTCTCGGGCGTGATCAGCCCGAGTGCCTCGCCCTTCAGCGGCGGAACCCAATTTGGGTCGTTGGCGTAGAGCCGAAAAGGCAGATCGACGAAGCGCTTGCGATCGGCCTTGCTGTCGATCGGCCGGATGGAGAGCGGGGCAGTAGCCATGGGCAGTTCACCTCTTGGAGAGCGTTCGAGCCCTTTCCGCTACGGTCGCCAGCTGTCAAGCAATCGCGCGGCTCCCCCCTGTTTTGCCACCATCTAGCCACTATCTTCTTGCAATGGCTCACTCCATGAACGCTTCGATTTCCTTTGATCAGCGCGCTACGGCGCCAACCGTCGCGCCGCGCGTGCCGTTGTCGAGCATCGCCGACGATCGCGCGATGCTGCGCACCGTGGCGGAGCTGACGCGCGATCTCAATGCGCCGCGTCCCGCTATCTATTGGACCGACTTCCTGCTTTCCGCCGGGCTGGGCTATGCCGGGCTCGCGGTCGCAATGACGACGGGGTCGCTGGCCCTCGGGCTCATCGCTGCGGTGGTGGCGATCCTCGGCCTGTACCGCGCGGGCAGCTTCATCCACGAAATCACGCATATGCGCCATGCCTCGGTGCCGGGCTTCCGGCTCGGCTGGAACCTGATCGCGGGCGTGCCGCTGCTGGTGCCGAGCTTCATGTACGAAGGCGTCCACAACCTCCACCACGCGCGCACGCGCTACGGCACGGTCGAGGACCCCGAATATCTGCCGCTCGCGCTGATGAAGCCGTGGACGCTGCCGGTGTTCATCCTCACCGCGCTGCTCGCGCCGATCGCGCTGCTGTTCCGCTTCGGCGTGCTGAGCCCCGTGTCGCTGTTCGTGCCGGGGCTGCGTCGCACGCTGATCGAGCGCTATTCGTCGCTGGCGATCAACCCTGCGTTCCGCCGCCGCCTGCCCGAGGGCGAGGTCGCGCGGCAGATGCTGCTGCTCGAGATCGCGTGCAGCGTTTGGGCGATCGTGCTGATCGGCGTGATCGGGACGGGCGTGCTGCCGCTGCACCAGGCGCTGATCTTCGGCGGAATCCTGTCGGTCACCTATGTCCTCAATCAGGTCCGCACATTGGTCGCCCATCTGTGGGAAAACGAGGGCGAGACGATGACGGTCACCGCGCAATATCTCGACACCGTCAACGTGCCCCCGCCGGCCGTGCTGCCGGTGCTGTGGGCGCCGGTCGGCTTGCGCTATCACGCGCTGCATCACCTCATCCCCGGTGTGCCCTATCACGGTCTGGCCGAGGCGCATCGTCGCCTGTCGGCTGCGCTGGCGCCCGAATCGCCGTACCACAAGGCAAGCTATCGCGGGTTGCCGGGGCTGGTTTCGCGGCTGGTGCGCAGCACGATGGGCGGTCGTCGCTAATCGTATCGTGACGGCGCTTCGACGCCGTCGTGCCGGTTGTTATGCGGCATCCTCGCGACGCAGCGAGCTCAGCAGCGAATCGTAGATCACCTTGGCGCGGTTGAGCCCAAGCTGACCGCGTCCGCGGTCGTCGATCGGCAGTTCGCCGCGGACGCCGAACCCGTCGCGCAGAAATTCGCGATCGTCGTAGCGCGTCTTGAACGCCTGGAGGAAATCGCGGCATTCGCTCGCCATGGCCGCGCGCTGCTCGAAGCTCAGTCGAGGGAGCGCCTCGCCCAACTCGGCATGGAGCGCCTTGAGGCTGCCGAAAATATGCGACCGCTCGGCCATGAACGCTTGCAGCGTCGGCCACTGTTCCTCGGCGAGCGCCCAGCGCTCGCGTTCGGCGCGGCTCACTGCGCCTTGGCCAGCGCGTACGCCTGGGTGCCGCGGGTCAGCAGCGTGTCGTCGGGCAGGATTTCCGCAACGGGCACGTCATCGATTGCGGCGAGCTTGGTATAGAGTGGCGCGAAATCGGTCTCGACCGTCATGCGCAGCAAATCCTCGAAGCTCGGGATCACGAAATAGTTCTGCTGGTAATCGTCGATCCGGTACTCGGTGCGCATCACGCGCTCGAGATCGAACGCGATCCGGTTGGGGCTCGGATCGTCGAGCGCGAAGCGGCTCTCGGCGAAGCTCGACACGATCCCCGCGCCGTAGAGCCGCAGCCCCTCGGGCTCGGCGACAAGGCCGAATTCGACCGTGTACCAATAGAGCCGCCCGAGATATTTCAGCGCGTCCAAGCCTTGCGCACGCTGGCCGCCGCGGCCGTACGCCGCGAGATAGTCGGCGAAGACCGGGTCAGCGAGCATCGGGACGTGTCCGAACACGTCGTGGAACACGTCGGGTTCCTGGAGATAGTCGAGCTGATCGGCGCGCCGGATGAAATTGCCCGCGACGAAGCGGCGGTTCGCCATATGGTCGAAAAACACGTCGTCGGGCACCAGCCCCGGCACCGCAACGACCTGCCAGCCGGTCAGCTTCATCAGCCGCTCGGACAGTTCCTCGAAATCTGGGATTCCCGGTTTAGACAGCTTGAGTACATCTAGCCCGCGTAGATAGGCGTCCGACGCGCGGCCCGGCAGCAATTTCGCCTGGCGCGCGAACAAGGTGTCCCAGACATGGTGTTCTTCGGCGCTGAAATGCGCCCAATCCTGCGGGATCGTCCAATCGGCGGCGGCGCCGGGCGGGGGGCGGTCGAGAACGTGCGTATCGTCGGTCATCGCAAAACGCTATCACAGCCATGGCTGGTCTGGAAATGCTTACGGATGAAACGAATTCTTCGCGGGGCAGGAAGCGTGCTTGGCGCGGCGATGCTGTTGCTGGTCGCTTATGGGGCCGCAGGAATGGCGGGCGGCGCGATGCCGCGCAATGTCGGCTGGGCGCAACCAAGCGACGGGGTGCGGATCCTGGTCGAGAGCAACGGCGTGCATACCGATCTCGTGCTGCCCAAACTCGCGGCGGGGGTCGACTGGCGCGATCTGCTGCCGGGCGATGACCTGGCCGATCCGCGCTATGCGGGATTCGATCATGTCGCGATCGGCTGGGGCGAGCGCACCTTCTATCTCGAGACACCGACCTGGGCCGACGTCAGACCGCTGACCGTGCTGCGCGCCGCGGTCGGCAGCGATCGCACCGTGCTGCATGTCGAGCACGTCGCCATGCCCGCCGCCGCCGATGATGCGCGCACGGTGGTGTTGCGCCCCGAGGAATATCGCCGGCTCGCGGCGTTCGTTCGCGCGAGCTTCGCGGGTCGGCAGGCGTGGCACCGCACCGGCTATGGGCGCAACGACGCTTTCTATCAGGCACGCGGGCGCTACAGCGCGATCGAAACGTGCAATGCCTGGACCGGCGACGCGCTGCGCGCGGCGGGCGTGCGGATCGGCGCGTGGACGCCGTTTCCGGTGACCGTGCTCGGCTGGTTCGCCCCGCCGCGATATCGCGCGCGAGACGGGTCGTGAGGCCGCCGTCCAAGGCGCTGCTCGCGCTCGAAGTGCCGCGCGGCGTCTGGGGGCTGGCATCGCTGCTGGGCGCACGCGCACAGCTGGCCAAAGGGCCGCGCGGCGACGGGCGGCCGGTCCTGCTGCTCCCGGGGCTGTTCAACAGCGACCTGTCCGGGATTTTCCTGCAGCGCTACCTCGTATCGCTCGGCTATCGCGCCGAGGGGTGGGGGCTCGGGCGCAACATCGGGATGCGCACGATCGGGACCGATGGCGCGCATCTGCATGACCGGATCGCGGCGCTCGCGGCGGCGAGCGGCGAACCGGTGACGCTGGTCGGGGTCAGCCTCGGCGGGATCATGGCGCGGTTCGCGGCGCACCGCTGGCCCGAGTTGGTGCGCGAAGTGGTGACGATCAGCGCGCCTTACGCCGGCAGCCCGCGCGCGACCAACGTCTGGCGCGCGTTCGAAGTCTTCACCGGTGACCGGATCGACGCGCCGCACGTGATGGCGCACAGCGCCTTGGTCGCGCAGCCCCCGCCGGTGCCCACCACCGCGATCTGGAGCCGCAGCGACGGCCTCGTCAACGGGATGATCTGCCACGATCCCGAAGCGCGATCGGTCGAGGTGCGCAGCAGCCATGTCGGCGTGCAGGTCCGGCCGGCGGTGTTGCTCGCGGTGGCGCGGGTACTGGGGGCCTGACCGGGGCTTAGCTTCCCGCGCGATACCCGTCGTAGCGGTCGCAGTCGGCGCGCTGCTGCTTGCGGCATTCCTGCGCCCAGCGGCGGCGGTCGGCGCCTTCGCGCGCTTCCTGCTTGCGCATTTTGCGTCCGTAATTGCGGTCGGCCTCGGACTGGCTCGTCGTCGTCCAGTCGACCGCCTTGCTCCCCGCCTTGACCGGGAAGGTGGCGATGCTGGCGGCGGTCCTGATGCAGCCTCCGGCGATCAGCGGGAGCAGGGCGGCGGCAAGCAGCGGGCGGTACTTCATCGATGATCCTTCAGGGCGTTACGCGTTGTTACGCCAATTCCGGGAAAATCGGTAAAGAAACCATCAATGCCGAGCGCGAGATAGCGCCGCATCGCCTCCTCGATCCGGCCGTGCGCGGCGGGATCGGTGCCGACCTGCAGGCTCGGCGCGAGGAAGACATTCTCGGCGCGGAAGGTCCAGGGGTGGAGCCGCAGCCCGGCGGCATGCGCATCGGCGACGAGCGTCGTCGGCGGCGCATCGCCGTTCTGGATCATCGCCAGACCGGGGCCGATGCCATAGGCGTAGCGCGCGATCGCCTTGAGCCCGTCGGGCGTCGCCATCGCGGCATAGCTCGGCGCGGCATGGTCGGCGGGGCCGCCGGTCGCATCCATCAGCTGGATCAGCCGCAGCCCGGTCATCGTGTGGATCCGCTTGAGATTATCGACCTCGAACGACTGGATGAACACGGGGTCGCTCGGGCTGTTCCAGCCCGCCGCCTTCAATTGCGCGACGAGCAACGCGTCGGTCGGATGGCCGATGCCAGCGAAATAGCTCGGATGCTTGGTCTCTGGATAGATGCCGACGACGCGCCCGCCGACCGAATGCGCCTTGGCGAGCGCGATGATTTCGGCGAGCGTCGGGATCTCGAACTGGCCGTCATATTTCGCGTTGGCGGGGCGCAGCTTCGGCAAGCGCTCGACCGCGCGCAGCGTCTTGAGCTCGGCGAGTGTGAAATCCTCGGTGAACCAGCCGGTGTGGCTTTCGCCGTCGATCACCTTGGTGGTCTTGCGGGCGGCGAATTCGGGGTGCTGCGCGACGTTGGTCGTGCCGGTGATGTCGTTCTCGTGGCGCGCGACCAGCACATTGTCCTTGGTCGGCACGAGGTCGGGCTCGATGAAGTCGGCGCCCTGCTCGATCGCGAGCGTGTAAGAGGCGATCGTATGTTCGGGCCGCAAACCGCTGGCGCCGCGATGCGCGATGACGATCGGCGGGGAGAGCGACGCGGGGGCGGGATGCGGCATCGCGCCAGTCTGCGCGATCGCGGTGCCCGATACCAGCAGCAGCGAAGCGGCGATCGCCGTGCGCGTGATCTTCGTCATGGTAATTCCCTGCTCCGTGCCGACACTGGCGTCAGTGCCATGGCGGAGCTGCGTGACAGTTTGACGATACCACCGCGCTCCGAACCCGCCAGGACGCGCAGACCCCGCGGCGGAAAGGTCGCGCGCTCAGACAGATGCCGGAGCGATTCGCGCGGATTACGCGTTTATCCGCTACGATCGATGCTGGCTCGGAGGGACGGACATGATTGCGATCGCGGACTGTGCGTTGATCCTGCTCGCGGCGGGGCGGTCGAAGCGGTTCGGCGATGCCGACAAACTGCAGCAAATCTTCCTCGGCAAGCCGCTCGCCTTCCATGTCGTCACCGCGCTCGAGGACGTTCCGTTCAAGGCGCGCTTCGCGGTCTGTTCGGAAACCGCGCTCGATTTCGCCAGCCGCGGA
Organism: Sphingomonas sp. PAMC 26605; assembly: GCF_000241485.1. GTDB lineage: Bacteria > Pseudomonadota > Alphaproteobacteria > Sphingomonadales > Sphingomonadaceae > Sphingomonas. The sequence goes on from NZ_JH584241.1 coordinate 731,031, forward strand.
TACGCCGTGTTGCACAATGACGACCCCGACGACGGCATGTCGGGCTCGGTCAAGCTCGGCGTTCGCGCGGCGATGGAGATCGGCTGCGCGGGCGTGATCGTCGCGCTCGCCGACATGCCGCGCGTTACCGCGTCGCATATCTATCGGCTGATCGACGCGGCCGACGGGATCGGCCCCGCCGTGGTGATCGCGTCGAGCGACGGCGTCCACACCAGCCCGCCCGCTTTGTTCGGCACGGGGCAGTTCGAGGCGCTGCTGCGCTTGTCGGGCGACGCGGGCGCGCGCGACATGGTGCGTGCGGGGCGGCACGTCATCGCGCCCGAAACGGAGTTGCTCGATATCGACCGGCCCGAGGATCTCGAGCGGTTGCGCGGCCTGCGTTAACGCACGTAGCTCGCGCCGTTCACGTCGAGCACCGCGCCGGTCATCGAGGGCGGGGCGGTGAGCGCGAGGAAGCGCGCGGCTTCGGCGACTTCCTCGGGCGCGGCGACGCGGCCGAGCGGGATGTCGGCGAGCAGCGCATCGCCGCCCCGGCTGGACAGATAGTCCTCGGCCATTCCCGTCATCGTGAACCCCGGGCAGACCGCGAAGGCGAGGATGTTCTCGCGCGCATAGCCGCGTGCGATCGACTTGGTCATCGCCACCATTCCCGCCTTGGAGGCGGCGTAATGCCAGTGCGCCGGCGAATCGCCGCGATAGGCGGCGCGGCTGGCGATATTGACGATCCGACCGCCGACCCCGCGTTCCTGCCAGTGCCGCACTGCGAAGCGGCACAGTTCGGCCGATGCGGTGAGGTTGATCCGCAGCGTGCGCTCCCATTGCTCGACCCAGACCGCATCCTCGGCGTCGATCGGATTGGCCTCGAACACGCCAGCATTGTTGATCAGCACGTCGATGCGTCCGTTACACCGCTCGAGCGCAGCGTCCCACAGCGCGCGCGGCGCGGCGGGGTCGGCGAAGTCGGCGGGGATGCCCGATCGGGTGCCGTGGCCGACGACGGTGGCGCCGGCGGCTTCGAGGGCGGTGAGGGTCGCGGCGCCGATGCCGCGCGACGAACCGGTGAGGAGGATGTTGGTCATGCGCCGGTGTTTAGCGGGGTGTTCGCGCAGGCGCTACCTG
>NZ_JH584241.1:733083-746275 GCF_000241485.1 Sphingomonas sp. PAMC 26605
CCTAGGGAGAGGGCTGCCGCCGCCGCGGGCCGACCCACCCCCGGCCCCTCCCTTCCAGGGAGGGGAGAGTAGGGGGGATCAGGCCGCGACGCTCGCCGAGAAGGTGTCGGCGGCGCCTTTCAACTCGCCCAGCCGATCATCGACATCGCCGAAATCGCGTTCGAGCGTGTCGATCTCGCCCGCGACCCGCTCGGTGCCCGCCCGGATCGCGGTGATCGTGCCCGACATCGAATCGGCGGCGAGCGCGGTCTCGTCGACCGCGGCGGTGATCGCGGTGACGGTCCGCGCCTGCGCCTGCATCGCATAGCGGATGCGCTCGGCGCTTTCGCTGACCTCGGCGACGGTCGTCTTGATCGACGCGTTGGTCTCGACCGTAGAACGCGTCGCCGACTGGATCGCGGCGATCTTGGCAGCGATGTCGTCGGTCGCGCGCGCGGTCTGGTTCGCGAGGCTCTTGACCTCTTGCGCGACGACCGCGAACCCGCGCCCCGCATCGCCGGCGCGCGCCGCCTCGATCGTCGCGTTGAGCGCGAGCAGATTGGTCTGTCCGGCAATGTCGCGGATCAGCCCGAGAATCGATTCGATCGACTTGGCGTGATCGCTGAGCGTCTCCGACATGCTGACCGCGGTGCTTGCCTGGGTCGAGGCGCGCGTGGCGACCTCCGCGGCGACCTCGACCTCGCTGCGGGCGTCTTCGATCGCGCGGATCAGGCCGGCGGCGGTCTGCGCCGCCTCGCGCATCGCCATCGCCGACTGTTCGGCGGCGGCGGCGACCTCGCTGGTCTGGCCGAGCATCCCGCGCGCCGCGCGCGACGCGCCTTGTGCCTGGATGCGGATGCGGTTGCCGAGCGCGGCGGTGCCCTCGATCGAGGTGGCGATCGTCGCGCTGAAATCGGCCGAGCGGCTGCGCCGTTCCGCGCGGGCGCGTTCGGCGTCGTGCGCGCCGAGATACGACGCCATCACATCGGCCTCGACCAGGCCGAGCCGCTGGATGCAATCGGCGAGCGCGACCAGCCGTGACGACCCGCTGCCGAGCTTCGCCTCGAGCGCGATCAGCGTGCGGCTATGCGCAAAGCTCAGCGACGAGAGCAGCGCCTGCAACGGTACGCCCGCCCTTTGCGAAGCGGCGGCATGGCGCGTCGCCAGCTCCATCCAGCCATTTTCGAAGGGAGCGGCGTATTTGACGCGGGTATAGCGCGCGCTGTTCTGGACGCGCGCCGCCAGATAGTCGGCGGTGAAATGCGCCCGGATGTGCGCGGTCACCGGTAGCGACAGGTAATGCTCCCAGAAGGCGCGCGAAATCTCGGCCTCGTGCCCGGCGATCGCCTGGGTGATCTCCGCGGCGCACGCGCTTATGCTGCCATCCCAGTCATAATCGGCCACGCGGGCGGCGGCCGAGCGGTCTTCGCCGCTCCAGCCACCCGGGATCGCGCTCATCGGCGCGTCAATTCCGGCCATCTCAGATCCTCGTTCCTATCATGCCGCAGCCGCATCGGGCCGCGGCTTTATCTTATGCAGCGACCTTGGCGACGAAGTCGCTGGCGCGGGTCTTCAACGTACCGAGCTTGTGGTCGAGCGAATCGAACCCGCGCCCGACGCTGTCGATCTCGGAGGCGACCGATTCGGTGTCCTCGCGGATCGCGGTGATCGTGTTCGACATCGAATCGGCGGCGAGCGCGGTCTCGTCGACCGCGGCGGTGATCGCGGTGACGGTGTGCGCCTGCGCCTCCATCGCATAGCGGATGCGGTTGGCGCTTTCCTGCACCTCGGCGACGGTCGATTTGATCGAGGCGTTGGTGGCGACGGTCGAGCGCGTTGCCGACTGGATCGCGGCGATCTTGGCGGCGATGTCGTCGGTCGCGCGCGCGGTCTGGTTGGCGAGCGATTTCACTTCCTGCGCGACGACCGCGAAACCGCGGCCCGAATCGCCTGCACGCGCGGCCTCGATCGTCGCGTTGAGCGCGAGCAGATTGGTCTGGCCCGCGATGTCGCGGATCAGCCCGAGGATCGATTCGATCGACTTGGCGTGATCGCTGAGCGTCTCCGACATGCCGACCGCGGTGCTCGCCTGGGTCGAGGCGCGCGTCGCGATCTCGGCGGCGGCTTCGACTTCGGTCCGCGCATCCTCGATCGCGCGGATCAGCCCGGCGGCGGTCTGTGCGGCTTCGCGCATCGCCATCGCCGATTGCTCGGCAGCGGCCGCGACTTCGCTCGTCTTGCCGAGCATGCCGCGCGCAGACGTCGAGGTGCGGACCGACTGGCCGCGCAGCACTTCGGATTCCTGCGTCGCTTCCTCGACCGTGGCGGCGATGCGCTCGCGGAATTCGGTCGCAAGGCGATCGCGCTCGCCCTGCGCGCTGTTGAGGCGGAAGGCGTTGTAGATCTCGACCGTGATCTCGGCCTCGAGCCCGGTCAGGCGCATCACCGTATCGATGAATACCGGGAGTCGCGGGTCGTCGGGCTTCATCCGCTTGAACAGGATGTCGAGCGCGGCACGGTCGCTCGCGCAGGTCATCGACAGCAATGCCATCGTCGAGACGCCCGAGGCGTATCCCGACGCGACCGAACGCTCCATCGATTCGATCCAGGCGCGGCCCGACACGTCGCAGAAGCGATGGCGCAGATAGGCCACACCGAGGTCGATCATCTTGGCTTCCTCGTGAGGCTGCCAGCTTTTCTCGCCCGGACTGGCACGGCGCCACTGCGCCCAGAAGGCGATCGCGATCTCCGCCGCATCGGCTTCGAGCACGGTCCACACCTCGCGCGCGGCGGCTTCCAGCGTATTGTCGAAATCGAAGGCGCGCAGGCGCGCCCGGATATCGATGGTCGCGGCGACCGTCCCTGGGGCAGGCAATGCAGTGGCGTTCAAGGCGAAGCTCCGAATCTGCCGCGACCAAGGGGCTACACTACGGGCCGGCGGTAGCTGGGAGGCTTAACGCCATTTGGTTAACGCCCGGTAAGTCCTCGCTAAGCGCTGGGTCGAACCCTGGGGCAAAGTGCCCAGCTGCAATCGCCGCGGCTGCGTGCCATGCCAGAAACCTTGCATCGCAGCGCTTGCCGACTAAGAGAGCGGCAACCCAATATGACGAGGACGTTCTAGCCTTGGCCAGCCCAACCCCCCGCGCCCGACCGCTCAGCCCGCATTTGTCGATCTGGAAACCGGGTCCGCACATGGTGGTCTCGATCCTCCACCGCATCACCGGCGACGGCATGGCGACCGTCGGCACGGTCGTGCTCGTGTGGTGGCTCGCCGCGATCGCGGCGGGACGCGAGAGCTACCAGACCTTCACCCACGTGTTCGGCGAGTTCGCCGGCGGCGCGCTCGGCTATCTGTTCGCGGTCGGCATGACGCTGTGCTTCTTCCAGCATATGGCCAGCGGCATCCGCCACTTCTTCCTCGATGCCGGCGCGGGCTATGAGCTCAAGGTCAACCGTACCGGCTCGATCGCGACGATGGTCTTCTCGGTGGCGGCGACTTTGCTCGTCTGGGCCTATATCGTGGGGGTCAAGTAAGATGGGTAACGGAACCGAACTCGGCCGCGTCCGCGGTCTCGGCAGCGCCAAGGAAGGCGCGCATCATTGGTGGGCGCAGCGCGTCACCGCCGGCTCGAACCTGTTCCTGACGCTGTGGTTCTTCGTCGCGCTCGTCCGCCTGCCGGCCTATGATTACGACACCGTCCACACCTGGCTCGGCTCGCCCTGGGCGGCGATCCCGCTGGTGCTGCTCGTCCTGTCGGTCTTCTATCATTTCCGGCTCGGACTGCAGGTGCTGATCGAGGATTATCAGCACGGCACCAGCCGCGTCGCGCTGATGCTGCTGCTCAACTTCTTCACCTTCGGTAGCGGCGCGATCGCCTTGTTCGCGATCCTCAAGGTCGCCTTCACCGTCACCACCCCCCTAATTGGCGGAGCGCCGCATGCCTGAGGCCTATAAGATCATCGACCATACCTACGACGCCGTCGTCGTGGGTGCCGGCGGGTCCGGCTTGCGCGCGACGATGGGCATCGCCGAGACGGGCCTGAAGACCGCGTGCATCACCAAGGTGTTCCCGACGCGCTCGCACACCGTCGCGGCACAGGGCGGCATCGCCGCCTCGCTCGGCAACAATTCGCCCGACCATTGGACGTGGCACATGTACGACACCGTCAAGGGGTCGGACTGGCTCGGCGACCAGGACGCGATCGAATACATGGTGCGCGAGGCGCCGGCGGCGGTCTACGAGCTCGAGCATGCCGGCGTGCCGTTCAGCCGCAACGACGACGGCACGATCTACCAGCGCCCGTTCGGCGGCCATATGCAGAACATGGGCGAGGGGCCTCCGGTCCAGCGCACCGCCGCTGCCGCCGACCGCACCGGCCACGCCATGCTCCACGCGCTCTACCAGCAGAGCCTGAAGTATGACGCCGATTTCTACATCGAATATTTCGCGCTCGACTTGATCATGGAGAACGGCGTCTGCCGCGGCGTGATCGCGCTGTGCATGGACGACGGTTCGATCCACCGCTTCCGTTCGCACAATGTCGTGCTCGCGACCGGCGGTTACGGCCGCTGCTATTTCTCGGCGACCTCGGCGCACACCTGCACCGGCGACGGCAATGCGATGGTGCTGCGCGCCGGGCTCCCGCTGCAGGACATGGAGTTCGTCCAGTTCCACCCGACCGGCATCTATGGTGCTGGCGTGCTCATCACCGAGGGCGCGCGCGGCGAGGGCGGCTACCTCACCAACTCCGAGGGCGAGCGCTTCATGGAGCGTTACGCCCCGTCGGCCAAGGACCTGGCGTCGCGCGACGTCGTGTCGCGCTCGATGGCGCTCGAAATGCGCGAGGGCCGCGGCGTCGGGAAGAATGGCGACCATATCTGGCTCCATCTCGACCATATCGACCCCAAGGTGCTCGCCGAGCGCCTGCCGGGCATCACCGAGACCGGCAAGATCTTCGCCGGCGTCGACCTGACGCGCCAGCCGCTGCCGGTCACGCCGACCGTCCATTACAACATGGGCGGCATCCCGACCAACTATCACGGCGAGGTCGTCCATCTGAAGGACGGCAACCCCGATGCGGTCGTCCCCGGCCTGTTCGCCGTCGGTGAAGCGGCGTGCGTCTCGGTCCACGGCGCGAACCGTCTCGGCTCGAACTCGCTGATCGATCTCGTCGTGTTCGGCCGCGCGACGGGCCTGCGGATCAAGGACACGTTGAAGCCCAGCACGCCGCACACGCCGCTGCCCAAGGGTTCGGAAGAGCTCGCGCTCGGCCGCCTCGACAAGTTCCGCAATGCGACCGGCAGCATCCCGACCGCGCAGATCCGCCTCGAGATGCAGCGCACGATGCAGAAGAATTGCGCGGTGTTCCGCGACAACGAACTGCTGACCGAAGGCGTCGAGCGGATCAAGGCGACCTATGCCAAGCTCGCGGACGTCGCGGTCAAGGATCGCTCGCTGATCTGGAACACCGATCTGGTCGAGACGCTCGAACTGGACAATCTGCTCGCCCAGGCGATGGTGACGATGCAATCGGCCGCCAACCGCAAGGAATCGCGCGGCGCGCACGTCAACGAGGATCACCCCGATCGCGACGACGCCAATTGGATGAAGCACACCACCGCGACCTTCACCGGTTGGGGCGGCACGGGCGGCAAGGTCGAGATCGGCTATCGCCCGGTCCACGACTATACGCTCACCGAAGAGGCCGAGTATATCAAGCCAAAGAAGCGGGTATACTGACCGAGCAATACCGGGGGGCGCGCAGTGGACACGATTCGGTACGACTACCAACCGAAAACGCTGCCCTTCGCGCTCCCCGCCGCCTTCTGCGCTGGCGGGGCGGTCCTGATGGCGAAGTTCGCGCTCGATAACGACCGCGGGATGATCATCGATGGCCTGATCCGGCTCGACCGCGGCGCGGCTACGGTGTTTCTCTGGGGTGTGGCCGGCGTTTTTGTCGTGGGTCTGGCCATCGCCGTGGCAGCGCTTGCACGGTCGTTCGCCCCGGCTCGGCAAGTGGTCCTCGACCGGCATGCCATTTCTGCGCCGAAGAACGGGTTAAGCCGTCCCATCGAGACCGTCCGTTATGTCGAGATTAGCGGTCTGCGGCTGACGCAGATCCGGTCGCATCGCTTTCTCGAACTCCGGCACCCGGGTGGCAAGCTCACCATCGCCTGCTCAATGCTGCCGAGTGAATATGATTTCGATACGCTGGTGGATACGGTGCGGGCACGCTGTCGGGCCCGTGGTCGATAGCGGAATAACGGGCGCGTCACGGAATCGGCGGGGTGACCCGCTGCGCCCTGGCCCAATCGATCAGGTGATCGATATCCTCGCCGGCATCGAACATCTGGTCGAATTCGGCAGCGGTCGTCGGCCATTTCTTCGCCGGGTCGCGCACGACGGGCTGAGCCGATTCGGCTATGCTTGCGCTGGCAGAGGGCGATTTCTGACTAGTGGCGTCGGTCGATCGTGCCGACGACAAGGTCTCGCGCTTCTCGGTCATAGTCCACCCCTTCCAAAGCGGTGAGATCTTCATCGCTCCATCGTGCCCGGGCCTCGAAAAGATCGAGTCCATGCTTTATCGCGATCGCGTTGGTCATCGCGGGATCGATTGCGACCATGCGCAATACCATAGCCGATTTTCAGCGTCTGTTCTATGCGTGACGCGCCGTTGGTCTGGCAACCTCGCGGATCGGCCGGGGTCGGGTCGTTCGACTAAATTCCCGTTCGTCCGGAACCAGCCAGCGCCTCACCGGTTAGCGCGGGCATGACAGCCACCCGCTATCCCTTGCTCGCCAATCCGCACATTCGCCTGTCGGGTCCGGTCGACCAGCTGATGTACACCAATTTCCGTCAGCAGCTCGAAAACTGTCCGGCCGAAGGCACGATCGTCATCGCGCTGACGACACTCGGCGGCGATCCCGAGGTCGCGCGGACGATGGCCGACGATATCCGCCTGCTCGAGGAGCATGACGGGCGCGAGATCCTGTTCCTCGGCAAGGTCGCGGTCTATTCGGCGGGCGCGACCTTCATGGCGGCGTTTCCGGTCGGGCGCAGGTTCCTGACGCGGCATACGCGGCTGATGATCCACGAGCGCAAGATCTCGAAGGAACTCAATCTCGACGGCCCGCTGCGAATGGTCGTCGCATCGATCAAGGCGGCGCTGCACGAAGTCGAGCATTCGATCGAGATCGAGGAGGAGGGCTTCCGCGCGATCGTCAAGGACAGTCGGGTCGATTTCGAGGAGCTGCGCGAAAAGGCGCCGGCCAATTGGTATATCGAGGCCGAGCAGGCCCGCAACTTGGGGCTCGTGCTCGACGTCATTTGATCCTTCGGACCGAGACGCGGCGCGGGGCGATGCCCACGCCGCGCCCTGCTCAGATCGAAAAGCCGCCGTCGATGTCGATCGCGGCACCGGTGATGAACGATGCCTCGTCGCTCGCCAGGAACGCGGCGAGCGCCGCCACCTCCTCGGAACGGCCATAGCGCCCGAGTGCGATCGGCGGGGTGAGCACGGCTGCGAAGGCGCCGTCGGCTGGGTTGAGATCGGTGTCGATCGGCCCTGGTTGGATCACATTGACCAGGATGCCGCGTGCGCCGAGATCGCGTGCCCAGCCGCGCACCAGCGCCGCGACCGCCGCCTTGGTCGCGCCATAGATCGCGCCGCCGGGGATCGGCATGCTGTGCGCGTTGACACTGCCGATCACGATGATCCGCCCGCCATCGGCGATAAGCGAGGCCGCCGCTGCGGTCCCAGCGAAGACGCCGCCGACATTGACATCGAACTGGCGCGTGAAGGCGTCCGCGGGATCGGTCTCGATCGAGCTGAATTCAGCGATGCCCGCGTTGTGGACGAGGATGTCGAGCCCACCAAGGGCATCGGCGGCGGCGTGAATCGCGGCGCGCTGCGCGGCGGCATCGCCGCTGTCGGCCTTGATCGCCTGGCCCTTGCGACCGGTCGCGGTGATCGCGGCGACCGTCCGGTCGGCAGCTTCCTGATTGCCTGCGAAGGTGATGACGACATCGGCGCCATCTTCGGCGAAACGTTTCGCGATCGCCGCGCCGATGCCGCGCGAGCCGCCGGTGACGATCGCTTTCTTGCCCGTGAGATCCATGCTGTTCGCTCCTGTGCCCGCGATCACGGCGTGTGCGCTGTCGGCTGCGCCAGATCTGGGGACGGTTTGCAACGGTTCAATGATTCCGAACTATGAAATCGACGGAATGTGCCTATCTGGGGTTAGTGGCAAGTTTCGTGCATCCCAACCTCGACGACGTCAGCCTGGCGGTGGCGCTTCACGCGCTTTCCGACCCGGCGCGGCTGGCGATGATCGTAGCGCTCGATGCGGCTGGCGCGCTCAACTGTACCGCGACCGTTCCATGCGGCGCGATCCCCAAGAGCACGCTGTCCAACCATCTGCGGATCCTGCGCGGCGCCGGGCTGGTCGAGACGCGCTCGGCCGGGCGCGAGATGCACAACACGCTGCGGCGCGCCGATTTCGAGCGCCGCTTCCCCGGGTTGCTCGATGCGATCCTCGCCAATCGCCCACCGCCGTGAGCCATAGCGGGGTTGCGCTGCCCCCGCAAAAGGCATAGCCGCAGCGCAACACGCGATCTGCCAAAGGACCCGAGGGCATGGCCGAATTCTCTCTCCCCGCCAATTCCAAGATCAAGAAGAACGGCACGGTCCACAAAGCCGCGCCCGAGGCGACTCGCGTCAAAAATTTCAAGATCTATCGCTACGATCCCGATGCCGGCGAGAACCCGCATTACGACACGTTCGAAGTCGATCTTGATTCGTGCGGGCCGATGGTGCTCGACGCGCTGATCAAGATGAAGTCCGAGCAGGATTCGTCGCTCACCTTCCGTCGTTCGTGCCGCGAGGGGATTTGCGGGTCGTGCTCGATGAACATCGACGGCACCAACACGCTCGCGTGCACCAAGGCGATCGAAGACGTGAAGGGCGAAGTGCGCATCACGCCGCTGCCGCACATGGAAGTGATCAAGGATCTCGTCCCCGACTTCACGCACTTCTATGCGCAGTACAGCTCGATCAAGCCGTGGCTGCAGACCGTGACGCCGCCGCCCTCGGGCAAGGAACGGCTCCAGTCGCCCGCCGAGCGCGAGAAGCTCGACGGGCTGTACGAGTGCATCCTCTGCGCCTGCTGCTCGACGGCATGCCCGAGCTACTGGTGGAATTCGGACAAGTTCCTGGGTCCTGCGATCCTGTTGCAGGCGTATCGCTGGCTCGCCGACAGCCGCGACGAGATGACCGGCGAGCGTTTGGACGAGCTCGAGGATCCGTTCCGCCTGTATCGCTGCCACACGATCATGAACTGCGCGAACGTCTGCCCCAAGGGGCTCAACCCCGCCAAGGCGATCGCCGAGATCAAGAAGATGGAAGTCGAACGCGTCGTTTGATGTATCTCCCTCTCCCCGCGTGCGGGGAGAGGGTCGGGGAGAGGGGGCGTGCCGCGAACGCGGCGCTCCGTAATGCCGCACAGCCCCTCTCCCGCGCTTCGGCTGCGCCTCGCTTGCCCTCTCCCCGCAAGCGGGGAGAGGGAAAAGAATGACCGATATCCTTAAACGCTACGCCGCCCTCCTCGCGAGCGGCGAGCTCAGGCCAGACCCGGAACAGGCCGCCGCCGCCCAACGCCTCGCCGATCTCGCAACCGCCCTCCAAGCCACCCCCAAGCGCGGCTCCACGCTCTGGCGCGTGCTCGGCCGCAAGCCCGAGCCGCCACGCGGTCTCTACATCTGGGGCGGTGTGGGCCGCGGCAAGTCGATGCTGATGGACCTGTTCTTCGACTCGCTCGACATCCGTCGCAAGCGCCGCGTCCATTTCGCCGAATTCATGCTCGAAGTGCACCAGCGCCTCGCCGCCGAGCGTGCCAAGGAGCTGGGCGACCCGATCCCGCCACTCGCCAAGGCCTTTGCCGAGGAGGTCCGGCTGCTCGCGTTCGACGAGATGATGGTCACCAACAGCCCTGACGCAATGATCCTATCGCGGCTGTTCACGCATCTGCTCGACGAAGGCGTGACGGTCGTCACCACCTCGAATCGCCCGCCCGCCGACCTCTACAAGAACGGGCTCAACCGCGAGCATTTCCTGCCGTTCATCGCGCTGATCGAGGCGAAGCTCGACATCATCACGCTCAACGGCCCGACCGATTACCGCCGCGACCGGCTCGGGCAGGTCGACACCTGGCTCGTCCCCAACGGCCCGCAGGCGACCGCCACGCTGTCGGGCGATTTCTTCCGCCTCACCGATTTCCCGGTCGAGGACCGCGCGCACGTGCCGTCCGAGGAGATGATCGTGCAAGGCCGTACGCTCCACGTCCCCAAGGCGATCAAGGGCGTCGCGGTGTTCAGCTTCAGGCGGTTGTGCGGCGAGGCGAGGGGGGCTGCCGACTATCTCGCGATCGCCCGGCGCTTCCACACCGTGATCCTCGTCGGCATTCCCAAGCTCGGTCCCGAGATGCGCAACGAGGCGGCGCGCTTCGTCGCTTTGATCGATGCGCTCTACGAGCATAAGGTCAAACTGCTCGCGGCCGCCGATGCCGAGCCGGCGCACCTCTATGAGGCCGGTGATGGCCGCTTCGAGTTCGAACGCACGATCAGCCGCCTCGAAGAAATGCGCTCGGAAGAGTATCTTGCGCAGGGGCATGGCACGGACTGAGCGTCGTGGCGTTCTGCTCGTGTGCAGCGAGATGTTGCTCCTAATTGCACTTGCGAATTACTCGCAATATCGGTTGTTAACACCCTTGCCTTTACGGTTGCCCCGCGGCGCAAACCGGCCTAAGCCGCGCGCCATCTGCCCCGCCGCGCGTCCGCGGCCCCAATCACAACGCCCCGCATGTGGGCGATAGTCGGAAGGATCCCAGATGGCTCGCAAGAAGATCGCGCTGATCGGCGCCGGTAACATCGGTGGCACGCTCGCGCACCTCGCGGCGCTCAAGGGTCTGGGCGACGTCGTGCTGTTCGACGTGGTCGACGGCGTGCCGCAGGGCAAGGCGCTCGATCTCAGCCAGTGCTCGCCGGTCGAGGGCTTCGACGCCAAGGTCACCGGCACCGACGATTACAAGGACATCGCCGGCGCCGACGTGATCATCGTCACCGCCGGCGTCGCGCGCAAGCCCGGCATGAGCCGCGACGATCTGCTCGGCATCAACCTCAAGGTCATGAAGGCCGTCGGCGAGGGCATCGCCGCCAACGCGCCCGACGCGTTCGTCATCTGCATCACCAACCCGCTCGACGCGATGGTGTGGGCGCTGCGCGAATTCTCGGGGCTGCCGCATCGCATGGTGGTCGGCATGGCCGGCGTGCTCGATTCGGCGCGCTTCAGCCACTTCCTCGCCGAGGAATTCGAGGTCTCGGTCAAGGACGTCACCAGCTTCGTGCTCGGCGGCCATGGCGACACGATGGTTCCGGTCATCCAGTACTCGACCGTCTCGGGCATCCCGGTCCCCGATCTGATCAAGATGGGCCGTTCGACCCAGGAAAAGATCGACGCGATCGTCAAGCGCACGCGCGGCGGCGGCGGCGAGATCGTCGCCCTGCTCAAGACCGGCTCGGCCTATTATGCGCCCGCCACCAGCGGCATCGCGATGGCCGAAGCCTATCTCTACGACCAGAAGCGCGTCCTGCCGGCGGCGGCGCACCTCACCGGCCAGTACGGCATCGACAATCTCTATGTCGGCGTGCCGGTGGTGATCGGTGCGGGCGGCGTCGAGCAGATCGTCGAGATCGCACTCGACGACGAAGCCAAGGGCAACCTCTCGGTCTCGGTCGACGCGGTCAAGGAACTGCTGGTCGCGTGCAAGGCGATCGACGGCAGCTTGAACTAAGGACTACATCACCCTGTTCCCCGGCGAAGGCCGGGGTCCAGTCGCGGAACGCCTGCAATGGACAAGCCCGGCTTCGTCTACATTATGGCAAGCGGTCGGAACGGGACGATCTATCTCGGCGTGACCAGCGACCTGCTGAAGCGGGCCTGGGAACATCGAAACGGGGTCGTCGCAGGGTTTACGAAGAAGTACGGATGCAATCGGCTGGTTTGGTACGAAGCATACGACGGAATCGAAGAAGCGCGGCAGCGCGAGCTGCGGATGAAGGAGTGGAAGCGAGCTTGGAAGGTGAAGCAGATCGAAGGGCTCAATCCCGATTGGGATGATCTGTTCGACACGCTGACGCCAAACTGAGAGGCCTTCACAACTGGACCCCGGCCTTCGCCGGGGAACAAGAGGAAAAGAGACGCATGAGCATTCTCGTCGACAAGAACACCAAAGTCATCACCCAGGGCATGACCGGTGAGACCGGCAGCTTCCACACCAAGGCGGCGCTCGAATACGGCACGCAGATGGTTGGCGGCGTGACGCCCGGCAAGGGCGGCACCACCCACCTCGATCTGCCGGTGTACGACACCGTCGCCGAGGCCGTCGCCAAGACCGGCGCGACCGCATCCGTCATCTACGTTCCGCCCCCCTTCGCGGCCGATTCGATCCTTGAGGCGATCGACGCGCAGGTTCCGCTGATCGTCACGATCACGGAAGGGATTCCCGTGCTCGACATGGTCCGCGTCAAGCGCGCTCTGTCGGGCTCCAAGTCGCGCCTGATCGGCCCGAACTGCCCCGGTGTCCTCACCCCCGGCGAGTGCAAGATCGGCATCATGCCCGGCAGCATCTTCCGCAAGGGGTCTGTCGGCGTTGTCAGCCGTTCAGGCACGCTCACCTATGAGGCGGTGTTCCAGACCTCGAACGCAGGCCTTGGTCAGACGACCGCGGTCGGCATCGGTGGCGATCCGGTCAACGGCACGAACTTCATCGACGTGCTCGAGCTGTTCCTCGCCGACGACGAGACCAAGTCGATCATCATGATCGGCGAAATCGGCGGTTCGGCCGAAGAGGAAGCCGCGCAGTTCCTGCGTGATGAAGCCAAGCGCGGTCGCTCGAAGCCGATGGCCGGCTTCATCGCGGGCCGCACGGCGCCTCCGGGTCGTCGCATGGGCCATGCCGGTGCGATCGTCTCGGGCGGCCAGGGCGGCGCCGAGGACAAGATCGCGGCGATGGAAGCTGCGGGTATCCGCGTTGCGGATTCGCCGAGCGAACTGGGCACGACCTTGCTGGCAGTGCTGAACGGTTGAACGACAAATCCTTCTCCCTGTGGGAGAAGGTGGCCCGTCAGGGCCGGATGAGGGCAGGCTAGCAGATTGG
>NZ_JH584241.1:746808-769446 GCF_000241485.1 Sphingomonas sp. PAMC 26605
AGGCTAGCAGATTGGGCTGCCCTCACCCTCCCACCCGCTGTCGCGGGTGGGCCCCTCCCCCTCCCGCTGGGAGAGGGGAAGTAGAGGTGAAGGCACATGGGCATTGAAGGCCAGGATTTCGCGGATGTTGCGGGCAGCGTAAGCCCCGCCTTCATCGAGTCGCTCTACGCACGCTTCAAGGCGTCGCCCGAGAGTGTCGAGCCATCGTGGCGCGCATGGTTCGAGGGCCTCGAAGGCTCGACCGAAGGCGCGTCGTGGCAGCAGGCGAACTGGCCGCTCTCCTCGACCGACGATCTTACCTCGGCGCTCGACCCGACCCAGATGGAGCCCGCGTCCAAGCCCGCGCGTGGTGGCGCCAAGCCCGCCCCCGCAGCGCCCGCGGCTCCAGCCCCCTCGCAGGACGACATCCTGCGCGCGGCGAGCGACTCGATCCGCGCGATGCTGCTGATCCGCACCTATCGCGTCCGCGGCCATCTCGCGGCCAATCTCGATCCGCTGGGGCTCTCCAAGCGCGAGATGCCCGACGATCTCAAGACCGAATATCACGGCTTCTCCGACGCCGATATCGACCGCAAGGTCTATCTCGGCGGCACGATGGGCCTGCAATGGGCGACGATCCGCGAGGTCGTCGATATTCTCCGCGCCAATTATTGCGGCAATGTCGGCCTCGAATATATGCACATCGCCGACGTCGAAGAGCGTCGCTTCCTGCAGGACCGCATGGAAGGCAAGGACAAGGCGATCGAGTTCACCGATCTCGGCAAGAAGGCGATCCTCAACAAGGTGATCGAAGCCGAGCAGTGGGAACGCTTCTGCGGCAAGAAATATGTCGGCACCAAGCGCTTCGGCCTCGACGGTGGCGAGAGCATGATCCCGGCGCTCGAATCGCTGATCAAGTACGGCGGCGCACTCGGCGTCAACGAGATCGTCTTCGGCATGGCGCATCGCGGCCGCCTCAACGTCCTCACCAACGTGATGGCGAAGCCTTTCCGCATCATCTTCCACGAATTCGGCGGCGGGTCGGACAATCCCGATGACGTCGCGGGTTCGGGCGACGTGAAGTATCACCTCGGCACCTCAACCGACCGCGAATTCGACGGGATCAGCGTCCATATGTCGCTGGTCGCCAACCCCTCGCATCTCGAGGCCGAAGACCCCGTCGTGCTCGGCAAGACCCGCGCGATCCAGACGATCGCGGGCGATCTCGACGAGCATAAGGCGTCGCTTCCCGTCCTCATCCATGGCGACGCGGCGTTCGCGGGGCAGGGGATCGTGTGGGAGTGCCTCGGCTTCTCGGGCATCCGCGGCTACAACACCGGCGGCTGCGTCCACTTCATCATCAACAACCAGGTCGGCTTCACGACGTCGCCGCAGTTCGCGCGTTCGTCGCCGTACCCGTCGGACGTCGCCAAGGGCGTCCAGGCGCCGATCTTCCACGTCAACGGCGATGATCCCGAGGCGGTGACCTTCGCCACCAAGATGGCGATCGAATACCGCCAGAAGTTCCACCGCGACGTGGTGATCGACATGTGGTGCTATCGCCGCAACGGCCACAACGAAGGCGACGAGCCGTCCTTCACCCAGCCTTTGATGTACGACATCATCCGCAAGCATCCGCCCGTCAGCGAGGTCTATGGCCAGAAGCTGATCGAGCAGAAGGTGATCGACCGCGCCTGGATCGACGCCAACATCACGCAGTTCACGACCTTGCTCGAAGGCGAGTTCGAGGCTGGCGCGACCTACAAGCCCAACAAGGCCGACTGGTTTGCCGGGCGTTGGTCGGGGCTGCACTCGCCCGCCGATTCGGAGAGCGCACGCCGCAACGTCGAGACGAGCATCGAGCAGAAGCTGTTCGACTCGCTCGGCCGCACGCTGACGACGATCCCCGAGGGGCTGACCGTCCACAAGACGCTCAACCGCGTGCTCGACGCCAAGCGGACGATGTTCAAGACCGGCGAGAATTTCGACTGGGCGACCGGCGAAGCGCTGGCGTTCGGCTCGCTGCTTTCGGAAGGCTATGGCGTTCGCCTGTCGGGTCAGGATTCGGGTCGCGGCACCTTCTCGCAGCGTCACGCGGTGTGGGTCGATCAGACCAACGAGAGCAAGTATCGTCCGCTTTCGACCGTCGAGCACGGCCGTTTCGAAGTGCTCGATTCGCCGCTCAGCGAATATGGCGTGCTCGGTTTCGAGTATGGCTATGCGCTCGCCGATCCCAAGACGCTGGTGCTGTGGGAGGCGCAGTTCGGCGACTTCATGAACGGCGCGCAGATCATGATCGACCAGTTCATCGCGAGCGGAGAGGCCAAGTGGCTCCGCGCCAACGGCTTGGTCATGCTGCTGCCGCACGGCTATGAAGGGCAGGGGCCGGAGCATTCGTCCGCCCGCGTCGAGCGTTTCCTCCAGCTCTGCGCGCAGGACAATATCCAGGTCGCCAACTGCACCACGCCGGCCAACTATTTCCACCTGCTGCGCCGGCAGATGCACCGCTCGTTCCGCAAGCCCTTGGTGATCTTCACGCCCAAGTCGCTGCTGCGCCACAAGCTGGCCGTGTCGAAGACCGCCGACTTCACCGGCGACAGCCACTTCCAGCGGATGCTGAGCGATCCGTCGGCCCCGGCCGATGCCGACGTGAAGCGCCTCGTGCTCTGCACCGGCAAGGTTGCCTACGACCTGATGGAAGCACGCGACGCCGCGGGCGACACCAACACGTCGATCGTCCGCGTCGAGCAGCTCTACCCCTTCCCGGGCGAGCCTTTGGTCGAGCGCCTCAAGCGCATGCCCAACCTCGAGACGGTGGTGTGGGCGCAGGAAGAGCCGAAGAACAACGGCGCCTGGACCTTCGTCGATCCGTTCATCGAGGAGTGTCTGGTCGAAGCGGGCGGTCCGGTGACGCGGGCGCGCTATGCTGGTCGTGCGGCGTCGGCATCGCCGGCAACGGGCCTGATGAAGCGCCACCAGACCGAGCAGGCGGCGCTCGTCGCCGATGCGCTCGGCCACAGCGTCCGCGAGGAAATTCGCCGGACGCGCAAGGTATAAGACGTCGCCTTGCTCGCGTTCCCCGGCGAAGGCCGGGGCCCAGGAGCAGGGCAGTAGGAAATTCACGAAGCGCTTGATCGGCAAGCGTTGCGTAACTGGACCCCGGCCTCCGCCGGGGAACGAGAAAGCGGAAGAAGATCATGGCAACCGAAGTCACAGTACCGGTACTCGGTGAATCGATCACCGAAGCGACGCTCGGCGAATGGCTCAAGCAGCCCGGCGACAAGGTCGCAGTCGACGAGCCGATCGCCAGCCTCGAGACCGACAAGGTCTCGGTCGAGGTCCCGTCGCCGGTCGCCGGCGTGATGGGCCAGCACGCCGTGCAGGTCGGTGACACCGTGCTCGTCGGCGCGATGATCGCGACGATCGATGCCGGCGAGGGCGCCCCGGCCGCCGCAGCAGCACCGCAGCCCGCCGTGCTCCAGTCGCCCGCCGCGGCGCCCGCCGAAGCACAGGCATCGCCCGCCGCGACCGCCGGCCAGCAGGCGCCCGCCTCCGACCCGCGCGACACGCCCGCCGCGCTCTCGCCGTCGGTGCGCCGCGCGGTGCTCGAGCACGGTGTCGACCCCGCGACGGTCAAGGGCACCGGCAAGGACGGCCGCCTGACCAAGGACGACGTCGCAGCCGCTGCCGCTTCGACCCCCGCGCCGGCACCGGCACCTGCCGCAGCGCCGATCCCGGTCGCTGCATCGGTTGCCGCCGCCTCGGGCCGCAAGGAAGAGCGCGTCCGCATGACGCGCCTGCGCCAGACGATCGCCAAGCGCCTCAAGGAAGCGCAGAACACCGCCGCGCTGCTGACGACCTTCAACGACGTCGACATGACCGCGGTCATCGAGGCGCGCGCCAAGTACAAGGATCTGTTCGAGAAGAAGCATGGCGTCCGGCTCGGCTTCATGGGCTTCTTCGTGAAGGCCGCGTGCCTCGCGCTGAAGGACATTCCGAGCGTCAACGCCTCGATCGAAGGCGACGAGATCGTCTATCACGATTATGCCGATATCTCGGTCGCGGTGTCGTCGCCGGGCGGGCTCGTCGTGCCGGTGGTGCGCGATGCCGACCAGATGTCGGTCGCGCAGGTCGAGAAGACGATCGGCGATTTCGGCAAGCGCGCCAAGGACGGCACGCTCAAGATGGACGAGATGAAGGGCGGTACCTTCACCATCTCGAACGGCGGCGTGTTCGGCTCGCTGATGTCGACCCCGATCATCAACCCGCCGCAGGCCGCCGTGCTCGGCCTGCACCGCATCGAGGACCGCGCGGTGGTGGTGAACGGCCAGATCGTGATCCGCCCGATGATGTATCTGGCGCTCAGCTACGACCACCGCCTGATCGACGGTCGTGAAGCGGTGACGTTCCTCGTCGCGCTGAAAAATGCTATCGAGGACCCGACGCGGATTTTGATCGACCTGTAAGAGGGGGCGCTGCAATGGGGATGGTGATGTACCTGCGGCGGGCAAGCCCGTCGAACATCGCGGCGTTACGGCGCGACCCCAGCGAAGCGCAGGAATTTGCTTTCGAGGACGGTGATGTCGAAGCCGATCTGATCGACTTCGACAAAGCCTGGCACGCGCTTCACTTCATGCTGACCGGCGCGGCATATGACAGCCACAGCCCGCTCGGCATCATTGCCGATATCGGCGAGGCGGTCGGCCAGGATGTGGAGGGGCTGGACGAGTTCTGGATCATCAGCCCCGAGCAGATGGGAGCCTTCGACACGGCGTTTCGCCAGATCGATGATGCGGCCTTGCGGGGCAGATACGATATTGCGGCGATGCTGGAGAGCGATATCTACCTCGCTGATGCCTTCGCCGACGACGGCGACGAATTGGCACTCGAATATATTCTGCAGGGCGTTCCGGCCTTACGGCGGCTTTCCGCTGCCTGCGCTGCGGCAGGCGACGGCGCGGTCCGTATCTTGGCCTGACGTAGCGAACGGCGAATGGCAAAGGCGCCCGAGCACCGAACCCCATGGGACGGTATCATCGTCACAGACGAGGATGTCTGTATGGGCAAGGTCCGCATCGCCGGCACACGACTGTATTTGGATCACCTGCTGGGACTCATTGAAGGCGGCTACGGCCTTGACGATATTCTAGCAGACTATCCCCAACTCACCCGCGCCCAGCTTCAAGCAATGCTGGGTTTCACGCGCGATCTGGTTGCGGCAAAACGCAACCGACTGAAAGGCGAACACCATCATGGCTGATTACGATTACGACGTCCTCATCATCGGTTCGGGCCCCGGCGGTTACGTCGCGGCGATCCGCGCAGCCCAGCTCGGCCTGCGCACCGCCTGCGTCGAATCGCGCGAGACGCTCGGTGGCACCTGCCTCAACGTCGGCTGCATCCCCTCGAAGGCGATGCTCCACGCGTCGGAATATTTCGACGCCGCCGCCAACGGCACGATGGCCAAGCTGGGCATCAAGGTCACGCCCGAGCTCGATCTCCCGCAGATGCACGCCCAGCGCATCGACGCCGTCACGCAGCTGACCGGCGGCATCGCCTTCCTGTTCAAGAAGAACAAGGTTACCTGGCTCAAGGGCCGCGGCGCGTTCGTCGATGCGCACACCGTCCAGGTCGGCGAGCAGACCGTCACCGCCAAGGATGTGGTGATCGCGACGGGTTCGTCGGTCACCCCGCTGCCCGGCGTCACCGTCGACCAGAAGATCATCGTCGATTCGACCGGCGCGCTCGAGCTCGACAAGGTGCCCGAGCATATGGTCGTCATCGGCGGCGGCGTGATCGGGCTCGAGCTCGGCAGCGTGTGGCGCCGGCTTGGCGCGAAGGTCACCTGCGTCGAATATCTCGACCAGATCCTCCCCGGCTTCGACGGCGATATCCGCAAGGAATCGAACAAGATCTTCAAGAAGCAGGGCATCGAATTCAAGCTCTCGACCAAGGTCACCGGCGTCACCGTCAACGGCGACAAGGCGACGCTGACGGTCGAACCGTCGGCAGGCGGCCCAGCCGAGACGATCGAGGCGGATTGCGTGCTCGTCTCGATCGGGCGTCGCCCCAACACCGACGGCCTCGCCCTCGAAAACGCCGGCCTGTCGACCAACCCGCGCGGGCAGATCGACACCGATCACCGCTTCCAGACGAGCGTCCCCGGCGTATGGGCGATCGGCGACGTCATCCCCGGCCCGATGCTCGCGCACAAGGCCGAGGACGAGGGCATCGCGGTCGCCGAGAACATCGCCGGCCAGACCGGCATCGTGAACCATGCGGTGATCCCGAGCGTCGTCTACACCTGGCCCGAGATCGCCGGCGTCGGCCTCACCGAGGAAGTCGCGCGCGAGCAGGCGACCAAGAACGGCGGCGAGATCAAGGTCGGCAAGTTCCCGATGGCGGGCAACAGCCGCGCCAAGACCAACCACGAGCCCGACGGCTTCGTGAAGATCATCGCCGATGCCAAGTCCGATCGCGTGCTCGGCGTCTGGGCGATCGCGGTGCCCGCCGGCACGATGATCGCCGAGGCGGCGCTTGGCATGGAGATGGGCGCGACCAGCGAGGACATCGCCTACACCTGCCATGCGCATCCGACGCATAGCGAGGCGATGAAGGAAGCCGCGATGGCCGTGCGCGGCAAGGCGATCCACGTCTGAGACGCGGCGGCGAGGCGCTTAGCGAAAGCTAAGCGCCAGCCCGAGCCGCGTCCGGCCGGCGGCGCCACAGCGCCGACCGATGGCATGGCTTCGCCATGCCGCTGCGCCCCGCGACTCGGGTCTTCAGGTCGAAGCGCCGAACCCCAGATCCGCCGGCCCGAAGGCATGCGGCAGCAGCTCGCTCAGCAGATAGCGTTCGACCGCGTCGCCCTCGGCCGCGCCGCACCACACGACGATGTCGCGCCCGCCGATCTGCGCGGCTTCGTTGATCACCTGGCGGCAGCGACCGCACGGGCCGACCGGTGCGGTGCCGGTCGGGCGTCCGTCCATGTCCATCGCACCGCCGATCACGCCGATCTCGACCACATCGCGGAAATCGCCCGCGCTGTTGACCGTGGCGAGCGCGACCGTCTCTGCGCAGAGCGACAGGCCGTAGCTCGCATTCTCGAAATTGGCGCCGGTGACGATCCGCCCGTCGGCGAGCAGCACCGCCGCCCCCACGGCGAAGCGCGAATAGGGCGCGTGCGCATTGAGCGCCGCAGTGCGCGCCGCCGCGATCAGAGTCTCTTGCATCGTCATGGTGCCACTACATCCCAATGGACCGGGCCATCGATTCCGTCGATGCGCCGCATGTCGCTCGCCTGCCACATCCGCCAGCGCTTTGCCGGATAATCGGGTGGGAAGAAATTCTGCATCGCCCAGACCGGACGCGGAATCGCCAGCGTTACGCCGTACGCGGCATCGAAGCGCTTGCTGACCTTGATCAGCAGCGGCTTGCCGGTGTGCGATTCGACCATCGCGATGAAGCGGCGCAGCTCGTCGAGCACGATCGGCGCGGTCGGGCGCGACGTGCAGTCGTCGCTGAAATCGAGTTCGACCGCGGCGGGCAGCGCGCCATCGTCGCGCGCGACGGTGGTGTTGAAGGCGTTGGCCTGATCGGCGGCGAGGCGGCACAGCGAGTAAGCATGGCTGGCGCCGCGCCGCATGCCGGTCTCGGCGACGGCGGCCCAATTCGCTTCGAAGCTGGGATCACGCTGGTCCGCACGCGTCGCGCGGACATAAGCGAAATCCGCGCCGCCGCGCTTGACCGCCCACCAGTCGATCTCGCCATTGGCGGCGGACACGTCGAGCCCCTGGAACGCGAAGCGGTCGGTCGGCCGCCAGCTCAACGCGAGAACCCAGAGGATGATGGCAGCAAGGACGAGAATGCCGACGATCGTGGCGTACAGCCCGATCCGAATGCCCCACAGGCGATATTTTACCACGATAGTCCCGTTCGGGCGATCAGCCCTTGATATGTAAAACGCAGATCAGCGTGAACAGCCGGCGGGCGGTGTCGAAGTCGATCTCGATCTTGCCCTCCAGCCGCTCTTTCAGCAGCTCCGCCGCTTCGTTGTGGATGCCGCGCCGCGCCATGTCCACCGTCTCGATCTGCGCCGGTGTCGCGTTTCGGATCGCCTGGTAGTAACTGTCGCAGATCGCGAAATAGTCTTTGATCGGGCGGCGGAAGCGCCCCATGCCGAGCACATAGGTCTCGAGATGGCTGTCGTCCTCGCGATGGATCGCGATGCCGAGCCGGCCTTCCTCGACGCTGAGCGCGATCCGGTAGGGGCCGGCGTAGCCGTCGGGATAGGCCTTTTGCGGCGCGAAGTGATTGCCCTCGATCAGGTCGAAGATCGCGATGCGGCGTTCCTGCTCGATATCGGCCGAGCGCCACAGGATCGTGCGTTCGTCGAGAGTCACGGCAATGATGCGCGGATCGGCCATTGTTGCAGCCGTAGCCGGGGCGGGGGCTGCGGACAACATCCGCCCACGGGATTCACACCCGGGTGAGCGCAATCCGCTTGAGTGGTCGGGCGGCGAGTGGAATGAGGGCGCCATGGCCACAGCATTCCTCCCCACACCGCCCGTTCCCGAAACCGTCTCGCTGCCGCAGAACGTCGAAGCCGAGGCCGCGATGCTCGGCGCGATGATGATCGACAACCGCCTTGCCGACGATCTGATCGACCGTCTCGACGCCGAACATTTCTTCGAGCCGCTCCACGGCCGCATCTTCAGCGCGATCAAGACGCTGCGCGGCAACGACATGCTCGCCAGCCCCGTCACGCTGCGCCCGATGTTCGAGCAGGACGCCGGGATGCGCGAGCTGGGTGGCCCGGCGTATCTTGCGCAGCTCACCGGCTCGGGCGCGGGCCTGATCGGCGCGCGGCAGTTCGCCAAGCAGATCTACGATCTGGCGATGCTGCGCACGCTGGTGACGGTCGGCCGCGGCCTTGTCGATCGCGCGATGGATACGTCGGAAGAGGTCAATCCGCGTGCGCAGATCGAAGCGGCGGAAGAGGAACTCTACAAGGTCGCGTCGGACGGCGCGACCGAGAGCCAGACCAAGAGCTTCCTCCAGGCCGCCAAGACGACGCTGAAGATGGCCGAGGTGGCGCTGAATTCGGGCGGGCATATCTCGGGCATCACCACCGGGATAGAGAGCATCAACACCAAGATCGGCGGCATGCACCGCTCCGACTTGATGATCCTCGCCGGGCGTCCGGGCATGGGCAAGACCTCGCTCGCCACCAACATCGCGTTCAACGCGGCGCAGCGCTGGATGCGCGACATGGCCGACGGGATCGATCCCGAGCGCTCGCTCGGCGCCAAGGTCGCGTTCTTCAGCCTCGAAATGTCGGCCGATCAGCTGGCGGGGCGCGTGTTGTCCGAGCAGGCGCGGATCAATTCGGACGTGCTGCGTTCGGGCAAGATCAGCCGGCATGAATTCCAGGCGCTCGCGACGACCGCGGCCGAGCTCGAGAACCTGCCGCTGTTCATCGACGATACCGCCAATTTGTCGATCGCCTCGCTGCATACGCGCGCGCGACGATTGCAGCGGCGGCACAACAATCAGCTGGGGCTGATCATCGTCGATTACCTTCAGCTGCTGTCGGGTTCGGCGAAGAGCTCGGGCGACGGGCGCGTGCAGGAAATCTCGGAGATCAGCCGTGGCCTCAAGGGCGTGGCGAAGGATCTCAATGTCCCGGTGATGGCGCTGTCGCAGCTCAGCCGCGCGGTCGAGCAGCGCGAGGACAAGCGGCCGCTGCTGTCGGATCTGCGCGAATCGGGATCGATCGAGCAGGACGCCGACATGGTGATGTTCGTCTATCGCGAGGATTATTATCTCAACATGGCCCAGCCCGAGATCCCGAGCGCCAACAGCCCGGCGGGCGTGCAGGACAAGCATGCGCAATGGTCCGAGCATCTCTCGCGCGTCGATGGTCTCGCCGAGCTGATCATCGCCAAGCAGCGCCACGGCTCGACCGGCAAGGTGATGCTCAAGTTCGAGCCGCACATCACGCGCTTCAGCGACGTTGTGGTCGGCGGTGGTGGCGGCGGCTATTGAGGCCGCGCGGTTGAAGACGCTCGTCGATTCGAACGCGGTGCTGGCCGCTGGCCTGCCGCTGATCCGGACACAGTTCGGCGTGCCCCACTCGTTTCCGCCGCAGGTGCTTGCGGCAGCGGAGGAGGCCGCCAAGCGCGTGCCGAATGCGCATGTCGATCGCACCGCCATGCCGTTCGTCACGCTCGACCCGGCGAGTTCGACCGACCTCGACCAGGCGTTCGCGATCGAGCGGAGCGGGGCCGACCTGCTGCTGCATTATGCGATCGCCGACGTCGCGTGGTTCGTCGATGATGGCGGGGTGATCGACGCCGAGGCGTGGAAGCGCGGGACGACGCTGTATCTGCCCGACGGCAAGGCCGGGCTCTATCCGCCGGTGCTCGCGGAAGGGGCGGCGAGTCTGTTGCCGAGCGGGCCGCGGCCGGCGGTGGTGTTCACGGTGCGTGTCGCGCCCGACGGCACGCCGACGCTCGACGGGGCGGAGCGCGCGACCATCCGCAGTCGGGCGAAGCTCGCTTATGACAGCGTGACCAATGCTGATCTCCCGCCCGATTTCGCCGAGCTGGCCAACCGCATCGCCGCCGCCGAGGATGCGCGCGGCGCGAGTCGCGTCGATCCGCCGCAACAGGACGTGATCGCCGACGGGAAGGGCGGCTATCGTTTGGCCTTCGAGCCTCGGCTCGAATCGGAGGATCGCAACGCGGCGCTGTCGCTCGCGACCAACCTGGCGGTCGCTGCGCTGTTGCAGGCGCACCATACCGGGCTGTTCCGCGTGATGGCCGGACCCGACGACCGCGCGGTGCAACGGCTGCGCAATGTCGCGCTGGGGCTCGGGCTAGACTGGCCCGCCGCAGTGTCGCTGCCGCAGTTCGTCGCGATGCTGTCTGCCGCCGACCCGGCGCAGGCTGCCTTCATGATCGCCGAACGCCGTAGCGGGGGCGGAGCGACCTATACGCCGTACCGCGAAGGCGTGGTGCTGTGGCACGCGGCGATGGCGGCGACCTATGCGCATGCGACCGCGCCGTTGCGGCGGCTGGCCGACCGCTATGTCGTGCGCGCCGCGCTCGCGATCGCCAACGGGCAGCCGGTGCCCGATGTGGTGACGCAGGCGTTCGACACGCTCCCGCCGGTGATGGCGCGCGCCGACGCGATCGGCGGGCGGATCGACCGCGCGGTGATCGATCTGGCCGAGACGGCGGTGCTGCACGGGCGCGAGGGCGAGGTCTTCCGCGCGGTGATCGTCGATGCGGATGCACACGGCGCGCGGATCCAGCTGTGCGATCTGGCGGTGCTGACGAGCGTCAAGACCGCGGGCAAGCCGGGCGAGGCGATCTCGGTGCGGCTGGTGGCGGCGGATACCGCGGCGCGAACGCTGAGTTTCGAGCGGGTTTCGTGAGGCGGATCCACGCGGCGACGCGACAAAGCATAGGACCGGCTCACTGAGATTCAAAGTGGCGGCGCGCCGCGGTGTTCCTCCCCTCCCTGGAAGGGAGGGGAGTCAGGACGGCGGACCGGCTAGCGCCTTGTGCAGTCAATGCGACGGGTCGGGCGCCTAGAAAACCGGCTCCTCACCCGGCTTCTCGGGCACGTGAATCCCGCACTCGACCTTGTCCCACCCGCGCCAGCGGCCCGAGCGGGGGTCTTCCCCCGGCAGCACCTTGCTCGTGCACGGCGCACAGCCGATCGAGGGATAGCCGTCGGCTTCGAGCGGATGGCGCGGCAGCTTGTGCTCTTCGAAATAGGCGTCGAGCCTGGCCTTGTCCCACGCCGCGAGCGGGTTGAGCTTCAGCCGGCCCTCATCCTCCTCGAAGCGCGGCATCGCTAGGCGTGTGCCCGCCTGGAAACCCTTTCGGCCCGAGATCCACGCATCGAACGGCGCCAAAGCACGACGCAGCGGCTCGACCTTGCGGAGGTCGCAGCAGCCGTCGGGGTCGTAATTCCAGCGCAGGCCCGTCGCGTCCTTCTGCGCCAACCGGCGCGGATCGGGGCGGAACACGCGCAGGTCGGTGAAACCGAGCGTTTCCGACAGCTCGTCGCGGTACGCGAGCGTCGCACCGAAAATCTTTTGCGTGTTGAGGAAAATGACCGGAATGTCCTTGTCGACCTGCGAGATCAGGTGGAGCAGGACCGCGCTCTCGGCGCCGAACGACGAAACCGCCGCGACGCGCCCCTTGAGCTCGCCAGTGAGGAGCTCGCCGAGCATGTCGCGCGTGTCGACGCCGGCGAAGCGCGCCTCCATCGCCGCGGCATCGGCGGGGGAGAAGGGGGCGACGTCGATCAGGTCGAGCTTGCGGGCCGCACTAGCCATGCCGCAGCTTCCAGACTGGCACGCGCCCGTCGGCGGCCTTCTGATAGACGTTCTCGTAGCGCTTCAGCGAAGCTTCGAGCGTCGCGGGGTCGATCTCCGATTCGGGCGCAAAGCTGTCGAAGCCGCAGCGTTGCATCAGCGGCATCTGGTCGACGAGCACGTCACCCTGCGCGCGCAGTTCGCCGGTGTACCCGGCCTCGCGGAGAATTCGTGCCGCCGAATAGCCGCGGCCGTCGCGGAAGCTCGGGAAGCTGACCTCGACCAGCGCGATCCGGTCGAGATAGGGGAGCAGCGCGCGCGCATCGTCGCCGGCCTCGAGCCGCACCGCGGTCGCGTTGGTTTGGGCATCGAGGAACCCGTCGAGCGTGACGGCAGGCTCGTCGAAACTCGCGTCGCCCCGGCGCAGGCCGGTGCCGCCCTGAGGCTGGGCTTGCGCGTCCAACGCAGCGGCCCCGGCCTGCGCCGGGGCGACGGTGATGGGCTTATCCATAAAGCGCTTCCTTGAACGGCTCCATGCCGATGCGGCGATAAGTATCGAGGAAGCGTTCGCCGCCCTCGCGCTGCGCCAGATACACATTGGTGACCTTTTCGACGGCATCGACCACGCCGTCCTCGTCGAACCCCGGGCCGGTGATCTTGGCGAGGCTGACATCTTCCGCGCCCGATCCGCCGAGCGAGAGCTGGTAATTTTCGACGCCCTTTTTGTCGACGCCGAGGATGCCGATGTGCCCGGCATGATGATGCCCGCAGGCGTTGATGCAGCCGCTGATCTTGACCTTCAGCTCGCCGATGTCGCGCTGGCGTGCGGGATCGGCGAAGCGCTCGGTGATCTTCTGCGCGAGCGGAATCGAGCGCGCATTGGCGAGGCTGCAATAATCGAGGCCGGGGCAGGCGATGATGTCGCTGATCAGGTCGAGATTGGCGGGGGCGAGGCCGGCGGCGTCGAGCTGCTGCCAGATCGTGTAGAGATCGGCCTTGCGGACGTGCGGCAGGACGATGTTCTGCGCGTGCGTGACGCGCAGTTCGTCGAAGCTGTAGCGCTGGGCGAGATCGGCCATCAGGTCGATCTGCTCGGCGGTCGCGTCACCCGGGATACCGCCGGTCGGTTTCAAGCTGATCGTGACGATCGCATAGCCGGGCTGCTTGTGCGCGGCGGTGTTCTGATCGACCCACAGCAGGAAGTCCGGATCATCCGTCGCCCCGGCGGAAGCCGGGGCCGCTGGGGTGTTTGTCCCATCGGCTGCCCCGAACGCAGCGGCCCCGGCCTCCGCCGGGGCGACGAAGGGGGGATCGGCGAAGAAGGCGGTGATCCGGTCGAACTCGGCCTTGGGCGGATCGAGCCCGAGCGCCTTGACCGCGACGAACTCCTCCTCGACCTGGCGGCGATATTCGTCGGGGCCGATCTCGTGGAGCAGGATCTTGATCCGCGCCTTGTAGATATTGTCGCGCCGGCCGTAGCGATTGTACACGCGCAGGCACGCTTCCAGATAGCTCAGCAGATCGTCGCTCCGCACGAAATCGCGAATCTCGTGGCTGATCATCGGCGTGCGGCCCATGCCGCCGCCGACGAAGATCTTTCCGCCGAGCTCGCCGTCGCGGCGGACCATCTGGATGCCGATGTCGTGGAGCCGCATTGCCGCGCGATCCTCGTCGGCGCCGATCACCGCGATCTTGAACTTGCGCGGCAAATAGGTGAATTCGGGGTGGAACGTGCTCCACTGGCGCAGCAGTTCGGCCCAGACACGCGGATCGGTGACTTCGTCGGCGGCGGCGCCGGCATATTGATCCGACGAGATGTTGCGGATGCAATTGCCGCTGGTCTGGATCGCATGCATCTCGACCGTCGCTAGTTCGGCGAGGATGTCGGGTGCGTCCTCTAGCTTGATCCAGTTGAACTGAAGGTTTTGCCGAGTCGTGAAATGGCCGTAGCCGCGGTCATATTTGCGCGCGATGTGGGAGAGCATGTGCATCTGGCGGCTGTCGAGCGTGCCATAGGGGATCGCGACGCGCAGCATATAGGCGTGGAGCTGCAGGTAGAGCCCGTTCATCAGCCGGAGCGGCTTGAACTGGTCCTCGGTGATCTGGCCGGCGAGGCGGCGCTTCACCTGGTCGCGGAACTCCTCGACGCGGGTGTCGACGATCTGCTGGTCGTATTGGTCGTATTTATACATGGTCGATTCCGGGGGCGGTCGGAGAAGGGGTGTTCACGCGAAGACGCGAAGGCGCGAAAGCAGAAGAAGTCTGGTTCGCGCGGAGACGCGGAGACGCGGAGAGGATGCGCTCGCGGCGACCGCGCGCGTCAGCGCAAATCCCTGCTCCCGTCGCCCGAAGGGATGAGAGCCGCTGCGCGGCGAGCGCACCACCTCCGCGTCTCCGCGTCTCCGCGCGAACCAACCCTTCTTCGCGCCTTCGCGACTTCGCGTGAACCAAATTCATATCACCCAACTGCCAGCATTGGGGTCGGCCGGCTTCAACGTCAGATCCGCACGCACCGTCGGGCCGAGCGCGCGGACGCGGTCCTTGATGTGCGCGGGGCGGGGGCCCTCAGGGGTGAGCGTCGCGTCGATGACATAGGGGACGTTGACGCGCCGCGCGCCTTCCTCGGCGCGCGCGATGCTCTCGCCCTGGTCGCCGACGTCGCCGGCATCCTCGATATGGCGCGACCAGCCCGAGCCGGTCCACCACACCACGTCGCCCGTCGGCAGATCATTCCCGGTCAACAGTCTCACGCAATCGACTCCGCAATCTTGGCCCAGGCGCCGAGCTTGTCCTCGGCGTCGGACAGTTCGACGACGTCGCCGACGACGATGATCGCCGGGCTCGCCACTTTCTCGCGTGCGACCATGTGGCCCAGATCGGCGAGCAACGTCCGCATCGCCCGCGCGCCCGCCAGCGTGCCGCGCTCGAGCACCGCGACGGGCATTTCGGGCGCGACGCCGTCGCGCATCAATTTGTCGGCGATATCGTCGGCGGTCGCGACGCCCATATAGATGACGAGCGTGCGGCCCTTGCCGGCGAGCCCCGACCAGTCCTGATCGGCGAGCCCCTTGCACTGGCCCGCGACGAAGCTGACCGCGCTCGAATGGTCGCGGTGGGTGAGCGGCAGCATCGCCTCGGCCGCGCAGCCGAGCGCTGCCGACACGCCGGGGATCACCTCGACCGGTAGCCCCGCGGCGCGCACCGCCTCGACTTCCTCTCCGCCGCGCCCGAAGATGAACGGATCGCCGCCTTTGAGCCGCACGACGATCGCACCGGCCTTCACATGCGCGACGATCAAGGCGTTGATCGCTTCCTGCGGCAGCGTGTGGCGTGCGCGCTTCTTGGCGACCGAGATGCGCTGCGCCGTCGCGGGCGCGAGGTCGAGCACGCGCGGATCGATCAGCCCGTCATGCACCACGACATCGGCTTGCCCCAGCGCCGCGACGGCGCGCACGGTGAGCAAGCCGGGGTCGCCGGGCCCCGCACCAACGAGAATGACGCGCCCACGCGCGGTCGGATCGAGCAATGTGGCCATCGTTGTCAGATGGGCTGGACCAGTGTGCGGGGCAATTCAAGCTTGCTTGGGGGCGGGGTAGCCAAACTTTTGCCTATCGGGGCGGTGGGCGATCACGCTTTGTCGCGCAACTCCTTGACGCGGCGCGCGAGTTTGGCGGCTTCGTCGATCAGCATCGCAGCGACCTCGGGTTCGCGTTCGCGGATCGCGATCGCCAGGCAATTATCCGACTCGAGTTTGAGCTTGCGGGCGCGGGGAGTGGGGCCATCGGCTACGGGTTCGTGTTTCACGCCACGCCCAAAGCATTGCAACGCCAGCAGTTCCATCGCTTTGCGACCAAAGGTGCCGCTCAGCCCAGCAACGCCCCGATTTCCGCGGCGAAGCGTTCGAACAACTGCGCGATGGCGGGCGTGCCGATCGGGCGTGGCGACGGGTCGATCGCGCACAGCGTCCCGAAGAAGCTGCCGTCGGACCGGCGAATCGGGAAGGAGATATAGCTCTCGAAGCCATACAGCATCGGCGTCGGATGCGTCCGCCAGTCGGGATTGCCCGATACCGTGTCGATGACGACGGCGTGCCCGCCTTGCCGGATCTCGTTGCAGATCGTGGTCTTCAGGGCGAGCTCATCGCCCGCCTCGAGCCCGAACTCGATCCGATCGACCACCTGGCAGGCGATCCACTGGCTGTCGGTTACGCGGGCGACGGCGGCAAAGCCCATCGTCGAGATATCGCAAATTCGCTCCAGCATCGCTGTGACCGCGGGATCGTCCCGCAACCGCTCGACGCCGCAAGCGTCTTCATCCATCCCTTAGCCCCACCCCGATGCTCGCGCGTGCCTGATCGGCTTCGCTCGATACCACAGGATAGGCGCAATAGTCCGCCGCATAATAGGCGCTCGGGCGATGATTCCCCGACCAGCCGATTCCCCCGAACGGCGCCTTGGAGGAAGCACCGTTGGTCGGCTTGTTCCAGTTGACGATGCCGGCGCGCGCATTCGCCCAGAACTGGTCGTACAGCGCGGGGTCCTGGCTGAGCAGCGACGCCGACAGGCCGTAGCGCGTGTTGTTGGCCTCGACGATCGCATCCTCGAAGCTGGTCTTGCGGATGACCTGGAGGATCGGCCCGAACAGCTCGATATCGGGGCGGTCGTTGAGGTCGGTCGTGTCGATCAGCGCGGGGCGCAGGAACGGGCGGTTGGGGAGCGGGCGCTCGAGATGCTGCAGCGGGCGACCGCCGCGCATCATCAGCTCGAGAAAGCTTTCCGACAGCAGATCGGCGCTGTCATTGTCGATCACCGGGCCCATGAACGGCGCGGGGCTGGCGTGCGGCTCGTCGACGATGATCCGCTTCATCAGCTTGATGACCTCGGCCATCAGCGGATCGTAGAGCTTCTGGTCGACGATCAGCCGCCGCGCGGCGGTGCAGCGCTGGCCGGCCGAAGTGAACGCCGATTGCACGACGACGACCGCAGCGGCGTGGAGATCGGGCGAGTCCCACACGATGATCGGGTTGTTGCCGCCCATTTCGAGCGCGAGGATCTTTTCGGGGCGCGTTGCGAACGCGCGGTTGAGCGCGATCCCGGTATGCGCCGAGCCGGTGAACAGCAGCCCGTCGATCCCGTCATGCGCGGCGAGCGCCTTGCCTTCGGCCGCACCGCCGATCAGCAGGCGGAGGCAGCCTTCGGGGATGCCGCCGGCGTGGAAGCAGCCGACGAGGAATTCGCCCGTCGCGGGGGTCTTTTCGGACGGCTTGAACACGACCGCATTGCCAGCGAGCAGCGCGGGGACGATGTGGCCGTTGGGCAGGTGCGCCGGAAAATTGTACGGCCCGAGCACCGCGAGCACGCCGTGCGGCTTGTGGCGCAGCGCCATCCGGCTGCCCATCTGCGCCTCGAGCCGGCGTTGCGGGGTGCGTTCGGCATAAGCGGTGACCGAGATGTCGACCTTGGCGATGACCGAATCGACCTCGGTATGCGCCTCCCACAGCGGCTTGCCGGTTTCGCGCGCGATGATGTCGGCAAAGGCGTCGGCGCGCGCGCGCACGACATTGGCGACGCGGCGCAGCGCCTCGACGCGGTAGGCGAGCGGTTGCGCCGCCCAGCCGGCCCAGCTCGCGCGCGCGGCGGCGACTTCGGCATCGACATCGCCGATCGCGCCGCGCCAGAGCTCGGCGCCGGTGGCGGGTTCGTAGGAAAGGAGTTCTGACGACATTTACTCGGTCCTTGCCTGAGATCGCGACGGGAATCCACTACTCTCCCTCTCCCCTTGTGGGAGAGGGAAGGGGCCCGCCGGCGCAGCCGGTGGGAAGGGTGAGGATCGATGTCATCGCCGACGCTAGATTCAGGGTGGACCCTCACCCTCCCACCGCTTCGCGGCGGGCCCCTCCCTCTCCCAGAGGGAGAGGGGTTTTAGCGCAGCGCTTCGCCCATAGTGCGGATCTGCGCGATCTTGGCGTCGAACGGCGCCCAATCGTCACGCTGGTCGATCGCCGCCCAGATCGCCTCGACCTCGTCGATCAGCATCGCGCAGGGTTCGCCATGCCAATAGGCATGGTCGCGGGTCTTGCGCTGCGCATAGGGTTCGAGCGCAGCGCGCAGTTCGTCGAACGCCGCGCCGTCAGGCGTGATGCCGCCGAACGCATCGAAATAGAAACGGTCGATCGCCATTCCGCTCGTGCGCAACCCGCGCTCGATCGCCTGGACCAGCGCGCGGTCGCGCGTCGCATCGCGCGGCACGACGCCGAGCCGCCACAGGATCGCCGCGGAGACCGCGCCTTGATAGCGTTCGGTAAAGGTGTCGAGCACCGCGATCAGCGGTTCGGCCTCGACCAAAGCACGCAGCGAAATCGCCAGCTGCGTCGCGTTCCAGTGGATCGCCTCGGGCTGGCGGCCGAACGCGTAGAGGCCGGCATGGTCGAAATAGGCGGCGGTGAAGGCCGGGTCCCAGGTTGGGGCGAAGCGCCACGGGCCGTAGTCGAAGCTCTCGCCCGTCACGTTGATGTTGTCGGTGTTGAGCACGCCGTGGACGAAACCCGCCGCCATATAGCGCGCGGCAAGCGTCGCGGTGCGATCGACCACCAGATCGAGCAGGCGGACCGGCGCATCCGCCCCGGGTTGCTCGCCATAGAGGTTGCGCAGCACATAGCCGACGAGCCGCTCCATTGCGTCTGCATCGCGCAGATAGGCGAGCCGCTGGAAGGTGCCGATGCGGATATGCCCGTGGCTCAAGCGCACCATCACCGCCGAGCGGGTGGGCGAGGGTTCGTCGCCGCGCTCGAGCGCCTCGCCGGTCTCGATCAGCGAGAAGGTGCGCGAGGTGTTGACGCCGAGCGCCTCGAGCATCTCGGTCGCGAGGACTTCGCGCATCCCGCCCTTGAGCGTGAGCCGCCCGTCACCGAAGCGGCTCCACGGCGTGGTGCCCGAGCCCTTGGTGCCGAGGTCCATCAACCGCCCGCGATCATCGCGCAGCTGCGCGAACAGGAAGCCGCGACCATCGCCGATCTCGGGATTGTAATTGCGGAACTGGTGGCCGTGATAGCGCAAGGCGAGCGGCTGCTCGAGGCTGCCGGGCAGCGGCGCGAACCGACCGAAGTGCCGCAGCCAGTCGGCGTCGCTTAAGCGATCGAGCCCGACCTCGGCTGCGGCACGATCGTTGCGGAAGCGCAGGACGGTTTGTGGAAAGTCGGCGGCGGCGACCGGATCGTAGAAACCGTCGCCCAGTTCGAGGATGGTCGTTTCGGGCCGACAGCCTTGCGGGGGGATGCTCATGCGTGGATATGGAGGGCGCCGACCGCCGGACGCAACCCCGTGAAAGTGGCCGCAGGCCCAGGACCAGACCATGTCGCCTTATGAAAATCGATATTGGTGGTCGAACGACGGCGTCCGGCTGCATTATCGCGACTATCCCGGCCCCGCCGATCGCCCGCCGATCCTCTGCCTCCCCGGCCTGACGCGCAACGCACGCGATTATGACGACCTCGCCCGCCGGCTGTCGCCCGCCTGGCGCGTGATCGCGATCGACCTGCGCGGGCGCGGCGAGAGCGGCTATGCCAAGGATCCGATGAGCTATGTCCCGCTCAGCTACGTCCAGGACGTCGAGGCGCTTCTCGGCGAGCTCGGCGTCGACCGCTACGTCGCGTTCGGCACCTCGCTCGGCGGGATCGTGACGATGCTGCTCGCCGGCACCGCGCATGAGAGCGTCGCGGGCGTGCTGCTCAACGATGTCGGGCCCGACATCATGGCCGAGGGGCTGTCGCGGATCCGCGGCTATGTCGGCAAGTCGAACACCTGGCCGACCTGGCTCCACGCCGCGCGCGCGGTCGCCGAGGCGAATGGCGACGTCTATCCCGCCTTCACGCTCGAGGATTGGCTGGCGATGGCCAAGCGGCTCTACCGGCTCAACAGTGCGGGGCGGATCGTGCTCGACTACGACATGAAGATCGCCGAGCCGTTCCGCGTGCCCGGCAACGAAGCCGGCCCCGACATGTGGCGCGCGCTCGCGGTGCTGAAGGATGTCCCCACACTCGTCGTGCGCGGCGCCGTGTCGGATGTCCTTTCGGCGACGACGGCGGAGCAGATGGTCGCGGCGCTCGATCATGGCGAGCTTGTCACGATCGACCAAGTCGGCCATGCGCCGACCTTGAGCGAGCCCGCCGCGGTGGCAGGAATCGATCGTCTATTGTCTCGGATCGCGATCTAGTTTTCCTCCCCTCCCTGGAAGGGAGGGGCTGGGGGTGGGTTGGCCTGAAGAGAGGGCCGCCGCCGCCACGGGCCGACCCACCCCCGACCCCTCCCTTCCAGGGAGGGGAGAAGAAGAAGCGGAACCGCGCGTGCCACCACGCGTCTCGCTTGCATAACAGGAGCTCTGCATGAAGACCGTTACCGACGCGCATACCGCCGTGACCAGCCTCAAGGGCAAGCGCGTCGCCATCACCGGGGGCACCACCGGGATCGGCCGCGCGATCGCCGTCTTGCTCGCCGCCGAGGGCGCGAAAGTGTTCATCTGCGGCCGCAACCCCGATTATCTCGACGACGCCTTGGAGCGCATCCGCGAAGTCGGCGGCGAGGCCGACGGCATCACCACCGAACTGTCCGATCCCGAGAACGTGCTGAGCTTCTTCAAACAGGCCAGCGACTATCTCGGCGGGCTGGACTGCGCGGTGATCAACGCCGCAGTCGCCGCAGGTGGCCTGACGCAGATGAGCGAGCCCGAACTGCGTTACGCGATCGCGGTCGATTTCACCGCCTATCTGCTCAGCGCGCACGCCGCGGTCGACAGACTCGAAGGGCATGGCGACATCATCCTGATCGGCTCGATGAGCGCACACGTGCTCGGGCCGAGCTCGACCGTCTATGCCGGGATCAAGGCGGGCATCGCGGCGTTTTCCGAGGCGCTGCGCCGCGAACTCGGCCCCAAGGGGATCAAGGTCGGCCTGATCGAGCCCGGCAAGACCGGCTCCAACATGCAGCTCCCCGACATCACCCCCGAGGAGCAGCGCAAGATGATCCACGAGGAAACCTCGCTCCGCGCCGAGGACATCGCGGTCGGCGTGCACTATATGCTGACCCAGCCACGGCGGACCGTGATCCAACAGCTCGTGATTTCCCCGCGAGCGCAGGAGGGTGAATGACCTTTTCGCATGACGCCTTGATCTTCTCGCCGCGCGACGTCGATCTGTCGCAGTCGCCGCTCGCCGGAAAGGTCGATGCCGAGACCTATGTGCTCGGCGCGTTCAACCCCGGCATGACGCGGCTGCCCAACGGCAACCTGTTGCTGATGGTGCGCGTTGCCGAGGCGCTCAAGACGCCGATCCGCGACCAGCACATCCATGCGATCCGCTGGACCGAGCACAGCTATGCGCTCGACGCCTGGCCGCTCGAACATGTCGACACCGCCGACCCGCGCAAATTCATGATGCGCGGCGGCGGCTGGAAGGTGATGGCGCTGACCTCGCTGTCGTGGCTGCTGCCGGTCGAGCTCAACGCCGATGGGACCAAGATCGAGCAGGTCCATTACGACAAGGCGATCGCGCCACGTGACTCGTATCAATGCTACGGCGTCGAGGATGCGCGGATCAGCAAGGTCGGCGATCGCTATCTGATGACGAGCTGCTCGGTCAGCCCCGAGCGGCATTCGACGACGCTCTATTCGTCCGCCGATGCGATGGACTGGCAGCTCGAGGGGATCGTGCTCGATCACCAGAACAAGGACATGCTGATCTTCGAAGGGCTGATCGGCGACAAATTCTTCGCGCAGACGCGCCCGCTCGGCGACCTGTACTTCGCCTATCCGCCGGGGAGCGAGTGGCGGTCTGGCCCGTCGATCAACCTCGCCAGTTCGCCCGATGCGCTGCACTGGAAGCCGTACGACAAGCCGGGCATCCGCCCGCACGCCAAGACGATCGCGACCGCGCGGATGGGCGGCGGCGCGCCGCCTATTCTCACGGACGAGGGTTGGCTGACGCTGTGGCACGGCGTCGAGCCGATGGGGCTGGTCGGCGTGTATCGCACCTATTGGTCGCTGCTCGATCGCGACGATCCGAGTGTGGTCTTGAAGACCAGCCACGATGCGCTGCTCGAGGCCAATCCGGCGCTGACCGATCCGATCAAGGATCTGATGTATCTCGACAATGTCGTGTTCACCACGGGGATCGCCGACGCCGGCGACCACTATGTCGTGGCGAGCGGCGAAGCGGATCTCGGCTGCCGGATCACGCATATTCCGAAGACCGCGTTCGCCTGAATCTCTCCCCTCCCGCTTGCGGGAGGGGGTAGGGGGTGGGCTCGCGCTATCAGCGTCCGCTCCCGGCGATAGCG
>NZ_JH584241.1:770197-788210 GCF_000241485.1 Sphingomonas sp. PAMC 26605
TCGCGCTATCAGCGTCCGCTCCCGGCGATAGCGCGCGCCCACCCCCAGCCCCTCCCGCAAGCGGGAGGGGAGGAGAAAGATCCGATGACACCTTCCCCAACCCTCGTCATCGCCGGCAGCCTGCGCCCGACGCGCATCTCCCCCAAGATTGCCGCCTGGATCGCCGCGCTCGCCCGCGAAACCACCCACGCCGCGTTCGAGACCGTCGACCTCGCCGACTGGCCGCTCCCGATGGACGACGAACCGGGCATGCCGCAGACCGGCCACTACACCCACGACCACACCCGCGCCTGGAGCGCGAAGATCGCCGCCGCGCCCGGCTTCGTCTTCGTCATGCCGCAATATAATGGCGGCTATCCCGCCCCGCTCAAGAATGCGATCGACCATCTCTACCGCGAATGGGCCGGCAAACCCGCGCTGATCGTCACCTATGGCGGCCACGGCGGCGCGCGCGGTGGCGAGCAACTCGCGCAGGTGTGCAGCTTCGTGAAGATGCAGCCGCTCGAGACACGCCCGGCGCTCACGCTGCCGCGCGAACGGATCGAGGCGAATGACGGGCAGGTCGACCCGGCAACCGTATTCGCCGCGCAACGCGACGACCTGTGCGCGGCATTGCGCGAATATGCAGCCGCGCTCGCAACAGATGACGCCGCTGTCATTTCGCGCTAACGCCGCGCGGAAATGAGCCGGCCCGTCAACATCCTGCACTTGCACTCGACCTTTTCGCTCGGCGGCAAGGAGGCGCGCGCGGTGCGCCTGATGAACGCATTCGGCGACCGCGCGCGCCACACGATCGTGTCGGGCATGGACGGCCAGTACGGCGCGCGCGACGCCATCGCCAAGGGCGTCGATTATGAGATCGCGCAAGATCCGCCGCCGCTGACCGGCTCGCCCTCGGTCAAGCGCTACGAGGCGATCGCGGCGTACATGCGCCGCTTCGACCTCGTGCTGACCTACAATTGGGGCGCGATCGACGGGGCGATGGCACGGCGCGTGTCGTCGAAGGGCGTGCCGCCGCTGGTGCATCACGAAGACGGCTTCAACGCCGACGAAGCCAAGGGCCTCAAGGCCGAGCGCAACATCTATCGGCGCTTCGCGCTGACCAAGGCCGCTGCGCTCGTCGTCCCGTCCGAGACGCTCGAAGACATTGCGCTCAAGACCTGGAAACAGCCGCGCGAGCGTGTCCACCGCATCGCCAACGGCATCGCCACCGCGCGCTACGCGATCCCGCCCAAACCCAATGCAATCCCCGGCTTCAAGCGCAAGCCCGGCGAACTCGTGATCGGCACGCTCGCTGGCCTGCGCGAGGTCAAGAACCTGCCGATGCTGGTCCGCGCGTTCGGCGGCCTGTCGACCCGCGCGCGGCTGGTGATCGTGGGGGAGGGGCCCGAGCGCCAGGCGATCCTCGATGCCGCCGAGCGGATGGGCGTCGCCGACCAGCTCGTGATGCCGGGCTTCCTGCCCAACCCGCACGAATATATCGGTCTGTTCGACATCATGGCGCTGTCGTCCAGGTCCGAGCAGTTCCCGATCTGCGTGCTCGAAGGCATGGCGGCGGGGCTGCCGATCGTCTCGACCCCGGTCGGCGACGTGCTCAGAATGGTCGTCCCCGAGAACAGCAGCTTCATCGAACGGCGCGACCAGGAGGTGCTGATCCGCGACGCGCTCGAATCGCTCGCGCAGGCGACGCCCGAAGCACGCAAGGGGCTCGGCGAGCTCAACCGGCGCAAGGCGGTGGCCGAGTATGACGAGGCCACGATGATCGCGCGCTATGCACAGCTCTATGGCAGCGTTATCGGACGCCCCGAAGCGTTTGCCGATTAGCGATTTGCCCGATCGGGCGTCCAAAGCGTATAACAGAACGTAAGTTAAGTCGGAGGCCGTCACGTTGTTCACTGGTTTGAAGCCCATCGTCTATGGCGGCCGCGAGGTCTGGCCGCTCGTCGAGGGCGGCAAGGGCGTCGCTGCGACCAATCATGCGAGCGCGGGCGCCTGGGCGGCGGCGGGCGGCATCGGTACGGTGTCGGCGGTCAATGCCGACAGCTATGACCCCGACGGCAAGATCATCCCGCAGGTCTACAAGGCGCTGACGCGGCGCGAGCGCCACGAAGAGCTAATCGAATATGCGATCGAGGGCGCCGTCCAGCAGGTTCGCAAGGCGTTCGACATCGCCGGCGGCAAGGGCGCGATCAACATCAACGTGCTGTGGGAAATGGGCGGCGCGCAGCGGATCCTGCACGGCGTGCTCGAGCGCACGCGTGGCCTCGTCGCGGGCGTGACCTGCGGTGCGGGCATGCCGTACAAGCTGTCCGAGATCGCGGCGTCGTACGAGGTCAGCTACCTCCCGATCGTCAGCTCGGGCCGCGCCTTCCGCGCGCTGTGGAAGCGCGCTTACTCGAAGGCGGCCGACTGGCTGTCGGCGGTGGTCTATGAGGATCCGTGGCTCGCAGGCGGGCATAACGGCCTGTCGAATGCCGAAGACCCGCTGATGCCGCAGGACCCGTTCCCCCGGGTGAAGGCGCTGCGCGAGACGATGCGCGAGGGCGGGATCGCCGACAGCGTGCCGATCGTCATGGCGGGCGGCGTCTGGTACTTACGCGACTGGTCGAACTGGATCGACAATCCCGAGCTCGGCACGATCGCCTTCCAGTTCGGCACGCGCCCGCTGCTGACGCAGGAAAGCCCGATCCCTGCAGAGTGGAAGGCGCGGCTGACCAACATCCAGGAAGGCGAGGTGCTGCTGCACCGCTTCTCGCCGACCGGCTTCTATTCGAGCGCGGTGCTCAACCCGTTCCTGCGCCACCTGCAGGCGCGCTCGGAGCGCCAGATCGCCTTCTCGACGCAGAGCGCGGGCGATCACACCTACCAGCTCGACGTCGGGGTGAAGGGCAAGAACTTCTGGGTGACGCGCGGCGACCTGCTGCGCGCGCGGCAATGGTTCGGCGAGGGCTTCACCGATGCGCTCAAGACGCCCGACAACACGCTCGTCTTCGTCACCACGGCCGATAAGGGCGTGATCCGCAAGGACCAGGCCGATTGCATGGGCTGTCTCAGCCAGTGCGCCTTCTCGTCCTGGTCGGACACCGAGACCAATTCGACCGGCCGCCTCGCCGATCCACGCAGCTTCTGCATCCAGAAAACGCTGCAGGACATCGCCCACGGTGGCGATGTCGAGCAGAATCTGATGTTCGCCGGCCACGGCGCGTATCAGTTCAAGCGCGATCCGTTCTACTCGAACGGCTTCGTGCCGACCGTCAAGCAGCTGGTCGATCGCATTCTGACCGGGGATTGATACCCGGCAGCACCACAATGCGACAAACGGACTTTGCCAAATCTTTACGCCCGGCGCGCTATCGCTGGGCGGGATGACAACGCCCGTTTTCCTGACGATCGACACCGAAGTGATGTGGCGGCATCACAGCGACGGCCTCGCCAGTGCCGACATCTTCGCGCGCTCGCTCGAGCCGGCGGGGGTCGGCGTCAGCTACAAGCTCGATACGCTCGCGAAGCACGGGTTGAAGGCGTGCTTCTTCGTCGATCCGATGCCGGCGATGACCTTCGGGCTCGCGCCGCTGCGCGCGATCGTCGGGAAGATTCTCGCCGCGGGGCAGGAGGTGCAGCTCCACCTCCACCCCAACTGGACGAGCGCGGTATCGGGCGATGGCGGCGCGAGCGCCTCGCGTTTCGAACTTGCCGAATACAGCTTCGCCGAACAGCGCGCGTTGATCGCCGGCGCGACCGACCTCCTCGTCGCGACCGGCGCGCCGCATCCGATCGCGTTTCGCGCCGGATCGTACAGCGCCAATGCCGATACGCTGCGCGTCCTCGGCGAACTCGGCTTTACCTATGACGCGAGCCACAATGGTGGCGAACATCCCTGGCCGAGCGCGATCGATCTGCCCGCGCGCCACATCTCTCCGCTGCTGCGCGACGGCGTGATCGAAGTGCCCGTGACGGTGATCGAGGAACGCCCCGGCGCGCTCCGCAATTTCCAGATCTGCGCGCTGTCGGTCGGCGAGATGCGCGCCGCGCTCGACCATGCCGCGCTCCACCGCCATGCCGCGGTGAGCATCGTCAGCCATGGCTTCGAACTCGCCAATCGCGCGGGGACGCGGCCCAACACGGTGCATGTGCGGCGTTTCGAAGCATTGTGCGGCCTGCTCGCCGAGCGGGCCGAGACGATGCCGACGGTGCATTTCGCCGACCGCCCGGCGCTCCGGCTCGAACAGAACGACGCGCCGCTCGCCCCCGATCCGCTGCGCACGCGCTGGCGCCAGGCCGAGCAATTATGGTCGAACATGGTGGCCGAGCGCGCGGCATGACGCCGCCTGCCGCGGAGCCGGTGCGGCTGCGCTTCCAGATCGGCGCGCGCACGCTTGGTTCGGTCGCGCGGCGGCTGGTGCGGGTGTCGCCGTCGCTCGACGCGATCGTCGCGGGCGCGCTGCCGGTCCTGCCGCCGCTCGACCGCGTCGCCCATGGTTATGCCGTGACCTCGCTCCCCGAACGCGCCCTCGCGCCGCTGCGCCGCGCCGCAGGCAGGATGCTGTGCTATGAGCGCCAACGCTATCCGCGGCACTACGCCGATCTGACGATCGGCTTCGCGGCGTATCAGGCGGCGCTGTCGGGCAACACGCGCTCGGGCCTCAAGCGCAAGACCCGGCGGCTGGCCGAGCTGTCGGGCGGTACGCTCGACGTCCGGCGCTACCGCAGCCCCGCCGAACTCCAGGCCTTCCACGCGGTCGCGCGGCGGATATCGCAACGGACCTATCAGGAGCGCTTGCTCGGCGGGGGGCTGCCCGACGATGCGGCCTTCCGCAACAGCATGGCCGAGCAGGCGGCGGCGGGCCATGTGCGCGCGTGGTTGCTCTACATCGCGGACGAACCCGCGGCCTATCTTTACTGCCCGATCGTGGAGGGAACGGTGCGCTACGACCATGTCGGCCACGACCCGGCGTATAACGAGCTGTCGCCCGGCGGCGTGCTGATGCTCGAAGCGATGCGCGACCTCTACGCCGAGCCGGGCCTCGCGCGCTTCGATTTCACCGAGGGCGACGGCCAGCACAAGCGCAGCTTCTCGACCGATCGCGTCGCGTGCCGCGATGTGCTGCTGCTCCGCCCGACGCTCGCCAACCGCGCGACGATTGCGGCGCTGGTGGCGTTCGACCACGCCGCGCGATCCGCCAAGCGCGCGGTCGCGCGGCTCGGGTTGGAAAGCCTCGCGCGGCGCGTCCGACGCTAGCCGTCCTGCGCGAACACCCCGTAGCGCTCGCGCCACGCGGCGACTTCGTCCCACAGATGCGCCGGGGCGGGCGCGCCCGACAGAACGAGATCGGCGACCTCGCGATCGGGATGCATCAGCATCTTCTCCGCGCCGTCGCTGAACCAGACGGGCACGAGCTGATCGCACAGGCTGTCGAACACGGTCGCCGCCATCGCCGTGTCGATCGCCTGCCGCCCGGCGAGCGCGCGCACCACGATCGATACGCCTTCGAAGCAATTGCGCGGCGCGCGTTCGAAGTTGAGCGAGACGAGCAGCCCCGATCGATCGGGACGCGCGGCCTCGGGGAGCGCTGCGACCCGGCGCCACGCGCAGAACCAGGTGCGGCAGATATGCGGGCGCTCGGCATGGACGCCGCACCCTTGCGGGGTCAGATGCCGGCACGGCGTTCCACCCGGCTTCTGGAATTCGGGCGTATCGACCGTCAGCTCGACACAGCAGGCGACGCAATCGCCACAGGCGCGATCGGGCAGCAACGGGCCGAGCAGGGTGGTTTCGAGGGTCGCTTCTGTCTGCATCCGGGAAACGGGGTGCCCCGCCGCCGCGCGAAACACAAGGCAATGCGCGCAAGGCTGGC
This sequence comes from Sphingomonas sp. PAMC 26605, assembly GCF_000241485.1. GTDB lineage: Bacteria > Pseudomonadota > Alphaproteobacteria > Sphingomonadales > Sphingomonadaceae > Sphingomonas. The sequence continues at coordinate 776,053 of NZ_JH584241.1, forward strand.
GTCGCTCCGCCCGCGCGCTATGGCGGAGGCCAAATCCGTCCGGAGCGCAGCATGACCGACCCCGCAACGCCATGGGATGGCGCCCTCGTCCGCACATGGCTCGAGCGTCGCGTCGCGGCCGCCAAGCTCGATCAGGCCGCGGCCGACCGGCGCGGCTATGAGGCGCGCGACGACTATGACAAGGCGGCGGCCGAGGAATGGGTGTGTCAGACGCTGCTCGCGCGGAGCGGTACCGACGAGCAAGCCGTGCTCGCCAAAGGGATCAAGGATCTCGTCGGTCAGGACGAATATCGCGTTGCGGGGATCAACGACGATACGCGTTTCGAGCGGCACGTGCGCGCCCAGCTCCGCAAGCTGGCGAAGATGACCAAGGAGAATGCGGGGTTCGGCAACACGCTGCGCTATCAATGACGGCATCCAGAACCTAGCCAATTTCCGGATCGACGCTAAACCCTGCGCGATGCACCTGCGCGTCGAAGCCCTGATCCTCGCGATCCGCCATCACGGTGAGCACGGCGCGATCGTGCGGGCGCTCACCGCCGAGCATGGTCTGCAGGCAGGCTATGTCCGCGGCGGACGCTCGACGCGGATCCGCCCGATCCTGCAACCCGCCAATCGCGTGATCGGCGAATGGCGCGCGCGCACCGACGATCAGCTCGCCAGCCTCACGGTCGAGCTCGTCACCAGCCGCGCGCCGCTGTTCGCCGAGCCGCTCGCCGCGCTCGCGCTCGAATGGGCGACGACGCTGACCGCCACCGCGCTCCCCGAGGCGCAGCCCTATCCGCGGCTCTACGCCGCGCTCGATGCGACGATCGCGGTGATCGAGGCGGCCCCCGCCGCGCGCGGCTGGGCGCTGGCGCTCGCGCGCTACGAACTGCTGCTGCTCGCCGAGCTCGGCTACGGGCTCGAACGCGAATCGCTGCCGCTCGCGCTGACCACCGGGCAGACCCCGCATTGGGACGAGATCTTCGCAGCGCTCGCGCTCACCGGCGAGGCGCTGGCGCGCTCGATCCTGGTCGATCGCCGCGCGGTGACGCTCGATGCCCGTGCGCGGTTGGTCGATCGGCTGAAAAGGGCGGTTGCGTGACGCGCTTCGGCTCGGCATTGGCGGGCGATTGAAGGGAACTGCACCTTGGCACTGATCGCGATCCTCGCCGGCGACGGCATCGGCCCCGAAGTCACCACGCAAGCGCGCCGCGTGCTCGAAGCGCTCGGCCTCGACCATCAGTTCGAAGACGGCCTGGTCGGCGGCGCCGCGTATCGCAAGCTCGGCCATCCGCTCCCGCCGCAGACGCTCGAACTCGCACACCGCGCCGATGCGATCCTGTTCGGCGCGGTCGGCGATCCCGACATGGACGGGCTCGAACGCGCGCTGCGCCCCGAACAGGCGATCCTCGGCCTGCGCAAGGCGCTCGGCCTGTTCGCCAACCTGCGCCCCGCGACGATGTTCCCGGGGCTCGAAGACGCCTCGGCGCTCCGCCCCGAAGTCGCGCGCGCGATCGACATGGTGATCGTCCGCGAGCTCACCGGCGACGTCTATTTCGGCGACAAGGGCCGCGGCCACACCAAGATGGGCTTGCGCGAAGGCCATGACATGATGCGCTACGACGAGGCCGAAGTCGCGCGCATCGCGCGCGTCGGGTTCGAGATGGCCGCACGCCGCAAGAAGATCCTGACCTCGGTCGACAAGGCCAACGTGCTCGAAACCTCGCAGCTGTGGCGCGAGATCGTCAACGAGGTCGCGCTCGATTATCCCGAGGTGAAGCTCACCCACATGTACGTCGACAATGCCGCGATGCAGCTGGTGCGCAACCCCGGCGCGTTCGACGTGGTGGTGACGGGCAATCTGTTCGGCGACATATTGTCCGATCAGGCGAGCATGTGCGTCGGCTCGATCGGCATGCTCCCCTCGGCCTCGCTCAACGAATGGACCGGCACGTGCGGGCTGTACGAGCCGATCCACGGCTCGGCGCCCGATATCGCGGGTCAAGGCAAGGCCAATCCGTGCGCGGCGATCCTGTCGGCGGCGATGCTGTTGCGGCATTCGCTGTCGGATGAAGCCGCGGCGCAGCGGATCGAGGCGGCGGTGATCGCGGCGATCGCCGGCGGTGCGCGGACGCCCGATCTGGGGGGCACGCACACGACGACGGCGATGGGCGACGCGGTGCTGGCCGCGCTGCAATGATCCCTCGCCTCGAGCTCGCGGTCGTCATTCCGACCTTCAACGAGCTGCGCAACGTGCCCCTGCTGATCGCCAAGCTCGACGCGGCGCTGGCCGGGCGCGCGTGGGAGGCGATCTTCGTCGATGACGACAGCCCCGACGGCACCGCGCAGGCCGCGCGCGAGCTGGGCGTAACCGATCCGCGCGTGCGCGTGATCCAGCGGTTCGGGCGGCGCGGCCTGTCCTCGGCGTGCATCGAGGGGATGTGCGCCACCGCCGCGCCCGTCGTCGCGGTGATCGACGGTGACCTGCAGCATGACGAGACGATCCTGCCCGCGATGCTCGACGCGCTCCAGGCCGATCCGGCGCTCGACGTGGTGATCGGCTCGCGCTTCGTCGCGGGCGGCGGGACGGGCGACTGGGACCAGGACCGCGTCAGGAAATCGGCGCTGGCGACGCGGCTGTCGCGGCGCGTGCTGAAGGCCGATCTGAGCGACCCGATGAGCGGCTTCTTCATGCTGCGCACGCAGATCGCGCGCGAGCTGATCCCGCATCTTTCGGCGATCGGCTTCAAGATCCTGCTCGACATCATGACCGCGAGCCCGCGGCCGCTGAAGTTCCTCGAATTGCCCTACACCTTCCGGCTGCGCACCGAGGGCGAGAGCAAGCTCGATTACGTCGTCGCGATGGAATTCCTGATCGCGCTCTACGACCGGCTGTTCGGGCGGATCGTGCCGGTGCGCTTCGTGATGTTCACCGGCATCGGCGCGCTCGGGGCTTTAGTGCATCTCGTCGTGCTCTATGCGCTGTATCGCAAGGCGGGGGTGGCGTTCGTCTCGGCGACGGTCGTCGCGGTGGTGCTGGCGATGACCTTCAACTTCTTCCTCAACAACGCGCTGACCTATCGCGAGCGCCGCCTGAAAGGCGCGCGCGCGCTGCTCGACGGGTGGATCTCGTTCTGCCTGGTCTGCTCGGTCGGGGCGGCGGCGAATGTCGGCGTGGCGTTCTTCCTGTTCCGGATGGAGCATGGCACCTGGGCCTATTCGGCGGTGGCGGGGCTGCTCGTCGCGGCGGTGTGGAATTATGCGCTGTCGTCGCGGTTCGTCTGGGGGCGGTATTAACGGGGCGATTCAGAGTCGGCGGCAGCGGGGACCGGGGTGTCGGAAAGCCGCCGTTCGCGTTGATCGCGCAAGCGCCTAATTCGGCCTTTTGCCAAGGTAGGCCATTACTCTTTGAAGCAGTAGCGCACACCTCTCTCTGGCTCGCTCGCTACCCGCCTGATACGATGTTTGTCGGTCCCAAGAGGCTTCCAACGCCAGCGTAAGAACTGGCAGATCAATCGATCCGGCGCTCGCGTTCATAAGGGTTGGTAGCTGTTCCATGATAGGAAAATCACTTAAAGTGCCAATGTCCGCAAGCGGTTCGCGCTGCTGCGGCCACAGTGCCGGATGACGATGGGATGACAATACGCATGCAGAAGACGCGTCCGCCGCGGCCGAGCCGTCCGACGTGGAGCGGGCTCGCGCTTGCGAGGGGGCCGTTGACACCGGCCTTGCGCGAAGCGCCGTCTCATCTCGCCGCACCGCAGCGCGATGTCCCGCATGCTGCCGCGACCACCGACCGTCGCGGCTTCGTCCTTTCGGGCGCGTCGCTTCTGCTGGCCGGCGGTGGCCGGGCGCGGAAGCCTGGCGACGACGCGGCGCTCGCCGCGCTCGAGCAGCGACATGGCGGCCGGCTCGGCGTCTATGCGCTCGATCTGGCGACCGGGCGCGCGCTCTCGCACCGGGCCGGGGAGCGCTTCAAGCTGATGAGCAGCTTCAAGGGGCTGCTCTCCGCGCTGATGCTGTACGAGGTGGCGCACGGCCGGGACACGCTCGATGCGGCTGTGTCGTTCGGCGCATCCGACCTGATGGACGCGTCGCCCGTGACGGAGGCCAACGTCACGCGCGGCAGCATGACGGTCCGCGAGCTCTGCGCGGCGATCATGTACCGCAGTGATAATGCCGCGGCCAATCTGCTCATGCGGCGCGTGGGCGGGCCCGCCCGCGTCACCGCCTTCCTCCGCGCGATCGGCGACCGCGTCACGCGCGTCGATGCCTATGAGGGGCATCTCCTGGATCGGCCGCTGCCCGCCGACAGCTCGACCCCGCGCGCGGTGACCGAAACGATGCGCCGGCTCATGCTGGGGTCGGTGCTCTCGGCCGCGGACCGGCGACAATGGGAAGGCTGGATGGCGGGCAATGTCGTCGGGCGGTCGCGCCTGCGCGCGGCCTTCCCGCGCGCTTGGACCGCGGGGGACCGAACCGGCACCGCGGACGGCATCTGCAACGATTTCGCGTTCGCCAGACGTCCCGGAACCGCGCCGCTGCTGATCAGTGCCTATTATACGGCGCCGGGGCTGGATATGCCGGCACAGGAGGCGGTGCTCCGGGCGGTGGCGCGCCGGGTGGTCGCGTGGCAGCGGGCGGCCGCGTGACGCAGCGGCACCGACGATGCGGAGGCGGCGAGCGCCAGTAAGCGGAACTGCGGTCGATGACGCGTCGGACCGCTGCCGCGGCCGTCCGCCAGCGTGCATGCGGGTTCTTCAGGATACGGTCGCGGCCCAGGGGAACGAACTCCTGCCGCATGCGGTGCAATTGCCCCGACGCGGCGAAACCGCACGCGCCCAGCCAGGCGAGCGGTCTCGCTCGTGTCGATCGGTCTATGAGCGCGGCGGGTTCGACGAATAGATGATCGAGACGATCCTCCAGCCATCGCTGCCCTTCACCAGCTGCCAGCTCTCGCTGCCCCGATTCTGTTCGGTGCCGTCGATGCGGAAACTAAAGTCGAACGTGACAGTGGCGATCGCCCCGTCGCTGCGCACCTGCAGTTTGGTGTGCTGCGGATCGAGCCGCGATGGGCTCGTGGCCACCAGCCTGACGAACGATTCGACGCTGCCCGGTTTGACCTTGCGCGCATCCGGCGTCTTCGCGCGCGCACGTTTCAGCCCGTCGTCGGACAGCACCGTGAACCATGCGGTGCCGGTGGGTTCGAACAAAGCCGCTAGCCGGGGAGCATCATGCGATACGACCGCCTGGTGATAGGCCGCGATCAGGTGGTCGACATCGACCGTGTCGTCGGCTATAGACGCCATGGCCGGGCTTACGGATAGGATCAGCACGCCCGCGGCAAAGGCGCGGAGCGATCGGTGCAGAATAGGGGACATCGGCGCATTCCTCGTTTGAGAGGTGCGCTGCATGCTGCGCGGCGAGGCGATGAGCGACTAAAGAAACCTTAAAGATCGCGCGGATGTGCGGCGTTCAGCGCAGCAGGATCGGTTTGAGCGTCGCCAGCTTCGCGGTCGTCTGACGCGCCAATGCTCCGCGCGGACCGGCCGCGAAAGCCGACCACAGCACGCGGCCCGATGTGCGATCTGTCGCGCGCATCGCGAGTTCGGGCGCGCCGTTCCACAGGATCAGCCGAGACGTCAGCACGACCCGCTGGCCATCGGTCTCAGGGGGGGGCGCGGCCGGGATGACGCGACCGCCGATCCTCACCGCACCATCGATCACGACCGGGCTTAGCGCAGCCGCGAGCGGCCCCAGAGCGGGGGTGCCGGTATCGTTCCGGACGGGCTCGACGACGAGCTCGACAGGATGCGGCGATGGTCGGGATAGCGCTACGCCTAGGCCGAGCACCCCCAGCGCCGCGGTTGCGGCGAGCGCCGTCCGGCCAACAGGCCACGACCGCGGCAGCGGCGCGGGCGGCGGTTGCGAATCCGCGTCGGCAAGGCGGTAGCCGCGCTTGTTGATCGTGACGATGTGGCATGGCGCGCCCGGATCGTCCTCCAGCGCGCGGCGCAGACTGCCAATGACAACTGCGACGCTGTTCGAGCTGACCGAGCGGCCGTGCCAGATCGCGTCGATCAACGCTTGCTTGCTGACGATCTCACCCCTGCGCCGACAGAGCAGGTCGAGCATCCGCGCGGCGCGGTCCTCGAGACGCTGCATGTCGTCCCCGTCGCGCAGGATCGGTTCGGTCGGATCGAAGCGCCAGCGGCCAATCTGATAGATTACGGCCATGCCGGCAGCTCCTCCTCGACACCGAAGCCTCCGCCCCCTGCGCCGAAAATCGCACTCCGGCAACCGCGGCCATGGCATCGCCGATGGTCGAGCCGACCGGGCGCGGTGGCTCAGTCCGGCTGGCAGCGGGCCGGCTTGGGGGGCATTTAGCGGCAGTGCCTTTGAAAAAGGGTAGGCCAGATGCGTATTGAAAACTCGCGAGGTCAGTGATTGATGCCATACCAAGCGGTGCCGAACGCCACCTCGACGAGCGCGTTCCGCGCTTCGCCATCGACATAGCAGCCGATGCCCATCACGAGTTGATAATATTCGAAGAAGCGCGTTAGAAACGCGCGCGTATTGCCCAAGCCTTCAATCTCGTTCGAATCCCACGCATCGGACCAGATCACTGCCCAAAGGACGACATTAGGACATTGGTCGGGAGCGATCCGTTCTGACTCCTCTTCCGTGGCAGGCCGCGTTGTTCTGGAACAGGAGCAGAGGATCAGGCTTTTGCGATCAGCGTTCCGACTGATGTCCTGTGTTGCATGTCGCAGGTACAGCGTGTCGCCGTCACGACCAGTGCTCAGCCTCAGGAAATAGCCGGTATCGCCACAAGCCGTTTCGCCGTTCGGGGACGCGCGAAAGAAGGTCTCAGCGCTCATCTTGCGGCCCCACCCGGTCGATGGTCGATGACGCCATCGGTCAAATCGACGCCGCGCCGCTGTCGCTGTCGCATTCTCGGGGTGGCGGCTGATCGGTCTGCGCTAATTATTTTCGGTCGGCACCGCCGGAGCGGCCTGATTTGTCGAATCGCCGCGCGTCGTGCGTGCCGTCATGCCGGTGGCGGAGGCGTCGTCCATCAATTGTTCGTCCGGCGCCGGCGGTGGTGCCTTTTCGGGCAGCGCAGCCGTCGTGTTGGTGTCGGCGGTCCGCGTCGGCTCGGGCGCGGGCGCGCGCGTCTCGGGTGCTGTCGGGGTGGCTTCGGGGGTCGGTTCCGCGCGCGTCTCGGTGACATTGTCGGCGTGCGTCGGCGCCTCGGCCGATTGCGAGCAAGCCCCGAGAGCGGCGATCAGCAGCATCGCCGTAAGGGTGCGGGGAAATTTCGGGGTCATCGTCATCCTCTCCTCAGCGTACCGCCAGGGCTTGCCGCGCGGACCGGGCCGCAATCTTGGTCGCGAGCGTTCCGTCCCACCCATAGGGGTCGGTCCGGAAACTGACCTGGCCGTCCGCATTCGCAAACGCCGTCCAGTACAGCAGATAGACCGCGACCGGCGCCGCCAGCTTCGCGCGTACCGTCTTGCCCGCTTCCACCGTCGCATCGACCGCGTCCGCCGACCATTCGGGCGTGCCGTCGAGCAGCCGCTTCGCCAGGTCGCCCGGCTTTTCGAGTCGCACGCAGCCATGGCTCGCCAGGCGATCGAAGCGCGCGAACCCCGACTGCGCTGGCGTGTCGTGCAGGTAGACCGCGAACGGGTTGGCGAAATCGAACTTGTACTTGCCAAGCGCGCTATGATCCGACGCTTGCTGGAGCCGCTTGCCACCATCGCCGGTGTCGATCACCCGGAAGCCGTGCTGCGCGAGATAGCCGGGGTGCGCCTTCTCCTTGGGCCATAGCTCGCGCGTCGCGATCGTCGACGGCACGTTCCACGGCGGATTAAGCACGATGCTGTGGATCTGCGAGGTCAGCATCGGTGTCTCGTCGCCGGGGCGCCCGGTCACCGCCTTCATCGACATGACGGGCACGTCGCCGTCGAACAGCGTCAGCACCGCCGCGGCGATATTCACCTGGACGCGGTTCTTTTCGAGTTCGGCCGGCAGCCAGCGCCAGCGCTCCATGTTCGCCTTGATCTGGCGAAGCCGCGCATCGACCGGCACGTTGAGCGCGGCGAGCGTTTGCGCCGCGGCGATCCCGGTCGGATTGAGTCCGTAGCGTCGTTGCGCGCGACGGACCGCATCGACGAGCGCCGCGTCGAAACGATCGCCCGTCGGTGCCACTTGCGTATCCTCGAGCGCGAGCCGCTGCCGCAGCGCGGCGACGCGCGCGCCGGTGTTGCCGATCGTCAGATCGGGACCGGCGCTCAGCGCCTCCCAGCCACCCGCCGCCGCGATCGTCCGGTACCGCGCGAGCGCCGTCACCAGCGCATCATAGCCCGCATATGGCGGCGGCAGCGACGCGATCCAGGCGGCGAGGCGGTCGTGCTCGACCGCGTCCTTGAACGCCGGCAGCGGGTCGTACGCTGCGGGCCGCATCGCCCAGTCCCGGTCGAAATCGGTTTCGGCGAGCCGGCCGGCATGTACGGCATGGGCATGGTCGAGCGCGGCACGGACGAGACGGTCGTTGTCGGGTTGATCGCTCGACGGGTCGTCGGCGAGACCCTGTGCCACGATGTCCTTGCGAAGCATCAGCGCGAGCGCGCTGGCTTGCGCCGGGCTCAGCTGCGGCAACGGGGTGGACGGCGCCGCCTGGATGATCGGCGACGGCATCGGCGGAGCGATGCCGGGCGGCGCATTCTGCGCGATGGCGGGCGATGCGGCGAGCAGGGCCGCTAAAGCGACGTAGCGCGTCGCGTGCGATCCGCGGCGGTGGAATGGCGGGGGTGTGCGATGCGTCATTGTCATGAGGGCTGCCCTACACTCCGGCGTCGCCGACTGCATCGGTTATCTTGCTCGCGTTCGCGCCCTTCGCGTGGCGTGCCCGGGCGCTTCGCCGATCGACCTAGGGCGGATCGTCGCTGGCGGATGGACGTGGCGCTGTCCTACAGCGCAGCACTTATGGTATGAGCAAGCGGCTCTTTGAAATCGTCGAACCCGAAGCGAATGCATCTGCGCAAAAATGGAAACGATCGCCGTTGTAAAGAACACGTCTTGGGGTCAATCGAGTCAAGCTGGTGGTCCGCTGCCCAGACCCCTCAAACCCAGCTCGGAAACCACGTCCACGCCCGGAACGCCTTCGGCCCCCACAGTGGCAGCGCCGACAGGATCGGATAGAACACCACGAACAGGGCGACTGCCGCGCCGAGCACCGCCATGTCCCATTGGCGCCCGCGCCGGAATCGGTCGAGCGCGACCGCGAGCGTGACGCACAGGAAGATGCTCGGCAGATAGTAATAATAAAAGAAGCCGAGTGACTTGGGGATGACGATCCACACGACATAGCTGCCGATCCACAGCCCCGCCGCCGCGAGCAGCCGCAGCTCGCGCCCGCGCACCCCGCGATACAGGCACGCCGCGACCGCGACGAGCCCGCCCCATAAGACGACGAGGTTGCCGATCATCAGCACGCCGCGCCATGCGCCGTCGGTGCGTTCGTAGAGATACCAGATCGGGCGCAGCATCAGCGGCCAGCTCCACCAGCGCGACTGATAGGTGTGCGACGGCAGTACCTGCGTCTGCTGGCCGTACATCGTCAGCTGGAAGGGGAGCAGCGTGCGGAGCGTCAGCGGCTCGATCGTATAGAAGAAGGCCGGCGCGAAGGTCGCGAAATAGGTCGCGATGCTCACCGTGCCGAGCAGCAGGATCGCGGGGATCGCCGCCATCCCCGGCCAGTGGCGATGCCGCCCGCGCGCCGGCTGCGCGTTGAGCGCGGCATAGACCGAACGCCCGCTCTGCCGTGCCTCGGCCAACCGCACGACCAGGAAGCCAATCGCGGCATAAGCGACGAACGGCGCCGCAATCCACTTCGCCGCGACCGCGAGGCCGAGCAGGACACTGCCCAACATCCAGCGACTCCACGCACCGCGGGGCGTTTCGGCGCGCATCGCCCACAGCAGGCTGGCCGTCCCGAGCAGCGTGAACGCCGCCATGAAGCCGTCGAGCATCGCGATCCGCGCCTGGACGAAGACGGTGAAATTGAGGAGCGTCAGCAGCGCGCCGATCACCGCCGGCCGCACGCGCCCGAGCATCAGCCACACAATCGCGAACACGCCGAGCACCGTCGCGGTCCCCGCGAGCGTCGAGAAGAACCGCCAGCCAAGACTGTTGTCGCCGAGCAGCAGGATGCCGCCCGCGATGATCTCCTTGCCGAGCAGCGGATGCTCGATGTTGCGCGGGCCCGCCAGCGCGATCAGCGTGCGCGCGGCGGGGACGTAATGCACCTCGTCGAACATCAGCTTGGTCGGGACGGTGAGGCGGAAGCTGAACAGCGCCTGCGCGAGCAGCGCGATCAGCGCCGCCGCGCGATAGGGACTCGTCGCGGCTTTGGGGGGGAGGGCGCTCACCCGCCTTTCTATCCAGCCGAACAGCTCGGCTTTCAAGCGTGCAGACGCGCACCCCATTGACGCGCTGCCCTCGCCCCCGGCAAAGCAAGGCCCATGAAACGTCGCACCGGCCAAGACCAGAGCATCACGCGCCAATGGCGCCCCGCCACGCAAGCCGTGCGCGGCGGCACCGCGCGCAGCGAATGGGGGGAGACCTCCGAAGCGATTTTTCTCACCTCGGGCTATGCCTATGATTGCGCCGCCGCCGCCGCCGCCCGCTTCGCCGGCGAGCAGCAGGGCATGACCTATTCGCGGTTGCAGAACCCGACGGTCGAGATGCTCGAGGGGCGGATCGCCTTGCTCGAGGGTGCGGAAGCCTGCCGCACGATGACGACGGGCATGGCGGCGATGACCGCGGTGCTGCTGTGCCAGCTGCAGACCGGCGACCATGTCGTCGCGGGCCGCGCGGCGTTCGGCTCGTGCCGCTGGCTGGTCGATACGCTGCTCCCCAAGTTCGGCATCGAGACGACCGTGGTCGATGCGCGCGATCCGCAAGCGTTCGAGGATGCATCGAAGGCCAACACCAAGGTGTTCTTCTTCGAGACCCCCGCCAACCCGACGATGGACGTGGTCGACCTGAAAGCCGTGTGCGACATCGCCCGCGCGCGCGGCATCACCTCGGTGGTCGACAACGCCTTCGCCACGCCCGCACTGCAGCGCCCGATGGAATTCGGCGCCGACGTCACCGCCTATAGCGCGACCAAGATGATGGACGGGCAGGGCCGCGTGCTCGCGGGCGCGGTGTGCGGGACCGAGGATTTCATCACCAACACGCTGCTGCCCTTCACGCGCAACACCGGGCCGACGCTGAGCGCGTTCAACGCCTGGGTGGTGTTGAAAGGGCTCGAGACGCTCGACCTGCGGATCCGCCGGCAGAGCGAGAACAGCCTCAAGGTCGGCGCCTTCCTCGAAACGCGTGTACCGCGGATGCTCCATCCGGGCCTTGCGAGCCATCCGCAACACGCGCTGGCGATGTCGCAGATGGACGCATGCGGGCCGATCTTCGCGTTCGAAGTCGCCGATCGCAAGCAGGCGCATGGCCTGCTCGATGGGCTTCAGTTGGTCGATATCTCGAACAATATCGGCGACTCGCGCTCGCTGATGACGCACCCCGCCTCGACCACGCATTACGGTGTGGCGGAAGATAAACGGCTCGAGATGGGCGTGACCGAGGGGCTGTTACGGTTGAACGTCGGGCTCGAGGATCCGCAAGACGTGATCGACGATCTCGACCAGGCGCTGACGGCGGTGGGTCTGTGAAGGCGCTGTTCCCGTACGTCGCGGAGACGCGCGGGGTGATCGTCCGCGTCGCGGTCAGCTTCCTCCCGGAACAGTCCGAGCCGGCGCGCGGGCGGTGGTTCTGGGCCTATCACATCCGCCTCGAGAATGTCGGCGCGATGAGCGTGCAGTTGCTCACGCGCCACTGGGTCATCACCGACGGCCGCGGCGCGCGGCATTCGGTCGAGGGCGAGGGCGTGATCGGCGAGCAGCCGATGCTCGCGCCGGGCGAGAGCTTCGATTACGTCTCGGGCTGCCCGCTCGCGACCTCGACCGGGTCGATGCTCGGCAGCTACCGCATGATCGGCGAGGACGGGTCGAGCTTCGACGTCGACATCCCCAAATTCGCCTTGCTCGCGCCGGCGGTGGGGGCGTGAGCGTCTGCTTCTTTCTCCCCTCCCGCTCGCGGGAGGGGCTGGG
>NZ_JH584241.1:788875-799018 GCF_000241485.1 Sphingomonas sp. PAMC 26605
CTCGCGCTTTCCGGCGAGCGTGCCGCTCGTGGAAAGCGCGCGCCGACCCCTCGATCCCCTCCCGCAAGCGGGAGGGGAAGAAGAATGAAGCGCACGCACCTCCCGCTCAACGGCTTGCGCGTACTCGACGCCGCCGCGCGGCACCTGAGCTTCACCCGCGCCGCCGACGAGCTCGCCGTTACCCCCGCCGCGGTCGGCCAGCAGATCCGCGCGCTCGAGGATACGCTCGGCGTCGTGCTCTTCCGCCGCACCACCAAGGGCCTCGAACTAACCCCCGAGGGCGAGGCCGGGCTCGCCCCGCTGCGCCACGGCTTCCTCCAGTTCGAGGAGGCCGTCCGCGCGATGCAGGCCGGCCAGACGAGCAAGTCGCTGACGATCGCGGCACCGCGCGACCTGACCGAGAAATGGCTGATGCCGCGCCTCGCCGATATCGCGCGCGCCGATGCCGAATTGCGCTTCGTGCTGATCTCGGCCGACGAGACGATCGACTTCACCGAAGCCAATCTCGATCTCGCGATCCGCTGGAGCGACGGCCCGGGCGGGCATGAGGGCGAGGCGATCGCCTCGGCCGGGATGGTGACGGTCGCGGCCGCGGGGGGTGGCGTCGATACGCGGATCGCCTGGCCCGGCTGTATCGATGGCGAAGCGCCCGCGCTCGTCCGAGTCGGCGATGCCGGGCTCGCGCTCGACGCCGCGGCGCAGGGGTTGGGGCGCGCGACCGTTCCCGAACTGCTCGCCGCCGCCGATTTGGCCAGCGGCCGAGTCGTCGCGATCGGTGAAGCCACGGCGTACCGTCTCGGCTACTGGCTCGTCGCGCCGACTCCGCAATGGCGCCAGAAGAAGGTCAAGGCACTCGTCGCCGCGCTGACGACATGAGGTCGGTGCCGACCTTCGACACGCCGCGCCTGCACCTGCGCGAGCGGACCGCGGAGGATGCCGACGCGCTGTTCCCGAGCTTCGCCGATTCGGGTCTGATGACCTATTGGTCGCATGGCCCGCACACCTCGGTCGAGGAAACCCGCGCGCGCTTCGCCGAGCCGTTCGACGGGTGGCGCGCCTGGGCGATCACGCTCGCCGGCGACGACCATGCGATCGGCTTCGTCGCGGTGGGCGAGAAGCGCCAGCCCAACGTGTCCGAAATCGGCTATATGGTGGCGCGCGACCATTGGGGCTGCGGCATCGGGCGCGAGGCGGTCGCGGCAGTCCTCGACCAGCTGTTCCACGTCGAGCGACAGCGCCGCGTCTTCGCCGATACCGATCCCGACAATGTCGCATCGAACGCACTGCTCAAGGCGATCGGCTTCACGCTCGAGGGCCGGCTGCGCGACGAGTGGGAAACGCATATCGGTGTGCGCGACACCAATTTGTGGGGCTTGCTGGCAAGCGAATGGATCGATCGATGACGCAAGACACAGTTGCCGCGCCGCCCCCCGATCTCAATGATCCCGTCCAGCGCGCGGCCTATAGGGCCGAGCTGCGGATGGTCGCGCGGCCGATCCGCTGGATGGGCGTCGCGCTCGCCGTCGCGGGCGCATTGCTCGCGGCGCTCCGCGCGCGCTATTGGCCGCAAGTGCCGATGATCCTGCCGTTGTTCCTGCTCGGTGTCGCTGCGCTGCATCTGCTCGCCGGGATCGTCGTGCGCGCGAAATATCATCAGGCGCGGATGCGCGGCTGACGCGGTCGCTTCGGGACGGACGGGTCGAGCGAATCGTGGTCACCGGCAACGCCGTATTGGCGTTTACCCGCCGCTCGCCAGCAAGTCGGCAGCGCGGCTGACGAGCGCGACGAAGCGAGCGTCGTCGACGGCTGCGGCAGGGTTGTTCCAGCTCGCCGCCAGCGCGTACCAAACGCCGCCCCTGGACCGCAGCAGCAGCGTCATCTCGATCACCCCAGGCTCCGAGCCGCCCTTATAGCCGACATAGCCCCAGCGCGCGGCCTGCGCCGGGCCGACCCCGGGATTGATCGCGAGGATCGCGCGCGCTTCGGCACCGGGGCCGGTTTCGGTATTGCGGCGGATCCAGTCCATCGTGCGGACGAGGTCGGCGGGGCTGGCGAACCATTCGACGTCGAGCATGACCGGCACGCCGCGCTGGAACATCGCCGGGTCGATCGCGCTCAGCGGGGTTTCGGCGATCTCCGTGGCGAGCAAGGCGCGGCGCCCCTTTTCGTCGAGCGCCAGCCAGCGCTTGCCGAGCGCGCCGCTAGGCGTGCCCTTGAGCTTGAAGATGTCGAGCGTGCCGAGCAGCGGACGGTTGCGCGCGGCGTGGCGCCAGCCGATCACCGGCAGCATCGCCTCGACCTTCTCGCGCCCGAGCGCCGCGAGCAGCGCGTCGGTCGCGCTATTGTCGCGGATCGAAATCATCTTCTGCGCGAGCTCGCGCAGCGTGACCTTGGTGCCCGCGGGTTGCTGGGCATACTGACCGCCCGGCAGCGGCGACCCGTCGAGCGTGACCACGTCGTCCCAACGCCGTTCGCCGGCGTTGATCGCGCGGATCGCCTCGGACAGGATCGCGAGCTTGAACGCCGAGCCGATCGCGAAATCGGTATCGGCCTTGCTGCCATAGAGCGCGCGCGGCACGCCGTCGCCAATCCGTGCGAGCGAGAAACCGGCGGTCCCGGGAAGCGCGGCGAAGGTCGCGGCGATCTGCTCGAGCGAGGCCTCGCCCGAGGTCGTGCCGGTGACGAGCAGACCGATGATGCGATAGGGCGCGTCGGGCTCGACCGTCATCGTCATCATGACCGTCCCGCGCGCATAGCGCAGGCTGAGGCGCGCGGTCTGCGGCGTGGTCGCGACGAGCGACTCGATGCCGAACGGGGCGCCGAAGCCGTCCGAAAGTTGCGTTGCGACGGCACGGATCTTCGCGTCGGGAATTTGCGCTAGGAAGGCGGGCGCGAAGCTCGCGGCAGTGTCGCCGCCGCCCGCCAGGATCGGAATCAGCGCTTCGGCGCGCGTACGGAGGGGCTCGCTCGCCTTCGTCGGAGCGGCAGGCGGCGTCTGCCCAATCGCAGGCGCGGCGAGCCCGATCAGCGAAATCAGCGCAAGGATCGTCCGAATCGTGGTGCTTCCCCCGTGCGATAGCATGATGCGGAGGGTATCGGAGCAGCGCTGCGCCGGAAACCGAAATGGTGTTCCCGCGGTCCCGCCGCCAGCGTCGGAGCGGGGTTCAGGCGTCGATCGCCGCCTCGTCGAGCTGCGCGGCATTTTCCTGGATGAAAGCGAAGCGGTGCGCGGGATTGGTGCCCATCAGCCGATCGACCAGGTCCTTGGTGACGGCGCGCCCCTCATATTCCTGCGGCAGCGTGATGCGCAGCATCGCACGCGACTTTGGGTCCATCGTCGTTTCGCGCAGCTGCATCGGGTTCATCTCGCCGAGACCCTTAAAGCGGCCGATCTCGACCTTCTTGCCCTTGAACTCGGTGCGCTCGAGCTGCTCGCGATGCGCATCGTCCATCGCGTAGAGGCTCTTGGTGCCCGAGGTCAGGCGATAGAGCGGCGGCTGCGCGAGATAGACGTGCCCGGCGCGGACGATCTCGGGCATTTCCTGGAAGAAGAAGGTCATCAGCAGCGTTGCGATATGCGCGCCGTCGACGTCCGCGTCGGTCATGATGACGACGCGCTCGTACCGCAAATTCTCCGCGACGCAGGTCTTGCGCGTCCCGCAGCCGAGCGCCTGGATCAGATCGGCGATCTCCGAATTGGCGGCGATCTTCGCCATCGTTGCAGAGGCGACGTTGAGGATCTTGCCGCGGATCGGCAGGATTGCCTGCGTCTTGCGGTCGCGCGCCTGTTTCGCCGAGCCGCCGGCCGAATCGCCCTCGACGATGAAGATCTCGGTCCCCTCGGGGCCAGCCGAGGCGCAATCGGTGAGCTTGCCGGGCAGGCGGAGTTTTCGCGCCGAGGTCGCGGTCTTGCGCTTGACCTCGCGCTCGGCTTTCCGCGCGAGGCGTTCGTCCATCCGCTCGATGACATAGGTCAGCAGCGCCTTGCCGCGCTCCATATTGTCGCTGAGGAAATGGTCGAAATGGTCGCGCACTGCTTTCTCGACGAGCGGGGTGGCCTCGGGGGAGGAGAGGCGGTCCTTGGTCTGGCTCTGGAACTGCGGCTCGCGGATGAAGACCGAGAGCATCAACTCGCTGCCGGTCATGATGTCCTCGGCCGAGATGTCCTTGGCCTTCTTCTGCCCGACGAGTTCGCCGAACGCGCGGATGCCCTTGACCAAAGCGTTGCGCAGGCCGGCCTCGTGCGTGCCGCCGTCGGGGGTCGGGATGGTGTTGCAATACCAGCTGTACGAGCCGTCGCTCCACAGCGGCCAGGCGACCGCGCATTCGACGCGGCCGGCGCTGCCGGGGAAGTCCTGGCGGGTGACGAAGAAATCGGTCGTCGCGCATTCGCGCGCGCCGATCTGCTCGCGCAGATGGTCGGCGAGGCCGCCGGGGAACTGGAACACTGCCTCGGCCGGTGTGTCGTCACTGATCAGCTCGGGCGCGCATTTCCAGCGCAGCTCGACACCGGCGAACAGATACGCCTTCGAGCGCGCGAGCTTGTAGAGCCGGGCAGGCTTGAAGTGCATCTCGGGCCCGAAGATCTGTTCGTCGGGGACGAAGCTGACCGACGTGCCGCGCCGGTTGGGCGCCGCGCCGACATGCTCGAGCGGCCCCAGCGTCTCGCCGCGCGAGAAGCGCTGGCGGTAGAGCTCGCGGTTGCGCGCGACCTCGACCACGGTGTCGCTCGACAGCGCATTGACCACGCTGACGCCGACGCCGTGCAGGCCTCCGCTCGTCGCATAGGCCTTGCCCTCGAACTTGCCGCCCGAATGGAGCATCGACATGATGACTTCGAGCGCCGACTTGCCGGGAAACTTGGGATGCGGGTCGACCGGCATGCCGCGGCCATTGTCGACGATCACCAGCTTGTTGCCGAGATGGAGCTCGATCTCGATCCGCGTCGCATGGCCCGCGACCGCCTCGTCCATCGCATTATCGAGCACTTCGGCAGCGAGATGGTGATAGGCGCGCTCGTCGGTGCCGCCGATATACATGCCCGGACGCCGCCGGACGGGTTCCAATCCCTCGAGCACCTCGATCGAGGAAGCGTCGTAATCGGTCGGCTGATGTTTGGGGGTGGCGGCGAACAGGTCTTCTGACATGGCTTTGCTATAGGGCCGCGGTGGCGCCGATGCCAACCGCCGCGTCATCGTGAACCGGTGTGATATATTAACATCAACATGACAGAAAGTTCATGTTGATGCGGCCAAACCGGTCTTTCGCACGT
This sequence comes from Sphingomonas sp. PAMC 26605, assembly GCF_000241485.1. Classification (GTDB taxonomy): domain Bacteria; phylum Pseudomonadota; class Alphaproteobacteria; order Sphingomonadales; family Sphingomonadaceae; genus Sphingomonas. The sequence continues at coordinate 794,148 of NZ_JH584241.1, forward strand.
CTCTCGGGCGCTGATCCAACACATCGGGAGTTTTCATGCGTACCAAATCTTTGCTCTCCGCCGCGACCTTGCTCGTCGCCGGCCTTGCTTTCGCCGCCCCAGCCATGGCGCAGGAAGCCGATCCCAAGCCGTTCGACGGCCTGTATGTCGGCGGCACCGTCGGCTTCGACGCGCAGCCCAACGACACGCGCTCGGCGATCCTGTTCGACCGCAATCTCGACGGCGCATTCACCGAGTCCGTGACGACCGCGACCGGCGCCAACGCCTTCGCCCCGACCACGGCGCAGCCCGGCGCAGGCTTCTGCAACGGCCGCGCGACGAGCAGCGGCAAGCTGACCGGCTGCACCAACGACAAGGACAATATCAGCTATTCGGGTCGGATCGGCTTCGACAAGCAGTACGGGCATCTCGTGTTCGGTGTCGTCGGCGAGTTCGGCAAGAGCCAGGTGCGCGACAGCGTGTCGGCGTTCAGCACCACGCCCGCGAGCTACACGATGACGCGCAGGATCGACTTCAACGCCAACGCCCGCCTGCGCGCCGGCTATGCGTTCGACAAGACGCTGTTCTACGCGACCGGCGGCGGCGCCTATGCGCGGACCAAGTCGAGCTTCGCCACGAGCAACACCGCCAATGCGTTTGCCGACAATGGCAGCAAGCATGACGCATGGGGCTTCGTCGCGGGCGGCGGTATCGAGCAGAAGCTCGGGCGGCATTTCTCGATCGGTCTCGAGTATCTGTACAACCAGTATAACGACAAGGATTACCGCGTCCGCGTGACGCGCGGGTCCGGGCCGGCGACCAATCCGTTCGTGCTGGCGCCCAACACCACGGGCACCGACTTCCGCCGCAACGATCCGAAGTTCCGCTGGAGCAGCGTCCGCGCGACGGCGAACTTCCGCTTCTAGGATTATTGATTCGTCACCCCGGGCTTGTCCCGGGGTCTACCGGGACGCTCGGTCTGCCTTGGCAGTTCACGCGGCACGGTGGGCCCCGGCACAGGGCCGGGGTGACGAAGTCAGCAAAAAGGGGCGCCCGGCATATGCCGAGCGCCCCTTTTCGTACCCGCTAGAAGAGCGATCAGCGCGCGCGCGGGCCGCCGAACGGCAGCGGCGGGGCAGGGCGGCGGTCGCGGCGCGGGAGCTGCGCTTGGTACGCATGGCCGCAATGCCCGACGCAATACGGGAAACCGGGGTTCACCTTGTCGCCGCAAAAGTGGAAGTCGGGCTCGCCCGGGTGACCGATCGGCCATTTGCAGATCTTGTCGTTGAGATCGAGCAGCGTCGTCTTGCCCGCCATCTCGGCCGATGGCTTGGCCGGCACCAGTCGGCGCGGCGGGGCGGGCGTGATCGGCGCCTGCTGCTCGCCGGGCGCCTGACGCAGAAAGCCGCCGGGGCCGACCGAGCGCAGGATCGGCGGGGCGGGGCGCACGACCGCGGGCGCCGTTTCCGTCTCGTCGGCATCGTCGTCGCTATCGGCCTCGACCGCGATCTCCTCTTCTTCCTCGTCCTCGATCTCCGCGACCGGGGGCGCTGCGACGACCGCAGGGCGCGGGGCAGGGGGAGCCGGCTTGGGCGCCGGTGGGGGCGGCGCGGCGGCCTTCGGCGGCGCTGCGGGAGCGGGCGCCGGGGTTGGCGCAGGCGCAGCGGCCGCGGCAGGATCGTTCGGCTTGACCGGCGACGGGCGCGACTGCAGCCCCAGGCGATGCGCCTTGCCGATCACGGCGTTGCGGCTGACGCCGCCCAGTTCCTCGGCGATCTGGCTCGCGGTCTGTCCCGCTTCCCACATCTTGCGCAGCGTATCGATGCGTTCGTCGGTCCAGCTCATTCAATGTTCCCAATCGTCATGCCGGGGTTGCGGGCGGCGGCGGCAGTCTTTAGCGACACCCCCATGAGCAGCCAGCCCCCAATCGGCGAAATTCGTGCCATGATGAACGCTCCCGGCGTTCCGGTCATCCGGAATGTCAATTGGGGCGGTCTTCGAACGCTCTATATCAAGGAGGTGCGCCGTTTCTTCAAGGTGCAGCTGCAGACGATCTGGGCACCGGCGATCACAACGCTGCTGTTTCTGATCATTTTCACGGTCGCGACCGGCGGAAAGCGCCCCGTGATGGTCGGCGGGGTGGCGGTGCCGTTCGCCGATTTCATCGCCCCCGGGCTGATCGTGATGGGGATGCTGCAGAACGCCTTTGCCAATGCGAGCTTCTCGCTGCTGGTCGGCAAGATCCAGGGAACGATCGTCGATTACCTAATGCCGCCGCTGTCGACGACCGAACTGCTCGTCGCGATGGTCGGCGGTGCGGTGACGCGCGCGATCTGCGTCGGGCTTGCCGTGTCGGTGGCGATGGCGCTGTGGCCGGGCGTTCACCTTGTACCGCATCACCCGCTCGCGATCCTGTGGTTCGGGCTGCTCGGCTCGGCGTTCCTTGCGCTGGTCGGCGTGCTGACCTCGATCTGGGCGGAGAAGTTCGATCATGCCGCCGCGGTGCAGAACTTCGTGATCGCGCCGCTGACGCTGCTGTCAGGCACTTTCTATTCGGTCGATACGCTTGCGCCGGCATTTCGCGCGTTCAGCCATGTGAACCCGTTCTTCTACATCATCTCGGGCTTCCGCTACGGCTTCCTCGGCACCGCCGACTCGCCCGTGCTGGTCGGCGGCGCGGTGATCCTCGCGATCGACGTCGCGCTCGGCATCCTGTGCTACGCGCTGCTGCGCTCGGGCTGGAAGATCAAGAACTGAGCACGTTCCTTTCGCAGCCGAATCGCGTATCGCCTTCATAACAGGAGGCATTGATGCGGATTTGGATCGGAATCGGGATGGGTCTGCTTCTTGCCGCGTGCGGCAAGCCCGCGCCGCAGCAAGCGCCGAGCGCGAGTGCGCAGGCGCCCCAGGCGCCGCAAATCCGGATCGCGCAGGTCGGCGGCACGGTCTTCGCCGCGACCGTCGGCGGATCCGGCAAGGTCGCCGTCCGCGCTGCCGAAGGTGTGCCGGGTGCGACCACGCCCAAGGGCGCCTCGAACGGCTATAGCCTCCTCGCCGATCTGTCGGCTGCCGATGCGGCGCGTGTTACGCTCGGCGCGGGCGCGCAGATCCGCTTTCCGGCGTTTCAGAACGATGTCGTCGTCGGCCGCGTGGTGAAGATCGCGTCGCCGCAGGACGGCAACGCCGTCGTCGAAATCACCTTGCCACGCGATTCGCGCTTCGCCGCTGGACAGGCCGCGAACGCGCGGATCATCGCCAAGGGCGCCGGCACGACGATGCTCGCGGTCCCGCCAAGCGCGATCCTTGGCCCGCATACAGGCGCGGCGGCGGTCTATGTCGTCGATCTGGCGACCGCCCGCGTGCAGCGGCGCGCGGTGACGCTCGGTGCGCAGACGTCCGACGGGATCGGCGTGAGCGCGGGGCTGCAAAAGGGCGAGTGGGTCGCCTTGACGCGCGTCGATCAGCTCCACGACGGCATGAAGATCGCACCGGTCGGTCCGTCGTAAGAGCGATTTGCCGGCCCATAACCGCCGGTTTGCCGCGCGGTGTTGCGCTTGCGGCGGCATCTTCGTAAAACGTGTTTCGGGCGACCGATTGGGTCGCCCTTTGCTTTTTCAGGAGACGGCCCGTGTCGACCCCCGCTTTGATGCCTGTGTACCCGCGGTGCGGCGTACGCCCGGTGCGAGGCGAAGGCTGCTATCTGTACGGCGAGCAAGGCGAGCAATATCTCGATTTCGCCGCCGGCATCGCGGTCAACGCGCTCGGCCACGGCCACCCCAAACTGGTCGAGGCGATCGCCAAGCAGGCGGCGACGCTGATGCACGTTTCCAACCTCTACGGTTCGCCGCAGGGCGAGCATCTCGCGCAGCGGATCGTCGAGAACAGCTTCGCCGACACGGTGTTCTTCACCAATTCGGGCACCGAAGCGGTCGAATGCGCGATCAAGACCGCGCGGCGCTATCACTATGCCAACGGCAATCCGCAGCGCACCACGCTGATCACCTTCAACAACGCCTTTCACGGGCGGACGATGGGGGCGATCTCGGCGACCAACCAGCCCAAGATGCGCGACGGCTTCGAGCCGCTGCTGCCGGGCTTCGCCTATGCGCCGTTCAACGATCTCGAAGCGGCGCTCGCGCTGATCGACGATACGACGGCGGGCTTCATGGTCGAGACGATCCAGGGCGAGGGCGGGGTGTCCGCCGCGACGACCGAGTTTCTGCAAGGTTTGCGCAAGGCGTGCGACGAGCACGGCTTGCTGCTCGTGCTCGACGAGGTCCAGTGCGGCTACGGCCGGACGGGCAAGATGTGGGCGTATGAGCATTACGGCGTCACCCCCGACATCCTGTCCTCGGCCAAGGGCATCGCCGGCGGTTTCCCGCTCGGTGCATGCCTCGCGACCGAGGAAGCGGCGAAGGGCATGGTCTTCGGCACGCATGGCTCGACCTATGGCGGCAACCCGCTGGCGATGGCGGCGGGCGAGGCGATCCTCGACGTGATGCTTGAACCTGGGTTCTTCGATCATGTGGCGGCGATGGGCGAGCGGTTGCGCGCTTCGGTCGAGCAGATGATGCCCAACCATGACGATATGTTCGACAGCCTGCGCGGCAAGGGGCTGATGTTCGGGATCAAGCTCAAGGACGCCGTCGTTGCGCGCGATTTCGTGGCGCATCTGCGCGATCATCACGGGTTGCTGACGGTCGCGGCGGGCGAGAATGTCGTCCGCGTCCTGCCGCCCTTGGTGATCGAGGAGGCGCATATCGCCGAGTTCGTCCAGAAGCTGAGCGACGGCGCGCGCAGTTTCGCTGCCGTCGCGGTCGCGGCGTGAGCTGCGCTTTCCAAATCCTCCCCCGGGAACCGGGGGAGGGGGACCATGAGCATTCAGCGAATGG
>NZ_JH584241.1:799522-822443 GCF_000241485.1 Sphingomonas sp. PAMC 26605
CCTCCGTCTCGCTGCGCTCGCCACCTCCCCCGGTGCCCGGGGGAGGAATTAACATGCGCAACTTCCTCTCGCTTTCCGATGCCGGCCCTGACGGCGTGGCCGCGATGCTCGCCGATGCGCTCGACCGCAAGGCGGCGCGCGCCGGCTGGCCCAAGGGCAAGCCCGACGCCGACGCGCCGCTCGCCGGCCATACGCTGGCGATGGTGTTCGAAAAGAGCTCGACCCGCACGCGCGTGTCGTTCGACATGGCGATCCGCCAGCTCGGCGGCAGCTCGGTGATCCTCGATTCGGGCACCACCCAGCTCGGCCGCGGCGAGACCGTTGCCGACACCGCGCGCGTCCTGTCGGGCTATTGCGACGCGATCATGCTGCGCACCGACGACCACGCCAAGCTCGAGGAAATGGCGCACTATGCGACCATCCCCGTCATCAACGGCCTGACCGACGATTCGCACCCGTGCCAGATCATGGCGGACCTGCTGACGATCCTCGAGGCGGGCAAGCCGCTGCCGGGGCTCAAGGTCGCATGGCTCGGCGACGGCAACAACGTGCTCGCCTCGATCGTCGAGGCCGCCGGGCTGATGCAGTTCGACGTCGTCGCGGCGTGCCCGCAAGGGTTTCAGCCCGAGGAGGAGGCGATCGTCCGCGCAAGCGGGCGCGCGCGCGTCGTCTCGGATCCCGCCGAGGCGATGGCGGGCGCCGATGTCGTCATCACCGATACCTGGATCTCGATGGGCCAGGACCATGCCGACACCAAGCTCAAGGCGATGCTGCCGTATCAGGTCGACGCAGCGCTGATGGCGCAGGCCAAGCCCGATGCGGTGTTCCTCCACTGCCTCCCCGCACACCGCGGCGAGGAAGTGACGCCCGAGGTGATCGATGGCCCGCAATCGTTGATCTGGCCCGAGGCGGAGAACCGTCTCCACGCGCAGAAATCGGTGCTGCGCTGGTGCTTCGGGCAGATCGGTTGAGTTGATTCTGACGCGCGCACTCTTATCTTCCGTCATCCCCGCGAACGCGGGGATCCCGCTGCTCTTGCAGCGCCAGTAGAAGAAGCGGGATCCCCGCTTTCGCGGGGATGACATGGATAAGACCAATACCACCGACACCGACCGCGCGCTCGGTTTCACCATTCCGCAGCGCCACGCGCGCGGCCGCATCGTGCGGCTGGGGCCGGTGCTCGACACCATCCTCTCCGCGCACGCCTATCCGCCTGCGATCGAGGCGCTGCTCGCCGAGGCGCTGACGCTCGCCGCGCTGATCGGCTCGACGCTGAAGGATGCCGGCGGCCAGCTGACGATGCAGGCGCAGACGCAGAGCGGAATCGTTACCCTGCTCGTTTGCGACTATAAGGGCGGCGAGCTGCGCGGCTATGTTCAATACGATGCCGAACGGCTCGCCGCCGGCCCGGAGAACCCGAGCCTGTTCGCGCTGTTCGGGACGGGCTATCTCGCGATCACCTTCGATCAGGCGACGACCGGCGAACGCTATCAGGGAATCGTCCCGCTCGATGGCGGCTCGCTGAGCGAAGCCGCCGAGCATTATTTCCTCCAGTCCGAACAGATTCCCACGCTGGTGCGGGTGGGCGTCGGCCACAGCGCAGCGGGCACGTGCGTCGCAGGCGGGCTGTTGCTCCAGCATCTCCCCGAGGGCGAGGACGGCCGCGAGCGGCTCCACACCCGGCTCGACCATCCCGAATGGGAGCATGTCGCGATCCTCGGCCGGACGATGGCAGCCGACGAACTCGCCGATCCCGCGCTGCCGCTGGAAACGCTCGTCTGGCGGCTGTTCAACGAGGAGGAGGAAGTCCGCCTCCACGGCGAGACGGTGTTCGCGCGCGGCTGCCGCTGCTCGCCCGATTATATCGCGCAGGTCCTCGGAAAATTTTCGCCGTCCGAACGGCAGGCGATGGCCGACGAGAACGGCATGATCTTTGTCGATTGTGCCTTCTGCGCGACCAAGTTTCCCGTGCCCGCCGCGAGCGAGGTCGTTACGTAAACGCATTGTAACACGTCAGGCGTATCCCCAGATACGGGGGCGGAAGCAGGCCGGCCGCAAACAGGCGCCGCCGGGCGGGGATCGATCAATGCAAGTTCGGAATGTGGTGCGCGCGATGGTAGCGGGCTTGGCGGCGACCGGTGGTCTCGCCCTTGCCGCGCCGGTCGGCGCGCCGACGCTGGCGGCGCTCGCGCGGATCGAGCCCGGGCAATGGCAGTTCAAGCCGCTCGACAGCAACGCCGCACCACGCTCGATCTGCATCGCCGATCCGCGGCCGCTCATCCAGTTCGGCCATGGCAATGCGCAATGCCAGCACACCGTCCTGGCCGACGACGCCAATGTCGCGCGCGTGAGCTATGTCTGCCCCGGTGTCGGCCATGGACAGACCAGCGTGAAGGTGGCGACACAGCGCAACTTCAATCTCGAGACGCAGGGTATTCTCAGCGGCGCGCCCTTCGACGAGCAATATGAGGCGCGCCGTACCGGAGATTGCGCCGCGAACGCTACGCGACTGCGATGATCGCCTTAACGCTCTTTTCATGGGTTCGGCGCTAGGGTGACGGCGTGCAATTCTTGTGACGGCACGCTTTCTCCCACCGGCCCAGCGATGGGCACTCCCTGGGCCGCCTAAGGGCGGCCCGTTTTTCTGACCGGGCGCTGCTTGCGTAACGCGAGGGCGGGGGGTACCGCGCACAGCCTATGACAAACCAACAGAGTTCAGCAGCGCCTGTGGGCGTCGCGCCGCTTGCCGTCGTCCTGGTATCGGGCGGCCTTGATTCGATGGTCGCCGCGGCATCGGCGCGCGAAGCGGGCTATCGTCTGCTCGCGCTCTCGGTCGATTACAACCAGCGCCATCGGCTCGAGCTCGCCTCGGCGCGCCGCGTCGCACACGTGCTTGGCGCCGAGCGCCATGTTGTGCTCCCGCTCGATCTCGCGGCGTTCGGCGGGTCGGCGCTGACTGCCGATATCGACGTGCCGAAGGACGGCGTGCAGCCGGGCATCCCGGTCACCTACGTGCCCGCGCGCAACACGATCTTCCTCAGCCTGGCGCTCGGCTGGGCCGAGGCGGCGGGCGCGCGCGATCTGTTCATCGGCGTCAACGCGCTCGATTATTCGGGCTATCCCGATTGCCGGCCCGAATTCATCGCCGCGTTCGAAGGACTCGCCGAACTCGCCACCAAGGCGGGCGTCGAGGGCAGCCCGTTCCGCATCCATGCCCCGCTGCAGGACATGACCAAGGCCGATATCGTGCGCGAGGCGGCGCGGCTCGGGCTCGACGCGGGGCTCAGCTGGTCGTGCTACGATCCCGCGCCGGGTGGCTTGCATTGCGGCGTGTGCGACAGCTGCCGGTTGCGCAAGAAGGGCTTCGCGGAAGCCGGCCTTCCCGACCCGACCGCCTACGCGGCCTGAGCCGATGTCCTACGCGGTCAAGGAAATGTTCCTCACGCTGCAGGGCGAAGGCGTACAGGCCGGGCGACGCGCGGTGTTCGTGCGCTTCGCCGGGTGCAACCTGTGGTCGGGCCGCGAGCAGGACCGCGCGAGCGCGATCTGCCGGTTCTGCGATACCGATTTCGTCGGGACTGACGGTGTCGGCGGCGCGCGGTTCGCCGATGCGGCCGCGCTCGCCGGCGCGGCGGCGGAGTTCTGGGGTGTCGATCTCGCGCATCGTTTCGTCGTGCTCACCGGCGGCGAGCCGATGCTGCAGGTCGACGATGCGCTGGTCGATGCGCTTCACGCGGCAGGCTTCGAGATCGCCATCGAAAGCAACGGGACGCTTGCGGTGCATCCCGGGATCGACTGGGTGTGCATAAGCCCCAAGGCGGGTAGCACCGTCGTCCAGCGCAGCGGCGACGAACTGAAGCTCGTCTGGCCGCAACCGGGCAGCGACGTTGCCGAACTCGAGACCTGGGATTTCGCGCACCATCTGGTGCAGCCGCTCGACAGCATCGCCGCCGAGGCCAATCACGCCGCCGCGATCGCCCTCGTCATGGCGCGCCCGCGCTGGCGGCTGACGCTGCAGGCGCACAAGACGCTCGGCCTGCGCTGAGGCGCCCGCGCGCGCTCAGCGGAACGTCGTGGTGAACGCCCCGCACTTGCGCTGCACCCAGCTACCCTTCTTGTCCCAGCAGAGGTCGTCGAGCCGCGGCAATGACACCCGCGTGTCGACGCGCACGCGGCGCGGAAAGCGCTCCTCGCCGAATGGGATGAGCGCGTTGCGCAACGCGCTCATGTCGCGCACCGCCACCTTGTACAGCTCGCCACGCGGGGCATAAGCAGCGTCGCTCGCGACCGCTGCCGCCGTCTGGCAAAAGCCCAGCTGCGCGTTGACGGTGGTGAAGGCCGAATAGGTCTTCGTGCCGTAACGGTCCATCGCGGCCTGACCGGGCTTGAGGCCCTTGTTGGTGCGCGTGAAATATTTGGTCATGATGTCGAGCGACTTCTTGAACTCGTCCTTATGGTTGATCAGCGAGATGTTGTAATTCTCGACCGTCATCAGGCTCGGTTCGAACTGGCATTGCAGTGCGGCGACGTTGAGCGCCGAGCGCAGGTTCCACACCAGATTGGCGCGGATTTCGTCCTCGTTGGCGCCGGGCAGCGTCGGCAGGCCGGGCTCGTCGCCATGGATCGGCGGGCCGCTGAAATCATGCGGTTTGAAGAAGAACTGCGCTGAAGCAGGGGTAACGGCGAGGGCGGCGCCCGCGATTGCGGTGATCGCAGCCAGTTTACGCAACACGGTCATTGAAAGCCTCTCATTAACGATGCTGCGATTACGGCTTTTTGCCGCGCAACCCAACTCTTTTCGCTTCGGCTTGCCGCACTCGGCGCCGCGGACCGCGGAATCGAAAAAGGCCGCCCGGTTGCCCGGGCGGCCTTCGTCATAATCGTCCCGAGCGGGAAGATTACATCGCGTTCGAAGTCGTGGTCGTGGTGTTCGACGTCATCATGGTGTCGTTCGCCATCATGCCGTCGTTGCCAGCGGCGTCCGTCGACGTCATCGTGTCGTTGGTCGTCGCGCCCATCGTGTCGGTCGAGTTCATGTCGGTGACCATCGTGTTGTCGGTGGTCGTCGTCTCGGTCTTCGGGGTGCATGCCGAAATCGCGATCGCCGCAACAGCGATCATCGAACCAGCAGCGACCTTGGAAATGAATGCACGCATTGGAAAGCTCCCTAGATAAATGGTTGGTTGGCCTCGAGACCTTTAATACCCAAACCGTGGTGGACATTAGTCCGGAAACGCCTGACCCTCAAGCCCAGTTTTGTTGCGGGATAGAATGAGTTTGCAGGAAGGCTGCAAAGCGCAACGCCAAGGCTTCGTCAAAGGTTGCATAATCGGTTGGACGCCCGAGCATTTTGGCGCTGGTCACCGCGAAATCGGCAAGGCCGCACGGCACGATCCCGCCGAAATGCGCGAGATCGGGCGAGAGGTTGACCGAGAAGCCGTGGAGCGTGACCCAGCGCCGCACGCGCACGCCGATCGCGCCGATCTTCGCCTCGGCCGGTGCGCCGCCCGCGGCGCCGGGGATCATCGTCCATATCCCGACGCGCCCGGGCGCACGGAACGCCGCGATGCCGAGATCGCCGAGCGTGTCGATCACCCAGCCTTCGAGACCGTGGACGAAGCGCCGCACGTCGCGCCCGCGCTTGGCAAGATCGAGCACGACATAACCGATCCGCTGCCCGGGCCCGTGATAGGTGTAGCGGCCACCACGCCCCGTCTGCACCACGGGAAAGCGCGGATCGAGCAACTCGGCGGGGTCGGCGCTGGTCCCGCCGGTATAGACCGGGGGATGTTCGAGCAGCCACACCAGTTCGCGGGCACGCCCTTCGGCGACCGCGAGCGCGCGCGCCTCCATTTCGGCGAGCGCCTCGGCATAAGGGATCGGTGCAGGCGCGATGCGCCACTCGATGTCGTCGTGCATATCGGTCACGCCAGCGATGTGGCGCGGCGCGACGGTCGACGCAAGTGATTGGCAAGCGTCGCGGCGTTGCGCTAACAGCAAAGCGGGGGCGGCCGGGTGCAGGGCCGGGGGAGAGACGACGTGAGCGTGACGATGAGCACCGTATGGGAGCGCACCACCGAGTTTCTCGGCGATCACCGCGGCGCGCTTGCGCCGATCGTCCTGCTCGGCTTGTTCGTCCCGTTGATCCTGCTCGGTAATCTGATGCCGCTGATCGGATCGGCCGGCCATGCGGGCGATCTCACGCTCGGCGGCCTGGTCCTTCTGCTCTCGCTCGTTACGAGCTGGGCGGGGCTTGCGATCACCGCGCTCGCGCTCGACCCGACGATCGCGCGCAGCGCCGCGCTGCGCGCCGCCAATCGGCGGTTCCTGCCCGTGCTCGGCGTCGGGCTGGTGACGCTGGCGGCGGTGCTCGTGCTGGCGGTGCCGATCGGTATCGCGCTTGCCGCGAGCGGAGTCGACATGGCCGCGCTTTCCGCTGGCCGGGTTCAGCCCAACCCGGGCAGCGGCGGGGCGCTGGCCTTTGTGACGCTGTACACTCTCGTGCTGGCGGTCGTGCTGTTCTGGGCCTATGCGCGCTGCGTCGTGCTCGTCACCCCGATCCTGCTCGCCGAGCCGCGCGGGCTCGGCGTGTACCGGCGCAATTTCGGATTGACGCGGCATATCGCGTGGAAGGTGATCGGCGTGTTGCTGTTGTACGGCGTGGTTTCGTGGGTCGCCTCCGCTGCGGCCAAAACCGTGTTCGGCACGGTGTTCGCGCTGCTGTTCGGCACCGATGGTACGGTCACGCTGGCGAGCGTGCTGACGCAGATCGTCGTCGCTGCGGTGTCGACGCTGTTCTCGCTGCTGGCGGTGGTGTTTCTCGCCAAGCTCTATCTCGCCGCGCGCGAGGCGATCGACGCGCGCTCATGAAGCTCGATGCTGGCGCGGTCCTGCGCGATGCATGGGCGATGGCGAAGCGCGATCGCGACCTGCTGATCGGAGTCGGGGGCGTGTTCCTGCTCGTGCCCAAGGTGGCGCAGGTGATGTTCGTCGATCCGACGCCGCCGTTGCCGGCGTCGAGCTCGGATCCGGTCGCGCTGCAGGCGTGGCTCGACGCGGTCGCGCTCTGGTCGAAGCATAACGACCTGCTCGTGCTCGCCCTGACGCTGGCGTCGCTGTTCGGCACGCTGACGCTGTTCCTGCTCTATGCCGATCGCGACCGGCCCGACGTCGCGACCGCGTTGCGCCAGGCGGTGCCGCTGCTGCCGCGCTACATCCTGCTGGCGTTGGTGGTCACCTTCCCGGTCAACGTCGCGTCGCTGCTGCTGATCCCCGGCCTCTACCTCAAGGGCCGGCTGATGCCGGTCGGCCCGGCGTTCGTCGCCGAGCGGCCGCTCGGCGTGATCGCGGCGTGGCGGCGCAGCTTCGCGCTGACGCGCGGGCATGGCCTGGTGCTGATGGCGTTCGCGTGCATTCCGCTGATTGCCGGCGATGTGCTAGCGCTGCCCTTCGAAGTGCTCGGCGCCGCGATGAACGGCGCGCCGATGGCCAATCCGGTCGTCGCTGCGGTGCTCGACGTGGGCATCGGCGGCGCGCGGACGGTCGCGACGCTCGCCGCGATCCTGATCGAGATCGCGCTTTACCGGCGGCTCAGAAGCGGGATCTGAGGCGCAGTCTCGGGCGGGAGATGGCCGGTCAGTCGCGGGTCGGCGAAGGTCTCGATCGTCCGGCCGATCGCGGTGAAGCCCTGCGCGCGGTAGAAATTGAGCGCGCTCGGATGATCGAGCGTGCAGGTGTGGAGCCAGACGCGCTCGATTCCCTTGGTCCAGGCGCGCGCGAGCGTTTCCGCCATCAGCCAACGGCCGAGGCCCTGTCCGGCAAGTTCGGGGATCAGCGCGAAATAGGAAATCTCGCATGCGGCACCCGTGCGGAAATCGAGCTCGACCATGCCGACCTCGATTCCCGCCGGATCGACTGCGGCGTAGACCGCGACCGCAGGATCGTGGATGATCGCGCGCAGCGCCGCTTCGTCGATCACCAGCCGCGAGAACCACAGCCAGGGCGCGCCGACGCGGCGGAACAGCGCGCGGTAGCGCTCGGGCGTCGGCATGTCCCAGCGCGCGAGCCGCAGCCGCGAGGCGGGAAGGGGGCGGAGCGGCGGCTTCTGCCGCATCTCGAGCGTGGTGACGATCGCCGCGACCGCGTCGTCGCGGACCGGGGTCAGCCCCATGCCGTCACGACCAGGTCGCGAGCGGCGGCAGGCTCATCAGGATCGCGTCGATATTGCCGCCGGTCTTGAGCCCGAACAGCGTGCCGCGATCGTAGACCAGGTTGAACTCGGCATAGCGCCCGCGCCATTCGAGCATCTGCGCGGTGTCTGCCGGGGTGAAGGGCAGGTTCATCCGCCGCCGGACGATCTTCGGATAGACGTCGAGAAACGCGCGGCCGATGTCCTGGATGAAGGCGAAGTTCGCGGCGAAATCGCCTTCGAGATGATCGCAGAAGATGCCACCGACGCCGCGATGCACCTTGCGATGCGGGATGTAGAAATACTCCTCGGCCCATTTCGCATAGCGCTCGTAATAATCCGTGCCGTGCGGGTCGCAGGCGCCCTCCATCGCCGAGTGGAATTCGGCGGTATCCTCGGGATAGGGCAGCGGTGGGTTGAGATCGGCGCCGCCGCCGAACCAGCGCTTGGTCGTGACGAGGAACCGCGTGTTCATATGGACCGCGGGGACATGCGGGTTGGCCATGTGCGCGACGAGGCTGATGCCGGTGGCGAAGAAGCTCGGGTCTTCCGCCGCACCGTGGATCGACTTGGCGAACTCGCCTTCGAACGCGCCGCCGACGGTCGAGACGTTGACGCCGACCTTTTCGAACACCTTGCCCTTCATCACCCCGCGCACGCCGCCGCCGCCATCGCCGCCGCTCGGGTCGGTGCGGTCCCACGGGGTATAGTCGAAATCGGCGTCGGAGCCGGCCTCGCGTTCGATCGCGACGAATTCGGCGCAGATCTGGTCGCGCAGATGCTCGAACCAGGTGCGGGCGGTGGTTTGTTCGGGGTCGAGGTGCATCGGAGATGTCTAGCCGGGGGAGCGCGCCCAAGTCGAGATGGGATAAACCCTGCTTGCGCATGCGGGGACGGGTGCGCGCGCGATCTGCGCCCTGCGCGTGTGGCGGCCCCCTCCACCACCAGCCTGAAGGAGGCTGGTGTGCGAGCGAGAATGTGTCCCCCGGACACATTCTTGGCCTGCCGGGGGGCAGGCCAAAGCTCGCACACCCCCTCCCCGGGTTCTCGGGGGAGGATTGGGGGGGGCAGGTCGAGATGGACTAAATCCTCCCTCGCGCAGCGGGGGAGGGGGACCCTGAGCATTCAGCGAAGGGTGGAGGGGGGCTCTCCGCGAGCGATAGGCCGGTGGTGGGCCCCCACCGGTCTCCGGGGGCGGATTTAGGCGGGCCATCCTCCGGTCTGGCGGAGCGCTTCGCTCAGCGCGATCCCCGCGGCGACCGCGATGTTGAGCGAGCGCATCCCCGGCGCCAGCGGGATCCGTACCGCCAGATCGGCCGCCGCATGCACCTCGTCGGGCACGCCGCTCCCCTCCGATCCCATCAGCAACACGTCGTCGGGCGCGAACGCCGCGGCGTCGATCCGCACCCCGCCGCGCGTCGTCAGCAGCACGATTCGCCCGGTCACGGTAGCGACGAACGCATCCCAATCGACGTGCCGCCGCACCTCGACCGCCTCGGCATAATCCATCCCCGATCGCGCGAGCGCCTTTTCGCTCCACGCGAAGCCGGTCGGCTCGATCACGTCGACGCGCACGCCGAGGCAGGCGCCGAGCCGGAAGATGGCGCCGACATTGCCGGCCATGTCGGGTTGATAGAGAGCAATACGCATGGCGGACCCGCTAGCACTCTTAAAATGGAGTTGGCAAAAGCCTGCACTGCCGTCTAACAGAGCGTTCAAGCTTCCCCGGTCGAGGGAGGTCGTTCGGGCCGTACTGTGGATCCGTCGTGCAGGGGGCCCTGTCGAAGTAAACGTTCGCGCGAAGGCGGCGGGACGAAGAACAAGGGCGAGTGGATGGCAAGCGGAAACACCCTGGACGTTCCCCTGCATGAGGAACCGCACCACGAAGGGGAGCCGCGCCGTCGCGATTTCCTGAATATCGCCGCGGTCTCGGTCGCCGGCGTCGGCGCGATCGCCATCGTGGTTCCCTTGATCAACCAGATGAACCCTTCGGCCGACGTGCTCGCGCTTGCCACTACCGAAGTCGATCTGTCGAAGATCGAGGTCGGGCAGGGCGTCGTCGTTTCGTTCCGCAAGCAGCCGCTGTTCGTGCGCAACCTGACGCCCGCCGAGATCGCCGCCGCCGACAAGGTCGACATCAAGACGCTGCGCGACCCCGAGACGCTCACCCAGCGCACGCGCGGCAAGAAGAATTGGCTGATCACGCTCGGCGTCTGCACGCATCTCGGCTGCATTCCGCAGGGCATCACTTCGGGCGAGGATCGCGGCCAGTTCGGCGGCTATTTCTGCCCGTGCCACGGCTCGCAATACGACACCGCGGCGCGGATCCGCAAAGGTCCGGCGCCGAAGAACCTGTTCGTGCCGGATTATAAATTCACGTCGCCGTCGACGGTCGTGGTGGGTTGAGGATAGCGAGATGAGTTTTCCCTGGGCCAAGCATTACGAACCCAAGAGCGGGTTCACCAAATGGATCGACTCCCGGCTGCCGCTGCCGAGGCTCGTCTACGGCGCGGTCGGTGCGGGTTACCCCGTGCCGCGCAACCTCAATTATTTCTGGAACTTCGGCGTGCTCGCCGGCGCGGCGCTGGCGATCCAGATCGTCACGGGCATCGTCCTCGCGATGCACTACGCCGCCAATGGCGGCGTCGCGTTCGATTCGGTCGAGCACATCATGCGCGACGTCAATGGCGGCTGGTTCCTGCGCTATGCGCATGCCAACGGCGCTTCGATGTTCTTCGTCGTGGTCTATATCCACATCTTCCGCGGGCTGTTCTACGGGTCGTACAAGGCGCCGCGCGAGATGATCTGGCTGCTCGGCGTCACGATCTTCCTGCTGATGATGGCGACCGCTTTCATGGGCTACGTCCTCCCCTGGGGGCAGATGAGCTTCTGGGGCGCGCAGGTCATCACCGGCTTCTTCTCGGCGATCCCCGTCGTCGGCGACACGATCCGCATCTGGCTGCTCGGCGGCTATGCGCCCGACGACGCCGCCCTCAACCGCTTCTTCTCGCTCCACTATCTGCTGCCGTTCGTGATCGCGGGCGTCATCATCCTGCACATCTGGGCGCTGCACATCCCGGGCTCGAACAACCCGACCGGCGTCGACGTGAAGGGCGAGCAGGATACCGTGCCGTTCCATCCGTATTACACCGCGAAGGACGGCTTCGGGCTCGGCGTGTTCCTGTTCATCTTCGCGGCGCTCTTGTTCTTCGCGCCCAACAGCCTCGGCCATCCGGACAATTACATCCCGGCCAACGCGCTACAGACGCCTGCGCACATCGTCCCCGAATGGTATTTCTGGCCGTTCTACGCGATCCTGCGTTCGTTCACCGCCGATTTCCTGTTCATCCCGGCCAAGCTGCTCGGCGTGCTGGCGATGTTCGGCTCGATCCTGCTGCTGTTCTTCCTGCCATGGCTCGACAGTTCGCCGGTGCGCTCGTCCAATTATCGCCCGCTGTATCGCGTCTTCTTCTGGGTGCTGGTGGTCGATGTGCTGCTGCTCGGCTGGGTCGGCGGGTCGGAGATCTCGCCGTTCAAGGTCGCGCTCGGGCAGATCACCGCGGCGTATTATTTCGCGCACTTCCTGATCATCCTGCCGATCGTCTCGCGCGCCGAGCGGCCGCAGCCTTTGCCCAACTCGATCACCGAGGCGGTGCTGGCGAAAAAGGGTGGCACCAGTCCGGCTCATACCGCGCTCAGCGGTAGCCCGGTTCCGGCCGAATAAGGGGCAATCAGACCAATGATTCGCGCAATCGCAATCCTCATCGGCGCCGGTATCGTCGCCTGCCTCGCCTGGGCGCTGTTCGGCACCGTGTCGAGCGCCATCACCGATCCGGCGCCGGCGACCGCGGTCGAGGAGTTCCACCTCCATCCCAAGTCGGTCGCGCTCGCGTCGAACGGCATGCTCGGCACCTTCAACGAGCGCCAGCTCCAGCGCGGCCTGCAGGTCTACAAGGAAGTCTGCTCGAACTGCCATTCGCTCAAGCACGTCGCCTTCCGCGACCTGACGCAGCTCGGCTATTCGGCGGGTCAGGTGAAGAAGTTCGCGACCGACTGGGCAGTCAAGGCCAAGCAGTTCGACGCCAAGTCGGGCGACACCAGCGACCGGCCCAACACCCCGGCCGACTATTTCCCGACGGTCTATTATCCCGGCACCGGCAATCCGCCAGACCTCTCGCTGATCACCAAGGCGCGCGAGAACGGCCCGGCCTATGTCTATTCGCTGCTCACCGGCTATCGGCCGCAGCCGGCGGAATTGCTCAAGCACTTCCCCGACGCGAAGGTGCCCGACGGGCTCTATTACAACCCGTATTTCGCCAACCTCAACATCGCCATGCCGCCGCCGTTGACGCAGGACGGGCAGGTCACCTATCTCGACGGCACCAAATCGACCGTCGAGCAGAATGCGAAGGACGTGGCGGCGTTCCTGACCTGGGCGGCCGAGCCGAACCTGCCGTCGCGGCATGCCTATGGCCTGGCGGTGCTCGGCTTCCTGCTGCTGTTCTGCGTGCTGGCGTACGGCGCGTACCAGAATATCTGGCGCGACATTAAGCACTGAGGCTGTTGCAATCGTCACCCCAGCGTTCGCTGGGGTGACGCGTTTCGGGAATGACGCGCTGCTGAGTCAAGCGCGTTCGGGGATGACGCATTGCGGTAACGGCGCGTTGCGCTAGTGACGCTTCCGCGAACGACGCGTCCGCCGGGTGACGCATGCGGGAACACGACGATGGCTGACAATGATGATCTCAAGGCGCTGATCCGGACGATTCCGGATTTCCCCAAGCCCGGAATCCTGTTCCGCGACATCACCACGCTGTTGCTCGATCCGAACGGCTTCGCGCAGGCGATCACGCGGATGGCCGCGACCACGCTCGGGCCGATCGACCTCGTCGCCGGGATCGAGACGCGCGGCTTCCTCTTCGCCGCAGCGCTCGCGCGGCCGCTCAACGCCGGCGTGCTGCTGATCCGCAAGGATGGCAAACTGCCCGGCGCGACGATCGCCGAGGAATATGCGCTCGAATATGGCACCGACCGGATCGCGATCCATGCCGACGCCTGTGCGCCCGGCAAGCGCGTCCTGCTGGTCGACGATCTGATCGCCACCGGCGGCACCGCGCGCGCTGCGCTCCGGCTGCTCCGCAAGGTCGGCGCGGTGGTCGAGCAAGCACAGTTCCTCGTCGACTTGCCCGATCTCGGCGGCGCCGATGCGCTCCGCGCTGAGGGCATTACGGTCGATTCGCTGCTCGCTTTCCCGGGGCATTGACCGCGCCCAAGGAACCAAGAGCGTGGCTGTGGGGTTGATTGGCATTGCCGCGCCCCGCATGATGTTCGGCGCGAGGTCCGACGGAAACGCGCCATGTCCTTCACCAAACTCTCGCTCGCCGCGGCGGCTCTTCTCTCGATCGGCAGCCTTTCGGCCTGCGCCGACGATTACGGCTATGGCGGCGTCGATGTGGGTTATGGCGCGAGCGCCTGGGATCCATATTATGGCGGCTACAGCGCGTCGCCCTATTGGGGCTGGTACGGCGATTATTATTATCCCGGCTCGGGCTATTACGTCTACGATCGCAACAATTACCGGCATCGCTGGAACGCGGAGCAGCGCGGCTATTGGCAGGGCCGCTCGCAGCCGTGGCGCGGCGCGGGTCGCGAGATCCGCCCGATGTGGCGCGACTATGGCGCTCAGGGACGACCCGGGGGCTTCCGCGGCACGCCGGGCGGCTTTCGCGGCGCCCCCGGCCGAGGCTTCCAGGGTGCGCCGGGGCGCGGTGGGCCGGGCGGCGGCTATCGCGGCGGCGGCAATCGCGGTGGCGGGCATCATCGCTGACCGCATGACCCGCGGCTAGAGCGGACCTTTGCGCGCGAACCGCGCTATGCGGCGGGGCGCGTCCGGATCAGGCCGATCGAGATGAAAGTCATCACCGCGATATCGTGCTGATTGAGCACCGTCATCCGGCTGCGATAGCTCCCCATTTCGGGCCGGCTCTGCGAGGCGCGCTTGTCGAGGATTTCGGTCTCGCAGCGGAGCGTGTCGCCGGGATAGACGGGTTTGAGCCAGCGCAGCTCGTCAATGCCTGGCGATCCCAATCCGGCCTGGTCGTTGGCCTTCAAATTCTCGACCACCATCGCCATCGTCATCGCGCAGGTATGCCAGCCGCTCGCCGAGAGTCGGCCGAAATGCGTCTCGGCCGCCGCTTCGTCCGAGAGGTGGAAGGGCTGCGGGTCATAGGCGCGCGCAAAGGCGACGACCTCGTCGCGCAGCACCGCGTAGCGCCCGAACGCCGCCTTGGTGCCGACCGTGATATCTTCGAAATATTGCATCGCGCGAGTGTCGGACGCACCCGCGACGAAGGCAAGCGCTACTTCGTCAGCGCCGCATGGAACGGCGCGTCGTCACCATCGAGGCCGCTTCCAGCGGGCAGGCCGAGCAGGTCGCGTAGCAGTGGCGCGACATCGACATTGTCGAAGCTCGGCAGCGCCCCGACCGGCTTGATCGCGGGGCCGCTGGCGATGAACAGCGCCGCCATTTCCGGCGCGGCATTGTCATAGCCATGATTGCCGCCCGGCGTCGCGCCGGGCTTGGGCGCGGTCGCATTGAGCGACCAGCCCGTTTCGGCAAGGCAGAAATAGGGCGGTACGCGCGGGTTGGCGCCGTAATGGAGGCGCGCCGGAATCTCGCTCTTACGCCAGCAGTCGTAATGCGCGTGATGCCCGAGCAGCGCTTTCTCGAGCGCGGCTTCGTGGCCCGCCACAGGATAGAAACTCGCGAACGGCCCCGCTTCGAACAGGCGATAGTCGGCGGGGTTGGCGACGTGGTCGAGCGCGATGCTGCGCGCCGGGTCGGTCGCCGCCATGCCGTGGTCGGCGACGATCACCAGATTGGCGGGCTGGTTGAGCGCGCGCAGGCCAGCGACGAGCGCCCCGATCTGAGCATCGACCTGTTTGACTGCGGTGGTCGTCTCGGGCGAATCGGGGCCGAAGCTATGGCCCGCCGTATCGACCGTATCGAAATAGAGCGTTACGAAACGCGGCCGTTGCGCCGCCGGGCGCCGCAGCCAGTCGATGACTCCCGCGACGCGTTGCTCGCCCGGTACGGCCTGGTCGAACGGCCACCAGTCTTCGGGCCGCGTCCCGCCGCTGGTCGCGCCGTGCGCCTTCAGCGTGCCGCCCCAGGCGATGTTCGAGCCCGGCCAGAACAGCGTCGCGCTGCGCACGCCGCCGCGCTCGGCGGTGACCCACAGCGGCTCGGCGGCGTTCCACCAGAAGGGATCCTTCGAATCCTCCATCGTGAACTTCTGGTTGGGCCGTGCCGCATCCTCCATCGCATTCGAGACGATGCCGTTGCGATCGGGACGGAGGCCGGTGACGAGCGTCCAGTGATTGGGGAAGGTCTTCGACGGGAAGGACGGGCGCATCGCCGCGCTGATCCCGCTGGCGGCGAGCGCATCGAGATTGGGCGTTACCCCGCGCGTACGGTAATCGGGGCGGAAGCCGTCGATCGAGACCAGGATCGTCACCGGCGCGCGCGTGTCTTCGCGCACCATCGCCGGGCGGGGCCCCGGAGCGGGCGCGGTGACGCAGGCTTGCAGGGCGGCGCACAAGGCGGCGGCGAAAATCCGTGTGGTCCAACGCATGTGCGATCCCCTGCGGCACGATTGCGTCGCCGCTATGACAGGCAGCGCGCGGTTAGCCCAGCGCCCGCGTTCCTCGCTCGCTCCGCTATCCCCCCAGCGAAACCTTTGCGAACAGGCTGAAGCTCACCGGAAACGCGCCGTACGCCGCATCGAGCGCAGCCGGCGTCGCATAAACGCCGAGCGCCCCACCGAGCGCGAGATCGAACGGCCCGACGAACGGCAGGCGATAGGCATAGCCCGCCTCGAGCTTACCGACTCGAAATTTACGATCGTGCAGCGGATCGCGATGATCGGGGAAAAGCTCGTCATTCGCCACGTCCTCGGCGCGTGCGAACAGCGTGTGGTGCTGGTCGATGTCCCAATTGGCCTCGGCGAGCCACGCGGTGAGGACGCGCCCCGGCAGCGGATGCTTGGCCGACCAAGCGAGCAGCGCCGACACGCCGTGGCGCGCATATTGCACGCTCGCGGTGGTGCGCGCCTCGTTGCGGTCGGGCTCGAGCTGCTCGGGGCTCTTGAGCCAGCCGTGGCTGGCTTGCACGCTCCAGGCGGGCGACGGCGTCCAGGTCGCGCGCACGCTCCACGAATCGAGGCTCGGGCGTTCGATGCCCCAGCGGTACTGGTCGGGCTCGCGGCCGCGGAACGCTGAAGCCTCGAGCTGCCAACGCCGCGCCGCATAGCCCACGGTCACCACGCCGTAGCTGATATGCGTGCTGTCGAACCAATGGTGCGTGATCGGCGCGAGCGGCTGATACGTGGCCGAGCCACGATGCATGAACGCCGAAGGGCCGAGCGCGGGCTCGGCGACGGGGCCGCCATAGACGAACACGCTCCCCGACTCGGCATCCACATCGACACGCGCCGACAGTTCCATGAACAGATCGTGCGGATGCTGGCGGTCGACTAGCTGCGTTCGGCCGTCGGCGGTCTCGCCGGTGGCGAACAGATTGGGATAGCCTTTCGCCCCCATCGCCGGCTCGAGGCTGAGCATCGAGCGTAGCTGCAGCCGGGCGCCGCCGAAATCGCGGGCCGCCGACAGCATCGCCATCGATTCGACGAACGCCTCACGATCGCCGCGCGGTCCCCCTTGGTCGGTATAGACGCCCCAGGCATAGCCGTGGAGCATCAGCATCCAGTCGCCGTGCATGACGTGCACGCCGTGCATCGCGCCATCGTTGCCGGGGTTGCGCGCGGTACCCGAGCCTTCGGCGTAGGCGCTATCGGGCGGGCCCATCACCATGCCGCGCATGGGCATGCCGGGCATGCCGGGCATGGCGGGGCCGGTATGATCGGTGTCGCCGATGGGCGCTGAGAGCGAGGGAGACGCCTGGGGCATCGCCATACCGGACATCGGACCCGAGTCATCCTCGGCTTCGCGCTTCCCTGACGAACCTCGGGGGCCAGGCATGGAGCCGTTGGTTTGCGCCGGCAGAGCCCGATGGTCAGGCGCCGTCGACCTGTCCTTCGCGCGTGCCGGGGATGCCGCGGGGGTGGCGGCAGGCAGCGGGCCGGGGACGGTGCGATGCGTGTCCGCCGGTGTCGCGCGCTGCGTCGATTGGGGCTTGGGTTCGGCACGCATCGGCATGTCCATCGTCATGCCGGGCATCGTCTGCGCGAGCGCGGCCGTCGGCAGCAACGCCGCCACGGCACAGCCCGCGATCTTCATCGATCGAGTCATCGTCGGTCCTCCCGAACGTAAAAAGCCAAGCGGGCACGCGGCCCGCGGTTCAGGCTTTCGAGCGCGGAGGGGGCAAAGCGGGCGGTGTGCCCGAAGCCGGGTCGAACGCCGCGGCAACGATGCGCCGCGGCGGCGTGTCGGGTGAAAGCGGTGCCGTCACGCCACGTGTGGTCAAGCTCGCCGGCGGAATGCAGCCGATGCACATGTGCGGGACGGTGGCATGGTCTTCGCGTACCGGCGCGGCGTGGCCGTCATGATGCATCGCGGTCATCGACGGTGCTGGCGCGTCATGGCACGGCGCGCTCGCAAAGACCGGGAAGGCAAAGGTTGCCAAAAGCAGTGCAAGGATCAGCCGGGCGAACACAGTCCGGCCCTACGACGCGGCGTTACAAGTGGCAATCATGCGGCACCGCCGAGGGTCAGCCGGTAGAATTTGGTATCGAGCGGCATCCGCGGGAAGGACGGCGGCAGCGTAGCGACGGCGATCTCGACGAAGCCATTCTTTTCATAGAAGCGGTGCGCGCCGACGAATTGCGCCGTGGTCCCGAGCATGACCGCCTCAAGTCCGGCTGCGCGCGCATGCGCGAGCAGATCCGCGAGCAACGCCGCCCCGACGCCATGCTCGCGTCCCCGCCACGCCGGCGCGACGAACATCTTCCGCAACGCGCCCAGTCCGCCGCCGCAATCGCGCAGCGCGATCGTCCCGACGATCGCCCCATCCGCCACCGCGGTCCAGAACCCGCCTGCGCCCGATTGGTAGAAGCCGGGGATATCGGCGAGGTCGGGCTGGTCGGCGGCGGTGATCGGGATGCCGAATTCGCCGGCCTGAATCCCGACGATCAGCGCGACGACCTCCGCTTCGGACCCCGCGCGGAACGCGGTGATTTCGACCGGCGACGCCATCAGACGTTGAAGCGGAAGTTCAGCACGTCGCCGTCGTGCACGACATACTCCTTGCCTTCCTGGCGCAGCTTGCCGGCATCGCGCGCACCGGTTTCGCCACCGAGCGCGACATAATCGTCATACGCGATCGTCTCGGCGCGAATGAAGCCACGCTCGAAATCGGTGTGGATCTCGCCCGCCGCCTGCGGGGCCTTGGCGCCGGCATGGACCGTCCAGGCGCGGGCTTCCTTGGGGCCGACGGTAAAGAAGGTCAGCAGCTTGAGCAGGCGATAGCCCGCGACGATGACACGCGACAGGCCGGTCTCGGTCAGCCCGAGCTCGGCGAGGAACTCGCCGCGCTCCTCGGCGGCCATCGTGGCGATCTCGGCTTCGATCGCCGCCGACACGACGACGGCTTCGGCGCCCTCGGCCTTGGCCTTTTCGAACACGCGCGCCGACTGCGCGTTGCCGTTGGCGGCGCTCGCTTCCTCGACGTTGCAGACATAGAGGACAGGCTTGGCGGTGAGCAGCTGCGCCTGGCCGAAGGCGCGCGCCTCGTCCTCGTCCTTGGGCACGGTCAGCCGCGCGGGCTTGCCCTCGCGCAGCAGCTCGAGCGCCTGGCCGAGCACCGACGCGGCAACCTTGGCCTCCTTGTCGCCTTGCGTCGCCTTCTTCTGGAGATTGGGGACGCGCTTCTCGAGGCTTTCGAGATCGGACAGCATCAGCTCGGTCTCGACCGTCTCGGCATCAGCGATCGGATCGACCTTGCCCTCGACGTGCGTGACGTCGTCATCCTCGAAGCAGCGCAGCACATGGACGATCGCATCGACCTCGCGGATGTTGCCGAGGAACTGGTTGCCGAGGCCTTCGCCCTTGGACGCGCCGCGTACCAGGCCGGCGATGTCGACGAAGCCAAGCTGCGTCTCGATGATCTTCGCCGAGCCGGCGACGGCTGCGAGCTTGTCGAGCCGCGGGTCGGGCACCGCGACGTTGCCGACATTGGGTTCGATCGTGCAGAACGGATAGTTCGCCGCCTGCGCCGCCGCGGTCTGCGTCAGCGCGTTGAAGAGGGTGGACTTGCCGACATTGGGCAGCCCGACGATGCCACAGCGAAAACCCATGATATTCCTTGGTGTGCGATGATGTGCGTGAAAGCCCGCCCGATACGGCTTTGTACGCCGAAAGACCAGCCTGTCGCACGATCATGCCCCTTGCCGGGAACCGTGAAAGGCATAGTCTGTTGATCCGGCACCGAGCCGGCCGCCCGCCGAGTCGTACTGTGGAGTTTTCTGCTGGGGTCAAAGCGATGGACCGTCGAAACCTGCCGAGATGCTGTGGTGCTATCCTGCTCGCCGGGCTGACGCCGGGCTACGCCGGTGCCGCCAATTACGAACCGCATGTCGTCTCGCTCGAAGATCCTGTGACCAATGCCGCGCCGCCGGCGAGATCGGCCGCCGTGCCGGGCGCCGCAGGCGCCAGCGTGGCGGCGCTGTCCGCCTCGACGCAGGCGGGATCGGACCCTGCGGCGTCCTACGATCTTCGACTGGCGCGGCGCTATCAGTCGAACGCTGTGACGACGCTGAAGCAGAACCTGCGAGCGCGCGGCACCGGGATGAAGGACGCTTACGCGCATGGCGATCATGGGCTGCGGGTGTCGGTGGGCTCGAGCTATCACATGCGCTACCGCGCGTCGGATGTCGGGCCCGGCGCGGCGGCGGGTACGGCCGCGCTGATGCGGCTGCCGGTCGGCGCCGTGAATTTGCGCGACGGCTATGAGAATTACGCGCCGGTGGCGATGGTGGGCTATGACGCCGCTGTCAGCGAGCGGATGAAGGTCGGGATCGAGGGCGGGATGATGGTCGGGCGATCGACCGCGATGTACGCGGACGAGACCGTCCCTGGAATTCGCGAGGAAAGCCACACCGCGCGCAATCCGGTCGCCGATCTGGTGATGACCTACGCATTTTGAAGGCAGACCTATCTCCGTCACCCCGGCCTCGTGCCGGGGTCTACCGCGATACGGATACTGCACCCGCAGTACGCGCGGCACGGTGGGCCCCGACACGAGGCCGGGGTGACGGTTGAGTGCTTAGCCCCCCGTTACCAGCGATAGTTGAAGCTGATGCTCACCCGCTCGGTCTTGGCGGTGCCGGGCGCGACTTCGTGGCGCAGCCAGCTTTCCCACAGCAGCACGCTGCCCGCCTGCGGCTCGACCGCGACGAAGGTCTTGAGCGCCTCGACCGCATCGTCGCGACGGCGCGGCGCGGCCATCATCATCGGCAGACGCGGATCCTCGAACTTGATCGCGCCCGCGCCCGGAGGGACGGCGATATAGACGGTGCCTGAAACCACGCTGTGCGGATGGACGTGGCCCGAATGCGCGCCGCCCGGCTTCATCACGTTGACCCACAGGCTGTCGAGCTTGAGCTTGCCGCCTTCGAGCTCGAACGCGCATTCCTCGGCAAAGTTGGCGACATGCTTGTTGAGCAGCTTGACCAGATCGCCGAACGCCGGGTCGCGCACCGGCAGGTCATTGAGCGAAGCGTAGGACGTATAGCCGCGATAGCCGTGCGCCTTCGACCAGTTGCGCCCGGCACGGTCATCCTCGGCGAGCGCGTGGCACGAGCGTTCGAGCTCGGCGACCAGCGCCGCGTTTTTGAGCTTGGCTTCGTAGAGCGGGGTCGCGAACAGCGAGCGGGTCGTGGTATTCTTCATGCTGTGGCCTATCCTCCAGTGCGACGCCGTTGCCAAGGTGTCGGGCGCACGTCTAGATTTCGCGCGTGACCTTTGCCGATCTCGTCGCGCCGCTCGACAGCGCCGTCTTCCAGTCGACCTATTGGGGCGTGCACCCCGTGCATATTCCCGCGCCGCCGGGCGGACGAGGCCGATTGCTCGATTGGCCGCGCTTTGCCGAACTGCTCGGCGTGGGCGCGTACTGGACCGCGGCCAATCTCACGCTGATCCTCAACAGTCGGCCGATCGTCCCCGATTTCTACCTCGATGGCGATGTGACCATGCCGATCGAGACCCGCCGGGTCGATCCAGCGCGAGTCGACGTGTTCCTCGGGATGGGCGCAAGTCTGGTCGTCAACGATATCGAACGCATCGCACCCGAGATCCGCGACTGGACGCAAATGCTGGGCGAGCATTTCGCTGCGCTCACCAACGCGAACGTCTATTGCTCGTTCATGGGCGTTCAGGCGTTCGCCACGCATTTCGACCTGCACGACGTCTTTGCGGTCCAGTGCGAAGGCGAGAAGGTCTGGCGCATCTATCAGAACCGTGCGGATTCGCCGCTCGTCGCGCCGCACGGTGGTGAAGAGGTGCAGCGGCAGATCGACGCGGCGCGTGGGCCGTTGCTCGCCGAGGTGCGGATGCGGCCGGGCGACGTGCTGTATCTGCCGCGGGGCTGTTACCATGATGCGTTGGCGCAGGACGGCGCGTCGCTGCACGTCACCTTCGCGGTCGCGCCGCTGACCGGCATGACGGTGCTGCGCGTGCTCGAGAGCGAGGCGCAGCGCGATCCGCGGTTTCGAGCGTATCTGGCGGATGCACGGGTCGATGCGGGACAGCCGCTCGAGGCACAGTTGCGCACGCTGGCGACGCGGCTGGGCGAACTTGCCGCCAGCCGGCTGGTGCGCGATGCGGTGATCGATGCGCAGCGCGCGCGGACGCGGCCTACCCATGCCTTCACGTTGCCGCAGCGGCCCAAGCTTCAGTCCTATGCGCGGACCCAGCGGCCGGCAGGGATCGATTGGCGGGATGTCGGGATGGTCCTGCTCACGCAGAGCGGCGCGCATCCGCTTGGAACGTTCGGGACGGTGGCCGAGTATGCGCTGTCACGGCCGGCTTTCTCGGCGCAGGAATTGCGCGCGCGCTTCGCGCATGTGCCGGCGGCCGAGCATGACGCGCTGATCGCGTTGCTGGTGCGCGAACGGCTGTTCGAACGCTACACGCCGGAGGTGTGACCCAGCGGGGCGTTCAGCCCGCGAGACGCACTGCTACGTCGCTCATGAATCGCCCGTCGTCGCCAGCCGCGAGCCATGATGACTCCGCCGCGACGGCGCCGAGCATGTCGGCGAGCGGATCCATCTCGGCCTTGGCGTAATTGCCGAGCACGTACGGGCTGACCTTGTCCTTGTGGCCGGGGTGGCCGATGCCCAATCGCACGCGGCGGAAGGCGTTGCCGATATGCGCTTCGGTCGAGCGCAGGCCGTTATGCCCCGCGGTGCCGCCGCCGGTCTTCACCTTGACGCGGAACGGGTCGAGGTCGAGCTCGTCGTGGAAGACGGTGACGTCGCCCTCGGCGAGCTTGTAGAAGCGCATCGCCTCGCCGACGCTGCGGCCGCTTTCATTCATGAAGGTGGCGGGCTTGAGCAGCAGGATCTTTTGCGCGCCGATGCGGCCTTCCTGCGTCCAGCCCTGGAACGCCTTCCGGACCGCGCCGAAGCCGTGCATCTCGGCGATCGTGTCGAGCGCCATGAAGCCGACATTGTGCCGGTTGAGCGCATATTGCGCGCCGGGGTTGCCCAGGCCGACCCA
>NZ_JH584241.1:823391-828212 GCF_000241485.1 Sphingomonas sp. PAMC 26605
CCCACCCCAACCCCTCCCCTGAAGGGGAGGGGCTTTCGTCTTTGCGTTTACTCGGCCTTGTCGCCTTCGGCATCGTCGGCAGTGGCTTCGGCCTCTGCTTCGGCTGCCTGTGCTTCGGCCACCGAAGCCTCGAGCTCTTCGTCAGCCGCGGTCGGGACCGTCGGCGGAACGATCGTCGCGATCGCGAAGTCGCGGTCGGTGATCGCCGGGGTCACGCCGTTCGGCAGCTTGACGTCCGAGATGTGGATCGAGGCGCCGACCTCGAGACCCGCGAGCGAGATCGTGATCTCGGACGGGATGTTGGCCGCGTCGCAGACCAGTTCGAGTTCGTGGCGCGTGACGTTGAGCACGCCGCCCGCCTTGGCGATGCCGGGCGCGTCGTCTTCATCGGTAAAGGCGATCGGAACCTGGACGGTGACGGTGCTGTGCGCCGAGATCCGCAGGAAATCGACATGCGTCGGACGATCGGTGACGGCGTCGAACGAGACGTCCTTCGGCAGGGTGCGAACCTGCTGGCCACCGGCGTCGATCATGACGACCGAATTCATGAAGTGACCCGTCATGAGCAGACGCATCAGCGCCTTTTCCTCGACGTGGATCGAGAGGGGTTCTTGCTTGTTGCCGTAGATCACGGCGGGGACGCGGCCTTCGCGACGAAGCAAACGGGAGGCTCCCTTGCCAACCTGTTCGCGCGTCTCGGCTGCGAGCTCCAATTGGTCGCTCATTGCATTACTCCGAAATACGGTTGTGGTGTTTCCGGCCAGGCCTCCAGGGATGACCCTGGCCGAAGCGCGGCGCTATAGGGGAGCGGGGCGGGAAGTGCAAGACGAGGGTGCGGCGTTCCCTCTCGCACGTCACCCCAGCGAAAGCTGGGGTCTCCGCGGAAGGGGCGCGCCCGGAGAACCACGAGACCCCAGCTTGCGCTGGGGTGACGGGTGGGCCGTCGCACGATATCGCCCGCCCGTTATCCTATTCGACCCGCTCGACCTTCAGCCCCCGCGTCTGCAGCATCGCCACCACCGATCCCGGCCCGACCAGATGCCCCGCCCCAACCGCGACGAACACCCGCCCAGGCCGCGCCAGGCGCCGCACGATCGCGCCCGCCCAGCGCGCGTTGCGATCGGTCACCAGCGCCGCCCCGATCGCCCGATCGCGTCGCAACGGTGCGACATCGGCGACAAGCCCCGCCGCATCGCCGGCCTTCCAAGCCGTAAGCAGCGCGGCATCGCCCTGCGCCGCCGAAAGGGCGTCGCGCGCCGCGGCGATCAGCAGCGTGCGCTGCGACTCGGCGGGGAGGCGGTCGAACAGCCGCAATTGCCCCTCGCGGCTTTCCAGCGCGCCGATCGCCTTGCCCGCAAACGCCCGCGTCAGCACCGCCTCGACACCGTGGGCGGCATCGGCATCGGCGATATGCCCAGCCCCCGCACCGATCGTCAGCGCCGCCGCCCAGGTCTTCAGGCCATCGAGCGTTTCCGGCGATTGCCCCGCTGCAGCCATGCCGCGCGCGAGCACCCCGCGATCTGACGGGGCCACCCGGTCGAGCAACGGCGGCAAGCCCGGTTGCTGCGCCAGCGCGAGGAATTGCGCGCGCGCCGCGCCGTCGTCGGCGGGCGGCACTTCGAGGATCAGCGTGTCCGCCGCCGCGATCGCGCCTGCCACCGCTGGCGTTTGCCAGGCGACGCGTGGCGGCAGCGCATGGATCGAGCCGAACAGCCAGATCGTCGTATCGCCATCCGCCACGCGCCACAGCGCGGGATGCGCCGGGATCTCCGGCGCCTGTCCACACCCCGCCAGCGCCAGCGCCAGCCCGATCGCGGCGCCCGCGCGGCTCAATAGCGGATCCGCGTCGCGACGATGCGATGCTTGGCAAGCTGCACCTGAACGCTGTCCTTGCCCGCCAGATGCCCCGCGCCGACCGCGATGAACACCGTCCCCGGCGTCTTCAACCGTGTGTCGATCCAGTCGGCCCAGCGCGCGTTGCGATCGACCAGCAGCACCTTGTAGAGGTTCGCCTGGCCGGTCAGATCCTCGTTCATCAGCTTGCTCAGGCCCTCGGCGTCGCCCGCTTTCCATTTGTCGACCATCGCGTTGATCGTCGTATCGAATTTGTCGATGTCCTTCACGCTTTCGAGCAGGAAGGCGATCTGGTCGGCTTGCGGCAGCGTGTGGAAATAGCCGAGCTGCTGCTCAAGCGTTTCGAGCCCGATGACGGGCTTGCCCGCTGCCTTGGCGGCGGCGTCGAGCGCCATTTCCGCGCCATCCGCCGCGCTGAAGCCCGCTTTCTGCAGCGAGATCTGCGACATCGTCACCGCAGCAAACCACGGCTCGAAGCGATCGAGCGCGGCGGCGGGAACGCCGAGCTTGGTCAGCGCGGCGGCATAGGCGGCACGGCTTTTCTCGGGCAGCTTCTGCGTCAGCGTCGGGCCGGTCGGATCCATTGCGAGCGGTCCGATCACCTTCTGCGCTTGTTCGGGCGTCGGCAAAGGGATTTCGAGCACGAGCTGTCCGCTCGCGTCGAACGCCTTGCGCACCGCCGAATCGAACCAGCTGAGGTTGGGCTTGAGCGCATGGACCGTGCCGAACAGGTAGATCGTCGTGTCCTTGTCCTTGACCACCCACAGCGCGGGGTCGGCGGGGACGGAAGCGACGGGCGCGGGCACAGGCGCCGGGGTAGGGGCGGCGGTTTGCGGCGCGCTGTTGGCGGCCAGCAGCAGCGCGGCGAGGGTCACCACCGTCTGCCCTAAATCGAGCGTCTTCATCGTCGGGTCCTTCAAGAAAGGCGGGCGAGGTCAGCGCAGCTTGCGCCAGGCATAGGCAAGGCCGGTTGAGACGAGCACCGCGAGATACAGCGCCATCGCATCGGGGGCGGGGACGAGCCCGCCCTTCCACAGGATCAGCCAGACCGGATAGGCGATCAGCAGCACATTGGCGCCGACCGTCGCGGCCCAGTAATTGTCGAGTCGCTGGAGCTCGTCCATCGTGCGGTGATAGACGATGCTGCCCGCGGTGACCGCGCCGACCAGCAGCAGCGCGGCAAGGATCGCGAACCAAGCGGGCAGCGAGTCACCGGTGCTAAGC
The DNA here is from genome assembly GCF_000241485.1 of Sphingomonas sp. PAMC 26605. Taxonomy (GTDB): domain Bacteria; phylum Pseudomonadota; class Alphaproteobacteria; order Sphingomonadales; family Sphingomonadaceae; genus Sphingomonas. The sequence goes on from NZ_JH584241.1 coordinate 826,470, forward strand.
GACGCCTCGCGCGGCTCGATCAGCGCGGCGGTAAAGCCGACCGCGCCGCCGACCGCTGCAAGCGCAGCGAACATGATCAGCGTGCGGCGCGAGCGCGCGCGGTCGGCGGCCTCGCCGGGTCGGAGATCATTCCGCGTCATGGGTATTTCCGGTCTGGTCATCGAAAATCTCCTCGATCGGCATCTCGAACAGTCGTGCGAGCTTGAACGCCAAAGGCAGCGACGGGTCGTATTTGCCGGTTTCAATCGCGTTGACCGCCTGCCGCGACACGCCGAGCCGGCCGCCAAGCTCGGCCTGGCTCCAGTCGCGTTCGGCGCGAAGTACCTTCAAGCGGTTCCTCATATCGGCTTCCATCGGAGTCGCATCGTCAATCGAGCGACGACGGGCGTGCTGGATGGTCGTGCATCGGTCCCTCCATCATGCGACACTGACACTATGTCAGCTGTCCATGACTAAATGACAGTGAGTCGTGTCTATGTCAAGATACCCTGACAAAAGGTCAGTGCAGGCTGACCGCCCCCCAAATCCGTCACCCCAGCGAAAGCTGAGGTCTCCCGCTAGTCGCGCGACCACCTGGCCCCAGAGAGACCCCAGCTTTCGCTGGGGCGACGGGAGGGGCGTCGGCGCGTCTCAAACCCAACGCGAAAAGAAGCGTGCGCCTGGGCTGCTGTCGAACAGCGCCACCGCGCAGTTGAAATTCCGCGCGCCCTGCGCCAAAGCCCGCGGCGTGACCGACAGACCCCTCAGCTTCCAGGGCATGATCCTCAAGCTCCACGAATATTGGAGCCAGCATGGCTGCCTCATCCTCCAGGCCTATGACATGGAGATGGGGGCGGGGACGTTCCACACCGCCACCACGCTGCGCGCGCTCGGCCCCAAGCCGTGGAACGCCGCCTTCGTCCAGCCGTGCCGCCGACCCACCGACGGCCGCTATGGCGAGAACCCCAACCGGCTGCAGCATTATTACCAATATCAGGTGATCCTGAAGCCGAGCCCGTCGAACCTGCAGGAGCTGTATCTCGGCAGCCTTGCGGCGATCGGGATCGATCCGCTGGTCCACGACATCCGCTTCGTCGAGGACGATTGGGAAAGCCCGACGCTCGGCGCGTGGGGCTTGGGCTGGGAAGTGTGGTGCGACGGGATGGAAGTCACCCAGTTCACCTATTTCCAGCAGATGGGCGGCTTCGACATGAAGCCCGTCGCGGGCGAGCTCACCTACGGGTTGGAGCGGCTCGCGATGTACGTGCAGAATGTCGACAATGTGTACGATCTGGCGTTCAACGACGCGGGCGTGAGCTACGGCGAGGTGTTCCACGAGAATGAGGTCGAGATGTCGACTTGGAATTTCGAGGTCGCCGACACCGACAGCCTGTTCGACCAGTTCCGCAAGCATGTCGCCGAGTGCGAGAACAGCCTCGCCGCCAAGCTGCCGATCCCGGCCTACGAGCAGGCGATCAAGGCGAGCCACGTGTTCAATTTGCTGCAGGCGCGCGGGGTGATCTCGGTCGCCGAGCGCCAGGCCTATATGGGCCGCGTGCGCGATCTCGCGAAGGGCAGCTGCCAGGCGTGGATGGACAAGAATGCGGACGGCTGGAAGGCCGAATTTCCCGCGTGGAGCGTAGCGTGATGTCCCCTTTCATATCCTCCCCGGAACGGGGAGGGGGACCGCGCCCATTTTTCATGGGCGGGGTGGAGGGGGCTCTCCACACGCGCCCCACCTGCGGCACGCCCCCTCCACCATTC
>NZ_JH584241.1:828232-829439 GCF_000241485.1 Sphingomonas sp. PAMC 26605
CTCCACCATTCGCTGAATGCTCATGGTCCCCCTCCCCGTTCCGGGGAGGAGCACGATGACGGACTTTCTGCTGGAGCTGCGCTCCGAGGAAATCCCCGCGCGGATGCAGGATCGCGCGCGCGAGGATCTTGCCAAGCTGTTCACCGCCGAGCTCGCCAAGGCCGGCCTCCAGCCCGGCGAGCCGCAGACCTACGCCACGCCGCGCCGGCTCGTGCTGATCGCGCGCGATCTGCCGGCGCAGACCGCCGCCGTGTCGGAAGAGACCAAGGGCCCCAAGACGAGCGCTCCGCCACAGGCGCTCGAAGGCTTCCTGCGCAAAACCGGCCTCGCGCGCGAGCAGCTGGTCGAGCGCGATGGCATCCTGTTCGCGGTGATCGACAAGCCCGGCCGCGCCACCGCCGATGTGCTGGCGGCCGCGATCCCCGCGATCGTCCGCGCCTTCCCCTGGCCCAAGGCGATGCGCTGGGGCGCTGCCTCGACCACGATGGAATCGCTGCGCTGGGTCCGCCCGCTGCAGGGGATCGTCGCCTTGTTCGGCGACGACGTGATCGAGTGCGAGATCGCCGGGATCAAAAGCGGCGCCGCGACCGTCGGGCATCGCTTCCACCATCCGCACGTCATCACGATCGGCAGTGCGAACGACTATGTCGAGAAGCTGCGCGCCTGCCATGTGATCGTCGACCAGGCCGAACGCCGCCAGATCATCGCGCTCGGCGCGACGATGGCCGCGCGCAAGGCCGGGCTCGAGCTGGTGCAGGACGAGGGGCTGTTGACCGAGAACGCCGGGCTGACCGAATGGCCGGTGCCGCTGCTCGGCCGCTTCGACGAGGCGTTTCTGGAAGTGCCGCCCGAGGTGATCCAGCTGACCGCGCGTGTGAACCAGAAGTATTTCGTATGCCGCTCGGCCGACGGCGCCTTGGCGAACGCCTTCATCTGCACCGCCAATATCGACGCGGCCGATGGCGGCGCGAAGATCGTCGAGGGCAACCGCAAGGTGCTCGCGGCGCGGCTGTCCGACGCGAAATTCTTCTACGAGACCGATCTCAAGGTGCCGCTCGAAGAGCAGGCCGCCAAGCTCGACCGGATCGTGTTCCACGAAAAGCTCGGCACGGTGGCGGACAAGGTCGATCGCGTCGCGAAGCTCGCGCGGTGGTTGGTGGAAGAGGGCATCGTCGCGTCTTCTTCTCCCTCTCCCCTCCGGGGAGAG
>NZ_JH584241.1:829668-836411 GCF_000241485.1 Sphingomonas sp. PAMC 26605
AAGAAGGAACCCGCTGAAATGGCCCTTGCGACCGCACTCGACGCAGCCGAGCCCGCCGCCGCCGCCGCGATCGCGCGCGAGGATTTCGAAGCCGCGATGGCCGCGCTCGCCACGCTGCGCGCCCCGATCGACGCGTTCTTCGAAAGCGTCATCGTCAACGACCCCGAACCCGCCAAGCGCACGGCACGGCTCGGGCTGCTTGATCGCGTTCGTGCTGCGGTGCACAATGTCGCCGACTTCTCGAAGATCGAGGGCTAGGCCCGCGATGGTGTGACTGTATCGCGACTTTTGCCGACGCCTCCCCAGCGAAAAACCAGGCACTAAGTAGGATTACTCGATGACGTACGTATATCGGTTCGGCGGCGGCGTTTCGGACGGGGGCAAGGGCGATCGCAACCTGCTGGGGGGCAAGGGCGCGAACCTTGCGGAAATGGCGTCGATCGGCCTGCCGGTCCCGCCCGGCTTCACGATCTCGACCGATTTCTGCGCGGTCTATTACGACGAAGGCGGCCAGTTCCCGCAAGGCTTGCGCGACGAGGTCGCCACCGGCATCGCGCATATCGAGGGCATCACCGGCAAGCGTTTCGGTGATGCCGCCGACCCGCTGCTCGTCTCTGTCCGGAGCGGCGCGCGCGCCTCGATGCCGGGGATGATGGACACCGTCCTCAACCTCGGCCTCAACGACCAGACCGTCGAGGGCCTCGCCGCCACGAGCGGAGACGCGCGCTTCGCGTGGGACAGCTATCGCCGCTTCATCCAGATGTATGCCGACGTCGTGCTCGAGCTCGACCATGACGCGTTCGAGGAAGCGCTCGAGATCGCCAAGGAGGACCGCGGCTATTTCCTCGACACCGATCTCACCGCCGACGACCTGCGCGAACTCGTCGCCGAATACAAAGGCCTGGTCGAGCAGCAGTGGGGCAAGCCCTTCCCGCAGGACGTCCACGATCAGCTGTGGGGCGCGGTCGGCGCGGTGTTCGGATCGTGGCAGTCCGAGCGTGCCAAGGTCTATCGTCGCCTCAACGACATCCCGGCATCGTGGGGCACCGCAGTCAACATCCAGGCGATGGTGTTCGGCAACATGGGCGACACCTCGGCGACCGGCGTGGCCTTCACGCGCGACCCGGCCAAGGGCGACCGCGCTTATTACGGCGAGTTCCTGATCAACGCGCAAGGGGAAGACGTCGTCGCCGGCATCCGCACCCCGCAATACCTCACGACCGCGGCGCGCGAGGCGGCGGGCGCCAAGCCGCTGTCGATGGAAGAGGCGATGCCGGTCGTGTTCGCCGAACTCTCCAAGGTGTTCGACCTGCTCGAGACGCATTACCGCGACATGCAGGACATCGAATTCACCGTGCAGCAGGGCAAGCTCTGGATGCTCCAGACCCGCTCGGGCAAGCGCACCGCCAAGGCCGCGCTCAAGATTGCGGTCGACATGGCCGAGGAGGGCCTCATCACCCGCGAGGAAGCCGTCCAGCGGATCGACCCTGCCGCGCTCGACCAGCTGCTCCACCCGACGCTCGACCCCAAGGCGACGCGCGACGTGCTCACCAAGGGCCTGCCCGCCTCGCCCGGCGCCGCCTCGGGCCATGCGGTGTTCGACAGCGACACCGCCGAGAAGCGCGCGAATGCCGGCGACTCGGTGATCCTGATCCGCACCGAGACCAGCCCCGAAGACATTCACGGCATGCACGCTGCGCGCGGCATCCTCACCGCCCGCGGCGGGATGACCAGCCACGCCGCGGTTGTCGCGCGCGGCATGGGGCGCCCGTGCGTGTCGGGCGCAGGGTCGATCTCGATCGACGCCAAGGCCGGCGTGATGCGCGTGGGGACGCGTGAAATCCGCGAGGGTGACATGGTCACGATCGACGGCACCACCGGCGAAGTGATGGCGGGCGAGGTGCCGACCGTGCAGCCCGAACTGTCAGGCGATTTCGCAGCGTTGATGGTCTGGGCCGATGGCGTCCGCCGCCTCAAGGTGCGCGCCAATGCCGAGACCCCGCTGGACGCCAAGGTCGCGCGCGAGTTCGGCGCCGAGGGCATCGGCCTGTGCCGCACCGAACATATGTTCTTCGACGCGCAGCGCATCACCGACGTCCGCCAGATGATCCTCGCCGAGGACGAAGCCGGCCGCCGCGCCGCGCTCGACAAACTGCTGCCCGAACAGCGCTCCGACTTCGTGCAACTCTTCGAGGTGATGGCGGGCCTGCCCGTCACGATCCGCCTGCTCGACCCGCCGCTCCACGAATTCCTGCCGCACGAAGAGGCCGAGTTCGCCGAAGTCGCGCGCTCGGCCGGGATCGATATCGACGTGCTCAAGCGCCGTGCGGCCGAGCTCCACGAGTTCAACCCGATGCTCGGCCATCGCGGCTGCCGCCTCGGCGTGACCTACCCCGAAATCTACGAGATGCAGGCGCGCGCGATCTTCGAGGCGGCGATCGAGGTGGCGGTCAAATCGGGCGCCGCGCCGATCCCCGAGGTGATGATCCCGCTCGTCGGCACCGCGCGCGAGCTCGAGCTGATGAAGGCCGTGGTCGACAAGGCGGCCGAGGCGGTGTTCGCCGACCCCAAATATGGAAATGGGGGCAGCCGCATCGAGTACCTCGTCGGCACGATGATCGAACTGCCGCGCGCCTGCCTGATGGCGGGCGAGATCGCCGAGGCGGCCGAGTTCTTCTCGTTCGGCACCAACGATCTGACGCAGACCACGCTCGGCGTCAGCCGCGACGACGCCGCGCGCTTCCTCACCACCTATGTCGAGCGCGGCATCTATGCGCGCGATCCATTCGTGTCGCTCGACGTCGAGGGTGTCGGGCAATTGATCGGCATGGCGGCCGAGCGGGGCAGGGCGGCGCGTCCCGGCATCAAGCTCGGCATCTGCGGCGAGCATGGCGGCGATCCGGCGAGCATCGCCTTCTGCGAGACGACCGGGCTCGACTACGTCTCCGCCTCGCCGTACCGCGTGCCGATCGCGCGGCTCGCGGCGGCCCAGGCGGCGCTGGCGCAGAAGGGGTGATCTCCCCCTCGGGGACTGCTCAGGCGAGCGACGGGGCGGTCGGGGATGACCGCCCGTAAAGGCGGGCGGCCGGCGGATCATCGCCGGTCGCGCCGCCTGCGGTCGCCTTACCCGGCGGCCTTCGCCAGCCCCTTCGACAATTGCAGCGCGCCGTGCAGCCGCGCCTTGGGGTCGCCCCACGTCCGCGTCACCACCAGCTTGCTGTCGGGCCGCAGGCGGGCGACGCCGTCGAGCTTGGCGACCCAGGCGAGCAGACCTTCCACGTTCGGCGGCTTGTCGTCGAAGAAGGTGACGAGCGCGCCCTTGGGGCCGACGTCCATTTTGGCGACACAGGCCTTCTTGGCGTTGAGCTTGATCTCGATGATGCGGATGAGGTTCTCGGTCGGCGCGGGGAGCTTGCCGAAACGATCGATCAGCTCGGCGGCGAACGCCTCGACCTGGTTCTGGTCCTCGAGATCGTTGAGGCGGCGGTACAGGCCCATGCGCAGGTCGAGATCGGGGACGTATTCCTCGGGGATGAGGATCGGCGCGTCGACGGTGATCTGCGGCGAGAAGTCCTTCGGACGCAGCCGCTGGCCACCGGCCTTGGCGTCCATGATCGCCTCTTCCAGCATCGACTGGTAGAGTTCGAAGCCGACCTCCTTGATGTGCCCCGATTGCTCGTCGCCGAGCAGATTGCCCGCGCCGCGCTGATCGAGATCGTGGCTGGCGAGCTGGAAGCCCGCGCCGAGCGTATCGAGATCGCTCAGCACCTTGAGCCGCTTTTCGGCGGTCTGGCTCAGCGTGCGGTTCTCGGGCGTGGTGAGATAGGCATAGGCGCGCGTCTTGGCGCGCCCGACGCGGCCGCGCAGCTGATAGAGCTGCGCGAGGCCGAACCGGTCGGCGCGATGGATGATCATCGTGTTGGCGCTCGGGATATCGAGCCCGCTCTCGACGATCGTGGTCGAGATGAGCACTTCGAACTTCTTGTCGTAGAAGGCCGACATGCGCTCCTCGACCTCGCTCGGCGCCATCTGGCCGTGCGCGACGACGTAGCGCACCTCGGGCACATGATCGCGCATGAACGCCTCGATCTCGGGCAGGTCGGCGATGCGGGGCGTGACGAAGAAGCTCTGTCCGCCGCGATAATGTTCGCGCAGCAGCGCCTCGCGCAGCACGACCGGGTCCCATGGCATGATGTAGGTCCGCACCGCGAGGCGATCGACCGGCGGGGTCTGGATCACCGACAGCTCGCGGATGCCCGACATCGCCATCTGCAGCGTGCGCGGGATCGGCGTGGCGGTCAGCGTGAGGACGTGGACGTCGGTCTTGAGGCCCTTCAAGCGCTCCTTGTGGGTGACGCCGAAGCGCTGCTCCTCGTCGACCACGACGAGACCGAGCCGCTTGAACTCGATCCCCTTGGCGAGGATCGCGTGCGTGCCGATCACGACGTCGAGCGTGCCGTCGGCAAGGCCCGCCTTGGTCGCCTTGGCCTCGGCGCCGGGGACGAGCCGCGACAGCCGGCCGACGTTGAGCGGGAAGCCCTCGAAGCGCGCGGTGAAATTGTTGAAATGCTGGCGGGCGAGGAGGGTGGTCGGGCAGACCACCGCGACCTGCAGCCCCGCCATCGCCGCGGCGAAGGCACCGCGCAAGGCCACCTCGGTCTTGCCGAAGCCGACGTCGCCGACGACAAGGCGGTCCATCGGCGTGCCCTTGAGCAGATCGCCCATCACGTCCTCGATCGCGCGGTCCTGGTCGTCGGTTTCCTCGTACGGGAAGCGGTCGACGAAGGCGGCATAACCACTGTCGCGGTCGATCGTCTCGGCGGGGCGGAGCGCGCGCTCGGCGGCGGTGGCGATGAGCTCGCCCGCGATCTCGCGGATCCGCTCCTTCATCTTCGACTTGCGGCGCTGCCACGCTTCGCCGCCGAGGCGGTCGAGGCTCGCGCCTTCGCTGTCCGAGCCGTAGCGGCTGAGGACTTCGAGGTTCTCGACGGGGACGAAGAGCTTGTCGCCGCCCGCGTAGGTGAGCGCGACGCAGTCGTGCGGCGCCTGGCCGACGGGAATCGAGGTCAGGCCCTCGTAGCGACCGATGCCGTGATCGGCATGGACGACGAGATCGCCGGGCGTGAGCATCGCCAGCTCGGCGAGGAAGGCATCGGCGGATTTCTTGCGCTTGGCGCGGCGGACGAGGCGGTCGCCGAGCATGTCCTGCTCGGTGAGCAGCGCGACCTGCGGGGAGGAGAAGCCGTGGTCGAGCGGCAGGATGATGAGCGCGACGGTGGCACCAATTCCTCCCCTCCCGCTTGCGGGAGGGGTTGGGGGTGGGCTCGCGCTATCAGCGGTAGCTGGCTTTGATAGCGCGCGCCCACCCCCAGCCCCTCCCGCAGGCGGGAGGGGGGAAGAAGAAGCGCCGAGCGCTTCCTGCCACGTATCGACCAGCTTGAGGTTCGTCGCGCCGTGATCGCGCAGCAACCCCGCCAGCCGCTCGCGCGCCCCCGCCGAATAGCTCGCCAGCACCGCCTTTCGCCCATCGCGCTCGAGCGTGCGCAGATGGTGCACCACCGCCTCGTACACGTTCGCGCCATTCGCGCGCTCGGCCCCGAAATCGCGCGGACCGTCGACGCCGAAGTCGAGCACGCTCCCGCTCTCGGGTTCATGGAATGCGGTGATGCGGTGCGCTGGCGCCTCGTCCAGCCGTGCAGCGAAATCCTTGGCGGTCAGGTACAGCGCATCAACCGGCAGCGGGCGATAGCTCCCCGGATCGCTGACCTGCGCCTTCACCCGGTTGGCGTGGTAATCGGTGATCGCCTCGAACCGCTGCTCGGCCGCCGCAACCGACCCTGCATCGCGCAGGATCACCGCGTCGTCGCCGAGATGGTCGAACAGCGTCGTCAACTTGTCCTCGAACAAGGGAAGCCAATGCTCCATCCCCGCGAGCCGACGCCCTTCCGAGATCGCCTGGTAGAGCGGATCCCCCGTCGCGGTCGCGCCGAAGCGCTCGCGGTAGCGCGCGCGGAAGCGCTTGATGCTGTCCTCGTCGATCAGCGTTTCCGACGCGGGCAGCAGGATGAAGCCATCGACGCGGCCCGTGGTGCGCTGGTCGGCGGGGTCGAAGGTGCGCACGCTCTCGATCTCGTCGCCGAAGAAATCGAGCCGCAGCGCGTGCTCCTCGCCGCTCGGGAACAGATCGACCAGCCCGCCACGCACCGCGAATTCGCCCGAATCGGCGACAGTCTCGACGCGGACATAGCCGTTCGCCTGCAGCTGCGCGGCGAGCTTGTCGCGGCCGATTCGCTCCTTGGGCGCGAGCTTGGCGACGAGCTGGCGGATGCGGAACGGCGTCAGCGTACGCTGCGCGACCGCGTTGACCGTGGTGAGCAGGAGCTGCGGGCCCTTTACCGGCTGCTGCAGCCGGTGGAGCGTCGCCATGCGCTCGGCCATCACCCGTAGCGTGGGGGAGGCGCGATCGTAGGGGAGGCAGTCCCACGCCGGGAAGGTCAGGATCTCGAGCTCGGGCGCGAAGGTCTGCGCCGTCGCGGCGATCGCGCGCATCGCGGCTTCGTCGGGCGCGACGAACACGGCGCGCGATTTGGCGGCGCGCGCGAGGTCGGCGAGCAGCCACGGTTCGAACCCGGTCGGTACGCCGGCGAGCGTGAGCGGGGTCTTGGCGGTGAGGATCGTGTTGAGGTTCGGCATTCTTCTTATCCCTCTCCCCGCTTGCGGGGAGAGGGCAAGCGAGCGAAGCG
>NZ_JH584241.1:837218-853842 GCF_000241485.1 Sphingomonas sp. PAMC 26605
CTTTCACTCGGCGATCGGCACGTAGTTGAGCGCCTGGAGCGCCTCGAGGATCGACCCGCGATAGCGCTCGGGGCAGGTATCGGTCCCGATCGCCCACGCCATGATATCGACGTCCTGCTCCTCGAGCAGCTCCTCGACCAGCGTGATCTCGGCATCGTCCCAGGCGGCCGAGCGCGCATCGAAGAAACCGCCGATCAGCAGATCGGCTTCCTTGGTGCCGCGGTGCCAGGCGCGGAAGCGCAGGCGTTTCAGGCGGGTTTCGCGGTCCATGCTCGTCCAAACACAAATGCCCGGCACCGACCGACAGCGACGCTGGCGGCGGAAGCCGGGTGGGGGTAGAGGACCCAGATAGTCATGCGACCCGATATCCTCAATCCATTGTTCGCCGAAGTCACGGCGCTGAAGGGCGTGGGCCCGACGCTCGCCAAGCCGCTCGAGCGGCTCGGCCTTGCGCGCGTCGTCGACGTCGCCTTCCATCTGCCGACCGGCTGGGTCGATCGCCTGGCGCGCGAGGAGCTCGACATGGCGGACGCGGGGCGCGTGATCGCGATCACGCTGACCGCGCAATCGTACCGCTCGAGCGCCGGGCGTGGGCCGACGCGGGTCCATGCGACCGATGCGCTCGGCAATGTCGTCAGCCTCGTCTATTTCGGCGGCAATTCGGGCTGGGCGAAGAAGCTGCTGCCGGTCGGGGAGCCGCGGCGCGTGTCGGGCAAGCTCGAAATGTACGGGCAGGACCTGCAGATGGTCCATCCCGACTATGTCCTCCCCCTCGAGGAAGCCGGCGACACGCCCGAACGCGAGGCGATCTATCCGCTGTCGGAGGGGATGACCTCGAAACGGCTCGGCCAGCTCGCCGCGCAGGCGATCGAGCGCGCGCCGGCCTTGCCCGAATGGATCGAGCCCGGACTGCTTGCCAAGCAGCAATGGCCCGCGTGGCGTGAGGCGCTCGCGCGGATCCATGCCGATCCCTCTGACGCGATGGCGCGCGAACGGCTCGCGTATGACGAGATCTTCGCCAACCAGCTCGCCTTGATGCTGGTACGCCAATCATCGCGCGCGCGGCGCGGGCGGGCGCTGGCGGGGACCGGCAAGCTGCGTGATGCATTGCGACTGCCCTATGATCTGACCGGCGCGCAGGCGCGCACCGTGCGCGAGATCGAGGGTGATCTCGCCCAGCCGCAACCGATGCTGCGGCTGCTGCAGGGCGATGTCGGCTCGGGCAAGACGCTCGTCGCGACGCTCGCGATGCTCACCGCGGTCGAGGCCGGTGCGCAGGCGGCGTTGCTTGCGCCGACCGAGATCCTCGCGCGCCAGCATTACGAATCGCTACGCCGCACGCTCGCCGGGCTGCCGGTCGAGGTCGCGGTGCTGACCGGGCGCGACAAAGGCAAGGTGCGCGAGGCGACGCTGATGGCGCTTGCGGCGGGGACGATCGACATACTGATCGGGACGCACGCGATCTTCCAGGAGGCGGTCGGCTACAAGGATCTCGGCCTCGTCGTGGTCGACGAGCAGCATCGCTTCGGCGTCGCGCAGCGGATGATGCTCCAGGCCAAGGCCAAGGCCGCGCCGCACCTGTTGGCGATGACCGCGACGCCGATCCCGCGCACGCTGACGCTCGCCAATTATGGCGAGATGGACGTCAGCCAGCTCGACGAGATGCCGCCCGGTCGCCAGCCGATCGAAACGCGGGTGATCTCCGAGGACCGGCTCGCCGATGTCGTCGATGCGCTCGGCCGCCATCTGTCGGACAACGGCCAGGCCTATTGGGTCTGCCCGCTGGTCGAGGAAAGCGAGAAGAGCGACATGGCCGCCGCCGAGGCGCGCGCCGAGACGCTGCGCGCGCGCTTCGGCGACCGCGTCGGGCTGGTCCACGGCAAGATGAAGCCCGCCGAGAAGGACGCGGTGATGAGCGCGTTCGCCGCCGGGCAGCTCGGCGTGCTGGTGGCGACGACGGTGATCGAGGTCGGGGTCGATGTGCCCAATGCGACGCTGATCGTGATCGAGCATGCCGACCGCTTCGGCCTGGCGCAGCTCCACCAGTTGCGCGGGCGCGTCGGGCGCGGCTCGGGCAAGTCGAACTGCCTGCTGATCCGCGGCGGGTCGCTGAGCGAAACGTCGCGCGCACGGCTGGCGCTGATGCGCGAGACGACCGACGGCTTCCGCATCGCCGAGGAGGATCTGCGGCTGCGCGGGGCAGGCGAGTTGCTCGGCACCAGGCAATCGGGCGAGGCGGGTTTTCGCCTCGCCACGCCCGACATGCTGATGACGCTGCTCCCGGTCGCGACCGACGATGCGCGGCTGCTGATCGACCGCGACGGCGGACTCGAGGGCGCGCGCGGCCAGGCGGCGCGCACCGCGCTCTATCTGTTCGAACGCGACGCCGGCGTGGCGCTCCTGCGCTCGGGGTAATCGGGCTCTACTTCGCCTTCAGAAGCACCGCGAGCAGCTCGTAATATTCCGCGAGCGGGATCGGCGTATCGAGTTCGCACCCGATGCGGCCGCCGAGCGCCCAACGGATTTCCGCGACCACCACCCCGACGACCGGCAAGGTGATATGCAACCGCTCGCCGACCGCATAGCGCGTCTCGGCGCGCGCCATCAGTCCGGCAGCGGACAGGTTGACGATCAGCAGCGAGACTTGCCGTGCGTCGGGACCGAACGCCCGCGCGCGGTAATGCACTTCGTCGCGCACCAGCGCGCGACTGTCGACAGGCAATATTTCCAACGCCTTACCCATTACCAAACCCCCTCTTGGGTAGTCTGGACGCTAGGGCAGGGGGTATGAAGCAGCTCGGAACGAACCCGCTTAACGGCGGGTTACCCGAGTCCCGCCGGCTCAGCCGCGGACGAGCAGCCCGTGGTTCTTCTTGCCCGCCGCGATCCGCACCGGCTCGGCACCGACGCTGACGATCATCGCCTCGTCGCTGACCTTGTCGGCGCCGACGCGTGCGCCGCCGCCCTTGATCAGCCGCTTCGCCTCGCCCTTCGACGTGGCGAACCCGAGCCCGATCAGCGCATCGACGATGCCGATGTCGCCGCTCACCGTGAAGGTCGGCAGCGACCCGCCGGCCGCGCCCTCCTCGAAGGTGCGCCGCGCGGTCTCGGCCGAGTCGACCGCCGCCGCTTCACCGCGGCACATCGTCGTCGCCGCATTGGCCAGCACGATCTTGGCGGCGTTGATCTCGGCGCCCTCGAGCGCCTCTAGCCGCGCGATCTCGTCGAGCGGCAGGTCGGTGAACAGCCGCAGGAACCGCCCGACGTCGCGGTCGTCGGTGTTGCGCCAGAATTGCCAGTAGTCGTAATGCGGCAGCTGGTCCTCGTGGAGCCAGACCGCGCCCGACATGGTCTTGCCCATCTTCCCGCCATCGGCGGTGGTGATCAGCGGCGTCGTGATGCCGAACACCTCGGTGCCGTCCATCCGGCGCGACAGCTCGATCCCGTTGACGATATTGCCCCACTGGTCCGACCCGCCCATCTGCAGCCGGCACCCGGCGCGGCGCGACAGTTCGAGGAAGTCGTAGGCCTGGAGGATCATGTAGTTGAATTCGAGGAACGACAGCGACTGCTCGCGATCGAGCCGCAGCTTGACCGAGTCGAAGCCGAGCATCCGGTTGACCGAGAAATGCTGGCCGACATCGCGCAGGAACGGGATGTATTCGAGCTTGTCGAGCCACTCGGCATTGTCGAGCATGATCGCATCCGACGGCCCGTCGCCGAAGGTCAGGAAGCGTTCGAAGATGCGGCGGATCGAGGCGACGTTGTGCGCGATCCCGTCATGGTCGAGCAGCTTGCGCGCTTCGTCCTTGAAGCTCGGGTCGCCGATCTTGCCGGTACCGCCGCCCATCAGCACGATCGGCTTGTGCCCGGCCTGCTGGAGCCGGCGCAGCAGCATGATCTGCACCAGGCTGCCGACATGGAGCGACGGCGCGGTCGGGTCGAAACCGATATAGCCGGGCACGATCTCCTTCGCCGCGAGCGCGTCGAGCGCCGCTGCGTCGGTGGTCTGGTGGATGTAGCCACGCTCCGACAGGAGGCGGAGGAGATCGGAAGTGTGCTCGGTCATGGGGTCGCCATAAGATATTGCGCGGTCGTGTGTCATCCCCGCGTAAGCGGGAAGAGATAAAGGGGTTCACGCGAAGATCGCGAAGGAAAGAAGAGCGCGAAGAGAAATCTTCCGCTTCGCGGCCTTCTTTCCTTCGCGGCCTTCGCGTGAAACTCTTCTTAGACCTCAGATCCCCGGCAATTGCCGCTGCGGATCGACCGGCGTGCGGCCCTTGCGCATTTCGAAATGCACCTCTGGCCGGCTCGCCGAACCCGAATCGCCCGACAGGGCGATCGTCTGGCCGCGCTTGACCGCCTGGCCGCGCCGCACCAGCAACTGGCTGGCATTGGCATAGACCGTCGTCCAGCTCGACCCGTGCTTTACGATCACCAGCCCGCCGAGCGTCGGCACCCCGCTGCCGGCATAGGCGACGACGCCGTCGGCCGAGGCGAGGATCGGCGTGCCGAGCGGCACCGCGATGTTGACGCCGTTGAACTTCTCGCCCGAGGCGCCGGGGCCGAAGCGCGTGATGATCTTGCCGTGGACGGGCCAGGCGAAGCCGCTGGTGAGCTGCGCCGGCTCGGCGAGCGCCTGCGTCGGCGCGAGCACGCGGCGTGGCGAGGCGCTGGGTTGCACAGGGCGCTGGTTGGCGGCGAGTGCAGGTTCGCTGCCGGTCAGAATGTCATCGATATCGAGCGTGAACGCTTTCGCGCGTTCGGCCGCAGAACTGCCGCCAGCCGTGCCCGGGATCAGTACGCGCATCCCGACGCGCAATGTGTAGGGCGCGGTGAGATCGTTGGCAGCGATGATCCGCGACCAATCGACTCCGTACGCCCGCGCGATCGCGATCCCGGTCTGGCCGCCGCGGACGAGATGATACCGGCCCCCCGGGATCGTCAGCCGCTGCCCCGCGCGGACCAGAAAGGGCGCGGGGAGCTGGTTCGCACGTGCGATCGCTTCGGATCCGCTGCCCGTGCGATCGGCGATCGCGCGCAGCGTGTCGCCGGGACGGACGAGATAGGTCGTCGTATCGATCGTCGCGCCGTCGGCCGCGACTGGGCGCGCTTGCCAGGCCGGGGGCGGCGCGGGGAGGGCGGAGACGCGTTCGTCGATGCGATGCGGTTCGTAGCGTTCGGGCGGCGCTTCCTCGGGGGGTAGGCGATGGTCATCGCGGTGCGGCGCATCGCGGGGCGGACGATAGCCGCGGTCGGGCCGGTCGGGATTGGGAATACAGGCGCCGAGCGTCGTCAGCAGCAATACAGCCGCCCAGCCGATTTCCCTGCGCCGCGCCATCCCCGTCCCCCCGTCGTCCCGCCCGCTCTACGCGTACAGCTCGGCGAGCATAGCAAGCGAGGCGTGATGTGTCAGGTCGAGATGCAGCGGGGTGACGGCGACGAAGCCATCCGCCACGGCCTCGAGATCGGTCGAGTGCGCCGGCGTGTCGATCGGTGGTCCGAGCGCGAACCAATGATATTCATAGCCGCGCGGATCGCGATTGGTGACGATCTGCAAACGGCCGTAATCCCGCAGTCCCTGCTGCGCGATCCGGATGCCCTTTACCGTATCGGCGGGGCCTGCGGGGAAGTTGACGTTGACCAAGGTCCGCGGCGCAAGCGGTGCCTCGATCAGCGGGCGCAGCACGCGTTCGCCCCACGTCGCGGCGGCGTCGAACGCAATCGTCTCGCCCATGCCCTGGCGCTCGTAGACCTGGCTCAAGGCGATCGAGCGGACTCCGGCGAGCGCGCCTTCCATCGCGGCCGAGACGGTGCCCGAATAGGTCACGTCCTCGGCGAGGTTGGCGCCGCGATTGACGCCCGAGAGGATCAGGTCGGGCTTGTGATCCGCCATGATCCGCGCGAGCGCCATCATCACCGCGTCGGTCGGCGTTCCGGCGACGGCGAAGCGCTTCTCGCCATGCTGGCGGACGCGGATCGGGCGAGTGAGCGTCAGCGAATGGCCGGCGCCCGATTGCTCGTCGGCGGGCGCGACGATCCAGACATCGTCCGAAAAGCGCGCGGCGAGCGCTTCGAGCACCTTGAGGCCGGGGGCGTGATCGCCGTCGTCATTGGTCAGCAGGATGCGCATCGAATCTCCCGTGCGCCCCGAGCGCGTTCAAAAAGCCGAGCTTCGACTGTCGTTGTGAAAGGGCCGAGGATCAGCTCGACGGTTTCGGGTCAGCGCCGCGGCTCAAGCCGCGTCATGCCGCCCGTATAGGACAGCAATGCCTCCGGCACCGAGACGCTGCCGTCTTCATTCTGATAATTCTCTATCACCGCCACCAAGGTACGCCCTACCGCGAGGCCGGAGCCGTTGAGGGTGTGGACGAATTCGGTCTTTTTTTCGCCCGCCACGCGGTAGCGGGTGTTCATCCGCCGCGCCTGGAACGCGCCGGTGTTCGAGCAGGAGCTGATCTCCCGGAACGCGTTCTGGCCCGGCAGCCAGACCTCGAGATCATAGGTCTTGCGCGCGCCGAAGCCCATGTCCCCGGTGCACAGCAGCAGCTTGCGATAGGGCAGGTTCAAGCGTTCGAGGATCGTCTCGGCCGCGCGGGTCATGCGCTGGTGCTCGGCCTCGCTGTCCTCGGGCCGCACGACGCTGACGAGTTCGCATTTCTCGAACTGGTGCTGGCGGATGAAGCCGCGCGTGTCGCGCCCGGCGGCGCCCGCCTCGGAGCGGAAGCAGAGGGTGAGGGCGGTGAGCCGCATCGGCAGGGCGCGCTCGTCGAGCAATTCGCCCATGACGCTGGCGGTGAGGCTGACTTCGCTCGTCGGGATGAGCCAGAACTGCTCGGCGGTGTCGGCAGCATCGAGCATCTCGATCATCGCTTGCTTGCGCTGGCCCTCGCTCTCTTCGGCCATTTTCGCCTCGAAATCTTCCGGCATGGCTTTCCAGAAAAGGTCTTCTCGCGTGCTCATGTCCGCCGCGAAAAAACTATCAGCGGCAAACTTCGGGAGTTTGTCGGTGCCGTACATCGCCTCGTCCTTGACGAGCACTGGCGGATTGCATTCCTCATAGCCATGCTCGCGCGTCTGCACGTCGAGCATGAACTGGCCGAGCGCGCGGTGCAGCCGAGCCATATCGCCGCGCAGGAACGTGAAACGCGCGCCCGAAAGGCGCGTGCCGGTTTCGAAATCCATGCCCAATGCCGGGGCGAGGTCGGCATGTTCCTGCGGCGCAAAGGCGAAGGCGCGCGGCGTTCCCCAGCGGGCGACCTCGACATTGCCGTCCTCGCCCGTGCCATGGGGCACATCGTCGGCGGGCAGATTGGGGATGACCTCGAGCTTACCCTTCAACTCTACCGCAACATCCTTCTCCTCCGCCTCGATCGCGGGCATCCGCTCCTTCAGCGCGGCGACCTCGCCCATCAGGCTTGCCGCAGTGGCGTCGTCCTTCTTGGCCTTGGCCGCTCCGATCGCCTTCGAGGCTTCGTTGCGCCGCGCTTGCGCGGTCTGCGCCTCGGTGATCAGCGCGCGATGGCGCTCGTCGAGCGCGAGCAGTTCAGTGGCGACGGGCGGCAGCCCGCGGCGCGCGAGCGCGGCATCGAAGGCGGCGGGGTTTTCGCGGATCGAGCGGATATCATGCATGGTCGCAGGCTATGCCCAGCCCGTCGCACGCGCGCAACCCGCGCGGTGCGCGGGGCGTTCCTTCGCCTACCACCAACCATAAGAGGCCAACGCCCATGCAGATTTCCCACAATGCCGTCGTGCTCGTCGCCGATGGCCGCAAATCGCTGTTCCTGCGCAACGAGGGCGACGCGACGCATCCCAATCTCGTCGTCGAACGCGCGGTCGAGCAGATCAATCCGAGCGATGGGGAACAGAAGACCGACCATGCCGGCCGCTCCTCGTCGAGCGTCGGTGGTGGGCAGAATTCGATGCAGGAGGTTGATTTCCATCAGCAGGAGAAGGATCGCTTCGCGGTCGACACCGCCGACATGCTCAAGCGCCGCGCGCTCGCCAATGATTTTGCCTCGCTGATCGTGGTCGCGCCGCCGCAGACGCTCGGCGAGCTCCGCAAACATTATCACAGCGAAGTCAGCGCCCGGCTGAGCGGCGAACTCGACAAGGATTTGACCAGCCATCCGATCGACCAGATCGAAAAGGCGCTGCAGGCCGCCTGATGCGAAAACGGGCTCCAGCGAGGATTGCGGGAGCCCGTTTGCAATCCGCAGCTCAGCTCAGGCCGCGATGGCAGTCCGCTTGCTGAAGCGCTTGCGGGCGACTAGAGCCGCCGCTGCCGCGCCGAACAGCAGCACCATTGGCGGCGCCGGAACCGGTGCCGGCGGATCGTTGGGGTTGTGTGGGCCGCACCCGGCGCCGCAGCTCGAGCTGCCATAGCTGCTGCTGCCCCAGCTGCTCGAATTCCAGCCATGGCTGCTCGAGCCGTAGCTGCTCGAACTTGCCGACGAACTGCTCGTGCTGGATCCGTTCGAAGAACTCGCCGACGATACGTTGCCGCTCGACGAGGTCGAGGAGGCGGACGAGGTCGACGATGCCGAGGACACGTTGCCGCTCGACGAGGTCGAGGACGAAACGTCGCCGCTGCTGCCGCCCGACGCCGAGGAGACGTTGCCGCTCGATCCGCCCGACGACGACGTGCTCGAAACGGTCGCGCCGCCGGTGCTGGTCGAAGACCCGCCGCTGCCGCCTGACGAGGACGTGCTGCTGACTTCGCCGCTCGACGTCGAGGAACCGCCGGTCGAGGTCGATCCGCCGCTGGTCGAGGAACTTGTCGACGACCCGCCCGAGGACACGTTGACGGTCGTTCCACTGCTGCCGGTCGAGGTCGAGGAAATCGTAATATTGCCGCCGCCACCGCCGCCGCCGCCGAAGAAGCCGCCCGCGAAGAAGCCACCACCGCCGCCGAAACCGCCGCCGATCACAGCAGGAACGGCCCCGCCGCCGCCGCTATATCCATTGAACGCGGGTGGCAGCGGGATTGGCGCGCCCTGCGTCGTCACGACGACGACTTGGGGCGGCGCAGCGGCATGCGTCGTCGTCACGACACGGCGAACGCGGCGAACCGAGGCCACCGCGGTCTTGCGAACGACTCGCTTGGTCTTGTGCACATAGGCCGCACGGGCGCGTGAGCTATCCGCGACATGGACCGCGCCGCCGCCGACGATCGCGCCGCCGCACGCACACGCACACAGTTTCGCCAAGGCCATCCGCACCGACATATCGCCACACTCTCTCTCTTGCCGCAAATTCAAGCATATGCGGCAGTGATACGGAACTCTTGCCCCTACGCGTTATCGGGCAAAGGCCAACAAAGCGTTAAGTTGAAGCGCGTTATCCGTTCCATATCCCTTAATCCATGATTTTCTGCCAATCGCAAAGGTTGATTCGGAGTTAACGTTTCGTCTTGGGACAGGGCGCAAATCATGGCGGCCGTTGCTTCGATCGAGGGTGGCGACGATCGTCGCCAGCCCGTCAGCGCGGAACGGAAGAAGATCGCATCGGATTGCTTGTGGAGCTTCAATGGCATGGCTATAGGCCGGCACGACGTGAGTTGACCCGGGGGCGGACCCGCAATGCACTCGGCATCGCGCGGTCTTTGGGAGAAGATGGGATGGCGACGGTCTTGAATCGACACGATGACTCCGACAAATTCGCAGTGCCGCCGGTCGGTGGCGACGACGGCTATCGGCCGAGCGCTGACGAAGAGTTCATGAATGCGCGACAGCAGGCCTATTTCCGCGCCAAGCTGCAGGGGTGGAAGGACTCGATCTTGCGGGAGGCGGCAGGCACATTGTCGCAGTTGCAGGTCGATACGCTGCGTGAAGCCGATCTCACCGATCGCGCGTCGAGCGAGACCGACTGGTCGATCGAACTGCGCACGCGCGATCGCCAGCGCAAGCTGATCTCGAAGATCGAGGCCGCGATGCGGCGAATCGACGAGGGCGAATATGGCTATTGCGAAGTGACCGGCGAGCCGATCTCGCTCGCGCGGCTCGAAGCACGGCCGATCGCGACGATGACGGTCGAAGCGCAGGAACGCCACGAGCGGCAGGAAAAGATTTCGCGCGAGGAATGATCCTCGGTTCGTGTTAAACACTTCGCTACAATTGCCGGGCTATGACGATCAGCAACGGAGGCCGCAAGTTTCAGGCGATGGATCCATATTCGCAAGATCCCTTCAGCGCTCCTCTCGAGGACAGCGCCCATAATCGACAGGAGTCCCGCGACAGCCTGTTCCTTATGGCGGATTTTCGCGTGGTCGGGAGCCGTGATGTCCAGGCGTTGCGCGTTCGCAATCTCTCGGCAGGCGGCTTGATGGCGGAGCTGCCCGGTGGGCTCGAGCAGGGGCTGCGCGTCGAATTCGATGTTCGCGGGATCGGTTGGGTGTCGGGCCAGGTGGCGTGGTCGGCCGCGGGGCGGATCGGCGTCGCGTTCGATCATCAGATCGACCCGCTGCTGGCCCGCAAGCCGGTCGGACAGGGCAATCAGACACCGACCTTCGTCAAACCGATCTTTCCGCGCCCGGCGCGCTGAAAGCGACGACCGGACAAGGGCCCGAGCGTCAAGCGCCCGGGCCCAGTGGCCTCACATCTGCGCCAATTGTTGTTTGATCTTAAGCTTCTGCTTCTTTAAAGCGGCGAGCGCTGCGGCGTCGGGGAGCGGACGCTGCGTTTCGGTGACGATCTGCTGATCGAGGATTGCATGCTTGGCCGTAAGGGCCGTGTGATGCGCGGTCTGCATGGATGCGTACCTCCTTCATGGGCTGCTTGGGGGAGCGAATACAACATGCTCCGCACGCTTTGTCTCCCCCGATTGCGCGTTCGCGCGACATGCGCACCGAATTGCGCGACCGATCGATTTTATCCGTACCGCGCGCCCGTGATTTGCTAAGAGGTCGCGATCGAGCGGGGACCGAATGGACGACAGCCTTATCGCAAAGCGCCTCGAAGTGTTACGCGTCGAACATCGCGATCTCGATTCGGCGATCGGCGCGCTGATCGGCAGCGGATCGGCCGATCAGCTCCAGCTCGCCCGCTTCAAGAAGCGCAAGCTGCGGCTGCGCGACGAGATTTCGATGCTCGAGGATCAGCTGATCCCGGACATCATCGCATAGGCCTTCGGCACCGTCCGTACCGCCGTGGGACAGCCTACAGACAAATCTGGCGCGAGTGGCTACCCCGGGGGGCGCGTTTGTGGGAAGGTCGCGCATGCGGGTAGAATGGCACGACTTACGGATGCAACGGCGCGTGATCGACACATTGTATATCGATGCGATGGTCTTGGCGGACGAGGCGCGTAGCTATTTCGACGAGGGCGGGCGCGCCGATCGCGAGATGCTCGATCCGATCGCCCGAGTCGTTTTCTCGTGCGAGTCGCTCAAGGTCACCACCCGCTTGATGCATGTCATCGCCTGGTTGCTGACGCAGCGCGCGGTCGAGGCGGGGGAGATAGGGGCTCGCGACACGCTCGATCCGTCGCGCCGCCTGGGCATCGCCCCGCGAACCGATCCGGGCACCCTCGCGCTCCTGCCCGAAACGGGGCGCGCGGTGATCATGGCGAGCATCGATTTGCATAACCGGGTTGCGCGGCTCGACGAGGCCCGCGCCCGCGAAGGTTCGGCGCTCGAAAGCCCGGTCCGATCGTTGCACCAGCGGCTGGCGATGGCGTTCTAACGCGGCGGATGCCGCGCCGGCGGGGCGCCGGCGCGCCGATGATTAGAGCGCGAGCCGCGCGCGCGCCGCGCGATATTGCGCCTCGAAGCGATCGACCATCGCCGCGACCGGCTCGACCCGGTCGATCACGCCGATCCCCTGGCCCGAGCCCCAGATCTCCTTCCACGCCTTGGGCTTGGCGCCGTTGCCGGTGCCGAAATCCATCGTTTTGAGGTCGCCCTCGGGCAAAGCGTCGGGGTCCATCCCCGCCGCAACGATCGAGGCGCGCAGATAATTGCCATGCACGCCGGTGAAGAGGTTCGAATAGACGATGTCGGACGCCTTGCCTTCGACGATGCCCTGTTTGTACGCGGCTTCGGCATTGGCCTCGGTCGAGGCGATGAAGGGCGAACCGATATAGGCGAAATCGGCGCCGATCGCCTGCGCGGCGAGCACCGCGTCGCCGGTCGCGATCGAGCCCGACAGAGCGAGCGGCCCGTCGAACCACTGGCGGATCTCCTGGATGATCGCGAACGGCGACAGCCGACCGGCATGGCCGCCCGCGCCCGCCGCGACCGCGATCAGACCGTCGGCGCCCTTTTCGATCGCCTTGCGCGCGAAGCGATCGTCGATCACGTCGTGCAGCGTGATGCCGCCCCAGCCATGTACCGCGGTATTGAGATCCTCGCGCGCGCCGAGCGAAGTGATGACGATCGGCACCTGCCATTTGGCGCAGGTCGCGAGATCGGATTCGAGTCGCTCGTTCGAGCGGTGGACGATCTGGTTGACCGCGAACGGCGCGGCGGGGCGCTCGGGATGGGCGCGGTTGTGCGCGGCGAGTTCCTCGGTGATGCGGTGGAGCCACTCGTCGAGCATCGCTTGCGGCCGCGCATTGAGCGCGGGGAAGGATCCGACGATCCCCGCCTTGCACTGCGCGATCACCAGATCGGGCCCGGAGATGATGAACAGCGGCGAGCCGATGACCGGGAGCCGCAGTGACGAGAGAAGGGGCGGGGTGCTCATGTCCGTTTCATAGCGCAACCGAAAGGACTGTCCAGCGTGCTCGATTTGCCTTGGCCGGAGAAAGCCTTATGGCGCGATCGTGTCGTTTGTTTCCGGAGTAACCAAGTGAAGCTACCTCTCGCCGCCGCCTTGTTGCTCGGAACCGCAGCTCCAGCGTTTGCGGTCGGGCAATTGCCCGACGGGATCGCCCCGACATCCTACGACATCACGATCCGTCCAGACGCCAAGGCGATGACCTTTGCCGGCGAGGAAACGATCAGCATCGCGGTCGCCAAGCCGACCCGCACGGTCGTGCTCAACGCCGCCGACCTCAAGATCTCGCGCGCGATGGTCGATGGCGCGGCGGTGCCCTTCATGCTCGACACGACCAAGCAGCAACTGACTCTGACGCTGCCGACCGCGCTTTCCACGGGCCAGCACCGCGTGCAGTTCGCCTGGACGGGGACGATCAACACCTCGGCGGCAGGGTTGTTCGCGATCGATTACAGCAACCAGGACGGCTCGTCGTCGCGGATGCTGGTGACTCAGTTCGAAGCCCCCGATGCGCGCCGCTTCGCGCCGATGTGGGACGAACCGAGCTACAAGGCGACTTTCAAGCTCAGCACCGTCGCGCCCGGCGACCAGACCGCCTTCTCGAACATGCCCGTCACCAGCGTGACCAAGCAGGGCGACGGCACCAAACTCTATCACTTTGCCGAGACGCCCAAGATGTCGAGCTATCTGCTCTTCCTCGGCATGGGCGATGTCGAGCGCAAGACGGTGATGGCGGGCAAGACCGAGATCGGCGTCATCACGCGCCGCGGCGTCGTCGACCAGGGCGACTATGCGCTCGAATCGGCCAAGCGCCTGCTGACCTATTACAACGACTATTTCGGCCAGCCCTACCCGCTCCCCAAGCTCGACATGATCGCCGGCCCGGGCTCGAGCCAGTTCTTCGGCGCGATGGAAAATTGGGGCGCGATCTTCTATTTCGAGCCCGAATTGCTCTACGACAAGAAGCGCGCGACGCAGACTGGCAAGCAGCGCATCTACACCGTCGTCGCGCACGAGATGGCGCACCAATGGTTCGGCGATCTCGTCACGATGAACTGGTGGGACGATCTTTGGCTCAACGAGGGCTTCGCCTCGTGGATGGAGAACAAGTCGAGCGTCGATCTCAACCCCGACTGGTTCGCCGGCGCGACCGCGGTGGCGCAGGATCGCGAGGGCGCGCTGCAGGTCGATGCGACTGCCGCGACGCATCCGATCATCCGCCATGTCGAGACGGTCGACCAGATCGGCGAGGCGTTCGACGGGATCACCTATTCGAAGGGGCAGGCGGTCATCGGCATGATGGAGTCGACGCTCGGCTCCGACGTGTTCCGCGACGCCATCCGCCGCTACATGGCCAAGTACAAGTACGGCAACACCGCGACCGACCAGCTTTGGGCCGAGCTGTCGGCAGCGGCGGGGCATTCGATCGCCGACGTCGCGCACGATTTCACGCTTCAGCCGGGCGTCCCGCTCGTCACGATGACGGGCGCGCGCTGTGTCGCTGGCAAGATGCAGGTTACGCTGACGCAGGGCCGCTTCGGCTATGACGCAACCGCCAAGCAGCCACTCGATTGGCACGTGCCGCTGACGCTCGGCGTGGTCGGACAACCGGTGACGCGCACGACGGTCCGCGGCGCCAAACCGATGACGGTCGCCGTTCAGGGCTGTGGTACGATCGTGCTCAACCGCGACAAGGGGAGTTACGCGCGGGTGCTCTATAGCCAGGCGGGGCATGATGCGATCGTGCGCGACTTCGGCACGCTCGCGCTGACCGACCAGCTCGGCACGCTCGGCGACGATTTCGCTTTGGCCAAGGGCGGCAACCAGAAGCTCGACCGCTATTTCGCCGATGTGGCGGCGGTCGGGGCCGATGCGAACCCGCTATTGTGGCAGACGATCGCGGGGCAATTGTCCGATCTCGAGGGGCGTCTTCCCAAGGGCGCCGCCAAGGATGCGATGCGCGCGCGGATCCGCACGACGCTCGCGCCGGTGATGACGCGGGTCGGCTTTACCGCCACGCGCGACGAATCGCCGCTGGTGGCCACGTTGCGCGAGACGTTGATCGCGGTGCTCGGCCATCGCGGCGATCCCGCGATCGCCGCCAAGGCGCGCACTTATGTCGCGGCGCTGGCGACCAATCCCGAGGCGATCCCGGCGGCGATCCGTCAGCCTATCCTCGGCACCTACGCCACCAATGCGACGCCCGCCGAATGGGACGCGTTGCTCAAGCTGACGCTCGCCGAGAAGAACCCGGTGGTGAAGAACGGCTATGTCCGCTTGCTCGGCGCGACCGAGAACGATGCGCTAGCGCAGCGTGCGCTCGATCTGCTCACCACCGATCGCTTCACCGCGCCGCAAAAAGCCGGCTTGCTGAAATCGGTCGCGGGCAACCATTCCGACATGGCGTTCGATTTCGCGCTCGCGCATCTGCCGCTGGTCAACACGCTGGTCGAGACGAGCACGCGCGCGGGCTTTGTCGCGAGCCTCGGCGCGGGGTCGGACGATCCCGCGATGCCGGGCAAGATCACCGCCTTCGCCGCCGCCAACCTTCCGCCTGCGGCGCGCGGTGGTGCGAAGTCGACCGTCGCCTCGATGGCGGCGCGGCAGATGGTCAATGCCCGCATCCGCGGCGATATCGCCGCCTGGGCGATGGCCGCGAAGTAAGCCACTCTGAGCCCGGCGGCGTATTTGCGGCCATTGGCGACATAATGTTCGGCCGATACGCGGAGCATCGCCTGCGCCGACTCGTCAAGCGTGCGCACCGCGCGGGCAGGCGAGCCGACGATCAGGCTGCCGGGCGGGAATATCTTGCCCTCTGTAACAAGCGCGCCCGCGCCGACGATCGAGCCTTCGCCGATCTCGGCCCGGTTGAGCACGATCGCCCCCATTCCGATCAGCACGCGGTCCCCGATCGTACAGCCATGCAGGATCGCATGATGCCCGATCGTGCAGTCCGCGCCGATCGTGAGCGGGGCGCCGGGGTCCGAATGGCACATCGCGCCTTCCTGGATATTGCTGCGCGGCCCCACGATCATCGGCGTGTTGTCGCCACGCACCACCGCGCCGAACCAGATGCTGACGTCGTCGCCGAGCTGCACGTCGCCGATCAGCTCGGCGCTCGGCGCGATCCAGATCGCTGCGCCCAGCGTCGGGCGGAGTCCGTCGATTTCATAAAGCGGCATGGCGATCCTCGTCTGTTGTCGCGACATGGTGCGCAGCGATCCGCGGGATCGGCAAGCCGCACGCGAAGGGACGCGCTTGGTTCCGCACCTTGATCGGGGTCAAGCAGAGATAAAGAGATAAAGAGTCGGTTTTTGCAGGATCTACCGGCCGCTGCGTATCGTTGGGGGGCCATTGCAAGAGAGAGGAAGAGAGCATGGCCATCAAGTTCGCCGGGACGATCAACGCGTTCAACCGCGGTATCGATTCGACCAAGCCCAATAAGGGCGCCGACATGATCGAGGATTGGGAAGCCGCGCTGGCCGAGATCGACACCCCCGGTGCGAAGGTCATCCTTCGCGATCTGGGGTCGCTCCGTAAGCAGCTCGAGCGCGAGGCGCCCGACGCCGAGCGTGTCCATGCGCTGCTCCACCGCCTCGGTACCGCGACAAGCCGGATCGCCGACAAGGCCGAGAGCAATCAGGAGAAGCTCAAGACGCTCGGCGAGGCGCTGACCGAATCGGGCGAGGACATGCCTGACGAGGAAGAGGATGTCGCAGCGGCTGCCGCTCCGAAGCGGGGTCGCGCCAAGGCTTGAGGCATAAGCTGAGCCCGTGAGGCGAGGGCGGGGGCGTGTGACCATCGGTTGCACGCCCTTTTCGCTGCTGGAGGGCGTGCGACCACGCGAAGCCGAATCGCCCGAGGCGCTTTATGATGCGCCGCAGCGTCAGGAATGCACGGCGAAACCC
>NZ_JH584241.1:853862-861272 GCF_000241485.1 Sphingomonas sp. PAMC 26605
ACGTTCAGTGCTCTTTAAAGGAGTTTCCGCTAAGCGCTCCGGGATGGACGTCGTCGCCGAAACCCCGAATCAGCCCGCAGAGTCGCTCTCGAATCAGGTCCGCAGCGCGGTGATCTGGCGCTCGGGCAGCCAGATTCTCGCGCAGCTGGTGCAATGGGCCGCCACCTTCCTCGTCATCCGCATCCTTAACCCGCACGATTACGGGCTGTTCGCGATGACCGGCGTGGTGCTGGTGTTCCTCAACATGCTCAACGGCTATGGCCTCGCGAGCGGCCTGATCCAAAAGCCCGAGATCACGCAGCGCGACATCCGACAACTGTTCGGAATGCTGCTGCTGCTCAACGGACTGCTCGCCGCGGCACAGGTCTTTATCCTCGCCCCCGCCGCCGCCGCTTATTACCGCCAGCCGATCGTCGCGCACATGCTGCAGGTCCAGGCACTGCTCTACGCCACCACCCCGTTCATCGCGCTCCCTTATGCGCTCCTATCACGTACGCTCGACTTCAAGCTGCAGGCGCGCGTCAACATCCTCGCCTCGATCGCCAGCGCAAGTGCAGCCCTAGGGGGTGCGCTCGCCGGACTCGGCGTGTGGACCCTGGTGTTCGCGCCGCTCGTGCTGTTCGGGGTGCGCGCGATCGGCATGACGATCGCGGCGAAGTCGCTGGTCTGGCCGAGCTTCGACTTTCGCGGATCGGGAACGCTCGCACGCTATGGCGGCGTAATGGCGGCGGGCCAGCTCTTCTGGTTCGCGCAGAGCCAGGCCGACGTGTTCATCGCCGGCAGGCGCTTTTTGCCGCACGACCTCGGACTGTATACCGAGAGCCTGTTCCTGACTCAGGTGTTCGTCTCGAAGTTCGTCCCCCCGCTCAACGAGGTGGCCTTTTCCGCCTATGCGCGGATCCAGCACGACAGCGCTGCGGTCGCCGCGGCGTTCGATCGCTCGGTACGAATCGTCATGCTCGCCGCTCTGCCCTTCTATTTCGGGCTGGCGGTGACCGCGCGCCCGCTGGTCGACGCGGTGCTCGGCGACAAATGGAGCGGGACCGCACCGATCGTCCATCTGCTCGCGCTCGCCATGCCGTTCATGACCTTGCAGGTGTTGCTGCAACCCGCGTGCGATGCACGCGGACGCCCCGGGATCGGCGTCGGCAACGGCGCGTTCGGCGCGCTGGTGCTGTCGAGCGGCTTTCTGGTTGCGGTGCAGTGGGGCGCGACCGGCCTCGCGACGGCGTGGATCCTGACCTACCCGCTCTATCTCGGCTTCAGCCTGTGGCGATCGCTGCCGGTGATCGGCACCACCATCCGCCGCCTCGCGCTGGCGATCGCACCGGCGTTCTGCGCCGCCGCGACGATGGCGCTGGGCGTGACGCTCGTTGCCGCACTGCTGCCGCCGTTGCCCGACTGGCCCGAACTCGCGATTCTCGTCACGACCGGCGCGATCGTCTATGTCGCGGCGCTGTTGCTCTTCGCGCGCGGCGCGGTGCGCGAGCTCGTCGCGGTGGTGCGCAAGCAGCCGATCCCGGGCTGAGGATCAGGCCGACTGGATGTAGCTGCGCATTGCCTCGGCATCGGCCTCGATCTTGTCGATGCGATATTTGACGAGATCGCCGATCGAGACGAAGCCGATCACGCGGCCCTGATCGACCACGGGCAGATGCCGGATCCGCCGCCGCGTCATCAGCGACAGTGCGCCGATCACCGCTTCATCGGGCGCGACGGTGATCGGCGGCGCGGTCATCGTCTCGGCGACGCTGCGCGTCATCGCGTCGCCGCCATGCGCGGCGATCGCGTGGATCACGTCGCGTTCTGAAAAGATGCCGACGACCGCATCGCCTTCCATCACCGGGACCGCACCGACGCGGCGCTCCGCGAGCAACGCGACCGCGTCGCCGACGCTCTGCTTGGCGGTGATCGAAACCACCTCGCGCCCTTTGCTGCTAAGGATTGCGGCGATCGTCATTGGCTCTCTCCTGTCTGCGCTCGTCAGCCGAGTCTCTCAGGCGGGGGAGGATTTCACGTTTGGCGGGACTTGGGAAGTCGCCGCCGGAGGCACCGCGGGCTATTGGCTGTACGACAGCGTCTGCGCACCGTTGGCGGGCACGGTAACCGCCCAGATCAGCGCGCCATCCTTGCGCGTCACGGCGGCGTTGCGCCCGATCAGATCCTGGAAGAACCCCTTGCCGTCAAGCCGCGCCTCGAACTGGATGGGGTGCGGATTGGCGTTGCGGACGGTCATCAGCTCGACGACACCATCGCCGCCGACCGTCTTGCGTCGATCCTCGAGCGTCACCTGCGTCGCCGGCGCGATCCGGGCCTCGACGCGTTCGCCGATCGCCTTGTCGGCAATCGCCCCCTCGCCGATCAGCAGCGAGGTACCGTCGCGTGGCTGTAAGACCGCGACCCGCCCGGCCGGCAGCGCCACGCCGAGCCCCGCATCCTTGCGGTTTTCCACGCGCAGCGTCAGCATCGGCGCGTCGATCCGGCCGCTCTCATCTCCGCGAACGGTGTAGAGAAGCTCGATTGGTACAGCCTTGCGCGCGAGCATCGCGACCTGCTTCTGCGCCAGCGCCGCGACGGTGGTGCGCCCGGGAACGCGGTACAGCTTGAGATCGCCGAGATCCTCTTGCCGCGCCATCGGCGGCGGCGGAGGCGGAGGCGGCGCCGGCGGGGGCGGAGCAGCGAACCGCGCCGCGGTAACGACGATCGAGTCCGCGCGCGATGCGACCCCCTGCGACACCGCGATCGGATGCGGGAAGCATTCGAATGTCTGCGCGCCGCCCCGCCGCCGCAACCAGGGCGGCGGCGCACGATCGTCGCGCGCGGCATTGCCCGCGACGACCATTGCCTCGGCATCGGCGAAGCGCGTCGTGTCGCTGCTCGCGAGCGTCAGCCAGGCGAACAGGTCGGCAGTGCGGCCGTCGGGGCGCACTGTCGCGACATAATCGGCCTGCCAGTCGAAGCCCCAAGCGAGATAGGACAAGGTCACCGTGACATTTGCCGCGGCGGGTGATTCGAGCGCAACCGACAGCGTCGGCCGGGCGGGCGCGTTCGCTGGGACATGATCATACACCAGCGCTTCGCGCCCCGGCTCGCAATCGACCGCGACGAATCCGTTGCGGGTCTGGAGGATCGCGGCACCATCGGGCCCGGAGCGGATGATCGCGGGCTCCTCGACGATCCGCTTGGCGATCGTCCGGCGGATCGTGACGGGGCGGCCGAAGCTCCCGGAATAAAGGCTGCGCGGAGACAGCAAGTCGGCGTCGAGATTCTTCTCGCGCACGCCGTTCGGCAGGCCGGTGACGATCGCGCTTTCGGGCAGGATCCCCGCGGCGACGCCTTCGAAGCGCAGCGTCGTCCGACCGGCAGGGATCGAAACGCGGCGGCGCTCGGTGATCAGCGCATAGCCGCGCAGCCATGAGCGGTCGATCGGCGTATCGGCGCTGCGATCGGGCGCGCGGTAGATCGTCACCGCGACCGTATCGGGGCCCGATGAAACGATCTGCGCCCCGGCGGGCAGCGCCAGCAGCGCACCCAGCAGCAGAGCCAGCACCGGTATCAGCCCCCGGATCAGCCGTTGCACCGCACGGCGCATGCCGCTCAGAACCGCGTGTCGAAGGTCGCGGTCACGCTGGTCGAGCCGTTGGCAGGGACACGCACCTGCCATACGGCTTCATCGGCGGTCGGGCGCTCGCTCTTCTGGCTTTCCTGAAGGATGCGCGTGTCGTGCCACCAGCGATCGAGCCCGGCTTGCGCGAGCTCGACGGTCGTCTCGCTCGCGCGCGCGTTGGTCAGCGTGTAGCGCATCGTCGTGCGCCAGCGAGATGCGTCGATCCGTTCGCGCTTCTCGACCACCGGGAGAATCTTGACGTCGAACGCTTCGCCGGTTTTCAGCGCGAGCCGCGACCCCATCGGGGTGTGTGGGATGGCGCTTTCGCCGATGAATTGCGGCGTTCCGCGCGCATCGCGCATATAGACGCGGACGGTGCCGGCGGGGAGCGCATCGCCCAGCCCGCCGTCGCGCGACGAGCTGAACTTGAGCACGGTATCGACGCTTTGCGCTTCGCTTTGCGTCCCGAGCCAGGCGTTGCGATAGAAATAGGCCTTGGCGGCGGGGGCACCCGACACATCGAGAAAGCTGACCTGCTTGGTCTGTGCATCGGCGATCGTGGTGCGTTCGGCCAGCGGATAGAGGTAGAAATCGCCGAGCTGCTCGCGCTGCGCGGTTTCGGTGCCGGGTTGGTTGCCGCGCGGCTGGGCATAGCGCGGTCCGCCGCCATAATAGCGCGGGCGATTCTCGTCGTCCTCGCTGCCGACCGATCCCGCGACGAGCATTGTCTTCGCTTCATTGAACGTCGTACCGCTGGTGTTGGTCAGCGTGATCCAGCCCTGGACGTCGAGCTTGCCGAGCTTTTCATCGAACAAGGCGACGTAATCGGCCTTCCAGCCGAGCCCGCGCGAGAGATAGGTGAGCGTCGCCGGGCGCGTTCCCGCACTCGTGCTGTCGAGCGTCACCGACAGCGTCGGGCGTGCGCGCAGATTGGGCGGGAGCGTGGGGAAGATCACGCGGCCGGCATTCCGGTCGAGCACCTCGATCCGGCTGCCGATCTGGACGATCGTGCCGTTATTGTTGGCGAGCACGCGGGCTTCCTCGCGGATTTCGGCGCCGGTCGCAGGATTGGTGCGGACGAGCGTGACGGTCTGGCCGACCGCTTTGTCCATCAGCTTTTGCGGCGAGAGCAGGTCGTAATCGAAATTCTGCTCGACGACGCTTGCGCCATCGGTGGTGAGCGTGACCGTCTCGGGCCGGATCGCGGCCGAGACGTCGGCAAAGTCCTGGCGACCGCGACCGCGCGGGAGCGCGAGCTGGCGGGTATCGCGGATCAGCGCGAGATCGTTGTTATAGATAGTAACCGCGACATCGCCCTGTCCCGAGCGCGGTGCGGTGAGCGGCGCCGCGCCTTGCGGCACGGGCGCGGTCTGCGCGCCGGCCAGCGCGGGGACCCACAGCATCGTCGAAGCCAGCCAGATCCGCATGTCGCCTCCCCCATTCCTGTTCTGGGGCTAGGCTAGAAATATAACCGCGGTGTTACAATCTCTTCGGTCACGGGCGGCACTCAGGCCGGCGCGCCGCGTCGAAGGATAGCCCCGTTTGCGTGCGTCACCCCGTCCTCAGGTCGGGGTGCCGCATGGGCTTACTCGACCGTGGTCGCCGCATTTGCGGGCGGACGACCGCGACGGCGGCGCGGCTTTTCGACGACTTCGCCTTCGTGGCCGAGCTCGGGCTCGGCCACCGCCGAGATGTTGAGCGCGGGCGGCAAGCGATCGGCGGCAAAACCGTTATCTTCGAAAGCCGCTTCGTCCGACGCTGGCGCGTCAGGCACTGCAGCCGCCTCGACCACCGGCGCCGCATCGCGACGTGGGCGGCCCCGGCCGCGGCGCGGTGCCTCGGCGACGGGCTCGACCGGCGCAGCGGCTTCGAACGACAGCGCCTCGGCGACGGGCTGCGCTTCGTCGGCGGGCTCGGCGGTGCGGGGCGACCGGTCGGGGCGCTCGGGACGCTCATAGCGCTCGGCGCGCGCCGGCTGACGCTCGGTGCGGTCTTCGCGCGATGCGTCCGCCTGGCGGTAATCGCCACCCTCGGCATTGCCGTTCACGCGGCCGCGCGGGCGATCCTCATACCCTTGTGCGTCGTCGCGCGATTCCGCGCCACCCTGGCCGTTCGCGGCGGCGTGGTTCGACTGGCCATTCTGCGAATAGCCGCGATTGCCATCCTGACGATTGCCGTCCTGGCGGTTGCCATCCTGGCGATAGCCGTTCTGGCCACCGCGCTGCTGGTCGCCACGGTTCTGCTCGCGCTGCTGGTCGCCGCGCGGTTGCTCACCCCGCGGTTGCTCCCCCCGCGGCTGCTCGAGGACGCGCTCGCCCTCGTCCTCGTAATCGGGCTCGTCCTCGTCGAGCGTCGCGCCCTGGATCCGCTTGGTCGAGACCGCGCCGCCGTTTTCTTCGAAACGCGCGCGCGTTTCGGCGAGCACGCGGAAATAGTGATCGGCGAACTGGAGGTAATATTCGACGTTGACGCGGTCGCCCTGCATCTGCGCGTCGCGCGCGAGCGTCTTGTATTTCTCGAGCAATTGCGCGGCATTGCCGCGGGCGCGATTGTCGATGCGGTTGCCGGTGTCCTGACGACCCGGATTGCCACCACCACCCGACGAGCGCTGCTGCTGCCCGCCACGGCCGCGACGGCGGCCGGCCTGACGATTATTGATCAACGTCTTGTTGTCCTGTCCTTGGGAACCAACCTGGTCACGCTCCAGAAATATGGATGCAATGCCTCCTGCGCGCCGGCCACCGACCATCGGCTCTGCGCGCTTGCCAGCGTCGCCGGACGAGGCGACTGCAGGACGATGGAGGCGGACACCAGCCCATTTTCAACCGACTATGGTGAGAATGCGTGCCCCTGCGCCGTCCAATAGCGGGTCGCGGGGCAATCTCCAAGCGGAATATTGTGCTGATCGAACGCAATGTCACGCGATCGGCGTTGCGATCAGGGCGCGCGGATGGCCGGCGAGATCGTGCCGCAGCGCGACCGCTAGGCCTTGCGCGGCGAGCAGCGCGGTGACGGCGGATGCCTGGGTCGAGCCGATCTCGAGGATCGCGGCGCCGCCAGGCGCGAGCAGCGCCGGAAGCTGCGGCGCGATCCGGCGATAGTCGTCGAGCCCGTCGGCGCCGGCGAATAGCGCCATGCCGGGCTCGTGCGCGCGCACCTCTGCCGGGAGCGGCTCGTCGGTGCCGATATAGGGCGGGTTCGAGAGGATCAGATCGAACGCGCCGTCGAGGTTGGTCGCCCAGTCGCCGCTGCGGAATTCGGCGCGGGTCGCAAGGCCGAGCGTCGTGGCGTTGCGCGTCGCATAGGCGAGTGCTTCGGGGGAGGCATCGACGCCGAGCCCGGTCGCGCCTGGCCATTGGTCGAGCGCGGCGAGCAGCAGCGTGCCCGGGCCGGTGCCGAGATCGAGGATGCGGCGCGGCGCGGCTGTGCCGAAATGCGCGAGTGCGGCGTCGAGCAACGTCTCGCTGTCGGCGCGGGGCACGAGCACGCCGGGCCCGACCGCGAGCTCGATCGTCCAGAAGGCGCGGGTGCCGGTGATATAGGCGATCGGCTCATGCGCGAGGTGGCGGGCGAGCAACGGGCCGAAGCTGTGCGGCGTGGCGGACTCGAGCCGGTTGAGCAGGAGCTGCTCGCGCGTGATGCCGAGTGCGTGCGCCATCAGGAGCTCGGCGTCGAGCCGTGGGGTTTCGCTGACGTCGGCGAGAAAATGGGTGGCCGCGGCAAGCGCCGGCCGAATCCTCCCCTCCCCTTCAGGGGAGGGGTCGGGGGTGGGGGAAGCCTCGCAGAGCGCTGGCGTCCCGCAC
>NZ_JH584241.1:861963-881177 GCF_000241485.1 Sphingomonas sp. PAMC 26605
CCACCCCAACCCCTCCCCTGAAGGGGAGGGGCTTTGCGGGCTCCTCAGCCATCGAGCGCCGCCAACCGCTCGGCCTCGTCCTGCGCGATCAGCGCGCCGACCAGCTCGTCCATCTCGCCCTGCAAGATCTCGGGCAAGCGGTGCAGCGTCAGGTTGATGCGATGATCGGTCACCCGCCCCTGCGGGAAATTATACGTCCGGATCCGCTCCGAGCGATCCCCCGACCCGACCATCGACTTCCGCGCGCCCGCGCGCTCCTGATGCAGCCGGTCGCGCTCGGCCTCGTAGAGCCGCGTCCGCAACACTCGCATCGCCTTGGCCCGATTCTTGTGCTGCGACTTCTCGTCCTGCTGGATGACGGTGAGGCCCGTCGGGATGTGCACGATCCGCACCGCCGAATCGGTGGTGTTGACCGACTGCCCGCCCGGCCCCGACGAGCGGTAGACGTCGATCCGCAGATCCTTGTCGTCGATCTTGACGTCGACCTCCTCGGCCTCGGGCAGCACCGCGACGGTCGCCGCCGAGGTGTGGATGCGCCCCTGCGCCTCGGTCGCCGGCACGCGCTGGACGCGGTGGACGCCGCTTTCGAACTTGAGTTTCGCGAACACGCCCTTGCCCTCGACCGAGGCGATCGCTTCCTTGAAGCCGCCGCTTTCGGAAGACGAGGCGGAAATCAGCTCGACCCGCCACCCCTGCGCTTCTGCATAACGCTGGTACATGCGGAACAGGTCGGCGGCGAACAGCGCCGCCTCGTCGCCGCCGGTGCCGGCGCGGATCTCGAGCATCGCGGCGCGCTCGTCGGCGGCGTCGCGCGGCAGCAGCGAGAGCGCGAGCGCGCGCTCGGCATCGGGAAGCGTGTCGCGGATCGTCGCGATCTCCTCGCGCGCCATCAGCTTGATCTCGGGGTCGCTCTCCTCCTCCATGCCGGCGAGCACGTCGAGCTCGGCGCGGAGCCGCCTAACCTCGCCTGCAGCCCGCGCGATCGGCTCGAGTTCGGCATAGTCCTTCGAGACCTGGACGAAGCGGTCGGACGGGAGGTCGCCCGACGCCATCAACGCCGACAATTCGTCACGCCGCGCCTCGATCTGCAGGATGCGTTCGGGGGAGATGGAGGTCATTCGGGTAACTTAATCCGGATTCCACCTGCAATTGTCTGCTCGACGGTTTCGTCCCGCGGCAGCAACGCGTTTATCAAACTGCCAACGCCATGTGGCATGCGAGCTCTGTCAGCGTCCGATCGATAGAGGTCAACCTCCATCGATCCCAGATCAGCGCTTTCGCCAGCGCGTATCGTTAGGATAACGCTCGCGCCATTACGCTTCGCTTTGTCAAATTGCTTGCGCTGATTGCTCTTAAAAGCTGGCTCGATGGCCAACTCAAATGATTGATCTACGCTCAAATAGCGGTCGCGATAAGCTGGGTGCCTTGGCGCTTCTGCAGCAATTCTTGTGCGCAGATAGGCAGCCAGTTTCACAACCTTCCGCTCGGCAGCTTCGCCGTCAGGTATGAGTGCCACGACCTCCTGTTCTGCAACAGGTTCTTCTAGCAACATTGCTAGCCGCTCGACTCCCGCCGCCCAGCCGACGCCCGGCGTCTCGGGACCACCGAGGCTCCCGATCAGCCCATCGTAGCGCCCACCAGCTAGCACGGTACCCTGCGCCCCAAGCCGGTCGGTGACGAACTCGAACGCGGTGTGGCGATAGTAATCCAGCCCGCGCACCAGCCGCGCGTTGCGCGTCCACGCCACGCCCGCCGCGTCGAGCCCCGCCGTCACCGCGTCGAAGAAGGCGCGCGCCTCGGGCGTCAGATAGGCGTCGATATCGGGCGCGCTGTCCGCCACCGGCCGATCGCGCGGATCCTTCGAATCGAGGATACGCAGCGGATTCTTGTCGAGCCGCGCGAGGCTGTCCTCGCTCAGCACGTCGCGGTGCGCCTCGAAATGCGCGACCAGCGCCGCGCGCCACGCATCGCGCGTCTCGGCGTCGCCGAGCGTGTTGAGCTGGAGCGTCACGCCATCGGCGATGCCGAGTTCGTGGAGCAACTGGTCCGCCAGCACGAGCAGTTCGACATCGGCCGCCGGTTCGGCCGCGCCGATCACCTCGGCGTCGATCTGGTGGAACTGGCGGAAGCGCCCCTTTTGCGGGCGCTCGTAGCGGAATACCGGGCCGTGCGTCGCGATCTTGAGCGGCGCGTATTGCTGCCACCCCTCGGTCAGATAGGCGCGCGCGATGCCGGCGGTGAATTCGGGGCGCAGCGTCAGCGAATCGCCGCCGCGATCCTCGAAGGTGTACATTTCCTTCGACACGACGTCGGTGGTCTCGCCGAGCGAGCGTGCGAACACCGCGGTGCTCTCGAACACGGGGATGTCGACCCGCTGGAAGCAATAGAGCCGGCGGACGCGCTCGAAGGTCTCGACGACGTGCGCGAAGCGGCGCTGCTCCTCGCCGAAGATGTCCTGCGTGCCGCGGATGCGTTTTGGGGTTTCGATACGGGCCATAAGGCTGCGTTCTCTATGCGAGCGCCGGGGCGAGCGCCAGATGGTTGTGAGGCCCCCTTTACTCCCCTCCCTGAA
The DNA here is from genome assembly GCF_000241485.1 of Sphingomonas sp. PAMC 26605. Lineage (GTDB taxonomy): Bacteria > Pseudomonadota > Alphaproteobacteria > Sphingomonadales > Sphingomonadaceae > Sphingomonas. Next base: position 864,536 of record NZ_JH584241.1, read on the forward strand.
AGGGAGGGGTTGGGGGTGGGTCGGCCCGTGGCGGGCGTTACGTTCCTGCTGAGAGCAACCCACCCCCGGCCCCTCCCTTCCAGGGAGGGGAGGCGCGAGCCGCTTGACACTGCCCGGCCCCGCGCCGCAGCATTGGTGCAACGGGGGCGGCAACAGTTCCCACTTCAGCATCCGCAGGATCCCACCCGGCTCGTTTCGGAAAGGTCGCCATGCGTCTGTTTGCCGTGTCCGTTTGCCCCCGCTCGAGCGCCCGCGCATGAGCCTCATGCTCGCCTGGGCGCCCGCCATCCTCGCCATGCTCGCCGCCGGGCTGTTCGCCGGCTTTGCCGCCGGACTGTTCGGCATCGGCGGCGGCTTCGTTGTCGTCCCCGCGATGATCGCGCTGCTCCCGCTGCTCGGCGGCGCGAAGGGCGAATATACCCATGTCGCGATCGGCACCTCGTTCGCGACGATCGTCGTCACCGCCTTGCGCTCGACGCTCAGCCACCACCGGCGCGGCGCGGTCGATTTCGAGATTCTGAAAAGCTGGGCGCCGTGGATCATCCTCGGCGTCGGGATCGGCGTGTTGCTCGCGCAGCGGATGACGGGGCAGACGCTGACCTTCATCTTCGCGGGCGGCATCGTGCTGATGTCGATCAACTTCCTCGTGCCCAAGCTCGCGCGGCGCCAGGTCAGCGACACCATGCCCGCCGGCCTCCCCCGCGCCGCGATCGCCGGCGGGCTCGGCCTCTTCTCCTCGTTGCTCGGCATCGGCGGCGGGACGGTCGCGGTGATCGTGATGACGCTGTGCGGCCGCTCGATCCACAAGGCGATCGCCACCGCGAGTGGGTTCGGCTTCATCATCGCGGTGCCCGGCACGATCGGCTGGATCCTGATCGGGCTCGGCAAGCCCGGCCTGCCGGTCGGCTCGCTCGGCTATGTCAACCTGCTCGGCGCGGTCGTCATCACCTCGATGTCGATCCTCACCGCCCCGCTCGGCGTCGCCGCGGCGCATGCGCTGCCGGCCGAGCCGCTCAAGCGCGTGTTCGGCGTCTATCTGCTGTTCATTGCGGGCGTGATGGCGAACCGCGCGCTGCATATGTGACAAAAGCGTTATGTTTGCGCGAGCATTTGACGGCGCGCAAAAGCGCGGTAGCACTCCCCGATGAGCCTGAACCTCGGCAAGAAAGTTGCCCCGCCCCGCTTCATCCTCTTCGCCACGCTGTTCGTGGTCGGGCTGTTCGTCGCAATCCCGCCGCTTGGCTGGGGCCGCGGCGCGATGGCGGCGTTCGACGTCGCCGCTGCGGTCTTCCTGATCGCGATCTCGACGCTGCTCGGCCACGGCGAGGCCGACAAGATGCGCAAGGCCGCCGAGAACAACGACGCCAATCGTGCCGGGCTGCTCGTGATCACCGGCGTGACGATGCTCATCATCCTCACCTCGGTCGCCAAGGAATTGCAGGGCAAGACGAGCATCGCCGCGACCGTATTGGTGATCGCGACGCTGGTGCTCGCCTGGCTGTTCTCGAACACCGTCTATGCGCTGCATTACGCGCATCTCTTCTATTCGGACTGCGACAATGACGGGAAGGATTCGGGCGGGCTCGATTTCCCCGAATGCGCCGAGCCCGATTATTGGGACTTCCTCTATTTCAGCTTCACGCTCGGCATGACCTTCCAGACCTCCGACGTCGAAATCTCGTCGCGGCGGATGCGGCGCGTGTCGCTCGGCCAGTGTCTCGCGGCCTTCGTCTTCAACATCGGCGTGCTCGCCTTCACCATCAACGTGCTTGGTAGCAGTAGCGGGTCGTAGCGCAAACACGCCGCGAAGGGCTGGACGCGGAGCGAGTGAGCCGCTTTAACCACCACCACAGCCGCCCTTCTCAGAAAGCTCCCCTGCATGATCCGTCGCGTCGCGTTCACCGCCCTGTTGCTTGCCACCACCGCATCGCCGGTGCTGGCCGAAAATTCCAAGCCGCAGCCGGTGCCGATCGTCGACACGATCCCCGAAGCGCGCGACACGCCTTTCCCCGGCACGATCAGCCTCGACATCGACGCGACCGACACGACGCGCGGCATCTTCACGACGCGCGAGACGATCAGCGGCGTGAGCGCAGGGCATATGGTGCTGCTCTTCCCGAAATGGCTGCCGGGCAACCATTCGCCGACGGGGCAGCTCGACAAGCTCGCCGGGCTGCACATCCGCGCGGGCGGCAAGGAAGTCGCGTGGACGCGCGACCCGGTCGACGTCTACGCCTTCCATATCGACGTGCCGGCGGGCGCGACGCGCCTCGACATCGACCTGCAATTCCTCTCGGCGACCGCGCCCGATCAGGGCTCGGTGGTGATGTCGCCGAACATGCTGCGGCTGCAGTGGAATTCGATGAGCCTCTACCCGGCGGGCTATTTCACGCGGCAGATTCCGGTCAAGGCGGTGGTCAAGTACCCCGCCGGCTTTACTGCCTCGTCGGGGCTGCCGTCGAAGGCGAACGGTTCGACCTACGCGTATCAGCAGACCAATTATGAGGTGCTGGTCGATTCTCCGGTCCTCGCCGGGCGCTATTACAAGCAGTGGCCGCTCTCGCCGCGCGTCAATCTCGACGTCTATGCCGACACCCCCGCCGAGCTCGTCGCGACCCCCGAGCAGATCGACGCGCACAAGCGGCTCGTCGACCAGGCGGTCAAGCTCTACGGCGCACAGCATTACGACACGTACGAATTCCTGCTGTCGATCTCCGACGTGATGGGCGGGATCGGGCTCGAGCATCACCGCTCGTCGGAAGACGGCGTGAAGCTCGGCTATTTCACCAAGTGGAAGGACGGCCCGGGCTCGCGCAACCTGCTGCCGCACGAATACAATCATAGCTGGGACGGCAAGTTCCGGCGCGGCGCCGACCTGTGGACCCCCGATTTCCGCATGCCGATGCGCGGCAGCCTGTTGTGGGTCTATGAAGGCCAGACGCAATTCTGGGGCTATGTCCTGCAGGCGCGCTCAGGGATCGTGTCGAAGCAGGACACGCTCGACGGCTATGCCGCGATCATGGCCGAGCTCGACAACCGCCCGGCACGCAACTGGCGCGACATGGTCGACACGACCAACGACCCGACGATCTCGCAGCGCCGCCCCAAGGGCTGGACCAGCTACCAGCGCTCGGAGGATTATTACAACGAAGGCCTGCTCGTCTGGATGGAAGTCGATTCGATCCTGCGCCAGCAATCGGGCGGCAAGAAATCGATCGACGATTTCGGCCGCGCCTTTTTCGGCCTCAACGACGGCGATTATGGCGAGGTCACCTACACGTTCGACGACGTGGTCAAGACGCTCACCGCGATCCAGCCGTACGACTGGGCCGGCCTGCTGACCAAGCGGCTGACCGAGACCGGCGCCCCCGCCCCGCTGAAAGGCTTCGAGGCGAACGGCTACAAGCTGATCTATACCGAGGAGCCTACGCTCGCCTTCAAGAATGCCGAAACCGCGCGCAAGAACACCAACCTCACCTTCTCGCTCGGCCTGACGGTCGACAAGGACGGCAAGCTCACCGGGGTCGGCTGGGACTCGCCCGCGTACAAGGCCGGACTGACGATCGGCGACAGCATCGTCGCGGTCGACGGCACCGCTTTTTCCGACAGCGCGCTCAAAGCTGCGGTCACCGCGGCCAAGGCGCGCAAGACGCCAATCGTTCTACTGGTCAAAAGCAACGACCAGATCAGCCCGGTCAGCATCGACTATCATGAGGGCTTGCGCTATCCGCACCTCCAGAAGATCGGCACCGGAGAGGGTGGGCTGGACCGTTTGCTGGCGCCGCGATAAGGCCGATCCGATCCGATTTTCTACTGCACCTAAGGACATACCATGCGTATCGACATGATCCCGGTCGGCAAGGGCCCACCGGACGACCTCAACGTGATCATCGAAGTCCCGACCGGTGGCGAGCCGGTCAAGTATGAGTTCGACAAGGCATCGGGCGCGCTGTTCGTCGACCGCATCCTCCACACGCCGATGCGCTATCCGGCGAATTACGGCTTCATCCCGCACACGCTGTCGCCCGATGGCGATCCGCTCGACGCGCTGGTGATCGCGCGCTCGCCCTTCATCCCGGGGTGTGTCGTGCGCGCGCGGCCGATCGCGGTGCTCAACCTCGAGGACGAAGCCGGCGGCGACGAGAAGCTCGTCTGCGTACCGGTCGATTCGACCTTCCCTTACTATTCGAACGTTAACGAGCGCGGCGACATGCCCGAGATCGTGTTCGAGCAGATCGAGCATTTCTTCACGCACTATAAGGACCTCGAGAAGAAGAAGTGGGTCCGCGTCGGCAAGTGGGGCGACCGCGAGGAAGCGCGCAAGGTCGTGATCGAAGCGATCGATCGCTATGAGCAGGCCAAGAAGGCCGGCGATCCTGCCCCTGGCGAAGTCGCGCAGCAGGACTGAACCCCACCGTCACCTCCGCGCAAGCGGGGGTCCCGCTTCTTCTGGCCCAATGAGAAGAAGCGGGATTCCCGCTTTCGCGGGAATGACGGGCTATTTCTGAGCGGGCTTCTTCTTCACCGGCGCGCGCATCCCCGCGGCGATGCCCAGCATCGCCCATTCGCGCAGCGCATCGGCATCGTCATAGACATCGTCAGGCGCGCGGCGATAGTTCATCGAGCCTTCGCGCCCCTCCCCCATCGTATAGCTGAAGCGCGGGCAGCCGGCGGCGTCCCACACCGCGTCGCTCGTCGCATCGGCCTTGATCCAGAGTTGGTCCTCGAACGCGATCGCGAAGATCGTGCCGTCGAGATAGAGCGTCGCGCCCCCCATCATCGCGCGCCGGCTGACCGTGCCCAGCGGCGCGAGCGCTTCCTCGATCCAGGCGATCAGGCCCGAATCGACCGCCATCAGCCCTGCCCCGCCAGCTCGGCGAGTGCATCGCCGGTGACGCGGTAGACGGTCCATTCCTCCATCGGTGCGGCGCCCATCGAGCGATAGAAGCGAATCGCCTTCTCGTTCCAGTCGAGCACCGACCATTCGAACCGCGTGCAGCCGCGCTCGACAGCGAGCTTGGCGAGATGCTGCAGCAACGCCTTGCCGACGCCTGCACCGCGCGCCTCGGGCGTGACGTAGAGATCCTCGAGATACAGCCCGCGCCAGCCGGTCCAGGTCGAGAAATTGTGGAAGAACAGCGCCATCCCGACGGGCTTGCCGTCGAGCTCGGCGATCACCGCCTCGGCCGCCGGGTACGCGCCGAACAGCGCGTCATGGAGCAGCGGCTCGGTCGCGACGACCTTGTCGGCGGCGCGCTCGAACTCGGCGAGCTCGCGGACGAGATGCAGGATCAGCGGCACGTCGGCGGGAGTGGAGGGACGAATCTCGATCATGCGGCGGCCTCGGTTTGCGGAGCGGGTGCGGCATGGCCGCGCACGGCGAGGACGCATCCCAGGATGATCAGCGCCGCGCCGCCCGCGGTGTAGAACGAGACGGTCTCGTGGAAAACCCACCAGCCGAACAGCGACGCCCAGACGAACGCGGTATATTCGACCGGTGCCAGCACCTGCGCCTCGGCATGGCCGTAAGCCCAGGCGAGCGCCATCGCCGAGATCGACCCGAGCACCGCGGCCGCGCCGATCGACGGGAGCTGTGCGGTGGTCGGCAGCCCGGCGAACCACGGCGCGCCGAGCAGCAGCAGGCCGCCGAGCACGACGCTTGTGAACAAGGCGACCTCGAGCGGATCGGCGACCTGCGCCTGCTGGCGCAGCAGGATCAGGCTGTAGGCGTAGAAGATCGACGCGGCGAAGATCGCGAGCGAGCCGAGCACGTGGCTCGTCGAGGCATGCCCCTGCACCTCGCCGGCGGCAATGATAAGCACGCCGAGGCTTGCGACGATCGACCCGAGGATCGCCGCGCGCCGGATCGTCTCGCCGAGTAGCGCGGCGGCGAAGTAGAGCGCGATCAGCGGGGCGAGGAAGGTCAGCGCCACCCCCTGCGCCATCGGCACGCGCACCAAGCCCCAGAAGAAGAGCAAGACCGAGAAGCCCGCAGTCGCGCCGCGCAGCACGTGCAGCTTGAGCGCCACCCGCCCCGGAAACGGCCGCCGCCGCAGCACGAAGATCGTCCCGAGCAACGCGACGCCGACAAGCGAACGCCACAGCACCGCCGAATAGGCGCCGCTGGTGATGCTGAGGCCTTTCATCAGCACGTCCATCGCCGAATAGGTCGCGATGCCGGCGGCGGCGACCGTAAAGGCGGCAGCCGCACCCACCTCCCTTGGTGTTGGCACGAGCATCTTCAGCGGATCAGACGAAGATCGAGACCGACATCGACGCCGGCGAGTCGACGGTCTCCGGTGTAGACAGTCGCGCGCCGCTCGGCGGCGAGCGCCAGACAGGCGCGATCGCCGAGCGAGATGCCCGCCGCCCTGGTAGCGGGCCGCAAATCGGCCGCAGCAATCGCATGATTCATCGTAAACGGAACGACTTCAATCTCGAGGCCCTGCAGCAATGCGAGAACGCGCTGCGTCTGGTGGCCCTTGTCTGCCGCACGCTGGAACGTCTCGGACGCGTTCACCGCCGACAGCGCGCTCCCGCGCATCACCGGGATCACGATCTCCCCGCCCGGCTCGTCCAACAGTACCGCGAGGATCGCAGACGCGTCGAGAACGACGCTCACTCCTCGCGCCAGTCGCTCGCCCGCTCCCGCAAGAACTGATCCACGGAATAGTCGTCACCGGTCATCTCGCGGAACGCCTGCTGCGCCTCCCGGACCACCTGTCCGTAGGTTTTCAGCGATATTCCCTCGCCGCTTTTGGCGAGCACCAGCGAATCACCGTCAGAGATTCCGAATTCACGGCGCAATTCCGCCGGGATGACGATCTTACCACCAGCGATCACTTTGGCATGATAGGTCATGTCAGCCCTCCCGAGACCTAACACATACCACAAGACCTATTCCGCCGCCACAGCCACCGGAGCCGCTGCCGCCAGCGCCGCATCATGCGCCTCGATCGACGCCGCCTTTTCCTCGACCAACTTGACGATATGCTCGAGCATGTCCTCGGAATTAACCGTGTGGTCGGTGACGCCCGACAAATACACCATGTGCTTGCCGTTGCCGCCGCCGGTGAGCCCGATATCGGTCTCGCGCGCTTCGCCGGGGCCGTTGACGACGCAGCCGAGCACCGACAGCGACATCGGGGTCCGGATATGCTGGAGCCGCTCCTCCAATGCCTGGACGGTGCGGATCACGTCGAAGCCCTGGCGCGCGCACGACGGGCACGACACGACGCGCACACCGCGGTTGCGGATGCCGAGCGCTTTCAGAATCTCGAAGCCGACGCGGACCTCGTCCTCGGGCTCGGCCGAGAGCGAGACGCGGATCGTGTCGCCGATGCCGTACCACAGCAGCGAACCGATCCCGATCGACGACTTGACGGTGCCACCGACGAAGCCGCCCGCCTCGGTGATGCCGAGATGCAGCGGGCAATCGACCAGTTCGGCGAGCTGCTGATACGCCGCCACCGCGAGGAAAAAGTCCGACGCCTTCACCGCGACCTTGAACTCGTGAAAGTCGTGGTCCTGCAGGATTTTGATATGGTCCATCGCCGATTCGACCAGCGCGTCGGGACACGGCTCTCCATATTTTTCGAGCAGATGCTTTTCGAGAGACCCGCCGTTGACGCCGATGCGGATCGCGCAGCCGTTCGACTTGGCGGCGTCGATCACTTCCTTGACGCGGCTCGCCGAGCCGATGTTGCCGGGGTTGATGCGCAGGCACGCGGCGCCCGCATCGGCGGCTTCGAGCGCGCGCTTGTAATGGAAATGGATGTCGGCGACGATCGGCACGCGGCTCGCGCGGACGATCTGCTTCAACGCCGCGGTGCTCTCGACGTCGGGGCACGACACGCGGATGATGTCGACGCCGGCATCCTCGCAGCGGCGGATCTGGTCGATCGTCGCGCGGACGTCGTCGGTCGGCGTGTTGGTCATCGTCTGGACGGTGACCGGCGCGTCGCCGCCGACCGGCACGTTGCCGACCATGATCTGGCGGCTCTGACGGCGATTGATGTCGCGCCATGGGCGGAGGGACATGGAAAACTTCCTCTGGTTGATCGCGCCCATATAGCGACGATCCGCGCCATCGGAAACCGCTAGAGTTTGCTCCCGGCGGCGCGTGGCATTAGGGCCGCGCGATGGAACGGCATTACGGACTGGACTGGTTGCGCATCGGCGCGTTCGCGCTGCTGATCCTCTATCATATCGGCATGGTGTTCGTGCCGTGGGGCTATCACGCCAAGACCGCGCAGCCGCTGGCGTGGGTCGCGATCCCGATGCTGGCGGTCAACAGCTGGCGCCTGCTGCTGCTGTTCGTCGTGTCGGGCTATGCCAGCCGCGCGCTGCTGGTGCGTGGGCCCGCGACGGGGCATTTCGCGGTCAACCGCACATGGCGGCTGATCATCCCGTTGCTGTTCGGCGTGATTGTCGTGGTGCCGTTGCAACCGTGGATCGAGCTCATCACGCAGCGCGGCTACACCCATGATCTTGGGTATTTCCTGCTCCACGATTATTTCAGCTTCCGCGTCGTCAACGGTCTCGCGCTGCCGACGTGGCAGCATCTGTGGTTCGTCGGCTATCTGTGGATCTACACGATGGTGCTCGCTGTGCTCGTCGCGGTGATGGGGCAGCGCAGCCTGCAGCGCGGCTTCGATCGGCTGTTTGGCGGGTGGCTGGTGTGGCTGCTCCCGGCGGCGTGGCTCGTGCTGGTCAGCGCCTGGCTGTTCCCCGGGATCGGGCCGAGCAACGATCTGGTCGGCGATTCGGTGAGCCATGTGCAATATCTGCCCGCCTTCCTGTTCGGCTTCGCGCTCGCCGGATCCTCGCCGGCGCTGGCGACGATGCGCCGGCTGTGGCCGTGGGCGCTGGCGGTCGGGATCGCGTGCTACACGATCGTCGCGGCGACCGAGTTGCGCTGGCCCAACAGCACGACGCCCGCCTGGCCATGGGGCATCCTGTTCGCCAGCGCGCGCGCGGTGCAGGGCTGGAGCATGATCGTCGCGCTGATCGGGTTCGCCGACAGCCATCTCAACCGCGATCTGCCGTGGCGGCGCGTGCTGACCGAGGCGGTGTTCCCCTTCTACATCATCCACCAGACGATCATCGTCGGGGTCGAGGGCGCGTTGCTCCCGTTCGGCCTGCCGCGCTTCGTCGAGTTCGGCGTGCTCGTCGTGACGACGCTTGCCGGATGCTGGCTATTTTACGCGATCGGCCGCGAGATCGGCTGGCTGCGCCCGCTGATCGGGCTGCGGCCCTTCCCCCAGACGAAAGAGACATGATGGGCTGGACGTTGGTACTGCATGGCGGGGCCGGGCAGATGACGCGCGACACCGTGACGCCCAAACAGGCCGACGGCGCGCGCGCCGCACTCGGGCGCGCGCTCGATGCGGGGGCGGCGGTGCTGGCAGCGGACGGCGCGGCGCTCGACGCGGTCGAGGCGGCGGTGCGCGTGCTCGAGGACGATCCGCACTTCAATTCGGGACGCGGCGCGGCGCTGACGCATGCGGGGGTCGCAGAGCTCGACGCTGCGATCATGGACGGGCGCGACCGCAATGCCGGCGCGGTGGCGGGGGTGACCGCGACGCGCAATCCGGTCAGCCTTGCGCGTGCGGTGATGACCGAGAGCCCGCATGTGCTGCTGAGCGGAGCGGGGGCCGACGCCTTTTCGGCCGAGCAAGGCTGCGAGCCCGCGACGCAGGACTGGCTGGTGCTGCCCGAGCGGCGCGCGCAGCTCGACGAGATGCTCGAAGGCGGCGGCGCGTTCGACGTCGATATGAAATACGGCACGGTCGGCGCGGTGGCGTGCGACGTGCACGGCCATGTCGCCGCCGCGACCTCGACCGGCGGGGTGACGGGCAAGCGCTGGGGCCGGATCGGCGATTCGCCGCTGATCGGGGCTGGCACCTATGCCGATGACCGCGCTGGCGCCGTGTCGTGCACCGGTTCGGGCGAATTCTTCATTCGCGCCAATGTCGCGCACGAAATCTGCGCGCGGGTGCGGCTGGCGGGCGAATCGCTGGAAGCGGCGGTCGAGACGGTGTTGGCCGAAGTATCGGCGCTCGGCGGGACGGGCGGGATCATCGTCGCGGGGCCGCACGGCGAGGCGCTGTGGCGCTTCTCGACGCCGGGCATGTACCGCGCGGGCGTCGATTCCACGGGGTACCGCGAGGTCGGGGTGTTCGGCGACGAATAGCCCGAAAGCCAAACCCTTCTTCTCTCCGCGTCCTCCGCGCCTCCGCGCGAACCAACCTTTTTTCTTGTTCGCGCAGAGGCGCGGAGGACGCAAAGGCGTTTCGCTTCGTGCCTTCGTGTCTTCGTGTGAGCACCCCGTCTTTTTCTCACACGAAGACGCGAAGACGCAAAGAAGGGAGGCGCAAGGGGAGAAGCTCGTCCTTTCGGCATTGGCCTTTCGAGTCCCGCTTTCGCGGGACGAGCAACGCCGCTAAGGCCCGAGCCCATGACCAGTCTCCGTCGCGTTCGTCCCGGCATTGCCGTCGCCGCCACCCTGCTCGCCGCGGCGACCGCCGCGCCCGCGTCGGCCTATTGGGAATATGGCCATCAGACGATCGCGCAGATCGCCGACGCCAATGTCCGCCCCAAGACGCGCGCCGCAATCCGCAAGTTGCTCGCGCATTCGGAGCTGCTCGGCACGCCCGAATGCAAGGCGTCCAACATCTCGGACGCCGCGGTGTGGGCCGATTGCATCAAGCCGCTGAAAGGCCCTGACGGCAAATCGCGCTTCGGCTATGCCTATAGCTGGCACTATCAGGACGTGAACATCTGCCACCCGTTCGACCTGGTTTCGGCGTGCAAGGACGGCAATTGCGTCTCGGCGCAGATCACCAAGGACGTCGCGCTGCTCAAGAACAAGCGCGCCCCGCTCCACGACCGGGTGCAAGCGCTCGCCTTCCTGGTCCATTTCGTCGGCGATCTCCACCAGCCGCTCCACGCGGGCGAGAAGGACGATCAGGGCGGCAACAAGGTGCTCGCCAGCTATGGCGGCTACGGCACCGCGCGGCTCAATCTGCACAGCATCTGGGACGGCTATCTCGCCGAACGCGCGATCACCAGCGGGCCGCCAATGGTGCGACGCTATCCCGCGGCGGTGCGCGCGAAGATCGCCGCGGGCGACGTCACCGACTGGAGCCGCGAAAGCTGGCAGGTCGCGCACGACGTGACCTATGGCAGCGTGATGGCCGATCCGTGCGCGCCGACGCCGGCGCACGTCACGATGGACGAGGCGACGATCGAGAAGGACGTGCCGATCGCGCGGCTCGAGGTCGAGCGCGGCGGGCTGCGCCTGGCGAAACTACTCGATCAGGCGCTCGGTTGAAACAGCGCGCGGCCTGAGTCGACCCGTTCGGGCCGAGCTTGTCGAAGCCCGGATCGACCGACCGCTGCGTACCTGCTGAATGCTGCGCGTCGACGGCTCAGGGCGAAAGGTGTGGGGTGCCTGACCGCCGCGTCGCTCAGCCGCCCGTTCCCCAGCGCCAGCGCAAACCGCCTTCGGTCTTGCGGATGACGATCATCGTGAAGACTAGGAGGAGAGCCACCTCCACACCGACCTGCGCGATTCGCTCGTGGACGAACCGCACGACGAGCATCAGCAGTGCGCAAAAGCCGATCGTCACCGCCCAGCCCTGCCAGGTCACCGGAGTGGCGCCGATCCCGAACACATGCGGCGCGAACCAATACGCCTGATCGCGGTCTTTGCGCTTCAACACGTCACGCGTCTGCATCGTCATCCTCCTTGGGGGGCCGCCCGCGCCGGGGCGGATTGGGCGCTTCGAGCTTGACGCCGCGCTTGGCGAGCGCCTCGCGCAGCAGGCATTCGAACTGGGCGTTGACGCTCCTGAGATCGGCCGCGGCGATCCGCTCGACCGCCGCATAGAGCGCGGGATCGAGGCGAAGCGCGAACGCCTTCTTGGGAGGAGCGACCATCGTCCTGCCGTTACTGGTAGAGCGAACCGGCATTGACGACCGGCTGCGTGTCGCGCTCGCCGCACAACACGACCATCAGGTTCGACACCATCGCGGCGCGGCGTTCGTCGTCGAGTTCGACCACGCCCTTCTCGCTGAGCAAGTCGAGCGCCATCTCGACCATCCCGACCGCGCCCTCGACCAGCGTTTTCCGAGCGGCGACCACCGCCTGCGCCTGCTGGCGGCGCAGCATCGCGCCGGCGATTTCGGAGGCGTACGCCAGATGCGTGAAGCCGCATTCGTCGACGGTGATCCCAGCTGTCGCCAGCCGGGCGATCAGCTCGGCGCGCAACTCTGTCCCGACCTGCTCGTGATTGCCGCGCAGCGTCACTTCCTGATGCTCGAAATCGTCATAGGGATAACGCGCGCCGATCGTCCGCACCGCCGCCTCGATCTGGACGATGACGAACGCCTTGTAGTCGTCGATGTCGAACAGCGCCTGCGCGGTGTCGGTGACGCGCCACACGACTTGTGCGGCGATCTCGATCGGGTTGCCGCGCAGATCGTTGACCTTGAGCCGCTCGGAAATCATGTTGTTGGCGCGCAGCGAGACTTTCTTTCGCGCAAGCCACGGGAGCAGCCAGCGCAGGCCGGTGTTGCGGTCGGTGCCTTGATACGCGCCGAACAGCGTGATCGCGGTCGCCTGGTTGGGCTGCTGCATGTAGAAACCGCAGGCGACGAAGGCGACGGTGAGCGCCGCGATCGCGACGAGCACGCCGCCGAGCGTAGATTCGTACTGCAATAGGCTTGCCCCGAACAGTCCGAAACCGAGCGCCACGCCCGCGACGATGAGCATCAGATACCCGCTCGACGTCGCTGCGCTGCGCTCCTGCGACAGCGTCAGCGCGGTGTTGCGTGTTGGCGACTCGATCATCAATGCCTCCCGTTAATATGATATCATATTTATATCGAGATTTTATGAATGGCAATGTAAATCCCTCTCCCCTCGGGAGCATCGGGTGAATAGCGCCCCGCGCTGTTCAGGTCATGCCGGGGGCCTGACCGACCCGATGCTGGAGGGAGGAGCGCAGCAACGGAAGGGTGAGGGTGACGGACATGGCAAGGGCGACGCCAGCAAAGCCAGCGTCGCCCTCGCCCTTCCCCCTCGGCTGCGCCGAGCGGGCCCCTTCCCTCTCCCGCTGGGAGAGGGAGTTAGGAGATCAGTTCAGAACGATCGTCACCGCGCGACGGTTCTGCGCCCAGCTGGCTTCGTCCGAACCCAGCGCGATCGGGCGCTCCTTGCCGTAGCTGATCGTCGAGATCCGCCCCGGCGCGACGCCGCGCGTGGCAAGATAGTTCTTCGCCGACAGCGCGCGACGATCACCGAGCGCAAGGTTGTATTCGCGCGTGCCGCGTTCGTCGGCATGGCCTTCGAGGCTCACCGGCACGTTGGCATAGCGCGCCAGCCACGTCGCCTGACTGTCGAGGATCGACCGCGCGCGGTCATCGAGGCTGTAGCTGTCGAGCGCGAAATTGACGGTGTTGCTCGTTACCGAGCGCTCGAAATCGGCGCGCGAGCCGGGGACGATCGCGCCCTGTCCGCCCGATCCACCCTGGTCGGTCACGGGGCCGGGCGCGGGCGGCAGCTCGGCCGGGCGCTTCTTGCTGCACGCGGTGGTCGCGAGCAGGGCAGTGGCAATCAGCAGCGTCGTGGTCAGTTTCGCCATGGCGGCTTCTCCCAGAGTTAAACGGCGTTTCGAACACGTATCGGAGCAAGCCCGTGGCTTTGCCCGCGTAGGCCGAAGAGTCAAACACTTCGCCCGATCGAGCAAAGTGTCAGGGGCGTAACGGTCCCCATGCCGGATCGGATCCATCGAGCACGGTCGGAACGCGGCGGACGTTGACCCCGGTCAAGTCGACCGACCACAGATCGGCGCGCCCACCGCCGCCCGAGCCGGAGCGGAAGAACATGATCACGCGGCCGTTGGGCGACCAGCTCGGCCCCTCGTCTTGCGCGCCGTCGGTGAGCAACTGCTCGTTGCCGCCGGCCGGGCTCATCACGCCGATGCGGAACGATCCGCCGATCTTGGTGTACGCGATGAGATTGCCGCGCGGGCTCCACACCGGGGTCGCATAGCGCCCGCTGCCGAAGCTGATGCGCTGCTGCGACGAGCCGTCGGCATTCATCACATAGAGCTGCTGCGTGCCCGAGCGATCGCTCTCGAACACGATCCGGCCGCCATCGGGCGAATAGGTCGCGCCGGTGTCGATGCCGGGCGAGTCGGTCAGCCGCTGCGGGGTGCCGCCCGAGAAGGCGACGCGGTAGATGTCGGTATTGCCGCCGACCGCCATCGAGAACAGCACGAAGCGGCCATCGGGCGAAATGCGCGGTGCAAACGTGAGGTTGGCGCTCGACACGAGCAGCCGCGACGATCCGCTCGCCAGATCATAGACGTAGATCGAGGGGCGATCCTTGAGATAGCTCATATAGACGATCGAGCGCTGGTCGGGCGAGAAGCGCGGCGTGAGCGAGATCGCCTGGCCGTTGGTCAGGAAGCGGTGGTTGCCGCCGTCCTGGTCCATGATCGCGAGCCGCTTGATGCGCTTGCCCTTGGGGCCGGTCTCCGAGATGTAGACGACGCGGCTGTCGAAATAGGGGCCTTCGCCGGTCAGCTTCGAATAGACCATGTCGGCGCATTTGTGCCCGGCGCGACGCCATTCGCTCGGCGGCACGACGAAGCCCTGCCGCGCGAGTTCGGCGCGCGACGAGACGTCGTAGAGGTAGCAGCCGACGGTGAGCATCCCGTCGCCATTGGCGCGGACGAACCCCTGGACGAGCGCCGACGCGCCCGCCGGGCCCCAATAGTCGAAGGTCGGCGCAGTGACTTCGGGATAGGCGATCGGATGCAGCGCGTCGCCGCCGAGCGGCTTGAACAGGCCTGAATTGCGCAGGTCGGTGGTGACGATCTGCGACAATTGCCGGCCGAGCTCGTCGGTGCGGCCGGCGGGGGTGCTGACCGCCTCCGCGGTCGGCATCACCGGGATCGCGATGCCGAGCGGCGCCGAGACACCGCCGACGACATCGACGACGAGCTCGCCCTGCTGCTGCGGGTTGGTCACACCCGCCTGCCCGGGCACCGGCGCCCCGGTTTGCGGCGTGCTCGGCGGGCTATTGGGAAACGGCACCGGCAGCGGCGCCGTTCCCGTCTGCGCGAGGGTCGCCGCGGGGACCGCAGCCAGAGCAAGTGCGAAGATCGTCTTGGGGAGCATCATCGTCTTTCCTCAGCCGGGAAGTTTGTAGCGCAGGATAAAGGTCTTCCACCCGCGAGGCACGTCGTAAAGTTCAGGCGGGAGGCCGCGCAGCGGTGCGCAGCCGGCGAAGGTCGCGATCGCGTTGCGGTCGACCGTGTCGACGTAGCGGCGATTCTCGTCGTCGACCCCGCCGTGATCGTCCGACACGGTCGGCCGCCCGGCGAGCGACCCGTCGCGGTTGAGCGACAGCCGGATCGTCACGACGATCCGCGACGCGCCCGGGCCGGGATTGACCTGGCGATCGGCGCACGGCTGGACCTGGCGGCGGATCGCCGAGCCGATATCGGCGGCGGCCTTGGCGTCCATCGTCGCGCCGGGCGCGGCTTCGGACGTCTTCGCCTTGGAGGGCGATTGCGTCAGGCCCTTGCGGAAATCGTCGTCGAGCAGCGAACCGGTCGGCTTGGCCTTGGTCGCCTTGGGGTTGGTGCCGTTCGCCTTGGCCGCGGTTGCCGGTTTGGTCGATGCGGCGCTCCTGGCCGGGGCGGCCTTGGAAGGCGCGGCCTTTGCCGGCGCAGGCTTGGTAGCGGGCTTGTCGGCCTCCTCCGATTTCTCGGCGGCGGGTTTCTTTGGCGCAGGCTTGGGTTTCGGCGCGGGCTTGGGCGGCGGGACCGCGTCGGGCTTGGGCTCGGGTTTCGGCGCTGGCTTCGGCGCAGGCTTTGGCGGCGCGGGCTTGGGGACGACCGGCGCTGGCTTGGGTGGCGCGGGCTCGGGCGCGACCTGTTCGGCCTCGGGCGGCGGGGCGTCTTCGGGCGGGCCGGGGTCGGGCGCGGCCGATTGCGCGGGCGGCTCGGGCGCCTTGGGGGCGTGCTGGTCGAGCGCGACATCGTCGACCAGCGAGACTTCGATCGGCGTGTTGGTCGGCGGCGGGGTGGGCGCGCTGCTCCAGGCGAGCGACAGGAGCGCGAACAACGCGACATGGCCGAGCACGGCCGCCCCGAGTCCGTATTGCTCCGACCGCGTCATTGCCCGTCCTGGCCCACCGTCACCAGCGCCACGCGGTTATACCCGGCGCGGTTGAGCTCGCCCATCACGCGCATCACATGCCCGTAATCGAGCTTGCGGTCGGCGCGCAGGAAGACCTGCGGCGGCTTGGCCGGATCGCCCTTGGCGGCTAGCTGTGCGAGCATGTCGGGAAGCGTGGCTTCACTGAGCGGATCCTTGTCGAGGAACAGCTTGCCCTCACCGTCGAGCGACAGGACGAGCGGCTTCTGGTCCTGGTCGAGCGCCTTGGCGCGGCTGTCGGGCAGCGTCACGGGGACGCCCGCGGTAAGCAACGGCGCGGTGACCATGAAGATGATCAGCAGCACCAGCATCACGTCGACGAGCGGCGTGACGTTGATGTCGGCCATCGGCGCGCGACGCCCACGGCCGCGTTGCGACGGGAGGTTCATCGACATGCCTTAATCCT
>NZ_JH584241.1:881664-908777 GCF_000241485.1 Sphingomonas sp. PAMC 26605
TCCACGAGCGCACCGTTTGTGGCACGCCCCCTCCACCACCAGCCCGAAGGAGGCTGGCGGTCCCCCTCCCCGTTCCGGGGAGGATCGAAAATGCGCCCCTCACCGGCGCACCTCGCTCTCGAGCTGACGGCTGAGCGTCGCGTGGAAGCCGTCGGCGAAGCGGTTGAGCCGCGCTTCGATGCGGTTGATGCCATGCGAAAAGCGGTTGTACGCGATCACCGCGGGGATCGCCGCGAACAGGCCGATCGCGGTCGCGAACAGCGCCTCGGCGATTCCCGGCGCGACAACCGCGAGCGAGGTGTTCTGCGCCTGCGCGATGCCGGTGAAGCTGCGCATGATCCCCCACACCGTGCCGAACAGCCCGACGAACGGCGCGACCGAGCCGACCGTCGCGAGGATGTTCAACCGATCGGACAGCTGGTCGATCTCGTTGGCGACCGCCGCGCCCATCGCCGTCGCCAGCCGCTCGCGCGTGCCGCCGCGATCGACCTGCCCGCCGACGGTCGAGCGCCGCCACTCCGCCACACCCGCGGTGAACACGCGCGCGATCGGCAGGTCGCTTTCGTTATGCAGCCGATGAAAGGCGTCGATATCCTCGGCCTTCCAGAAATCGCGCTCGAACGCCGCGGTCTTGCGGCGCGTGGCGCCGAGCCGGAAGAAGAAGCCGAGGATCACCGCCCAGGTCCAGACGCTCGCGGCCAACAGGCCGAGCATCACCGTCTTCACCACCCAGTCGGCCTGGAGGAACAGCGCGATCGGCGACAGCGTCGTCGCATCGGTGTTGAGCATGATTTCGTTCACGTGAGGCTATCCCCTGATCCCATCGCGCGCTCGCCCATCGCCTGGGCGAACGCCGCGATCCATTCCTTTGGCTGGCGCAGCGGCCGGCCCGTTGTCGCAACCAAGGCCGCGGTGACGTCTGCCTCGGTGAGTATCGTCTCGCCGCGCATGACTCGTTGCTGAATATCGACTGATGCCGCCCGGACATTCTGCAGCGTTGTGAGCACGATCAGCGCATCGTCGAGTTTCGCCGGCGCGCGATAGCGGATCGCGAGCGCGGTCACCGCATAGGCCCCGCCGCCGCTCTCCTGATGCGCACGCTGGTCGATCCCGACCACGCGCAGCATGTCCGAACGCGCCCGCTCCATGTAGCGCAGGTAATTGGCGTGATAGACGATCCCCGAAAGATCGGTGTCCTCGAAATACACGCGCAGCGGAAACCGATGGACGGCTCCGACGATGCGGCCTTGCGCAGGCTGATCGAGGTCGCTGGCCGTCGTCATGCCAGCGCTGTTAATCTAACCGGGCAAGTGAGGGAACCCTTAAAGGCGCTTGCGATGATGTAACGTTCAGGTTACATGTAACCCGTAGGTTACGAATTGAAAGGTCGGAAATGGAGATCATCGAACTCGCTGAACGCGCGGGACGCGTACGCGCGCTTTTGCTGTACGTTTTTGCTGCGCTCACGGTCGTGCTGCTCGGCCTGACCTTCGCGAGCTGGCGGCCATCCTTCTTCCAGGGAATGTGGCTTGGCTTCACGCTCGTCTCCGCATTCTATCTCTCGCCACTCGTGACCCGCCTCAAAAGCGGGCCGCTCGCGCAGTTGCTCGAGGACGAAGTGACGCGGGAGCATCGCCGCGCGAGCAGCGCGATCGGCTTCTGGGCAGGCCTGCTCGCCGCCGCCGCCATGCTCGCGCTCGGCAGCGTGCCCGGACTGATTTCGGCGAGCGACAGCGCGCGGATCATCTTCACTGCCGCGATCGTCGTGGCGCAGGTCCGGCTCGCGACGCTCGAACTCCAGGCCGCGCGCTGAATGGCCGAAACGCTGCACAACACGCTGAAGGCCGAACGCGAACGGCTCGACCTGACGCAGGCGGCGCTCGCCGAACGCGTCGGCGTCAGCCGCAAGACGATCAACACCGTCGAGAACGGCGTGTTCGTCCCCTCGACGATCCTTGCGCTGAAACTCGCCGCCGCGCTCGACCGACCGGTCGAGGCCTTGTTCCAGTTGAATGGGTTTGCGCTAGACGATTCGGGTGTATCGCCTAAACAGGACACATGACCCAATCCGCGCTGCGCATCCGGGGCCTGGCCAAGGCGTTCGACAAGCCCGTCATCGCCGGGCTCGACCTCGATATCGCGGCGGGGCAGCTTTACGCGCTGCTCGGCCCGAACGGCGCGGGCAAGACGACGACGCTGCGGATGGTCGCCGGGCTCGCCAAGCCCGATGCCGGGTCGATCGAGATCTTCGGGGTCGATGCGCGGCGCGATCCGCTCGGCGCCAAGGCGATCACCGCATGGCTGCCCGACGAGCCGATGCTCTACGACAAGCTCAGCCCGCTCGAATATCTCGCCTTCGTCGCCGGGCTGTGGCGGATGGATCCGGGCCATGCCGCACAGGAAGCCGACCGGCTGCTCCACTGGCTCGATTTGTGGGAGCAACGCGACACGCGCTGCGAGGGCTTTTCGCGCGGGATGCAGCAGAAGGTCGCGCTCGCCGGCGCGCTGATCCACGATCCCAAGCTGCTGATCCTCGACGAGCCGCTGACCGGGCTCGACGCGAGCATGGCGCGCTCGGTCAAGGATGCGCTCCGGGCGCAAGTCGATGCCGGCAAGACCGTGATCGTCACGACGCACATTCTTGAAGTCGCAGAGCGCATGGCCGATCGGATCGGCATCATCGGCGGCGGCAAACTGCTCGCCGAGGGCACGCTCGACGAGCTGCGCGACCGCGCCGGCACCGCGGGCATGACCCTCGAGGACACTTTCATCCGCCTGACCAGTCCGGACCTCTACGCCGCGTGAACTGGGCGATCCGCCAGCTCGCGCCCGGCTCGTTCAGCTGGCTCGCGCTCAACGAAGTGCGGCTCGCGCTGCGCGCACGCAGCGGCGGGCGGATCGGGGTGACCCGGATCATCGGCTACCTGCTGATCGCCACCTGGGCGGCAATCGGCTGCGCGATCGCCTGGGGCCTGCGCGACACCGCGATCCCGGTGCTGCCCGAACTGCGCATCATGGTTCTGGCGGCCGGGGGGGTGATGCTGAGCTTCATGACCGCGCAGGCGGTGCTCGGCAGCCAGCGCAGCCTGTATGAAAGCGGCGATCTCGCCTTGCTCTTCTCTGCGCCGATCGCGCCGCGCAGCGTGCTGCTCGCCAAGCTGCTCGGCATCGCCGCGACGATCGCGCTGACCTACGCCGTCTTGCTCCTGCCGATCGTCGTGCCGGTTGCGCTGCTCGGGCATCCGCGGCTGTTCGGGACGATCGCCTTGCTCGTCGCGCTCGCTTTTACTGCCGCGGCGATCGGGCTTGCGCTGACGCTCGCGATCGCGACGCTCGTGGGCCCTCGCGCGGCGCGGACCGTCGGCCAGATCCTCGCCGCGCTGCTCGGCGGCGCGGTGTTCCTCGCCTCGCAGCTGTTTCCCCGGGTCGACCACCATGGCGGCGCGATGCAGCTGCTGTTCGAGCGGCTGCGCGCCGACGACGTCGGCATGCGCGGCCTGAGCAGCCTGCCCGGCCGCGCGGCGTTCGGCGACCCGCTGGCGATCGCGATCCTGCTCGGCGTCGCGCTGCTGCTCTTCGCGGGAGCGGGCGTGACGCTCCAGCGGCTGTTCCTGTCGGGCTATCAGGACGGCGGCAACCGCCGGTCGCGCAGCACGCCGAGCGGGCGTGCGAGCGCACGGCTGTTCCATGCCGGACTGACGCGGTCGATCTTCGCCAAGGAATGGCGGCTGCTCGTGCGCGACCCGGCGCTCGCCTTCCAGATCGTGATGCGGCTCGTCTATCTGGCGCCGCTCGTGCTGGCGATGCTCGGCCGTCGCCATGCGCTGCCGCTGCCGCCCGCGCTCGCCTTTGCCAGCGTGCTGATCGCGAGCCAGCTCGTCGGCAGCTTCGCCTGGCTGACGGTGTCGGCCGAGGACGCGCCCGATCTGCTCGCGGTCGCGCCGGTCGCCAAGGCGCGGATCGACCGCGCCAAACTGCTCGCCGCCTTCGCGATGGCGACGCCTTTCGCGCTGGTGCTGCCGATCGGGCTCGCCTGGCAGACTCCGGTCGGGGCGCTCGTCACGCTGGCGTTGACCGTGCTCGGCGGCGCGAGCGCCGGCTATGTCGAGCTGAAGCTCGGCAAGCCCAACACGCGCCGCAGCTTTGCCCGCCGCCGTCAGGGCGGGCTGGTCGCCGGTCTGGCCTCGGTCGCGATCGCCGTGCTGTTCGGCGGGGCCGCCGCCGTCGCGGTGTATAGCCTCGACGGGGGCTTTGCCGCGCTCACCGGCCTGATCGACCGGCGCTAAGCTCTCTTCGGCAAAAGCGGACGTCATCCGCTACGGTGCTGGGGTGCCGCCACCAATGCCAAGCAGCACGACCCGAAGCTGCGGCGCAGTGTGAACTTCGATCGCATCGACCACAGCCGCTGGAGCCAGCGCGACGCCAAGATCGGCGGCAGGCTCAGCGCGTGCGCCTGCCCGCACGCACCTCACGGCCGTCCGGATCGGGCAATAGCGCGACTTGATCGAGCTGGATCCACGGCGCCGATGGCACCGGCGCCGCCTTGGGATGCGACGGCGCGGTGCGCAGCGCGACGATCGGCGGGGCGGCGGGCGCGGCCATCTTGGCCGGCGCGGTGCTGGCGCGCCAGCGATCGTAACGGGCATAGAAATCGGTAAAGGCCGCGTCGAGCATCGGCAGCCGGGCCGCAGCGAAGGCCGGGAAGGCCGCCGGCGTAACCGTCTCGCTCTCGCCGAGGATCCGCGACGCGGTCGAACAGAAGGTCTGGTGGGCAAAGCCTTGCGAGAAGAAATTGTAGAGCACGGTCATCGCGTGATCGTAGCGGCCGCGCCACGCGCTGCCCCCACCGCTGCGATATTCGTTCGCGAGGCTCGCCTCGGCGTCACGCAGCACGCTGCGCTGGCGTGCGAGGATTGCGTTATAGCGTGCCGCGATGATCGCTTCGTCGGCCCCGCGACATGCCAGCGCGGCAACGTTCAAGCCCGCGCGAAAATGCCAAACGGTTGCCGCCGCGGTGAGCGCGCGGTTGGGCGTGTCGTACGAGCCGTCGGCGAGTCGCGCCGGGATCGGCATGCCGGGATAGCTGCCCGGCGGCGGCGCGGTGACGGTCTGGATCGGCGCAGGCGGCGCGACCGCTATCGCAGGCGCCGCGCGGTGCGACGCACATCCGCTGATCAACGCGACACCCGCCAGCAACGACGCGGAAAAGGCCGTTCGAATCACTCGCATCACACAACTCCGATCCCCGGGGATCGGTGTCGCACGACACTGGTAAACGCGGCGTTACCTAGTTCGCGCGTTGCTCGAGCGCCGCGCCGGCTTCGGCCATCAGCACCGCGATGATCTCGGCGACCGGCTCCTCTTTGGTCACCATTCCGACCGACTGCCCCGCCATCAGGCTGCCATGCTCGACATCGCCATCGACCACCGCACGACGAAGTGCGCCCGCCCAATAATGCTCGATCTGGAGCTGCGCCTCGGCCATCGCGACCTTGCCCTCGTCGAGCAACTGCGCGACTTCGCGCTGCTTGGTGGTGAACAGGTCGCCCCCGGCATTCTTCAGCGCGCGCACCGGGATGACGGGCAGGCGCGGGTCGATCTGCACGCTCGCCACCGCATCGCGCGCCGAGGCGCGCAGGAACGCCTTCTTGAAATTGGCATGCGCGACGCTCTCGGTCGCACAGACGAAGCGCGTGCCGAGCTGGACCCCCGCCGCGCCCATGTCGAGATAGGCGGCAATCCCCTCGCCGCGCCCGATCCCGCCCGCGACGAACACCGGCACCTTGTCGGCGACTTCGGGCAGGATTTCCTGCGCGAGCACGCTGGTCGAGACCGGGCCGATATGCCCGCCGGCCTCCATCCCCTCGACGACGAGCGCGTCGACGCCCGAGCGGATCAGCTTCTTGGCGAGCGAGAGTGCGGGCGCGAAACAGATCAGCTTGGCGCCATTGGCCTTGATGGCGTCGATCGAGCCCGTCGGCGGAAGCCCGCCGGCGAGCACGACATGGCCGACGCCGTGGCGGTTGCACACTTCGATCAGGTCGAACAGCGCCGGGTGCATCGTGATCAGGTTGACGCCGAACGGCTTGGTCGTCAGCACCTTGGTCGCGGCGATCTCGCGGTCGAGCAGCTCGGGGGTCATCGCACCGCACGCGATCAGCCCGAAGCCGCCCGCGTTCGACACCGCGGCGACGAGGTTGCGCTCGGACACCCACGACATCGCGCCGCACAGGATCGCGACCTCCGAGCCGAGGAAAGCCGAACCGCGCGCCATGCGCCGGGCGAGGCGCGTCGCGCCGATCGAGGAGATTTCGTTCATCTGCCGGGCCTAGCCTTGCGCAGGGCTTTGGGGCAAGCCCGCGTCATGCGACAGACGACGACCGAACTGGTGATTGCGACCCCCGGACAGGGGCTGCACGAGATAACCGATGCCGTGGTGCGATGGGTGGCGCAAAGCAAGGTCGAGACGGGTTTGCTGACGCTATTCGTGCGCCACACCTCGGCTTCGCTGCTGATCCAGGAGAATGCGGCGCCGGCCGCACGGCGCGACCTGGAGCGCTATTTCGCGAAGATCGCACCAGAAAGCACAGGGTACGAGCATGACGACGAAGGTCCCGACGACATGCCCGCGCATCTGCGCGCCGCAGTGACGGCGACGAGCCTGTCGATCCCGGTGGCAGGCGGACGCGCCGTCCTGGGGACGTGGCAGGGGATCTATCTCTTCGAACATCGCCGCGCCGCGCATCGACGGCGAGTGGCGCTGCATCTGATCGGAGAATAGCGCAACCGGCGCGCACGATCACCATGGCGTCAAGCGCCCCGGAACCTCGCTGCCCGCCAAACGCTTGCGCTTCGACTTCTCCAGACAGGACATTCCCCATGCAGATCGGTTTCATCGGGCTCGGCAAGATGGGCAGCGCCATGGCGGTCAATCTCGCCAAGGCGGGGCACCAGGTTCACGCCTGGAACCGCTCGCCGGTCGATCCGCGCGAAATCCCCGGCGTCGCGATCGTCGATAGCGTCGCGGCGGCGCTCGAGTGCGAGGTGGTCTTCACGATGCTCGCCGACGATGCCGCGATCCGCAGCGTGTTGCTCGATTCGGGCGCGCTCGATCGTGCGCGGGCCGGGCTGATCCATATCGTCACCGCGACGATCTCGGTCGCCTTCTCGAAAGCGCTCGCCGCCAACCATGCGGCGCGCGGCCTCGCCTATGTCGCGGCGCCGGTATTCGGCCGCCCCGATGCAGCCGCCGCAGCGCAGCTCAACGTCGTCGTCGCCGGGCCCGACGCCGCGGTCGCCAAGGTCACCCCGCTGCTCGAGGCGCTCTCGACCAAGGTCTGGTCGCTTGGCAGCGAGCCCGCGCAGGCCAATGCCGCCAAGATCGCGGGCAACATGATGATCACCCAGGCGATCGAGGCGATGTCCGAAGGCGTCGCGCTCGCGGGGGCCAATGGCGTCGCAGCCGACACCTTCCTCGAGCTGATGACGGGCACGCTGTTCGGCGCACGCGCCTATCAGAGCTATGCGCCCAAGATCGTCTCGGGCGATTTCACGCCGGGTTTCAAGATGAAGCTCGGGCTCAAGGATCTGCGGCTCGCAACCGAGCTGGCCGATGCGGCCGAGGTCACCTTGCCCGTACTCGATGCCGTGCGGACGCGGATGCACGATGCGGTCGAAGCCGGAATGGGCGAGCAGGATTGGTCGGGGATCGCCAGCCGGCCCTATGCGCGCAAGGCCTGAGCGCGGCTCAGCGCCGCTGCCGTGTGCGCGCGGCGGCGTGAAAGGCGACACGCCCGATCAGCGCCTCGAGGTCCGCGCGACTGACGTCGAAACCGTCGCCGAGATCGGCCAGCGCAAGGTCGATATCCGCCGTGAGAAACGGTGCCGTCGGCGGCGCGGCGAGCGCATGATGCGGATAGCTGTGCCGCGACAGCCGATGGAACGCGACGCCGGCGAGCGCGAGCAGCATGGCGTTGAGCGCGACCGGCACGAAGGCGAAGCCGAACCCCGCTGCGCTGATCGCAGGGCCGCCGATCACCGCCAGCAGCGCGCTCGCGCCGCCCGGCGGGTGGAGCGAGCGCGTCAGCGACATGACCAGGATCGCGCCGCCCACCGCCAGCCCGGCCGCGAGCCCCGGCATTGGCACGACCCGCGCGATGCCGATCCCGACCAGCGCCGACAGCACATTCCCTCCGATCACCGGCCAGGGCTGCGCGAGCGGGCTCGCCGGGACGGCAAAGACGAGCACCGCCGATGCCCCCATCGGTGCGATCAGCAGCAGCGCGCTCGGCCAACCGAGCAGCCAGCCGCTCAACCACCCGGTCAGCGCAATGCCACACGTCGCGCCGACGCAGGCGAACAGCCGATCGGGCAAATCCGCCCCCGCCAGCAGCGGCGACCACGACCGGCCGAAGATCCGCAATTGGGAAGCTCGCATTCGCACAGTCCTATCGACACCAAGGTGCCTGCCCCTAGGGTCGTTTGACGGCCAAGGGAACCGCGCGCGCAACGCCATCGTCACCCCGCGATACCCCCGGGAATTTCGTGAAACCGGGCGCGCGCTGCTGTTCGCGGGCCAACGCGACTACAGTAAGGCCGACATGGCACATTTTGGCTACGGCCGCGGACGCGATCCGGTGACCTCCGCAGTGAAGCGCGCGACCAAGTGGCTTGGGGACGACTGAGCGCCCAAGGCGATGGTCGTCAGTCGGCGTCGAGCCCGTAGGCGGTGTGCAGCACGCGCACCGCGAGTTCGGTATAATCCTCCTCGATCAGCACCGAGACCTTGATCTCACTGGTCGAGATCGCCTGGATGTTGATCCCGCGCTCGCCGAGCGTGGTGAACATCGTCGAGGCGACGCCGGCATGGCTGCGCATCCCCACGCCCACCACCGAGATCTTGGCGACGCGCGTGTCGTGCACCAGCTCGGCGAACCCGATCGCCTCGCGCCCCTGGTTGAGCACCTCGATCGAGCGCGCCAGGTCGGCGGCCGGGACGGTGAAGGTCACGTCGGTCGAGCGTGCGGCGTGCGCGATGTTCTGGATGATCATGTCGACGTTGATGTTGGCGTCGGCGAGCGGCGCGAAGATCGCCGCGACCGCGCCTGGCTTGTCGGGCACCGCGATCAGCGTGATCTTGGCTTCGTTCTTGTCGTGCGCGATGCCGGTGATGAGCTGGCTTTCCATGTCTTCGATCTCCTCTTCGCCCACTATCATCGTGCCGGGCAATGTATCCGCCATCGGTGCGTCCTCGCCGGTGAAGGACGACAGCACCTGGACGCGGACGCCTTCCTTCATCGCGAGCCCGACCGAGCGGGTCTGCAGCACCTTCGCGCCGACCGAGGCCAGCTCGAGCATTTCCTCGTAGGTCACCTTCTTGAGTTTGCGCGCTCGCGGCACGATGCGGGGGTCGGTGGTGTAGACGCCGTCGACATCGGTGTAGATGTCGCAGCGGTCCGCCTTCATCGCGGCTGCCATCGCCACCGCCGAGGTATCCGATCCGCCGCGGCCGAGCGTGGTGACGCGGCCATGTTCGTCGACGCCCTGGAAACCGGGGATCACCGCGACTTCGCCCGCGGCGAGACTTGCCTCGAGCGCTGCCATGTCGATATTCTCGATGCGCGCCGAGGCATGCGCGTCCGAGGTCGAGATCGCGAGCTGCCAGCCGAGCCAGCTGCGCGCCGACACGCCTGCCGCCTGCAGCGCGATCGCGAGCAGGCCCGAGGTGATCTGCTCGCCCGCCGAGACGACGACGTCATATTCCTTGGGGTCGTAGAGCGACGACGCCTCGCGGCAGAAGCCGACCAGCCGGTCGGTCTCGCCCGCCATCGCCGACACGACGACGGCGACCTGATTGCCCGCCGCCACCTCGCGTTTCACCCGCGCGGCGACCGAGCGGATGCGTTCGATCCCGGCCATCGAGGTGCCGCCGAATTTCATCACGATACGGGCCATGGGTGGCAGAAGTCCTTGGGGTGGGGCTTGGGCTATGCGGGCGGTCCTGATAGGAAGCAGGCATGAACAGCGCAACCGTAACGTCTGCAACCACTATCGACCCGGCCGAGGCCGCGCATTTTGGCGCGATGGCGGCGGAGTGGTGGGATCCCAAGGGCTCGTCGGCGATGCTCCACCGGCTCAACCCGGTGCGGCTGCGCTATCTGCGC
The DNA here is from genome assembly GCF_000241485.1 of Sphingomonas sp. PAMC 26605. GTDB lineage: Bacteria > Pseudomonadota > Alphaproteobacteria > Sphingomonadales > Sphingomonadaceae > Sphingomonas. Next base: position 891,828 of record NZ_JH584241.1, read on the forward strand.
GAGCGGATCGACGCGCACTGGCTCGGCGATGACACGGGCTTCACCCCGCTCGCCGGCAAGCGCGCGCTCGATGTCGGGTGCGGCGCGGGGTTGCTGTGCGAACCGCTCGCGCGGCTGGGGGCGGCGGTGACGGGGCTCGATGCCGCCGCGGAGAATGTCGCGGTCGCGGCGACGCATGCCGCGGGGTCGGGGCTGGCGATCGACTATCGCACCGGCAGCGTCGAGGATCTGACGGGCGAGACGTTCGATCTCGTCACCAGCCTCGAGGTGATCGAGCATGTCACCGATCCGGCGGGGTTCGTCGCTGGGCTCGCGGCGGCGCTGGCGCCGGGCGGGCTGCTGGTGCTGTCGACGCCGAACCGCACGGCCTTGTCGCGCCTCGCGCTGATCACCTTTGCGGAAGGAACGGGCACGATCCCGCGCGGAACGCACGACTGGGACAAGTTCCTGACGCCCGATGCGCTGACCGAACTGGTGGTCGCGGCAGGGTTGAAGGTGGTCGATGTGCGGGGCCTCGGGTTCTCGGTGGCGAAGGGCTTCGTGCTCAGCGACGATACCAAGCTCGACTATTTTGTGACCGCCACCCGCTAATTTCCTCCCCTCCCCTTCAGGGGAGGGGCCGGGGGTGGGGCCGTGCCTCGCAGAGACCTAGCGCCCGTTACGTCCCCACCCCAACCCCTCCCTTCAGGGGAGGGGCTAAGCGCGCTACAACCCGACCTTGCGCTCGAGCCAGCGCGCCGCGGCATCGGGCGTTGCCTTGTCGGCATCGCGATCGACCTGATAGTTCGCCGCGCGCATCGCCTCGACCGGGATTCGCCCGACCATCGGCTGCAACGCGGCGACGAGCTTGGCATCCTTCGCCCGCCCCGGCGCTACCATCAGGATCGCGTCATACCCGGGGATCGCATGGCGCGGATCGCTCAGCACCGTCAGATGCTGCGCCGCGATCCGCCCATCGGACGAGAAGGCCGAGATCACATCGGCCTGCCCGCTCGCCAGCGCTTGGTACATGAAAGTCGGGCTATAGGCGTGCGACGCGCCGAACCTGAGCGGATAGGCGCGCTGCACCGCCGCCCATTCGGGCCGCGCGAGAAACTCGAGATCGGCACCGAGCGTCAGCTGCGGCGCAACGCGGACGAGATCGTCGAGCGACGCGATGCCCTTCGCCTTGGCCGCCGCGTCCTTCATCGCAAAGGCATAGGCATTCTCAAACCCGAGCGCGCCGAGCAGCCGGACCTGCGCGGTCTTGGCCGCCCAATCGCCGATCGCCGCGACCATTGCAGGCCGCGCTGGGATGTCGCGCCGCTTCATCTCGTTGGTCCAGATCGTGCCGGCATAATCGACATAGACATCGATCGCGTCTGTCTTGAGCGCCCCGAACACGACCGCCGAGCCGAGTCCGTCGCGATATTGCACGTGATAGCCGGCGCGCTCGAGCCGGTGCCCGATGACGCGCGCGAGGATATATTGCTCGCCGAAATTCTTCGCGCCGATCGTGATCGTATCGCCCGAACGCGGCCACAGCGGCGTCAGCGCGAGCAACACGCCGACGAGCAGCACGCCGCTCGACGCCCACACCCGCCCGTGCTTGCGCTGCGCGATGCCGCGTTCGATCAGCCCAAGCAGCGCATCGACTGCAAGCGCCAGCGCCGCCGCGCTAAGGCAGCCGGCGAGCACCAGCGCCCAGTTCTGCGTCTGGAGTCCGGCGAAGATCATGTCGCCGAGGCTCGGCTGGCCGACCGTGGTCGACAGCGTCGCCGCCCCGATCGTCCACACCGCGGCGGTCCGGATCCCCGCCATCAGCACCGGCGCGACAAGCGGCGCCTCGACCAGCCGGAGCTTCTGCCACGAGGTCATCCCGACGCCATCGGCCGCCTCGATCACCGCCGGGTCGAGCCCGAGCAACCCGGTCACGCCGTTGCGCAGGATCGGCAGCAACGCATACAGCGTCAGCGCGAGCAGCGAGGGCAGGAAACCGAGCGCGGGAATGCCGCCGCCGACCAAGCCCGACACGAACAGCAGCAGCGGATAGAAAAGCGCGAGCAAGGCCAGGCTCGGCACCGTTTGGACCAAGCTCGCAAACCCCAGCGCCACCCGCGCCACACCCGGCCGTCGCGCCGACCAGATCGCCAGCGGCAAGCTGATCGCAAGCCCAAGCAGCAGCGCTGACGCGGCCAGCAACAAATGCGCCGCGAGCAAAGGCGGCACGCGTGTGAGCGCTTCGACGAACGGGCTCACGCTTCCTGCTCCAGCGCGTGCAACTTGCGCGCCTGTTCGCGCGGCACCGCAACCAGAGCTGCGGCCACCGGCCCGCCCTCCCCCGCGAGCAGCGCCTTTGGCGTGGCGTCGGCGACGATCCGCCCCTTGTCCATCACCAGCACGCGGTCCGCGAGGATCAGCGCCTCGGCCATGTCGTGCGTCACCATGATCGTCGTCAGGCCGAGCCGGTCGTGGAGCTGCCGGATCGCGCCGCCCAATTGATCGCGCGTGACCGGATCGAGCGCGCCGAACGGCTCGTCGAGCAGCAGCAGCCCCGGCGCGGTCGCCAGCGCGCGCGCGACGCCGACGCGCTGGCGCTGCCCGCCCGACAGCGCATCGGGGCGGCGCGCGGCGAACTCGCGCGGCAGTTCGACCAGAACGAGGAGTTCGGCGACGCGTTCGGCATTCGTCCGCTCGCCCGCGAGACGCAACCCGATCGCGATATTCTCGGCGACGCTCATATGCGGGAACAGGCCGATATTCTGGAAGACATAGCCGATCCGCCGCCGCAGCACATGCGCTGGCTCGTCACCGACCGCCCCGCCGCCGATGCGGACCACGCCCGCGCTCGGTGCGATCAGGCGGTTGATCATCTTGAGCAAGGTCGACTTGCCCGAGCCCGAGCTGCCGACCAGTGCGACGAAGCTGCCGCCGGCGATCTCGACCGAGACGCCGTCGACCGCGATCGTCCCGCCGGCATAGGCTTTGGTGACGCCGTCGAAGGCGACGGCGGGGCCGGGAGACTGGACTGACATCACGCGCTTTGTGCGGGAGCTTTGCGGGAGCGTCAAACCTTGGTTCGCCCGGGCTTGTCGCGAGCGCGCGCGTATCGCACACTCGCCGCCAACGCTCGAGCGGCCCGGTGCAAATCGGGGCGACCCCGGCATGACGGATAGGATGTACGATGACCGAAACCCCAAAGGCAATTTTCATCACCGGCGGGGGATCGGGGATCGGCCAGGCGACCGCCAAGCTGTTCGCGGCGCGCGGCTGGCGCGTCGGGCTCGCCGACGTCAACACGGCAGGGCTCGCGGCGACCGCCGCGATGCTGCCCGCAGGCATGGTCGAGACCTACCAGATGGACGTGCGCGACCGCGAGGCGTGGGTCGTGCATCTCGACGCCTTTACCGCCACCACGGGCGGTCGGCTCGACGTGCTGTTCAACAATGCCGGGATCGGCACCGGCGGCCCGATCGCCGAGATGAGCTTCGACGATCTCGACCGCGTCGTCGCGATCAACCTGGTCGGCGTGCTCAACGGCGCCAAGATCGGTTACCCCTATCTCGCGCGCACACCGGGTTCGTGCCTGCTTAACACCGCTTCGGCGTCTGCGATCTACGGCTCGTCGGGTCTGCCCGTCTATTCGGCGACCAAGTTCGGCGTACGCGCGCTGACCGAGGCGCTCGACGGCGAATGGTATGGCGCCGGGATCAAGGTACGCGACCTCGTCCCGAGCTTCATCGACACGCCTTTGCTCGCGACGCCGGCGGGCAACAGCAACTACTCGATCAAGCAGGTCGTCACCAATGCCGGGCTCGAGCTGACCAATGTCGACAAGGTCGCACAGGCCGCATGGGACGCGGTCCACGGCGACAAGGTCCACACCTATGTCGGCAAGACCGCCGACAAGATGGCGTTCGCCGCGCGCTGGATGCCGGGCAGCTTGCGCAAGCGGATGCGGCGCGGGACGATCGGCTCAGCCCAATAATCAGGCAAGTAACGCGTCGATCGCCTCGGCCAGCGCCACGTCCTTGTGCGACAATCCGGCGGCATCGTGCGTGGTCAGCAGCACATCGACGCGGTTCCACACGTTCGACCATTCGGGATGATGGTCGGCCTTTTCGGCAAGCAGCGCGACACGCGTCATGAAGGCGAACGCCTCGCTGAAATCGGCGAAGGTGAAGCGGCGCGTGATCGCGTCGCGCGCTTCATCATAGTCCCACTCGTCGAGCGTATCGAGCGCCTCGGCGCGGCCTTCGTCGTTCAGCGGTTCGACCTTCATTCCTGCTCTCCTGCTGGCGTGCGCGCCGCCTTCGCCGTAAGGCATAGCCAATGCCGCCCGCCGATCAACCGCGTAACCCGCCCGACGCCGACGCGATCGAAGCGATCGCGCGCGCGACGATCACCGGGCTCCCCGCGGAATTCCGCGCGCATCTCGGCGATGTTGTGCTGATCGTCGAGGAGCTGGCCGATGACGAGACGCTCGACGCGCTCGGCATCGAGCATCCGCTCGATCTGACCGGGCTGTATCACGGCCGCCCGGTCGGCGAGAAATCGTCGATGGACAGCGGCGGCCTGCCCGACCGGATCCATCTCTATCGCCGCGCGATCCTCGACGAATGGATCGAGACCGGGGTCGATCTCCACGCGCTCGTCGCGCACGTCATGATCCACGAGATCGGCCATCATTTCGGCCTGTCCGACGACGACATGCACGCGCTCGAAGACGCGGCGGGGCCCGCGTGACGCCGGTCTTCGCCTTTCGCGACGTAAGCTGCGTCCGGGGTGGGCGGATGCTGTTCGAGCATATCTCTTTCGTGGTCCCGCCGGGCGGGGCGGTGCTGGTGTCGGGGCCGAACGGCGTCGGCAAATCGAGCCTGATCCGCATCGCGGCGGGCTTGCTCCGCGCCGCCGCGGGCGAGGTCGTGGCCGCGCCGCACCCTGCGCTGATGGCGGAAGCTGCAGCGCTCGATGCCGCGCGGCCGCTTGGCGCCGCATTGCACTTCTGGGCGACGCTCGATCCGGCACCCGCCAGCGCGACCGAGCGCGTGGCTAAGGCACTCGATGCCGTCGGGCTCGCCACGATCGCTGCGGTGCCGGTGCGCCTGCTCTCGACCGGCCAGCGCCGCCGTGCAGCGCTCGCGCGCGTCGTAGCGAGTGGCGCGCCGCTCTGGTTACTCGACGAACCCGCCAACGGTCTCGACGTGGTGAGCGTGGCGATGCTCGAACGGCTGATCGCGACGCATCGCGCGGGCGGCGGTGCGGTCGCGGTGGCGACGCATCTGCCGATTGCGCTGCCCGATGCAATTTCGGTCGTGCTCGGGTGAGCGGCCTGCTTGCTCTGGTCGCGCGCGACGTGCGGATCGCCTGGGCGAGTGGCGGGATCGTCAACGCGCTTGCGTTCTTCCTGCTAGTCACGATCCTCTTTCCGTTCGCGGTCGGCCCCGACAGCGCATTGCTCGCGCGGATCGGTGGCGGGGTGATCTGGGCGGCGGCGCTGCTCGCCGCGCTGATGCCGGTCGAGCGGCTGATCGGCCCCGATGCCGAAAGCGGCGTGCTCGATCAGCTCGCGGTGCGCGGGGTCAGCATGGCGGCGGCGTCGGCGGCCAAGATCGTCGCGCATTGGCTGGGCTTCGGTCCGCCCTTGATGGTCGCGGCGGTGCTTGCCGCTGGGCTGCTAGGGCTGCCCGCGCAGACGCTTGGCGCGGTCGAGCTTGGGCTGTTGATCGGCACGCCGGGCCTCGCGGCGCTCGCCGTCGCGACCTCGGCGCTCGTTACGGGTCTGCGCGGGGCCGGCTCGGTTGCGGGGCTGGTGATGCTGCCACTGGCGGTGCCGCTGCTGATCTTCGGCGCGGGGGCGCTCGAGGGGGGCGGTCAGGCGGTCAAACTGCTCGGCGCGGTGAGCCTCGTGCTGCTGGCGGGCGCGCCGTTCGTCGCGGGCGCGGCGATGCGCGCGGGGATGGAGTAGAAGGGCTTCACGCGAAGGCGCGAAGGTTCGCGAAGGGCGCGAAGGGGGTGGGTATGGAGGTCGAGCGGATCGCTGCGATTGCGATCGATTGCGGATTGAAGATCCATCAGCGGGTGGGGCCGGGGCTCCTCGAATCGGCGTATGAGATTGTGCTCGCGCATGCGCTCGAACAGCGCGGCCTCAGTGTCGAACGACAAAGGCTCGTTCCGGTTCGGATCGATGGCCTGGTGATCGAAAGCGGCTTTCGCGCCGATATCGTCGTCGAAGACGCGGTCGTCATCGAGGTCAAATCGATCGAGCGATTGGCGGCCGTGCACGCCAAACAGGTCCTGACCTATTTGCGCTTTCTCGGCCTGCCGCTCGGCCTCTTGATGAATTTCGGCGGAGAAACCTTCAAAGACGGTCTCCGACGCATCGTCAACGCCCACAATCCCACCGGCTCGCCGTTACGGATCCATCGTTCCTGACGCGCACACCCGCCTTCGCGCCCATCGCGAACCTTCGCGCCTTCGCGTGAACCCCTTCTCCCTTACCGCGTCCACCGCGCAAAGATCGCCGTCGGTAGCAGAAGCCCCCGCGCTTCCTCGCGCACCGCCATCTCGCCGACTTCGACCCGGCCGCCGAGATCGGAAAGCGCCTGGCGCACCACCTCGCCGATCGCCAGCGCCGACATACGCACGGCATAGACGGTGAGGACGAGGAATTTGCTGTCCTTGTCGAGCAGCCGACGGCAATCGGCGATGAGGCCGGGCAGGCCTTCCTCGAGCTTCCACACTTCGCCGTCGGGCCCGCGGCCGAACTTGGGGGGATCGAGGAAGATGCCGTCGTAGCGCTTCTCGCGCCGCACTTCGCGCGCGGCGAACTTGGCGGCGTCGTCGACCATCCAGCGGACTGGGCGATCCGCCATGTCCGACAGGAAGGCGTTGGCCTTGCCGGCATCGACCGATTTCTTCGAGGCATCGACATGCGTCATCGCCGCGCCCCTGGCGGCAAGCGCGAGCGTGCCGACGCCGGTATAGCCGAACAGATTGAGCACCTGGTCGCCCTCGGCGACTTTCCCGCGCATCCACTCCCATTGCGGCGCCATGTCGGGGAAGAAGGCCAGGTGACGGAACGGCGTGTTCTGCGCGGTGAACAGCACTTCCTCCCAGCGCACGTGCCAGCCGCCGCGCGGCACGTCGCGCGAGAGATGCCAGCGCCCGCCGCCATCCTCGTCCGACGCACCGATGAAATCGCCATCGGCTTCCCAGCTGTCCGACGCGGGCGCCCACATCGCCTGCGGCTCTGGGCGGATGAAGCGGAAGCGGCCGTAGCGCTCGAGCTTGCGGCCGTGGCCGGAGTCGACGAGGCCGTAATCCTGCCAGGGTTCGGCGATGAGGGTGATGAGGTCGGTCATATCGTCCTCCCCTCCCTGGAAGGGAGGGGTTGGGGGTGGGTTGGCTGATGGGGCGAGGTCGGGCCAGACAACGGGCCGACCCACCCCCGGCCCCTCCCTTTCAGGGAGGGGAGGATTTGCGGACGACCGCCCATCACCGCGCACTCGCCCGCTCGGCGATATACGCCGTCACCGCGTCGAACGTCCCCGGCAGCGAGGCATAGCGCTCCTCGCGTTCGAACAAATCGCCCATCCGCGCCGGCAGCGACGGCCGTTGCCCGGTCGCGCGCTCGACCGCGTCGCGGAACTTGGCGGGGTGCGCGGTCGCCAGCGTGACGACCGGCACATCCGCCGGCAGGTCGGCACGGCGCGCCGCCGCCAGCCCGATCGCGGTGTGCGGGTCAATCACCTGCCCGCTCGAATCGCACGCCCAGCGCATCGCCAGCGCCATGTCGTCGAGATCGATCCGGTCGCTCGCGAACAGCGCGCTCGCGCCTTCGCGCTGCGCATTGGTAAGCCGCATCGCCTTCGACGTCTCGAACCCACGCATCTGATCGGCGAGCGAATGCCCGTCGCGTCCGCCCAGATCGAAGAGCAGCCGTTCGAAATTGCTCGACACCTGGATGTCCATCGACGGGCTCGGCGTCGGCACGACCGTCCCTTGCGAATAGTCGCCTGCGCTGAGCGCGCGGTGGAGGATGTCGTTGACGTTGGTCGCGACGATCAGCCTGGCAACCGGCAGACCCATCTTTGCTGCGACATAGCCTGCAAACACATCGCCGAAATTGCCCGTCGGTACCGAGAAGGCGACCGCGCGCTCGGGCGCGCCGAGCCGGACGGCGGCGTAGAAATAATAGACGATCTGCGCCATCAGCCGCGCCCAGTTGATCGAATTGACCGCCGATAGCGCGAACTTGCCCGAGAAGGCGGGATCGTTGAACATCGCCTTCACCAGCGCCTGCGCATCATCGAAGCTCGCATCCTCGAGCGCGATGTTGTGGATGTTGGGCGCGATCACCGTCGTCATCTGGCGCCGCTGGACGTCCGAGACGCGACCCTTGGGGTGGAGCATGAAGACATCGACCCCGGCGCGCCCGGCAAGCGCGTCGATCGCCGCCGAGCCGGTGTCTCCCGAGGTCGCGCCGACCACGGTGACCTGCTGCGTCGATCCGGTGAGGAAGCGTTCGAACAGCAGCCCCAAAAGCTGCAGCGCGACATCCTTGAAGGCGAGCGTCGGGCCGTGGAACAGTTCGAGCAGCCAGTTGCGTTCGTCGACCTGCGCCAGCGGTACCACTGCGGCGTGCGCAAAGCGGCCATAAGCCTGCGTGCACAGCGTGCGCAGATCGTCTTCGCTCAGCGTGCCCTCGACGAAGGGCAGCATCACCGCGACCGCGGTCTCGACATAGGACAGGCCCTGCAAGCCAGCGATCTGCTCGGCCGAGAAGCTCGGCCAGCGTTCGGGCAGATAGAGTCCGCCATCCTTGGCGAGGCCGGCGAGCGTTACGTCGCGAAAGTCGAGGGTCGGCGCGGAGCCGCGCGTGCTGATATAGCGCATGGCGCGTCGGGTTAACGAGGCGAAGCCGACTCGGCAACCGTTCGCCGCCGCAGCGCGAGCGCATAGATAATTGCGGCGAGCGCGGCGAAGACGAACCATTGTACCGCGTACGCCAAATGATTGTTGGGTACCGCCGAGAGATCGGGGCCGGGATTGGGGTCGAGCCCGGCGGCCGGCGGGTCGGCAACGAGCATCAGCTGCTTGGGCGCGCCCTCACCGACCATGCCGACGATCAGCGCCGCATGATCGGGCGCATAGGTCAGATATCCGGTAACGCCCCCGCCCTTCCAATCGGGCTTGGCGTGCGGATCGTTGCCGAAGCCAAGTTGGACCGCGAAGCCCGGTCCCTCGGCGCTGGTGCGGCACGTAGCGATCTGGCGCCAGCCGGTGCCGCCGCGTGCGTTGCGGCCACCCTCGATCGCGAAGCTGATTGGTTGCAGGCAGAACGCGCTCGCGCGGCGGAAGAGCAGCGTCGCGTCGGTCGCGTCGCGCGGGAACGCCATCGGCGGCAAGGTTACGTTGCGCGCATAGCGCGCGAGCAACGCTTCCTTCCCGCTGCGCCGGTCGAGCTGCCAGACGCCGAGACCGATCATCGCGACGATAGCGAGCGCGACGATGATGCTTGGAACCACCGGAACGCGTTTCACGGCAGCGTCTCGGGGGGGGCAATGCGGCCCTCGTGCGCCGCGGTGCGATATTCCGACCCGAGCAGCGCGGCCTTCGCGATGCGCAACGACCCGATCACGCCGAACACGGTGATCGGCAGCCAGATCAGCATCTGCAGCCAGATCGGGGGGCCGTAAGCGAGCTGGATCGTGATCGCGAGCCCGACGACAAGCGCGCCGAGCACCAGCGTGAGGATCGCTGCCGGCCCGTCGCCAACGTTGAAGGTGGTGAAATCGAGACCGCACACCTTGCAACGATCGCTGAAGTCGAGCAGCCCCGTGAACAGCCCGGGCGCACCGCAACGCGGGCACAGGCCCTTCAATGCAGCGGCAACGGGCGTCGGCGCCACGGCCTCGGCCCGTTGCTCTGTCACTGGCTCACCCTGCGTGGACCGGTGCGCCCCAGCCACCCCAGACATAGATCGAGACGAACAGGAACAGCCACACCACGTCGACGAAGTGCCAGTACCACGCCGCGGCTTCGAACCCGAAATGCTGCTTCGGGGTGAAGTCGCCCTGATAGACGCGGATCTGGCAGACGATCAGGAAGATCGTGCCGATCATCACGTGGAAGCCGTGGAAACCCGTCGCCATGAAGAACGACGCGCCATAGTTGAGTCCCTTGAAGGGGAACGGCGCGTCCGAATATTCATACGCCTGGATCGCGCTAAAGATCAGGCCGAGCACGATCGTGCACCACAGTCCCTTCTTGAGGCCGTCGCGATCGCCGTGGATCAGCGCGTGATGCGCCCAGGTGATCGTCGTGCCGCTGGTCAGCAGGATCAGCGTGTTGAGCAACGGGAAGCGAAAGGCATTGATGACCTCGAGCCCCTTGGGCGGCCAGGTGCCCGCCGTGTCGGTGACGACGCTGACGGTCTTGGCGACCGAATCGTACGCGATGTGCGCCGGGAAGAGCGAGAAGTCGAAGAACGCCCAGAACCAGCCGACGAAGAACATCACCTCGGAGGCGATGAACAGGATCATGCCGTAGCGCAGGTGCAGCTGGACGACGGGGGTATGATCGCCGGCATGCGCCTCGAGGATCACCTGGCGCCACCAGCCATACATCACCGCGAGCACGCCCGCGACGCCGGCGAAGAACAGCAGACCGCCGCCCGTGGCCGAATGCATCCACATGATTCCGCCCGACGCCATCGCCAGTGCCGCCATCGCCCCGGCGAGCGGCCAGATGCTCGGCGGCAGGATGTGGTAATCGTGGTTCTTCGCACCGGCCATGGGTTTTCCCTCTGCTCTGGTCTCTATCTCGTCCCGTAACCCTGCTCTAGCCTTTGGCTTTCGCGGAATCCACCGGGTAAAACGTGTAGCTCAACGTGATCGTCTGGACGTCGCTCGCGTCGGGATCCTGCAGGATCTTGGGGTCGACGAAGAAGATCACCGGCATCCGCGCGGTCTCGCCGGGCTTCAAGGTCTGCTGGGTGAAGCAGAAGCACTGGATCTTGGTGAAGTATTTGCCGACCTGATACGGCGTGACGTTGAACGTCGCGGTGCCGGTGATCGTCTTGTCAGACGTGTTGGTCGCGGTGAAGAAGGCCATGTCGCGCGCACCGATGTCGACCGTCTCGGACGGGTTTTCGGGGGCGAACTTCCACGGCATGTGCGGCGCGACATTGGTGTCGAAATCGATCCGCATCTGCTGGCTGACCGCGCCGGGTGCGCGCAAGGCGCGCTGCGTCGTGCCGTTGAGCCCGGTCGCCTGGCAGAACATGCGATAGAGCGGGATGCTCGCCCAGCCGAGCCCGGTCATGAAGCACACGCCCAGAACGGCGAAGAGCGCGGTGCGGAGCTTCCCGTCGGCGCCGATCGCGCGCAGCATCAGTGCGGCATCCCCGCCTTGATCTTGGCGATGGTGATTGCGAAGACCAGCACGACGAACGCGCCGAGGATGACGCCGAGTACCGCCGCCCGCGTGCGCTGGCGCTTGCGGACGAGGTCGGCGTGCGGGACCGAAAGGTCTGGGCGCGGGTCTGGGTTCATGCGGTCAGCCGATCGATAGCGAGGGTGGCGAAGATCGCGAGGATATAGCCGATCGAATAGACGAACAGGAAGCGTTCGGCCTTCATCTCGGCAGGCGTGGCGGCGCGTTGGACGACGACCCAGGCAGTGAGACCGAGAAAGATCGCCGACGTCGCCGCGGCGACGATCCCATAGGTCGCGCCCGCCAGACCGAGCGGCCAGGGCGAGACCGCCGCGGCCGCCATCAGCACCGCATAGAACAGCATCTGCCAGCGCGTCGTGCGCGCGCTCGCCACGACGGGGAGCATCGGCACGCCGCCCTTGGCATAATCGTCGCGGATCAGCAGCGCGAGCGCCCAGCTGTGCGGCGGAGTCCATAGGAAGATGATCGCGAACATCAGCAGCGGCAGCGTCGAAATGCTGCCCGTGGCGGCGACCCAGCCGATCAGCGGCGGGAAGGCGCCCGCGGCGCCGCCGATAACGATATTCTGCGGCGTACGACGCTTGAGGCCGACGGTGTAGACGAGGACGTAGAACAGGATCGACGCGGCGAGCAGCGTCGCGGCGAGCAGCCCGATCGCCATCCCCATCAGCAGCACCGAGAACACGCCGAGCCCGACGCCGAACTGCAGCGCGGTCTCGCGCTCCATCTTGCCGGCGGGGAGCGGGCGCTTGGCGGTGCGCTTCATCAGCGAATCGATGTCGGACTCATACCATTGGTTGAGCGCACCCGCCGCGCCTGCCGCCATCGCGATGCACAGGATCGCGGTGAAGCCGAGCACGAAGGGAAGCTGCACCGGCGCCGCGAGCATCCCACACAGCGCGGTGAACACCACCGAGCGCATCACGCGCGGCTTGGTCAGCGCGAAAAAGTCGCGCCAGTCGGCGGGAAGCATGGCGGTGGGAGTAAGCGTGGTTACGGTCATTTCACTTCTACCCCCCTCCCGCGTGCGGGAGGGGCTGGGGGTGGGCTCGCGCTTTCAACCAAGCGCTGAGTCGCGGGGTGCGCGCGAGAGCCCACCCCTACCCCTCCCGCACGCGGGAGGGGACAAAAGATCGACCCTCGCCGCGCAGGCGGCGAGGGTCGGAAGCTCAATCGATCCGCGGCAGCGTCTCGAACTGGTGATACGGCGGCGGGCTCGACAGCGTCCATTCGAGCGTGGTCGCCCCCTCGCCCCACGGGCTGTCGCCGGCCGGCTTACCCTTGGCGAGCGACCAGATGACGTTGACGAAGAACACGATCATCGAGAACGCCATGATCTGATAGCCGATGCTCGCGACATAGTTCCAGTGCGCCAGCGCGTCGGTATAGTCCGGCACGCGCCGCTGCATGTTCTGCAGGCCGAGGAAGTGCATCGGGAAGAACAGCACGTTCACGCCGACGAAGAAGATGTAATAGTGAATCTGCCCGAGAACCTCGTTGTACATCTTCCCCGACATCTTCGGGAACCAGTAATAGAAGCCCGAGAAGAGCGAGAACACCGCACCCAGCGACAGCACGTAGTGGAAATGCGCCACGACGTAATAGCTGTCCTGCATATAGTCATCGATGCCGCCATTGGCGAGCACGACGCCGGTCACGCCGCCGACGGTGAACATGAAGATGAAGCCGATCGCCCACAGCATCGGCGTCTTGAAGCTGATCGAGCCGCCCCACATCGTCGCGATCCACGAGAAGATCTTGATGCCGGTCGGCACGGCGATCACCATCGTCGCCGCGGTGAAGTACATTTTGGTGTTGACGCTCAAGCCCGTGGTGAACATGTGGTGCGCCCACACGACGAAGCCGACCACGCCGATCGCGACCATCGCATAGGCCATGCCGAGATAGCCGAACACGGGCTTCTTCGAGAAGGTCGAGATCACCTGGCTGACGATGCCGAAGCCCGGCAGGATCATGATGTAGACCTCGGGGTGGCCGAAGAACCAGAACAGATGCTGGTACAGGATCGGATCGCCGCCGCCCGCCGGATCGAAGAAGGTCGTGCCGAAATTGCGGTCGGTCAGCAGCATCGTGATCGCGGCGGCGAGCACCGGGAGCGCCAGCAGCAGCAGGAAGGCGGTGACCAGCACCGACCAGACGAACAGCGGCATCTTGTGCAGCGTCATGCCCGGCGCGCGCATGTTGAAGATGGTGGTGATGAAGTTGATCGCGCCGAGGATCGACGAAGCGCCCGCGAGATGGAGCGACAGGATCGCCATGTCGGTCGACGGCCCCGGCTCGCCATAGGTCGAGAGCGGCGCGTAGAGCGTCCAGCCGTTGCCCGCACCACCGAAGAAGGGCGAGGCGAGCAGCAACGTGAAGCTCGGGATCAGCAGCCAGAACGAGATGTTGTTCATCCGCGGGAAGGCCATGTCGGGCGCGCCGATCATGATCGGCACGAACCAGTTGCCGAAACCGCCGATCATCGCCGGCATCACCATGAAGAACACCATGATCAGCCCATGCGCGGTGATCAGCACGTTCCACAGATGGAGCGAATGATCGAGGCCCTGCTCGCCGCCGGGCAGGAAGCTCGCCCAATAGCCGAGATACTGGATCTCGGGATGCGCGAGTTCGGCACGCATCAGCCCCGAAATCGCGCCGCCGATGATCCCCGCGGTGATCGCGAAGATCAGGTACAGCGTGCCGATATCCTTGTGATTGGTCGACATGAACCAGCGCGCGAAGAACGACATCTGATGATCATCGTGCGCGTGCGCGTCATGCGGCGGATGCGCTTCGAAAGCGTGGCCGGTGAGAGCGGAGTCGGTCATGGCTTATTGTCCAACTGTGCCGGCGCCGGCGGGATTGGCCGTCGCGCTCGTGGTTCTGACAGGTCCGGTGGCGGTGCCCGCCTCGACCGGGCCGGTGACGTTCGCGGTGACGTCCGCCGCTGGTGCCGCGGTGACCGCGGGAGCAGCCGCACCCGGCATCGTGCCGCCCTTGGCCTTGACCCACTGCGCGAACACCGCCGGCGCCACCGCCTCGACCGTGATCGGCATATAGCCATGGCGCGCGCCGCAAAGTTCGGAGCACACCCCGAAATAAACGCCGGGCTTGTCGATCGTGAAGCTCGTCTCGTTGAGGCGGCCGGGGACGGCGTCGAGCTTGATCCAGAACGCCGGGATTTCCCAGCTGTGGATCACGTCGTTCGAGGTGGTGATCAACCGGATCGGCACGCCGACCGGGAGCACGACGCGATTGTCGGTTGCCAGCAGCCGCGGCCCGTCGATCGCGGTCCGCGCGCGCTCGCCCTTGCCGGTTTCGCCCGCTTCCTTGAGCATGTTCGAGGTGATCTCGAATCCGCCATTGTCGGGATATTGATACGACCAATACCATTGATTGCCGATCGCCTTAAGCGTCACCGCAGTCTTCGGCGCGGGCTTGTACTGCGCCTGGAGCAGCCCGATCGACGGCAGCGCTAGGCCGAGCAGGATCAACACCGGCAGGCCCGTCCACAGCACTTCGAGGATCGTGTTGTGCGACGTCTTCGAGGCGACCGGATTGTTGGCCTTGCGATAGCGGATGACGACCCAGACGAGCAGCAGCAACACGAAGACCGTGATGATCGTGATCGTCGGGACGAGCAGCCAATTGTGGAACCACAAGGCCTGTTTGCCGTTCGGCGTGACCTGCGGCTGGATCGTGATCAACCCATCGACCGGCTGGCCGACCTTGGGGTCGATCGCCATCGCGGGTGCGCCATCGACCGCGAGCATCGGGTCGTTCGACACGGCAGCGGAGGCAGGCGCGGCCTGGGTGGCGGCGGGCGAAGCGGCGACGGGCGCGGCTTCGACGGGTTTGGCGACAGGCGCGATCGGGGACGGTTGCGGCGCGGCGTCGGCCGCTCCGATGCTCGAGATCGCGAGGCTCGCCGCCAGCACGATCGATTTGATCCCGATCCTACGCATCGTCTGCTTCTACCCTCTGCAGCACCGCTTTTACGGCATTATCAAGACGGGGATACGCCTTTATGCCCCGGCGTATAGCAGGCTATGCCCCGGCCTCAACCCGCGGCGACGCCTTTTTTGGCGCAATCGTTGCGTCGGCGCGCCCGCAACCCTAATCAGGCCGCTCTTCCCTACAGGACGGACCGACCATGACCGACGCCGATGTTCTCGCCGAATTCCGCGCCGCCGAGGCGTTGCTGGAGGGGCATTTCATCCTGTCGTCGGGATTGCGCAGCGGCCGCTATCTCCAGTGCGCGCGCGTGCTGATGGACCCGGCGCGCGGCGCGCGGTTGGCCGAGGCGCTCGTCGCGCGGCTGCCGGCTGAGGTCCGCGCGCAGATCGCTGCGGTGATCTCGCCCGCAATGGGCGGCGTGATCGCGGGACATGAGATGGGCCGCGCGCTCGGTGTGCCCGCGATGTTCCTCGAACGGCCCGAGGGCGTGTTTGAACTGCGCCGCGGTTTCCGGATCGAACCCGGCACCAAGGTTTTGATGATGGAAGACGTCGTCACCACCGGCCTGTCGTCGCGCGAGGCGATCGCCGCGATCGCGCGCGCTCGTGGCGAGACCGTCGCGGCGGCGGCATTGGTCGACCGTTCGAGCGGGACCGCCGAGCTCGGCGTGCCGTTCTTCCCGCTGATCCGGCTCGACGTGCCGACCTACGCCGCCGACGCGCTTCCGCCCGTGCTCGCGGCGATCCCCGCGATCAAGCCCGGGAGCCGCGCCGCATGAGCCGCGCGCTGCGCCTCGGCGTCAATATCGATCACGTCGCGACGGTGCGGAATGCGCGCGGCGCGGGCTATCCCGATCCGGTGCGCGCCGCGCTGCTCGCGGCCGAGGCCGGAGCCGACGGCATCACTGCGCATCTGCGCGAGGATCGCCGCCACATCACCGACGACGACATCGCGCGGCTGTCGGAACAGTTGTCGATCCCGCTCAACCTCGAAATGGCGGCGACCGACGAGATGCTCGCGATCGCCTTGCGCCACACGCCGCACGCCGCGTGCATCGTTCCCGAAAAGCGCGAGGAAGTGACGACCGAGGGCGGGCTCGACGCGGCCGGGCGCTTCGATCGGCTCGAACCGCTGGTCGGCGCTCTGCGTGATGCAGGGATCCGCGTCTCGCTGTTCATCGAGCCCGATGCGCGCCAGATCGATGCGGCGATCCGGCTCGGCGCGCCGGTGATCGAACTCCATACGGGTCGCTATTGCGATATCACGGGCGAAGCGCAAACGGCGGAGCTGCGCCGCCTGATCGATGCGGCAGCGCTGGCGGCGAAGAACGGCATCGAGGTGCACGCCGGGCACGGCCTGACCTACGCCAATGTCGCGCCGATTGCGGCGATCCCGCAGGTGCGCGAATTGAACATCGGGCATTTCCTGGTCGGCGAGGCGCTGTTCGTCGGGCTGGGCGAAGCAGTGCGGCAGATGCGCGCGGCGATGGATGCGGCGCGGTGAGGGGAGTTTCTTCTTCCCCCCTCCCGCTTGCGGGAGGGGCTGGGG
>NZ_JH584241.1:909644-916501 GCF_000241485.1 Sphingomonas sp. PAMC 26605
CCTTCTCCGGAAAACGCCACACCCGCGGCACGCCCCACCCCTAACCCCTCCCGCAAGCGGGAGGGGAATCTGCGATGATCATCGGCATCGGCTCTGACCTGTGCAGCATCGAGCGGATCCAGGCGTCGCTCGACCGCTTCGGCGCGCGCTTCGAAAACCGCGTATTCACCCCGCTCGAACAGGCGAAAGCCGCGCGCCGCCCCTTCACCAAGGCCGGCACGCTCGCCAAGCGCTTCGCCGCCAAGGAAGCTTTTTCGAAGGCGGTCGGTACCGGATTCAAGGCTGGCGTGTTCATGCGGGATATCGGCGTCGTCAACGCGCCCTCGGGCGCGCCGACGCTGGCGCTGACCGGCGGGGCAAAGGCGAGGCTTGACGCGATCACGCCCGACGGCCACGTCGCGAGATTACATTTGACGATGACCGACGATCACCCCTGGGCGCAGGCCTTCGTGATCATCGAAGCGGTCATGAAGGATAGCGTATGAGTGAGGATGTGGCCCTGCGCACGCAAGACACCAAGGAGCCCGTCCCCCACGAGCCCGCAACGCAGCCCAAAAAGGGGCGGACCG
The DNA here is from genome assembly GCF_000241485.1 of Sphingomonas sp. PAMC 26605. Lineage (GTDB taxonomy): Bacteria > Pseudomonadota > Alphaproteobacteria > Sphingomonadales > Sphingomonadaceae > Sphingomonas. The sequence continues at coordinate 910,214 of NZ_JH584241.1, forward strand.
ACTGGGCGGGCGAAGTGCGCGGCATCTTCTGGCTGATCCTCGCGGTGCTCGGCTTCCACACCTTCATCGCCAAGCCCTTCTATATCCCGTCGGAATCGATGCTGCCGGGGCTGCTCGTCGGCGATCAGCTGGTGGTGAGCAAATTCCCCTACGGCTGGTCGTTCGTCTCGCCGACCTTCCATCTGCTGCCCTTCATCAAGGGCCGCTTGCTCGGCCGCCTGCCCGAGCGCGGCGACGTCGTGATCGTCACGCCGCCGGGCACCGAGACCGATTACATCAAGCGGCTGATCGGCCTGCCCGGCGACCGACTCGAGGTCCGCGACGGCACCGTCATCCTCAACGGCGTCCCCGTGAAGCGCGGGCCGCTACATTATGTCGATATCCCTCATTACGGCGGCGTCCAGCTTCCCGCGCCCGAGCGCGCGACCTGCGACCTCGGCGACGACGCGCTGCGCACCGGCCCCGACGGCAAGACCGTCTGCCATGTGCCGGTCATCACCGAGACGCTGCCGGGCGGGCGGCATTACGACACGGTCGAGCTCGGGCCGTCGATCGGCGACAATTACAAGGAGGTGACGATCCCTGCGGGTCATGTCTTCCTGATGGGCGACAATCGCGACCGCAGCGCCGACAGCCGTTTCTCGCTCGCCGAACAGGGCCTGGGCGGCCCGGTGCCGTGGGAATATCTCGGCGGGCGCGCCGAATTCATCACCTTTTCCAAGACAGGCCTGGGAAGCTGGAACCCGCTGACGTGGGGCCAGTCGTTCCGCGGCGGGCGCGCCGGCACCTCGCTGCATGCGGAGCGTACTCAGTGAGCGAAGACACGACAGCCCCCAAGATCGTCACCGAACCCGCACCCAACGAACTGCGCGACCCCGTCGTTCGCCAGGAACTGAAGCGCGCGACGGTGTGGCTCGGCCTGGCGGGGGCAATCGCGCTCGTCGTGCTGCTGATCCAGCCGTTGCTGATCATCTTCGGCGGGCTCGTCTTCGCCTCGATGCTCGACGGCGGGGTGCGCCTGCTCGGCCGCGTGCTGCCGATCGGGCGGTCGTGGCGACTGGCGATCGTGGTGGTGCTGACCGTGCTGTTCATCGCGCTGGTCTTCTATCTGACCGGCGCGGGGATCACGCAACAGTTCGAGCAACTGCGTTCGACGCTGACGACGCAGGCGACAAAGCTGATCGCCTGGGCATCGGAAAAGGGGATCATGCCGGGCAAGGCCGATCTCAACGGCATCATGCAGCAGGCGCTCGGCTCGTTCGGCAAGATCACCTCGTATCTCGGTATCGCGTTCGGCGCGCTCGCCAGCCTGATCATGGTGCTGGTGATCGGCCTGTTCATCGCGATGGAGCCGCGGCTGTACGAAGGCGGGCTGCAGTGGATGGTGCCGAGCGACCAGCGCAAGCGCTTCTCGGGCACGATCGAACAGATGGCGACGACGATGCGCCGACTGCTCGCCGGCCGCCTGTTCGGCATGGCGATCGAAGGCGTGATGACCGGCGTCGCGCTGGCAATCGCCGGCGTGCCGATGGCGCTGGTGCTCGGCATCATTACCGGCATCCTTGCCTTCATCCCCAATATCGGCGCGATCACCAGCGGCATCATCATGATCGCGGTCGGTTTCAGCGCAGGCATGAACACCGGGCTCGCCGCGATCGGCATCTATATCTTCATCCAGGGGCTCGACGGCTATGTCGTCATCCCGATGGTCGCCAAGCGCACGGTCGATCTCCCGCCCGCGCTGACGCTGTCGATGCAGATCCTCGCCGGCACGCTGTTCGGCATCCTCGGCCTGACGCTCGCCGACCCGATGACCGCGATGATCAAGGTCGCGCTCGAGCGCAGCTCGGAGGCGGAGGGAGACGCCGAGGCATGATCCTCTACGATTACTGGCGCTCCTCCGCTGCCTACCGCGTGCGGATCGCGCTCAATCTCAAGGGCGTGGCCTATGAGAGTGTCGCGATCGACCTGACCCAGGGTGCGCAGCGTGCGCCCGACTATCTGGCGCGCAATCCGCAAGGATTGCTGCCGGCGCTCGATCTGGGCGACACGGTGCTCACGCAGAGTATCGCGATCCTCGACTATCTCGACGCGACCTATCCGGCACCACCGTTGCTCCCCACCGACCCGCTGGCGCGCGCGCAAGCCTTCGCGCAAGCGCTGGTCATCGCCGCCGACATCCACCCCGTCGACAATCTGCGGGTGCTCAATCGGCTGAGCGCGCAATTCGGAGCCGATCAGGCTGCGCGCAACTCTTGGTACGCGCATTGGATCGTCGAAGGATTGAATGCGCTCGAAGCAATGACCGTCGATCTGCCCGGGCCGTTCCTCGGCGGGGCTGCGCCCAATCTCGCCGACATCTGCCTGGTGCCGCAGCTCTACAACGCGCGTCGATTCGCGGTACCGCTCGAGGCTTGGCCACGCCTGGTTGCGGCCGAAGCGGCGGCGACGGCGCTTCCGGCGTTCGCCGCGGCGCATCCTGATCGGGTAAAGCCGACGGGCTAGCGTAGGAACGCTCCGGCGGCGCTACGCCGCCATCGCGAAGCGCCGCTCCAGCACGACCTCGTCGAACAGATCGAGATAGGCCGCCGCCGCGTCCTCGCCAGGTTGCGGGACGGGCCGCGGCCGCGCGCGGCCCGGGGCGAGCCAATGCTCGAGCGCCGCGACCAGACCAGCGGTATCGCCCGCGGTCACGATCGTGCCAAGCGATGGCCGCGTGATAATCTCGCGCACCGCGACGCTCGAATCGGTGCTGATCACCGGCGTGCCGACCGCGAGCGACTCGCGCAGCACGCCGGGCACACCCTCGAAATCGGAAACCAGCGCGAGCGCCGTCGCGCGCGCGATGACCGGTGTCGGATCGGTGACATGGCCGGGCAGCGATACCCGGTCGCGCAAGCCGAGCGCCGCGATCTGCGCCTCGAGCGCGGCGCGCTCACTGCCCTCGCCGACAATCATCAGCGCCATGTCGCGATCGGCAATCTGGTCGAAGGCGGCGACGAGGCGATCCCAGCGCTTCTGCGACGCGAGCCGGCCGACGCCGAGCAGGAAACGGCCGCGCGGCATGGCGGGCGGCGCGGCACCATCGACCGCGCGCACCGGCGGATTGGGGATCACGCGCAGCATCGCGGGATCGGCGCCCATCTCGGCGCACGCTTCCTCCGCCATCGCCGGGCTCATCGCGACGAGCCGGTCGACGAAGCTCGGATGCCAGCGCAGCCAGCGGCGATACGCCATAGCGAACGCCGGGCCATGGTCGCGCCGGACCAGCGCGTTGGAGATCTTCGCAACGATCGGCGGGCAACTGTGCCCGAGCCGCAATCGCGTCCACGCCGCGAGCGCGGAATAATGGTTGCCAGGACAGAACAGCACATCGGGCCCGATCTCCTGCGTCAGCGTAGCGAGGCCACCCATCCCGATCATCGTCGATCGGCCGAGCAAGTGCACATCGACGCCGCCGGGCAGATCGCGCGCCAGCGGCCCCGTTGCATCGCCGATCACCAGCGTGACGCGCCGCCCCAAGTCGTTCCATCCCCTGACCAGTCGAAGCAGCGCTTTTTCTACCCCACCGCCCTGAAGCGTTTGGGCAAACGCAAGAATATGCGCGGCTGGGGGTCGGGGACTCAACATGAAGTGACGCTAACGTGAGTCTGTGGCAAAAGTTTCCCAAGTCGCGATTGAATGCGACGGCGCGCCCTTTCCGGCCGACCGCGCCGTCCCGTGGAATTGCCGCGCCACACTTCTGCCGTTAAGCCGCGCCAATGGACCGCCTCGACCGGCTTGAACCAGCGGACAAACGCGCCACGTGACACAGATGAAGACCGGCCCCGGGAGCGGCGCTGCGACCCCAGGGTCGGGCGCCTACGCCCCTTTGCCAGCGCTACCCGGCTTGGGCAGCACCACCGACCTTGCCGGACTCGAGCCGATGAAGCCGCTCACCCGGCGTTGGCCGTCGTATCTTGGTGCCGCCGTCACGGTGGTGATGATCGTCTGGCTCGGGTTCAAGCTGCGTGGGCTCGGCGTCGATAGCCTGTACGAGGCGCTGCCGACCAATCCGCTTTTCTACTTTTTCTTCGCCTTGCTCTACATCGCGCCGGTCACCGGCGACTTCATCATCTTCCGGCGGCTGTGGGGGATCCCCGCGGCCGGGTTCGTTGCCTTGATGAAGAAACGAATCGCCAACGACGTGCTCAATTATTCGGGCGAAGCCTATTTCTACGCCTGGGCGCGACAACGCTCGTCGATGGTCGCTGCCCCCTTCGGCGCGGTGAAGGACGTCAGCATCCTCTCGGCGATCGCGGGAAACATGGTCACGCTGGCGATGATCGCGGTCGCGATGCCGCTCGGCATCGGTCTGCTCACGCCGCATGGCCTCCACAATGCGATCTGGTCGGTGGTCGCGGTGTTCGCCATGTCGCTGCCGTTCCTGATCTTTTCGAAGCGCGTCTTCTCGCTCCCGCGCGCGACCTTGTGGTGGATCTTCGGGATCCACTGCCTGCGCCTGATCGCGGGCTGCGTATTGATCGCCTTTGCCTGGCATTACGGTCTGCCGAGCGTGACGATCGGGATGTGGCTGCTGCTTTCGGCGGCGCGGATGATCGTCGGGCGCCTCCCGCTCGTGCCGAACAAGGACCTTCTTTTCGCCACCTTCGCCACCCTATTGATCGGGCAGGATGCCGAGCTGTCGGTGCTGATCGCGGTGACGGCGGCGCTGCCGCTGCTGGTCCATGTCGTGCTGGTCGCGATCTTCGGGCTGGTCGGCCTGGTGAGGAAGAATTGACGATGCGCAAGTTTCTGGCTGGGGTAGCGGCGCTGCTCGCCGTGATTGGGCTCCCTGCCGTGGCGCAGGCGGCGCAGGTGCTCGGCAGCGATGCCGCGGCGTGCAGCACCGGCGGCCCGGCGATCCGCGTTAACGTCGAAGGGCTCAAGGATCGCACCGGCGAGCTAAAGCTCGAACTCTATCCCGCGACCGAGGCCGATTTCCTCAAGGACGATCGCGACCTGATCAAGGAGGGCAAGTTCTTCCGCCGCGTTCGGTTGCCGACACCGCAGAGCGGACCGATCACATTGTGCATCCGCGTACCGACCCCCGGGGCTTATGCGCTGCTCTTCACGCACAATCGCGACGGCAAGAACAAGTTCAATTTCTGGAGCGACGGTGCGGGCTTTGCCAGCAACATCAAGCTCGGGCGGACGCGGCCGAAACTCGAAATGGCGCGGATCGTTGTCCCCGAGGGGGTTGTGACGACCACCATTCACGCCCAATATCTGCGTGGGCTCGGTGGTTTCGGCCCGATCGGGAGCTGATCCTGCGATGCGTATCGTCGACGTCAACGAATTCTACTCGCCGACCGGCGGCGGGGTGCGCACCTATATCGACCGCAAGATGGGGATCATGGCCGATCTCGGGCATGAGCTGATCGTGCTCGCGCCGGGCCGCGAGAATGCGATCGAGGAGCGGCCGGGCGGCGGCAAGGTGATCTGGATCCAGACCGGGCATCTGCCGCTCGACCAGAATTACGGGCTCTTTTGGGACGGCGCGCCGATCCTCCGCTGGCTCGACGAGCTCCAGCCCGACGTGGTCGAGACGTCGTCGCCGTGGCGCCTGCCCTGGGTGATCGGCAAGTGGCAGCCCAGATATCCGGAAGGCGCCGTCAAGGCGTTCTTCATGCACAACGACAATATGGCGGCCTACGCCTTGCGCTGGTTCGAGGGGATGGCGCCCGAGGAACGGCTCGAACAGGCCTTTTCCTGGTACAGCCGCTACATGTCGGGCTTCCTCAAGCATTTCGACGCGGTCGTCACCAACGGTCCGGCGCTCGAGAAGCGACTCACGCGCCGCGGCGTGCATATCGACGCGGCGATGCCGCTCGGGATCGAGCGCGGCCATTTCTCGCCCGATCTGCGCGACGACCGGCTGCGCGCGGCGCTGCTCGCGCAATGCGACCTGCCGCCGAGCGGGCATCTGCTGCTGGGGCTCGGGCGGCATCACCCTGAGAAACGCTGGCGGCTGGTGATCGACGCGGTCGAGCGCGCCGGGTCGGACCTGCCGGTCGGGCTGATCCTGCTCGGCACCGGCGTCGAGAGCCGCCAGATCGAGGCGCGCATCGCGGGCTCGCCGCACATCCGCATGTTCCGCCCGGTCTATGACCGCGAGCGCCTCGCGCGGATCGTCGCGAGCTGCGACGCGCTGATCCACGGGTCGGAGGCCGAGCCGTTCGGGCTCGTCGCCTCCGAGGCGATGGCGGGCGGCCTGCCGCTGATCGTGCCCGATACCGGCGGCTGCGC
>NZ_JH584241.1:917156-931521 GCF_000241485.1 Sphingomonas sp. PAMC 26605
CGCAGAGCGCGGCGATGGCGATCCACCGGCTGTTCGCGCGCGACCAGCGCGTGCTGCGCCGCGCGGCGCTGGTCGCGGCCACCAAGGTCCGCAGCGACCGCGACCATGCGATCGACCTGATGGCGTATTATCAGGGTCTGGTCGACGCCAAGCGTGGGCTTCCGCTTCAGCGCCGCGCGTAGACCGCGATCCGGCCCGTCCCGAGTGGCAGGTCGGCGCGCGGGCGATAGTGCATGGCGACGAAGCGCTCGAACAGGGCGCGCAGGTCCGCACGTTCGCCGCTATAGGTCCGGCCGAGAACGACGATCGCCGGACGCAGCGCCATGATCCGCTCGAGCTCGCCCTGCTGGTCGGCGCCGATCGCGCCGCGCTCGCGTGCCTGCCCGATATGGCGTGGGAAGCGGTAGCGCGTCACCGCGCAGCGCTCCGCCGCAGGGTACAGCATCGGCGAGCCCGAGAAGACGTAGAGACAACCCGGCCCGTTGCCGATCGCGTGCGTGACCGCAGCGAATTCGGCGGGCGTGCCGCGCTCGTGCCGTTTGACCAGCAGCACGACTTGCGACGCGAGCAAGACCGAGACCAGTAACGGTCCGCGAATCTGCTTCGCCCGGCGATGGTCGGCGAAGAACCCCGCCGCAGCGATGCAGAACGGCACCAGCAGCGGCAGCGCATAATGGTCGAAATAGCCGCGGAACACCAACACGCCGAGCGTGGCGACGATCGCCCAGCCGAGCAACCAGCGCCGTAGCACGGGCGTGCCGTTCCACGCCGGCCCGCGTACGCCGAGGATCGCCATCGCTGCGAGCGGCGACACGACGAGCGCCATCAGCGCAAGATTGCCGAGCTCGCGTGCCATCGGATCGCCGCCGCGCGCACCGATCGATTCGAAATTGGCGTACAGGAACGCATCACCATAGCCATGCGCCCAGAACCAGTTCCAGACCGCCAGTGTCGGGAGCGCAGCGAGCGCTGCAAGGGGGATTGCGCTGAGCGCGACACGCCACCACGCACGGCCAAGCCGCGCTTCGCGCCACATCCAGGCAAGACCGAAGAACAGCCCTTCGAACAGCACGGTATATTTAATCTGCAGCGCGAGCCCGACGAGCGCGAACGCGCGACACCCGTAAAGCAGACGGCGCGTAGCCTGTGTCGCGTCGTCGGGTCGCGGCGCGAGCAGGCCGGCCGCGGCGACCATCAGCAGATTGTAGAAGACCGGTGTCTGCCCCCCCTCGCCCTCGAGCAGATTCAGCCACAGCAGATAGGCGATCGCCGCCGGCAGCGCGCCCCTCGCCCAACCGGCGCGGTCCGCGAGCCGCGCGATCAGCGTCGCGGTCGCGGTGACGCTCGCCAGCGCCATCGCCTGATACGCCCAGATGCCGAGCGGCAGCCCCAGGGCACCCGCGGGGAGATAGAGCAGGAACAGCCCGACCGGCTTGCGGTCCCACACGTCGATATAGGGAATTGCCCCGCGCGCGATCGCCTGCGCGGTCGCGAAATAGAATTCCTCGTCGACGTGCAGGATCGGGTTGCCGAAGGTCAGCGCCCGGACGAGCAAGGCGACCGCCAACAGGACGAGCCAGCGCGGCATGCGCGCGGCGGGAGAGCGGATCGGAGAGATAGCGGGATCCGTCACCCGCCCGACGCTAAGGCGACATTCGGGCAAAACAAGGGCGCGACGCTACCGGACGTACAGCCGGAACCGCGCGCTATCGAGCGGGAAGCGGCGATACCGCCGCAGCTGCGCCCATCGCTCGAGCCGCGCATCGAGCGCAGCATCGCCACTGCTCCAGCCGCCCTCGCCGCCGACCAGCACCGCCGCCGGCGGCGCGCGGTCGAGCGCGTCGAGGCGGTCGGCCGACACCAGCCGGAAGCCGGCTTCGCGCTCGTCGAGCAGCAGGGCATGGCTGCGGAAATAGAAGGGCCCGGTGGCGAAGCGGCGGTCGGGGACCGCCCGGGTCGCGCCGAGGAACTGTGGCGACAGCGTCGCGACCGAGCCGCGCACCCCGGAGCGCTCGAGCGCGGTGCGGATCGCGCCGCCGTCGCTCAACGCCGCGATCAGCGAAGTCGCGCCGCGCGACTGCGCCACAGTGACCAGCGTCGGCGCCAGCCCCATGCCGATCGTCGCCATGCCGAGCCATCGAACCCAGCGAACCGGCGGCTTGCGCTCCCAGGCGAGCGCAAGCAGGACGAACAGCGGCGGCAGCGCCGGGAACAGATATTGCCGCCAGGTCGGCGTCGGCAGCGCGGCGGCGACCAGCCCGGCCATAAGCAGCAGCTCGAGCACCCCCGGCCGCCGCAGCCGTCGCGCGACCACGATCAGCGCAAACAGAGCGGGCCCGAGCGCGAGGAATTTGAGCAAGTCGATCGCCTTGGCGACGAGCGACAATTTCCACGGTCGATCGGCGTAGAATTCGGCGGGCGCGATCGCCGGAAAAGCGATCGTCTCGAACACGAACGCTGCGGGCGCCATCGCCCAGCTCCACAACACGAGCCCGACCACCGGCATCGCGCCGAGCAGCAGCGAAAACGGTCGATGCCGCCGGTCGAGCAGCGCATAGCCGCCATAGGCCGCCGCCGGCAGCGCGTAGGACAGCTTCGCCGCCGCCGCGCCCGCGAGCAACAGCCCGGCGCAGATCGCGCTCGCCGGGGTGGCCGCGCCGCGCCGCGCGCGCACGATCGGGATCAGCGCGGCGCTCAGCAAAGCGGCGGGAAGCGCATCGTTGCGCGCGGTCGCGATGCTGAACAGCAGGATGTCGCTCGCGCCGAGCAACGCCGCGCCGCCGAGCGCCGCGGTCGGCCCCGCCCCCGCCTCGCGCGCCGCACGCCAGACCGCCCCCAGGATACACATGCCGATTGCCGCATTGACCAGCCGCAAGGCGAGCCAGGCGTGCCACCCCGCGACCCAGGCGATCGGTGCGAACAGCAAGGGCTGTAGCGGCGTCTGGAGATAGGCATAGTCGCGATACGGCAGCTCGCCATGCGCGCTGAGCAAGGTCGCCGCGACATATTGGCTTTCGTCATGGTCGATCGGATGGAGCAGCGCGATCGTGACGAACACGAGCAGCGCGGCGGCCAGCGCGCGCCGCGGCGTTCGTATCGATCCAGTGCTGGAGGCCCCCATCCGCGCGCCATACGCCGCGGGATCGCCCCTGTCACGAACGCGCCATATCCCGGTGGCAGGACATCGCCGTCCACCGGAGACCCGCGCCATGACCACGATCGACCGTCGCTCCTTCCTGCTGACCGGTTCGCTGGGGCTAGGCGCCTTCGCGGTCCCCGGTTTCGCGCAGACGCCGTCGGTCGCGTCGGCGCGCGGCTTCACCCATTCGGTCGCGAGCGGCGAGCCGGGCGGCGATTCGATGCTGCTGTGGACCCGCTACGTCCCCGCCAGCGGCGATACCGCCGAACTACGCGTCGAGCTGTCCGAAACCCCCGATTTCGCGCGCGTCGCGGCGGGTGGATCGCAGATCACGGGCGTGTGGCGCGATTTCACCGCCAAGATCACCGTCGATGGCCTCAAGCCCGGAACGCGTTATCACTATCGCTTCGTCGCGCCCGACGGCAGCATCTCGCCCGTCGGCACGACGCGCACGCTCCCGGTCGGCCCGGTCGAGCGCTTCCGCACCGCCACCTTCTCGTGCTCGAACCTGCCCTATGGCTATTTCAACGCTTATGCCCATGCCGCGGCGCGCGGCGATCTCGACCTCGCGATCCATCTCGGCGACTATTTCTACGAATATCGCACCGGCGACTATCCCGCGCTCAAGGATCAGGTCTCCGGCCGCGTGCCCTTGCCCGCGACCGAACTGCTCCACCTCGCCGACTATCGCATCCGCTATGCCTCGTATCGCAGCGACCCGGCCTTGCAGGCGCTCCACCAGAAGGTGCCGATGATCGTACAGTGGGACGATCACGAATCGGCCAATGACAGCTGGGAGGGCGGCGCCGAGAACCACCAGGCCGACGAAGGCGACTGGAATGCGCGCCGCGCCGCCTCGATCCAGGCGTATCGCGAATGGATGCCCGTCTCGGACGAACCGTGGAAAGCGTATGACATCGGCACGCTCGCGACGCTGTTTCGCACCGAGACGCGGCTGCTCGCGCGGACCAAGCAGCCCGATGTCGCGCCGCTGTTCGCCGCCGCCGATCCGATGGCGGCGCTCAAGCGCTTCCGCGACGGCGCGTGGATGGATCCGGCAGTGACGATGATGGGCAGCCAGCAGGAAAGCTGGCTCACCCACGCGATGGCGCAATCGGTCCGCCAGGGGCAGCGCTGGCAGGTGGTCGGCTTCGGCACGATCATGGGCGAGACGGTGATGCCGCCGGACGCGCTCGGCTGGGTCGCCCCGGATGCGCCGGCCCGCGCGAAGAATTACATCCTCGCCGGCGTTGCCGCCGCCAAGGCCGGCCTGCCCTTCAATTACGACAATTGGGGCGGCTATCCCGCCGCGCGCGCGCGTTTCCTCAAAGGCGCGCAGGCGCTCGGTGCGAATTTGATCGTGCTGTCGGGCGACAGCCACAATGCCTGGGCCTATGACCTTGGCCAGGATGGCAAGCCCGCCGGGGTCGAATTCGCCGGCCACGCGGTCAGCTCGCCGGGCTATGAGGCCGCGACGCGAACCGACCCCAAGGTGATCGCGGCGACGCTGGTGCGTGCAAATCCCGAGCTCAAATGGTGCGACACCTCGCGCCGCGGCTATATGGCGATGACGCTGACGCCGAGCAGCGCGAGCAACGATTGGATCATGCTCGACACGATCAAGGCCGCCTCCACCGCGGCGAGCATCGGCCACACCGCGACGATCCAGCGCGGGCGCAACACAATGGCATGATCGGCGACGCGATCGGCGACGCAATCGGCGGCGTGACCCGCGCGCGGCGTATTGCCGACCCGCCCCTGCTGCGGCACACCCGCAGCGGGGCAATGGGGAGCCGGCATTTGCGCGTGACGATCAAGGACGTATCGCGAGTATCGGGGGTCTCGATCAAAACCGTCTCGCGCGTCCTCAACAAGGAGCGCTATGTCGGCGTGGAAACGCGCGCCAAGGTCGAGGCCGCGGTCGCCGAACTCAACTTCCGCCCGAGCACCGCGGCGCGCTCGCTCGCGGGCAAGCGCAGCTTCCAGATCGCGCTGATCTGCGACAATCCCAGCCCGTATTACGTCTACGAGATGCAGTCGGGCATCCGCGATCGCTGCGCACAGGACGGTGTGCGGATGATCGCACAACCCTATGACCGCAACGCCGACACGCTGCTCGACGATATCGAGAATCTGGTCGATGCGACGCATGTCGACGGGTTGATCCTCACCCCGCCCATCTCAGACCATCCACAGGTACTCGATCTGCTCGCGCGGCGCGGCGTGCGCTTCGTGCGGGTTTCGCCGGGGAGTGGCGTCGAACTCGCAAGCTCGACCTTCATCGATAACAAGGAGGCGGCGCGCGTCATGACGACGCATCTGCTCGACCTCGGCCATCGCCGGATCGGGTTCATCGCCGGGCATCCGAGCTATGCGACGAGCGGGCAGCGGATGCGCGGCTATGCGCGTGCGCTCGGGCAGGAGGGCGTGCCGCTCGACCCGGTTTTGGTCCGCGAGGGCAGCTATGACTTCGCTTCGGGCGCGCGGGCGGCGGAAGACCTGCTCGCGCTGCGGGAGCGACCGACCGCGATCTTCGCGTCGAGCGACGATATGGCGGCGGGCGCGCTGACCGCCGCGCATCGGCGCGGGCTGGCGGTGCCCGGACAGCTGTCGGTCGCGGGGTTCGACGACACCGCGCTCGCGGGCTTCGTCTGGCCGCCGCTCACCACGATCCGCCAGCCGACGCGCGAGATGGCGTATCAGGCGGCCGACCTGCTGCTCAGCCCCGCCGATGCGCCGATCGAGCAGCGCGAAGTGAGGTTCGAACTGATCGTGCGCGAATCGACCGGGCCGGTCAGAACGTAGCCGTCTCCCCTCCCTGGAAAGGAGGGGTTGGGGGTGGGTCGGCCCGTAGTCGAGCGTGGCGTTCCCATTGCGAGCAACCCACCCCTCGCCCCCCTCCTTCCAGAGAGGGGAGGCAGCGCTATCCGATCAGCAGCAACGCCGCCGCCAGCGCCAGGCCGAACGCCACCAGCGTTGCGATCAGGATCACCAGCAGCGGCTTGGGTCCCGCCTCGAGCAGTTGCGCGAGCGGCGAACGGATCGCGGTCGCGGTCACTGCGGTCGCCAGCATCGCCGCGGCGATCTTCTCGGCGCCGCCCGCGACGATCGGCGGGATCACGCCGAACGAATTGATCCCGGCGAGCACGAAGAAGCCGATGACGAACCACGGCACGCCCGGCCCCTTAGCGGCCTCCCCGCCGCCACCCCAGCGCGCCAGCGCCATCGCGACGACCGCGAGAACCGGCGCGAGCAGCGCCACGCGCGTCAGCTTCACGATCGCAGCGATTCCGCCCGCGCCGTCCGAATAGGAATAGCCCGCTCCCAGCGCCTGCGCGACATCGTGGATCGCCGCGCCGAGCAGGAAGCCGGCCTTGAGGTCGCTCATGTGGAAAGCGTGCGCGACGAGCGGATAAAGCATCATCGCGCTCGCGCTCATTGCCGAGATGCCGACCAGCACGAGCGTCAGTTGCGCCTGCGTCGTGCGCTTCTCGCCGAGCGTCGTCGCCAGCGCCATCGCAGCACTCGCCCCGCAGATCGCGACCGCGCCTCCGGCGAGCACGCCGAACGCGGTGTCGAAGCCGAAGCGCCGCGCCGCGAGGATCCCCGCCCCCATCGTCAGCGCGACGATCAGCACAACACATAGCAACGCGACCGGCCCGAGCGCGACGATCTGCCCAAAGGTGATCCGCACGCCGACCAGCACGATCCCCCAGCGCAGCAGCGAGCGCGACGCGAAGGCCAGCCCAGGCGTCAGCCGCGCATCGGCGCTGAGAAAATTGAGCGCGAGACCGATCAGCAGCGCCATCAATGTCAGTGGCACGCCATAATGATCCGACAGGAACCCTGCGGCGAGCGTCCCCATCGCGACCACAACGAGCCCGGGGACGTAGCTGCGCCAGTCATGCTTTGGCGCCGTTTCGATGTCGCCGTACAGGTCGCCATAGAGGTCGGCGGCCATCGGGAGCGGACGTTTCGGGTATTTGCTCGCCATTCTTCCTATCCGTCATGCCGGACTTGTTCCGGCATCCACCGTGCCGCACACCGGGCCTGCGAATATTCGCGGCGCGGTGGACCCCGGCACAAGGCCGGGGTGACGGAGCGTTGGGTCTAGCGCAAGCGCGCTCGATCTGACAACGCTGTCGCATGAAAAGGACGGGAGCGGATCGGAATGACAATCAGGGGCGGGACAGCACGCTGGATCATCGTCGCGATGGTGTTCGTCGCGGTGATGCTCAATTATGTCGACCGGCAGATTCTCGCCCTCCTGAAGCCGACGCTCGAGGCACAGTTTCGCTGGTCGAACCGCGATTACGCGACGCTCGGCATCGCGTTCCAGATCTCGACCGCCTTCGCCTTTCTCGGCACCGGCTGGTTCCTCGATCGCGTCGGACTGCGGCTCGGCTTCGCGCTCGGCGTGCTGGTGTGGAGCCTTGCGGGGATGGCGCACGCCTTCGCCACGACGGTGCCCGCCTTCTTCGCCGCGCGCATCCTGCTCGGCATCGCCGAATCGGTGGGCACGCCAGCGGCAGTGAAGACCGCAGCGACCTATTTCAACCACAAGGATCGTCAGCTCGCGCTCGGCATCGGCAACATCGCGCCCAATGTCGGCGCGATCGTCACGCCGTTGTTCATCCCCGTGCTGGCGGTCGCCTATGGCTGGCAGGCGGCGTTCCTGCTGGCAGGCGGGCTCGGCGTGGTGTGGGTCGGCGTATGGCTCGCGATCCGCGTCAGGCCCGTCGCGCTCGATGCCGTCGCGCCGGCGCCGGTGCCGTGGCTCAGCATCCTGCGCTCGCGCGAGACCGCCGCGATCGCGATCGCCAAGATCCTGTCGGATCAAGTGTGGTTCTTCATGCTGCTGTGGCTGCCCGACCTGTTCCACCGGCTGTTCGGACTGCCGCAGGGGACGCTGGGGCTTCCGATCGCGCTCGTCTACGCGATGGCCGCGCTCGGCGCGCTGACCGGCGGGTATCTGCCGACGCGGCTGATCGCGCACGGGTGGAGCGTCAACCGCGCGCGCAAAACGACGATGCTCGGTTATGCGCTGCTCGTGCTGCCGGTGGTGTTCGTCCAGTCGGAGTCGAACCCGTGGGTCGCGGCGGTGCTGCTCGGGCTCGTGCTGTTCGCGCACCAGGGCTTTTCGACCAACGTGTTCGGCGTGACGACCGACATCACGCCGGCCCGCGCGGTCGGCAGCCGGATCGGGATGGCGGCGTTCTGCGGCAATCTCTGCTCGATCGGGATGATCGCTTTCCAGGCCCATGCGCTCGAGCATGGGTGGGGCTATGCGCCGGCGCTGGCGATCTGCGCGGGGTCGTATCTGGCGGCGTTGCTGGCGATCCACTTGCTCATCCCGGTGATCGTGCCGGTGGACGAGAGCGAGCGCGGCGACGGGCTGGTCGCCGTGCACTAAAAAATGCTCCCCCGGGAACCGGGGGAGGGGGACCCTGAGCATTCAGCCAAGGGTGGAGGGGGGCGTGCCGCGGGCGTCACGCTTGTGGCGGCCCCCTCCACCACCAGCCTGAAGAAGGCTGGCGGTCCCCCTCCCCCGCTGCGCGAGGGAGGATCTGAAAGGTCAGAACGTCACCCGGCCCGTCACGCCAAAGTACCGATCGGCATCGCGCGGGATCTGGTAGCGATACGCCCCGCCCGGCCCGCCGTTGATGATCGACGCGGCGAAACTCTGGTCGAACAGGTTGCGCACCTGGAAGGTCAGCTTGTAATGCTCGTCCTTGCTGACGAGCCCCGCCGACAGATTGACCAGCCCATACGCCCCGATCGTCCCGAGCCGCCGCTGCACCGCATCGGCCGAGAACAGCGCGAGTTCGCTGCTCTGATACGACCCCTGCGCGCCGAGCAGCACGTCGGCGAACCCGTTGGTGCGGACGCGGTAATCGGCGCTGAGATTGCCCTTCCACTTCGGCGCGAAGCCAAGCGGCGTGCCGGCCGGCACGACCGCCGCACCGAGCGGCGCCTTGAACGCGTCGACATGCGCATCGGTATAGGCAAGCCCGCCGGTCAGATTGAGATCCCGCACCGGACGGAAGGTCGTGTCGAGCTCGACCCCGCGCGTCGAAACATCGCCGGCGTTGGTGAAGCGCGTGACCACCACGCCCGCGACCAGATCGGGATTGTTCGCCTGGAAATTGTGATATTTCGCGTAATAGGCTGCGAGGTTGAGCGTCAGCTTGCCACCGAAGAAGCTGTTCTTGAGACCGAGCTCGTACGAATCCGACGTCTCGGGCGCGATCGTGTTGGTGCCCGTCGCGGTCAGATTGTAGAAGACGTTGAACGCCGGGCCCTTATAGCCACGCGCATAGGTGGCATACGCGGTCGAGCCGCGCGAGATGTCGAACTGGACGCCGGCCTTGCCCGACAGATTCTCGTTGGTTGCCTTGCCGCGGAACGGAACGCCGTTCGAGACACCGCCGCCAAGGCCATTGTTGTAGACGCCCGCGTCGAAATTGCCGTTGATGCCAGGGCCGGCGAGCGTGGTGCGGCGGATGTGGAACACGTCGAGCTGATCGACCGTGTAGCGAAGCCCGCCGATCACGCGGAAACGCGAGGCGAGATTGACCGTGCCCTGCCCGAACAAGGCGAAATTCTTGAACACCGATCCGAAATCGGCGGTCCCGGTCGGGAAGGTCGACGGCGCGGCGAGTGGGCTCGAGCACGGCGTCAGCGCGGTCGGCGCGGGATTGACCGCCGCATTGCAGACCTGATCGTTGCGCGTGAAGATCCGCTCGCTCTCGGCGCGCGAATAATAAGCGCCGAGCACATAGGTCAGGAACTGGTGCCCCGGCGAAGTCAGCCGCAATTCCTGGCTGAAGGTGTTGCCCGTCTGTGGCCCGAAATCGTGGAGCTGGTTGAAGCCGATATAGGCCGCGGGCAGGAAGTCGCCGTCGCGGATCTCGGTATTCTTGTAGTCGCGATAGGCGGTGATCGAGGTGACGGTCTGCGTGCCCGCCTGGATGTCGGCCTGGAGCGAGAAGCCGTAGCCCGTCTCGGTCGTGCGCGTGACGAGATCCTGCGCCAGTTCGCGCGTGTTGGTGCCGCGCGGCGTCGGCAGCACCGCAGTCGAAGCGTTGGTGGTGACCGCACCGGTCGTCGCATTGATCGGCCCGGTGGCGATCACCTCGCCGCAGCAATCGTCATCGTTGTGATGATAATCGGCGATGAAGGCGAGCTTCACGTTCGGCCCGGCATCGGCGTCGACCTGCAACCGGCCGCCATAATGTTCGAAGCCGTTGACCAGCTTGCCATTGGCGGTGTTGCGGATGTTGCCGTCGTAATTGGTGTAGAAGCCGGTCAATCGCGAACGCACGCTTTCGCCGAGCGGCACGTTGAGCACCGCGCGACCGCGATATTCGCTGTCGGTGAAGAAGCCCGCCTCGACATAGCCGCCGAGCGTGTTGGTCGGCTTCTTCGAGATGATGTTGATCACGCCAGCGCTCGCATTCTTGCCGAACAGCGTGCCCTGCGGCCCGCGCAGCACCTCGAGCTGGTCGATATCGACGAGATCCCCGAACGCCTCGCCCGCGCGCGCGAACACGACGCCGTCGACGACGGTCGAGATCGACGGCTCGCCAGCGATCGAGAAGGTCGAGGTGCCGACCCCGCGCAGGAACAGCGACTGGTTGAGCGTCGTCCCCGATTTGAGGAAGTTGAGCGACGGCACGAGATATTGCGCGCCTTCGAGGCTCGGCTTGCCCTGCGTGGCGAGCGCGTCGCCCGAGACGACCGAAACCGCGACGGGCACGTCCTGCAATCGCTCGGACCGCTTCTGCGCTGTGACAACGATATCGCCAGGCGCCGCCTCATCGGGGTTTGCCGGCTCGGTTTGGCCGGTCGCGGCGGGAGCCGTTTGCGCCATGGCAGGTGTCGCGGCGAGCAGCGCGAGCGTGGCCACTCCCGCCAGATGCAGTGCTTTCATCAATCATCCCCTCAGTGATATCCCATCCTTGCGATGGGTATTATCGTTACGGCCGTTCTGACAGCGTGATCATGCTTGCCAGCAGTAAAGCTCCGCTTCTTGCTCAGACTCCCAGTTCGGCCATTTCGACGACGCGGTGCTCGCGTGCGCTGATCTCGGCGGCGGTGCCGATCGCGACCGCCATCATCCCGTCGCGCGCGGTGACCTCGACCGGACCCGCGCCGCGTACCGCGGCGTTGAAGCGCTGATGCTCGTAGAAGGTCGATCCGTGATGGCTGCCCGCTTCGAGCGCGTTTTGGTCGGTGTGGACGACGCGGCGCGTCGCCTGCTTCGGATTGCGGAAGCCGACACGCGGGCTGTGGACCAGCGCGCCCTCGGGGATCAGCACGTCGAGCCGCGCCTCGCTGCCGACCGCAGTGATCTCTTCCTGATTCTCCGCGCCATCGGCAAACATCGACAGATCGAGCATCGCGCGCACGCCATTGGCGAAATCGACCGTCGTGTAGCTGTTGTCGATGATGTCGGGCCGCTCGCCGTCGTACGTCTCGTCGAGATGATTGACGTCCATCGCGCCCGAGCAATAGACGCGCACCGCCTCGCTCTGCGTGATCAGCCGCATGAGGTCGAAGAAGTGGCAGCATTTCTCGACCATCGTCCCGCCGGTGTTGCGGTTGAAGCGGTTCCAGTCGGCGACCTTGACCAGGAAGGGGAAGCGATGCTCGCGGATCGACAGCATCTGCAGCTTGCCGATCTTGCCGCCATGGATGTCGGCGATGAACTCGGCCGCGGGCGGCATGTAGCGATATTCCATCGCGGTCCAGAACACCTTGTCGGTTGCGCCCGCGCGATCGACGATCCAGCGGCAATCGTCGAGCGTCGTCGCGAGCGGCTTCTCGCACAGGATGTGGAGCCCCGCGTCGAACAGCGGCTCGAGCACGGCGCGGTGCGTGAAATTAGGGCTGGCGACGATCACCGCATCGCACAGTCCGCTGGCGGCGAGCGCCTCGACCGAGTCGAACGCGGTCGCGTGGCCCCCCGCATCGCCGAGCGCATCCTTCGCCCATCCGAGCGATCCCGCAGCGGGATCGGCCAGCGCCGTCACCACCGCGCCGGGGGTGATGGCGAGGTTGGTGATATGCTCGACACCCATCATTCCAGTGCCGACCAGCCCATATCGCACTTGCTCTACCACGGGATTCGCCTCATATGACAACGATGTCTGAAATCACACTTACACCCGAATTGCGGCCCCTCGGCAAGAGCGGAATAGAGGTCGCACCGATCGCCTGGGGAATGTGGCGTTTTGCCGGCGTCACTCTGGCCGAGGGACAGGCGCTGATCGAGGCGGCGTTCGCCGCTGGCGTCACCTTGTTCGACACCGCCGACATTTACGGGTTCAACGGATCGGGCGGTTTCGGCGATGCCGAAGCGTTGCTTGGACAGATCCTGACCGCCTCGCCCGGGATGCGCGACCGGATGGTGCTCGCGACCAAGGGCGGCATCACCCCGCCAGTGCCGTACAATTCGAGCCGCGCCTATCTGATGCGCGCGCTCGAGACCTCGCTCAAGCGGCTGCAGGTCGAGCAGGTCGATCTCTACCAGGTCCACCGTCCCGACATTCTCGCGCATCCGCACGAAGTCGCGCGCACGCTCGAAGAGATGGTGACGAGCGGCAAGGTTCGCGCGGTCGGCGTGTCGAACTACACGCTCGCACAGACGCAGGCGCTGTCGGCGCTGCTGACGATCCCGCTGGCGAGCGTCCAGCCCGAATTCTCGCCGCTCGAACTCGAACCGATCACCAACGGCGTGCTCGATTTCGCGATGGAACGCGATGTGGCGGTGCTCGCCTGGTCGCCGCTCGGCGGCGGGCGACTCGGTGCGCCGGGCGATGACCACGCAAACGCGGTCGCGGCGGCGCTCGACGTCGTGGCGAACGCGGCGGGCGTGTCGCGCGCGGCGGCGGCCTATGCCTGGATCATGGCGCACCCGGCACGCGTGATCCCGATCGTCGGCACGCAGAATGTCGCGCGGATCGGCGAGATCGCGGACGTCTACAAGGTGAAGTTCACCCGCCAGACGTGGTACGACGTGCTTGTCGCGGCGCGCGGGGAGAAGCTGCCGTGAGCGCGCTCCCGCCGTGCGAGATCAGCTGGTTCTCGGCGCTGTGCGACGACGATTACGAGTTCCTCGGCGTCCCCGATGCCAAGCTCAAGTCGAGCTGGGAGCATTGCCGCGACATCGTGCTGCAGGCCGAGAGCGGCGGGTTCGACAATATCTTGCTCCCCTCGGGCTATCAGCTCGGGATCGACACGACTGCCTTCGCCGCGGCGATCGCGCCGATGCTCGAGCGCATGGCGCTGCTGATGGCGGTGCGGATCGGCGAGACCTGGCCGCCGCAGCTCGCGCGCCAGATCGCGACGATCGACCGGCTGCTCGGTGGGCGGCTGACCGTCAACATCATCTCGTCGGACATGCCCGGCGAGACGCTGGGTTCGGGCCCACGCTATGCGCGCACGGTCGAGGCGATGCAGATCCTCAAGACGCTGCTCAACGGCCAGCCGCTCGACCATGACGGCGAGTTCTGGAAATTGAAGATCGATCCGCCGCGCGTCGGCACCGTCTCGGGCAAGGCGCCGTTGCTCTATTTCGGCGGGCTCTCGCCCGACGCGCGCGAAGCCGCCGCCAAGGGCTGCGACGTGTTCCTGATGTGGCCCGACAAGCAGGAGGTCGTCGCCGGGATCATCGCCGACATGACCGCGCGCGCCGCCGCGCACGGTCGCACGCTGAAGTTCGGCTACCGCGCACACGTCATCGTGCGTGACAGCGAAGCCGAGGCGCGCACCGCCGCCACCCGGCTGCTGTCGAAGCTCGATGCTGCCGAAGGTGCCGCGATCCGCGCCAAGTCGCTCGATTCGACCTCGGCCGGGGTCGCCGCGCAGGCCGCGCTGCGCGAGGGTGCGTCGGACGATGGCTATGCCGAGGCCAATCTGTGGACCGGCGTCGGGCGTGCGCGCTCGGGCTGTGGTGCCGCGATCGTCGGCGATCCCGACCAGGTGCTCGCCAAGCTCAACGCCTATCGCGAGATGGGGATCGAGGCGTTCATCCTCTCGGGCTATCCGCACGCCGCCGAGGCCGATCTGTTCGCGCGCCATGTGCTGCCGCATATCGAGCATGCACCCCTCGCACGATAATCCGGCTGGTAGCCGGCTCGTTCGGCTCCAAGAGCCGGTCATCTCCAAGAGTTGATGAGTGCCGTCGGCGACACGTCCTCCCCTCCCGCTTGCGGGAGGGGG
>NZ_JH584241.1:932184-1038807 GCF_000241485.1 Sphingomonas sp. PAMC 26605
GGGCGAGCCTCCGCCCGCCCGCCGCACTCTCGCGCGCAAGCGCGATCAAGCGCATGACGCTCAGTGCTTCCCCCGCCGGAACCGGCGCTGCGGCGCCTGCGGTAAGCGTCGCCACGACCCCTTCGTAATAGCCCCGCCAGTCGCCGCGTTCGCTCGGCACCGCCCGCGCGACGCCGTCGGCATCGGTCAGCGTGCCATAGGCATCGGGCGCATCCTCCCCGAAGCCAGGCGTCGTCGGCGGCAGCCCCGCGCGCAGCACCGCTTCCTGCGGATCGATGCCATGTTTGACGAAGCTCCCGCCGGTCCCGTGGAGCGCAAAGCGCGGGCGCGGTGCCGCAAGCAGGGTTGCCGCCGAGACGATCACCCGGCGCGCACCATAGTGCAGCGTGAGTTCGAAATAATCCTCGGTCGTTGCCGCCGTGCGCTGCGTGGCCAGATCGGCAGTGAGCGCTTCGGGCATCCCGAACAGCTGCAGCGCCTGGTCGAGCAGATGCGGGCCGAGATCGTTGAGCAGCCCCGCCCCCGCGGTCTCGCGCCAGCCGGGCTTGATCGCCGGGCGAAAGCGGTCCCAGCGCAACTCGGCGAGCGCGATCTCGCCGAGCAGCCCCGCATCAAGCACGGCACGCGCCGTCAGGAAATCTGCATCCCAGCGCCGATTGTGGAACGCCGACAGCATGAGCCCCTTCGCGTCCGCCAGCGCGATCAGCGCGGCACCATCGGCGGGATCGGTCACGAACGGCTTGTCGATCACGACGGGCTTGCCCGCTTCGAGCGCGGCCATGGCGAGCGGCGCGTGGAGATGGTCGGGCGTGGCGATCACCACCAGGCCGATATCCGGATCGGCAAACAGCGCGTCGGCATCGCGCACCGCCTTCGCCTCGGGCCAGTCGCGCGTCACCGCCTCCGCCCGCGACGTCACCACGCTCGCGAGCCGCAACCCCGCAACCGCGCCGATCAGCGGCGCATGGAAGGACGCCCCGGCGAGCCCGTACCCGATCAATCCGACATCTATCATCCGTGCACCCTAGCCGAGCCCCTGCGTCCGTGCCCAGGCCAGAAACAGCTCGGGCCAGGCCTCGGCGGGCTTCCCCATCGCGCGGCGCAGCCCGAAGCCGTGCCCGCCCGCCGTGAAGAGATGCGTTTCGACCGCAATCCGCGCCACCTTGCACGCCGCGCGGAATTCGAGCGTGTTCTCGACCTTGACCGTGGTGTCGTCCTCGGCATGCGCAAGAAAGCACGGCGGCGTCCGCGCCGTCACCGCGTGCGCGGTCGAATGCGCGAGCGCCAGCGTCTCGCTCGCAGCCCGACCGATCAGCAGATCGCGCGATCCGGGATGCGCCAGCTCGGGCGTCATCGCTTGCACCGCATAGATCAACGCCGCGACATCCGGCCGCGCCGCCAGCCGGTCGGCGGCATCGACCGGGCTGTAGACGCGCGCATCGAAACGCGTCGCGAGATCGCCGCAGACGTGCCCGCCCGCCGAAAAGCCCATCGCCGCTACGCGCTCGGGATAGACGCCATAGTCCCGCGCGCGCGACCGGATGACGCGCATCGCGCGCTGCGCATCAGCAAGCGCGACGTCAGGGCCCGCCGCCCAGCCCTCGCCCGGCAAGCGGTAGAAGAGCACGAACACCGTGAAGCCGCGCGCCGCGAGCCAGCGGCCCAGCTCATAGCCCTCCTTGTCGATCACCACGCGCGCATAGCCCCCGCCCGGCGCGACGAGCACCGCCGAGCCGTTGGCGATGCGCGGCCTAAACACGACGAGCCGCGGGCGGCTGATCCCGGTCATTGCGCGATCGGCCAACACCGGATCGGTGCTGCGCTCCTCGACCGTCTCGACCAACGCGCGCGCGGGCGCACCGGGCGCGCCGTGCGGCCACAGGTCGATCGTCTCCTCGGGCTCGGGCAAGCCGGCCACCGCAGCACCCGCCCTCCGCGGAGGTGCAGTCTGCGCGAGCGCGCTGCCCGCCAGCCCGCTCGCCAGGGTCCCGAGTATCGCGCTGCGCCGGTCGAGCATCCAACGGCTCCTGAAAAAGAGACGGACGATGCCGGGGTCCGGCACCGTCCGCGAGGGGAGGAAAGCGTTCGAGGTCAGAGCTTCATGCGTGCGCCGACCAGGATCGTGCGCCCGAAATGGTTGTTCTCGTAATTCCGGTTCGCGTCGAGATCGGTGTAGCGATAGCGATAGGTGTCGGTGAGGTTGGTCCCCTCGATCGACATTTCGAGCCATTTGGTGAAGCGATAGCGCACCGACGCATCGATATTGGTCGTCGCGGTATAGCCTTCGAAGACGTTCCCGGTGCCGCTGTTCTGGTCGACATACGGCCCGCGATAGCTGATCGAGCCGCGCGCGCTGAACTTGGCGTCCTCATAATAAAGCGTGCCGTTGAACGCCTTTTTCGACAGGCCGAACAGCGTCGAGGTGCGCTGCACCGCGGCCGGCGCGACCAGCCGGCAGGTGAACTGCGTCGCGCACACCAGCGTCGACGGTCCGACCACGCCGTAGCTTGCCGTGCTGTCGATGAAGGTCGCGTTGGCGATCCCGCCGAAATTCTTGAGGAAGCCCGGCAGGAACTTGAACGGCGCCTGCACCGACAGTTCGATCCCCTTGAGCGATGCACCGGTCCCGTTGACCGTGGTCGAGATGCTGTAGAGCTGGGTCGGATCGAAATTGATGAACGCGGGCGAGCTCGGCGGAAGCACGGCCTTGGTCAGCCCGGCGTCGGCGAGCGTCCCCGTGATCGTGCTCGACACCGGGAAGCTGTCGATCGATTTCTTGAACAGCGCGATCGAGGCGATCGACTGGGGTGCGAAATACCATTCCAGCGCGAGATCGTAGGCGGTCGCGCGGAACGGATCGAGGAACGGGTTGCCGTTGGTGATCTTGAAGTTGAACCCGTCGACCGACCCGCCCGGCGTCAGATTGCCGAGCGACGGGCGCGTCATCACCTTGGCGACGGCGCCGCGGACGATGATGTTCTCGGTCGGATAGAGCGCGACGTTGAGCGACGGCAGCCAATCGTCATAGTCGCGCTTGACCGTCGCCGCGACGCCGCTGACCAGACCGGCCGAGACCTGGTCGGTCCGCACATAGCGCACCCCCGCATTGAAGGCATAGCGTAAGCCAAACAGCTCGCCCTTGGTGTCGAACTCGAGATAGGCGCCCTTGACCTCTTCGGACACGCTGCGCGTGTTGCCGGGGTCGACGACGAGCGCGCGGTTGTAGAGGTTGGTATAGGCCGCCGCGGCGGGAATGTTGGCGATCGCATATTGCGTCGTGGTCCCGGCGGGCTGCCCGGCGGAACCGAGGCTGACGACATCCGCCAGCGCCGCCGTCACCGGGAAGCCGTAGACCGACCCCGGCGCGATCGCCGAGCTCGGCGAGCAATTGAGCGTGCCGAGCACCAGATCCTTACCGCCATTGCCGCACACCACGGTGTCGCGCGTGAAGCCGACGGTATCGAAGCTGAACTTGCGGTAGACGCCGCCCGCCTTGATCTGGAACCCCTCGGCGACGTCCCACTCGCCGCGCAGCTGCGCGGTACGGAATTTGTTGACCGTGTCGGACGGGCGATCGCGGATTTCGGAGAGCTGATAGCTGGTCGGATCGGCGACGTTGCCGCCGAAGGTCAGCTTGGGGCTCGCCATGTTGGTGTAATCGTATTGATACCCCTGCGCCGCCTTGTTGTCGAACAGGATGGTCGTCTCGACCGGGATGCTCGCGTCGGACTTGGACACGCCGCCGAGCAGCGTGAAGCGGAGCTTGTCGGTGACGTCCTGGTCCCAGGTGCCGCCGATCTGGTAGAATTCGGTGCTCGACTTGCGCAGATAATGTTCGTTGCGGTTGTACGCGTCGTTGAGCGTCGCCGAGATCAGATTGTTGTTCTTGTCATAGACCGGGTTGACCAGATCGATCGACCGCTCGTTGCTGCGCATGAGCACTTCGGCCCATTGCTCCTCGCGCGTTTCCTTGAACTTCGAATAGAGCCCGTCGATCGAGATCCTGGTCTTCTCGGTCGGCGCGAACTGGACGCTCGCGGTCAGGCCGAGCCGTTCGCGGTCATGCTTGATCACGCCGTAGCGCGGGATGCGCGGGTGGAAGGCGAGCGACGCCTTGTCGCACGCCGCGCTCGAGCGATAGACGCCGCCGCTGTTCGACGCGCGTGTCGTGAAGACCTGCGCCGCGCCGGTGCCGGTCGTGTTGAAATAGCACGGTGTGCCGTTGACCGAGTCGAACTGCGCCTGCGCCCAGCGCGTCGTGTTGTTGCCGAGCTCGAGCGTGTCGAGCTTCGAATAGGCGCCCGAAATCGATACGCCGAAGGTCCCGGCGTCGTTGCGCCACGACAGCAGCCCCGCGACGCGCGGGCCGATCGTCTTGGCGAGCGTATTGTACGAACCCTGCACCGACAGCGCGCCGGTGAAGCCCGTTTTCTTGCCGCCGAGCGGGTTGCCCGTGTTGAGATCGACCACCGCGCCGAGCGAGCCTTCGTCGAGCGAGGCTTCGGCGGTCTTGTGGACGACGAGCGAGCTGAACAGTTCGGAGGCGAAGACGTTGAAATCGAATGCGCGGTCGCGGTTTGCGCTGGCGCCATCGGTCGAGGTCGCGACCGTCTCCATCCCGTTGACGCGGACGCGGGTGAATTGCGCGCCCAACCCGCGCACGGTGATCGCGCGGCCTTCGCCCGCGTCGCGCTGGATCGAGATGCCGGGAATGCGCTGGAGCGATTCGGCGAGATTCTGGTCGGGGAACTTCGCGATGTCCTCGGCGACGATCGAATCGACCGCGGCGACCGAGTTCTTCTTCACGTTGAGCGCCGCCTGCAGTGACTGGCGGAAGCCGGTGACGACGATGTCCTGGCCGGTGCTATCGGCGGCGGAATCTGGGGTCGTGTCGGTGGCTTGGCTGTCAACTGGACCCGCGGTGACCGGCTGCGCGGGCGAGCCCGGCGTGGCTTGCGCAAACGCGGCGGCGGGCAGCAGCAAGGCGGCGACGATCGCGCCGGCCGAAACGCCGTGCTGTAGCTTCAAGCTTTTGGAAAGCGTGCTCATATCTCATCCCCCCTAACCGCCGCGCGTTGTCGCGGAGCGGTGATTGACACCGGTTGCTGCGCCGGCTCCTTGGCGGAGCTTCGGAACAGCGAGCGGGAGAGGGAATTCTACGCCGCGACGGCGCGTGACTCCTCTCCTGCGCGACGGTCGCTCTGCGGCGATCTCGTCCTGGCGCTATGAATGTCCATTTTGGTAACCGGTGTCAACGACGTTTTTGAGTCAGCTGCCAGGCTGGATGTAGGGGACGCGCGCGAACAGTTCGCGCTGCCAGCGGCGCGGATCGTCGGCGCGCTGGGGGACGCTGTCGATCATCATCGTCGCACGTTGGGCGAGCCCGTAGCGCGGCCATTCGGGCAGGCCTGGATGGTTCGGATCGCCGGTCTTGGCGAAGGCAACGAAGCTGTCCTGCAACGCGCGCGATGCGGCCCGTGCGTCGGCGCCCGTGCCGGTCTGCGACCCGCGCGCGCCGAGCGTGCCGAACGCTAGCGGAATGTCCATCGTATGAAAGGCGCCGCGCCGCGGATCGGTGCGCGAGCCGAAATTGACCTGATAGACCCAGGCCGGCGCCCCGGCTTGCGCGCGCGCCTCGGCCTCGATCACCTGACCGCGCCAGCTCCGCCCGGCGGTGGTCGCACCGTAGAACACATCGACCGGCGACCAGTCGGGGAAATGGGCGCGATATTGCGCGACGACCCATTCTGGGAGGATATCGATCCGCAGTTCGGGCGCCATCCGGGCGGCGATATTGTCCCAGCTGAGGCCTTTGATCTTGGGACCGTCGATCGCGATGAAGCCGCGCGTCTCGTCGCGGACATTTCCCAGGATCAGCGGAATACCGAGCCCCTGCGGATTGGCGTCGGGCCAGAAGGGATGCCGCTCGAGCCATTTCATGTCGAGCACCGGGCCGAAATAGACCCCGCCGCCGAGGATCGGATCGGTCGCATCGAGCGCGGCGACGAGCCGCTCGGGCGGCATCGCAAGCAACGGTGCCAGGTTATGCTCGTCGACCCCGAGCTTGCCGAGATAGGCGCGCGCGCGCGCGGTCGCGTTCAGCGGGCCCGAGGCGGTGACCTGCTGCCCGCTCATCGTCGCGGCGCGCTGGAACAGCCCGCGCGCGGCGGGCATGCCCATCATTGTGGCGATCTTGGCCCCGCCGCCCGACTGGCCGAACACCATCACGCGGTTCGGATCGCCGCCGAACGCCGCGATATTGTCGCGCACCCATTTCAGCGCGAGGATCAGGTCGAGCTGCCCGGCATTGCCGCTATCGGCAAAGCGCGGGTCAAAGCGCGCCAAGTACAGATAGCCGAGCGCGTTGAGCCGGTGGTTGACCGTCACGACCACGACATCGCCACGCGCCGCGAGCGGTGCGCCGTCGTTGAGCGGATCGGTGACGCTGCCGCCGGAATAGGCACCGCCATGGATGTAGAGCATCACCGGCTTGGCGCGCGCCGCGCTGGGGTCGGTCCAGATGTTGAGAAACAGACAGTCTTCCGACTGTGGCCCGTACAGCGTCCCCGATTGCGGTGCGACCGCGCCGAACTGGTCGGCGCGATGGACGTCGCTGCCGTAGCGGAACGGCGTCGGCGCGCGGAAGCGCTCGGCGCGGCCGTAGCGGATCCCGCGATACGCGACCGTTTCCCCCGAGCGGACCCCCTCGAAGCGGCCCGCCTGACACGCGATCACGCGCGGCGTAGCCGTCGCCGCGCGCAGTCCGCTCGCGCCGATCGCCAAGGTTGCAACGCCGCTGCCGAGCAGCGCGCGCCGCGTCAGCTCAGCGCCGGACATCGAGCCCGCCCGCGAGATAGGCATCGATGTCGGCCTGGCGGAACAGCGAAGCGTCGCCGGGCAGCGAATGCTTCAACGCAGCGAGCGCAAGGCCCGTCTTGGCCGCTTCGCCAATGTCACCGCCGCGTCGCAGCGCGTGGAGCACGCCGGCCGCAAACGCATCGCCGCCGCCGATCCGGTCGACGATCCCGGCGAGCACGACCTCGTCGGTCTGCGCATGGCCCTGGCGCGTATCGATTCGCGCGGACAGGCGGTGGAGATCGACATGCTCGACGTGGCGCGCCGTGGAGGCGATCGTCTGGAGCTTTGGGAACGCTTCGAACGCGGCCTCGACCGCTTCGCGTCGCCGATCCTCGCCATCGCTGCCGAAATCGCGATCGAGCAGCAGCGCGATGTCGCGGTGGTTGCCGAACAGCAGATCGGCGTGCGCGACCAATTGCGTCAAGATGCCGCGCGGGTCGCTGTCCCAGCGCTCCCACAATTTGCCGCGCCAATTGCCGTCGAACGAGATCGCGATGCCCTTGGCGGCGGCGGCTTGCGCCGCGGCGATCGCGCTGGCGGCAGGGACTGGCCCGAGCGCGGGGGTGATGCCCGACAGATGCAAGCGGTCGACGCCGTCTAGCAATGCGTCCCAATCCCATGCTTCGGTCGGCGTTTCGGCGAAGGACGTGTAAGCCCGGTCGTAGATCACCTCGGTCGCGCGCAGGCCGGCGCCCGAGGTGACGAAATACAGCCCCATCCGCTCGCCGCGCAGCAGGACGCCCGTGGTATCGACCCCCGAACCGCGCAGGCTGGTCAGCGCCGCGCGGCCGAGATCGTTGTCGGGCACCGCACTCGCGACCGCGACATCGTGCCCGAGTCGGGCGAGCGCGCTGGCGACATTGGCTTCGGCGCCGGCGATCCACACGTCGAGCTTCGGCGTCTGCATCAGCAGCTCGCGCCCGGGTGGCGACAGGCGCAGCATGAGTTCGCCGAATGCCAGAAACGTCATGTCACCCAATCCCCAACCGTCACCCCGGCCTCGTGCCGGGGTCCACTCCTAAACTCGACCCCCCGCATGCGGCGCGGTGGACCCCGGCACAAGGCCGGGGTGACGGTTGAAGGCTCAGCGCGCCAGCCAGCCGCCATCGACCGCCAGGATATGCCCTTGCACATAGGCCGCCGCCGCGCTGCACAGAAACACCGCCGCGCCGCCGAGATCGCTCGCATCGCCCCATTTGCCCGCCGGGATGCGCTCGAGGATCGAGCGGTTGCGATTTTCGTCGGCCTGCAGCGCCGCAGTATTGTTGGTCGCGATATAGCCCGGCGCGATCGCGTTGACGTTGATCCCCTTTGCCGCCCATTCGTTCGCGAGCAGCTTGGTGAGGCCGCCGATCCCGCTCTTCGACGCGGTGTAGCTCGGCACGCGGATGCCGCCCTGGAAGGTCAGCATCGAGGCGATATTGACGATCTTGCCGCCACCATTCGCGATCATGTGGCGCCCGGCCGCCTGGCACAGGAAGAACACCGACTTGAGGTTGGTGTCGATCACCGCGTCCCAATCCTGCTCGGTGAAATCGACCGCGTCAGCGCGGCGGATGATGCCGGCATTGTTGATGAGGATGTCGAGCCCGCCGAGCTTGTCCACGGTTTCGTCCACGACTCTTTGCACAGGCTCGATCGTCGACAGATCGGCCGAGACGATCTCCGCGCGCCGCCCGAGCGCGCGGATCTGCTGGACGGTGTCCTCGGCCGGGGTGCGGCCGACACAGGCGACATCGGCGCCGGCCGCGGCGAGCGCAACGGCGATCGCCTGGCCGATGCCGGTGTTGGCGCCGGTGACGATGGCGACCTTGCCGGTGAGATCGAAGGGATTCATTCGTCTTCTCCTCCCCTCCCGCAAGCGGGAGGGGAGCAGGAAGATCACGCCAGCTGGCAGATATCCAGCACGCTCATGTCGGTATAATCCTGGTTCTCGCCCGCCATCGCCCAAATGAAGGCATAGGCCTTGGTGCCCGACCCCATATGGATCGACCAGGGCGGCGAGATCACGGCTTCCTCGTTTGCCATGACGATGTGGCGCGTCGCTTCGCCCTCGCCCATGTAATGGAACACGCGGTCCTTATCGAGATCGTCGAGTTCGAAATAGAAATAGATCTCGCTGCGGCGCTCGTGGATGTGCGGGGGCATCGTGTTCCACACCGAACCCGGCTTGAGCACGGTCAGGCCCATCACCAGCTGCGCGCTGTCGCAGATGCCGGGGATGACCATCTGGTAGATCGTCCGCTCGTTCGATTCGGCGAGGGTCCCGCGCTCGAGCGCGGTCGCATCGGCGACCGAGATCATCCGCGTGGTGAACGCCTTGTGCGCGGGGCACGACGCCAGATAGAAACGCGCGCCCTCGCCCGAGAACTGCACGTCCTTCGCGCCCATCGTGACGTAGAGGCAATCCTTGTTGCCGAGCGTGAAGGTCTTTCCATCGACGGTCACCACGCCCTCGGCGCTGCCGACATTGACCACCGCGAGCTCACGCCGCTCGAGGAACGGATGCCCCGCCGCCGAGGCCGGCTCGGTCTGGTCGGGCAGCTTGACCGCACCGCCCGCGACTGCCACGCCGCCGATCACGAAGCGGTCGGCATGCGTGTAGTTGAGCACGCACTCACCGGCGCGGAATAGATCCTGGATCAGGTAGCGATCGCGCAGTTCGTCATTCGAGACGCATTCCATCATGTCGGGATGCGTGGCGTAATAGGTACGGTCGAACATGGGGCTCTCCGGGGTCAGGCCGCCTTGGCGGCAGCTTCGGGTTGGTCGATACGGTAAGCGCGGCGGACGAGGCCGCTGGTGAGTTCGTGCGCGAGCTCGGCGGCTTCCCAATCCTCGAGCCGGTGCTCGGCGACGAGCTGTGCGAGGAAACCGCAATCGATCCGTCGCGCGACGTCGTGCCGCGCCGGGATCGACAGGAAAGCGCGCGTGTCGTCGTTGAAGCCGACGGTGTTGTAGAAGCCCGCGGTCTCGGTGGTCATCTCGCGGAAGCGGCGCATCCCCTCGGGGCTGTCATGGAACCACCATGACGGTCCGAGCTTGAGGCACGGATAATGGCCCGCGAGTGGCGCCAGCTCTCTCGCGTAGACGGTCTCGTCGAGCGTGAAGAGGATGATCGACAGCGCGGTCGACGTACCGAAGCGATCGAGCAGCGGTTTCAACGCGTGAACGTAGTCGGTGCGCATCGGGATGTCGGCGCCCTTGTCGCGGCCGTGGCTCGCGAACAGGCCGGCATTGTGGTTGCGGAAACTCCCCGGGTGGATCTGCATCACCATCCCGTCGTCAATCGACATCGCCGCCATCTCGGTCAGCATCTGCGCGCGGAACAGCTCGGCGTCGGCCGGGGTCCAGGTCCCGCCGACGATTTTCCCGAACAGCGCCTCGGCCTCGACTGGCGAGAGGTTGGCGGTGGCGGCAGTCGGATGGCCGTGGTCGGTCGCGGTCGCGCCCGCCGCGCGGAAATCGGCGCGGCGCTTGCGGTGCGCGGCAAGGTAGCCGGTCCAGCTATGGACGTCCTCGCCGGTCAACTCGGCGAAGCGCGTCATCGCGCGGCCGAACTGCTCGTGCTCGACGTCGATCACGCCGTCGGGGCGATAGGTCGTGACGACGCGGCCCTGCCAGCCCGATGCGCGGATGCGATGATGCGCGCCGAGATCGTCCTGCGGGCCCTCGGTCGTCGCGAGGAAATCGATCTTGAAGCGATCGAACAACGCACGCGGCCGGAACGCCGGGCTGGCGAGCTTCTCGGCGATCGTGTCGTAATACAGATCGGCGGTGCTTGCCTCGAGCGCGACATCGAAGCCGAACACTTCGGCAAAGACATGATCGAGCCAAATTCGCGACGGCGTACCGCGGAACAGGTGGACGTTCTGCGCGAACAGCCGCCACGCTTCGCGCGGATCGGTCGCGGGGACGCCGGCGCGGCGCGGGATCGCCAGCGCATCGAGGTCGATCCCCTGGCTGTAAAGCATGCGGAAGATGTAGTGATCGGGCGCGAGCAGCAGCGCGGTCGCATCGCTCCACGGCGCATCGTCGGCGAACCAGCCGGCATCGGTATGGCCGTGCGGGCTGACGATCGGCAGGTCGGCGATCTCGGCGTAGAGCGTGCGCGCGATCGCACGGGTCGACGGGTCGCTCGGAAACAGACGGTCAGGGTTCAAGTCGAGTGGTCGTGTCATCATCTTCTCCCTTCCCGCTCGGCTTTTGCGGGCTTGGTAACCGGTGTCAGGGTGTCTCGCAAGATCGCAGCGCGGGAAATTCTTTAATGGCTCGGCGCCGCCACCGAGGCGCGACGGATCAGCGTCGACAGGAACAGCGACGGCTCCTCGACGATCTCCTCGCCGTCGAGCCCCGCGGTCAACTTCAGCGCGGCGGAGCGCGCCATCGATGCGATCGGCCACCGCACCGTCGTCAAGGGCGGCCAGACATGCGCGGCGACGGGCGTATCGTCGAACCCGACGATCGACAGGTCCTTCGGGATATCGAGTCCCCGCTGGCGCGCGGCGTGCATCACGCCCGCCGCCATCTCGTCATTGCACGAGAAGATCGCGGTCGGCCGCGGCATCAGGTCGAGCAGCCGCTCAGCCGCGGTCAGCCCCGATTCGAACGTATAGGTCCCATCGGCGATCATGCTGCGCGGGAGCGCGATGCCGGCATTGGCGAGCGCCTGTTCGAACCCCAGCCGCCGCTCGCGCGCCGAGCGGAAGCCGTGCGGCCCGGCGATCAGCCCGATTCGGCGATGCCCCTGCGCGATCAGGAATTCGGTCGCGCCGCGTACCGCCTCGCAATCGTTCGACGCGACCATGTGATCGTCGTCGTCGAGCCGCGCCGATCCCATCCGGACGTAGCGACAGCCGATCTCGGCGCAGAGCTGCGCGATCGTGTCGTTCTCGCTGATCGGCGGGAGCAGGACGAGCCCGAACAGCCGCTGCCGCTCGAGGAAATGGCGCAGATCGACCAGCATCGTCGGCGAGCCGCGATCGACCGGGCGCACGACCAGCTCGAATTCGGTGCCGTGCAGCGCTTCGAGAATGCCCTGCTGGACGTTCATCACCATCTGCGCGTTGGGATTGTCGTGGACCAGCCCGATCAGGAAATTGCGGCGCAGCGCAAGCGCGCGTGCCTGCGGGTTGGGAATATAGGCGAGTTCGGCGATGACGTCCTCGACGCGCCGCCGCGTATCGTCGTTGAGCAGCGGCGAGCGGTTGATCACGCGGCTGACGGTCTTCTTCGAAACGCCCGCAATCCGCGCGACATCGTTGATCGTCGGTTGTCCGCTGCTCTTCATCGCTCCTCGCATACCCGTGCAGGGGTCGGCTTGGCTAGTGGCCTGACCATCGCGCGCCCATCACGCCCTTGCCAAGCCGCCGCCGTCTGGGGCAAGGCGATGATACCGGTTACCAAAAGGCCTTGCCGTGCCCAAAGCGCTTCTGATCGATCCCACCGACAGCGTCGCGACGCTGGTAGAGCCGGCGCACGCCGGCGATACGCTGCTGTTCGGCGTGCATCCCGTGATCGCGTTGAGCGACGTTCCGAGCGGCCACAAGGTCGCGGTCGTACCGATCATGCGCGGGACGCCGGTGCTCAAGTTCGGCTTCCCGATCGGCACCGCCACCGCCGATATCGCGGTCGGCGCGCATGTCCATTCGCACAATCTCGCGACCGCGCTCGACGGCACGCTCGACTATCGCTTCACACCGGGCGCGGTCGCCGCGCCGCCGGGCGGATCCGACCGCGCAACCTTTGAGGGGTATCCGCGCGCCGACGGCCGGGTGGCGACGCGCAACGAGATCTGGGTGCTGCCGACCGTCGGCTGCGTCGCGCGCACCGCGACGCGGATCGCCGCGCTCGCCGACGCGGCGCTGGCGCGGGAGACCGGCGACGGCATGGTCGATGGCGTGCACGCCTTCACGCATCCGTTCGGCTGTTCGCAGCTCGGCGACGATCTCGACGGCACGCGCAGCATCCTTGCCGCGCTCGCCTGCCACCCCAATGCCGGTGGCGTGCTGATCGTCGGGCTGGGCTGCGAATCGAACCAGATCGCGGCGTTGCTCGAGGAAATCCCGGCGACGCGGCGGCCGATGGTCCGCACGCTGGTAACGCAGCTTGCCGGCGACGAGATCGACGAAGGCGTCGCCAAGGTCGCCAAGCTCGTCACGCTCGCGCGCGCCGGGCGCAGCACGGTCGGGCTCGACCGGCTCGTGCTCGGCGTCAAATGCGGCGGGTCGGACGGACTGTCGGGGCTGACCGCGAACCCGCTCGTCGGGCGGATCAGCGAGCGCGTCGTCGCGGCGGGCGGCAGCGTCGTGCTGACCGAGATCCCCGAAATGTTCGGCGCCGAACGCCTGCTGATGGACCGCGCGACCGACGAAACCGTGTTCGATGGCATCGTCACGATGGTCAACGGTTTCAAACGCTATTTCCTCGACCATAACGAGCCGGTTTCGGAGAACCCCTCGCCGGGTAACGTCGCCGGCGGAATCACCACGCTGGAGGAGAAATCGCTCGGTGCGGTGCAGAAGGCGGGTCGCGCGGCGGTGTCGCAAGTGCTGGCCTATGGCGGGCGGGTTTCGGCGACGGGGCTGACGCTGCTCGAAGCGCCCGGCAACGATGCCGTGTCGTGTACCGCGCTCGCTGCGGCGGGCGCGACCGCGATCCTGTTCACGACCGGGCGCGGGACGCCGCTCGGCTTCCCGGTGCCGACGCTCAAGATTGCGTCGAACAGCGACCTGGCGATGCGCAAGCCCGGCTGGATCGACTTCGATGCCGGCGCAGTGCTCGAGCACGGCTTCGCCCCGGTTGCCGAGGACCTCGCCGGGACGCTATGCGCGATCGCCTCGGGGGCTGCGACCGCGGCCGAACGCAATGGCGAACGCGAGATCGCGATCTGGAAACGGGGTGTCACGCTGTGAACCGACTCGACTATGCCGCGCTCGACGCGCTTCCCGCCGCGATCGCCCGGCCCAGCCGCAGCGCGCCACCCGCGACCGGGATCGTCCATTTCGGCCCCGGCGCATTCCACCGCGCGCATCAGGCGGTCTATGTCGACACGCTGCTTGAGCACGATCCGAGCTGGGGAATCGCCGCCGTCTCGCTGCGCAGCGCGGGCACGGTCGAGGCGCTCTCGGCGCAGCAGGGGCTCTACACGCTCGCGATCCGCGATGCCGCATCGGCGTTCCGCGTGATCGGCGCGCACAGCCGCTTTCTCGGCCCCGACGATGCCACTGAAACGCAGGCCCTGCTCGCCGACCCGGCGGTAAAGCTGATCACGACGACGGTGACCGAGAAAGGATATTGTCTGGCGGCGGATGGCAGTCTCGATCCTGCGCATCCCGACGTGGTGCATGATCTGGCCGCACCGGCGGTGCCGCGCAGCGTGATCGGCTGGATCGTCGGCGGGCTTGCCGCGCGACGGGCGGCGGGGACCGCGCCGTTCGTGATGATGCCGTGCGACAACCTCGCCAACAACGGCGCCAAGGTGAAGGCCGCGCTGGTGGCGTTCGCCGCCGCGACCGACGCGGACCTCGCCGCCTGGATCGCGGCGGAAGTCCTCGTCCCCGGCACGATGGTCGATTCGATCACGCCCGCCAGCGATGCCGCGTTGTACGAGACCGTCGCCGCCGCGCTCGGCGTCGAGGATCGCGCCGCGGTCCAGCGCGAGGCGTTCACGCAATGGGTGATCGAAGATGTCGGCTCCCCCGTCTGCGCAGCACTCGCGCGCGCCGGCGCGACGCTGACCGACAATGTCGCGGGCTATGAGCAGGCCAAGCTGCGCGTGCTCAACGGATCGCATTCGACGCTCGCTTATGCCGGGCTGCTGCGCGGCCATGCCAGCGTGTCCGAGGCGATGGGCGATGCCGCACTCGCCGGCTTCGTCGATGCGATGATCCGCAAGGATATCATCCCGACGCTTCAGCCGGTCGCCGGGCTCGACCAGGATTCGTATCGCGAAGCCGTGCTCGCGCGCTTCCGCAACCCGGTGATCGTCCACCGGCTCGACCAGATCGCCGGCGATGGCAGCCAGAAGATCCCGTATCGGCTCGGCGATACGCTCGCCGCGCACCGCGCGCGCGGCGCGATGCCGCAGCATGTCGTCGTGGCGCTCGGCTGCTGGGTCGCCTTCCTGATGCAGCGCGCGCGCGCCGGGGTGCCGATCATCGATCCGGCGGGCGCTGCTCTCGCCAGCGCGGCTGCCGAGGGGGACGCCGCGAGCGTGCTCGATCGGTTGATGGCCGCCATACTTGGCTTCTCGGGCGACCTCGCGAGCGATCCCGACACGCGTGCGGCGATCGCCCGCGCTGCCCAGTCGGCCTTCGACGGGGACTGGGCGATCCTTTCGGGCGACTGAGCGCGCCGGGGGAAACGCGATCCATCGCACACCCTCTTGTCAATGACACCGGTTTCCCATACCCACGGCGCAGAAGCCGAAAGAACGGCGCAGGGGGGATTGCGGCACGTGACGTCCGACACCGGTCAAACCAACATTAGCCGAATCGCGAACGAATTCGTCGCCGCGCGGCGCAACGCGACGGCGCTCGTCGAGTATCCGGGTACGATGCCCGCCGCGCTCGCCGAGGCCTATGCGATGCAGGACGCGGCGATCGCGCTGACCGACAAGCCGATCGCCGGCTGGAAGGTCGGGCGGATCAACCCACCGATCGAGGGCACCGACCGTCTCGCCGGGCCGATCTTCGCCGACCAGACCTTTGACGCGGGCGACACGCCGCGCGCGATGCCCGTCTTCGAAGGCGGATTCGCCGCGGCCGAGGCCGAATTCCTGCTCCGCATCGGCACCGCGCCCGACCCCGCCAAGCACGACTATACGCTCGCCGAGGCGACCGCGCTGATCGACCGCGTCTGCGTCGGCATCGAGATCGCGAGCTCGCCGTTCGGCGGGATCAACGATCACGGCGCTGGCGTCACGATTTCGGATTTCGGCAACAATAACGGGCTCGTCATCGGCGCCGATATCGCCGACTGGCGCGCGCTCGATCTCAACGCGTGGGACGTCGAGCTGACGATCGACGGCGCGACGACCGGCGTGGCGACCGCCGCGACGATGCTCGACGGTCCGTTCGGCGCGGCGCGCTTCCTGTTCGAGCTGATGGCGGCGCGCGGGATCGCGCTGTCGGCAGGACAATGGATCTCGACCGGTGCGGTCAGCGGCGTGCATCCCGTCGGAATCGGCGCGAACGTCGTCGCGATCTTCGATAACCGCCTCCGCGTGGAGTGCAGCATCTCCGCGCAATAAGACCGACCCGACATTTGCGGACAAGGCCCAGCATAGGGCCGCCGACAGGAGAGTGAGCATGGCGACGGCCGAATTTCCGATCGACACGGGCCCGGCAAGCGTGGGGGGCGCGGCAAGCGTGGCGGGCGCCGCCGGGCGCTATCGCTGGGTGATCTGCGGCCTGCTCTTCGCCGCGACTGCGATCAACTATGTCGACCGGCAGATGATCGGGCTGCTCAAGCCCAACATCTCGGGCGAATTCGGCTGGGACGAGAACGCCTATGCCGACATAGTCTTCTGGTTCCAGGCGGCGTACGCGATCGGCTATATCAGCTTCGGGTCGATCGTCGATCGGCTGGGCGCGCGCGTCGGCTATTCGGTCGCGTTCGTCATCTGGACGCTCGGCCACACGCTGTGCGGCTTCGCCGGATCGACCTTGCAGTTCGCCGCCGCGCGCGCGGTGCTGGGTCTCGGCGAATCGGGCAATTTCCCGGCCGGCATCAAGGCGGTGTCGGAATGGTTTCCGGCGCGCGAGCGCGCGTTCGCGACCGGGCTGTTCAACGCCGGCGCCAATATCGGCGCGGTCATCACCCCGCTGATCGTACCCGCGATCACGCTCGCCTTCGGCTGGCGGATGGCGTTCATCGTCACCGGCGTGGCGAGCCTCGTCTGGCTCGTCGCGTGGATCGCAATCTATCGCCGTCCGCGCGAACAGCCGCGCGTCTCCGCCGCCGAGCTCGCCTATATCGAGAGCGACCCCGCCGACCCGGCGCAGAAGATCGCCTGGACGCGCCTCCTCGGCTATCGCGAAACCTGGGCCTATGCACTCGGCAAGTTCCTGATCGATCCGATCTGGTGGCTCTTCCTGTTCTGGACGCCCGATTTCCTGTCCAAGGCGTATCACCTCGACCTCAAGAGCTTCGGCCCGCCGCTCGTCGTGATCTATCTGATCTCCGATTTCGGCAGCATCGCCGGCGGCTGGTCGTCATCCAAGCTGATGAAGCGCGGCTGGTCGGCCAATCGCGCGCGCAAAACGACGATGCTGGTCTGCGCCTTCCTCGTCATGCCGATCTTCTTTGCGCAATATGTCGCCAATCTATGGGCGGCGGTGGCGATCGTCGGGCTGGCGACCGCGGCGCACCAGGCCTTCTCGGCCAATCTCTACACGATCCCGTCGGACATGTTTCCGCGAAAAGCGGTCGGCTCGGTCGTCGGGATCGGCGGGATGGTCGGCGCGATCGGCGGGATGGGGATGGCTAAGTTCACCGGCTATATCCTGCAGACGACGGGCAGCTACACGCTGATCTTCGCGGTCGCGGGCAGCGTCTATCTGATCGCGGTCGGGGTGATCCACTTGCTCTCGCCGCGGCTGGCGCGTGTCGATGCGCTGTAAGCTCGCCCTGACGAGCCTGGCCGCAATCGCCGTCGCCTCGCCGGCGATCGCGCAGGAAAAGGACGGCCTGCTGTTCCGCGTCTCGGCCGATACGAGCCTGACCGCCGACGTGGCGGCTGGCGATCCCGTACCAAACTTCCGCAGCAATGTCGGTGTCGTCCCCGACGGCGCGATCGGCGGCGCGGCGCGCTGGGCCGACGACGGCTATGTCGCGTGGAAGGCGCCCGGCAACATGCGCGCCGGGCGCGGCACGCTGAGCTTCTTCTGGCGGCCGCGCGAGCCGCTCGGGCAAGCGCCGTTCGTGATCTTCCGCGCAGGGTTCGCCGATCATACCAGCTGGGACATGGCGTTCCTGCGGATCGACTGGAACGGCCACGGCTTCGATGCCTTCGTCACCGACGCCAATCTGTCGCGCATCCGCGTTTCCTGGACGATCCCGCAGACACCTGCGGCCGATGCGTGGAAGCATATCGCGTTCGGCTGGGACGAGACCAAGGGCGTGCAGCTCTTCGTCGACGGCGCGCTGGTTGCGCGCAAGGATCAGGTCGCCGATCTCGATTCGGGGCTCGACCAGTTCGGACTCGCCGGACGCGTGATCTCGCCGCACCAGGTGCAGAGCCGCTACCATTTCATGCGCGGCAGCGATCTCGACGAGATCCGCGTGTACGACCATCTGCTCGATCCCGCCGGCATTGCGGCACTCGCTGCGAAGCGCGAGCCCGCCGCCGTCCCCGCCGACACCGCTGGCCGCCGCACCGCCTGGCTCCATCGCTATGGCTGGGACAAGACGCTCCCGCCGGTGCTCGACGCGCCCGCCACCATGGTGCGGAAAGTCGAGTTCGCGGACGCGAAGGATCTCAAAGAATGGATGTGGAAAGGCGTCGACGGCATTGCCGAGACGACCTGGCCGGGCGTCTACAACCGCTCGAAGCTCCCCGGGCGCGACGACTATTTCGAGCTGCCCGACTGGAACGTCTATGTCGAAGGCGGCAAGCGCTACGATTTGACCGTGCCGGCGGGCGAGCGCTTCAACCGCGTCGAGATCCGCGGTGCGGCATACGGCGCGCTCTCCTGGTCGAATGGTGCCACATCCACTCTGCTCGCGACGCGCGCGAAGGGCGTCGTGCGCAGTGTCACCACTGCGCCCGAGCGGCAGGGCGGGACGCTGAGATTCGTCAACACGATGCAGGAGCAGCCGATCCAGGAGCTGTGGGCGTATGACGTCCGCCCCGGCGCCGAGCCCGCCGGACGCTTCAAACTGTCCTACACGATCGACGCCAACGCCTCGACGCGCATCGCCGCGCTCGGCCCGCTCGAAACCTTTATCGCCGGGCGATACGCCCCCGACGAACGCAGCACCGTCGTCGCGCTGCCGAGCGCGGGGATCAAGGCCGCCGTCGGCGCGGGTGCCGCGGGTGCCGGCGCACCGGTGCAGCCACGAACGCCCGGCCTGCCGATCGTCCATGTGCTGATCCCGGCAAGCTTCGGCGACGCCTATCCCGACGCGCCGCTGGCGCGCGCGTTCGATTACGGCTGGCAGAACCTCCACGACGGCCTCGACGGCATCGCGATCGACCTGCCCGCGCTGAAAGGCAGCGGCCCTATCGCGCTCGCCATCCGCGTGAAGGACCCGATCTGGCCCGCGCGCGACATGATCGACCTGTCGGTGTCGGTCCGCCCGGGCGAAGCGCGCACGCTATGGCTCGATTTGCGCGACCGCATCCTGTCGAACGACAGCCTGTATCTCAGCGTCGCATCGAACGACGCCAGCTTCGACGCCGCCGCGATCAACGGCGCCAAGATCAGGCTCGTGTTCAAGGACCGCGCCGCCGCGCTGCCCGAGCACATCGCCGACCGGCTCAGCCAGGTGAAGGACAATTGGGGCTTTCTCGTCGAGGAGCACACCGCCTCGAAGCGCGAGGCGCTCTACGCGCGCGTGTTCGGCGACATCGGCGACCTGCTCCGCGTCGATCCCGACAATGTGCTCGCGCGGCAATATTGGGCCGACATCGACTATCGCCCCGAGAACATGCCCGCCTTCGTCCAGCCGACCGCCCCCGCCGGCGTGCCGCTCTGGGCGTTCCGTCAGCTCGAGGATCTCAAGCTGACGAAGCAATTCGTCGATTGGTGGATCGACCATCGCCAGGTCCCGTACGGCGATTTCGGCGGCGGCATCTCCGACGATACCGACCTGACGCAGCAATGGCCCGGCCTCGCGCTGATGGGGGTCGAGCCCGACAAGATCAACGCCTCGCTCCGCGCGCTCGCTGACGCATCGTACAAGAACGGCATGCGCGTGAACGGCCTCGGCTATATCACCACCGACGAGCTCCACGCCTATGAAGAAGGGCTCAATTCGGACGCCGAGCGGCTCTATCTGAATTGGGGCGAGCCGATCGCGATCGAGCGGCTGATGGCGACCGCCAAGGCGCTGCAGGGCGTGATCCTCAAGAACCCCGCCGGCCATGTCCACTTCGCCAGCAACTGGTACGGCGGGCGGATGATGTACCGCGAGGGCGCATTCGAATGGCAGAAGCCGTATAGCTGGACCGTGCTGCACGCGCCGATCCTGCTCGGCCTGTACAACGGCAATGCCGCCGCGCGCGGCCTCGTAACCGGCACCGTCGATGGCTGGATGGCGCACGGCAAACAGGGCCCCGACGGGCTTTGGTCCTATCCCAACGAGATCAACTGGCGCAGTGACGCCACCCGCGTCGGCGATGGCGGCGGGGTGACGACGCCGCTGCAATCGGCCTGGGCGGCGTGGCGCTTCACCGGCGACGTGAAATATCTCCGCCCGATCGAAACCCGCATCGCCAGGGGCGGCGGCGGCGCGCTTGCCGAGTTCAACGAGAACGCCTTCACCGCGCTGCCCCAAGGCCCGACGTTGCTCGCCCGCGCGGCGAAGGGCGACGAGGCCTTTGCGCGCTATGCCGCCTGGTCGGCGAGCGGCGATGTCGGCGCGCTTGCCGCGCTCCATGCCGATGCGATCGCCGACAAGACGCAGCACATGGCGATGTATACCGAGGGCCATTGGTGGACCGACCGCGTCGAGCAGCCCAACGAGATCCTCCAGCGCGAGCGGCTCGGCGGGATCGCGCTCCGGCGCAACCAGACCTGGCCCGGCAATACGGTGAGTTGGCGCTTCGCCGAGCCAGGCGCGGCGGAGCAGGTCGCGATCCTGCTCCCGAACGCGACGACGACGCATTTCCGCGTGCTCGGCTACAACACGAGCACGACGGTGCAGGCCG
This sequence comes from Sphingomonas sp. PAMC 26605, assembly GCF_000241485.1. GTDB lineage: Bacteria > Pseudomonadota > Alphaproteobacteria > Sphingomonadales > Sphingomonadaceae > Sphingomonas. The sequence continues at coordinate 952,919 of NZ_JH584241.1, forward strand.
CAACGATGACCGCTTGGAACGTCACCGCCGGGCGCTGGTCGATGACACGCGGCACCACGAGCGACGACGGAAAGACGATCACCGCAGCCGAAGCGCCCATGGCGATCGCGCTCGAGCGAAGCGCCGGCGTTCCGGTGTCCTTCACCCCGGGGGCGATGACGGTCTATGATTTCACGCTCGTCACGCCCACGGCGCCGGTCGAGACTCGGCCGGATCTCGGAATCGGCCGCGACGACATCCGGGTCGAAGGGCGCACGGTGCGGGTCACCGTGCATAGCCTCGGTGCGGTGGCAACGCCGCCCGCGCGCGTCTCGCTATGGGGCGATGCGATGATCGCGAGCGTCGCGCTCGCCCCGCTCCCGGCGCCGAACGATCTGCTGCCGCATACTGCGACCGTCACGCTGACAATCCCGGCAGGCCGCGCCCTGCGCGATCTCGCGGTGCAGGTCGATCCGGTCGATGGCGCAGCCGAGGTCACGCGACAGAACAACCGCGTCGCGCTCGCCGACCGCGCACGATGACGACGCGGCGCGCGATGCTCGCGGGCGGCGCTGCGCTCGCGGTGACGCCATGGCGGGCCGGAGCGGCCGCGAACGCGCTTCGCACCGCGCTCGACGCCGCACGAGCGCAGCGCGATCCGGTGGTGGCGTTGCGCACGCTGGAGCAATTCGAACCGGCATTGCTGCCGCCCGCCGCACGCCTCGATCTGACCACGGCGCGCGCAGGGCTCGCGATCGACGCCGCGATCGCCGCGCGCGGTATCGATCCACGCGCCAAACCGGCGGCGACGCGGGACGCCACGCTGCTGACGCTCCTGCTCCGCCGAAAGGTCGGCGACGGAATCGCGCTCGATGCCGTGACGCGGCGGCTCGAGCAGGAGCGCGCGCAGGCCGAAACGCGCGCCGCCCGGCTCTTCCGCGACATCGGCATAAGCGGTGCGAGCACCGGCGCGTGCTTCACGCGCCTGTGGCAGGACGCGCACGCGCTCTATCCCGATTCGGATGCCGGTCGCGACGCCGCAGTCGCCGAGATGAACCGATGGCTGGCGCTGTTCGCGGCGGACGTGCCCGCGCTGATCGGACCGGTACCGCCCTATTGCCGCGATGTCGCGGCGATCCGCCCGAGCGCGGCCGACCTCGCAACGGGCCATGTCGGCGTCCGCACCCTGCCCACCCCCGGCCATCCCGGCGGCTACATCGTCGATCTCACGCAGGTCCGCGATCGCCCGCGCTGGACGCTGCCGAGCGTCGTCGCGCACGAACTGCTGCCCGGCCACATGATCCAGCTCCCGATCGAGGCGCTCGCCGATCCGCATCCGCTGCGGCTCGATTACGCACCGTGCTTTCCGGAAGGCTGGAGCATCGCGATCGAACAGGCGATCGCCGACACCGGCGCTTATGCGCACGATCCACGCGCCGCGCTCGGCCAGCTGCACTGGCGATTGTTCCGGATCGGCCGCGCGCTGGTCGACCTCGCGATCCACTGCCAAGGCCAGTCGCTCGATGCGGCGCGCGCGCAGCTCGTCGCGTGGCAGGGCGAGCCCGTCGCCTTCGCGCCGTTCGACGCCGATCTCGCACGGATCGCGCACGATCCGATGACGCGCACCGCCGAGATGCTGGCCGCGCTGGCGATCGAGGACGGCGCGCGCGGGCGCAGCGGTGCCGCGCTCCGCCGCTATCATCAGGCGCTGCTGATCGACGGCCGGATGCGCAGCGAGGAGATCGGCCGGCGCGCCGAAACGTGACGGACGCCACCGTCCGCCCCACGATCGACCGAGTGTCAAAGTGTCTGGACAGACATGCCCCGATAGTGTCGAATACGCCAAGCGGGAGAGTCTAAACGACCAACAGGAGCAGGATCATGCGCACACCATCAACGATGCGGATTGGCCACCTTATCTTCGGCGTTTCGTGCGCCGCGCTCGCGATGACGGCGTTCGCAAAAAAGACCGAAGACACCAGCACCAGTACGACGACTGAAACCACCGCGGCGGCCACGACGCCGGCCGCGGCACCCGCCGGCGCGCCGGCAACGACGCCAGGCGCCGCTGCGCCCGCGGTCGCCGCTGACAATACCGACACGATCGCCGGGGTGAAGCTCGCCGCCTATACGGGCGACGCGAAGAAGGGCGAGGCCGACTTCCTTACCTGCAAGACATGCCATGCGATCGAAGCGGGGGTGAACAAGATCGGGCCGTCGCTGCACGGAGTCGTCGGGCGCAAGGCCGGGATCATCCCCGGCTTCGTCTATTCGACCGCCAACAAGAATAGCGGCATCACCTGGACCGAGGACAAGCTCTTCCAGTATCTCGAGAATCCGCAGCGCGTCGTGCCGGGGACCAAGATGACCTTCGCGGGCTGGCCGACCGACCCGCAGAAGCGCGCCGACGTCATCGCCTATCTCAAGGCGAATTCCTGACGCTCGCGTGATCACGGGCCGTCGCGGGGCCAGCCCCGCGACGGCGCGGATCGCACCGTCGCCGCCGGATCAGCCGGATCAGCCGGCGCGGCGCGTGCGTGACATCACGTCCGCCAGATGCGCCGGGAACGACAGCGCCAGCGCCAAGGCAACCCATGGCCAGGCGAGCCCGATCAACGCCGCACGCACCGCCAGCAGCAAGGCCGCGCCCGGCAAGAGGCACAGCACCGCGGCGCCCGGCGGCCAGTTGCGCCATCGCACCAGCCAGACCGCCTCGACCAGCAGCACGCCGAGAATCACGTCGATCGCATGCCCCTGCGCATAGAGCCAGGTCGCGACCCCGTTCACCCGAACGGGCCGTTGAGCCGCGCGATCGTCATCGTCAGATAGCCCGCGAAAGTGACCCCGCCGAGATACGGCAGCAGCAGCAAGGCGGCAGCAAGCGAGCGCGGCCACAGCGTATAGATCCACAGCGCGATCGCGACCCACCACGCCACCGCGTCGATCGCCGCCCAATCGGGCCGGTGGAGCCGGAAGAACAACAGACTCCACACGATGTTGAGCAAGCCGCTGAGCGCGAACAGCCCGATCATCCACTCGGCGCCGTGCCGATCGGGGATCGCGCGCCAGCCGGTGACCGCGGCGCAGGCGGTGATCAGATAGAGCGTCGTCCAAGCGACGCCATAGGCCGCGTCGGGCGGCGACCAGCGCGGCTGCGCAAGGCCATGATACCAGGCGCCGGTTTCGGTGATCGTCCCGCCCATCACCACGACGACCAGCGCGGCGAGCGCCGCGGCCGCGACCGGCAAGCCCCAGGCGGGGTGCAGCAGGGGCGCGTGGCGCCTCATGCCGGCGCCAGCCCGAGCAGATGGCGCATGTCCTTGAGGAAGATCCGGAGATGCGCGGCGGGCTCGGCGCGGACGAGCCGCTTGTGCATATAGGCGTCCCAGGTCAGCCGCTGGACATCGGGATCGGCACACATTTTGACGAAGCGCTCGCGCCGCTTGTCATTGGCGTACCAGAAATATTGCAGGATCCCGAGAATCCAGAACACCCGGCCATGCGCCCGCAGAAAGCGTTTGCGCGCCTGTCGTAGCGCCGCCGCCTTGCCCGTCGCGAGATAGGCCTCGATCGCTTCGGCGGCATAACGCCCCCCCGCCATCGCGTAATAGATGCCTTCACCCGAGGCGGGTGCGACGACGCCCGCGGCGTCGCCCGCGACGAGCACGTCGCGGCCATTGTCCCAGCGCTTGAGCGGCTTGAGCGGGATCGGCGCGCCTTCGCAGCGCAGCGTCTCACAGGCATCGAGCCCGGTCTGCGCGCGCAGCGCGGCGACCGATGCGCGCAGGCCGAACCCTTTGCGCGCGCTGCCGACGCCGATGCTCGCAGTGTCGCCGTGCGGAAACACCCAGGCGTAGAAATCGGGCGAATGCTTGCCCTGATAGAAGACGTCGCAGCGCGCCGGGTCGAAATCGATGCCGCGGTCACCCCCGCCATCGCCCCCGCCATCGCCATCGCCGCCGCGCGGTGCGGCGATGATCTCGTGATAGGCGAAGACGCATGGCACCGGCGGTACGCCGACGAGTTGCGTCCGCGCCACTTCCGACCGCGCGCCGTCGGCACCGATCACGCAGCGCGTCGCGATCCGCTGCTCGGCCTCGCCGCGCGTCGCGCGCACGACGACGACCGGATGCCCGGCGTCGCGCTCGATCCGCACGAAGCGGCCTGTCAACCGCTCGGCCCCCGCGATGGCGGCGCGCGCGCGCAGCCATTCGTCGAAATCGGCGCGATCGACCAATCCGACAAAGCCGTCGCCGACAGGCATGTCGACCACTTTGGCCGAGGGGGCGACCATCCGCGCGGAGGTCGCGCGCGCGACGAGCAGATGCTCGGGGATCGCGAAATCGGCGATCGCGCGCGGCGGTATCGCCCCGCCGCACGGCTTGATCCGCCCGCCGCGGTCGAGCAGCAGCACGCGCCGCCCGCTTTGCGCGAGATCGGTCGCGGCGATCGCGCCGGCGGGCCCCCCGCCGATAACGACGCAATCGAAGTCGGGGGTCATATCGCCACCTCGCGGCCGATCGCGCCGACGCGGCGCGGGACGTCGATCGCCAGCGCAGCGGCGAGCAGGAACAGCACCGCCTCGGCGCCGAAGACGAGCATGAAGGTCTCGGGCAGCGATCCGATCAGCGCACGGCCCGCATCGACCGCGACCGCCCCGGTCAGCCCGCCCAATCCGAACGCGATCGCTTGCGCCGCCCCCCACACGCCCATCCGCAACCCCGCCTGCGAATCGCCGTCGGCGCCCGCCAGCGCCATCATCGCGCCGATCGCGGCGACCGCGAACACGCCGTTGGCGAAGCCGAGCGCGAAGATATTGGCGAGGATCGGCCAGCCCGGCCCGACGCGCGCGGCGAGCGCGAGCCCGCCCAGCGCCAGCGCCGAGCCGAAGCAGCCGCCGACGATCCAGCGCTGCAACCCCCCGCCGCGCCGCGTGTCGAACGCCCCGCCGCCGACTCCGGCAAGGATCATCCCGAGCAGCACGCCGCCATGCTGGATCCCCGAGATCTGCGTCGATTGGCTCGGCGTCATGCCGAAGCGCAAGCCGGTGAACGGCTCGAGGATCAGATCCTGCATCGCATAAGCGAGCATCGACATGAAGACGAAGCCGGTGAAGCCGCGCGCGCGCCGATCGGCCCAGAGTGCGGCAAGCGCCGGGCGCAAGGGTGCGGGCGGCTGGCGCGGGACGCCGGCTGCGGCTTGGCCGACACCTTCGACGCCCCAGATCGCGAGCGTCGCGATCACCACCGCCGCCCCGGCAATGCCATCCACCACCGATTGCAGCCGCGCGAACGAGAAGGGATCGACGAGCTTGCCGGCGACCCCCGCCGACACCGCGATCCCGGCGACCATCATGATCCAGGTGATCGCCGCAGCCGCCGCGCGGCGTTCGGGGGCGACGCGCGTCGCGAGCACCGCCAGCAGCGACGTCCCGGCGGCACCGACGCCCGCGCCGATCAGCGTGAAGCCGAGCACGGACAGCGCTACGCCCAACGCCGCCGAGCGCGGCATGATCCCGATCGCCGCGACCGCGAGCATCGCGCCGCCCGCGAGCACGACCATCCCGCCGATCACCCACGGCGTCCGCCGCCGCCCGGCGTCGGAGCCATGCCCCCAGAGCGGGCGCGCGAGCTGCACCGCATAATGCCACGCGACCAGTCCCGCCGGGAGCGCCGCAGGCAGCGCATATTCGACGACCATCACGCGGTTGAGCAGCGAGGTCGCCAGCATCACGATCGCGCCGATCGCGCTTTGCACCAGCCCGAGGCGGACGATGCCGATCCAGCCAAGGCCGGCGCGCGTCACAGCCCGAGCACTCCGCCGAGCGCGAGCGCCGTCGCGAGCATGCCGAGCACGTAGAGGCTCGTCCCCGTCGCATTGTACCACGGCGTGAAGCGCAGCGGATCGCGCAGCAACCGCGCCATCAAGGCGAGCTGCCCGACGAGCAACGCGGCGATCACGGCGGCGACGAGCTGATGCTGCCAGTGCAGCAACAGCGCGACCACGGCGCATTGCGGGACGACCATCACGACGCACGCCAGCCGCGCCGCCCGATCGACGCCGAGCGTCGCGGGTAGCGAGCGGATCCCCATCGCGCGGTCACCCGCGACCGCCTTGAAGTCGTTGAGCGTCATGATCCCGAACGCGCCGGCGCTGTAGAGCAGCAGGATCGCCATGATCCGCCGCGACGGAAAAGCCCCGGCCATCGCGGCGGCGCCGGTGAACCAGGTCAGCCCCTCATAGGTCAGTGCGACCGCGCTCGGCCCCCAGATGCCGCTTTGCTTCAGCCGCAAGGGCGGCGCGCTATAGGCCCAGGCAAAGGCCAGGCCGAGGCAGGTCGCGGCAAAGACCCAGCGATCGGTCGCCGCCGCCACGAGCAGCGCTGCGCCGGTGCCGATCACCGCGATCCACAAACCCCATTGACCCGCGATCCGGCCCGACGGGATCGGGCGGCCGGGCTCGTTGATCGCATCGACATGGCGATCGAACCAGTCGTTGACCGCCTGGCTGGTGCCGCACACCAGCGGCCCGACCAGGGCAATCCCCGCGATCAGAAACGGCCAGCGGCTAGAAAGCGGTATCCCGGCCGACGCGACGCCGCACAGAAACGCCCAGATCGGCGGAAACCAGGTGATCGGCTTGAGCAGCTCGACGACATCGCGGAACCGCGGAGGCTGCGCAGCAGCGAGCGAAAGAGTCGTCACACGTGCCATCAGACGAGGCTATGGCGACGCCGCGGCGTCGTCAAATTATTTTGACAATGCCGATGTCAATATTTGTTGTCGGCCTCAATTGTCGCCCGAGACGAGGTTTCCGAGCCCGTGCCGATGGAGCTTCGAATAGAGGCTCTGTCGGCTGACCCCCAGGATCTCGGCGGCCGACGCGCGATTGTCCGAGGTATAGGCCAATGCCGCTTCGATGCAGAGCCGCTCGATCAGATCGGTCGATTCGCGGACGATGTCCTTTAGCGACATCCGCCCGACCAGCTCGGTCAATTGCTCGACCGAGCGCGGCACGTCGCGGTCCGCCGTCACGACGCTGCGCAGCCGCCGCCCGACATTGCGGATGGTGAAGCCGTAGCAGGTCGAGTCGTCCTGCGGTGCGGCGACCCCCGACAGCTCGATCTCCTCCTGCGCGCCATTTTCGCCGCGGAGGATGGTCGCGACGTTGCGCACCGTATCATGCTCGCGGATCTGCGCGACGATCAGGTCTAGATCGATCCCGGGGCGCCCGAGCCAGGTTCCGAGCGGGGCGCCGACCACGCGGTCGGCGGATGCCACGCCCGCCAGTTCGACGAATGCGGCATTGGCGACGAGGATCGTCAACGCGGCATCGGTCAGCACAAAGGCGTCGGGCATTTGCTCGATTACCGCACCGACCACCGCGGCATGCGACGAAACCGCCGGAGTCGCCGCCGCGGCCACGATCCGAACCAGCAGCAATGCGGCACGCCCCTGGCGGAATAGCCGTACCGAGACGTGCGCATTGCCGCGGTCTCCGGCAAGCCGGATCGCGACCGGCGCGAGATCGTCGCTCGCGCCCGCGGCGCCGAGATGCGCGATGAACCCGTCGCGATCCTCGGGCGCGACGATCGTCGCGATCGGCTGATCGGCGAGCGCGCCTTCCTTGAGCCCGAGCAGATCCAGCGCCGCCGGATTGCTTTCGCGGATCCGACGCGTCGCGGCGTCGACGATCAGGATCGGCTCGGTCCCGAGATCGAACAGCATGCGATAGCGCGCCTCGGCCTGGCGCAGCTTGATATAGTCGCGCTCGAGCGATTGCTGCGTCTGGAGCAGGCGCTGCTGCAGCGCGGCGGCGGCGCGCATCTCGCGTCCGATCGCGATCGCGCTGCCGTCGGCGCCCGTTCTCACCACGAGATAGCGGATCGGCACTTCGCCACCACCGGTAAGCATGTGATTGACTTGCCGCCAGCGCGCCGGCTCGGTGCTGTCGACGAGCATCTCGACGATCTTTGGCTGACTGTCCATCGCGACGACATCGCGCCACGGCTGATCGACCCAGTCGCGCACCCCCTGCGCCTCGAGCTCGGCATTGGGGACGGCGATATCGCGGATCACGCCCGCCTTATCGATCACCAGCGCGACGTCGCCGATCGAGGCAAGCAGCGCCACCGCCGCGTGGGGCGCGAGACTCCGCGCGACCGTTTCGGGATCGGAAAAGGCATTGGGTGCAGGATGGGGGGGACGATCGTTCATCGCCAAACCGTTCATACTCCTGAAGTCCTTCGTCCCGCGGCCTGCCTGTGCCCGCGCGACCCGACAATGGGATCAGCCGGTCATCGACGCAACCATCTCCTGCGCCACCGCATCGACCAGCGCGCCCGCGACGCGGACTGCGGCACGCGCATCGGGCGCGGTCCCGTCGGCACCGACCGCGGCGGCGCGGCTGGCATCGAGGGCGAACACCCGGCCACCGACCATCACGCAAATCCGCGGATTGCAGGACGCCGCGCGGATGCCGCGGACGATCGAGGGCAAGGGCGCGATATGGCAGTCGCACGTGATCGTCAATCCGACCAGATCGAACCAATCGTCGCGAACGCGCTCGCACAGCACCGCAGGGCTCGCCTCGGCGACGCGATCGGTCAGCCAGCCATTGGCGCCGAACAGTTCGTCGACCACCACGGTCCCGAAACTGTGCTGGTCGCCCTCGAGCGAGGCGAACAGCGCGCGTCGGGCTGGGCCCGGGCTATGACGATCGGGCGTGGTGCGGCCGAAGATCTCGTGCACCACTTCCTGGAGCCGCCACAGACCCATCGTCACGTCGACGAAGTCGCACCGATCCTCTTCCCAGAACTGACCGAGCAGCCGCGCAGCCGGTGCGAGCAAATCGACCAGCAGCGTCTCGCGCGAAACACCGCGCGCGATCATCGCCTCGACATGCTCGAGCAATTCGTCGGCCTCGACCTGGAGCGCGAGCGGGGCGAACGCCGCCACCTCGGCTTGCTCGATATGGTCAGTTTGCGATCGCTCCGTCGCCGGGTGGGGCGCCGCATGCGCGACGAGCAGGCGCGGGATCACCTCGCGCTCGATCAGCTGGTTCAGCGCGCGCGCCTTGTCGATCCCGACACCGCGCTGAACGCCGTCGGGTCGCTGACGCGCGTTCCGATCGCGCAGGCGGTTAAACCGTGCGCGTCCGCGCTGGACGAATTCCTCGAACCTGATCACCGAAGCCACCCCGACTCTCCCGGTCTGGTTGATCACGCGATGTACGTCGGCGGCCATGTTTGGCTGGTCCGGCGACTCGCAGCCTATGCCTCTCGCAAGTGTCTGGCAACGCACTATCGATTCCGCGCTGCACCATTTGTCAGAAGTTTTATACGTCAAATTATATTGACACTCTTGGCAGGCGGGCTCAGTCTTCGGCGTGGGAGATGGAGCGGGAAAGATGCAGGCACGCCAGCGTTCCGACACGACAGCGCAACCCAATCCGCGGGGCGGATTGTACACGCCCGAGCAGCGGGTGCGCCGCGATGCGACGCGCTGGACGCTGGTCCAGGGCGTGCTGGCGCCGGTCCAGTTCCTCGTTTTCCTGGTGAGCACGGTGCTCGTCCTGCACTATCTCGCCACGGGTCACGGGGCGACCGTCGCGACCGTGTCGATCGTGCTCAAAACGCTGACCCTCTATACGATCATGATCACCGGATCGTTCTGGGAAAAGGCTGTGTTCGACCGCTGGCTGTTCGCCGACGCCTTCTTCTGGGAGGATGTCGTCAGCTTCCTCGTGCTGGCGCTGCACACCGCCTATCTGGTGATGCTGGTGTTCGCGATTGGCAGCGAACGCACACGGATGCTGCTCGCGCTCGCGGCGTATGCCACCTATATCGTCAACGCGACGCAGTTCCTCCTCAAATTGCGCGCGGCACGGTTGCAGGGTGGTGCGCGCGCGGCCGGGCTGCAGGCGGTGGCCGTATGACCGCGATGCCGCTTAGCCTCCCGACAAGCGCCGACTGCGCCAAGCCGGTGCGGAGCGTGCTGCGCGAGCGCGGCCAGCGCGAGGTGTTTTGCGGGCTGACCGGGATCATCTGGCTCCACCGCAAGCTGCAGGACGCCTTCTTCCTCGTCGTCGGTTCGCGCACCTGTGCGCATCTGCTGCAATCGGCGGCGGGCGTGATGGTGTTCGCCGAACCGCGCTTCGCGACCGCGATCATCGAGGAGCGCGATCTCGCCGGCATGGCGGACTGCAATGCCGAGCTCGATCAGGTCGTCGACCGACTGCTCGCGCGTCGCCCCGAGATCAAGCTGCTGTTCCTCGTCGGCTCCTGTCCGTCCGAAGTCATCAAGCTCGATCTGTCGCGCGCGGCGCAGCGGCTGTCGGCGAAACACGCGGGGACGACTCGCGTGCTCAATTATTCGGGCAGCGGGATCGAGACGACCTTTACCGAGGGCGAGGACGCCTGCCTCGCCGCGCTGGTGCCCGAGCTTCGCGCGAGCGAAACCGGGGCAGCGCCCGAGCTGATGATCGTCGGCGCGCTGCCCGATATGGTCGAGGACCAGTTCCTGCGGCTGTTCGCGCAGCTCGGGATCGCGACGGTGCGCAGCTTCCCCGCGCGGCGCGCAGATGCGATGCCGCCGGTCGGATCCAACACGCGCTTTCTGCTCGCGCAGCCGTTCCTCGGCGAGACTGCGCGCGCGCTCGAGGATCGCGGCGCGGTGCGGCTCGATGCGCTGTTCCCGTTCGGGGCGGAGGGGACGAGCGCATGGCTGCACGCGGCGGCGCAGGCCTTCGGCATCGATGAAATGCACTTCCGTTCGGTGATCGCGCCCGGTCGCGAACGCGCCAAACGCGCGATCGCGCATGCGCGCGACCGGCTCGCCGGCAAGCGCATCTTCTTCCTGCCCGACTCGCAGCTCGAACTCCCTCTGGCGCGCTTCCTGGCGCAGGAGCTTGGCATGGTGCCACTCGAAGTCGGCACGCCGTACCTGCACCGCGGCCATATGGCGCAGGAACTCGCGCTGCTGCCCGCGGACACCGTGATCAGCGAGGGGCAGGACGTCGACCGCCAGCTCGACCGCGTCCGCGCGGCACGGCCCGATCTCACCGTCTGCGGGCTCGGCCTCGCCAATCCGCTCGAGGCCGAAGGGCTGACGACAAAATGGGCGATCGAACTGGTCTTCTCGCCGATCCACGGTTTCGACCAGGCGGGCGACCTCGCCGACCTCTTCGCGCGACCGCTGCGGCGGCGCGACGTGTTGCAGGTATGAGCGGCGCCCGCGCCCGCGCTTCCGGCCTCCGGTGGCTGCCATGCAGCTGACCGTCTGGACCTATGAAGGCCCGCCGCATGTCGGCGCGATGCGCATCGCGACCGCGATGGAAGGCGTGCATTATGTCCTCCACGCGCCGCAGGGCGACACCTATGCCGATCTGCTGTTCACGATGATCGAGCGCCGCGGCAAGCGCCCGCCGGTCACCTACACGACCTTCCAGGCGCGCGATCTCGGCAAGGATACCGCCGCGCTGTTCCAGACCGCGGTGCGCGACGCGGTCGAGCGATTCGCGCCGCAAGCGCTGCTGGTCGGGGCGTCGTGCACCGCCGAGCTGATCCAGGACGATCCGGCCGGGCTCGCCTCTGCGCTGCGGCTGCCGATCCCGGTGATCGCGCTCGAACTGCCGAGCTATCAGCGCAAGGAGAATTGGGGCGCGGCAGAGACCTTCTATCAGTTGGTCCGCGCACTCTGCCCCGTAGCGAAAGCGGACGCGCGGCCTGCGCCGGCGCGCAAGACCGCGAACATCCTCGGGCCGACCGCGCTCGGCTTCCGGCACCGCGACGACGTGGTCGAGATCAGCCGCTTGCTCGAAACGCTCGGGATCGGCGTGAATGTCGTCGCCCCCTTGGGCGCGACCCCCGCCGATCTCGCGCGGCTCCCCGACGCCGATTTCAACATCTGCCTCTATCCCGAGATCGCCGATACCGCCTGTCGCTGGCTCGAACGCACCCATGGGCAGAAGACGGTACGCACCGTCCCGATCGGCCACGGCGCGACGCGCGACTTTATCGCCGAGGTCGCTGCGCTCGCCGGAGTCGACCCCGCCGCCGCGCTCGACACGTCGCGCCTGCCATGGTGGAGCCGGTCGGTCGATTCGACCTATCTCACCGGCAAGCGCGTCTTCATCTTCGGCGATGCGACGCATGCCGTCGCCGCGGCGCGCGTCGCGCGCGACGAGTTCGGTTTCGAAGTGGTCGGGCTCGGCTGCTACAATCGTGAATTCGCGCGCGACATCCGCACCGCCGCCGCGCTCTACGGGCTCGAGCCGCTGATCACCGACGACTATCTCGAAGTCGAGGACGCGATCGCCAGGCTGCAACCCGAGCTCGTGCTCGGCACGCAGATGGAGCGGCACATCGCCAAGCGACTGCGGATGCCGTGCGCGGTGATCTCGGCGCCGGTCCACGTCCAGGATTTCCCCGCCCGCTACAGCCCGCAAATGGGGTTCGAGGGCGCGAACGTGTTGTTCGACACCTGGGTGCACCCGCTGGTGATGGGGCTCGAGGAACATCTGCTGACGATGTTCCGCGACGATTTCGAGTTTTCGGATGCCGCGGGCGCGAGCCATCTGGGACACTCTTCTGCCCCCCTCCCGCAAGCGGGAGGGGAGATTGGAGTGCCGAAGCCGAGCGCGAGCTGCTGAAGATCCCGTTCTTCGTGCGCGGCAAGGCGCGCCGCAACACCGAGCGCTATGCCACCGAGCAGGGCATCGCCGCGATCACGCTCGACACGCTGTACGACGCGAAGGCGCATTATGCGCGCTAGCGTCGCCCTTCCGCGCTCGGACGCCGGGTCCGCCAGCGTCCGCGTCGTGATCGTCACGCTCGACAATCATCTGTCGGGCGCGGTCGAGCGCGCGCAGGTCCGGCTCGCGCGCGAGCATCCGGGCGTCACGATCGGCTTCCACGCCGCCGCCGATTGGGAGGAAAAGCCCGAGACGCTGGAAGCAGCGCGCGCCGACATCGCGCGCGGCGACGTGGTGTTGCTGACCATGCTGTTCCTCGAGGATCATATCCGCGCGGTGTTGCCGCAGCTCCAGGCTCGGCGTGAGGCGTGCGACGCGATGATCGGGCTGATGTCGGCGGGCGAAGTGGTGCGGCTCACGCGGATGGGCGACTATCGCATGGACCGCCCGAGCGGCGGGATGCTCGCCTTGCTCAAGAAGCTGCGCGGATCGCCCAAGCCGGGCGCGAGCGGCGGCGCCAAGCAGATGGCGATGTTGCGGCGGCTGCCCAAATTGCTGCGCTTCGTCCCCGGCACCGCGCAGGACGTGCGCGCCTATTTCCTGACGATGCAATATTGGCTCGCGGCGTCGGACGACAATGTCGTCGACATGGTCCGCGCGCTGGTCGATCGCTATGCCGCCGGACCGCGGCTGGTGTTGCGCGGCACGATGCGTGCAGTCGCGCCGCGCGACTATCCCGAGGTCGGCGTCTATCATCCCGCTTTGCCGGGCCGGATCGCCACCACCGCGACCGAACTTCCGCGCCACCGCGGCGCGAAGGGCCGGGTCGGGCTGCTGATGCTACGCTCCTACGTGCTCGCCAACGATGCCGGCCATTATGACGGGGTGATCGCCGCGCTCGAGGCGCGCGGGCTCGACGTGATCCCGGCCTTTGCCGGCGGGCTCGACGGGCGGCCCGCGATCGAGGCGCTGTTCCTGCGCGACGGCGTGCCGATCATTGATGCGGTGGTCAACCTCACCGGGTTCAGCCTGGTCGGCGGCCCCGCCTATAACGATGCCGCCGCCGCCGAAACGGTGCTCGCCGCGCTCGACATGCCCTATCTCGCCGCGCATCCGGTCGAATTCCAGACGCTCCAGGCATGGGGCGCGAGCCGCCAGGGGCTGTTGCCGCTCGAGGCGACGATGATGGTGGCGATCCCCGAGCTCGACGGGGGCACGGTGCCGATGGTGTTCGGCGGGCGATCGGACGGATCCGACTCGCCGTGCACCGGCTGCACGCGCGGCTGCACCTTCCCGGCCGGCAGCGCCGTCCGCGCGATGCAGGCCTGCAGCGAACGCGCCGAGATGCTCGCGGCGCGGGTCGCGAAGCTCGTCGCGCTGCGCCGCGCCGAAAATGCCGAGAAGCGCGTCGCGGTCGTGCTGTTCAACTTTCCGCCCAACGCCGGCGCGGCGGGCAGCGCGCAGTTCCTCAGCGTGTTCGCCTCGCTCCACGCGACGCTCGTGCGGCTCGCGCGCGAGGGGTATCAGGTCGAAATCCCCGCAACGGTCGATGCGCTGCGCGAGGCGATCCTCGGCGGCAATGCCGCGCGCTTCGGGACCGAGGCCAATGTCCACGCCAAGGTCGGCGCCGACACGATCGTCGCGCGCGAGACCTGGCTCGCCGAGATCGAGGCCGCCTGGGGGCCCGCGCCGGGCAGGCTGCAATCCGACGGCACCGCGGCGCAGATCCTCGGGCGCCAGTTCGGCAACGTCTTTGTCGGGCTGCAGCCCGCGCTCGGCTATGAGGGCGACCCGATGCGGCTGCTGTTCGAGGGGCGCTTCGCCCCGACGCACGCCTTTGCTGCTTTCTACCGCTGGCTGCGCGAGGATTTCCGCGCGCATGCGGTGCTGCATTTCGGGACGCACGGCAGCCTCGAATTCATGCCGGGCAAGCAGAGCGGGCTGAGCGCGATGTGCTGGCCCGACCGGCTGATCGGCGACCTGCCCAACATCTATCTCTACGCCGCGAACAATCCGTCCGAGGGCGTGCTCGCCAAGCGCCGCTCGGGCGCGACCTTGGTGTCGTATCTGACGCCCGCGCTGACCAATGCCGGCGTGTACAAGGGGCTCGCCGCGCTGAAAGCGTCGGTCGAGCGCTGGCGCGTGGCGGTCCCGGGGAGCGACGAAGCGCGCGATCTGGCCGAACTGATTGCCGATCAGGCAACCGATCTTGATCTCGATTGCGGCTCTCGCGGCGAGGCGCTGGCGCCGGACGGTGGCTGGATCGCCGACCTCGCCGCCCGCCTCTACGAAATCGAACGCGAGTTGATCCCGCAAGGGCTCCACGTCGCGGGCGAGGCGGCGAGTCGCGAGGAGCGGATCGCGATGATCGCCGCAACGCTTCAGGCGCGTGGCGAAACGCTGCCGCACGACACGATCGTCGCGCTGGTCGATGGCACGCGCGTCCCCGATACCGCAGTGTTGCGCGACATGGCCGTGCTCGACGCCGCGCTCTCCGCCAATGGCGAGATTGACGGGATCGTCGCCGCGCTCGCCGGCCGCTATATCCACCCGGTCACCGGCGGCGATCTGTTGCGCAACCCCGAAATCCTGCCGACCGGGCGCAACATCCACGGCTTCGACCCGTTCCGCATCCCCTCGGCCTTCGCGGTCAAGGACGGCGCGGCGCAGGCGCAGCGGCTGATCGAGCGCAGCCTCGCCGATGCGGGGCATCTGCCCGAGACGGTGGCGATGGTGCTGTGGGGCACCGACAACCTCAAGAGCGAAGGCGCGCAGATCGCACAGGCGCTCGCTTTGCTCGGCGCGCGGCCGCGCTTCGACAGCTATAACCGGCTGGCTGGCGCCGAACTGGTCCCACTGGAAGAGCTCGGTCGTCCGCGGATCGACGTCGTCGTCACGCTGTCGGGGGTGTTCCGCGACCTGCTGCCGCTTCAGACGCGGATGCTCGCGCAAGCCGCGTTGCTCGCGGCGGAAGCAGACGAGCCCGACGAGCAGAACTTCGTCCGGCGCCACGCCCGCGCACACGCCGCGGCGCAGGGCTGCGACCTCGAGACCGCGGCGCTGCGCGTCTTCTCCAATGCCGAGGGCGCGTATGGCGCGAACGTCAATCTGATGATCGACACCGGCGCCTGGACCGATCCCGACGAACTCGCCGACAGTTTCGAGCGGCAGAAGGGGTTCGCTTATGGCGTCAAGGGGGCGCCGGTGCGCCAGGCGGCGGTTCTCAAGGCCGCGCTCGAGACGGTCGACTGCGCGTATCAGAACCTCGAAAGCGTCGAACTCGGCATCACCAGCATCGACCAATATGTCGACACGCTCGGCGGGATCAGCCGCGCGGTCACGCGCGCTAAAGGCAGTGCGGCGCCGGTCTATATCGGCGACCAGACGCAAGGCGCCGGCAAGGTGCGGTCCCTACAGGAGCAAGTCGCGCTCGAGACGCGGACGCGCGTACTCAATCCGGTCTGGACCGAAGGACTGCTGCGCCACGGTTACGAAGGTGTCCGCCAGATCGAAGGCAGTGTGACGACGACGATGGGCTGGTCGGCGACGACCGGCGAGGTCGATCCGTGGGTCTATCAGCGGATCAGCGAAACCTATGTGCTCGACGCCGAGATGCGCGAGCGGATCGCCGCGCTCAATCCCAAGGCTTCCGCGCGCGTCGCCAACCGCCTGATCGAGGCGTCCGAGCGCAACTATTGGTCCCCCGACGCGGCGACGCTCGCCGCACTCCATGCCGCCAGCGATGAGCTCGAGGATCGTCTCGAGGGCATCGTCGCGGTCGCGGCATAAAGGAAATTCCTATGGCTCTGCTCGATCCCCCCATGCGCGGCTTGGACGGCGAAGGCTCGCTCCAAGTCGGCCTCGACCCGAACGACCGGATCGGCAACGCCAAGGTGTTCGCGGTCTATGGCAAGGGCGGGATCGGCAAGTCGACCACCTCGTCGAACCTCTCCGCCGCCTTCTCTTTGCTCGGCAAGCGGGTGCTGCAGATCGGCTGCGATCCGAAACACGACAGCACCTTCACGCTGACCAAGAAGCTGATGCCGACGGTCATCGACGTGCTCGAGACGGTCGAATTCCACGCCGAGGAATTGCGGCCCGAGGATTATATGTTCGAGGGCTATAACGGCGTGATGTGCGTCGAGGCGGGCGGGCCGCCGGCCGGCACCGGGTGCGGCGGCTATGTCGTCGGACAGACGGTCAAGCTGCTCAAGCAGCACCATCTGCTCGAGGAAACCGACGTCGTGATCTTCGACGTGCTCGGCGACGTGGTGTGCGGCGGGTTTGCGGCACCGTTGCAGCATGCCGAGCGCGCGGTGGTGGTCGCGGCGAACGATTTCGACAGCATCTTCGCGATGAATCGCATCGTCGCAGCGATCAAAGCCAAGGCCAAGAATTACGACGTGCGCATGGCGGGGGTGATCGCCAACCGCTCGGCTGCGACCGACGAGATCGACCGGTTCAACGCCGCCACGGGGTTGAAGCGGCTCGCGCATTTCCCCGATCTCGACGCGATCCGCCGTAGCCGCCTCAAGAAATGCACTCTGTTCGAGATGGACTCGACCCCCGAGGTCGATGCCGCCTGCCTCGAATACAAGCGCCTCGCCGCGCAGATGTGGGCCGGCTGCGAACCCCTCGACGCGCAGCCGATGAAGGATCGCGAGATCTTCGAATTCCTGGGGTTCGAATGATGCTGGGTGTCGCTCCCCCTTTGCCCGTCATCCCCGCGCAGGCGGGGATCCATACGGGCAAACGTCTTCTGTCGCTTGCGAGCGTTGCGGCAATGGATCCCCGCCTTCGCGGGAATGACGGAATCGGAGGGCGGCGATGACAACCGCGAGCTACACCCACTTTCGCGGCAACCTCGAAACCTATTTCGATCGCACGGCGGCCAAGGCGTGGGAGCAGCTCACCTCCGACGCGCCGGTCAGCGGCATCCGTGCGACCGTCCGCGCCGGGCGAAGCGCAATGCGCGATACGCTGCTCTCCTGGCTGCCCGCCGACATGACCGGGCTGCGGCTGCTCGATGCCGGCTGTGGCACCGGCGCGCTCGCGGTGGCGGCGGCCGAGCGCGGCGCGCAGGTGGTGGCGATCGACGTCGCGGGCAGCCTCGTCCGGATCGCGCGCGACCGCGCGCCCGCGCATCTTGCGATCGACTGGCGCGTCGGCGATCTGCTCGACCCGGCGCTGGGCGCGTTCGACCATGTCGTGGCGATGGATTCGCTGATCCACTACCCGGCGTTCGACATCGTCGCCGTGCTGCAACAGCTCGCCGAGCGGACGCGCGGCTCGATCGCCTTCACCTTCGCCCCGCAGACGCCGCTGCTGATGGCGATGCTCGGCATGGGTCGGATGTTCCCGCGCGGCGACCGCTCGCCCGCGATCCTGCCGGTGCGCGATCGCTTGCTGCGCACGCTGATCACCAACGCCGTCCCGACCAGCCGGATCGCACGCGACCGGCGCATCTCAGCGAGCTTCTATACCAGCCACGCGCTCGAAATGGTCGCCGCATGAGCGGGTTCGCCGCCTTGAAGGCGTCGTTGCTGCCGCACGCCGACGCCCAGCACGGCCGGCTCGCCGCGGTCAGGAGCGGCGCGTTCTGGGGCCAGCTCGGCACGCGCTTCCTGCCCTTCGCCGATGCCGCCACCGCCGAGCTGCCGCTCGGCCGGCTGCTGCGGCTGTCGCTGTTCCAGGTCTCGGTCGGGATGGCGGCGGTGTTGCTCACCGGTACGCTCAACCGCGTGATGATCGTCGAGCTCGGCATGGCGTCGTGGGCGGTCGCGGCGATGGTCTCGCTGCCCTTGCTGTTCGCGCCGCTGCGCGCGCTGATCGGTTTCAAGTCGGATCATCACCAGTCGATCCTCGGCTGGAAGCGCGTCCCCTATATCTGGTTCGGCACGCTGCTCCAGTTCGGCGGTTTCGCGCTGCTGCCCTTCGCCTTGCTGGTGATGACCGGGCTCGGCCATGGTCCGACGATCGTCGGGCAGCTCGGCGCGGGCGTCGCCTTCCTGATGATCGGTGCGGGCATGCACACGACGCAGACCGCCGGCCTCGCGCTCGCGACCGATCTCGCGCCGCCCGACAGCCGGCCGCGCGTCGTCGCCTTGCTCTACGTCATGCTGCTGCTCGGGATGATGGTCAGCGCGATCGTGATCGGCCGGCTGCTCGACCATTTCACGCCGACGCATCTCGTCCAGATCGTCCAGGGCGCCGCGGTGCTGACGGTGGTGCTTAACATGACCGCTTTGTGGAAGCAGGAAGCGCGCCGCCGCGGCGGCACCGCGCCCGAGGAAACCCCCGCGCCCTTCCGCGAGATCTGGGCGCTGTTCATCGCGCGGCCGCGCACGCTGCGGTTGCTCGTCGCGACCGGGCTGGGGGCGGCGGCTTTCTCGATGCAGGACGTGCTGCTCGAACCGTATGGCGGGCAGATCCTTGGCCTGTCGGTCGGCGCGACGACCTCGCTCACCGCTTTGTGGGCGGTCGGCATGCTGAGCGGTTTCGCGCTCGCCGCGCGCAGCCTCGCCAAGGGCGGCGAGCCGCACCGGCTCGCGGGCTTCGGCGGAGTCGCCGGGATCGCCGCGTTTCTCTGCGTCATCTTCGCCGCCCCGCTGCACGCGGTGGCGCTGCTCGCGGTCGGCGCGACGATCATCGGCTTTGGCGGCGGGCTGTTCTCGGTCGGCACGCTGACCGCGGCGATGGCGATTTCGGACACGGCCGAGCTCGACGGCCGCAACGGCCTCGCGCTCGGTGCCTGGGGCGCGGTTCAGGCGACCTGCGCGGGGGCGGCGATCGCGATCGGCGCGATCGTCCGCGACGTGACGAGCGCCGCCGCGATCGCGCACGACCTTGGTCCGACGCTCGCCGACCCGGCGACCGGCTACGGTGTCGTCTACGGCGTCGAGATCGTCTTGTTGCTCGCCACGCTCGTCGTACTCGGCCCGCTCGTCCGACCGATTGCGCCCAATCAGACCATCCGGTTCGGCCTCGCCGAATTTCCGGCTTGAACCCAGGGGAGACCGCCCATGCATCCGACCCTCACTCCCGGCATCGATGTGGCGATGCTCGTCTTCTACGCCTTCGTGCTGTTCTTCGTCTGCCTGGTCTTCTATCTGCGCCGCGAGGATCGCCGCGAGGGTTACCCGCTCGAGCATGAGGTCAGCGGGCAGGTCGAGACCGAAGGCGGGCCGTTCCACACCGCGATCGCCAAGACCTTCAGGCTCTCGTTCGGCCGCGGCTTCGTCACCACGCCGACGCAAGGGCGCGAACCCGTCGATATCGCCGCACGCCGCACCGATCGCTTCGCCGGCGCACCCTATGCGCCGACCGGCAACCCGCTGATCGACGGGATCGGCCCGGCGGCCTACGCCAACCGCAGCAAACATCCCGACATCGACATGGAGGGGCACCCGCGGATCGTCCCGCTCGGCGCCTCGCTCGAGCTGACGATCGCGACGCGCGATCCCGACCCGCGCGGAATGCCGATCTATGGGTGCGACGGACTTCGGGCGGGCACCGTCACCGAAGTGTGGATCGACCGCGCCGACCGGCTCGTCCGCTATCTCGCGGTCGACGGCGCGGCGGGAGCGGGTGCGATTCTTGTGCCGATGATGATGGTGACGATCGACCGCCGCCGCGGCGCGGTGCTGTGCGACGCGATCACCGCCGCGCAATTCGCCGACGCCCCGCGCATCGCGACCGCCACGATCACGCTGTACGAGGAGGAGCGCGTGCTCGGCTATTTCGGCGGCGGCTATCTCTATGCCAGCGTCGACCGTCAGGAGCCGTTCCTGTGACCGAGCATGATTACGAGCCGATCCCGGGGCTGCCGGGACTGCTCCCGCCGGGCGAGCGCATCGTCTGGCAGGGCGCGCCCGACTGGCGGGTACTCGCGCGGCATGCCTATCATACGCGTGCGGTAACCGCCTATTTCGGTCTGCTTGGCGTCTGGGCGGCGATCGCCGCGGTTTCGCGCGGTATCCGCGGCCCCGGCGATCTGTCGGGGGTAGCGCTGACGGCGATGTTCGGGATCGTCGCGGTCGGCCTGTTGCGCGCCCTCGCCTGGGGCGCGGCGCGCACGACGCTCTATACCTTGACGAATCGCCGCGTCGTGCTGCGCATCGGCGTGGCGTTTCCGAAATGCATCAACTTGCCGCTGGCGATGATCGGCACCGTCGGGCTTGCGGTGCAGAATGATCGATCGGGCGACATTCCGCTGGCGCTGACCGGCGAGCGAAGGCTCGGCTATCTCGCGCTGTGGCCGCACGCGCGGCCGTGGCATCTTGCCGCGGCGCAACCGATGCTGCGCGCGCTCCCCGATGCGGCGCAGGTCGCGTCGCTGATCGCGCGCGCATGCCTTGAGGTGCAGCCGAGCGGCCAGATCGCGGTGCCCGTCGTGGCAGCGGCGACCGCCACCGGCTTGCGCCAGGCGGTGGCGGCATGAGCCAAGCCCAACCCCAAGCCGAACAGCTCCCGCGCGGCGCGCTGATCCTCGCCGGGTCGCTGGTCGGATTCGCCTTCCTGCTCACTGCGACCGTCCGCATCGCGCATATCCCGCCCGCCGGATCGCCCGCCGCACTGCGCGAGACGACGCATGTCGCGCCGCTGCAGTCGCGCTCGCTGCGCTTCCTCGACTCGGCCGATCGCGGCGTGCGGATCGAGGATGTCGGCACCGGGCGGACCGCCGGCACGATCACGCCGGGACAGCAGACCGGCTTCATCCGCGGGGTGATGCGCGGACTCGCGCGCGAGCGGCGGATGCACGGGATCGGCAGCGAGGCGCCCTTCACGCTGACGCAGTGGCGCGACGGCGAACTGACGCTGACCGACAGCGCGACCGGCCGCTCGATCGAGCTCAACGCCTTCGGTACGACCAACCGCGCCGCCTTCGCCGCACTGCTGAGCGCCCCGGAGACGTCGCGATGAGCCCGTTCCGCCGCGCCCGCTTCGACACGCCGTGCCGGATCGAGGTCGAGCATAGCGACGAATTCCTTTGCGCGCATGTCGAGCTCGCCGGCGGCGTCGCGATCAACCCGGGCGACCGGGTGCGCGTCCATGGCGATCCGATCCATGTCGCGTTCGGCAGCGCACGCGTGTTCGAGCGCATCGCGACGATCGAGCGCGCCGGGCCGATCGAGCGGCTGTGGACCAAGCTGCGCGGCCATTTCGAGATGCGCGAACTCTACGAAGTCAGCTTTTCGGATCGGAGACTGTCATGAACGCCATCACGCCGATTGCGCCCGCCGATACGCTGGCAATCGCCCGCGAAGACACGGTGCTGTCGCCGCGCTTCTACACCACCGATTATGCCGCGATGGACCGGATCGATGTCTCGCCGGTGCGCGCCGAATGGGACCAGCTGATCGCCGAGATGGTCGCCGATCCGAACCGGCGCCATTTCCGCCGCACCAATGCATTCGACGGCGTGATCGAAAGCTTGCCCGACGGCTTGCGCGAGGAATTCATCGATTTCCTGGTGAGCTCGCTCACCGCAGAATTCTCGGGCTGCATCCTCTATGCCGAGATCCAGAAGCGCGCGCAGAACCCCGACATCAAGGCGCTGTTCCGGCTGATGAGCCGCGACGAAAGCCGCCATGCCGGCTTCATCAACGATACGCTCAAGGATGCCGGAATCGGGGTCGATCTCAGCTTCCTCACCAAGACCAAAAAATACACCTATTTCCGGCCGAAATTCATCTTCTACGCGACCTATCTCTCGGAGAAGATCGGCTATGCGCGCTACATCACGATCTTCCGGCATCTCGCGCAGCATCCGGAGTGGCGCTTCCACCCGATCTTCAACTGGTTCGAGGAATGGTGCAACGACGAGTTCCGCCACGGCGAGGCCTTCGCCATCCTGATGCGGACCGATCCCAAATTGCTGCGCGGGCACAATGTGCTGTGGATCCGCTTCTTCCTCGTCGCGGTCTATGCGACGATGTACGTGCGCGACCATAATCGCCCGGCGTTCCACAAGGCGCTCGGGATCGACCCCGACGAGTACGACTACCGCGTCTTCACGGTCTGCTCGCAGATCACGCGCCAGGTCTTCCCGCTCGTGCTCGACACCGAGTCGCCGCGCTTTCGCGCCGGGCTCGAGCGGATGCGCCGGATCGCCGCCGGAATCGACGCCGCCAAGGCGCAAGGGGGGGTGATCGGCGGGATCAAACGGATCGGCCTGATCGGCGCGGCGGCGGTAAACTTCGCGCGGCTGTATCTGACGCCTGTCCAGCGCAACGCGATCCCCGCCTCGGCCCGGCTGGTTCCCGCCTGGTGACGATCCCGCCGCTCCTGTTCGCGCTTGTGATGTGGTTCATCGGGACGGCTGCAGTGGTGTGGCTCGACAGCCGACCGCGCGCGACTTTCCGCACAAGCTTCCGGCTCGCCGGCGTCGCGGCGGTGGCGGCGACAGGCGCAGTGTGGTGGTCGGCCGATGATGCGAGCTGGGGCGGCGCCTATCTCGGCTTCGCGGCGGCGATCGTGATCTGGGGCTGGCACGAGATGGGCTTCCTGATGGGGTTCGTCGCCGGGCCCAATCGCGCGCCCTGCCCGCCCGCGGCGACCGGCTGGACGCGATTGAGGCTCGCCACCGCGACGGTGATCCATCACGAAGTCGCGATCGCGGCGACCGCGCTGCTGCTGTTCGCGCTGACCTGGCGCCAGCCCAACCAGAGCGCGCCGCTCACCTTCCTTTTGCTGTTCGGTCTGCGGCTCAGCGCCGAGTTCAATCTCTATCTCGGCGTGCCCAACCTCAGCGACGAGGTCTTCCCGGCGCATCTCGCCTATCTCAAGAGCTATTTCCGCAAGCGCGCGGGCAACGCGCTGCTGCCAGTGTCGGTGATCGGCTCGAGCGCGCTCGCCTGCTGGGCGTGGAACGTCGCCGAGGCTGCTCCGACGCAGAGCGGCGCGGCCGTCACCGCGACCTTGCTCGCCGGATTGGCGGCGCTGGGGCTCGTCGAGCATCTTTTTCTTGTGTTGCCGCTGCGCGATGCCAGACTGTGGCAATGGGCGGCAGCAAAGACCCAAGCGGCCAAAGCCGCAATAAGCGAGTAGGAGGGGTACGCCATGGACTATGAGGCATTCTTTCAGGTCGAGCTCGACGCGCTGAAGGAGGATGGGCGCTACCGCATCTTCGCCGAGCTCGAGCGCAAGGCCGGCAGCTTCCCGCGTGCGCGCCATTATGCCGAGGACGGCGTCGGCGATGTCACGGTGTGGTGCTCGAACGACTATCTCGGGATGGGGCAACACCGCAAAGTGCTCGACGCGATGCACGCCACGCTCGATGCGTGCGGCGCCGGTGCCGGTGGGACGCGCAACATTTCCGGCACCACCCACGCGCATGTCGTGCTCGAGGCCGAGCTCGCCGATCTGCACGGCAAGGAAGCGGCGCTCCTCTTCACCTCGGGCTATGTCTCGAACTGGGCGGCGCTCGGTACGCTCGCCGCGCGGCTGCCGAATTGCGTCGTGCTGTCGGACGAGCTCAACCATGCCTCGATGATCGAAGGCATCCGCCACAGCCGCGCGGAGTGCCTGCGCTTCAAGCATAGCGACCCTGACGATCTCGATCGCAAGCTCGCGCAGATCGACCCGGCGCGGCCCAAGCTCGTCGCGTTCGAAAGCGTCTATTCGATGGACGGCGACATCGCGCCGATCGCCGAGATCCTCGACGTGTGCGAACGCCATGGCGCGCTGTCGTATCTCGATGAAGTCCACGGCGTCGGGCTGTACGGCCCGCGCGGCGGCGGCGTCGCCGAGGAACGCGGGCTGATGGACCGCATCACCGTGATCGAGGGCACGCTCGGCAAGGCGTTCGGCGTGATGGGGGGCTATATCGCCGCCTCGGCCGCCTTGTGCGATTTCATCCGCAGTTTTGCGAGCGGCTTCATCTTCACGACCGCGCTGCCGCCGGCGCTCGCCGCGGGCGCGACCGCGAGCATCCGCCATCTCAAAGCAAGCGGCTGGGAACGCGCGCAGCACCACGCGCGCGTCGCGCAGGTCCGGCGGCGGCTCGACGCGATCGGCATCCCGACGATCGACAATCCGAGCCACATCATCCCGGTGATGGTCGGCGACGCCAAGAAGTGCAAGATGATCAGCGACTGGCTGCTCGAGCAGCATGGCATCTATGTCCAGCCGATCAACTATCCGACGGTCCCGGTCGGCACCGAGCGGCTGCGGCTGACGCCGTCGCCGGTACATACCGACGGGGACGTCGACAGGCTCGTCGACGCGCTGTCGGAGATCTGGTCGCAATGCGCGCTGGCGCGGCGCGCGATGGCGGCTTGAAGGGACCTAAAGCGAGGCGGCTGATTTTCTGCGCAATCGCCATCTAACGTCACCCCGGCCTTGTGCCGGGGTCGACGGCTCAGCGCGGCACGGCGCCTGATGCGACAGCGGCACGGTGGACCCCGGGAAGAGCCCGGGGTGACGAGTCTGTGACGGACGGACTCCCTCTCTCGGCGTAAGACGGATTGTGCGGGCCTACTCTTCGAGCCCCCTGCGTACGCGCCGCGCGAACAGCCACGCCGCGCCGAACACCAGCGGCACCGCCCCGACCATCACCCATTCCTTCCAGGCATGCGCCGGCGCCGCGAGATAGCCGATCAGCGCCACCGCATAGTAACTGATCGCCACCACCGAGAGCCCCTCGACCGTTTGCTGCAACCCCAATTGCAGCTGGGTGCGCGTGTCCATCGACTCGAGCAAATCGCGATTCTGCTTGGCGAGCGCGATGTCGATCCGCGTGCGGAGCAGTTCGCTCGTCCAGGCGGCGCGCTGCGACAGATCGTCGAGCCGCGCGGAGAAGCTGTCGCACGTCCGCACCGCGGGCGTCAGCCGCCGCTCGGTGAAGTCGGCGAGCGTCTGATAGCCCGCAATCCGCCCGATTCCGAGCGTCTCGAGCCGGTCGAGACTGAGTTGCGCATAAGCGCGCGTCGCGCTCATCCGATAGCGCGTCTCGGCGAGCAGCCGTGCGAGCTCGGCCGAGAGATAGGTCAGTTCGTCGAGCAGTTCGTCGTCCTGCGTCCGCCGTTCGGACACCGCGTGCGTCAGATCGGCGAGCCGGGCCTCTAGCCGCGAGACGTCGGGGGTCAGTCGCTGCGCCAGCGGCAGGCCGAGCAGCGCCATGTTGCGATAATTGCCGAGCTCCTGCAGCCGCAGCACGAGCTGCGACGGTTCGTCGCGGAGCAGGCCATGGTCGATCAGCAGCAGCCGCCCGAACCCGTCGGTATTGAGCCGGAAATCCGACAGCATCGTCGCCTTTCCACCGGCGATCTGGCAGCGGATCAGCGCATCGGGCGCGAACAGCCGGTCGAGTTGCGCTTCGGGCGGGGGCTCGCTGCCCTGCGGATAGACAGCGATCTGCGTCGCGCGGATCACTGCGCCCGGCATGTCGGCAGCGATTTCGGGCGCGAGCGGATCGAACAGATCGGTCGCGAACGGCTGCTCGAACGCGCCTTCGCGCAGAAAGGTGTAACTCGCGAATTCGGTATGCCGCTCGAGCACCAGCTTGGTCGGGCCGAAATCGACCACCGCGTAGCGCGTATCGGGGGGAAGCTTTGTCGCGACGTGCCGCGTGATGCGCTCGAAATGCGCCGCGGCACCGCTCGCGCCCTCCTCACCGAGCACGGTGACGATCTGCATCAGGCGACACGGCGCCGCAAAGCGCGGCAAGCGGCGGACGTGCATTTCCTCGGCAAGCGCGGCGCGCAGCGGATGATTGTGGAAGCTCAGGCCATCCATGCGGGCGGCTCCGGACGAACCACGCGCCCACAGCCGCGGGGCTGCGGGCGGCGCGCGCTCATTGCCGCTGCGTCATCGCCTGCGGGTTGGCCAGCACCGCGGGCACCGCCTTGCCCGCAGCGCCGCCCTCGGGTGCGGCGGTCGGCATCGGCGGCGCTTTGAGCGTCGGGTTCGCCGCGAGCATCGAAATCCCGCCGAGCGGCTTGTTCTGCCCCTGGTGGCAGGTCTGGCAATTCGCCTTGTAGGGATCGCCATGCGGCCCCTTGCGATACGCCGGGAACACGCCCGTCAGCGAGTTGATATACTGCCCGTTGATATCGCGCACCATGCGGATGCCGTAATAAGCGGTGGCGCGCTGCGGGCGGCTGAGCGTCCAGGATCGGAACGACTGCGTATTGTGGCAATAGGTGCAATTGACGCCGAGCGCGGTGCTCATGTGCATCATCAGGCCATAGGTCTTTTCGGCATCCTTGATCGACACGACATGGCTCGGCGAAGGATATTGGCTGCTTGCCGCGACGCGGATCTGCGCCGTGCCGTTGAGATAGGTCTGGAACGGATCATAGGGCAGTGAGGCATAGCCGACCGCGACGTTGGGCGTGTTCTGGCCATGCTTGTTGCGCACGATCGAATCGGGATCGGCGACGCCTTCGGCGATCGCCCATTTGTAGACCGGCACCGCATTGCCGCGGTGGCAGGTCCAGCACGTCACGCCGGTCTGTTGGACGTGGCTCGACCATTTGCCGTTGATCTGCCGCGTCATCTGCAGCATCCGCCGCGCGACGACCTTGGTGTATTTCTCGTCCGACGCCATGTTGTTGGGGTTGTGGCAATAGTTGCAGCCCTGTTCGGGCGGCGCGACCCATTGGTTGATCGAGGCCATCAGATGGTTGAAGCGCTCGGTCGAGACGTCGCCGAGCACCTTGACGTTCTGATAGGTTTCGCGCGCGCGCGGGCCGCTATCGTCGGGGAGCGCATAGGGTGGCGCGGGGATCGCCGAGGCCTTGACCATGTGGCGCACGTCGATGATCTGGTCGCCGCCGGTGCCGCGATAGCCCGTCTGCTGCGTGATTTTCCGCCCGAATTCGCAGCCGCCCAGCATCAACGGGCCGGTCAGGGCAACGATCATCAACAAGCTGTGCCGCGCGGTCATTGCGATGCTCCCGGAAGCGTCGCGGGATCGACGACGCCGGTCCCCGGATAATTGGGCGCATAGCCGTGCTGGATCGCCCAGAGATACCAATTGTCGACCACGGTGCCGGTCAGCAGGATGCCGATCCCGCCGGTCAGCGTGGTCAGCACCGCGAACCACCAGGCCCAGCGATGGATCGATTCGTAGGTCGCGTTGAACCCCATCGTCCAGCGCCAGAACAGCGCCGCGCGCTCGGCGGCGGTGCCGCGATCGGTGATATGCTCGAGCTCGCGCTCGCCGCCGTAACGCCCGACCGCGAGGATCGTCGCGCCGTGCATCGCGAACAGCAGCGTCGACCCGTAGAGGAAGACGATCGAGAGGCAGTGGAACGGGTTGTAGAAGAGGTTGCCGTAACGGATCGAGAAGGCTGCGGTCCAATCCAGGTGCGGGAAGATCCCGAACGGCACCGCCTCGGCCCAGCTCCCCATCAGCATCGGCCGAATGAAGCCGAGCACGAGCATCAGCCAGATCGCGCTCGCGAACGCCCAGGGGACGTGCGTCCCGAGACCCAGCGCCTTGGCGCGGCGGAAGGTGCGCAGCCACCACAGCAGCACCGAGGTGGTCATCGAGAAGCCGGCGATCTGCCACCAGCCGCCATGCGCGAGCGGCACGAACAGCTGGAAGCCATATTCGGGTCCGGGCGGCTCGAGCGCGAGCCACGGCAGCTGCCGCGCGAACTGGATCGGGTTCCAGCCGACCGACGCCCACATGTTGAGCCCGATCACCTCGAACGCGAGGAAGCCGAACATCAGCGACAGGATGCCGAGCCCGCCGAGATAGATCGGCCCGATCTGCGCATTGCCGATCTTGCCCATCCAGTAGGAGAAGGCCGGCTTGCCGAGCCGCGGGAAATCATACGCCCCAAGCGCCGGCCCGGTCTCGGGCGCCCCGCGCAGCTGGATCTGGGTGAAGATGTTCTGATAGCTTGCCACGCGAAATCTCCCCTCAGGACCAGATCGGCAGGTTGAGCCACCAGCTCCACCATTCCGGCCAGCCGCGTGTCCACAGCGGCCCCGAGATGATGATGCAGACGGCACTCCAGAAGCCCGCGCTCAGCGCGAGGAACAGCCCGAGCCGGTGGATGCCGAGCGTGCCGATCGAATAGCCGATCGTGTCGCGGAAGAAGGCGTCCTCATATTCGGGCGACTTGACCTCGCCCTGCGTTCCGTCGGGGTTCTTCGCGGGGTTCGCCGCCGACAGCACCAGCCCGCCATGCAGCGCGAGCGCGAGCGTCGTGGTGAAGAAGAAGCTCACCGCGAGCATGTGCGCGGGATTGTAGTGGAAATGGAGATATTGGTAGCCGGTGTTCGACACCCAATCGAGATGGCTGAAGATGCCGTAGGGAAAGCCGAAGCCCCACGCGCCGAGCAGCATCGGGCGGATCACGACGAGCGAGACATAGGCGAAGATCGCGACGCCGAACGCGGCGGGGACATGATAGCCGATGCCGAGCTTGCGGCAAATCTCGACCTCGCGCAGCGCCCAGGACACGAACGACCCGACCGCGCAGATCGTGATGATCTGCCAGAACCCGCCCTCGCGCAACGGCGCCAGCGACAGACCGTAGCGCAGGTCGGGCGGCGCGATGCTGATCAGCCAGATGTTCCAGGTCGGCCCGAGCGACGCGGCATAGACGATCAACGCCGTGCCAAGCCCTGCAAACAGGGCCGTGGTCACCCCGAAGAACCCCACATAAAAGGGCCCGACCCAGAAGTCGAAAAGGTCACCGCCGAGCAGCGTGCCGCCGCGGACGCGGTATTTTCGTTCGAAACTCAGCAGCGCCATGACGCCATCCTCCACCGCCTG
This sequence comes from Sphingomonas sp. PAMC 26605, assembly GCF_000241485.1. GTDB lineage: Bacteria > Pseudomonadota > Alphaproteobacteria > Sphingomonadales > Sphingomonadaceae > Sphingomonas. The sequence goes on from NZ_JH584241.1 coordinate 982,326, forward strand.
TCCACGGCTGAATCCGTGGCACGCGAATCCCTCACGCAAGTGTCCGGCTTCGAGCGGATGGGGCGGCTGTCACGTCCCATCCGCTCGAGCGCGCGCGCTATGGCGCTGGCGTCGTCGCCGGCGCGGTCGCTGCCGCCGGGGCGGTATGCGGACCATCGAGCCAGTTGAACCGATCGGTGCTGAGCAGGATGAAATGAATCAGCAGCGCCAGCACGAACAGGAAGGCGAACAGAGCGACGAGCGTGCGCCGCGGATCGAAGATAAGCCAAATTCTCCACATGACGTGGTCTCCTCGCTAAGATGGAAGATCAGTGAATCCAGGGGCGCCACATCCACACGAGGATGTGCGCGACGATCGCCACCGCGGTGAACAATGCGAAGCTGGTGATGAAGAGTTTATGGAACTCCTTCGCTTCTTCCGGGGTCAGATATGTCCCCGGCCCGAACCTTTCGTCTCGTTTGTCGCTCATTGCTGCGTCTCCATTCTGACGACCACGAACAGGAGCGTCAGAGGCGCTCCCCGGCTGCATCCACGCGGCACCTGCCGTGGGATCCTGGGTCCGCGCGAACGCGGAAAAAGACGCCGCGCGGTCACCCGCCGCGGCTTTCGGTGATGGCGTGCGCGAGACGTACCGGCGACACCGACGCTTCGCCGGCGCGGCGCGCGCCGCGTTCGGCGGCATCGCGGATCCGCTTCGCGGCGGAGATGCGGACCAATACGGGCTCGCGCTCGACCACTTCATCGAACGCCGCCTTGGCGGCATCGTCCCACGCGACCTCGCGCTCGATCCGCGCGGGCGTCGCCTCGACCGCATCGAGCTGCCCGGCGAGCGGCAGGATGTGGAAGAGCGCGTCGAACAGCGCGTTGCACACTTCCTGGATGAGATAGGTCGCGCCGGCATAGCCCATGAACGGCGTGCCAATGTGGCGGCGGATCACCGCGCCGGGGAAGCTCGCCGGGATATAGACACCGCGCGCGCCGGCCTCGGCCATGTACATCCGCTCGTTGAAGCTGCCGAACACGATCAGCGGCGGGTTGGCGCGGATCGCGTCGATCACTGCGTGATTGTCGGGCTTGATCCCGGCCGAGCGCGCGAAGGCGAAGTGGCACGGCAGCCCCATATCGCCTTCGAGGAACGCGCGGATGCCTCTCGCATAGGTTTCGGTCGCGACGATACCGAAGCTTGCGGTACCGAAGAAATCCTGCGTGACCGAGCGCCACAGATCCCACAGCGGCTTGATCGTGGTGTGCTTCTCGCGCTCGATGAACGGCTCCGGATCGAGTCCGAGCAATTCGCCGAGCTTGCGGAGAAAGAGCGTGGTGCTTTCGAGGCCGATCGGCGCCTGGAGGTAAGGCCGCTCGAGCGCTTCGCACAGCCCCCGGCCGAATTCGCGATACAGGCAGACATTGACCTGCGCGTCCGCGAGCTTGCGGACATCGGCGAGATGGCTGCCCAATGGGAAGACCATGCCGATTTCGGCGCCGATCCCTTCGATCAGACGGCGGATCTCGGCGAGATCGGACGGCATGTTGAAGCAACCATACATCGGGCCGATCAGATTGACCTTGGGGCGCTCCCCCTCCTTGAGCGGGCGCAGCGCGGGCACTTTCTTCGGGCCGAACTGCGTCCACAGCCAGGTCAGCGCGCGGTCGCCCGACTGCCACTGATCCTCGTCGATCGTGCGCGGCAGGAAACGCTGGATGTTGGTGCCCTCGGGCGTGACGCCGCCGCCGATCATCTCGGCGATCGATCCGGTCACGACGACCGCGGGCAGATCGGGGTCGAGCGCCGCCCAGGCGCGCTTCATCGCGCCCTCGGTGCCGTCGCGGCCGAGTTCCTGTTCGCCGAGCCCCGTGACGACGATCGGCAATTCGTGCGGCGGGAGCGCATCGGTATAGTGCAGGACCGAGGTGACGGGCAGGTTTTCGCAGCCGACCGGGCCGTCGATGATCACCTGCAATCCCTTGATCGCGGTGAAGGCGTAGACCGCACCCCAATAGCCGCCGGCGCGATCATGATCGAGGATGAGCGTCATGGCTCCACCTCCCTCGTCACCCCAGCGGAAGCTGGGGTCTCGTGGCAAGTGGCGCGCGCGTGCAGCGGGAGATCCCAGCTTTCGCTGGGGTGACGGATATGGGCTGGGTGACGGCCGCGGCTGGCGTCGCGGTCGTAAAGGACGAGGTTGGCCGCGACGCTCATACCCCGACGCTCTCTTCCGCCTTCGCGGCGGCGATGCGTTTGGCGGCGTATTTGGCCTTGAATTCGGGCCGGTCGACCGGCGTGTCTTCCCACACGCCGGCCGACGGCCCCACCCCCACCCCTTCGAAGAAGCGCGTCATCTTGTCGAAGCGCGCCCGGTTGGCGAGCGCGGCGTTGACCACCAGCGCCAGACTCCCCGCCCCCGCCGGCCCCATCAGCGGCCGCGCCGAGATGAGGTTGGTGAAATAAAGCGCCGGGATCGCCTTCTGCTTGGCATGCTGGACGACGGGCGTCGTGCCGATCGCGAGATCGGGGCCAAATTCCTCGACCGCGGCCAGATCCTGCTCGAGGCTCGCACGATACTGGACGCGGCACCCATGCGCCTCGAGCCAGTCGCGATCGGGGTCGGACCACACCGTGCGCGGGCACGCCGTGCCGACATAGGGGACGTCCGCCCCGCTTTCGATCAGCAGCCGCGCGACGAGCAGTTCGGAGCCTTCATAGCCCGAGACGGTGATCCGCCCCGAAATGGGTTTGGCGGCGAGCGCGCCGCGGATCGCGGGGAGAAAGCGGTTCTTGGCCGCATCGACCCTTCCCTGAGCAATACCGCACGCCGCGCCGATCGCGTCGAGCCACGCCGCCGTCCCCTCCGCGCCGACCGGCGCCGAACCCACTACGCTGCGCCCCGCCGCCTCGAACTCGCGGACGCTCGCGGTATAGAAAGGATGGATCGCCGCCACCGCGGCACAGTCGAGCGCGGCGTAGAGCTCGCGCCATTCGCGCGTCGGGACGACCGGGCCGGCGGCCAGGCCCAGCGGCTCGAGCAGCAGCCCGATTCCGGGCGGGTCGGCGGGGAACATCTCGCCCAGGAGCGTCACGCTCGGCCGGTCGGCGCGGTGCTTCGGTGCGGCGACGGGGCCGTGCTCGGCTTCCTTGCGCGCATAGGCGAGCATCGCGCCGGCGAGCACGTCCTTCGCTTCGGCGTGCGTCGGGACGCCGAAGCCGGGGACGTCGATGCCGATGATGCGCACGCCGTTGATCTGGTCGGGGAGCAATTGCAGCGGAACGCCGCTCGCGGTCGGCACGCAGAGGTTGGTGACGATCACCGTGTCGTACAGCGCCGGGTCGGCGAGTTGATGGACCGCATCGCGAATGTCCTCGAACAATTTTCCCGTGACGAGCGTCTCGGACGAGAAGGGGACGTAGCCGACGCTGCGTTTGGCGCCGTAGAAATGCGAGGTGAAGGTCAGGCCATAGACGCAGCAGGCCGAGCCGGAGAGGATCGTCGCGGTGCGGCGCATGCGTAAGCCCACGCGGAGCGAGCCGAACGCCGGGCACATCGATTGCGGCTGATCGTGCGGGCCCTTGGGATAATCGGCGTCGTAGCGTGCGAGCAGGTCGGACTTGCCGGCGAGTTCGGCGGCTTCGCGCAGGGTGGCGCCGCTTGAGCAGCCGCCTTGGGCCGAAAGGTCGATCCGGTCGCGGCCTCTCTCCTCCCTTCCAGGGAGGGGAGCGGCGACGAGGCGCGCGTCAGACGGCATCGTAGATCACCTCGAGCGTCGGCTTCGCCACGAACGCAACCCCGCGCATATCCGACTGGCTCGCGGGTTTCAGCGCGTAATCCGCCCCCGTCACATCCGCCGAGAACAGCCCGAGCAACCCGTCCTGATCGAGCGGCGTCGGCCGCAGCGGCGGCGCCTCGGCGACGTTGACCGCGAGCTGCTCGAACAGGCTCGCCCACTGCCCGCCGGGCTTGCCGATGATCTGATAGTTGGCGCTCTTCTTGCGGATGTCCTCGTTCGCCGGGATCGCGGTCAGCACCGGAATCCCGACGGCATCGGCAAACGCATTGGCTTCGCCTGTGCCGTCATCCTTGTTGAGGATCATCCCCGCGACGCCGACATTGCCGCCCATCTTGCGGAAATATTCGACCGCCTTGCAGACGTTGTTGGCGACATAGAGCGACTGGAGGTCGTTCGAGGCGACGACGATCACCTTCTGGCACATGTCGCGCGCGATCGGCAGGCCGAAGCCGCCGCACACCACGTCGCCGAGGAAATCGAGCAGGACATAGTCGAAGCCCCATTCGTGGAAGCCGAGTTTCTCGAGCGTCTCGAAGCCATGGATGATCCCGCGCCCGCCGCAGCCGCGACCGACTTCGGGCCCGCCGAGCTCCATCGCGAACACCCCGTCGCGCTGGAAGCAGACGTCCTCAATCCCGATCTCCTCGCCCGCGAGCTTCTTCTTCGAGCTCGTCTCGATGATCGTCGGAGTCGACTTGCCCCCGAACAGCAGCGACGTCGTGTCGCTCTTGGGGTCGCAGCCGATCAGCAGCACGCGCTTGCCCTGCTGCGCCATCATGTAACTGAGGTTGGCCAGTGCGAACGACTTGCCGCTGCCGCCCTTGCCGTAGATCGCGATGATCTGCGTTTCCTTGGTCACCGGCCCGGTCGGAACGGGATCGGGCTCGTACGCGGCTTCGTCGCGCAGCGGGCCTGGGTCGAGCATCGTCATACCGCACTCCAATCGAGCACCATCTTGAGACAGGCGGGGTCGCCGAACGCGGCGGGATAGGCCTCGACCACCGCCGCGGCCGGGCGGACATGGCTGATCAGCCCGTCGAGCCGCAGCGCGCCGGAAGCGATCAGCGCGCTGGTCGCGGCGACATCGTCGGGAGTGAATTCGGCGGAGATGCGCAACCGCGCCTCGCGCTGGAAGGCGGGCGGAAACGCGAAGTCGAGCCGGTCGTAAAAGCCCGCGAGCACGATCTCGCCGCGCTTCGCAAGCCGCGGGACGATCGTGTCGAGAATGGCGGACGCCCCGCTTGCCTCGCAGATCGTCGCATAATCGCGGCGCGCGTCGTCCGCCGGGTCGATCACCGCGTAGCCGACGGCGTCGCGCCGCTCGGGGTTGGTTTCCCAGACGGTCGGAGCCGCCGCGCCCAGCGCGAGCGCGATCCGCGCCACCAGCCGACCGACGATACCGTGGCCGATCACCAGCTCCGGAGCAGCGCCCCCCGCCACGGCATGATAGGCCGTCGCGGCCAGCGCAGTGAGGATTCCGTCGGCGCCGAGCGATTCGTCGACCGGCAGCGCGCGCGCCGACGGCAGCACGACGCGCCGCGCCGATCCGCCGAACAAACCACGCGCGCCCTCATAGCAATTGGCGCCGGGAACGAACACCCATTCGCCGATCCGCCCGCGGACCTCGCCACCCGCATCGACGATCCGGCCGACCGATTCATACCCCGGGACCAGCGGATAGCCCATGCCGGGAAAGGCCGGCATCTTGCCCGACCAGAGCAGTTTCTCGGTGCCGGCGCTAATCCCGCTCCAGGCAATCTCGATCAGCACGTCGGCGGGGCCGACCGGGTTCAACGCCAGACGTCGCAGAGCAACCTGTTCGGGAGCCTCCAATACGATCGCCAACGTCTCCACCCTGCATCCCCTGCAGCGGCCCTTTAGGGTCCTGATGGTGTCAGTCTATATGGACACTTAACATTGTCAATCTTGATTGACGAAACACCTCATCGGTCGGCGATCACGACCCGGCAGGTAATCGGTAGCGCGGTCGGCAAGGGCCGCGCGCGCGAAAAACCGGCGGTCGCGAGCATCGCACATATTTCCCCTGCGGACCGGGGACGGCCCGAGCCCATCGCCAGCAGATACCACCCGAAATACGCATCCCCGGCGGGTTCGGCGCCGGGGGTCTGTGCCATCGGTTCGGCGATGAGCAAGCGTCCGGCCGGCGGCAGCGCGGCATGGATCGCGCGCAGCAGCGCAAGCGCAACCGCGTCGTCATGATCGTGCAGCACGCGGACCAAGGTGATCAGATCGTATCCGTGCGGCACCGGATCGCTCAGAAAGCTGCCGCGATGGACCGTCAGCCGCGCCTCGAGGCCGGCCGCCGCAAAGCGGGCTTGCGCGCGGTCGCCGACCGCGGGGAGGTCGAACAGCGCCAGCTCGAGCGTGGGCACGCGCGCCGCGACCGACTCGAGAAAGCCGCCCTCGCCGCCACCGATATCGAGCAGGCGCCGATGCCGCGCGAAGCGGTACGCGTCGAGCGTCTGCGCCGCGACGAGCGGCTGCGACGCCGCCATCAGCTTGGAATATGGCGCGACCGACTCGGCATTGCCAGGGTCCGCCCCACCCGCATAGCGCCAATAATCGGCCAGCGCCCCGCCCCCGCCGCCGCGCCGCAACAGCGCCACGGGATCGGCCAGATCGGCGTAGAGCAAGGCGTGATGCGCGACCATCTCGGCGATCCCGCGATTCCCGCGCAGCGCCGCCCCGGCGCTGCCCAGCACCCAGCCGTCGCCGAGTCGCTCGACCAAGTGCAGCGCCGCCGCGGCGCGCAGCAAGCGCAGCGTGCCCTCTGGCGGGACGTCGATCTGCGCGGCGAGCGCGGCGCAGTCGAGCGGGCCCTGCGCGAGCCGGTCGAGCAACCCGGTCGCGACGCACGCGGCGAGCGTCTGCGAATAGACGAACCCCGCGACCAGGTCGAACAGGCCGCGCGCCCGCGCCCGCGCGATCGGACGGGTCAGCCAGCAGCGCGCCGCGAAACGCTGGAAGCGCGGCGAGGCCAGCCAGCGGTTGCGCCACGCGAGCCGGATCCCCTGCATGGCGGCCGACACGGATTTGCTCGAGAGAGGCTTTGACATGTCTTTCACAGTGGACGATGCTCGCTGTCCAGTCGAGTGGACATCGGCTGGGTGAGGATCGCGACATGAGCTCGCAGGACACTGTGTTGGTCGTCGGTGCCGGGATTGGCGGTCTGGCCAGCGCCGCGTTGCTTGCCGCACGCGGCGTGCCCGTCACGGTGGTCGAGGCGGCGGCCGGCCCCGGCGGCAAGATGCGTGAAATCGTCGCGGGCGGCGTGGCGATCGATGCCGGGCCAACGGTGTTCACGCTGCGCCAGGTGTTCGACGAAATCTTCGCCGACTGCGGCAGCGCGCTCGAGTCGCATTTGACGCTGACCCCGGCGACGGTGCTGGCGCGCCATGCCTGGGGCGACGATCGCCTCGACCTGTTCGCCGATCCCGCCGCGAGCGAGGCGGCGATCGGCGCCTTTGCCGGCGCGCGCGCCGCCGCCGGCTATCGCGCCTTCCGCGCCGAGGCGCGGCGAATCTTCGAGACGCTCGATGCGCCGTTCCTGCGCGCGCCGCAGACCAATCCGCTCGGGCTGACGTGGCGGATGGGATGGCGCGGCCTGACCGACCTCAACCAGATCCGGCCCTATGAAACCTTATGGTCCGCGCTCGGCACGCATTTCGACGATCCGCGGCTGCGGCAATTGTTCGGGCGCTATGCGACCTATTGCGGCTCCTCGCCTTTCCTGTGCCCCGCGACGCTGATGCTCGTCGCGCATGTCGAGGCAGCCGGGGTGTGGCTGATCTCCGGCGGCATGCATGCCCTGGCCAAGGCGCTCGAGGCGCTGGCGCTGCGCCACGGCGCGATCTTCCGCTATGGCGCGCCAGTGCGCGACATCGTGATCGAGCGCGGCCGTGCGGCCGGCGTGCGACTCGCCTCGGGCGAGCGGATCGACGCCGCCGCGATCGTCTGCAACGCCGATCCCGCCGCGCTCGCGCACGGTGCGTTCGGCGCGGCGGCGCGCGCCGCGGTCGCGCCGCAGCCGGCGCGCGGCCGCTCGCTTTCGGCGCTGGTGTGGTGCGCGAACGGCATCGCGCGCGGCTTTCCGTTGGTCCGCCACTCTGTCTTCTTCGCGCGCGACTCGGCCGCCGAATTCGCCGACCTCGCCGCCGGCCGCGTGGCCGCCGACCCGACCGTCTATGTCTGCGCGCAGGATCGCGACGCCAAGACGGGCGCGGGCGCGGGCGGATCCGAGCGGCTCCAGATCATCGTCAACGCCCCCGCCACCGGCGACACCGCCCCCCTGACCCAAGCGGAGATCGAGCAATGCACGCAATCGATGCACGCCACGCTGCAGCGCGCTGGCCTGACGCTGGAGCTGCCCGAGGAAGCGACGGTGCTGACGACGCCGAGCGGCTTCAACGGCCTGTTCCCACGGACGGGTGGAGCCCTTTATGGACCGGCCTCGCACGGGTGGGCGGCCTCCTTCCGCCGCCCGGGCAGCCGGACGCGGATCCCTGGGCTCTATTGCGCGGGCGGGAGCACCCATCCGGGCGCGGGCGTGCCGATGGCGGCCTTGTCCGCCCGGCTAGCCGTCGCCTGCCTGCTCAAGGACCGCGTTTCGACGTCACAGTCGACGCGAACGGCTATGCCTGGTGGTATGTCGACGCGCTCAGCGCCGATCGTCGCTTCGGCCTGACGATCATCGCCTTTATCGGCAGCGTCTTCTCGCCGTATTACAAGCTTTCGGGGCGCGGGCGGCCCGACAACCATTGCGCAATCAACGTGGCGCTGTGCGGTCCGCGCGGGGGGGCATGGGCGATGACCGAGCGCGGCGAACGCCACGTCCGCCGCGATGCCGACCATTTCCAGGTCGGCCCGAGCGCGCTCAGCTGGGACGGCGACACGCTGGTGATCGCGATCGACGAACGCTCGGCGCCGCTGCCATCCCGCGTGCGCGGGACGGTGCGCGTTACCCCGGAACAGATCGGCACGACCGCCTTCGCGCTCGATCCCGCGGCGCGGCACCGCTGGCACCCGGTCGCGCCGCGCGCGCGAGTCGCAGTGGCGATGACGCATCCCGATCTCGGCTGGTCGGGGCAGGGCTATGTCGATTCGAACTTCGGCGACGAGCCGCTCGAGGCGGGGTTCGACGATTGGCACTGGTCACGCGCGCATCTGCGCAACGACGTCGCCGTGCTCTATGAGGGGCGGCGGCGCGGCGGCGATCCGTTCGAGCTCGCGCTCAAATTCGATCGGCAAGGCCGCTGGCACGATGTCGCGCCGCCACCGCGCGTGTCGCTGCCGCATACCGGCTGGCGTGTCGCGCGCGCGACGCGCGCCGATGCGGACGCGACGCCGCGCGTGACGCGGACCTGGATCGACGCGCCCTTCTATGCGCGCTCGGCGCTGTCGACGCGGCTGTTCGGCGAGAGCGTCGATGCGGTGCACGAGAGCCTGTCGCTCGGGCGCTTCCGCTCACCGATCGTCCAGTCGATGCTCCCCTATCGCATGCCCCGCGCGCTCTGGTGACTCGTCGGAAGGCGCGGCCTTTGCGGCCCGATCGCGCGCGATCTCGCGATTGATCGAGACGAGCTGCCAGATCACGAACAGGATCGTCGGCACCCCGACGATCGCCATGTCGAGCAAGGCGAAATAGCTATTCGGCATCGGGCTGCTCCGCGAAATCCCGGATCAAGGCCGCGACCGTATCGGGGCGTTCCTCGTGCGCGAGATGGCCGAGCCCGGCGAGCACCTCCAGCCGGCAGTCGGGGAGCAAGGCGGCAGCCTGGCGGACCGAGGCGAGCGGGATCGCGGCATCGGCCGCGCCGTGGACGATCAGGCTCGGCCCGCGCATGCGCGGCAGATCGCGCGCGAGCGAGTCGAGATCCCACTCCGCCATCATCGTGATCGCGCCTGCGACATGGTCGGAGGTCGCGAACAGCCGCCGGTACAGCGCGACGCCGGTCGGATCGATCGTCGACCCCGTCGCCCGCATGAGGTAGCGCCCGGCATCGCCCGGCCCGCGCGCGAGCCCGGCGACGAGATGCGGCACGAACGGATTGACGAACAGCAACCGCGCCAGCCCCGGGAAAAGCGTCGCGGCAAGCCCGGGAAAGGGCAGCAGCGCGGGGCTGAGCCCGACGATGCGCGCCGGCACCGCGATCCCGTCGAGCACCAGCCGCATCCCGATCGCCGCGCCCGCGGAATGCCCGACGATGAGCGCCGGCTCGAGCGCCAGGCCGTGCAGCAGCTCTCCGACCGCGCGCGCCATCGCCGGCATCGCCAGCCCGCCGCTGGGGCGCCCTCGCGTGAAGCCATGCCCCGGCAGATCGGGCGCGACCACGGTGAAGTGTTCCGCGAGCAGCGGCGCGAGATCGCGCCAGCTGTGCGTCGCCGCGCCCGTGCCGTGGAGCAGCAGCAGCACGGGCCCCGCGCCCATCACCTGGACGTGCCAGCGCAGCCGCGCGGTATCGACGAAGCGGCTCGCGCCGCGATTGGGCCAGTCGCGTCCCTCGACCTCCCAGCGCGGCTGGCTCATGCGGCTTGCGCGGCGGTGACCGCGCGGTGCATCGCCGCGGCGTCGGCGCGCGGCAACGGCAGATAGCGCGCGCCCATCGCCAGCGCGAGCCGCGCCCCCTCGGGGCGCGGGCGCGGCGCGGTATCGAGGAAAACCGCGCCGATCCCCGCTTGGCCGATCGCGCGCGCCGCCTGCTCGGCATCGCGCTCGGCGCGCTCGCGCACCGCGCTGCCATCGATCGCGATATTGCCGCGCCCGTCGGTCAGCACGACAAGAAACGGGGTGCGCCCGCGTGCGCGCGCCGCTTCGGCGAGCGTGCGCGCCGCGTCGAGCCCCGCGGCAAGCGGCGTTCCCCCGCCGCCCGGCAGATCGGCGAGCGCGCGCCGCGCGCGGGTGAGCGAGCGCGTCGGCGGCAGCAGCACTTCGGCCGCCAACCCGCGAAACGCCACCAAGGCGACTTGCGCGCGCTTCACATAGGCCTGCGCGAGCAGCAGCTCGACCGCGCCTTTCGCCTCGGCCAGTCGCGTCGCCGCCGCCGAACCGGAGGCGTCGACCGCGAAGATCGTCAGCGTCTCCGCGCGCAGTTCGAAGCGGCGGATGCGCAGATCGTCGCGCCGGATCCGGATCGGCCCCGCACCGCGATCGCGCAGCTTCTGCCACGGCGCGGCCGCGCGCAACGTGTCGATCAGGCTGAGCCGCAGACCGCCGCGCGGAACCCCGGCGCGCGCGCCGAGCGGTCGTCCTCGCAAGGGGGATTTGCGCCGTTCGCCGGCACCGCGCGCGAACGTGCGCCCGCGCCGCGCCGCGCCTGCCGCGAGCCGTTCGAGCACGTCGCGCGGGAGCGCGGCGAGCGCTGCCGCGAGGACGAGGTCTTCGGGGGGCTCGGGCGTACCGCGGTCTTCGTCGCCCTGCTCGCCCTCGGGCGGCGGTGGCGGCGACTCGGGCGCGCTTTCGTCCTGCGGTGGTGCGGGAACACGCGTCGCGCGCGGGGCGAGCACGAGGCGGATCGCGAGGATCAGATCGTCCGCATCCGGCGCATCGCGCCCGGCCAAGCCCGCCGCCGCGCGCGCCGCGCGCAGCGCGAAGAGCGGTGCCCGCGCCGAATCGACACCGAGCGCTGCCGCTGCCGCCGCAAGGATCGCAAACGGATCGAGCGGCTGCGCGTCGCTGCATGGCACGGCCGAGTCAGCGTCGGACGGCGTTGCATCGCTCGGCGCGTGGCAGTCGGACAGATCGATCCGGAACGCCAGTCGCTCGACCAGGGCCTGCGGCGGCGCTTCCTCCCCGACCCCGTCGTCGAGCGCGACCACCGCGACGCACACCGGCGCATCCTCGATCGCGCGCGCGTCGAGCACCGCGGTGATCCGCGCCGCGCTCGCTTCGCTGATCCGCTCGGCCATCGGCAGCACGACGATCCCGCCATCTGCCGCGGCGAGCAATCCCCGCTGCCGCACCGGCCGCCCGAGCGCGAGCGTCGCGCCGAGGTCGAGTCCCCCGAGCAGCGCGTCGTCATCGACATGCGCCGGCACCCGCCGGAGGGGCGCGCCCGCAGGGAGCGCCGCACGCAGCGACGCGAGCACAGCGTCGCGCATCTCGCCGCCACCGCGCAAAATCATCCCGCCAAGGCCGACCGGATCGATCGCACACAGGCGCGCCGCAAGCATCGCGTCGTCGAGCGGCGCGCGTCCCGCGCTCACGCCGCCAGTTCGTCGAGCGCGCGTTCGATCCGCACGGTCGAGCCCGTCTCGTCGAGCACCCCGCGCCGCAACCGGTGCCGCAGCGCCAGCGGCGCGACTTGCGCAAGCTGCGCCGGCCCGACGACCGCTTCGCCGTCGAGCGCGGCGAGCGCGCGCGCCGCGCGCATCAGCGTCAGTTCGCCGCGCAAGCCATCGGCGCCGACCGCCATGCACAAGCGCGCCGCCCGCGCGAGCATCGCATCGGGCATGCTCACCGTAGCGAGCGCGGCGCGCGCGCGCGCCAGGCGGCGCAGCGTCTTCTTCTCGGCCGCGCGCCACGCCTCGGCGAACGCCGCCGGGGTCCGCTCGAACGCGTCGCAGCGCTTGAGGATCTCGATCCGCGCGGCCAGATCTTGCGGTGTGCGCACCTCGACCGACAGGCCGAAGCGGTCGAGCAGTTGCGGCCGAAGCTCGCCCTCTTCGGGATTGCCGCTCCCGACCAGCACGAAGCGCGCCGGATGCCGCACCGACAGCCCCTCGCGTTCGACGACATTCTCGCCCGACGCCGCGACGTCGAGCAACAGGTCGACGATATGGTCCTCGAGCAGGTTGATCTCGTCGATATAGAGGAAGCCGCCATTGGCGCGCGCGAGCAGCCCCGGCTCGAACGCCTTGACGCCTGCGCCCAGCGCGCGCTCGAGATCGAGCGCGCCGACGACGCGGTCCTCGGTCGCGCCGAGCGGGAGATCGACGAAGGGGACGGGCACGGTCGCCTTGCGATCGGGCGGCGGCGCGCCCTCGGGATGGAACCCGGCAAGGGCAGCAGGCATTGGTGGCAGCAAGGCCGCGAGCGCGCGCACCGCGGTGGACTTGCCGGTGCCACGGTCGCCGAATACCATCACGCCGCCGATCCGCGGATCGATCGCGGCGAGCAGCAGCGCCAGTTTCATCTCGTCCTGGCCGACGATCGCCGAAAAGGGAAATGCCATGCCCATTGCGCCAGTGTATCACGCGCTTGACACTCGGCAAGTGGACAGTGGCCGAAAGGCGAAGGGTATCGCGCGATGAGCCCGCTGATCGTTTCCGGCGGCTGCGCGATCGTCCTGCTCGTGGCCGGCGGGCTCGCGACGCCGATCGGGTCCTGGTACCACGCGCTGCGCAAGCCTGCCTGGCAGCCGCCCAACTGGCTGTTCGGGCCGGCCTGGACGGTCATTCTCGGGCTCGCCGCCTGGTCCGCGGCGATCGCGTGGCGCGCCGCGCCCGACGACTCGGCGCGCCACGCCGTCATCATCCTGTTCGCGGTCAACGCTGCGTGCCATTTCGCGTGGAGCCCGCTGTTCTTCGCGCTGCGCCGGCCCGATTGGGCGCTGGTCGAGGTCGTCTTCTTATGGGGCTCGCTCGTCGCGCTGCTCGTCGGTCTCTGGCCGATCTCGCCCTTCGCGGCGTTGCTGATCGTGCCCTATTTCCTGTGGGTCAGTTTCGCCGCCATGCTCAACCTGACGATCGTGCGGCTCAACCGCCCCTTCGGCTGAGATTGTCGGGAACGCCCGAAAGGCGTACACTGCAGCGACAAGAAGAAGGAATGTACGCTTAGGACGAGGACCGAACAGATGACCACCACGCTGCACGCAACCGCTACGCCCGCCCCCGCCGCCGATCTTCCCGAGATCCGGCGAATAGGCCCGGCGGATTTGAGCTGGGCGCTGGCCGAGGGGTGGAAGGACTTTACCGAGAAGCGCGGCGATCTGATCTTTCTCGGGCTGCTCTATCCCGTCATCTGCTTCGTCGCGGTCGCGCTTGCGTTCAACGCGCCGCTGCTGCCCTTGCTCTTCCCGCTCGTCGCCGGGCTGTCGATCGCCGGGCCGGCGGTCGCCTCGGGTTTTTACGAGCTCGCCCGGCGGCGCGAGGAGGGGCGCGATTCGAGCTGGTGGCACTTCCTCGATCCGCTCAACGGGCGCAGCCGCTGGCCGCTTGCGCTGCTGACGCTCGGGATTGCGGCGCTGTTCGTGCTGTGGCTCGGCGTGGCTTATGCAATCTATGACGCCACCTTCGGCGCGCTCGCGCCGCTGCAGGCAAGCGACGTGTTCGGGCGGCTCTTCACCACCAGCGAGGGGTGGACACTGATCCTGCTCGGCAATCTCGCCGGTGGCGCCTTCGCGGTGGCGACGCTGGTGCTCGCGGTGGTGTCGTTCCCGATGGTGGTCGACCAGCCGGTCGATGCGCTGACCGCGGTGCGCACTTCGCTCAAAGCGGTCCGCACCAATCCGCACGAAGTGCTCGGCTGGGGGGTGCGCGTCGCGGGCCTGCTGCTGCTCGGGATGATCCCCGCGGCGATCGGGCTGGCGGTGGTGCTGCCGTGGCTCGGCTATGCGACCTGGCATCTCTATACGCGGATGGTGGTGCGCTGAACGCCGCCTAGCGCGGCGCGGTCATCCGCGCCGCGCCTGCATCGCCTCGAACTGGTCGATCGCGGCAAGGCGCTCGACGATATCGGGTCGATAGGCCGCATCGGCAGGCGTCATCGCCAGCGCATGGCGCCAGGCCAGCCGCGCCGCGCCGAAATCGCCCGCATCGGCATACGCCATTCCGAGGAAGAAGGCCGGCCCAGGCGCGCGCGGCGCCAACGCCAGCGCGCGCCGGAAGGCAAATTTGGCGGCGGGCGAAACCGCCCCGTCATGCTGCGCGAGCATCGCGCCGAACCCGCTCCACAATACCGCGTCGTTGGGCCTAAGCGCGATCTCGCGACGCAGCCCATCGGCGGCGGCATGCGCATCGCCCGCCTGCAGCCGCGCGTCGGCGCTGGCCAGCGCAAGACTGTCGGCGCGGTCGGGAGCGAACACAGCCTCGCGAAACGCGACCATCCCGGGATCGACCAGGACCGGCGTGACGCCGGCGGTGACGGGCTTGCCCGGGAGATGCCGCGCCGCCTGCACCGCAAACCCGATCGCGCCGAGCATCAACGCCGCCCCGGCGAAGCTCCGCAGCCTTCGCCCGATGCCCATGCTCCCCAGCAGTCCCGCCGCCGCCACCCCGACCAAGGCGAGGATCAGCAGGTTCACGCGCGCCGCCTCCGCCGGAAGCTCGCCCGCGCGAGCCACACGCCAAGCGCGAGCAACAGCAGCGGCGCGATCCACAGCGGCGCGGTGACCGCGCTCAGCGGCGGATCGTAGCTGACATAATCGCCATAGCGCGCGATCAGCCACGCGCGGATCGTCTCGGGACTCTGCCCCGCGGCGATCCGCGTGCGCACCAAAGCGCGCATATCCCCCGCCATCTCGGCATTGCTGTCGGCGATCGACTGGCCCTGGCAGACGACGCAGCGCAGCGTCAGCATCAGCGCCTGCGCCTGCCGCTCCTGCGCCGGGTCCTTGAGCTGGACGTTGGCGAGCGGCGCCGGCGGCAAGTTGCTGTCGGCAAGCGCCGGTGTACTCGCCAGCACCAGCAAGAGGAGCAGCAGCAGCCTCACCGCGCGTTCCGCACCGTCTGGATCAAGCCAGGAACTTCGTCCGCCCGGATGTCGCCGACATGCTGGAGCATGATCCGCCCGTCGCCGCCGATCACGAAGGTTTCGGGCACTCCCGACGATCCGAGCGCGAGCTGGACCGAACTCGTCTTGTCGTCGCCGATCGAGGCATAGGGATCGCCATTGCGCGCGAGGAAATCGGCGATCGCGGCGGGCGTGTCGCGGATCGCGACCGCGTCGATCTCGACCCCCGCCTGCTTCAGCGCGAGCAGTTGCGGTGCCTCGGCGATGCACGGGATGCACCAGCTCGCGAAGACGTTGAGCAGCCGCGGCTTGCCGCGCGCGAAGGCAGCGGTCGAAAGCCCAGGCTTGCCCGACACGATCGGCGGCAGCGCGAATTTCGGCAGCGGCTGCCCGACCAGCGCCGAATGCACCGTCCGGTCGGCGGGCTTGTAGAGCCCCCAGCCGACCAAAGCGAGTAGGCCGACCGCCGCGACGAACGGCACCCAGATCACCCAGCGCGTCATGCGTACGCCTCGCGCAGTCGGACCCGGCGTTCGCGGCGCAAGCGGCCGAGCAGCGACAGCGCCCCGCCGATCGCGACCAGCGCGCCGCCGAACCAGATCAGCGTCACGAACGGCTTCCACCACAGCCGCAGCTGATAGCGCCCGGTGCCGTCGGGCTCGCCGAGTACGGTATAGAGCTGCCCGTCCCAGCGCGTCGCGATCGCCGATTCGCTGGTCGTCGTCACCGGATTGGCGAAGTAGCGCGATTGCGGGCGGAGGTAGAAGACCGCGCCGTCACCCCCGCGCCGCGCGCTGAGGCGTGCCTCGAGCGCCGACCAGTTCGGGCCGATCACGGGCTTGATCCCGTCGAGCGTGACCGCGAACGGCCCGACCCGCTGCGGTTCACCGACGCGCGCCGCGACGAGCGTTTCCTGGGTGAAGGCGGCGTCGCACGCCATGCCCGCGAGACTCACCGCGATGCCGAGATGCGCGACGACCATGCCATAGGTGAAGAGCGGGGTGCGGCGCAGATTGCGCCGCCATAGCGGCAGCACGCTCGCCACGCCCAGGCCGAGCGCGAGCGCCAGCCCGAACAGCGGCAGCCATGCGATGTCCCCGCCGAGTGCTACCAGCGCGACAAGCGCGAAGCCGGTCACCGCAACGGGCGCCGTCATCCGCCCGAGCACGACGCCGGGATCGTCGCGCCGCCAGCGCACCATCGGCCCGACCGCCATCACCACGCCGAGCGCGAGCGCGATCGGGCCGATGAACTTGTCGAAGAACGGCTTGCCGATCGACAATTGCGTCCCGAAGCCCGCCGCGACGATCGGATAGAGCGTGAACAGCAACACCAAAGCGAGAATCACCGAGAGCAGCAAATTGTTGACGATCAGCGCGCCTTCGCGGCTGACCGCGTCGAAGGTGTTGCCCTGCTTCACCGTGCCGACGCGCAAGGCGAACAACAGCAAGGCGCCGCCGATATAGATCGCGAGCAGCGCGAGGATGAACGACCCGCGCGTCGGATCGACCGCAAAGGCATGGACGCTGGTGAGAATCCCCGAGCGGACCAGAAAGGTGCCGATCATCGACATCGAGAACGCCACGACCGCGAGCATCAGCGTCCAAGCCCGCAGGCCGTCACGCGTCGCGAGCACGCTGACCGAATGGAGCAGCGCGGTCGCGGCGAGCCATGGCATCAGCGACGCATTCTCGACCGGATCCCAGAACCACCACCCGCCCCAGCCGAGCTCGTAATACGCCCAATACGACCCCGCCGTGATACCGAGCGTGAGAAAGATCCACGCGCCGAGCACCCACGGCCGCATCGCGCGTGCGAACGCCGGGCCGACATCGCGCGTGATCATCGCACCGACCGCGAAGGAGAAGGCGATCGAAATGCCGACATAGCCGATATAGAGCGTCGGCGGATGGAACGCCAAGCCGGGGTCCTGCAGCAGCGGGTTGAGCCCGTTGCCATCGGCGGGCGCCGGATCGAGCCGCGCGAACGGGTTCGAGGAAAACAGCAGGAAGGCATAGAAGCCGAGCGCGATCGCCGCCTGCGCGCCGAGCGTCGCGATCAGCGTGGGCTTTGCGAGGCTGCGCTCGAGGATCGCGACCGCGGCCCCGGCGACGCCGAGGATCGTCACCCACAGCAGCATCGAGCCTTCGTGATTCCCCCACGCGCCAGCGATCTTGTAGAGCATCGGCTTGTCGGAATGGCTGTTCTCGGCGACGAGCAGCACCGACATGTCGCTGCGCATGAACACGCTGATGAGCAGCAGCATCGCGAGCAAAGCGAGCACGCCCTGCACCACCGCGACCGGGCGGACCGCGGCGATGATCTCGGCGGTGAGCGTCGTCCCCTCGCCCGCGCGGGTCACGGAAGAGCGCCAGACGCCAAGCCCCGCGAGCACGAGCTGCAACAGCGCGAGCGCAGCGGCGAACCACAAGGCGGCGAGACCGGCCTCGGCGATCATTGCTGCAACGTCTTCGTCTCGTGCATCTTGCCGGCGATTTCGGGGGGCATGTATTTCTCGTCGTGCTTGGCGAGCAGATTGGTCGCGGTGAAGCTGCCGTCGGAATTGAACGATCCTTCGGCGACGACGCCCGATTTCTCGCGGAACAGGTCGGGCGCGATGCCCTTGAAGGCGACCGGCACCGTGGCCACGCCATCGGTCACGACGAAGCGCATCGACACGCCGTCGGCGAGCCGCGTGATCGAATGATCCGCGACCATCCCGCCGAGCCGCACCGCGCGCCCGAGCGGGAGCCCGTCCTTCTTTACGTCGCCCGGCGCGTAGAAGAATGACGCCTGATCCTTCAGCGCCGACAGAGCGAGCAGGCTCGCGCCCCCGACCGCACCGATCGCGAGCAGGACGAGCGTCAGGCGTTGATGCTTGGCCTTCATGTCTTCTCGCTGTCGCGCATCGCCAGGAAGCTCCACGCGGCGAGCCCGACGGAAACGATTCCCGTCAGCGCATAGGCGGCGGTGACGAAGGGCCAGGGGTTCACGCGGTTACCTCGACGACAGTGGCCATCCGCCGCATCCGCGCCTCGGCCTTGGTGCGCGCGAGGATCGTACGCATCCGCATCAGCACGATACCCGCGAAGAAGAAGGTGAAGCCGCTCAGCGTGAACCACAGCGGCCACAGGATCGACGAGTCGATCGTGGATTTGGTCAGGCCGATGCTCTGCCCCTGGTGAAGCGTGTTCCACCACACCACCGAATAACGGATGATCGGCAGCAACACTGATCCGGCAATCCCGTACAGCGCGGGGATCCGCCCGTCGCCGCCACGATCGTCATCGGCGCGGACCAGCGCCATGAAGCCGAGATAGACGAAGAACAGCAGCAGCATCGAGGTCAGCCGTCCGTCCCACTGCCACCACGTCCCCCAGGTCGGCCGCCCCCAGATCGACCCCGTCGCGAGGCACAGCCCGGCGAACACCGCCCCCGGCAGCGCGATCGCGCGCGCGGCGATCATCGCCAGCGGATGCCGCCAGACAAGGAACACCAGCGACGAGATCGCGATCCCGCTCCACCCGCCCATCCCGAGCCAGGCGGTCGGCACATGGATATAAAGGATCCGGACGGTCTCGCCCTGCAGATAGTCGGGCGGGGTCCGCGTCAGGCCACCCCAGACGCCGATCGCGATCAGCGCGACGCCGACCCAGAACAATACCGGCGTGAGCGGACGCGCAAGCTTGAGGAAACGGGCCGGATTGGCGAGGGTGTGGAGGCTCGGCACGCGGGGCAAGCTACGCAACAAACGTGGAAGAATCTACAGTCAAGCCGGCCCCCCCCTCATCGTCGCGCGCGTATTTCACTTCGCTGCGCGTACCCCCGGCGCACCATAATCGACATCCTCGGGGAGTGCCCAGAGCAATTCGTGCTTGGTCAGCACGCGGCCGTCCCACGCGCGCACGTCGACCGGCGCGATCGGGCGCATGTCGCGCTTGTCGACCAGCACCGGGCTCGCCGGGAAACCCGTTTCCCAACGCTCGCCCCATTGCCTGAGCGCGAGCATCGTCGGCAGCAGCGCGGCGCCCTTCTCGGTCAGCTCATACTGGATTTTCCGACGATCGGCGGCGACCGCGGTGCGCGTCAGAATGCCATGCTCGACCAGCCGCCCCAACCGGTTGGCGAGGATGTTGCGCGCGATGCCGAGCTCGGACTGGAATTCCTCGAAATGGTGCAGCCCGTTGAAGGCGGCGCGCAGGATCATGAAGCTCCAGCGTTCGCCCATCGCCTCGAGCGCCGCGGGGAGGCTGCATTTGACCAAATCCCGCAAGGGTTCACGCAACTTCGCATCCATGATCGGCAACCCTAACGCATTTATAGAAGAAGGGGGAAGCAAAACTACGTTTTGACTTGCAACTCGCATCCGCAGCATTTAAGTAGCGAATCGCAACTTAAGATGCAAGGAGCCTCCCCATGGTCCGTTCGCTACCGCTTGCCGTCGCCGCGTTCTTGGTGACCCTGCCCTTCGTGCCGAGCGTCGCGCACGCTGCCGACGCCACGCCCTATTACGCCGCCACCCCGGTCGCCGCCCCCGCCAAGACGATGCTGATCACCAACGGCACCGTGTGGAAGTGGAACGACACCGCCTTCACCGCCAACAAGGCGCCGGAGCGCGAGGGCATCGTGTGCGAGATGATCGCGCAGCGCGCCGGCAAGCTGTCGGCCTTCGCGATCGCGGGCCAGCCGCTCGACGCCGACGCACTTGCCAAATGCAACGCCCGCGCCAAATAAGCGTCGTCCAAGGTCGCTACGAGCCCCTTTCGCCCTCGGGCAAGAGGGGCTTTTTTCTGCGATTCGCGCAAACATGTTGCAAAGCAACACTTCGTAACGCCATCTTGGCGGGAGATGTTGCGTCAATATGAACTCGTCGATCGTGTCCTAGAGTACGATCCTTCGGCCAACGAGGCATTGCTCAACCGCGCCTATGTCTTCTCGATGCAGGCGCACGGCAGCCAGAAGCGCGCGAACGGCGACCCCTATTTCAGCCATCCGATCGAAGTCGCGGGCATCCTGACCGATCTCCATCTCGACGACGAGACGATTGCGACCGCGATCCTCCACGACACGATCGAGGACACCGTCGCGACTCCCGAGGAGATCACCCGCCTGTTCGGCGCGAGCGTCGCGCGGCTGGTCGACGGCGTGACCAAGCTGTCCAAGATCGAGGCGCAGACCGAGAACGAGCGCGCCGCGGAGAATTTGCGCAAGTTCCTGCTCGCCATGTCCGACGACATCCGCGTGCTGCTGGTCAAGCTCGCCGACCGGCTGCACAACATGCGCACGCTGCATTTCATCAAGAATCCCGACAAGCGCAAACGCATCGCGCGCGAGACGATGGACATCTACGCCCCGCTCGCCGAGCGGATCGGCATGTACGAGTTCATGAAGGAGATGCAGACGCTCGCCTTCGCGCAGCTCGAGCCCGAGGCGTTCGAGTCGATCACCAAGCGGCTTGCGCAGCTCAAGGAAGGCGGCGGCGACCGCATCGCCAAGATCGGCTCGGGATTGAAGCTGCTGCTCAGCCGCCAGGGAATCGAAGGCGACGTGTCGGGGCGCGAGAAGCACCCCTATTCGATCTGGAAGAAGATGGCCGAGCGGCACATCAGCTTCGAGCAGCTCAGCGACATCATGGCCTTCCGCGTGATCGTGCCCGACGAGGAGGCGTGCTACACAGCGCTTGGGGTGATCCACCGCCGCTGGCCGATGGTGCCGGGGCGCTTCAAGGACTATATCTCGACCCCCAAGCGCAACGGCTATCGCTCGCTCCACACGACGGTGATCCACGCCGACAATACCCGCGTCGAGATCCAGATCCGCACGCGCGACATGCACGAGGAGGCCGAACTCGGCCTCGCCGCGCACTGGGCATACAAGCAGGACCCCCTGAATGGACGGGTGCGTCCCGACACGCAGGTCAGCTGGATCCGCGATCTGGTCGAGATCCTCGACAATGCCGAGAGCCCCGAAGAGCTGCTCGAGCACACCAAGATGGCGATGTACCAGGATCGCATCTTCGCCTTCACCCCCAAGGGCGAGCTGCATCAGTTGCCCAAGGGCGCCTCGCCGATCGATTTCGCCTATGCCGTGCATACCGATCTCGGCGATCAGGCGGTCGGCGCCAAAATCAACGGCCGCGTGGTTCCCTTGCGCACCGTGATCGAGAATGGCGATCAGGTGCAGATCCTTCGTTCCAAGGCGCAGGAACCACAGCCCGGCTGGCTCAACTTCGCGATCACCGGCAAGGCGCGCGCCGCGATCCGGCGACATCTGCGGCAGAAAGAGCGGATCGAGACGCAGGCGCTCGGGCGGAAAATGTATGACGAGCTCGTCTCGCGTCTCCCCGCCCCGCTCGCCGGCAACGCGCTGGCGATCGCGATGCAGCGCCTCAAGGTGTCCGACGAAGCCGCACTGCTCGAGGCGATCGCACGGCGGCGGATTCCCGATGCCGCGGTGATGGAGGCGCTGATGCCAGGCTCGGCCGGCGCCGACGCGATGCGCGACCTGCCGCCGCAATCGAGCGCGATCTCGATTCGCGGACTGACCGCGGGCGTAGCCTTCGATCTCGCCGAATGCTGCCATCCCGTGCCGGGCGACCGCATCGTCGGGCTGCGCCGCCCCGACGCCGGCATCGAAGTGCACACGATCGATTGCCCGGTGCTCGCTGCCGCCGATGACACCGACTGGGTCGATCTTTCCTGGGGCGACAAGACCGAAGGCGCGACCGGGCGGATCTCGGTCGAGGTCAAGAACGAGCCCGGCGCGCTCGGCACGATCGCGACGATCATCGGCGCGCAGAAGGCGAACATCGTCAATTTGCGGCTCGACAATCGCGATACCGGTTTCCACACCAACACGATCGACGTCGAGGTCCACGACGTCCAGCATCTGATGCACGTCATCGCCGCGCTGCGCGCCGCCGACGCGGTCAACGCGGTCGAGCGCGTTTAGGCCGTCTACGAGGCCGGCGGATCGTTCCCCTTGCGCACCGAGGGCGAGCCGTTAGGCTGCGCCCCGGGCAAGCAAAGGGGCACTTATGGACCGGCGGGATTTTCTGTGTTCGAGCGGCGCGCTTGGCGTGCTCACCCTCCTTCCCGCGGCGGCGGCGCGCGCAGCGGCGGCGGGGGCGGGCGACGCGGCGCTCGCGGCGCTGTTCGACCGGATTTTCGCCGAAGGCCTGCAGGAAAGCCCCGAAAGCGCGACGCAGCTCGGGCTCGACAAGGGCGCCAACGCCGCGCTGAAGCACCGGCTCGACGACCCGTCGCTCGCCAATCGTGCCCGCGGACTGGCGCAGACGCGGCGCGCGATCACCGCGCTCGACGCGATCGATCCCGCAACACTTTCTCCCGCAAGCAAGCTTGATCGCGAAGTCGTGCTCTATTCGCTGCATCAGCGCGAGGTCGGCCCCGCACGGTTCGGCGTCGGCTCGCCGCAGCGCCCCTATCCGATCACGCAACAGCAGGGCGCCTATTTCGGCGTCCCCGATTTCCTCAACTCGCGCCATGTCGTCGCGACTGCCGCCGATGCCGAGGCCTATCTCGACCGCCTCGCCGATTTCGCACGCGTGCTCGATGCCGAGAATGCGGTGCAGGAAGACGCCGCCAGGCGCGGCCTGCTCGCCCCCGCCTTCGCGCTCGATCTCGCGCTCGGCCAGATGGCGGCACTGCGCAAACCCGCCGCGGCCGAGAGCGGGCTCGTCACCTCGCTCACGCGCCGCACGACGGCCGCCAAGCTGCCCGGCGATTACGCCGCGCGCGCGACGAAACTCGTTGCCGATGCAGTCTATCCAGCCCTTGACCGGCAGATCGCGCTCGTCACGCGGCTGCGCAGCACCGCGCGGAGCGATGTCGGCCTGTGGTCGGTCCCCAATGGCGACGCGCTCTACGCCGCCGCGCTGGCGAGCGCGACGACGACCGACTTCACGCCCGATCAAGTCCATCAGATGGGGCTCGACCAGGTCGCCGAGATTTCGGCCACGCTCGATTCGCTGCTCAAGGCGCAAGGCCTGACCAGCGGCAGCGTCAGCGCGCGGCTCGACACGCTCAACAAGACCCCGGCGCAGCTCTACCCCGATACGCCCGACGGCCGCGCCGCCTTGCTCGCCAGCCTCAACGGCCAGGTGCGGACGATGCAGGCGCGCCTGCCAACGCTGTTCATCAACCCGCCCGACGCCCCGCTCGAAATCCGCAGCGTCCCCGTCGAGATCCAGGACGGTGCGTCGAACGGCTATTACTACCGCGCCGCGCTCGATGGCTCGCGGCCGGCGATCTACTGGATCAATCTCAAGCACATCACCGACTGGCCCAAATACGGCCTGCCGACGCTGACGCACCACGAAGGCGTCCCCGGCCATCATCTCCAGATCAGCATCGCGCAGGGCGCCGCGGGGCCGCTGATCCGCAAGACCAGCTTCTTCAACGCCTATACCGAGGGCTGGGCGCTCTACGCCGAGCAGTTGGCCGACGAGAGCGGCGTGTACGACCAGGATCCGCTCGGCCGGATCGGCTATTACCAGTCGCTGCTGTTCCGCGCATGCCGGCTCGTCGTCGATACGGGCATGCACGCCAAGCGCTGGAGCCGCGAAAAGGCGATCGCCTATATGGTCGAGATCACCGGCTTCCCGCCGCCGCGCGCGACGAGCGAGATCAACCGCTACTGCACCATGCCGGGACAGGCGTGCAGCTACAAGATCGGCCATGTCAGCTGGCTGCGCGCCCGCGCCAAGGCCAGGACGATCCTCGGCGCCAAGTTCGACGTGCGGCAGTTCCACGAGATCCTGCGCAACGGCGCGGTGCCGCTCGTCATTCTCGAACGTCTCGCCGAGGAGCGCGCGCGGGCGCAGGTGTGACACCGGCGCGGGGCGCGTGGTGCGGATAGGCGATGACGTACGGGCAAAGCGGCGCTAAACCCGGCGCATGAACCGCCCCGCGCTCTCCATCGTCATCCCCTGCTATAACGAAGCGGCGTGCCTCGAATTGCTCCACGCGCGCGTCTCGGCCGCGGCGCAGGCGGCGGTCGGCGCGGATTACGAGATCGTGCTGATCAACGACGGGTCGCGCGACGAGAGTTGGCCGGTGATGCAACGCCTCGCCGCCGCCGACCCGCGGCTGGTGGTGATCAACCTGTCGCGCAACCACGGGCATCAACTGGCGCTGACCGCCGGGCTCGACCTGTGCTCGGGCACGCAGATCCTGATCATCGACGCCGATCTGCAGGATCCGCCCGAATTGCTCGTCGACATGCGCGCGGCGATGGCGGCGCAACAGGCCGACGTCGTCTATGCCGTGCGCCGCACGCGCGAGGGCGAGACCGCGTTCAAGAAGCTCACCGCGGCGATCTTCTATCGCCTGCTCGACCGCGTCACCGACACTGCGATCCCGCTCGACACCGGCGACTTCCGGCTGATGAGCCGCCGCGCGCTCGACGCCTTCCTGGCGATGCCCGAGCAGGCGCGCTTCATCCGCGGGATGGTCGCCTGGGTCGGCTTCCGTCAGGTGCCCTTTCCCTACGATCGCGCCGAGCGCCATGCCGGCGAGACGCATTACCCGCTCGGCAAGATGGTCCGGCTCGCGCTCGACGCCGTCACCGGCTTCTCGACCGCGCCGTTGCGCTTCGCGAGCCATCTGGGGCTCGCGCTGACCGCCGCGTCGCTCCTGCTGTTCCTCTATATCGCGATCGGCTTCTTCAGCGGCAGCGCGGTCGCCGGCTGGACCTCGACGATGCTGGTTGTCGTATTGCTTGGCGCATTCCAGATGTTCGTGCTCGGCATGATCGGCGAATATCTCGGCCGGCTCTATGTCGAATCGAAGCGGCGCCCGCTGTATCTAGTCGCCGACGTGGTCGGGCCGATCCAGGGCCACGCGACGCTCGGCTATCGCGCGGAAGCCGAACCGCAACCCGTTCGCCCCGAGCCTGTCGAAGCGCACGCTTCGGCACAGGCCAGCGCTCACGGTGCGAGCAGCGCTTCGAGCAGCGCCGCACGAACCGACCTATAGCATCGCCTTACTTCGGCGACGCCAACGTCAGAATCGAAACCCCCGGCGACAGCGGCATGCGCCCGACGAGATGCCGCTCGATCCGAAAAATCCGTTCGAACAGTGCGTTGAGCGCAGGGTGCGGCGGCGAATCGTCGCTGTCGTCCTTGCCGCGCAGCCGCCCGGCGATCCGCGACGCGGCGGCGAGCGGAAAGAGCAAGGAATTGAACCAGCGCAACCCGTTATGCTCGAGCCCCGCCTTGCCGATCGCGGCGGCGAGCGTCGCCTTCGAATAGCGCCGGTGATGGTGGTTGACGACGTCGTGCGCGCTCCACATCCATTGGTGCGCGGGCACCGCGATCAGGATCTTGCCGCCGGGCTTGAGGCATTCGCCCATCGCCCTCAATGCCGCAACATCGTCCGCGATATGCTCGACGACATCGAGCACAGCGATCAGATCGTACGCGCCGCGTTCGATCCCGGGCAGCTCGGGAAGCGGCGCCGCGCCGACCGGGGCGCCGAGCCGCTCGCTCGCGATCGCACGCGCGGCAGGATCGATCTCGATCGCCTCGACCCGGCCGAACTGCGCGAGCATCGGCAGATTGTGCCCCGTGCCGCAGCCGATCTCGAGGATCCGCGCATCCGCCGGCAAATGCCCCTCGCGCGCGAGATAGTCGGCGAGGATGTCGCGTCGGGCGCGATACCACCAGTGCGTCGAATCGTGTGCCGCCATGCGGTCGTAGACAATACGGTCCATCAGCAATTGCTCATTGTCAGGCAAACACCAGTCGTCGATTGAGAAAGAAGGTGAAGACGGTCGCGAGCAGGACCGCCGGGATCACCGGGACCAGCGGCCCATAGCCGAGCTTCGCGGTTCCGAACCAGGTGACGAGCGCGTTGAGCGCCATCCCCGAAGCCTGGACCGCGACGAACTTGACGTGCTGCAGCCGGCCCGGCGTCGCGGTGCTATGCCCTTTGAAGCTCCAGCTCCGGTGCAGAAAGAAGCCGATCGTCACCGCGACGAGGAAGGCGAACGGCACGGCATAGACCGCATGGCGGGGTTCGAACACGAAGACGGTGAGCGGGGTGTAGACCGCGAGATAGATCAGCGTCGAGAAGCCGCCGACCAGGCCGAAGCGGACGAGTTGCCCGAGCAGCGCATTGTGCCGCAAGCTGTCAATCTGTCGCTGGATCGCTGTCACGTTGGCTTGCCCTTTACGATAGCGCCAGTAGAGCGCGGAGGCACTCGAGGAAAGCGTTTTACATGGTTGACGGCACAGGGACGCGGACGCTCGATCGGGATTGGGTCCGGCTCAGCCTGATCGCCTGGGTCGGCATCGCCGTCTATTACGTCGCGCAGCGCTGGACCGGGATCCATTATCTCCAGCTCGGCGACACCGACGACAATATGCGGCTGATGCAGGTCCGCGCCTGGCTCGGCGGGCAGGGCTGGTACGACCTTCGGCAATATCGGCTCAACCCGCCGCTCGGCTTCGACATGCATTGGAGCCGGCTGGTCGATCTGCCGATCGCCGGGCTGATCGTGCTGCTGCGCCCGTTCGTTGGCCCGCGCGAAGCCGAGATGCTCGCCTGCGGCATCGCGCCGCTGCTCCCCTTGAGCATCGCGATCCTCGGGATCGGCGTGACGGTGCGGCGGCTGGTCAGCGTCTACGCCTGGCCGCTCGGGATCGTCTTACTGCTCTGCTGCTCGGCGACGATGCTGATGTATATGCCCGAGCGGATCGACCATCACGGCTGGCAACTCGCGATGCTCAGCCTCGCGGTCGCCGGACTGTCCGATCCGCGGGGCCCGCGCGGCGGCGCGATCGTCGGGGTGGCGAGCGCGGTGTCGCTGACGATCGGGCTCGAGATGCTGCCCTATGCCGCGCTCGCCGGCTCGATCCTGACGCTGCGCTGGATCTGGGACCGCAGCGAGGCGCCGCGGCTGGCGATCTACGCGCTGTGCCTCGGTGCCGGCAGCGGGCTCGGCTATGCGCTGTTCGCCTCTTATGCCGATGCGGTATTGCGCTGCGATGCGCTGACACCCGTCTGGCTCAGCGTCATGGTGATGGCGGGCGCGCTGTTGTTCGCACTTGCATGGGCGAACCCGGCGAACCGCTGGGTGCGGCTCGGGCTCGCGGTCGCGGCGGGGGCGATCATCGTCATCGGCTTCGCGCTTGTCTTCCCGCAATGCCTCGGCCGGCCAGAACAGGCCTCGCCCGAGCTGCAGAAGAATTGGCTCAACATGATCCGCGAGGCCAAGCCGCTCTACACGCATCCCTTCCGCGTCGCCTTCCCGGTCGCGGTGATGCCGGTCGTCGGGGTGATCGGCGCGGCGGTCGCGGCATGGCGCGCGCGCGGGACGGCGCTCGGCGCGGCATGGGCGACGGTCTTGCTGTTCGTCACCGGCGCGGCGCTGCTGCTGCTTTGGCAGGCGCGCGCAGGGCCCGCTGCGCAGATGCTGTCGGTGCCGGGCGCCGTCGCGCTCGCCTGGCTGCTGATCCCGCGATTGCGTGGCAGCCGCTCGGCGCTGGTGCGCGTGTTCGGCACCGTCGCGGCGATCCTGCTGATCGGCTCGGGGCTGTTCGCGGGGCTCGCGATCCGCTTCCTGCCGATCGACCGGCCGAGCAAGCGCGTCCAGATCATCGACCGCGCGAGCGGCCAATGCCCGACGATGACCGCGCTGCGCCCGCTCGACCGCTATCCCGCGCAGACGGTGTTCAGCTTCGTCGATCTCGGGCCGCGGATCATCACGATCACGCATCACGATGCGGTGGCGGGGCCGTATCACCGCAACGGCGATGCGATCCTCGACGTCCAGCACGCTTTCTCCGGCAGCCCCGCCAATTTCCGCGCGATCGCCAAGCGGCACGGCGCGACGCTGCTGCTGGTCTGCCCCAACATGGCGGAATCGACGATCTACCGCGTGCGCGCGCCGGGCGGGTTCTACGACCAGCTCGCCCATCGCAAGACGTTCGACTGGCTGGAGGAATTGCCGATGCCGGCCAAGTCGCCGCTCCGGCTGTGGCGGATCAAGGACTGACCCTTAAAGCCCCTCCCCTTCAGGGGAGGGGTTGGGGTGGGGACGTCACCGCTTGGGACAAATCTCGGTGAGACACTGCCCCACCCCCAACCCCTCCCCCGAAGGGGAGGGGCTTTCGGTTCGTCACCCCAAACTCGCCTTGATCCCGTCGATCACGAACTGCACCGCCAGCGCCGCGAGCAGCACCCCAAGCAGCCGCGTAATCACCGCCTCGATCTTCGCGCCGAGCACGCGCATGATCGGCCCCGCGGCGAGCAAGGCGAGCAGGCAGAGCAGCAGGATCGTGGCGAGCGCCGCGAGCACGACCGCGATCCGCTCGATCCCGTGGTTGCGGCTCATCAGCAGCATCACCGAGGCGATCGAACCCGGCCCGGCGATCATCGGCATCGCCATCGGGAAGATCGAGACGTCCTCGACCTCGTGCGTAGCGGCGATCTTGGCGGCGCGGTCCTCGCGGCGTTCGGTGCGCTTTTCGAACACCATCTCGAGCGCGATCAGGAACAGCATGATCCCGCCCGCGATGCGGAACGAATCGAGGCTGATGCCGAGCGCCTTGAGCAGCACTTCGCCGAACGCGGCGAAGGCGAACAGGATCGCAGCGGCGACGAGCACCGCGCGGATCGCCATCGCGCGGCGGTTGGCGGGCGAGGCGCCCGACGACAGCCCGGCATAGATCGGCGCGCAGCCCGGCGGATCGATCACCACGAAGAAGGTGATCAGCGACGAAATGTAGAGTTCGATCAAAGCGTGCCCTCACCGACGACGTTTTCGCGCCGTTCGGCGGAGATGAGCGTATTGCGCAGCAAGACCGCGATCGTCATCGGGCCGACCCCACCGGGAACCGGCGTCACCGCGCCCGCGATGCTCAGCGCGCCCGCAAAATCGACGTCACCGACCAGGCTCTCTGGCGTGCGGTTGATCCCGACGTCGATCACCGTCGCGCCGGGCTTGAGCCAGTCGCTCTTGACCATATGCGGCCGCCCGACCGCCGCGACGACGATATCGGCGCGCTTGACCAGGCTCGACAGGTCGCGCGTGCGCGAATGCGCGACGGTGACAGTGCAGCTCTCGGCGATCAGCAATTGCGCCATCGGCTTGCCGACGATGTTCGAACGGCCGATGACCACGGCGTCGAGCCCCGACAGGTCGCCGAGCTGGTCCTTGAGCAGCATCAGGCAGCCGAGCGGCGTACACGGGACGAAGCCCGGCAGCCCGACCGCGAGACGCCCGGCATTGACCGGGTGAAAACCATCGACATCCTTGTCGGGGTCGATCCGCGTCGTCACCGCCTGTTCGTCGATATGGCCGGGCAGCGGCAACTGGACGAGGATCCCATCGATCGCCGGATCGGCATTGAGCGCATCGACCAGATCGAGCAGCGCCTGCTGCGGCACGTCGGCGGGCAGGCGATGCTCGATGCCGATCATCCCGGCCGCCTCGGTCGCCTTGCCCTTCGAGCGGACATAGACCGCCGAGGCGGGATCGTCGCCAACGAGCACCACCGCCAGCCCCGGCGCGCGCCCGGCCCGTTGGGCAAATGCCGCCACGCGCTCGGCGACACGCGCGCGCAGGTCGGCGGCGAACGCCTTTCCGTCGATGATTGCGGCCGTCATGCTTCGCGCCTTTCGCGTCAGAGCGGGGTCCCGCTCAGGATGTGCGCGGCGAGGTTGTTGAGGATGATGCTGAGGATCCTGAGGGTCAGCAGCACCGCGAACGGCGCGAGATCGATCGACCCGAAATCGGGCAGGATGCGGCGGAACGGACGGTACAGCGGCTCGGTCCCGCGGTTGAGCCCGGTATAGATCTGGCGGACGACGTCATTGTAGGTGTTGATGACGTTGAACGATACGAGCAGCGACAGGATCACCTGGATGAGGACGATCAGCGTCACCGCGTCGATCAACACCTGCAGGATCTGGATAATCGTGATCAACGCTGGTCTCCGGAAAGGGTCGTTACGGTTCTAGCGCGCGGGCGCGGATGCGAACACCCTCTAAAGCCCCTCCCCTGAAGGGGAGGGGCGTGCCATGTGGCTAGCGGCGCACCAGCGTGCCGGCGCCGCGCTTGGTGAAGATCTCGAGCAGCATCGCATGCGGCACGCGCCCGTCAAGGATGACTGCGGCATCGACCCCGCCCTCGACCGCATGGACGCAGGTCTCGAGCTTGGGGATCATCCCGCCACTGATCGTGCCGTCGGCACGCAAGGCAGCGACGGCTGCCGGGTCGAGATCGGTCACCAGCTCGCCGCTCTTGTCGAGCACGCCGACCACGTCGGTCAGCATGAACAGCCGTTCGGCGCCGAGCGCGGCAGCGATCGCGCCTGCCATCGTGTCGGCATTGATGTTGTACGTCGCGCCGTCCGCGCCAAGCCCGACCGGCGCCACCACCGGGATGAAGCCGTCACGCGCGAGGTTGATCAGGATCGACGGGTTGACCGCGACCGGATCGCCGACAAAGCCCAGGTCGACGTGCCGCTCGATCCCCGAATTGGGATCGGGCTCGCGCCGCCCGCCGACCTTTTCGGCGACGACGAGATTGGCGTCCTTCCCCGAAATCCCGACCGCACGGCCGCCCGCCTGGCCGATCCAGCCGACGATCTCCTTGTTGATCGATCCCGCCAGCACCATTTCGGCGATCTGCGCGGTTTCGGCATCGGTGACGCGCAAGCCGTCGATAAAGCGCGATTCGACCCCCAGGCGCTTGAGCATCGCGCCGATCTGCGGCCCGCCGCCGTGCACCACGACCGGATTGATCCCGACCGCCTTCATCAGCACGACATCCTCGGCGAAATCGCGCGCAAGCTCGGGGTCGCCCATCGCATGGCCGCCATATTTCACGACGAAGGTCTTGCCGGCGTAGCGCTGCATATAGGGCAGCGCCTCGACCAGCGTCTCGGCCTTGGCGAGCAGTTCGGGGGCGGGGGAATGATCGGTCATGGCGGTGCCCATAGCCAATCCGTCACCCCAGCGAAAGCTGGGGTCTCGTGGTTTCGTAGCGTGGCCCGTCTTCAGCGAGACCCCAGCTTTCGCTGGGGTGACGGCTCAGCCGCGATCCAACCGCCGCCCGATCGCGACCGCGAGATAGATCGCCGGCGGCACGAGCAGCGCCGAGAGCACCACCTTGATCAGCATCTGCCCGGCGAGCAGCTGGCCGATCGGGAACTCGCCGTAGAACGCGATCGTCACGAACAGCAACGTATCGACGACCTGGCTCAACATGCTCGCGATCGCCGCCCGCAGCCATAACAGGCTGCTCCCCTCGCGCCCTTTGAGCGCCGCGAAGATCGTCACGTTGAGCGTCTGCGACACGCCGTAGGCGACGATCCCACCCGCCCAGATCCGCCACGTCGCGCCGAGCACGAGCTGGATCGCATCGCGATTGGCGGGCAGCATCGCGGGCGACGGCGGCAGCAGCCAGACGATCCACGACAGCAGGATCGAGACGAGCAACGGCACGAACCCGATCCGCACGAGGCGGGTGGCGACCGCTCCGCCATGCAGCTCAGCAACCGCGCTCGACGTCACGACGAGCAGCAGGAAGGCGAAGATCCCCGCCTCGACCGCGAGCGGCCCCAGGCCGAACAGCGGCCCGATCGCCGAGATCGGGCCGAGCGAGACCTGCTTGTTGCCGAGCACGCCGGCGATGCAGACCATCCCGCCGTAGAAGATCGAGAAAGCGAAGAGCGAGCGCGGAATGCCGCCGAGCGCGGGAGAAGCAGCTTTGTCCATCGCAGCGACGCTAGCCGGTTTCACGCGCAGAGCAAACCGCCACTAGCCCCTGCCGCGCTGCGCTGTATGGTGGCGCGCTTGCGCGGGGGGCCGCGTGTCGGCTTCAACGCGAGTAACGACCTTCATGAATCGCCTTCTCATCGGCACCGCGGGCATCGCGGTCATCCTGCTGATCGCCTTCGCTCTGTCGAGCAACCGCCGCGCGATCCGGCTGCGCGTCGTCGGCGCGGCGTTCGCGCTGCAGGTCGCGATCGCGGTGCTCGTGCTCAAGGTGCCCGCCGGCGTCGCCGCGCTGCAGTTCCTGTCGGGCGGCGTCGCCAATCTGCTCGGCTATGCGCATAACGGCGTCGATTTCCTGTTCGGCCCGCTCGCCCGCCCCGAGATCGGTGGCAACAGCTTCGCGATCGCGGCGCTGCCCGTCATCATCTTCTTCGCCAGCCTGGTGTCGATCCTCTATTATCTCGGCATCATGCAGTTCATCGTGCGCTGGCTCGGCGGCGCGATCGAGGCGGTGATCGGCGTGTCGAAGGTCGAGGCACTGTGCGCCGCCGCCAACATCTTCGTCGGCCAGAGCGAATCGCCGCTCGTCATCCGCCCCTATCTCGCCGGGCTGACCCCGGCGCAATTGTTCACGGTGATGACCAGCGGGATGGCCGGCGTCGCGGGCACGATCCTCGCGGCCTATGCCTCGATGGGGATCCGCATCGAGTATCTGCTCGCGGCGAGCTTCATGGCGGCGCCCGCCGGGATCCTGATGGCCAAGATCATGATGCCCGACGAGCCTGCGCGACAGGGCGAGCTCCCGCTCGGCGACCATCCCGAGGATAATATCCAGCTCGCCGAAGCGCGGATCAGCGGCCAGGGCCCGGCGGCGCTGTTGCCAGAGGGCACCCCCGGCGAACCGATGCCACAGGCGAGCCATGACGAGGAAAAGCCCGCCAACATCATCATGGCGGCAGCTCAGGGCGCGCAGACCGGGGTCAAGCTCGCGGTCGCGGTCGGCGCGATGGTGCTGGCGTTCGTCGCGCTCGTCGCGCTCGCCAACGGCATCCTCGGCGGAATCGGCGGATGGTTCGGCTATCCCGCGCTGAGCTTCCAGGGGCTGCTCGGCACGGTGTTCGCGCCGATCATGGTACTGCTCAACGTGCCGTGGAAAGAGGCGCAGATCGCCGGCGGGCTGTTCGGGCAGAAGATCGTGCTCAACGAATTCGTCGCCTATATCAGCCTCGGCACGCAAAAGAGCCTCAGCACGCACACCATCGCGGTGGTGACCTTCGCGCTGTGCGGCTTCGCCAATTTCTCGTCGATCGCGATCCAGATGGCGGTGACCGGGAGCCTCGCCCCCAATCAGCGCCCGATGATCGCGCGGCTCGGGCTGAAGGCGCTGGCGGCGGGGAGCCTCGCCAATCTGATGTCGGCGGCGCTTGCCGGATTGCTCGTCCCCGACGCACCCGCGCACCCCACGGTGAGAACGCCGGCGGCGGTCGTCGCGCCCGCGACGGTGGCAAAACCGTAAGCGCCGCGCGGCTAGCTAGCGCTTACCCCTACCTCACCCCGGGGTCGTCGCGGGATCCACCGTGCCGCACACGCACCGGCCGCAGTTCGCGCGGCCCGGTGGGCCCCGGGACAAGCCCGGGGTGACGAAGGATCAGATACAGCGCGAATCACGCTCCGGCGCGCCAGCGCCACGCGTCTTCCACTGGCCATCCGGCCCCTTATACTTCTCCCCCGGCGCGGTCTGGCCGATCAGATTGCACCCGCTGGTGAAGGCGAACTGCTCGACCGTCGCGCCCGAGCTCGCGCTCTGCTGGGTATAGGCGGCCTTGCGCTGGATGTTGATGCTGTTGACCAGCGCGCGCACCTCGGCGCTCGCGCTGCCGACCACGCCGAGATAGCCGTCGGGCTGCTCGCCGACCTCGCCCGCCGCGCGCGCCGCCTGATAGGCCGGGTTGCGCTGCGCCAGCGCGACGGTCGCGCTGCCGAGCAGGGCGACGACTGCGACCATCTTGAAGACCATGCGTGCCATCAGAAAATCCCCGGGTTGGACTGGATCAAACTCTTCGCCTGACCGTCGAGACGATAGACCACTTCCTGCGTCACGCTGATGTTCAGGTTGATCACGATCGGCTTGTCGGGCGCGGTCACCGTGACGCAGCCGCCCGGCACCCAACACACCGCCAGCGCGGCCAACGTTATCATCCTGTTCATCACCGCCTTGGTCGGGCGATCGGCACGCGTCGTCAATGCTGTTTCGGTCATGGCACGATCCTGCTGTCGGAAGGCTGAATGGGGGGAGCCGCGCGCTTGCTCTGCTCCTCGAGCAAGGCGGGCAGATTGCGCTGAATGAGGCGCCGCGGATCATAGAAGCTCTGCGCCGAATCGATCAGCTGGCGGAAGGGCGCGGTGATCTTGACGTTGAACACCAAGGGCAGCTTCTGCAGCCGGTCGAACAGGAAGTTGCGCTTGGCGCCCGCCCCCTGCCCGATCCCGGCGAAGCGCACTTCGGTGATCATCTCGCCCGCGAGCGGGCCGTTCATCACGATCTCGAGGCTGCGATAGCGCAGCGATTTCAGCGCCTGGAACGCGAAATTGCCCCAGAAGCCGACATCCTTCTGCGTCACCTCGCCGACATAGGCGACCGTGCCGCCACCCGGCCGCACCACCAGCCTCCCCTGCTCGATGCGCCCGCCGGTCGCATCGAACACCATCGGCAGCGCGCCGTCGAACACGCCGGTGGCGTTGAGATTCTTGAAGTCGAACTGCTGGAGGAACTGGTCGGCCTGCATCCCGTCGACCCGGAACGTCAGCCGACGCTCCTGCGCAGTGCCGAAATCGAGCACGGTCGGCTCGAGCGTCAGCGTGCCTTGCGCAAACGGCCAACGCCCCTGCTCGACCGCGATCCGCGTGCCGCGCAGCAGCTGATAGCGCACCACGCCGTCATTGACCGCGATCCCCGGATTGAGCG
Source organism: Sphingomonas sp. PAMC 26605 (assembly GCF_000241485.1). Lineage (GTDB taxonomy): Bacteria > Pseudomonadota > Alphaproteobacteria > Sphingomonadales > Sphingomonadaceae > Sphingomonas. The sequence goes on from NZ_JH584241.1 coordinate 1,017,509, forward strand.
TCTTGATCGTCACGACCTGCCCCGGCGCGCTCTCGAGCGCGAGCAGATCGGTGAAGCGGATCTCGCCCGCGATCCCGGTCGCCGGGCCGAACGCGGCGGCGAGATCGGTGCCGGGGGTGCGGAACACGCCGTCGCTCGTCACGCCTTGCGGCGTCCACAGGATATGCCCCGCCCCCGACACGGTGCCGACGACATTGGCGATCACGCCAAAGGTCAGCCGCGTCAGCTGGTCGGGCTGGAATTGCGGCCCGAACGTAATGCCGGGAACGCTGAGATCGGCATGGCCCGCGCCTGCGCCGAGATCGTGCGCGATCGCGACGTCGGCGACCCTGATGCTCTTGATCGGCTCGAACAACGTCCCGGCCGCGCTGATCGCATTCCCCGCGAGCGTCAGCGCGACGCCGCGCGCGGCGAGCGGCTTGAAGCGCGGGTCGGCCGCGCTGTCGGCGACCATCACGCCGCCGTCGAGCGCCAGCCGATTCGCCGCAAACCGCCAGTGTCCGGCGGCCGACGACAGCAAGAGCGGCACGGCACCGATCTGGCCGCCCGCGCCATCGAAGCTGCCCGCGATGCCCGCAGCCGTCAGGCTCCCGCCAAGCGTCGCGACATCGAGCCGCGTCTGTCGCTCGGGTGTCCCCAGACGTACGCCGAGCCCCGCGGCGGTGAAGCGCCGCGCCGCCAGCAGCCATTCGCCATGCTCGAGCGTAACGCCGACCGGCGCCGCCCCCAGCCGCCCGGCAAGGCGGATCGGCCCGATCGCGCCGCCCCCGCGCATCGCCCCGCGCTCGAGCCGGAACAGCGCCCCGTCGCGCGGGCACAGCGTCACGCTCGACCGCGGCAGATCGAGTCCGCCGGTCTGCAGCCGCTCGAACGCGAGTGGCGCGCAGGCGGGATTGAGCGTCAGTCGAGCGCCGCCGTCCCAGCGCGCGTCGAGCGGCAGGCTGAGCGCGGTCACCTGGCCGGTGCCGATCGGCCCGCTGAGCGCGACGCGCGTCGTGATGTGCGTCGCGCCGGTTCGGGTCGCGCTGAAATCGATCGGTGACAGCGCCAGCCGCGCGCTGCCCGCGCCATAGGGCGCGACGATCGCGCGCCCGGTCAGCGGCGCGCCGAACCCCGCCTGGCGCACGCGCAGCTGTGCGCTCGGCAGGCCGCCGCCGCTCAGCGTCATGCTGCTGTCGATGCGCACGCCGCCCGGCCAGCGGTACAACAGGCCTTCCCCACCCGTAAGCGTCGCCCGCGCGCCCGATGCCGCCGCGAAGCCGAGCCGCGAAACGCGGACCTGCCCGCGCCCCGCATTGACGATCGTCGAGAAGCGCGCGTCGAGATCGCCCGACACTGCCGCCGCGCGCAGCGCGTCGACCGCCTTCGCGACGATCGGCGCGACAGGCGTCCCCGCTCCCGCATCGCGCAACGGATCGAGTCGTGCCCGCCACGCGGGCGGCAGCCGCGCGCCACCGGCTCGCGCGCGCGCATCGACCGCAAGGCCGCCGCCCGCATAGCGATACTGCCCGACAATCGACGTCCGCGCTGCGGTGATCCCGGCCGCCGCAGCATTGCCCGACTGCAGATCGATGCGGCCCGCGACGTCGCGGACAGACCCGGCGAAATCGACCGTCCCCGCCACCGTCCGCAGCACCACCCCGCCGCCCCCGAGCGCCGCGATCGCCAGCCGCGCCGATCCCTGCGCGCTATCGAGCCGCGCTGCGAGCATGGCCGACAGGTCCGCGCGCGCCGAGCGGACCTGTCCGCCGCCGCAGGCGCCGCGGCCGAGCGTGACGGGCCCGGTCAGGCTCGGCCGCGCGTCGCGAATCTGGACCTGCAACACCGCATCGACCGCCTCAAACCGGCAATCGCCGAAATCGAGCCGCGCCGCCGCCGCCCCGAGCGTCCCCGCAAAGCCGTCATCGAGCCGCCCCGCCCCGGTCAGATGCACCACGACCGGACCGTGCGGCGTCGCCAGATCGATCCGACCATCCGCGACGCCCAGATCGATCGCCGGAAGCGCAAACGGCTTGCCCGACGGCGCGGGCAACAGCCGATCGATCACGCCGAACGAGACCTTCCCGCCCGCGAGCGTCGCCCGCAGCGCGACATTTCCGAGGCGGATCGCGCTGACGCTCGCGCCCGAGACCCCCAGGCTGGTATCGACCTCGACCCGATCGGCGCGCAGATCAGGGTGGAGCGGGTCGCCGATCCGCACGTTGGTCAGCCGCTGCGTACGCACGCCGATCTGCGCGATGTCATAGCGCGCGGAAATCCCGCGGGCGGCGAGCGCGTCGTCGATGAAATGCCGCGCCACGGGTTTGCGGGCCAACCATGCCACGCCACCGATCACGACCAGCGCGAGCAGCACGGCACCCACAATCCACCAGCAGCCGCGACGACGGGTGGAAGCGTCCGCAACCGCCGCTGCGCCTGGTACACTCTCGGTCACCCGGCATCCCTATTGTGCCGCGCGCAAGCTCGCAAGCGATCGCGCGAACGCAGGCTGTGCGGCGGGCCGGTGGTAGCAGGCGAGGTCGATCTGGCCGCTACGGGGCCCTGGAGAGCACACGATGGTAGATCCAGCCTTGCAGTGGCAAGCTTTCTCGCCAAGATGACCACAAGTATGTTTGCGCTATACGAATCTAAACATGGTAGATATATTTCGAATCGTGACGATCATGTCTACACGACACTTAACCGAATGGGGCATGCTACACATTCCATCGCACATCTATCCTTCTCTATTGTATCGCGATGCACCATGACGATCGTCTCGTTCGAGCCCGACTTCATCTTCATCAAGACGCACAAGACCGCTGGCACTTCGCTCGAAGTGCATTTGGCGTCGGAGTGCGCGGCGGATGCGATCGTCACCCCGATCTACCCGCCTCACCCGCATCACACGCCGCGCAACGCGAGCGGCTATTACAACCACATGCCGGCGCAGGCGATCAGCGCCGCCCGGCCGGAGCATTTCGACGCCGCCTACAAATTCGCCTTCGAGCGGCATCCGGTCGACAAATGCCTGTCCTTCTACGCGATGCTCCGCCACTCGCCCGAGCATTACAGCGCGACCACACCGCGGAGCTGGCACGCCTTCGTCGAGCGTGGCGTGTTTCCGGTCGACGACGCGCTCTACACCGATGGCGAGGGCCGGCTGATCATCGACCGGCTCTATCGCTATGAGGAGCTCGAACAGAGCCTCCACGATATCGCACGCCGCACCGGGCTTCGCTATCGCCCGCTGGCGGTGCGTGAGAAAGCCGGCTTTCGCCGCGCCGACATCCCGAGTTTCGCCGAAGTCATGACCGATTCGACGACACGCGATCGAATCCTGCGCGCGTTCGCGAGCACGTTGCGCCATATCGCCTATTGACCCGCCCCCCCGGAACCCGTCCGCCCGCGCGGCCGCGTTGCGTCCCCTAGGCGCTTATTGCAGCGGCGTGGTCGAGGTCGGCGGGTCGCCGGTCGGGATCACGTTGTTGCCGAACGACCGCACCAGCCCGCCCGACAGGATGTCGAGCGACTTCACGCTGCCCAGGATCTGATCGTTGGCAATGAACACGTCGTTGTTCGCGCCCGTGACCTTTACGCCGTCGGTCGTGTTTCCGACCAGCAGCGAATTGAACAGTTTCAGATGGCCGAAACCCGGCGTCGAATTGACGATGATGCCGTTATTGCTCCCGGTCAGCATCGACTGATCGACGGTGACGCGCGACTGATCGGCGGTCTGGATGAGGATGCCCGTGTCGAAATTGCGGATATCGCAATCGCGGATCAGGACCTCGCCCGCCCTGGCGATCAGCACGCCCGATAGCGGCGGGACCGAGCCATTGTTCTTCAAGCCTTCGAGATCGAGCCCCTCGAGCACGATCTTGTCGGTCGCGGCGGCGTTGATGACGATGCCGTTGGTTCCGGCCACGAGGACTCCGGCCTCGACCCCGACCGCTCGCAGCGTGATCGACTTGGTGATCGTCACCCCGCCGAAACCACCCGAATCGATCAGATTGATCTCTCCGCCGGCTGCGGTCTTCGAAATGGCACCGGCAAAGGTTTTGCAGGGAGCCGTGCGCGAACACGGATTCGCGTCGTCGCCGACCCCCGAAATCCAGGTTCGGGTCGCCTGCGCGAAGGCCGGGGCGGCAGTGCCGACCACCAGCATGGCGAAGCAGACGAGTATAGTCCTGAAGATATTGCGCATGATCCCCCCTCAAAGACGAGCGAACGCGCTATACTCAGCCAAGCGACGCCTAGCACATTCTGACGACAAAGCTAAGGCATTTGATAGACTATGGTAGATCCACACAATATACGGTATTATTGATCTGATATACGCGTCATATTCCATACGATATTCTTTCGATATATTTTTCCACGCCGAACTATGAATTCAAGATCGATACTTCTGGCTTTTGTCGGTCGAAAATCGAAGCCTTATGTATTATGATCTTATTACAAATATTAGCCCGCGGTGACGTCTGGCGCGCAAATCTCACATTTTGCAAAACGCCTTGCCCGATCGCCAAATCGTCTTCTACTATACCAGCTATAGAGGCCGGAACGCGTTGTTTGCCGATTCCCTGCTTTTGCTTCATCGAGACTGGTGTGTGTTGTTCCTCGGGGGATGGACCAATGAGCAATTTGGCGGGCAAAGCCTATGCGATGAACGTTGTCACGCCGATGCGGCCGAGCATCACGTGGATCAATATTTTATTGTTCATGGCCTCGCGGGCCATTCCGGCCACGCTGGCGGGATTGCTGGGCCTGGGCTTTATCCACTTCGCCCGCTGGGTGATCATTCGTCGCGAGCAATGGCCGCAGCTCGGCCAGCCACAGGCCGATCTGGCGAACGACTACATGCTGTTCTGCAGCAACTTCAACGGGACTTGGGATCAGTATATCGACGCGTTCGCCGACGGCATCCCGGGCGGGCTCGACCTGTTCTGGTATGCAAGCAGCAAATATCCGAACTCGATCCCGATCACGCCGTTCAAGGACTATATCCGCGCCAACCAGATCGACACCCAATATTATTACAACGCGACCCCCGGTAGCGGGCAGCGCGACATCAAGCTGGCGCTCAGTCTGTCGCACGCGCTTGCCGGAATTGCGGCCAGGGCCGAGGGGCTCGGAGATGCCGCGCTCGCCGCCGCGTTCGAGCGGCTGCTGATCTCGAACCAGGGCGGGCTGGGCGCGCCGGGCTATGCGCCGGTCGCAAGCTGTGACACCGCCGCTGCCGACCGCAACCGCGCCGATGCCGAGCTGCGTCGCTGGGGCGAAGGCGGCACGGGCCCGCTCGCGGCGGAGCGCGACCTGCAGCCGGTCTCCGCCGCGCGCGTCATCGCGTCGAGCGCGAATGCCGACGAGGCCGCACGCGGCTCGGTCCGCGCCGCGGTCACCGCCGCGCTCGACGCGCCGACGCCCGGCGGCCGCGCCGAGCCGGCGCCGCCCAAACCGCCGGCGGCCGCCAGCGAGGAGACGTCCAATGGCTAATATCGACGTCAGCACCTATTTCTTCACCGCCGCCGTGCCGGTGTGCAACGAAGGCGTCGTGCACCATGGCGACATCGACAGCTCGCCGATCCATGTCGTGCGCGAAGTGCTCGAGACGCTGCCGACCGCGCTGCAATCGCACGCGACCGAAAAGATCGGGCTCAACAGCCCGTTTTCGCGTAACCTCAGGACGCATTTCACGCGCTTCGCGATCCTCGACCAGCCCTATTTCAACGGTCGCGACCATAAAGATGCGCTGGTCAATATCGTGGCGCGGACCGATCTGCTCGATCCCCAGCCGGTCGATCAGATCCCCTGCCCGTACATCCTGTGGATGATCGACTTCGACCTTCCCGACGCCGAAGGCAGCGGCGAACCGCGCCGCTATCTGGAGGAACTGTGGGGGCAGATGGCGCCCGAGCTCCGCTCGATCTTCCAATATTGCTACGGCTTCGACCAGGTCGCCGACGCGGCGGGCTTCGCGACCTACATGCTGCGCTGCCAGATCGAGACGACGATGCCGTTCCACGATTATTGGTACGTCCCGCCCAAGCTGAGTTCGATCTCGATCCCCGGCCTTATACTGCTGCCCGGGACGGGCGCGCTGCTGCTGCTCGCGTCGCTGGTGGCGGCTTTCCTGCGCTGGACCGGATGGGCGTGGGCGGCAGGTTTCGCCGGGTGGAGCGACTGGGCGTGGCTGCCCTGGGCCGGGCTCGCGCTGCTGATCGTCGGGCTGGTGATCGATTATTACTGGGTGCTGTGGAAGGGGCGACAACCCTATCCCGCCGCGCCCGGCAGCGATCTGCGCAACGTGCTCAAGGCGCTCTACCTGCAACAGGCCTTCACCCGCTTCGCGATCGCGCAGCAGCGCCGCGACCCCGCCGAGTGGGGCGCTGCGTTCCGCGCCTTCCTGATCGCCACCAGGCCCGCCGACCTCGACGGTCCGACCCAGCCCGCAGGCGTGATCCGCAGCACGCTGCCCGGAGACGCCGCATGACCAACGCGCTCAACGCCGCCCCGACCGCGACCCTGCTCGACCTCGCCGATATCCAGGGCGGCATCCTGCGCACCTATGGCGACGGATTCCCCAAGGGCCGCAATTTCTATCTGAGCGTACGCGAGGCGCGCGCGGGCCGCGCGTTCGTCGAAGCGCTGCGCCCGCGCATCACCACCGCTGCGCGCTGGAAGGATCCCACGCGCGAGGAACCGCTGCTGCGCACGCGCAACCCGCGCGTCAAGGACATCGTCCGCGCCGAGGGCGAGCCGGATTATCCGGGGCGGGTGCAGCTGGAGAAGCCCAAGGTGACGCTCAACATCGGCTTCACCTTCATGGGGCTGCTCGCGCTCGGCGTGCCGACGCGCACGCTGCGCGGCATGCCCGACGCCTTTATCGACGGGATGGCGGCGCGCGCCGCGTTGCTCGGCGACGATCCCTTTCTCGACTCGCGCGATGCGGTGTGGCGCGACTCGCACGGCGACACGCGCGTCCATATCCTGCTCACGCTCTATGCGCGGCAAAACCCCGACGGCACCGCCTGCGTCGAGCTCGACCAGGAAACCGACGCGATCCTCGGCTTCTCCGAGATATCACACGGCGGCGTGGTGCTGCTCGACGGAGTCGGGCCGCACAACGCCAAATGGCAGGACCTCTCCGCGGTGATGCGCGCCGATGGCGCCAATTGCTGGCCGACCAACAAGGAGCATTTCGGCCTGTCGGATGGTTTCGGCGACCCGGTCTTTTCGGGGCAATTCTCGGGCGAGGCCGAGCGGGTCCGCGTCGCCGGCGGCGGCAAGCTGATGCGCGACGGCAGCTGGGAACCGCTCGCGACCGGCGAGTTCCTGCTCGGCTACCCGGACGAAGCGCAGGAGATCCCCGGCGCGGCGATGCCGATCGCGTTCAGCCGCAACGGCACCTTCATGGCCTATCGCAAGCTGCACGAGGATGTCGCGGCGTTCCACGCCTATCTCGACGATCAGGCGACCCGCTATGCCGCGCTGTACGCCGTGCCGCACGGCGAAGCGGTCGAGACGATCAAGGCCAAGATGGTCGGCCGCTGGGAAGACGGCGTGCCGCTGATGATCGCGCCGACCTATGCCGCGTGGCAGCAGTTCCGCGCCGAGCTCGACGCGGCGCGGCGCGCGAAGGACAAGCCCAAGCTCGCCGAGATCGCGCTGAAATTCACCAACTTCATCTATGCGTCCGATCCCGCCGGCGCGAAATGCCCGGTGACCTCGCATCTGCGCCGCGCCAACCCGCGCGACGCGCTCGGGCCGACCTTCGACGCTAAAGGCATGTCGCAGGACGGCTCGGCGATCATCAACCGCCGCCGTATCCTGCGCCGCGGGCTGCCTTATGGCCAATACGACCCGAGCGCGCCGAGCGACGCGGGCGACCATGGCATCATCTTCATGGCGATCTGCACCGATCTGTTCCGCCAGTTCGAGTTCGTCCAGCAGCAATGGATGCAATACGGGCTCGATTTCAACGCGGGCAGCGACACCTGCCCGGTGATCGGCAACCATGATGCGAAGGACGAGCCCAAGCTGGTGATCGCGGTCGATCCCGAAAGCGGCGAGCTCCCCTTCCTGTGCGACCGCATCCCGCAATTGGTCGAGCCGCGCGGCGGGGATTACTTCTTCCTCCCCAGCATGACCGCGCTCCGCATGATCGGAATGGGGATCATCGACCCGACCTGATCCCCCGCACGCTCGCCACCTGCCGCAAGAAAAGAGGAGACGCCCCGGTGCAATGGCTGCTCAACCTGCCGACCGTGCTGTGGCGTCGGCTGCTGCTGATCCTGCAGGGGCTGTGGGCGCTGCTCTGGCTGATCGCGAGCGGAATCGGCGCGCTGTTCGGCAGCGGGGGGACGATCGCCAGTCGGCTGGGCGCGGCAATCGGCGGCGCCGCGGGGCAGCGCCACGTGTTCGCGCTGCTGCGGCTGCTCCAGCCCAATCTGGTGCTCAACCGCCGGACGATCCTGGCCTACCCCAATAACGGCATCACCGCGATCGCGAGCCGCCACGCCGACGTCACCGACATCCTCACCCGCGATGCCGATTTCGGCGTAGTCTATGCGCCGCGGATGGAGGCGATCACCGCCGGCGAGAACTTCTTCCTCGGGATGCAGGATAGTCCGCGCTACACGCGCGACACGTCGAACATGCGGCTGGTGGTGCGGCGCGACGACGTGCCTGCGATCATCACCCCCTATGTGACCCGCGCCGCCGCCGGTGTCGTCGCGATCGTGCCGGGCGCGATCGACGTTCCGCAAGCGCTCACCCAGCCGGTCGCGGCGGGGCTGCTCGACCAGTATTTCGGCACCCCCGGCCCGTCCGAAGCCGCGATCGCCGAATGGACCACCCTGCTCTTCTGGTATCTGTTCATCGACCTGCAGGCCGATCCCGACCTCGATGCGCGCGCCACCGCCGCCGCGGCGCGCTTTCGCGAGTGGATGGACGGCCATATCGCCGAGCGACGTGCGGCGCCGCCCAAGGACGACGTGCTCGGCCGCTGCCTCGCGATGGGCGACGCTGGCCTGCCGGGGATGACCGACCGCGACATCCGCAACAATCTGATCGGCCTGCTGATCGGCGAATTGCCGACGCTGTCGGCCACCGCCAATCTCGCGCTCGACGAACTGCTCGACCGCCCGCAGCCTTTCGCCGCGGCCTGCGCCGCCGCGCGCGCGGGCGACGACGCGACGCTCGCCGCGCACGTGTTCGAGGCGCTGCGCTTCCGCCCGCTCAACCCGATCGTCTACCGCCGCGCGATGCACGACACGGTGATCGCGGGCGGCAAGCTGCGCCGCCGCCGGATCGTCAAGGACAGCATCGTGATGGCGTCGAACCTGTCGGCGATGTTCGACCCGCTGGTGATTCCCGACGCGACCGCCTTCCGCATCGATCGGCCGTGGGAGACCTACATGCTGTGGGGCTATGGGATGCACGCCTGTTTCGGCGCGCATATCAACCGCGCGGTGCTGCCGGCTTTGCTCAAGCCGTTGCTCGCTCAGCCCAACCTGCGCCGCGCAAGCGGTGCGCGCGGGCAGATCGACCAGGCCGGCACGCCGTTTCCGCAGCATTTCCATCTCGAGTTCGACCTATGAGCGGCGCGCCCGTCACAGCGACGATGCTGACCTTCCAGCCGATGATCGACAGCGAGACGGCTCGGCTGGTCGCGCGCCATTACGGGATCGCCGTGGCCGAGCGCGACCATCTGCTGGTGTGCGCCGCGCTGCATACGCTGCTGCATGGCGGCTATGGCCGGATTCCGCTGCTGTTCGGTGCTGGCTTCGCGCTCACGGGTCCCTATGCGATCGCGCAGCATTTCGACGCCGCGCTCCCCGCCCCCGATCGCCTGATCCCCGATGCCGAGCCGCTGGCTGCGGAGGTCGCGGCCGACTGGGCGCGCTATAACGGCGCGATGGGCACCGACGTCGCGGTCGTCGCCTATCATCATCTGCTGCCCGAGCGCGCGCTGATGCAGCCGATCTTCGCCGCTCCGGTGACCCGGCTCGAGGTACGGTTGCTGCCGCTGACCTATCCGCTCCTACGCGGGCTGATCACGCTCGCGCTCGGGCTCTCGGCCGCGCGCGCGGCGGTCGCGACGCTGCGGATCCGCACGGCGTTCGACGCCACCGATCAACGCATCGCCGACGGGCGGCGCTATCTCGTCGGCGACCGGCTCACCATCGGCGACATCGCGCTGTGCGGCGCCGCCGCGCCGCTGCTGCTGCCGCGTGGCTATGGCGCGCTGATGCCGCCGCTCGCGGCGATGCCGCCCGCGCTGCGCACGCTGATCGAGGAGTTCCGCGCCCGTCCGACCGCAGCGTTCGTGCAGCGGCTGTACGACAGCGGCTTCACCGCGGGCTGACGCGCCGAAGCGCGGAACGCCGCCATAGGCAGACGCTTCCGCTGGAGATTGGAGCGGTCCCCTTGGACACCAGGCATCGTCCTCTACGTCGGAATCGACGGCGCGCTACCCAAGCAGGCGACGGGTCTTTTGGCCGATGCCGCACTCTCCCAGCACCGTTTTGCCCGGCCCGATCGCATCCCCCGTTCGTGCGTCACCGCATGCGTATATCGCGCCCCTGCGCGGGTTGAGGACGCCGCTGCGCGCGGCGCGCGGCAGATCTTCGCCGGGCTCGATCGAGGGCAGCGCAAGCTGCTCGGCGCGGCGAGCCGGTTGCGGCTCGCGGCTGCGCTCGTCTGTCGAAGCGGCGGAGATGCGGGCCGGAATGGAGGTATCTCCGCATGGCCGGATCGGGCTTGGCGCGCGGCGGCAGCTTGGCCATTGGTCCAAAGCGGTTCTTACGCCGCCGCTTTACCCAAGCGTGGGTCGAAAGCGCCCTGCCGGAAACCGATTCGCCGGCGACCGAGCGACTCTGCCGTTGGCTCCAGTTCCGATCTTGCATTGGTTGTTCGCTTTCGCCGTCCTTGTTACAATCCGCGAAGTACTTATCGAGGATAGGAGCGGGAAATGAGCGACACCTTACAACGGAACGATGGCACCGACACCAAGAAGAATGATCCCGACGTCGATAGCACCAATAGATCGACGACTCGTACCTGCGATATGATGGTCGCGAATCATACGGGATTTACGATCACCAAGGTCGTACTTACCCATACCAGTGGTGATCATACCACCGTCCTGAGCGTCGATTCCCTCAAACCGTCCCAAAATAGCCAAACAGAAAAAATTACGTTCGAGACCGGCTTCAACGCGCATTTCGATTATTGGAACATCAGTTTTTCGTGCAACGGATGGGACTATACCACGCCCTACAACGATCGATGCAATATCTCCTACGAAGACGCCGGCCACGTCATTCGCTGCGAGGTTTCTCCCAAGAGCAAATGCACCTTCAATCTTCATGTCAAAATGCCAAGATCAAGCGGTTGCAACTTCGTGATTGAATAGCCGAGCCGAAAAGGCATTCGGCGATCGGAAGACTCGCCGCGCCTGCTGTCTCGCCGCCGACCAACGCGGCGAAAGAGGGATGGCAGGACGCGAATACCGGCCATCGGTCGGCCGGACGATTGCGACATCTTACGGCCACGGATGCACAGTAGTGGCGGTCGTGCCTGGGGCGAAGCGCCCTCTCTTCCAAGCGGTGTTGGTTTTCCCAAGCAGTTCGGAACACCCCTCCAGGGACGGCACCGCGCGCGACCGCGAGCAAGGCAAAGCGCGATCGAGACAGCGCCCGTCACGGAGGTCGAGCTTGGCGTCAAAGGATGAATGGATGGCTGGATGCCCCGTGAGGATTCGAACCTCAATAGGCGGTATCAGAAACCGCAGTCTTACCATTAGACGACGGGGCATCAGCAGGGCGTGGGCCGGGCAGCGATCTACGGGCGTGCGCGGGGACTGTCAACCGATCGCGTGACACGCCCGTCGCATCACCCGTCGCATCGCTTGCCGCTCGTCGGGGCTTCCGCTAGGATCGCGCCCAAGCACCGAACGGCGCGCCATCCGGCGAGCCGCGACGGCAGAACAGAATAAGCGAGTATCACGGCATGGCGGATCGATCGCCGGATGTGCCGTACCGGCAGGGAAAACCTGCTCGTCCGGCGCCGTCCAACGGAAAGCCCCCCGGCAGGCCGCCCGGCAAGCCACAGGCCGTCAAAGGTCCGGCCAATGGTGCGACCGTAAGGACCGGTGCCGCTCGGTCGCGCGAGCCACGCCATTTCGCGGCGCTCGACCTCGGCACCAACAATTGCCGTCTGCTCATCGCCCGCCCGCAAGGCGACGGCTTCGCGGTGATCGACGCCTTCTCGCGAATCGTCCGGCTCGGCGAAGGGCTCGCGGGATCGGGCAAGCTGAGCGATGCCGCGATCGAGCGCACGATCGCCGCGCTGAAGATCTGCGCCGACAAATTGCGCCGCCGCAACGTCACGCTGTCGCGCGCGGTCGCGACCGAGGCGTGCCGCCGCGCGAGCAACGGCGTCGATTTCATCGCGCGCGCCTATGCCGAGACGGGCATCCTGCTCGACATCATCACCGCCGAGGAAGAGGCGCGGCTCGCCGTGCTCGGCTGCCACTCGCTGATCGAGCCGGGCGAGGACCCCGCTTTGGTGTTCGATATCGGCGGTGGATCGACCGAATTGGTGCTGGTCGATACGCGCGCCGAGACGCCGCACGTGCTCGACTGGCACAGCGCGCCGTGGGGCGTGGTGTCGCTGACCGAAAGCGCGGGGCACGGCCCGCCGGGGCAGGATGGCGGCGCCGAGGGACGCGCCGCCGCCTATGCCCGGATGCGCGAGCTCGTCACCGAGAGCATGGCGCCGTTCGCCGCGCGACTGCCGCGCGGGATCCCGGTGCCGCGGCTGCTCGGCACGTCGGGCACGGTGACGACGCTCGCCAGCGTCCATCTCGGGCTCAGCCATTACGATCGCGCGCAGGTCGACGGACTGATCGTCCCCGCCACCGCGATGCGCACGATCAGCCGCGACCTCGCCGCGATGGATCTGCGCGAGCGCGCCCAGCTCCCCTGCATCGGCACCGAACGCGCCGATCTGGTCGTCGCGGGCTGCGCGATCCTCGAGACGATCATGGATCTATGGCCGGCCGAACGGCTCGGCATCGCCGATCGCGGCATCCGCGAAGGCATTCTCCGGCGCTTGATGGGAAGTACGGCATGAGCAACGACGGCGGCGGGCTGCGCGTCCGCGTCAAGACCGCGCGCAAGCGCACCGCGCAATCGACGCGCTGGCTCGAGCGCCAGCTCAACGACCCGTACGTCAAGCGCGCCAAGGCCGACGGCTTCCGCAGCCGTGCCGCGTATAAGTTGAGCGAACTCGACGAGCGGTTCGGCTTCTTGAAGGGCAAGCGCCGCGTCGTCGATCTCGGGCTCGCGCCGGGCGGCTGGGCGCAGGTCGTGCGCCGTCAGGTGCCCAAGGCGGCGATCGTCGGGATCGATCTGCTGCCGGTCGATCCGATCGAGGGGGTGACGATCCTCCAGCTCGATTTCATGGACGACGTCGCCCCCGAGCGGCTGATGGCGGGCTTGGGCGGGACGCCCGACCTGGTACTGTCGGACATGGCGGCGAACACCGTCGGGCATCCGCAGACCGATGCTTTGCGCACGATGGGGCTGGTCGAGGCGGCGCTGGCGTTCGCGATCGACGTGCTCGAGCCGGGCGGCGCGTTCGTCGGCAAGGTGTTCGCGGGCGGTGCGGATACCGCGCTCGTCGCCGAGATGAAGCGTAACTTCACCACCGTGAAGCACGCCAAGCCGCCGGCGAGCCGGAAGGCGTCGAGCGAGTGGTATGTGGTGGCGCAGGGGTTCAAGGGTCGGTCAGCGGATTAGCGCTTGCTAATCCGCGTCGCGGACCGACCCCGGCCGGCGTGCGCAGCACGACCGACGGGTCGGCTTTGCCGAGCCGGGATATGGGCGCGACGTCATCGGAGCGGCTCCCCGGCGAAGGCCGGGGCCAAGGCGTGGGAACGCACGGGGCATGCCCCACGCGCGATCAATCCGCGCTACGCGACTGGGCCCCGGCCTTCGCCGGGGAACTGAAAGGCGCGTCAATGTTAGAGAAAAACAAGCGCGCCGTGGCAAAGCCACGCCGTCGGCCGACACGCGCGGGGACAAGCCCGCGCGGTCGCCGTCCGGGCTGCGGCTGATCCTCGGCTAGCGGCTTTGCCGTTAGCCTCGGGCCTTAGCCTTCGTAATCAGCGCCCAGATTCTGGTTCCGCGGCGGCGCAGCGGCGGTGAGGCGCAGCGCCTCGGCCGAGGCCGACAGCGAGCCGACCGCATCGGCGACATCGTCTTCGTCGACCTGGACGCGCTGCAGGCTCTGGATCACCGATTCCTTGAGCGTCGGCGGATGCACCATTTCCTCGGCGATCTCGCGCAGCGCGACGACCGGGTTCTTGTCGCGATCGCGATCGATCGTGATCTCGGCACCGCCCGAAATCTGCCGCGCGCGCTGGGCGGCGAACAGGACGAGATCGAAGCGGTTGGGAATCTTGTCGACGCAATCTTCGACAGTGACGCGCGCCATGAACGGCTTCCTTCAAAACGACGATAGTCGGAAAGGCGATCCCCTAGGCGCTATCCCCTGCGGAGTCAAGGAAACGCCCGCAGCTCAGCCCTCCGGCGGGCGCGACGACCAGCATCGCGCCAGCGCCGCAAGGCTGTGATCGACCCAGGCGGCAAGCGGCGTGCCGACATTCGAGCTATAGCCGAGCTCGCCATCCTGCCCGTCGGCAAAGCGCGCCATCGTTGTCAGGCGATACCCCGCGCCATCCATGATGATGTCGCCATCGGAATCGATCCCCGGAACGCGCGGATTTGGCAACGCCACAGCGCGCATCGCATCGAGCACCGGCCGCATCGCCGGGCACGAACGGCTGTCGGCCCAAAAAATTGCATCGGACTGCTGAAAGCGTCGCCGCGTCAGCCGCATCGTATACGCCGCCGGCGCGGTCGAATAGGGCACATAGGCAAGCGCGACATCGACGGTTTCGCTGCTGTGCGCGAGTGCTGGCGCCCGGCTGAAATGGGCAAAGGCGTGCTCGGCAAAACCATCACCCGGGGCCGGCAGCGTGCTGGCGGCTTGCAAGGCGAGGGCGAGCAGCATGGCGATCCCTTTTCGGAGCGATTCCATGCTAGCCCCCTCGTCGGCGCCGCGTCAACGGCTTGCGCAAGCGCCGCAATGCCATCACCAAGGCGCGCATGCCCGACCGTGCCCCCGACCCCGCCCAGCAACCGACCTTCACCGTCGCCGGCAACCGCCTGACGATGCTCGACACCGGCCCGCGCCGGCTCGACACGCTGATCGCGCTGATCGAGGGCGCGCGCGCCACGCTGCGCATCATCTATTACATCTATGTCGACGACGACGCCGGCGCGAAGGTCCGCGCGGCGATGATCCGCGCGGCCGAGCGCGGGGTGAAGGTCTCGCTCGTCGTCGACGGGCTCGGCAGCGAGGTCGCCGAGGGCCACAATTTCTTCGATCCGCTGCGCGATGCGGGCGTCCATGTCTGCCGCTTCGTGCCGCGCTGGGGGCGGCGCTATCTGCTGCGCAACCACCAGAAGCTTGCGCTCGCCGATGGCGAGAGCAGCGCGGCACGCGCGATCATCGGCGGGTTCAACGTCGAGGACGCCTATTTCGGCACCCCCGCCGAGCAAGCGTGGCGCGATCTCGGGCTGCTCGTCGAGGGGCCGGCGGCCGAGCGCATCACCGGCTATTTCGACGCGCTGTCGAACTGGTCGAAGCAGCCCAAGCCGCCGCTGCGCTCGCTGCGCCGCGCGCTGAAGGCGTGGAGCGAACCCGAGGGGCAAGTCCGCTGGCTGTTCGGCGGACCGACGCGACGGCTGTCGCCCTGGGCGCGCGCGGTGAAGTCCGATCTCGAGCGGGCCGCCAAGGTCGATCTGATCTCGGCCTATTTCGCGCCGAACCCGGGGATGCTGCGGCGGCTCGACCGCGCGGGGATGCGCGGGCAGGTGCGGATCGTGCTGGCGTCGAAGAACGATCACGGCGCGGCGATCTGGGCGTCGCGCTTCACCTATGCGGGGCTCCTGCGCAAGCGCGTCCAGATCTACGAATATCAGCCGACCAAGCTCCACACCAAGCTCTTCCTGATCGACGACGTCGTCTATATCGGCTCGGCCAATTACGACATTCGCAGCCTGTTCCTTAATCTCGAGATGATGCTGCGGATCGACGATGCAGAATTCGCCGCGCATGTCCGTTCCTATGTCGATGGCGAGATTGCCGAATCGGAGCGGATCACCGCGCAGAGCTATCGCCAGCATACCGGTTGGTGGACGCGGACACGCCAGTTCGCCGCCTTCTTCGTGATGACGGTGCTCGACTATAACATCACCAAGCGGCTCAATTTCGGGCCCGAGCGGTGAAATCCGCCGCCCGGATCGATCGCGATTTCGCACTGCTGTTCACGGTGATGCTGACGATCGCCGCGGCCAACACCGCGTTGCAATCGGTTCTCCCCGCGCTCGGGCGATCGTTGAAGGTCGCCGACAGCGCGGTGGCGGCGGCCTTCTCGGTCTCGGCCTTGCTGTGGGTGATCGCCGCGCCGTTTTGGGCGAAACGCTCGGACCGGCACGGGCGGCGCGCGATGATCCTGCTCGGCCTGGGCGGCCTGTGCGTGTCGCTCGGCGTATGCGGCGTGTTCCTCGTCGCGGGGATCAACGGCTGGATCAGCGGGACCGCGGCATTCGTCTGCTTCATCCTCGGGCGGCTGATCTATGGCAGCCTCGGCTCGGCGGCACCGCCCGCGGTGCAGGCGCTGGTCGCGGGCAATACGACGCGCGCCGAGCGGACCAAGGCGCTGACGTTGCTCGGCTCGGCGTTCGGGCTGGGGACGATCCTCGGGCCGACGCTCGCGCCGTTCCTGCGGCTCGGGTCGATCGGCGGGATCAAGCTCGAGCTTGCCGGGCCGGCGTTCGTCTTCGCGCTGTTCGGGCTGATCGTGTTCGTCGCGGTGCGGCAGTTGCTGCCCAACGACCGCGTCCCGCAGGCCGATACGCATGGCGCGGCGAGCGCCTATCCCTCGATCGGCGGGCAGAGCTCGGGCGCGAGCATCACCGCGGCGACCGAGCCGCATAGCGAGCATGTCCGCTACACCGATCGGCGAATCCGCGGCTGGATGATCGCCGGGCTCGTCTCGGGGCACGGCCAGGCGATGACAGGGCAGGCGATCGGCTTTCTGGTGATCGACCGCTTGCGGCTCGCGCCCGACGAGGCGCTCCAGCCGACGGGGATCGTGCTGATGATCGGCGCGGGGGCGGCGTTGCTGGTGCAATGGGGGATCATTCCGAATCTCAACCTGCGCCCTCGGCGGATGATGCTTGCCGGGCTGGTGCTCGCGGCGGCGGGGTGTGCGCTGACCGGGATCGCGACGTCGCTCTATACGCTGGCGTGCGCCTATGCGCTGGCGAGCGTCGGGTTCGGGTTCACGCGTCCTGCCTTCACTGCCGGTGCATCGCTGGCGGTGGGGCATGCCGCGCAGGGGTCGGTTGCGGGCAAGGTGACCTCGATCAACGGCGCGGCGTTCGTGCTCGGGCCGTCGATCGGGGTGGGATTGTACCAGGTGCAGCATTCGCTGCCGTATCTGGTCGCGGGCGCGGCGATGATGGCGCTGTTCGGCTATGCCTGGGTGAAGCTGCGCGAGCCGCGCTGACCTCCTCCCCTCCCTGGAAGGGAGGGCGCGCTGACCTTCTTCCTCCCCTCCCTGAAAGGGAGGGGTCGGGGGTGGGTTGGCCCGTTATCGAACGCCACCCCCGACTACGGGCCGACCCACCCCCAGCCCCTCCCTTCCAGGGAGGGGAGGAGCGAGGTCAGCTCGCTTCTTCCTTCGCGCGCGGCGGGAAGGCGAAGCCGATCGGCTGCAGCGAGGTCGCATCCTGCTTCAGCCGTGCCTTCATCGTCTCATACTCGCGCTCGAGTTCCGGCGTGACCGACGCGCGCGAATCGGCAAGCGCCGTCTCGAAATGCGCCATCGTCACCTGCGTGACCTGAAGCGATTCGCGCAAAGCGGTAAGCCCCGCGCGCCGCACCAGATCCTCGAGATCGGCGCCCGTAAAGCGATCGGTCCGCCCGGCCAGCACGTCGAGATCGACATCCTCGGCGATCGGCATCTTGGCGGTCTGGATCGCCAGGATCCGCGCGCGCCCATCGCGGCTCGGCACGCCGACATAGATCAGCTCGTCGAACCGCCCCGGCCGCAACAGCGCCGGGTCGATCAGGTTCGGCCGGTTGGTCGCCCCGATCACGACGACCGACTGCAGCTCCTCGAGCCCGTCCATCTCGGCGAGGATCGTGTTAACCACGCGCTCGGTGACCTGCGGTTCGCCCATCCCGCTGCCGCGCGTCGGCACCAGCGAATCGAGTTCGTCGATGAAGATCACGCACGGCGCGACCTGGCGGGCGCGCGCGAACAGCTTGGCGATCTGCTGCTCGCTCTCGCCATACCATTTGCTGAGCAGATCGCTCGACTTGGTCGCGATGAAGTTGGCCTGCGCCTCACGCGCGACCGCCTTTGCCAGCAAGGTCTTGCCGGTGCCGGGCGGACCATAGAGCAGGAAGCCCTTGGCCGGACGGATGCCGAGCCGACGGAACGCATAGGGGTCCTTCAAGGGCAGTTCGACGCCCTCCTTCAACCGCATCTGCGCATCGTCGAGCCCCCCGACATCGTCCCAGCGGACACGCGGCGCCTCGACCATCACCTCGCGCATCGCGCTCGGCTGGACGCGCTTGAGCGCATCGACGAAATCTTCGCGAGTGACGGCAAGCGTGTCGAGGATCTCGGGCGGGATCGTTCCCTCGGACAGGTTGAGCCGTGGCATCAGCTTGCGCACCGCCTCGATCGCTGCTTCGCGCGCGAGTGCCGCAAGATCGGCGCCGACAAAGCCGTAGGTCGTGCGCGCCAGCTCATCGAGATCGACGCGGTCGCCGAGCGGCATGCCGCGTGTGTGGATACCGAGGATCTCGCGACGCCCACGCTCGTCGGGAACGCCGACGACGATCTCGCGGTCGAACCGGCCCGGCCGGCGCAACGCTTCGTCGATCGCCTCGGGGCGATTCGTCGCGGCGATCACCACCACGTTGGCGCGCGCCTCCAAGCCGTCCATCAGCGTCAGCAACTGCGCGACGAGCCGCTTCTCCGCCTCACCCGACACCTGCCCACGCTTGGGCGCGATCGAATCGATCTCGTCGATGAAGACGATTGAGGGCGCAGCCTTCGCGGCTTCCTCGAACACCTGGCGCAGCTTGCTTTCCGATTCGCCGTACGCCGAGCCCATGATCTCGGGCCCGTTGATCAGGAAGAATTCGGCCGCCGATTCGTTGGCGACGGCGCGCGCGAGCCGCGTCTTGCCGGTTCCGGGCGGCCCGTGCAGCAACACGCCCTTGGGCGGATCGACGCCCAGCCGCTGGAACAGCTCGGGGTAGCGCAGCGGCAACTCGACCATCTCGCGCAGCTGGTCGATCGTCGGGCCCATGCCGCCGATATCGTCATAGGTGACGTCGGCGCGGCGCGCTTCCTTGGGCTCCTCATATTCGGGGCGCAGCTCGATCTCGGTCGTCTCGTCGACATGCACCACGCCCTTGGGCACGGTCGAGATCACCGCGAGGCGGATCTCCTGCAGCGCATAGGCCGGCGCGCGCAGCATGTTCTGGACGCCCGGCGGCATGTTGTCGACGCGCTGTTGGCCGGCGGTCGCGACGACATCGCCCTGCGTCAGCGGACGGCCGAAGAAGGTGCGCTTCAGCGCGTTCGAAGAGCCCTGCAACCGCAGATTCTGCTGCGCCGGCGCGAAGATCACCCGCGTCGCGGCCTTCGATTCGACCGCGCGGATCTCGACGAAATCGCCCGAGCCGACGCCGGCATTGGCGCGCTGCAGACCGTCGATACGGATGATGTCGAGCCCTTCGTCCTCGGCATAGGGCGCAACCGCGCGCGCAGGCGTCGAGGATTTGCCGACGATCTCGATGACATCGCCCTCGCCCAGCCCGAGCGCGGCGAGCATCGCGCGCGGCACGTGCGCGAGCCCGCGCCCGCTATCCTCGGGCCGCGCATTGGCGACCTGCAATTTCCGAATCGGCGTCTCGACGTCCGCCATGCTATCTTTTCCTCGCGTAAACCCGGTGAGCGCGCGAGATAGGCATGCGGTTCCACGAATACGAGGGCGGCGCTGCGGCGCGCGCAGGACAAAAAAAGGGCCGACCCCCGGAGGGATCGGCCTTGAAAGTTTTAGGAGAGGATGCCTGAAAGGCACCGTCTAAATGCGCCACGACGGATTATGTTGCAAGTGCGAAAGAACCGATTGCGATTGTCGTTTCTGCAACCGTTGCAATATGGGTGTCGAGCGGGAATGATGAATTTAGAGCCGACGGTATCTTGGTGCGCCGCACAAGACACCGTTGCCAGAGGGGGATAAGCCAACGATGCGTAGACTGCCGCCGCTAACCGCGATCGAGGCGTTCGTGCAGGTCGCCCGCACCGGTTCGATCAAGGCGGCATCGCAGGAGCTTGCTTTGTCGCCGCCCGCGCTGAGCCGGCGGATCCAGGCGCTCGAGCGTTTCATCGGCCGCCCCTTGTTCGAACGCCGCCATCAGGCGGTGGTGCTCAACGCCGATGGCGACCGGCTGCTGCAGCAGATCGCGCCGGCGCTCGACCAGCTCTCCGATGCTGTCGAGGTGATGACGAGCAACACCGACGTGCTGCGGCTGCGGCTCGGGCTGCTCCCGCTCTGGGCATCGCAGCAGCTGTTCCCGCGGCTCGGCGAATTGCGCGCGCAACACCCCGAGCTGCATCTCGACATCGATACCGCGGCGCATTTGCTATCGCGGCTGGGCGAAGGGCTCGACGCCGTGATCGCGCTCGCGCGCGACATCGACCCGGCGCTTTACGCCAAGCGGCTCGATCGCAACCAGGTCTATGTCATCGGCGCGAGCGCGATGATCGAAGGGCCGAACCCGATCACCGCGCCCGAGCAGCTCGCCGGGCTGACCGCGCTCGTCCATCGCGACATGCCCGACACGTTCAGCGCGTGGCGCGCGGCGGCCGGGCTGACCGATCTCGAGCCGCTCGCGATCGACCATTTCGATTCGGGCGCGCTGATGCTCGAGGCGGCGGCGCAGGGGCTCGGCATCGCCTTCATGCACGCCAGCCATTTCGAGGAAGCGCGCGACGACCGGATCGTGCGGCTGTTCGATATCCCGGTCGAGAGCCCGTACAGCTATTGGTTCGCGTGCCGCCCGCGCGCGCTGACGCAGAAGCCGGTGCGGCTGTTCCACGACTGGCTGATCGCGACGATCGCCGATCCGGGGGTTTGAGGGGAAAGTTA
>NZ_JH584241.1:1039434-1304133 GCF_000241485.1 Sphingomonas sp. PAMC 26605
CCCCACCCCAACCCCTCCCCTGAAGGGGAGGGGCTTTCGGCTCCGCTCGTTACTCGGCGTGCGCCTTCAAAATCTTCCCCGGGGTACGCGGCGGCTCGCCCTTCGGCAGCGCGTCGACATGCTCCATGCCCGACGTGACCTGACCCCAGACGGTGTACTGGTTGTCGAGGAAGCGCGCATCGTCGAAGCAGATGAAGAACTGGCTGTTCGCCGAGTTCGGATCCTGCGCCCGTGCCATCGACGCGGTGCCGCGGACGTGCGGCTCCTTCGAGAATTCGGCGGGCAGGTTCGCATGGTTCTTCGAGCCGTGCATGCCGGTGCCCGTGGGATCGCCGCCCTGCGCCATGAAGCCCGGGATCACGCGGTGGAACACGACGCCGTCATAGAAGCCGGCATTGGCGAGCTCGGCAATCCGCGCGACGTGCTGCGGCGCGAGATCGCCGCGCAGCTTGATGACGACGTCGCCGCCCCCACCATTGCCGGTGTCGAGCGTCAGCGTGAGGGTTTCGGGAAGATCGGCCATCGGGACACTCCTGGATTGGGGGACGCGCCGCCCTAACGAGGTGGCGCACGGCTGGCAAATCGCCCGCCGCCGCCAAGCCCAACGAAGCGGCGTTGGCTTTGTTGCCGCACGCCGCTAGACCGCCCCCGATAACAGGCCAAGGAGGTCCATGGTGAGCGAGACCGACCTGACCGAGCCCGAGCTCGAGACCACCCAGCTCGATGAAGACGATCGCCTGAAGCCCGAATTCGTCCGCGCGGTGCTCGACGCGGTCGAGGCGGGCGACGCCGCCGCGGCGCGCGCTTTGGTCGAGCCGCTCCACCCCGCCGACATCGCCGATCTGTTCGAGCTGACGCCGCACGAGGACCGCGCCGCGCTCGCCACCGCGATCACCGACCTGCTCGACGGCGACGTCTTCGCCGAGATGAACGATTATGTCCGCGAGGATCTGATCGACGCGCTCTCGGCGACGCAGGTCGCGGACATCGCCTCCGAGCTCGATACCGACGATGCGGTCGCGATCATCGAGGACATGGAGCCCGCCGATCAGCGCGAAGTGCTCCGCGCGCTCGACCCCGACGATCGTGCCGCGATCGAAGAGGCGCTGAGCTATGACGAGGAGACCGCCGGTCGCCTGATGCAGCGCGAGCTGATCGCGGTGCCCGAGCATTGGTCGGTCGGCGACGTGCTCGACTATCTGCGCCAGCATGACGAGCTGACCACCGATTTCTGGGAGATCTTCGTCGTCGATCCCGCGCACAAGCCGGTCGGGACGGTCGCTTTGTCGTGGATTCTGCGCACGCCCCGCGGCATCGCGATCAGCGACGTGATGCAGCGCGAGCAGACGCTGATCCCGGTCGACATGGACCAGGAAGAGGTCGCTTTGCGCTTCCAGAAATACGCGCTGATCTCGGCCGCGGTGGTCGATCCGGTCGGGCGGCTGGTCGGGATGATCACCGTCGACGACGTGGTCCATATCATCTCCGAAGAGGCGGGCGAGGATATTCTCCGCCTGTCGGGCGCCGGCGACGGCGACATCAATGAGCCGATTCACCTCACTGTACGGACGCGAATCACCTGGCTCGTCGTCAATCTCGGCACCGCGATGCTCGCCGCTTCGGTCGTCGGGCTGTTCCAGGGCGAGATCGGGCGCTTCGCCCTGCTCGCGGTGCTGATGCCGATCGTTTCCGGCATGGGCGGCAACGCCGGCACGCAGACGCTCGCGGTGATGGTGCGCGCGCTCGCCACTAACCAGCTGACCAGCTCGAACACCGGCCGCATGATCTACCGCGAGTTCCGCATCGCCGCCGCCAACGGCGCGATGCTCGGTGTGTTGATCGGGCTCGGCACCTTCCTGATCTTCGGCAACGCGCACCTCGCGATCGTGATCGCGATGGCGATGGTGATCAACAATCTCATCGCCGGCCTTTCGGGGGTGCTGATCCCGGTGACGCTCGACCGGTTCGATATCGATCCCGCCGTGTCGTCGGCAGTGTTCGTGACGATGATGACCGATGTGATGGGCTTCTTCTCGTTCCTCGGCCTCGCGACGCTGTTCGGGCTCGGCAGCTAGGCCCATGTGGAATCACCTGCCGGTATCGATCGGGGTTCAGCTCGTCTGCTGGGCGCTGGGGCGCTGGCTCGCGGTGCCGACGCGCGGCGCGATCTGGCTCGGCTGCTTCGCGGGGTCGGCGGTGTGCATCATGCGCGAGATCACGCAGAATGAATATCAGTGGATCGAGCAGTTCGGCGCGGGGCGGCGGGCCAACATGCCGGGCTATGCCGGGCTCGAAGTATGGGCGTGGAACGCGCATTCGCTGTCCGAGACCGCGGTCGCCATCATCGGGTCGGTCCTTGTCGCGCTCGTCGTGAGCCATTACGCCGCCGATCGCGACGCTTGAGCCTTTCGGGGGTTGGCGGAGCGCGCGCGCTGCCCCATCTGGCGGGGGTGCCGCTTCATCTCACCAAGGTCGCGTTCGGCGCGACCAGCCTCGATCATCTCGCCGAACGCCTGCGCGACCGCGCCGCCGACGGCCCGGTCTTCCTGACGACGCGCTATCTGCCCAAGCGGCACGAGGAGATCGTCGGCGAGGCCAGCGGTGCGGGCGGCGGCTCACTCTACTGGATCATCAAGCACACGCTCGTCGCGCGCTCGCCGATCCTCGGCTTCGGCGAGGCCGAGGGCGGGCGCGTCGCGATCCATATCGACCCCGCGCTGGTACTGACCGAAGGCCGCCCGAAGCGCGCGCATCAGGGCTGGCGCTATCTCGAAGCCGCCGACGCGCCGGCCGATCTCGGCGCGGGGATGATCGCGGGCGATGCCATGCCGACCGCGCTTATCGCCAAACTGTCGGCGCTGGGGCTGATCTAGCGCGCCTCGGGCGCGGGGCTGCCGCACGTCACCGGCGCGCCGGCGGGCGCCTTGACCTTGCATTTCGGGCTGCCCGAGATCGTCACCGCGCCGAGCCCGGTGGTCACGACATCGGCGCTGTAGCGCGCATCGGCCTGCGTCGCGCCCGCGCCGTCGAGCCGCAGCAGCGCCTCGTCGGCGTGAAGCGCGCTCGCGTCGATCGAGCCCGCCCCGCTGCTGAGCAGCCGCAGCCGCGCGGTGCGGCCGCCGAGCGTCATCGCCCCCGCGCCGACGAGCGTCACCGAGACCTGGTCGGCGGCGAGTTCGGGGGCGACGATCGATCCGCTCCCCGTGACCTGCAGGTCGACGCGCGGCCCGCGCAACGGTCCACTGACGGTCAGCTTGCCGCCGCCGACCACCGCGGCGGCGTGCAGATCGATCGTCCGCACGAAGATCGTCGCGGGTTCGCTCGCGCGCGGCGCCGCCGAGTCGCGCGCGGCGGCGCGGACCGTAAGCACGCCCGCATCGACGTGCAGGTCGAGCCCGTCGGTCGCGCCGGTCACCCGCGCCGCCGGCGTACCGCGGGTCGCGAGGCGGACGTCGAACGGCCCCTCGATGCGGATGCGATCGAAATCGCCGATGAAATAGCTCCGCTCGGCCGCCTGCGCGGAGGCGAGCGTGACGAGCAAGGCGAGGGTCAGGAAACGCAGCATCGCCGCGACCATCCGCGCAACCGCGCGCCCGCGCAAGCCCGATCACCCGCCCCGTATCACCCGCCGCAGCGCACCTCGCCCGAGCCGACCTTGCTCGTCGTGCAATGCGCCGCCTTGCCGAGATCGACAGTGCCCGAGCCAACGAGCGACACGTCCGCCGCACCGTTTACATCGGCGACGACATCGCCCGACCCGACAAGCGAGACCGTCGCACCGCGCGCCCTGAGCCCGCGCGCGGCGACATTCCCCGATGCGGCGGATTCGATCGTCAGCCGCTCGACCGAGCCGGCAGCGGCGATATTGCCCGACCCGGCGATCGCCAGCTTGGCCTGCGGGACGACAAGCGCAGCGATCGACAGATTGCCCGAGCCCGCCGCGGTGCCGTCGAAACGACTCCCGTCGGTCCGGTCGATCGCCATGTTGCCCGAACCGACGATCTGCGCCGCGACGATCCGCGGCATCGTCACGAACACCTTGACGGGGTCATGTTTCCCGCTCCAGCCGTAGCCGGGGGTCTGCTTGCGGTCGATGCGCAGCGTGTTGCCCTCGCGCACGATGTCGAGCCGGTCGAGTTCGGCACGCGGCCCGGTGGCACGCACCGAAAAGCCGGTTCCGATGCGCACATCGACATCGTCCGAACCGCGCAGCGCGACAGTGGTGAAATCGGTGATCGCGAAGCTGCGCGTGGTGCTCGGACCCGATTCCTTGCCGCTCGGCGGCGACGCGTCGCTTTGAAACGAGCAGGCGGCGAGCGGAAGGACGACGAGAAGCGAAAGGGTGCGCATGACGGGGCTCCTGTGTGTTGCTCTATCAATACACCCAGGCGCAGCTCGCGCAACAAAAAAGGGGCGACCGTTGCCGGCCGCCCCCTGTTTGCACGGTTGTCGCGATCAGGATCAGACCGTAGCCTTGTCCTTGTTGTGGATCGCGGCGGCCTTGCGCAGGATTTCGAGGATCTTTTCCTGTGCGGTCGGCTCGTCGACCTGCTCCATCGCGGCGAGTTCGCGCGCGAGGCGGCTGGTCGCGCCTTCGAAGATCTGCCGCTCCGAATAGCTCTGCTCGGGCTGGTCGTCGGCGCGGAACAGGTCGCGGACCACTTCGGCGATCGACACGAGGTCGCCCGAATTGATCTTGGCTTCATATTCCTGCGCGCGGCGCGACCACATGGTGCGCTTGACGCGCGGCTTGCCGGTCAGCGTTTCGAGCGCTTCGCGCAGCGTCTTGTCGCTGGAAAGCTTGCGCATCCCGACGCTTTCCGCCTTGTTGGTGGGAACGCGCAGCGTCATGCGCTCTTTTTCGAACCGCAGGACATAGAGTTCGAGCTGCATCCCGGCGATTTCCTGCCGTTGAAGCTCGATCACACGGCCGACACCGTGCTTGGGATAAACGACATAATCGCCGACGTCGAAGGACAGCGCCTTGGCAGCCATTCCGTAAGACCTTTCTGTGGACCGGGTATCCGGTGCAACGCATCCGCGGCAGAAAAGCTGCAGAGCACGTGCGGATGTGGGTGTTGTTGTACGTCTCCGTGCCGAAAGCGCGCGCGGTGGCGCTTGCGTCCCTGTCCATTTAACAGAGTCGTAATAAAATTACCAGCTAAACGTCGTACTCGCGACGCAATTGCGGATTGCTTTCGTTCGCAATCGCGAATCGAGACGCAGTTCCGCCCCGATTCGCGACACTTCAGTCGCCGGCGCCGGGCTCGGGCGAGAAGAACTCCATCTTGCCGGGCTTGCCCTTCCACGCATCGGCGTCGGCCGGCGTCTGGTTGGCGTTGCGCGTCACGTTGGGCCACTGGCCCGAGAAGGTCGTGTTGAGCTCGAGCCACTGCTCGAGGCCCGATTCGGTATCGGGCAGGATCGCTTCCGCCGGGCATTCGGGCTCGCACACGCCGCAGTCGATGCACTCGCTGGGATTGATCACCAGCATGTTCTCGCCTTCGTAGAAGCAGTCGACCGGGCACACCTCGACGCAGTCCATGTACTTGCACTTGATGCAGGCATCGGTGACGACGTAGGTCATTAAAACACTCCCGGAGTACGAACGCTTGTGCTGCTATGCCCGAGCGCCACCGCCGTCAACGCTTGCGCGCTCCGATCGGCCATTTTCGAGCAGCTCGTCATAACAGGCGCGCCCTTCCTCGGGCGGGCCGCGCCGCTGCGGCAGCAGCGTGACGCGCAGCGCGCGGACATGCCCCGCGGGCGTGGCGAAGGCGACGACGCTGCCGACGCGGACAGAGGCGGCAGGCTTGTCGACCGCGCGACCGTCGATCCGGACGCGCCCGCTCGCCGCCATGTCGTGCGCGATGCCGCGCGTCTTGACGATCCGCGCGAACCACAGGAAGCGGTCGAGCCGCATCGTCTGCTCGGAGCCGCCCAAGCGCTACCCCGCTTGCCCCGCCAGCGCGGCGAACGCGCCCGCCATCGCGGTATCGCGCGGCGGCGGTGCAGTCCGCACCGGCGGGCGGCCGCGCCAGCTCCAGCGCAGCGCGTCGTCCGCGCTCGGCGCGGGGCGGAAACCGAAGCCGCCCATCAATTGCTCGAGCGTCGCGCGCGTCAGCCCCATCGACAAAGCGAGCGCGGGATCGAGCACGAACGGTTTGCGCCCCTGGCTGCCGCGCGCGTCGTGCGCCGCGCGCGCGATCCGTTCGATCAGGTCGATCCGCACCGCCTGCGCGCCGACCGGGCGATAGCCATGCGCGAGCGTCGCGCCGGACGCGGCGCGGTCGAGCACCGTTGCCCCTTCGCGCGGCCCCGCACTCACCGGCTGCGTATTGCGCGCCGCGAGCAGCACCCGCCGCCAGCGCGCCGCGCCGGGCTTGAGCAGGCGGGGATCGAACAGGTCGAGCGCACCGATCGTGAACCCCGCCCCGCGAAACGCCTTCCGCGCAACGGAATCGAGCCCGTCGACCGCCACTGCGATGTCGGCGCGCGCGACGATCCCGCCATGCGCGACGAGCGCCGCCGCGACGGCGCGCGACGCCGGGCTCGCCGCCGGATCACGCTGCACGCCGTCGAGCACGACCAGCCCCGGCACGCTGCGCTTGAGCTGTCCGCCGAGCCACAGCCGCAGTCGCGCGTCGATCTTGCCGCGCGCCTCGACCGACAGGCAGTCGAGCGCGCGATCGAGCAGCACCCGCGGGCGCAGCAGCGTCGGCCCGGGCGCGAGCGTCGCCACCGCGAGCTCGCCCCACAGCAAGGTCGGCACCGCGCCGACCTCGGCGGACAGCGCGAGCGCGTCATCCTCCGCTTCCGCCAGCGCAACACCACGCCGCGCCCGCTCATCGCCGAGGCGGCGCTCGGCGGCGGCGAGCAGCAGGCGCTTGTCGGTCGCGCGCGCATCGGGTGCGACGACGAAGCGGAAGCCGTCGAGCCGGCCGATCGGATGGTCCTCGACCATCACCTCGCCCTGCTCGCCGATCGTGACCGGAAGCGCGCGCGGATCGGCACCGATCTGCCGCATCAGCAGCGTCGTCCGCTTATCGACGAAGCGCTGCGTCAAGCTCAGGTGGAGCGCATCGGACAGCCGTTCCTCGACCGCCCCCGCCCGCGCGGACCAATGCGCCGGATCGGCGAGCCAGTCGGCGCGGTTGGCGATGTACGACCAGCTCCGCGCCGCCGCGATCCGCCCGGCGAGCGTCTCGACATCGCCCGCGACATTGTCGAGCCGCGCGATCTCGGCCGCGAACCAGTCGTGCGGAATGGTGCCGTTGCCCTCGCTCAGATAGCCGAACAGTCTTGCCACGAAGCGCGTATGCGGATCGACCCCGAGCTTGCGGAAATCGGGCACCCCGCACGCCGCCCACAACCGCGCGACCATCGCCGGCGAGCGACAGCGCCCGCGCACGCCGGGCTCGTCGGCCATCCGCTTCAACACCGCGAGATCGGTCGATTGCGGCGCCGCCCACAGCACGCGGTGCTCGGGCCGCTGCTCGAGGCTTTCGATCAGCGCGTCGACGCTCGAATAATCGGGCTCGCCCTGCCGCCAATAGAGCTGCTCGAGCGGCGGGAAGCGATGCTCCTCGATCGCGAACACTTCCTCGGGGGTGAACGCCCCCGGACCTTCCTCGACCAGCGCGCCGAAGGTCCCGTCGCGCTGATGCCGCCCGGCGCGCCCGGCGATCTGCGCCATTTCGGCGACGCGCAGCCGCCGCTGGCGATGGCCGTCGAACTTGTTGAGGCTGGCAAAGGCGACGTGCGCGACGTCCATGTTGAGCCCCATCCCGATCGCGTCGGTCGCGACGAGATAATCGACCTCGCCCGCCTGGAACATCGCGACCTGCGCGTTGCGCGTGCGCGGCGACAAAGCGCCCATCACCACCGCTGCGCCACCGCGCAAGCGCCGCAGCATCTCGGCGACCGCGTACACTTCCTCGGCGCTGAACGCGACGATCGCCGAGCGCTTGGGCAGCCGGCTGATCTTCTTCGCACCGGCATAGCTGAGCGTCGAGAAGCGCGGCCGGTTGATGATCTCGATTCCGGGCACGAGCGCCTTGAGCATCGGCCGCAGCGACTCCGAGCCGAGCAGCATCGTCTCCTCACGCCCGCGTGCACGCAGAATGCGGTCGGTGAAGACATGGCCGCGCTCGGGATCGGCACCCAGTTGCGCCTCGTCGAGCGCGACGAAGGCGAGGTCCTTGTCGAGCGGCATCGACTCTGCGGTGCACAGGAACCAGCGCGCGTCCTTGGGGACGATCTTCTCCTCGCCGGTGATCAGCGCGACGCGGCTCTCGCCCTTGAGCTTGACGACGCGGTCATAGACCTCGCGCGCGAGCAGCCGCAGCGGGAAGCCGATCATGCCGCTCGAATGCCCGCACATCCGCTCGACCGCGAGATGCGTCTTGCCGGTATTGGTCGGCCCCAGGACCGCCGTGACGGCGTGTTCTGCGTTACGCTGCATGACGGATGCAACATCGCGTGCCGTGGAGCGGAGTGCAACCACTAGGGAAAAATACGATCTGCAATGCGCGGATTAACCACGCTAAAGCAGGCCGCAAGAAACCGTTCCACCACCCCGTCGCAGCAGGGCAACAGTCTGGCGTAACCTCCATGTCAGGCGTGCGGGGTTAATTTGACTTTAGGCTTTTGCCACCACAGTGATTCGGCTCCATGCTGCGGGGCGGAACGAGCAGCGTGTATCCATATTTCGGGGGCGCCGATCCTTGTTCTTGCGTAACGACCTTGGGCTCGACCAGGCTGGCGGCACCACCGCAGTCTCGTTCGGTCGCGCGATCGTCCCCAACCCCGAACTCTCCCGCTTCGAGAAACTGCGCGCCGCCGCGCTGAAGGTCGATTGGGTTCCCGATCTCGGCTCGCGGATCGGCACGCTCGACTGGTGGCGTGGCGCCGCGACCTGCGCCGGCTTGTGCGCATCCGCGATCGCGATCGCCCCGCCGATCACCCGCCCGATCCCCGGCGCGGTCCCCGCCCCGCTCGACGGCGCCGAGCGCGACGAAGCGCGCGCGCAGGCGATCCTGCCGCTCGCGCTTGGCGCGAACAGCGGACGCCACATGGCGTCGAACGATCTCGTCGTCCCGCTCGCCGAAGCCCCCGAACGCCCGATCGAGGAGCGCACGGCGACCGTCGGCCAGGGCGACAGCTTCGGCGACATGCTCCAGCGCGCCGGCGTGTCCGAACGCGATGCGCAGAACGCGGTCGCCTTGATCGCCGGCGCGGTGCCGCTCGGCGAGCTCAAGCCCGGCACGCAAGTCCCGATGACGCTCGGCCGCCGCCCCGACCGCAGCGTCGCGCGCCCGCTCGAGGCGCTCGCGCTGCGCGCGCGCTTCGACGAGGAGCTCACCCTCAAGCGCGTCGGCGACCAGCTGACGCTCGTCAAACAGGCGATCGCGATCGACAATACCCCCTTGCGCATCCAGGGCCCGGTCGGCGGCAGCCTCTACCGCTCGGCGCGCGCCGCGGGCGTTCCGGTCAAGCTGGTCGAGACCTATATCAAGGCGATCGCCAGCAAATATGCGATCGGCCAGGTCGGCCGCGACGATTCGTACGATCTGGTGATCGAGCGCAAGCGCGCCGCGACCGGCGAGACGCAGCTCGGCAACCTCCTCTTCGCCGGGCTCGACCACGGCGCGACCAAGACCCAGCTCGTGCAATGGACCGACGGCACCTGGTACGAAGCGAGCGGCCAGGCCGAACGGCAGGGCATGTTCACCATGCCGGTGTCGATGGCGCGGGTGACCTCGTCGTTCGGGATGCGCTTCCACCCGCTGCTCGGCTTCACGCGGATGCACAAGGGGATCGACATCGGCACGCCGTGGGGCACCCCGGTGCACGCGCCGGCCGACGGGACGATCGTCTATGCCGGCCGCGCCGGCGGCTATGGCAATCTCATCAAGATGGCGCATGGCGGCAATATCGTCACCTGCTACGGCCATCTCAGCCGCTTCGCGACGCGCGCCGGCCAGCATGTGTCGCGCGGCGAAGTGATCGGCTATTCGGGCAATAGCGGCATGTCGACCGGCCCGCATCTCCACTGGGAGGTGATCCGCGGCGGCGTCGCGGTCAATCCGCGCGGCTTCTCCTTCTCGAGCATCGCCACGCTGTCGGGCGAGCAGTTGCGCGCCTTCAAGGCGAAGGTGGCGAGCCTGCTCGCGGTGCGCCCGGGGGCGTAAGCGCCTCCCTTTTCCCTGCGCGTTGATGCAGCGCTAGCGACCCTGCGCGCGCCAGCGCTTCAACGTGCGCGCGATGATCTCGCCCTCGCCGCCGGTCTCGCGCCACAATTGCGAGAAGAGCGGATCGGCCGACGCCGGGCGCTTCTCCTCGGCGAGCGAATCGAACGAGACGCGGATCGGGATCGCCACGCCCTCCCCGCAGATGATGCACTCGCGGTTGCGCAAGGCAGGGATCGAATCGAGGAAGCCGCGCGCGCCCTCGGGCATCGCCGCGCGGACGAACGCCTGGTCGCGATCGTTGTTGAGCCGCATCGCGATGATCGTGCCGCATTGCGACAGCACGCCCTCGGCGAGATCCGACGGCCGCTGCGTGATCAGCCCGAGCGAGACGCCGTATTTGCGGCCCTCCTTGGCGATTCGCGAGAGGATTCTCCCGACGCTCGAGCCCTGGTCGTCGCCCGCCGGAATGTAGCGATGCGCCTCCTCGCAGACGAGCAGGATCGGCCGCTGCGGCTCGCCGCGCGACCAGATCGCGAAATCGAACACCATCCGGCTGAGCACCGCGACCACCACCGACGTGATCTCGGACGGCACGCCCGACACGTCGATGATCGAGATCGGCTTGCCGTCGCCGGGCAGGCGGAAGATCCGCTCGATGAAGCCCGCCATCGTATCGGCGACGAGCATCCCTGAGAACATGAAGCCGTAGCGCGGATCGGCCTTGACCTCGTCGATCTTGGTGCGCAGCCGCAGATACGGCGCGGTGTCGCCGGCGCGGTCCATCTTGCCCATTTCGAGGCTGATCAGATTGGTCAGGTCGCTCAGCAGATACGGCACCGGCGCATCGACGGTGAGCTTGCCGATCTCCTGCCCGAGCCGGCCCTTGGCGCGCGCCATCAGCAGGCATTTGGCGAGGATGTCGGCGTCGATCTGCTGTTCCGACCCCGACGAGGTGACGAACACCTCGCAATGTTCCTCGAAGTTCATCAGCCAATACGGCATCTGCAGGTTCGATACGTCGTAGATCGCGCCATTGCCCTTGAACGCCGCGGCATATTCGCCGTGCGGATCGACCATCACGATATGCCCCTGCGGGCTGAGCTCGCAGATCCGGTGGAGGATCAAGGCGGCGCTGGTCGACTTGCCCGTGCCGGTGCTGCCGAGCAAAGCGAAATGCTTGCCGAGCATCGCATCGACATACAGCGCGGCGCGGATGTCCTTGGTCGGATAGACCGTGCCGATCTCGATATGCGCGCGGTCGTCGGCGGAATAGATCTGCCGCAGGTCGCCGGTCGAGACCGGATACACCAGGCAGCCCGGCGTCGGATAGCGCGTCACGCCGCGGCGGAACTTGTAGAGCTTGCCGGTCAGTTTCTCCTCGTCGCCCTCGCCGAGAAAATCGATCACCGCGGCGATGCGGTCCTCATGCCCGTCGACGAGCTTGAGCGAGCGCACATTGGCGATCAGCCAGCTGCCGCCGACGCGCATCTTGATCTGGCTGCCGACCGAGCCCGCGGTCGCGACGACCGGATCTGGGTCTCCCATCGTCGCGTCGAGCGCGAAGGGATCGAGCATCACCAGGCTGCTCGATCCGGCGATTTCGAATACCATGCCGATACTCTTGATCGCCGCCAGCGGGGCGGTGGGCGCAAAGACGTGTGCGCTCGACATTTCGGTCATGGTGCGGCGGGTCCCCGGTGTCAGACGACCGCCATGCATGGAAATCCGTAAATATGTTATGAGGATGCCGATCGATACGGGGCGCCCGGCGGCACTTTGCGCTTGCCGACGGGCAGCTTCGGGCAGAGGATCGCCCGACATCGGGGGGCGCGATGCAACACCGAAACATGGCGGCATGGACCGCGGGGATCCTTGCCGCGAGCGCGGCGCTCGCGCAGGACCATGTCGCGCCCAACGCCTGGGGCTATGATTTCCCGGCGCGCTACGACGCCGAGATCGCCGCGCCCGCAGTCCACCGCATCCGCTATGCCGACGATCACATCCTGCTGATGGAAGTCGCCAACCCGCCGGGTTACGCGATGCAGCTCCACGGCCATCGCTATCCCTCGATCTTCGCGCGCGTGTCGGGGACGACGCACCTCGGCGGAGGCGGGCCGGGCGACCAATATCTCGAACCGGACGGCGGCCGCAACGGCGAGCATTGGCACAGCGCGCCCCCGCCCGCGCACACGCCCGAGCTCGAATGCACCGCCGCCGATCCGCAGGCGCCGCACCGCCCGGTCAATCGCGGCGCCGTGCCGCAACATTTCTATCGAATCGAATTCCGCCGCTTCGACGAATCACCTCCACGCGACACGGGTTCGCGCGAAACGCTGCGCTACGCCGACGCCGTCGTGCGGCTCGTCGAGGTCCGCATCGCGCCCGGCCGGTCGAGCCGCCCGACCGTCACGCGCCATCCCGCGATCCTCGCGATCGATACGCAGCGCGCGTTCGACGCGCTCGACGCGGTCGCCGGGCCCGCCGCCGGGCGATCGCTGCCGCCGAGCGGGCTGACGATGCCGCGCTGCATCACCCTCGACGCCGGCGCGCGCTCGCGCTCGACAATCCGGGGAGCGCCGCGATTCATTACTATCGGCTCGAGTTCAAGCGAATCGAAGGCGCCGCGCTGAAAGACCATTGGCGCGACTGGTACCCCGCCATGACCAGGATCCGCTGATCCTCACCCCGCCGGCACCGCGCTCACCGCCGGCACGCTGTGCACCGCCGGCGCGAGGAACGGCAGCGTCACCGCATAGCCGCCCAGCGCGAGCAGCAACGCGAAGGTCACCCGCGTCCCCGCCGCGCGGCCGAATCGCACCCCGTCCATCCCGACCGCGTGGGCGATGCGCGCGAGCACGAATAGCACGCTCGCCCCCCACAGCCAGAGACTCGAGCCCGTGGTGATTTCGATCAGCGCGATCAGGATCACGATGAAGGGCGCCGCTTCGATGAAATTGGCGTGCGCGCGCATCCGGCGAATCAGCGCTTCGTTGCCGCCGTCGCCGATGCCAATCCCGGTCTGACGGCGGATCGCGCTGGTGCGCAGCGCCAGCCACACATTGAGAATCGCGGCGGCCCCGGCGCTCACCAGCGCGATCGGCAGCAAAATCGGTCCCATCGATACCCCCAAAATGTCAGCCCAGCGACCCTGGCAGGCGATGCGCAAGCTTGCAACGCCGCGCAGAATCGCTATAGGCCGCCATCTTCGCGATTTGTCTGGCATCGGTGCCGCTTGCGCGGCCAACCTCAGGCGTTGGTTGCGTAGGAGCCCCGACCGGGCGTATCGCACCTGTCAGACACGAATAAGGTTTCGCCAAAATGGCCGTCCCCAAAAGAAAAACCACGCCGTCGAAGCGCGGCATGCGTCGCAGCCACGATTCGCTGACGGTCGCCTCGTTCCAGGAATGCCCGAACTGCGGCGAACTCAAGCGCCCGCACAATCTGTGCCCGTCGTGCGGTCACTATAACGGCCGCGAGATCCTCTCGGTCGAAGGCTGATTCGACGCATCGCCCGGCCAGGTGAACCCGGCCCGTTGAACAGGGAGCGACCAGCGTGACGAACAGCTCCCGGATCGCGATCGATGCGATGGGCGGCGATGAAGGCCTGGCTGTGATGCTCGCCGGCGTTGCGCGTGCGCGCCGCCGGTTCGAGGACATGCGCTTCATCCTCGTCGGGGATGAGGCCGCGATCGCGGCTGGGCTCAAGACTCATCCCAATCTCAGCGCGCATTCCGAAATCGTCCATGCCGCCGACGTGATCGGCTCGGCCGAAAAGCCGAGCCAGGCGCTGCGCCGTGCCAAGACGACGTCGATGGGAATCGCGATCGACATGGTCAAGCAGGGCCGCGCCGCCGCGTGCGTCTCGTCGGGCAATACCGGTGCGCTGATGGCGATGTCGAAGCTGTCGCTCCGCATGATCCCCGGAATCGACCGCCCCGCGCTCGCCGGGCTGATGCCCTCGCTCGGCGACAACGACACCGTCGTGCTCGATCTCGGCGCCAATACCGAGTGCGATTCGCGCAACCTCATCCAGTTCGCGGTGATGGGCGCGGCGTACGCGCGCACCACGCTCGACCTCGCACGCCCGCGCGTCGCGCTGCTCAACATCGGCAGCGAGGACCAGAAGGGCACCGAGACGATTCGCGACGCCGCGACGGCGCTGCGCGCCGCGACGCACCTGCCGCTCGATTTCACCGGCTTCATCGAGGGCGACAAGCTCTCGCGCGGCGATGTCGACGTGATCGTCTGCGACGGCTTCTCGGGCAACATCGCGCTGAAGACCGCCGAGGGCACCGCGCGCTTCGTCGCCGATCTGCTCAAGCGCGCGTTCCGCTCCTCGACGCGCTCGAAGATCGGTTTCCTGATCTCGCGTCCGGCGACCGAATTGCTGCGCCATCATCTCGACCCGAACAACCATAATGGTGCCGTCTTTCTCGGGCTCAACGGGCTGGTGGTCAAAAGCCATGGCGGCGCCAACGAGGTCGGCGTGTGCACCGCGATCGCCGCCGCGGCGAAGATGGTACGCGACGACCTGACTCGGCGGATCGCCGAGGATTTGGGCGATTTCGAGAAAAAGGCAGCGTAATGCCCCCTATGTCAGTTCGTAGCGTCATCATCGGCACCGGCTCCGCATTGCCCGCGCGCCGCGTCTCCAATGCCGAGCTGGCCGAGACCGTCGATACCTCGGACGAATGGATCGTCGAGCGGACCGGCATCCGTTTCCGCCACATCGCCGGCCCCGACGAGACGACCGCGACGCTCGCCGCCGACGCGTGCCGTGCAGCGCTCGGCGCGGCGGGCATCTCGGCGCACGAGATCGACCTGATCGTGCTCGCCACCGCGACGCCCGACCAGACCTTCCCGTCGAGCGCGACCAAGGTGCAGGCAATGCTCGGCATCGACGATTGCGTCGCGTTCGATGTCGCGGCGGTGTGCTCGGGCTTCCTCTACGCGCTCCAGGTCGCCGACAGCATGCTGCGCAGCGGGGCTGCCAAGCGGGCGCTGGTGATCGGTGCGGAAACCTTCAGCCGGATCCTCGACTGGGAGGATCGCGCGACCTGCGTGCTGTTCGGCGATGGCGCCGGCGCGGTCGTGCTCGAGGCGCAGGACACGCACGATACCGGCAATGTCGGGCGCGGCATCCTCGCGATGCGGCTCCATGCCGATGGCCGTCACAACGACATGCTCTATGTCGATGGCGGTCCCTCGACCACGGGGACGGTCGGCAAGGTCCGCATGAAGGGCCGCGAGGTGTTCCGCCACGCCGTCGTCAATCTCGCCGCGGTGATGACCGAGACGCTCGAACGCGCCGAGCTCACCGCCGCCGACGTCGATTGGGTCGTGCCGCACCAGGCCAATGCACGCATCCTCGACGCGACCGCGCGCAAGCTCCACCTCGCCCCCGAGCGTGTTATCGTTACCGTCGATCAGCATGCCAATACTTCGGCTGCGTCGGTTCCACTCGCGCTCGATACCGCGGTCAAGGACGGCCGGATCAAGCGCGGCGACCTGATCGTGCTCGAGGCAATGGGCGGCGGCTTTACCTGGGGCGCCGCGGTCGTCCGGTTCTAATTATTGTTAAACGCCCGGACCAAAGAGCTTTTCGCACCTGCTTTGTTATGGTAGCGTAAGGTTTCCAAAAATGTTGCGGGAGCGTATCGATGGAAAGTGCGGGAACATTGACGCGTGCCGATCTGGCCGAAGCGTTGCACCATAATGTCGGTCTGTCGCGTACCGACTCGTCGAAAATGGTCGAGCGAATCCTCCACCACATGTGCAGCGCGCTCGCCAACGGCGACAACGTCAAGATTTCCGGCTTTGGCACCTTCGTCCTGCGCGACAAGGGCGAACGCGTCGGCCGCAACCCCAAGACCGGCATCGAAGTGCCGATCGCGCCGCGCCGCGTGCTGACCTTCCGCGCCAGCCAGATGATGCGCGACCGCATCGTCGAAGCGGACTGATCTAGCGGATGGCCGTGCCGCCCGCGCGCGCCGGCGACACGGCGATGGACAGGCCGACCGATCAGGCCTCCGACAAGGCCACGAACAAGGCAACCGGGGCCTATCGCACGATCGGCGAGCTCGCGCGCGACACGGGCTTGCCGCCGCATATCCTGCGCTATTGGGAAACGCGCTTCCCGCAGTTGCGCCCGCTCCAGCGTGCCGGCAACCGGCGCTACTATCGGCCCGAGGACGTCGCGCTGGTCGAGCGGATCGCCAGGATGCTCAACCAGGACGGCTATACGATCCGCGGCGTGCAACAGGCGCTCGCCGCCGGGGGGCCATCGACCGACGCGCCGCCGCGCGCGATGACGGCCGCCGTGCGCACCGTACGCGACGCGCTGGCCGCGGCGCTCGACGCCGATCGCGCGGGGTAGAGCGCGCCTACCGCTCGCGCGTCGCGGCGAAGCTGACCTTGGGATAGCGATCGGCGACATAGCTGACGTCCCACGCGGTCTTCGCGAGATAGACCGGATTGTTGTCGCGATCCTTCGCCATCGACGTGCGGTTGAGGTCCATGAACGCCTTGAGGTCGGCCGGATCCGCTGCAGACACCCAGCGCGCGGTGTCGTACGGCGCCATTTCGAGCCCCGCATCGACCTTATATTCCGCCTCGAG
Source organism: Sphingomonas sp. PAMC 26605 (assembly GCF_000241485.1). Taxonomy (GTDB): domain Bacteria; phylum Pseudomonadota; class Alphaproteobacteria; order Sphingomonadales; family Sphingomonadaceae; genus Sphingomonas. Next base: position 1,056,245 of record NZ_JH584241.1, read on the forward strand.
CCGGCTCAGCAGCACTTCGAGCTGGAGCTGACCGACCACGCCGATGATCCAGTTCGAGCCGATCTCGGGATAGAAGACCTGCGTCACGCCCTCCTCGGCCATGTCGTCGAGCGCTTTGCGCAACTGCTTGGTCTTGGTCGGATCCTTGAGCGCGACGCGCCGCAGGATTTCGGGCGCGAAGTTCGGCAGCCCGGTGAAGCGCACGTCGGCACGCTCTGACAGCGTATCCCCCACCCGCAGCGTGCCGTGGTTGGGGATGCCGATGATGTCGCCCGGAAACGCCTCGTCCGCCAGCTCGCGTTCGCGCGCGAAGAACAGGATCGGCGAGTGGATCGCGATCGGCTTGCCATGCCCCGTCGGCGTCAGCTTCATGCCGCGCTTGAAGGTGCCCGAGCACAGCCGCATGAACGCGATGCGATCGCGGTGGTTGGGGTCCATGTTCGCCTGGACCTTGAACACGAAGCCGGTGACGTCGGCGCGGTCGGGCAGCACTTCGGCGGGCTCGGCCGGCTGCGGCCGCGGGCCCGGCGCATGGCGGCCGAGCGCGTCGATCAGCTCGGCGACGCCGAATTCCTTGAGCGCGGAGCCGAAATAGACCGGCGTCTGGTCGCCGCCGCGATACGCCTCGACATCGAACGCCCCATAGCCGCCGAGCGCGAGTTCGGATTCGTCCTGGAGCAGCTTCAGGCCCGCCGGGCTGAGCGTCTCGGCGAGTTTGGGATCGTCGAGCCCGGTGAAGCTCAACGCCTTGCCCATGAACTCGCGGCTCGGCCCTTCGGGCTGGCTCAGGCTGTTGGCGTGGAGATCGTACACCCCCTCGAAATCGCTGCCCATGCCGACCGGCCAGCTCATCGGCGTGACGTCGAGCTGGAGCATCTCGGCGATCTCGTCGAGCAGGTCGAACGGCGGGCGGCCCTCGCGATCGACCTTGTTGACGAAGGTGATGATCGGCACCGAGCGCAACCGGCACACCTCGAACAGTTTGCGCGTCTGCGCCTCGATGCCGCGCGCGGCGTCGATCACCATCACCGCCGAATCGACCGCGGTCAGCGTGCGATAGGTGTCCTCCGAAAAGTCCTCGTGGCCCGGCGTGTCGAGCAGGTTGAAGGTGAGACCGCCCCGCTCGAAGGTCATCACCGACGAGGTGACCGAGATGCCGCGCTGCTGCTCGATCTTCATCCAGTCCGAGCGCGCACGGCGATTCTGGCCGCGCGCCTTCACTTCCCCCGCCAGATGGATCGCGCCGCCGAACAGCAGCAGCTTTTCGGTCAGCGTGGTCTTGCCGGCGTCGGGGTGGGAGATGATCGCGAAGGTGCGGCGGTCGGACGTGTGATTCATGCGGGGGCGATAGCGGTTTAACGCTCCAGCGTCACCTGGATCGCGCAGGTCTTCGATTCGCCGGGCGCGACCTCGAATACGCCGGGCTTGGCGGTGAAGACGCCGGTGAAGCCCTCGGGGTCGGCGATGCCGTGCCACGGCTCGATGCAGACGTACGCCGCGCCGGGCTTGGTCCAGATGCCGAGCATCGGCGTATCGGCGAAATCGACGCGCAGCTGCGGACCGGTCTCGGCGCCGTAGCGCACGCTCTGCGACCGGACGGCGTCCCAGATCAGCGCGTCCTGCTCGAACAAAGCGTCGCGCAGACGCAGCGTGCGACCGTCCTCGAGCGGCGACGGCCGCTCCTGCGCGACGATCAGCCCGCCAGGGGTGAGTTCGCGCAACGGCTCGGGCTCGTCGACGGCGAAGACGATGCGATGCTCGGCGCGGGGCTTGCCATAGGGCAGCGGCCAGGCGAACGCCGGGTGGAAGCCGAAGCTCGCCGGCAGCGTGCGATCGCTCTCGCGATTCTCGATCTCGGCGTTGATCGCCAGCGTCGCGCCCTCGATCGAATAAGTCAGCCGCAGCGCGAACTTGCGTGGGTACACGGCAAGCGTCTCAGCGCTGTCTTCCAGCAGGAACACCGCGCGTGCGGCGCTATGCTCAACCACCGCAAAGCTGCTGCGACGCGCGAAGCCGTGCTTGCCCATCGTATAGTGCGCGCCATCCAGGCGCAGCGTGTCGCCATTGAGCCCGCCGACGATCGGGAACAGGATCGGCGCATGCCCCGTCCAGAACGCCGGGTCGGCATTCGTCATCAGCTCGCGCCCCTCGGCATCGCGGAGATGCGTGAGCTCGGCGCCGTAGGGGTTGATCGCGGCCGTCAGCTCGGGCGAGCCGATTTCGATCAGGGCAGCTTCCGTCATCACATATCCTCAATCAAGCACGCACCACATCCCCCACGCCGTCACCCCGGCCTTGTGCCGGGGCCCACCGCGCCGCGAACGAAGCAGGGCGTTCGCACGACGGTGGGCCCCGGCACAAGGCCGGGGTGACGGTTGGGGTCAGCCGCGCAGGCTCGCCCCAAGCTTGGCAGCCGCGGCAACCACCTTGTCGGCGATCGCCTTCAGATCAGCTTCGGCAAAGCTCTTTTCGCCCGGCTGGAGCGTCACTTCGACACCGAGGCTCTTATGCCCCAGCTCGACCCCCGCGCCGGTAAAGACGTCGAACAGGCGCGCCGCGACGATGTTCGCCTTGTCGGCGCCCTTGACCGCACGCACCAGTGTTTCGGCGGCGAGCGCCTCGGGCACCAGAAACGCGAAGTCGCGCCGCACCGCCTGCAACGCCGGCGGCGCATACGCCGCGCGCGCGAAGCCGGTCGAGCGCTTGGCGGGGAGCGCATCAAGATACAGCTCGACCGCCGCGACCGGGCCATCGAGATCGAACGCGCGCAGCGTCAGCGGATGGACCATGCCGAAGGTGGCGAGCACCGTCTTCGGCCCGAGCCGCAGCGTGCCCGACTGCCCCGGATGCCACGCCTCGCCGGCATCCCCCATCACCTGCAAATTCTCGACCGGCGCGCCGATCGCGGCGAGCAGGGCGAGCGCCTCGGCCTTGGCGTCGAACGCATCGAACGGCTTCGCCTTGCCCTCCTGCCAGCCGCGCGCGCGGTTCTCGCCGGCGAGCACGACGCCGAGCGTCGGATGCTCGCCACCGCTGAGGTAGCGGCGCCCGATCTCGAACAGCCGCACGCCCGCCGCGCCGCGCTTCATGTTGCGCTCGGCCGCCGAGAACAGGCCGGGCAGCAGCGACGGCCGCATGACCTTCAGCTCCTCGCTGATCGGGTTGGCGAGCGTCCACGCGCCGCCACCGATCGCCGCCGCCTGCGCGTCCGACAGGAAGCTCCAGGTCAGCGTCTCGTTGAGCCCACGCGCGGCGGCGGCGCGGCGCGCGCGGCTTTCGAGGCGCTGCTCGGGGGTAGCGGTCGGCTTGGCGACGCCCGCCGCGCGCGGGAGCGGGACGGGGGCGACCGAATCGATGCCCTCGATGCGGATGATTTCCTCGACCAGATCGGCCGGGCCGTCGACGTCGCGGCGCGCCGGCGGCGGCAACACGGTCCAGTCGCTCTCGACGGTGAAGCCGAGCGCGGTCAGGATCGCACGCTGGCGATCTTCCGCCACCGCTAGACCACCGAGCGTCTCCGCGAGCGCCGGATCATAGGCGATCCGCTTGCGCTCGAGCGGCGGCGTGCCCGAATAGGTCGGCGCGCTGGCGCTGCCGCCGCACAGGTCGAGTACCAACCGCGTCGCGATCGCCAGCCCCTCCTCGAGGAACGCCGGATCGACGCCGCGCTCGAAGCGCGAGCGTGCGTCCGAGGTCAGCATCAGCGCCTGGCCGGTGCGCGCGATGCTTTCCGGGTCGAAATAGGCGCATTCGATGATGACGTCGGTGGTCTCGGGCGAAACGCCCGAATCCTCGCCGCCCATGATGCCGCCGATGTCGTGGACGTGCGCCGCGTCGGCGATCACTGTCATCGTCTCGGCAAGCGTATAGGTCTTGCCGTTGAGCGCGACGACCTGTTCGCCCGCGGTCGCCCTGCGCGCGACGAGGCCGCCCGAAAGCTTGGCGCGATCATAGACGTGCAAGGGCCGCCCGAGATCGAACATCACGTAATTGGTGATGTCGACCAGCGTCGAGATCGGACGCTGGCCGATCGCGGTGAGGCGGCGGCGCATCCATTCGGGCGCCTCGCCGTTGGTCAGGCCGCTCACCCCCTGCGCGAAGAAGGCCGGGCAGCCCGCCGCATCGTCGGTGCGCACGTCGGGGCCCTCGCCTGCGCCCTCGACCGGCGCAAAGGCGAGCGGCTTGGCGGTGCCGAGCCCTGCGACGACCAGATCGAGCGCGATCCCGCGCACGCTCATGCAGTCGGGCCGGTTGGGGAGCACGTTGATGTCGATCACCGGATCGTTCAGCCCGGCATAATCGGGATAGGCCATGCCGATCGGCGCATCGGCGGGCAGCTCGATGATGCCGTCATGGTCCTCGCCGAGCTCGAGCTCGCGCGTCGAGCACATCATGCCGTTCGATTCCACCCCGCGGATCGCCGCGACCTTGAGCACCATCCCGTTCGACGGCACCGTCGCGCCGGGCGCGCCGAACACGCCGACGAGCCCCGCGCGCGCATTGGGCGCGCCGCAGACGACCTGGAGCGGGCCGTCGCCGGCATCGACCGAGAGCACCTGCAATTTGTCCGCCTGCGGATGCGGCGCGGCGCTGAGCACCTTCGCCACCCTGAACGCGGCGAGGCTGGCGCCGGGGTTCTCGACGCCTTCGACCTCGAGGCCGATGCGGGTCAGCGTCTCAACGATCTCGTCGAGCGAGGCGTCGGTGTCGATATGCTGCTTGAGCCAGTCGAGCGTGGTCTTCATTTCACACCGTCCGTCACCCCAGCGAAAGCTGGGGTCTTTGTGGGGCTGGGCGCGCGCGCGCCAATCTGGAGACCCCAGCTTGCGCTGGGGTGACGATGGTGGGTGGGGCGGCGCGATACGAGGATCATGCCCCCACTCCCTGGCTGAGCGTCGGCACGTCGAGTGCCGAGAAGCCGTAATGCTTCAACCAGCGCGCATCGCCTTCGAAGAATGGCCGCAGATCGTCCATTCCGTACTTGAGCATCGCGAGCCGATCGACCCCGACCCCGAAGGCGAAGCCCTGCCATTCCTTGGGGTCGAGCCCGCACGCCTCGATCACCTTGGGATGGACCATCCCGCTGCCGAGCAGCTCCATCCACCCTTCCGACCCACCGAGCGTGCGGCGGCCCTTGACCGTGGTGTAGCCGACATCGACCTCCGCCGACGGTTCGGTGAAGGGGAAGTAGCTCGGGCGCAGGCGGAGCACGATGTCGTCGCGCTCGAAGAACGCCTTGAGGAAGGTCTCGAGCGTCCATTTGAGATGACCGAGCGTGATGCCCTTGTCGATCACCAGCCCCTCGATCTGGTGGAACATCGGCGTGTGCGTCGCGTCCCAGTCCGAGCGATAGACGCGGCCCGGCGCGATGATGCGGATCGGCGGCTCCTGCGCCATCATCGTGCGGATCTGGACGGGCGAGGTATGCGTGCGCAAAACAAACATCTCCCTCTCCCCTTCAGGGGAGAGGGAGAAGAAGGCGACACGTAGAAGGTGTCGTGCATCGCACGCGCGGGATGGCTCTCGGGCATGTTGAGCGCGGTGAAATTGTGCCACTGATCCTCGATCTCGGGACCGGTCGCGACCGCGAAGCCGAGGTCGGCGAAGATCTCGGCGAGTTCGTCCATCACCTGGCTGACCGGATGCACCGATCCTTGCGGCGCGGCCTCGGCGGGGAGCGTCATGTCGAGCGTCTCGCTGGCGAGCCGCGCGTCGAGCTCGGCGCGGTCGAGCGCGGCCTTGCGCGTCGCGATCGCGGTAGTGACCGCCTCGCGTAAGCCCTGGATCCGCGGCCCCTGCACCTGCCGCTCGTCGGGCGACATGCCACCCAGGGTCTTGAGCAGCGCGGTCACGCTCCCCGCCTTGCCGAGCAGGGCGACGCGCTGCGTCTCCAGGCTATCGAGCGTTTCCGCTGCGGTGATCGCGCCGAGCGCATCTTCGCGCAGCTGGTCAAGGTCCGTGGTCATCGTCTTCCCGTCCAATTCGCCGTAGCCGATAACGAAAAGGGCGCGGGTGGCCTAGACCACCCGCGCCCCAAATCGCGTTTGCCTGCAGGTCGCCTTAGGCGGCCTGGGGCAGAGCCGCCTTTGCCTGCGCGATGATGACGCTAAACGCGGCAGCCTCGTGCATCGCCAGATCGGCGAGGACTTTGCGGTCGAGTTCGACGCCGGCGAGCTTCAGGCCGTGCATGAACACGCCGTAAGTGAGGCCCTCGACGCGGACAGCTGCGTTGATGCGCTGGATCCAGAGCGCGCGGAAGTTGCGCTTCTTAACCTTGCGATCGCGGTAAGCGTACTGGCCGGCCTTCTCGACGGCCTGACGGGCGATACGGATCGTGTTCTTGCGACGGCCATAATAGCCCTTCGCCAGATTGAGGATCCGCTTGTGCTTTGCGTGGGTGGTTACACCCCGTTTTACGCGTGCCATTCTCTAATTCCTTCCGCTCAGCCGAGACCGTAAGGCGCCCACGCCTTGACGGTTGCCGTATCGGCCTTGGACAGCAGCTTGGTGCCGCGGTTCTGACGGATGTACTTGCTGTTGTGGCTCATCAGTCGGTGACGCTTGCCGGCGACGCCATGCTTGAGCAGGCCGGTTGCGGTGAGCTTGAAGCGCTTCTTGACGCCGCTCTTCGTCTTGAGTTTGGGCATTTTCGTCCTTTCCAAATATGCGACGATCTATGAACGGCCACGGCAGCCCATACCGGCCGGGCAGTTCTTCTTACGCGCAGGAGGAGGGGCGCTTAAGCGAGAGTCGCGCGAAACGCAAGGCGGCAATGCGCGGGCGCTGTCCTACATGCGGCGAATCTGCTAGGGTGGCATCCGCTCTTTGAAATGGTCGAGAACCGAAGTGCCGCGCGGCCTGCCGGGCGCAGACGTCTGCCCAACACCCGTCACCCCAGCGAAAGCTGGCGTCTCACGCCGCGAGCGCGCTGCCCGCGGCGCGAGATCCCAGCTTGCACTGGGAGGACGAAGGGCCGCCGTTCGCGCATTGGCACACAATCAGAAACGATCGCGCAGGTCGAATTCCGTCCGGGGGTCAATCGAGTCAACCACCGCACGGTTCGTCGCAACCTCAATGCCCGCGGCAGGCGAGCGACTCGAGAATCTCCTCGATCCGCGCCGGATCGCCCGCCGCGACGACCTCGCCGACCGAATCGGCGGTGAGCGGGTCGCCCTGCCAGTCGCACATCCGCCCGCCCGCGCCCTCGACCACGGGCACCAAGGCGGCAAAATCGTGGAGCTTCAACTGCGCCTCGACCACCACGTCGAGCCAGCCACTCGCGACGCAGCCGTAATTATAGCAATCGCCGCCGAGCACGGTGCTCATCACCGCACCGTCGAGATGCTCGAACGCGTGGAGCTGCGAATCGTCGAAATGCGCCGGCGAGGTCGTCGCGAGCAACGCCTTGCCGAGATCGGCACAGCGCCGCGTCGCCGCGGGCTTGCCGTTGAACAAGGTCGGCTTGCCCATCACGCCCGTCCAGCGCTCGCGCAGGATCGGCTGGTCGATCACCCCCATCATCGGCCAGCCCTCGATCACCAAGGCGATCAGCGTCCCGAAGATCGGCCGCCCGGAGATGAACGCGCGCGTCCCGTCGATCGGATCGAGCACCCAGGCGCGCCCGCTCGTGCCTTCCTTGACGCCATATTCCTCGCCGATGATCGCGTCCGCCGGGTAGGCGCGCTCGATCAGGCTGCGCATCGCGGCTTCCGCAGCGCGATCGGCCAGCGTCACGGGCGAAGCGTCGTCCTTCGCCTCGAGCCCGTGCTCGGCACGGTAATAGGGTCGGATCGCGGCGCCCGCGGCATCGGCGAGGGCGGCGGCTAGGGCGAGGTCGGTGTCGGTAACGCGCATTGCCTCTGCCTAGAGCGACTGGCATGCTTTCGCCAGCCCGACCCGCGGGGGAACGCGCCGGGTTTGGGTTCGCCGTTGGTTTGGGGGAAATCCTGATGTCTCGTCCTTTGCTGCTGGTAGCAGGCGCAGCGGTCGCGTGCGCCAGCCCGGCGGCGGCACAAGTGCGACCGCTGGTCGACCCGCCGGCCTCGGCCGACGCAGCGCGCGCCGGCGTCGTCGTGTTCCTGCTCAACGAAGGGGCAAGCGCAACGCCGGCACAGGGTCCCGCCGAAATCGAAACGGTCGCGCGCGACGGGACCAGGCTGCGGCTGGTCGCGCTTCCTGCCGCCGCGTCGAGCGTCGCTGCCGGCGGCTTCGCCCGCGTCCGCTACCGGCTCGCCGACGCTGCGCCCGTCGCGCTCGCGGCGACGCCGCCCGACGCGGCACCGCCCCGAGCGCCGGCCGCGGCGATCGGCGAGAGCGTGGTCACCACCTCGCGCGGCGGATCGGGCGCGTTCCTCGACCGGCTGCACCCGTATGCGCCGATCTACGGCGTGTTCGGCGCCGGCGACTCGGGCGCAAAACTCCAGGTCAGCTTCGATTTCCGCGTGCTCGGCCGCGACGACGGGCCGCGGCTCGACGTCGCGTACACGCATACGATGTTCTGGGCGGTCGACCGGGCCTCGACCCCGGTCCGCGCGCAAGGCTACAGCCCCGAGGTGTTCGTCGATGTGCCGGTTTCGCCCTCGCTGCTGATCGGCGGTGGGTTTCGCGAAGATTCGAACGGCGGTGGCGTTACCAACTCGATCGACGTCAATCGTCTGTATCTGCGCGCGCACAAGACGTTCGATCTGGGCGACCGCTGGCGGCTGGCGCTGGCTCCGATGGTATGGGGCTATTTCGGCGATCAGGGGCTCGCGCCCGATCTCGACCGCTATTGGGGCTATACCTCGCTCGGCATGACGCTTGGCCAGCGCGACGGGTGGAAGCTCGCGGTCACCGGGCGCGGCAATCCCGGCACCGGCAAAGGGAGCGCCGAAGCTTTCCTCTCCTATCCGCTGGTGCGGATCGACGATCGCCTGCCGCGTCTCTATCTCTTCAGCCAATTCTTCACCGGCTATGGCGAGACGCTGGTCGAGTATAACCGCAACGTTAGCCATGCGCGCTTCGGCATCGCGCTGACCCGGTGAGCGCCTCGCGGGGTCGCCGACCCGGTCACCCAATTTTAGCAGTTCGCGGGTAAGCGGACGAAACGGCCGGCTCATCCGGCACACGATGCTGGGGGGATTCGACGGCGATGGGTCTAGCGAGGAGCACACGGCTCGTGACCGCCGATGACCGGGCCGGGCAGATCTTCGATTGCGTCCGCGCCTTTCTGACGCTGCACCGGCTGAGCGCGGATCCGATCCATTACGCCTTCGCGTACGAGGTGGTGTGCAATCCGACCGGGGGTCTCGCGCAATCGGTTGCGACGATGACCGAGGGCGGCATCCGCCTGTCGGCGCGCGATATCGTGACGCTCGGCGGGGGCACGCCAGGGGCACCGGCAGACCAGGCCCAATCCGACGGGCTGGTTGCGCAGACGCAGATGCAGGTCGAGGGCTTCACCGACATGGTCCGCTCGATCCGCGCCGAGACCGCCGATTTCGGCCGCGATCTGGCGGCGAGCGCGACCGCGATGCGCGCCGGCACGGGCGGCGGCGAAGTGGCACGGTTGACCGCGGTGATGCTCGATCGCGTTCGCTCGGCCGAGGCGCGCCTCCACGCCGCGACCTCGGAGGCCGACCAGCTGCGCGCCAAGCTCGAGGAGGCTCGCGGTGATGCGCGCCGCGACCCGCTGACCGGCCTGCCCAATCGCCGCGCGTTCGAAGAGGCGTTCGCCGAGCAGAGCGCCCGCGGAACGCGGCTGTGTCTCGCCGTGTGCGACGTCGATCGCTTCAAGCGCGTCAACGACCAGTTCGGCCATTCGGTCGGCGACCGGGTACTCAAGGCGATCGCCGAGGCGTTGAGCGCGGCGTGCGACGGGCATTTCGTCGCGCGCTACGGCGGCGAGGAATTCGTCATTCTGTTCTCGAACGTCGATCTGTCGCACGCGCATCTGACGCTCGAATCGGCGCGATGCACGGTCGATGCCAAACGCTATCGGCTGCGCGAGACCGACATGCCGCTCGGCGCGGTGACCTTCTCCGCGGGCCTCGCGTCGGCCGAGCCGGGCGAGACGCTGGGCGCTACGTTCGGCCGCGCCGACAAATTGCTGTACGCGGCGAAAGATAGCGGACGGAACCAGGTCCGGTGTCCGTAGCAATTTGCACTGATCCTTGGCGAAAATTCCCATTCTGCGCCATGTCCTCAACCGGGCAATCACTATTTTACGCCGTAAAACAACTGCTTAATCAAATGGCACGACGCATGCAACGCTCCTGGCATAGACGCTTCGGATGGTCCGGAGCGCTAGATGACACAGGGAATGCATCATGACCGTCCGTTTCGAATCGCTTCAGCGCGTCGCCGTTTCGCTCGTCGCTGCGCTCATGCTTACCGTCGTTCTGGCTTCGACCGCCGTTTCGCTCGCCCCGATCGCCTGATCGGGAGCGGGCGGCTCGCCCCAACAACCGGAAGATCCTGACTGAAAAGGTCCGACACGGCGGCGGGGCGAGCGGATCGCCCGGCGCCTGGTCGCTTCGAACCCGACATTGACACCGACGCCCCCCCAACAGCGGAGTGCTCGCTGCGCGAACCGCAGAAGTGGGCGGCGGTGCAGCTTCGCAAATGGTATCCCTTCACCGCCACCCTACCCCCCCCGCTCGAACCGACGCCTCATACGACAGCGGGACGCGCGCGGGCTTCGGCTCGCCTACGATCGGGGCGACCCCGCGCCGCGCGTTGAGCGCCACAAGCCTCGAGGGTATCGGCGCTCGCCGCGGGGATCGACCGCAGCACCTCGCGACCGACACGAAGACGGCGGGTCTACAGACGCTCGATCCAATCATCGCGACGCGAGCGGTCTCGGCGAGCGATCCGCTCGGCATCAACACCGCCGGCACCGCGGTTGTTGCGGATCACCGATACGGCCTGGCTGCGGCTGAGGACGCCCGACCGTCCCGACCGGGCTCATCACGAGGCTCCGCGGTCGTATTGATCGACTTGTAGGGGGTGCCGGGCGCGAAGGGGGGCACGCCCGGCACAGACTGAACGGACCGCCGCTACAATGGTTGCCTCGGTCTAAAGTTTGGGGGTGCGCGCGCGAGATCCGGCCGCGCCTGCGAATTGATGCGGCTCCCGCCGCGCTTTGGCGCTAGGATGAAGCGGGGCCTTTCGCCCCGGTCAGGAACCGTGATGGCGAAGAGCCAGAAGAAATCGAACAAGGAAGTGCGCAAGCCCAAGGCCGAGAAGGCGCCCAAGGCCAATGCCTCGAACCCGACCAGCAAGGGTCAGCCGGTCCCGATGGTCACGATCAAGAGCTGAGCATGAGCGACACCGACAGTTATGTCTATGACGAGGCCAGCGGCGAATGGGTCGCCGCCGCCGACGCCCCGGCCGCCGCGGCCGACGCTGCCGTCGTCGTGCGCGACTCGGTCGGCAACGTGCTCGCCGATGGCGACCAGGTCACGCTGATCAAGGACCTGACGGTCAAGGGCGCGGGGCAGACGCTCAAGCGCGGGACGCTGATCAAGGCGATCCGGCTGACCGGCGACGCGCAGGAAATCGATTGCCGGTACGACGGCATCAAGGGTCTCGTGCTGCGCGCCGAGTTCGTCCGCAAGCGCTGACGGTTCGAGGCATGCAGCCGTTGCCATCGCCATGGCGCGACGCCTTGGCGGATGAGGTCGCGCAGCCGTATATGCAGGCGCTCGATGCGTTTCTCGCTGCCGAACACGTGGCCGGAACGACGATCTTCCCCCCGCGCGCGGACTGGTTTCGCGCGCTCGAGCTGACGCCGCCCGACGCGGTGCGCGTCGTCATCCTCGGGCAGGACCCCTATCACGGTCCGGGCCAAGCGCATGGATTGAGCTTCTCGGTGCAGGACGGCGTGCGGATCCCGCCGAGCTTGCGCAACGTCTACAAGGAGCTCGAGACCGATCTCGGCATCGCACCGGCGCGGCACGGCCTGCTCGAACATTGGGCGAAGCAAGGCGTGCTGCTGCTCAACGCGGTGTTGACGGTGCGGATGGGGGCAGCCGCGTCGCACCAGAAGCGCGGGTGGGAACGCTTCACCGACGCCGTGATCCGAGTCGTGGCCGAATCGCCCGAACCGACCGTCTTCCTGCTGTGGGGGGCGCACGCGCAGAAGAAGGCGGCGTTCGTCGAGGACGTGACGCAAGGCGGCCGGCATCTCGTGCTGAAGGCGGCGCATCCCTCGCCGCTGTCGGCCTATAACGGGTTCTTCGGCAGCCGCCCCTTCTCCGCCGCAAATGCTTTCCTCGTGGCGCATGGCCGCGGCGCGATCGACTGGGCCTTGCCGCCGCGCGCCTAGCCGCGCTGCCGCGCCGCCATCCGCGCAACGCCGAGCATCGCCGCATCCGACAGCACGGTGCCGGCATTGGACGGCGCCATCGTCGCGCGCTCGGCGCGGCGGACGCGGTCGACCGCGTCGCTGATCTTGGCCGCCGACCAGATTCGCAGCGCGGCCGCGGTCGTCGCGCGTTCGCGGAAGAAGACGCGCTCGATCACGCTGTTGATGTTCGCGCCATTGTCGATCTCGGCGCGCAGTTCGGCAAGGCTCATCAGACGGCGGACGAGCTGGCGCAGCAACGGGATCGGCGAGACCCCCGCAACCGCAAGGCGCGCGAGCTCGTCGCCGAGCACGACCGGGCCACCGCCGATCGCCGCATCGATCGCGCGCGACATTTCCGAATCGCCGAGATCCGCCCCGATCGCATCGAGCGCGGCATCGTCGAGCTCGCGCGGCCGCTCGGGCGCGGCGTCGAGATAGAGCGCGATCTTCTCGAGCTCGCGCGTCATCACCGCGCGGTCACCCGCCGCGGCGAGCGCGATCCGCGCGGCGGTGCCGCCCATCGTGCGCAGGCCCTGCTCGCGTGCGATGCTCGTCGCGATCTTGTCGGCCTCGCCGCCTTCGGGAACGTAGAACACGCACGACATCGCGCGCGGATCGCTCGTCGCGAGCTTGACCAGCGCCGAGGTCGCCTTGGCATTGGGCGCGAGCAGCACCACCGGATTGCCGGCGCGCTCGGCCGACAGCAGCAAGGTCGCCGCCGCAACGCTTTCCTCGCCCGCACCCGCGACGCGGATATGGCGCGCGGTGCCGAACAGCGACATCGACGCCGCCTCGTCGGCGAGTCGCCCGGGATTGGCCTTGAGCAATGCCGGCTCGAGGTCGACGCGCTCGGCATCGGGCCCGAGCGCGCGTGCGACACGCGCGGCTATGTCGCGTGCGCCCGCCTCATCGGGGCCGTAGAGCACGTAAAGCCGGATGTCGGGATTGCCGCTCTCGATCGCGCGCGTCAGCTGGTTGAGATTGGCTTTCACGACGCCCGCCCGCGGGGCATGTCAGCGCGGCTCGGGCGCGGTACGCTGGACATAGGTGGCGACGCGCGCGACGATCTGGTCGGCGACGATCTGCGACAGCCGCTCGAGCGCGGTGTCCTCGGCGGCAATCGTCGCATATTCCGAATTGACCGCGTCGATGCCCGCGTCCGACCCGGCGGTGGCGTCGAGCAGCACCGACCCGTTCGACAGGTCGACCAGCTGATAGCGCGCGCGCAACGTCCGGCGCTCGCGCGAGATGGAGTTGTCGCGATTGACGCCGAGCCCGGTGATCTGGTCGTCGAGCTTGATCTCGAGCCGGTAGCGCGGCGTCGCCTGCGCGTGGAGCCGGTCGCGCAGCGCGTTGCCCATCATCCAGCCCGATTTGCCTTCGATCGGCCCGACTTCGATCTGCGTCAGCCCGCTGGCGACGGTGCCCGAACCGCCGCCCGAATAGAGCGGATGCAGGCCGCAGCCCGCCAGCGCGAGCGCGGAGAACGGCACGAGCAAGGCAAGCCGCCGCATCATGCGACGATGTTCACGAGACGATCGGGCACGACGATGACCTTCCGGGGGGCTTTGCCTTCGAGGATGCGGACGATCTTGTCCGAGGCGAGCGCTGCGGCCTCGACCGCATCGCTCGGATGGCCCTTGGGCATGGTGAGCGTGTCGCGCAGCTTGCCGTTGACCTGCACCGCGATGGTGACCTCGTCCTCGACCAGCAGCGCGGCATCGACCGCGGGCCAGGGCGCGTCGGCGATCAGGCCTTCGTTCCCCGCCGCGGCCCAGGCCTCTTCGGCAAGGTGCGGCGCCATCGGCGCGACGAGCCGCATCAGCGTGGCGATCGCGGTGTCGCGCGAGGCCGAGGGCTCGGCGCGTTCGATCGCGGCGGTCAGCTCGTACAATTTGGCGACCGCCTTGTTGAAGCTCAAAGCCTCGATATCGAGCGCGATGCCGGCGATGCTCTGGTGGAGCTTGCGGTCGAGCGCGGCGTTCTTCGCACCGCCTTCGCCTGCACGCTCGCCGTCGAACAGCCGCCACAGCCGCTGGATGAAGCGCCACGAGCCTTCGATCCCGCTCTCGCTCCACGGCAGATCGCGCTCGGGCGGCGAATCAGACAGCATGAACCAGCGCGTCGCGTCGGCGCCGTACTGATCGACGATGCCGGTCGGGTCGACTGTGTTCTTCTTCGACTTCGACATCTTCTCGACGCGGCCGACGGTGACCGCTTCGCCGGTCGCCTTCTCGGTCCAGCCGTCGCCGCTGCGGACGATATCGTCGAGCGAGAGCCAGAGCGGCTTGGTGATGCTGTCGACGCCGTCGCTGCCGAGCTCGGTGACCTGGCGGCTATAGGTCTCGTGCGTGACCATGCCTTGCGTGAACAGGCCGGCGAAGGGCTCGGCCACGTCGAGCAGCCCGATATGCTTCAGCGCACGCGTCCAGAAGCGCGCGTAGAGCAGGTGCAGGATCGCATGCTCGACGCCGCCGATATATTGCGCCACCGGCAGCCACTTTTCCGCGACGGCGCGGTCGAACGGCTTGTCCTTCGGCTGGCTGGCGAAGCGGATGAAATACCACGACGAATCGACGAAGGTGTCGAGCGTATCGGTCTCGCGCCGTGCCTGCCCGCCACACGACGGGCACGCGACATGCTTCCACGTCGGATGCCGATCGAGCGGGTTGCCGGGGATGTCGAACGACACGTCCTCGGGCAGCACGACGGGGAGCTGGTCCTTGGGCACCGGCACCGCGCCGCACGCGTCGCAATGGATGATCGGGATCGGCGTGCCCCAATAGCGCTGGCGGCTGACGCCCCAATCGCGCAGGCGGAACACGGTCGAGCCCGTGCCCCAGCCCTCGCCTTCGGCACGCTGGATGACCGCGCGCTTGGCGTCCTCGACGTCCATGCCGTCGAGGAAGTGCGAGTTGACGAGCGTGCCGGGGCCGGTCGCGGCCTCAGTGCCTTCGAACACGGGGTCCGTCACGTCACCGTCAGAGACGACGCGGCGCACCGGCAGATCGTATTTCCGCGCGAAATCGAGATCGCGCTGGTCGTGCGCGGGAACGCCGAACACCGCGCCAGTGCCGTATTCCATCAGCACGAAGTTCGCGATGTAGACCGGCAGCTGCCAGTTCGGATCGAACGGATGCGACGCGGTGATGCCGGTGTCGAAGCCGAGCTTCTCCTGCGTATCGAGCTCGGCCGCGGTGGTGCCGCCGCGCTTGCACAGCGCTATGAACTCGGCCGCGGCGGGGTTCGTGGCGGCGAGTGCCTGCGCGATCGGGTGATCGGCGGCGACAGCCACGAAGCTGGCACCGAAGATCGTGTCGGGGCGGGTGGTGAACACCTCGACCGACGCAATCCCCCTCCCGCTTGCGGGAGGGGTTAGGGGTGGGCTCGCGCTATCCGCGTCAGCTTCCGTTGAAAGCGCGCGCCCACCCCCGGCCCAGTTCGGGGTCGGATGTGCCCCCGGCACATCCTCGACAGCGCGGGGCGCTGTCGACCCCGAACTCGCGAGCGGGAGGGGAGCAGAAGAAGAAGACAGCGAGAACCGGAACGTCAGCCCGCGGCTGCGCCCGATCCAATTCTCCTGCATCAATTTGACCTTGTCGGGCCAATGCTCGAGCCCATCCAGGCCCTCGAGCAATTCATCGGCAAAGTCGGTGATCTTGAGGAACCATTGCGACAGCTTGCGCCGCTCGACCAGCGCGCCCGAGCGCCAGCCGCGCCCGTCGATGACCTGCTCGTTGGCGAGCACGGTCATGTCGACCGGATCCCAATTGACCGAGCTTTCCTTGCGATAGACCAGGCCCGCCGCGAACAAATCGAGGAACAGCGCCTGCTCGTGCCCGTAATAGTCGGGCTCGCAGGTCGCGAGCTCGCGGCTCCAGTCGAGCGCGAAGCCCAGCCGCTTGAGCTGCGCCTTCATCGTCGCGATATTGTCGCGCGTCCAGCCGCCGGGGTGGACATGCTTTTCCATCGCGGCATTCTCGGCGGGCATGCCGAAGGCGTCCCACCCCATCGGGTGGAGCACTTCCATCCCCGTCATCCGCCGATAGCGCGCGAGCACGTCGCCCATCGTGTAATTGCGGACATGGCCCATATGGATCTTCCCCGACGGATAGGGGAACATCTCGAGCACATAAGAGCGCGGCTTGGTCGAGTGATCGTCAGCGGCAAAGGTGGCGCGGTCGTCCCAAACCTTCTGCCAAGCCGCGTCCGCCTTCAGCGCATTGAAGCGTGACGCCATAAGAGTGCTGCCTCAGCCCGCGACGGCGGCGCGACGCAGATCACGCGCCTTGGTCAGGATGATGTCCTCGAGCTTCTGGACGGTCGCCGCCTGGACCGGCGCCGCGACCCATTGCCCGCCCTGGTTGACCTGGCGAAGCGCCGCGACGCGCAGGCCGTCGGCGCGCAGATCCTGGTCGAGGATCGTCACCGTCACCTTGACGCGTTCCGAAGGCGCTGCCGGGTTGATGTACCAGTCGGTGACGATCACGCCGCCGTTCGAATCGGTCTGCAGCAGCGGCATGAAGCTCAGCGTGTCGAGGCTCGCGCGCCACAGATAGGCGTTGACGCCGATCGTGGTGACCTTCGATGCAGCGAGATCGGGATTGGCGATACGCGCGCCCTTGTGCGCGCAGGCGCCGAGCGACAGCGTTGCGGCAAGCGCACAGGAGAGCACGACAAGGGTGCGGGGCGCGGTGCCTGGGCGGCGGATCATCGGCGGTTCCTGAGCAAACGGGGACTTGAGAGTGGCGGTATCTATAGAATGTTGCACGTTCGCCGCAAGCAACACCTCGGGCCTCCCGTCGGCAGGGATCCAAGCCGCCTCAGCGCCGTTTAGCCTCGCCTGTCGCCAAGGTGTGTCCTTCGTGACACTCTTCGAGGAAATTGCGCCGTTACAGTGGCACGACGGAATTGAATCGTGATAGGCGCGTTGTCAGATAAGGGGTGCCGAAGCGGCACGCAGAGGGGTTGCACGTGTTGTCTGCTCGTTGGTTGTCCGGGATTGCTGTGGGGTCGCTTGTCGCCCTCGGCTTCGCCGTGGCCCCGGCACTTGGCGCGAGCGATACGCCGACGGCACGCTTCGCCGCCAAGCGCCCCGTATTCGTGCGGGGCATCGGCTCGTTCACCCCGGCATCGGCCGACCCTCGGCTCGCTGCGATCTTCGCGCGCGGCGGTCTCGATACCAGCGGCTTCCGCTTCACGCCGTCCGACGCGCGCGGCGACGCTGCGCATCCGGTGACGGTGGCGATTCGCGCCCGCTCGGCGCGCGGCATCGCCGTGGTCGATCGCACCGCGCCGCTTCCGGCCTCGACCACCAGCCTGACGCCGATCGCCTACAATCTCGGTGTTGCGGTCGGCTGGAAGCGCTTCGCCGTATCGGGCGACGTCTCGAAGGTCGATCTCGCCGGCCTGCCCGGCGGTCGCGAGGCGGCCGATCTCGGCGTCAGCTATACCGGCAACCGCTTCACCGGCCGCGTGAAAGCCGCGACCGACCGTCCGCTCGCGGGTGCGCCCAAGCTGATCGAGGATGCACCGGCCTATTCGATCGACGTCGGCGGCTCGTACGCGCTGACGCGGCGGATCGATGTCACCGCGGGCGTGCGCTACAAGGCCGAGCGCGAACGGCTGATCGAACAGCCCGCCGCCGATGCGACGCGCCGCGACAGCCAGGCCGTCTATGTCGGGACCGCGTTCCGCTTCTGATGCGGTTCAGGGCGTAAGCCCATCGATCGCTGCCCAGCCGACAAAGCCCAGCGCCTTGATTCGCATGAACCGCCTCCGCGTCATCCCGCCGAGCGCGATCGCAGGAAGCCGCGCCGCGCGCGCGATCGCAGCAGCGCGCAGCGGGCCAAGCGCGCGCGCGCCGATATGCGTCCGCGTCGGATAGACCGGCGAGACCAGAACCAGCGCCGCCCCGGCACGACGCGCGGCGATCGCCTCGCGAATCGTATGCGCCGGGTGCAGGAGGCGGCGTTGCGCGGCGCCTCCGCCCTCGATCAAGACCAGCCCGCGCGATCGCGCCATCCGAGCGATGCGCGCGTACAGCGCCGCGCGCTCGGGTGGCGGGGTTCCGAAATGCCGGAATACGACCCCGCTACCGCGGGGAAGACCTGCCAGTGCGGGCCATAAGGCGGCACCCATGCGTTCGTCGGTCATCAGCCACAGCGTCGGGACCGGGAACCTACGGCTATTGGGGTGACGCGGGGGCATAGTCCCGCCTATAGCGCCGCCAATGTCCAGCGACGACCCTCTCCCACCCGCCGCCGCGCTCGCCGCGGTCCAAGCCAAGATCGCCCACGCCGCCGCGCTCGCCGACCGCAAGGCCGGGTCGGTGACGCTGATCGCGGTTTCGAAGACCAAGCCCGCCGAGGCGATCGCGCCGCTGCTCGCTGCCGGCCAGCGCGCGTTCGGCGAGAATCGCGTCCAGGAAGCGCAAGGCAAATGGCCAGCGCTGCGCGAGACCTACCCCGATGTGGCGCTGCATCTCGTCGGTCAGCTGCAATCGAACAAGGCCGACGATGCGGTCACGCTGTTCGACGTGATCCATTCGGTCGACCGCCTTTCGCTCGTCACCGCGCTCGGCCGCGCGATAGACAAGCACGGCCGGCGGCCCGACTGCTTCCTTCAGGTCGATATCGGCGACGAGCCACAAAAGGGCGGTTGCCCGATCGCCGACTTGCCCGCGCTGCTCGCCGGGGCACGCGCGGCAGCGCTGCCGGTTATCGGGCTGATGGCCGTCCCCCCGGTCGAGACCGAGGCCGCCCCCTATTTCGCGCTGCTCGCCAAGCTCGCCCGCGACAACGGGCTCGACGCGCTCAGCATGGGCATGTCGAGCGATTACGAAACCGCCGTGATGCTCGGCGCGACGCATATCCGCGTCGGCACCGCTCTGTTTGGAAGCCGTTCATGACCTTCGACGCGATCATCTTCGATTTCGACGGCGTACTGATCGAGAGCGAGGCCGTCGGCAATCGCCAGATCGCCGCTTATCTGACGAGCATCGGCCATCCCACCACACCGGCCGATTCGTTCGCCAACTTCATGGGCCTGTCAGGCGCGTCGTTCATCGGCGCGGTCGAGGATTGGATCGGGCGCCCGCTGCCCGACGATTTCCATACCGCGCGTCGCACCGAGGATGACCGCGTCATGCGCGAGGGCATCGATGCGGTCGAAGGCGCGGTCGCGTTCGTACTCGACCTGCCCGTCGGCCTGCCCAAGGCGATCGCCTCGTCGAGCTCGACCGCGTGGATCGCGCGGCATCTCGAGCATATCGGCCTGCGCGAGGCATTCGGCGACCGCTTGTTCTCGGGCAAGGAGCATGTCGTCAACGGCAAGCCAGCACCCGATATCTATCTCCATGCCGCCGCCGCGCTCGGGGTCGATATCGCGCGCTGCGTGATCGTCGAGGATTCGCCCGTCGGCGCGACCGGTGCGGTGGCATCGGGCGCGCACGTCATCGGCTTCGTCGGCGCGACGCATTGCGGGCCCGACCATGCCGACAAGCTGCGCGCGATCGGTGTGCACGACGTCGCCGAAGACTTCGCGACCGTCCGGCGCCTGCTCGGCTAGAATTGATGCCCGGTGCGGTCGCGCTTGGTCGCGAGATAGCGCTCGTTGTGCGGGTTGGCGGGGAGGATGTGCGGCACGCGCTCGACCACGCCGATCCCGGCCGCCTCGAGCTGCGCGACCTTCTGCGGATTGTTGGTGAGCAACCGGACCGAGGTCTGGCCGAGCAGCTCGAGCATCCGCGCGGCAACCGCGAAATTGCGTGAATCGACGGCGAAGCCGAGCCGCGTGTTGGCGTCGACCGTGTCGAACCCCTTGTCCTGCAGCGCATAGGCGCGCAGCTTGTTGATCAGCCCGATCCCGCGCCCTTCCTGACGCAGGTAGAGCACGATCCCCCACCCGCTCACCGCAATCGCGTCGATTGCGGCATGGAGCTGCGGGCCGCAGTCGCATTTGAGGCTGCCGAGCATGTCGCCGGTCAGGCATTCGCTGTGCAGCCGCACCAGCGGCGGTCCGCCGTCGGGGGTACCGATCAGCAGCGCGATATGCTCGCCCGGCATCTCGGGGGTGCGGAACGCAACGATCTCGGCATTCTCGGCGCCGACCACCGGGAGATGCGCCCGCGTCGCGATCGTCAGCCGCGCGGCATCTTCATGCGCGTCGATATCGCCCGGCGTCAGCACAAGCGCGGCGTCGCCGTCGGCTATCGCGAAGAAAGCGGGAAGCACACCACCGATCCGTGCCAGACGCAGCGCTGCCGCGCCCGCGTCGCACGCGTCGAGGTGGATCGCACGGAACGGCCCCTTGAGCGGCGTGTCGAGATCGAATTGCGGATCGGCCAGCGCGGTCGCCATCGCAAAGTCGATCCACGGCACGCGCTCGACCAGAACCGGCGCATCGGGCGCCGCCGCTTCGAGCTGGTTGGTGAGCTTGAGCGTCGCCGATCGCCCTGCCGAGAGCAGCAGCGGCGCGCGGGCCTCCGGATCGAACGCAGCGAGCCGCGCCAGGTCGGCGGTCTCGATCGGCAACAGCGCGAGCGTGCCGTCGGCTCCGGCGATCGCGACTGGCCAGCCGCGGCGCAGCGCGTCGATCGCGAGCGCGGTCTTGTGTGCATCGCCACAGATCGGGTGGCTCATATCGCGAATTCAGTCATGATCGGCACATGGTCGGAGGGTTTGAGCCAGCTGCGGCATTCCTCATAGACATGGTGCCGCGTCGCCTTGGCCGCAACGTCGGCGGTCGCCCACATATGGTCGAGCCGCCGGCCGCGATCGTTGACCGTCCAATCGACCGACCGATAGCTCCACCAGGTGTGCAACCGCGCCGGCGCCGGGAAGAAATGCCGCCCGAGATCGACCCAGCTGTTCGACGCCTTGAGCCGGTCCATCGCCGCGACCTCGATCGGTGTATGGCTGACGGTCTTGAGCAGCTGCTTGTGGCTCCACACGTCCGATTCGAGCGGGGCGATGTTGAGGTCGCCGACGAGCAGCGTCGGCACATTCAGCCCCTGCGACCACTGCGTCATGCGCTCGAGGAAATCGAGCTTCTGGCCGAACTTCGGATTCGCCTCGCGGTCGGGCACGTCGCCACCCGCCGGCACATAGACATTCTCGATCCGCATCCCCGATTCGAGCCGCACGCCGACATGGCGCGCCTCCTGATTGGCCTGCCAGTCGAAGCGGTCATCCGCGACCAGCGGGACTTTCGACAGGATCGCGACGCCGTGGTGCATCTTCTGCCCGTGCAGCACGATGTGGCGATACCCGAGCGCGCGGAATGCCGCGGTCGGGAAGTCGTGATCGACGACCTTGGTTTCCTGCAGACAGAGGATGTCGGGTGCCATCTCGCGCAAGAATTTCTCGACGATGTCGAGGCGGAAGCGGACCGAATTGATGTTCCACGATACGATCTTGAGCGGTGTCGTCATGCGAGCGCTGTAACCATCGCGGCCGTCCCACGCCACCCGTCGCTACCGGACCCCGGTACCGGACATGGAAAGGCCCTCGCTCCGGGGGCATGGAGCGAGGGCCGACCTAGCGTTCGTCACGCAGGCGGGAAGCAAGGGTCCGGGCAACAGGGGGAAAAATCCCGGTAGCACCTCACATCCGCGATTTGAGTGTTAGGCCTGCAAACCTGTCGCCAATATGAACCGATCCTAGCCCAGGTTATTTTCTGCCCGATGCGGGCGTCGGATCGCGCCATTGGAACGCCGAGTTGCTGACGGGCGCGTTGAACCGCTGGTTCGACAGGCGAATCGTGGTGCGATTGTTCTGCGAATCGAGCGCGACCCAGCCTTGCAACATCAACCCGCCCGGTGCGGTCGCATTGCGCACGAACACCAGGCTGATCCGGCCGTATTCGGGATGCTTGGGGTCGGCGGCGTCGACCGCGACGGTCTCGGGGTTGCCCGTCGGCACGACGCTGGCGATCCCGCGCATGTCGCGCGACGGGTCGAGCAGAATCCCGAGCGGCGAGCCGCCGATCGGCCAGCGCTGCTTCTGCCCAACCGAGTAATCGAGGAACCACAGCGACTTGCCATCGCCGACGATGAGGATCGGCACGCCCTTTTCATATTGGAAGCGGATCTTGCCGGGCTTCTTGAGCGTCAGCACGCCGGTCAGCACTTTTCCCGCGCGATCGGTCTGGGTGAACGACGCGGTCATGCTCTCGACCGATTGCAGGTGCTTCTGCACCAGCGACAGGTCGGCGACGGGCGCGGCCGACACCAGGGCCGGCGCGGCGAGCGCGGCAAGAAGCGATGGGTAACGAAGGGACACGAATAATCTCCTGACGCGGCCGCTTAAGCCCGCAGCGGCTTGAACCCGCTCTGAACCAAAGGCCTTACACCGGGTTCCCGTCGCGGTCGCGCAACACTTCGCGGCGCCCGACATGATCGGGGCGGCCGACGATACCGTCCTTCTCCATCCGCTCGATCAGCCGCGCCGCGCTGTTATAGCCGACACGCAGCTGGCGCTGGAGCCACGAGGTCGAGGCTTTCTGGCTTTCGACGACGAGCTGGATGGCGGTGCGATATTGCTGGTCTTCGGCGGTATCCTCGCCGGTCGGCGCGCCGTCCATCGCGAAGCCGTCCTCGGGCTCCTCGGTGATCGCCTGGTTGTAATCGGGCTGCCCCTGTGCGCGCCAGTGATCGGTGACGGCGCGGACCTCGTCGTCCGACACGAACGGACCGTGGACGCGGACGATGCCCTTGCCGCCGGGCATGTAGAGCATGTCGCCCTTGCCGAGCAGCTGCTCGGCGCCCTGCTCGCCCAGAATCGTGCGCGAATCGATCTTCGACGTGACGTGGAAGCTGATTCGCGTCGGCAGGTTCGCCTTGATCACGCCGGTGATGACGTCGACCGACGGGCGCTGCGTCGCCATGATCAGATGGATGCCCGCCGCGCGTGCCTTCTGCGCCAAACGCTGGATGAGGAATTCGACTTCCTTGCCAGCGGTCATCATCAGATCGGCGAGCTCGTCGATGATCACGACGATCTGCGGCAGCACCTGATAGTCGAGCGTCTCTTCCTCATAGATCGGCGCGCCAGTACCGGGCTCGTACCCCGTCTGCACCTTGCGCCCGAGCGGCTGGCCCTTGGCCTTGGCCGCGCGCACCTTGTCGTTGAAGCTCGCCAGCGAGCGCACGCCGAGCGAGGACATCTGGCGATAGCGATCCTCCATCTGCTCGACGGTCCATTTCAGCGCGCGTACCGCCTTCGACGGATCGGTCACCACCGGCGCGTAGAGATGCGGGATGTCCTCGTACATGCTCAGTTCGAGCATCTTGGGATCGATCATGATCATCCGGCACTCTTCGGGCTTGAGCCGGTAGAGCAAAGACAGGATCATGCAGTTGAGCCCGACCGACTTGCCCGACCCGGTCGTCCCCGCGACGAGCAGATGCGGCATCGGCGCGAGATCGGCGATCACCGGGTCCCCCGCGATATTCTTGCCGAGCACCAGCGACAGCGAACCCGGCTGGTCGTCGAGCGAATCGATCAGTTCGCGCAAGCCCACCGTCTCGCGCTTGGCGTTGGGCAGCTCGATGCCGATCACGGTGCGCCCCGGGATCGTCGCAACGCGCGCCGACACGGCCGACATGTTGCGCGCGATATCGTCGGCGAGCTGGATCACGCGGCTTGCCTTGATGCCGGGAGCCGGCTCGAGTTCGTACATCGTCACGACCGGGCCGGGCCGCACGTTGATGATCGATCCCTTGACGTGGAAGTCGCTCAGCACCGTCTCGAGGAGGCGCGCATTGCGGTCGAGCGCGACCTTGTCGACCGGGCCGCCGACTGCCGGGGGCGCGGGGTTGAGCAGGTCGAGCGAGGGCAGGTTCGAGGCATCGCCGAAATCCATCGAGGTCTGTTTCGCGCGCGGTTTGGCGATCGTCACCGGGGTCATCGCGCGATCGGCGATCACCGGGCCGGGGCGGACGTCGGGGCTGGCGAGCGCGCGCGGCATCGAAAGCTTGCGCGGGCTCGGCTCGGGCGGAAGCACGTCATCCTCCATGTCGACGATATCGCGGTCGCGGCGCTGGTCGCTCAGCCGCTTGGGTTCGCGCGCGATGCGCGGCGCGCGGTCGCTGACGTCGATCGTGAAGCTATAGCCCCAGGCCGCGAGGCCAGCGAGCCCGAGGCCGGCGGCGATTCCGCGCGTCGTCCACAATTGTGCGTTCGCGTCTGGAAGCAAGCCGATCAGTGCGCGCACCGCGTCGCCAAGGCCGAGCCCGAGCGCACCGCCATAGCCCGCCGCCAGCGAAGGCACCGCCGCGCTCCAGATCAACGCGAACGCCGTCCCGATCAGCGCGATGCCGCCGAGCGACGCCCCGAGCATCAGCCGCCAGCGGCCGACCGGCACCGCACGCCACAGCCGCAGCGCAATCAGCGACACCGTCGGCAGGAGCGCCACGACCCCCGGCCCGAGCAGCCAGAACGCCGCATCGGCGACGAGCGCGCCGGGCCGACCGAGCCAGTTGCGCGCCGCAGCGCCCGAAGCGGTGTTGAGCGACGGGTCGCTGGCATGATAGCTCGCGACCGCGACGACGAACAATGCGACCAGCACGACAAGCGCGATCGCGGTGATCAGCGCGCCGCTGCGCACCGCGCCGGCCTTGACGGTCTCACGCCATAAGGGTGGCTGCGCGCGGCTCGCCATGATCTGTGTCCCGATGTTCGCTGTCTGTGCCGAGATTCATCGCGCGCGGCGGGTTCGACGTCAAGGCTTTGCGCATAGGCCTTCGAGGCTATGCGGGCTGGCGAGCGGCCGGACGAGGCGCTACAGCAGACGGCATGGACACAGCAGACGTCATCATCCTCGGCGGCGGACTCGTCGGCAGCGCGCTCGCCGTGGCGCTCGACACGCATGGGCTCAGCGCGATCGTCATCGACATTGCCGATCCGGCGGTGATTCTTGCCGCAGGCTTCGACGGCCGCGCCTCGGCGATCGCCGGCGCGCCGTGGCGGATGCTGCAGGCGATCGGCGTCGCCGACCGGCTGACCGAATTCGCCTGCCCGATCCAGGGGATCCGCGTCAGCGACGGGCTGGAGCCCGGCGCGCTCGATTTCGAGCCCGAGCCGGGCGACGGTGCGCTCGGCCATATGGTCGAGAATCGCAAGCTGCGCGCGGCGCTGTTCGAGGCGGCGTCGGCCGCGCGCAATGTCGACGTGCGGATGCAAACGCGCGCGGTGTCAGTCGAGCGCGGCGCGGCCGGTGTCACGCTCACGCTCGATTCGGGTGCGGTGATCAAGGCGCCGCTGCTGATCGCTGCCGAGGGCCGAAACTCGCCGACGCGCGAGGCGGCGGGGCTGCGCGTCGCGCGCTGGAGCTATGACAATGCCGCGATCGTTACGTCGCTGCACCACGAATACAGCCACGAGAACATCGCGTTCGAGATCTTCTACCCCGACGGCCCGTTCGCGATCCTGCCGCTCAACGACGACGAACAGGGGCATCGCTCGTGCATCGTCTGGTCGGTGACGCACGACCAGGCGCCCGGGATGATGAAACTGTCCGATCGCGGCTGGCTCGCCGAGGCCGACAAGCGCATCGGCGGCTTCCTTGGCAAGCTCGGGCCGCTCGGCGCGCGGATGAGCTATCCGCTCGGCTTCCACCATGCCGCCAGGATCGTGTCGGACCGGCTCGCGTTGGTCGGCGACGCGGCGCACGGCATCCATCCGATCGCGGGCCAGGGCGTCAATGTCGGCTTCCGCGACGTGGCGACGCTGGTCGAGGTGCTGGTCGACGGCAAGCGCACCGGGCTCGACCTCGGCGACCCGCAACTGCTCGCGCGCTACGACCGCTGGCGCAGCCTCGACACCTTCATGGTGGCGGCGGCGACCGACGGCCTGACGCGGCTGTTCGGCATTCCCGGCAAGACCGCCAATGCGGTGCGGCGGATGGGGCTGTCGACGGTGCAGCGCGTGCCGCCGCTCAAACGCCGCTTTATCGCCGAGGCGCGCGGCGAGAGCGGGGATGTGCCGAAACTGTTGCAGGGGATAACGGTTTAGGCTCGCGACGGCAGCGCTCGCGTCAGCGTCGATTGGGTTCGCGCAGAGGCGCGGAGGACGCAGAGGCGAGTGTTGCGAGGTACGCGCCCGACTCGCATAGCGCTTCCCCGGCGACGGCCGGGGCCCAGTCGAGATGGCCGCGCGGATCGAACGCACCGGGAGACCAGGAAGTGTTGCGCTCCTGGGCCCTGGGCCCCGGCCTTCGCCGGGGAAGCGCTTCCAAAAGTGCGATAGGGGTGTTGCCCAAGAGGCTAGGCGCAACCGCTCTGCGTCCTCCGCGCCTCTGCGCGAACCGATCTACCGCAGAACCGCCTGGCGCGCCCGATCAGTCGCGCACCTGCCGCGGATCTGCGGGAGGCGCACTCGCCGCCGCCGCGATCCGCTCGGCCTCGCTGCCGATTCGCCGCTGCGTATCGATCTGCACCACCGCCGCCGCCTTTTTCGGGTCGAACAGCGTCGCAAAGAACATCCCGATCATCATCGCGGCACCGCCGACGCGCCCCTTGCGCTTCGCTTTGTCCGCGCGCGGCGTCATTGCAGCGTGACCGAATCCTCGCCGTCGTGGCGACCGAAGAATTGCATCAGCTGGATGATCAGCTCGGCGCGATCCTCGATTCGCGGCGCTTCGAGCAGCGCCTGCTTCGCCGCGACGTCGAACGGCGCGATCTGCGCGATGCCGTTGACCAAGGCCTCGTCGTCGAGCCGGGTCACCGCGTCCCAATCGACCGCATAGCCTTGCGCATCGGCAAAGGCGCGCGATTCGCTCTCGAGCGCAGACCGCCGCGACAGTGACAGGATCTCGGGCTCGCTCGGTCCGGGAATCAGTTCCGCCTCGACCTGACGGAAGGCAGTGGTGACATCGAGCTCGCGCACGATCCGGAACAGCGAAAGCCCCTCGAGGATCAGATTGTAGCGCCCGTCCTCGCTCGCCTCGAACTCCGAAATCTTGCCGACACAGCCGACCTCGAACAACGGCGGCCGCTCGGGCCGCACCGGCACGTTGGGCCGCGGCTGGACCATGCCGATTCGGCGATCGCGCGCCATCGCGTCCGAGATCATCGCCCGATAGCGCGGCTCGAAGATATGCAGCGGCAGATGCATGCCCGGGAACAGCAACGCCCCCGGCAAGGGGAAGATCGAGAGCCGCGTGACCGTCATCCGAACAGGATCGCCGAGAGCTTGCGCCGTTGCGCCGAAACCCACGGATCCTCGAGCCCGACCACCTCGAAGATCTTGAGCAATTGCGCGCGCGCCGCGCCGTCGTTCCACGTGCGATCGGCGGCGATCATCGCGAGCAGCGTGTCGGCCGCGGCATCGCGGTCGCCCGCCGCCATCTGCCCGCCGGCGAGTTCGAAGCGTTTCTCGTGATTCTCGGGGTTCGCAGCGACTTCGGCGGCAAGTCCGGCCAGATCGTCGACCGGCTGGACTTCGCGCGCGAGCGCCAGCGCGGTCCGCGCGCGTTCGATCTCGGGGAGCTTGGCGATCTCTTCGGGAAGCGCGGCAATCGCCGCCTCGGCCTCGTCGGTCTGCCCGGCGGCGACCAAAGCGCGCACCATGCCCGAGAGCACCGCAGGATGCTCGGGCGCCATTTCACTCAATTGCGCGAACACGCTCACCGCACGTTCGGCATCGCCCTCGACGAGGACCTGCTCGCCCATCGCGATCAGCGGCTCGAGCTCGGCCTCGAATCCGGCGGCTTCGCTCTCGATCGGCAATTGCTTGAGCAACTGGTCGAGCATCGTGCGCAATTGCGTCTCGGTGCGTGCGGGGGTCAGGTCGGCGACGAGCTGGCCCTGGAACATCGCATAGACCGTCGGGATCGACTTGATCTGGAACTGCGCGGCGATGAACTGATTCTTGTCGGTGTCGATCTTGGCGAGCAGCACGCCCTTGTCGGCATAGGCTGCCGCGACCCTTTCGAGCAGCGGCGTCAGCGCCTTGCACGGACCGCACCATTCGGCCCAGAAATCGATCACGACGAGCTTGGTCATCGACGGCTCGACGACGTCGCGGCGGAAGCTCTCGACGGCCTCGCGTTCGGCGGCGCTCATTCCCAGGGTGGCCAAGTGGTGCTCCAATCTTCTGTGCTGTGCGTCTTATGTGGGCGCTCAGCCTGCGAAGCCAACCCTTTTCTGAACGATCTGCACGCGACCCGCGATAAGGGGTTGCCGAGGGCGAAGGTCGCTGTTAGAGCCCGCCACCTTACCCGCCCAGTCAGCCACTGACCGGGCCGTAAACGCCAGAGCGGGCGTAGCTCAGGGGTAGAGCACAACCTTGCCAAGGTTGGGGTCGAGGGTTCGAATCCCTTCGCCCGCTCCAGTTTTCCTAAGGGAAAACAGTGCGTAGGCCATGGTGCCGAGCGCCGATTGATTCGATGATTTCACGGTGATGCCGGGGCGCGATCGCGACGATCGGCGTCGCTCATTCCAGCGGAACGAAACGGAGCGGCAGCCCGTCCTTCGGCCGCGGGATCGGCCAGGCTTGCCACGTCTCACCCGCCCCCGCATCGAGCTCGATACGATAGCGGCTGAGCAGATGCGCGATCAGGATCCGCACCTGCATCGTCGCGAAATGCAGCCCCAGGCACATATGCGCGCCCCCGCCGAACGGCACCCAGGCATATTTATGCCGCGCGCGCACCGCATCGGGGGTAAAGCGAAACGGATCGAAGCGCTGCGGATCGGGCCACAATTCGGGCATGGTGTGGGTGTAGGCAACGCTGACGCTCACCGTCGTCCCCGCCGGAATGTGAAAACCGCCGAAATCGAACGGCTTGATCGCGCGACGCGGCAGCGATGGCACCGGCGGGATCAGCCGCAGCGCTTCCTTGAACGCCATGTCGGTCAGCACCAGCCGGTCGAGCTGCCCGGGCGGCAGCCCACCCGTGTCGTTGCGCCCGAGATCGGCGATCTCAGCGCGCAACTTCTCCTGCCATTCGGGATTGCGGCCGAGCAGCATGACGAGGCTCGTCGCCGACGAGGTGATCGTGTCGTGCGCGGCCATCATCAGGAAGTTCATGTGATCGGCGATCGCATCGGCGGCGAGCGGTTTTCCATCGTCGTCGGTCGCGCGGCAGAATTGCGAGAAGAAGTCCTGGCCGCCAGCCGCGCGCCGCGCCGGAATCTCGCGCTCGAACAGATCAATTAGATAGGCGCGCGCGCGGACCCCTTTGCGCATCTGCGAGCCTGGTAGCGGCACACGGATCGGCGTGATTGAAGCCTGCACCTCATCGACAAACGCCTGGTTGATCCGCGTCGCCTCGGGCCCGAGCGGCATGCCAAGAAAGCTCTCGGCAGCGAGATCGAGCGTCAGTTGCTTGATCGCGTCGTAGAAGCGTATCGGCCGGTTGCCCCAGCCCGCGACGGCGCGCGCGATACCGGCGTCGAGCGTCTCGGCATAATGCCGCATCGGCTCGGGCTTGAACGCGACCGCCATCACGCGGCGGTCGGCGCGGTGCTTGTCGAAATCCATCAGCATCAATCCGCGCGGAAACAGCAGGTTGAGCAACGGCCCCCAGCCCTGCTCGGACGAGAAGATCCGGTCGCGATCGAACAGCACGAGCTCGTTGGCCTCGGGGCCGATCAAGCTGACCGTCGGACCGCCAAACGCATTGTTGCGGAACACCGGGCCATAGCTGTCGATCATGTGGCGCCCGAAGCGCACCGGATCCTTGAGCATGCGGAAGGTGTTGCCGACGAAGGGCAATCCGTCCTCCCCCGGAATGGCGCGGATGGCGCTTTGCTTCTGACGCGGCAGCCAATGCGGATTGGCCTTGAAGGTGTGGGCGTACGCCATCGTCGCGCTCCTGCTTACTGACATCGGTATAAGTAAGGAGTCGAGCGCTGGGAAGAGCTTAGCGCGGCGTCTCCTGGCCGAGCGAGTCGAGCCAGCTTGTGACCATGCTGGTGCGGCTGCTCGAGACCGCGCCGGCCAGTACCACTGCGACGACGCAGATCGGCATCAGCATGTCTAAATCGATCAGCGCCACCAGCAGCAGCACGAGCGTCACGCCGATGCTCAGCAGACCGAGCGCGGCGATGCGGCGTTCGCCCGGGGGCAACAGCGCGATGACGCGCGGACCTTTGCGGTCCCAATTCGGCGACGTCGTCAGCAACCGGCGCCCGTCCGCGTCGCGCACGCGGAACAAGGCGGCGACCAGCGGCGCGCCGAGGGCGTCGCCCGGGGCGATCGGGTCGGCGCGCCGTTGAAGCGGCGCGGCCGGCGGCTGTTCGGCCCATGTGTCGATCGTGTGGAGCCGCCCGCCGCGTTCGACGATCTTGTAGCGCGGCGGCGGAGGCTTGCTCATCCGCCGCGCCGCGCCCGCCACTGCTGGGCACTCTGCCCCTGCGCATAGCGCTTGCCGGCAAAGGCCGCCGCGACGCCCCAGCCGACCTCGGTGCCGGGCCAGCCTTCGGGCTGCCACGGGCCGATCCGCCCGACCCACGCACCTGTCTTTCGCTCGATCACCGAGAACATCGAGAAGCCGCGCGTCATTCACGCACCGGCGCGCACCGAAGAGTCGCGCCAGGCGACCGCACGCGGCATCGCGCCACCGAGGTGCGCCATCGTCTCGCGATCCGCGGCGAAGGCGGCATAGGCTTCGAAATCCGCCGGCTCGGGGAGCCTTAGGATCAACCGCTCGGTGAACAGGATCGGCCCGCTCACCATCAGCGTCAGCCGAAGCGCGCTTTCAGCACCATCATCGCGAGTGCCGCCTTGGCCGCCTCGCCGCCCTTGTCCTTTTCCGACTTGCGCGCGCGCGTCAGCGCTTGAGCCTCGTCCTCGGTCGTGAGGATGCCGTTGCCGATCGCCAGGCCGTCCATCGACAGCGCCATCAGCCCGCGTGCGCTCTCGCCCGCGACGATCTCGAAATGATAGGTCTCGCCGCGGATCACCACGCCGAGCGCGACGAAACCGTCATACAGGCCACTTTCCGCCGCGAGCGCGACCGCACCGGGAATCTCGAGCGCACCCGGAACGGTGATCGTCTCATGCTTATGGCCCGCGGCCTCAATCGCGGCGCGCGCGCCTTCTAGCAGCAGGTCGTTGAGATGGTCGTAAAAACGCGCTTCGACGATGAGCAATTTGGCCATTATTCGCCCCCGGTACCGGAAATGGGTCGCTCGTCGACGATCGACAGGCCATAGCCCTCGAGCCCGACCAAAGCGTGATGCGTATTGGTGAGCAGAATCATTTCCTCGACGCCGAGCTCGGCGAGGATCTGCGCGCCGACGCCGTAATCGCGCAATTCCTCGACCTCGGGCGCGCCCGCGCCCTTGCCCTCGCCGCGCAGCTTGATGAAGCGCGTCACCGAATCCTTCATCGGGCGGTTTATCACCACGATGACGCCGGCGCCTTCGGCAGCGATCGCTTCCATCGCGCCCGACAGCAGGCCGGAACGCTCGGATTGCTCGCCGAACATGTCGACGAAATAGGAGGCTGTGTGCATCCGGACCAGGGTCGGCTTGGTCGGGTCGATCCGCCCCTTGACCAGCGCGATCGTCTCGTCGCCGGTCGCCTTGTTGTGAAAGGTCATCGCCTTCCATTGGCCGCCCCATTTCGAGTCGAACGGCATCTCGGCCCGCTTCTCGACGAGATGGTCGTGGCGGCGGCGATACGCGATCAGGTCGCGGATCGTGCCGATCTTGAGATTGTGGAGCTGCGCGAACGAGACGAGATCGTCGAGCCGGCTCATAGTGCCGTCCTCGTTCATGATCTCGCAGATCACGCCCGACGGGTTGAGTCCGGCGAGCCGCGAGACGTCGACCGCAGCCTCGGTATGGCCAGCGCGGACCAGCACGCCGCCATCGCGCGCGACGAGCGGGAAGACATGGCCAGGCGTGACGATCTCTTCCTTGCCCTTCGACGAATCGATCGCGACCGCGATGGTGCGCGCCCGGTCGGCGGCGGAAATCCCGGTGGTGACGCCGTCGCGCGCCTCGATCGAGGTGGTGAAGGCCGTTTCGTGCCGTGTGCCGTTGTGGCGGCTCATCAGCCCGAGCCCGAGCTCCTCGACCCGCTTCTTGGTCATCGCGAGGCAGATCAGCCCGCGGCCGTGCTTGGCCATGAAGTTGATCTTCTCCGGCGTCGCCATCTGCGCGGGGATGACCAGATCGCCCTCATTCTCGCGATCCTCGTCATCGACCAGGATGAACATCCGGCCGTTCTTGGCCTCGTCGATCAACTCCTCGGGCGAGGACAGGAACCCATGGCGCAGCCGCGCGACTTCAGGCTTTGGCACGATAATGCTCCATGCGTTGCAGATAGCGGGCGAGGACGTCGATCTCGATATTGACGCTGCTGCCCATGCGCAGGTCACCGAGCGTCGTCATCGCCCGGGTGTGGGGAATGACGTTAACCGCGAAACGGGTGGTGCCGTCATCATGGTCGTCGATCGCGTTGACGGTCAGGGATACACCGTCGACGGTGATCGAGCCCTTGGACGCGACGAACGGTGCGAGCGCGGCGGGTAATTCGATCGTGATTTTGTGCGAATCGCCCTCGGGCTCGATCGAAGCGACGGTGGCGACGCCATCGACATGCCCCGTGACGATATGGCCGCCCAGCTCCTCGCCGAGTTTCAGCGCGCGTTCGAGATTGAGCCGGCGACCGGCGGTCCATTGCTCGGCGGGCGTGCGCGAAACGGTCTCGCCCGAAACATCGGCAGCGAACCAGCCTGACGCCTTGTCGATGACGGTGAGGCACACGCCCGAACAAGCGATCGACGCGCCGAGATCGACGCTCACCATGTCATATCCGGTGGTCACGAAGATGCGCCGGTCGCCACGCCCCTCGATCCGGTCGATCGTGCCGATGTCGGTAATGATGCCGGTGAACATGGCGCTACTCCCTGACGCGCTCGTAAACCTCGAGCCGGTCGCTGCCAAGGGTGCGCGCATCGGTCATCGCCCAGCGGCCGTGCGCGTCGGTAAGATCAGCGAGGCCGATGTCGGGCAAGGTGCGGCCGTCACCGACGAGAATCGGCGCGCGATAGAGCAATAGACGATCGACCAGATCGGTGGCGAGGAAGGCCGCCGCGGTGGTCGGGCCGCCTTCGACCAGCAGATGATTGACCGCCTCGAGCCCGGCAATGTCTTCGGGCGACGCGATATTTTCCCAATCCCCGGCGGCGGCACCCGCGGGATGCACAAAGTCGGGCGTGCGCGACAAGATCACGCGGCGCGGCGAGCGTTGTCCGAGCCCGGGCAAGCGCACGTCCAGCGTCGGATCGTCGCAGTCGATGGTCGCACGGCCGACCAGGATCGCTTCGTGGCGGCTGCGCTCGAGATGCGCGTGCGCCCGCGCCGCGGGGCCGGTGATCCACTGGCTCGCCCCCGATCCCAACGCGGTCGCACCATCGAGCGACATCGCCAGCTTGAGCGTCACCGCCGGGCGTCCCCGGCGCTGTCGGAGGAGGAACCCGGCCATTGCCGAGCGCGCGGCATCAGCACCGGTGCCAAGCTCGACCTCGATCCCCGCCGCCCGCAGCCGAGCGACGCCTGCCCCATTGGTGCGCAGATCGGGATCCCCAAGCGCGATCACGACCCGCGCGACACCTGCCAGCTCGAGCAGGTCGCTGCACGCGGGGCCCCGCGTCGATATGTGCGCGCACGGCTCGAGCGTGACATAGACGGTCGCGCCGCGCGCTTTTTCTCCCGCTTGGGCGAGCGCCATCGCCTCGGCATGGGGGCGCCCGCCGGGCTGGGTCCAGCCCCGGCCGACCACCGCGCCATCGGCGACGATCACGCAGCCGACATTGGGGTTGGGCGCGGTCCGCCCGCGTCCGCGCTCGCCGAGCGCGAGCGCCGCGCCCATCCAGCGCGAATCGTCCGACATCCTGGCCATGCCTAGATTCCGTAGGCCTTGAGCCCGTCATTGACCTTCTTAAACTGCGCGCGCCGCTCGGCCTCGAGTCGCTTGAGTTCGTTGGCCTGGCGGGTCTGTTCGACCCCGTCGATCTTCTGCTGCGCGACGATCTCGGCATCGGTGCGGTCGGCGCGCCATTGCTGCACATAGATGATGTCGCGGTGATACGGCTTGGGCGGGATCTTCGATTCGTAGATCACGCCCATGATCATCACATAGGTCAGCGCGAGCGCGACGCCCATGAAGCCCAATTGGTGCGGCCGCCGGGTCACGATGTAAGTGCGCATATCGCGCCAGGCGCGCAGCGGGGATATGTAGCGCAGAAAATTCATGAGACCGAGATAGGCGCGACAGGGAAGCGATGCCAGCCCTGCCGCGCCTGCCCTCGCCCGCTATTCTTCGTCGAGCACGAAGCGGACCGCCATCGTCTGCCACGCCTCGATCGCCACGCCGTCGCGCGTGCCGGGCACGAAGCGCCATTTCTCAAGTGCGCGCTTGCGCGTCGCCTCGAAGAAGGCGGGGCTCGACGCGCTGACCTGCTCGACCTGCTTCACGCGCCCGTCGGTGCCGATCAGCACGCGCACCACGACGCGTCCCGCGCGCCCGGCGAGGCGCTCGTCGCTCGGATAGGTCGGCTGGAACGCGCCGAGATAGCGCGAGTCGAGCTTTGGAATGGTGATGACCGGCGCGGGCGGTTTGACGATCATGCCCACATCACCCGTGCCGCCGGCGAACGGTTGAACCGGCGGCGGATCAACGTGTGTGGCGATCGGGCCGCTCGGGATGCCCGGCAATACGGGTTTGGTCAGGTCGAGCGACTCGGGCGGCGGCTTCACCGGCTGCGCGGCGTGCTGGATCTGCGGGACGGGCTTTGGTTCGGGCTTGGGCGGGGGTGGCGGATCGAGCGGGATGTTGGTCGCGGTGATCGTCGGCACGATATCGCGAACGAAATGCGGCGCGGTCAGCGAAAGCCCGAACAGCAACACGCCGCACGCACCGAGCGCAAAGGCGACTCCGCCGGGGTTAAAACCCTGGCGGCTGGCATAACGATCTGCATGCATCGTCCCGTCTCCATCTTTGCCGTCCGATTCTGCGCCGGACATGGAGAGGATGTTACATCATACCATTATGTTGGCAAGAGACATTGTATCCTGCCGCTTCAAGCCGGAGAAAGGCGGGCGATCGTGCGCTCGCGCCCGATGAGCGGGAGGAGCGCCTTCATGTCGGGACCATGGTCGCGCCCGGTCAGCGCACGGCGCAAGGGCAAGAACAGCGCCTTGCCGCTGCGTCCGGTCTCGGCCTTCAGCGCGCCGGCCAGCGCGTGCCACGGGTCCGCTGCCCAGTCGAGCGACTCCGCAGTCCGCGCGGCGGCAGCGAGGAAGTCGGCATCGGCGGGGTCGCGATCGGCGACGATCGGGCCCTCGATCACGCCCCACCAGTCGGCCGCTTCGGCGATCGTCTGGAGATTGGGCCGCACCGCCGCCCATTCCGCCGCGCCCATCCCGGCGGGAAGCCGGCCGGCGACGTGCGCGAAATCGAGCTGGTGGACGATCTTGGCGTTCAATCCCGCAAGCTCGGCCTCGTCGAAACGCGCCGGCGCGCGACCGAATTTGGCGAAATCGAAGCTCTCGATCAGCGTCGCGGTCTCGACCAGCGGTTCGACCGGCAAACTCGTCCCGATCCGTGCGAGCAAGGCGCGCACCGCCTCGGGTTCGATCCCGACCTCGCGGAAATGCGCGACACCGAGCGAGCCGAGCCGCTTCGACAATTTGCCTTCCGAGCCGACCAGCAGCGCTTCATGTGCGAACGCGGGCGGCGCGACGCCCATCGCGTCGAACATCTGCAACTGCAGCGCGGTGTTCGAGACATGGTCCTCGCCACGCACGACATGCGTGATGCCCATCTCCATATCGTCGATCGCCGAGGGCAGCATGTAGAGCCACGATCCGTCGGCGCGGCGGATCACCGGGTCGCTCATCGTCGCGGCATCGAATCTCTGCGGACCGCGGATCAGATCGTCCCACACGATCGGCGCGGCATGATCGAGCTTGAAGCGCCAGTGCGGCTTGACGCCGGCCGCCTCGAAGCTCGCCCGCTCGGCGTCGCTCAGCGCGAGCGCAGCACGATCATAGACCGGCGGGAGCCCACGCCCGGCGGCAATCTTGCGCTTGAGATCGAGCTCCTGCGCGGTCTCATACGCCGGGTAGACACGGCCGGCTTCGCGCAACGCCGCAAAACGCGCATCATAGAGCGCGAAGCGCGCCGACTGCCGTTCCTCACCCGCAATCGTCAGCCCGAGCCAGGCGAGGTCGGCACGGATCGCCTCGACGAAGCGCTCATCGCTGCGCTCGGCATCGGTATCGTCGATCCGCAGCCAGAATTCGCCACCTTGCGCTTCCGCCCACAGCCAATTGTGGAGTGCGGTGCGGATGTTGCCGACGTGCAGCATGCCGGTCGGCGAAGGGGCGAAGCGAGTGCGGATCGTCATGCGACGAGCGGTAGAGGACGCCGCGCCCTTTCGACAAGCCCGCGCATACTCCCGCGCTTTGCGGCACGCCCCGCGGCGTCGCACGGCACGCGGTCCCTTTCCCCCGGCGGAGGACGCTCCTAAGGAGGCTGCAAATCGGCAAGCACAAGGGGCGGCCCATATGAAACTTCTCACCGGCAATTCGAACCTGCCGCTCGCGCGCGATGTCGCCGCCTATCTTCAGCTGCCGCTGACCGACGCGCAGGTCCGCCGCTTCGCCGACGAGGAGATCTTCGTCGAGATCCAGGAGAATGTCCGCGGCGAGGACGTCTTCGTGCTGCAGTCGACCGGCTATCCGGCGAACGACAATCTGATGGAGCTGCTGATCTGCATCGACGCGCTGAAACGCGCTTCGGCGCGGCGGATCACCGCCGTGATCCCCTATTTCGGCTATGCCCGGCAAGACCGCAAGCCGGGGCCGCGGACGCCGATCTCGGCCAAGCTCGTCGCCAATCTGATCACCGTCGCCGGCGCCGACCGCGTCCTCTCGGTCGATCTCCACGCCGGGCAGATCCAGGGCTTCTTCGACATTCCAACCGACAATCTGTTCGCCGCGCCGGTGATGTCGGCCGACATTCTTACGCGCTACGGCAACCGCAATCTGATGGTCGTCTCGCCCGACGTCGGCGGCGTGGTGCGCGCGCGCGCGCTCGCCAAGCGGCTCAATAACGCGCCGCTCGCGATCGTCGACAAGCGCCGCGAGCGCGCGGGCGAGTCGGAGGTGATGAACATCATCGGCGAGGTCGAAGGGCGCTTCTGCATCCTGATCGACGACATCGTCGATTCGGGCGGCACGCTGTGCAACGCTGCCGCCGCGCTCCGGCAGGCGGGCGCCGCAGGCGTTGCGGCATACATCACGCACGGCGTGCTGTCGGGCGGCGCGGTAGCGCGCGTCGAAAGCTCGGCGCTCGAGGAACTGGTGATAACCGATTCGCTCGGCAGCCACGATATCGTCGCCTCGGCCAATAAGATCCGCCATCTGACGATCGCGCCACTGCTCGCAGAGGCGATTCGCCGGATCGCCGACGAATCGTCGGTTTCGTCGTTGTTCGACTGACGCTTGGTTGATTGACAACGATTCAAGTCGTCTATAGATAGGAGCAAGCGCGTGGGCTATTAATCGCACGCGCTTCTAGCTAAGGGTCCCTGCGGGGGCCCTTTTTCGTATCGGTGACATATGCTGCAAATGGCTGTCTTCGTCGATGCGGGGTATCTTTATGCCCAAGGCTCTGTGCTCCTCGCTGGCAGCAAGCAGGCACGCACAAAGATACGACTTAACGTCGCAGCGTTACTCGCAGACTTGGTATCCTTGGCAAAAGCGGCAGAGCCTAACGCCCGGCTTCTGCGAATCTACTGGTATGACGGTGTCGCTCGAGGCGGCATTCTCAGTCACGAACAAAAGGCGGTTTCCGAGTCGGAGAACGTCAAATGCAGATTTGGAACGATCAATGGCAGAGGAGAGCAAAAAGGCGTCGACTCACTAATTGTTACCGACTTAATCGAGCTTGCGCGGACGCAAGCGATCTCAGATGCTCTGATCGTTTCGGGCGATGAAGATATTCGCGTTGGCGTCCAGGTAGCCCAGACATATGGCATTCGCGTCCACCTTTTAGGCCTGCATCCCGCACGAAGTTCGCAATCACCCGATCTAATTGCGGAATCTGACACCTTGCAGGAATGGGGTCAAGACACGGTCGAGAAGTGGTTGACCATTGTACCCGATCGCACGCCGGAAAACCCGGTCGTCGCTGGGGCAGCGGATTCGATCGATGCTACGATCGACCAGTATATGAGCGACGTCGAGCCACCCGAAGCCAACGGTATTCTCCAGTACATGGACGACAATCGCAATCAGTTGCCAGCTGATTTCGACCGACCCGCGCTTGCTCGTGCTCGCACAAGCCTGGGACGCGACCTTGATCCCGAACAGCGGAAGGAATTCCGCGCAAAGTTACGCGAGGCTGTCAGGCAGAAGGCTGCGACTGCGCCGTAGGCGCGCGCACCCCGGCGCGCTTGCGCCGCTTGAGTTCGGCTTTCAGATCCTCGGGCTTGGGCGCAACCAGGAAGCCGAAGCTGACCGTCCCATCCTTGGTCTCGACCACATGATGCAACCGGTGCGCCTGGATGATCCGCTTCATATAGGCCGACTTGGGCAGATAGCGCGTCGGGATCCGGCGGTGGACGATGATGTCGTGAAAGCCGAAATAGATCGCGCCATAGGCGGCAATACCCGCGCCGATCCAGGTGAAGCCCTGCCACCAACCGAGCTGGACGCCGAACACCAGCATCGTGATCGACGGCAGTGCGAAGATCACCGCATACAGGTCGTTGAGCTCCCAATTTCCGGTGCGCGGGCGGTGGTGGCTCTCGTGCAGGAACCAGCCGAAGCCGTGCATCACCCAGCGGTGCGCAGCATAAGCGAACAGCTCCATCCCCGCGACGGTGGCAAGAAAGAGCAACAAACCCGAGATCAGCGACATGCGTGCGATATAGCGTGCCACGGCCGTGATAGCGAGTGTTCGCAACTGCGAAGGGGTGGATTCGCGCCCCCGTGTGTGCTTAAGCCCCCCGCAAACCCGACCCTTGGAAAGGCACGCGCTCATGAACATCCACGAATATCAGGCCAAGGAACTCCTGGCGAAATTCGGCGTGCCCGTTCCCGCGGGCTTCGCGGCAATGTCGGTCGAGGAAGCAGTTGCAGCATCGGAAAAGCTCCCCGGGCCGCTCTATGTCGTCAAGGCGCAGATCCACGCCGGCGGCCGCGGCAAGGGCAAGTTCAAGGAACTCGGCCCCGACGCCAAGGGCGGTGTCCGCCTCGCCAAGACCGCTGACGAAGTCCGGGCCGCCGCAACCGACATGCTCGGCAACACGCTGGTGACGATCCAGACCGGCGACGCCGGCAAGCAGGTCAACCGCCTCTACGTCACCGACGGCGTCGACATCGCCAAGGAATTCTACCTGGCGCTGCTCGTCAACCGCGCCACCGGCCGCGTGTCGATGGTCGCCTCGACCGAGGGCGGCATGGACATCGAGACCGTCGCGCACGACACACCCGAGAAGATCCACAGCATCGACATCGACCAGGCGACCGGCTTCCAGCCGCATCACGGCCGTTCGGTTGCCGCAGCGCTCGAGCTCAAGGGCGATCTCGCCAAGCAGGCGTCGTTCGTCGCATCGAAGCTGTACGATGCCTTCATGGGCACCGATGCCGAGCAGATCGAAATCAACCCGCTCGCGGTGACCGATGACGGCAAGCTGATGGTGCTCGACGCCAAGGTCGGCTTCGATAACAACGCGCTGTTCCGCCACAAGGATCTGATGGACCTGCGCGACGAGACCGAGGAAGATCCCTCCGAGCTCGAAGCCTCGAAGTACGACCTGGCGTACATCAAGCTCGACGGCGACATCGGCTGCATGGTCAACGGCGCCGGCCTCGCCATGGCGACGATGGACATCATCAAGCTCAACGGCATGTTCCCGGCCAACTTCCTCGACGTCGGCGGCGGCGCGAACAAGGAGAAGGTGACGGCCGCGTTCAAGCTGATCCTCGCCGATCCGAACGTGAAGGGCATCCTGGTTAACATCTTCGGCGGCATCATGAAGTGCGACATCATCGCCGAGGGCATCGTCGCCGCGGCGAAGGAAGTGAACCTCTCGGTGCCGCTCGTCGTCCGCCTCGAGGGCACCAATGTCGAGGCCGGCAAGGCGATCCTCGCCAATTCGGGCCTCGCGATCGTCCCCGCCAACGATCTCGGCGACGCCGCCAAGAAGATCGTCGCCGAGGTGCAGAAGGCGGCCTGACCGCCCGACGCTACGCTTTGGCGCCAAAGCAGGGGCCCGGACGGAAACGCCCGGGCCCTTTTGCGTTTGGTCCTGTATTCGAGTCGCGCGCGG
This sequence comes from Sphingomonas sp. PAMC 26605, assembly GCF_000241485.1. GTDB lineage: Bacteria > Pseudomonadota > Alphaproteobacteria > Sphingomonadales > Sphingomonadaceae > Sphingomonas. The sequence continues at coordinate 1,096,875 of NZ_JH584241.1, forward strand.
TGCCGCTACGGCAACCGCGGATGACATACCGGACTTGCGAAAACCGCGCAAAACCGCCATTTGACCACCAGATGCTGCCGAGCAAGAAACTGTCCTGGAAGGAATCCCGATGAGAGTGCTGGTGCCGGTCAAGCGTGTGCTTGATTACAATGTGAAGCCCCGCGTGAAGGCGGACGGAAGCGGGGTCGACCTCGCCAACGTCAAGATGAGCATGAACCCGTTCGACGAGATCGCGGTCGAAGAAGCGATCCGCTTGAAGGACAAGGGCGTCACCGAAATCGTGGTCGTCTCGATCGGCGAGCAGAAGGCGCAGGAAACGCTGCGCACCGCGCTCGCGATGGGCGCCGACCGCGCGATACTGATCGTCTCGGAGACCAAGGTCGAGCCGCTCGGCGTCGCCAAGCTGCTCGCCAAGATCGTCGAGGAGGAAAAGCCCGACCTCGTCATCCTCGGCAAGCAGGCGATCGACGACGACAACAACCAGACCGGCCAGATGCTGGCGGGGCTGCTCGGCGTCGGTCAGGCGACCTTCGCCTCGAAGGTCGAGCTCGCCACCGACAGCGTCACCGTGACGCGCGAAGTCGATGGCGGCTCGGAGACCGAGACGCTCAAATTGCCCGCGATCATTACCGTCGACCTGCGCCTCAACGAGCCGCGCTACGCCTCACTGCCCAACATCATGAAGGCCAAGTCGAAGCCGATGGCGCAGAAGACCGCCGCTGATTACGGCGTCGATGTCAGCCCGCGCCACACCACGCTGAAAGTGGTCGAGCCGGGCAAGCGTTCGGCCGGCGTCAAGGTCGCCGATGTCGACGAACTGGTGATGAAGCTCTCAGCCATGGGGATCAGCAAGTGAAGACGCTCGTCTGGGTCGAACATGATGGTACGTCCGTGAAGGACGCAACCCTCTCCACCGTCACCGCGGCTTCGAAGCTCGGTGAAGTCCACCTCCTCGTCGCCGGCCAAGGCGTCGGCGCGGTCGCCGAAGCCGCGACCAAGCTCGCCGGCGTCGGCAAGGTCCATGTCGCCGACGATGCGGCCTATGCGCATGCATTGGCCGAAAACGTCGCGCCGCTGGTCGTCAAGCTGATGGAGACGCACGACGCCTTCCTCGTGCCCGCGACGACCAACGGCAAGAACATCGCGCCGCGCGTCGCCGCCCTGCTCGACGTGATGCAGATTTCGGACATCCTGTCGGTCGAGGGTGAAGATACCTTCACGCGTCCGATCTACGCCGGCAATGCGATCGCCACCGTCCAGACCAAGGATGCCAAGAAGGTGATCTCGGTCCGCGGCACCGCGTTCGACAAGGTCGCCACCGAAGGCGGTTCGGGCACGATCGAAGCCGTCGACACCACCGGCGATACCGGCCTCTCCACCTATGTCGGCTCGGAAATCGCCGCTTCGGAACGCCCCGAACTGACCTCGGCCAAGATCATCGTCTCGGGCGGTCGGGCGCTCGGCTCGGCCGAGAAGTTCCACGAACTGATCGACCCGCTCGCCGACAAGCTCGGCGCGGGCGTCGGCGCATCGCGCGCCGCCGTCGATGCGGGTTATGCGCCGAACGACTATCAGGTCGGTCAGACCGGCAAGATCGTCGCACCCGCCGTCTATGTCGCAGTCGGTATCTCGGGCGCGATCCAGCATCTCGCCGGGATGAAGGACTCGAAGGTCATCATCGCGATCAACAAGGACGAGGACGCGCCGATCTTCCAGGTCGCTGATCTCGGCCTGGTCGGCGATCTGTTCAAGCTCGTGCCCGAACTGACCGAAAAGCTCTGAGTCCCGGAACGGGCGAGCAACCAGTCGTCAGCCTCGGTTGATCAGAAAGAAGGGGCGGCGCGACGCGGTCGCGGCGCCCCTTTCGTTTGCGCCTCGAAAGCTCAGTTCGCCAATTCGAGCCGGTTCCGCCCCGCATCCTTTGCGCGGTACAATGCCTCGTCGGCGTGGCGCAGCACGTGCTGGCGCGATCGTCCAGCGCCGATCGGTGCCAGCCCCCCGCTGAAGGTAAAGCGTACGTCCTCACCGAAACCCGTCGCAACCGACAGGTCGGCGATCTCGCGCCGCAACCGCTCGCAAATCGCCTGTGCCTCGAACAAATCGGCGTTCCAGATGATCAGGGCGAACTCCTCGCCCCCCAGCCGTGCGAGGACATCCTCGGGACGCAGCGAGCGCCGCGCGACGTCGGCGAAGGCGCAGAGCACCCGGTCGCCGGCGGCGTGGCCATGCGCATCGTTGACGCGCTTGAAGAAATCGAGATCGAGCACCGCGCACACCCCGATGCCGCGCCCCGCCGCGACATCGGCAAGGCGCTGATCGAGCATAAGGTCGAATGCGCGGCGGTTGACGATCCCGGTCAACGGGTCGGTCTGCGCTGCGTGCACCAGCTCGGCCTGCAGGCTCTTGTGCCGCGAGATGTCGCGAACCACGCTCACCGCGCCGACGACGGCGCCGTCCTCGTCGATGATCCCGCGGGTATGGCTCTCGCACCACAAGCGTGCGCCGTCGACCTTCACCCCGCGATATTCGACGATGAAGGTCCTGGTCGGCTCGGCCATCGCCTGGCGATGGATCTGGGCAACGCTCGCACGGTCCTCGGGAAGGATCAGCAATTGCGCCTCGCGTCCGACCAGGCTCGCCGGATCATAGCCGCCGAGCGCCGCGATCGAGGGCGACGCATAGTCGATCCGGCCATCGACCGTCAGCGTCAGGATCACGTCGGTCGAGCCGTCGGCGATCAGCCGATAGCGCGCTTCGCTGGCGCGCAGTGCCACCATCAGCCGCTTGCGCTGCGCGAGCTCGGCCGAGATCAGCAGCGTCATGACGACCGCGGTCGCCAGATAGAGTTGCAGGAACAGCGCGCGCTCGTGCGTCGTACCGGCAATCAGATGGACTGGTCCGCCGCCGCCGATCGTAAAGGCCCCGCCGATCACGGCGACGATCGCGATCGCGATCGCGCCGCCGATCCGGTCGAAGCGGAACGCGGCGATCGTCAAAGGCAGCAGCGGCAGGAACAGCAGCGGGAAGCGCGCCTGGCCGAAGACGAACCGCGAGACCGCGATCGTCAGCAGGATCAGCGCCGCGCCTTCGAGCTTGCGCGCCCGGCGCAGCTTGGCGATGCCCGCGAACATGTCCCCGCTCCGCGCGAGCAGAGCGATCGGCGCGACCGTAATCGTCCCGAGCGCATGGCCGAGATACCAGCTCAGCCAATTGATGGTGAAGCCGGTGTGCGTCACCAGCGAGATCGTCGCGGCGCCGCCAAGCCCCGACAGCGCCGGAGCGATGATCGCCGCCGCGACGATGAACAGCATCACGCCGCGCAACGATCCGAGGTCGGCCCCCGTCCCGCTCCAGCGCTGCAGGAGCCACGCCGCGACGATTGCCTCCGCGACGATGAACAGCGTCAGCAGCGGCGCCCCCGCGAGGCCGATCCCGAACAGCGCGGTGGCGAGGATCCCGCCGACGAGCGCAGCAGCCGCTGGCAATGCCCAATAGCGCTGGGGCCGCAGGACGATTTCGGCGAGGAGCAGGGGGGTCGCAAACCACAGACACGCCGCGCCTCCGCCGAAACGCGTGAAGCGAATCGCGACGGCGGAGGCACCGAAATAGAGCAAGCCGAACAGGCATGCGCGGAGGGCCGACCGGACAGGAGCAGATACACGCTCATTTAACATAGATCAGTCCATACCCAATGTCGGGTTAACAAGACACCGGCAATCTCGCTCAAAATCCTTCGAGCAGGCTGGCAACGTTCGCGCCGAGCGTTTCGATCGCATAGCCCCCTTCCATTGCAACAACACACGGCCAGCCGCAGGCGGCGATATCGCGCGCGAGCCCGCTATAATCGGCGGTGGTCAACTTGAAATGCGAGATCGGGTCGCCCTCCCACGTATCCGCACCGAAGCTCAGGACAAGCAGGTCGGGCGCGAAGCGCTCGATCGCATCGAGCGCGCGGGCTTGCGCCCGTCGGAACGGATCGAGCATCGTACCGTGCGGCAGCGGCAGGTTGAGCGTGGTTCCGCGCCCCGCCCCCTCGCCGACTTCATCGGCATGCCCCCAATAAAACGGATAGTCGCGCACCGGATCGGCATGGACGCTGGCGTAGAATACGTCGCCGCGCTCCCAGAAGATGTCCTGCGTGCCGTTGCCGTGATGATAGTCGATGTCGAGGATCGCAACGCGCCGCGCGCCCGCGTCGCGCGCCGCCTGTGCGGCGATCGCGGCGGTGTTGAGGTAGCAATAGCCACCATAATAATCCGCGCCGGCATGATGGCCGGGCGGGCGACACAGCGCGAAGGCGGCGCGGTCTCCGCCCAGCACGGCGTGCGTCGCGGCAAGCACGCTCTGCGCGCTCCAATAGGCGGCCTCCCACGTCTGCGCGGTAAGCGGGGTCGAGGCGTCGAAGCTGTAGCGCCCGATCTGCCCGTCGATCCGCTCGAGCCGCAACGGCCTGCGCCCGACCACCGGCCAGACATAGCCGATCGCGTCGCCCGGCCGGCCCGCTGCACTCCAGCGGGCCGGCGCCTCGCGCAGGAAAGCAAGATAGTCGGCGCTGTGGACTGCCGCGATCGCCGCCATGCCGTGATCGATCGGGACTTCGGCGCCGCCGATCGCCGCGACGATGTGCTGCGCGCGCGCCGGGGTTTCGGCATAAGCCGTGAAACCGCCGTTGTGCAGCTCGCGCGCCGGCGCGTGCGCAAGCTGGGCGGGGGAGAAGAATTTACGCATGCGGCCTCCGTGCTGGGCAATAGCGCAGGACAAGATAGCCCGCGATCGCCGAAACGATCGACCCTGCCAGCACCCCGATCTTGACCTGGTCCTGCACAGACGGGCTGCCAGGAAAGCCGAGCCCGCCGATGAACAGACTCATCGTGAAGCCGACCCCCGCGATCAGCGCCACGCCATAGAGCTGGATCCAGCGCATCCCCTTGGGCCGCCGCGCGATCCCGAGCCGCTCCGCCAGCGCGACGCCGCCCATGATTCCCGCCTGCTTGCCGAGGAACAGCCCGCCGGCGATGCCGAGCACGAGCGGATTGCCAAGCGTGGCGAGGCTCGCACCGCCAAGCGACACGCCGGCATTGGCGAGCGCGAACAGCGGCACGATACCGAACGCGACCCACGGGCTGAGCGCATGTTCGAGCCGGTGGAGCGGCGAGTGCACGTCGTCGGGCGCGCCGGGCGAGCGCGTGATCGGGATCGTCGTCGCGGCCAGCACCCCGGCGATCGTGGCATGCACGCCCGACAGCAAGACCAGCCACCACAGGGCTGCAAAGCCGATCAGATACGGCCACAACACCCACACCCGGCGCTGCTTCAGCGTGAACATCAGCAGCAATACGCCGAACGCGCCACCGAGCGCGATCCAGTCGATGCCGTGGCTGTAGACGAGCGCGATAATAGCGACTGCGCCGCAATCGTCGACGATCGCGACCGTCGTCAGGAACAGTTTCAGCGCGGGTGGCACGCGGCTGCCGAGCAAGGCGAGCACGCCGATCGCGAAGGCGATGTCGGTCGCCGCCGGGATCGCCCAGCCCGGGCGCAAGTCCGCGGCGCCACCGGTGATGGCAAGATAGACCATCGCCGGCGCCGCCATCCCTGCCGCGGCGGCGATGATCGGCAAGCGCCGCCGCGCGGGGCTCGCCAATTGCCCGTCGATCAGTTCGCGCTTGATCTCGAGCCCGACGAGCAGGAAGAAGATCGCCATCAGACCGTCGTTGATCCACAGATCGACCGTCATAGCGCCGATTGCCGGCGCGAGCGTCGGACCCGTCGCGTAATGGAGCAGCGCGAAATAGGAGCCGGCGAGCGGCGAATTGGCAAGGATCAGCGCGAGCGCCGCGGCCGCCATCAAGACGATCCCGCCTGCGGCTTCTTGGCGCAGGAAAGTACGGAGCGCCGACCGCACGCGGCGGAACGGCGCAGACGGGCTGCGCTCGATCATAGCCCTACCCTATCGCCGCGCGACACAAAGACCAGCATGATCGGCGCGCCGACCTCCGATGGCCGCAAGGTCGCCTAGCGCGCCAGCGCCTCGGCGATCAGCTTGCGCGAGTTCTCGACCCCGTAGAGCGCGATGAAGCTCCCCATCCGCGGCCCCTGGCTCGATCCGAGCAGCGTCTCGTATTGCGCCTTGAACCAGTCGCGCAGATTTTCGAAGCCGCCGGTCTTGCCGATCTCGTAGACGATGTTCTGGATGTCCTCGGCACTCGCGCCTTCGGGCAAGGCCGCGAGTTCGGCGTCGAGCCGCGCCAGCGCCGCCGCCTCGACCGCGTCGGGCCCACGCTTGACGAGCGTCGGCGCGACGAAATCGCGGCCATAGGCCAGCGCATAGTCGATCAGCCGGTCGAGCTCGGGATAGGCTTCGGGCGTCGCCTCGGGCAGGTAATTGGCGAGATAGCCCCACACTTGCGGCTTGGTCGCCTCGCCCATCACGCTGACGAGGTTGAGCAGCAGCCCGAAGGTCACCGGCAGCGTCGCGCTCGGCACCTTGCCGTCATGGATGTGATGGACCGGATTGCCGAGCCGCTCCTTGATCTCCTGCGTCGGCCAGGCGGCGCGGAACTGCCAGTAATCGTCGACCGCGCGCGGGATCACCCCCATGTGGAGCGACTTGGCCTTTTTGGGCTCGCGATAGATGTAGAAAGCGAGGCTCTCCTGCGGGCCATAGGTCAGCCATTCCTCGATCCCCAGGCCATTGCCCTTCGACTTGGAGATTTTCTCGCCCTTCTCGTCGAGGAACATTTCGTAATTGAACCCCTCGGGCGGCCGCCCGCCGAGCACGCGCGCGATCTTCGAGCTCTGCGTGACCGAGTCGATCAGGTCCTTGCCCGCCATCTCATAATCGACGCCGAGTGCGACCCAGCGCATCGCCCAATCGACCTTCCATTGCAGCTTGGCCTGCCCGCCGAGGATCGATTGTTCGATCCGCTCGCCTTCATCGTCGAAGGCGATCATCCCGGCCTCGGCGTCGAGCACTTCGACCGGCACCTGCAGCACGATCCCGCTCTTCGGGCTGATCGGCAGCACCGGCGAATAGGTCGCCTGGCGCTCTTTCCGCAGCGTCGGCAGCATCACGTCCATGATGCCCCGATAGTGCCGCAGCACGCCCTTCAGCGCGTCGTCGAACACGCCGCCGGTGTAGTAATCGGTCGACGAGACGAACTCGTAATCGAAGCCGTAATCGTCGAGGAATTGCCGCAGCATCGCATTGTTGTGTGCAGCGAAGCTCTCGTGCGTGCCGAACGGATCGGGGATGCGCGTCAGCGGCTTGCCGAGATGTTCGGCGAGCATCGCCTTGTTGGGGACGTTGTCGGGCACCTTGCGCAAGCCGTCCATATCGTCGCTGAACGCGATCAGCCGCGTCGGCGTGTCGGAAAGCGCGTGAAAGGCGTGGCGCACCATCGAGGTGCGCAGCACTTCGTTGAAGGTGCCGATGTGCGGCAGCCCCGAGGGGCCATAGCCCGTCTCGAACAGCACCGGCGCGCCCTTGCCCTGCGGATAGCGCTTGAGCAGCTTGCGCGCCTCTTCATACGGCCAGGCTTTGGAGTCGAAGGCGGCGGTGCGGAGGTCATCGGTCATGCACAGCGACTAGCGCCACACGACGCCCACGTCATCCCCGTCGCATGGCCGCGTCCGGGCGCGCGCTATTCTCGGCAAATGCCGCGATGCCGCCATTCCTGGGATCCTACGGATAATTCTCCACAATCGATTCCCCCTATAGAGATAAGGATCATTATCTCTCGTTAGTAGAGTAATGACTCGACAATTTGCCCGTTACTCTGCAGCTTACCGCAAATAACGCGATCATTTTCCTACTGCCAAGGAATACGAAATGACGCCATACGACGCTCTGAACGCGATCCTGTTGTACGGCGTACTTGGTTTAGTCGGCCAGGGCACCCGTGCCGTCGTCGGACTTAAGAACAACAGGGCGTCGGGCACGACCACCCCGTCAGCGCAATCCGTATTCAGCTTCGCCTATTTTGGCATCAGCCTGATGATCGGCTTTATTGCCGGCGTCCTATACGGTCTTTCAACCAGTTTTTCCGCAGCGGCGACGCTTGACCCAAAGACGCTCATCACGATCGCCGGTTTTGGCTATCTCGGGGCCGATTTTGTCGAGAATGCCGCATCGATTTTCATTCCGGCCGCCCCACCCGCGCCGACCGCTGCGCCGGCCCCGATACCCGCACCGGCACCATCACCATCGCCATCCCTTGCGTCGGCCGCACTCCCCATCTCGGCGGTCGAATCGAAGGTCGCCGCGCTCCCTTCGCCAGCCGCTCACCTCACCGCGGCGCTCGGAATCGTTCTGCCGCACGTCAAGACGTCCGTCTGGAGCCCGGCGCTAATCGCGGCTTTCGCTCGGTATGACCTGTCGAACGCAAGGCGCATAGCGGCGGCGATCGGGCAGTTCGCGGTAGAAGCCGGCGCGGGCTTCCAGGAGGTGGTGGAAAATCTCAACTACACCCACGCCGAACGGCTTCACGCCGTTTTCCCGCATGCGTTTCCGAGCATCGCCGATGCCGAGCCTTATGTCGGGCATCCCGAAAAAATCGGCAACCGCGTCTATGCCAACCGGCTCGGCAATGGCGACGTGGCGTCGGGCGACGGCTTTCGGTTCCGCGGCCGCGGTCTCATCCAGCTGACCGGGCGCGACGAATATGCCGAGTTCGGATCGACCCTCGGCAAGACCGCAGACGAGGCATCCGCCTATTGCGAAACGGCCGAAGGCGCGGCGATGTCGGGCTGCTGGTATCTCGCGTCGCGCGGCTGCCTGCCGCTGGCCGACACATGGCAGCTCTCGACGATCACCAAGAAGGTCAACGGTACCGCGATGCTCGGCAATGCAGAACGCATCGCCTATGCCGAAGCGATGCGGAAGGCGCTCGGCGGATAAACGACCGCCATCCGAGGCGTGCGGAGGTTGCCATTTCGTTCTCTTCCGGCGATATACCGCCAGTGCCCACGCTTCCCTATCCCGCGCTCCATGCGAGCCACAGCGGCATCTGGATCGCCGATGCCGAGGGCACGCGGCCGATCGGGCGCGGCGAGGCGATCCGCATTGCCGCCGATACCCCCGTCATCCTGCTCAACGCCGCCTTGATCGGCCAGCGGCTCGGCTATGCCGACCTGTCGGGGCTCGATCTGCTCGAATTGTTCGCCTTCCTCTGCCCGGCGCGCTTCATGGTGCCGACGCCGCGCGGGCTCGCGCGCGTCGCCGGGCTCGAAGCGCCGAGCGAAGACGGCCAGATCGCCGCCTTCCTGCGCGACGCGGCCGAAGCTTTGCTCGGTATGACCGCCCCCGGTGGTGACTGGCCCGAGCGCGAGGGCGCCTGGACCGCGGCGCAATCCTTGTTCAAGCTCCGCTGGACCTGGGCGCCGATCCTCGCGCAGCGGCTCAAGACCCCCGACGTCGCCGAACGCTGGCTGTTTTCGAAACTCGGCGAATGGTCGGAGGGCGCGCCGCGCCCGCAGCCGCGCACGGTGACGCTCGACGTTGATGAGACTCAGGCCCGCCTCGCTCGCCTCACCGGCAGCGCCGCCGAGCAACGCTCGGGGCAACGCGCCTATGCTCAAGCAGCGCGCGAGGCGTTCGGCCCCCGCATGGCGCAGGGCGCGCCCAACATGGTGCTCGCCGAAGCCGGCACCGGGATCGGCAAGACGCTCGGCTATCTCGCACCCGCCTCGCTCTGGGCCGAGAAGGCCGATGGCGCGGTGTGGGTATCGACCTTCACCAAGGCGCTGCAGCGCCAATTGGGGCATGAAAGCGCACGCCTCTTCCCCGACGCCGCGACGCGCCGCGCCAAAGTCGTCACGCGCAAGGGTCGCGAGAATTACCTCTGCCTCCTCAATCTCGAGGATGCGCTGCAGGGCGGGTTCGCCGGCCGCGCCGCGATCCTCGCGCAGCTCGTCGCGCGCTGGGCGGCGTATAGCGCCGATGGCGACATGGTCGGCGGCGACCTCCCCGGCTGGCTCCCCACGCTGTTCCGCCGCAACGGCGCGACCGCGCTGACCGACCGGCGCGGCGAATGCGTCTATGCCGGCTGCCCACATTACCGGAAGTGCTTCATCGAAAAGGCCGCGCGCGCGAGTGCCGACGCCGATCTCGTCATCGCCAACCATGCTTTGGTGATGGTCAACGCCGCGCGCGGCCGCGAATCGACGACGCGCCCGACGCGCTACGTGTTCGACGAAGGCCATCACCTGTTCGATGCCGCCGACGCGATGTTTTCGACCGCGCTCACCGGTGCCGAGACGATCGAGCTGCGCCGCTGGGTGCTCGGCCCCGAATCGGGCGGGCGCGGGCGGCGGCGGGGTCTCGCCGCGCGTCTCTCCGACGTGGCGAGCTATGACGAAGGCGGCGCCCGCGCGATCGCCGATGCGGTGGCGGCGGCGCAGGGTCTCGCGAGCGACGGCTGGCTCCAGCGGATCGGCGAAGGCGCGCCGTTCGGACCGATCGAGACGTTGCTCGCCGCGGTGCGCGGCCTCACCTACGCCCGCGCCGAAGCGGAAGGCGACGCGGGCTACGCGCTCGAAACCGAACTTGCCGAGCCCGACCCCGGCCTGATCGAAGCGGCTGGCCCCGCCGCACACGCGCTCGATTCGCTCGTCCGCCCCTTGGTCGCGCTCGGCCGCCGGCTCGAGGCGGTGCTCGACGAAGGCCCCGACTGGATGGACGGCCCCGCACGCGCGCGCATCGAAGGTGCGGTCGCCTCACTCGGCTGGCGCGCCGAGACGGTCGCGGCGTGGCTGTCGCTGCTCGCACGGATCGGCCGGCCGGCCTCGCCCGATTTCGTCGACTGGCTCGCGGTCGACCGCGTCGAGGGGCGCGAATACGACATCGGCCTCCACCGCCACTGGCTCGACCCGACGCGCCCCTTCGCCGAGACCGTGCTCAAGCAGGCGCACGGCGTGCTCGTCACCTCGGCGACCTTGCGCGGCGGTGGCGACTGGGACGTCGCCGAGGCGCGCACCGGCGCCAACCATCTGCTGCGCGGCGCGAGCCGGTTCGAGGCGATCTCGCCGTTCAATTATGCCGACCAGGCCGAGGTGCTGATCGTCACCGACGTCAAGCGCGGCGACATGGGCGCGCTCGCCAATGCCTATGCCAAGCTCGGCGTGGCGAGCGGCGGCGGGATGCTCGGCCTGTTCACCGCGATCCGCCGGCTGCGCGGCGTCCATGCCCGCATCGCCGACCGGCTCGCGCGGGAGGGCCTGCCGCTCTATGCGCAGCATGTCGATCCGATCGACACCGGCACTTTGGTCGACATCTTCCGCGACGATCCCGCCGCCTCGCTGCTCGGCACCGACGCTTTGCGCGACGGGGTGGACGTGCCCGGCCGCTCGCTCCGCCTCGTCGTGCTCGAGGGCGTGCCCTGGCCCAAGCCGACCGTGCTGCACGCCGCGCGGCGCCTCGCCGGTGGCGGCAGCAGCTATGACGACCGGATCGTCCGCGCCCGGCTCGCCCAGGCATTCGGGCGGCTGATCCGTCGCGCCGACGATCATGGGCTGTTCGTCCTGCTCTCCGCAGCGATGCCGTCGCGGCTGCTCACCGCTTTCCCTCCGGGGGTAAAGATCACGCGCTGCACGCTCGACGAGGCGGTCGCGCGTGCGGGAGCGCTTCCCTCTGGCGTCCAAACGGGGCATGAGGCGCGCGAACCCGCCTGACGGAGATCCGCATGACCGCCGGCACCAAGACGCTGACGCTGCTCCGCCACGCCAAATCGGGCTGGGACGACCCCGCCTTGCGCGATTACGATCGCGGCCTCAACGCCAAGGGCAAGCGCGCCGCCGCGCTGATCGGCGGGCATCTGCGCAGCGTCCCGGAGGCATTCGACCATGTCGTGGCATCACCCGCGGTGCGCGTCGCCGAAACGCTCGAACAGGTCGAGAGCGGCTATGGCCGGACGCTCGCACCGCAATGGGACCGGCGAATCTATCTCGCTTCGGCGGTGACCTTGCTCGACATCGTTCACGAGACGCCGGCCGACACTACGCATCTATTGCTCGTCGGGCACAATCCCGGTCTCGAGGACCTCGCGATGCTGCTCGTGCCCAATTCGGACGAGCCGCTGCGCGTCGCGCTCGAGGCAAAATATCCGACCGCGACGATCGCCGAGCTCAGCTTCGATGGTGCATGGGCCGACCTCGCGGCGGGCGGCGCACGGCTGACGCGCTTCGTCCGCCCGCGCGATCTCGATCCAGCGCTCGGCCCCGACGAAGACTGAGCCTCACACCTTCCCGAACAGGCCCTTCAGTCCCGCCAGGGCGCCGGCGGGTTTGGCTTCTTCCTCGCTGATCACGCCGGCCTCGCGCAAGGCGGCCGCGGCATTGGGCCCACGCGGAAAGGGATCGAGCGCGAGCGCCATCGTCTCCGCCGCCGCTTCGCCGAGATCGATCGCCGCGCCGTCATACGGCATCGTGTCGAGCGCATCGAGATCGAGTTCGATTTCTTCCTCGGCCGCACTTTCCGCTTCGGTGACGAAGCGCAAGGCGACGTCTTCCGCTACCGTCTGCGGCAAGGGTTCGTCGGTCACCGAGCAGGCTTGGACGACCGCCGCGCTGACGGCACCCCGCGCGACGACGCCCGCGGCATCGCGCTTGACCCGGAACGTCGCCTCGAGCCGATCGACCGAGATCAGCCCGAAGCGTGTCGCGAGCGCCGCGCGTTCGGCTTCGCTCGCGACGATCGCGACGCTGCGCTCGCCCTCGCCGATCGTGTCGATCCGCTCGAGCCGCGAGAATTCGGGGGTACTCACGCTACGTCTCCTGCAATCACCGAATCGGTCGACCGCGCCGCCAGCGTATCGCGCAGCGCGAACAAGGCGGCCTGGGTATGTGCGACCGCAGCGTCTTCCGGCACGCCGCTGCGATAGAGGTTGCGCGCCATCGCACTACGCAGATCGTTCACGGCCAGCCCATCGCGATACGCGCCGAGCCGCCCGCCGAGCATCCCCATCATCTTGCCGATATGCTTGCCGACGCCGATGTCGCCGATGCCGCTCTCGCGCAATTGTCCGTCCATGTCGGTGACGAAGCGCTCGGTCAGTCGCGCGCTCGCTAGCCCCGCGTCGGGCACATCCTCGAGCCGCAGCAGGACGAGCGACAGCACGGCGGCGACCATGTCGAAGCGCCCGTCGAGCGTATCGGGAACGCCGCCCGCTTCATACCAATGCGGCGCGCGCGCAATCGCGATCACGCGGTCGTAGAGCAGTGCCGCGGTGTCGTCGGGTGCGTGTCCCAGCAGCTTCGAAAACCAGCCCAAAAGTGTCGTGTCCCTTCGCGCCCTTGTTTGGCCGCCTTTCCCGGCATATTGAGGCTTCGTGTCCGCGGGTGCAATGCGTCGTGGCCAGCTTTGGTGCCTTGGAGAGTGTCGATGAGCCTTAAGTCCGTCCGCCAGTTGACGGCTGCCGCCCTCCTCGCATCGTGCGTGTTCGGGGCGAGCGCCTGCGTGCCGCTCAAGTCGCACCAGGGCTATGTCATCGACGCCGATCTGGTGAACTCGGTCCAGACCGGGACCGACACGCGCCAGTCGGTGCTCGCGACGCTCGGCAAGCCGACCTTCACCTCCGAATTCAACCAGGGCGACTGGTATTACGTATCGCGCGAGACGCGCAATTACGCCTATAACAACCCGCATGTCCGCGATCAGACGACGCTGCGGATCAGCTTCGACGACAAGGGCAATGTCAGCGCGGTGCGCCGCTCGGGCGTCGAGCAGGTCGCGTCGATCAGCCCGTCGGGCAAGACCACGCCGACGCTCGGCAAGAAGCGCAGCTTCTTCGATGAGCTGTTCGGCAATATCGGCACGGTCGGCGCGGTCGGCGGCGGCGGGCAGCCCGGCCAGAGCAACACCGGTGGTGGTCGCGATACGCCGTGACGGCGGCGCAATCCTGACGGATTGCTGACGAACGCATTCGCATTGCGTTCAGTGGCGGGGTGCGAAATCCTCTTCATGGCCTGGCCGCTCTCTGGCCGGCTGGAGATGGAGGATACAGTGCGTAAGCTGATTTTGACCGCTGTGATGGCGGCGACCTTGGTTCCCGTCGCTGCAAGCGCGCAATCGAACGACGAGCTGCGGCGCGACCGGCGCGACATCCGCCAGGAGCAGCGCGACCTGCAGGATGCGCGGATGCGTGGCGACCGGCGCGACATTCGCGACCAGCGTGAGGACGTCCGCGACGCCCGCCAGGAATATCGCGAGGATCTGCGCGATCGCGACCGCGCCTGGGGCCGCGACGACTGGCGCGGCTGGCGTGACCGCAACCCGAACGTCTATGCCCGCGGCGGCTGGAACGCGCCGTTCCGCTACACCGTCTTCCGCCCCGGCCTGCGCATCGCGCCGACCTATTATGGCGGCCGCTACATCATCGCCGATCCGTGGCGCTATCACCTGCGTCGCCCGGCATTCGGCCAGCAATGGGTGCGGCATTATGACGACGTGATCCTCGTCGACACCCGGCGCGGCTATGTCGTCGACGTGGTCCGCGGCTTCTACCGCTAATCCTGTTCGTCACGGGCGCGACCGTCCCCCGCACGGGGGGCGGTCGTCGTTCAGCGAATCGTGAAGCGCACTTCATCGACCACGCGTCCTGCGACGTCCGTCAGGCGGAGGCGGTGGACTCCCGGCGGAGCGATGATCTCGGGCTGCGAATCGGCAGCCCCGAGTTCGGTCTTGTCGAGCCACAGCCGGTGCGCGACGACCGCGCCCGACACATCGACCGACAGCCTTTGCCGATCGGACGGGATGTCGGGATCGATCGCATAGACGCTGCCCGACACCGGATTGGTAATGCGCGGGCGACGCGATTCGGCGGGGGCGACGGCGATCTGCGTCTGGCCCGTTCCGGACAGGAAATATTCGGTGCGCGGCTGTTCGATCGCGTTCGCGAAGGTGATCGCGCGCGCTTCGATTCCCGGCGGGCGCGGGGGCGGGCTGCCGCGTGTGTCGGCGTTGAGCGCGAGCATGATGTCGCGCCACACGGGCGCCGCGCCGCTGACACCCGAGACGGCACGCATCGAATCGCCCTCGAGATTGCCGACCCAAACCGCGACCGTGTATTTGTGCGTGAAGCCGATGCACCAATTGTCGCGCAACGCCTTGCTCGTCCCCGTCTTCACCGCCGCCCAGAAGGGCAAATGCAGCGCCGAATCGAGCCCGAACGTCACCGCGCGGGCATTCGAATCGGCCATCATGTCGGCGACGAGCCACGCCGCCTGCGGGGTCGTGATCGCATGCGGCGACTCGCGCGATGCATCCATCGTAAGGCGCAGCGGCGACCAGCGGCCGGCTTGCTCCAGGCTGCGATAGGCGGCTGCCTGTTCGAGCAGCGTGACTTCGGCCGAGCCAAGCGCGAGCGAGAAGCCGTAATAATCGCCATCCTCGACCAGTCCGCGATACCCCGTGTCCCACAGCCGATCGCGAAACGCATCGACCCCGACGAGCAGCAGCGTGCGCACCGCGGGCACGTTGAGCGACCCTGCCAGCGCCGCGCGTGCCGACACCGGCCCCTTGAAGCCGCGATCGTAATTCTGCGGGACGTACAGCCCCGAGGCGGTGTCGAGCTGGACCGGCGAATCGTCGAGGATCGAGGCCGGGGTGAGATACCCCTTCTCGATCGCCTGCGCGTAAAGGAAGGGTTTCAGCGTCGATCCCGCCTGTCGATAGCTGTTCGCGCCATCGACCGCGGGCGCGGTCGAGGCGCCGCCGATCCCGCCGACATAGGCGAGCACGTCGCCGGTCGCGTTGTCGATCACCACAACCGCGCCGTCGCGCGCGCGGGCTGCGCCAAGGCCCTGCAGCTGGCGTTTGAGCGCGACGATCGCGAGGCTCTGGATGCGGCGGTCGAGCGTGGTGATGACCTTGAGTCCGGGCTTGGCCAGCAAGCGATCGGAGAGATGCGGCGCGAGGCCGGGATCGAGCTGCAGGCTGCGCGCCGGGCCGAGCATCGACGCCGCCTCGCCTGCAAAACGTGCGCAATCGGGCTCGTGGCTGACGGCGCAGGCGCGCCGCGCGACGCTCGCGGGGGCAGCCTGCGGATCGGGGAGGAGCGCGGCGAGCAACAGCGCATCGTCGCGTGCCAGCGCGTCAGGGGTCTTGCCGAACAGCCCGAGCGCCGCCGCGCCGATCCCCTGCGCCTCGCCGCGGAAACCCGCGAGGTTGAGATAGGCCTCGAGGATCTCGTCCTTCGACCAATGCGATTCGAGCGCCCAGGCGGCGCGCATCTGGCGGAGCTTGTCCCAGAGGTGGCGCTGGCCCGGCACGGCGAGATCGGGCGCGAGGAAGCCGGCGACCTGCATCGACAGCGTGCTCGCGCCGCGCTCGCGCGTCCCCTGCGCGCGGTCGCGCGCGACGCCGAGCAAGGCGAGCCAATCGACCCCGCCATGATGGAAGAAGCGGCGATCCTCGACGCCGACGATCGTCTCGCGTGTGACCGGCGAGACATGGTCGAGCGGCGTCCAGGCGAGTCGTCGCGCCGCGAAATCGACGCGTGCGCTGTCGATCAGCACGCCGTTACGATCGTAGAGCCAGGCCTCGGACGGGTGCCACGCAGCGCGGACCTGCGCATAGCCGGGCAGCGGCGGGGGGAGCGTGGCGTAATCGATCGCGACAAAGGCGACGAGCGCCAGCGCTAGCGCCGAAACCGTCATCCCCTGACGGGTACGCAGCATTCTCCAGAGCGCCACGGCTCTTCCGCGGATGCTGGAGTCCCACGCATCGAAGCGCCGCGCCCAGTCTCCCGGCCTCCCGCGTACACGCGCGGCCAGTTCGAGCAGAGACTTCCTCAGCCGTTCCACCCGCTTATCGCTGCACCACCGTCACAGGTGCCAGCGGCAGCTGCGCGCGGATCGCGGGCGAATACATCGCCTCGACTCGGCTCGGCGGCAGGTTGAAGCGCCCTGCCCCGTTCAACCGCAGCATGTACGACGCGCTGAACGCCCCACGCGGCACCCAGCCGTAATAGGCACGCCACGCATCGTTGCGCTTCTCGACATAGGCCGGAACCACCCCCACCTGCACGTCCCACAGCTTGCCATCGGCATCGCGCGCCTGGAACTTGCTCCCAGGCCCGGCCTGCGCCTGCCCCGCCAAGATCTGCGACTGCCCGCCGAGATCGCCGATGATCGTCGCGCCCGCCGGGATCGGATCGTTGATCACCACCCAGTTGCGCTCGGCATTCGCCTTGACGGTGATCGTCACCTTGACGACGTCGCCGCGCGTCAGCACGCCCTTGGTGTGCGCCTGCACCACCTCGACGTTGCGCTGCATCTCATAGCCAGCGAACAGCGGCCTGGTCAGCGGCACCGCGGCCGAGATCGAGACGTTCGCCCACGGCCCGGCACCACCGCTCGATTGCGACAGCTTGAGCGGGGTGAGCACAGCCGGCAGCTGGAAGGTCGCCGTCCGCGCGGTGGTGGCGAGCGGCCAGGCCTTGCTGATCGTCTGCGCGTCCAGGCCCAGGGTCGTATTCCCGACGATCGCGCTCGCCGGATAGAGCGACGCGAACTTGCGCGCCGCGATCGTGCCCCAGGCGTTGGCGGTGGTGGTGTCCCAGCGGCCATGCGACTGGCGCAGCGCGACGCCGACCATCATCTTGGCCGCCTCGTCCTGCCAGCCGGGCCGGCCCAGCGTCGCGATCACCGTCTTGATCGAGGCTTCGTCGCCC
The DNA here is from genome assembly GCF_000241485.1 of Sphingomonas sp. PAMC 26605. Taxonomy (GTDB): domain Bacteria; phylum Pseudomonadota; class Alphaproteobacteria; order Sphingomonadales; family Sphingomonadaceae; genus Sphingomonas. The sequence continues at coordinate 1,114,544 of NZ_JH584241.1, forward strand.
GACGACATCAGCCACCATGGCTGGTTGCTGCTGTCCGACAGGTCGAGCCGCGTGCCCTCATAGACGAGGCGGGTGCGCAACTGCGCCTCGCCCGCCGCCTTCAGTGCATTCGCGTTGGCGAGCCCCTGCACATGGTCGAGCGCGACGAGATAATCGGCGAGCAGGGCGGTCGGCATCTCCTTCGGGATCATGCTCAACTGCCCGAGCATCGCCGGCGTCGCTGCGCCTGCACGCGCGAGCGCGTTGAAGGCGTAGACGCGCTGGAGCCGGACATCGCCATATTCCTCGTGGCGCAAGCGCCCGTCTAGCACGGCCTTCAGCCCCTCGATCATCTTCGCGCGCGGGCCCTCGGGAATCGGCAGGCCGGCTTCCGACGTCATCGCCAGCACATACGCGGTGAGCGCTTCGGAGCCCGTCAGACTGCCCGACGGCCAGTAGCGCAGCAGCCCGTCATCGGCCTGATACGCCGGGATATCGCTCGCGAGCCTTTGCCACAGTGCCGCATCGCCGAGCGCCACCGCGCGCGACAGCTGCTGTTCGAAGCAATTGTACGGATAGCGCGCCATGAAATCGCGCACCCCGGCGAGCGGCGGCGCGAGCGTGTCGTCGAGCCGGATATCGACCGTCCCGCGGCCCGCAATCGCCCCCATCGGCGGCTGGATCGGGATCGTCGTGTCGCTGCCGACGCGCGCGAGCGTCCCGGCCCACACTTCGAGCGGGTAGAGCGGCGTCACCGCCTGGTTGACGGTAATCTGGTCGACCGCCTTGCCGTCTGCCGACTTGGCGCTGACGTGCCAGCGCAGCGAGTCGAGATTGGCGGGCGCGGTCAAATTCCACGCGACCGGCATCGCGCCGCCCGCCGGGATCGTCACCGTCAGCGGCTTGCCCTGTGCGATCGCAGGCATGAGGTCGACGCTCGCGGTCACCGTCATCGGCTTGTCCGAGCCGTTGCGCAGCGTGAAGCTCGACGCATAGAAATCGCCGCTCCGCACCACCGGCGCGATGCCGGCGAAGATCGACAGATCCTGCGCGGTGCGCACGCTCGCCATGCCGGTGCCGTAGAGCTGCGACCCGTCGGTCGCGATCGCCACCAATTTGAACGAGGAGAGCGCGTCGGACAGCGTCACCGGGATCCGCGCATGGCCATTCTGGTCGAGCGCGACGCGGCCCTTCCACAGGATCACCGGCTGGAAATTCTCGCGGTTGAGCCCCGACGAATCGCCGCCGCCACCGCCGCCGGCCTCGACCGCCTTCTTGCCGTAATGGCGTTTTCCCACGACCTGCGTCTGCGCGGTCGAGGTGAGCACCGCGAGCGGGCGCTCGCCCATCACCGCGGTGAGCACGTCCCAGCTATCGTTGGGCGCGAGCTGGAGCAGCGCCTCGTCGACCGCCGCAAAGGCGACGTCGGCGGTACGCACCGGTTTGCCATCGGGGCCGTTCACCTGAACGTCGACCTGCGCGACGTCGCGCGCGGCGTAGCGTGCTTTATCGGCCTTGACCGCGACCTGGAGCTGATGCGCTTCCCAGCCGACCTTCACCTTGGCGATGCCGATGCGGTAGCTAGGCTTGGCGAGATCGACCAGCGCGGTCGGCTCCTGCCCCTCGGGCGGATCGCTCGACAGCCCGACCGAACGCGCGAGGCCGTGGAGCCAGCTCCAGATCCCGCTTTCGGTGCGGCCGCGCACGACCATTACCGAGACGAACACGTCGGGCGCGTACGAGCCCGGCATCTTCACCTCGACCACCGGGTCCGCCCCGCTGAGCTCGGTGACGTAGCTCGCAAGCACGCCCTCGCGCTCGACCGTGACGAGCGCGGTCGCCTGGCGGAACGGCATGCGCACTTGGAAGCGCGCGGTCTCGCCCGCTTTGTAGGCGAGCTTTTCGGGGACGACGTCCATGCGGTCGCCATTGTCGCCGCCGAACCACCAATCGTCCTTGCCGGCGAGCCACACGCTCTGCGTCGCGCGCGCCTCGTTGCCGGCGGCGTCCTTGGTCGTCGCGACCGCATAGACTTCACCCGAGATGCCGGGATCGAGCTTGCACGTCGCCAGCCCCTGTGCGTCGGTCGTCGCGCTGCAGGTCTGGCTGAGCTTCTCGGTCTTCATGCGGTTGTCATAGGCATAGAAGCCACCGATCAGCCGGCGCCGCGCGGTGAGGATCTGGCGGCTGTAGAGCGCGACCGAGATCGCCTGGTTGGCGAGCGGCTTGCCTGCGGTGTCGAGCGCGACGAAGCGCAGCCGCAGATCGTCCTGCTTCATCAGCCAGCCGTCGGTCTTGACGCCAAGCTGCACCGCGCTCGGGAAGATCGGGATGCGCTTCGAGGCGGTCAGCACTTCGCCATTGGCGTCCTGATAGTCCATCTCGACAAGCATGTCGGTGACGCCGTCGAGCGTCTGCGGGATCGACACCGTCTGCTTGCCCGTCCCGTCGCCGCCGAGCGTCGAGGGAAGCGTCTGCGTCGGCGGGAGCGTCGCCTGCTCTTCCTCGCCGTCGCCGTTGAGCGGCTTGGTGCCCTCGACGATCGCCTTGCCGCCGAAGCTGTAGCTTTCGTAGCCGTCGGGCGTGCCCTCATGCGCGAAATAGCCGATTCGCATATCGACCGGCAGGTTCGATGCGCCGCCGCCCGAGAGGTAGCCGACGAACAGGTCGAGCGCGAGGCTGATCGGGCGGATCGCGGCGTCCTTCGGGCCGGTCACCGTCGCGCGCATCGTGGGCAACTTGTACTCGTCGACCTTGAACGACTGGCCGGTTTCGATCGTGCGGTTGTCCGCGATCACCGACAGGTCGTACTCGCCCATCGGCGCGCCCGCGGGGGCGGTCCATTCGCTCTCGCCGATGCCGTTCGCGTCGATCGTCAGCGGCAAGTCGAACTGCGTGTCGGATCCGCGATGCTGCAGCCGCAACGTCCCCGTCACGCCCGGCGCAAAGCCGAAGCCGTTCGCCACCGAGGTGCGCAGGATGTGCTTCATATGGACCGTCTCGCCCTGCCGGACGAGCGCGCGGTCGAACACGGTATGGAGAAACTCGCCGCGGGCCGAATAGCCATAGGGCAGGTCGAAATCGTAGGGGCGGATGCCCTGGCCCCAATCGGTCAGCGTGAAGCTGAAATCGTCGCCCGCGCGGGCGGAGACCATCAGCGGGCTCGACCCGCCGTTGCATGAGCCGCCATAGGCTTCGGGCTCGGGCAGCCCCGGCGGCACGTTGAGCCCGCCATTCCTGTCGGTGATGCCGCGTGCGAGCAATTTGCCGGTGCAGCTGTCGGTGACATGCACCTCGGCATTGGCGACGGGCTTGCCGGTGTCGAGTGCGGTGACCCAGGCGAGGCTCGCCGCGCGGCCCCATTTGAAGTGGACGCTCATGTTGGTGACGAGCGCGGCGGTCACGACGTAGCGCGGGGCTTTGCGCCCGAGCAGCGCCTGGCCAAGCACCGGGCTGGCCAGTTCGACGACGTAGAAACCGGGCTTGCCGCCGCCGAGCGGCAGGCCGACGACTTCGAAATCCTTGCCCTTGCCGGGCAGGCCGATCTGCATCGGCGCGCCTTCGCCGGCGAGGATCGACTTGGACCCGGTGTCGTTGATCCGCACCTTCTCCTTGCCGCGCGTTTCCTCGTGACTGGCCTCGTCATCGGCATGGCCGACGGTGCGCAGCCACTGCGCGATCTTGCCGTCGGAGCCATCGACGCGCAGCGCCTGCCCGCCGATCGTGACGTTGGTGCCCTGGAGCGCGGGCTCGACGTTGCGCACGGTGACGGGCAGCACGCCGCCCTGCTTCGATTCGAGAATGCCGAACGACGCGGCGAATTTGACGAGCGGCGGGGCGGCATCGAAGCGCACGGCGAGCGGGAAGCGCTCGGCATTCGACAGCGGGCGGCCGCTTTCGTCCTTGACGCCCGACGGGAGCACGACCTTGCCGGTCTGCGCCTGCGGCAGCGGGCTCTTGAAGCCGACCGAAGTGATCGTCGCCTTGGTCTTGGCATCGCCCCGCTCGGTGTCCGAGCTCGAATCGAACAGCGTCGGCGTCAGCACTTTACCGTCGGCGGTCTCGATGCGGACCTGCTTGGCAAGCTCGCTCGGCACCGGCGCGGAGAAACGCACCCAGGCTTTCTCGACCGGGTTGCAGCCAGCGGCGGCGTTGACGCGCGAACATTCGAAGCGCGCGGTGAAGGGTTTGCGCACGGTGTAATCGAACCGCTGGTCGGTGCCCGCGGTCTTGCCGCCAGCGCCCGCGATGTTGGCGCCCCAGACAAGCGCAACGTCGGCGCCGGGCGGCAGCGGACGGCGGCACTTCAGCGCGGTGACGCCGGCATAGGCCTTGGCGCGATCGGCCGGAGCCGGGATCGCGGCGGGCAAGCCACCGCTTTCGAGGAAGCTGCGGACCCTCCAATTATCGGTGCCCATTTCACCGAGCAGCTTGCCGGGCAAGTCGGCGGGCAGCACGTCGACCGGGATCTTCTCGCCGATCCCCTTGACCGCGCAATAGGCGTTGGCGGCGACCGAGGCTGGCGTCGCGGGCAGGTTCGCCGCGACGAGGAAGGTCTGGTCCTCCTCGATCTCGTCCGAATCGCTGCCGGGCAGGATTGCGCGGGCGACCGGGCCGCCGGCATCGACGGTGAACTCGCTCTGCCCCGTCGCGGCATAGCCCGAGACGCTTTTCAGACCCTTGCGCAGCGCGAACTTGCACGTCGTGCCGCCAGGCAGGCCGCTCGCGAAATCATAGACGAAGGTCTGCGGATCGACCCAGCGTCCCTGCCCACCGACCGCGCAGGTCACCTCGAACGGCGAGGCCGCGCGCGGATCGCCGAGCGGCACCATCGGCTGATTGAAGCGCGCCGTGAAGCGCTCGATCGCACCGTCGCCGATGCCAGGGGTTGCGAGGATCACCTGCGGGCTCGCATCGCCAAAGGCCGCAATCGGGGCGAAGACAAGCGCAAGCAACGCGACTCGAAAACCCAGTTTCATCGAACTCTTCCCCCCGAGCCGCGTCCGAAGCGCTTATAGTGCGACGAATCGTGTCCGTATAGCGACGAACTGCTTCCGATCGACCGCTTGCACAATAGCCGAACCTGCTGGAAAATCACGCCGAACGACTCGCGGGGGCCCGTTTCGGGTTGGGTCGTCAGGGGGACCGGGCGTGGGGGCGGGATGGGTCATCGCTGCGGTCGACGCAGTCGCGCGCGAAACCATGGTGTTCGCGGCGATCGGCTTCCTCATCGGCGGATGCGACGAACTGGCGATCGACCTGACCTGGCTTTGGGTCACGCTGCGGCGCGAACGGCAGCGTGTGCCGCGCACGCTCGACGCCTATCGGCATCGGCCAATGCGACCCATCGCGGTATTCGTCGCGGCGTGGGACGAGTCGGCCGTGATCGGCGCGATGCTGCGCAGTGCGCTCGCCCGCTTCGACCATGACGATTATCGCCTCTATGTCGGCACCTATCCCAATGATCGCGCGACGATCGACGCGGTCGCCGCGGTCGCCGTGGGCGATTGCCGCGTGCGGCTCGTCATCGGGCCCTCCGACGGACCGACGACCAAGGCCGGGTGTCTCAATGCAGTGTGGCGCGCGCTCGCACGCGACGAAGCGCGCGATGGGATCACCGTCGCCGCGGTGGTGCTGCACGATGCCGAGGATTTCGTCCATCCGGGTGAATTGCGTGTCTTCGATGCGCTGATCGGACGCTATGCCGTGGTCCAGCTCCCGGTGCTGCCGCTGGTCGATCGCGGTGCGCCGCTGGTATCTGGACATTATGCCGACGAATTTGCCGACGCGCACAGCCGGCAGATGATCGTGCGGCAGGCGCTTGGCGCCGGGCTGCCGCTCGCCGGAGTCGGGTGCGCGATCGAACGCGCCATGCTCGGGCGGATCGCCACGGCGCGCGGCGGGGAACCGTTCGACGCCGGCTCGATCGTCGAGGATTACGAGCTCGGCCTCCACATTGCGATGCTCGGCGGGCGCGGCGTGCTGGCGCGGGTGCGCGAACGGGTCGGCGGCGATCTGGTCGCGGTGCGCGCCTATTTCCCGGCGACGGTGCCGACTGCGGTGCGGCAGAAGGCGCGCTGGATGACCGGGATCGCGCTCGCCGGCTGGGACCGGATCGGCTGGAGCCGCACGCTCGACTGGCGCGATCATTGGATGCGGATGCGCGACCGGCGCGCGCCGCTCGCCGTGCTGGTGCTGTTCGTCGCCTATAGCGCGCTGGTCGCCTGGGGCGCTTCTTTACTGGTGCATGCGCTTGCCGGGCGGGCGGCTGCGCCGCCGTCCGACGCGACGGTGCGGCTGCTGCGCGTGAATGGCGTGCTGCTCGCCTGGCGGTTGACGTGTCGCGCCGCCGCCACGGGAGCGGCGTATGGCTGGCGCGAAGCGCTGTGGTCGCTGCCGCGCGCACTGGTCAGCAATTACGTCGCATTGTTGGCCGGGCGCCGCGCGATGACGGCGTATGTCCGCTCGCTGCGCGGCGCGGCCTTGCAATGGGACAAGACGCGCCATGTTTTTCCCGGCGCTCGCGATTCCGCCCCCGAGCCCGAACGATGAGCATCGCGGGGCGCGGAAGGCCCTTGCGGTTCCTGTTCGTTATCGCCGTCGTCTGGGTCACCTTGCGGGTCGCGATGCTGTGGCCCGCGCCGAAGGCGGCGGCAGACGGACAGGCGATCACGCCCGCTCTGGCACGGTCTGGAGCGAGCGACGCCGTGGCAAAGGCCGGGGAGCCGCCACGGCCGACTGCGGTGAGGCCGCGACCGTCGCCGCCGCCATCCCTCCTGCCCCCCACCGCGCGCCCACCGGTACGCGTGCCGAGTACCCTCGCGCGGCGACCCAAGCGCGCTTTCATCCATCGCGTGGCCGTGTCGCTGCCACCCGAAGCGGCACCCCGCGTCGACGCGGCCTTCGCGGAGCACGGCGCCGCGCCAAATCCGGTAGCGGTACCGGCGAACCAAGCCCCCGTCGCGCGATCGGCGATGGTCGTTCCGGCGCTGCCACCCCCGATACCGGCGGCGTCGCGCTGGTCGGGCAGCGCCTGGATGGTGGCACGCGGCGGAGCGGCGCTCGCCCCAGGCGCGCTCGGTGGACAGCTCGGCGGATCCCAGGCCGGCGCGCGCTTGGTCTACGCGCTCGATCCCGGGCGGCGGCTCGCGCTCGTCGGTCGTGTGACGACGCCGCTCGGTGGCGGGCTGCGCGAGGCGTCGCTCGGGATCGAATGGCAGCCGACTCGGCTCCCGCTACGGCTTGTCGCCGAACAGCGCCTCGCTTTATCCGACGGACAGGGCGGTCCCGGGGTCGGCGTCATCGGCGGTTTCGGGCCAATCGCGATCGGACACCGGCTGCGCGCGGAATGCTATGCGCAGCTGGGCGTCATCCGCCGTGCGGCGACCGAACCCTATGTCGATGGCGCGACGCGGATCACACATCCGGTCGCGCGCCTCGGCCAGGTGCACGTCGACCTCGGCGCGGGCGTGTGGGGTGGCGCGCAGCGCGGCGCCACGCGGCTCGATCTCGGGCCATCGCTCGGCCTTGCAATTCCCCTCGGCAAACAATCGGTGCGGTTCGCGCTCGACTGGCGCGAGCGCCTTGCGGGGAATGCCTATCCGGGATCGGGTCCCGCGCTGACAGTTGGCAGCGATTTCTGAAACGCCGTGCTTTGCGCACGCTCCCTGAGCGGCTAACGCTGGCGGGCAATGGACATCTACCTGCCCATCGCCAATCTTTCGGTCAACGCGCTCGTGATCGTGCTGCTCGGCGGCGGCGTCGGGCTGTTGTCGGGGATGTTCGGCGTGGGCGGCGGCTTCCTCACCACGCCGCTGCTGATCGTCTATGGCATTCCACCGACGGTCGCGGCCGCTTCTGCGGCAAGTCAGGTGACGGGCGCGAGCGTGTCGGGGGTGTTCGCGCACGTTCGGCGCAAGGGCGTCGATTTCAAGATGGGCGGTTTCCTCGTCGCGGGCGGTCTGGTCGGCGCGGTGTTCGGCGGCTGGATCTTCCGCCTGCTCCAGGCGAGCGGGCAGATCGATACGGTGATCGCGATCGTCTATGTCCTGCTGCTCGGCTCGATCGGCGGTATGATGGCGACCGAATCGTGGGGTGCGATCCGCCGGCTGCGCAGCGGCGAGGCGCCCAAGCCGCGCAAGCGCCGCCACCATCCGCTGGTCGCGTCGCTGCCGATGCGGACGCGCTTCTATCGCTCGGGGCTTTACATCTCGCCCTTCGCCCCGCTGCTGCTCGGCTTCGGCGTGGGCATCCTGACGATCCTGCTCGGTGTCGGCGGCGGATTCATCCTGGTGCCGGCGATGCTCTATCTGCTCGGCATGACGACGCAAGTGGTGGTCGGCACGTCGCTGTTCCAGACGCTGTTCGTCACCGCGATGGCGACGATGGTGCATGCGACGACGACCAAGGCAGTCGACATCGTGCTCGCCGCCTTGCTGCTGCTCGGCTCGGTCGCCGGCGCGCAGATCGGCGCGCGCTTCGCGGCGCGGGTGAAGCCCGAATATCTGCGGCTCGCGCTCGCGGTGATCGTTTTGCTCGTTGCGGGGCGGATCGCGCTCGGGCTCGGCTGGCGCCCCGACGAGATCTATTCGGTCGAGCTTTCGTGAGGCGCGGCTGGCTCGCGGTCGCCGCCGCGCCGCTGCTGATGGCGCAATCGGCACCGCGACCCGCGGCCAAACCGGTGCTCGTCCCCGACGTGTCGCAGCGCGACATCGAGATCCAGTACAGCTTTACCGGCGCGAACCTGCTGCTGTTCGGCGCGATCCTGTATCCGGGCGGGCGGCTGCCCGACGACGACAAGCCGACCGACATCGTGGTCGTGGTCAAGGGGCCGGTCCAGTCGATCCTGGTGCGCGAGAAGCAGAAGCTCGGCGGGCTGATCTGGGTCAATGCCAGCCGGCTGCGCTATCGCTCGGCGCCGAGCTTCTATGCGATTGCCTCGTCGAAGCCGATCGCGCGGATGCTCGATGCGCGGACCCGCGCGATCTACGAGCTCGGCCTGTCGAGCCTGCAGCTGTCGCCCGCTTCGAGCGCGCCGCTGACCGAGCAGGACCGCTTCGCGCGCGGGCTGGTCGAATTGAAGACGCGCACCGGCCTCTATCTTGAAGCGCCGGGCGCGGTGGAGATCACCGACGGCGTACTTTATCGCGCGCGTGTCACGATCCCGGCGCGCGTGCCGGTCGGGCGCTTTACCGCAGAGACCTTCCTGATCCGCGACGGGCGCGTGCTAGCGGCGGCGACGCGCGATATCGAAATCCGCAAATCGGGCTTCGAGCGCTTCGTCGCGCGCTCGGCGGAGCGGCGATCGGTACTGTATGGGCTGGTCGCGGTGGCGCTGTCGGTGCTGTTCGGCTGGGGCGCCGGAGTCATCGCGCGCCGCTTCTGAGTCTGCGCGAAAGCGGCAACCGCCGCCCCGATCGCATCGGGGCGGCGGCGTGCGTCAGCTTCAGGCGTCCGCGGTTTGGAGCGCCGGATAGTCGATATAGCCCTCGGCGCCCTGGCTGTACCACGTCTTGGGGTTGTCCGCGGCGAGCGGCGCCCCGGTGCGCAGCCGCTCGGGCAGGTCGGGATTGCCGATGAAAGTGCGGCCGAACGCGATCGCATCGGCAACGCCCGAATCGATTGCCGCCTGCGCCTCTTCGACGCTGCGATAGTCCGAATTGAGCACCAACGGGTTGGAGAAGACCTCGCGGATCTCGGGCGACAGCTTGGGCACGTCGGTGCGCCCGAAGGTGCCGTCGGGGCCGGGCTCGCGCAGTTCGAGAAAGGCGATGCCGATCTCGTCGAGCGCCTTGGCCGCAGCGACGAACAGCGCCTTGGGGTTACTGTCGTCGACGCCTTGCGAATCGCCATTGGGCGACAGGCGGATCGAGGTGCGGTCGGCACCCGCGACGCTCGCCACGCGCTCGGTCACTTCGCGCATCAGGCGGATGCGATTCTCGATCGAGCCACCATAGATGTCGTCGCGAAAGTTAGCATTGTCGCGCAGAAACTGGTCGATCAGATAACCATTCGCACCGTGGATCTGGACGCCGTCGAAACCGGCGCGGAGCGCGTTCTTGGTCGCGAGCTCATAATCAGCGAGCAGACGCGGAATTTCGTCGAGTTCGAGCGGGCGCGCGGTTTCGAAATCCTGCTTGCCCTCGTATGTATGCGCCTGGCCTGCGGTCGCGGTTGCCGACGACGACACCGGCTGGCCGCCGATTACCGAGGAATGCACCTGACGGCCCATATGCCACATCTGAACGACGATCCGGCCGCCCGCGGCATGGACCGAATCGGTGACGGGCTTCCAATGCTCGATCTGCTCGTCGGTCCACAGGCCCGGTGCGAACGGCCAGCCGAGACCTTCGCGGCTAATCCCGGTCGCTTCCGAGATGATCAGGCCCGCGCTCGCGCGCTGCGTATAATATTCGGCCATCATCTCGGTCGGCACATGCGCCTTGGTAGCGCGGCCGCGCGTCAGCGGCGCCATCAGGATGCGATTCGGGGCGTGGATCGCGCCGAGCTGGATGGGATCGAACAGACTTGGCATGCAGAGTCCTTTTGCTGAGACGCGCCACAGATAGGAAGCTAGGGGGCGGCATGCACGTGGCCCCGCCAAAAAGAAAAACTGTCGCCGACGAAACGACGCTTCTACCGCTGCTCGCGCTGATCGTCGCGAATGCCGCGCTCGCCTTCGGGCCGTGGTTCGTGCGACTCGCCGATACCGGGCCGATCGCCTCGGCGTTCTGGCGGATCACGCTCGCCGCGCCGATCCTGGCCGGAGCGGCCTTGGCGACGGGTTGGCGGCCACGCGAAGTGCCGCGCGCGCTATGGGGGATGATCGCGCTGGGCGGGCTGTGTTTCGCCGCCGATCTCGGCAGCTGGCACCTCGGCATTCTGCGCACCACGCTCGCCAATGCGACGCTGTTCGGCAATTCGGCGACGTTGATGTTCCCGCTCTACGGCTTCCTCGTCGCGCGCGCCTGGCCGACGCGGCTGCAGGGCGTAGCGCTTGGGCTCGCGACGATCGGCGCGGGGCTGTTGATGGGGCGGTCGTACCAGCTCGACCCGCGCCATCTCGCGGGCGATCTGCTCTGCCTGACCGCCGGCATCCTCTATACCGGCTATTTCATCCTGATGGCGCGCGCCCGCGCGACGATGGCGCCGCTCCCCGCGCTCGCGCTGTCGACGCTCGCCAGCGTGCTGCCGTTGCTCGCCTTCGCGGTGGTGATGGGCGAGAAGATCCTGCCGACCGACTGGAGCCCGCTGATCGGCCTTGCCCTGGTCAGCCAGATCATCGGCCAGGGCATGATGATCTATGCGCTCGGCCGCTTGCCGCCGCTGACGGTGGGGCTTGGTCTGCTGACGCAGCCGGTGGTCGCCGGGACGATCGGCTGGATCGTCTATGGCGAGCGACTGGGCGTGGCCGATCTGGTCGGCGCGGTGCTCGTTGCGATCGCGCTCGTACTGGTCAGTCGGCGTCCACGCGCCTAGATAGCAGGCATGACAGACTCGCTCGCCCCCGCAGCTTCGCTCGCCGACGCGACGCTCGACGAAATCCGTGCCGCACTCGCCCCCGCCATCGCGAGCAATGCGGGCTTCGACGGTTGGGGCGACGCGGCGCGCGACATGGCGGCCGATGGCGCTGGCGTCGATCGCGACGTCGCGCGGCTCGCCTTTCCGGGCGGCGCGGTCGACATGATTGCGGCGTGGTTCGCGCATATCGACGCCGACATGCTGGTTCGCGTTTCGCCCGAACACCTCGGCAGGATGAAGATCCGCGAGAAGATCACCGCGCTGGTCGAAGCGCGGCTCGCCGAAACGGCGCCCGACCGCGAAGCGCTGCGCCGCGCGCTCGCCATCCTTGCGCTGCCGCAGAATGCCGTGCGCGGGGTCAAGCTCGGCTGGCACGCGGCGGATGTGATGTGGCGCGCCGCCGGCGATACCGCGACCGACTATAATCACTATACCAAGCGCGCGATCCTCGCCGGCGTCTATGCCGCGACCGTCACGGTCTTTCTCGACGACCAGAGCGATGGGTATGCCGACACGCGCGCCTTCCTCGCGCGGCGGATCGAGGGGATCCTGCGGTTCGAGACCGCCAAGGCCAAGCTCGTCACCAAGTCCGAGCTTCGCCCGAGCCTGTCGCGGTTCATCGGCCGGCTGCGCTACCCCGCGGTCTGATTGCGAGTGCGTCGCAATTAAAGCTGGCGTTGCCCCGTTGTTATTGATAATCGCTCGCAGATGGATATCTTGCGCAGCATGAAGCCTTCATCCTCTGAGTCGTTCAGCCTCGAATCGCTGCCGCAGCGCCGCCAGGCAACGGTCGCGGCGATCGACTGGACGCATCTGTCGACGCCCGAGGCGCGCCGTCTGCGCGAACTCGGCTTCGACGAAGGCGTCGGGGTCGAAGTGCTTCATCGCGCAAGCCTCGGCAAAGGGCCGATCGCGTGCCGCATCGGCCGCATGACCGTCGCGCTTCGCCGGGCGGTTGCCGGCGCGATCCTCGTCTCGCCCGTCACGCAGTAACATGACCGCTGCGCCGCTGGTGGCGCTGGTCGGCAATCCCAATGCCGGCAAGAGCGCGCTGTTCAACGCGCTGACCGGCGCCCGGCAGAAGGTCGGCAATTATCCCGGCGTCACGGTCGAGCGCCATTCGGGCAAATTGACGCTCCCCGACGGGCGGATCGTCGATCTCGTCGATCTTCCCGGCGCCTATAGCCTCGACCCGTCGAGCCCCGACGAGCGCGTAACGCGCGACTTCGTCACCGGCACGCAGGCGGGCGAGCGGTTGCCCGACGCGCTGGTGGTCGTGGTCGACGCGTCGAACCTCGACAACCATCTTCGCTTCACGCTCCAGCTGATCGCGCTCGGACTGCCGGTGGTGGTCGCGCTCAACATGTTCGATCTCGCCGAGCGCGACGGGCTGACGCTCGATCCGTTGAAGCTCGCGGCCGAACTCGGCGTTCCGGTCGTACCGACCGTCGCGGTGCGGCGGCGGGGGCTCGACGAATTGAAGATCCTGCTCGGCGGGATCGTCGATGCGGACGCCGCGATCCGGCTGCGCCCGAGCAACCATGCGATCGGCGAGGACATCGTCACGCTGCAGCGCCGCGCGCGGAAGATCGCGCAAGCGGCGACGGTCGAGGAAGCCCCGGCGCGGCGCTGGGGCAATGCGCTCGATGCGGTCGCGCTGCATCCGGTGTTCGGGCTGGTGCTGCTGTTCGCCATCCTGTTCGTGATGTTCCAGGCGGTGTTCTTCGCAGGCGCCGCGCCGGCCGACGCGATCGCCGGCGTGTTCGATTGGATCGCCGGGCTGGTCAAGCAGGCGATGCCCGATTCGGTGCTGCGCTCGCTGATCACCGACGGGATCATCGCCGGCGTCGGGGCAGTGGTGAAGTTCCTGCCGCAGATCCTGATCATGTTCTTCTTCATCCTCGTGCTCGAGGCGAGCGGCTACATGGTCCGCGCCGCTTTCCTGATGGACCGGATGATGGCGAGCGTCGGGCTGTCGGGGCGTGCCTTCATCCCGCTCCTGTCGAGCTTCGCCTGCGCGGTGCCCGGCATCATGTCGACGCGGACGATCGAGGACGAGAAGGACCGGCTGACCACGATCCTCGTCGCGCCGCTGATGACCTGCTCGGCGCGGCTCCCCGTCTATACGCTGGTGATCGGCGCGCTGATCCCCGACACCAAGGTACTGCCGTTCGTCGGGCTGCAAGGGCTGGTGATGCTCGGGCTCTACATCATGGGCGTGGTCGGCGCGTTCGTCGTCGCCTTCGTGCTGCGCCGGACGGTGACCAAGGGCGCCTCGTCGGGCTTCATGATGGAGATGCCGAAATATCAGCTGCCGCGGCTGCGCGATCTCGCGATCGGGCTGTGGAGCCGTGCGGAGATCTTCCTCAAGCGTGCCGGCACGACGATCGCCTTCACCACGATCGTGCTGTGGGCGTTGCTGAGCTTCCCCAAGCCGCCCGAGGGCAGCCCGGTGTCGCCGGTCAATTATTCGGTCGCCGGACGGATCGCCAACGGGATCGAACCCGCCTTCCGCCCGATCGGTTTCAATCGCGACATCGTGCTCGCGTTGATCCCGGCGATGGCGGCGCGCGAGGTCGCGGTGGCAGCACTCGGTACCGTCTATGCGATCGACACCGCCGGCGACGCAGATGAATCCAAAATGGCGCAAACGCTCCACACACGCTGGAGTTTGCCCACCGCGCTCGCTTTCCTGATGTGGTTCGTGTTCGCGCCGCAGTGCATTTCGACGATCGCGGTGACCCGGCGCGAGACCAACGGATGGAAGTGGCCCGCCTTCATGGTTGGCTATTTGTTCGCGCTCGCTTACATCGCTGCAGGAGCGGTCTATTGGGCCGCGATCGGATTCGGGCTCTAGCGGGCCCCACAGCAGCGGGATTAGGGATATGGCGGGCGGCAGCGTCAACAAGGTGATCATCATCGGGAATCTCGGGCGCGATCCCGAGAGCAAGTCGTTCCAGAATGGCGGCAAGGTGGTCAACCTGCGGATCGCCACGTCGGAGACGTGGAAGGACAAGAACACCGGCGAGCGCAAGGAACAGACCGAATGGCATTCGGTCGCGATCTTCAACGAAGCGCTGGGCGGCGTCGCCGAACGCTATCTGCGCAAGGGGTCGAAAGTCTATATCGAGGGCGCGCTGAAAACGCGCAAATGGCAGGACGCCAGCGGCAACGACAAATATTCGACCGAGATCGTGCTGCAGGGCTTCAACGGCGTGCTGACGATGCTCGACGGTGCGCCCGGTGCGGGTGGCGGCGGCGGTGGCGGCGGCGGTCCGCGCGACGATTTCGGCGGGAATGACGATTTCGGTGGCGGCGGCGGTGGCGGCTATGGCGGCGGCCAGCGCAGCGGTGGTGGCGCGGCGCGTGGCGGCGCCCCGGCCGGCGGCGGCGGCCAGCGCGGCGGATTCGCCGATGATCTCGACGATGATGTGCCGTTCTGAACCCGCGGCGCCGTACCGCGTTAACGCTTGGATATGACAGAGACTCCCGCACCGCCCGCTGAGGCTCGCCCCGGCTGGCGGATCGACGAAGGCGCGCGCGCCGACGCGATCGCGGAACACGATATCGAAACGCTGCGCGACGACGCAGCGCTGCGCCGGATCACGGATTTCGCCGCGGCGCTGTGCGGCGTGCCCGTCAGCCTGGTCAGTATCGTCGAGGCCGAGCGGCAGACCTTCCTGTCGCGCACCGGGCTCGATCTGTCGGAAACGCCGCGCGAAACCTCGTTCTGCGCGCATGCCATGCTCGAGGACACCATCATGGTCGTTCCCGACGCGACGCGCGATCCGCGCTTCGCCGACAATCCGCTCGTCACCGAGGGGCTCGGCATCCGCTTCTACGCCGGTGTGCCGCTGGTGCGCGAGGACGGCATCCCGCTCGGGTCGCTGTGCGTGATCGATACCGTCCCGCGCGCGGGGCTCACCCCGCTGCAGCGCCAGGGCCTTGCGGTGCTCGCCGCCGACGTGCTGCGGCGACTGGGCGACAGCCGCTCGGCGGCCGCCTCGCGCGCCGCGATCGGCGACAGCGAAGGCCGTTTCCGCACGCTCGCGGACACGATGCCGCAAATGGTCTGGTCAACCCAGCCCGACGGCTTCCACGATTATTACAATGCGCGCTGGTACGAATTTACCGGCGTTCCGGCGGGATCGACCGATGGCGAGGGGTGGAACGGCGTGTTCCATCCCGAGGACCAGGAGCGCGCCTGGGCGGTGTGGCAGCGCTCGCTTGCCACCGGCGAGCCATATCAGATCGAATATCGCCTGCGCCGCTACGATGGCGAATACCGCTGGACGCTCGGCCGCGCCCTGCCGATCTACGACGCCAATGGCGCGATCGTCCGCTGGTTCGGCACCTGCACCGACATTCACGAGGGCAAGCTCGTACGCGAAGAGCGCGAAGTCGTCGCGCAAGAGCTGAGCCACCGCATCAAGAATATTTTCGCGGTGATTTCCGGCCTGATCGGCTTTTCCGCACGCGCGCATCCGGGCTTTGCCAATGTCGCCGACGATTTACGCGCGCGGGTCATCGCGCTTGGACGCGCCCATGATTTCGTCCGGCCGCACAGCGCGCAATCGCGCCCGGCGGCCGAACAAACGAGCCTCCAAGGGCTGCTTACCGAACTGTTCGAGCCCTATCAGTCGCGCATCGCGCCGCGCATCTTGGTGACCGGCGACGACATCGTGATCGATGACCGGTCGGCGACGCCGCTCGCGTTGCTATTCCATGAGCTTGCGACCAATGCGACCAAATATGGCGCGTTGTACAATGATGACGGCACGATCCGGGTGCACAGCCGCCGCGCTGGCGACCGCGTGATAATCGAATGGCGCGAAAGCGGCGGCCCGATCGTTGCGCCGCCAGAAAAGACGGGTTTTGGATCGCAGTTGATTGAACTGAGCGCCGTTCGTCAACTCGCTGGCACTGTAGCGCAGCGCTGGGAAAGCACTGGGCTCGAGGTCGAAATCATGCTTCCCGAACGTTCGCTCAGCCGGGTTTGACGATCATCCCAGCAGCGCCGGTCCCCATCGGGAAAGATCAGGCGAGCGGTACGAAATCCACATGCTCGACTGTTTCGGACCCAACCGTGGCGGCTGCCGCCGCGGCGAGAATCGCATCGGCGCGGAACGGCTTGCGGACATAGCCGACCGCGCCGCTCGGATGCGCGATCTGTCCCGGGTTGGCGGTCACGAAGATCACCTTGACGCCATAATCGCGCGCAAGCGTTCGCGCCAGGTCGGGACCGGTCGCGCCGTCGCGCAAATTGATGTCGACCAACGCAAAGCTGCAATCGGCAGCCGCGTCGAGCGCGCCGGTGCGATCCGCCGCGATCGCTTTGACGGCGTACCCTGCATCCATCAGGATCCGCTCGAGGTCGAGTGCAACGAAAATCTCGTCTTCGACAATGAGGGCGGTAGCGGACATGAACAGGGTAACCTTCAGGGTGACGAAACCTACGAACCCCGCGTCCAACGCTTTAGTTCCTGATTTAAGTTGTCTTCCTCAGGAGAAACACAGCGTGCTCGGCCAGCACATTGGCCGCTGCGGTGATCGTGCGCTGATCCCCCGACAGGAACCAGGCACCCTCGACGATGATCCCGCGCTCGCGCACGAAGCTGCGGAAATCGTCAATCGTGACATGGTGAATGTTGGGCGTGTCGTACCAGCGCTCGGGCAGCAGCCGCGTCACCGGCATCCGCCCGCCGAGCAACAGCGACAGCCGCACGCGCCAATGCGCGAAATTCGGGAACGACACGAACGCCTGGCGGCCGACACGGAGCAGATGGTCGAGCACGACGTCGGGACGTTTGGCGGTCTGCAGCGTCTGGCTGAGGATCGCATAATCGAAACTCGCCTGCGGATAATCGGCGAGATCCAGATCGGCATCGCCCTGGATCACTGACAGCCCACGCGACACCGCCGCGGCGACATTGCCCGAATCGAGCTCGAGCCCGCGCGCATCGACCCGCTTGGTGTCGCGGAGCGCCGCCATCAGCGCGCCATCGCCGCAGCCGACGTCGAGGATCCGGCTGCCGGGCGCGACATGCTCGGCGATGATCGCGAGATCGGGGCGCAGCGCGGTCATGCGCGCCGCGCCGCGGCGAAGGTCGCGCGATCGGTGATCGCGCGGGCAAAGCCGATCTGGGTGCCGCCCCTGTAGGCACCGAGGCAGTGCGAACCGCCGAGCGCGCGCTCGACCAGGGGGCGGGCGATACCGGGCGAGCAATAGCTCGAAGCGAGCCAGGCGTGGATTCGCGGCCCGTCGAACAGGGCTGGGTCGGCGGACAGCGTGATCATTCGCCCGCCCTCAGGAAGCCGTTGACGACACGGTTCATCTCGGGCGCGTCGAGCAGGAAGGCGTCGTGCCCGAACGGGCTCGACAGCTCGACGAAGCTGACGGGCGCCCCGGCGGCGTTGAGCGCATGGACGATCGCGCGCGATTCGGCGGTGGGATACAGCCAGTCGGTATCGAAGCTGACGAGGCAGAAGCGCGCCCTGGCCGCGCGGAAGGCCGTGGCGAGCTGCCCGCCATGTTCCCCCGCGAGATCGAAATAATCCATCGCGCGCGTGATATAGAGGTAGGAATTGGCGTCGAAGCGATCGACGAAGCTGATCCCCTGGTGGCGCAGATAGCTTTCGATCTGGAAATCGGCGTCGAAGCCGAAGCTGATCGCGCCATCGGGCCGGTCGGGGCGCGCCTGAAGTCGGCGGCCGAATTTTTCGGTCAGCCCCGCCTCCGACAGATAGGTGATATGCGCCGCCATCCGCGCGACCGCGAGCCCCGCCGCAGGCGGATCGCCGGCTTCGTAATAGGCGCCGCCGCGCCATTTCGGGTCGGCCATCACCGCCTGGCGCCCGACTTCGTGGAAGGCGATGTTCTGCGCGGTATGACGCGCGGTCGAGGCGATCACCACCGCGGCGCGGACACGCTCGGGGAAGGTCGCGGGCCAGCTCAGCGCCTGCATCCCGCCCATTGAGCCGCCGACGACGGCTTGCAGCGTCTCGATGCCGAGATGATCGAGCAGCATCGCCTGCGCACGCACCATGTCGCGGATCGTGATGACGGGGAACGCCATTCCCCAGGGCGCGCCGGTCGCCGGATTGACCGTCGCCGGGCCCGACGAGCCCATGCAACTCCCCAGCACATTGGCGCAGACGATGAAGTGCCGCGCCGGATCGATCGGCTTGCCCGGCCCGACCATCCGCACCCACCAGCCGGGCTTGCCCGTCACCGGATGCGCCGAGGCGACATGCTGGTCACCGGTCAGCGCGTGGCACAGCAGGATCGCGTTGCTGGCGTCGGCGTTGAGGCTGCCATAGGTCTCGTAGGCGATCTCGACCGGCGAGAGCAGCACGCCGCCATCGAGCCGGAGCGGCCCGGGCAGGCTGACATGGCGGGCTAGCCCGAAACGCGGATCGTCGCTCATTTGCCTGCGGTTAGGCCTGCGCAGGGCTCAACTCAAGCGGCGCGCATGCGCGCGCCCGGCGATGATCGTCTGCGCCGCCAGCCGCCCGGTCTGCGCGCTGCCGTTCATGTAACCGGGATAGGCGTCGGAGAGATGTTCGCCAGCGAAGAGTACAGGGCCCGACGCGACCGGCGCCTTCGCCATGCCGTCGACTTCGGTCCAGATCAGCCGGCCGAAGCGCGTCAGCTGCCCGGGGCGGAAATTGACATAGGCCCCCATCGACATGGGGTCACGATGCCAGTTGCTGCGCCGCGCGAACGCGCTCGTCGCGGCAGTGATGCCCGGCAGGCCCGCTTCGGCCTGCGCTGCAAAGCGCTTGGCGAGCGCCGCGGGTTCGGGCGTATCGGCCGCGGCGACTTCGGCGCCGCCGAGGAACCAGGTCCACACGTCGCCGCTAGCACCACGCCCGCGCACGCTGCCGTCCCAGCCACTCGCGACGCCACCGCGCGGATTGGTCTGCCAGATCTCGCCGCCGCGGCCCATCACCTTGTCCCACGGCCGCGCGCTCATCCCGGCCTGGACCTTCATGTTCACGCCGAGCCCGACCTCGGCGATGAAGCGCGTCCACAGCGGCGGCAGCGGGATGCGGAAATCGATCTTCCGCGTGACCGAAGCGGGCGTCGTGACGATGACGTTGGCGGCATCGACGGTCTTGCCGTCCGAAAAAACCAGCCGCACGCCGGGCCCGAACGGATCGACCCGCGTCACGCGACGGTTGGTGGTGATCCGCCCGGTGAGCCGCGCCGCCATCGCTGCGATCAGCGCGCTGCTGCCGCCCTCGATCAGATAGCGTTCGTCGCTGCGGCTGAGCACGTCGATCCGCCGCCCCGAGATCGACGGCAGGTTGAAGATCAGCTCGATCGCCGAGGCCTGGCCCGGCTCGACGCCATATTCGGTGCGCGCGGTCGCCTCCATCAGGCGGCGCACCCATGGATCGGGCATCAGCGCGGCGTGCTTGTCGAGATAGGAGGTGAAGCTCATCGCATCGAGCTCGAGCGCGACCTTGGCGTAATTCTGGTCGAGCCGGACCGAATCGGCATCGATCTGCCCGGCGATTCCGCGCAAGGCGGCCGCGAGCTTGCCCTCGGGCACTTCCTTGCCGTCGCTCAGGATGACGGTGCGATGCGGCGCGCCCTTGCGGTCGAGCAGCGCAAGTCCGAATTCGCGCGTGAGGGTGTGCATGTCGGCATGGTCGGTGTTGACGAGCTGCCCGCCCGCCTCGACCGTCGGCTTGCCGGGTTCGTGCGCGGTGTACATCCGCCCGCCGAGCCGCGTACGCGCCTCATAGAGCTGCGCGTCGATCCCGGCCTGCGTCAGGTGCCACAACGCCGTCAGCCCGGCGATCCCGCCGCCGATGATCGCCACCGGGCCACCACCCGGCGCCGCAAAGGCGGGCCGCGGCAGTGCCGCCGCGACTCCGCTCGCGCCCAGCGCCAGCAACACCGCGCGGCGCGTCTGTCCGGTATCGCCTGGCACCGGCGGAGCGATGCCCGCTTCGCTCAGGTTCGCCTGTCGCGCGTCTTCCAGCGCATGCCAGACCGTTTCGCCACCCCGCATTCCCGTCTCCCACTTGGGCTTTCCTAGCAGGGACGCGCGACAACGCCAGAGGCGCAAACCTTGCCATGACGCCAGCGATCCGCCATGCGGCGCGCCATGCTGCCTTTCGCCCGCGTCACCATCATCGGGATCGGCCTGATCGGATCCTCGATCGCGCGCGCCACGCGCGCCGCGATGCCGAGCGTCGCGCTGACCGGCTACGACGCCGATCCCGACGTGCGCGCGACCGCCGAGCGGCTCGACATGTTCGACGATGTCGCGAGCAGCAGCGGGGCGGCGGTGATCGACGCCGACCTCGTCATCCTGTGCGTGCCCGTCGGCGCGATGGAAGCCGCCGCGAGCGATTTCGCCGCCGATCTTCCTCCCGAAGCCGTGGTCAGCGATGTCGGGAGCTGCAAGGCTGAAGTCGTCCGGGCGCTGACAGCAGCGCTGCCCGACGCGACGATCGTGCCCGCGCACCCCGTCGCCGGAACCGAGCGCAGCGGCCCCGAAGCGGGCTTCGCGACGCTGTTCCACAAGCGCTGGTGCATCCTGACGCCGCCCGAGGGCACCGACACGCTCGCGGTCGAGCGCGTCGCCGAATTCTGGCGGCGCCTCGGCGCCGAGATCGAGACGATGGCGCCCGACCATCACGACCGCGTGCTCGCGATCACCAGCCATCTGCCGCATCTCATCGCCTATACGATCGTCGGCACCGCGTCGGACATGGAAGAGGTCACGCAGTCCGAAGTGATCAAATATTCGGCGGGCGGCTTCCGCGATTTCACGCGCATCGCCGCGTCGGACCCGACGATGTGGCGCGACGTGTTCCTCGCCAATCGCGAGGCGGTGCTCGATATGCTCCAGCGTTTCTCGGAGGATCTTTCGGCGCTCCAGCGCGCGATCCGCTGGGGCAAGGGCGACGAGCTGTTCGAGCTGTTCACCAAGACGCGCGCGGTGCGGCGCGGGATCATCGAACAGGGGCAGGACGACCCGGCGCCGGATTTCGGGCGGACGCACGAATAGCCATTCGGAATACCCCCGCCGTCACCCTCGCGAAAGCGAGGGTCCCGCTTCTTCTACTCAGCGCGGGCCAGGCAGCGGGATCCCCGCTTACGCGGGGATGACGGGCGATTTTCGTTAGCCGCGCGGCGTATCCAGCGCGTTGATCGCAGCATGCACCCGCCGCTCGGCTTCTTCGCGCGGCAGCCCCGGCGGGATCGGATCGCCGAAACGGAAGGTCACCGTGCCCGGCACCTTGGGCCCATGCTTCGGCCACACCAGCCCGCTGTCGATCGCCACCGGCACCACGGGAATCTTGAGCATCTGATACAGGCCGGCGAACCCCGCGCGCAGCTCGGGCTGCTCGCCCGGCGAAACGCGCGTGCCCTCAGGGAAGATCAGGATCGAGCGCTTCGCCGCCAAGGCGGCGCGCGCATCGCGCAGCATTCGCCGCAAAGCGCCAGCCGACGCCTCGCGATCGACGACGATGACGCCATAGCGCTTCGCCGCCCAGCCCCACACCGGAATGTCGGTCAGCTCCTGCTTCATCACGATCGCGGGGTTGCGCAGCATCCGCCCGAGCTCGAGCGTCTCGTACATCGACTGGTGCTTGGCGGCGTAGAGCACCGGCGCGCCGCCGAACGCCATGTCGCCGAAGCGCCCGCCCTCGATCCGCTGATCGATCCCGAGGATATGGCGCGTCGTCCAGCCGTGCCAGCGCGTCCAGAAATGCGTGTGCGCGACGAGTGCGGGCCAGCCGATCAGCGCCGAGATCGGCGTGGTCAGCACGATCGGCACCGATCCGCCGTAGAACAGCAGCTTGAACAGCAGGTTGCGCAGCGCGGTCATTTGGCGGTCCCGATCAGCAACGCCGCGCGCCGCACCAGCAATTTGTTATATTCGCCGATCAGCACGGCATAGCGCGGGCTGCTCTGCACCCCGTCGCCGATCACGCTGGCATCGCCGTCGAGCGCATTGACCAATTCGAGCTTGGCGCGCGCGAGATGCCAGTCCGACGTCACCAGCCGGACCGATTTGTACCGGTGGTCGCGCACCCAATCGGCGGTCTCGTCGGCGTTCGAGCGCGTATCGACCGCCTCATGACCGAGATCGATGCAGCAATGGAACAGCGCCGGGCTGACGCGATATTCGTGCGCCAGTTCGCCCGGCGTCACCTCGGGCGCGACGCCGCTGATCAGCATGCGCTGCCCGGCATGCGCCTTGAGCAAGGCAAGCCCGCGGTCGATCCGCCCGGCCCCGCCGGTCAGCACGACGATCGCGTCGGTCCTCGGGCCGTCGAGCGGCGCGGGGATCGTCTTGAGGAAGATCGCGAAGCCGATCCCGTAGAGCAGCGCCAGCACGGCGAGGATGCGAAGGATCATAGATATTTGCCGAGCGTGCCGAGCACCGCCTGGCGCGCGGCGAAGGTCGCGAGCAGCGCGAAGGCGATCGGCAAGCCAGCGAGCAGGATCCAGTCGCGCGCGCCGAGCGTCAGCCCGGCAAGCAGGTCCGAGCCGAGCGCCGAGAGCTGCCATCCGATCACGCCGACCATTGCAAACGCGCATACGGTGCCGAGCAACCCGCCGAGCAACGTGTCGAGCGCGATCCGCCGCTGGAACAGCCGTGCGACCTGGACGTCGGTCGACCCCAGCATGTGGAGCACTTCGATCGTCGCGCGATGCGTCTCGAGCCCTGCGCGCGCCGCGAGGATCACCACCGCCGCGGTCGCCGCCGCCATCAACAGGACGAGCCCGCCGGCAAGCCAGGTGACCATCGCCATGAAGTCGCGCACCGGCGACATCCAGCTCTCGTGCCGGTCGATCCGCGCCGACGGCGCGACGCGACGCACCGCAGCGGTGACGCGCGCAACCGCGCCCGCGCCGGCCCCGCCCAGATCGACATCGATCATCGCCGGAATCGGCAGGTCGGGATCGGCCGCGTCGCTGCCGAGCCATGGCCGCAACAGCGTCGCGAGCTTGGCATGGTCGACCGCAGTCGCGCGCGTGACGTCTGGCATCGTCCTGAGCGCCGCGAGCGCCCGCGCCGCCTGGTCGAGCCGCTGGGTTTCGACCGGTTCGACGATCTGCACCGTCAACCGCCCCGCCAATTGGCGATCGAGCAGCGTCGCGGCCCCCAGCGTGCCAAGACCAAGCGCTGCGGCCAGGACGGTAAGAAACAGCATGATCGCCATCACCCACGTCATCGCGCGCGTGCCGCGGCTTTCGTCGAGCAGCCGCCGGTCGGCGGTCGAGGCGAGCAGCGCCAGATTCATTCGCCGTTCGCCGGCGGCGGGAAGCGCAGCGAGCCGGTCGGATCGAGCAGGCGGCCCTTGTCGAGCCGCATCATGTGCGCGTTCTGGATCCGCCCGAGCAGGTGGAAATCGTGCGTCGCCACCACCACCGTCGTCCCGAGCCGGTTGAGCGAATCGAACAGGTGGAGCAGCCGCTCGGCCATGTCGGGATCGACGTTGCCGGTCGGCTCGTCGGCGACGAGCATTTCGGGCCGGCCGATCACCGCGCGCGCGATCGCGACGCGCTGCTGCTCGCCGCCCGACAGCGTCAGCGGCTTGGCATCGACCCGGTCGCTGAGGCCCACCCAGTCGAGCATTTCGCGCACCGGCGCCGCGACGTCGCTTTCGGGCACGCCCGAGACGCGCAACGGCAGCGCGATATTGTCGAATGCCGAGAGATGCGGAACGAGCCGGAAATCCTGGAACACCACGCCGATCCGCCGGCGAAAGCCCGGGAGGCGCGCACGCGGCAGCGTCACCGCATCCTCGCCGAACAGCCGGATATTGCCGCGCGTCGGGCGCTGCGCGAGATAGAGCAGCCGCAGCAGCGAGGTCTTGCCCGCCCCCGACGCGCCGGTCAGGAAATAGAACGCGCCGCTCGACAGGGTGAAGCTGACATCGGTCAACGTCTCCTCGCTGGTGCCGTAGCGCAGCCCCACATTCTCGAACTGGACGATATTCGCCATGTGGCGGGTGTTGCTCGCTTCTGATCTATGCCCCTGTGCTGCATCGCACGATCCGCCACGCTGCGACAAGCGCGGACGCATCGCGGCCCTTGCGGGTCTCTGCGCAAAGGCGTAGATTTCGAGACACGTTGCCAGCGGGCGGCAACGGGGCCAAAGCCGTATCATGATCCTCGAATGTACCGAGTGCCACACGCGTTACCTCGTACCCGACAGCGCGATCGGGCCCGATGGACGCACTGTGCGCTGCGCCAGCTGCAAGCATAGCTGGTTCCAGGAGGGCGTCACCGCCGACGAGACGCTCGATCGCGACGACGCTTCGGCGACCGAGGCCGCGGTATCGCCGCCCATTCCCGACGCGCCGCCCCCGGTCGAGCATGCCGCGCCCACCGAGGCTGCAGCGCCGAGCCAATCCGGCTATGACGCCTTCGCGCACGCGCCGCCGTTCCGCGCGCGCCGCAATCCGGCCAAGCGCTGGACGATCGCCGCACTCGCCGCTGGCGTCGTGATGATCGCGGCCTTCGGCGGGATCGTCTATTCGGGTGCCCCAGGCCTCGCGAGCGACCTGTTCCAGCGCAATGCCGGCACCCCGCTCAAGATCGTCAGCAAGCCGATCGACCAGCACGTCTTCAACGGCAACGAGATCTTCGCGGTGAGCGGCACCGTGCTCAACCCGACCGATTCGCCGCAGCCCGTCCCCGACATCCGCGCCGACCTGCGCGATGCGCAACGCCGGATCGTGTTCAGCTGGATGATCCGGCCCGAGGCCAATACGCTCGCGCCGCGCGGCAAGCTCGACTTCAACAGCGCCAAGCTCGACGTTCCGGTCAACGCCAAGGAATTGGTGCTCAGCTTTTCCGGCGAGCCGCCGCGCTGACCCACAGGAAGCGGCCCCCGTGCAGCAGCGTCGCAGTGACCATCCCCGCGCCCGCCGCATAGATCAGCCCGACCGGCCCCATGCCCGCACCGACCAACAGCCACGCCGTCCCGCCGGTGATGATGAAATAGGCAAGAATGCTGTTGAACCCTGCGAAGATCTGGTCGCCAAGCGAGCGCAGCGCATAGACGAAGACGAGCTGCACCCCGTCGAACAGAATGAAGGGCGTCCATACCGGTAGCAGCGCGAGCGCGACGCCGTGGACTCCCGGTGCGGCCGGGAAGGCGGCGACGATCGGTCCGCGCGCGACGAACAACGCCAGCGCCAGCAGCCCGGTCAGCGCCGCGGTCAGCCCGGTCGCGATGAAGGTGCGCTGCCGCGCTGCGCCCGGAACACCCGCGCCGACGACCTCCTCGCCCACCGCATTGCCCACGCGTACGCCCGCCGCCGACGCGAGCCCCGCCGCCGCGCCGAAGGTGAGGTTATGGAGCGAAAAGACGATCTGGAAACCGTGCGCGGTGACCGCGCCGAAATCGGTCGACAGCGCGATCAGGACCGAGAAGCCCGCGAGCTCGAGCCCAGAGGCGATCGCCGGGATCACCCCGAAGCGCGCGAGCGCCACCGCCTCTGGCACCGCACGCGCCCACGAGGCGGGGCCGACGCGGCGAATCCCGCGCGCTGCGGCCGACTCGATCGTCCACGCCATTGCCAGCATCGCGACCGCGCCGATCAGCGACACGATCGCGGTCGCCGTCGCTGCGCCCACCGCACCCAGCATCGGCAGCCCGGCATGCCCCCCTGACAGCGCCCAGGCGAGCAGCGCGTTGAGCGGGACGGTCGCAAGGTTGACCACCATCACCCGCCGCGGTCGCGCGAGCCCTTCCAGAAAGAAGCTCGCCGCGATCAGGATCATCTGCGCGGGATAAGCGAGCGCCATCACCCGCACCACCGCTGCCGCCGGCGCGACGAGCGGCGGGGCGACGCCGATCGCGGCGAGCAGCGGCGCGGCGAACAGCCCGAATCCGATCGCGCCGACCGTCCCGAGCACCGCCGCGAGCAGCAACGCCGCGCGAAAGGTGTCGCCGGTCCGCAGCGGCTCCCCCGCCCCCTCGGCGCGCGACACCGCCACCAATATCCCCGACAGCCACGCCAGGCCCGCGACGATGGTGACGAAGGTCAGCGCGCGACTCGCCCCGAACGCCGCGACCTGATCGGTCCCGGTCAACCCGACGACGATAATGTCGGTGACGCTCAGCAGCGTCCAGTTGAGGCTGGTCAGCATCACCGGCCAGGCGAGCGCGAGGATGCGGCGCGTTTCCGCGAGGATGGAGCTGTGCCGCGCGTTCATGCCAAGGCTGGTACGGCGATTGATCGGTGCGCGATAGGCGTTGCGCTCCCCGAAAGGCTTTGCTAGTGGCGCTCGCCTACCAGCTGCCGGGCTCGCCCGGTGATGTTACGTGCGGCCGTGGCGGAACTGGTAGACGCGCAACGTTGAGGTCGTTGTGGGCGAAAGCCCGTGGAAGTTCGAGTCTTCTCGGCCGCACCACTTTTCATCTGGAATTCGCTGCCACGCACGGGACACCGTGCCGTGGCGGTCGATCCGCGTGCGGCGCGGTCGCGGTTTCTGTGTCCCCTTGCGGATCGTAGCGGCTGGCGTAGCGTTGTCTTTCGAAACCGGATGTACCGCCGGTCTGTGAAAGTCCCGCTTGCCTAGCACCGCCCATATCGCCGCGATCGGCACCGCCGTTCCGGATCATGACATCCATGACGCCTTCATCGCATGGGCGCGCACGCGTTTGCCCGATGCGCGCGCCGCCCGCGTGTTCGATCGCATGGCGGCGCGCGCCGCGATCGGGCATCGCTGGTCGGTACTGCCGATCGGCGACGACGGCGGGTCGCCGGTCGATCCCGGCGGGTTCTACGCGCGCGATCTGCTCCCCGGCACGGCCGAGCGGATGCAGCTCTACGCGCGATTCGCGCCCGCTTTGAGCCTCGCCGCGATCGACGCGTTGCGCGCGCAGGTCGCGCTCGACGGGATCACCCACCTCGTCGTCGCGAGCTGCACCGGCTTCGTCGCGCCCGGAATCGACCAGATCGTCGCCGCGCGGCTCGGGCTCGATCCCTCGGTCGAGCGGCTGCTCGTCGGCTTCATGGGCTGCTATGCCGCGGTCGCTGCGGTGCGCAGCGCGCGCCATATCGTCCGTTCCGACCCGCAAGCGCGCGTGCTCGTCCTGTGCGTCGAACTCTCGACGCTGCATCTGCAGGATACGCCCGCGCTCGAGCCGTTGCTCGCGATGCTGCAATTCGGCGATGGCGCGGCGGCGGCGCTGATCACCGCGGAGCCGGCCGGCCTTGCGCTCGGCCAGCCCTTCGCGACGACGCTCCCCGATTCGGCCGAGCTGATTCGCTGGGACATCACCGATCAGGGCTTTGCGATGCACCTGTCGGGCGAGGTCCCGGCGCGGATCGCGGCGGGCTTGAGCGATCCGGTGTTCGCCGCCGCCGCTACGGGCGGCCGCGCGCCGACCGAAATCGACGGCTGGGCGGTCCATGCCGGGGGGCGCTCGATCCTCGACGCGGTCGAGACCAGCTTTGCCTTGCCCGGCGATGCGTTGACGGCATCGCGCGGCGTGCTCGCCGAGAACGGCAACATGTCGTCGGCGACGTTGATGTTCGTGCTCGCCCGCCTGCTCGCTGGGCCACCGGTTCGCGAGGGTGTCGCGCTGGCGTTCGGCCCCGGCCTCGCTGCCGAGGGCTTCGGCTTCCGGAGCGCCGCGTGATGCTCGAACAGCGCGCCATCGCCGAAGAGTTGATGGACGCCGACGATCTCGCGCCCGAGACCTATGCCGCGGTCGTCGGCGATCTCGCCAAGGTCAATGGCGTGACGCTGGCGGCGCGGCCGACGCTCGATTTCCTGCGCCGGGGGACGGTGGGCATGCGGCGCTTCAAGCTGCTCGACGTCGGCTTCGGCGACGGGGATATGCTGCGGCGAATCGCGCGTTGGGCAGCGCGGCGCGGGATCGACACCGAGCTCGTCGGGGTCGATCTCAACCCGCGCAGCGAGCGCGCCGCCGCCGCGCACACGCCCGCCGATCTGCCGATCCGCTATGTCACCGGCGATTATGCCGATCTCGCCGGGCAAGGCTGGGATTTCGTCGTGTCGAGCCTCGTCGCGCACCATATGGAGCATGGCCAGCTGATCGCCTTCCTGCGCTTCATGGCACGCGAGAGCGCGCGCGGCTGGCTGGTCAACGATCTCCACCGCCACGGCTTCGCCTATCGCGGCTTCCCGCTGCTCGCGACGCTCGCGCGCTGGCATCCGATCGTCCGGCACGACGGCACGCTGTCGATCGCGCGCTCGTATCGCCCGAACGAATGGGCCCCGATCCTCGCCGAAGCCGGCGTTTCCGGTCGCGTCTATCGCGCCTTCCCGTTTCGGTTATGCGTCGAACAGCTGCGCTGATCCTCGGCGGCGGGCCGGCGGGAGCGAGCGCCGCGATCGTGCTCGCGCGCGCCGGCGCGCCGCACCTGCTGGTCGAGCGGAGCCGCGAGACGGGCGATGCGATCTGCGGCGGCTTCCTCAGCTGGCGCACGCTCGAATCGCTCGGGCGGCTCGGCGTCGCGCCCGCCGCGCTCGGCCCGGCGCGGGTGACCATGGTGCGCGTTCTCGCGGGCGAGCGCACCGTCGAGACTCGCCTGCCGCGCCCCGCGCACGGCGTGTCGCGGCGTCTGCTCGACACCGTCCTGCTCGAGCATGCCGTCGCGGCGGGCGCGGCGGTCGAGCGCGGCGTGACGGTGCGGGCGATCGACGGCCTTACCGCACGACTCGACGATGGCGCGGATCTCGCGGCCGACACGCTGTTCCTCGCCAGCGGCAAGCATGACGTGCGCGGTGCGGCGCGCCCCGCCGACGCGCGCGGCAGCGATCCCGTGCTCGGCCTGCGCGTCCGCATCGCCGCGGCGCCGGGACTCGATGCGCTGATCGGCGAGTCGATCGAGCTGCATCTGTTCGATCGCGGCTATGTCGGGATCGTCCGGCAGGAGGACGGCAGCGCCAATTGCTGCCTCGCGGTCCACCGCTCGGCGTTGCTCGAAGCCGGCAGCCCCGCCGCCTTGCTCGACCAGCTCGGGCGCGACCATCCGCGCCTCGGCGAGCGCTTCGCCTATCGCCGCGGCGGCGAGTCGATCGATGCGATCGCCAACGTGCCCTATGGCTGGCGCGCTTTGCACGGCGCGCCCGGGCTGTTCCGGCTCGGCGACCAGGCTGGCGTCATCCCGTCGCTCGCCGGCGAAGGCATGGGGATCGCGATCGCCAGTGGCATTCGCGCAGGCCATGCCTATCTAGGAGGCGGTGCAGCGGCGGCGCCCGGCTTTCAGCAGGGGTTCGCACGTGCGACCGCCCGACCGATTCGCCTTGCCGGACTGGTCCGCGATGCCGCCGAGCGCCCGATCCTCACCGGGTTCGCGCTTCCGCTGTTGCGGCAGGTGCCGGGGCTGATCGAGATTATCGCATCCTTGACCCGGATCGGCCATTCCCGGCTTGACCGGACGCCTCGCTAATTGGAAAATCTCCGCATGGATCACATCACCCTGTCCGAATCCGAGTGGCGCAAGAAATTGAGCCCCGAGGCCTATCACGTGCTGCGCGAAGCCGGCACCGAACGCGCGTTTACAGGGCGTTACGACAACAACAAGGCCGATGGCATCTATCGCTGCGGCGGCTGCGCGCTGCCCTTGTTCGATTCGGCCGACAAATATGATTCGGGGTCGGGCTGGCCGAGCTTCACCCAGCCGATCTCGCCCGAGCGCGTCGTCGAGCATAGCGACGTCAGCCACGGTATGGTGCGCACCGAAGCGCGCTGCGCGCGCTGCGACGGGCATCTCGGCCATGTCTTTCCCGATGGTCCGCCGCCGACCGGCCTGCGCTATTGCATGAACTCGCTCAGCCTCGACTTTCGCGGTCGGGAGAGCGCGGGCAGCGACGAGACGAAGGACTGACCTAGCCGGCAACGGCTTGTCGGCGTGTCCCGCAAAGCCTAACGCTACGCTGCTTCATGGCCCGCTCCCCCGCTTCCCCGCCCCGCCCCAAACGCGCGCCCGCCTGGCGGCGCTGGAGCGTCTTCGTCGTTCAGCTCGGCGCAGGGCTGGCGGTGCTCGCCGCGATCGTGCTCGCGATCACCGTCTATGTCTCGGAAGGCCAGCTGCCGAGCTTCGATGCGCTGAAATCATCGCCCAATGGCCAGATGATCCGCGTCCACGCCGCCGACGGCACGGTGATCGTCTCGATGGGGCCGAGCTATGGCGAATGGCTTCCCTATGACCGCATCCCCAAGGTGATGCGCGACGCGATGATCTCGGTCGAGGATCGGCGCTTCCGCTCGCATATCGGGGTCGATCCGATCGGGATGGTGCGCTCGGTCCAGGTGCGCTTCGAACGCGGGCATTGGACGCAGGGCGGCTCGACCATCACGCAGCAGCTCGCGCGCAACATCTTCCTCAATTCGAACAAGAAGTTCGGGCGGAAGATCCGGGAGGGCATCATCGCGCTCGCGCTCGAGCGCAAGTTCAGCAAGGACGAGGTGCTCGAGCTCTACCTCAACAAGGTCTATTTCGGCGGCGGCGCATACGGGATCGATGCCGCCGCGCGGAAATTCTTCGGCCACGGCGCCGACCATCTCAGCCTGACCGAGGCGGCGGTGATCGCGGGCCTCGTCAAGGCGCCGTCCAATTATTCGCCGACCGCCGATATCGAGGCTGCGCGCGGACGCGCTGGCGTCGTGCTCAAGCTCATGCAGGAAACCGGCGCGATCACGCCGTCCGAGGCGGACGAGGCGCAGATCGACAAGGTCGCCTTCGTGCCCGAAGCGCGGCAAAACAGCGTGCGCTACTTCACCGACTGGGCATTGCCGCAGCTCGAGATGTTGATCGACGAGACGCAGCGTCCGCTCGACGTGTGGACGACGCTCGACCTCAACATGCAACGCGCCGCCGATACCGCGGTCCAGCAGAATGCGCCGCGCGGCGCGCAGGGTGCGCTCGTCGCGATCGATCGTGATGGGGCGGTGCGGGCGATGGTCGGCGGAACCGACTATGTAACGTCGATCTACAATCGCGCGACGCAGGCGGTGCGGCAGCCGGGGTCGGCGTTCAAGCTGTTCGTCTATCTCGCCGCGCTTGAGGCGGGGCACAAGCCCGAGGATTCGATCGTCGACGAACCGGTGACGATCGACGGGTGGAGCCCGCGCAACGACTCGCGCCACAATAGCGGTGCCGTCAGCCTGCGCACTGCTTTCGCCTATTCGCTCAACACCGTCGCGGCCAAGCTCGGCCAGGAAGTCGGCTTCGCGACCGTCGCCGACATGGGGCGGCGCTTCGGCATCACGACCAAGGTCAACACGCATCCCTCGATGGTGCTCGGCACCTCCGAAGTGCGGCTCCTCGACATGACGCGCGCCTTTGCCAGCGTCGGCAACAAGGGTGTCGCGGTCACGCCGTACGGCATCACCAAGGTGACCGCATCGGGCGAGACGATCTACGCGCAATCGGTCGACACCAGCCATGTGCTCGTCGCGCCCTATGTCGCCGCCGAGATGACCGATCTGCTTCAGACGACGGTCAATACCGGCACTGGCAAGGCCGCGCAGATCGGTCGACCGGTCGCGGGCAAGACCGGCACGACCACGTCGAACAAGGATGGCTGGTTCCTTGGCTTCTCGAGCGGACTCACCACCGGCGTGTGGATGGGCCGCGACGACGCCAAGCCGATCGCCGGGCTCCACGGCGGCACCGCGCCGGCCAAGGCGTTCGCGGCGTTCATGCGCGTTGCGGTCGCGCGGCGCCCGGTCGAACAGTTCGACACCAAGGTCACGCTCCCCGAATTCCAGCTCGAACCCGATCAGGAATCCTATTTCGGCGAGGCCGATAACGGTCTGTTCGTCGACGAGAATGGCAATCCGGTCGATTCGGCGCGCACCCCTTCTGCCGGCCAGCAGGTCGATGCCGACGGCAACCCGATCGCACCGCGGACCACCGATCCGCGCGTCGCACGCGGTGCTGAGGATCAGCCGACCCAGGAGCGGCCCGACGACACGCAGCGGCTAGACCAAAGTTGGCTCGATCATGTGCTCGGCCGCGACGGTCAGCGTCCTGCGCCCAATCCGACCCGGCCCCCGCGCGATCGGTCGGCGATCCCGCCGCCCGAGCAGCGCTCTGACGACCGTCAGGACTCGCGCCCGACCCAGTGAAGCGCCGCGCCGTTGGCGCGCAGCCAGCGGCGCGAGTCGTCGGGATCGCGTTCGTCGAGCAGTTCGAGCACGCGGTAGAAGCGCGCGCTGTGATCCATATGGAGCCGGTGCGCGACTTCGTGCGCAACGGTCGAGCGCCGGACGAAATCGGGCATCAGGATCAGCCGCCAGCTGTAGCGGATCGTGCCCGAAGAGGCGCAGCTTCCCCACCGCGTCCTCGGATCGCCGACCGCGACCTTGGCCACGGTAACACCCGCGCGTGCGGCGAAGTCGGCGGTTTCGGCGCTGAGCACGCGTAAAGCTTCGCGTTTGAGCCACCTCGTTACACGTCGCGACACGCCGTCGCGCGTTCCGCCGCAGACCAGATCGGCACCGACGCGCTTGACCGTACGCGGCGCGTTCGGCTCCCAGACGATCGTTAGCGTGCCGTCGCCGAACGGAATCGTGCCGCCGGGCGCGAACGGCCGTGCTTGCGGGAGTTGCGCGCGTTGCTCGGCAATCCACCCGGCCTTGTCCTCCGCCCAGGCGAGCGCCTTCTTGAGCGGCGCGCGTGGTGGCAGGACGAGGCGGACGCGCCCGGTCGCGCTATCGACCGACAATCGCGCGCGCCGTGCGCGCGCGTTGCGGACGACCTCGATCCCGACGCTCACAATTCGCGGTCGACCAGATGACATTCGAGCTCGCCTGCATCGTCCTCGGAGATCGTCCAGCCGCGCACCGATTGTCCCGCGCGGTGGACCGCGTCGCGATCCCCCGAGACGAGATAATGCCACTCGGGCAGCGGCTCGTCGGCCGCGCGCAGGCGATACGCGCAGGTTGCGGGGAGCCAGTCGATCGTCCGGACATTGTCGCGGCTCAACCGCACGCACTCGCTGACATAGGCGTGACGATGCTTGTAGTTCGAACATTGCGCGGTTGCGCGGTCGAGCAGCCGGCACGAGACGTTGGTTGGCAACAGCTCGCCCGTTTCCTCGTCCTCGAGCTTGTGGACGCAGCATTTGCCGCAGCCGTCGCACAACGCCTCCCACTGGCCGCGGTCGAGCGTGTCGATCGGCTCCTCCCAGAACTTGCCGCTCATCGCACCCACCGCTCGAGCTCGTCCGCGACCGCGCGCGGCGTCTTATCGGCAGGCAACAACACGACAGGCTTCCCCGTCGGGTCCACCAGCACCGCAAAGCGGCTATGCGAGACGAGATACCCGCCCTCGGCATTGGGTTTCCCAAGTTCGACCGTAACGCCGTAGGCCTTGGTTACGGGGGCGAGCATCTCGGGCGTTCCGGTCAGGCCGATCATCCGCGGATGGAACGCCGCGACATACGGCTTGAGCACCGCGGGTGTATCGCGCTTCGGATCGACCGAGACGAAGATCGGCACGACGCGCGCCGCGCGTTTGACGTCATCGGCTTCGAACAGGCGAAGGCCGGCGCCGATCGTCTGGAGGTCGGTCGGGCAGACGTCCGGGCAAAACGTGTACCCGAAATACATGATCCGATAGCGACCGGCGAAATCGCGATCGGTCCGCGTCTTCCCGTCCTGGTCGGTCAGGCGGAAAGGACCGCCGATCCTGACGCCGTCGAGCGGAGCGGTGGTCGAGGGTGCCGATCCGCTGCACCCGACCGCCGGGACGGTAAGCAACAGCGCGCCGAGCGTGCGGGCAATCTGGTTCATGGCGCCGCCAGCCATGATCTGTTAGGCCGACCGGCGCAAGCTCTTGAGCTTCTTCTGATCGTGTCGCTCGCCCTAGCCAGGACCTTTTCGATGACCCTCCGCCTCCCCTCGCTCGCCCGTTCCCTGATTATCAGCGGCGTGCTTGCGCTCGCTGTGACGCCCGCGATGGCGCAGATCGGTCAATCGGCCGGGTATAAATTTCTGCAGTCGATCAAGGATGCCAAGAATGACGAGGTCATCGCCGCGCTAGAAAAGCCTGGCGTGACTTTGGTCAACACGCGCGACAGCAGCACCGGCGAAGGGGCGCTTCACATCGTCGTACGTCGCGGCGACATGGCCTATCTCTCGTATCTATTGTCCAAGAGCGCCGACGCCAATCTTCGCGACAACAAAGGCGAAACGGCAATGCTGCTGGCGACCCGGCTCGGCCGCAAGGAAATGGTCGACGTGCTCGCCAAGGGCGGCGGCAACGTCAACCTTGCCAACGCCAGCGGCGAGACCCCGTTGATCATTGCGGTGCAGCGGCGCGACCAAGCGCTGGTGCGCGATCTGCTCGACCTCGGCGCCGATCCCGATCAGGCGGACCACCTGCAGGGCTTTTCCGCACGCGAATATGCGCAACAGGACAAGCGCTCGCCAAGCATTGCGCAAATGATCGACGCCACGCCGAAGAAGGTCCAAAGGGCGGTCTCCGGTCCCAAACTCTGATTGCTCCACGTGGAACAATCTCGCGAATGGCCTATTAGATCGTCGCGGCCTCCGGATCGGCCATCGTGATAAGGCGCCGCGCCGCCCGGCGGCCAAACGCCAACGTGACGCGTTTGCGCGTCGCCGCTGCCAAGGCAGCGGTATGTGCTTCGCGGACAACCACAGCGTCGTACCGATCCGCGACGATGATTCCGGTCCGCTCCGGAAGAAGGGCGGCACCCGACAGCGGTGTTAGATCAAACCCCGCAGGGACCGCCCAATAATAGCGGTCGCAACACTCCAGATATTCGGTCCATTTACCGTCACCGAGCAAATCGGCGCGCGACACCTTGATCTCGACGATGACGATCTGACCGCGCGCGTCGATCGCCATCAGGTCGGCGCGCCGATTGCCGTCGAGCGGCACTTCCCCCATCGCGGTCAGATCATGCCGGAGCAACATGCGGGTCGTGCCACGCGCGACGTCGGCGGCACGAAGCGGCCAGCCCGGCGCCGCAGCGCAAGCCCCATCGAGATCAGGAGTTGGAAGACCATCGGCGATCGGGTTGGGTGCGCATACCATTACCCGCCTTTAGAACATCTCATGAACACGTCCAAGGGGACGCATTCCGTTTACCGATAGAAAAGGTGATTGCCGATCGCGGCAACCTGAACGCGGTGCCAGCCGGGGGCGCTGCGACGCGCGTGGAAATACATCGCGTCCGAGGCCGGGCTGTCCCATGCATCGGCGAGCGCGACGCGGGCAACCGCGACCGCGGTGCGATATTGCTTGTTGGGGGCAATCGCGGGAACATGGCCGCCGCGGACGAAGGAGAATTGACCCGGCTGGGTCACGACCGAGCACACGCCCTTGGGAAAACGGCCTGACTTGGAGCGGTTGAGGATCACTTCGGCGACGGCGAGCTGTCCGCTCAGCGGTTCGCCCTTGGCTTCGAAATAGATCGCGCCGGCCATGCATTGCAGTTCGTCGTTCATAGCGTCGGGGCCAGGCTGTGCGGCAACGGCTGCGTCGAGCGTGCCATAAGCGACGGTATCGCCAGGCTGTTCGGCATCGGATTGGGTCGACGGGTTGGTCTGCGGATCGGTCGACTCGGTCGTCGCGATCGCTGGCATCATCTGTGGCGTCTGCGGAACCGAAAGCGGCGACGGCACGTTGATAGCCCGATTGATTTCCTGGGCGAAGCCAGGCGTGCCGAAGCCGATGAGCGCAGCGACGGTAAAGGTCAGCGTCACGATGGATGCGACGCGATTCGAAAACGACATGAAGACGACTAAAATGCGGTTGGTGCACGAAGAGGGTCGACACAATGTCGCCCTTCCGGACAGCCCCCCGACTGCGTAACCATCCCGGATCGCACCCGGCACGGCACAACGCCCTGACTAAGGGGTGTGGCTATCGGTGGGATGCGCCACGCGGTCAATCACCGAGGATTGTTTCTGCGGCGAATCGTTCCGCCGATGGGATATCCAGTTCGATCACCCATAGATCCGGGTCGCGCTCGCGGCGACGGCGCCAATAGGCATCTCGCGATAGCGAGTCGGCCGGACCGGCTGGCCCAACAGCAACCAAGGATGGTTTGCCACCCGGGTCGAGCGCGCGTTCGAGCATCCGGGACGGGCCGACACTGTCGTTCAAAATCAACAGGATAGCCCCGGAATGGACATCGCCCTTGGCGCGTACCATGCCCATTCCGCCAGCATCGTTGACGCGCTTGAGCAGAGCGGAGACGAGCAATCCCGACGGCAAGCTGCCGTTCATACCGGGCGATACCCCGGCAATCCGGCAAGTGCGATCTGGGAGCGCATGAAGGTTCCCGTGCCACGCGCGGCCTCGTCGCCATTGGCGTCGATCAGCCGCGCTTCGGCGACGAACACCCGCCGACGCCCCGAAATCCAGCGCCCTTCGGCTGTCACGGGTCCGGCACGGAGCGGTTTGGTGAGCAGCAGATTGAACGCGGTGGTGAGCAGGAAGCGATCGGTCACTAAGCTGTTCGCGGCATAGAAGGCGGCATCGTCGAGCATCTTGAAATAGCTCGTACCGTGCGCGGCCCCGCCGGCATGGAAGACGCGTTCGTCGATCGTGAACTGGATCCGGGCGACCCCGGCCGCGGGAATCGTTAGCGTCGAGACGAACATCCGGTTGATCGGCGCTGCAGCGTAAAGCGATTCGAGCGCACGGAAATGGGCTTGCTCGCCTGACGGCGCGGGGCCGGCGCTAGGCGGCATCACGCGCCTGATCAGCGGTCAGCAACGCAACAAGCGCGTCGCGCGACCCCGCCCCGCGCAATTTTGCGACGAACGCCTGGTCGCGCAGCGCGCGCGAGACCCGCGCCAGCGCCTTCAAATGCGTCGCGCCGGCATCGGGGGGCGATAACAGCATGAACACGATGTCGACGGGCATGTCATCGACTGAGTCGAAATCGATCGGCTGCGCCAATCGCGCGAACACCCCGCAGACTCGGTCGAGCCCGGCAAGTTTGCCGTGCGGCGTCGCGACACCGCCGCCGAAACCGGTAGATCCCAGCTTTTCGCGCGCGCTGACAACCTCGGCGACCGCGCTCGCTTCGACTCCATACGCATTCGTCGCTGCCGTCGCGAGCTGCTGGAACAGCGCCTTGCGGTTGCCGGCGGTGACGCGTTCAAGCACGGCGTCGGGCGCGAGAATATCGTGCAGATCGGTCATCTTAGTCCTCGGGCTCGCGCAAAGCGGAAGCTTTGTGCGAGCCCATAGCGCCGATCGATCCTCGGCGAAAGCACGAGCCGAATGCTAGGACATCCGCGTCATGCGGAGACAGCCCTTACGCCTGCCGCTGCGGCTCGACCCAGCCGATCGTCCCGTCTCCGCGGCGATAGACCATGTTGTAGGTGCCGGACCCGCTGTTGCGAAACAGCAGCGCCGCGGTGTTGCGCAGATCGAGCATCATCACCGCGTCGGAAACCGTCGCATCGGGGACGTCGACGCGGGTCTCGGCGACGATCAGCGGGAAATCCTCGGCTTCCTCCTCGGCGGTGTTCTCCTGAAACAGCGTATATCCGGCATTGTCGGCGTCGGCCGCCTGCGCCGCGGCGGCGCTCGCTTCGCCAGCGTTGCGATCCTTGAGACGGCGCATGTAGCGGCGGAGCTGCTTTTCGATCTTGGCGGCGGCGGCGTCGAAGGCGAGATGCGCGTCGGCGGCATCGCCGTGCGCCTTGAGGATCAGCCCCTGCATCACGTGCGCGACGATGTCGGCGGTGAAGCGATTGTCGTGCGGCCCCTTGCCGAAGGTGACTTGAGCCGAGATGGCGCGCGCGAAATATTTGGTGGCGATGCCCTGGAGCCGCTCGTCGACATGGGTCCTGAGCGCCTCGCCCGTTTCGACCTGATGGCCGGAAACCCGAATATCCATGAGCATTCTCCTTACAAAGGCCAGCGTCGCTGTGACGATCGCCGGCGGTAGATGACGCCTGCCGGGCGCCTCGACCCCCCAAACTGGAATCACGCCATGGCCGGATCGCTCCCCCATAACGGGTTGACCACGGTCTTGAGAAAAGCCGCATGGCGCGCTCGCTCGTCCTCGGCGACCGCGAAGATACGGGGCGGGCGGACGACGGTCGCGGCGATCTGGATGCTGGGCGCGGTGTCTTCGACGACTTCGCGCACCAGGCCAAGCCCGATCTGGCGGCCACCGGTGAGTTCGACATAGACTTGCGACAGCAATTGCGCGTCGAGCAACGCGCCGTGAACGGTGCGATGGCTGCGGTCGATCCCGTAGCGGTTGCACAGCGCATCGAGGCTATGCTTGGCACCCGGGTGCCGCATCCGCGCCATCGCGACGGTATCGACCATGCGGTGCATCGCTACGGTTGCGCGGCCGCAGCGCTGCAGCTCGCCATTGAGGAAGCCGAAGTCGAAGCTCGCATTGTGCGCGACGAGCGGGCTGTCGCCGATGAAATCGAGCAGATCCTCGACTCGCTGCACGAACAGCGGCTTGTCGGCGAGGAACGCGTCGCTCAGGCCGTGGACGCGCTGCGCCTCGGCCGGCATCGACCGTTCGGGGTGGAAATAAGCGTGGAAGGTGCGCCCGGTCTCGACCTTGTTGACCATCTCGAGACAGCCGATCTCGACCATGCGGTCGCCGTCGGAAAAGCTGAAGCCGGTGGTCTCGGTGTCGAAGACGATTTCGCGCATAGGCCTAGGATAGTGGGGTCTCGCGCGCGTCGAGGCAAGCGATGATGGCGGCGACCGCGCGGCGCGTCGCATCCAGCGACCCGCCTGTCGGCACGACGAAGTCGGCGCGCGCGACTTTCTCCTGATCGGGCAATTGCCTGGCGAGAATCGCATCGAGCTTGGCAGGGGTCATTCCGCTGCGTTTCAGCACGCGCGCGCGCTGGATTTCGGGGGGCGCCGATACGACGACGACCCGATCGACGCGCGACTCGCCGCCGGTCTCGAACAGCAATGGGACGTCGAACAGCACGATCGGCGCATCTGCGTGTCGCGCGAGGAAGGCGGCCCGCTCCTCACCCACTGCGGGATGGACGATCGCCTCGAGTCGCGCCAGCTCGGCGGGATCGCCGAGTACGATCGCGCCGAGCGCGCCGCGATCGACGCCATTTGGCCCGGTCGTGCCGGGAAAGGCGGCTTCGATCGCCGCGACGATCCGGCCGTCCGCCCCTTGCAAGGCGTGGACCGCGGCGTCGGCGTCGAACACCGGCACGCCAGCCTCCGCGAACATCGCGGCGACGGTCGATTTGCCCATCCCGATCGAGCCCGTAAGGCCGAGCGTGATCGGCCGCCTGACGGTCATGCGGTCAACAGGGCGCGGAGCTCGTCGTCGCTGGCCTCGTCGCGCGGCGGGGCGACGCCGAAGAACAGTTCGAACGCGAGCGCGGCCTGACCGATCAGCATGTCGAGTCCGTCGACCGTATCGAGTTCGCGCTCGCGCGCCGCCGCCAGCAGCGGCGTCTCGAGCGGCGCATAGACGACATCATAGATCACCGCATCCTCGGGGAGTGGCGTTAGGTCGAGCGACAGCGGCGGTTGCCCGACCATGCCGAGCGCGCTCGCGTTGACCAGCAGTGCCGCCGGCGGGAGCGTCGCATCGAGCGGCAGCGCCTTGCCCTTCAATCCGAACGACGCGAGCAACCCGGCGGCCTTGAGCACGTTGCGGTTGAGGATCGTCACCGGCCCCACCCCGAGCCGCGCCAGCGCGAACAGCACCGCGCGCGCCGCCCCCCCTGCCCCGATCACCACGACCGGCGCGCCGGTGAGGTCGAGCTGGTTGATCGGCGCATAGAAGCCCGCGGCATCGGTGTTGGTCAGAATCAGCTTCGCGTCCTCGCCGCGAAACACGGTATTGGCCGCACCGATCGTATCGCGCACCCCGCCGGGATCGACGACATGGTTGAAGATTGCGAGCTTGTGCGGGATCGTGACGTTGCACCCGCGCCACGCGGGATCCGCACTGCGCTCGGCAATATAGGCGCCAAGCCCGTCGGGCGTGACCTGGCAGAGCCGGTATTCCGCGTCGAGTTTGAGTCGATCTATCCAGAAACCGTGGATCAGCGGCGATTTGGAATGCGCGATCGGATCGCCGATCACCTCGGCCAGCATCATGACGGCATCACCCCTCTAACGCGCAGATAGTCGAGCACCGGGAGCAATGGCAGGCCGAGCACGGTGAACTGGCTTCCCTCGATCCGGCTGAACAATTGCGCGCCCGGCCCCTCGATCCGATAGCAGCCGACGCAACCGGAGATCTCGGGCCATTCGAGATCGAGATAGCGCTCGATAAAATCGTCCGACAGCGAGCGGACGTGCATCCGCGCGCGATCGACCACGCGCCACACCGGGCGGCCGCCTTCGGCCATCACCGCGGCGCTGACGAGTTCGTGGCGTTTCCCCGACAAGCGCCGCAGATGCGCGCGCGCCTCGTCGCGGTCGCGCGGCTTGTCGAGCATCGACCCGTCCTCGAGCGCGACGATCGAGTCGCTTCCGAGGACGAGCGCCTGGCCCTCGCCCGAGGATATCTTGATCGCCTTCAGTTCGGCGAGTGCGTCCGCCATGTCGCGCGCGGCAAGCCCTTCGCCGAGCAACGCCGCCTTCGCCGACTCCTCGTCGACGCCGGCCGACACAGCGGCGAACGGAACCCCCGCTGCGGTCAGCATCGCGCGCCGCGACGCGCTTTGCGAAGCCAGGATAAGGTTCATGGTTCCCCACTCGTATCGCCGCGACGTTCGCCGACGAGCGCAATGATCGCCGCCGCGGTTTCCTCGATCGAACGCCGGGTCACATCGATCACCGGCCAGCCATTGTCGGCGAACATGCGCCGCGCATAGGCCACTTCGCGCGTCACCGCCTCCTGATCGACATAAGCGGTGGTCGTCAGCTCGTTGAGCGACAGCAATCGGTTGCGACGGACCTGGATAAGCCGGTCGGCGCTCGTGGTGAGCCCAACGACGATCGGATTCTTGAGCGTGAAGAGATTTTCCGGCGGCGGGCTCTCGACCACGATCGGGATGTTGGCGGTCTTGAAGCCGCGATTGGCGAGATAGATCGAGGTCGGCGTCTTCGACGAACGCGACACGCCGGCAAGCAGGATGTCCGCCTCTTCCCAGTCTTCGGACAAGATACCGTCATCATGCGCGATAGTGAACTGAATCGCATCGACCCGCGCGAAATAGGCCGCATCGAGCACGTGTTGCCGCCCCGGGCGCGCCTTCGCCGCCTGGCCGAGCAACCCCGACAGCGCGCCCGTCACGGCGTCGAGCGGCGCGACCGCCGCCAGCCCGAGCGTACGACAGCGCGACTCCAAGGTCCGCCGCGTCTCGCTATTGACCAGCGTGAACAACACCAGCCCCGGATTTTGCGAGATCTCCTGGAGGATCCGTTCGAGATGCGCTTCGGTCCGCACCATCGGCCAGAAGTGGCGGATCGTCTCGACATCGTCATATTGCGCGAGCGCGGCCTTGGCGATGTTCTCGAGCGTTTCCCCCGTCGAATCCGACAAAAGGTGGAGATGCAGGCGCATCAGAAAGCGGTGCGGGGCGAAGCTGTGGACAACATGGGCGTAAGCGCTAGCGCAACTTTGCCCGTCCGCAAAGTCGAGCGACCGCGGTGCATAACCCATCGGCTATCCACAATCGCGCAAACAGCGCTGGGTTCCTCCCACAGCCTGTGGATAATGGGGGCGGATCCGCCGACTCAAGGCGTGCGCGTCGATCGCGCCACGTCAATCTGTTGGCATTTTCGGGATGGCGGCATAAGCCCCGCTATCAACGTGCCAACAACCGCTTCAACCTTTTAAGATTCTAGATTCTTATGGAAGTAGGGCGAGGAAAGACCGATCGTGCTCACACAGAACAAGCCGTTGCTCGCCACGCTCAAGGGTGAGCGTGCGCCCACCCCGCCGATCTGGCTGATGCGTCAGGCCGGGCGGTATCTCCCCGAATATCGCGCGCTTCGGGCCGAGAAAGGCGGCTTCCTCGCTTTGGTCAATGACAGCGAAGCGGCGGCCGAGGTGACGATCCAGCCGATCCGCCGCTTCGGCTTCGACGGAGCGATTCTGTTCTCGGATATCCTGATGGTCCCGTCGGCGCTGGGACAGGGACTGAGCTTCGGTGTTGGCGAAGGACCGGCGCTGACCCCTCCACTGGTCGATCATGCGCTGTCCGGCCTCCACGGGGCGCCTGAGCGGCTCGATCCGGTGTATGCGACCGTGCGCCTGGTCGCAGCGCAGCTTCCACCGCAGACCACCTTTCTCGGCTTTGCCGGGAGCCCGTGGACCGTCGCCACCTATATGGTCGCGGGACATGGCAGCAAGGACCAGGGCGAGACGCGGCGTTTCGC
Source organism: Sphingomonas sp. PAMC 26605 (assembly GCF_000241485.1). Classification (GTDB taxonomy): domain Bacteria; phylum Pseudomonadota; class Alphaproteobacteria; order Sphingomonadales; family Sphingomonadaceae; genus Sphingomonas. Next base: position 1,157,345 of record NZ_JH584241.1, read on the forward strand.
GTACGGCGACCCTGCGGCGTTCGGTGAGATCATCACCGCGATCGCCGATTGCACCGTCGAGTATCTCTCGCGGCAGATCGAGGCCGGGGTCGAGGCGGTGCAATTGTTCGACAGCTGGTCGGGCAGCCTCAGCCCCGCGCAATTCGAACGCTGGGTGATCGCCCCCAATGCGGCGATCGTAGCGGCGCTGCGGGCGCGCCATCCCGGCGTGCCGATCATCGGCTTTCCCAAGGGTGCCGGCGAAAAGCTTCCGGCCTATGCGCGGGAAACCGGCGTCGATGCGCTCGGGCTCGACGAGACGATCGATCCCGAATGGGCCGCCGCGACCTTGCCGGCGGATTTGCCCGTGCAAGGCAATCTCGACCCGCTCGTGTTGATCGCCGGCGGCGCGGCGATGGAACAGGCCGCCACGCGGATCCTGCGCGCGTTTGCCGATCGTCCGCATATCTTCAATCTCGGTCATGGCATCCTGCAGGACACCCCCATCCCCCATGTCGAGCAGCTGCTCGATTTCGTCCGGAGCGCGCGATGATCGGAATGCTCGGGAACGCCTACCCTTGGGTCAAGGCAGCGCATCTGATCTTCGTGATCTTTTGGATGGCGGGGCTGTTCATGCTGCCGCGTTACTTGGTTTATCACCAGGAGGCCGCGATCGGGTCGCCCGAGGCCGCGCAATGGGTCGAGCGCGAGAGCAAGATCCGCAACATCATCCTGACGCCCGCAATGGTCATGGTGTGGGTGCTTGGCCTGACGCTCGGTGCCAATCTCGGGCTCTTCTCGGGTGCGAGCGGGCTCGGTTGGCTGCATCTCAAGCTGCTGCTGGTGGTGATCCTCAGCGGCTATCACGGCTGGGCGGTGGGCTATGCCAAGAAGCTCGCGGCGGGCCGACCGACGCTGACCGGGCGACATTTGCGGCTGATCAACGAAGTGCCTGCGGTGCTGGTGACGTTCATCGTCATCCTCGCGATCGTCCAGCCCTTCTGATCGCGCCTTTCCGGTAAAACCCCAGCCTTGACGCGGCCGCTGGCGGACCGTATCTCGAAACCCGTGTCGCGATGCGGCGGGTCCACCCGTTCGGTTGCGGCATCTTTCCTCCAGCATCGTCGCGTAGCTGTTCGCCGACCGAAGCTCCCCCCTCGCATTCCTATGCCCCGGACGCCCTCCATGCATCTCAAAGACCTTAAGAACAAAAAGCCGGCCGACCTGGTCGCGATGGCCGAGGGGCTCGGCATCGAGAGCGCCTCGACGCTGCGCAAGCAGGATCTGATGTTCGCGATTCTCAAGGTCCAGGCCGAAGAGGGTGAGGAGATCATGGGGCTCGGCACGATCGAAGTGCTGCCCGACGGCTTCGGCTTCCTGCGCAGCCCGGAGGCCAATTATCTTGCCGGCCCCGACGATATCTACATCTCGCCCAACCAGGTCCGTAAGTTCGGCCTGCGCACCGGTGACACGGTCGAGGGCGAAATCCGCGGGCCGAAGGATGGCGAACGCTATTTCGCACTGACCAAGCTGACCGCGGTCAATTTCGACAATCCCGACGCCGTCCGTCATCGCGTCAATTTCGACAATCTCACCCCGCTTTACCCCGAGCAGAAGCTGACGCTCGATCCCGCCGACCCGACGGTCAAGGACAAGAGCGCGCGCGTGATCGACATCATCTCGCCGCAGGGCAAGGGTCAGCGCACGCTGATCGTCGCGCCGCCGCGCGTCGGCAAGACGGTGATGCTGCAGAACATCGCCAAGGCGATCACCGACAACCACCCCGAAGTGTTCCTGATCGTCCTGCTAATCGACGAGCGCCCCGAGGAAGTCACCGACATGCAGCGCTCGGTCAAGGGCGAGGTGGTCAGCTCGACCTTCGACGAACCCGCGACGCGCCACGTCCAGGTCGCCGAAATGGTGATCGAAAAGGCCAAACGCCTGGTGGAGCATAAGAAGGACGTCGTGATCCTGCTCGACTCGATCACGCGTCTCGGTCGTGCCTACAACACCGTCGTACCGTCGTCGGGCAAGGTGCTGACCGGCGGTGTCGATGCCAATGCGCTGCAGCGCCCGAAGCGATTCTTCGGTGCGGCGCGCAACATCGAGGAAGGCGGTTCTCTATCGATCATCGCGACCGCGCTGATCGATACCGGCAGCCGCATGGACGAAGTGATCTTCGAGGAATTCAAGGGCACGGGTAACTCGGAAATCGTGCTCGATCGCAAGGTTGCCGACAAGCGCATCTTCCCCGCGCTCGACGTCGGCAAGTCCGGCACGCGCAAGGAAGAGCTGCTGGTCGATCAGAGCAAGCTGTCGAAGATGTGGGTGCTGCGCCGCATCCTCATGCAGATGGGCACGATCGACTCGATGGAGTTCCTGCTCGACAAGATGAAGAATTCGAAGACCAATGAGGATTTCTTCGACAGCATGAATCAATAGCTGGATGCGGCCGGCGGCAGACTGCCGCCGGACTCGCACCGGCTCGGCCGGCGGGCGGCTGCGTCCGACCGACGGCATGGGCTTCGCCCATGCCCGCCCGCACGAATCGCTACAGCAGCAGATCGCGCCGCCCGCGTCGCTCGAACGCCAGCAGCCAGTCCTTGGTAACCGGCCCGTCGCCCGCAGAATAGGCGCCAAGGCTTCCCGAGGCGTTGAGCACGCGGTGACAGGGCACCACGATTGGGAACGGGTTGCGCGCGCACGCCTGTCCGATCGCGCGCGCGCTCGACCCGGCGCGCTTCGCGAGCGCGCCATAACTGAGCGTTTCGGCATAGGGGATCGCGATCATCGCATCGCGCAACACCTGGCCCCGCTCGGACACGGCCGGTGATAGCGGCAGGTCGAAGGTCTTCAGCGTCCCCGCGAACCATGCACGCAACTGTTCCTCCGCGGCGCGCACCGATCGGGCGTGTCCGGCAAGAGCGTCGTCTTGCCCGCCGATCGTAATCGAATAGAGCGCGTCGTCATCACCCGTGAGGGTGATCACGCCCACGGGCGTTGCGATCCGGGTCGTATCGCGCGCATACATGTTGCGACTATGCAGCCCGGTCGGTGCCGGCTCAAGGGGAGACGCCATCATGAAGATCAATGTCGAGATCGATTGTACGCCGCAAGAAGCGCGCGCTTTCATGGGACTTCCCGATCTGACCCCGCTTCACCAAAAGTATCTGACGATGATGACCGATTCGATGGACGGCATGGTGTCGCCCGATCTGATCGAGAACATGATGCGCAGTTGGGCACCGGTGAGCGATGCCAGTATGGGCCTGTGGCGAACGATGTTCGAACGCGCGGCGAAATAGCCCGTGGCCGACGATACGATCTTCGCCTGTTCGAGCGGGCCACCTCCCGCTGCGATCGCGCTTATGCGGATCAGCGGCCCCGCGGCGCTCGACGTAGCGGGAAAGCTTGCTGGTGCTTTGCCCGCTGCGCGGCGCGCGGCCGTGCGCGCCTTGCGCGATCCAGCAGACGGGCATTTGCTCGATCGGGCGCTCGTTCTGGTTTTTCCCGCGCCCCATACCGCAACGGGCGAGGATCTGGTCGAACTCCATCTGCACGGCGGTCGTGCCGTCGTCGCGGCGGTTAGCGCGACGCTGGCGGCTTTCGCGGGCGTTCGCCAAGCCGAGCCAGGAGAGTTTACCCGACGTGCGCTGAGCAATGGCGTCATCGATCTTACGGCCGCAGAAGGACTGGGTGATCTGCTTAACGCCGAAACCGAGACACAGCGTCGCGCGGCTTTGCGGATCGCCGAGGGGGGCTTGCGCACCATTATCGAAGCCTGGACCGATCGCCTGGTCGATGTCGCCGCGCGCATCGAAGCACAGCTGGACTTTTCCGATGAGGACGAAGTACCCGCGGCCGCTGTCGCGGACATTGTCGATGAGATCGGCGAAGTCCGCGGTGCAATGGCGGAATTGCTTGCCGCTCCCCCGGTTGAGCGCTTGCATGACGGTGTCCGTGTCGTGATCGCCGGGCCCCCCAACAGCGGTAAGTCGACGTTGCTCAATGCCCTTACCGGTCGGGATTTGGCGATCGTCTCGCCGCTGTCGGGTACGACGCGCGACCGAATCGACGCATCGGTGACGCGGGGTGGGATCGCCTTTGTCCTTACCGACACTGCCGGGCTGACCGATGCGCCTAACGATATGGTCGAGCAGATCGGAGTGGCGCGCGCCGAGGCCGCGATCAGCGCGGCTGACGTCGTCTTGTGGCTCGGGGATACAGCGCCGTCCGATCCAGGCCATATCGCTATTCACGCCCGAGCCGATCTCCCCGAGCGCGCGATGCTTCCGCCCTTCTGTGACCTCTCGGTATCTGCCGAAACCGGCGCAGGAATCACGGATCTCTGGAATATGATCGCTGATCGCGCAGCAAATCTTTTGCCGATCGCCGATGCGATTGCGACGAACGAGCGGCAGCGAGCTTTGCTTCGCGCTAGCTTTCAGCATCTCGCGCCTGATGCCCCCGATGACTTGATCGTCATCGCCGAGCACGTGCGCGGCGCAATTCGCTCGCTCAACGCGGTCACGGGTCGGGTCGGCACGGAAGATGTGCTCGACGCGATTTTCTCGCGGTTCTGCATCGGCAAGTGATGTTCCACGTGGAACACGATCGGCTTTGACAGATTCGCCCGCGGCATCTAGCGCCACGCTTATGAAAACGTTCGACGTCATCGTCGTCGGTGGCGGCCATGCCGGCACCGAGGCCGCGGCCGCAGCGGCGCGTCGCGGCGCCTCGACCGCGCTGATCACCTTCGACGCCCGAACCCTGGGAGCGATGTCGTGCAATCCCGCCATCGGGGGGTTGGGCAAAGGGCATCTCGTCCGGGAAGTCGACGCGTTCGACGGCTTGATGGCGCGCGCTACCGACGCAGCTGGTATTCACTACCGCATGCTCAACCGCAGCAAGGGCGCGGCGGTGCAAGGCCCGCGTGTCCAGGCGGATCGCCGCCGGTACGCCGCAGCGATCCAATCGATGCTCGCAGCCCAGCCCGGTTTGACCATCGTCGCGAGCGAAGTCGTCGCCCTGATTATCGGTACCGATGGATCCGTCGCGGGGGTGAGGCTTAGCGACGCCACGGCATTGCAAGCGCGCGCGGTGATCCTCGCGACAGGTACGTTCCTTGGCGGCCGGATGTTCTGTGGTGAAGAGCGGTCGGACGGTGGCCGCGTCGGGGAAGCGGGCGCCTCTTTGCTTGCGGCACAGTTGCGCGCAGCCGAGCTACCAATGGCGCGGCTTAAGACCGGAACGCCGCCACGGCTCGATGGGCGGAGCATCGACTGGGCGAGCCTCGAGCCGCAGGGTAGCGATACCGACCCTTGGACGATGTCGCCGCTTTCGCGGCATCGCCCCCTCCCCCAGCTGCATTGCGCGGTCACCCGTACGACGCCCCGCACGCATGATATCATCCGCGCGGGACTCGATCGGTCGCCGTTGTTCGGCGGCGCTATCGCAGGGGTCGGTCCACGCTATTGCCCTTCGATCGAGGACAAGATTCATCGCTTCGGTGATCGTGACGGCCACCAGATTTTTCTCGAACCCGAGGGGCTCGACGACGCGACGATCTATCCCAATGGCATCTCGACCTCGCTTCCGGTCGATATACAGGCGGCGATGCTTCGGACGATCCCCGGTCTCGAGGCGGTCAAAATGCTGACCCCGGGATACGCCGTCGAATATGACCATATCGACCCTCGCGCGCTGCTGCCGACGCTTGAGGTGCGCGCGCTACGCGGTCTTTTCTTTTGCGGCCAGATCAATGGAACGACCGGTTACGAAGAAGCGGCCGGCCAGGGGCTTGTCGCGGGGCTCAACGCCGCAGCGCGGGCGCTCGATCGTGCTCCGCTCGTGCTCGATCGAGCATCCTCGTATCTCGGCGTGATGATCGACGATCTTGTGTTGCAGGGCATCACCGAACCCTATCGGATGCTGACCGCGCGAGCCGAGTATCGGTTGCGACTACGCGCCGATAATGCCGAGACCCGTTTGAGCCCGACCGCGGCAGCGCTCGGCTGCCTGTCCCAGTCGCGCATCGCGCGGCTTGAGCAGCGCGGTAATCACCGCGCGGAAATTGAACACCGGCTCCAGCGTCCGGTCGCGAGCGATGAGATCGCGGCGAGCGGCGCCATGGTCGGCGCAGCCCCCGAGCAACGCTCAGCTGCGGCATGGCTGCGCGTTTCGGGGGTTACGCTTGCGATGGTCGCGCCCGACCTCATCGACCGGTTCGACAGTGATCTGCTCGCGGAAACGGTCGAGGATGCTCGGTATGCGCCGTATCTGGCGCGACAGGAATCGGAAATTGCCGAGATGCGCGCACAAGACACGATGGTCATACCAGCGACGCTGGACCTGGCGAGCATTCCCGGCCTGTCGACGGAAATGATCGAGCGGCTTACGACAGCCCGTCCGACGACGCTTGCAGCCGCTGGCAGGATCCGCGGCATCACCCCGGCAGCCCTTACCGCGATCCTCTTGCAAATCCGGAGGAAAGCGGCGTGAGCGAAGACGAGGCGCAAGACTGGATCGCACGCCATTTTGGCACCGAGGCGAAAGTCGGATTACAGCAACTGATCGACATCGTTGTTACCGAGAGCGCTCGACAAAATTTGATCGCCCCATCGACGCTGTCGGCGATGTGGGTCAGGCACGTTGTTGATTCCGCGCAATTGGTCACGCTGGCGGCAGAGTCGGATGGGGTATGGCTCGATATCGGGAGTGGTGCCGGCTTTCCCGGTCTGGTCGTCGCGACGCTGACCGATCGGCCGGTGATTCTGCTCGAGCCGCGTCGCCGCCGTGCCGAGTTCCTTTTGGTTGCAGCCGATGCGTTGGGCGTTAGCGATCGTGTGACGGTGCACTGCGCTCGCATCGAGGACGTCAAGATCACCGCCAATGTGATTTCGGCGCGGGCCGTCGCATCGCTGGACAGTCTTTTCACCTGGGGGTTGCAATGCGCATCTTCCGCAACGCGCTGGGTTCTGCCAAAAGGTCGAACGGCGCTTGCGGATATAGCCGCGGCGCAGGAGCATTGGGACGGAGTGTTTCACGTGGAACACAGCATCACCGACCCCGATTCGCTGATCGTAGTTGCATCAGGGGTGACACGCCGATGAACGTCATTGCCGTCGCGAATCAGAAGGGCGGGGTCGGCAAGACGACGACCGCGATCAACCTCGGTACGGCGCTTGCTGCAACGGGGCTGCGGGTGTTGTTGCTTGACCTCGATCCGCAAGGAAATTGTTCGACCGGGCTGGGCATTGCGCGCGCCGATCGCCACCATTCGACCTACGACATCCTGTTGGGCGAGACTTCGATCGAGACGGCCGCGATCGGCACCTGCGTCCCCAAGCTCGATATCGTTCCGGCGACCGTTGACCTTTCGGGCGCCGAAATCGAACTCGTCGAATATGAGGAGCGCACGCATCGCCTGTCGCGGGCCTTGGCGCGATCGGATCACCGCTGGGACGTCGTGCTGATCGATTGCCCGCCCTCGCTCGGTTTGCTGACGCTCAATGCGATGGTCGCGTCGAACTCGCTGCTCGTGCCGCTGCAGTGCGAATTCTTCGCGCTCGAGGGCCTCAGCCAACTATTGAGCACGGTCGAGCGGATCCGCGAGCGCTTCAACCCGGCCCTTTCGATCATGGGCGTTGCGCTGACGATGCACGATCGCCGCAATCGGCTAACCGATCAAGTATCGAACGATGTCCGCGCGGTGCTCGGCCGGGTCGTTTTCGACACCGTCATTCCGCGTAACGTCCGCCTGTCCGAGGCGCCGAGCCACGGCCTGCCCGCGTTGATCTACGATTATCGCTGTCCGGGGTCGGAAGCCTATATCGCGCTCGCACGCGAGCTGATCGCCCGACTGCCGGCGATGGATACACCCCAACCTGCTAGGGCTGCATGACCGACCCGACGACCCCAATGACGCGCCCCAAGCCCCGCTCGGGGTTGGGACGCGGCCTTAACGCGCTGATGGGCGATCTGGCACGCGAAGAGCCCGTCGGCGAAGGCAAGGAAAATGCCTCGCCGGGTGTCCGATCGCTCCCGGTAGGATCGCTGACGCCGCATCCGGGGCAGCCGCGGCGGCATTTCGACGAAGCGGCGCTCGAGGAACTCGCGCAGTCGATCGCTCTACGTGGCGTATTGCAGCCGATCGTCGTGCGCCCGCACGGCACTGGCTATCAGATCGTCGCGGGCGAGCGGCGTTGGCGCGCGGCGCAGCGTGCGCGGTTGCACGAAGTGCCGGTCATCGTTCGCGCGTTCGACGATACCGAAACGCTCGAAGTCGCTTTGGTCGAGAATATCCAGCGGCAAGATCTCAACGCGATCGAAGAGGCCGAGGCGTATCATCGTCTGATCGAGGATTTTGGGCACACACAGGAGGCGTTGGGCAAGCTCGTCAACAAGTCGCGCAGCCATATCGCCAATTTGCTGCGGCTGCTCGAACTGCCGAGCCCGGTTCAGGAGCGCGTCGTCACCGGCGCCCTCACCATGGGCCATGCGCGGGCACTGATTGGCGCCCCCGATGTCGAGACACTCGCCGACCAGGTCGTCGCGCGCGGGCTGTCGGTCCGCGACACCGAGCGGATGGCACGCGCCGCCAAGCCGGCGCCGCGCGGACAGCGCGACAGCGACGGCCGCGATCCCGATCTGGCGGCGCTCGAGCATCAACTGGCCGATCTGCTGGGGCTCTCGGTCCGCGTCGCGCACAGCGCCAAGGGCGGAACGCTGACGCTCTCCTACTCGACGCTCGATCAGCTCGACATGGTGTGCCAGCGATTGACCGGCGAACGTATCTGAGGACGGCGGCGGCAGGTCCTTCGATCTGCCGCGGCGGTCTGGTCTCTACAGGCTCAGTCTGACGCGGGCAGGTAAATTTCGCTGCCGCGCTGCTTGAACGCAGCGCTCATCGCCGCCATCCCCGCTTCCGGATCGTCCCCGCCTGCGAAGGCAGTACGCTCGGCATCGGCGGCCGGTGTCGCTGCCAGGAACGCCCCGGTGGGCTGGTTCTGCTTCGCGGCAAAGTCGCGCACCTCTTGCGTGATCTTCATCGAGCAAAATTTCGGCCCGCACATCGAGCAGAAATGCGCGGTCTTTGCCCCCTCGGCGGGAAGCGTCGCGTCGTGGTACTGCTCGGCGGTATCGGGATCGAGCGACAGGTTGAATTGGTCGCGCCAGCGGAAATCGAAGCGCGCGCGACTGACCGCGTCGTCGCGCATGCGCGCCGCGGGATGCCCCTTGGCGAGATCGGCAGCGTGCGCCGCGAGCTTGTAGGTCACCACCCCGACCTTGACGTCGTCGCGGTCGGGCAAGCCGAGATGCTCCTTGGGCGTAACGTAGCAGAGCATCGCGGTGCCATACCAGCCGATCATCGCCGCGCCGATCCCACTGGTGATATGGTCGTAGCCCGGGGCGATGTCGGTGGTCAGCGGCCCGAGCGTGTAGAAGGGCGCCTCGCCACACACTTCGAGCTGCTTGTCCATATTCTGCTTGATCTTGTGCATTGGGACATGTCCCGGCCCTTCGATCATTACCTGGACGTCGCTCGCCCAGGCGCGATGGGTGAGTTCACCCAGCGTATAGAGCTCGCTGAACTGCGCCTCGTCATTGGCGTCGGCGATCGAGCCGGGGCGCAGGCCATCGCCCAGTGAATAGGCGATGTCATACGCTTGCATGATCTCGGTGATCTCGTCGAAACGCTCGTAGAGAAAGCTCTCCTTGTGGTGCGCGAGGCACCATTTCGCCATGATCGATCCGCCGCGGCTGACGATCCCGGTGACGCGCTTCGCCGTCATCGGGATATAGGCGAGGCGCACGCCGGCGTGGATCGTGAAATAGTCGACGCCCTGCTCGGCCTGTTCGACCAGCGTGTCGCGGAAGATCTCCCAGGTCAGATCTTCGGCGACGCCGCCGACCTTTTCGAGCGCCTGATAGATCGGAACGGTGCCGATCGGCACGGGGCTGTTGCGCAGGATCCATTCGCGCGTGTCGTGGATGTTGCGCCCGGTCGACAGGTCCATCACCGTATCGGCGCCCCAGCGGATCGACCATACCAGCTTGTCGACCTCGGCCGCGACGTCGCTCGCGACCGCGCTGTTGCCGATATTGGCGTTGATCTTGACGAGGAAATTCCGCCCGATTGCCATCGGCTCGGACTCGGGATGGTTGATGTTGCTCGGGATGATCGCCCTGCCCCGCGCGACTTCGTCGCGGACGAATTCGGGGGTGACGTAATCGGGGATCGCGGCGCCGAAATCCTCGCCGTCGCGGATCCGTTTCTCCTTGGCGACCGCCCGGCCGAGATTCTCGCGGATCGCGACATATTCCATTTCGGGGGTGATGATTCCGCGCCGCGCGTAATGCATTTGGCTGACGTTCGCGCCACGCTTGGCGCGAAGCGGTCGCCGGACGACATTGGGATATTGCGGCACGCTCGCCGAGCGATCGGGCCCGGTTAGGCCGTTGTCCTCGGGCCGCAGCTCGCGGGCGGCATAGTCCACCACATCGCCGCGGGCGAGGATCCAGTCGCGCCGTAGCGTCGGCAGGCCGGCATTGATGTCGATCCGCGCCTTGGGGTCGGTATAAGGGCCCGACGTGTCATAGACGCGCAGCGGCGGCTCGCCACTCGACGGCTCGAGCACGATCTCGCGCATCGCGACGCCTGGTCCCGGAATCGATGCAGATGGGACGTAGATCTTGCGCGATCCGCGGATCGAGCCGGTCGTCACGCCGATTTCGGTACGGGCGGGAATGTCTGCCATGGTCTTCGCTCCAAGATCGCACGGAGCAAAGACGGTTTCCCGGTGGACACCGCTCCCTCCCTACGCCCGTACTAACGGGATCAGGTTGATACGGGTCGTGGCATCAGCCACCTCTCAGCTGCTCAAGCGCAGCCCCCCGGGGAATAAGGTCAGTCTAGGCGCTGGCGCGCCGCGTGCAACTAGTTTGCGGCGCTGGTGCGGATGGTGCCGTTGAGGCCGTTGGGGAAGAAGCCCCCGCCGACGACGGCGTTCTTGTTGAGATACACGATGTTGAGCACCTGACCTGCGGTACGGCCATAGATCAGACCGTTGGCGTCGGCGGGTACGAGGTTCGAGGTGACCGCGTCACCGGTGATGCCCTGATCGTCGTCGGTCGATCCGTCGAGGCTGTCGCGCGCGTCGCTGATCAGGCCGGCGTTGACGCGCAGGCTCGGCGTGGTGAGGCCTTTCGAATAGAGCACCGTACGGATCAGGCCGGCGTGATAGGCTTCGGTCGCGAGGATCCCGGCCGCGGCATCGAGCAGCAGCGTTGTGTTGATCGTCTGCGCAGCGCCCTTGTACGCGGTCACGCCGACGTCTTCGAAGATGAACGCGCCGAGCAGGAAATTCTCGTCGCTGGCATAAGGGTCGAACGTGCCGTTGACGCTGTCGACGGCGCCGTTGGTCGTGGCGATCCCCGCGGCGCGCGCGGCGAGCGAGAAGGCGCCGTTGGCGCCGCCATCGATGTTGATCGACGGCATCGCCACCGCTGCAGCGCCGAGCGCCGAGCGCAGGAACGCGACATGCGCCACTTCGTCGGCGGCGATCTCGATCGCATATTGCTGAACGATCGGATCGGTGAAGCTGACCTTGCGGCCGCCCGTCACGGTGCCCTGCACGCTCTGGTTGCCGTCGCCCTTGGCGATCAGTGCGTTGGGCAGGCCGGCGCCGGTCACTGCATAGCTGTAGAACTGCGCCTCGAGATATTCGAGGTTGAGCGCGAAGTTGAGCGTGTCCTGATCCTGCAGCGTCCCGGTCGAGCTCGGGCTCGGCGTCGGCGTGCTGGTATCGGTTGCGCCGGCTCCGGCGTCGCTTGACGAGCCGCCGCATGCCGAGAGCAGCGACGCGCCGCCGACGGCGAGCGATGCCACGCCCGCGCTGCGCAGGAAGTTACGGCGCTCGGCGCGACGGCGTTCGCCGGCGTCGAGAACCTGCAGGAGGATGTCGCTATCGATCACTGGGGAAACTCCCGTTCGGGCAAGCTGGAGAAGATGGGCGGATCAGTTCGCGGCGCTGGTCACGATGGCGCCGTTGACACCGTTCGGGAAGAACCCGCCCTTCGCCACCGCCAGGCTATTGAGATAGACGATGTTGAGCACGTTCCCGGTACCGCGACCGTAAGCGATGCCGTCGAGTCCCGTCGGCACGATGTTCGAAGCCGTCAGACCGTTGAGCGCGGCGAGCTGGCTGCCCGCCACCGCAGCGGAAGCAATACCCTGATCGTCATCGACCGTGCCGTCGAGCTTGTCGCGCACGTCAGAGATCGCGCCGGCCGAGGTCCGCAGCGCGGGCGTCGCGAGCCCCTTGCTGTAGAGCACGGTGCGGATGATCGAGGCGTGATACGCCTCGGCCGCGAGGATGCCGGCGGCGGCATCGATATAGGTCTTGGTCGTCAGCAGCGAGGCGGCACCCTTATAGGCGGTGACGCCGACGTCTTCGAACAGGAAGGCGGCGAGCAGGAAGTTCTGGTCGCTCGCGTACGGGTCGAAGGTGCCGTTGACATTGTCGACCGCGCCGCTCGCATTGGTCGCAAGGCCGGCGGCGCGCGCGGCGACGGTGAAGGCGCTCGTCGCGGTGCTGCCGATATCGATCGCGGGTTGCGCGACGGCGACGGTGCCGAGCTGGGCACGCAGGAACGCGACGTGCTGCGTCTCGTCGCCCGCAATTTCGCGCGCATATTGCGCAACGAGCGGGTCGCTGAAGCTGACCTGGCGTCCGCCGGTGACGGCGCCCTGCGTCGTCGTGCTCGCGCTGCCGGGGGTGAGCTGGCTGTTGGGCAGCCCTGTGCCGAACACCGCATAGGAATAGAACTGCGCCTCGAGATATTCGAGGTTGAGCGCGAAGTTGAGAATATCGGTCTCGGAGGTCGACTGTGCCGAAGCGCTGCTGCCGAGCGCGATCGCGGTCGCGCCGACCGCGGCCACCGCTCCGGCGCCAAGCGCGGTCCGGAAGAATTCGCGGCGTTCGTTCCGGCGGTCGGCGCGCGCTTCGAGGCGCTCGATCAGCTGGTCTTCGGTGTCGGTCATTGGGGCGAACCCTTCTGCTGGAAACGCTATTGTATGCCGCCGGGGTGGCACCTCGCGCGCGGCGGCGCAAGACCGGATATCATGGGCTCGGTGCATCCCGTCGACAATCGCCAGACGCGAGCAAGCCCGCCACGGTGACGCACTCGGCGTTCCATGGCGGGCCTGAACATATGCTGAATTGGCGTGGGATTAGAAGGTGTAGGCGAGCCCGACCGCGCCAAGCCACTGGTTCGGCGATCCAGCAGTCCGAACGATCGGGCTGTACGAGAAATCGCCCAGTTCGCGCGAATAGGTGCCGCCGGCGATCACCTTGAAGCCGTGGAGCAGATCACCGGTCAACGAATAGGTCGCGAAACCGCCGACAGAATAGTTTTTCCACCCCGAGCGGGCGGCGTAGGTCGGCAGCCCGCTGGCGAGGCTCTGCGTCGGCGTGATGCTGAAATAGGTATCGGCATAGCCCTGCCCGACATGCTGTGCGGAGGCGAGGATGCCGACCGCGGCCTTGCGGCTGAGCGGGGTCAGATAGGTGAAGCTCGGCTGCCAGATCTCGCTGTTGTGCGCACCCGTCACGCCCTTGCGATAGCTCACCGACACCGACACCTTGTCGTACGGGCTGGTGATCACGCCGGTCTTGCCGATCCCGACATAGCCGCCGAGTTCGAGCGTGGTGGCGCGCTTGCCGAGCGCACGAACCCGGACGTCGTCGATGTTCTTGATGCTCGAGCGATCGAAATTGATGACGCCGACCGGGCCGAACTGCAGATCGATCTTCTGCCCGGGACGGTTGGGGATAAGATCGATGCTGGCGCGGTTGCCGATCACCGAGAAGTTGAAGCCTTTGACCGATCCGATCACCGCGGGGGCCGGCACGAAGCGATAGTCGTTCGAACCGTCATAGTCGGGGAGATAGGCGCCGCCGATACCGACGGTCACGGTATCCTTGTCGAGCTGCGCCGCGAGTTGATCATTGTCGGCGGGTGCGGGCGGGGCACTCTGCGCAAAAGCGGGGCTGGCGCCGGCGAGCAGCAGTGTAGCGGCAGAAACGAGAAGACGATGATTGGTCACGGGGAGCTCCGAAAGCTAAGGATTTGGACCCGTAACGCCCCCGCAACGCTTTGGGTCCGCAAAAGCTGCTTAGAGCAGATAACGCATCTTGATCTGTTGCCGATCGGCATCACTTGTCAGCGTGAAGCGCGCCGCGGCAAAGCGCGGCGGACCGAACGTCACTGCGGGATTTCGCGAAAAACCAAAGCCTTCGCGCGGGATACCGGCGAAGGTGTCGAGCTTGCGATTGTTGTTCTCGTCATGGATGACGGCAACGGCATAATCGCCGCGCGCGAGCCCGTCGAAGCGCAGGCTGGCGGCGGTCGCGGGGATCGAGCGGGTCACGGCCTGCGCGTCGTCGATGCAAGCCGGAAAATTCGTCGGGTCGGCGGTCAGGCAGACGCGCACCGATCCCTTGTGCGACCGTAGATTGACGAGGTCGACCGAGAGTTCACCCGTTGCCACGGCGCCCGGCAGCGTGGCCAGCAGCCCCGCCGCCGCGCCCGCGACGCAGGCGAGCCTGCGCATGCGCCTTGGCAAAATCGCCGACGCCCTTGTCGGTACCGCAAAGCCGATCCCAGAAACGGAAATAAAGGCCATAATTTCCCCGATACAAATCGTGGTGCCGTTGGTGATGGCTGGCCGTGATCAGCCATGCCCCCAGGGGACCCTTCCACATGAACCGGGGAAATATCTCCCACCCCATATGATTGGTCACCCCCATAACCGTCATGATCGCCAGCACCAAGCCAAGGCAGGCGATGTGGATCGGAATAAGGAAGACCAGTAGCGGAATTATCACAGCGCCGGTGACCGCCTCGATCGGGTGAAACGCCATCGCCGCCCAGGCGGTCGGCGGTCGGCTGTCATGATGCACCGCGTGCGCCAGTTTGAAGATCCGCGGCTGATGCATCCAGCGGTGGGTCCAATAGAACCAGCTGTCGTGCGCGACGAGGTAGAGCAGCACCGAGAGCGGCGCATACCATAAGGGCAAAGCGTGGATATCGGTGTAGATCCGTGTCCAGCCGAGCGATTTCCACCCCCAGGCGACGACACCTGCGGGCACGCCATAGATCAGCGCAGAGGCAAGGCTCCACGCAATCTCGCGTCGCATCTGCGCCGACAGGCCGGTGTAGAGGCCCGGATGCCTGGCATGCGTCGCCGCAGCGAACGCGCCCGACACGATCACATAGCGCACGCCGACGATCAGCGACATGGCGAACGCGGAGGCAAGGATCGCGAGGAGCATCGCCACGCTGTAGCCGACGCGGGCGGCCAAGTCAGGGAGATTCGCCGCACACACAGGCTGGCGACCGGTCGGTTCGCCCCCGCCGCGCTTGCACCCTGCCGCATTTCGGCTATCGCCTTGGGCATGCCAGCGATCCTCTCCTGCGACATCGCCATCGTCGGTGGCGGGCTGGCCGGCGGGTTGATCGCCCTGGCGCTCGCGCGTCAGCGGCCCGAGCTCGACGTGCGGATCGTCGAAGGCTCGGATCGCTTCGGCGGCAATCATCTCTGGTCGTTCTTTGACAGCGACATCGCCGATGCCGATCGCTGGATCGTCGCGCCGCTCGTCAGCTATCGCTGGCAAGGCTATGACATCGCGTTCCCCGCGCACCGGCGGACGCTCGACAGCGCTTATTATTCGATCGAATCGGAACGGCTCGACGCGCGGCTTCGCGCCACCTTGCCCGCGCGCGCGCTGATGACCGGGCGCAAGGTGCTCGCAGCCGGGCCGACCGCGGTGGTGTTCGCCGATGGCGACCGGCTCGAGGCCAAGGGTGTTATCGACGCCCGCGGACCGGGCGATCTCGCTCTGCTCGACCTCGGCTGGCAGAAATTCGTCGGGATCGAGTTCGAACTCGGTGCGCCGCATGGCCTCACCCGTCCGATCGTGATGGACGCGACGGTCGAACAGATCGATGGCTATCGCTTCGTCTATACGCTGCCGCTGTCGCCGACGCGGGTGTTCATCGAGGATACGTATTATAGCGACACGCCCGATCTCGGGCGATCACCGCACGGCAGCGGCGGCAATGCCGATCCGATCGGCGAGCGCGTCCGCGCCTATGCGGCCGCGCACGGCTGGCCGACCGACGCCGTCATCCGCGAGGAATCGGGGGTGCTGCCGGTGACGATGGGCGGTGATTTCGCCGCATATTGGCAATCGGGCGGCAACAAGGTGGCCAAGGCCGGGATGCGCGCCGGTCTGTTCCACCCGACAACGGGTTATTCGCTGCCCGATGCGGTGCGGCTCGCCGCGCGGATCGCCCGTGCGCCCGATATCTCGGGCGCAGGGTTGCACGATCTCACGCATGACTATGCCAGAAGCACGTGGCAGGCGCGCGGCTTCTACCGTATGCTCGACAAGATGCTGTTCCGCGCTGCCGAACCCGAGGAACGCTATCGTATTCTCGAACGCTTTTACCGGCTCGACCAGCGCCTGGTGCGGCGTTTCTATGCAGGACGATCGACGATGATGGACAAGGCACGGATCCTGACCGGCAAGCCGCCGGTGCCGATCAGCCGCGCACTGCGCGCGATCGGCGTTTTGCCGGGCGGGGTGAAGGCATGAGTTCGCACCCGCCGCGCGCGACGGCGCGCACCGCGATCGTCATCGGCGCAGGCTTTGGCGGCCTCGCGCTTGCGATCCGGCTGCAATCCGCCGGGATCGAGACGACGCTGCTCGAGGCGCGCGACAAGGCCGGCGGCCGCGCCTATGTGTGGGAAAAGGACGGCTTCGTGTTCGACGCCGGCCCGACGGTGATCACCGATCCGCCGTGCCTGCAAGAGCTCTGGGCGCTGACCGGGCGCGACATGGCGGACGACGTGACGCTTGCGCCCGTCATGCCGTTCTATCGGCTCAACTGGCCCGACGGCACGGTGTTCGATTATTCGAACGACGAACCCGCGCTCAATGCCGAGATCGCCAAGCTCAATCCGGACGATGTCGCGGGCTATGCCAAGTTTCTCGACTATTCGGCCGGCGTCTATGAAGAGGGCTATCGCAAGCTCGGGCATGTCGCCTTCCTCGACTTCGTCTCGATGATCAAGGCCGCGCCCGCGCTCGCCAAATATCAGGCGTGGCGCTCGGTCTATTCGGTCGTCAGCTCCTATGTGAAGGATGAGCATCTCCGCCAGGCGCTGTCGTTCCATACGCTGCTCGTCGGTGGCAATCC
This sequence comes from Sphingomonas sp. PAMC 26605, assembly GCF_000241485.1. GTDB lineage: Bacteria > Pseudomonadota > Alphaproteobacteria > Sphingomonadales > Sphingomonadaceae > Sphingomonas. Next base: position 1,174,592 of record NZ_JH584241.1, read on the forward strand.
GATGAACACGAGCGCGATCTACGCGCTGATCCACAAGCTCGAGAAAGACGGCGGCGTGTGGTTCGCGATGGGCGGCACCAACAAGCTGATCGACGGCATGGTGAAGCATTTCGAGCGGCTCGGCGGCGTGCTGCGGCTGGGCGATGCCGCGGTCGACATCGCGACGCTCGGCGACCGTGCGACCGGCGTCACCACCGCGAGCGGCTGGCATCAGGACGCCGATATGGTCGCGTGCAACGGCGACGTGATGCATATCTATCGCGACCTGCTCAAATCGTCGCGCAGCGCGCAGCGCACCAAGAAGGCGCTTGCACGGAAACGCTATTCGCCGTCGCTGTTCGTCGTGCATTTCGGGATCACGGGGACGTGGCCTGGCATCCCGCACCACACCATTCTGTTCGGGCCGCGCTACAAGGGGCTGCTCAGCGACATTTACGACCACGGCGTGCTGTCCGAGGATTTCTCGCTCTATCTGCACCATCCGACCGTCACCGATCCGTCGATGGCGCCCGAGGGGTGTTCGACCTTCTACGCGCTCGCGCCGGTGCCGCACATGGGCAAATTCCCGGTCGATTGGGACGAGGTCGGGCCGATCCTCGAAAAGCGCATTCTCGACGAGATCGGGCGGCGGCTGATTCCCGACATCCATTCGCGGATCGTCACCAAGTTCCATTACGCGCCGAACGATTTTGCTGCGGACCTCAACGCCCATCTCGGCAGCGCCTTCTCGCTCGAGCCGATCCTGACGCAGAGCGCCTGGTTCCGCGTGCACAATCGCGACGACCATATCCCCAACCTGTATTTCGTCGGCGCGGGCACGCATCCGGGCGCGGGGATTCCCGGCGTGGTGGGCAGCGCCAAGGCGACCGCAGCGCTGATGCTGGAAGGCGAACGATGAGATTGCAGTTTCTCCCCTCCCTGGAAGGGAGGGGCCGGGGGTGGGTCGGCCCGTTGTCGGGCGTGAGCTTGCTCCTTTGGCCGACCCACCCCCAACCCCTCCCTTCCAGGGAGGGGAGTCGGTAATGAAGCGCCTCGCGATTTACTGCGGCTCGGCCACGCCGGCCGATCCCGTCTATATCGATTGCGCACGCCAAGTCGGCCGGACGCTCGCCGAACGCGGCATCGGTGTCGTATACGGCGGCGGCAGGCTCGGGCTGATGGGCGCGGTCGCCGATAGCGCGCTCGCGGCAGGCGGTGAGGTGATCGGCATCATCCCGCAGGCACTCGTCAACGCCGAGGTAGCGCATCGTGGCCTCACCGAACTTCACGTCGTCGAAACGATGCACAAGCGCAAACAGGCGTTCACCGATCTCAGCGACGGGTTCATCAATCTGCCCGGCGGCACCGGCACGATGGACGAATTGTGGGAAGCGCTGAGCTGGGCGCAGATCGGCTATCACGCCAAGCCCGTCGGGCTGCTCAACGTCGTGGGCTATTACGACCATCTGGTCGCTTTCTACCACCATATGGCCGAGGTCGGTTTCCTCCGCCCGCAGCACGCCGGCATCCTGATCGTCGACACCACGCTCGAGGCGCTGCTCGCCAAGATGGACGCGCACGTGCCGATCGAGACGATCACGAAGATGCGCGCCAAGGATCTGTGAGCGCGCACGACCGCCCGAGCCGTGACGCGATCGTCGCGACCGCGCAGGAATCGATCGCGCGCGGATCGAAGAGCTTCGCCGCAGCGAGCCGCCTGTTCGCGCGCCCGACGCGCGAGCGTGCGTGGCTGCTCTACGCGTGGTGCCGCGCGTGCGATGATATCGCCGATGGGCAGGATCACGGCCATAACATGACCGGTGTCACCGACGGCCCGGCGCGGCTCGCGGAGATTTCGGCCAAGACCGAGCAAGCGCTGGCAGGCGTCGAGGTCGGCGATCCGGCGTTCGATGCGCTGCGCCTTTTCGCGGCCGAGACCGCCCTGCCCGCTGCGCTGGCGCGCGACCTGATCACCGGCTTCGCGCTCGATGCCGCGGGCTGGCGCCCGCAAAGCGAGGCCGATCTGTACCAATATTGCTACCATGTCGCGGGCGCGGTGGGGTGCATGATGGCGCTCGCGATGGGCGTGCCACGCACCGACGAAGCGACGCTCGACCGCGCGTGCGATCTCGGGCTGGCGTTCCAGCTCGCCAATATCGCGCGCGATATCGCCGAGGATGCGCGCGCCGGCCGGTGTTACCTGCCGCAGGACTGGCTCGACGACTATGGCCTCACCGCCGATACGCTGCTTGCGCCCGAGAATCGCGAGCGCCTGGCGCAGATCGGTGCTCGGCTGGCCCGGCTCGCGGAGTCCTATGAAGCGAGCGCGCGCTTCGGCACGCCGATGCTGTCGTTTCGCTCTGCCTGGGCGGTGCTCGCCGCGGCCGACATTTACGGCGCGATCGCGCGCGCCATTGCCGCGCTTGGGCCGCGCGCCTGGGATCGACGCGTTTCGACCTCGAGCGCTGCGAAGCTTGGGTTCATCGCCCGCGCCGCTCTCGCCGCGGGTCGCCGTACCACGCTTTATCCTCCGGCACCGCGCGACGCGACGCTGTGGACACGTCCACGCGTCGCGGCCGGGGCCGCTTAACCACCTCCAGGCAACCTCCACCCCTGGACTGCTATGAGCGGGCGATATCGAGGTGAAACGATGACCGCGTTCCGCTCAGTGCGCCAAAGCGCTATCGCGCGGCCGTGCTCCGCGGCATGCCGATACTCGTGCGTCGCTGCGGGAGCGCGCCACGGCGCATGTGGTCGGCGCCGAGGCGTTGGGATCGCTGCTGCGCTAACGAATCCGCCGGGCCCTGCCGATTCGGAACCGCGCCGCGGTACACGAGCCACGCAGCTGACATTCGCGTCTCGGGATGTTGCCGAGTGATCAAGGGTAAGCCTATTCCGATGGCGCAATAGCGCTGGCGGGGGGCGCTCAGCCGCGTTTCGCGACAGGCTTGGCTTGTGCCAAGCGTGCGCCGTTCGCGCGGCACGAGGCCGTAACGACCGGAAAATCGATATCGCTGTTGCGCGCCAAAACGGTGGGCATCGCGCGCTGACATTCGCCGATCGACGTATATTGGACCTGCTCGACACGCGCCTGCTGGCAGGCGCTGCTGCCGTCGCCACATCCCATGATCGCCATGACGTAGAAAAGCGGGTCCATAACCGTCTCCGTTCACAGCAAAAACCGACGAACTGCCCGGCTTGTTCCATCAACCGCTTCCGGTCGTGCTTGACCGCGCCTACATGGGAGGCAATGCCCCCCGATACCGCCACCTCCTCCACCACGCCCGAACGGCCGATGCTCCCCACGCTCAGGCGTTTCCTGCCCTATCTGTGGCCGGCGGATGCGCCGATCCTGCGGCTGCGGATCGTCGGGGCGATGCTGCTCGTCATCGTCTCCAAGGTGACGCAGGTCTATCTCAGCGCCTATACGCTCAAATGGGCGGTCGACCGGATGGCGCAGGGGCAGCGCGGCGCGATGTGGATCGTGATCGCGCTGGTGCTCGGCTATGCCGGTGCGCGCTTCTCGACGACGGTGTTCGACAATCTGCGCAACGCGGTGTTCGAACGCGTCGGGCAGGACGCGACGCGACGGCTCGCCGCGAGCGTGTTCCGCCACCTCCACCAACTCTCGCTGCGCTTTCATCTCGAGCGGCGCACCGGGGCGGTGACCAAGGTGGTCGAGCGCGGCACCAAGAGCATCGATACGATGCTCTATTTCATGCTGTTCAACATCGCGCCGACCGTGCTCGAGCTGGTGCTCGTGCTCAACATCTTCCGCTCGAGCTTCGGCTGGGGACTCGTCGCGGCGACGGTGGCGATGGTTGCGGTCTATATCTGGTTCACGCGGATGGTGACCGACTGGCGCGCCGCCTTGCGCACCCGGATGAACGACCTCGACACGGGTGCTGTCAGCCACGCGGTCGATTCGCTGCTCAATTTCGAGACGGTCAAATATTTCGGCGCCGAGGAGCGCGAGGGCAAGCGCTACGACGCGGCGATGGCGGCCTATGCCAATGCCGCGGTGACCTCGGAGAATTCGCTGGCGTGGCTCAACGTCGGGCAGGCGCTGATCACCAATCTGATGCTCGGCGGCGGGATGGCGTTCGTCGCCTGGGGCTGGGGCCGCGGGCAGTTCTCGGCGGGCGACGTGGTGTTCGTCTCGACGCTGCTGTCGCAGCTGTTCCGGCCGCTCGACCTGCTCGGCATGGTGTATCGCACGATCCGCCAGGGCGTGATCGACATGGGCGCGATGTTCGACCTGGTCGATACGCCGTCCGAAGTGGTCGATATGCCCGGCGCGGCGCCGCTCACCGTGACGCGCGGGCATGTCCGCTTCGAGGATGTGCGCTTCGGCTACGATGCCGGGATGCCGATCCTCAAGGGGATCGATCTGGACATTCCGGCGGGCAAGACGCTCGCCGTGGTCGGCCCCTCGGGGGCCGGCAAGAGCACGCTCGCGCGCCTGCTCTACCGCTTCTACGACCTCACGGGTGGGCGGATCACGATCGACGGGCAGGATATCGCCGAGGTAACGCAGGCAAGCCTGCGCGCGGCGATCGGCATCGTGCCGCAGGACACCGTGCTGTTCAACGACACGATCGGCTACAATATCGCCTATGGCCGCGAGGGCGCCGGCCGGCCCGAGATCGAAGCGGCCGCGCGCGGCGCGGCGATCGCCGGCTTCATCGAGCGCCAGCCGCAGGGCTATGACACGCGCGTCGGCGAGCGCGGGCTGAAACTTTCGGGTGGCGAGAAGCAGCGCGTCGCGATCGCGCGGACCCTGCTCAAGAACCCGCCAGTGCTGATCCTCGACGAAGCGACGTCGGCGCTCGACAGCCGCACCGAGGGCGAGATCCTCGACACGCTCCAAGCGATCGAGCGCGGGCGCACCACGATCGTGATCGCGCATCGCCTCTCGACCGTGGTCCATGCCGACGAGATCGTCGTGCTCGAGGCGGGACAGGTGATCGAGCGCGGCAGCCACGCCGCTTTGCTGCGCCGGAACGGCCTCTATGCCGAGATGTGGAACCGCCAGGCGCAGGAACGCGCCGAGGAATCGATCGCGGCGGAGTGAGGCCTAGAGCAGGTCGCGATACTCGGGATGCTTGTCGATATAGGCCGCGACGAACGGGCATTGCGGGATGACCTTCAAGCCACGGTCGCGCGCGCTGTCGAGCGCGGCGCGCACCAGCTTGGTCGCGACGCCGTGGCCCGCGACCGCTTTGGGCACAAGCGTATGCGTGAAGACGATCGTGTCGCCCTCCATTTGATACGCCGCGACCGCGCGATGGCGGCCGACGGCGAGTTCGAATTCCTGTTCGGCCTTGTTGTCGCGGACTGTTTCCATGGGAGCCACGCTTGCACCGGGAGCGGCGGGGTGCGCAAGAACAAGGGGTAAACATCTTGCGGATTTCGGCGTATATCGTTACATGTAACGGCATCGAAGGAGGTGCCGCGATGGGCATGGAACGACCGATGACCAGCGCCGAACGCGTCGCCAAGCGGCGTGCGGCGTTGCGGGCGCAAGGGTTGCGTCCAAAGACTTTCTGGCTACCCGATACATCGACTCCGGAGTTCCGGGCGCGTGCGGAAGCGTCCACTGCGTGGCTGTGGGAGCGAGCGAGCGAAGAGGAACAGGCCATGGCCTTCGTAGAAGCGATGACCGACGATTTGCTAGCCGACCTTGATCGTCGGGAAGCGGAGGGGTGAATCGCGGCGAAGTGTGGAGCGCGGCCACCGGCAGTGGCTTTGGCGGAAAACCGTGCCCGGTCGTGATCGTTCAGGCGACGCTCTTTAGCCATACGCCGAATATTATCGTGGCTCTGTGCAACTCCGCCGGCGCGTCATCGGACGCGGTTCGCCCGCGGGTTTTTCCCGACGCGGATAACGGGTTGCACGAGATATCGGACATTGCGGTCGATCTGCTAGTGACTGTACCGCGTCGCAAGTTCGGCCAGTGCTTTGGTCGTCTCTCACCCGCCGATCTGCACCGGGTCGACCAAGCTCTCCTCCTCATCCTCGGCTTTGCGTAAATGATCGATCCCCTCCCCATCCTGCAATCGACCTTCGGCTTCCCCGCCTTTCGCGGGGTGCAGGGGTCGGTGGTCGAGCGCGTGCTCGCGGGCGAGCGCACGCTCGCGGTGATGCCGACTGGGGCGGGCAAGTCGCTTTGCTATCAGCTGCCCGCGGTGCTGCTCGAAGGCACGTGCGTCGTCGTCTCGCCGCTGATCGCCCTGATGCACGATCAGCTCCGCGCCGCGACCGCGATCGGCATACGCGCGGCGACGCTGACCTCCGTCGATACCGACCAGGCCGAGACGATCGCGCGCTTCCGGCGCGGCGAGCTCGATCTGCTCTATGTCGCGCCCGAACGCGCCTCTGGCGGGGCGTTCCGCGAATTGCTCGCGCGCGCGCCGCTCGGCCTGTTCGCGATCGACGAGGCGCATTGCGTGTCCGAATGGGGGCATGACTTCCGGCCGGACTATCGGTTGCTTCGACCGCTGCTCGATGCCTTTCCCGACGTTCCGCGGCTCGCGCTTACCGCGACCGCCGATGCCGTCACGCGCGCCGACATTCTCGAACAGCTCGGCATCCCACACGAGGGGATGATCGTTGCCGGGTTCGACCGGCCCAACATCCAATATCGCATCAGCCCCAAGGACAATGCGACGCGCCAGATCGCCGATATGATCGCCGAGACGCCAGGCGCGGGCATCGTCTATCTGCAGAGCCGCGCCGGCACCGAGAAAATGGCCGAGGCGCTGAGCAAGACCGGCCGCCCGACGCGCGCCTATCATGCGGGGCTCGACCCGCATGTCCGAGCCAAGAACCAGGCCGATTTCGTGGCTAGCGAAGACATGGTGATGTGCGCGACGGTCGCGTTCGGGATGGGCATCGACAAGCCCGACGTGCGCTTCGTCGCGCACGCGGGCCTGCCGAAATCGATCGAGAGCTATTATCAGGAGACGGGCCGTGCGGGTCGCGACGGCGATCCGGCGGTGGCGCATCTGTTCTGGGGCGCCGAGGATTTCGCGCGCGCGCGCCAGCGGATCGGCGAGGTCGAGCCCGCCCGTCAACCCGGCGAGCGGCAACGGCTCGCGGCGCTCGGCGCGCTCGCCGAGACGGCGGGCTGCCGGCGGAAAATCCTGCTCAAGCATTTCGGCGACGACAGCCCCGACAATTGCGGCAATTGCGACAATTGCCTCAATCCGCCCGCGGCGGTCGATGCGACGGAGGTGGCGAGGAAATTCCTCTCCGCGGTGTTTCGCACGGGGCAGAGTTTTGGCGCGGGCTATATCGAGCAGATCCTGACGGGGCAGTCGAGCGAGCGCAGTCTGATGAACGGGCACGAGGCGCTCGCCGTGTTCGGCATTGCCTCGAGCCCGGAGGAAGCCGCGCTGATCAAGCCGGTCGGGCGCGCCTTGCTGCTCCGCGATGCGCTGCGTGCCAACGATTTCGGGGGGCTCGAATTCGGCCCCGGCGCGCGCGGCATCCTCAAGGAGGGCGACCAGGTCGCCTTGATCGTCCCGCCCAAGCGTGAGCGGCGGCGGCGCGGGAGCGCGGGGAGCGTCCCCAATCCGACCGGGGATCCGCTGTTCGAGGCGCTGCGCACCAAGCGTCGCGAACTCGCGCTCGAGGCGAGCGTGCCGCCCTACGTCATCTTCCACGATTCGGTGCTGCGCGAGATGGCGCTGACGCGGCCGTCGAGCCTGTCGGCGATGGGGCACATCACCGGCGTCGGGGCGCGCAAGCTCGAGGCGTATGGCGAGGCGTTTCTCGGGGTATTGCGGCGGTTCTGAGCGGCGCTTTATCACGCGAAGGTGCGAAGGCGCAAAGGGAAGGACTCGTGGTACGGTCATCTCTCCGTCGCATTGCGGCGCGGCTTCAGGCTCGGGGAGGCAGCGGGAATGAATGCTCCAGGAAAGAGCAAACCCGTTCAAAATGCCGGTCATTCCCGCGAATGCGGGAATCCCGCTTCTCTGGTCAGGTCAGCAGGAGCGGGACCCCCGCTTTCGCGGGGGTGACGGAGGTGGGTTCGTCGAGCCGTGCGATTTCGCCCGATGCGGTGCATTCGCGCTACCCCCCGCATCTCCACGGGAACCAAAACTGCTTCTCTCCGCGCGTCCGCGCCTCCGCGCGAACCAAATCTGCCGCTTCCGCCGCGCCGCCGCGCGGTCTAGAAGCGCACCCATGACCATCCTCCGCACGATCGACCCGACCATCGCCGTCGCCCCGCAAATCTCGCCCGATGCGATCGGCGAGCTTGCCGCCGCCGGCTTCACCGCCATCGTCAACAACCGCCCGGACGGCGAGGACATGGGCCAGCCGACCGGCGCCGAGATCGCCGCCGCCGCGGAGGCCGCCGGTCTGCGCTACGCCGCGATCCCCGTGACGCATGCCGGCTTCTCGCACGCACAGATCGACGCGATGGCGGCGGTGCTTGCCGAGGCGAACGGGCCGGTGCTCGCCTATTGCCGCTCGGGAACGCGCTCTTGCAACCTGTGGGCGCTCGCGGCGGTCAAGGCCGGAGCCCATCCCGATACGGCGATGGCGAAGGCCGCCGCCGCGGGATACGACCTCACCGGGCTTCGCCCGTTGCTCGACGCGCTTTCCACCCCGGCCTGAGCGAGCGTGGACTGGACCCAAATCGGACTGAGCGTCGCCGGCGTGCTCGGCCTGGCGCTGGTCGCGCGCTGGCTGCGGCTCGGCGAAGCGCGTATCTCGAGCGTGGCGCAGGCGCGCGAGACCGCCGAGCAGATGCTCGCGGGCTTCGTTGCGCACGGCGCAGTGATCGGGACCGACGGCAATGCCGCACTGGTCGCGGGCAACGGCGCGATCGCCCTGCTCAAGCGCCACGGCGCCAAGGTCGCGGCCCGGCGCCTGATCGCGCCGTTGCGGCTTAGCCAGGCGATCGAAGGCGTTCGCGTCGAGAGCGGGGAGCGGCACTTCGGCGCAGTGCTGCTGTTTGGCGTGCTCGAAACCGATGTGCGCGCGCTCGAGGATAGCGTCGCCCGCGGGACGACCTATCACTGATCGGCGCCATGACATCGCGCGGGAAATTGCCTCTTTACGGATCCCGCTGACACTGGTGTAAACAGGGCGGATGGACCTGCCCGATCCTGTCCAATACGCCGTGCCCGGCTTCATCGCGCTCGTGCTTGCCGAGATGATCGTCGCGCGAATCAAGGATCGCACCCGCTACGAACCCAGCGACACGCTGGTCTCGCTCGCGCTCGGATTTGGGAGCACCATCGCGGGTGCCCTTTCCGCCGGGCTGGTCTTCGCGCTGTCAGTCTGGGTGTGGCAGTTCCGGCTCTTCGATATCGGCTATGCCTGGTATTGGTTCGGGCTTGCCTTCGTGCTCGACGATCTCTGCTATTACGTCTTCCATCGCTCGGCGCACCGCGTCCGCTGGTTCTGGGCGAGCCATGTCGTCCACCATTCGAGCCAGCATTATAATCTGTCGACCGCACTGCGGCAGACCTGGACCGGCTTCTTCTCGCTCGGCTTCCTCTTCCGCCTGCCACTGCTGCTGATCGGCTTTCCCCCGGCGATGCTCGTCTTCGTCGCGGGGCTCAACCTGATCTACCAATTCTGGATCCACACCGAGATGATCGACCGCATGCCGCGCTGGTTCGAGGCGGTGATGAACACGCCGTCGCACCACCGCGCGCATCATGCGACCAACCCGCGCTATCTCGACACCAATTATGCCGGCGTGTTCATCGTCTGGGATCGCCTGTTCGGCACGTTCGAGCCCGAGCGCGCCGATGACGCCCCGCGCTACGGCATCGTCAAGAATCTCGGCTCGTTCAACCTGTTATGGGCCGCGACGCACGAATGGATCGGCATCGCGCAAGACGTCTGGCGGGCGCCGGGGCTTCGTGCCAAGTTCGGCTATCTGGTGATGCCGCCAGGATGGAGCCACGACGGCAGTCGCGACACGTCCGAGACGATCAAGGCGCGGTGGCGCGCGAGCGGGGACAAGGCGCGCTAAAGCGCCGCGAGCAGGAGAGAGCGCGTGGAAGAAGCCGATGTGGTGGTGATCGGGGGCGGCTCGGGCGGCGCGGCGGCGGCGGGCCGGTTGAGCGAGGGCGGGAAGTTCTCGGTCGCCTTGCTCGAGGCGGGCGGGCGCAACACGGGCTTGCGCACCCGGATCCCCGCTTTCCTCGCGTTTCAGACCGACAAGACCAACTGGAATTATGAGACCGTCCCGCAAGTCGGGCTCGGCGGGCGGCGGGGGCATCAACCGCGCGGCAAGGGGCTCGGCGGGTCGAGTGCGATCAACGCGATGATCTATATCCGCGGCAACAAATGGGATTACGACAATTGGGCGGCGCTCGGCTGCCCCGGCTGGTCGTATGACGACGTGCTGCCGTGGTTCAAGCGCAGCGAACACAATGTCCGCGGCGGCGACGCCTATCATGGCGGCGACGGTCCGCTATGGGTGAGCGAGCAGCACCATGCCAATCCGGGCAGCCGCGATTTCGTCGAGGCCGGCGCATCGCTGCAGATTCCGCGCAACGATGATTTCAACGGCGCGCGGCAGGAGGGGATTGGCCTCTACCAGGTGACGCAGAAGGGTGGCGAACGCTGGACCTCGGCGCGGGCGTATCTCGGCGATGGTCCGGACAATCCTGCGCTGCACGTGGTGACCGGGGTCACCGTCGAACGCGTGCTGTTCGAGGACGGCCGCGCCTGGGGTGTCGCCTATCTGCAGGGTGGCCAATCGAAGGTGATCCGCGCGCGCAAAGCCGTCGTGCTCGCGGCGGGGGTGTTCGGCACGCCGCAAATCCTGATGCTGTCGGGGATCGGCCCGGCCGCGCATCTGCGCGAGCACAATATCGCGGTCCGCGTCGACCGGCCGACGGTCGGCGCCAATCTGCAGGACCATATCGATTATGTCGCGGCGTTCGAGACGCCGGGGAAAAGCTTCGTTGGCAATTCGTTGAAGGGCAAGCTCGCGATGGCGGGCGCGTTGGTCCAATGGTTGCGCAAGCGCGAGGGGATGATGACGACGCCCTTCGCCGAAGCGGGCGCGTTCCTGACCACCGACCCGCAAGCACCCGCGCCAGACGTGCAGCTTCACTTCGTCGTCGCCGCGCTCGAGGATCATGGCCGGACGCAAGTGCCGGGGCATGGCTATTCGTGCCACGTCTGCGTGCTTCGGCCCGAAAGCCACGGCACGGTGCGGCTCGCCTCGGGCGATGCGCGCGCCGCGCCGTTGATCGACCCCGCTTTCCTCACCGATCCGCGCGACATGGCGACGATGATGCGCGGGGTGCGCGCGATGTACCGCATCCTCGAGGCGCCGCCGCTCAGCGACCATCAGGGCCGCGACCGCTATCCGATCGACCTGCGCGACGACGACGCGCTCGAGCGGCTGATCCGCGCGCGCGCCGACACCGTCTATCATCCCGTCGGCACCGCGCGGATGGGATCGGACGACGCGGCAGTGTGCGATCCGCGCTTGCGCGTGCGCGGGGTTGCGGGGCTGTACGTCGCCGACGCCTCGGTCATGCCCAAGCTCGTCTCGGGCAACACCAATGCGCCGTCGATTATGATCGGCGAACGCTGTGCCGATTTTTTGGCCGCAGACCTCGCCTGATCGGCTGCATGCGGCGGCATGGACCGCAAGGATTGGAACAGGATCGGGCTCGCGGCGGCGGTTGTGTTGGTGCCGGGCGGCTTCCTGCTGGGCGCGACGCTTGCCGCACGGCGACTGCGCGCGAACGCCCGCGACAAAGCCGATTTGACGGCACCCGACACGCCCGCGCTGCCGCCGCAAACATAAAAAAGGGCCGGTGCGTTGCCGCACCGGCCTAGGTCGTCCGCAGGAGGAACATCGTGAAGGGGGCGGATCGTTCGGGGCCCGCCCCCCAATCTCTTCAATAATTATAGGCGCGTTCGCCGTGTTCGGTGATGTCGAGGCCTTCATGCTCGACTTCTTCCGAAGGACGGATGCCGACCGTGTATTTGAGGATCAGGAACAGCACCGCCGAGACGCCGCCCGACCAGACCAAGGTGATCGCGACCGCTTCGGCCTGCGTCCACAGCTGGGTCGCCATGTCGTACACGCCGGGCTTGGCGACGGCGGCGGTGTAATCGACCCAGCCCTGGCCGCCGAGCTTGGGATCGGCGACCACGCCGGTGCCGAGCGCGCCGAAGATGCCGCCGATGCAGTGCACGCCGAACACGTCGAGCGAGTCGTCATACTTGCCCCAAGCTTTCACCGTGGTGACGAAGAAGAAGCAGAGCGGCGAGACGAGCAGGCCGAGGATGATCGAGGTCATCGGCGAAGCGAAGCCCGAGGCTGGGGTGATCGCGACGAGCCCGGCGACCGCACCCGTCACCGCGCCGAGCAGCGACGGCTTGCCGTGCTTGATCTGGTCGATCACCGCCCACGACACGCCGGCTGCTGCCGTAGCGACGAAGGTGTTGATGAAGGCCAGAGCCGTCAGGCCGTTCGATTCGAGGTTGGAGCCGGCGTTGAAGCCGAACCAGCCGACCCACAGCAGGCTGGCGCCGATCATCGTCATGGTCAGCGAGTGCGGCGGCATCGGCTCCTTGTTGAAGCCGGCGCGCTTGCCGATCACGAGGCAGCCGACGAGCCCGGCGATGCCCGCGTTGATATGCACCACGGTGCCGCCCGCGAAATCGAGCGCGCCCTTGCCGTAGAGGAAGCCGAAATCAGTCGGGGCGTTGGGGAGGAAATCAGGACCCGCCCAATACCACACCATGTGTGCGATCGGGAAATAGACGATCGTCATCCAGGCGACCATGAACACCATCAGCGGGGTGAACTTCACCCGCTCGGCGAACGCGCCGACGATCAGCGCGGGCGTGATGCACGCAAAGGTCATCTGGAAGCAGACATAGGCATATTCGGGGATGTAGACCCCGTTCGAGAAGGTCGCCGCGAGCGAATTGGCGTCGACCCCCTTGAGGAACAGTTTGCCGAACCCACCGACGAACTGCGAGCCGCCGGTAAAGGCCATCGAATAGCCCCAGCTGACCCACACCAAGGCCGCGATGCAGACGATCATGAAGACCTGCATCAGCACCGACAGCATGTTCTTGGTGCGCACTAGGCCGCCGTAGAACAGCGCGAGGCCGGGCACCGACATCATCAGCACGAGCACCGACGAGGTCAGCATCCAGGCGGTGTCGCCCTTGTTGACCATTGCCGCGGTCGGCACGAACGGCTTGGCGGCGGCCGCGGCAGGCGCCTGCGCCCAGGCCGGGAGCGCGCTCAGCAGCGCTGCGCCGGCGAGCCCGGCCAGACCCAATTTGGTCGATCGATTCATTGCTACCCCCTTCGGTCCGCTCGCGCGGGTAATGTGGTTCGCGGCGCTTACAGCCTGCGTGTCGTTCGCGGCGCTCACAGGGCCGTCTCGTCGGTTTCGCCGGTGCGAATGCGGACTGCCTGCCCGACATCGAGCACGAAAATCTTGCCGTCGCCGATCGCGCCGGTGTTGGCCGAGGCCTGGATCGCCTCGACGACCTTGGCCGACAGGTCGGAGCCGCAGACGACCTCGATCTTGATCTTAGGCACCATGTTGGTGCTGTATTCCGCCCCGCGATAGATTTCGGTCTGGCCCTTCTGGCGGCCGAATCCCTTGACTTCGGTAACGGTCATTCCGGCGACGCCGATCTCGGTCAGCGCTTCGCGCACCTCGTCGAGCTTAAAGGGTTTGATGATGGCAATGACGAGCTTCACGCGCGAACCCCCCTGTTTATTGGTCCTGGGGGATGCCTCGCAAAAGCCATGCCAGACGCGAACGCGCGGTTCCCCGAGCCGCCAGCGAGTCGGAAAAGCTTACCGGACCGTAAATTTTGTGCAGTTGCGAACCGCTGCCTAAGAATCAGGCAGGTTCGGCGAGGATTGCCCGTGCTGCGTCGACATCGTCCGCATCGACCATCACGCGGACGGGAATGAAGAACTGGCTGCCATCGGCAATGCTGGCATTGCCATCGAGCGCGAGTGCCATGATCCCCTCGGACTCGAGCCGTCCGACGACGATATAAGCCTCATTGCGCGCAAACCGGCCGAGTTCGACCAGACTCATCGCCTGTCGGTCATTTCGAGCGGATCGAAAGCGGGCAGGATCGTCTGGACGCGCACCGGCAAGCCATCGATGCTGTGCGTACGCTTGGCGATGACAGCGAGTCGCGCTTCGGGATCCTGCTGTGCATGGAACCTGACGAGCGTGTCGCGTTCACGATCGAGCGCCATGCGCGGGACACCCCAGCCGCAGCTCGTCTGGACGCTGTCGACGGTGATATCGAACACCTTCCGCGCGCCCGCGAGCCGTGGAAACTGCGCCGCCACCGTGTCGAAGCCGGGGTCTCCTGCAACGACGAAGCTCCCCGTGCCGTAGAGCCGCAGGATCAGCGCGGGATTGTCGAACGCGCAGAACATGATCGTGATGCGGCCGTCGGCGACAAGATGCGCTTGCGTCTCGTTGCCCGATCCGCCGAGATCGAGATAAGCGACGCGATTGGCGCCGAGCACGCGGAAGCTGTCCATTCCCTTGGGGCTGAGATTGATCCGCGCGTCTGCGGCGGCGGTGGCGACGAAGAAGACCGGCTGCTTCGCGATGAAGGCGCGGTGCGCATCGTCGATGGCCGAGAAAATTTCCATGCCGCGCGCGTAGCACGTTCAGACGATGCGGGGAATCCGGGGGCGGCCAAGCGCGCATTCGAGCGCGTCGCGATCCCAGCCGCCGAGATCGGCAGCGGCAGCGTAGGTTGACTGGCAGAAGGCCAGCAAGGTCGCAATCGGGTCGGCGGCGGTGCGCACGACATCATAGTCGAGTAGGAACTCACCGAGATCGGCGTTCCAGCCTGCCTCGGCGGGTTCGACATGAGCCTGCGCATAGGCAGCGGGCGACGGATAGGCGTATGCGTAGAACGCCGCATGCGGATAGGCGTCGCTGCCCGGCCAGAAGCCGACGCTGGCCTCCTCGTGGCTATAGGCTTCGCACGTGACCGCATCGGGCAGGCCGGGAAAACCGCCGGGATGGCGCGGCGCCGCACGGCCCGAAAAGCGCGTCGCGGCGAGATCGAAGCTGCCCCAGAAGAAGTGGACCGGCGACGCCTTGCCGAGAAAGCCGGTGCGAAATTCGCCGAACACGCGCGCGACCTGAATCAGCGCACGCCAGAAGACCCGGACGGCGTCGGCGTCGTACGGGCGTTCTGCCGTATCCTCGGCGAAGGGAGGGACGTCGGCCATTTCGCTGGGGACGCCGTCGAACTGCGCGGGAACGTCGAGTTCGGTGAGGCAGGTGATCACGCTCTGGTGGAAATGCGCGATGCTGCCTGGCCCCAGTCCGATCCCGCGGCTGCGCCCGTCGCTGGTCATCAAGACGAGACGATCGTGGAGTAGGTCGAACTCGATCTCGAGAATCCGGTCGCCGAGCGGGATCGCCGAGGTCGTCAGCCCACGTGCCGAGACATAGAGCGAGACGTGCCAGCTATGGTTGAGCCACGGCGTCAGCGCGAGCCGGACCTTGCCGACGATCTGCGTGCGGAGCTGCAGCGCGATCGCGGTTCTGCCCCAGTGCGACCAATCGAGCTCGGGCCAGGCGCTCATGTAATCGCGTTTCCCTTTGGCATAAGGCGAATGACTCGGGAGCCGGGGGTCGCTATATGTACCGCATCGGATAAGAATGAAAGACGGACGATGCAGAGCAAGAATGTCGACCTGTTCGGGTCGTTTCTCAGCAGTTCCGCCGCAGAAGAGAACGCTCCTCCAGCCGTAACGCCGTCGGCGCAGGTCGAGGGCGAGTTGCTGAAATTGCTGTCGGAAGCACAACAGCCCCTCGATCTCAAGACACTCGTGATGGGGACGAGCGGTAGTGCGACCGAGACACTCAGGATTCTCGACGACATGACGCGATTCAAGTTGATCGAAAAGCGGAACGACGGCACGTTCACCATCACGGATCTGGGGAATGACTTGAAGGCGAGCTGATCGGGGGGATTATGTTCGTGAATTACGTGTTCGCCGGACTGATCGGGGCGGCAACGGGTGCAGTTGAGCTGCTCGGTCGATATCGCGATGATCCCTGGTCAACGTTGCGTGCCAAGCCGGCAATCTTCTATCTTCTGGTCAATGGCGCGGCATCGATGCTGGCCTATGATCTGGTGCTCGTGTTCGACGTCCGCTTTGGGCTCGCGTCGGGGGCGTCCCTTCGGCTCGCGACGATCCAGGTTCTGCTTGCCGGCCTGTCGGCGATGGCGTTCTTCCGGACCGCGCTGTTTACCGTGCGCGTGGGCGACGCCGATGTCTCGGTCGGCCCAGGCCTGATTCTGCAAGTCCTGCTCGCGGTTACCGACAGATCGATTGATCGCGGCAGGGCGATGCCGCGCGCGGCCGACGTTCCCGTCATCATGAAGGACGTCGACTTCGCCAAGGCGGCGGAGGCGCTGCCCGCCTTCTGCTTCGGCGTGATGCAGAACATTGACAGCGAGGAACAGACCGCTGCGCGCAAGCAGATCGCGATCATTTCCGGCGCAAGCCTGTCGAGCGGCTTGAAAAGCAGCCTGCTTGGGCTGTTGCTGGTCAATCTCGTGGGGCGGCCGGTGCTGAAATCCGCGGTGACCGCGCTCGGACCCGAAATCCGCTAACGCGGAACTGCTAGACCGCCGTCCCGCCCACCGTGAGCCCTGCGACCAGCAAGGTCGGTTGCCCGACGCCAGCCGGAACGCTCTGACCGCCCTTGCCACACATGCCGACACCCTCGTCGAGCGCGAAATCGTTGCCGATGCCTTCGACGCGGGTGAGGCAGGAGGGCCCGTCGCCGATCAGCGTTGCGCCCTTGATCGGAGCGCCGATCCGGCCGTTCTCGATCTTGTACGCCTCGGTGCAGCTGAACACGAATTTTCCGGACACGATGTCGACCTGCCCGCCGCCGAACGACTTGGCGAAGATGCCGTTCTTGACGCGCGACAACAGCTCGGCGGGGTCATCCTTGCCGCCGCGCATGAAGGTGTTGGTCATCCGCGGCATCGGCGCGTGCGCGAACGATTCGCGGCGGCCGTTACCGGTCGGTGCGACGCCCATCAGCCGGGCGTTGAGCCGGTCTTGGATATAGCCTTTCAATATACCGTCTTCGATCAGCACGTTTTCCTGCGTCGGCGTGCCCTCGTCGTCGATCGACAGCGAGCCGCGCTTGTCGGCGATCGAGCCGTCGTCGACCACGGTGACGCCCGGCGCGGCGACGCGCTCGCCGATCCGCCCCGAAAAGGCGCTGGTGCCCTTGCGGTTGAAATCGCCTTCGAGCCCGTGGCCGATCGCCTCGTGCAGCAGGATGCCGGGCCAGCCCGGCCCGAGCAGCACGGTCATCTCGCCCGCAGGTGCCGCGACCGAATCGAGATTGACGACGGCTTGCGCCAGCGCCTCGTCGATCGCCCGGTTCCACGTCGCGGGGGCCATCAGCTCGTCGTAGAGATAGCGGCCGCCGAGCCCGAACGTCCCCGTCTCGCGCCGGCCGTTCTGCTCGACGACAATCGAGACGTTGAGGCGGACAAGCGGGCGCACGTCGGTGGCGATGAAACCGTCGGCGCGGACGATCTCGACGACGTTCCAGCTGCCCGACAGCGAGACCGAGACCTGCGCGACGCGCGGATCGCGCGCGCGGGCGGCGGCGTCGATCGTCTGGCACAAATTCACCTTGTCGGCGAAGGGGACGAGATCGAGCGGATCGGACGCGGTATAGAGGTGGCGGTTGGTCGCGCGCGGCGGGCCGGCCTTGGGCGCGCTCGACGGATCGATCAGCGCCATCGTCTCGCTCGCGCGCTTGATCGCGGCGGCGCTGAGTTCGTTGGCGTGGGCGAACGCGGTCATCTCGCCCGACACGGCGCGCAGGCCGAAGCCCGAATGCGTATCGTAGCTGGCGGTCTTCAGCCGGCCATCGTCGAAGCCGAACGCCTCGGACTTGCGATATTGCAGATAGAGTTCGCCGTCATCGGCCTTGCCGAGCGCGGCGGCGGTGAGCGCTTGCGCTTCATCGGGCGAGAGCTGGCCGTCATGATACAGGAACGCGCGGGGGTCTGTCGGACTGGTCATCCGACGAATATAGGCAGGTTAACGCCCCGCGCCATCCCCGTGATCGTGCAAAGTCGCCGGATCGACGCCATCGGCGGGTCCGCCGATCAGAACGAAGCGGCGGTCGCAATAGCCGCAATCGACATAGCCGCTCTCGTCGATCTCGAGGAAGACGCGCGGATGGCCGAGGCTTGCGCCGCCGGGAATGTCGGTCGCGCCGTCACAGATGTTGCGGGCGTGCGTTACGCGCAGGATTTCGGGCGGTGCGATCATGGTGCGCGTGTAGCAAGCTGGTGGAGGGCGAGCAACGGGCTTCTCCCCTCCCGCTTGCAATCGCGCGCTATGCGCAAGGCATGACCGAGGCCGCCATCTCCATCGCGAACCTATGCAAGACCTACAAAGGCGGCAAGCGCGCGCTCGACGATGTGTCGTTCGACGTGCCGCGGGGGACAATCTTCGGGCTGCTCGGCCCAAATGGCGCGGGCAAGTCGACGCTGATCAACATCCTGGCTGGCCTCGTCAACAAGACCAGCGGCAATGCCACGATCTGGGGCTTCGACACCGAGAAGCATCCGCGCAACGCGAAGGCGTCGATCGGCATCGTCAACCAGGAGATCCTGTTCGACCCGTTCTTCACGCCGATCGAGACGCTCGAGATCCAGGCGGGGCTCTACGGCGTCCCCAAGGCGAAGCGCCGCTCGATGGAATTGCTCCGCGCGGTGCATCTCGAGGACAAGGCCGACGCCTATGCCCGCACGCTGTCGGGCGGCATGAAACGCCGGCTGATGGTGGCGAAAGCGATGGTCCACACGCCGCCCGTGCTCGTGCTCGACGAGCCGACCGCTGGCGTCGACATCGAGCTGCGCCAGCAGCTCTGGGCCTATGTCCGCCAGCTCAACGAGCAGGGCGTGACGGTGGTGCTGACGACGCACTATCTTGAGGAAGCCGAGCAGCTCTGCGACCGAATTGCGATCATCAACCACGGCAAGGTCATCGCCAACAAGCCGACGCGCGAGCTCGTCGGCATGGCGACCGAGAAACTGGTCGAGGTAACGGTCGACCGCGACGTCGCGGTGCCGCCGAGCGCGGTGTGCTTCCAGAAGATCGAGCTCAAGGGCATGCGGACGCTCGCGATCACCTACGCCAAGGATAAGGTGAACGCCGGCGAGGTGCTCGCCGCGGTGCAGGCCGATGGCTACGGCATCGTCGACGTATCGACTCGCGAGGCCGATCTCGAGGATGTGTTCCTCAATCTGACGCGGGCGTCGAATGCGGCGTGATCGTCGCCCCGGCGGAGGCCGGGGCCGCTGGCGTTTGCGCAAGACGCCAGCCACGCGCATCTAACAGAGCGGCCCCGGCCTCCGCCGGGGCGACGGTATGAGAGAGACGCGCGTGCCCGAAACCAAGACCTCCGACGTCCTCATCATCGGTTCCGGGGCCGCCGGCCTCACCGCCGCGCTCAACCTCGCCGATCGCTTTAAGGTCACCGTGCTCGCCAAGGGCGCGATGAACGAGGGGTCGACCGCTTGGGCGCAAGGCGGGATCGCCGCGGTGCTCGAGGAAGGCGACACCTTCGAGAGCCATATCGAAGACACGATGATCGCCGGCGCCGGGCTCAACGACCGCGCGACGGTCGAGTTCGTCGTGACGCAGGCGCCCGCCGCGATCGCTCGGCTCGAGGAATTGGGCGTGCCGTTCGCGACCGAGGGCAATGCGCTCCATCTAACGCGTGAAGGCGGCCACAGCCATCGCCGCATCGTCCATGTCGCCGACGCGACCGGCTGGGCGGTGCAGGAGGCGCTGCAGCGCGCCGCGACCGACCATCCCAACATCACGCTTGTCCCCGACATGGTCGCGATCGACCTGGCGACGGGCAAGCATGAGGAGCGCTATTCTGGCGCGGGGCATGTCTGGGGCGTCTACGCCGTCAACCGCGCGACCGGGCGGGTCGAGGTCTACACCGCCCGCGCGACGATCCTCGCGACCGGCGGCGCCGGCCGTACCTATCTCTTCTCAACCGCGCCCCGCGGTGCGACCGGCGACGGCATCGCGATGGCGTGGCGCGCGGGCTGCCGCGTCTCGAACATGGAGATGATGCAGTTCCACCCGACCTGCCTCTACAATCTCGAGGTCAAGAACTTCCTGATCACAGAGGCGGTGCGCGGCGAGGGCGGGCATCTGCTGATCCCCGAGACGGGCTATCGTTTCATGCCCGATTTCGACCCGCGATTGGAACTCGCACCGCGCGATGTCGTCGCGCGCGCGATCGATCACGAGATCAAGCGGCTGGGGCTCGACTACGTCCACCTCGACATCAGCCACAAGGGCGAGGCGTTCATCCGCGAGCACTTCCCCAATATCCATGAGAAGCTGCTCGGCCTCGGCATCGACATGACCAAGGAGCCGATCCCGGTGGTGCCCGCGCAGCATTACACCTGCGGCGGCGTGGTGGTCGATCTCGACGGGCGGACCGACCTGCCCGGCCTCTACGCCGCGGGCGAGTGCAGCGAGAGCGGGCTCCACGGCGCGAATCGCCTCGCCTCTAACTCGCTGCTCGAATGCTTCGTCTTCGGCGAGGCGTGCGCCAACCATATCGCCGAGCATTGGGACGATCTCCCCGCCCCGCCCCCGATCCGCCCATGGGACGAAAGCCGTGTCGAGGATTCGGACGAAGAGGTCGTCATCAAGCAGAACTGGACCGAGATCCGGCGCTTCATGTGGAACTATGTCGGGATCGTGCGCACCACCAAGCGGCTCGAGCGCGCGCAGCATCGTATCCGGATGCTGACCGACGAGGTGAACGATTATTACGGGCATTTCCGCGTCACGCCCGACCTGATCGAGCTGCGCAACCTGCTCCAGACCGCCGAGCTGATCGTGCGATCCGCGCTCCACCGGCATGAATCGCGCGGGCTGCACTACACGCTCGACTATCCCGACTTGCTGCCCGAGGCGGTCGACACCATCTTGGTTCCGTAAATCCACGGAGTAGACAGTCGCCGTTCCGATGTCGTTTTGTCCCGTGCCCTAGGCGCTTCGTCGCAAGGGTTCGGGTGAGCGATATCCCCACCACAATCTGGCCTTACCGCCGTGATCGAGTGTGGGTAGAGTGTCGGGACTAACGATGGTGTTGCGTATCCTTCCCTATCGATTCCCTAAGCCTGCCGCCGCGTTGCTCCTTGCCGCCGCTCTGTGCGCGTGCGGACAGGACGCCAACGTCCATCTCGCGCGCGTCGTGCCCGCTCCGCCGGGCTATGCGCCGAGCGCACGCCCGCAGGTGATCCTCACGCCGCGTCCGGTTGCGGCGCCGTCGGCGCTGGCGACCAGCGTCGCGATTCTGGCGCGGCAGTTCGATGGTCGCGTCGGCATCGCGGTGCGCAGCATCGATCGCGGCTGGAGCGTCGATGCCGGCGGCGAGCAGCGCTTGCCGCAGCAGAGCGTCAGCAAGCTGTGGGTGGCGATGACGGTGCTCGATTATCGCGACCGCGGGCGGCTGCGGCTGACCGATCCGGTGACGCTCTACCGCGACGACATCACGCTGTTCCATCAGCCGATCGCGGGATTGATCAAGGGCGACCAGGGCTATCCGACGACGGTCGGTGAATTGCTCCAGCGCGCGCTGACGATGAGCGACAATACCGCCAACGACCGCCTGCTGCGCTACGTCGGCGGCCCCAATTCGGTGCGCGACTTCATGCAGCGTAAAGGGCTCGGCGACATCCGCTTCGGGCCGGGCGAGCGCCTGCTGCAAAGCCAGACCGCGGGCCTCGTGTGGCAACCGTCCTACGCCTTCGGCAACGGCTTCATGATCGCGCGCGACCGGCTACCGCGCGCCGACCGCATCGCCGCGTTCGAGCGTTATGTCGCCGATCCGCCCGACGGCGCCGCGCCGGTGGCGATCGCGGGCGCACTCGCGCGGCTCAAGCGCGGCGACTTGTTGTCGCCCGAATCGACCACCTATCTCATCAGCACGATGGAATCGTCGCACACCGGCAAGCAGCGGATGCGCGGCGCGGTGCCGCCGGGCTGGAGCTTCGGCCACAAGACCGGCACCGGCCAGGATCTCGCCGGGCGCACCGCGGGCTATAACGATGTCGGGCTGCTGACGGCACCCGATGGCAGCAGCTATGCGATCGCGATCATGATCGGCGATACGCCGCGTCCGATCCCGGCGCGTCAGGCGCTGATGCAGGCGGTAGTGGCGAGCGTCGTCGCGAACCATCGCGGCTGACCGCGGATAAGCGCCGAATCGCGTGACGCGGGGGCTTTGTGCTTCCCGAAGCTTGGGCTATCCCCGCCAAATGCCGCATCTCTATCTTGTCGATGGCTCGGGATACATTTTCCGCGCCTATCACCGCCTTCCCCCGCTCACCAACAAGCATGGCGAGCCGGTCGGCGCGGTCTATGGCTATACGACGATGCTGTGGAAGCTCGCCGACGAGGTCCACGCCGCCGATGGTCCCACGCACATGGCGGTGATCCTCGACAAATCGTCGAAGACCTTCCGCAACGAGCTGTACGACCAGTACAAGGCGCACCGCCCGCCGCCGCCCGAAGACCTCGTGCCGCAGTTTCCGATGATCCGCGACGCGACGCGCGCCTTCTCGCTGCCGTGCATTGAGACCGAGGGATTGGAGGCCGACGACATCATCGCCTGCTATTCGCGCGCTGCGCTCGCGCAGGGGTGGGAAGTGACGATCGTCTCGTCCGACAAGGATCTGATGCAGCTGATCGAGCCCGGGCTCGACATGTACGACACGATGAACAACCGGCGGCTGGGCGCGGAGCATGTTGCGGAGAAATTCCACGGCATCACCCCGGCACAGCTCGGCGACGTGCTCGCGCTGATGGGCGACAGCGTCGATAACGTGCCGGGCGTTCCTGGGGTGGGGCCGAAGACCGCCGCCAAGCTGATCCTCGAACATGGTAATCTCGAGTCGGTACTCGGTGCGGCCGAGGGGATGAAGGCGGGCAAGCTGCGCGACAATCTGATCGAGCATGCCGCGATGGCGCGGCTGTCGAAGGAGCTCGTCACGCTCAAATGCGACGTCGCGCTGCCCGAACCGCTCGATGATCTCGAGCTCAAGGGCATTCCCGATGCCCCCTTGCGCGCCTTCCTCGAACATCACGGCTTCCGCTCGCTGCTCGCCAAATTGTCCGCGGTGGCAGATGCGCCGGTGCCGGCACCCAAATCGGTGCCGACCGAGCAGGATCCGCCGTGCGACCATGACGGCTATGAGACCGTCATCGACGAAGCCGCGCTCGACAGCTGGATCGCCGCGGCGCGCCATCAGGGCTTCATCGCGATCGACACCGAGACGACCGGGATCGACGCGACCCGCGCCGAGCTGGTCGGGATCAGCCTCGCGCTCCAGCCCAACCGCGCCTGCTACATTCCGCTGGCGCACGGCGGATCGGGGCTGTTCGCCGAAACGCCGGTGCAGCTCGACCGTGACGCGGCGCTCGCCAAGCTCAAGCCGCTGTTCGAGGACCCGGCGGTGCTCAAGATCGGGCACAACCTCAAATACGACATGATCGTGCTCGGACGGCTGGGGGTGAGCGTCGCGCCGCATGACGACACGATCCTGATGAGCTTCGACCTCGACGCCGGGCTCCACGGCCACAGCATGGACGAACTTGCCGCGACGCACCTCTCGCACAGCTGCATCGCGTTCAAGGACGTGGTCGGCGTCGGCAAGTCGCAGCGCAGCTTCAACGAAGTCGATCTCGATGCCGCCACGCGCTACGCGGCGGAAGATGCCGACGTGACGCTGCGGCTGTGGCGACGCTTCAAGCCGCGGCTCGTCGCCGAGAGCGCGACGCGCGTCTACGAAATGGTCGATCGCCCGCTCGCGCCGGTCATCGCGCAGATGGAGATGCACGGCATCAAGGTCGATCGCGAGAAGCTCAGCAGCTTGTCTACCGACTTCGCGCACCGCATCGGCGCGCTCGAGGTCGAGATCCATGCGTTCGCCGGCGGCGCGTTCACGATCGGCAGCCCCAAGCAATTGGGCGACGTGCTGTTCGAGCGGATGGGGATCAAGGGCGGCCGCAAGGGCAAGTCGGGCGTCTATTCGACCGACGTCACCGAGCTCGAACGGATCGCCGCCGACAAGGATTCGCCGGGCAAGGAAATCGCCGCCAAGGTGCTCGACTGGCGCCAGCTGTCGAAGCTCAAATCGACCTATACCGATGCGCTCCAGGCGCAGATCAACCCGGCGACGGGGCGAGTCCACACCTCCTACTCGCTCACTGGCGCGCAGACCGGGCGGTTGTCCTCGACCGACCCGAACCTGCAGAACATCCCGATCCGCACCGAGATCGGCCGGCAGATCCGCGATGCGTTCGTCGCCGAGCCGGGCAACGTCCTGCTCGCCGCCGATTACTCGCAGATCGAGCTGCGGCTCGCCGCGCACATGGCCGACGTGCCCGCGCTGAAGGCCGCGTTCGCCAATGGCGACGACATCCACAGCCTGACCGCGATGGAGCTGTTCGGCGAAGTCAATCGTGACACGCGTGGGCGCGCGAAGACGATCAATTTCGCGATCCTCTACGGCATCAGCCGCTGGGGTCTGGCCGGGCGGCTCGACGTGACCGCCGACGAGGCGCAGGCGATGATCGATCGCTATTTCGAGCGCTTCCCGGGCATCCGCAATTATATCGCGGCGACCACCGAGTTCGTCCGCGAGAGCGGCTACACCGCGACGCTGTTCGGGCGGAAGACGCACTTCCCGCGGATCAAATCGAAGGTCCAGCACGAACGCCAGGGCGCCGAGCGCGCTGCGATCAACGCGCCGATCCAAGGCACCAGCGCCGACATCATCAAGCGCGCGATGGTGCGGATGGGGCCCGCGCTCGAAGCGGCGGGGCTGGGGCATGTGCGGATGCTGCTGCAGGTCCATGACGAACTCGTGTTCGAACTGCCCGAGGGCGATGTCGAAGCCGCAAAGCCGATCATCGAGCATGTCATGGCGACCGCCGCCGAGCCCGCGATCGTGCTGAGCGTGCCGCTCGGCATCGAGATCGGGACGGGCCCGAGCTGGGGCGCCGCGCATTGACGACGGCGATGGGATTCGAGGCACCAGTAAGCGGGCGTACCACCGAAGAGATCGATGCGCTGGCCAAGGGCGGGCGCACCAACATCATCGGCTTTGTGATGCGGCTCGTCGCGCGGCTGCCGTTCCTGTTTATTGCGGGGCGGCTCTATGGTCCCGACACGCTCGGGACCTTCGCGCGCGCGGTGTTGTTCGTCGAAGTCGCGGCGTTGCTCGCGACCTTCGGGTTGAAGCGTGGGCTGGCGCTTGCGATCTCCGAGAGCGCGCGGCCGCATGTCCAGATCGTGTGGGACTGCCTCGTCGTCGCGGCGATCGCCTCGGGCTGCGCGAGCGGCATATTGCTGCTGATGCCCGACGTGATGTTCCACGGCGGCAACCCCTCGGCGCTCGAACGCCTGCTGCCGTGCATCATCGTCGCGAGCGCCTGGTCGGACATCATGCTCGCCGCGCTCGCCTATCGCCGTAACGTCCAGGCGACGGTCACCGCGCGCGCGGTGATCGAGCCCTGGACGATCTCGATCGCGGCGGGCGTGCTGTATCCGATCGCGCCGCACGACGGGCTGGTGCTCGCCTATATGCTTTCGATGGCGGCGGCACTCGTCGCCTCGGTGATCCCGTTCGTACGCAGCTATGGCCGACCGACCGGCTGGCGGCTGCACCCCGGACGCACCTTCGCGCTGATCCGCCGCAACGCACCGCTCGCGGGCGCCGATGCGCTCGAATGGGGGACGCGCAATGTCGATCGTTCGATCCTGTTCCTGATGTTCGAGCCACGCATCGTCGGCATCTACTGGATGGCACAGCAGGTCGCGTCGATTCCGGGCAAGCTGAAGACGAGCTTCGATCCGATCCTCGGGCCGGTCATCACTTCGAGCCTGGCACGTGGCGACACTGCGGGCGTCGCGAGCCAGGTGCGCCAGGTGGGCTTCTGGATTCTCGCCGCGCAGACCGGACTCGCCTTGATGGGCTCGATTCCGGGTGAAGCGGTGATGGGGACGGTCGGCCCGCAATTCGTCGCGGGGACCGCGGCGCTCGCCTTCCTGCTCCTCGCGGAAGCTGCGGCTTCGACCGGAGCAGTGTGCGAATCGGCGCTCGTCTATATCGCGCGCGTACAGAACGTCGCGATCTCGATCGGGATGCTGCTGTTCCAGGTCGCTTTGAGCTTCGCGCTGATCTTCGCGATGCAGGCGGTCGGCTGGCCGGTCGCGTATCAGGCTGCGGGGCCGGCGGTCGCGCTGTTCGTCTCGGTCGGGATCACGTCGATCATCAAATCGACCTATCTGTCGCGGCTGCTCGGCGCAGGCGTTGCGGGCTGGCGCTGGCCGATGCTGTGGGCGGTGCTTGCCGCGGGAACGGTCGGCGTCGGCTTCACGCTGCTGCCGCACCGCTACGAATGGGCCGAGCTCGCGATCGGCGAGCCCGCGATCGCCGGGGTCTATCTCTTCGTGCTGTATCGCTGGGCGGCGGGCCCCGAGGATCGCGCGCTGTTCCGGCGCAAGGCGGGCGAGACGCCCACCTTGCCCGTCACCGGCCTCAATGCCGGAAGTGGCGCACCCCGGTAAACACCATCGCGAGGCCGGCGGCATCGGCGGCGGCGATCACTTCGTCGTCGCGGATCGAGCCGCCCGGCTGGATCACCGCGGTCGCGCCCGCCTCGACCGCGGCGAGCAGGCCGTCGGCGAAGGGGAAGAACGCGTCCGAGGCGACCGCCGAGCCGATCGTCCGTGGCGTCGGCCAGCCCGCCTTGTCGGCGGCGTCCTTCGCCTTCCACGCGGCGATGCGCGCGGATTCGAGCCGGTTCATCTGCCCCGCGCCGATCCCGGCGGTGCTACCGTCCTTGGCATAGACGATCGCGTTCGACTTGACGTGCTTGGCGATCGTCCAGGCGAAGCGGCAGTCGATCAGCTCCTGCTCGGTCGGCGCGCGCTTGGTGACGACTTTCAATTCGGGGTTGCTGGCATTGTCGCGCGTCTGGACGAGCCAGCCGCCGGTGATCGCCTTGGCGAGCAGACCGGTGCGGGCAGGATCGGGGAGTTCGCCGGTTAGCAGCAGACGTAAGTTCTTCTTGGCGGCGAAGATCGCCTGCGCTTCCTCGTCGGCATCGGGCGCGACGACGACCTCGGTGAAGATCCCCGCGATCGCACGCGCGGTCGCGCCGTCGAGCGGGCGGTTGAGCGCAATGATCCCGCCGAACGCCGAGACGGTGTCGCACGCGAAGGCGGCTTGATACGCTTCGGCGAGCGACGCGCCGGTCGCCACGCCGCACGGATTGGCATGCTTGACGATGACGCAGGTCGGCGCGGCGTCGCGGAATTCGCTGACCAGATCGAGCGCGGCATCGGCGTCGTTGAGATTGTTGTAGCTCAGCGCCTTGCCCTGCACCTGCCGCGCCTGGCCGATGCCGCGCGCAGCGGGGCCGGTCGCGGTGTAGAATGCCGCCGACTGATGCGGGTTCTCGCCATAGCGGAGCTCGGGGCCGCGCTTGAGCGTGATCGGCAGCGTGTCGGGGAAGGCTACGCCCTGGTCGGCGAAGGCGAACCATTGCGCGATCATTCCATCATACGCTGCAGTGGTAGCATAGGCCTTGGCGGCAAGCTTGCGGCGGTCGGCGAGCGTCGTGCTGCCGCCCGCCACCAGCGCATAATCGGCGGGATCGGTGACGATCGCGACGAAGGCGTGGTTCTTCGCCGCCGAGCGCACCATCGACGGGCCGCCGATGTCGATATTCTCGATCACCTCGTCGCGCTCGGCGCCCTTGGCGACGGTCGCCTCGAACGGGTAGAGGTTGACGACGACGAGATCGATCGCGCCGATCCCGTGTTCCTCCATCGACGCGACATGCGCCGCGTCATCGCGCACCGCGAGCAGGCCGCCATGGACGTTGGGGTGGAGCGTTTTCACGCGACCGTCCATCATCTCGGGGAAACCGGTCAGCTCGCTGATATCGCGGACGTCGAGCCCGGCCTCGCGCAGCGCCTTGGCGGTGCCGCCGGTCGAGACCAGTTCGACGCCGTGGCCGGCAAGGCCTCGCGCGAGATCGACGATCCCGGTCTTGTCGGAAACCGAGAGAAGCGCGCGGCGGATGGGGATATCGGTCATGGGGCAGGCTCCGGGGAACATTCGCGCGTCCCCTGCCCGCTCACCCCCCAAGATTCAACCGGGCACGTGTCAACCGGCGCGCTTGAACGCCCAGCTGACGTTGGCCCCGCCCGCGGGCGATTCGCCCGTCACGACAAGCTGCATCGTCGCGCGCGGGCGCCCCTCGGCGTCGATCCACACGCTTTCCTCGACCGCGAGCGTGCCGCCGCGGCAGCGAAACTGCCACAGCCGCCCGCCCGGCAAGCGCAGCAACGCCGCAAGACCATCGGCTGTCGGGGAGACCTGGATACCGAGTCCGAGATGGAAGCGGATCGCAAAGCCGGTCGCGACGAGCTTGCGCCGCTTTGTCGCGGGGAGCAGCATGTCCTCGCCACGCAACTCGGCGCCGTCGCGGGTCAGCGTCATCTGACGGCGGTGGAGGAAGCCGAAGCGGCGCGCATAGCCGTCATGGCTTGCCTCGATCCGGCTGCCGGCATCGCTTTCCTGCCGCGCGAGCTCGACCTCGCCGACGCCGCGGCCGAGCGTGCCGTCGGCATGGATCGCGGTCGAATTGCTGTCGCCGACGATCAGCGTCGAATGCGCCGCGGTGGTGCGCAAGCCCTCGGCCAGCGCTGGCGGGAGCTGGACGATCCCGGTCCGCGCGCCGCCGCAATTGACGACGATGCGGTTCGGCCCCTCGGACAATTCGAACGCCAGCGTCGAGGCGCAGCCGCCCTCGACCAGCCGTGCGATCGGCGGCGGCGCGGCATCGACGATCGCGACGACATTGCCCGCCGCAAGCCGCTGATAGCCCCAGTCGCGCGCCTGGCGCAGCGGACGGGTGCGCACCCCCGAGGCTCCAATGATCTGGTCGAGCGCATCTGCCCCGATCGGCCCGCCGCCCTGCCAGCTGCTGACATCGCGGTCGCCGTGGCAGATGCCGAGCAACGCCGGCATCAGCGAGGCGAGTGCGGTCGCGATGCTCGCGGGAGCCTCGATCTGGCGCGCGTCATACACTTCGCGAAGCGCGGTGAGCAGCATCACCATGTCGACCTGCGCCGAGGGCGAGCGCGCGACATTGCCGCCATCCTCGAAGATCGACACCGCCAGCCCCTTGGCGAGCGCCGCCTCGACCGCGCCGCGGCGTGGATCCCCGCCCGCGATCAGCAGGCCCGCCGCGACCACGCCGCACAGCGCCGCGATGCGCGGCGCGCCCGGCGCGACCTTGTCGGCGCTACGATCGATATGCCGCGCGCCGCGCGCAAGCGTGTTGAGCACGCTGCTGCGATAGACGAGATCGGCCGACGACAGGATCAGCGGGGCGTGCGCCGTCCAGAACAGGATCCGCCGACCCCACAGATCGGCGCGCCACGCGGGCTCGCTGACCTTCTCGGCATGCGCGGCGAGCCATTTGCGCATCAGCGCTTCGGCGATCGGCGTCGCCTGCGCGCGCGTCGCGACGGTCGACAGGTCGCGCAGCCAGGCGAAGCTGTGGAGATAGTCGCTGAAGGCGCGCGAGAAATTGGGCCTGGCGAGATCGAGCGTCTCGATCTCGCGGCTTTCGCCGCGGAACGTGAGCGTGCCCTCGAGCAACGCCTTGCCGCGCTTGACGTCGCCGAGGAACGGGTCGTCGGGGACGGCCGTAAGCTTGAGCGGATGGCGGCCTTTCAGCCGCATGCCGTGAATCGGCGTGCTCCAGGTCAGGCGGTGGAAGCGCTCCGAAAGGCGTTCGGCGAGCGACAATCCCTTGTCTCCTCCCAGCCGGACGAGCCGCTTGCCCTCGTCGATGCTGTCGCGCAGCCTATCCTCTTCCGTCGCTGCGGGCGAGTCCAGCGGGGGCAGATCGCGGCTCCTAACCACGCAGGGCCGCGATATTGGCGGCATAGGCGTCAGGCCCGCCACGGAAGGTCGCGGTTCCCGCGACCAGCGCATCAGCCCCGGCGGCGATCGCACGAGGCGCGGTGGTGTGGTCGATCCCGCCATCGACCTCGAGATCGACGGTGTACCCACCCTTGTCGATCATCTTGCGGATCGCCTCGATCTTGCGCAGCGAACTTTCGATGAACGCCTGCCCGCCGAAGCCGGGATTGACGCTCATTACCAGCACCAGATCGACTTCCTCGAGCAGATAGTCGAGCGCCTTGGCGGGCGTCTGCGGCGTAAGCACGACACCTGCGCGCTTGCCGAGCTGGCGGATGTGCTGAAGGCTGCGATGCGTGTGTGGGCCAGCCTCGACATGGATGCTGATCGTGTCGGCACCGGCCTCGGCGAACGCCTCGAGATAGGCGTCGACCGGCGCGATCATCAGATGGACGTCGAGCGGCTTGGTCGTGTGCGGGCGGATCGCCTTCACCACGCCCGGCCCGATCGAGATGTTGGGAACGAAATGTCCGTCCATCACGTCGACATGGATCCAGTCGGCGCCGGCGAGATCGATCGCGCGGACCTCCTCGCCGAGCTTGGCGAAATCGGCGGAGAGGATCGAGGGCGCGATGCGGACGGGTAGCTGGCTCATGGTCGTTCAGCGTGTAGCATGGTCGCGGGCGCGGGCAAGCAACGCTTAACCTTGCCGGCGCAGGCGCGCGATGAAGAAGCCGTCATTGCCGCCGGGATCGATCATGCTGGGCAAGGTCCGCACCCAGCCGCCGGGATTGGGGGCGATCCCCGCCGGCAATTCGTCCTGCGTCACGGGGACGAGGCTGTAGTCGGGGCGCGCGGCGAGGAACTTGGTGAGCTGCGCCTCGCCCTCGGCGGGTTCGAGCGAGCAGGTCGCGAAGACGAGCGTCCCGCCCGGCCTGACCCAATCGGCGGCGCGCGCGAGCAGCTTCGCCTGTAGCGCGGCGAGCTCGGTGATTTGCGAGGGGCGCACGCGGTGGAGCACGTCGGGGTGGCGGCGGAAGATGCCGGTCGCGCTGCACGGCGCATCGAGGAGGACCGCATCGACCGGCGCCGACGGCGACCAGAGCAGCAGGTCGGCGGTGATCACCGTCGCGGTGAGGTGCGTGCGCTCGAGATTTTCGTGAAGTCGCGCAAGACGACTTTCCGACGAATCGATCGCGGTGACGCTCCAGCCCGCGCTGGCGAGCTGCATCGTCTTGCCGCCCGGCGCGGCGCACAAATCGAGCACGCTGCCCGCGCCCTTGCCGAGCAGCCGCGCGGGGAGCGATGCGGCGATGTCCTGCACCCACCAGCTGCCCTCTTCGAAGCCCGGCAGTTCGGGAACATGCGCCGAGGGCAAGCGGACATGACCCGGCAGCAGCGAGACGCCGCCGAGCGTCTCGGCCATCGCGTCGGTCGTCGCAGGGTCGGCGAGCGTCAGGTCGAGCGGCGGCGGCGCGGCCATCGCGCGCTCGGCGGCTTCGATACCGTCGTCACCCCAGGCGGCGTGCCAGCGGATCGCGACCGGATCGGGCAGCGTCGGCTGTTCGGGCAGTTGGTCGCCGCCGCGCATCAGCGTGCCGAACACGCCGTGGACGAGTTTGCGAGGGCCACCATCGACAAGCGGCAGCACGGTCGAGATCGCGGCGTGCGGCGGCGTGCCGAGCGACAGCGCCTGGACGAGCGCGATACGCAGCGCGAAACGCGCCTTGGCGTCATCGGGCAGCCGCGTCTTGGTCGCCGAGTCGATCAGCGCGTCGAGATCGGGCAGGCGGCGCAGCACTTCGGCAGCGATCGCGTGGGCGAGCGCACGGTCGTCGCTGCGTTCGATCCCGGCGGTCGCGCGGCCGATCGCGGCTTCGAGCGGGAGTCCCTGGCGCAGCACTGCGTCGAGCAAACGCAGCGCGGCGCGGCGTGCTGGGACGCCGGGCGGATCGACCGGTTCGGGTTTGGGCATATAGCGGCGCGGCGGCGGAAGGGTCAAAAGCTTGAACTCTGTCTAAAGGCCGCCGATGTAGCGGGGGCGCACCTGTCGTGCATCAAGGACACTCCATGGCCGTTCGCCCGCCGCATGTGAAGCCACCCGCCTATCTCAGCAAGAGTCCGCCGGTGCCCGAACCCGATCCGGTCCCCGTCGCGCCCAAGGGGCAGAGTGCCAAGGGCGACCCTGATGGGCTCGATCCGACGCGCTACGGCGACTGGGAATCGAAAGGCATCGCGATCGATTTCTGAGGCGTCCGTCATCCCCGCGAAAGCGGGGATCCCGCTGCCTGGCCCGCGTTCAGCAGAAGAAGCGGGACCCTCGCTTTCCTGAGGGTGACGGGTGCTAGGAGTGCGCGTCTTCCAATAAAGTCGCCAGCTTGACCACGGTGTTCCAATTCCGCGCGGTCGCGATCCTCGGGAATTTGAGCTTCGCCATCGCCTGCGGAAGCTTCGATGCGCCGATCCCGTCGATATAATCGACATAGAGCTCGCGGCCGCGCGCGATGAGCGTCTCGCGACCTTGATAGATTTGAGGCAGCGCATCGAGCCGATCGGCGGGCACCGAGTCGCGGTGAAACAGCACGACGACGTGGTTCGGCCGCGCGAGCGCCGCCTCCGGAAAGGGATTGGCGGCGAGGATCGCCTGCAGGTCGGCGGCGCTGCGCACCACCACGTCGGTGTTGAGGCCATAGGCGTCCAACGCCGCCTCGATCGCCGCCTCGACCTTGGCACCATCGGTTTCGTCGCACGCGAACACGACATTGCCCGAGGCGAGCAGCGTCGTGACGTCACGATAGCCCAGCCATTCCACGAGCGCCTTCAGATCGGCCATCGGCAGCTTGCGCTCGTTGAGGTTGACCCCCTTGAGCAACGCCGCCCAGCGCATCATTCGCGCGTCAGCGGGCGGGCGAGCAGCGCACCGATCACCCCCTGGACCTCGGCCCCGTCGAGCAAGGCGCACACCGCCTCGACCACCGGCATGTCGACCCCCGCTTCGGCCGCCGCCTCGCGCAGCACCGGCGCGGTGAAGGCGCCCTCGGCGACGGTCAGCCGATCGGACAGCAAATCGGCGGCGCGCTTGCCCTGCCCCAGCCCCAGGCCGAGCGAGAAATTGCGCGAGGCGGTCGACGAGCAGGTCAGCACGAGATCGCCGAGCCCCGACAGCCCGCTCAGCGTCTCGACCTGCGCGCCGCGCGCGACGCCGAAGCGCGTCATCTCGGCAAACCCGCGCGCGATCAAAGCCGCGCGCGCATTCTGCCCGAGCCCCGCGCCCTCGACGACACCGCACGCGATCGCCAGCACGTTCTTGACCGCGCCCCCGATCTCCGCGCCGATGACGTCGTCCGAGGCATAGGGGCGGAAGTTCGGCCCTGCGAGGCGATCGGCCAGCGCCGCGCCGATGAGCGGATCGACGCAGGCGAGCGTCACCGCAGTCGGCAGGCCGGCGGCGACCTCGTGCGCGAAGGTCGGGCCCGACAGCACCGCGATCGGCGCGGCGGGGTGCAGCGCCTGCGCGACTTCGCCGACCAGCAGCCGCGTCCCCGCTTCGATCCCCTTGGCGCACAGCACCAGCGGCGTCGTTCCGACGGGCGTTCCGCTCAGCACCGCACGGACATGCTGCGCCGGCACGACGACGAGCAGCGCGTCGCAATCGGCCAACTCAGCCAGCGTCGATGTCGCGCGGATCGACGGCGACAGGGCGACGCCGGCGAGGAAGCGCGTATTCTCATGCGTCTCGTTGATCGCTCCGACGACTTCGGCTTCTCGCGCCCATAGCGTAACCCGCGCGCCGCCGCGCGCCGCGACCTGCGCCAGCGCGGTACCCCAGGCACCGCCGCCGATGACCCCGATCCTCATGCCTTGACCCCTGCCCCGCGGACGGCCTCTGCGCCCGGATCGAGCGGCCAGCGCGGCCGCGGCGCGATGTCGAGCGGATCGGTCAGGCCAGCGGCGAAGCGCTCTGCCCCGGCCCAGCCGATCATCGCGGCATTGTCGGTACACAGCCACAAGGGCGGTGCGACGAAGCGCAAGCCGTGGTCGCTCGCCAGCTCGCTCAGCGCGGTCCGAACCGCCGTATTCGCCGCAACCCCGCCCGCGACGACCAACGCGGTCGCATCGCCGGCGTGCTCAAGCGCGCGAATCGTGCGGTCGAGCAGGCAATCGACCACTGCCGCCTGGAACGAGGCAGCGATGTCGTTGACCTCCCAGGTCCTGGCGTCATGCGCACGCACCACCGCGCTCTTGAGCCCAGCGAAGGAGAAATGCGGTTCGGCCGAGCCTTTGAGCGGCCGCGGCAACGGCACGATCGGCCGTCCGCGCGCCGCGGCGGCTTCGACCGCGGGCCCACCCGGGAAACCGAGCCCGAGCACCTTGGCGGTCTTGTCGAACGCCTCGCCCGCAGCATCGTCGATCGTCGTCGCGAGCCGGCGATAGCGCGCGACGCCCTCGACCAGCAGCAACTGGCAATGCCCGCCCGAGACGAGCAGCAGCAGATAAGGAAAATCGAGATCGGGATCCGACAGCCGCGGCGAGAGCGCATGGCCCTCGAGATGATTGACCGCGATCAGTGGCTTGCCCGCGGCATGCGCCAGCGCCTTGCCTGTCACGAGCCCGACCATCACGCCCCCGATCAGTCCGGGGCCGGCGGTCGCTGCGATCGCATCGACCTGGTCGAGCGTCACGCCGGCATCGGCAAGCGCGGCCTCGACCAGCGGTGCGAGCACCTCGACATGCGCACGCGCCGCGATTTCGGGGACGACGCCGCCAAACGGGCGATGCGCCGCCTCCTGCCCGGCAAGCCGGTGCGCAAGGACGCGACGGTCGGAGGTGACGAGCGAGGCCGCGGTTTCGTCGCAGCTCGATTCAAGGCCGAGGATCAATGCCATGTCCAGGCCTGTAGCGGCTCGCGCACGGCTTGTCGAAGCCAGGACGCTTCGCCACAGTGGCGCTAAAAGGGAGGGACTTTTCGTGACGCATCCCCAGCTCAAACTCGGCACACGCGGATCGCCGCTCGCGCTCGTCCAGGCCAATATGGTGCGCGACGCGCTGTGCACTGCGCATGGCTGGCAGATCGACGCGATCGAGATCGTGCCGATCAAGACCACCGGCGATCGCGTCCAGCACGTCGCGCTCGCCGAGATCGGCGGCAAGGCCTTGTGGACCAAGGAACTCGACCGCGCGCTGCTGTCGGGTGCGATCGATTTCGCGGTCCATTCGATGAAGGATGTCGAGACGGTGCGGCCGAGCACGATCGCGATCGCCGCGATGCTGCCGCGCGCCGATGTCCGCGACCGGTTGATCGGTGCGACCAGCATCGCGGCGCTGCGCCACGGTGCGGTGATCGGGACCAGCTCGCCACGCCGGATCGCGCAGCTCAAGCGGCTACGGCCCGACTTCGAGACCGTCCTCTTTCGCGGCAATGTCGACACGCGGCTCGCCAAGGTCGCGGCCGGCGAGGTCGATGCTTCGATGCTCGCCGCGGCGGGGCTCGACCGGCTTGGGCGCCCCGACGTCGGGGTCGCAATCGAGACGGAGGTCATGCTCCCCGCACCGGCGCAAGGCGCGGTTGGGATCGAGGCGCGCGCCGATGACAGCCGGATGCGCGATTGGCTCGGCGCGATCAACCATCAGGCGACGCACCTGTGCGTGCTGGTCGAGCGGGCGTTGCTCGCCGCGCTGCAGGCCGACTGCCATTCGCCCGTTGCCGCGCTGGCGACGCTCGAGGGCGACAGCATCCTGCTGCGCGCCGAACTGTTTGCCGAGGATGGCAGCGCGCAGGTGAGCGGCGAGATGCGCGGCACGATCGGCGACGGGACCTTCGCCGATCGGCTCGCCACCGATCTGCTCGCGCGCGCGCCCGAGGCGGTACGGCGGCTGTTCGCGGCGTGACGCGCCCGCTCGCGGTGCTGCGTCCCGAGCCGGGCAATGCCGCGACCTGCGCGCGCGCTGCCGCGGCGGGGTTCGAGACGCTGTCGCTGCCGTTGTTCGCGGTCGAGGCGCTCGACTGGGACGTGCCCGATGCCGCGCAGCACGATGCGCTGATCCTGACCAGCGCCAATACGCTGCGCTTCGGCGGGGCCGGGCTCGCTGCGCTGACGGGCCTGCCGGTGCTCGCGGTCGGTCCGCATACCGCCGCCGCGGCGCGCGCCGCGGGGTTTGACGTCATCGCCATCGGCAGCGGCGACGGCGCGCAGATCGCCGCGGTCGCGCACGAACAAGGGATCCGACGGGCGTTGCACCTGACGGGACGCGACCGGACGCTTGCGGCGGGGGGCGCAATCGCCGACGTGGTCCCGGTCTATCAAAGTGTCGCGGCGCCGATCGCGCCCGCGGCGCTGGCGAACCTTGCCGGGACGATTGCCCTGCTCCACTCGGGCCGTGCCGCGCGACGGCTCGAGGCGCTCGCCGCAGCAGTCGGCCTCGACCGCTCGCGAATCGCGGTCGCCGCGTTCAGCCCGGCGATCGCGTCTACGCTCGGCGCGGGCTGGGCTGGAGTCGCGGCCGCGGCGGCTCCCGATGATGCCGCGCTTTTCGCCGCCGCGCGCAGCCTGTCGACAGCAACGGGCGATTGACCGCCCGTGCCGACGCCCCGATAAGGCCGTGATGGACGACCCCGCCCTCCCCGTCCCCGATCCCGTCATGCCGGGATCGCCCAGCCGTGATTCGGCGACTCCCGAGCGGCCCGCCCCGCGCCTGCTCCCACCGTTGACCGCACCCGCGCCGACGAGCCCGGTGCGCGGGCCCGGGTGGCGCGCGGGGATCGCGCTCGCGCTGATCGCGTTCCTGATCGGCGCCGGGATTGCCGCGCTGCTGGTGGTCCGGTTCGTCAAGAGCGACGCGAAGCCGCTCGCCACGGTGACCGTACCGGTCGGTGCCAATGGCCAGGCGCCGCTGGTGATCGTGCCGAACAAGGCGGCGGTGGCAGCGCCGGCGCTCGAACTCGCGGCTTTGTCGAATCGCGAAGCCTCGCTCGCGACCGAGCTTGCGGCGCTCGAGGCGCGCGCAGGGACGATCGATCGCGATTCCCAACGCGCTTCGACCTATGCGACGCGCAGTCAGGCGCTGATGATCGCTTTTGCCGCACGGCGCGCGATCGATCGCGGGCTCAACCTCGGTTTTCTCGAAGGCCAATTGCGCGCCCGCTTCGCGTCGCTCCAGCCAGCAGCGGTCGCGACGGTCGTCCAGGCGGCGCGTGAGCCTGTGACGCTCGAGGATCTGCGCGCAGGGCTCGACGCCGTGACGCCCGAGCTGCTCACCGGCGCGGCGAGCAACGGCTGGTGGCAGAGTCTCCGCGACGAACTCGGCCATCTGATCGTGCTGCGCAGGGCGGGAACGCCCTCGCCGCTCCCGGTCGATCGCGTGGCGCGGGCGCGCCGGTTGCTCGAGGCCGGGCAAGTCGAGGCGGCGCTGGCAGAGGTTTCGCGCACGCCCGGCGTCGCGCAGGCCGAGCGCTGGACGAGCGCGGCGCGGCGCTATGTCGATGTGCGTCGCGCGCTCGACACGATCGAGAGCGCCGCGATCCTCGCTCCCGGGCCCGATACGGTCCCGCCGGCTGCCGCCGCGCCGGCGCGCGCCGACAACGCTGCGCCCGCTGACAGCACGACGCCTCAGGCGCGGACGCGTTCGATCAACGCCATCGCGCCGTGCGGCGCGCGCACCTTCGCGCCGTTGATGAAGAAGACGAAGGTTTCGCGCGGCGTCTTCGGCGCAGGCTCGGCAAGATAGGGTAAATCGGTCGCCGCACCGCCCTCGGCCCAGCAGTGCGCGGCGGTGGCCCAGCGGTCGAGCGCCGCCCGGGCATAGCCCGCGGGCTCCTCCTCGACCGCGGCCTCGAGCCGGGCATAGACCAAGTCGCCCGAGATATCGGCGATCGCCGGATAGTCCGCCGAATCGGCATAGACGATCGCTACCCCTGCGGCGCGCGCGAGCGCGACGAATTCGGGCGTCTGGAAACTCTCATGGCGGACCTGCACCGCGTGCCGCAACGCGATCCCGTCCTGCTTGGCGGGCAGCAGCTTGAGGAACGCGCCGAAATCCTCGGGATCGAATTTCTTGGTCGCCATGAACTGCCACAGGATCGGCCCGAGCCGGTCGCCGAGCTCGACGATCCCCTGCCCGGTGAAGCGCGCGATCGATTCGCCGGCTTCGGCGAGAACCTTGCGATTGGTGCAATAGCGCGACGCCTTGAGCGCGAAGACGAAGCCGTCGGGCACCGCCTTCGCCCACGACGCGAAGGTCGCGGGCTTTTGCGACGAATAATAGGTGCCGTTGACCTCGATCGCGGTGAGCTTGCTCGCGGCATAGTCGAGCTCGCGCTTGTGCGGCCATTTGTCGGGAAAGAAGGTCCCGCGCCACGGCTCATAGGTCCAGCCGCCGATGCCGATTCGGATTTCGCCCGGGGTCACTGCTTTCGCCATCGCTCAGGCCGCCAATGCCGCGTCGCTGACGAACATGTTGGTCTGGCGTTCGTGCGCGAACGTGCTTGCCGGGCCATGGCCTGGCAGGAAGGTCGTGTCGTCGCCGAGCGGCCACAGTTTGGTGACGATCGACTCGATCAATTGCGGATGGTTGCCGCGCGGGAAATCGGTGCGGCCGACCGAGCCCGCAAACAGCACGTCGCCGACGATCGCCAGTTTCGAGGGCGCATGGTGGAAGATCACGTGGCCGGGCGTGTGGCCGGGCGTCTCGTACACGTCGAGCACCAGATCGCCGACGCGGACGGTGTCGCCCTCGACCAGCCAGCGGTCGGGCTCGAAATTGACCCCCGGAATCCCGTATTGCGCACCGCTCTCGGACAGCGCGCAGGTGAGGAAGCGATCCTCCTCGTGCGGCCCCTCGATCGGCACGCCGAGCTGGTCGGCGAGCGGCTTGGCCTCTCCGCAATGGTCGATATGGCCGTGCGTCAGGATGATCTTCTCGACCGTGACGCCATGCTGCTTGGCCGCTTCGACCAGCTTGGGCAGGTCGCCGCCGGGATCGACGAACGCGCCGCGCATCGTCGCGGTGCACCACAGCAGCGTGCAATTCTGCTGGAGCGGCGTGACCGGAAGGATCGCCGCGCGCAGCGGCGGCAGGGCGGGTGAGGGGGGCTGGGTGCTCATTCCTCCGAGATACGGGGGACTGCGGGGAAAACCAAGGGTTGCCCCGGGCGGCAAAGCCGGGGCATCTGCGATACGACCTATGGTGACGCGCCTTTCCCCACCCTTCGTGCTGCTCGACGACGCCCGTGACGGCGGTGCGCCGGCGCGGCTCTATCGCGATCCGGTGCGGATCGTGACGGCGCGAACGCCGGACGAGATCATGCCAGCGCTTGCCGAGCTCCGCGCGGCGCGGCGCGCCGGGCTGCACGCGGCGGGGTATCTCTCGTATGAAGCGGGGGCGGCGTTCGAGCCGACGCTCGGTCCGCCCCCGGTGTCGGACTTTCCGCTGGCGTGGTTCGGACTCTTTGCGGATTTTGCCGAGATCGCGCCCGCGACGGTCCCCGACCTGCTGCCCGATCCGGCCGGCGCCTGGATCGGCGCGTCCAGACCGACGATCGACCGCAGCCGGTATGATGCGCAATTTAGCGACGTTCAGGCGCGCATCGCCGCCGGGGATCTGTACCAGACCAATCTCACGCATCTCGGCCAGGTTGCGGTGCTGGGCGATCCGCTGTCGCTCTATGCACGGCTGCGCGGGACCGCGCGCGCGGGGTTCGGCGCGCTGATCGACACCGGCGCGGCGACGATCCTGTCGCTTTCGCCCGAACTGTTCTTCGCGCTCGAAGGCGAGACGCTGACGTGTCGCCCGATGAAGGGGACGGCGCGGCGCGGTGAGACCCCGGTGGCGGACGCAGCGGCTGCCGCCGCGCTCGCCGCGGATCCCAAGCAGCGCGCCGAAAACCTGATGATCGTCGATCTGATGCGCAACGATCTCGCCCGCGTGGCCCGTGCCGGCTCGGTCGCGGTGCCGCAGCTGTTCGAGGTCGAATCCTATCCGACCGTCCATCAGCTCGTCTCGACCGTAACCGCGCGGATCGCGCCCGATACAGACGCGCTCGACGTGCTCGCCGCGCTGTTTCCGTGCGGGTCGATCACCGGCGCGCCGAAGATCGCCGCGATGCAGGCGATTGCCGGGGTCGAGCAAGGGCCGCGCGGTCTCTATACCGGCGCGATCGGGCGTCTCGATGCCTCAGGCGACGCGATGTTCAACGTCGCGATCCGCACGTTGACGCTTCCCCACGGCGCAACCCATGCGACCTATGGCGCGGGGGGCGGCATCGTCGCCGATTCGCGCGTCGCTGACGAATGGGACGAGGCCCAGGCCAAGACCGCCTTCATGACGCACGACCCGCATACGTTCGATCTGATCGAGACGA
This sequence comes from Sphingomonas sp. PAMC 26605, assembly GCF_000241485.1. GTDB lineage: Bacteria > Pseudomonadota > Alphaproteobacteria > Sphingomonadales > Sphingomonadaceae > Sphingomonas. The sequence continues at coordinate 1,214,973 of NZ_JH584241.1, forward strand.
TGGCGTTCGATCCCGAGCACGGCATCCTCCGGCTCGACCTGCATCTCCAGCGGCTTTCGGCGAGTGCCCGCGCCTTCGGCTTCGTGTTCGACCGTCATGCCGCGCGCAACGAGTTGCAGGCGGCGACCTTCCGTCTGCGCACCGGCCGGAAGGTTCGGCTATTGCTTGCGCCGAGTGGGGCGGTGGCGATCGAGATCGCGCCGCTACCGTCACGCGCGGCCGAGCCGCTTTCGGTCGCGGTCGTGCCGCTGCCGGTCGCGGCGGCGGATATCCGGCTGCGCCACAAGACCAGCGACCGTGTGTTCTATGACGCCGCGCGGCGTAGCGCGGGCAGCGACGAGGTCGTGTTCGTGCGCCCCGACGGACGTCTGACCGAAGGAAGCTTCACGACGCTGTTCGTGCCGCGCGGCGAGGTGCTGATCACACCACCGCTCGACGACGGTTTGCTGCCGGGAATCCTGCGCGCCGACCTGATCGCGCAGGGCCGAGCGATCGAAGACGTGCTGACACCCGAGGATCTTGCGCAGGAATTTTTCGTCGGCAATGCCCTGCGCGGACTGATTCGTGCGCGACGCGTGGTTGCGACAAACGTCTCGGCGCGATAAGCGCTCGCGCGAACCCGCCGCATTGCGGCATTTCCGCAAGGTCTTTCTCATGCAGCCATCCGCCGCGCTCGCCCGTATCAAGCCCTCGCCGACGCTCGCGATCACCTCGCGCGTCCAGGAGCTCAAGCGCGCCGGCGTCGATGTGATCGGCCTCGGCGCGGGCGAACCCGATTTCGACACGCCCGATTTCATCAAGGACGCCGCGATCCAGGCGATCCGCGACGGCAAGACCAAATATACCAATGTCGACGGTACGCCGGAATTGAAGGCGGCGGTCGCCGCCAAATTCGCGCGCGACAATGGCCTGCATTACACGCCCGACCAGATCACGGTGAACGTCGGTGGCAAGCACACCTTGTTCAACGCGATGGTCGCGACGCTCGATGCCGGCGACGAGGTCGTCATCCCGGCGCCCTATTGGGTGAGCTATCCCGACGTCGTGCTGTTCGCGGGCGGCACGCCGGTGTTCGTCGCGGCGGGCGCGTCGCAGGGCTACAAGCTGCTTCCCGAGCAGCTCGAGGCGGCGATCACGCCGCGCACCAAGTGGGTCATCCTCAACTCGCCGTCGAACCCGACCGGCGCCGCCTACACCGCGGCCGAGCTCAAGGCGCTCGGCGAGGTGCTCGAACGCCATCCGCACGTGTGGATCTTCGCCGACGATATGTACGAGCATATCCTCTACGACGGTTTCGAGTTCGCAACGATCGCGCAGGTCTGCCCCTCGCTCTACGAGCGCACGCTGACCGCCAATGGCTGTTCGAAGGCCTATGCGATGACCGGCTGGCGGATCGGTTTTGCCGGCGGCGCCTCATGGTTGATCAAGGCGATGTCGAAGCTCCAGTCGCAATCGACCAGCAACCCCTGCTCGATCGCGCAGGCCGCGGCAACCGCGGCGCTCAACGGCGACCAGAGCTTCCTCAAGGATTGGGCGCGCGTCTTCCAGGGGCGGCGCGATCTGGTCGTGTCGATGCTCAACCAGGCCGACGGCATCACCTGCCCGCGTCCGCAGGGCGCGTTCTACGTCTACCCCGAGCTTTCGGGGGTGATCGGCAAGTCGACACCTTCCGGCAAATTGATCGACACCGACGAGGCGTTCGTCGGCTATCTGCTCGACGATGCCAAGGTCGCGGCAGTGCAGGGCGCGGCGTTCGGCCTGTCGCCGGCGATGCGGATTTCGTACGCGACGTCGGACGCCTTGCTGACGCAGGCGTGCGAGCGGATCCAGACGGCGTGCGCAAACCTGCGCTAACAGTCAGTTTCCGTTAACGCTGGGTTGCCAATAAGCCGCTTGCGAAACGACCCCGAGAAGCCGATTTGCTGCACCGCAGCGATTCGGCACTCGGCCGGCGCGAAAGGTTCGAAGCAATGCGCAGTGTTCTCAAGTCCGATTTTTTGTGGAAGTTCGTCGGCGGCTTCGCGCTCGGCGCGCTGGCGCTCGTGACGCTGCATCCGATGGACTCGGCGCGCGCCGCGACGGCCAGCCAGGTCGCCGCCGCACGCTGACCCTCAGGCGTCGAGACTCCTCGACGCCTGCTCGAACATATCCTTCGACAGGCCCGGCGTCTTGACGATCCGCGTCAGCTCCGCCCGCATCAACGCACCCCGCACCGTATCGTAGCGCTGCCACCGCCCGAGCGGCGGGATCAGCTTTGCAGCGGTCTGCGGGTTGATCCGGTCGAGCGCGATCAACTGATCGGCAAGCAAGCGATAGCCCGACCCGTCGATCGCGTTGAACGCGCGCTGGTTCACCCCGAACGCCCCGATCAATGCGCGCGCGCGATTGGGGTTCGACAGCGTGAAGGCGCGATGCGTCAGCAGTTCGGCGACAACCGCGCCGGTATCGTCGCGCGGCGCCATCGCCTGAACCGAGAACCATTTGTCGAGAACGAGCGGATTGTCGCTGTAGCGATTGTAAAAGATGTCGAGCGCGGCGATGCGCTCGGCCGAGTCGCCCGCGACCAATGTGGTCAACGCGCTCTGCCGGTCGGTCATGTTGTCGGCGGCCTCGAACTGCGCGAAGGCGAGCGCGGCGGCGTCGCTTGCGCCGGAGGCGGCGATATAGCCGAGTGCGACCGCCTTGATCCGGCGCAGGCCCTTGGCCTCGGGCGAATAGACATAGCCCGGCCCCGCCGCGCGCGCGCCGTCATAGGCCGCGCGCCAATCGGCCTCGAGCGTCCGCCCGATTTCGCGCCGGAGCGACTCGCGCGTCCGGAAGATCGCATCGGGGTAGACCACTGCCATCTGGTCGCCGATGAAGCTTTCTGAAGGGAGCAACACCGCCTCGGCGATGAACGCCGGATCGAGCGTCGCATCGGCGAGCGTCCCTGCAACCGCGTTGACGACCGCGGCGGTGTCGGCGCGATTGTTGCCTGCGGCGGCGACCAGCGTATCGAGCATCAACTGCTGCAGAGCCTCGTAGCGCGCGAACGGATCATCGTCATGCGCGCCGAGAAAGGCGAGATCGGCCGCGGTGCGGTCGGTCTCCAGGATCGCGGGGGCGGAAAATCCGCGGTTGATCGACAGGATCGGGCGTTCGGTGACGCCCTCGAACACGATGCTTTCCTCGGCGTCGGTCAGCAGTAATGTCTGCTCGGGCGCAACCGTCTGCGCGGTCTGCGCGCCGAACAACTTGATCCGCAGCGGCAGGACGAGCGGCAGCTTGTGCTCCTGCCCCGGCGTCGGCGGCGTGCGTTGCGCAAGCACGAGTTCGGCGCGACCCGAGCCTTCGCTGTGATGCAGCGATGCGGTGACGCGCGGCGTGCCCGCCTGGCCGTACCAGCGGCGGAATTGCGTCAGGTCGATCCCGCTCGCGTCCTCAAGGCTCGCGACGAAATCCTCGCACGTCGCCGCCGTCCCGTCGAAGCGGTCGAAATAGAGGTCGGTCCCGGCGCGGAATTTCTCGCGGCCGAGGATCGTGGCGAGCATGCCGATGATCTCGGCGCCCTTGTTGTAGATCGTGGCGGTGTAGAAGTTCGAGATTTCCTGATATTCGTCGGGGCGGATCGGATGCGCGAGCGGGCCGGCATCCTCGGGGAATTGCGACGCGCGAAGCCCGCGCACATCCTCGATCCGCTTGACCGCGGCCGAGCCCTGGTCGGCCGAAAACGCCTGGTCGCGATAGACCGTGAAGCCTTCCTTGAGCGACAGCTGGAACCAGTCGCGGCAGGTGACGCGGTTCCCCGACCAATTGTGGAAATATTCGTGCGCGACGACTGCGGCGATCGCGTCGTAATCGTAATCGGTCGCAGTGTCTGGGTCGGCGAGGATGTAGCGCGAATTGAAGACGTTGAGGCCCTTGTTCTCCATCGCACCGAAGTTGAAATCGTCGACCGCGACGATGTTGAAGACGTCGAGATCATATTCGCGGCCATAGACTCGCTCGTCCCATGCCATCGATGTTTTGAGCGCGTCGAGCGCGTGATGCGTCCGCTCGATATCGGCGGCGCGGACCCAGATGCCGAGCTCGACCTCGCGCCCCGACATCGTCACGAAGCTGCCGCGATTGACCGCAAGATCGCCCGCCACCAGCGCGAACAAATAGCACGGCTTGGGGAAGGGATCGCGCCACTCGGCCCAATGCCGCCCACCCTCGAGCTCGCCCGACGCGATCGGATCGCCGTTGGCGAGCAACACCGGATAGCGCGCCTTGTCGGCGCTCATCCGCACCTGGTAACGGCTGAGCACGTCGGGCCGGTCGGGAAAATAGGTGATGCGGCGGAAGCCTTCGGCCTCGCACTGCGTGCACAGATTGCCCCCCGAGGCGTAGAGCCCCATCAGCTGCGTATTGCGTTCGGGCGCGATCTCGACCTCGGTCTCGACGACATGCGCCGAACCGCTCAGCGGCAGAACGAGCGTCTCGCCTTCCAGCGACCAGTCATTGACCGCGACGCCGTCGACCTTGACCGACAGCAGCGCCTGCCCCGCACCATCGAGTCGCAACGGGCGGTGATGCAGATCGCCGCGCTGGACATGCAGCGTCGCCTTGACGCGCGTCGCCGCGGGATCGAGCGCGAAGTCGAGCGCGATCTCGGGCACTTGCCAGTCGGGCGGGGTATAGTCCGCGCGGCGCGTGACATGGGGCTGGGCGAGGCTGGTCTGGAGATCGAGCATTGACCGAGATGTAGGGTGGCTGTTTGCCGCTCGCTACCGAAATCGCGCCGCTTGTGCGCGCGTGGCCCTGTGCTACCGCGGCCGAACACAGAATGAGGGCAGACATGAAGATCCGGTTCCTCGCGCTGGCGGCGATCGCGATGACGCCGGCGGCGATCGCACAGGACGCGCCGCTGCCCGACGATCAGGCCGCGATGAAGGCGCACGTCCTGTTTCTTGCCGCCGATTCGCTGCGCGGTCGCGAGGCGGGGAGCCCCGAATATCGCATCGCCGCCGATTATGTCGCCGCGCAATTCTTTGCCGCGGGGCTCAAGCCCGCCGGTGACGGCGGCAGCTACATTCAGAAGGTGCCGCTCGTCACGTATCGCGCTGCTGACAAGGGCGATGTCGTGCTGACGCGTAATGGCGCCGCGCCGGTCGGGCTCGTTTTCGGTGAGGATTATATGCCAGGCGTTGTCGCCGGCGCGGCGCAGACCGCGCTCGATGCGCCGGTAGTGTTCGTCGGCTACGGACTCGTCGCATCCGATTACAAGCGCGACGATTATGCCGGCGTCGATGTGCGCGGCAAGATCGTCGCGTTTTTCGGCGGTGCGCCGTTGTCCTTCCAGAGCGAGGAACGCGCGCATTTCTCGAGTCCGGCGACCAAGGCGGTGATCGCCGCGGCGCACGGCGCGGTCGGCGCGATCGTGCTGACGCGCGCGGCGCTGCCGCAGAGCGGCGCGAGCTTCGACCGGCCGCGCACGACCTGGGCGCGCGCCGACGGCACGGGCGAGGCGCCGGGTGTGCCGATCCTCGCGACGCTGAGCGCGAGCGGCGCGGCCAAGCTGTTCGCACAGGCCAAGACGCCGTGGGCGGCGATCGCGGCGCGCGCCGCCGACAGCAACGCGACCTTTCGCGCGATGCCGCTTAATATCGGCGCGACCGTCGCGTTGAAAACGCGTTTCGAGCTAGCGACGAGCGGCAATGTCGCTGGGATGATCCCCGGCAGCGACCCCAGGCTCGGCAAGGAGGTCGTCGTGCTGTCGGCGCATCTCGACCATCTCGGCGTCGGCACCCCCGATGCGAAGGGCGACACGATCTATAACGGCGCCGAGGACAATGCCGTCGGCATCGCCGCGCTGATCGAGGAAGCGCGGCGCTTCAAGGCATCGGGCAAACCCCCGCGCCGCTCGATCCTGTTCCTCGCGGTGACCGCGGAGGAGAAGGGGCTGGTCGGTTCGGACTATTTCGCGAAGCATCCGACCGTGCCGATCGCGTCGATCGTCGCCGATGTGAACCTCGACATGCCGATCCTGTCCTATCCGTTCGAGGACATGACGGTGTTCGGCGCCGACCGCTCGACGCTCGGGCCGATCGTCGCGCAGGCGGTGGGGACGCTCGGCGTGACGATGTCGCCCGATCCCGATCCGGCGCAGGGGATCTTCGTGCGTTCGGACCATTATCGCTTCGTTCAGCAGGGCGTGCCCGCGGTGTTCCTGTGGCCGGGGCAGAAGGGGCCGGGCAAGGCCGCCACCGCCGACTTCTTCGCGCATCGCTATCATCAGCCCTCGGACGATCTGTCGCAGCCGATCGACTGGCGGCAGGGGATCCGCTTCGTCGACGCCAATTATGCGATCGCGCGCGCGATCGCCGACGGCGATGCGCGCCCGCGCTGGAACAAGGGCGACTTCTTCGGGTTGCTCTATCATGGCTATGGCGCGAAATGATCTCGCCTGAGGGGTAAGACATGCGTCTCCTGATCTTTGGCCTCGGCTATACCGCGCAGGCATTGGCTGCGCGGTTGCGCGGCGCGGGCTGGCAGGTCGTCGGCACGACGCGCGATGGCCGTGGCGACACGATCCGCTTCGACGATAGCGTGGCACTCGCACGCGAGATCGCGGTTGCGACCCACATCCTGTCATCCGTTCCTCCGGCGGGCGAGATCGACCCGGTGCTGGTCAGCTATGGCGCAGCCGCGGCGCGGAGCGGGGCGTGGCTAGGCTATCTGTCCTCGACCGGCGTCTATGGCGACGCGGCGGGGGCGTGGGTCGATGAAAGTGCACCGACCGGCACCGGACGTCGCAGCGCCCGCGCCGAAGCCGACTCCGCGTGGCTCGCGCTCGGCGCGCGGGTGTTTCGCTTGCCGGGGATTTACGGACCGGGGCGATCGCCGCTCGATCGCGTTGCGACCGGCGCGGCGCACCGCGTCGAAGCGCCGGGCCAGGTGTTCAGCCGGGCGCACGTCGCCGATATCGTCTCGGGCGTGATCGCGGGCTTCGATGCGCCGGCCGGCGCGTACAACCTCGCCGACGATCTGCCGGCGAGCCAGAACGACGTCATCGCCTTTGCGGCCGCGCTGCTGGGGCGCGATCCGCCGCCGTTCGTGCCGCTCGATTCGCTCTCGCCGATGGCGCGCGGCTTCTATGCGGAGAATCGCCGCATCGCCAACGGCAAGGCCAAGCGCGTCCTCGGCTGGCGCCCGGCCTATCCCGATTACCGCGCCGGCCTGCGCGCCCTCAAAGCGATGACCAGCCCGCCGATCACCAGCGCAGCACCCGCGCCCGCCAGCAGCGACCAGCGATAGCCCTCGAACAGCGTCGACAGGCCCATCGCGATGACGGGCACGAGCACGCCCGAATAGGCCGCCTTGGCCGGACCGATCACGCGCAGCACGCCGAAATAGAGCGGGAAGGCGATCGCCGAGGCGAACACGCCGAGATATAGCGTCGCCGCGAGATACGGGAGCGTGAGTTCGATCACCGGCGGTCCCGTCGTCACCCAGGCAAACGCCCCGTCGAACGTGGCGCCGAGCAGCATCGCGATCCCGAGCATCGGGATCATCGGATAGGCGCGCGCGGTCTGCGTCCCCTGCATGACGTTCGCCGAAGAGGCCGAGAAGACCGCCAGCAGCGTGAAGCCGATCCCGGTCAGCGCTTCGACCGGGCCGTGCGGATCGACTCGCATTTCGCGGACGAACAGCAGCGTGACCCCCGCCATCGCCACCGCCATGCCGACAATCAGCTGCCGCCCCAGCTGCTGGCCAAGGAAGATCCGTCCGAATACCGCATTGGGGAGTAGCATCAGCGCGAACACCACCGCCACCAGCCCCGAGGTGATGTGCATTTCCGCACGGTAGACGAAGTTGAAGTTGAGGCAGAATTGCGCGAGCCCGAGCAGCCCCGCGAAGCGCAGCCCGCGCGCATCGAGCCGCAGCGATTCGCGCCGGATCAGCGCGTAGCTGCACATCACCACGCCAGCGACGAGGAAGCGGTAGGTCACCGACCAGCTCGCCGGCACGACGCCGAGCTGCCAGCGAATGACGAGCCAGGTCGAGCCCCAGATCAGCGTGACGATCCCGAACGGAATCAGGATAGCGAGTCTGCTCGACTGGGGCGTCGGCCCGGTGGTCAAAGCGCCGCGATCGCGTCGGCGAGCGGGCGGATGTCGGCGGGATCCTGGTTCCACGAGATGACGAGTCGCGCTTCGCCCGGTCCCCAATCGTAGAAATCGAAGCCGAGCGCGCGCAGGCTCGCGGCCTCGGCGGCGGAGACGCGGATGAACACCTCGTTCGCCTCGACCGGATGGACCAGCCGGTCGCCCGCCGCCTGTGCCAGTAGCGCCGCGCCGGCATTGGCGTTGCGCGCGAGATCGAGCCACAGATCGCCCTCGGTCATCGCGAGCAATTGCGCCGCGAGGTAGCGCCCCTTGCACAGCAGCATCCCGGCGCGCTTGCGGCGATAGAGCGTCGCGTCGGCGAGTTCGGTATCGAAGAAAATCAGCGCCTCGGCGTTCATCCCGCCATTCTTGATGAAGCCGAAGCTCAGCGCGGTCACGCCCGCGCGCCACGTCACGTCGGCGGGCGCGCAATCGAGCGAGGCGACCGCATTGGCGAAGCGCGCGCCGTCCATGTGCAGCGCAAGCTTGCGCGCCTTGGCGAGCTCGCCGATCGCGGCGACCTCGGCGGGCGCATAGACGCGGCCATATTCGGTCGCGTTGGTGATCGAGATCGCATGCGGCTGCGTCTGGTGGACGTCGTAGCGCGTCGCGTCGAGCACCGCGCCGATCGTTTCCGGCGTCAGCTTTGCGCCTTCGCCGTCGGCGAGGAACAGCTTGGCGCCGTGCGTATAGAATTCGGGGGCGCCGCATTCGTCGTTCTGGATATGCGATTCGCGGTGGCAGACGATGCTGCCGTGTGGCGGGCACAGCGCGGCAAGCGCGAGGCAGTTCGCCGCGGTCCCCGATGGGACCCACAGCGCGCGCACCTCGGTTTCGAACAGCTCCGAAAAGCGGGCGTCGAGCGCCTTGCTCCAGCGGTCGCCGTCATACGCGGTGTCGAGCACGTTGGCGTCGGCCATCGCGGTGAAGATCGCCGGATGAACCGGGGCGGCATTGTCGGAAAAGAAGCGCATCGCGCGGTCTTGCGGGGTGCCCCGCGCGGCGTCAACTCGTAGGGTCAGCGATCGTCCTCATAATCGCGGGAGTCGCGGCGATCGTCGCGTCCACCGCGGTCAGGATCGCGTCCGAAGTCGCGGGGCGGGGCGCGCTCATCGGGGTCACTCCGCCGACGATCGCGGTCGTCGGGGCGGTTCGACTGGAAGTCGAGCTCGCCGTTGCGCAGCCGCACGCGGCCGATGCCGGGGATTTCGCCCTCGACCGGCGGGATGTTCGCCGGATCGAGGAAGTTCTCGAGCGTCTCGCCGACCCCGTTGGCGGCGTCGGGATCGATCATTTCGTCCTCCGCCGGCGCGGCGACCTGAGCTGCGCCGACCCCCAGCGCCTGCTGCATGAAATCGCGCCAGACGCGTGCCGGGACGCCGCCGCCCGACAGGCCGGCATTGGGGGTGTTGTCATCGTTGCCGACCCACACGCCGACGACCAGCCCGTTGGCGAAACCGACGAACAGCGCGTCGCGGCTGTCCTGCGTCGTGCCGGTCTTGCCATAGGTCTTGACCGACAGCGCGGCCGCGCGGCCGGTGCCGGTCTCGGCCGAGGCGGAGAGCAGGTCGAGCATCTCGTCATGCAGCGTGCCGCTCAGCGCGTGCGGGCGATCGGTCAGCGTCGCGAGCACGCCGCGTTCGGGCGGATCCTCGAGCCCGCGCGGGCGCACCGGATATTGCTCGGCGGCGACCGCGGCATAGGCGGCGGTGAGTTCGAGCAGCGACATGCTCGACGTGCCGAGCGCGATCGTCGCCTCGCTCGGAATCGGCGTCGACACGCCGAGGTCGCGTGCCGCCTGGATCACCTTGGCGACACCGACTTGCTGCGTGATCCGCGCCGCCGCGACGTTCGACGAGCGCGCGAACGCCTGCCGCAGCGTGATCGGCCCGAGATAGCGCCCATCGGCGTTCTTCGGGCTCCAATTGGCGATCGTGATCGGCTTGTCGTCGACCACCGAATCGGGCGTCATCCCGCTGCGCATCGCGGCGAGATAGACGAACAGCTTGAACGCCGAGCCCGGCTGGCGCTGCGCCTGCGTGGCGCGGTTGAACGGGCTGTCGGCATAGGAGCGCCCGCCGACCATCGCGACGACGCGGCCGTCGGGGCGCATCGCGACCAGTGCGATCTGCGCCTGTTTGAGCCCCGCGCGCTTCACCGCGCGCTCGGCGGCGGTCTGAAGGCGGCGGTCGAGCGTCGTCCGCACGGTCGATTCGGTGGCGATCTCGCCGGCATGGTCGCGCGCGGCGGGGAGCACCCAATCGGCGAAATACGTGCCGTTGGGCAGCGGCGCCTTCGCCTGCGGGACGACGCGTGCGGGGCGCACATCGGCCGCGTCCTTCGAAAGGAACTTCGCCTCGACCATCGCGCCGAGCACGAGATTGGCACGATCGCGCGCACCCCTGAGGTTGACGGTGGGTGCGAGTTTCGACGGCGCCTTGACCAGCCCGGCGAGCATCGCCGCCTGGGCGATCGACAGGTTTTCGGGCTTGCGCGCGAAATAATGGCGCGCCGCCGCGCGCAAGCCATAGACGTTGTCGCCGAAATAGACGTTCGACAGATAGCGCGACAGGATCTGGTCCTTGGTCAGCCACGCCTCGAGCCAGAAGGCGATCATCACCTCGCGAATCTTTCGCGCGGCGGTGCGGTCCGAATCGAGAAAGGCGTTCTTGGCGAGTTGCTGCGTGATCGTGCTGCCGCCCTGGTCGCGCCCCTTCGACGTCAGATTGTGGAAGAAGGCGCGCGCGATGCCGCGAGGGTCGACCCCCCAATGGCTGCGGAAGCGCCGGTCCTCGATCGCGAGAAAGGCGTTGGTGACATTCTTGGGCAGCTTCGCCGCGTCGACCGGCGCGTCGATCACCGCGCCGCGCCGCGCGAAGGGCTTTCCGTCGTCGGCGAGCAGGGTGATGCTCGGCGGCGTCGGCGGCTGGAGCGATTTGGACAGCGGTGCGGTCACTGCGAGCCAGCCGACCGCGAAGACGAACAGGATGATCAGCGCCGCCACGCCGCGCATCATCCAGCGCATATAAATGCGGCGGCGAACGACCGGGACTTGCGCTGCATAGCGCGCGTAATCGAAGCTCGGCGGCGGCGGATAGCCCGGATCGGCGCGCCGCTGTGGCGGCGGCATGCCGTGCGTCAGCTCGAGCGCGTCATCGGCGTCGCGCGGGTCGGCGTCGCGATCGGTGGAGAAGAAACGCATGACTAGATCCCGCAACGACGAACGGGTGTATTAGCCAAATAGGACAGCTGGTGCAAGCGGCGGGGTGACATGCAAAGCGCTGTAGCAGCCGACAGACGGGCAAGCGAGACGTTCTCCAGACCTCGCCCGAGCGCGATCGCTTGCCGAATCCCGTGCGGGCGGGGTAGGATCGCGCGCGACTTCCATCTTGAGGCGGAGCCCTGACAACGCTATCAGAGTGGCGTGAGGCGGTCGCGCCACTTTGCCGAAAGCCTGATCATGTCCGATGCCCCACCCGCTTCGCTTTCTCCCGACCAGCCGCTGGTGGTCGGCATCGGCGGGACGATCGGAGGCACCTCGTCGACCGAGCGCGCGCTTGCGATCGCGCTCGAGGCGGCGGGCCAGGAAGGGTTTCGCACGCGGTTGTTCGGCGGGGCCGAGATGGGGCGCTTGCCGCTTTACGACCCCAAGGCGACGACGCGGACTCTCGAAGAGCGCGATTTCGTCGATACGATACGTCAGGCCTCGGCCTTGATCATCGCCTCCCCCGGTTATCACGGCAGCATTTCGGGCGTGGTCAAGAACGCACTCGACCTGCTCGAGGAAACCGCACGCGATCCGCACCGGCCGTATCTCGCCGACATGCCGGTCGGGCTGATCGCGACGGCGTATGGCTGGCAGGCGACGGGGAGCACGATCGCGGCGCTGCGCTCGATTGTCCACGCGCTGCGTGGCTGGCCGACCCCGTTTGCCGCCGCGGTCAATTCGCAAGTGACCAAGTTCGACGACGAGGGCGGCGCGAGCGATCCGGCGGTGCTCGAACAACTGCGGATGGTCGGCCAACAGGTCGCCCGCTTCGCGCCGCTGGCGATTCAGCATGGATGACACGCTCCGCCAGCAGATCGGTCGGCGCGGCGCGCTCGCGCTCGGCGTGGGGGCGATCGCGAGCAGCCCGCTCTGGGCGCAGTCATTGGTCGATCTCGGCTTTTCCGAGAAGGATGGCCGACGCCCGCTGACCAATGCCTTTCCCGGCAAGACGGGGATGATCCTGCAGCGGACGCGCGGGCCGTTGCTCGAGACGCCGATGGCGGCGTTCGACGGCGCGCTGGCGGACGATCCGGCGACGCCCAACGACCGTTTCTTCGTGCGCTGGCATTATGCCGACATTCCGCTGTCGGTCGACGTCGCGGCGTTCCGGCTGCACATTAAGGGCGCGGTCAATCGCGCGCTGTCGCTTTCGCTCGATGCGATCCAGAGCTTGCCTGCCGTCGAGATCGCCGCGGTCAACCAGTGTTCGGGCAATTCGCGCGGGCTGTTCGGCCCGCGCGTTCCCGGCGCGCAATGGGGCAATGGCGCGATGGGGCACGCGGTGTGGACCGGCGTGCGCCTCTCGGACCTGCTCGATCGCGCGGGGGTCGCGGCGGGCGCGCAGCACGTCCGCTTCGCCGGGCTCGACCGGCCGCCGGGCGACGCGCCGTGGTTCGCCAAGACGCTGACGCTTGGCCAGGCGCGCAACCGCGACGTGATCGTCGCCTACGGGATGAACGGTGTGCAGCTGCCGCTGCTCAACGGCTTCCCGCTGCGGCTGATCGTTCCGGGCTATTATTCGACCTATTGGGTCAAGGCGCTCGATTCGATCGAGCTGCTGACCGCCCCCGATACGGGCTATTGGATGGACAAGGCGTATCGTATCCCGACCGCGCCGCGTGCGAGCGTTACGCCCGGTGCGAAGGATTTTCCGACCATGCCGATCGGCCGCATGCTGCCGCGCGCCTTCTTCACCAGGGCCGATGCGCAGGCGGTGCGTGGGATCGCGATGGGCGGCGATGCCGGTGTCGCGAAGGTCGAATGGTCGATCGATGCGGGCCGGAGCTGGCATGCGGCACAGCTCGGGCGCGACCACGGGCCGTACGGCTTCCGTCGCTGGGCGGCGGTCTTGCCGCGCGGCAGCCATACCGTCGCGGTGCGCACGACCAATCTGCGCGGTTTGATGCAGGCCGCCGATCCGATCTGGAACCCGGGCGGCTATATGCGCAGCGTGATCGAAACCGCGAAGGTCACCGTGGCATGAGCCGCGCGCTTTCCTCCATTGCGCTGCTGCTCGTGCTCGGCGGTTGCCAGCGGTATGCGACCCCGGGCGAGACGCATGACGGCGGCGGCGCGCCGCAGGCGATCGCGCTCAATTCGCAAAGCATGACGTTGCCGTCCGAGACCGTCGTGCTCCCCGCGAGCGCCGAGATCGTCAGCACCAATTGCACCGCGTGCCACTCGGCCGAACTGATCCTGACGCAGCCCAGGCTCAAGCCCGAGCAATGGGCCGCCGAAGTCGCCAAGATGCGCACCGCGTACAAAGCGAGTTTCGCTGAATCGGAAGATCCCAAGCTCGTCGCGGCATTGCTCGCGCTGCAGCACGGCACCACGCCCTGAGCATCGCTCAGCCGTAGGCACGCCAGAAGAATACGCCCGTGGTCACCGCGGTGACGAACAGCGTCCAGCCGCGCACCACACTCGCGGGAAGCCGTTTGCCGATATGCGCGCCGCCCCAGCCGCCGAGCATCCCCCCGGCAAGCATCGGCAGGCAAGCGCTCCACGCCACAAGTCCGACTGCGATGAACACGATCGCCGCGGCGGCATTGGCGACCGCGAGCATCAGCGTGCGCGGCGCGAACAACGCGCGCGGCGATACGCCTGCGAGCAGGCCATAGACCGCGGTCGTCATCAGCCCGACGCCACCGCCGAAATAGCCACCATAGATGCCGAGCAGACCTTGCGCGACGATCAGTGTCCGCGTGCCGATCGCGACGCGGCGGCGCAGCGCGTCGGCGGCGGCCTTGCCGAAGGCTATCACCAGGAAGGCGAAGAGCAGCAGCCAGGGAATGACGAGATCGAACACATGGCTCGGGGTGAGCGCGAGCAGCGCGCTGCCGGCGAGGCCACCGACGAAGGTGATCGAGACGAGCGCGCGCAGCCCGACCCCGCCGATCGGGGCGAGCTCATGGCGAAATGCCCAGGCGCTCGTGCCCGCGCCGGGAAGCAGCGCGACATTCGAAGTGGCATTGGCGGTATTGGCGGGGAGACCGAGCGCGATCAGCGCGGGTAGCGTTGCAAAGCTGCCGCCGCCGGCCAGCGCATTCATCGCGCCGCCGAGGATGCCGGCACCTGCGGCCAGCGCTATGGTAGGCAGAGTCACCCGTACCTCGTCATGCCGGGCTTGTTCCGGCATCCATCGTACCGCACATCCTGCCCGCGCCGCTCTTGCTGCACGGTGGGCCCCGGGACAAGCCCGGGGTGACGGGTGGGGGTCAGCCGAGCGCCGCCATTTTCGCCTCGGCCTGGCGATCGAGCTCGGCGCGGCTGAGCTTCTCGCTCGCGGTCTTCAACTGGCCGCATGCCGCATCGATGTCGCGCCCGCGCGGGGTGCGCACCGGCGCGCTGATCCCGGCGTCGAACACGATGTTCGAGAACGACTTGATCCGCTCGGGCGTCGAGCATTCGTACGGCGCGCCCGGCCAAGGGTTGAACGGAATGAGGTTCACCTTCGCCGGCAGGTCGTAATGCTTGAGCAGCCGGACGAGTTCGCGCGCATCGGCGTCGCTGTCGTTCTTGTCCTTGAGCATCACGTATTCGAAAGTGATGCGCCGCGCATTGTTGGTGCCGGGATAATCGGCGCACGCCTGCAGCAGCTCCTCGATGCCGTATTTCTTGTTGATCGGCACCAGCTCGTCGCGGACTTCCTTGGTCACCGCGTGGAGCGAGATCGCGAGGTTGACCGAGATCTCCTCCCCCGCGCGCGCCATCAGCGGCACGACGCCCGAGGTCGAGAGCGTGATCCGGCGGCGCGACAGGCCGAGCCCGTCGCCGTCCATCACGATCTTCAACCCATCGCGGACATTGTCGAAATTGTAGAGCGGCTCGCCCATGCCCATCATGACGATGTTGGTGAGCATCCGCCCCTCGGGCTGGCTCGGCCATTCGCCGAGCGCATCGCGCGCAAGCATCACCTGGCCGACGATCTCGCCCGCGGTGAGGTTGCGAACGAGCCGCATCGTGCCCGTATGGCAGAAACGGCAGTTGAGCGTGCAGCCGACCTGGCTCGATACGCACAGCGTCCCGCGATCGGCGTCGGGAATGAACACCATCTCGTAATCGTTGCCGTCGTCCGAGCGCAGCAGCCATTTGCGCGTGCCGTCGTTCGACACCTGTGCCTCGACGACTTGCGGGCGCGAGATCACGAAGCGCTGCTCGAGCCACGGCTGCATCGTCTTGGCGATGTCGGTCATCAGCGCGAAGTCGCGGACGCCGCGATTGTAGATCCAGTGCCACAGCTGTTTCGCGCGGAGTTTCGCCTGCTTCGGGTCGAGCTGCGAGGTCTCGAGCGCGAGCCGCAGATCGGCCTTGGACAGGCCGAGCAAGTCGATCCGCCCGTCGCTGCGCGGCACGAAGGCGCGGGGGACGGGCACAGGGTCGATATGGCCGGGAATGGCCATGAGGGTGGTCGCGGAGTTGGGCATGCGTCGGCACATAGCGTGTTTCGGCGCGTTTTTCCACAGGCGCGCGTTTCGCCGAGAAGCGTATTGACCAACACCCCGTCACCCTCGCGAAAGCGAGGGTCCCGCTTCTTCTTATGACGCGGACAAAGTAGCGGGATCCCCGCTTTCGCGGGGATGACGGAGAAGGGAGGTCGGCCGCTAGTGCCCGACACACCCCAGCGACGCCGCATCGATCGCGGTCGCGGCCCCGCGTAAGGCATAGACGTCCGCAAACGGCGCGCCGCTCTTCGCGAGCGTTTCGACGCTCATGCTGCGGCTGGCACGGATCGCGACGACGATCGCGGCGTCGGTGCGCGAATCGGGCGCCCACGCATCGGCATCGCCAGCGACCAGTTCGAAGCGCCGCTCGCCGACCGACAGCGTGACACGCGACTGGGGATTGCGCACACGGCTCAGCCGGATGTGGAGCTGATTGCGAACGCCGCGCCCCGGCCAGGTCGCGACGCTGGCGAACGGACGCCAAGTCGAGGCCCCTCCCGCCTGGACCGGCTGCGCGATGGCATAGCAGCGCAAGGGCGTCGTATCGGTGAAAGCACCCCAGCGATCGAACACGCCGAGCGAATCGCGCGCGGTTGCCGGAGCCGCGATCGCCAGCGCAAGCGCCACCAGCCGCTTCACGCCGGTGCGTGCCCCGTGCCGCGATGGACCACCGACTCGACGCCGCGTTCGATCAGCACGACCGACCCTTGCGGCAATCCCGGCGCCGCGGGCGCGCCATATCCGGCCAGATCGGCCGCTCCGGTCATCACGCCGCGCAAAACGCGGCTCGAAATTCCGTGCATGATGACGAGCCGGTCACCCGAATCTTCGTCGGTATCGGACAGCCATCCTGACACACGCGCCACAATTTCGGGATAGGTTTCGCCATCTTCTGCGGCAAAAAGCAGCCCGTTGGCACGATCCACCACCGTGACGCCGTGCTCGGCGAGCTCGGCGTAATAGCGGCCGCCCCAGCTCCCCGTGCCGATCTCGGCCAGCCGCGGATCGGTCTTCGCCGCGTGCCAATCGAGTTCGAGATGCTCGGCGATGATCGCCAGCGTCTGTAAGGCGCGCCCGGTCGGCGAGGCCCATAAAGTCAGCGCGGGTTTTGCCCCCAGCTGCGCCCGCAACGCCCGCCCCATCTCGTCGGCCTGCGCAAAGCCGGCGCGCGTCAGCGGGGTGTGCGGATGGTCGCCCTGCAGCCGCCCGGCGGCGTTGAAAACGGTCTCGCCGTGCCGCGCGATGTAATCGCGGCCGCTTCGTGGCGGCTTCTGGGCGTTGGACTCCATGGTCTCGCTTTCAACCCCGTGTGGCGCAATAGCAACGCCTTATCGCGTTGTCTGAGGTTCATGCAACGACGCTCCGCGCCACCTATTTGTGCAATCCCACCAGGGATCGGTGGATGTGTACCAATGGAGTTACCCCAATGCGCAAGTTCGCTCTCACCGCTGCAACCGCAGCGCTTACGCTCGGCCTCGCGGCCCCCGCTTTCGCTCAGGACGGCCCCCCGCCCGCGCCGGCTCGCGACGATGCCACCTTCACCGGTCCCCGCGCCGGCGTGATCCTCGGTTATGACAAGCTGCAGCCCGGCCGCGGCCCGAATTCGGACATCGACAGCAACCGCAAGGCCGACGGCCTGACCTATGGTGGCGATATCGGCTATGACGCCGCGTTCCACGGTGTCGTGGTCGGCGTCGAAGGCGAAGTCACCGGATCGACCGCTGACGTCAGCAACGCCCCCACCAGCGCGGGTGCGCTGGGCTATGGTCGCGTCAAGACCGGCCGCGATCTCTATGCCGGCGCGCGCCTCGGCTA
Organism: Sphingomonas sp. PAMC 26605; assembly: GCF_000241485.1. Classification (GTDB taxonomy): domain Bacteria; phylum Pseudomonadota; class Alphaproteobacteria; order Sphingomonadales; family Sphingomonadaceae; genus Sphingomonas. The sequence goes on from NZ_JH584241.1 coordinate 1,232,627, forward strand.
CGTCGTCGCCCCCAAGACGATGATCTACGCCAAGGGCGGCTACACCAACGCGCGGCTCGATCTGACCGCGAACAACGGCACCGTCACCACCGGCAACCATTACAACCTCGACGGCTACCGCGTCGGCGCGGGTGTCGAGCAGAAGATCGGCCGTACGACCTATGCCAAGGTCGAGTATCGCTATTCGAACTATGGTGATGCGCGGCTCGAATATGCCAATGGCGGCAACACGAACAATTTCGACGTCAACACCGACCGCCACCAGGTCGTTGTCGGGCTTGGTGTCCGTTTCTGAACCATAGCGGCAAGATTTTGCCGTGGCACGAAGGGGGTCGGAGCGCTTGCTCCGGCCCCTTTTATGTTTAAGGAAAGGGACACGGCGTATTGCCTCCGAATGTGCTGAAAAGCGCATGGATTCGGTGGGATGTTTGGGCGACTTTGGCCCGGGGGAACGACATGAAGGCGACGATCGAACGCGCGACCCTGTTGAAGGGCCTCAGCCACGTGCAAAGCGTGGTCGAGCGGCGCAATACCATTCCGATCCTGTCGAACGTGCTAATCGAGGCGACCGCCGAGGGCGGGCTCAAGCTGATGGCGACCGATCTCGACCTGCAGATCAACGAGACGATCGCCGCCGCGGTCGACCAGCCCGGCGCGACGACGGTGTCGGCGCACACCTTCTTCGACATCTGCCGCAAGCTGCCCGAGGGCAGCCAGGTGAGCCTGGCCGCAGCCGACGGCAAGATGACGATCATGGCGGGCCGCGCGAAGTTCCAGCTCGGCACGCTGCCGCGCGACGATTTCCCGGTGATCGCCGAGGGCGAGCTGCCGGTGTCGTTCGAGCTGCCGGCGGAGACGCTCAAGCAGATCATCGACAAGACGCGCTTCGCGATCTCGACCGAGGAAACGCGCTATTATCTCAACGGCATCTTCTGGCACGTATCGGACGATGGCGGTGCAGGCGGTGCGGGGCCGGTGCTGAAAGCCGCCGCGACCGACGGCCACCGCCTTGCGCGCGTGACGATGCCGCGGCCCGAGGGCGCCGAATCGATGCCCGACGTGATCATCCCGCGCAAGTGCATCGCCGAGCTGCGCAAGCTGCTCGACGAGGTCGACGGTTCGGTCGGCGTTTCGCTGTCGCCGACCAAGATCCGCTTCGATCTGGGACAGGCGCTGCTGACCTCGAAGCTGATCGACGGGACCTTCCCCGATTACAGCCGCGTCATCCCGACGGGCAACGACAAGATCCTCAAGATCGACCCGCGCAGCTTCGAAGAAGGCGTCGACCGCGTCTCGACGATCGCAACCGAGAAGACGCGCGCGGTTAAGATGGCGCTCGATCGCGACAAGATTATCCTGTCGGTGACGTCGCCTGAAAACGGCACGGCGGCCGAAGAAGTGCCCGGCGAATATGTCGCGCTCGGCTTCGAGATCGGCTTCAACAGCCGCTATCTGCTCGACATTCTCGGCCAGCTCGAGGGCGACACGATCGAGGTTCACCTCGCCGATGCCGCAGCCCCGACGCTGATCCGCGAGAACGACAAGTCGTCGGCGCTGTACGTCCTCATGCCGATGCGCGTTTGAACCTTCCTTAGCCCCTCCCCTAAAGGGGAGGGGCTTAAGTTTTACTTCCCTGCCGCGCTTACCCGCCACACCGTATCGCCGAGATCGTCGGCGATCAGCAGCGCGCCCTGCTTGTCGACCGCCAGCCCGACCGGACGACCGCGCGCCGCGCCATTGCCCCCGATAAAGCCGTCGACGATCGTCTTGGCCTTGCCGACCGGCTTGCCATTGGCGAACGCCACGAACGACACGCGATAGCCGTTCAATTCGCCGCGATCCCAGCTGCCATGTTCGCCGATAAAGGCGCCGTTCTGGTAAGCGGCGGGCAGATTGGCGCCGGTGTAGAAGGTCAGGCCGAGCGGTGCGACATGGCTCGACAGCGCGTAATCGGGTGCGATCGCCCGCGCGATCATGTCGGGACGCTGCGGCCGCACGCGCGGATCGGCGTGCTGGCCGTAATAGCTGTACGGCCAGCCGTAGAAGGCGCCGTCCTTCACCGAGGTCATGTAATCGGGCACGAGGTTCGGCCCGAGCTCGTCACGCTCGTTGATCACCGCCCAGAGCTGGCCGGTCTGCGGGTTGAAGGTCAACCCGTTGGGGTTGCGCAGGCCCGTTGCATAGGGCCGGTGCGCGCCGGTCGCACGATCGACTTCCCAGATCCGCGCGCGCTCCTCCTCGGCGGCGCGGCCGTTTTCGAGGATGTTGCTGTTCGAGCCTATCCCGACATAGAGCTTGCTGCCATCGGGGCTGGCGGTGAGGCTCTTGGTCCAGTGGTGGTTGATCGGCCCACCCGGGAGCGCGGTCAGCAGCGTGCCGCGCGCGGTGATCTTGGTCTGGCCGGTGACATAGGGGAAGCGCACGATGCCATCGGTATTGGCGACATAGAGATCGCCGCCGACGAGCACGATACCGAACGGCGAATAGAGGTGGTCGAGGAACACGCTCTGCTGGTCGGGAATGCCGTCGCCGTTGGTGTCGCGCAGCAGCGTCACGCGGTTGCCGCCCTTGGCGCCAGCGCCGGCGAAGCCCTGGACCCATCCCATAATGAAATCCTTGGGACGCTCGATCGGCTCGGTGCCCGGGCCGTTCGATTCGACGACGAGCACGTCGCCATTGGGCAGTACATAGGGCTGGCGCGGATGGTGAAGGCCGGTGGCGAGAGCCCGAATCTGCAGCCCGGCCGGAACGCGCGGCGTTTCGCCTGCCTTCCAACCGACCGCCTTGGCGATATGCATCGGGGGGATGAGATACTGGTTGGGCGCGGGCAGCACCGGATTGGGGCCGACCTGGCTGTCGCGATCGAACGACGCGCCGCTATCGGTGCAGCCGGCCAGAGCGAACAGCGCGGCGCAGGGGAGCGCGGCGGTGCGAAGCAGAGCGCGCATTACTGGATCTCCCCATGGGCAGTGCGATAGACGATCGGGCGACCGATCAGCGCAGTGACGATCATCGCGACGACGGTCAGCACCGACAGCGTCAGCCCGGCGGGGACGACCGATGTCCAGGCATCACGGCTGTGAACGAAGTTGTTGATCAGCGCGAACACCATCACGACCAGATTGCCGACGCTATGCAGGCGGGCGGGACGTTGCCGGCGGATGCCGCGCTTGCGGCTGAAATCGATGATCCCGGCAATCGCCGCGAGGACGGCAAAGACCATCCCGACGAACAGCAGCCAGGCCGAGAAGTTCGCCCATTGCATGTCGGCGCTCGCGGCATAGGCGAGGTCGGTGGCAAGCGCGCCGGTGAAGCAGACGATCGGCACGGGGCCGAGGAACGCGTGGATCGGATGGCGGATGACGGGCACCGCCACGGCTCGGTTCGTATCGGTCACGGGATACCTTTCGTTCGGCGCGCGCGGGCGGGGCCTCGGGTTCAATACGATCGCGCCGACGGGATGTTCCAAGCGATCCATCGGATAAGACGCGACTTTTTCGGAGTCGCGCCGCGCGAGCTACTCGCGTTCGGGAACGGGCACGTTGAAGCCGTTGAGCGTCATCGACACGAGCGCGTACAGGCCGACGAGATAGATCAGCTCGTTGGTGCCATGCTGCCCGAACGTATCGAGCGCGAGCGTGTAGCACGGCTCGGGCAGCACCCCGCCGTTCACCAGCGCGAAGGCGACGTCGTACGCGACGCTTTCCTCAGGCGAGAGATCGCCCGGCTTGATGTTGGCGCACAGCTGCGACAGCCGCTGCGGCGACATCTGCTCCTTTTCGGCGACGGCGACATGCGCGTAGATCTCATACGCCGCATCGAAATGCGCGCCGGTGACGAGGATCGCGATCTGGCGGGGCTTGTCGGCGAGCGTCGCTTGCGCGGTCATCGCCTTTGTCAGCTCCCACACCGCCTTCCCGATCACCGGCTCGTGCAGCCACGGGTTCCACGGTCCGATCAGCGCGCCATTCGCATCGACCGTCTTGAAGGCGCTGAAGCTCGAGGCGATGCCGTGCTTCATATCGTCGTAGAGCGGCTTCTGCGCGTCGGTGAGCTCGGCGGGCGCGATCGGGGGCAAACGCAAGGCGGGTCTCCTTGGAAGATCGATCGGGTAGCGCGTGGCGCGAGCGAAACGTTCCATGACAAAAGGCTAATTGTCTGGCGGAGAAACCGGCTAAGGCGCTCGGCGATGTTGACGCGTCTCGTCCTGACCGATTTTCGAAACCACGCCGATCTGACGATCGCCGCCGGTCCCGGCTTCATCGTGCTGACCGGCGAGAATGGTGCGGGCAAGACCAACGTGCTCGAGGCGGTATCGCTGCTCGCGCCCGGCCGCGGCTTGCGCCGCGCTGCGCTCGGCGAGATGGCGCGGCAGGACGGGGCAGGGGGCTTCGGCGTCGCCGCCGACCTGATCGGCGACGTCGCGATCGCGACGGGAACGCAGGCGTCGGCGCCCGAACGCCGCATCGTCCGTGTGCAGGGATCCCCCGTCGCCGCGACCGCGCTCGCCGAATGGCTGACGGTGCTGTGGCTGACCCCGGCGATGGACCGGCTGTTCGTCGAACCCGCGGGCGAACGCCGCCGCTTCCTCGACCGGCTGACGCTCGCGCTCGCGCCAGGGCATGCGGTCCACGCCAATCGCTACGAAGCCGCGATGCGCGCGCGCAACCGGCTGCTCGCCGATGACCTGCCGCCCGATCGCGAATGGCTGTCGGCGCTCGAAGCGCAGATGGCCGAGCATGGCGCAGCGATCGACGCCGCGCGACGCGACACCGTCGCAGCGCTCACCGAGCGGCTGGCGGGGCAAATCGAGGGGCCGTTCGCGCGCGCCGGGCTGTCGCTCGAGGGGTGGACCGGTGGCGGCGCGACGCTCGCCGCCGATCTTGCGCAGAGCCGCGCGCGCGATGCGGCGGCAGGGCGGACGCTCATCGGGCCGCATCGCAGCGATCTGGCGGTGACGCATCTCGGCAAGAACCAGGCGGCGGGTCTCTGCTCGACCGGCGAACAGAAGGCGCTGCTGCTCGGGATCATCCTGGCGCATGCCGATCTCGTTGCCGAGCGCACCGGCAGCGCACCCGTGCTGCTGCTTGACGAGGTGGCGGCGCATCTCGATCCGGTGCGGCGCGCGGCGCTGTTCGAGCGGCTCGCGGGCAAGGGGCAGGTGTGGATGACCGGGACCGAGGATGCGCTGTTTACCGATCTTGGGCGTGACGCGGTGCGCCTCACGCTCGGCGGCTGAACGCAGGCTTTCAGCGGAACTCACGCCGCGTTCAAGCGACCGGCTGCATCGCTCGCTGTATGGCGGGGGCCATGGAGAGTATCCGATGACGACATTCCGCAAGACCATTCTCGCTGCAACCGCCGCCGCGATCGCGCTCGGCGCGGGCGTTGCCCCCGCATCGGCGCAGGACCGCTGGGACTGGGGGGGCGGGCGCCACGGTGACCGCGAGTATCGCCTGATCGGTGCCGGCGTGCCGATCCTCTATCCCGAACTGCGCGAGACCAATCGCGGGCGCGCGTTCGTGATGCGCAATTTCGACTATAACCGCGACGGCCGCGTCCAGCCGCGCGAGGCCGATGCCGCCAACCGCGCGTTCGCGCAGGTCGCCGGCCCGCGCCGCGACCGTTTCGATTGGGAATCGCGCGACCGTGTCGTCGTCGTCGAGCAGCGTGGCCCGCAGGTCGGCGGCTGGGATCGCGGTGCGATGCGCGGCTATGGCTTCCGCCAGACCGCGCGCGGCGCGATGATGCGGCTCGACGAGGATGTGCTGTTCGCCACCGACAGCGCGGTGCTGCGCCCCGGCGCGATCGACAAATTGCGCACACTTGCCAATTACCTGCGCTCGGAGTCGGGCGTGCGCGTCGCGATCGACGGCTATACCGATTCGCGCGGGACGGATGCGCACAACCAGGCGATGTCCGAGCGGCGTGCCGATGCGGTCCGCACCGCGTTCGACCAGATGGGCGTGACGCGCGCGCGCTTCTCGGTCGTTGGGCACGGCGAGGCCAATCCGGTCGCGCCCAACACCACACCGCAGGGCATGCGCCAGAATCGCCGCGTCGAGGTGACCTTGCTCGGCCAACGCGCCGACCGCTTCTGACCCCAATCACGGCCCCGGCGATCCTCGCCGGGGCCGTTTTTCATCGTGCAGCCAACGCATGCATGATTGCGCTCAGCGGATGCCGATTCGCGTTGTAGCGCCCCCGTAACAAGCAGATATTCCGCCTCGCGCATCCCTTGATGCACTGCGGCCCCGGCATCCTATCGGGGGCGTTTCGAAGGCTCGCTCTTCCCATGAAATCGCTGGATCTGTGGCTCGTCGGCTTTGGCTTGCGCTGCGCGGGGCTGCTCGTCTGCGAGCTGGCCTGTTTCGGCTTCGTCATCCCGACGCTGTTCGACCTGCATAGCGACGTCGCCGATGTCGGCGCCGCGCTGATCGCGCTCGTCGCGCTCGTCGCCGGCTTCCTGTCGGTTACCGCGCTGACGCGCGAATTCACCCTCCTCCTGCTGGACAAGGACCATGACTAGACTCGTTCGTTTCGCCCCCCTGCTGCTGATCCCGTTGATCGCGATCCTGCCGATGAGCTCGTGCAGCCGCGTCGAGCCGGGGCATGTCGGCATCAAGGTCAGCAATTTCGGCAGTTCGGCGGGCGTCGCGGATCATGCGCTCGGCGTCGGCTGGTATTTCACGCCGTTCGGCACCACCATCTTCGAATATCCGATCTATACCTCGACCTATGCCTGGACCAAGTCGGCGACCCAGCAGACCGGCGTCGACGAGGAATTCCCCTTCCAGGATCGCAACGGGTTGAACCTTTCGGCCGACGTGTCGGTGGCGTACCGTGTCGATCCGGTGAAGGCGCCGATCCTGTTCCAGAAATACCGGATCGACATGGCGGGGATCGTCGCGGGGCCGCTCCGCAATGCGGTGCGCAGCGCACTCAACGAGGAAGCGGCCGGGCTTGGCGTAGAGGAGATCTACGGCCCCAAGAAAGCGGCGTTGTTGTCCAAGGTGCAGCGCGACGTCGATCGGTACTTTGAACCCGTCGGCCTGCATGTCGAGCAGCTCTATTGGGCGTCCAACATCCGCGTGCCCGATCAGGTGCTCAACCAGATCAACACCAAGATCGCCAACGAGCAGGCGGCACTTGCCGCGCAGGCGAATGTCGCTACGGTCAAAGCCAATGCCGACGCGCGGATCGCCGAGGCCGAGGGCAAGGCGAAATCCTCGCAGATCGAGGGCGATGCGCTGCGTGCCAACCCCGAGATCCTGCGCCAGCGCGCGATCGAGAAATGGGACGGCAAATTGCCGACCTATAGCGGTGGCGGCGGGCAATTGCCTTTCATCATGGGCAAGTGAAGCGCATCCGGCCCGGGACGCCGAGTCCCGGGCCGGAAAGTGCCATTTTGCTTCCGTTTTCCGGCCGTCGACCCTATATGCTCGGCATGGCAGAAGACCCCAATACAAATGATTACGGCGCCGACTCGATCAAGGTGCTCAAAGGCCTCGACGCAGTCCGCAAGCGTCCCGGCATGTATATCGGCGATACCGACGACGGCTCGGGCCTCCACCACATGGTGTTCGAGGTTTCCGACAATGCGATCGACGAAGCGCTCGCCGGGCATTGCGACCGGATCGACATCACGCTGAACGCCGACGGCTCGGTCTCGGTCGAGGATAACGGCCGCGGGATCCCGACCGGCATCCACACCGAGGAAGGCGTGTCCGCAGCCGAGGTCATCATGACCCAGCTCCACGCCGGCGGTAAGTTCGAGAACACGTCGGACGACAACGCGTACAAGGTTTCCGGCGGCCTGCACGGCGTCGGCGTCTCGGTCGTCAATGCGCTCAGCGAATGGCTCGACCTGACGATCTTCCGCGACGAGCAGGAGCATTACATGCGCTTCGCGTTCGGCGATGCCGTCGCGCCGCTCAAGATCGTCGGCCCCGCGCCCGGCAAGAAGGGGACGCGCGTCACCTTCTTCCCGAGCCCTGCCACCTTCAAGATCACCGAATTCGACTTCGACAAGCTCGAGCATCGCTACCGCGAGCTCGCCTTCCTCAATTCGGGCGTGCGGCTGTATCTCAACGATGCGCGCCATGCCGATTTGAAGACGGTCGAGCTCTATTACGAGGGCGGGATCGCCGCGTTCGTGAAGTACCTCGATCGCAACAAGGTGCCGCTCATGCCCGAGCCGGTGGCGATCTCGGGAACGCGCGACGACGTGACGATCGACGTCGCGCTCGAGTGGAACGATTCGTATTACGAGAACGTCCTCGCCTTCACCAACAACATCCCGCAGCGCGACGGCGGCACGCACATGGCGGCGTTCCGCGCGGCGATGACGCGCACGCTCAACAATTATGCCGAGAAATCGGGGCTCCTCAAGAAGGAGAAGGTCACGCTGACCGGCGACGACATGCGCGAAGGGCTGACCGCGATCGTCTCGGTCAAGCTGCCCGATCCCAAGTTCAGCTCGCAGACTAAGGACAAGCTCGTCTCGTCCGAAGTGCGCCAGCCGCTCGAATCGCTGATGGCCGACAAACTGGCAGAATGGCTGGAAGAAAACCCCGCGCACGGCAAGGCGATCGTCGCCAAGATCATCGACGCCGCCGCCGCACGCGAAGCCGCCAAGAAGGCGCGCGAGCTGACGCGGCGCAAAGGCGTGATGGACATCGCCTCGCTGCCGGGCAAGCTCGCCGACTGCCAGGAGCGCGATCCCGCCAAGTCCGAGCTGTTCCTGGTCGAGGGTGACTCGGCCGGCGGTTCGGCCAAGCAGGGCCGCGACCGCCATTTCCAGGCGATCCTGCCGTTGCGCGGGAAAATCCTCAACGTCGAGCGCGCGCGCTTCGACCGGATGCTGTCGTCGAAGGAGATCGGCACGCTGATCCAGGCGATGGGCACCGGCATCGGCCGCGACGATTTCAACGTCGAGAAGCTGCGCTACCACAAGATCGTCATAATGACCGACGCAGACGTCGACGGCGCGCATATCCGTACGCTGCTGCTGACCTTCTTCTACCGCCAGATGCCCGAGATCATCACCGGCGGCCACCTCTACATCGCGCAGCCGCCGCTCTACAAAGCGACGCGTGGGCGCTCGGAAGTGTATCTCAAGGACGATAGCGCGCTCGACGAATATCTCGTCGAGGCGGGAGTTGCCGGCACCGTGCTCGAGGGCGTGCAGGGCGGTTCGCGCTCGGGGCAGGATCTGCGGATGCTGGTCGATCATGCGCGGCGGATGCGCACGCTGATGCGCTACATCCCGCGGCGCTACGATCCGACGATCGTCGAGGCGCTGGCGATGGGTGGTGCGCTCGACCCGGCGCTTGATCTCGAGGCGCGGCGCGACGTCGTCGTCCAAGTCGTGCGCGGGCTCGATGCCGGCGATCCCGAGGCGCGCTGGTCGGCGCGGCTCGCCGAGGATGGCGGCTTCCATGTCGAGCGCGTGTGGCGCGGCGTGACCGATCATCACATCATCGAAGGCGCCTTCCTCAGCTCGGCCGAAGCGCGCAAGCTGCACGGCCTCGCGGTCGAGCAGCAGGAAGCCTACGAACAGACCGCACGGATCGTCTCGTCCAAGGCAGCGGCGGCAGCGCAGGCCGAAGCCGATGCGGCCGAGGATGAAACGGCGGCAACCGAGGCGCCCGCCCAGGCGCCGGTGGCGACCGCCGCCAAGGGTTCGACGATGGTCGCACGCCCCTCGCAGCTGCTCGACGCGATCCTCGCCGCGGGCCGCAAGGGCCTGGCGATCCAGCGCTACAAGGGTCTTGGCGAGATGAACGCCGAGCAATTGTGGGAGACGACGCTCGATCCGCAGGTCCGCTCGATGCTCCGCGTCGAGATCGAACAGGCCGATGTCGCCGACGAGATCTTCACGCGGCTGATGGGCGACGTGGTCGAGCCGCGGCGCGAATTTATTCAGGAGAATGCGCTGAACGTCGCCAATCTCGACGTCTAGCGGGGGCATCACACGAGGGGAGACGGGACATGCGAGCATTTCTGACGGGCGTGGCGGCAACGGCGTTGATCGCAACGGTAGCAACGGCGGCCGGGGTCCCGGCTTCGGTGCACAATGCGAAGCAGACGCAGAAGGCGGTCGCGACCGCGCTCGCCAGCCCCGCGCGGGCCGATCAGGCGGCCGACGACGCGCGGCGCAAGGCGGCCGAAGTGCTTGCTTTCTCCGGCGTCGGCCCAGGCGACGAGGTGCTCGATTTCCTGCCGGGCGCCGGCTATTGGACGCGGATCTTCTCCGGCGTGGTCGGCCCGACGGGCCATGTCTATGCGATCTGGCCGGCGGCGGGTGCGAAATACGCGGTCAAGGCCGCCCCCGCGCTCGAAGCGCGGCATATGCCGAACGTGACCGTCAAGGTGCTCGGCGCGGGCGTGGTCGCGGCATCCGAGCCGGTCGATCTGGTCTGGACCGTCCAGAACTATCACGACGTCCCGAACAACGGCGTGGGCGAAGCGGGCCTTGCGGTGATGAACGCCGAAGCGTTCAGGGCGCTCAAGCCCGGTGGGACCTATATCGTGATCGATCATGCCGATGCGCCGGGAACGGGTCTCGCCGGCACCGAAACCAAGCACCGCATCGACCCCGCAATGGTCAAGGCCGAAATCGTCAAGGCCGGCTTCCAGTTCGTCGGCGAGAGCGACGTGCTGCGCAACCCGGCGGACGATCACAGCGCCAATGTGTTCGACCCGGCAATCCGCGGCAAGACCGACCAGTTCGTCTTCAAGTTCCGCAAACCGCGCTGAGCAACTTCGTCGTCCCGGATCAGATCCGGGAGGACGGCGCCGCGCGTGGTGTCCTAATCGAGCGCAGCGCGAAGCGTCGCGCGGACGCCGGTGCGGCTCGCCGTGTCGTATTCGACGATCGTCTGCAGGCTCTGCGCCATCGCGCGGATCAGTTTTGTCCCGACGCCGGTGCCTCGCGGCGCGGCGTCGGTGACCATACCGACCCCGTCATCCTCGACCGCGAGGCGAAAATGCCCGTCGCCATCATCGGTCAGCGAGACGCGCACCTCGCCGCCGCTCGTCGGATAGGCGTATTTGCAGGCGTTGCTGACGAGCTCAGTGACGATCACGCCGAGCGACACAGCGCGATCGGTCGAAAGGCGGATCGACTCGGCGGCAAGCGACAGCACGCGCGGCGCCGCCGGCGTCGACCAGGTCTCGCCCAGTTCATCGACCAAAGCGCCGAGATATTCGCGCATGTCGACCTGCTCGACATCGTTGCTGGTGTAGAGCCGGCGATGCACCTGCGCGATCGCGGCGATCCGCCGCTGCGTATCCTCGAGCGCGAGCCGGGCATTCTCGTCGGCGAGCGCGGTCGATTGCATCCGCACCATCGCCGAGACGATCTGGAGCGAATTGGCGACGCGGTGGTTGACCTCGCGCAGCAGCGCCTCGAGCCGGGCATTGCTCGCGCGCAACTGATCCTCGGCGGCGGCCTTGTCGCGTTCGAGCGCGGCGCGCTCGAGCACCTGGCCGAAGGCGCTCGCCAGCAGATCGAAGAAATCGGTGCCGACGGTCTTCACGACATAATCGGCGGCGCCCGCTTTGAGCGCAGCGACCGCAATGCGCCCCTCTTCGGAGCCGGTGACATAGACGACCGGCGGCATTCCCGGCAGAATCCGCAACCGCTCGAGCGTCTCGAGCCCGTCCATTCCCGGCATGTAATGATCGACTGCGATCAGGTCGAACGGACGCCCCTCGGCGACCGCCGCCTGGGCGAGCGCAATCCCCTCGGCGCCGCCCTCGGCGACGGTGAGCGTATAGCCGTAGCGCGCGAGCGTGCGGACGGCGAGGCGGCGCAGACCCGCATCGTCGTCGATATAGAGGATCGCGGCGCCCGCGGCCTGGTTCACCCCTCGGGCTCGATGTCTGGGACCTGGATCACCGAAAGGAACAGGCCGAGCTGGCGGATCGCGGTCGCAAAGCTCTCATAGTTGACCGGCTTGGTGATGTAGACGTTGCAGCCGAGATCGTAGCAGCGCTGGATCTCGACCTTGTCGTCGGTCGTGGTCAGCACGACGACGGGGGTCCGGCGCAGCGGGCCATCGGTCGACTTGATCTTCGCCAGGATGTCGGTCCCGCTCATATCGGGCAGGTTGAGATCGAGCAGCACCAGCGCGGGCCCGTTGCGCTGCGGGCCGTCCGCGCTGTTGAACAGGTAATCGAGCGCGGTCGTGCCGTCGGTGAAATGCGTGATCGCATTCAGGATGCCCGCGCGACGGATGTTCTTCTCGATCAGGCGCGCATGCCCCTCATCGTCCTCGATCATCACGATGCTGACGCTCTTATGATCGGTCATCTCTGGGTTTCCCGCGTGTCTGCAGTGTTGGGATCGACGAAGATCTTGGGCAGATTCAACCGGAAGGTCGTCCCCCGCCCGAGTTCCGACGTCACGTCGATAACGCCGCCAAGGCGATACGCCAAGGCGCGGACATGCGCGAGCCCAATCCCTTCGCCCGGCTGATCCTGATTGCCCGCGCGGCGGAACAGGTCGAACACGCGCTGGTGATCGTTCGGCGCGATGCCACGGCCATTGTCCTCGAACTCGAAGGTGACGCGCTTGCCGTGCGTCTTGCCGCGCACCACGATATGCCCGGGGCGATCCGGGCTGAGATATTTGACGGCATTCTCGATCAGGTTCGAAAAGATCTGCTCGATCGCCAGTCGGTCGCTGACGAGGGCGGGGAGCGGGGCCTCGATCACCAGCGTCGCGCCGCGCGCTTCGATCTGCGTCTGCAGGCTCGCCTCGATCGCCTCGACCATCGCGGTGACGTCGAGCCGTTGCGGCGCGATGACGCGGCGGCCTTCGCGCGACAGTTTGAGGATCGCGTTGATCAGCCGGTCCATCTTCTGCGTCGAGGTGCGGATGAAGCTGATCGCCTCGGGCAGATCTTCGCGCGCTGCGAGCCGGGCATCCTCGGTGACGATCTCAGGCGCGCTGGCTTCGGCGCGATCGATCAGTGCGCCGATCTCGGCGGTCGCGCTCTCGAGCTCGGCGGTAAAGCCCATCACGTTGACCAGTGGGCTGCGCAGATCGTGGCTGACGATATAAGCGAAGCGCTGGATCTCCTCGTTCGCGCGCGTCAGATCGGCGGTCCGCTCCTGGACCTGCTCCTCGAGCGTATCAGCGAAATCGCGCAACGCGTCGCGCGAGGCGGCAAGGTCGCGCGTGTAGCGCAGCATGGTCAGCAACGTTGCCGCCGCTACGAGCACGAGCAACAGGCCGGCAATCGCGAGCGTGGCATAGAAGATCCGCACGCTGGCCTGTTGCGCGGCATCGCGGATCGCAAGCAGGCGTTGCTCCTCGGCAATCATCGCGTCGGCGCGCGCGCGCAGCACGAGCATCCGGCGGGCATTGCTCTCGCCTTGGAACAGCGTCACGGCGCGCTCGCGGTCGCCGCTCTGCGTCAGCGCGATGGTCTGCTCGCGCTGCTGCGCGAGCGCGTCGATCAATGTGCGTAAGATGCCGATGTTGCGTTGCTGGCGCGGGTTGTCGTGCGTGAGCGCCGTGATCCGGTCGAGCTTGGCGGGCAGCTGCGCCATCGTCTTGCGATAGGTTTCGAGATAGGCCGGCTTGGCGGTCAGCAGATAGCCGCGCCGCGCGGTTTCGCTCTGCTCGATCAGGATCCGCGCGCGACCGATCGCGAGTTCGACCTCATAGGTATGGTTGACGTCGCGCGTGTGGCCTTCGTTCTGCGACGTCGACCAGGCGGCGGCGATACCGGCGGCAATCAAGGCCGCGAAGCCAAGCGCCATCGCGGCGACGAGGAACCGGCCCATCCGCCCCTCGCTGACACCGAAAACGAGGGGAAAACGCTCGAACATCGCTACGTCCTTACGCAGCGACAACAAAAATGACCAGTCTGGCTGACTTGACCGAAATCAAGTTTGCTCGATCATATGCGCGTCAATTGTGTGATCCGGTGCCATGCCGACGCGCGAGCTCGGTCTCTGCGGTGAAACGCACGTCCTCGTCGCGGTCGCCGAGCATGATGGCGAGCGAATCGTCGCTGAGCTCGTCCCAATCCTTGCCGCGATCGGGCCCGGGACGGATCACGCGCGGGAGCAGGCCGGGGACGCTCGACCACGCAATCAGCTGTTCAGGCCCGACCAGGTTAAGCATGTCGCGCAGATGGAAGGCGGTGACATAGGCGTCGGGAAAGGCGCGGTGCGCGGGCAGGCCGCGTTCATGCTCGAGGCCTTCGGGCTTGCGCCAATAGCGCAGCATCTGGTTCGAGAAGCTCGGCGTATCGGGCCACAGCCGCAGCGCGCATTTCCAGGTGCAGATCCACGGCGCGTCGCGCGTCAGCGCGGGCGTGCAGAATTTCTCCTCGGCGGCCGAGCGATGCGCGGCGAGCGCGACGCGGCGCGGGTAGGGATCGAGCACGCCGCGCGCGACATCGTGCCAGAACGGCGCGTCGGCGACCTGTTCATCGAGGATATGGTGGATCGCCTGTGTCAGCGGCGGGATCGGGCGGCCGGGATTGACGAGCCGCGATCCGCCCTCGCCCGCGATCTCCCAGCGGCCGTCCTTGCCGAGCGCGACGTCCTGCCAGCCGATCTCGCACACGCCGTGGAGCGGCGGCGCTTCGCCGGTGGTTTCGAGATCGATGACGCGGATGATCTGGGGGGGCGGGGGAGGCATCGCGTCTAGGTGGCGTGTTCTCGGGTGGATTGCGAGCGGAGAAGAAGGTTTGTTCGCGCGGAGGCGCGGAGGACGCGGAGGTGTTTCGCGGGCTGCGCGGTCTCGCGTCCAACGCTACCGGTGCGCCTCAGCCACTATTCCCGTCCGAACATGTTCTGCGGCGCGGAAGAGGCTGGCACGCGCGCAACCCCTCCGCGTCCTCCGCGCCTCCGCGCGAACAAAACCTTCTTAATGCCCCGCCCGCGCCCCGCGCACGATGCCGCTTTTGCCGAGCTGATCGTCGATCATGCCCAACAAGCGGTCGAGCGCGGCCTGATCGGTCGCCTCGGCGCGCGCGACGAGCACGTCCTGCGTGTTCGAGGCACGGAGCAGCCACCAGCCGTCGGGTGTGGTGACACGCGCGCCGTCGGTGGAATCGACCTCGGCGCCTTCGGCCTCGAGCCGGGCGAGCACTTCTTCGACGACCGCGACCTTGCGGCTCTCCTCGACCTGGAAGCGCAGTTCGGGGGTGTTGACGAGTTCGGGCATCGCGCCGCGCAATTCGGTCATCGAGCGGCCGCTCAGATGTGCCGCGCGGATCAGCCGGACGGCGGCGTAATGCGCGTCGTCAAAGCCGTAGAATTCGTGCGCGAAGAAGATGTGGCCGCTCATCTCGCCCGCGAGCGGACTGCCGGTTTCCTTCATCTTCATCTTCATCAGGCTATGCCCGGTCTTCCACATCAGCGGTTTGCCGCCGAGCGACTCGACGCGGTCGAACAGCATTTGCGAGGCCTTTACATCGGCGATGATTGTCGCACCCGGAAGCTCCTTGAGCACAGGCTCGGCCAGAATGGAGAGAATCTGGTCGCCCCAAATCACGCGGCCCTGGCCGTCGATCGCGCCGATCCGGTCGCCGTCGCCGTCGAACGCCACTCCGAAATCGAGCTGCTTCTCGGCGACGAGGCGCTTGAGATCGGCGAGATTCGCTTCTTCGGTAGGATCGGGATGATGGTTGGGAAAATTGCCATCGACTTGGGTGAACAGCAGATGATGCTCACCCGGCAGGAGCTTGACGAGCTTCTCGATGATCGGGCCCGACACGCCATTGCCCGCATCCCAACCGATCTTGTAGCTGCCGCCGGCATAGCCCGCGACGAGGCGGCCGACATAATCGTCCTCGATATCGAAGGTCGAAACCGTGCCGCGATCCTCGGCCTCGACCGTGTCCCAGTCGCCGTCCGCGGCCATTTGACCCAGCGCTTGAATATCGGCGCCAAAAAATGGCGCGTGCTGCAGCACCATCTTGAAGCCGTTATAATCGGCGGGATTGTGGCTGCCGGTTATCTCGATGCCGCCATCCACTTCTAGCGTCGCCTCGGCGTAGTAGAGCATCGGCGTCGGACCACGGCCGATCCGCACCACGTCGATCCCGACCGCGACGAGCCCTTCGATCACCGCCGCCTCGAGCATCGGCGAGGAGAGGCGCCCGTCATAGCCGACCGCGACACGGCGGCCGCCGGCGCGGCGCACGCGCGTGCCGAAACCGCGGCCGATCGCAGCGGCGTCGGCCTCGCCCAGCGTTTTCCCGACGATCCCGCGAATGTCATATTCACGCAGCGAGGTCGGATCGAAACGGTGCGTCATGCGGGCTCCTGCGATACTGGCTCTGCCCCAAGCCGCGAGCGGCGAAAAGGTTCAGATTTCCGAATATTAGCGCCGCAGCAGTACGTCGCGCGCAGCGTTGATCCGACGAGTCAGATCGGCCGAGCCGCCTCTATCGGGATGGACGGCAGCGACGAGCCGCCGATGTGCCGCGCGGATCGTCGCTTCGTCGGCCCCCGCGCCGACGCCGAGCACGGCGCGTGCCTCGGCCTCGCCGACCCGCGGCGCGGGTTTGGGCCGAGGACGCAGCAACAGCCAGCCGCCGATGAGGATCGCGGCGATGAGGAGCAATTTGCCCATCAGACGAGGAGCGGCGGGACGGTCTCGGGCAGAGCGAGCGCGCCCATCATCTCGCGCAACTCCTGCCGCGCGGCGACATGCGCCAGCCCCATCGACCCGAACTCGCCCGAGTCGAGCATCGTCAGGCCGGCGGGGAACAGTTCGCGATAGATCACGCGTTCGCCCAGACCCGGCACGATGCGGAAGCCGACACGCTTGGCGAGCTGGTCGAGCGCTTCGGACACGCGGCGCATGTTGCGCGCCTCGATATGCTGGACGCGGTTGCGCAGCACGACCCAGTCGATCGTCGAGCCGTCGGCCTTGGCGCGGATCTTCCGCGCGTCCCAGATCAGCTCGGCATAGAAGCTCGGCCGCGTGACCTTGTAGGTCTCGGGATGGACCTGGCCGATCAGGTCGAAATCGACGAAACTGTCGTTCATCGGCGTGACGAGTGTATCGGCGCGGCTCGCCGCCGCGAGCCGCGCGAACGGGTCGTCGCGGCCGGGCGTGTCGATCACCAGGAAGTCGGCGCCCTGCGAGAGCGACTCGAACACGTCGCTGAAGCGGTCGTCGCTCTCGCCGTCATGCGTCGCATGGCGCGGAATCGGCAGCTCGCGCCCGGTGCGCTGTACCGTTGCGGCACGATTGTCGAAATAGCGCCCCATCGTGCGCTGGCGATGATCGAGGTCGAACGCGGCGACCTGCGCGCCGCGCGCCTGCAGCGCGATCGCGACATGGACCGCGGTCGTCGATTTGCCCGTGCCGCCTTTTTCGTTGGCAAAGACAATGATATGTGGCTTTCGCGCAGCAGTCGCCAACGTGGTCGCTTCCCGTCTTGTTCGGTGGGGGCGAGCCTCATAGAAGGCGCGCCCGATCCCAGCGTCTTTACCGAAGGGCACCGACCCGTGCAAACCATCCGTACCCTCGAAGCGCTCCGTTCCGGGATTGGCGCCCTGCGCGAGGGCGGCGCGAGCATCGCGCTCGTGCCGACGATGGGCGCGCTCCATGCCGGGCACCTCGCCTTGATCGAGGCGGCGAAGCGGCCGGGGCGCAAGGTCGTCGCGTCGATCTTCGTCAATCCGACGCAGTTCGGGCCGAACGAGGATCTGTCGCGCTATCCACGACGCGAGACGGCGGACGCGCGGATGCTGACCGAGGCGGGCTGCGACCTGTTGTGGATGCCGCCGGTCGAGGTGATGTATCCGACAGGTTTCGCCACCAAGATTTCGGTGTCGGGAGTGAGCGAAGGGCTCGACGGGATTTCGCGGCCCGGGCATTTCGACGGCGTCGCGACGGTCGTCGCCAAACTGTTCAACCAGGTCCGGCCCGATGTCGCCTTGTTCGGCGAGAAGGATTTCCAGCAGCTCGCGGTGATCCGCCAGATGGTCGCCGATCTCGATTTCGGGATCGAGATCCAGGGCGTGCCGACACAGCGCGACGATGACGGGCTCGCGCTGTCGTCGCGCAACATCTATCTCGACGATGCGCAGCGCGTAGCCGCGGTCGCGCTGCCACGTGCGCTCGGGGTCGCCGCCAAGGCGATCGCGCGCGGCGACGATGCCGAGAGCGCGCTGGCGAGCGCGCGCGAGGCGCTGATCGCGGCGGGGTTCGTGGTCGATTATCTCGAGCTGGTCGATGCCACGACACTTACGCCGGGGACCGATCCCGACCGCGCGCGCCGGCTCGTCGCCGCAGCGAAGATCGGTGCGACGCGGCTGATCGACAATCTCGCCGTACCACCGCGCGATCATGCCTAATCGCCGTTAACCATTTGTTGAGATCGCTGCGGCATGGTCGTCTCAACAGAAATGGTTAACGGGGGTTTACGACATGGCCACGAGCCTGAAGCACGCACAATTCCTGACCGACAGTCGGGTCGCCGACGCAGCACTTGGCGATGCCGACGCCTGCTATGAACTCGGCATGGTCTATTCGAGCGGCGCCGCCGGTATCGGTGTCGACCTGATCGAGGCGCATAAATGGTTCAACCTCGCCGCCGTCGCGGGCAGCGAAATCGCCAAGGACTGCCGCCGCGACATCGCCGAGGACATGACTGCGCGCGAGATCGCCGCCGCCCAGGCCGCGGCGCGTGCCGTGCTCGTCAGCCGGCAGCGCCGCGCGGCTTGATCCTCACTCCGCCGCTGCCGCGACTTTCTTGGCAGGGGCTTTCTTTGCCGCAGGCTTCTTCGCGGGTGCCTTCTTGACGGCTGGCGCGCTCGCCGCGGCTGCTTCCGCCGCAGGCTTCTTGGCTGCCGCTTTCTTGGCCGGCGCCTTCTTTGCCGCTGGCTTCTTCTTGCCCTTGGCCGGCGGTGCCGCCGCCGCGCGCGCGTCGATCAGCTGCGCCGCTTCCTCGAGCGTCAGCGCATCCTTTTCGATCGACTTGGGCAAAGTCGCATTGGTCGTGCCGTCGGTGACGTACGCACCGTAGCGGCCTTCCATCAGCTTGATCTCGGCTTCGGTGCGCGGATGCGGCCCGAGCACTTTCAGCGGCGCCTGCGCGCCGCGCTGTTGACGCCCACCACCCGCCGCTGCCTCGGCGAGCTTGACCACAGCCGCATTCATGCCGGTTTCGAACACGTCGTCGGTCGAGGTCAGCCGGGCATATTTGCCGGCATGCTTCAGATACGGACCATAGCGACCGATCGCCGCGGTGATGGGCTCGCCGGTTTCGGGATGCGTGCCGATCGTGCGCGGCAGCGACAGCAGCTTCAGCGCCCATTCGAGATCGAGCTCGCCAATGTCCTTCGGGATCGACGCCATCTTGCGCGTCTCGCCCTCGCCGATCTGGATATACGGTCCGAACCGCCCCGATTTGCGCTCAACCGGCAGACCGGTCACCGGGTCGTTGCCGAGCGCCTCCGGCCCGGTATCGACGCCCTCGCCATCCGCGCCGGGCTGGCCGAAGCGGCGGGTGTATTTGCACTCGGGATAGTTGGAGCAAGCCACGAACGCGCCGAACTTGCCGCCGCGCAAGGCGAGATGGCCCTTGCCGCAATTCGGGCACAGCCGCGGGTCGCTGCCGTCGGCCTGCGCCGGGAAGAGATAGGGCTCAAGGAACTTGTCGAGCTCGGCGGTCACTTCGGACGGCTTCTGCTCCATCACCTCGGTGGTGCGCGGCTTGAAATCGCGCCAGAACGCCTCGAGCACGGCTTGCCATTCGGCGCGCCCGCCCGAGACCTCGTCGAGCTCGTCCTCGAGGCCAGAGGTGAAATCGTAACTCACATATTTCTCGAAGAAGCGTTCGAGGAACGCCGTTACCAGGCGGCCCGATTCCTCGGCGAAGAAGCGGTTCTTCTCGACGCGGACGTACTCGCGGTCCTTCAAGGTCTTGATGATCGAGGCATAGGTCGACGGGCGGCCGATGCCGAGCTCTTCGAGGCGCTTGACCAGCGAGGCTTCGGAGAAGCGCGGCGGCGGCTGGGTGAAGTGCTGCTCGGCGCTCACCCCCTTCTTGGCGGGGGCGTCGCCTTCGCGCAGCCGCGGCAGGCGGCGCGCGTCCTCGTCCTGCGTGTCGTCCGAGCCCTCTTCGTAGAGCGCGAGATAGCCGGGGAAGAGCACGACCTGGCCGGTGGCGCGCAAGCCCGTCTGGCCGGTGCCGTCGAGCATCTCGACCGTGGTGCGCTCCATCCGCGCCGACGCCATCTGGCTGGCGAGCGCGCGCTTGAAGATCAGGTCGTAGAGCCGCGCATGGTCGCCGCCGCCGGCCTTGTCCTTGCCGAAGTCGGTCGGGCGGATCGCTTCGTGCGCTTCCTGCGCGTTCTTCGCCTTGGTCTGGTAGACGCGCGGCTTGTCGGGGACGTAGCTCGCATCATAGCGGTTGGCGACCGCGAGCCGCGCGGCCGAGATCGCGCTCGAATCCATCTGCACGCCGTCGGTCCGCATATAGGTGATCGCGCCGTCCTCGTAGAGCCCCTGCGCGATCCGCATCGTGTGATCGGCCGAGAAGCCGAGTTTCCGCGAGGCCTCCTGCTGCAGCGTCGAGGTGGTGAAGGGCGGCGGCGGATTGCGCGTCGCGGGCTTCACTTCGACGGTCTGGACGGTGAAGGCGCCGCTCTCGACCGCGGCCTTGGCGCGCATCGCGGTGCCCTCTTCGCCGATCGACAGGCGGTCGAGCTTCTTGCCCTCGAACTGGACGAGGCGCGCCTGGAAGGGCGTGCCGTCCTGCTCCATGTCGGCGGTGACCGACCAATATTCCTGCGCGCGGAAGGCTTCGATCTCGCGCTCTCTCGAGACGATCAGGCGCAGCGCGACCGACTGGACGCGCCCCGCCGACTTGGCGCCGGGCAGCTTGCGCCACAGCACCGGCGAAAGCGTGAAGCCGACGAGATAATCGAGCGCACGGCGCGCACGGTAGGCGTCGATCAGGTCGGTATCGAGCTCGCGCGGATGCTTCATCGCCTCGGTCACCGTCGCCTTGGTGATCGCGTTGAAGGTGACGCGCTGGACGTCCTTGGGGAGCGCCTTGCGGTTGCGCAGCACTTCCTGGACGTGCCAGCTGATCGCCTCGCCCTCGCGATCGGGATCGGTCGCGAGGATCAGGCGGTCGGCGGTCTTGGCGAGATCGGTGATCGCCTTCAACTGCTTGGTCTTGTCGGCGTAATTCTCCCACTCCATCGCGAAGTCCGCGTCGGGGTTCACCGATCCGTCCTTGGGCGGCAGATCGCGGACATGGCCGTAGCTCGCGAGCACGCGATAGTCAGAACCGAGATATTTCTCGATGGTCTTCGCCTTGGCGGGCGATTCTACGATGACAAGCTGCATGGTGGTTCAAAGCGTCCTTACGTGTACGCGCGAGGATGGGGAGGCGAAGGCAGCCGCGTCAAGCCGTGGCAGAAGCCCGGCTCGCCCGCGCAAAAGCGCTTGCGGAATGCGCCGCGCGCCAGGGCAAGGGGAGGGGGGGCGCGCATCGCGGCGCCTCATGCCACAAGCCGAGCGCCCGGGGACAGCGATTTGTCGCCGCCCCCCGGGGCTTAGCCCCGCTCGCGCGTCGCGAGATTGCTCCAGGCGGTGAGCATCGCCCCACCCCAGCGCCGGCCGCGTTCGACCGACACGTCGCGCAGCCGCTCGCCCGCGCTCGCGAGATCGAGCGACGGGTTCGGCGCCCGGTCGAGCCCCTCGACCTGCATCAGCCACAATTGCCGGAACGCGCCGCCCTTCTGGCGCAACAACTGCTGCGGCGGCCCATCCTCGACGATCCGGCCGTGTTCGACCACGATCACCCGGTCGTAGCCGACGATCGTCGACAGCCGATGCGCGACCGCGATCACGGTACGGTTGCGCACCAGCGCGTCGAGCCCGTTCTGCACTTCGAGTTCGCTCTCCGAATCGAGCGCACTCGTCGCCTCGTCGAGCAGCACGATCCGCGCGTTCTTGAGGAAGGCGCGCGCGATGCCGATCCGCTGGCGCTGCCCGCCCGACAGATTGGCACCGCGCTCGCCGACGACGGTGTCGTAGCCATGTGACAGGCGGCGGATAAAGTCGTCGCAGCCGGCGGCATCGGCGGCGGCGTGAACGTCCTCGTCGCTCGCATCGGGGCGCGCGATGCGGATATTGTCGATCACCGAGCGGTGGAACAGCAGCACTTCCTGCGGCACGACCGCGATCGCGTCGCGCAGCGATTCCTGCGTGACGTGGTCGATTCGCTGCCCGTCGATCGCGAGATGCCCGATTTGCGGATCGTGGAAGCGCTGGATCAGTTGGAGCAGCGACGATTTGCCCGCGCCCGACGCGCCGACGATCCCGAGCTTCTGCCCGGCCGGGACGCGCAACGAGAGATCATGGATGATGGGGTCGCGCGGATCATAACCGAAGGTCACGTTGGCGACATCGACGGTGCCCTCGCCGACGCGCAGCCGCGTTGCATCGGGCGCATCGCTGAGCGTCTGTGGCACGCCGATGATGTCGAGCGTCTCGCGCAGATAGCTGAACTGCTGACTGGTATCGATCACCGCCATCGCGAGATCGCGCGAGCCGTTGAGGATGCGGAAGGTCATCGTGCTGATAATGACGACGTCGCCGGTCGAGATCGCGCCGGTCGACCAGCGTCCGATCGCCCAGATCAGCGTGCCGCCGACCATCACCGCGAGCGCGAGATCGTGCAGCCCGCGCATCTGCTCGACGAAGAACCAGCCGCGGCGCTGGGCGTCGGCTTCCTTGTCGAGGAATCCCTCGAGCCGGTCGAGCTCGCGGTCGCGCGCGGCGAACGCCTTCACCACCCAGATGTTTCCGATCATGTCGATCAGCTCGCCGCCGGCGCGCCCGGCATGTTTGGCGAAGGCGGTATGATGGACGTGCCCGCGCAAGCCCAGCAGGATCAGTGCGATCGTGACCGCGAGGAAGACGCCGCCGAGGACCGCGGCCATCATCGCGTCGATCGAGACGAAGATCAGGATCGCGCCGACGAAGGTGATCAGCGGCGGGGTCACTTCGCGCAGCAGCCGGTGCATGATCGCGCCGAAGATTCCTGCCAGCCCCGAGATGCGGTGGCCGAGCGACCCGGCGCGCTGGTTCTGGAAGAACGGCATCTGGTGCCCGGTGAGGTAATTGACCATGTCGAGCCGGATGCCGACCCCCGAGCTGACCGTCGCCTGGCCGAGCGTCAGTGCAGACGCACGCTGCAACAGGCTTTCGAGGATGACGAGCCCGAGAAACCCGGCGAGCGCGGCATAGACCGTGCCGCGCGCACGCACCCCGCCGGTCATCGCGTCGATCAGCAGCTTCATCGCATATTGCACCCCGATCGCACTCATCGAGGCGCCGACGACGAGCAGCCCGAGCAGCAGGAAAATCCATGGGCGCGCGGCGACATAGTGTATCAGGAAGCGTGTCGGACTGTGGAGAAAGGGCAAGGATTGGCTCCGACGATGAGCAGTTCTGCTGCGCTGCAGTAACAATCGACGCAAGCCGAAGTTTCTATGCCGCCCGATAAGCGCGATGGTCGGAGCGCGATTGCACGACCCGCGTCGCTACGCTTGCATCGCGCCCACCCGATTCACGCGTGCGGAGCGAAGAGCAATGCAACCCGCGCACCGGCATGGCGTTCAAGCCGTCCGGCGAGCTCGAGCTCGAGCAACACCGTCTGAACGATCGCCGGAGCATGTCCCGATTGGCGGATCAGTTCGTCGATCGCGACCGGCACCGGCCCCAGCAATGCTATGACATCGCGCCGCTCCGCGTCGGTTGCATCGACCGGCGGCGCGGCAGCGAAGGGCGTGGGTTCGGAGCGGACCATCCGCGTATCGATCGGGCGAAGCGTCTCGAGCACATCGGTGGCGCTCTGCACCAGCGTCGCGCCGTCGCGGATCAGCGCGTTGCAGCCTTGCGCGCGCGGGTCGAGCGGGCTGCCGGGCACCGCCATCACCTCGCGCCCGAGTTCGCCGGCGAGCCGGGCGGTGATCAGCGAGCCCGATTTGGGCGCCGCCTCTACCACCACCGTGCCGAGCGCGAGCCCGGCGATGATCCGGTTGCGATAGGGGAAGTGGCGCGCACGCGGCTCGGTGCCGGGGGGCTGCTCGGCAATCAGCAGACCGTCGCCTGCGATTCGCTCCTGCAGCGCGGCGTTTTCGGGCGGATAGACCACGTCGATCCCGCCAGCGATCACGCCGACCGTGCCGGTGTCGAGCGAGCCGTGATGCGCCGCGGTATCGACTCCGCGCGCCAGGCCCGAAACGATTGTGACGCCCTCTTGTCCAAGCTCGGCGGCAAGCTGGCGCGCGAAGCGGCACGCCGCCGCCGAGGCGTTACGCGCGCCGACCATCGCAATCGTCAGCCGGGCGCACAGCTCGATGCGCCCCCGCAGCATGATCACGGGCGGCGCATCGTCGAGTGCGGCGAGCAGCTCGGGATAGTCGAGGTCGCCGAGAAACAGGTGGCGCGCGCCGAGCCGCGCGGCGTGCACAAGCTCGCGCTCGACGAGCGCGACCGGCGCGATCGCAGGCGCGGGGCCACCGCCCCGCGCGGCGAGCTGCGGCAAGGCGTCGAGCGCGGTCGCGGCGCTGCCGAAGCGCGCGAGCAGCTGCGCATAGCTGACCGGACCGATCTGCGGCGTGCGGATCAGGCGAAGTCGGGCGACCGCGCCATCTTCGCGTGCCGCGTCAGCCACGCTTGCTGCCGACGCGCGGCTCGACCCCGCCGACCAGCCGTTCGATATTCGCGCGGTGCTTCCACACGACCAGCAGCGCGAGCGCGAGCAACAGCAGGACGACGTCGAACTGCGAGAAATAGGCAGCACTCAACGGCGCACTGACCGCAGCCAGCATGCCCGCGGGCGACGAGATGCGGAAGAGCGCAAGCAAGGCGATCCACACCGCGGCATAGACAAGGCCGATCGGCCAATGCAGTGCGAGCACGATGCCGAGCAGGGTCGCCACACCCTTGCCGCCCTTGAAGCCCAGCCAGATCGGATAGCAATGCCCGAGAAACGCCGCCGCGGCGGCGATCACGCCGGTGCCGGGGAGATAGTGCTCGGCGATCCATACCGCGGCGAAGCCCTTGAAGGCATCGAGCAGCAGCGTCGCCGCGGCGAGCCCCTTGCGCCCAGTGCGCAGCACGTTGGTCGCGCCGATATTGCCCGATCCGATCGTGCGCAGGTCGCCCGCGCCCGCCATCCGCGTCAGCAACACGCCGAACGGGATCGAGCCGAGCAGATAGCCGAGCACCAGCGCAATGGCGGATGCCATCCAGAAAGAGTCGATCGACACGAATTTGGCCCCCAGACGCGGAACGCGCATAGCACATCTGTTCGCTCTTTAGGCACTCTCTCGCTCAAGACGACGATTGTCAAATCGGCGCACGGGGTTAAGCCGCGGCGATGGATGACCGGCCGGTACTGTTTTTCGATTCGGGGATTGGCGGCCTCTCGGTACTCGGCGCGGCGCGCGCGCTGCTGCCACGAATGCCGATCGTCTATGTCGCCGATTCGGCGGGCTTTCCCTACGGGACCAAGACGGAAGCCGAGATCGCCGCGCGCGTTCCCGCTTTGCTCGGGCGGCTCGCCGAGCGCTATCGCCCGCGGCTGATCGTGATCGCGTGCAACACCGCCTCGACGATCGCGCTCGCCGCGGTGCGAGAGGCGCTCGACCTGCCCGTGGTGGGAACGGTGCCGGCAATCAAACCCGCCGCTTTGGTCAGCAAGACGCGCGTGATTGGAGTGCTCGGCACCAACGCGACGGTGCGCCAGCCCTATGTCGATGATCTCGCCCGACGTTTCGCGAGCGACTGCACCGTCTTGCGGTACGGCTCCGCCGAACTGGTCGAACTGGCCGAGGCCAAGCTCCACGACCATGAGAGCGACCCTGCGCGCTACGCCGCGATTCTCGAAGGATTGTTCGGACAGCCCGGTGGCGAACGAATCGACACGATCGTCAACGCCTGCACGCATTTTCCGCTGGTCGTCGAGGAACTCGCGGCGGCCGCACCACGGCCGGTGACCTTCGTCGACGGTAGCGCCGGGATCGCGCGCCGGATCGCCTTCCTCACCCAGGGGCAGCAATGGCCCGAGGCGGCGGGCGACGGGCGCGCGGTGTTCACCGCGAGCGACGCGGCAAGCGCCGCACTCGCGCCCGCGCTCGCGCGGTTCGGTCTCGCGCGACGTGAGACATTATGAACACCCGTCCGATCACGCTGATCGCCTAAACGCGCTGGAATTCTGCGCCTTCAGGCGCTAGATCGCGGCAATGGACGTGGACACACCGCCTCGCGGAGTCGATTACTCCCGGATCTTCACACAGGCGATCGATCGCCTGCATGTCGAGGGGCGCTACCGTGTGTTCATCGATATCCTGCGCAACAAGGGCGCGTTTCCCAACGCGCGCTGCTTTGCCGGGCATAACGGCCCCAAGCCGATCACGGTGTGGTGCTCGAACGATTATCTCGCGATGGGCCAGCACCCGCACGTGATCGCGGCGATGGAAGAGGCGCTGCACGATGTCGGCGCAGGCTCGGGCGGCACGCGCAATATCGGCGGCAACACGCATTATCACGTCGATCTCGAGGCCGAGCTCGCCGACCTTCACGGCAAGGAAGGCGCCTTGCTGTTCACTTCGGGCTATGTCTCGAACGAGGCGACGCTGGCGACGCTTGCCAAGGTTCTGCCGGGCTGCGTGATCTTCTCGGACGAACTCAACCACGCCTCGATGATCGCAGGGATCCGCAATTCGGGGTGCGAGAAGCACGTCTTCGGCCACAACGACGTCGCGCATCTCGAGGAACTGCTCGCCGCTGCAGATCCGACGGTGCCCAAGCTGATCGCCTTCGAGAGCGTCTATTCGATGGACGGCGACGTCGCGCCGATCGCCGAGATCTGCGATCTCGCCGACCGCTACAACGCCCTGACCTATCTCGACGAGGTCCATGCCGTCGGCATGTACGGCGCGCGCGGCGGCGGCATTTCGGAGCGCGACGGGGTCGCCGACCGGCTGACGATCATCGAGGGGACGCTTGGCAAGGCGATCGGCGTGATGGGCGGCTATATCAGCGCCGACCAGACAATCATCGATGTGATCCGCTCGTATGCGCCGGGGTTCATCTTCACGACCTCGCTGTCGCCTGTGCTCGTCGCGGGCGCGCTGGCGGCGGTGCGCCACCTCAAGGCATCGAGCGTCGAGCGCGACGGGCAGCAGGCCGCCGCCACGATGCTCAAGACGCTGTTCGCCGAGGCCGGGTTGCCGGTGATGGATTCGACCACGCACATCGTGCCGCTGATGGTCGGCGATCCGGTCAAGGCCAAGAAGATCAGCGACATCCTGCTCGCCGAGTACGGCGTGTACGTTCAGCCGATCAATTATCCGACCGTCCCGCGCGGCACCGAGCGGCTGCGCTTCACGCCGGGGCCGGCGCATGACGAAGCGATGATGCGCGATCTGACCGAGGCATTGGTCGAGATCTGGAGCCGGTTGGAGCTTCGCAAGGCCGCCTAAGCGACGGTGATCGTCGCGGACGTGCCCGGCACCGCGAGCGGCTGGTCGAACGGGACAACGGAGCGTTCGGTATAGCGGTCGCCTTCGGGCGAACGCATCACGTGCATGACGCTCGCGTCGACATCGGCGACCCAATAGTCTGATACGCCCGCTCGAGCGTAATGGGCGAGTTTCTCTCCCAGATCGATACCAAGCGTCGTCTCCGCGACTTCGACGATCATCACAAAGCGGTCTGGCGGGACAGGGCCGTGTCGCGGAACGTCTGCGCGGACCACTGCGACATCAGCTGCGCGGACGGTCAATGCGTCGATGCCGATCATAAGATCGACTGCGCATCGATAGTCTGTGCCAGCATAGGCCGCCATCAGCTTTGAACCGAGCAAGAGGTTCATTTCGCCGTGCGAGAAGCCCGAGGGCATCATCTTGCGCAATTCCCCTTTCACCAGCTCGGCGCGCACGTCTTCGAAGGCCCCCGCCTCCAGCATCACCATATAGTCGCGCGCGGTGAACAGCGTCTCGGGGACGGACTCGACGGCGAGGCGGACCGGCTTGTTCATGCAGTCCCCTTTAGCACAGCGCCCCGCCGCCCGCGAGCACCACGGAACCGCCTCGCCCACCCTTCGTTACGCCTCTGAAATCAGAGGAGGAATGAATGGGTAAGGGTTGTATCTTGTGGCTGATCGGCGTGCCGATTCCGGTCATTTTGCTGCTGTGGCTGCTCTTCGGCCGCTGATCAGACCGCCCCGATCACCAGCGTCAGCAGCCCCAGGCCGAGCGACAGCGGGATGCGCAGTCGCATCCACCAGATCGGGACAAGGCCGCGCTTGGCGAGGAGCCAATCCACGCCAAGCGCCGCGATCAGCGCCACTCCGAGCAAGATCAGCGACGGCCCCGGCCATGGTTCGCCGACTGCCCAGGGGACGGCGCTGGCGAGCGCGACGAGCGAAGGGACGATCGCGGCGACCCAAAGCCATTCGGGAGGGCGCTCCTTGCTCGCCGCGATCCCCCACCACAGTCCGCCGAGAAAGCTCAGGATCAGCGCGGCATAGGCATAGCCGAGCGACAGCGCGGCAAAGCGCAGCGCCGGATCCCCGCTAAGCACGATTGCCGCCGCCGCGATCTGCGGCAGCAGCCCCGCGAGCCCGAGCCAACGCGGCAGCTGCGGCGGGTTCATGCCGCGGAGCGCACGATGCTGCCCGACCAGGCATAGCCGCGATAGAGCGGGCGGAAGCGGGCGGTCGCGCCGGCCTCGCTCGCCGCCTCGATCAAAGCGGGCTGCAGCGTCGCACGCGGCGCGACGTCGAACTTGGCGAGCCAGGCGAACAGCGCCGTACGAAAGGCGCGGGGCAAGCGCTCCTGCTGGCCGAAATCGACCACGTCGAGTCGTCCGCCGGGAGCGAGCTTGTCCGCCCCCTCGCGGATCGCGGCGCGCCAGTCGGGGATCATCGACAGCGTATAGCTCTGGAAGATGCGGTCGAAGTGCGCGACGCCGAACAGCGCCGACGCGTCGAACGCGGTCGCATCGCCTTGCGCGAGCACGATCTTGCCCTCGAGGCCCGCCGCCGCCACTTTCGCGCGGGCGGTCTCGAGCATCGCCTCGGAAATATCGATCCCGAAGAAGCGCGCATCGGGCCAGGCGCGCGCCGCCGCGATCAGGTTGCGCCCGGTGCCGCAGCCGATCTCGAGCACGCTGCCCCCCGGTGGCGGCGCGATCCCGGCGACCAGTGCGTCGCGCCCGAGCAGGTAATATTTCCGCGTCAGGTCATAGATGTGCCGCTGCGACCGGTAGATCGCATCCATATGGCCGGCATGCCCCACCGCCGCCTCAACCGCTGCCGCGTCGCTCATCCGAGCACGTAGAGGTGGACGCCGCCATAGATCGAGGAGCGGTCGCGCTTGGTGTAATCGAGCGAGTCCTCGGCGCGATACTCCCATTTGCCGAGGACTGCGTCGGGCACGCGGCCCGGTAGGATCGTCGGTTCGCCCGCGGTGCGGAACAGCACGCGCGCGTGCGGTTTGGCGGTACGCGTGATTTCGCTCCACAGCTCGGTCAGCTGCGTGTCGGTCATCCAGTCCTGCGCATCGAGCAGGATGTAGCGGTCGAGCGAGGCGTCGCCCTGCTCGCGCAGATAATCGGTGAAATTGGTGTGGCGCACCTCGATCCGTGCGGCGCGATCGACGATCTCGGCATAATGCTCGCGCTGGAGATACGGCGGCAGCGGTGCGGCGGCGTCCTTGCCGTAACCGCGGCCGAACGCTTGCCAGGCGAAATAATTGTCCTTGATATCGAAGTCGCAGGCGAGCTTCTCGAGCCGTTCGCGCAGCACCACCGCCATCTTCTCGTCGCCGGCGAGCGCTTCATATTGCGCCGGCGGAATGCCGAGCCCGAACAGCGAAGCGGGCTGGTCCGTGATCCACTTGACGAAGCCCTTGTCGAAGAAGGGCGCGAACTCCCGGTCGAAGATCTCGCGCTGCTCCTCGATCGAATTGGCGGTGAGCAGGATCTTGGGGTTTACCCCGTTGAGCCGCGCGAGCAGGTGCGCGACGCCGATGAAATTGCCGAGCAATCCGCGCTTGTAGACGTTCTTGGCGAACCCCCCGATCCGCCGGCGGCCGACGATGTCGCGGCCCTCCCAATAGGCGAGCGTCGTCGCGTCGAGGTGCGGGCGGATATAGGTGCGATAGGCGAGCACGTTCTGGCGGCTGTTGGCCTGCGCGAAGAACCGGTGGAAGGCGTCGTAGTCGGGCAAATGGCGCGCCGCGACGCGCTTCAATTTGTTGAGCGCGATATGCGCCGGATTGAGATCGACCGCGGTGATCGCGCGCGGATTGGCGGTGAGGTACGACATCATGTTGCACCCGCCCGAGGCGATCGTGACGACATGGCTATCGGGGGTGATCGCGAGCGCTTCCATGTCGACCGCCGGATCCTCCCAGATCTGCGCATAGACTAGGCCGCGAAACGCGAAGGTGAACGCGCGCTCGAGCAAACCCTGCTTCGAAAGATGCTTGTGCTGGAGCACGGCGTTGCGCACCGCGCGATTCGTGACGGGGCGCTTGTCGGGACGATGGACCACGCGGTCCTTGAGCGATCGAAGGGCATTGGCCATGACGAACTCTCCTGCCGGATGATCGCGCCAAAGGAGCGGCGCACGGGGCGTGAGCGCACTACGACGAACCGGTGACGCTTCCATGACGGGATCGCGTCTAAATGAAAAGGACCTGCCGGCTAAAGGGGGGCCGACAGGTCCGTTTACGCCACCGTTCGTCGCAAAGGAGGGGATCCGACGACGGTGTTACACGCCGCTGCTTGGGGCAGCGACAGTCCAGCTACGAGGGAGTCATCAGTCCGGATGCATGCTGATGCAGATAAATATCTTACGGCATCATCACGGTGTCGATGACATGGATCACGCCGTTCGACTGCATCACGTTGGCGATCGTGATCTTACCCTTGTGGCCCTTGGCGTCCATGATGCCCCAGCCATTGCCGACCTTCATGAAGGTCAGCGTGCCGCCCTGGACGGTGGTGTAGGTCGCCTTGCCCATATTGGCCTTGGCCTTGGCGGCGATGTCCTGCGCGGTGATCGTGCCGGGCACGACGTGATAGGTCAGCACCGACGTCAGCGTCGCCTTGTTCTCGGGCTTGAGCAGCGTATCGACCGTGCCCGCGGGCAGCTTGGCGAAGGCTGCGTTGGTCGGCGCGAACACGGTGAAGGGGCCGGGGCCGCTCAGCGTCTCGACGAGGCCGGCAGCCTTGACCGCGGCGACGAGCGTGGTGTGGTCCTTCGAATTGACGGCATTCTCGACGATATTCTTGGTCGGATACATGGCGGCGCCGCCGACCATCGGGTTGGTTTGCGCATAAGCGAGCGAGGCCCCGCTGATGGCGAGGGCGGCGGCGACGATCGAGGTACGGATGGTGCGAGTCATGAGCGTCTCTCCTGCTGTACGCCCGGTGGGCCGGACGCGGCGCAGATACGCGGCAGATATCGTTACGGATGCAAACCGGACCTCTTTCCAGTCCGCGATGTTTACACCCGTGCGAGCGCGCCCGTCGCAACGACCGGCCCGGTCGGCAGCCCGGTGGTCGACCCGCCGAGCGGCTCGAGCGAAACGGCGAGTGTCGCCCCGGCGGCGATCCGCGCGCGGTTCGCGGTGCTCAGCGTCAACGCGGTCCCGCCATGCGTCTCGAGCAAGCCGAGCGAATGCGGCGTCCCGCCGACAGGGATCACCCACAGCTCGGCCACGCGCTTGGCATCGGCGAGATTGGCTGCGGTCAGCCGCAGCGAGCCGATGCGCGCATCATAGACCACCGTGACGGGCGCGCCCTTGGCGGTGGGCGAGATCGAGGCGACGAGCGTCGGCCCGGTATCGGCTGCAAGCGGCGTGGCGGGCGCTTCCGGCAGGGGCGGCGGTACGGCGAGCGGGCGGGTGAACAGAATGACGAGCAAGGCCGCTGCGGCGAGGCTCGACAGTGCTGCGATCCCCGGCCACAATTTGCTCGGCTGCCGGCCCGGCAAGGCGGCGACGCGCGCCGCGCCGGCACCGTGAATCGATCGCTCGATCCGCGCGAACAGGTCGGGCGCCGGCATTGCCGGCCACAGATCGAACAGCTGCGCCAACCGCAGCCGCCATTGCTCGACCGCACGCGCGAACGCCGGTTCGGCGAGTACGCGTCGCATCGCCGCGGTGCGCGCCTCGCCTTCGAGCAGGCCGAGCGCGAACTCGCCCGCGCTGGTGTCGGGCAGGTCGTCGTCGGGGACGTCGCGAGATGGCACGTCGCTCATCCCTCGAGACACGCCTTGAGCCGCGCGAGCCCGCGACGCACCCAGCTTTTCATCGTGCCGAGCGGCACCGCCTCGCGTTCGGCGAGCTCGGCATAGGTCACGCCGTCGAAAAAGGCGGTGCGGATCGCATCGCGCTGACGCGCCTCGAGCGCGTCGAGGCAATCGTAGAGTTGGTGCGCGGCTTCGTCGTCGAGCATCGTCTCGCTCGCGAGCGGCGCGGTGTCGAGAATCGGCGGGGCATCCTCGATCGGGGTCGCACGGCGCACGGTCTGCGCGCGCTGCCAGTCGATCGCGCGGTTGCGCGCGATCGTCGCGAGCCAGGTGATCGGGCTCGCCCGGGCGGGCTCATAGGCGCCGGCGCGTTTCCAGATGGTGAGGTATACGTCGTGCAACACGTCTTCCGCAGCCTGCCTTTCGCCGCAGATACGATAGCAAATCCCGAATAGCTTCGCCGAGGTGAGCGAATAGAGATCGCGAAACGCCGCGCGATCCTCTTCGCCGGTGCGGATCAGCGCCTCGATCAGCCGCACGCGTGCCGCCTCTGCCGTCTCGGCAGCGGAATTCACGGAAGCGCGAGGCGACGAATCTATCACAGATCAACACCCTAGCCCGCTGTAGCGGGCATCGCAATCGCCGCGGGGCAATTCTCGCGGCTTGAGTGTGGCAATTGCGCGCTTGCTTGTTTAAAGCGCCGATCATCCGCTCAATCCAATTGGGAGCGCGCTTCCGTTGCGCATCGCCATCGCCTCCGACCACGCCGCCTTTGCGCTGAAGGGTCTGCTCGCCGCCTGGTTGGCTGGGCAGGGGCACGAAGTGCGCGATCTCGGCCCCGACAGCGACGCGCGCGTCGATTATCCCGATTTCGGCTATCGGCTCGCCGAGGCGGTCGCTTCGGGGGCGGTCGAGCGCGGCATCGCGCTGTGCGGCTCGGGGATCGGCATCTCGATCGCGGTCAACCGGCACCCCGCGATGCGCTGTGCGCTCGTCTCCGAACCGCTCTCCGCCGCGCTGGCGCGCGAACATAACGATGCCAACGTCGTCGCGCTCGGCGCTCGGCTGGTCGGCGACGACATGGCCAAGGCCTGCATCACCGCTTTCCTGACCACCGATTTCGCCGGTGGCCGTCATCAAACCCGCGTCGACAAGCTCGGCGCTCCAGCTCTCGCGAAGGAACCGGCATGAGCACCAACCCGACCACGCTTCACGACGTCCAGCCCGACGGCTTCTTCACGCGCGGCCTGGCCGAAGCCGATCCCGCGATCTTTGCCGGCGTCCAGCACGAGCTGACGCGCGAGCAGACGCAGATCGAGCTGATCGCGTCGGAGAACATCGTGTCGAAGGCGGTGCTCGAGGCGCAGGGTTCGGTGTTCACCAACAAATATGCGGAAGGGTATCCCGGCAAGCGCTATTATCAGGGCTGCCATCCGTCGGACGAAGTCGAGCAGCTCGCGATCGACCGTGCCAAGCAGCTGTTTGGGTGCGCCTATGTCAACGTGCAGCCGCATTCGGGGGCGCAGGCGAACGGCGCGGTGATGCTCGCTTTGGTCAAGCCGGGCGAGACGATCCTCGGGATGAGCCTCGATGCCGGCGGCCATCTCACGCACGGCGCGCGCGCGGCGATGTCGGGCAAATGGTTCAACGCGGTGCAGTACGGCGTCGATCCGGTCAGCCATCTGATCGACTTCGACGAAGTCGCGGCGCTGGCGCGCGAGCATAAGCCAAAGCTGATCATCGCGGGCGGCTCGGCCTATCCGCGGCAGATCGATTTCGCCAAGTTCCGCGCGATCGCGGACGAGGTCGGCGCCTATTTCATGGTCGACATGGCGCATTTCGCGGGACTGGTCGCAGCGGGCCTGCATCCCTCGCCCTTCCCGCACGCGCACATCGCGACGACGACGACGCACAAGACGCTGCGGGGCCCACGCGGCGGGATGATCCTCGCCGACGACGAGGCGCTCGGCAAGAAGCTCAACTCGGCGGTGTTCCCCGGGCTGCAGGGCGGTCCGCTGATGCACGTCATCGCCGCCAAGGCGGTCGCGTTCGGCGAGGCGCTCGAGCCCGGCTATAAGAGCTACATCGCTGCGGTGATCGAGAACGCCAAGATCCTGGCGGCGACGCTGAAGGAGCGCGGCGCGGAGATCGTCTCGGGCGGCACCGACACGCATCTCGCCTTGATCGATCTCACCCCGCTCGGCGTCACCGGCAAGGACGCCGACGAAGCGCTCGAGCGTGCGGGCATCACCTGCAACAAGAACGGCATTCCCAACGATCCGCTGCCGCCGACCAAGACCAGCGGGATCCGCGTCGGCTCGCCCGCGGGCACGACGCGCGGTTTCGGTCCGGCCGAGTTCCGCGAGATCGGAAACATGGTCGCCGATGTGCTCGACGGCCTGCGCCAGAAGGGCGAGGCGGGCGACCCGCAGGTAGAAGCTGCTGTACGTGAGCGTGTTATTGTACTATGTCACCGGTTCCCGATCTATCCGGAGAGCTGACATGACCGACCATGCTGGTGACGAGAAGTCCAAGACCACTTTCGAAGACATGGCCCGCGCCGTGGGCGAAGACGTTGTCGAGGTGCTCGACAGCGCGGTCGACAAGACGAGCACCTTGCTCGGCGGCGAGGACGGCAACCGACTCGTCGGTGGCGCGGTCGTCGGCGCGCTGGCGGCGATCGTGCTGCCCTTTTCGCTGGTGACGGGCGCACTGCTCGGTGCCGGCTACGCCGCTTATCGAAAGTTGAACAAATAGAAGATGCGCTGCCCCTTTTGCGGACATGAAGACAGCCAGGTCAAGGATTCGCGTCCGACCGAAGATGCCGGCGCGATCCGCCGCCGGCGCCAGTGCGAAGGGTGTGCGGCGCGCTTCACCACGTTCGAACGGATCCAGCTGCGCGAGCTGACCGTGCTCAAGAGCGAGGACAAACGCGAGCCGTTCGATCGCGAGAAGCTGCTGCGCTCGGTCTCGATCGCGGCGCGCAAGCGCCCGATCGATCCGGTGCGGCTCGAAAAGCTCGTCTCGGGCATCCAGCGCCAGCTCGAGACGCAGGGCGAGAGCGAAGTCCGCTCGGGGCGGATCGGCGAGATGGTGATGGAGGGGCTGAAAGGCCTCGATTCGGTCGCCTATATCCGCTTCGCCAGCGTCTATAAGGACTTCCGCGAGGCGCGCGATTTCGAGGAATTCGCCGGCAATGTGAGCGAGGTCGGCAAGGCGTGAAGGATCCGCAGGCTGTTCCGCCGCCCGTCCTTGTCCTGGTCCGCCCGCAGCTCGGTGAGAATATCGGCAAGGCCGCGCGCGCGATGCTCAATTTCGGGCTGGTCGAAATGCGCCTCGTCGCCCCGCGCGACGGCTGGCCCAACCCCTCGGCCGGGCCCGCGGCATCGGGCGCCGATATCGTGCTCGAGCGCGCGCGCGTCTATGAAACCGTTGCCGCGGCGGTGGCCGATTGCAGCCATGTCTTTGCAACGACGGTGCGCAAGCGCGGTGTGACCAAGCCGGTGGTGACGCCCGAACAGGCCGCGTCGGCGATCCACGCCGGCCCGGGACGCGCGGCGATCCTGTTCGGCCCCGAGCGTTCGGGGCTCGAGACCGACGACGTCGCGCTCGCGCGCACGATCATCACCGTGCCGATCAACCCCGAATTCGGCTCGCTCAACCTCGCGCAGGCGGTGATCCTCGTCGCCTACGAATGGTCCAAGGGGATGGGACTCGCCCAGCCGCCCGCCGTCGAGCTTCATGAGCCAGCGCCGCAGGCCGAGCTCGACGGGATGATCGAACAGCTCGACGCGATGCTCGTCGCGACCGATTTCTTCTACCCGCCCGATCGCACGCCGGTGACGCGGCGTACGCTGCGCACCTTGCTGACCAAGCCAGGCTGGTCGGCGCAGGAGGTGCGCACGCTGCGGGGGGTGTTGTCCGCGCTTTCGGGAAAGACACCGCGCCGACCTTGATCGGATTGCCCCGGCGTCATACTGCGGTGCAGCAGCGTTCTTGCATGCGTGTTCCGATGTCCTAACCCAGGAGTTTCCATGAAGACGTTGTCGGCCGCCTTGCTCCTGTGTTTGCCGATGATCGCCCAGGCCGCCGACTCGCCGCTAGCTGCGTCGACGGAGAAGGAAAAGAAGGTCTGCCGCAGCGAGGAATCGACCGGATCGCTGTTCGTCAAGCGCGTCTGCCACACGAAAACCGAATGGGCAGCGCTCGACATCGAGGGTCAGCGCTCGGCCGAGCACATACAGAATCAAAGCCGCGGCAACGGCGTCGACATCCCGCGCTAAGCGCTCAGCGTCGGTCGAACGCGGCCAGTTCGTAGGCGATCGACGCTTCGACCAGTTGCTCCCAGAGATCGGCGACGATGCGCTCAGGCGCGCCGGCCGCTGCCGCTGCGGCAACCGCATTGTCGATCACCTGCATCTTGCGCGCCTCGTCGCGCACCGCCGTCCGCGCGGGTTTGATCCGCGCAGCGGCGTCCATATAGGCGAAGCGCCGCGCGAGCAGCGCGACCAGTTCGCGATCGACCTGATCGACGCCGGCGCGGACCTCGGTCATGGTGGTGCAGTCGGGGCCGGGAAGGATCTCGCTCATGGCCCCGCTCTTGGCGGGACCCACCGCGCCTGTCCAGCTTGACTCGCGGCGCCCGCACGGCTAGGCGCCCACCTTCGCAAATGGCCCCGCACCCCGGTGAAGCGGTGGCCCTGCCTCGATCCTTACAGATCCGGATAGAGCGATACCGGGTATCGATCTCCTGCCCCGGCAGGCGGTCTTGTCACGAAGCACTTGCCAAGGAATATCACATGTCGAAGCGTTCAAGCGCAAAGTACAAGCTCGATCGCCGGATGGGCGAGAACATCTGGGGTCGTCCCAAGTCGCCGGTCAACAAGCGTGAATACGGCCCTGGCCAGCACGGCCAGCGCCGCAAGGGCAAGGTCTCGGACTTCGGCATCCAGCTGCGCGCCAAGCAGAAGCTCAAGGGCTATTATGGCGACGTGACCGAGAAGCAGTTCCGCGCCTGCTACACCGAAGCCGCGCGCATGAAGGGCGACACCGGCCAGAATTTGATCGGCCTGCTCGAGCAGCGTCTCGACATGATCGTCTATCGCGCCAAGTTCGCACCGACCGTCTGGGCGGCGCGTCAGCTCGTTTCGCACGGCCATGTCCGCGTCAACGGCGTGAAGTGCAACATCGCGTCGCGTCGCTGCTTCGTCGGTGACGAGATCACGCTCGGCACCAAGGCCAAGGAAATGGCGCTGGTGCTCGAAGCGCAGCAGCTCGCCGAGCGCGAAATCCCCGATTATGTCGCTCCCGATGGCGCGGCGAAGGTCACCTTCACGCGCGTTCCGGCGCTCGACGAAGTGCCGTATCCGGTGAAGATGGAACCGAACCTGGTGGTCGAGTTCTACAGCCGCTGAGGCAAGGCTCCAGCGCAGCTGGAGCCAGCCACACTCAGCGGCTCGGCCGGCGGTGCCACGGCACCGTCCGACGACGTGGCTTCGCCACGGCGCGATCCGAACCAAGAAGGGCGGCCCCGCAACGGGCCGCCCTTTTCGTTATTTGGCCGGCAGCTTCAGCGCCGTCCGAAGGAAGGCATCGGCCTTGTCGAGCAATTGCGGCCGCGCGTCGCTGTCGTCGAGCTGGTGATCGAGCCCATGAAACTCGACATAGTCGACCTGCTTGCCCGCCGCGCGCAGCCGCGACGCCATCAGCCGTGATTCGCCGACGCCGACATTCTGGTCGCGGTCGCC
The DNA here is from genome assembly GCF_000241485.1 of Sphingomonas sp. PAMC 26605. GTDB lineage: Bacteria > Pseudomonadota > Alphaproteobacteria > Sphingomonadales > Sphingomonadaceae > Sphingomonas. The sequence goes on from NZ_JH584241.1 coordinate 1,270,656, forward strand.
GTGGAACAGCAGCACCGGCGCGGTGATCCGCGCGGCGTTCTGCGCTGGCGAGCCCTCGCGGACGTGCGGGCCCTTGCCGATGCGCGCATCCTCTTCGGCAAAGTCGGTATAGTCGTGCCGTTCCTGCCGCCGCGTCTCGAGATCGGTGACGGGAGCGACCGCGACGATCGCCTTGAACAGCGCCGGATCGAGCACCGCTGATTGCAGCGCGGCATAGCCGCCGTAGGACCAGCCGACGATCGCCAGTCTGGCCGGGTCGGCGATCCCCTGCTTGACCAGCCAGCGTCCGCCATCGTTGACGTCGCCGATCGCGACGCGCCACGATTTGTAGCCATTGTCCTTGAACCACGCTTCGCCGTAACCGGTCGATCCGCGGAAATTGGGTTGCAGCACGGCGTAGCCGCGATTGGCGAAGAATTGCGAGAGCCAGTCGAAACCCCATTCGTCGCGCGCTTCGGGACCGCCGTGCGGCATCACGATCGTCGGCAGCCCCTTGCCGTCGCTGCCCGGCGGCAGCGTGAGATAGGCCGGGATCTGTGTTCCGTCGGTGGCCGTGAAGGTGATCGGCTTGACCTGCGCCAGCGTCGTCGTGGCGAGCGCGCCGCGCGCGGGGAGGACTTCACCCAGATGGCGAGTGGCTTTGTCGTACAAGTAGAAATGCCCGGGGTCGACATCGCTGCCCGCGAACAGCAGCAATTTGCTCTCGTCGGCGCTGGCGTCGACGAAGGTGACGAGCGGCAGGCCCGGCAGCGCGCGCGACAGCGACGCGGCGAGCGCCTTGAGCGTGGGGTCGAAGAACGCGCTCTGGCGCTTGTCGGTGACGAAGCTCGCGCCGACCACGCGATTCTGCCGCCCGATCCGGATCAAATCGTCGACATCGACGTCGGGGTGATCGAGCACGAGCGTCTTGGTCAGGCTGCCGTCGAGCGCGATCGCGTACAGCGCCTGGCGCCCGTCCTTGGCGTCGAACCCGTAGACCAGGTTGCGATCACGATCGACCGCATAGGGGTTGAATCCGGTGGTCTTGCTTCCGGTGAACTTGAGCGTTCCGAGCGGCAGCCAATCGTGGCTGTCCGCCTTGCGATAGCGATAGCTGATCGTGTCGCCGTCATAGCCCGAATGGAGCCGTGGCCGGATCCCCATCACCCGGACCGCGCCATGGCCGTCGGAGATGAACTCGGCGGCTTCGGCGTTCGGCGATTCGACGGTCGTGCGGCGTAGCGTCGTCGTGTCGATCCGATCGATGCCCAGCCCCTCGCGGCCGTCGGCGAGCAGCGTACCGGTGCCCGCTTCGGGGATGTAGCTCCGCGTTACCAGGACGGTCCCGGGGCACCGCCGCTCCAGTCGATCACCGCGCCGCCACCGAACGCCACACCGAGCGCGCGGGCGTTAGAGCGCGCGCTCAGCACCTTGAGGTTCTTTCCGTCCTTGTCGATCGATATCAGGCGCGTGTAGCCGTCATGCCCGCGCTCGGTCTCGAGGATCATGTAGATGCCACAGACGAGGCGCGTGTCGCTCGACCAGTTGCACCGCGTCAGGCGGTCGGGATCGCCGCTCGACGACAGGATCGGCTTGGGCACTCCATCGGCGAGCGAGACGATGACGAGTGCGGCGCCTCTCCCCTTGATCGCGGCGATATAGGAAATTGTCGAGCCATCGGGCGAAAGGCTGATTTGCTGGATATCCTGGCGCGCTCCGAACCGCGTCGCAGCGTCGCTGTGAACGGGCGCCACCGTATCGGCAGCGAACAGCGGCCCGCTGAAACAGGCGGCGAGCGCCACCACAAACTTGGCTCTTTTCATAAAAATCCCCCCCGCAGAGGATGCTACCGACGTTTTCGTGCGATGCAATGGGATCGATGGTGTCCAGGTTGCGCGCTCGCGATGCGGCTGCCAGAACGGTGTCCTTAGCTAAAGAGGGATCTGTGCCGATGCGCGTTGTGCCGATTTTCACCGCGATGCTGGGGGTCGCGGGCCTGACCAGCGGCGCGATCGCGCAGACCGCGCCGCGTGGCCCTGCGATCTCGGTCGAGACGCTCAAGCAGGTCACCAAGACGCTGTCGTCCGACGCGTTCGAGGGCCGCAAGCCGGTGACGCCCGGCGAGACCAAGGCGACCGACTATATCGTCGAGCGCTTCAAGGCGGCGGGGCTCAAGCCGGGCAACAATGGCAGCTGGTTCCAGGCCGTCCCGCTGGTCGAGCTGACCGCGCACGCCGTGACGCCGATGACCTTCAGTGGCGGCAAGACTCCGGTCGCGCTGCAATATCGCGACGACATGGTGCTGGCGAGCTACCGCGTGACGCCGACCATCGCGATCAAGGACTCGCCCGTCGTGTTCGTCGGCTACGGCATCACCGCGCCCGAGCGCGGGTGGGACGATTACGCCGGCATCGACGTCCACGGCAAGACCGTCGTCATCCTGGTCAACGATCCCGACTGGCAGACCCAGGCGCGCGAAGGGCTCTTCGAGGGCAAGGCGATGACCTATTACGGCCGCTGGACCTACAAGTTCGAGGAAGCCGCGCGCCACGGCGCGACCGCGGCGATCATCGTCCACGATACCGAGCCCGCGGCCTATGGCTGGGGCGTGGTGCAGTCGAGCTGGACCGGGCCGCAACTCGAGCTCGACGAGCAAGGCGACCATGCCGACCAGAGCCAAGCGGTCGGCTGGATGCAATTGCCCAAGGCCAAGGAACTGTTCGCGAGCGCGGGCAAGGATTTCGACGCACTCAGCGCGGCCGCCAAGGTCAAGGGCTTCAAGGCCGTTCCGCTCGGCGTCACTGCCTCGGTTTCGTTCACCAACACGATCAAGCGGCAGGCGTCGAAGAACGTGATCGGCATCCTGCCGGGCACGACGGCGCCGAAGGACTATGTCCTCTTCACCGCGCATTGGGATCATCTCGGTCATTGCGACGCAGTCAAGGGCGACGCCATTTGCAACGGCGCGCTCGACAATGCGAGCGGGGTTGCGGGACTCGTCGCGCTCGCCGAGGCCAACGCCAAGGCGGGGCCGGCGCGGCGTTCGCTCGTCTTCCTGTCGGTGACGTGCGAGGAATGCGGACTGCTCGGCTCGCGCTATTACGCTGAGCATCCGGTCTATCCGCTTGCCGACACGGTCGGCGGCGTGAACATGGACGTGCTGAGCGTCAACGGCCGCGCCAAGGATTTCGTCATCACTGGTGCGGGCAAGTCGGAGCTCGAGGATCGCATGAAGGCGCTGGTCGAAGGCGAGGGGCGCGTGATCACGCCAGAGCCCAATCCGGAGCGCGGCGGCTATTATCGCTCGGACCATTTCAGCTTCGCCAAATTGGGCGTGCCGATGTTCGATGGCGGTGCGGGCGAGGACCTGCGTGTCGGCGGGACCGCGGCGGGGCATGCCGCGACGCTCGATTATATCCAAAACCGCTATCACAAGCCGCAGGACGAATATAATGCGGCCTGGGATTGGTCGGGCGCGGTCGAGGATCTCCAGCTCTATTACGGGTTGGGGCGCCAGCTGGCCGACGGCAGCGACTGGCCCAATTGGTACAAGACCGCGGAATTCCGCGCCATTCGCGACAAGGCTCGCGCAGGGAAGTAAAAGATGTCGAAGCTGCTGCCGCCCGCGGAATGGGCACCGCATGCCGCGGTGTGGATCGGGTTTCCGAGCCATCCCGAGCTGTGGGAGGACGATCTCGATACCGCGCGCGACGAAGTCGCGGCGTTCGGGCGCGCGGTGCATGCCGAGGGGCGCGGCGAGCAGGTCATCTTCGTCGTCGCCGATGAGGATGCGGCGGACGCGGCGCGCGACCTGGCGGGCGATTTCGCCGAGATCGTGGTCGAGCCGTTCGGCGATATCTGGCTGCGCGACACCGGGCCGATCGTGCTGTCGGACCACAGCGCGCGTGCGTTCCGCTTCAACGGCTGGGGCGGCAAATACGATCTGCCCGGCGACGACGATGTCGGGCTGCGGCTCGCGGCGAGCAAGCTGCTGCCGGTCGAGCGCTGCGACTGGGTGCTCGAGGGTGGGGCGATCGACGGCGACGGCACCGGGCTGGTCGTCACGACCGAGCAATGCCTGCTCAACGCCAATCGCAACCCGGCGCTCAGCAAGGCCGAGATCGAGCAGCGGCTGCACGACGATCTCGGCTTCGACCAGATCCTGTGGCTCGGTGATGGGCTGATGCACGATCATACCGACGGGCATGTCGACAATCTCGCGCGCTTCGTCGCGCCGGGCGTGCTGGCGATCCCGCAGGCGGCCGAGAACGACCCCAATTGGCTGGTCTATCAGCATGCCGCGAGCGCCGCCGAAGCGATGGCGGGGGTCACGGTGGTGCGGATCCCGTCGCCTGGCCGCGTGCTGCGCGACGAGGAGATCGTCCCGGCGAGCTATATGAACTTCTACATCGGCAATGCCGCTGTCGTGGTGCCGCTCTACGGCGCACCCAATGACGAATCGGCGGTCGCGGCGGTGCAGGCGCTGTTCCCGGGGCGCACCGCGGTGGGCTTGCGCGCCGATGCGATCCTGACCGGCGGCGGCAGCTTCCATTGCATCTCGCAGCAAGTGCCCGCCTGATCGGCGAGGCGCGATCGGGGAGATGCGGGCGGTCGCGTTCCGCGGAGCCGAAGCTAATCCAAATTAGAAACGCTCCGTTGCCTAAAGGTTACGGAACCCGGTCGGCTGCGACCTGTTGGCAGGCTAGTGGCTAAGCGCATGATTCTGCGCGCCGATGGCCGCGGCAAAGGGAAATGCGCATGAGCGAATGGCGAAGCTGGCCGGCGATCCTTCTGGGGCTGGTCATCGCGGCGATCGGGCTCGTCCTCACCATCGGCGGGGTCTGGCTCGTCGCGATCGGCGGATCGCCCTATTATCTGCTCGCCGGCGTCGCGATGCTGGTGTCGGGGGTGCTGCTCGTCCGCGGCCGCGTTACCGGGGCCTATCTCTATATCGCGGTGGTCGCGCTGACCGTGCCGTGGGCGTTTGCCGATTCGACCAGCAACCTCGTCTGGGCGCTGGTCCCGCGGATCATCGCGCCGATCGTGCTGCTGATCGCGACGCTGCTCGTCATGCCGACGCTGACCGCCACGCGCCAGCGCTGGCGGCTGGCGGGCGGTGCGATTGCCGGCGTCGTCGTCGCGACCGTGCTCCTGTTCACCGTGCTCGGCACGCGCGACGTCGCGATCGCCGCGCTGCCGGCGCAGACCTCGACCGGGATGGGCGATCCGTCGGGCGTGTCGACCGGCGCCGACTGGCCGGTCTATGGCGGCACCGGCGCCGCGCGCCGCTATTCGCCGCTGACGCAGATCAACGCCAGCAATGTCGGCGACCTCAAGCAGGTGTGGCTCAGCCATACCGGCGACATGCCGAGCGATGCCGCCGCCGCCGCGCAATATGGCGCCGAGACGACGCCGCTCAAGATCGGCAATTCGCTCTATCTGTGCTCGGCCAAGAACATCATGATCTCGATGGACGCGGCGACCGGCAAGGAGAATTGGCGCTTCGACCCGAAGGTCGCCAACGCGTGGATTCCCTATACCGCCGCCTGTCGCGGCGTGACCTATTATGCCGTACCGGGCGCCAAGCCCGACGCGGTGTGCGCGACGCGCATCCTCGAGGGCACGCTCGACGCGCGGCTGATCGAGGTCGACGCCAGGACCGGCAAGCCGTGCGCCGATTTCGGCGCCAACGGCCAGGTCGACGCCAAGATCGGCATGGGCCATGTCTTCCCGGGCCTCGTTTCGATAAACTCGCCGCCGGTCATCTTCCGCGGCATCGCGGTCACCGGGCATCAGACCACCGACGGACAGGAACGCTACGAGCCGTCGGGCGTGATCCAGGGCTTCGACGCGGTCACCGGCAAATTGCGCTTCGCCTGGGACATGAAACATCCCGAATGGACCGGCTATCCGCCCGCGGGGCAGGAATGGGCGCGCGGCACGCCCAACATGTGGACGATGGCGAGCGGCGACGAGAAGCTCGGGCTGGTCTTCCTGCCGATGGGCAATTCGACGGTCGATTATTGGAGCTCGCTGCGCACCAAGCCCGAGAACGATTTTGCCACCTCGATCGTCGCGCTCGACGTGACGACGGGCAAGCCGCGCTGGCATTTCCAGGCGGTCAAGAAGGATGCGTGGGATTACGACTTCGGCAGCCAGCCCTCGCTGATCGACTATAAGGGCACGCCGGCGCTGCTCGTCTCGTCGAAGCAGGGCGACATGTATGTGCTCGACCGCGCGACGGGCAAGGCGCTGACTCCGGTCGGCACGATCAAGGCGCCGGACGGCGGGATCGAACCCGACCAGCGCTCGCCGACGCAGATCGTCTCGCTGTGGCAGACGCTGCGCAAGGGCGTGCTGACCGAATCGGACATGTGGGGCATGTCGCCGATCGACCAGATGATCTGCCGCATCAACTTCCGCCGGGCGAGCTACAAGGGTTTCTACACCCCGCCCGAGGTCGACCGGCATTCGATCGAATATCCCGGTTATAATGGCGGGACCGACTGGGGCAGTGTCGCGGTCGATCCGATGCGCGGCGTGATCGTCGCCAATTACAACGACATGCCCAATTACGTCCGGCTCGTCCCGCGCAAGATCGCCGACCAGAAGGGTTGGTTCACGCGCGAGCAGAAGGCCGACATGGCCAAGCAGGACCAGGGCGGCAACGCCAGCCGTGGCGACAAGCCGCACGCCGAGGGCGCGGGCGATCCGCAGGCGGGGACGCCTTATGCGGTCGACGTCAATGCCGGGTGGCAGATGCCGTTCACCGGGATGCTGTGCAAGCAGCCGCCCTATGGCGGGATCCGCGCGATCGACTTGGCGACGGGCAAGACGATCTGGGATCGTCCGTTCGGCTCGGCGCGCAAGAACGGGCCGTTCGGCATTCCGAGCTACCTGCCCTTCACGATCGGCACGCCCAACAATGGCGGTTCGATCGTGACCGCGGGCGGGATCATCTTCGTCGCGGCGGCGACCGACGATCTGTTCAAGGCGATCGACCTCAAGACCGGCAAGATCCTGTGGCAGGTCGCGCTCCCCGCGGGCGGGCAGGCGACGCCGATGGTCTACGAACAGAACGGCCGCGAATATGTCGTGCTGATGACCGGCGGGCATCACTTCATGAAGACGCCGATCGGCGATCAGGTGATCGCCTGGGCGCTGCCTAAGAGCTGACCTTCTCAATCCTCCCCCGGGAACCGGGGGAGGGGGACCGCCAGCCTTCTTCAGGCTGGTGGTGGAGGGGGCCGCAAGCGGACCACTCGCGGAGAGGCCCCCTCCACCCTTCGCTGAATGCTCAGGGTCCCCCTCCCCCGCTGCGCGGGGGAGGATTGAGGTTACAGCCGCCCGATCAGTCGCTCGATCGCCTTGTGATCGCTCGATTCCTCGCCGCATTCCTTCTCGATCATGCGCTTGATCTTTTCGAGCTCGTCCTGCGTCAGGTGCTCGATGCCGATGAACGCGTCGCGCGCATCGCTCGTCGCGCGGATGATCTCGTCGAGCTTGGCCTGCATCGCCGACGCGTCTCTGTTCTGTGCATTCTGGATGAGGAACACCATCAGGAAGGTGACGACCGTGGTGCCGGTGTTGATCACCAGCTGCCACGTATCCGAATAGTGGAACAGCGGTCCGGTCACGCCCCACACGATCACCACCGCCAATGCGATGGCGAACGCCGGCGGCCGGCCGGCCCAGCTCGCGACCTTCTGCGCGATCGCCTCGAACACTCTATCCATCGCAACTGCCCTTTGTGTCTTTGAATCGTCGCCAAGAAGCCCGATATGGCGGCGCATGACCGAAATCACCGTCGCCGCGCTGCAGCTCGCTTTCTCCGCCGATATGGACGCGAACATCGCCCATGTCTCCGACCTCGTGCGCGAGGCCGCGGGCAAGGGCGCGCAGGTGATCCTGCCGCCCGAACTGTTCGAGGGCGAATATTTCTGCCGGGTCGAGGACGAGGGGCTGTTCGCCAACGCCAAGCCGGTTGGCGTCCACAAGGCGGTGCTCGCGATGCAGGACCTCGCCAGGGAGCTCGGCGTCTATATCCCGACCAGCTTCTTCGAGGCCGACGGCCCGCACCATTACAATTCGCTCGCGATGATCGGCCCCGATGGCGGCGTGATGGGGGTCTATCGCAAGAGCCACATCCCCGACGGGCCGGGCTATGAGGAGAAATTCTATTTCCGCCCGGGCAATACCGGCTTCAAGGTGTGGCCGGGTCCTGACGCAACGACGCTCGGCGTCGGCGTGTGCTGGGATCAATGGTATCCCGAGACCGCGCGCGCGCTGATGCTGATGGGCGCGGAAATCCTGTTCTACCCGACCGCGATCGGCAGCGAGCCGCACGACACCTCGCTCGACACCGCGCGGCTGTGGCGCCGCGCGATGGTCGGGCATGCGGTGTCGAACGTCGTGCCGGTGGTCGCCGCGAACCGCATTGGCGTCGAGCCCAATGGGGAAGAAGGGGGCCAGACCTTCTACGGCACGAGCTTCATCACCGACGAGCGCGGCGATATCCTGGCGGAACTCGGCCGCGAGGAAACCGGCGTGATCACCGCGACGCTCGATCTCGACCGGGTCAAGCGCCACCGCGCGGCGTTCGGCTTCTTCCGCGACCGCCGCCCCGATCTCTACGGGCGGTTGGTGCAGGATATCTGACGCGCTCGGGTCAGCCCGCGGCGTGCAGTTCGACCGCGCGCGCGAACACCGCCTCGAACATCTCCGCCGTCAGCCGCCCGGTGCTCTGGTTGTAGCTCGAGCAGTGATAGCTATCGATCAGCACACGCCCGTCGGGCATGCGATGCTCGGCGCCGTGCGCGAAGCGGCATTTGGGCAGCCGCCCGCCGAGCACCTTGACCGCCGACTGATGCGCGACCTGACCCAGCGCGATGAACACGCGCGCGGTGGGAACGGCGTCGGCCTGCGCTTCGAGGAAGGGGCGGCAAGTGCGGATTTCCTCGGGGGTCGGCTTGTTCTCGGGCGGGAGACATTTGACCGCGTTGACGATCATCACACCCTCGAGCTGGAGCGTATCGTCGGGTTTGCCTTCATAGTCGCCCGTCGCGAGCCCGAACTTGGCGAGCGTGTCGAACAAGAGCGGCCCCGAGCGATCACCCGTGAACGGCCGCCCGGTGCGGTTCGCGCCGAACTGGCCGGGCGCGAGGCCGACGATGCCGAGCCAAGCCTGCGGGTCGCCGAAGGCGGGGACCGGCGCGTTCCACCAGGCGGGATGTTCGACCCGCATCGTCTCGCGCAAGGCGACGAGGCGCGGGCAGAGCGGGCAATCTCGCGAAGGTTCGGTTTCGGGCAACGGGCTGGGTGCGAAGGTCATCGCGATGCGATAGGCCGGTTTGGGTGAGCAACTCAACCTGTCCCGCCTGCTATGCCATCGCAATCGGATCCAACCGCTCTGGGCGACACGGCGCTCCCACCGCTGAAGTGACCGCTGCGATCGCAGCGCTCGACGGCGTGCTGGCGCGCTCGCCGATCCTGAGCAGTGCCCCGCTCGGGCCATCGATCCGGCGCTTCGCCAATACAGTCGTGCTGGTCGGGAGCGAGGTCGTGCCGAGCGAGATGCTTGCCCGGCTCAAGCGGATCGAGCGTGATTTCGGGCGGCGGCGCGGCGCGCGCTGGGGCGCGCGGGTGATCGATCTCGATATCGTCTTGTGGTCGGGCGGGACGTGGCGGTCGAAGGGGCTGTCGGTGCCGCATCTCGCCTTCCGCGAGCGCGATTTCGTGCTCGCGCCGTTAGGCGTCGTGGCGCCCGATTGGCGCGACCCGCGGACGGGTTTGACGCCGCGCCAGCTGCTCGCTCGCTTGCGCAAGCTTAAGCGTCTGGGTTGACCCATCCGGCAACCGCTCCTAACGCGAGCGCGGTGTGGGCCCATAGCTCAGTTGGTAGAGCAACGGACTTTTAATCTGTAGGTCATGGGTTCGAGTCCCATTGGGCCCACCACCGGCATGCAAGGATGCCCCGATGCCGCCCCCCGCCGCCGATATCCGCCACCCGCCCTGGACGATCCTCGCGGTCGCCGCGCTAGGGCTGGCGGGCGGGGTCCTGATGCTCGTGGGCGCGCTGATCGATCATGGGCTGCAATTCGGGTTCGATCGCGCGATCCTGCTTTGGGTGCGGGGCGGCGTCGCACACGGCGTGCCCCCCGGGCCCGCCTGGCTGACGCGCAGCATCCTCGACATCACTGCGCTCGGTGGCCCGACCGTGTTGGTGCTCGTCGCCGCGGCGACCGCAGGGCTGTTGATCGTCCAGCGGCACTGGCTGACGCTCGCACTCGTGCTCGGCGGCACGATCAGCGGTTCGCTGGTGGTGACGGCGGTCAAGGCGCTGATCGGGCGGACGCGGCCGGCGGTGACCGATCATCTCGTCGCGGCCTATGACGCGAGCTTCCCCAGCGGCCATGCCGCGAACAGCGCCTGCGTCTATCTGACGCTCGCCTTGCTGCTGCTGCAGATCACCGAGCATCGCGCGGTTCGCCGCTATGGACTGGGCGCGGCCCTGCTGCTCGTCGCGGCGATCGGCTTCAGCCGGGTGTATCTCGGCGTGCATTGGCCGAGCGACGTGCTGGCGGGCTGGACTTTCGGCGGGTTGTGGGCGGTGGCCTGGTGGGCGCTCGGCGCAGCGCTTCGCGTGCGGGTCGCGCATCGGCGCGGGGCGCGCTGAGGGGAACGGGTCGAGCGCGCGACCCGCATGCGATCGCTGTTCCACGCCTGCAGCCGCCGCTACGACCGCATTGGCCGAACCGTTCATCGTTGCGCAAGGTTCGGGAGGCCACCCAGCCCGACACAGGGCCGATTCGTTTCCGGGAGTCGATGAAACGGCCTTGTGATAATATCACATAACATCTACTGCGCCGCACAACGACGTTTGAAAGGCCGCCTCCCGCATGCTCCGAGCCACCCTCCTGTCCAGCGCTGCCCTGCTTAGCATCGCGCCCGTCGCCGCGTTCGCCGCTCCCGAGGCCGCGCCTGCCCCGGCGCCGGTCGCTGCGCCGGCCCCTGCGCCGGCCCCTGCGCCGATCGCCACCGATGGCCAGACTCCGCCCGAAGCACCCAAGGCAGGCCCCGACATCGTCGTCACCGGCCGGCTCGACGCGGCGCGCGCCTCGATCCAGCCGAGCCTCGGCGCGACCACCTATTCGATCACCGCCGCGACGATCAAAGCGCTGCCCGGCGGCGAGAATCAGCAGCTCAATCAGATCCTGTTGCAGTTGCCGGGCGTGGTGCAGGACGGCGGCGGCCAATTCCACGTCCGCGACGACCACAACAATCTGCAATATCGTATCAACGGCACGATCCTGCCCGAAGGCGTCGCGGTGTTCGGTCAGACGCTGAGCCCGCGTCTGGTCGAGCGCTTCGATCTGCGCACCGGCGCGCTCCCCGCGCAATACGGCCTGCGCACCGCTGGCATCATCGACATCACCACCAAGAACGGCTTCGCCAATGCCGGGCAGGTGTCGCTCTATGGCGGGACCAACGACACCTTCCAGCCGAGCTTCGATTATGGCGGATCGAGCGGCAACACCAATTACTTCGTCACCGGCAGCTACAAGCATAGCAATATCGGGATCGAGGCGGTCGATGGCAGCCGGACGCCGTTGCATGATCAGACGAACCAGTATCAGGGCTTCGTCTATGTCGATCATACGCTCGACGAGAACAACCGCGTCTCGTTCATGGGCGGCTATTCCGACCAGAGCTTCCAGATCCCCAATCCGCGCGGGCTGACCCCGAGCAACGGTTACAATGTCGGCGGGGTCACCGATTTCCGCAGCGAGGATCTCGACGAACGCCAGCGCGAGCGCACCGCGTTCGGCCTCGCCAGCCTGCTCCACGATGCCGGCCCCGTTACGCTGCAGGCATCGCTCTTCGCGCGCTATTCGGCGCTGCGCTACACCCCCGACGTGACGGGGGAATTGCTGTTCAACGGCATCGCACAAAAGGCGTTCAAGCAGGACTTCACCTTCGGCGGCCAGCTCGAGGGGGTCTATCGGGCGTCGGACGCGCATACGCTGCGCGCCGGCGTGATCGTATCGCGCGATCGCAGCAATTCGCAGACCAGCGCGCAGGTGTTCCCGGTGGATGCCAGCGGCGCGCAGACTGGCCAGCCGATCACGATCGTCGACAACAGCGCGACGACCGAGATGACCTACAGCGTCTATCTGCAGGACGAATGGAAGATCGCCGATCCGCTGATCGTCAATTTCGGCGGGCGCTTCGATCATTACAACGGCTTCCGCGCCGAATCGCAATTCTCGCCGCGGATCAACGCCGTGCTGACGCCGTCGAAAGGGCTGACACTCCATGCCGGCTATGCGCGCTATTTCTCGCCCGCGCCCTTCTCGAACGTCGCGACGACGAGCGTGCTCAAGTTCCGCGGTACCAGCGCGCAGGCGCCGGGCGACGACGGTGTGAACACCCCGCTCGCCACCGTTCCCTTTGCCGAGCGGCAGGATTATTTCGACATCGGCGCCGAGCAGAAGATCGGCCGCTTCACGCTCGGCATCGATGCCTATCATCGCCGATCGAAGAACCTCGTCGACGAGGGCCAGTTCGGCGCGCCGATCATCCTGACGCCGTTCAATTATGCGCGCGGACGGATCGACGGGATCGAGGGCAATGTGTCGTACCAGCACGGACCCTGGCTCGCTTATGCCAATTTCTCCTATGCCAAGGCGCAGGGGCTCGGGATTGCGTCGGGGCAGTTCAATTTCGACCCGGGCGACGTCGCCTATATCGCGCGCAACTACATCTATCTCGACCACGACCAGACCTATACCGGCTCGGCGGGCGCGTCGTATCGCTTCGACCAGGGCTTCCTGCAGGGCAGCAAGCTTGGCGGGAGCATGATCTACGGGTCGGGGCTGCGCAAGGATGGCGATGTGCCCAATGGCGGCAAGCTGACGCCCTATGCGGTGTTCAACCTGACCGCGAGCCACAATTTCAAGGCGCCGGGGATCGAGCTGCGCTTCGATCTGCTCAATGTCGCCGACCGCGTCTACGAGATCCGCGACGGGTCGGGGGTCGGCGTCGGCGCGCCGCAATTCGGCGCGCGGCGCGGCTTCCTGTTCGGGATCAGCAAGACGATTTGATGTCGGGCACTCCCCTCCCGCCTGCGGGAGGGGCTGGGGGTGGGCTCGCGCTATCGACGGCAGCTGACGTTGAAAGCGCGCGCCCACCCCCGACCCCTCCCGCAAGCGGGAGGGGGGTAGTTACCTGCGCTCGCCCAGTTTGCGTTCCCACGCCAGCGCATCGCGGACGATACCGTCGAGATCGGCGCGCTGCGGCGTCCAGTCGAGCGTCGCCAGGATCGCGCGATTGTCGGCGACGAGTTCGCCGGCATCGCCCGCGCGGCGGCCCTCGATCACGCGGGTCAGCTGCATATTGGTGACGCGATCGACCGCGTCGAGCACTTCGAGCACCGAGAAGCCCTTGCCGTAGCCGGCGTTGAGCGTGTGGCTGCGCGTCGGCTCGGCGACGAGCAGGTCGAGCGCGGCGACATGCGCGGCGGCGAGATCGCTCACATGGATATAGTCGCGGACCCCTGTGCCGTCGGGGGTGTCGTAATCGGTGCCGTAGACTCCAACCGACGCGCGCTTGCCGAGCGCCGCCTCGACCGCGATCTTGATCAGATGCGTCGCGCCGACGGTCGACTGGCCGGTGCGCTGCTGCGGATCGGCGCCGGCGACGTTGAAATAGCGCAGCACCGCGTAATTCATCGGATAGGCTGCGGCGACGTCGCGCAGCATCGCCTCGGTCATCAGCTTCGACATGCCGTACGGGTTGATCGGCACGGTCGGGTCGCCCTCGGCCACCGGCACCTTTTCGGGTGTACCGTAAGTCGCGGCAGTCGAGGAGAAGATGAAGTGCCTTACGCCGCAAAACACCGCGCTCTCGAGCAGCGCGCGGCTCGCGACGGTGTTGTTGCGATAATATTTGAGCGGGTCGGCGACCGATTCGGGGACGATGATCGACCCGGCGAAATGCATCACCGCGCGCACCGCGTGATCGCGCAGCGTGGCGCGGACGAGCGCGTCGTCCTCGATCTCGCCGCGGACCAGCGTCGCGCGGCGATCGACCAGCCAGTCGAACCCGGTCGAGAGATTGTCGAACACCACGACCTGGTGCCCCGCGTCGAGCAGCGCCAGCACCGCGTGGCTGCCGATATAGCCAGCCCCGCCCGTCACCATCACCGCACCGTCGAGCATCGCCGTCTCCTTGTCGCGTCGCGGCGTACCAGTGGAGATTGCGCCGCGCCACCGCGTTCCTATCTAGGAAACCAGCAATAAAGGATTCGAAAATGGCAAGCGAAGTCGCAACGCTGGCGGGCGGATGTTTCTGGTGCACCGAGGCGGTGTTCAAGGACGTGATCGGCGTCGAGAAGGTCGAGAGCGGCTATATCGGCGGGACCGTGCCCGATCCGACCTACAAGCAGGTGTGCGGTGGCGACACCGGCCATGCCGAGGCGATCCGCGTGACGTTCGACAAGGACCAGGTGTCGTATGGCGAGATCCTCGACATGTTCTTTGCAACGCACGACCCGACGCAGCTCAACCGCCAGGGCAACGATGTCGGCACGCAATATCGCTCGGCGGTGTTCCCGGCGGACCATGTGCAGCGTGACGAAGTCGTCGCGGCGATGGCGCGCGCGGCGGGCGACTGGCCCGCGCCGATCGTCACGACGATCGAGCCGATGAGCGAATGGTATCCCGCCGAGGACTATCATCAGGATTATTGGGACACCGAGGGCCGCGGCAATCCATACTGTCTTGCGGTGATCCCGCCCAAGCTCGCCAAGCTGCGCAAGAGCTTCGCGGCGCGGTCGAAGGCGGCGGCTGCGCTGTAAGGGACGAAAAAGGGTTTCACGCGAAGGGCGCGAAGGAAAGAAGGTCGCGAAGGATCTCGAAGATCGAAGAGGTCCGGCGAAGCAGCCTTCTTGCTTCGCGCCCTTCTTTCCTTCGCGATCTTCGCGTGAACCTATTCGCGATACGCCGCGCGCGCCAACCGATCGTTGATCGCCACGCCGATGCCAAGCGCGGGAACGGGTGCGATCGCGATTCTTGCCGATGAGGACGCATCGGCTTCGTGGAGCGCGGCAAAGAGCCTGGACGCGGCTTCGGCGAGGTCGGCGGTCGGCGATAGTGTGATCGTGCCGGTGATCGCGCCGAAGCCGATCAGATATTCGTCGGGCGCTCCGCTGGTCGCGTTGAGGCGGAGCGGTTTGCTGGGCGCATAGTGGCTCTCGAGTTGGCCGGGCGCGGTTATGGTTTTCCCCTTCCCCGGCGAAGGCCGGGGCACAGTAGCGAGCATGTCGGCATCGTGCGCTGTGCCTGATAGCCGGTGCTCCTCGCTTGGGCCCCGGCCTTCGCCGGGGAAGGAGAAGGGGGATAGCGCTTCCGCCGTGATCGGCCCCGGGCGCAGCACCTTCAGCCCACCAGCGGTCGCGACGATCGTCGATTCCAGTCCGGCCGCTGTCGCACCGTCATCGACCACCAGCGCGATGCGCCCATCGAGGCTCGATACCACATGCCCCGCCCGCGTCGGGCTGATCCCCCCGCTGGCATTGGCCGAAGGCGCCGCGAGCGGCTTGCCCGACGCTGCGATCAACGCGCGCATCGCGCGGTGCGCCGGCACGCGCAGCGCGATCGTCGACAGCCCCGCCGTCACCGCCGCGGCGATCCCCGCACCCGCGCGCAGCGGCAGGACGAGCGTCAGCGGTCCCGGCCAGAACGCCTCGGCGAGCGCGCGCGCGACGGGGTCGAACATCGCAAGCCGCTCGGCTGCCGCGAGATCGAGCACGTGCACGATCAGCGGATTGAAGCTCGGCCGGCCTTTCGCTTCGTAGATTCGCGCGACCGCCGCCGAATCGGTCGCGTCGGCGGAGAGCCCGTAGACCGTCTCGGTCGGGATCGCGACCGGCTGTCCGGCGCGGATCAGCGCGGCGGCGGCGGCGATCGCGGCCTCGCCGTAGGGTAAGGTCTGCGTCGCAAAAGGTGCGTTTGGCGGGATCATCGGAGCGGGCTATAGCCCGGCGCAGCATCCCCGATAAGGGGCACCGAGTAAGAGGATCCGCCATGTTCACCCCCGCCACCGCCGACCAGCGTTTCGTGCTCGATCACATCGTCGGGATCGCCGATCTCGCCGCGACCGACCGCTTCGCCGCGGCGAGCGACGATGTCGTCGATGCGGTGCTCGAAGGCGTTGGGCAACTCGCCGCGGGCGAATGGGCGCCGCTGCTGCGCGCGGGCGACACGGTCGGCGCGAAATGGACGCCTGAAGGTGTGGTGATGCCCGACGGCTTCGTGAAGGCGTATCACGACTATGTCGAAGGCGGCTGGGGCACGATCGGCGTTCCCGAAGAATTCGGCGGGCAGGGCCTGCCGTTCGCGATCCAGACCGCGGTGCTCGATACGCTGGGCAGCGCGAACATGGGCTTCGCGCTCGCCCCGACGCTGACGGTCGGCGCGATCGAGGCGCTCGCGCATCACGGCAGCCCTGAGCAGCAGGCGCTCTACCTGCCGCACCTCGCGACCGGCGAATGGACCGGCACGATGAACCTGACCGAGCCGCAGGCGGGTTCCGACGTCGGCGCGCTGCGCTCGACCGCGACCCCGCTCGGCGACGGCAAGTGGTCGATCAAGGGCACCAAGATCTACATCTCGTTCGGCGATCACGACATGGCGCCCAACATCGTCCACCTCGTGCTCGCGCGGACGCCGGGGGCACCGGCGGGGACCAAGGGGATCTCGCTGTTCCTCGTGCCGAAATATCGCCTCAACGCCGACGGCACGCCGGGCGATTTCAACGACGTCCGCGTCGTCTCGATCGAGCACAAGATGGGCCTGCACGCTTCGCCGACCTGCGTGCTGAGCTTCGGCGACAATGACGATTGCATCGGCGAGCTGATCGGCGGCGAGTTCGGCGGGATTCGCGCCATGTTCACGATGATGAACAATGCGCGTCTCAATGTCGGGCTACAGGGCGTCCAGGTCGCCGAGGCCGCAACGCAGGCGGCGGTTGGCTATGCGCTCGAACGCGTCCAGTCGGCGCGCGCCGGTTCGGCCAGCAAGGAATCGGTCAAGATCGTCGAGCATCCCGACGTCCGCCGCATGCTGCTGCGGATGAAGGCGCAAACGCAGGCGGCACGTGCGCTGGTCTATTACGCCGCGGCGCAGGTCGATCGCGCGGCGCTCGGCGAAGCGGGCGCGCAGGACCGGCTCGAGATCCTCACCCCGCTGGCCAAGGCGCACGGCACCGATCTCGGCAACGAAGTCGCCAGCCTCGGCATCCAGGTGCATGGCGGGATGGGCTATATCGAGGAGACCGGCGCCGCGCAGTTCTTCCGCGATGCGCGCATCACGCCGATCTACGAGGGCACCAACGGCATCCAGGCGGCCGATCTGGTCGGGCGCAAGCTGTCGATGGCCAATGGCGGGGTGTTCGCGCAGCTGATCGCCGACATGCGCGCCGAGGCGCAGGATGCGGGGCTGATCGCGCTGATCGACGCGTGCGACGAGATCGGGCGCGGCATGGCGGGGCTCGACGCCGACGACAAGCTCGCGGCGAGCTACCCGTTCCTGACGATGCTGTCGGTCGCGACCTGCGGCTGGCTGATGGAGCGTTCGGGGCGCCTTGCGACCGGCGACGACGCCTTCTCGGCGATGAAGCGCGCGGCCTGCGCCTTCTATGTCGCGCAGATCGTCCCCGAGGCGATGGGCCTCAAGGCGGCGGCGACGGCGAAAGCGGACGTGCTGTACTCGGTGCCGGCGGAGGCGTTCGCGGCCTAGGCGCCGCGTAGCCCCGTTGGTGCCGCCTACCCGAATTTTTCGGGGTAGGCGCGGTATGGCGCGCGACCTAGTCCGGTGGGATGATCACATCGACCAAAGACGGTCTCTGGGGCCTCAGCGAGAAGGAGAAGCAGACCCTTCGGCTGATCGTGCGCGGCCATGACGCGAAATCGAGCGCTCGGCTGCTCGGTCTTTCGGTTCACACGATCAACGAGCGCTTGCGCGACGCGCGACGCAAGATGGCGGTATCGAGCAGCCGCGAGGCGGCGCCGATGCTGCTCGAAGCCGAATCCGGAGGGACCTCGCCGAACCCCGATTGCGTTGGGGACACCCGAATCGGGGAAGACGCGGACGCGGCGCCGAAAGATGAGGAAACCGCGCCGATTGTCGGCGTGGGGCGGGCATACCGCCAGCCCCGGTTTCTCATCGGAGGTTTGCTCATGACGTTACCCCTCGCTCTCTTGGCGCTGGTCGCGTTGCCACAAGACGCGCCTACCCCGCCGGGCTCATCGGTCGCTGCAGAAACCCCCGATGCTGAGGTGGTGTCCACGGCGCGGCGGTGGCTCGCACTGCTCGATCAGGCACGGTGGGACGAGAGTTACCGCGCAACTGCGCCATCGTTTCAAGAGCTCAACACGCTACAGGTCTGGACCAAAGCTTCCGAACGGGTACGCGTGCCGCTGGGCGCGATGCTGTCCCGCAGCCTCGTCAGCCAGCAGGGCGTGCCGACGCCGCCCCACGGCTATCAAATGGTGAAGTTTCGGACGCGCTTCGCCAACTTGGCCGAGGCGGTCGAGACGGTCACGCTCGAGCGCGAGAACGGCGGCTGGCGTATCGCGGGGGTCACCGTCGGATAGGCGGTGATCGTATGATCAGGCCCGGCCGAAAGCAGTGCTTCCGGCTGGGCTGACCCGGTCAGGCCTTCTCGCGTTCCAGCAGGTCGCCGACGTCGAGCCCGAGCAGTTCAATATGCGCCGCGATCCGCGGCCAGCTTGTCGTAATGAAATGCTTGCGCTCGGCGGCGCGGAGCTTTTCGGCCGCGCCGGGCAGCACGAACATCCCGACCCCGCGGCGGACCTCGACATAGCCGTCGTCCTGGAAGCTCTGATACGCTTTGGCGACGGTGAGCGGGTTGGCGCCATGTTCGGCGGCGAGCGCGCGGACCGAGGGGAGCTGGTCGCCCGCGCGGAAGTCGCCGCGCAGGATCGCGGCCGAGATCGTGCCGCGTAATTTGATATAGACCGGGCTGTCTTCGCTGTTCAGGGCTGTCATGCTGCTATAATACAGCAGCGGGCAAAAAGGTCCAGAGCTCAGCCATTCCAGCGCGAAATAATCTTGCTCGTATCGGGGCGAGGACGTTCGTCTAATTGCCTGGCGGGCGTTCCAAGAAAGAAGAAGCCGACGATCCGTTCCGGTGCCGCGCCGAATGCATCGCGTACCGCGTCCGATGCGCTCGCCCAGCCGGTTAGCCAGCCACCCGCGAAACCGAGCGCATGCGTTGCCTGAAGCAAGTTCATCGCCGCGGCGCCTGCCGACAATTGCTGTTCCCACAAGGGGATCGGGCTGTCGGTGCGCGGCGACGACAGGATCACGACGAGCGTGGGGGCCTGATGCGCAAATTGATCAAGCGAATCGAGGTCCTTCTGCGACGCCTGCGGACCTTCGGCGCGATACGCGTCGGTGATCACGCGGGCGAGCGCGGCGCGCTGTTCGGGCGCGACGATCACGAAGCGCCACGGTGCGAGCTTGCCGTGATCGGGGACGCGCGCGGCGATCTGCAGGATCGTGTCGAGCTGCGCCGCATCGGGCCCCGGCGCGACGAGATCGCGCGGCTTGCCCGAGCGGCGCGTGGCGAGGAGCGAGAGCGGGGTGGACGAGTCGTTGAGCATCGCCGCGCTGTAGCGGGAACGCGCGCATATTTACACCGTCGTCCAAGCCGCTAGTCTCGCCTGCAACCAAATGACGCCGCTCACCGCTGCGTCGACACGCATTTCAGGGACACCTAATGGTAGAAACGCCGACCGCGAACAGTCCGGTAGAGCCGGATATCAGCCACGTCGATCCGACGCAGCTCACCTGGCTCGGCCATCCGCGGCAGTTGCGGCGGTTGTTCACGATCGAGATGTGGGAGCGCTTCGGCTTCTACGGCATGCGCGCGGTGCTGGTGATCTATCTCACCAAGCATTTCCTGATGGCCGATCACGAAGCGAGCGGCATCGTCGGCGGCTATCTCAGCCTGGTCTATCTGACCCCGGTGGTCGGCGGGCTGCTGGCAGACCGCTACCTCGGGTCGAAGCGCGCGGTGAAGTTCGGCGCGCTGGTGATGGCGGTCGGCTATCTGCTGCTCTGCTTCGGCGGGCCGCAGGGCACGCCCTATGCGACGATCGAGGGCCAGCGTTATGCGGTGTCCCAGGCGCCCGCTGCCACCGTGATGGGGACGAGCGACGCGCCGCAGACGGTACAAATCGACGGCAAGACGCTCACCATCCACGGCCTCGCCAACGGCTCGGTCGAGCTGCTCGATGGCAAGACCGTCACGCGCACCGTGCCCGCCGCTTCGTTCAGCGCCGGCGCCGACCGGCCGCCGTTCTACACCGGACTGCTGCTGCTCGCGCTCAGCCTGATCGTGATCGGCAACGGCTTCTTCAAACCCAATATCGCGACGATCGTCGGCGCGCTCTACGCCAAGGACGACCGCCGCCGCGACGCGGGCTTCACGATCTTCTACGCCGGGATCAACATCGGCTCGATCCTCGGGCAGATCTTCTGCCCCTTGCTGGTCGGCCTGTTCGGCTGGTGGGCGGGGTTCCTGATCGTCTCGGCGGTGCAGGTGGTCGGCTGGGCGATGACGCAGTTCGATGGCGGGCGCCTGTCGGGCTATGGCGAGCCGCCGGTCCAGTCGGGGCGTGACCGCGCACCGCTGATCTACGGGCTCGCGCTCGCTTCGGTGGCGGTGTTCTGGTTCGTCTTCCACAATGTGATGACCGCACCGGTCGCGGCGGCGGGCAGCGGGCTTGCCGGCTATATCGCGGCGACGCCGTTCCTCGGCAAAGTGCTGTTCGTCGCATTCCTTGCCGCGGTGATCGGCATTCCGATCTGGGCGGCGCGCGTTGGCAACAAGGTCGAATTCCAGATGATGCTCGCGGCGATCATCCTCGTCGTGTTCAACGTCACCTTCTGGACGCTGTTCGAGCAGGCGGCCTCGTCGCTGACGCTGTTCGCCGATCGCAACACCGATCTGTCGATCTTCGGCTTCACCATGTCGGCGGCGACGACGCAGCAGTTCAACCCGCTGTTCGTTGTCGGCTTCGCGCCGGTGCTGAGCTTCGTGTGGCTGGCGCTCGCCAAGCGCGGCTGGGAGCCGTCGATCCAGGTCAAGTTCGGGCTGGCGCTGCTGCTGGTCGGCCTCGGCTTCGTCGTGCTGGCGCTGAGCGGATCGACCGCCGACGGCGCGTTCCGCGTGTCGCTGTGGTGGCTGGTGCTGACCTATTTCCTCCACTCGATCGCCGAATTGTGCATCTCGCCGGTCGGCATGTCGATGATCACGAAGCTGTCGATCGGACGAATCGTCGGCATGATGATGGGGGTGTGGTATCTGTCGATCTCGGTCGGCGAATATCTCGCGGGTGCGGCCGCACAGGCGGCGGCGGTGCAGACCGTCGGCGGCCAGGTGACCAACCCCGAGCTCGCGCTCAACACCTATCTCGCGACCTTCATGACCGGCGGCGAGCTGACGATCGGCGCGGGCGTGGTGCTGCTCGTCATCTCGCCGTGGTTGAAGAGGCTGATGCACGGGGTAGACTGACGCACCGGGCGGTCGTCGCTGCGATCGTGCCGTCCGGGGCTTTTCTCGAGGGGGAAAGACGATGGACGGCATTAGCATGGTGATCGCTGCGGCGGTGGCGTTCGTGGGGACGCATTTCCTACTGTCGCATCCGCTGCGCGCGCCGATCGTTCGGGCGATCGGCGCGAACGGGTTCATTGGCGTGTATGCGCTGGTCGCCTTTGCGACGCTCGGCTGGCTCGCGCATGCCTATCGGACCGCGCCCGCCACCGCGGCGCTCTGGGCGGTGGGAGAGGGGATCTGGGGGCCGGTCACGCTCGTCATGCTGGTGGCGAGCATCCTGTTGATGGGGTCGCTGCTCGGCAATCCCGCGCTTCCAGGGCCACCCGTCGCAGCAGCGCCGGCGGCTGCGCGCGGTGTCTTCAGCGTCACGCGCCATCCGATGCTATGGGCGTTCGCGCTGTGGGGGCTGTGCCACATCGCGGTCTATCCGATCGCCGCCAATATCGTCGTCGCGACGGCGATCATCATCCTGTCGCTGGTCGGCGCGGCGCTGCAGGATCGCAAGAAGGAAGCGCTCCAACCCGAGCTATGGCGCGATTGGGAGCGCAAGACGAGCTATTGGCCGTTCGTCGCGATCGCGCAGCGGCGCGCGGCGTTCGGCGGGTTCCGGCCGCACGACATTGCCGGCGGGGTGGTGATCTGGCTCGTCGCGACCTGGGCGCATTTGCCGATCGCGGGTGTCGCGGCCGGGGTGTGGCACTGGGTCTACCGCTAGTCTAGTTCGCGACCGTCCCGATCACCTGCGCGGCGAAGCGCTCCATTTCCTCTTCCTGCGGGCTCATCTGGAGCAGCAGCAGGTCGAGCCCCGCCGCTTCATATTCGGCGATCCGTTCCTTGAGCTGCTCGGGCGTGCCGACCAGATTGGGCCGCAAGCCCCGGTTCGACACCGCATATTCCTGCAGCTTCATCTCCCGCTCCAACTGCGTTCCCGACAGCCACTGGTCGAAATTGGCATAGCCTGGCGGAAGGTCGGTGACGGTGGTGATCCGCGCGAGTTCGCGCCGTGCCTCGGCCTCGCTGTCGCGGACGATCGCATAGGCGGCCATGCCGTATTGCATCGGCGCGCCGCCGGCCGCTTCGCGCCGTGCCGCCATGTCGGCGATCTTGGGGGCGATCGCCTCGACCGGGTCGCCGTGCATGACATAGGCGTCGCAGCGTGCGGCGATCATCGCCTTGGCCTTCTCGCTCTCGCCGCCGGCATAGACGACCGGCCTGTGCGCGGGCTTGGGCGCGCAGATCGCCTGCTCGGTCTGGTAGAACTGACCCGTGAAGTCGAAGCGCTGCTGGGTCCACAGCCCATCGACGACCTGCAGCCACTCGTCGGTGCGCGCGTAGCGATCGTCATGCTGGTCGAACTGCAGGCCGTATTGCTTGGCTTCGTCGGCCCACCACGAGGAGACGACGTTGAGCGCGAGCCGCCCGCCCGAAATCTGGTCGATGTTCGCCGCCGCCTTGGCGAACAGGGCAGGGTGATGGAAGTTCGGGCGCACCGCGACCATCAGCTCGATCGTCTCGGTCACCGCGGCGAGCGCGGCGGCGGTCGACCAGGCGTCGAGCGCGGGCTGTTCGATCCCCTTGATGTCGTTGAGGTTGAGCTCGGCGATCAGCGTCAAGTCGTACCCGATCTGCTCGGCGCGCTGTGTTAGGCGCTTGGCATAGGCCCAGCTCGCCTCGGGCTCGTCGGCCACATTGCGCAGCCACCCGCCAAACACCGGCATCCAGTAACCGTAACGCATCAGAGAGCCTCGAGTCGTGCGATGAGATAGTCGACAAGCTGGTCGTGCGGATCATAACCCAGCACATCATGTGGCTTGGCGACGAAGTTGGAAAGCGCGTTGATGTCGTAGAAGCGCGGAGTCCCGTCGCGATCGTCGATCATCACCTCGATCCCGCCGACGTCGAGATCGACCGCCTGCGCGATCCGTTCGGCGGCGTCGCGCAAGGCGGGACCGGGGTCGGTCGCGACCATCGCGATCGGCGCGGCGTCGTCGACACAGGCGTCGGCCGGGCACAGATCGAACGCGCCGCCCCCCGCGATGTCGAGCGCGTAGAGGAATGTGCGGTCGAGCGTCTCGATCCGCGTGACGCGGCCGTCGCGCGCCGGGACGTAATCCTGCACCAGCAGCACGCCGTCGACGCTGCTCGGCAGTTCGCCCGCCTCGACCGCGTAGCGCAGCTCGGCGAGATTATCGAAGCGCGTGATCCCCGCGCCCGATCCGCCGATATTGGCCTTCACGACGAGCGGGAAGCCGATCGCCTGCGCCGCCGCGACGACGTCGGCCGCGCGGTGGACGATACGCGTCGCCGGGATCGCCAGACCGAGCGAAGCGATCAGCGACAATTGCCGCGCCTTCGACGAATCGATCGCTAGCACTTCGGGCCCGTTGACGATCGTCGCCCCGCCGCGTCGCCAATGGTCGAGCAACGCGGTCGCATAGAAGATCGGATGTTCGCTCGCGCGCAGGAAGCTCGACATCGCGATGCGGTTGAACACGAGTCGTGCTGGAGGGGTCGTGTCGGCCGGGTCGAACGCGCCGTCGGGCGTGACCGCGACATAATCGACGCCGCGCCGGTCGAGCGCGGCGAACAGCGGGGTGAACCAGGCCGGATGCTCGTAGAGGATCGCGAGATCGGCCATGTTACTTCGCCTCGCCGAGCGCGGCCTTGGCGGCGGCGCTGGTCCAGTCCATTCCGCCCGTGCTGCGCCACACTTCATGGCCGGTCGAATCGAACAGGATGCTCATCGGCAGGCTGGCGTTGTACGCCAGGCTGAAGCCCAATTCCTTGTCGAGATAGGGCTGGAGCCGGGTGAACTTCTGCTTGGCGAAGAAGGCGGCGACGGTCGGGCGGTCCTTGTCCTGGCTGATCGTCGCGACCGCGATGTTCGCGGCGGCCTGGTCGAGCGTCGGCATCTCCTTGACGCACGGGCCGCACCACGTCGCCCACAGATTGACGAGCAGCGGCTTGCCCTTGAACGCGGCGAGGCTGGTCGGTTTGCCTGCCGGATCCTCGAAGCTGAGCGTCGGCGCGGCCTCGCCCTTGTGGCTGCGATCGATCTTGCTGGCCTCGGGCGCGGCGGCGGCGGGGGCGGCGGGCGCGGTGCCGTTCGGCGCGACCTCCGCTTGCCCGTTGGACGAGACTTGCTTATCGCACCCGGCTAGCACGAGCAGCAGGACCGAAGCGATCACCGAGCGAAACAACATGGGCACGTCCAATGCGATGTGGGGTGGGCGCTTCGCCGAGGGTCCGGCCGCGGTCATGCGTTCGATAAATGCCTCGATCCCGTTCGACAAGCGGCTCTGGCGGCAGGACATCGCCGGATCGAAGGCGCATGTCGCGATGCTCGGCGCGACGGGAATAGTTGCGGCGGACGATGCATCGGCGATTTCCGCGGGTCTCGACATGGTTGCCGCGCAGTACGAGGCGCACGGCGTCGCCGAGGACATGGCGCTCGAAGATATTCACATGCAGAGCGAATCGCGGCTCGCGGCGGCGATCGGGCCGGTCGCGGGGCGGCTGCACACCGCACGCTCGCGCAACGATCAGGTCGCGACCGACTTCAAGCTGTGGGTGCGCGATGCGATCGACGAGGTCGAGGCCGCGCTCGTCCCCTTCCAGGATGCGCTGCTGGCGCGCGCGGAAGAACATGCCGACAGCGTCATGCCCGGCTTCACGCATCTCCAGAGCGCACAGCCGGTGACGCTCGGCCATCATCTGATGGCGTATCACGAGATGATCGCGCGCGACCGCAGCCGCTTTGCCGATGCGCGCAAGCGGATGAACCTGTCGCCGCTCGGCTCGGCGGCGCTCGCCGGCACGGGCTTCCCGATCGACCGCGCGATGACGGCGGCGGCGCTCGGTTTCGATGGCCCGACGCGCAACTCGCTCGACGGCGTGTCCGACCGCGACTTCGCGATCGAGTATCTGACCTGCGCGACGCAATGCTCGCTCCACCTGTCGCGGCTCGCCGAGGAATTCGTGCTGTGGGCGTCGCAGCCGTTCGGCTTCGTCGCTTTGTCGGATCAATGGTCGACCGGCAGCTCGATCATGCCGCAGAAGCGCAATCCCGACGCCGCCGAGCTGGTGCGCGGCCATGCGGGCCGCATCCTCGGCTGCATGACCGCGCTGATGGTGACGATGAAGGGCCTGCCGCTGGCGTATTCGAAGGACATGCAGGACGACAAGCCGCCGGTGTTCGAGGCGTACGATCTGCTCGGCCTGTCGATCGCGGCGATGACCGGGATGGTCGAGAGCGCGACCTTCCGAACGCCGCGGATGCGTGAAGTCGCGGAGGCGGGCTTCGCCACCGCGACCGATCTCGCCGACTGGCTGGTGCGCGAGGCGGGCGTGCCGTTCCGCGAGGCGCATCACATCACCGGCCAGGCGGTCGCGCGCGCGGAAGCGCTCGGGCTCAAGCTCGACGCGCTGCCGCTGACCGCATTGCAGGCGATCGACAGCCGGATCGACGAGCGCGTCTACGACGTGCTGTCGGTCGATGCCTCGGTCGCCAGCCGCGTGAGTTTCGGCGGCACCGCGCCGGTGCGGGTGCGCGGCGCGATCGCTGCGGCGCGCGAAGGGAAGACGGCATGAAACACGGTCTGGCTCTCGGGTTCTGCGTCGCCTTGCTGCTCGCCGGATGCGGTGCGGCGTCGAGCTTGAAACCGGCCGAGGGGAAATCGCTCCCCGTCGCGCCCTACGGCGCGAAAGCGACGCCGACCCCCGCCGATCTGCTCAAACCGACCAACCAGGAACGGCCGCTGCGCAGCGACGAGGTGCTCACCAATTCCGCGGAACGCCGGAGCGACGAGTTCAGCCTTCCGCCTCCCAACTGACAGGCTTTCATTCGATGGATCATTTCTCGCTCGTCGATGGCGCGCTGCACTGTGAAGGCGTGCCGCTCGCGGCGATCGCCGAGGCGGTCGGCACGCCGGTCTATGTCTATTCCTCCGCGATGTTCGAGCAGAACGCGCGCGCCTTCCGCGAAGGGCTGGCGGGGGCGGGCGACGTCCACCTCGCTTATGCGATCAAGGCCAACCCCAATCTCGGCGTGCTGAGGGTGCTCACCAAGGCGGGGTACGGCGCGGATGTCGTCTCGGGCGGCGAGTTGGCGCGTGCGCTGGCGGCGGGGATTCCGGCGGCGGACATCGTCTTCTCGGGCGTCGGCAAGACCGACGCCGAGCTGAACGCCGCGCTCGACGTCGGGCTCGGCCAGTTCAACCTCGAGCTCGAGGAAGAGGGCATGGTGCTCGCGCAGATCGCCGCCGCGCGGGGGCTGCGCGCCGATGCGACGCTGCGCGTCAATCCCGACGTCGATGCCGGCACGCATGCCAAGATCTCGACCGGCAAGCGCGAGAACAAGTTCGGCGTGCCGATCGACCAGGCGCCCGCGATCTTCGCGCGGCTCGCGGCGCTGCCCGGGCTCGCGATGCGCGGCGTGGCGATGCATATCGGCAGCCAGTTGAGCGACCTCGGCCCGCTCGAAGCCGCCTATGCGCGGATCGGCGCCTTGGTCGCCGAGCTGCGCGCCGCCGGCCATCCGATCGAGCGCGTCGATCTCGGCGGCGGTCTTGGCATCCCCTATCGTGTGGGCGAGAGCTTCCCGAGCCCGGCCGAATATGGCGCGATGGTCGCGCGCGTCACCAGGGATTGGGGCGTGCGGCTGATGTTCGAGCCCGGCCGCTTCATCGCGGGCAATGCCGGGGTGCTGCTGACCGAGGTGATCTGGGTCAAGCCCGGCGTGCCGACGCCCTATGTCATCGTCGATGCGGCGATGAACGATCTCGCGCGCCCCGCGATGTACGACGCCTGGCACGATTTCGCCGCGGTCCGTCCGAGCGGTGAACGGATGACCGCCAATATCGCCGGACCGGTGTGCGAGACCGGCGACACCTTCGCGATGGGGCGCGAGATCGACGTGGTGAAGCGCGGCGACCTCGCGGTGTTCCGCACCGCAGGCGCGTATGGCGCGACGATGTCGTCGACCTATAACAGCCGCGCATGGGTGGCAGAGGTGCTCGTCGACGGCGACCGCTTCGCCGTCGTCGCCGACCGCATCCTGCCCGAGACGGTGCTCGCCGCCGAGCGCGTCCCCGAATGGCTGAAGCCCGAAGCGTCCGAGGCGTGAGCCTGCACAGCCTGCCGCTGTTCGTGCGGCTGGCGGGCCGGCCGGTGATGCTGCTCGGCGAAGGCGAGCCGGCCGAGGCGAAGCGCCGGCTGCTCGAACGCGCGGGCGCGATGATCGTCGGCGAGGAGGCTAGCGCCGCGCTCGCGATCGTCGCGATCGAGGACGAGGCGGAAGCGCAGGCGGCGATCGCCCGGCTTCAGGCGCGCGGCGTGCTGATCAACGCGGTCGACCGGCCCGATCAGTGCGACTTCACGCTGCCCGCGATCATCGACCGCAGTCCGGTGCTGATCGCGATCGGCACCGGCGGCGCGTCGGCGGGTCTCGCGGCGGCGTTGCGCCAGCGGCTCGAGGCGCTGCTCCCGGCGACGCTCGGGCCGCTCGCCGACCGGCTCTACGCCTTGCGCGCCGCGATCCGGCTCGCGTTCCCGGCGCTCGATACGCGGCGGCGCGCGCTCGGCGCCGCTTTCGCGCAAGGGGGCGCGCTCGATCCGCTCGCGGCACCCCCCGAGGCGGTCGAGACGTGGCTGATGATGCCCGCGGCCCCGACCGACCGGCTCTTCACGCTGAAGCTGCGCTCGGCCGATCCCGACGAACTCACGCTCGGCGAGGCGCGCGCGCTCGCGCTCGCCGACCGGATCTATGCCCCGGCACACGCGCCGGCCGCGATCCTCGACCGCGCGCGCGCCGATGCAGTGCGGATCCTCTGCGACACGCCGCCCGTTACGCGCGAAGCGGGCCTGACGATTTGGGTGGAATGGCAATGAGTGGATTTGCGTACCGGGTCGCCGACGGCAAGGCCGAACGCGTCGATATCGAGAAAGCGCTCGATACACCGGGCGATCTGGTCTGGGTTCACCTCACCAGCAACAACGAGCAGGCCCAGGCGTGGCTGAGCGGTGTCGCGCAAGTCCCCGACTATGTCGTCGACGCGCTCACCACGAGCGAATCGCGGCCGCGCTGCGAGGCGCTCGGCGACGGCGCCTTCCTCAATCTGCGCGGGCGGTCGAACGAGGCGATGACCGCCTCGGACCCGCTCGCCTCGATCCGCATCTGGGCGATGGCGGGGCGGGTGATCTCGGTGACGCGGCGGTCGGTCACCGCGGTCGACGACGTGGTCAAGCAGATCGAAGGCGGGACGATCCGCGACCCCGGTGACCTGATCGCCGAATTCGCGGTGGCGATCACCGAGGAGCTCGATCCCGAAGTCGCCGATCTCGGCGACAGCCTCGACGATTGCGAGGCCGATCTCGATGCCGACAAGGTGTTCGTGCTGCGCCGCGGCGTCACCAAGGTGCGCGTCGCGGCGATTGGCTATCGCCGCTTCCTGACGCCGCAGCGCGCTGCGCTCGAGAAGCTCGCCGCGCTGCCGTGCGACTGGCTGCAGGACGACGACCGGCTCCACCTCAATTCCGCCGCCGACCGCGCCGCGCGGATGGCCGAGGAACTCGAGGCGATCCGCGAACGCTCGGCGCTGATGCACGAGGCGCTGACCGACCTGCGCGCCGAACAGATCGATTCGCGCTCGCTGCTGATCTCGATCGTCGCGCTGATCTTCCTGCCGCTGACCTTCCTCACCGGCCTTTACGGCATGAACGTCGAGGGGCTGCCCTTCGCCAAGGAGCCGTGGGCGTTCGATGCGATCGGCGGGGTGTGCATCGCGATCACGGTCGGCATCATCGGCTATTTCTCGATGAAGCGCTGGTTCGGCTGACGCCTCAGGCCGCGCGGACCGAGCGCCACGCCTGGCCGATTTCGTCGAGCGTATCGGCGACCTCGCGGAACGGCCGCGGATCATGGCCGATCGCGGCGTTGACCACGGTATGGCGCGCGCCGGCATAGAGTTTGGCGAGCGCCGGGGCGACCGTGCCGCCCGCGGTGAAATCGAGCCCGGCCTCGAGCGCGAAGAGGATCGCGGTGGCGCGCGTCACCTTGTCGCTCTTCATCGCATAATTGCCGTTCTCGGCCGCCCAGGCGGCGCCGCGCAAAGCGCGGATCGCTTCGTCGTAGAGGAGTTGGACGAGAGCCGGCCCGTCGGCCTCGGCGGTCTGCCCGGCGAGTTCGATCTGGCGATAGGTCGCCTCGGGATTGCGGCCGATGGCCGTGGCGTAGGCGAGGCTCATCCGCTCGTCTTGTTCCACTGGTCGATCTGGCTCTGCAGCGCGCTCGCGCTCGCTTTATACGCCGCGACGATCGCGTCGGAGGCGGCATATTGCTTGGTGAGGCGCTCCTGATAGGCGGCGGTGTCGGTGGTCACCTGCGCTTCGGCGTCGGTCACCTTGGCGAGCCTGGCGGTGTAGAGCTGAGTGCTGCCGACGAGGCCGGTGCTTTCGGCTTGGCCGTTGATCACGACCTTGTTGCTGGTCGCCGCGGTGGTGATCGTGTTGAGCGCGGCGGCAAGCCCGCCTCCGCTCGCGCCGGTGCCGTTGGCGAACAGCGCCTCGACCGCGGCGGGAGTCTTGAGCAATGCGGTGTTGAGCTTGGACGAATCGACGCTGAGCGTGCCGTCCTTGTTGGTGGCGACGCCGATCGAGGCGAGGTTGACCGGGTCGCCCGGCGCACCCCCGGTCGAGAGCGTCGTCAGCGTGAGCCCGCGCAGCGAGCGCAGCAGGTTGGTCGCGTTGTAATCGCTGCGCAGCGGGCCCGTCGCCGGATCGGTCTCGGTCTTCAGCTCGGCGAGCACTTGGTTGTAGGTCGTCACGAAATCGTTGACCGCCTGGGCGATCCCGTCGCTCGGTGTCGTGCTGCCGAGCGAGACGGGCTTGGCGACGGTCGTCGGGGTGCCGTCGGCCTTGGTCGCGCTGGTCGTCGGCGACAGGCCGGTGAGCGTCAGTTTGACGCCGGCGACCAGGTCGGTGATCGTGTTGCTGGCGCGCTCGACGCTGACGCCGTCGACGGTCACCTTGGCGTTGCCCGCCTGGCCGTTGATCGTCGCCGCGGGGCTTTTGCCGCCGACGTTGAGCTGCGCCAGGCTGCCGGTGCCGCTGAGCGTGAAGGCCTGCGCCGTACCGGTCGGCCCTTTCAGCGACAGATAGGCGTCGCCGTTGACGTCGGTCACCACCGAGGCGGTGAGCCCCTTGCCGTTCGCAGTGATCGCCGAAGCGACCTGCGCGAGCGTGGCGCCTTGCGGGATCGCGATCTGGATCCCATCGGATGGTGGCGTAACCGACGAGACGGCGTCGTCGGCCGCGGTGCCGAAGGAGAGCGTCAGCGTACCGCCATCGGCAAAGGTCGGTGCCCCGCCCGGGAAGCTGGCGATCGCGGTCTGTGCGGTCGCCAGCCTCTCGACGGAGACCTGCGTCGACAGGCCCGACAGCCGCGCACCCGGCAGCGCGGTCGTGGTCAGCACGCTCGAATCGCTGCTCGTCGGCTGCGAGGCGAGGCTGCCGCCGGAGACGAGCGAACTCAGCGCCGAGGCGAAGCTGGTGATCGCGCTCTGAACCTTGGCGACCGAGGAGATTTGCGCGTTGAGCGCGGTGTCCTGTGCGCTGAGCGAGGCGTTCTTCGCGGCGAACTGCGCGCTGACGAGCGACTTGATCAGACCTGCCGTATCGACCCCCGACCCGGCGCCGAGCGAGGTCAGGATCGAAGAGCCCGAGACCGTCGCGGTCGAGGTCGTGGGCGTCGTCGCAGTCGTCGCGGTGGTCGTCACCATATCATCGTCCCGGAAAAGCGCTCATTCGAAAGAACGACGAAACGCCCGAAAGCTTTAGCTTTCCTTCACGCCATTCTCGTCGAAGCGCGCACTCGGCGGCACCTGCACCCGCGGCGGCGCCGCGGTGGCGCCCGCCTGGCTGTTGAGCCCGAAGACAAAGGCGAGGATCGTCGCCAGCGCGACGTAGAGATCGTCGCGGACTTCCTGGCCCTCGCGGCTGGTGTAATAGACCGCGCGGGCGAGCGACGGATATTCGAGCACCGGCACGCGCGCCTCTGCGCCGAGCTCGCGGATCGCCAGCGCGACCACGCCGCGCCCCTTGGCGACGACGACGGGCACCTGGTCGCTCTCGCGATTGTAGCGCAACGCGACCGCGAAGTGCGTCGGGTTGGTGAGGATGACATGCGCCTCGCTCACCGCGCCGCGCATCGAGCGCTTCGACATCTCGCGCTGGCGCTGGCGCATCGCGCCCTTCGCCTCGGGCGAGCCTTCGGTTTCCTTATGCTCGTCGCGCAGATCCTGTTTCGACATGCGCAGTTTGCGGAGCAACTGGAAGATCTGCAGCGGGACGTCGATCCCGGCGATGACGACGAGCCCGCCGGCCATCGCGAACAGCACACCGGTGAAGGTGCTGCCGAGCACGCCGACCGCGGTGCCGATATTGGTCGAGGCGAGCCCGATCGTGGCGTGCGCGACCTGGTCGAGCATGTGCCAGCCGATCGCGCCGAGCAGGACGACCTTGAGCAGCGACTTGCCGAGCTCGATCCACCCTTGCGGTCCGAAGATCCGCTTGAGGCCAGACGCCGGGTTGATCCGCGCTCCCTTGGGGGCGAGCAGCGAGCCGTTGAAGCTGAGATGACCGAGGCCCGCCTGGCTGACGATCGCCGCGACGATCGTCAGCGCGAGCAGCGAGATCACCGACGGCGCGAGCTTCCAGCCGCTCTGGATGAGCGGGCGGAAGGGGGAGAAATCCTCGATGTCGCGATGGTCGAACGCGAAGCTCGACATCATCACCTCCTTGCACGCGCCGACCAGCGACGGGCCCATGAAGGCGAGCCAGCCGCAGCCGGCGAGCATCATCAACGCGGTGGCGAGTTCGCGGGATTTGAGGACGTCGCCCTTTTCGGCCGCATCGCGTTTGCGCTTGGCGGTTGGCGCTTCTGTCTTTTCGCCATATTCGTCTGCCATCAGCCGAGCACCAGCGATTGCGTCGCGGCGAGGCCTTCATCGATGATGACGAGCAGATAATCGCCCATCGCCGGAAAGCCGAGCGCGAGCGCGACGACGCCGACCGCGAGGCTCGCGGGCAGGCCGACCGCGAACAGGTTGAGCGACGGCGCCGAGCGCGAGATCATCCCGACGATGAGGTTGAGGCAGAGCAGCAGGAAGCCGACCGGGAGCGCGAGCAGGAGGCCTGCCAGAAAGGTGTAGCCGCCGAAAAAGGCGATGTTCTCGAGCTGTTGCGGTTTCAGCCAGGCGCCGCCGGGCGGGAGCGCGACATAGCTCTTCACGATCATCTCGACGAGGATCAGGTGGCCGTTGACGCTGAGGAACAGCAAAGTGAGCATCATCGAGAAGAACTGGCCGAGCGCGGGGGTCGATTTGCCGTTTTGCGGGTCGATCGCCGAGGCAAAGCCGATCCCCATCGAGGTGCCGATCACCTCGCTCGCGATCATCGGCGCGGCAAAGGCGATCTGCAGCACGAAGCCGAGCGCGAGCCCGACCAAGGCTTCGGCGGCGACCGAGAGGATCGTCGCGAGCGCGAAGACGTGTTCGGGCGGGGTGATCGGGTGGACTGCGAGCACCAGCACCCCGATCGCCCCAGACAGCGTGACGCGCACGACGAGCGGGATGCCGACCGCGCTGAACACGGGCGCGGCGACGAACGCCGCGCCGACGCGGACCATCACGAAGATCAGCGCCCAGAGCTGCGGCTCGATCGACAGGCCGAAGCCTAGCGGGCCCATCTTCCCCTCCCGCTTGCGGGAGGGGTTAGGGGAGGGAATGACCTGGAACCATTCGACGCGCTTACAGCCCCACCCCCAGCCCCTCCCGCAAGCGGGAGGGGAGCAGAAGGG
>NZ_JH584241.1:1304907-1344124 GCF_000241485.1 Sphingomonas sp. PAMC 26605
CGCTCCTCCAAGGTCGTCATCGCACCAGATCCGGAATCCGCTCGAAGATCCCCAGCGTGAAATCGCACAGCAACCCCAGGATCAGGCTCCCGAACACCGCCAGCGATACCGCGACGACGATCAGCTTGGGCACGAACGACAAGGTCTGCTCGTTGATCGAGGTCGCCGCCTGAATCATGCCGGTGATGAGCCCAGCTAACAAAGCCGGAATGAGGATCGGCGCCGAGGCGAGCGCGAGCACCCACATCGTCTGGTTGGCGACCGTGAGAAAATAGTCCGCGTCCATCGGCTCAGTTCACGAACGAGTTGGCAAGCGAGCCCATCGTCAGCGCCCAGCCATCGACCAGCACGAACAGGAGCAGCTTGAACGGCATCGAGATGATCGTCGGCGAGAGCATCATCATGCCGAGCGACATCAGCACGGTCGCAACGACGAGATCGATCACGATGAACGGCAAGAACACCAGAAACCCGATCTGGAACGCGGTCTTGAGCTCGCTCGTGACGAAGGCCGGCAGCAGCACCGAGAAGGGGATCTGCTCGGCATTCTGGTACGGCCCGCTCTTGGCGATGCCGGCGAACATGGTGATGTCCTTCTTGCGCGTCTGCTTAGTCATGAAGGCGTGCAAGGGAACGCCCGCCGCCTTGATCATGTCGGTCGCGCCGATCTTGTTGGCGGCATAAGGTTGAATCGCGGCCGTGTTGATCTGGTTGATCGTCGGCGCCATCACGAAGAACGACAGGAACAGCGCGAGCCCGATCAGCACCTGGTTGGGCGGGGTCTGCTGGAGCCCCATCGCCTGGCGGACGATCGACAGCACGATGATGATCCGCGTGAAGCTCGTCATCATCAACAGGATGCCGGGCAGGATCGTCAGCAGCCCCATGACGATGAGCAGCTGGAGCGACAAAGCGAGCGGCGCATTGCCGCCGCCGAGGTCCTTCAGCGCGCGGTCGGCGGCATCGCCCGCGCCCGGTGCAGGCGGCGTCGCGAGCGGCGCGGCTTGCGCGAAGGCGGGATGCGCGACGATCAGCGCGAAGAGGATGCCGAGCACGACGAGCGCGATCTTGCCCCACGGCGCGACGCGCGGCGCCGGCGTCCTGATCAGTGCGGGCCCCGAGCCCTTGCGAACGACCTTGACGCTCATTTGCCGTCGCCGCGATCAAGCAGCGCCACGCCGGTGCGGCTGACCGAGACGAGCAGCTTGCGCCCCTCGAAATCGAGCACCGCGACGCGCACGCTCGGCGAGATCATCATCGTCTCGACGACCTTGAGCATCCGGTTGGACGGCTGGCCCGGCATGCGCGACTCGAGCTTGCGCCAGGCATAGAGGCACCCGATCATCAGCCCGCAGACGAGCGGCAGCAGCACGACGAGCTTGAGGATGTACGACCACATCATGGCGTCAGCCCCGCTTTTCGGGGCTGACCAGCTCGGTCATGCGCACACCGAAATGGTCGCCGACCATCACCACCTCGCCACGCCCGATCAGCGTGCCGTTGACGAGCACGTCGAGCAGTTCGTTGGCCTGGCGGTCGAGCTCGATCACGCTCGTCTCGCCGAGCGCGAGCAATTCGCGCAGCGTCAGCGAGGTCGAGCCGATCTCGACCGTCAATTTGACGTCGACGTCCTGCAACAACCGGAAATTGGCGGCGAGGCTCGCGTCCACCGGATACCCGCCCGTCATGTCGTTCATTGCAGTCCACCCCTGAGATCACGCGCTAAGTCATTCGAAATTGTCGTCAGCCGGATCGCGGCCTTGCCGTTCGACGTACCGACCGTCCCCGCCCCGAGCCGGTCGCCCCCGACCATCACCGGCACGTCCTGCCCGACCGCGATCGGGATCACGTCGCCGGCCTTGAGGTCCATCAGCAGCTGGAGCGAGACCATCGGCTCGGCGAGCACCGAGCGGACCTCGAAGCGCACGTCCATCACCGCGCGGGTAAGGCTCGTGCGCCACGCGGCGTCGGGCTCGGCGGTCTTGTGGACCTTGCCGGTGAGCGACGGGCCGTGCGGCTTGAGCGCCGCAACCGGATAGAGCAGGTCGAGGAACACCGGCTTGGTGGCGCCGACCGCGATGCCGAAACGCGTGATCACCACGGCGTCTTCGACATCGAGATCGGGGATCAGCGACGGGTTCGCCTCGACGCGGCCGGGGGTGAAGTCGATCCGCGCGAGCGGCTCCCACGCCGCCTGCATCGGCAGCGCGAGCATCGCACCGAGCCGCGTCATCATCGCTTCGGCGGCGGGGGTGAATTCGGTGCCGATCTCGGCCGAGACCGTGCCGGTGCCGCCGAAGAACAGATCGAGCAGTTCGAGCACGAAGCGCCCGTCGAGCACCGCGAGCGCCTGACCCGAGGGCAAGGCACCCGCCGACGCCATCGTCAGCGGCAGCCACGCGGTCAGCCCGTCGGGGCGTTCCGCGCGATAGTCGGCGAGGCGCTGGACGACGAGCGGCTCGGCCCAGGTGCGGCATTCGCGGCGCAGCAGCGGCTCGAACACCGCGCGCACCCCGCGCGCGAGCCGCGCCGAGAGGTGCTGCACCGTGTGCAGGTCGCCGAACGGGTTGAGGTTGGCGGCCCCGAGCGTCGCATGCGCGGCCTCGTGGCGCGGACGTTCGCGCCGGTCGCTTGCTGCGTGCTGAAGGCCTTCGTTAACCATGCCTCACTGAACAACGAAATTGGTAAAGTAAACGTTACCGACGCCTCCGAAACCTTCCTTCTCTTTGAGCGTGTCGTTGATCGCTTTGGCCAAGCGGAGCTGGAGCATCTGTTTGCCATTGCTGGAGAAAACCTGCTCTTCGGTGGTGTCGCCGAGCGCCATCAGGATCGCCGAGCGGACCGCGATTTCGTTGGTCTTGATGTTTTCGATGACGGTGTCGTCGTACGGCGTCGACACCGCGATGCCGACCTGGACGAAGTGGACGCTGTCCTGGAGGTTGGAGGTGAACTCCTTGTCCATCGCATAATAATTGGAAGCATATCGGTCGCCGCCGACCCCCGTCGGGGGCTTGTTGCCGACCGCCTTGGCCTCGCCGCCCTCGCCGGGTCCGGCGCGCTTCTGCTCGGCCTTGGGGACCAGCCGCGGCCCGCTCGGCTCGGCGCTGCCCTTGCCGCCGATCAGCCCGGCGTTCATCGCATAGAGCGCGCCGCCGACACCGCCGCCGACGAGCACCAGCGCGCCGACGACGAGCAGCAGCAACTTCATTATGCCGCCCTTCTTCTTCTTGGGCGTTTCTACGACAGCTTCACTCATGGTCGGGCTCCTTCAAGGCTCAGGCGACGCGCGCGTCGGATGGGGTTTGGGCTTCTTCGATCGGCGCGCGCGGCGCCGGCGTGACGGGCGGGGCAGGGCGCGGCTGGGGCGCGGCGCCATGGCCGCCGCCGGGATCGGCCGACACGCTGGTGTCGCCGATCCGCACGCCGCGCGCGGCGGCGAGCTCGGTCAGCCGCGGCTGCGCCTCGGCGAGCAGGGTGCGCGTCGCCTCCTGTTCGGCGGTGAAGTGGACATGGACGCGGTCGCCCTCCTGCCGCACCGCGACATCGACCCCGCCGAGCGAATCGGGGACGAGCCGGATCCGCGTGTCGCGGGCGTCGGCATCGTCGCGCAGCGTCTCGATATGCGCGATCATGCGCTCGAGACCGCTGTCGCGGGTGAGATCGAGCGCATTGGCGTTGGCAGTCGCCGAAGCCGGCACGATCGCAGCGTCGCTCGGCTGGCCCGGCGCGGCGAGGCCGAGCAGGATCGGACCGGCGGAGCCGTCCGAACCGCTGATGCGCTGCGTCCGGTCGCGCCAGGCGGTGGCGATCGCTGCCGCGAAGACGCGCCCGGCGGGTTGCGGCACCGTGCTCGCGACGATCGCGGCGTCGGCGCGGTCGAACGCAGCGCGGGCGAGCGGCGGGGGGCCCTCGGCGGGTGTGGGGGCAGGCGGTGTCGCATCCTGCCGCGCGCCCGTCGCACGCATCAGCGCCGCGTCGAGCGCCGCGGTGATCGATTGATCGAGTGGTGGCGGAACGGGCTGCGCATCGGCACGCGTGGCGGTGCCTGATGTCAGTGGCGCGGTGGAATCGCTGTGCGCATCCAGCAAAGCGGCAGGAAGCTGGATCAGCGGGCTTGCGCGGTCGGCGGGACGCAGCGAGGCCCCTGCGAGCGCGCTCTCGTCCCCGTCGGTGCGTTGCGGGGCGTCCGGAGCAGCGGCGAGGCGGGGCGGTAGCGATCGGGCGGGGAGGGTTGGCGTGCCGGCGATCGCGGTCGCGGACGCTGCCGCCGCACCTTCGCTCGGCGGGCTACCGGCGGATGGCGCCGGCTGCGTGAGCGGCAAGGGAAAAGCGGGGGCTGGCATCGGCGGTGCCGTCCAGATCGGGGCCGCACCATCGGCCGAATCGCCGGCGGAAGCGGGCGGCGCGCCGTCGCCGTCGGCGTCGCGCGGGCCGTCATCGTGCGAGGTGATCGCGCTCGAACCGCTCGCGGCGTCGCGCGACGTTAGGAACGCCGCAAGTGTCTGCGTGGAAGCGGGCGGGCTCCCGGCGACTGCCGGCTCCGGCGGATGTGCGGCCGGGCGGCGCGTCGGCGCACCCGCGGCGCCGGTCCGATCGGCGCGGTCCGGCGTGGAGGATTCTGCGCGGGCGCGCGGCGGCACGGGGACGGCGGTGTCGGTTGGCGTATCGGAGATCGTCGCCGCCGACGGCGCTACGACGCGGCTGGCAGGCTGGATGTCAGCAGGGGGTACAGGCTTCGCGATCGAGGGTAGCTCGGCGAGCCGCGAGTCTTGCATCCGCGGTGCCGTCGGGATCGGCGCTGCGGTGTCGGCGGCGTCGCTCGGCACGTCTTTGCCGCGGGCGGCAATGTCGTGCCGGACATCGCCGGGCGCGGCGGCCGTGGCGGGATCGCCCGCTGTGTCGTCCGCCTCAGGGCGTGGCGCACGCGTTGGCCCCGACGCGGGAAGCGGCGCGGTCGCAGGCGCCTCGACCGAACTTGCCGTCGGACGGTCTGCCGCCGTCTCCGCGACCGTAGCGCTGTTCCGGGCGGTAAGCCCCGGCGGACCCGCGGGGATAGTCGGCAGGTCGGAGCTTGCGCTCGGCGGCGCAGCCGGCGCCCGACCGGCTACGGGCGTCGCTGGCTCGGCGGTCGAGAGCGCGAGGGGGGACGGCATCCGCGGTGCCGCCGGGGTCGGTGCTGCGGTGTCTTCGGCATCCGGGCTGCTCGGCACGCCGGTCGCGTCGATGGCGCCGTCGGCCTGGCTGGCGGGCGTCGCCGGGTCGCGCGCGATGTCGCGCGCATCGACGACGGTCGCGGCCGTTTGCCCTGACGCTGGCAGCCCTGGGCTCGTTGCTGGCTTGGCCGGAAGTGCAGCTGGACCGGCTGTCGGCACCGACGAGACCGCCGCGCCGTCCCGATCGGCGAAGTCCGGGGCGGGCGCTCCTGCGGTGGAGCGGGGCGCCGCCGTCGTGTCATCGGTAGCCTGACCGTCCATGAGGGGCGCCGCGCTCCGCGGTTCGGTCCGGGCCGGCGCTGCGGTGTCGATTGCGTCGGCGTCGTTCGGCACGCCGACACCGTGCGGGGCGGGGTCGTGCGGGCCATCGCCGTACGTGGTGTGCGCGACTGGATCGCTTGCGGCGCTGCGCGTGCCGATGAACTCGGCGGGCGCGGGCTGGCTCGCGCGCGATGCCGTCTCGGCCACGCTTGCGCTCGGATCGTCCACCGGCGCGACCGCGAGAACGATTGCGTTCGGCGTACCCGGAATTGGGACCGGGGACGCCGCCGACGCACTGGCGGGAGGCGGGGCGCCCGCTGCCGTAGCCGTCGCGATTTGCGCGGGGAGGCGGGATGGTGGCGCAAGGGGCACCGTCCAAATAGGCACGCCGCTGCCGGTCGCGTCGGTGTGGCCGGGCACGCGGCTGCCGACCGCTGTCGGATCACGCGCGGTATCGCGCGGATCGAGCAGCGCCGCGAACGTGCGCCCGAACGTCGATGCAGGCGCGATCGCGCCCGGCTGCACCGGACTGGCGGACGGGTTGATCGCGATGGGGGAGGACAGGGTGGACAGAGGATCGATCATCGGGGCTCCGGGCAGGCCGTAAACGGCCGGTGCACCGCAATCAGCAAGGATCGTGCCGAATCTTGCGACCGGTCGGCGCGGACTCGAGCGCGCGGATCTCCTTGATCACCGCCCGGGCATCGGCGCGGGCGATGAGCTTCTCGACCGCGCTCTGGTCGCGGCGCGCCTCGCGCGTCGCCTCGACCGCGCGCTCGGCGGTTGCTTGCGCGGCGCGCAGGCGTCCCTCGGCGGCGTGCGCCGATTGATGGAGGCGTTCGCGGAAATGCGCCGCGGCGACGAGCGAGAAGCCCGCCACGGGTTCGGGCGCTGGCGAGACACCGGCGACGAGCTGCGCGATGCGGCCCTTCAGCGCCACTTCGCTCGCGGTGCGGTCATGCGCGCGCGCTTCCTCGGCCTGGACGAGCCCGAGCTGGAGCGTGCGGACGCGCAGGATGCGTTCGAGCTTGGTCGGCTTGGCCATGTCAGTCGCCGCCGAACACGCCGATCAGCTCGGCCGCCGCATCGGGCAGCGAAACCTGCTCGTCGGGGTCCTGCTTGATATATTCCATTACCGCCGGATGGCACGCGATGGCGGTGTCGATCGCGGGGTCGGCGCCGGCGCGGTACGCGCCCATCAGCACTAGATCGCGATTTTCCTCATAGGTGGCGAGGTGGCGGCGCAGCGTGCGCGCGGCCTTGAGGTGCGGCTTGTCGACGATGTCGGTCATCACGCGGCTGACCGAAGGGCCGATGTCGATCGCCGGATAGACGCCGCGTTCGGCGAGCTGGCGCGACAGCACGATATGCCCATCGAGGATCGAGCGCGCCGAATCGACCACGGGGTCGTTGCCGTCATCGCCATCGGCAAGCACGGTGTAGATCGCGGTGATCGACCCGCCCGAATGGACGTCGGTGCCGGCACGTTCGATCAGATTGGGCAGCATCGCGATGGCGGACGGCGGATAGCCGCGCGCGCTCGCGGGCTCGCCGAGCGCGAGGCCGATCTCGCGGCCGGCATGCGCGACGCGGGTGAGCGAATCCATGATCAGCAAAACCTTCTTGCCCTCGGCGCGGAACGCCTCTGCGATCGCATGGACGCGGAGAGCGCCGCGGATGCGCAGCACGGGCGAATGGTTGGCGGGCACCGCGACGACGACCGCGCGTTTGCGCGCATCGCCCGCGACCTTGGTCTCGAGGAAGTCGGCGACTTCGCGGCTGCGCTCGCCGATCAGGCCGATGACGATGACGTCGGCTTCGGCCGCGCGCACGATCATGCCGAGCAGCACCGACTTGCCGACGCCCGAGCCCGCCATGATGCCGATCCGCTGGCCCTGGCCGACGGTGAGCAAGCCGTTGATCGCGCGGACGCCGACGTCGAGCGGGTGCAGCACGCGGCCACGATCGAGCGGCGACTGCAGCTTGCCGGCGAGCGGCCAGCGTGCCGCCCCGCGGATCGGGCCGAGCCCGTCGATCGGCTTGCCCGCGCCATCGACGACGCGCCCGAGCAGGGCTGCGCCGACTTCGGCCTCGCCCGGCGCGCCGGTCGGGCGGACCGGGGCCTGGGGCAAGAGCGCGGCGGGGCCGCCGAGGTTCATGAGGAGCGTGCGGCCGTTGCGGAAGCCGATCACCTCGGCCTCGACGCCCGAGTGGCGATCGCCGACCTGGCAGACGGTGCCGACCGGGAGCGTGAGGCCGACCGCTTCCATGAGGAGCCCGTCGAACGAGGCGAGCCGGCCGGCGACCTTAGGTTTGGGCGCGAAATCGGGGACGCCGAGCGATTCGAGGTATGAGTCGGTGAAGCGGTTCAGCATTTTCCTCCCCTCCCTGGAAGGGAGGGGGCGGGGGTGGGTCGGCCTGAGGCGGGTGCTGCGTTCGACAACGGGCCGACCCACCCCCAGCCCCTCCCTTCCAGGGAGGGGAGTACTGTAGCGATCGTCATCACGCCTCCGGCACCGCGACGCGGTCGATCGCGTGCGCCAATTGTTCGAGCCACAGCTCGGGCCCGTCCTCGACGATCGTCGCGGCGCTTTCGAGCTGGAACGACCCACGCGTCAGGCTCGCATCGCCGACCGCGAAGATCTGCCGCGGCAATTTGCCCTCGAGCAGCGCGACATCGTCGGGATGGACATGAAGGATCGCCGATTCGGCAGCATCGCTAAGCAGATCAACCGCAGTTTCGATCCGGCGTGCCAGCAGGTCGGGCGCGATGCCGACCTCGCCGACGAGTCGCGTCACGAGAAACAACACCGTCTGCCGCAGCCGCTGCGCCACTGCGTCGCGGTCGATGCGATCGTCGGACTGGAGCGCTTGCGCGAGCGAGGCGAGCAGCGTGCGGTCGCGCTCGCCCGTCACCGCCATCTCGGCCTGCGCGGCGGCGACGCCTTCGGCATAGCCGGCGGAATGCGCCGCCTCGATCGGGTCGATGAACGGCGTTGCGGCCGCCACCGCCTCGAACGGGTCCCAGCCCTCGGTCGGGTTGGTGTCGGGATCGGCGGGGGTGAAGTGGCGCGGGCCGGCTTCGCCTGCCGCCTGCGGCGCGAACGAGACGGGGCCGCGCGCGACGCGGTCGCGCAGATCGGCGGGCGCGAAGCCCGCGACGCGCGGCGCGAACGCCGCCTTGAGCGCTTCGGCCACGCCCTGGCCGCGCGCGGAAAACCCTGCAGTGAATTCAGACATAATCGTCCTCGCCCGCACCCATCTGGATCGTGCCGTCCTTGGCGAGATTGCGCGCGATCTGGATGATCACCTTCTGCGCCTCGAGCACTTCGCTGAGCTTCATCGGCCCGCGCGCCTCCATCTCGTCGCGGATGCCGTCCGCGGCGCGGCTCGACATGCAGCCGAGGAAGCGGGCGCGGATGCTCTCGTCGA
Organism: Sphingomonas sp. PAMC 26605; assembly: GCF_000241485.1. Classification (GTDB taxonomy): domain Bacteria; phylum Pseudomonadota; class Alphaproteobacteria; order Sphingomonadales; family Sphingomonadaceae; genus Sphingomonas. The sequence continues at coordinate 1,313,814 of NZ_JH584241.1, forward strand.
CGCCCTTCAGCGCACGCGTGAGGATGTCGCTGTCGATGTTGCGGATCAGCGTGCCGAGGTTTTTGTCGTCGAGTTCGAGGAGGTTGTCGAACACGAACATCGCTTCCTCGATTGCCTTGGCGACGTCGCGGTCGATCTTGAACAGCTTCGGCATGACGCGCAGTTCGGTCGCCTTGCGCCCGCTCGACAGGATCTTGGCGGCGTCCTTGGTGCCGCCGAGCGTGACCCCGGCCGAGGCCTGAGATGTACCGGTTCGGTTCGCGAGCATCGTCTTGAGTGTCTCGACCGCCTCGGGGGTGATCGGCCCCAATCGTGCGAGCCGGTGGAGGATGTCGGGCTGGACCGCATCGGGCATCAGCTCGAGCACCTGCGCGCCGACGGTCGGATCGAGGTTGGCGATCAGCACCGCGGCGATCTGCGGATGCTCCTTTTCGATCATCGCGGCGATCTCGCCGGCGTCGAGCCAGTCGAGCAGGTCGAGCTGGCACGATTCCTGGGCGGGCACGATCCGCGCGAGCACGCTGTCGGCTTTCTCCTGCCCGAGCGCGCGCGTCATCACCGCTTCGATCCGCGGGCGCGGGTCGAAGCCGATCGCGGTGCGCTCGCGCGCCTTGCCGACGAAATCGTCGAGCACGCCCTCGACTTCGATCTCGCTGACATCGGCGACGGCGAACATCGCCTTGCCGAGCTGGCGGACTTCCTCGGGATCGAGCTTCTGCAGGATCGCGGCGGCTTCCTCCTCGCCGACGAGCATCATCAGCACGGCGGCGCGTTCGACGCCGGTATAGACGCGGGTTGGAGCGTTCATGACTTGATCATGTCCCGTACGGCGAGCGCGGCGCGCGCCGGATTGTCGCGGGTGAAGCCGCGCACCATGCCGATCCGGTCGTCATAGTTGCGCGCATTTTCGAGCGCGTCGATGCTGACCGGCTGGTCGCTGCGCGGCGGCGGGATCTGGCCGCCTTCATAACCATCGGGCGGGCCGATCTCGCGACCGAGCGCGGCGCGCGGCTGGGCGGCGCTGTCGTCGCGCTTCTTGAGCAGCGCCGTCGCGAGCGGGCGGACACCGAGGAACAGCACGAGCAGCGCGATGACGAGCGCGGTCACGTTGCGCGCCACCACGGGCAGCCAGCCGGCTTCGTACCACGGCTGCTTGTCGTCGAGCGCGGTCGCGCCGGCGAACTTGCGGCTGATCACGGTGACTTGGTCGCCGCGCGGCTGGCTGTAGCCGACCGCGGTCTGGACGAGCTGGGTGATCTGCTGGATCTCGAGCTGGCTGCGCGGTTTGCCCGTTTCCGGGTCACGCAGCAGCACAGCGACCGAGAGCCGCGTGATCGTGCCGGGTGCGGTGCGGCTGACCGAGACTTCCTTGCCGAGATCGTAAGCGCGCGAATATTGGTCGCTCGCCTTGAGCGCATCGCTGACCGCGCCCGCGGCCGCCGCAACGACCGGACCGGTCGCGCCTGGCGTCGCTGCCACGGGCGTCGCGCCGGGGGCAGGCGCTGGCGTCGGCTGTGGCGCGCTCAGCGTCGAAGCGGGCGGCGGGGTGTTCGACAGCGCGCCGGGGATGCCGCCGGGGGCCTGCCCTTCCTTGCCGTTGCCGGTCCACTGGCCCTGTTCGACGCGGAGCACACCCTGCTTGTCGTAGCTTTCCTTGGTCGCCTGCGTTTCGTTGAGGTCGACATCGGCCTGGACTTCGGTGGTGAAATTGCCCGCGCCGATCAGCGGCGTGAGCATCTGCACGACCTGCGCGCGATATTTCTCCTCGATGCGGCGCTGGAACGCGACACGCTCGTCGCTCGCCGCGCCGAGTGCGCTCTGGTTGGCGCCCTTGGTCAGCAGGCCGCCCATCTGGTCGACGATCGTCACGCCTTCGGGCTTCATCCCCGGCACCGACGACGCGACGAGGTTGATGATCGACGACACCTGCGCGTCGCCGAGCGTGCGGCCCGGCTGGAGTTTGACGATGACCGAGGCCGAAGGCGCTGCCGAATCGCGCACGAACACCGATTGTTCGGGCGTGGCGAGATGGACGCGCGCTTCGGCGACCGCGTCGATCTCCTGGATCGACCGAGCGAGTTCGGTCTCGCGTGCCTGGCGGAGGCGTTCGCCTTCGACCGCACGTGAGACACCCATCGGGAGATTGTCGAGGATCGCGTAGCCGCCGGGTGCCGCCTTGGGCAGCCCTTGTCCGGCGAGCAGGATGCGCGCGCGCGAATAATCGTCCTCGTTGACCGTCAGCGATCCGGTCGCCGCGTCGATCTTCGAAGTGATGTTGGCGGCCTGCAGCGCGGTCGTCACCGAAGCCTTGTCGGCGTCGGCGAGGCCGGCGAACAGCACCTTCTGGTTGGGGCTGGCCAGCATCATCCAGGCGAGTGCTGCCGCGCCGATCAGGCCGATCAGCAACGCCATCGGCAGGCTGCGGCGCACCGCGGGCTGCGCGAGCAGGCCCTGGAGCTGGTTGAGCGGGTTGGCGAAGCGTTCGGGCACCATTGCGGCGAGCCCGGAGCCAGTCGACCCTTGCGGAGCGGGAGTGAGAGCGTTGCTCATCGATTATACCGGCATGCTCATGATGTCCTTGTAGGCGGACAGGAGTTTGTTGCGGACTTGCAGCGTCGCCTCGAAACCGACCGAGGCCTGCTGGCGCGCGAGCATCACCTTGGCGATGTCGATCGTCTCGCCACGCTCATAGGCTTCCGACAGCTTGCCGGCTTCGACCTGGCCCTGGTTGACGCTCTTCAGCGCGTCTTCCATCGTCGAGGCGAAGCTCGTGGGCTTGGCGTCGGTCGTAGGCGCGGCGGGGCTCGACGTCCCGGCGCGCGCGAGCGCCTGGTTGCGTTCGAGGATCTGCGCACGCAGCGCCATCACCCGATCGACGCCCATCGCGCCACCGCCGATTGCGTCGATGCTCATGCGACACCCACGGCGTACTGGGCGACCCGGCCAACGGCGGAGACGATGTCGTCACCTTGTTCGCGCGCCTTGGCGAGGCGGTAGCGCAGCGTGCGTTCCGAAATGCCGAGCCGCCGCGCGGTCTCGATCCGGCTGCCGTTGCAGGCGGCGAGCGTTTCGCGGATCGCCTGGAATTCGTGCATCTGGACGATGTTGCCGAGCGTGGCGGGTTGCGCGGGCTCGTCGTTCGCGGCGCTCGCTGCGCGCGCGCTCGGGCGGTCGAACACGATATGCTCGGCCGAGATCGTGTCGCCGCCGGCGAACAGCAGCGCGCGCTGGACGACGTTCTCGAGCTCGCGGACATTGCCCGGCCAGTCGTGGCGCAGCAGCAGGTCGATCGCCGACAAATCGGGCCAGGGGATGGTCTGGCGGTTGCCGGCGTGGCGCAGGATCAGCGTCGCGGCGAGCGCGGGAATGTCCTGCGGACGCTCGGCGAGCAGCTTGGTCGTCAGCGGGAAGACCGAGAGGCGGTAGTAAAGATCGGCGCGGAAGCGGCCCGCGGCGACTTCGTCCTGCAGGTCGCGGTTGGCGCAGGCGATGACGCGCACGTCGATCGGCTGCGGCGTGGTCGCGCCGATCGGGACGATCTCGCGCTCCTGCAGCGCGCGGAGCAGCTTGGCCTGAAGCTGGAGCGGCAGCTCGGCGACTTCGTCGAGCAGCAGCGTGCCGCCATGTGCCGCGCGGAAGAAGCCTTCGCCGCCGGCCGAGGCGCCGGTGAAGGCGCCCTTCTGGTGGCCGAACAACAGCGCCTCGAGCATCGTCTCGGGAAGCGCCGCGCAATTGATCGCAATGAACGGGCCGGCGGCGCGCGACGACTTCAGGTGGATCGACCGCGCGAGCACTTCCTTGCCGGTCCCGGTCGGGCCGTTGATCAGCACGGTAATGTCGGCCGCGGCGACGCGCTCGGCGAGCGCGTGGAGTGCGAGGCTTTCGGGATCGGCTGCAGTCGGCATTTCGGGTTCGGCGAGCAGCGCGCGGACGAAGCCCGCGCCGACTGCGGCATCGGCGCTTTCGAATGCGACCCGCGCCGGGCCACCGTCGTGCGACGGAATGATGTAGCGCCCTTCGCTGGCGAGCACGACGGTGCGTGCGGCGGCGGGCGGGGTCTCGCCCTCGGCGACGAGGAACAGCGCGTCGCGTGGCGCCTTGCCGTCTTGGAAGGCGCCGATCGCAAAGCCCTGCGCGCGCAGGGCGGAGACCAGCGGGTAGTGCTGGCGAAGGATCGCGGCTGACGGAACGATGGATCGCATGAAGGGCCCCCTTGAACGAGCCTTGCAATGCCGCAGTTTTGGTAAACGAGTGGTTAAGGATATTGCCGGGGCGGCAAAGTCTGACCGGTTGCCGTGAGATTGCCGGTAAACCTGCCTAAAATTGGCAAAAATGCATCGGCTCTGCAAAAGTGCTTAATCGCGCGTGGCTCCGGTCGTTAGCACTGTTGGCGGCTCGGCTCTCCGATGGGGGACGGCGGGATTGCCGACCCACGATGGAGATTCTCACCATGACCGTTATCGGAACCAACGTCGCCGCGCTCAAGGCGAGCAACGCGTCGAACGCGGCGAGCTCGGCGCTCGCCACCAGCATCGAGCGCCTGTCGACCGGCAAGCGCATCAACTCGGCCAAGGACGACGCCGCCGGTCTGGCGATCGCGTCGTCGCTGACCTCGCAGATCAAGGGCCAGAACCAGGCGATCCGCAACGCCAATGACGGCATCGCGCTCGCGCAGACCGCCGACGGCGCGCTCGGCGAAGCGACCAACATCCTGCAGCGTATCCGCGAGCTCGCGGTGCAGTCGGCTTCGGGAACGTACAGCGGTGACGGCACCGCCGGCGACGATCGTTCGAACCTGCAGACCGAAGTCACCGAACTGACCAAGCAGCTCGGCGACATCGTGCGGACCTCGAACTTCAACAACGTCTCGCTGTTCAGCGCGGCGGCCGGTGGCAACAGTGTCAAGATCCAGACCGGGTCGTCCTCGACCGATCAGGTCACGCTCAACATTTCGCAGCTCGATCTCAGCGACGTGTCCGGCACCTATGCCGCTGCGACTAAGACGTATACCGGCGGTCTGACGATCACGAGCGCTGACGACGCGACGGCAGCTCTGGATACGCTCGACACGGCGCTCAAGGCGGTCAATACGACGCGTGCGTCGATCGGCGCAGGCGAAAGCCGTCTGAGCTCGGTCGTCAACACGCTGACCTCGAACGTCGCCAATTTGACCGACGCGAAGAGCCGGATCGAAGACGTCGACTTCTCGACCGAGACGACCAACCTCGCCAAGGCGCAGATCCTCAGCCAGGCCTCCACCGCGCTGCTCGCCCAGGCGAACCAGTCGCAGCAGGGCGTGCTCAAGCTGCTCGGCTAATCGGCCTCGGTCCCGGCACCCGACCCCCCATAACGGGTGTCGGGCCCGATCGGGTGATCCGGCCGCCCACGCGCCCGATCCCCTGCAAAGACCCCGGTTCCCGTCATGGGAGCCGGGGTTTCTGCATTGTCGCGACCGCGGTGGGCAGCGCGCGGGCCCGGCGCCCCGGGGTCGGCAACATCGTCGCATGGCGCGAGACGTATGGCGATGCGCCGATCCGGGCGTGTCGCGCCTTCCAACGGCTCTGTGAGGGTCGGGCGCAAGCCGTGTCCACGCCGCGGACGAATCGTCTTGCGGCGCGAGCCTGTGAAGTCCGGCGATAACGAGGGCGCGTAGCAGTGTACCGACGATCCGCTGTCCGTCGAGATCTTGCCGAGGACGATCAAAGCCCGCGCGCAGGGTCGGAGAGCGCCCGTTGCGCAAGTGGCGGTGGGCGAGTCGGTTCAGCAGCGCCCGGTAGCTGGACCTGGCCGTTTCACCCTGCTCGATCGGGTCCCTAGCCGAGCGCTTGACTGCCGGTTGAGACCCCGGGGGCGGCTTTAGCGGCGCTTGGTGGCGACCTCGGTCCCGAAGACGCGATCCCAGAAGATCGCGGTGATCGAGAAATTGCCTTCCTCTTGCGCATAATGGTGGCGGATATGGTGGCGCTTCAACCGTCCGAGCAGGCCATGGCGCAGCGGGAATTGGTGGACCGCGTAATGAACGCTGTCATAGATCACATAGCCGATGCCGAAGCCGATGAAGATCGTCGAACCGATCGCTCCGGCAGCGACATACAGAACCAGCCAGACGGTTCCGCAGATCGCGACGCTGACGAGCGGTGGCATGATGTTGCGCATCGCGTCGTTGGGCTGCGTATGGTGGTTGCCGTGCGACAGGAAGAGGAAGGCGCGGCCGAGGTTCGAGGTCAGCTTCATATGAAACACGAAGCGGTGCATCGCATATTCGAACAGCGACCATAAGAAGAGGCCGAACAGGACAAGGCCGACCGATTCGACGAGCGTCGCCGCACCCCAGCTCGCATAGACCGCCAGCGCGAGCATCGCCGCCCAGGTCAGCACGAACGCGACTGGCGACACCATCGTCGTGCGCTCGAGAACGTCGTTGCGGAACAGCCGGATCCGCTGTTCCTGCACGCTCGGCCTCTTCTGTCGCGTATCGGTGATCGGCATGGGGATCCTAGGCCAGGTTGCTCAACGCGTTTTAGCTGCGGTGCAGCGAAGCTGGTACACCGAGCGCAAGACGGGATCAATTCGCAATAGCGCAATTCGAGATAACAAGAACGCAATTTCAAAGAGGATCCGTCAGACGGGGAAACGGTTCGAGCCATGATGAGCAGCAAAAGGGCGCTATGGACGTGTGCGCAAGGCTGCAAGCGGCCGCCACCAATCCTCGTGCGCCAGATACCAAGCCAGCGTTTCAGCGAACCCGCCCGCAAAATCGCGCGCGGGGGCGTATCCGAGCTCGGCGCGGATCTTGCCCTCGTCGATCGCATAGCGGCGATCATGCCCCTTCCGGTCTTCGACATACGTCTTCAACTCGGCGGTGGGGCGCCCGCGCGCGGCCGGAGCGGCGGGAAAGCGGCGCGCGAGGGGCGGATCGCTCGCAAACGCCGCGTCGATCCCGCGGCAGATTTCGTCGACCACCGCGTGGTTGGGCAATTCCTGCCCGCCGCCGATATTGTAGGTTTCGCCGACGCGCCCGCCGCGCAGGACGAGCTCGATCCCGCGACAATGGTCGGCGACGTGCAGCCAGTCGCGCACGTTGTTGCCATCGCCATAGATTGGCAAGCACCGGCCGGACAGAGCGTTGAGGATGAACAGCGGGATGAGCTTCTCGGGGTATTGGAACGGCCCGTAATTGTTCGAGCAATTGCTCGTCGTCGTCTCGAGCCCATAGGTGTGATGATAAGCGCGGACGAGGTGATCTGCACTTGCCTTCGACGCCGAATAGGGCGAATTCGGCGCGTAGGCCGTCGTCTCGGTAAAGGCGGGGTCGTCGGGGCCGAGCGAGCCATAGACCTCGTCGGTCGAGACATGGTGAAAGCGATGCGGCCTGCCGCTCCCGCGATCGAGCCACGCGGCCTTCGCCGCGGCGAGCAGGCTGTGCGTGCCGACGACGTTGGTGGTGACGAACGCATCGGGGCCGGTGATCGAGCGATCGACATGGCTCTCCGCGGCGAAATGGACGATCGTGTCGATACGGTGATCGGCGATCGTGCGCGAGACCAGCGCGGTGTCGCAGATATCCCCGACGATCAGCTCGACACCCGCGAGCCCGTCGAGATTGGCGCGATTGCCGGCATAGGTCAGCGCGTCGAGGACGACGATCGAATCATCGGGCGCCACCGCGCGCCAGTGATGGACGAAGTTCGCGCCGATAAAGCCCGCGCCGCCGGTCACGATCAGATTAGCCATGGTTCGTGCCCGCCGCGATCATTGCGGCGACGCCGAGAATGCGGCGCGACCGTCGAGCAGGCCCATCAGATATTCGCCATACCCGCTTTTGCACAGCGGCGCCGCGACGCGCGCGAGCTGCGCATCGTCGATGAAACCCTGTCGCCAGGCGATCTCCTCGGGGCAGCAGATTTTGAGCCCCTGACGCTCCTCGATGATCCGCACATACAGCGCCGCATCGAGCAGCGAGGCATGCGTGCCGGTATCGAGCCAGGCAAGGCCGCGGCCGAGGATCTCGACCGAGAGCTGCCCCTGATCGAGATACAGCCGGTTGAGATCGGTGATCTCGAGTTCGCCGCGCGCCGAGGGCTTGAGCCCGCGCGCCAGCTCGACGGCGCGACCGTCGTAGAAATAGAGTCCAGTGACGGCATAATGCGATTTCGGCGCGATCGGCTTTTCCTCGATCGTCTCGGCCTTGCCCGCCGCATCGAACGACACCACGCCATAGGCCGAAGCGTCCTTGACGTAATAGCCGAACACCGTCGCGCCCTCGACCGTCGCCGCGGCGCGCGCCAGGGTGTCGATCAGCCCGTGACCGTAGAAGATATTGTCCCCGAGGATCAGCGCGGACGGTCGGTCCGCCACGAAATCGGCCGCGATGTGATAAGCTTGCGCCAGCCCGGCGGGTTCGGGCTGCACTGCATATTCCAGCGCGATGCCGAGCGCGCTGCCATCGCCAAGCAGCGCTTTGAACGCCGGCTGGTCGTTCGGCGTAGTGATCACCATGATCTCGCGGATGCCCGCGAGCAGCAAGGTCGAGAGCGAATAATAGATCATCGGCTTGTCGTAGATCGCCATCAACTGCTTAGAGACGCCCTTGGTAAGCGGATAAAGCCGCGTGCCCGAGCCACCAGCAAGGATGATGCCGCGCCGTGTGCCAATGTCCGTCCGGGAATTGCTCTGCACGATCGTATGTTCCACCCTCGGTCGTCTTGCCAGAACTATGCGCTTAAGGCGAGCGCGTTAAAACAATGCGAACCCGTCACCGCGCAGTTTGCCGGCGGACTGACGTGGTCTGGCGCGCCTTCACGGCCGGCATATTTGGCTTGCCAAGGGCGTGCACGCTGCGCAAAGGGCTTCCGCATCCTCGCCCATCGGCCCTGATCGGCCATAGCTTCAGAGACTGAGCGCATGAAGAAACTGGTTGCCTTCGACCTCGACGGAACGCTCGCCGAGAGCAAGCAGCCGTTGCAGGAACCCATGCAGCAGGCACTGACCGATCTGCTCGGCGTGGCGCATGTCGCGGTGATCTCGGGGGGCGACTGGCCGCAGTTCGAAAAGCAGGTCGCCTCGCGCCTGCCCGAAGGCGCCGATCGCAGCAAATTGTGGCTGATGCCGACCACCGGCACCAAGCTCTATACCTTCAAGGACGGCGCCTGGTCGCCGGTCTATGCCGAATTGTTCGACGATGCGACCAAGGCCAAGATCCTCACCGAATTCGACGCGGCGCTGGTCGCGACGGGCTTCGTCCCCGAACAGACCTGGGGCGAGCGGATCGAGGATCGCGGCAGCCAGATCACCTTCTCGGCGCTCGGTCAGCAGGCGCCGCTCGATGCGAAGGAGCATTGGGACCCCGATTTCGCCAAGCGCAAGATCATCCAGGCCGACCTGCGCAAGCGGCTGCCGGGTCTGTCGATCAACATGGGCGGCGCGACTTCGATCGACATCACGCGCGAAGGCGTCGACAAGGCCTATGGCCTCAAGAAGCTACGCGACGCGAGCGGCATCGCGCTCGACGAGATGATGTTCATCGGCGACGCGATCTTCCCGGGCGGCAACGACTATCCGGCGAAGGAGCTCGGGCTCGACACGGTGCGCGTGCGCGACCCGAAGGAGACCGTCGCGGTGATCGAGGGCATCGTCGCCTGCCTCAAGTGAGCGGTCCGGCCGCTGGCGGTCAGCCGCCGGCGGCGTAAGGCGTCGCGTCTTGCGCGATCGGTGACGAACGCCGCAATCATCGCGGCGAACGCGACGATCATACCCCCGCGGGCGGCCAAAGGCAGTCGAGCACCGCATGGTGCAGATCGGCGGGGGTAAGGTCGATGCGGCCCCTGCCCGGGATCGGCTTTCCGGTGCCATCGAAGCGCAGCATGACATAGGGCGTATGGCGCGCGCCGCCCGGCTCGAGGATGCCGGGAATGCTCGGCCGATGATCGCCGAAGAAGACGAGCAAAGCGGGGCGGTGGTCGGCTGCCAGGCGTTCGCTCAGCGCGGTCAGCATCGCATCGCTGCTGCGCAAGTGCCGCAGATAGGCTTCGAGCCCGATCTCCGCGCCGGGTTCGCGATGCTTGTCCCACGGGCCGTGGTTTTCCATCGTCACCGCATAAATGAACCCCGCCCCGGGATTGGCATCGACCAGTCCCGACAGCGCGGCGCCCAGCCGCCGGTCATCGACATAGCGCCCGCCACCCTCCGGCATCGGGGCGAAGCCGTCGGCGCCGATCAGCGTCTCGAACCCGACCGCCGGCATCAACCGGTTGCGCCCATAGAAGCGCAAATCGTGCGGATGGACGAAGGTCGTGCGATAGCCCGCTGCGGCGAGGCGTGCCGACAGCGCATAGCTGGCCTCAGCCTGCGCGGTGAGGAAGGGATCGTAGCGTCGGAAGCCGAGCGCCGCCTCGTCGCGACCGAACAGCACGCCATATTCGGTGCGCATCGTATAGGCGCCGAAACCGCTGACCTCGAGCTCGCCATATTGCCACGCGACGTCGCGCGCGCGATCGAGCCCGGGCAGCGCGCGCGCGGGGTCTCCGGTGAGCGCGACCGGGTCGGCAAAGGATTCGCACTGGACGATGACGATGACCTGCGGCGGCACGCTGCCGTCCGCTGCGCGCGGCGCGGCGCGGGGGGCTTGGGGCAGCGGGTCCGCCGTTTCACGCCAGCGCCGCCAGTAGAGCAGCACCGACGGGATCAGCCCGAAGCGCTGGAGATCCTGCTCGAGCGCGGGCTGCTGCGCGAGGGTCGTGAACCAGCGTCCGCGCAGCAGCATCGTCATCGTGCCACCGGCCGCGATCGTCACCGCCAACCCCACGGCATGCGCCAGCGGCGCGGAATCGAACAAGGCGATCAGCGTCAGCACGGCGAGCGCCAGCGCAACTCCGGCAAGCCAGCGCTGCCGCTGCGGGATCGCGGTGAAGTAGAAGCGCGGATGGCGCACCACCGCGACCAACAGCGCAAAGTCCGAGAACACCAGCGGTTCGCCAAGCATGGTGACCTTTGCGTTGGAGGCGACCACGAACACCGCGAGCAGTGCCACCGCCAGCAACGCCGCCACCGGAGCGTTGCCCGAGCCGGCAAGGCCGAGCCCGAACACGACCGTCATCGCCAGAACATGCACCACGAGCCCCCGCGCTTCGCGAAAGCCGCCGGCGCGTGGTCTGACACTAGCGTCCAGCAAGATCGACGCGAGCAGCATAGCAATAAAGGAGATCACATTATCCGCCACAAATGCGCGCCTCGAACCGGCACGTCGTCTGCCTCGACCGAACCTTGCCCGCGGAAATGCTGGAAGGAGAAGCGGTCGCGGTATAGCGCCCGCCGGCGACGCTGTCACGATCGTGCAAGGGTGCTGACCTCCTTGGAAAATTCAGGAACGCTCTATATGAGCGCGGCATTGGTATGGTGGCACTTGGGGCATTGCCATTGCCGGGTAACGATAAGGAAGACCAGATGCCCGAACACTCTACCGGTGCACCGGTCCTGATGCCACAGGTCGCGGCGCCGGGGGTGCCGCCGGCGCTCGAGCGCCGCAATATCCTGTTGCTGCAGGGGCTGATGGGGCCGCTCTTCCGCAAGGTCGGGCAAGCGCTGCGGCGCGACGGGTACGGCGTCTACAAGGTCAATTTCAACGGCGGCGACCGGCTGTTCTGGCGCTTGCCGAACGGGATCGATTATCGCGGTACCCCGGCGGAGTGGCCGGCGGCGCTCGAGCGGATCATCGCCGATCGTGGGATTACCGACGTCGTGCTGTTCGGCGACTGCCGGCCACTGCACATCGCCGCGATCGCGCTGTGCCGCGATCTGCACATTCCGGTGCATGTCTTCGAGGAAGGCTATATTCGCCCCGACTGGGTGACGCTCGAGCTCGGCGGCGTGAATGGCCATTCGACGCTGCCGCGCGATGCCGCCTGGTATCGCGCCGAGGCCGCCAAGCTGCCGCCGGTCCCGCCGCAGCATCCCTTCCCCTCGTCGTTCCGCCGCCGCGCCGCCGAGGGCATTCTCTACAATCTCGCCGACGTGCTGACGCGCTGGCATTATCCCTTCTGGGAAAACCACCGTCCGTTCCATCCGGTGGTCGAGGGCATCGGCTGGGCGCGGCGCCTGACGCGCCGCAAGGAAGCGCGCGAGCGCGCCGACGTGGTTCTCGCCCGGCTCGCGCAGACCACCGAGCCCTATATGGTGTTTCCGCTCCAGCTCGATTCGGACGCGCAGATCCGCTTCCATTCGTCCTTCGCCGGTGTCGCCGACGCGTTGCTGATGGTGATCACCTCGTTCGCCAGCCACGCGCCCAAGGACATGCGCTTGGTGGTCAAGGAACATCCGCTCGACAATGGCGTGCGCGACTGGCGCGACGAGACGATGATGCTGGCGGCGCTCCACGGCGTAGTGGACCGGGTCGATTATCTCGAGATGGGCGACATCGTGCCCGTGACGCAGCGTTCGAAGGGGATGGTGACGATCAACAGCACCAGCGGCACGCTGGCGATCGCGCTCGATATCCCCGTGATCGCGCTCGGCCAGGCGGTGTACGACATCGAGGGGATCACCTATCAGGGACGGCTCGATGATTTCTGGCGCGATCCGGGCAAGCCCGATGCGGAAACCTTCGCGGCGTTCCGCCGCGTGCTGATCGACCGGTGTTTGGTGGCAGGGGGGTTCTTCTCCGATGAGGCGCTCGACAAGGTGATCGAAGGGGTGGTGGTTAGGTTGGAGGCGGCGAGCCCGTTGCGATCGTAATCTTGTTGCAGTGTTGCTGGTCATTGGAAGAAAATATGAATACCGCGGGACAAACGCACTGTATGGGCGACATAAGAAGCGGGCATTTGTGGCCGGCACTGCGCGATTCTCTCGAATGGTAAGCGCTCCGCACGCGGGATACCGCTATCCACGCTCCTCAAGTGGGCGCTTCGCCGAACCAGATGCGACCTCATGATCCGCGGTGCGCCAAAGCGACCGATCGGTTATTCGATGCGTTGCCAAAGCGGGCGACGTCGCTTGTCCACGCCCCGTCTTCGGCTGACGGCTCCTGGCATTGCTACGAACGGAATAATGCCGATGCCGAAAATCGATTTGTGTGCAAATTTGAATTGGTCTGCCGCAATCAAGGCATCCCAGAGCTTCGCGCCCAAGGCTTGGTGGGTGAATATTTGTGATGGCAGACGATAGCAGAAATTTCGAATGTAAGACTTTTAAGCGTCTGCTAGCGTGGTTTTATCAGGCGATGAGATGACATAAAACTCTTTGGTCAAGCGAGGGCGGGGGGATAGTTAAATGCTTTTAAACCATGCAGGACGCATTCGCGTATCTCCCTCTGTGGTTTAAACGATAGAGAGGCAAGTAGTGAAGAGTGCTGTAATAACGGGTGTTTCTGGCCAAGATGGAGCATATCTGGCTCAGTTCTTGTTACAAAAGAACTATCGGGTCCATGGCACGTGCCGTCGGACCAGTTCGGTGAACTTTTGGCGCATCGAGGAATTGGGCATCCTCGGTCATCCCAATCTCCATCTGGTCGAGCACGATCTCACCGATCTATCGTCTTCGCTCCGCATTCTGCATGCGTCTGAAGCGACGGAGGTCTATAATCTTGCCGCGCAGAGCTTCGTCGGCGTGTCTTTTGAGCAGCCGGTTGCCACTGCGCAGATCGCCGGAATCGGCGCCCTTAACATGTTGGAGGCGATTCGTAGCGTGAACCGAAATATCCGGTTTTATCAGGCTAGCAGCTCGGAAATGTTCGGCAAGGTGCAGGCAGTGCCACAGAAGGAGGATACACCGTTTTATCCTCGGAGCCCATATGGCGTCGCAAAACTCTACGCACACTGGATTACTATCAACTATCGAGAGAGCCACGGTATTTTTGGTAGCAGTGGTATTCTCTTCAATCACGAAAGCCCATTGCGTGGTCGTGAATTCGTTACCCGTAAGATCACTGATACCATCGCCAAGATAAAACTTGGGAAGGTTGATGTTCTCGAATTGGGAAATATGGATGCGAAGCGAGATTGGGGCTACGCGAAAGAATATGTTGAGGGTATGCATGCAATGTTGCAGGCTGATGAGCCTGATACCTTTGTGCTTGCTACGAACCGCACCGAGACAGTGCGCAATTTTGTGCGAATGGCATTCAAAGCCGCCGATATCGAACTCGAATTTCGTGGGCGAGACGATTACGAGACTGCGATCGACGTTGCTACTGGGAAGGAAGTTGTGCGCGTCAATCGGCGTTTCCACCGCCCTGCCGAGGTTGACTTATTGATCGGGGACGCAAGTAAGGCTGAGCGGATGCTTGGCTGGAAGGCTAAAACAAGTCTAGAAGAGATTTGCCGGCTTATGGTAGATGCAGACTTGCGCAGAAATCAGGAAGGCGTCTCCTATTAAGGTGTTGTCTCTCGCGATTGGCGCGACGGTTCAGCTATAGAGTCTCAAGTCGAAATTATTTGTGTCGTGGAATCTCACTGTGGTGCGTATATTCAACTGACATGGATAAAAAAACAGCTAAGCTGAAATTTGTATCTAGAGTCCTTGGCGATGATCTGTCTCAGGCTGATTATATCTCCGTGCCAAGCTCGCCGCGATGATTGGAAACCTTGATTCCGTGCGCAAACGTTTGTTTCGGGCGCCCTTTTTTCGTGGGTATCGCCCGGATGCGTCACGGGTATGGATTCGTGACATCGCTATGCTATAGGCGAAATTAATCTGCCGATGCTCCCTTTTCCATGTAAAATACCGTGCTTCTCCGTTATTGCTAATCGATATCGGCATCTTGTTAAATAAGACGAAATTTCCAGCAAGATCTTTGGCGTGCGATTGGTGCGGTGAATTGATAGATTTTGCAAAAATATCTGGGGAGTGAATATGAAGGTCGGATTGACAGTTGAATCTCTTGCTACAAATCTTACCGGTATTGGCCGCTACACTTGGGAGTTGTGTCAACGCCTGCCTCTGAATCCCGCGATTGATAGCTTATTTTACTTTCTTGACGAAAATCGGCATCGCGACCCGGCCGGTCTCGTCTCGGGCGCGGCTCGCCGACGGTCGCGCCTGCCGAAAATCGTCAGGAGGTGGCGGGCGGAAGCTGACTTCAAGAATCGCTTGATTCATGGCACCAATTATTTCCTGCCACAGCGTGCGGAAAGTGGCATCATCACGGTTCACGATCTATCGATATTCTTGCATGCAGCAACACATCCGATAGAGCGTATTCGCGATTTCGAAAAGCGGTTCGGAGACTCCCTAGAGCGAGCTTCACACGTCTTGGCCGACTCGGAAGCGACGCGACAAGAAATGATCGAGCATCTGTCTTATCCGCCCGAGAAGATTACGACGGTACATCTAGGGGTGTCGAACCGGTTTAAACCGCGAGATCGAGATACGTTGGGGCCTGATTTGCGTCGTATATTAGGAGCAGACTTTAAGAACTATATTCTTTCGGTCGCGACGTTCGAGCCGCGCAAACGGATCGAGTCGGCTATTCGGGCTCATGCGCTTTTTTGCGAACGCACAGGAAGGGACCTTCCCCTCGTGCTCGTTGGTGCAAAGGGGTGGGCCAACGACCACCTGCATGCGCTCATCAAAGGCGAGGAAGATAGAGGGCGCTTGATTATGCTCGGTTTCGTCGACGAGAGCGATCTGCCGACGCTGTATGCGGGCGCGTGCCTGTTTCTGTACCCGTCGATTTACGAAGGATTTGGCCTGCCACCGATTGAAGCGATGGCGTGCGGCGTTCCAGCGATCGTGTCCAACCGTTCTTGTCTGCCCGAGGTGACCAGGGGGGCTGCGATGATGATTGACCCCGACGATATCGACGCCCTGAGCGCCGGGATCGAGCGGGCTTTGGAGGATGACATCTGGCGCAACGCCGCTATAGGGGCGGGGTTGGCGGTGGCGGCGCACTATAGCTGGGATCGCTGCATCGACAAAACTATCGGCGTCTACCGTGCTTACGCCGGTCGGGTCGGGTAAAGGAACGTGATGACGATTTCTCGATTGGGCAGGTCTCTTGGGGGACTCGGTAGGGCGCTGCTTATTTCCACGGCCGCGCTTTCGCTCTCGGGTTGCGCAATCATGTCTGCGGCCGGTCCTTCGACGCGAGCCGTCACGCGGGCAGACGGTGCGAAAATGACGAACTACGCCACGATCAGGATCGTGGATGTCTCAGACGCTGTCGCCCGGCAGGTGAATTCCAGCCTGCGCGACAAGTTCTTCGCCGAGTCGTTGGGCGATGGTTATCCCGCCGGGTCGTTGATCGGTCGCGGTGACGTGCTCGACATCGCCATCTGGGAGGCCCCGCCGGCGGCGTTGTTCGGCTCGGTTGGCGGTGAGTCGCGGCTGAACTCCTCAAGCTCGACCGCTCGTGGGACGACGCTGCCGGAACAGATGGTAAGCAGCGAGGGACGTATCAATATTCCGTTCGTTGGATCGGTAGTCGCCGCCGGGCGGACGTCGACCCAGATCGAGCGCGAGATTGCCAACCGGCTTGCCGGGAAGGCGCACCTGCCGCAGGTCATCGTCCGCACCGTCCGAAACGCCAGTTCCAATGTAACAGTGGTCGGAGACGTCGCGACGAGTGCACGCGTGCCTGTGACGGCCAAGGGGGAGCGGCTACTGGACGTATTGGCAGCGGTGGGCGGGGTCCGTCAGGCGATCGGAAAGATGACCATTCAGGTCACGCGCGGCGAGAAAATTGCCTCGATGCCACTCGGCGCGGTTATCCGCGACCCACGCCAAAACATCCGCCTTCAGCCTGATGATGTTGTAACTGCGCTATTTCAGCCCTTTAGCTTCACTGCCCTTGGCGCGACCGGCCGGAACGAAGAAGTAGCTTTCGAGGGAACCGGTCTGACGCTCGCGCAAGGGCTCGCAAGGGTGGCTGGATTGCAGGATCAGCGAGCGGACGTAAAAGGCATCTTTATTTTTCGCTTCGAAGACCCTTCCGCGCTCGATCCGGCAACGCGCGCGGGAGCGCAACTGACCCCGGATGGCAAGGTCGCGGTAATTTATCGGGTGAATCTGAAGGATCCAGCGACTTTCTTCGTCGCTCAGACGTTTCCGATCCGCGACAAGGACGTTCTGTACGTATCGAACGCTCCGCTTGCTGACGTCCAAAAATTCGTAAGCGTAATTGCTTCCACCCTCTATCCGATCGCTTCGCTTTCCAACGTTGCTCCGTGAGATCTCGCGGGATGCAGTGGTGCTTCCGCGGGATTGCGAGGGCGCGTTAGGGCGTGCGCGTCCTGGTTGAGAGGCGTACGAAAGGCCTTTGCGGTTGCAAAACCCTCCCTTCATGGGCATGACATTTTGAAATTCGATCATATCGCGATCGATACGGAACGTAGAAAATATGCAAAATACGATGTTTGAGCGATTTGCGAAGATTGATCGGGTGTTGCTATTTACTGTAGTGCTTCCCACAATCGTTGCGATTATTTACTTCGTATTCCTCGCATCCGATGTCTATATTTCGGAATCACGCTTCGTAGTCCGCAGTCCCGACAAGCCGGCCACTTCGGGATTGGGAGTGCTACTCAAATCTACCGGGTTTACTAATGGCGGTGATGAGATTTTTGCCGCTGAAAGCTTCATTCAATCGCGAGATGCTCTGGCCGCGCTCAACAAAGGCGACGCGTTCCGTAAAGCATATGATGATCCGAAAATATCGTTTGTCGATCGGTTCAACGGCGGCGGCATGAGCGACAGCTTCGAGTCGCTTTACAAATACTATAAGGGCAAAATTTCCGTCGATCACGAGAGCGCGGCATCGATTACGACGTTGTCCGTCCGGGCGTTCTCCCCTCAAGAGGCGTATCGGGTCAACTCGCAACTTCTCAGCATGGCAGAGGCGACTGTCAATCACTTGAACGAACGCGGCAGGCAAGATCTAATTCATTTCGCCTCAGTCGAAGTCGACGAGGCGAAGCAGAAGGCCCGTACGGCCGCACTCGCACTCTCCGCTTTTCGCAACAGCGAGGGCGTCGTTGATCCGGAGAAGCAAGCAACCGCACAACTTCAAATGGTGTCAAAGCTTCAGGACGAGATCATCGCTGCCCGGTCGGAGTTGCTCCAGCTGCGCTCCTACACGCCACAGAACCCGCAGATAGACGTGCTTGCTACCCGCGTTGCGGGACTCGAGCGAGAGATGCAGAACCAGGTTTCGATGGTGGCAGGCGGCCAAAAGTCGCTTTCTTCGACGGCGGCGCAATATCAACGCTTGTCGCTCGAAAGCCAGTTCGCCGACAAGCAACTTGGCGCAGCGATGACCTCCTTGCAGGACGCCGCTAACGAAGCGCGTCGCAAGCAAGCGTATCTCGAACGAATTGTCGAGCCCAGCATGCCGGACCAAGCGTTAGAACCGCGACGGTTCCGTGGTATCCTCTCGACGCTGTTGCTCGGTATTGTCGCCTGGGGCATCCTGACCATGCTGTTGGCTGGTGTCCACGAACATAAGAGCTGAGGCATTGGCTATGAGCCGCTCCTTCCAGTCATTCTCTGCGGCGTTTGCCATTCAGCGCCGCGTGATCTGGGCCCTGCTTCTGCGTGAGATGCTTACGAGATATGGTCGGCATAACATTGGTTTCTTGTGGCTCTTTGTCGAACCTATGTTGTTCACGCTCGGAGTTACGACGCTATGGACGCTCACGAAGTCAGCGCATGGGGTTGATTTGCCGATCGTCGCTTTTGCAGTGACGGGGTATTCAAGCGTCCTACTGTGGCGAAATATGTCCGCTCGCACGATCGGCGCCATCAAACCAAACTTGTCCTTGATGTATCATCGTCAGGTTAAGGTAATGGACGTACTCTTGGCGCGGCTCCTGCTTGAGGCAGCGGGGGCGACCATATCCTTTGTGGTCCTGTCGCTTATGTTTATCTCGTTGGGCTGGATCGTCCCGCCAGAAGACGTGCTTCAGGTCATGGGTGGCTGGGTAGTGCTGGCATGGTTCGGAATGTCGTTGGCTTTGTTGTTAAGCGCATGGGCCGAGCAGTCGGAACTTGTCGACAAGCTTTGGCATCCGGCATCTTATCTCCTATTTCCTTTGTCCGGGGCGGCATTCCTGGTTGATATCCTTCCCCCCGAAGCGCAGCGCGTGGTGCTTTTCCTACCGATGGTGCATTGTACAGAGTTTATTCGTCAGGGGTATTTCGGGAGCAAATTCCATGCCCATTATGATATGCCGTATGCCATGTTGTGGTGCGCAGGTTTGACGGTGATTGCGCTTGCCCAACTCCGGAAAGTTAGCCGGGAAGTGATCCCCGAATGATCAACCTGATAGATGTGAACAAATTTTACCGCACGCGGCGCGGCCCTCGGCAGATCCTAAAGGATGTCAATCTGTCGATCGCACCTGGTGATAAGCTCGGTATCCTCGGTCGAAATGGGGCAGGGAAGTCGACCCTAATCCGCATTATCAGTGGTGCCGAGCAGCCAACCGACGGCATCGTCAGGCGCACTATGAGTGCTTCTTGGCCACTTGCATACACTGGCGGGTTTCAGTCTGCGTTGACTGGTATCGATAACCTCCGCTTCATCTGTCGCATCTATGGCGTAAAGGCCGAAGATCGGATAGCCTTCATCCAGCAGTTCTCGGATCTCGGTGATTATCTTTATGAGCCGATCAATACCTATTCGGCGGGCATGCGCGCTCGACTTGGTTTTGCGGTATCGATGAGTATAGAGTTCGATTGCTTTCTGATCGATGAGGTTATTTCGGTTGGCGACTCGCGTTTCCACGAGAAATGCCGGATCGAGCTTTTTGAGAAGCGCGCTGATCGCGCGCTTGTCATCGTGTCACACGATGCGAACTATATTCAGGAACATTGCAATAGAGCAGCGGTTTTGGTCAAAGGTGAGTTGCACAATTTCGATAACACCGCAGATGCTTTCCACTTTTATACGCATTCGCTCGAGCCCGCATAAGCTGCTCGTTGCGCGATCGGGTCGCGCGGCGATCGCTAGCTTCGACGGTACGACGGCAGAGCCGTTGTGACCATGGGGTGGGAGATAGCGTATAGACTGCTGCCGATACTCTCGCCGGCTTGGCTCGAGCGCCGACGGGTACGGTGGGCTCGGGTCAACAGTTCCAGCAGTCCGCTGGCGGACGGCACGCCGCGGCGGTTACTCGTCGATGTCACGACGATTGCGCGTACTGATGCTCGTACCGGGATCCAGCGCGTTGTCAGATCGGTCTTAACTGAGATGACCCGCCGGCCCGGCAATTGGGAAATCACGCCGGTTCGCTACACCGGTGGAACGTTTCGGTATACGCCATGGCCGGCGGTGGCGGGGGCTCCCGAGCCTCTCATGATACCGCGGGCTGGGGACGTCTTTTTGGGGCTGGACCTGTCTTTCGATGCGATCCGTCGTTTGGCCAAGTCGCTTTTACGCTTTAAAAGAAACGGCCTGCGATTTTGGTTTGTCGTCTATGATTTGCTACCGATGCAAACGCCCGAGCATTTCTCGGCTAAAGTTGCCGTCCGCTTCCGGTGGTGGCTGGCGGCCACAGCAAAATTGGCTGACGGATATGTGTGCATCTCGCCCCATGTCGCTGACGAGGTTCGAAGCGTCTTGGCAGCGCAGTTCGGGTTGGGTCAGGAAGTTAAGGTCGAAGTCTTCCCGATGGGCTTCGATATTGCTCCCATCCTGGCTGGTTTGAGTTCGATCCCATCGATGCCACCCATCACCGAACGGTTCATTTTGGCTGTTGGAACGATAGAACCGCGCAAAGGATATGATGCGCTGCTCAGCGCAGTCGAGATACTCTGGCAGCGCGGTTTTGACATCAGTTTGGTGATCGTGGGGCGTGCAGGTTGGAAAACGGAAGTGCTTCAACAGCGGATCGTCCGCAACCAAGAGTACGGCCGCCGCCTCCAGTGGCTGTCGACAGTGGACGATGCGGGTTTGATCGATCTATACGACGAGGCTCAAGCGCTTGTGTGTGCGTCTCATGGCGAGGGTTTCGGGCTTCCGGTGTTCGAGGCACTTGCGCGCTCCTGTCCGGTTCTGGCGAGGGATATTCCGGCTTTTCGCGCCCATGAAAAGTTTGGTTTGCAGTTCTTCTCCCAAAATGCCGATGCCGACGAAATTGCCGACGCCATATCGGCGATCGTGCGTGATAACAGCCAGACGCGCGATGCAGTCACCACCGCGCGCTTGCCTACATGGCGGGATTCGGCCGATGGCCTACTAGAGCTGCTGATGCGCAGCGAAGTGGCCGCTCACCGCCAGGCGTGAATGATCGTTCGGTGGCTGGCGCTATTCGTCTTTTTGGAGCGTAGCGGCCGGCTGCGGTTCTTGCGAAGCGGGTGGGAACCAGACGCTGGAGAGGGCACGGCTTCGATCCGCGTGAAGCCAAAAGTGATTAGCATCAGCTCGAGCGCGGGCAAATTGGGTGCCCAGAAGTTGGTTGGATCACCGCCAAGTTCCCCTGGCTTATAGAGGCGCATCGCCGGCAAAGGCTCGTTCTGCAACGCTGTCACCGTCTCGATGATGAGATGGTCGGAGCACATCCTGGCCGCCGCTTCCAAGCAGGCATACGGGTCCTTGACATGATAAAGCACCCCGAGGAAGAGCACGACGTCGAACTGACCCAACGCGGAAGGGTCGAGGGAAAGAACATCGACGTCCAAACTTTCGACACTCGAGTGAAGGGCGTTATGCATCCAGTCGAAGCCTTTTCGGGTTCCCCACCCCGGACCCGACCAACAATAATGATCTGTCGCCAAAACTCGGGCCGCGCCGCGACGCTCGGCCTCATAGGAGAAGAAACCGTCCCACGCACCGATGTCCAGGACCGCTTTTCCTTCCAGTCCACCGGCGAAGAATATATCCGCCTCAGCCTTCTGTATCTCGAGTGGTTTTACACCGTCGATGGTTTTGCCATCCTGAAGCTCAAAAGAATGAAACCACAGGATATCACCGGTGTCGATAGCGTCCGTTCCTGACCCGATCAAATTGGTCATTCATTCTTCTCACATAAGCTGGGGGGGTGTCGAGAGTGAGCGTTAACGGCAGCTGCTTGTTCGGGCCGTGCGCACGGTCTCATTTCGTGGACTTGTCGCTCGTTCCTACAGCCGTTTTGGCCAGGGTCAATTGCCTTGAACGGGCCCTACTCTGAGGCTCCAACCCCCAGATCGCAAAGGTTTTCGGAATACAATGCCGGGGCTAGATCGATGCGCCAAGCGGCGGTAAACGGATTCCCCCCTCCCGCCCCGCCGTGCATTCTCAGGCACCGCCGGATGCTTTCGCGTGCTCAATACCGGGAATTCGGCGTTCACGTGGCTGCAACCGATCTCCGTAAGCCGGGGCATTCTACGAGGCTCACGCAGGTCGATCTCTGATTAGCCCTTAGACGCATTACCAACGGTGGGCGGGCGCAAGCGACTCGCACAACGATCGTAGAAGGCGCTGCAGCGCGCTGCGCCCGCCGCGCCGCTTGATACCGATCTATCGTAGCCGTGCCTGTTCACCGGCAACAATCCTCTGAATGCTTTCCTCGATAGAGATCTCTGGAACACCACCGCCTATGAGCGTCTTCAATTTCGTCGCATCACCTGTAAGCCGCCACACTTCATTTCTCCTAACGAACTCTGGCGCTATCTCGACCTTTATCTCGTGACCGGTGATTTTGGCAAAAAGACCGAGCAAGTCCCTTAACGAGACCGGTATCCCCGAGCATAGGTTGTACGTTTCGCCATAAGAGCGTTCGAGAAAGATCATCTGTCGGATGATATTGCAGGCTTCTTCGATATCGATGTAGTCTCTGTATACGTCGATATTACCCAGGCGAACAACTGGTTCGCGGGCGGCGAACGCCCTTGAGAGCTTTGGGACAATAAAGTCGGCTGTCTGGTCAAGACCGATCACGTTGAAAGGCCGGATTATCGTATAGTCGAGTATATCACTGAAATTATGAATTAATCGCTCGCAGCAAAATTTACTCATCCCATAGTGATGGACTGGCTTCGGACATAGATCCTCGGATAGGCTATCCGTGTCCTGATTGCCATACACACCGGCCGTACTGATAAAGATGAAGCGCGTCCGTTTAGCCGCCATTCTGACGGCTTCCAGGATATTCTCAGTCGCTACCGTGTTTGCAGAATAGTACTCAAAGCTCTTAGAGGACGTTACACTCGATATCGCGGCACAATGTATAATGACGTCAGGCTGTAACTGTTTCAGCAGGAGGGAAACGCCCGTTTTATCCTCGATGTTGCAATAGACGATGTTGCCGTGCGGCCGCGACTTGGTGGTACCATGCGTATCGTGCCCTTCACGCTGCAGGAGCGCGTAAACGCAAGATCCGACGAAGCCGGTCGCCCCTGTGACCAATATGCGCGCCATTATGCATTCTCCCTCTCCGGTCGGGCGCTGTGCTCGATGACCTTCTCGGCATGCGCGCCGCGAAGGGCCTCCAATAGTATTTCGGAGGATTCGCGCCACGTTGTCGCACGCCATTGCGCCTTGATCTTGCGTTCCCAGCTCGTAACCTGCCCCTCGTTGTTGGCATAGAACGCGATGCGTTCCGCCCACGCGGCCGTGTCCAAAGGATGGATATATTCCACCAAGTCTCGGCCGGTCTCGCGCAGCGGATCGACGTCCGATGTTAAGCAAAACTTTCCGTACGACAGGCTCTCAGGCAATGTAAGGCTCCATCCTTCGTAAAAGCTCGGAAGCAGCGTAAATTTGCAATTCCGGTAAAGAACGCTGAGCTCTTCATCAGTCGGGCTAAGAATAATGATCTTGTCGCGAACGCGTTCATCGGCAGAAAACGAATCGAGAAAATCGCTCGATTTCCACCCGCGTTTGCCTACGAAAATCATCTGCAGCGGCTTTTTCAAAAGGTTCTTTCGCAGCATTATAAGATATGCCTTGTAGAGTGCCTCATGGTTCTTGCGCGGTTCAATAGTACCGACCGTAATGACGAAGTCGGAATCGATGCCGAGATGCTGCAATATCTCGGCGTCTCTCTGGCTGTCGGTCGCACCGTGGATCGAGCCGAGATCGGCGCCGAATTCGACGAAATCGCTGGCCGGAACCTTCCAATGTTCGCGTTCCTCAAACGCAATTCCATCACGCTGTGCCGTTCGTCCACCATAAACGATATGATCGAACTTGTTCGAGACATGGTCGAAAAGGGTGCGGAACCCGATGCATGTCGTCGGCGTATGGAATTGCGGCGTCAGAACCGGCGTAAGGTCGTAGATCAGCTGAGACTGTAATATGCTCCGGCCCGATTGGAACAGACTGCTAATCTTCGGAATGCGGGAAAGGTTGCCGTTCTCGTCGGAATCGATCCCCGCGAAGAACACAATCGAATTCCTCGGTATGGTGGGAAGGTAAGCTGCATGTTCAGGGAAGGGCATCCCGTCTTGTCCCTGGCGGAAAGGATTGCGGAAGCCAGAGCTATTGCCTTCGTGTTCGTTCCAATATTCGTGGAAGTTTGCGTAGCTGGTCGCCAGGTCGGTGCTGTCGAAGAGCCACATCAGATAGCTGTCATCGATCTCGAAGAAATAATTGTAAACACGCTGGTAGGCGAAAAACCGCGTACGCGGGTCCAGCGCCTTGAGATGCTTTGCATATTCAAGTTCGGCGCGCACAATTCCGCTTATTCCGCCCTGCCACTCTAGGAAGGACATCGTCATATCCATCCATATCACCGGAGGCTCGTCGAACGCTGGCGGACTATGTGACGGTACAAAGGCAAACGCTGCATCAAGCATTTCTCGCGCAGTGTCCGACCATTTCATACTAGGCCAGCCCGACGCAATCTTAGCTTCGTAAGTCTGAAGCAAGGCGTCATCCTTTGCATAGAGGATGATTTTTTCTGCCCAACCCCGCACGTCGTACGTGTCGACGTAGTCCACGAGGTCTCGCCCAATTTCGCGAAGCGGGGGTGTGTCCGAGCATAGACAAAACTTCCCCTGGCCCAGACTCTCCGGAAGAGTGAGGCTCCAACCTTCATAGATACTCGGCAGGACCGTGAACCGGCAGTTCTTATAGAGCGCGGCCAGCTCCATATCCGTGGGGGTCAGACGGAGCAACTTACCCTTAAGGCGCGGATCGCGCGAGATCGTGTCCATCATGTCGTCCACGCGCCACATCGGCTTGCCTATAAAGACGAGCTGACACAGATCGTCATTCTCCATCTCGAGCGCCATCAGATACGCCCTGTACAGCGTTTCATGGTTCTTGCGCGGTTCGAGCGACCCGACGGTGATGATAAACTCGCCAGTAATGCCGAGCCCTTTGAGGATGTCCATATCGTCATTCGTGCCGGGATTCTTGACGATATCCGTGCCGAATTTGACCGGAACGCCGCGCGGAGATGGCCAGCCCCTGCTTCGTTGCAACGCTTCGGTGTCGATTTGGGCGGTACGCCCCCCATAGAAGATCATGTCGCAGTTATGCGAGATCCACTCGATATATCGCTCGAAACGCTCCCGGCCGATTGGATCGTAAAAATGCTTTGTCTCGTTAAGCAACATAATGATGTCGTAAACAAGATAGAAGAGATAAAATGCGCCTAGCTGATCCTTTGCGAGCGCAAAGAGCCTTTCTTTTTGGCTGTCCATCCAGCCCATGGCAATAACAGCGTCACCGGCTTCATAAGGGTGGAAGAAGCCTTCGACGTCGGGCGTCTGCACATGGATGGTCTTGGTTTTCTCAATCGCGCCCTTATAGCGCGCGAAGAAATGCATATACGCGTCGGCTACGTTGTCTGCATCCAGAAGCCACCGGAGCTCATGCTTCGGAATTTCCGCGAACCCCTGATCAATTTGCATCGAAAAGCGGATGTTCGGATATGTTCGAGCTAGTCCGCAGGCCATCTCCAACTCGGCGCGGACGATGCCCACGACACCTCCGGTCCACTGGAATGCCGTGGTCATGTCGAACCAGAGGTTGTTGATCACCGCATGGTTTTGCTGGGGATCGGTAGAGATCCGGCTCCGGGCTATTTCATCGCGCCAATTGGAGATCGAAAGGCGCACCGCTTCAACCGCTTGTCGGGTGCCGACCGGCGCGTCTTCCGGGCTGGCATCGATGCGTTCCAGCAGCACCGCGCGGCGGGCTTCTATGGAATTGGCCCACTTCCGGGCCATTAACGGAGCAAGCATCGCCTTGAGAGGCCACACCAATCCGCTGTTTTCCAGATAGGCCCGCCGACGGGCGGACCGCGCCAGGCGTGACCCCGCCATATTGTTAAGACAGGCTTCGTCGCTGTTCGCGATCGCGGCAAGAATCCGGGCTTTGGAAGTCCCGTTCGCCAAGGCGGCGAGGTTGTTGTCTAACCCGACAGGATCGGCGTCGCGCTGTAGAATATCACGATAACAGGCCTGTACGAATTCACTGCCCTCCTTTTCCGTGAGATACTGTAAAGTACCCGAGGTTGGGTCAGTCATTACTTTCTACCTTCCAGCGTATCGTACAATGGCGCATATTAAGGGGCCTGTTATCTGTATATCACATCAGAAAGACGCGTTTCTTTCGTTCCGTTCCATATCTGTTTCTACCATCATGGCACAGAGATCTTCCAGGGAAGTCTTCGCTTCCCACCCAAGATCGGTTTTGGCCTTGGTCGCATCGCCGATCAGGAGCTCGACTTCTGCAGGACGATAGAATTTGGGATTGATCCGCATCACGGTCTTGCCCGTTGCGGAATCGACGGCCGTTTCATTCACTTCAGAACCACGGAACTCGACGGTGATATCGGCAGCCTGGAACGCGAGAGAAATGAAATCGCGGACGGTATACATACGGTTGGTCGCGAGAACATATGTGTCAGGCTGATCGACCTGCAGCATGCGCCACATACCCTCTACGTACTCTTTCGCATATCCCCAGTCGCGCTGTGCATCGATGTTCCCGAGTTCCAGCGCGTCCAACTTGCCCAGCTTGATTCTGGCCACTGCGTCGGTAACCTTGCGGGTAACGAATTCGCGCCCGCGCAATGGGCTCTCATGGTTAAAGAGGATGCCACTGGTCGCAAATATGTTGTAACTTTCGCGGTAGTTGACGGTCATCCAATGGGCGTACAACTTAGCGACGCCATAAGGGCTGCGCGGATAGAAGGGTGTTGTTTCTGTCTGCGGGATAGCCTGGACCATGCCGAACATTTCGGACGTGCTAGCCTGATAGAATCGAATCTTGGGGTTAACCAACCGGATTGCCTCAAGGACATTCAAAGCGCCAAGCCCGGTGATCTTGCCGGTGGTTACCGGCTGGTCAAAGCTCACGCCGACAAAGCTCTGGGCTGCCAAATTGTAAACTTCATCAGGCTCATAACGACTTAAGAGAGAAATGAAATTACCCAAATCTGTAAGATCACATTCCACAAGATGGAAGTTTGGATGCTTTTCGATACCAAGCTCTTCCATTCGCCAGAAGTTCACCGAGCTGGTCCGCCGGAATGCGCCATAAACCTCATAGCCTTTGCCGAGGAGGAGCTCTGACAGATACGCGCCATCTTGGCCGGAAATGCCTGTTACTAAAGCTTTTTTCATATATTCCTCAAAAATTGCTCAAACTTCGGTCGCACCCACGTTAGGCCGGTAGACCTTCGTGCGTTGATGCTACGCTCGGGCACAGCACTCGCTGTTTGTTATTATTTCGATTTTCAGTCCAGCGCATATTGCAGCGCAAAAATTCGAGGGGCCCAAATTGGATTGGTCTGCCGATGAATCCCTCGATGCCCCCCCCGCCAAAAGCAACGTCCTTGATACGGTCGTGGCTTGGATCCAATCAGCTAGAGGCCGATGCGGGGGGCCTACGGGGGAAGCATACCAGCTTGTGGAGCATAGATATGTCGCGGATCCGCACCATCAAAGCCATAGTAACTCCTTCACTTGCTTTGCGAGGTGTCCCAAACGTGGATAGCCCGGAACATTTTTCACCGTATGTTTAAGCTGCGGGTTCTAAACCTAAATCATTGATCGCCGGCGTAAATTGACATGACTGAACATCACGCTTTGTCCGATGAAATATCCTCAAAAAAATAAGTCATCAAAAACGAGACACTTTGGGTGATCGCGAGTGTGAAGATCCGACAGCTTTATTCTCAGTAAATCCCTCGCAGCCAAACCCCTAATACTTCGTTTTTTGCCAATCTTGGGTTTGAAGGGCTGCCTTGCCAGAGTGGTCGAGCTACACGAATGCGGCCCATAACGAATAACATGCCGTAAATATAATAAATAGTCGCTAAAGCCAACCCATGATATTGTCGCGGCGCCCCCAACCAGCTACTGTCGAGTGGTCGGTAGCAGATGACGGCGCGCGATGCAATTCTGCGCGCTAGTCGATGCGTGGCGTTCAGGCGCGATTTGTGACGGACGAGCATAGAGACTGATGGACCTACGCGGCTCTTGATCTTGCAGCCTGGTGGCGTGCTATCGTCACGGCGGATCGGCGTGCGTTGCCGAGGCGTAAGAAGGATGTTTGGACATTCAGGACGTCGCGCGCGAAGGGCACAAGGGTGTGTTTGTGTTAGGACGCGAGCGGCGAACGCGCGGCTTCGGAGGAAAGAGCAGCGCCTTAGGGGTATTCGATTCGGCGGTCCGAGCCACGATACGATGGGGCGCAGATTATGCTATTGCGCCGCGCTAGTTCGCAGTGCGGCTGGGTGTCGGGTCGTGGTCGTTCTTGGATCCGGGCGGGCGGCAGTCGTGGGGTGGGCTATCCCGAGTTTCGTGCAGTCGACCGAAATCGGGGGTGGCTGGGCATGGGAGATTCAGGCGGCGGCCTTGTTAATGACGAAGTGCCGTCCGGCATATTCATCTCGCAGCGCGTGCAGAGTTGGCGGGCGATGCAGCGGCGTAGCTGCCTAGCCCTCGAAAGCCCAGCTTTTGAAATTGGAGTCGATCGGAAGCGGCAGTTACGGCGTGCCGTTCGGTGCCTTGGTCGACTTGCTGCGGGGTGAGCGCGGCCTCGTCGTCTTCTTCGGGTTCGCCTCATTCGAGTGATGCGGCTGTTCCTGAACTTCAGACATTTTGACAGCAGGCGGTTCGTCATGCGTTGGAATCGGAGTTCGCAAATGCCCGTCATGTTCTCTTGCGTAATTTTCGAGTCCATCGATATCCTTTGATGAGATGATATGCGCGGCCGCCTTTACGCGATCCGGATGCCAATCCCACCATGCCAGCTGTCCAAGCCGGTAACCGACTTCTTCACTAAACCGACTTTTTAGAACACGAGCTCGGTTGCCAGCGACGATCGCGAAGGGAGGGACGTCCTGATCGACGACGGCATGCGCGCCGACAACTGCGCCATGTCCGATCGACACCCCGGACATGATAACTGCGCCCTCCCCAATCCACACGTCACTGCCGATCTTGGTCACGTCATAGCGGGACGGGCTACCATCCGTCCATTGCTCTGTCGTCTCCAATCCAAATAGCAATTTGAGATGGTGTTGCGTCAGAAGCTTATAAGGGTGGGTGCCGCCCGCAAAAATGGTAACGTCGTAGCCAAGGGCACAGTAACTGCCGATATAAAGACGATTTTCGGGACTATAAATTCTAAATTTAGGGGGGGATGATCCCCACGATCCGAAGCCTACGCTGATACGCTGATCGTAGGCAGCCTGAGCCTGCAGGTCATGAGTCATCAATAATTACCTCTCAGCATGTGAAGGGCTGCGTTGATTCACGCTCGCAAGCGAGGGCGTGAACGCGGAACTCGAGCGTGGTGTCCTGATCGAGTTAGGAGATTCTACATGCTCGAATCAAGGTCTGGTAGGACCTTCGCCGCGCTGTTGGCGCCCCCTAGCAGTATCTTTGGTCGGCGCTGAACATTCCCCTTGGTAATCTGCCGCGTTTTTCGGGTAGCTCGAAGGGTGGCTTTTGCGAAGCTTGATGCGATCCGCCGCGCGGAAGCGAAGGTCAGGGCCGCTCATCGTTTGGGTACACCCCTGTCGCGGCCCCGCTAACCTGCGCAACGTCTCGCATCGCTGTAGCGAAAGTGGTCCGCCGCGATCGTTAGGGGCAACACTAATGTGCCCCGCGCCACCGGTTTGAAGCGGCTTCCGTGTTGAAATCTCCTGCGGCAGAAGGGCTAAATTGATCCAGGTCTTTTGAACCTGGGAAGTAGCCAGGCGGGTCAATTTTTGAATTAAGGGGGGGCGTCAGTCCGGATTCGCACGACGTAATCGTAGGGTATGAGGCCGCGTGGTGTCCTGAGACCACGCCCATGATTATAGGCGTCGATGACGATCTGAAGATGGCTGCGAAGCTCGTCGTGACTATCGTAATGGTCACGATGAAGATGGCGTCTTTAAAGGAGCATCCGCTCGACCAGGCCGTCGGTGTACGGGGGGTGGGCTTGAGGGTCCCCC
>NZ_JH584241.1:1345543-1393532 GCF_000241485.1 Sphingomonas sp. PAMC 26605
GGCTTCGTCCGTGGGTGCTTGATTCCGTGCTCGCAAAAGGTTGGTCGAAGCGGTGAACCGGTAGCGTGCGGCGATCGATCACGGTTTCGTGGCATTTGGCGAAAGGCCGCCATTTTCGATGAGAGCGGTGTGAAGACCGTCGGGCACCGCCTCGAGCAACGCTTCGGGAATGCGACAGCGGTCTGACGTGAGGCGGTTTTACGGACAGGAGGCGAAGCTATCCCTGATGCGAGGGATGGACGGAATGAAGACGACGTGCCGAGCGATACATTGGTGAGTTAAAGGCCAAGGTGGCGCGGGAGGCGATCCGGGACGTCCCGACGCTGGCGGAGTTGGCGACCAAGCATGGCATCACCCGACGATGATCGCAAGGTGGAAGTGACAGGCAATCGACGGCATGGCGGCGACCTTCTCGGGCGCGACCAAAGCGGACAAAGCCGCAGGCGGGACCGAGATCGAGAAGCTGCACGCAAAGATCGGGCGACTGGTGGTCGGGCGGGATTTTTTTCGAAGGGGTTCGCGCGATGAGCGTCGCGAAGCGGCGGCAGATGATCGAGCGGGAGCACGCTGCCCTGTCGATCGCGTTGCAGTGCCGGCTGGTATCGATCAGCCGATCCTCTTTCTAATACGCGCCGCTGCCGGAGACGGCGGCGACGCGGGCGTTGATGGCAGTGATCGACGCCTCGTTTCTGGATCATCCCTGGTATGGCAGCCGCCAGATGGCCCTATGCCTTCATCGGCTCGGGCCATGCTGCCGGGCGTCGACGGGTACGGGGCCTGATGGCCAGGATGGGGCTGTCGCCCATCTACCAGCGCAGCGGCAGAGCGATCCGCCTCCCAAGTGTCGCATTTACCCATACCTGCTGCGCGATCTGGAGATCACGCGGCCGAACCATGTCTGGTGCGCCGATATCACCTACCTGCCGATGCGTCGCGGCTTTCTCTACCGCGTCGCCATCTTGGATTGGGCAAGCCGGGAGCTGCTGACGTGACGGCTGTCAAACACGATGGATGCGGAGTTCTGCGTCGCGGCCTTAAAGGAAGCACTAACGATCTTCGGTAACCCTCGATCTTGAACACGGATCGGGAAGGCCAGTTTACGAGCACCGTTTCACCGACGTCCTGCGCGGCGCCGACGTGACGATCAGCATGAACGGGCGTGTCGGGTGGATAGACAATGCCACCGTCGAGCGGCTTTGGCGGTCGCTGAAGTACGACTGCGTCTACCCGAACGCCTTCGAGACCAGTTCCAAACTGCACACCGGCCTGAGCCTGTGGATCGGCTACTATAATCAGGACCGGCATCAGTCCCGCTTCGGCGGGCGAACACCAGACGAGGTATATGGGTAGTTCGGAGCGACGCCGTATCCGGGGCATCCCCCAGATATGGCTCTCACTAGCATCGCGGCATCGGCGCTATGCATCCGCTTGCGCTACTTCTGCGCTGTCATCGGACTGATTCCGTCGCGTCGGGCGAGCGCCCTTAGGTTCCCTTCGCTTCGCTGTATCCTTGGACGGGCTGCTTTAGTTGTTGTAGTGCTGCCGTATAGAACTTGGCCCATTGCTTCTGTCGCCATGCGTGCTCGTCAGGCGTACCATCATGCTGCGGGATCAAACGCCTTTGGCCTGTGCTGGCCTGGCGTAGCGACCCGCGTACCTGTGCGTTACAGCGGAGACTATCCCTTCAAAACTATCCTAGCAGGGGCGGGACCAGGTATCAGTTGTAACAACCGTCTCAGAAGCAGTGCTGTCCCGGGTTGACGCTCCTCATATATCAGCCACGTCGTGCCCAAGGATGTGAACCAGCGGGCATATTGAATAGGGCAGGGAAGCCCTTTGGATATCCTCGTGGGGGTAATAAGCGGCGCGCCTGGCTGAATTTGCCACTTCGAACTCCCGGACGGCAGCCAGACGTTTTTTGGGGCTCGCACAATGGAGAACGCCCATTGCTGATCGGGCGTACATCCTAGATTCCGGTCCATCGCCTCGAACAGATAGTAACTGTAGTTCTTGGTATTCAACGTCGTGGCGGTACCAACGCCGACGCAGCCGCGCATCCATTTGCGACAATCTGCGACCCCGAGCATTGGGCCGAGTGGAAGTCCGTCCCCCATAGTCTGCCAGGTGTTGAAATCTTTTGTTATTGCAATCCCACGGACCCCCATGCCGGATTGGGGTTCATATCCATGAAACGTGACGTCATAGCGGCCGTCGGTCCGTCGGATTATGTCCGGCGTGCCTTCATATCGTGTGCCCGTTGGGTCGCAACTTCCCTTCACTTGCGCGCAAATCTTACTCCACAGCATGCCCGGCGTTACGACAGGGTTGTGTGGATCGGCGAAAAAAGCGCCTAGAGGCGAACGGCCATGCCGACTATAGTGGCACATGGCCCAACCACCGACGTTATGAAGCGCCAAGCATTGAGCTAAGATATGCCAAGTATTGGTGGACGTGTCATATACGCTGGCTCCATCCAAAATCGCACACCCGTCACCACGCTTGCTGTCGCCTGGCGCCGCCACAACTACGGGCGCTGTCCATGTTTTACCGCTATTGGAACTCGCGCGCACTACGGCTTGCATGTTGTCCTCAGGACACGCGGCACTGCGCTGCGGAACGGGCGCTCGGTTGAAAGCATACCAAGTCCCTTTATCGATCGCGAACCACGCTGAAGATTCCGCGCTGGTTCCCCCAGGCATCTTTGTCCAGTCGATCGTTCGGCGCTCGACAAAATGAGCTTTTCCGGCCCAAAAATCATCCAGAGTTGGCGTTGATTGAGCGGTGGCGCTGCACGCGGCTGTGTATGCTAAAAGAACGCTTGCGCATAACCGAACCAGTCGGCGAATGGCTATGTCTGGAACGAACATATTCTGCCCTATTTCAATTCGGATTTCGGCTGGCTTCGTAATTCAACGATGCTCTGCGGTTATGACGTATCTTGTAGGTCAATCTTGATTGTTTATGCGCCGCCTCCCGAACCGCAGGACGACTAGTAAGGTGGCGTCGGTACGACAAGCGAAGGCAAGGCGAATAAGCGCCTATTTTGCTTAAGATACTTGCAGATGATTTAGAGCCGATCGCCACTTCAAAAGATTGGCATACCGTAGCGGCTGACAGGCGCCTGGGCTCTTCACGTGGCGCGGTGCTGAAGCGCCTATCTTTGCTCCGAGTGCTGCGGATTTGAACTGTGGAAATTCTCGGTGATGGCGCAGCGGCGGCGAGTTCGCGCGGCGCTAATACGCCGGGGCGGCATCCCTTTAAGCCATCGGTTCTGCACGCGAGTGCCGACTCCAGACTTATCGTTGCGCCTTCAGCGCACGCTGGACCCCGTTTCTCGGTCTTCGGGCGCGTCATTTCGCTAGCATAGTATCAAAGTGCTCGCTGCTTGCCCGGGGTATGCGGACGTTTTTTCGCGTGCGGCGCCAAGCCATTGGTTTCGAGGCAGCGCCAACGAGATCGTTACGATGTGCGGCGGAATCCAGCTTAGGTCGCGTTTTCGTTATTTCCATTGTCGTGCGGTTCGGAGCCTATTGACGGTCCCCCGAAGTGATGATCCCCCGAAGTGACGATCCCTCATGCTAATTTCATTGTTATACCTGTGCGGTCAAACATCTCGTCCCATCCCTGGACGCTGCCCTGCCAAGTAGTTTCGCCATAATGATCAAGTCTGTCACAGAATATTTCTGGAATATCGGAGTTTGAGAGACTATTTAGCAATAGTAGATTAATTGAACATTTAGGAAAAAAGCCTTGGAGGACTTCAAAAAATTTGTCAAGGCGCTCTTTGTCAAAGTCTCTATTATTATTAAAATGCTGCACGTACCCGGACTCGACGCGAATAAAGAGCACATCACCTGTCAGTGAATAAAGTCTCTTTAATAGATGTGCATATTTACTTATGTTATCCGCACATTTAGTGCGGATTGCGACTGGTACGTACCGATCATCAACTTTCGCCTCGTAGAAATCATGGTAGTGCATTAGCCCATAGCGCTGACACATCACTGCCTCGTTGCCGCTCTCTTTTACAATCTTCATATTCTGAGGCATAAATATTTCTGAAAACTGAGTTTCAAAGAGATCTTGCAGGGCTACTGTAGGCGTGACCCACCAATCAAAAGGATAGGCCTTTGATTGCGGAAATCGCCTCCGAATATGATAAGCGGTCATGCAAAAACTGCCTAAACTAATAACGTGATCGTAGCCCTTGTTTATCATCGATTTCTCACTTTTAGTCATTTGACCTGTGATTTCGGGGGGGGTGAACGGAACTCTGATTTTGAAATATTAAAAGTTCAAAATATGTAATTGGTACGCTAAGCGCTTAGTAGACTTAATTTGGGTGCGAGAATTTTAGCGGACACCGCAACGACCTATCGGCCAAAACAGTTTGGCTACAAACTCTGATTCGGCGGATTTTGCAGGTCCTCACCCTTCTTCGTGATAACGGTCGGCGCGCCGCGCCGAGACCGATTGGGGTATAAATATAGCCTCTGATATGTCGGCGCTCGGCATCCCACAGATTTGGGTGGCCCAGTCCAGTTATGCAGACTGTTTGACCACCGCGTCAATCGCCACCAGCCGCTTGAGCAGCGGCTCGAGCTGGTCGAGCGGCCAGCTGTTCGGTCCGTCGGACAGCGCCTGATCGGGGTCGGGATGCGTCTCGAGGAACAGCCCCGCCACCCCCGCCGCGACCGCCGCGCGCGCGAGCACGGGCACGAACTCGCGCTGACCGCCCGAGCGGTCGCCCTGGCCGCCGGGCAATTGCACCGAATGCGTCGCGTCGAACACCACCGGGCAGCCGGTCTGGGCGAGGATCGGCAGGCTGCGCATGTCGGAGACGAGGTTGTTGTAGCCGAAGCTCGCGCCGCGCTCGCACACCATGATGTTGCCGTCCGATACGCCCGCCTTGGTCGCCGCGGCGCGCGCCTTGGCGACGACGTTGGTCATGTCGCCGGGCGCCATGAATTGCGCCTTCTTGATGTTGACCGGCTTGCCGCACGCCGCCACCGCGGCGATGAAATCGGTCTGGCGCGCCAGGAAGGCGGGGGTCTGCAGCACGTCGACGACCTCGGCGACCGTCTTGACCTGGTCCTCGGTATGCACGTCGGTCAGCACCGCAAGGCCGGTCTCGGCGCGGACCTTCTCGAGGATGCGCAAACCCTCCTCGATCCCGGGGCCGCGGAACGACGTTCCCGAACTGCGGTTCGCCTTGTCGAACGAGCTCTTGTAGATCAGCAACACACCGAGCCGGTCGGCGATCGCGCGGAGCCGCGTTGCGACGTCCAGCGCGTGCGACTCGCTCTCGATCACGCAGGGGCCGGCGATGAAGAATATCCGCTCGTCAGGACCGATCTTGTGTCCGCACAGCTGCATGCTCACGCTCTCTCTGGTAGTTTTGCCCCTCTGGCTTTTTGCGTAAGGGGGCGACTATAAGCGACCTGCGCTGCAGCGGCGCCGGAAGTCAATTGGATACCGTGTATGGCATCCACGCCGGCGGTAAAGGCCGGGCCTAAGGGGTTTTTATGAAGGCAATCGCAGCCAGCAGCTCGCAACATCCTGGTTTGCTGTCGGCGCTGCGCACCACGCGAATCCAGATGGCGGCGCTTCAGGCGCTGTCGCTCGCGTTCAACGAGGCCCCGCTGCGCGACCGATTCCTCGAGGCGATCGACATGATCGCCGCAAATTCGGGGCGGCTCGTCGTGACGGGCATGGGCAAGAGCGGGATCGTCGCGCGCAAGATCGCCGCGACGATGCGCTCGACGGGCACGCCTTCGCTCTTCCTCCATCCCAGCGAGGCGAGCCATGGCGACCTCGGCATGATCGGCCGCGAGGACATCGTATTCGCGCTGAGCTGGTCGGGCGAGACCACCGAGCTTGGCGACATCATCGCCTATTGCCGGCGATTCGGCGTCCGGCTGATCGTCGCGACCGCGCATCCCGAGAGCACCGCGGGCCGCGCCGCCGATCTCTGCCTGACCTTGCCGCAAGTGCGCGAGGCCTGCCCCAACGAGCTCGCGCCGACCTCGTCGACCACGGTCCAGGTCGTGCTCGGCGATGCGCTCGCGGTCGCGCTGATCGAGCGACGTGGTTTCACGCGCTCGGACTTTCTTGCGTTCCATCCCGGCGGCAGGCTTGGCGCGCGCCTCGCGACCGCGGCACAGCTGATGGCGAAGGGCGACGACATCCCGGTGGTCAAGGTCGGCGCGAGCCTGATCGAGGCGACGATCGAAATGAGCCGCAAGCGCTGCGGCTGCACCGCGGTGGTCGACGAGGACGGGCGGCTGCTCGGCGTCTTCACCGACGGCGATCTGCGACGCGCGGTCAGCGGCGATCACATGCAGGCCGATATCCGCGACCATATGACGCCCAAGCCGATCACCGTCGGACCCGAGATCCTCGCGTCGGACGCGCTGCGCATCCTCAACGAGAAAGCGGTCTCGGTGCTGTTCGTCGTCAGCGGCGAGAAGCTCGTCGGGCTGATCCACCTGCACGACATCCTGCGCGCGGGCGTCGCCTGAGACCCGCAATGCCCGATCTGATCGTTGTCCCCGCGCGGTTCGGCTCGCAACGCCTGCCGGGCAAGCCGCTGATCGCGATCGCGGGGCAGACGCTGCTGTCGCGCGTCGTCGCGGTGGCGCGCGAAGGCGCGCGCAGGGCAGGGCAGGTCGATGTGGTCGTCGCGACCGACGATGCGCGGATCCTCGATCATGCGCGCGCGCTCGGTTGCGACGCGGTGCTGACCGACGGCGCGATCACCTCGGGCTCGGGCCGTGCCTGGGCGGCGGCGCGCGACCGGGCGCCGGCGATCGTCGTCAACCTCCAGGGCGATGCGCCGTTCGTCGATCCCGCGATGGTCGCCGCGCTGATCGGCGCGTTGCGCGACTCGGCCAGCGCGGTGGCGACGCCGGTGGTGCGACTCGACTGGGCCGCGCTCGATGCGATGCGCGCGCACAAGACGACCTCGCCGTTCAGTGGGACGACCTGCGTACGCGATGCGACGGGCCGGGCTTTGTGGTTCTCCAAGGCGGTTCTCCCCGCGATCCGCGACGAGGCACGGCTGCGCGAGACCGAGGCGTTGTCGCCGGTGTTCCGCCATATCGGGCTCTACGCCTATCGCTTCGAAGCGCTGCGCGCGTTCGAAGCGACGCCGCCGACGCCGTACGAGCAGTTCGAGGGGCTCGAGCAGTTGCGCTTCCTCGAATCGGGGGTCGAGATCCGCACGGTCGAAGTCGCGCCGCCGCGCCACGCCATGTCTGGGATCGACACGCCGGCCGATGTCGTGATGGCCGAGCGGCTGATCGCGCAGTTCGGCGAACCCGAGCGCACATGGCGCTGAGCGTCACGATCGTGCGGCATGGCGATACGTTCGCCCCCGGTGACACGCCGCGCCGGATCGGCGCGCGGACCGATCTGCCGCTGGTCGCAAGCGGACGGGAACAGGCCGAGTCGCTCGGCAGGGTCCTCGCGGGTTCGGGGCAGGTGTTCGATCGCGCACTGACCGCGCCGCTGACGCGCAGCCGCGAGACGCTGGCGCTGATCCTTGCCGCGCACTCCGCCCCGCCGCCGGTCGAGACGGCCGATTGGCTGAACGAGATCGACCATGGTCCCGATGAAGATATGCCCGAAAGCGCGGTGATCGCGCGGATCGGTGCGGACGCGATCGCGGCCTGGGATCGGGACGCGCATGCGCCCGATGGCTGGAGCGTCGATGCCGATCGGCGCCTGGCGGGCTGGCGCGCGCTTTGGGCGTCGGACGCGGGCAATATCGTCCTCGTCACGAGCAACGGCGCGGCGCGCTTCGCCTTGCTGTCGGATCCGGGGCTGCGCGCGCAGGCGGCGGCGCTCCCGACGCTCAAGCTGCGGACCGGCAGCTTTGGCACGATCGTTCGCGCGGACGGATGCCTGCGCCTGCGCGACTGGAACCGTCGCGCGTGAGCTTTCGCCCGGTCGCACGGGCACTTGCATCGCGGGGGAGATTGCTGGAGAGCCACGCGATGCGCCTTCCCTTGCTTCGTTTTCCGGCATTTCCGGGCGCTGCTGCGGCGGTTATGGACAGCACCGCCGAGCCCAGCGATCGCGCGATCGCGCCGGAAACGAGCGCAGCGCTGTTCGCCGCGATCCGCGCGGCGCGCGTGGGCGGGGCATTCTGGGCGCCGCCGAGCGCGATCCGCGACGCCGCGACGATCGTCCGCATCCGGACGAGCGCGGACATCGACGAGGTTCCGCCCGAGCGCGTCGCAGGCGCGGTGTGGCAGATGCCGGCGCGCCTGGCGCGCGACGCTGCGGTGCGCCGACGGATCGACGCGTCGCGGATCGCCGATGGCGAAGTCGATCCCTGGTCGGTGCTCGAGGACGCGACGCACCTGATCGCGCATGGCGACGACGAGTGGGTCGCCTTGGCCGCGATCGTCGGGTGTTCGGTGCAGTTGCTTTCGCCCGGCCGCTTCGGCACGCCCGGCGATGCCGCCGCGACGCTCGAAGCGCGCGCTGCAAGCGATCTTGCGCGCAACGCCTATCGCGATCCCTTCACCGGGCAATCCGCCGATCGCGCCGTGATGATCGCATGGCTCGGCGGCTTGCGCGCAAGCTTCGCGATGAACGACGGACTCGTCGCGGCGTGTGGCTTCAGCTGGTGGAAGCGCGACGAGATCGCGCGCTTCCTGTGGACCCCGGCGCATCCGCTGCGCTTCTTCCGGTCCGAGCGGCGCGCGATCGCCTATGCCGCGCGGGCGGGCGGGGCGATCGCGGTGTGGCCGTCGCGCGTTTCGGCCGGATTGGCCGCCGCCGCGGCCGCCCGCGGGGTCGCGCTCGTCCGCGTCGAGGACGGCTTCGTGCGCTCGGTCGGGCTTGGCAGCAATCTCGTCCCGCCCTCGTCGATCGCGGTCGACCGACGCGGCATCCATTACGATCCGAGCCGACCGAGCGACCTCGAGGTACTGCTCGCCGAGGCGGCGTTTCCGCCGGACTTGCTCGTCCGCGCCGAACGGCTGTGCGCGACGATCCGCGCCGCCGGGATCAGCAAATATGGCGGCGACGCGGCCTTCGCCTTCCCCGAGCGTGTCGCGGGCAAACGGCTGGTGCTCGTTGCGGGGCAGGTCGAGGACGATCAATCGGTGCTGCTCGGCGGGGGCGGGGTGACGAGCAATCTGGAAGTGTTGCGTCGCGCGCGCGCACTCGAGCCCGACGCCGAGATCTGGTTCCGCCCGCACCCCGATGTCGACGCCGGGCATCGCAAGGGCGCGGTGCGCGATGACGATGCGCTGCGCCATGCCGACCGGATCGTCCGCGGCGGCACGATGGCGCGGCTGCTTGATCTGGTCGATGCGGTCCATATCCTGACCTCGCTCACCGGGTTCGAGGCGCTGCTGCGCGGCCGCGCCGTGACCTGCCACGGCGTGCCCTTCTATGCCGGCTGGGGTCTCACCCGCGACCTCGCGCCGACCCCCGGGCGGCGGCGGCGGCGGCTGAGCGTCGCGGAACTCGTTGCCGCGGTATTGATTGTTTATCCACGCTATCTCGATCCGGTGACGGGATTGCCCTGTCCGCCCGAGGTGCTGATTGCGCGCATGGCGAGCGGCAATGCGACCAACCGATTGGCTTGGGTCACGAAGATGAAGCAAGTGCAGGGACGGTTGACGATGGGCTGGCTATGAGCGCCGGAGAAGTCATTCTCGACGTCTCGCGGCTCCTGTCGCGCGCCCGGCATCAGACGCCGTCGGGGGTCGATCGCGTCGAGATGGCGTATGCGCGCGGCCTCCAGGCGCGGCTTGGCGAACGGCTGGGTTTTGCCGCGGTGCATCCGTTCGGCAATTACGGCCGCTTGTCGCGTGCGCGGACGCTCGCCTTTCTCGACGTGACCGAGGCGCGCTGGGCGAGCGTCGAGGGGAAGGGCGCGGCGCGCCCGCTGTCCGAGGTGCTGCCGACGCTGCTCAACCTCCTGCCGACGCGGCCGCGGCCGGGGCCGAACAGTGTCTATGTCCAGTCGTCGCCGCATCATCTGACCAAGCCCGATCTGGTCGGGCGGATCCTGGCGCACGAGCAGGCGCGCTTCTTGTGCTTCGTGCACGATCTCATCCCGATCGAATATCCCGAATATGCCCGGCCCGACGGCGCGCGGCTACACCAGCGCCGCGTCGAGACGATCACGCGTTTCGCCGACGGCGTGATCGTCAACTCGGTATCGACCGCCAAGTCGCTCACGCCGTGGATCGCGGCGTCGGGCCGGTCGATCGATGTGCGCGTCGCCTTGCTCGGCACCGAGAATATTCCGCGTGGGGCGCCGTCCCCGTCCCCGCCGCCATCGACGGCGGAACGCCCCTATTTCCTCTGTCTCGGCACGATCGAGCCGCGCAAGAACCATCTGCTGCTGCTCAATCTGTGGCGCGCGATGGCGCAGCAGATGGACCCGGCCGCGATCCCGCGACTGGTCATCGTCGGGCGCCGCGGGTGGGAGAATGAACAGGTCGTCGACATGCTCGAGCGCTGCCCCGGGCTGAAAGATCATGTCGAGGAACTCAACGGCTGTTCGGACGCGCGGATGCATGCGCTGCTGCGCGGCGCGCGCGCGCTGCTGCTGCCGTCGTTCGCCGAAGGCTATGGCATGCCGGTGGCGGAGGCGCTGTCGGTCGGCACGCCCGTGATCTGCAGCGATCTGCCGGCGTTGCACGAAGCCGGCGGCGCCGCGCCCGATTTTCTCGATCCGCTCGATGGCCTTGGCTGGGAGGCGTGCATCCTCGACCATGCGCGCGGCGGGCCGATGTATCACGCCCAGCTCGAGCGGATGCGCGGCTGGCATCCGCCGACCTGGCATGATCACATCTCGATCCTGTGCGACGCGATCGCGGCGCTGCAAGGCTAAGCGCGCCGCCCTCGGGCCGCTGTCCGATGCTCCCTTACACGCCGAGATGCCACACCCAGGCGATCATCGGCGTCCCGACGATTATGACGAGGAACGACAAAGGCAGGCCGAGCCGCCAATAATCGCCGAAGCGATACCCGCCCGGCCCCATCACCAGCGTGTTGCACTGATGCCCGATCGGGGTGAGGAAATCGCACCCGGCGCCGGTCGCTACCGCCATCAGGAACGCATCGGGTCCTAGGCCGAGTCCCTTGGCGACGCTGACCGCGATCGGACCAAGCACAAGCACGGTCGGCGCGTTGTGGAGGAAAGGCGAACAGGCCATCGCGACGAGCATGATCGCGCCGAGCGCGAGCAGCGGCGCGAGGCCGTGCAGCTGGCCGACGAGCAGATGCGCGACGAGGTCGGTGCCGCCGGTCGCGCGCACCGCTTCGCTGAGCGGGGTCAGCGCGCCGATCAGGATCAGCACCTCGGGCTCGAGCGAGTCGATCGCCTCGCGCATCGACAGCGCGCCGACCACGACCATCATCACCGCCGCGCCGAAAAAGGCGGTCGCGACCGGCACGACGCGCAAGGCGAGCAGGACCATCGCGACGCCGAGGATCAGCACCGGCAGCCAGCGCCCGCGCTGATCGCCCATCCGCACCGCGCGCTCGGCGAGCGGGAGCAGGCCGAGGTCGCCCATCGTATCGGGCAGGGCGGCCTCGCCGGCGCGCAGCACCAGCATGTCGCCTGCGCGCAGCCGGACGTCGCGCATGCGTTCGGTGATCTGCTCGCGGTTGCGCGCGATGCCGAGCAGTTGGACGCCGTAGCGTTCCTGCATTCGCGTGCGTTCGGCGGTCTGGCCGATTAGTCGCGAATCGGGCTGGATCACCGCCTCGATCGTGCGCGTTTCCTCGGCCGGGGTTTCCTTGGCGAGCGCCGCCTTGTCGCGCTCCGAAGTCAGCGGCAGACGTGCGAGCGCGCGGTCGAGCGCCGCGTCGTCGCCCTCGAGCATCAGCGTCGCGCCGGCGGTGAGCGAGAGGTCGGGCGTCGCCGGCTGCCGCGTGCCGTCGGCCAGGATCAGCGCGAGCGGCTTGACGCCGTCGTCGTCGAGCTTGAGGTCGGCGATCGTCGCGAGCGCGGCGGGCAGCGGGTCTGCGATCCGCGCCTCGGTGGTGTAGGGCGCGGCCGCCGTTACTTCGCCGAGCGCCGCGCGACCTTGCCGATCGCGCGGCAGCAGCCGCCAGCCGAAGCTGACGAACACCAGCCCGAACAGCGTGAGCACCAGGCCGACCGGCGCGAAATCGAACATCTGGAAGGGCCGGCCGAGCGTTTGCTCGCGCACCTGACTGACGATGATGTTGGTCGAGGTGCCGACCAGCGTCACCAGCCCGCCGAGCAGCGACAGGAACGACATCGGCATCAGCAGCGAGGTCGGCGACGACTCCTTCTCGCGCCCCATGCGCAGCGCGACCGGCATCAGGATCGCGAGCGCGCCGACATTCTTGGTGAAGATCGACAGCAGCGCCGTCGCGCCCGCCATCACCGGCACTTGCGAGCGCGGCCGCGTGAGCCGCGCGGTAAGCGGGCGGATCGCCCATTCGATCACCCCCGACCGCGCGATCCCGGCGCTGACCACCAGCGCGGAGGCGATGATGATCACGACGTCGCTGGTAAAGCCGCTGAACGCCGTCTTGGCCGGGACGACGCCGACGAGGAGGCCGATCAGCAACGCCACCAGCGAGACCAGATCGTAGCGGAAACGCCCCCAGGCAAAGCACAGGATCGCGCCGCCGATGATCGCGAAGGAC
Source organism: Sphingomonas sp. PAMC 26605 (assembly GCF_000241485.1). Lineage (GTDB taxonomy): Bacteria > Pseudomonadota > Alphaproteobacteria > Sphingomonadales > Sphingomonadaceae > Sphingomonas. The sequence goes on from NZ_JH584241.1 coordinate 1,358,198, forward strand.
AGAATCTGTTGTGTCGTCACCGCGTCATTCCCCGACAGGCGTATTTCGCATGCGCCGGTCCGCCATCCCGTTGCCATTGTGGGTTCATCGTGCGGTCCAACGCGCCAGGGGGGATTTCGGTACGGTTCAATCGGATACCCATGCCAATCGATCGCATCGGCGTCGCGAACGACCTCAGCTTTCGCCGAACAGCTCGCGCTGGCTCTTGTCCAGTTCCTCGCCATAGCGCCGGCGGACGAACGCCTCGGAGAGCAAGCCCAGCACCGCGCGGTCCTCGTCCAAAACTGCGAGTTCGTCGGCACCCGAGGCATCGAAGCGCTTCATGATCGCGAGGATGTCCATCTCGGGGGTCAGCGCGGCATCGCTGTTCACCGCGAGCGTCGCGACCGCCTTCGCGGGATCGAGCCCCTCGGCATAGGCGGTGGCGGTCTGCGCGATGCCGGCATAATGCCCGGCCGGGTCGACCAGCACGACGCGGCTCGTCGCGCCCAGCGGAAAGCGGTGGCGGAACTCGCCGATCGTCAGGTCGGCCTGCGTCTTGCTCGTCTCGCGCCGCATCATCCGCCCCGCGGTCAGCGAACGCACCCAGCCGATGTCGCGCGCGCTCTTGATCGTCTCGCCGCGCAAGTGAAGCCGCCAGGTCGAGAAGGAATAGCCGAACAGCTCGCGCACCAGCGTCGAGGCGACGAGCGAGGCGGCGAGCACCGCGCCGGTCAGCGACCAGTTGCGCGTCGCCTCGAGCACCAGCATCGCCATGGTGAACGGCCCGCCGATCACCGCGACCGCGAGCGCGGCCATCCCGACCATCGCCGCGTTCGAGGCATCGATCACGGGATAGCCGAGCGCCAGTTCGAGCAACCCTGCGAACAGATGCCCAGTCAGCGTGCCGAGAAACAGCGAGGCGAAGAACAGGCCGCCGCGAAAGCCGAAGCCGAGCGAGAGGATCGACGCCGCGCTCTTGAGCGCGAGGATCAGCGCGATGAAGCCGAGCGACGTGCCCACCATCAGATCGGCATGCAGCGCGCCGTGCCCGGCCGACAGCGCCTGCGGCGAGATCAAAGCGAGCGGCACGAGCAACGCGCCCCCCACCGCCGGCCGCGCCCAGCTCGGCAGGCGCACGCGCCGCGTGCCCGCCTCGACCAGCGCGACCGCGCGCATCAGCGCGATCCCGAGCAGCGCGCAGATCACGGCGAGCCCGGCATAGATCAGGTAATGGTGCGTCTCGACCGGCGTGCCCGACACTTCCTGGATGAGATAGGGCTGCGCGCCGCACAATTGCGCGACGAACGACCCGGTCAGCGCGGCGGCGACGACCGGCGCGAGCGACACGGGCGTATAGGCGCCGATCACGATCTCGAAGGCGTAGAAGGCACCGGTCAGCGGCGCACCGAACGCACCGGCGATCGCGGCGCCGGTGCCCGCGCCGACGAGGATGCGCAGGTCCGAGCGCCGCAGGTTGAGCGCCTTGCCAGCGAACGATGCGAGCGCGCCGCCGACCTGCGCATAGGCCGCCTCGAGCCCGACCGACGCGCCGAAGCCGTTCGACAGGACGGTCTGGCCGGCGATGATCAGGCTGTCGGGCATCGCCATCCGGCCGCCGTGGAGCGCATTGGCTTCGACCGCGTCGACCAGCCGGCGCTTTCGCGCCCGGCTGACCCAGGAGAAGAGCGCGAGCAGCGCGCCGCCGAGCGGCAGCGCCAGCAGCGCGGGCCAGCCGATCGTCGGTGCCGCGCTCAGCCGCGTCGTCTCGGGAAGCGCGAACAGCCAGTGCTGCAGCGTCCGCGCCAAGGCGCCGATGATCGCGCTCGCCAGCCCCGCGCCCGCGCCGATGCCGACCGCGACGAAGATGAACGCGACCTCGCTCGCGCGGGACTGACGGCGCAGCGTCGCCCAGCTCTTGAGGAGGAAGCGCGTGTTCATCCGCGCGTGCCTAATCGCTTCCGGGCGGCGATCATAGGTCGATCACGGCGCAGGCGGCGTTGGATAAGGCGGCGGCGCGCCTACTTCACACCACCCGGTTCGCCACCAGATCGTCGACCACCGCCGGATCGGCGAGCGTGCTGGTATCCCCCAGACTCGACACGTCGCCCTCGGCGATCTTGCGCAGGATGCGGCGCATGATCTTGCCCGAGCGCGTCTTGGGGAGTCCCGGCGCGAAGTGCAATTTGTCGGGCGCGGCGATCGGGCCGATCTCTTTCCGCACCCAGCCGATCAGTTCCTTGCGCAGGTCCTCGGACGCTTCCTGCCCCGAATTGAGCGTCACATAGGCGTAGATCCCCTGGCCCTTGATGTCGTGCGGCATCCCGACGACCGCCGCCTCGGCGACATGCGGGTGGAGCACGAGCGCGCTCTCGACCTCGGCGGTCCCCATGCGGTGGCCCGACACGTTGATCACGTCGTCGACCCGGCCGGTGATCCAGTAATAGCCGTCCGCATCGCGCCGTGCGCCGTCGCCGGTGGTGTATTTCCCCGGATAGGTGGTGAAATAGGTCTCGAAGAAGCGTTCGCTGTCGCCCCACACGCCGCGCATCTGGCCGGGCCAGCTGCGCGCGATGACGAGATTGCCTGACGCCGCGCCATTCAGCACGACGCCCTCGGGATCGAGCAATTGCGGGTCGATTCCCGGCAGCGGCTTGGTCGCCGAACCGGGTTTCAGCGCGGTCGCGCCGGGCAGCGGCGCGATCATCGCGCCGCCGGTCTCGGTCTGCCACCAGCTGTCGATGATCGGGCAGCGGCCTTCGCCGACCATGTCATGGTACCAGCGCCACGCCTCGGGGTTGATCGGCTCGCCGACCGTCCCAAGCAGTTTCAGCGAGCTGCGGTCGGTCGCGGTGACGAAGCTGTCGCCTTCCTTCATCAGCGCGCGCAGCGCGGTCGGCGCGGTGTAGAGCGTATTGACCTTGTGGCGATCGACGATCTGCCACATCCGGCTCGCATCGGGCCAGGTCGGCAGCCCCTCGAACATCAGCGTCGTCGCGCCGTTGGCGAGCGGGCCGTACAGAATATAGGTGTGCCCCGTCACCCAGCCGATATCGGCGGCGCACCACCACACGTCGCCGGGGCGGTAATCGAAGGCGAGTTCGTGCGTCAGGCTCGCCCACAGCAGATAGCCGCCGCTGGTGTGGAGCACGCCCTTGGGCTGGCCGGTGCTGCCCGAGGTGTAGAGGATGAACAGCGGGTCCTCGGCACCCATCGGCTCGGCCGGGCAGGTGGCGGCCATGCCGTCGGCCGCCTCGTGATACCAGACGTCGCGCTCGGCCTGCATCGTCACCGCGCCGCCGGTCGCCTGGACGACGATGACGGTGGCGAGGCTCGGTGCGTGCGTCGCGGCGGCGTCGACATTGGCTTTCAGCGGCACGCGCTTGCCACCGCGGCGGCCTTCGTCGGCGGTGATGACGATCGTCGATCCGCAATCCTCGACCCGCCCCGCGAGCGCCTCGGGCGAGAAGCCGCCGAACACCACCGAATGGATCGCCCCGATCCGCGCACAGGCGAGCACCGCGAACGCGGCTTCGGGGATCATCGGCATGTAGATCGTGACGCGATTGCCCTTCACCACGCCCTGGCTTTTGAGCACATTGGCGAAGCGGCACACTTCGGCATGAAGCTCGGCATAGGTGAAGCGACGCGGCTCTTCGCCGGGCTCGTCGGGTTCCCAGATCAACGCCGTCTCGCCGCCGCGCCTGGCGAGATGCCGGTCGAGGCAATTCGCTGCGACGTTAAGCTTGCCGTCGGCGAACCAGCGGATGTGGAAATCCTGCTTGTCGAACGACCAGTCGCCGGCGATCTCGGGGCGCTTGATCCACTCTAACCGCTTGGCCTGATCGAGCCAGAAGCTGCCGGGATCGGCGAGCGAACGGCCGTACATCTGCTCATAGCCCGCGGCATCGACTCGCGCGTGCGCGGCCCATTCGGGGGGGACGGGATAGAGGTCCTGATCGGCCATTGCGCGCTCTCCTGCGGCGCTTCTGTGCGACGGGAGCAGGCGGGTTGGCAAGGTCAAGTCGCTATCCGGCCAGGACGTTTCGGCCTATATTCGAGCTGGCAGGTACGGGGAAGCGCACGATGACGAAGACGGTCCTGGTTACCGGCGGCAGCGGCTATATCGCCGGCTTCCTGATCCGCGCCCTCGTCGCGCGTGGGTGGCACGTCAACACGACGCTGCGCTCGCTGGCGCGCGAGGCGGAGGTCCGCGCGACGCTCGGCGTGACGCAGGAAGCGCTGACCTTTTTCGCCGCCGATCTGCTCGACGATGCCGGCTGGGCCGAGGCGGTCGCCGGGTGCAGCCATGTCGCCCACGTCGCCTCGCCCTTTCCGGCAGGCGCGCCCAAGAGCGATGACGAACTGATCGTCCCGGCGCGCGAGGGCGCGCTGCGGGCGCTGCGCTTCGCGCAGGCGGCGGGCGTTTCGCGCTTCGTGCTGACCTCGTCGGTCGCGGCGGTCGCCTATGGGCACGGCAGCGACGTACGCGCCTATACCGAAGCCGATTGGACCGATCCGACCGCGCCCGGTGTCGGCGCCTATATCAAGTCCAAGACGATCGCCGAGCGCGCGGCACGCGACTGGGTCGCGGCGCAGGGCGGCGCGATGGAGTTCTGCTCGGTCAATCCCTCGGCGGTGCTCGGGCCGTTGCTCAGCGCGGACTTCTCGACCTCGATCCAGATCGTCCAGCGCCTGCTCGACGGGTCGATGCCGGGCACGCCGCGGCTCGGCTTCGCCGTGGTCGATGTGCGCGATCTGGCGGAACTGCATGTCCGCGCGCTCGAGACGCCGGGGCTCGACGGCGAACGCTTCATCGCCGCCGGACCGTTCCTGTGGATGAAGGACGTCGCGGCAATCCTGCGCGATGGCCTTGGACCGCAGGCACGCAAGGTCCCCAAGCGTAGTATTCCCGATGTCGTCGTGCGCCTGCTCGCCCTGTTCGACTCGACGATCCGCCAGATCACGGGCGAACTCGGCCGCACGCGCGCGGTCGATTCGGGGCATGCGCTCGCACGGCTCGGCTGGCAGACACGCGACGTGCCCACGACGATCCTCGATACCGCGCACAGCCTGATCGAGCGCGGCATCGTCAAAGTGTGAGGTTTCGTCGCGCCAAACCCCCGGTGCGTGGTGCGGGGCCCAAGATTGCGGCTTTCCGCAACGCCCTCATCTGATAGCAGGGGCGGATGATCTATCGCTCTGCTTCCTATGCCTGCGGGCGCACCATCGTGTCGGAGGTGCTCCGTGGCCACTGATACCCCGCTCGATCGCTTCAAGGCCGTGCTCGGCGGCACCGCGCGCGCGGTGGCGCACGAGCCCGAAATCGAGCTCGCCTTTACCGCCGACGCCCCCGCGCAAAGCGGCAAGCATATCAAGGTGCCGATGCCCGCGCGCACGCTCCCGCCCGAGCAGGTCGCCGAGGCGCGCGGCTTCGCCGACGGCTTCGCGCTGCGGCTGCGACACCACGATATCGCGCTCCACGCCAAGACCGCGCCCGGCGAGGCGGTGGCGCGCGCGGTGTTCGACGCGGTCGAGACTGCGCGGGTCGAGGCGCTGGGGAGCCGCGGCTATGCCGGGATCACCGCCAATCTCGACGTTGCGCTCGAAACGCGGCTGCGCGCCGATCCGATCACGCGCGCCCGCAACCGCGACGAAGTGCCGCTGTCGACCGCGCTCGCGCTGCTGGTGCGCGAGCGGCTGACCGGCGCTGCGCCGCCCGAGGGGACGGTCGCCGGGCTCGACCTGGTGCGCGACTGGATCGAGCAGAAGGCGGGGCGCGATCTCGATGCGCTCGGCCTCGCGATCGACGACCAGCGCGCCTTTGCGGGCCTTGCGACCAAGCTGCTCGAGGATCTCGAGCTGATCGAAGGCGACATGATCCCCGACGAAGCCGACGAAGGCGGTTCGGAGGAAGAGGGCGCCGAGGAACAGCAGGACGACCAAGGCGACGAGGGCGAGGACGAAGGCGAGCAGGGCCAGGGCGAAATCGAGGCGCGCGGCTCGGAGACCGAAGCCGATAGCGAGGAAGGCGAGGGCACCGAGCAAGGCGACGATTCGTTCGACGACATGGACGGCGAGCCCGGCGACGAAGGCGAGGAGGGGATGCTCCCCGTTCGCCCCAACCGCCCGCTGTCCGACCCCTCGTCGCAGTTCGAGTACAAGGCGTGGACCAATGCCTATGACGAGGTGATCGCGGCGACCGACCTGTGCGACGCCGACGAGCTCCAGCGGCTGCGCTCGTATCTCGACCAGCAGCTCGTCCATCTGCAGGGCGCGGTGACCAAGCTCGCCAACCGGCTCCAGCGCCGGCTGATGGCGCAGCAGAACCGCAGCTGGGACTTCGACCAGGAGGAGGGCATCCTCGACGCCGCACGGCTCGCGCGGATCATCGTCAACCCGACGCTGTCGCTGAGCTACAAGATCGAGCGCGAGACCGATTTCCGCGATACGGTGGTGACGTTGCTGATCGACAATTCCGGGTCGATGCGCGGCCGCCCGATCTCGATCGCGGCGATCAGCGCCGACATCCTCGCGCGCACACTCGAGCGCTGCGGCGTCAAGACCGAGATCCTCGGCTTCACCACGCGCGCCTGGAAGGGCGGGCAGAGCCGCGAGACGTGGCTCGCGGCGGGGCGTCCGCCGCAGCCGGGGCGGCTCAACGACGTGCGCCACATCGTCTACAAGAAGGCCGACGAGCCGTGGCGCCGCGCGCGCCCGTCGCTCGGGCTGATGATGCGCGAGGGGCTGCTCAAGGAGAATATCGACGGCGAGGCGTTGCTCTGGGCGCATTCGCGGCTGATCGCGCGGCCCGAGGAGCGCAAGATCCTGATGGTCATCTCGGACGGCGCGCCGGTCGACGATTCGACGCTGTCAGTCAATTCGGGGTCGTATCTCGAGCGGCATCTGCGGCAGGTAATCGGCTGGATCGAGGCGAAGTCGCCGGTCGAGCTGGCGGCGATCGGGATCGGGCACGACGTGACGCGCTATTATGCGCGCGCGGTGACGATCATGGATGCCGAGCAGTTGGGGGGCACGATCATCGAGCAATTGGCGGCGCTGTTCGATACGCCGTAATGCAAGAGCCTGCATCCAACGCTCGGCGCTGAATACGCGCCGCGCTCCAACGCTTCATCGCAGCGTTGCGGCTGCGCCCGACCGGACGGGTAAGCGATAGACGCCGAACAGCGCGGCGACGATCGCCAGCGGCAGTACGACCGAAACCGAGAGCATCGACAGGCGGTGCGCGACGGGGCCACCTTCCAACAGTCCGACCGCGCCGAAAAAGCCGAACATAACGCCCACCGTCACCACTGCGACCAGCGCCTGCTTGGAAAGGCTTGCCGGAAACAACTGGCGGAGGGTCTGGGGAACGACGCGCAAGAAAAGCCACACCAGCGCTGCGAGAGTAGGTAAGCCAAAAATGATCAGAACTACCCATGGCGACCAGCCGAAGCCACGCTCGACCGAGCCCATGTCGCCCTCGAGCGTGAAGGTACGGATCGGCACATAATCGAGGAAATTGCCGACGCTGGCGACGGTGCACCAATATGCGAACAGCGCCCAGCCCGAGCGACCGTATTTAAGTGCGACGCGGTAGCCGAGACGGCTTAGCGGAAGCGCGATCAAGCCGTTGCCGAAGAGCGCCCCCGCCGCAGCGATGATCGCTGCGTCGATCCCGTGTCCGCTCGCGAAGATCGGCACCTCGTTGACATTCTGATCGATGCCGAACTGCAGCAGCAGGACGATCAGCGTCGGACGCGCGTAATTGAGGTCCAGCGGGTTGGTCTTCCAGCCGAGCAGCCATGCGGTGAAGGCATGTGCGTATTCATGCGTGAAGAAGACCAGGGCGTGGGCGGCCCATAATTGCGCGGCGAGCAAAGCAAGAAATATCGGCCAAGCAGCTGAAAGCGCCGTTTTTCTCGTCATCCGATTTCCTGTATCCAAGCGGTTCTGCTTGAACCTGCGACGAAACGTTCGCGGCGGCAAGGCTGCGCTTCACGCCACGCTTTACCGGCCGGAGCCGTGGCTGTCGCATCCCCCGCGCCATGCTATGACGCCTCATGCTCGTCTTTCCACCCGCTGGCGGTTTCATCGGCCCCGTCAAACGCTCGGTGACGATCGCGGGCCATGCCACGTCGATCAGCCTCGAACCGATCTTCTGGCAGACGCTCGAAGCAGCAGCGGCGCTGCGCGCGCTCCCGCTCAACGCCCTGATCGCGCAGATCGACGCGTTGCGGATCGTCGCCGAGGACCCACCAAACCTCGCCAGTGCACTGCGCAGCTGGATCCTGGCCGACTTCTTGTCTTCCAATAGTGATAATCATTCGCAACAAGATTTGACAATGCGAGTGACTCGCAATAGCCATTCCCCATAAGGGGAAATCGCTTTGACACTCTCGACCGTTCGCAAGCCCGTCTACCTCGCTCTGTCGTGCGTTGGCGCCTTCGCCAGCCATCCGGCGTTCGCCGATGATGCGCCGCCGCCGCCCGCGAACGACGCGGATCCGGATGCCAAGCTCGACATCATCGTTTACGGCCAGCGCCGCGCCGACCCCAAGCAGGTCGCGCCGTTGCTCGACACGCCCAAATCGATCCTCGTGCTCAACAAGGACACGATCGCGCAGACCGGGTCGAACAGCCTCGCCGACGCGTTGCGCACCGTGCCCGGCATCACCTTCGGCGCGGCCGAGGGTGGCAATCCGATCGGCGACCGACCCTTCATCCGCGGCTTCGACAGCCAGGGCAGCATCTATGTCGACGGCGTGCGCGATCTCGCTTCGCAGAGCCGCGAGGTGTTCGCGGTCGATTCGGTGCAGATCGTGCGCGGCTCGGATTCGACGCTCGGCGGGCGTGGCAGTGCGGGTGGCACGATCAACATCCTGTCGAAACTGCCGCAGGCGAGCACCTTCGGCTCGGCGAGCGCCTCGTACGGCAATGCCGACTACAAGCGCGTCACCGCCGATCTCAACGTCCGCGTCAGCGACACCGCGGCGTTCCGGATCGAGGGCGTGTGGCACGACCAGAACGTCGCGGGCCGCGACGCGGTATATGCAAGGCGCTGGGGCATCGCGCCGAGCTTCACGCTCGGGCTCGGTACGCCGACGCGCTTCACGGTTGGTTTCTACCGGCTCGAGAGCCATGAGCTGCCCGACAGCGGCATCCCCTATCTCAACGTCTGCTCGGCAACAAATTGCGCGCTGCCCGCAGGCAATGTCTTCGCGACCCCCGCGATCGGCACCGTCACGACGCGCGGCGGCCAGACCGGCACGATCTCGCGCAACACTTTCTATGGTCTCAAGAACCGCGATTTCCGCGATGCGACGACCAATCAGGCGACGCTGCGGGTCGAGCATGATTTCGGCAGCGGGATCACGCTGCGCAACACCGCGCGCTTCAACCACGACACCCAGGCCTATATCTTCCTGCTGCCCGACGACAGCACGGGCAACGTCTTCGGCACGACGACGACCAACACCGGCGGCAATCTGACGAGCGGCGGCTATGTCTGGCGGCGCGCCAATACGCGCTATGGCTATAGCAAGGCGCTGATCAACCAGACCGATCTCAGCGGCACCTTTGCGACCGGCAGCGTCAAGCACAGCTTCGTGGTCGGCGCCGAGCTGGCGTGGGAGAAGACGCGGCGCGGCACCTATGTCGTCGCGTCGGGCTCGACGCTGACGCCGCGCTGCACGACCGCGAGCGTCGCGCGCTATTATTGCACGAGCCTGTTCAACCCCAACCCTAACGACCCCTTCGTCAATTATACCAGCGACACGTCGAGCGTGCAGACGCCGATCGTGCGCGGCGCGAGCAACACCGAGACGCAGAACGACGCGCAGACGATCGCGCTCTACGGCTTCGACTCGATCACGCTGCTCCCGCAACTGATCCTCAACGTCGGCGCGCGCTTCGATCGGTTCAAATCGACGGTGACGCTGCCCTTCGCGGTCGGCGCGGTGCCGCTGCGCGTGTCGCGCACCGATGAGCTGTTTAACTGGCAGGCCGGGCTCGTGTTCAAGCCGAGCAAGGAAACCAGCCTCTACGCCAGCTACGCCACCGCTGCGACGCCGCCGAACAGCCTGCTCGGCGAAGGACGCGAAGACAATGCGCTGCCGACGACCACCGCCACGCTGAGCGTGCTCGACTCGCTCAAGGTGCAGAAGACCAAGTCGTACGAGGTCGGTGCCAAGGCCAGTGTGTTCCACGAAAAGCTCGCGCTCGCCGCCGCCATGTTCCAGACCGACATCCAGAACGCGCGCGTCACCGCCGACAGCGGCAGCGTCGCCTTTATCGGCAGCACGCGCATCCGCGGGGTCGAACTAACCGCCTCGGGCGCGGTGCTGCCGGGCTGGACGGTGTTCGGCGGCTATACCTATCTCGACGCCAAGATCGTCGACGGCGGGCTGAGCGCGCTGACGGTCGCCGCCAATGGCGCGGCGGCGGCGACCACCGTCTATGTCACCTCGGTCAACACCGGAAAGCAGGTGCCGCAGATCGCCAAGCACAGCTTCACCGCGACGACCAATTACGAGGTCACCAAGCGCTTCCAGCTCGGCGGCAGCGCGATCTATTCGAGCCGCGTCTATGGCGGCTATGCCGACAACCGCGCCGCCACCCAGAATGCGGCGGGCGTGGTGAGCGTGACGCCCGCGACCGTCCAGTTCGCGCGCGGCGTGCCCGCCTATTGGCGCTTCGACGCGCGCGCCAGCTATCAGCTAACGCCCAACCTCCAGCTGTCGGTCAATGCGCAGAACCTGACCGACAAGGTTTATTTCAACCAGACCTATACCAACCATTACGCGTCGATCGCGCCCGGTCGGACCGTGTTCGGCACCGTGACGGCCAAGTTCTGATGGCGGATGTCACGACGTTGTCGCGCGACGAGATCGCCGCGCGCCTCTCCGCGCCGCCTGCCGAGCGCGCGGCCTTCCTCCGCGCCTGCGCCGAGGCGGGCGAGGCCGAGGCGCAGGCGGTATACGGGCAGATGCTGCTCGACGGGATCGGGGTTGCGAAGGACCCACGTGCGGCACTCGGCTGGTTCGTGCGCGGCGCGGCGCAGCATCACTTGATGGCGATCAACATGGTCGGGCGCTGCTACGATCTCGGCTGGGGCACGCCGCCCGACAAGCGCCGCGCGGCCGACTGCTACCGCATCGCCGCCGAGCGCGGGCTCGATTGGGGGATGTACAATTACGCGACCCTGCTCGCGCTCGGGCACGGCGTGGCGGAGGACAAAGCGGCGGCGCTGGCATGGTTCCGCAAGGCCGCGGCGCTCGGCAACGCCAAGGCGATCAACTTCGTCGGCAGCTTCCACGAGGATGGCTGGGTGGTCGAACGCGACATGGCTGCGGCGGCGCTCTGCTATGCGCGTGCGGCGAAGGGCGGGGATTTCCGCGGGTGCTTCAACCATGCGCGGATGCTGGGCGCTGCCGGGCGGATCGAGGACGCGATCGGCTGGCTCAAGCGCGCCGGCGCGAGCGCGACCCCTGCGTTCGTCGAGAAAGCCGCGGCGTGGCTCGCGGCATCCGATCTGCCGGCGTTTCGCGTGCGCGGTGTTCAGGCGATCCGGGCGGCGGCATGCTGACCGTCATCCCGGACCTGCTCGATGCGGCGCAGGTCGCGGCGTTGCGCGCGACGATTGACGCCGCCGACTGGATCGACGGCAACGCCACGTCGGGGCATCAGTCGGCGCTCGCCAAGCAGAATGCGCAATTGCCCGAGGATTCGGAGGCTGCGCGCAGCGGCGGGGCGATGGTGCTCGACGCGCTCGCGGCGTCGCCGTTGTTCGTCGCCGCGGCACTGCCGCTCAAGGTGTTTCCGCCGTTGTTCAACCGCTACGCTGCCGGCGACGGCTTCGGCGCGCATGTCGACAGCGCGATCCGCATCCGGCGCGGCAGCGATTATCGCATCCGCAGCGACCTGTCGGCGACGCTCTTTCTCGCCGACCCCGACAGCTATGACGGGGGCGAGCTCGTCGTGCAGACGCAGTTCGGCGAGCAGAGCGTCAAGCTGCCGGCGGGGCAGATGGTGCTCTATCCTGCCTCGAGCCTGCACCATGTCGCGCCGGTCACGCGCGGGGTGCGTGTCGCCTCGTTCTTCTGGATTCAGTCGATGGTGCGCGACACCGATGCGCGCGCGATGCTGTTCGAGCTCGATACCGCGATCCAGTCGGTCGGTGCGCGGCTGGGGCAGGGGGATTCCGAGATCGTCCGGCTGACCGGTGTCTATCACAATCTGTTACGCCGCTGGGCGGAGGTCTGAGTGAGCAAGATCAGGGTGCGCAACGCCTGGTTCCAGGTGCACAAATGGATCGGGCTGATCCTCGCGGTGTTGATCATCCCGCTCTCGGTGACGGGCGCGGCACTGGTGTGGGACGACGCGCTCGACCATGCCATCAACCCGCAGCGCTACGCGACGAGCGGCGACGGGTTGCAGCCGATGCAGCGCTATGTCGCGGCGGCGCGCGGCGTGCTCGCGCCGGGCGACCGCATCGCCTCGCTCGCGCTGCCGGTGGCGGCGGGCGAGCCGGTCATCGTCGTCGCGAGCGTGGCCGCCAAGCCCAAGCGCATGGCCGGACCGCCGCCGCGCAAGACCGTGTGGATCGACCCGGCAACCGCGCGCGTGCTCGACACCGCGGGGAGCGGCGGCGGGCTGATCCGCACCTTCCACATGATCCACGGATCGCTGTTGATCCCGGGTGTCGGGCGGCAGGTGGTCGGCTGGATCGGCGTGGCGATGCTGGTCTCTTCGCTCTCGGGGCTGTGGCTGTGGTGGCCGACCGTCGGGCGCTGGGTGCGTGGCCTCCGCTGGCGGCGGCATCGCAACACCGACACCAACCTGCACCATCTGCTCGGCTTCTGGATCGCGTTGCCGTTGTTCGTGCTGTCGCTCACCGGCGCGTGGATCTCGTTCCCGCAGGTGTTCGGGGGCGCGCAGGGTGGGGCGGGCGGCCGGCCCGGTGCGCGGCCCGGCGGACAGCGCCCGCTGCCGCTCACCGCGCCGAAGCTCGCGCTCGACGCCGTGATCGCGCGCGGTGCCGCGGTGGCGTCGGGCGCGATCGCCAAGGTCGATTGGCCGACCGACCAGAAGCCGGTGTGGAAGCTCGCGCTTGCGCCGGGGGATCGCGCCATCACCGTCGCCGACGATGACGGGGCCGCCAAGCTCGTGCCCCCGCCACGCGAACCGCTCGCGCGGACGATGCGGCGGATCCACGACGGCACCGGGATGGGGCTGCTGTGGCAGATCGTGATCTTCCTCGGCGGCCTGCTGCCCGCGGTGCTTGCGGTTACGGGGATCATCATGTGGTGGCGCTCGCGCGGCTGGCGCGCGCAGCTCAAGGCGCGGAAGCAGGCGCGGGGTGACGCCGTCGCAGTGAGCTGATCTCGCTGCTAAAACGTCACCCCGGGCTCGTCCCGGGGTCCACCGTGCCGCGCGACCCGCCTCGGCAACGCGTACGGCACGGTGGACCCCGGAACAGGTCCGGGGTGACGGTTGAGGTGTGACCGTTGGGGCGGGCTGCTACCGCACCGTTACCGCCCCAGAAGCACCCGCGCCTGGCCGGCAATCTGCGCGAGCATCGCGGCGTTGGGCGCCGGCGCGAGCCGAGCGCGGTCGATCACCGCCTTGAACTGCGCAACGCGGCCGGCGTTTTCGGCGAGCCAGCCCTCGACCAGCGCCTGCGGATCACCCCCGACACCGCCCGCGCCGCGCCCGAGGAACTCGAGCCGCAACTGCTGGAAGTCGCGCGCCAGCCCTGCGATGAGCAATCGCTCCCACGGGTCGCTCGACGCGATCCGCGCGGCATTGGCCTGCGCCCAGTCGAGCCCGAGCGCCTGCCCCAGCCGCGTGAACGCCCGCGTCAGCACGGTCTCGTCGATCCCGAGCCGCTCGCCGAGATCGGCCAAGCCCACCGCGCCGTCGAGCTCGAACAGCCGCACCACCTTCTGCACCAGCTTCGCCGGCGCACCCGCGGTCTCGAGCGTCGAAGCGATCCGCGCACTCTGCGCACTCGCTTCCTCGAGCAGCAGCGCCTTGGTCTGCTTGTCGAGCGATCGAATGCCCTTCGACAGCCGCGCGAGCACCGCGCCCGGCCCGGTGCCGCTGCGCGTCACGCGCAGCAGGTCGGCGATCTGCGAGCGCGTCGCCACCGCGACCTCGTCGAACAGCGCGATCCGCGCCGCCTCGGGCATCTCGGCGGTCTCGATCTCGCGCCACAGCTCGGGCAGGTCGAACAGCCGCTCGGCGACGACGAAATTCGCCGCGATGTCGCTCATCGCAGCGCCCTCTTCCTCGGCGAGCTCGAACGGGTAGAGCACGCCCATCCGGTTGACGATCCGGTTGGCGAGCTTGGTCGCGACGATCTCGCCGCGGAGGCGATGCTGGTCGATCGCGCTTGCGAACTTCTTGCGCATCGCGGGCGGGAAGGCGGCGTGGAGATCGGGCAGGAGTTCGGCATCGGCGCCCAGATCCGATCGCTCGATCGCCGCCTGCAGCGCGAGCTTGGCGGTCGCCAGCAGCACGGCGAGCTCGGGCCGCGTGAGCCCGCGCCCTTCGGCCGAGCGGCGCAGCAGATCGTCATTGCCCGCCAGCCCCTCGACCACACGGTCGAGCGAGCCGCTCGCCTCGAAGATCTCGATCAGCCGGACATAGCTCGGCACGTCGCGCGCGCCATCGGCCTCGGCGATCGACAGCGCGAGCGTCTGCAGGCGATTGTCCTCGAGCACGATGTGCGCGACGTCGTCGGTCATGCTCGCGAGGAAGCTGTTGCGCTTCTCATAGCCGAGCCGGCCCTCGATCATCTCGCGGTTGAGCGCGATCTTGATGTTGACCTCGTTGTCCGAGCAATCGACGCCTGCCGAATTGTCGATGAAGTCGGTGTTGATCCGCCCGCCATGCGCCGAGAAGGCGATGCGTCCGGCCTGCGTGACACCCAGGTTCGCGCCCTCGCCGATCGCCGTCGCGCGCAGATCCTCGGCATCGACGCGCAAGCGATCGTTCGCCGGATCGCCGACCGCGATATTGTTCTCGGCGCGCGCCTTCACATAGGTGCCGATCCCGCCGAACCAGATCAGATCGACCGGGGCCTTGAGGATCAGCGAAATCAAAGCGCCGGGTTCGATCTCGCCCGCCTCGATGCCGAGCGCGGCGCGGATCTGCTTCGACAGCTTGATCACCTTGTCGGTGCGCGCGAACACGCCGCCGCCCTTCGAGATGATCGACGAATCGTAATCCGCCCAGGACGAGCGCGGCAGCGCGAACATGCGCGCGCGCTCGGCCCAGCTCGCCGCGGGATCGGGGTCGGGATCGAGGAAGATGTGGCGATGGTCGAACGCCGCGACGATCTTGAGCGTCTGGCTGAGCAACATGCCGTTGCCGAACACGTCGCCCGACATGTCGCCGCACCCGACGACGCGGATCGTTTGCGTCTGCACGTCGACACCACGCTCGGCGAAGTGGCGCTGCACCGAGACCCATGCGCCCTTGGCGGTGATGCCCATCGCCTTGTGGTCGTACCCGACCGACCCGCCGCTCGCGAAAGCGTCGCCGAGCCAGAAATTATGCTCGAGCGCGATCGCATTGGCCACGTCGGAGAAGGTCGCGGTGCCCTTGTCCGCGGCGACGACGAAATAGGGATCGTCGCCGTCATGGATCACCACGTCGGCGGGATGCACGACGGCGCCCTCGACGATATTGTCGGTGATCGACAGCAAGGTGCGAATGAACACGCGGTAGCTCTCGGTCCCCTCGGCGAGCCACGCATCGCGGTTCGACGCGGGCGGGAGCTGCTTGGGATAGAAGCCGCCCTTCGCGCCGGTCGGCACGATCACCGCATTCTTGACGCGCTGCGCCTTCATCAGCCCGAGGATCTCGGTGCGGAAGTCGTCGCGCCGGTCGGACCAGCGCAGGCCGCCGCGCGCGACCGGGCCGGCGCGCAGATGGATGCCTTCGACGCGTGGCGAATAGACCCAGATCTCGCGCCACGGCACGGGGGCGGGGAGGCCGGGGATGAGGTGGCTGTCGAGCTTGAACGCGAGCGCGATCTGCCCGGCGGACGCGAACGCATTGGTCCGCAGCGTCGCGGAGACAACGCTGCGCAAGGACCGCAGGATGCGGTCGTCGTCGATCGCCGAGACCGCGTCGAGCCCGGCTTCGATCGCCGCGTCGGCGGCTTCGATTCCGGCGCGACCGCGCGCCGGGTCATGCGCCGCGCCGAAGCGTTCGATCAGCCTCGCCGCGACGTCGGGCGCGCGGCGCAGCGCGTCGACCACGGTGACGAGCCCATAGGTCAGCCCCGCCTGGCGCAGATAGCGGAACCAGGCGCGGAACAGCAGCACCGACGCCGGCGCCATCGCGGCGTCGACAATCAACCGGTTGAACGCGTCGTTCTCGGCCTTGCCCTCGAGCACCGCCTGGATCGCATCCTCGAGCACGCTCGTATCGGCGGAGAGCCGTACGCCCGCCGCCTCGACGAGGAATTCGTGGACGAAGCCCTGCTCGGCGTCGGCGAGCGCGGTCGGCAGTTCCTCGATCACGCGGAAGCCGAAATTCTCGAGCACCGGCACCGCGTCGGACAGAGCGAGCGCGCCGCCCTGGCGATAGATCTTCAGCCGCGCCGCGCCCTTGGCGTCGCGGTACATCCGTACCGAGCGATCCTCGGGGGTCTCGAGCCGCGCCAGGCGAATGATGTCCTGCGCCGCTTCCTCGGCGGCGTTGGCGGCGCGATAGCCCGCGGGGAAGGTCGCCGCATGGCGCAACGAAAGCCGTGTCGCGCGCGCCGGCTCGACGAGGTCGGCGAGCGCCGCCTCGACCGCGGGAACCCAGCCGCGCACCATCCGTGCGATCCGCGCGTCGAGCGTCGCGGTATCGGGCAGCACGCCGCCGCCGCGCACGTCGATCGTGAAGCGGATCAGCGCGGTGACATCGTCCATCGCGACCGCCCAATTGAGCAGCCCGCCATGCGCCGCCTCGACCAGCATCTCGCCGATCGCGACGCGCCGCGCGGTGGTGAGGTCGTCGCGCGGCAGCCAGACGAAGGCGAACAGATGCCGCCCGAGCACGCTGCGCACCAGCACCAGCTTCGGCCGCGGACGGTCCGCCAGCGACATCGCGGTCAGCGCGACCTCTTCGAGCGCTTCGGGCGTGAAGGCGGTGATCAGATCGTGCGGCAGCGCGGCGAGCGCATGCGTCAGCGCCTTGCCGGTATGGCCCTTGGGATCGAAGCCGAACTTCTGCTCGAGATCGGCGAGATGCTTGCGCAGCACCGGTACGTCCTGCGGCGCGGCGCTGAGTGCGCTGCTGGTCCACAGCCCGGCATGGATCGAGACGCCGACGATCTTCTTCTTCTCGCGCACCGGCACCACCGCAAGATCGAGCGGGAGATGGCGATGGACGCTTGAGATGAGATTGGACTTGAGCAGCAGCGGCGCCTCGCCACCCTTCTCGAACCACTCGATCGCGAGCGCACGCGACGCTTCGGCGAGCATCGGCACCGGCTGCGAATTGCGCGCGAGGCCGAGCGTCGTCTCGGTCGTGCCGCGCCACAGTTCGTGGCCGAGCAAGGTGAAGTTGCGGTCGAGCAGCCAGGCGAGCATCGCGGCGCCCTCGCCCGGCGGGAGCGTCGCGATGTCGGCTGCCATCGCGTCCTGCAGCGCCTGCCAGTCCTGCACCGCGGCGCGGACATCGGCGAGATTGCGTTCGAGCGCGGCGACCAGATCGCGCCGCTCGCGCGCATCGGCGCGTTCGAGCTCGATATAGATCATCGATTCGGCGGGCCCTGCATCATCGACGCCGAGCAACTGCCCGTCGCCGTCCCGCGTCACGCCGAGCACGGGGTGGATGATGCGGTCGATCGAAATGTCGTGCGCGCCGATCGTCGCGGCGATCGAATCGACGAGGAAGGGCATGTCGTCGTTGACGATCGCGAGCCGCATGCGGCGCCGCGGGTCGGTGCCGGGAAGCGGCTCGAGTGCGATCCTGGCGATTCCGGGGTGGCGCTGCTCGGCGGTCGCGGCGACGAATGCCGCGGCATCGATTCGCTCGGTCTTGCCGAACCCCTGTATTTCGCCCGGAAGCGCACCCTTGGTCAGCCGGGCAGCGAGCGTGTCCGACAGCGATTTCAGCGTGGTTTTAGCCATGCGGGCCCCTATGCGCCCGACTTTCCGCGACCTCAAGACTTGTGGCGCTGCACAATTTTCCGGGGACGGATCGGGCCGCGCAGGCAGGGAAGGGGCGTCAGATCGCCCTGGCCATCACGCGTTCGGTGAGCGCCGCATCGTCGTCGAGCGTGGCGACGATGTCGAGCATCCCGCCATCGTTGGCGCGGGCGAGCAGCACGACATAACTGCCGCGCTCGACCGGGGTTTCGATCGCGACGCTGGCGAGTGTCGGCCGCGTGGCGAGCGCGCCAGCATGGCTCTTGCGCGGCTTGGCGTCTGGCGCGCGCGCCGCGCGCTCGGCCTTGACGACGGCCTTGATGCCGCCCTCGAAGCCTTCGAGGAAGGCGCCGAGCTGCCCCGGCGCCACGCCGATGCGGCGCGCATGCGCGAGCACTGCGGCATATTCGGTCAACCGCGTCTTGTCATAATCGCTGCCGAAGACGAGCTTGACCACCGGCGTCATCGGCGCGCGCAGCTGGACGACGATGCCGGCCGAATCGAGCAGCGCGGCATAGCCGTGTGGATCGGCATCGGCGGCGGCGGCGAAATCATGCGCACGGCCGAGCGCGCGATAGAGCGTTGCGCGGCCGCGGACATCGGCGGCGCGGACGGCGGCGGCGGTCTGTTGCGCGAGCATCAGCTGATCGGCGAGGTTCCCGCTCGCGGCGGCCGCCTCGAGCTCGGGTTCGTCCGCCGCGCCGGCGTCGAGGCCTGCGCTCGGGCCGTCGGCCCAGATCGCCGCGGCGGGCGGCGCGCTCGGCGTCGTGCTCACCGCAGCGGCGATCTCGGCGTGAAGCTTGGCCTGTGTCGCAGCGTCGACCAGCTCCTTCCAGTTGATCACGCCGTAGATGAAATCGATCGATTCGTCGTCCGACGAGAAGGGCATCAAAATGCCGCGATACAGCGTGTTGTGGCCACGCGTGTTGACGAACTCGGCCTCGAAACCGATCGGCGAGCGATTCGCGATGATCTGGAGATAATGGTCGGTGAGGCGCGACAGCAGCGAGCGGCTCGGCACATCCGAAATATGCGTGACGCTCGAATCGAGGCTGCATTCCTCGCGCAGCGCGCGGCCGAGATAGGCGATCGCGGGATTTTCGATACCGAGCGAGAAATCGAGCAATACGCTGTGCGGGCCGAAATCGGCGATATTGGCGGGATCGAGATCCTCGATGGAGGGATAGGCGCGGCCACCGAGCAGCGAAACCCAGTGATTATAGGCGCGGACATGCATGCGCCGTTCGTCGGTGCCGACCTCGATCTGCGTTTCTGCCACCCCGGCGCGAGCGCTTTCGTCGGCCTGATCCTCGACCTCGTCAAGGTCGAAGCGATCGTCTCCGAATCCGCGAGCATTGTCCATTGCGCAACCGTCCCACTTGGCCCGCCCCCAACCGATCGGGCGACTGTCATCGCCGCTTGTGCGCCGTGCGTGGTAAACGCGGGGTAAAGGCTCGGGTTTTTGCGTGGCGTCGCGCCGTTTGCCACCGCCACCGCTTGTCAGCCCCCAAACGACCTGTTAAGCGCCCGCCCTCGCACCCGTTCACCGAACGGCGCGACGCCGCTTTAGCTCAGTTGGTAGAGCATCGCATTCGTAATGCGGGGGTCACAGGTTCGAGTCCTGTAAGCGGCACCACACTCGTGAAATCGGACCCCATGCAGGACAAACCTGGGCAATGCGCGGTCGCGTGTTGTTGATCGCCGAAATTTCCGGTTGTCTTGTAGGAAAATGTTGCTCAAATGTTCTCGCCGCATCAGACAGCGAGGGCGGCATGATACCGATATCCGACAGCGAAAAGCGACTGGCTTTCTCCATCTGGCTGCGCACCGGCAGATTGCCGCGTGTAGCCTTGGCCGACGGCGTCGAAGTGAAATTCAATCCTTGGCATGATCCCGCTGACGGTCGATTCACATTTGCCGGGTCGGGGCAGAACTATGGCCAGAGCGGCAGCGGCGGGTTTCGGGGTGGAGGTGGGGGATCGTTTGGCGGTGGGGGTGCTTCGTCGCACGAGGCGTGGCCACGAAGCTCTGGACCTGACGGCAATCGACAGCGGCTACGCCCAATTCCCAATCCCAACGCGAGGCCATCGGGTCCGCCCCCTCGCCCTTCAACGCCCAGGGCCAGCGGTAAACCGCCACCGTCTCAAAATGGCTGGGATGGCGGCGGCTTTACTGGCGGCGGGGGCGGCGACACCGGTGGGGGGCGGAGCTTCATCCACCGTGCCTTGGGGCGCTGATTCGCCCACGCAGCGTCCGGTGGCGAAAGCGACTGCGGGGGCGGGCGGTCGGCGGACGCTCACGCCGACCGGAAAGATGGGTGAGCGCCCAGGCGTCGCCGCTGGACAAACATTGCTTCATCGCGAAGTGCGCAACGGCTACGAATATCAGATCGACGAGACCGGACAAACCGCAGAGTTTCCGGCACCCTGAAACTTGCCGACACGCAGGTGCGATCGAAAACGGCTCAAGCGCAGGCGGGCGGTGTCGATCGGCGGCCGACCGACGATGGCGGTCACTATATCGCAGCACGGTTCGCCGGGCCAACCGACGCCTTCAACCATTTCGCGCAGGATGCAAACTTCAATCGCGGTCGCTATCGCGCGCTCGAAGACCAATGGGCAAGGGCTAAGCGGGCCGGCAAGAATGTCACCGTGAAGATCGTGCCGAGCTACGATGGCATGTCGAAACGCCCTGCCGTGATCGACATCTGGTTCACCGTGAACGGCCACGAGAAAAGCGTGAAAATTGCAAACGAGCCAAAGGAGAAGCGTCGTGGCAAATGACGAAACCGATCGCCTCCTCGGCGAAATTGGCCAGCTTCTGGCAGAAGATACCGTGTATCCGCTCGATGGCACGTTGCTTTATGCCGAGGTCGATTCGAACTACGTCGCGCCCGCAATCTTCAAGAATCGTGGGAACAGTATCGTATACCGGCGTCCCGACCTGGATCGACTGGGCGATGCGCTGCTCGATCTCTGGGATGCCGAGGACCCGGAGAACCGCTGGGAGGAGATCGAGTATCTTATCACGGGCGACACGTTCGAGGTGACATACACCTATGCCGACGACATCGACCGGGAGGAGGATCCGTTCGAGCGCCGCGACCGGATCGTGAAGCGGTATTTTGGGGACAAGCCGATAGTCTATCCGCCTGAGGCGCCCGATGACAGTGGAGCACTCAGCTTCGATCTTTAATCAACCCCGTCGCCGGTAAGAACACGTCGGACCGAAATTGTCCAATGATCTGAGTGCCCATCTTTGTCCCCTGTGGGGCACCATTTGTTGAAACCCGCAGAAATGCTGCGTTTGGGCAGACCTCCATAGAGGACAACATAAGAACTGGCGGCTAGCGATAAAGATATCGCGCTTGCAATGTTGGAAAATGTTGCTGATATGTTCTGGCCTAACCAGACGGGGTGGCAACATGGAGATATCCGCAGCACAAGGACGCCGAGCGTTTGCTCACTGCTGCGAACCGGACGATTGCCGGCAGTGCGCACCGCGGACGGAGTACAACTCAAGTTCAATCCTTATCACGATCCTCAGAATGGACGGTTCACGTTCGGCCCAGGTGGGACTGCCGGAACGACCAAGCCTTCGTCCCGCCGTTTGGCCAGCGTGCGTCCTTGGTAGCCTCCGAAGCAGAGCGGGAATCCGCGCGGGGGAGCAACAGCCGGGCGTTCGAAATCCCTATGACGCTGGAGCAGTCGTTTCCGGGGCTGCAAAGTTCTCCGGGCGGCGCGCTGATCGCGGTCGCTGACAACCTTTTCGACTTTACCGGCCCGGCGAACGAATCGATGGCGCAATTCCTGCAAGATCAGTCGAGGCAGCTTACCTCCCAGATCAAGACGATCGATCCGAATTGGCATTACGATGAGATGGGTCCGACGGACGCATTTGGAAAGCCGATTGTCACCGTTCAGGGTCTTAGCGCGAAAGTTAATGATCTGCGCTTCCAACGCGCCGCATTAGTGGCGCGCGTGAAAGGCGACTACAGTCCGGTCCAAGTCGAGACATTGCGATACGTGCAACAGCGTGCGGACGAGGCTTATGATCAAGGACTGGCATTGCTGGAGGCCGGCCGGCTAAGGCCGACGCTGCATGACCGTGAGGCGTTGGGGAATTACATCGACCGGCAAGTTCGCACGGGCCTTCGCGAGCGTTACAATCAGTTCGGTATCGACTCGGCTGGCCCAGGTCCGGTCCGCGTCAACCGGAGGGAGAATGACAGTTCCGATCTCACCTACCGTCGCCCCGATGCGAGAGTGAAGGATGTCGCATTCGACGTTACGATTGCGCGCAAGACGCTCTGCACTGCGCAGGTGCGCGGTTTCTTCAACACCGACTTCCGTCCGAGCCGCGTCGTCATTATCCGTCCAAGCTAACTCGGTGCCGATCACACCTATGTCCTTACCCGTCCGGAGACGAAACGATGACCCGGCTCAACTCGTACTTCAATCCCAAACCCTATATTCCTGCGTCGCTAAGCGAGATAAACGATCAGCTCGGATCGATGATTCTCTTTGCCCCTACGTTCTTCGATCGAACCCTCGTCTTTGACCATAATATCGACAGTGAGTTTGACAAGCTAACTGGAGGTTTCGACCTGGTTCGAAAAAAATTGGGGGAAGAACGCTACGCCGCGCTTATCGACCTGGCCGCGCGTGCCAAGGCGCTCTTCGCCGCCGATCAGGACGACACAAACGGCAAGACCGACGAGGGACGCGCTCTGCTCTTCGAAATCGAAGACGTATTGCGCGATGCCCGCCGCAGTCGCGTCAAGGCTAAACTGGCTGACGACGACGGGGAAATTACTGGCGATTGATGGAAATTCTTTAATGATCTGAGTGCCCATCTTCGTCCCCTATGGCGCACCACGTTTGGTCTCGGACAGGCACCGTCCCTTCCACCCCTGGCTGTTTGCGAAGCGGCCGCGCGGCGATGACGGATGCGATCGCCGTCCGGAGGCTGCCGTCCGATCGGTCGGTCGCGCGGAAGGGGTCAGGAAAGCTTCGCGGCGTCGCTCAAGGCGCGAAAATCCTGCAGGGATTTGGCAAAAAAGTTCAGTCGCGGCGCGTCGAAGGTTACCAGATAGAGCAAGCCTTTCACCACCGCCGCGCGAGCCTCGCCCTGACGCGGGAGGTTGTCTTGATCGATAAACGCGTAGGTGAAGCGGATGCCGTGCTGCCCAAGAAACGCGTCCGGGGCAGACCCCGTTACGCTGAAAGTGCCGATCTCCCGGACGCTACGGTAGGTGGCTTCCACCAATTCGGGCAGTTCCACCAACAGGGTTTGCCCGGTGAACTTTGGCAACGGCTTCCGTTTTTTGCTCACTTCGCGCACGAGCGGTTCGCCGGGGGCAATGCCGACGTACCACGTGATGTCGTTCAATTGCTCGCCGTCGAGCGTCCAGGTTTCAGCCTTTTTCCCGGGCTTTGCCGACAGCCGGTTCCAATCTCGGGGCGGGGTGACGGTGAGCGATGCGTTGACGATCGAGACCGCTTTGCCTTTCTCGCGATATCCGTTCGCGCAAACGGGCGAGAGCGCGTTCAGCGCCGCGAGCAGCGCGATGGGGGCGAGCCATTTTCTGAGCTGAGTCATTTGTAACCCTCGGAGGAGGTCGCGAGCAAACCGATCATGCTGGCATCCGAAGCCAGCGGCTTCAGCGCAAGGTAGCGTCGCAACGCGGCGCGTCCGTCGCTCATGCGCCCGGTCTTCAGCAAAGCCAGCCCAAGGCCGCGGTGAGCCTCCGCCAAAGCAGGATCCATCGACACCGCGTTATTGTAGAATTCCGCCGCGTTGACCAAGTCCCGCACATTGCCGCGCGCGCGATACAGGTCACCGCGCGCCAACCATAGCGGTGCCGTCCAACCCGTCTCGGCGAGCGCGGTGATGATGAAATCGCTTCCGCCGAAATCGTTGAGCTTGATCTGATCGTCGAGGAAGATCGGCAACCACGCGGAGAGAGCGCGTTTATACCGTTGCGCGCCGTCGTCCCGCGTCGCCCCCTCTGGCGCGGCGAGCGCCGCCAGCGTCGTCGCGCGTTCGGCTTCGGGCGGATGCGTCGCAAAAAAGGCGACTTTATCGAGCTTCGGCTTTCGCAACCCGCGCGCAGCCGACGAGGCTTCTGCCTCGGCGATCATGTTCCGCCAGACG
Source organism: Sphingomonas sp. PAMC 26605 (assembly GCF_000241485.1). GTDB lineage: Bacteria > Pseudomonadota > Alphaproteobacteria > Sphingomonadales > Sphingomonadaceae > Sphingomonas. The sequence continues at coordinate 1,382,488 of NZ_JH584241.1, forward strand.
GTCGCGGCGGCCTGCGGACGCAGCGGGCTGGCGTTCAGATAGCCAATCCCCAAGCGGTCCGCTTCCCGCTCCTGATCGCGACCGAAGCGGTAGAAGCTACCGTAAACGGAGAGCTGGAGATCGTTGAAGCGCAACCGCGCATCGTAGCTCGCCGACATTGCCGACAACACCGCTGCCCAGCTCAGCAGGTCGGTAGCCGATCGATGGGCCTTGAAACCCGAAAGGCCGTGGCGGCGCTCGAAATGTCCAAATTCATGGCCCAGCACGGTGCCGAGTTCGGCTTCGTTTCGGACCCGCAGCAGCAGCCCGCTGAACACCCGCATCGTCCCGTTCGGCGCCATGTTCGCGTTGAAGATCGGCGTCCGTAGAATGTAGATCCGCGCACTTTTGCAGCGATCCTGGCCAACCGTTTCGCACAGAACGCCGCGCACATAGGCGTTGAGGGCCTCGTCACGGATGACGATGGGCGAGTCTGCAAGCGTGCGTTCACTCTCGTCGGCCTCCTTCCACGCGCCGATCTCGTCAACGCCCGTTGGCTGATAAACCCCTGCGTAGGGCGGCGGCACAGGCGGGCCGGCGGCCACGATGGGGCCGGCAGGTAGGGCCCCGGCCAATACGGCCGCCGCGACCAAGCGGATCATTGTGCAGCAGCCAGCTTGGGCTTGGCGCTTCCGGGAAAATCCTCGAGCAGCTCTCTCACCCGTTTTTCGGCGCCCTCGGCGGTGCGGACATCGCCGCCCATCTCGCCATCGGCGTTGAGCCACAGCAGATCCCCGGTCTTGAGATCGACCAGCCCGGCATACCCCGCGTGTTCGCCGGATTTGATCGCGAGCCCCGGCCCGAGCAGAGCGACCGCTTGCAGGAGCTTGCGTCCGGTCGAACCGTAAGCATCCTTATTGTATAGGAAGAGCGCATAGTCCGCGTCCTTGGCTCCGGGCAGAGCCGCGATGCCGCTGCCCAGCGACCAATCGAACACGTTCGCCTTGTTGTCGCGCTTCTTCGTCGGGAGCCTATTGCCGACGAAGAACTGGTAGCTGATGACCGACTGCGCGACGGCGGCAAACAAGGCGGAATATTCCGCGACAAGCTGCGCATCGGCGCCGATGGCATCGGGCGCCGTCACGACCCTATTTCCGAGCATCCCCTGACGGGATGCCAAAGCCGCACCGATGTTCTTGATCGCTTGATCGGTCCAGTCGCCGTTCGGCTCGAATAGGCCGCCGGTCGACTGCGCTCCCACGCGCACCGTCGGGCGAAACATCAAGATCGTCTTGCCCGTGTTGGCCGGAAGCGCGAATCCCGCTTTGACGGCGGTCCGCTCTTGCGCCGCCGCAGGTTGCGCGATCCCGGCCGCCGCATACGCGGCGAGCACCCAGACACCAGGTTTCATGTTTCCCCCGAAACGTATCCCCACGGCGGATACGCTATCGGGCAATTCGCTCCTTCACAAGGTGCATATGCTCGGATCGACTGCCCGCCAATCCGAGGTATCCGTAATGCGGGCCTGGCACGGGTCGGTTTTCGCGATTTCGGGCCCGTATGCGAATAGGCTCGGATCGATGCCGATCGATACGGAAAGCGCGACCAACACTAAGGTAGAATTGCACGCTCAAGGACAGCGCGCGCGATCCCGAAGACCTGGCGCGGATTGCCGGAAAACGCCTTGGCGATGCCGCCCTTGCCGAGCGTGGGGGGTATAGGCGCCCGCCGAGCTCAGTATCGGAACGCCGACGACCGGCGCGTTGATATCGTGATGGCCCGACGTGTTGCAACGCAGGTCTGTGCGGTTGTCGGGGTGCGCGACATATCGACCGCGTGCGCGATCCTGTAACGCCCGCAATCCGCGCCGCGCCCGACCAGATCGCCGCCGAGCGCGCCGGTCTGCTCGAGCTCATCGCCGTCGTGCGCGGGGACAACAAAGCCTACTGCATCGTCGACGAGGCCGATTCGTCGAACCGGCCCCGTTCCGCGACCATTATGCGACGGCCACCGAGCGGATCGCGGCGCAGCAGCCACACCCTGCGCGGACTCGATCCGGCCAACCGCCTAGGCGATCATTGCACGAGGCGCGAGGTCTGCAGTGCGGTCGAGAACAATTGCTGGAGCGCCGTGGTGATACTGTCGTTGGCCGACACGGTCTGGACGAGCGCGGCGCCGTTGGTGCCGGGCGAGGCGCATTTCTGCAGCGCGGTCAGCACCTGATCCGAACTTCCCGCACTGCCGTTCGGGTACGGCGACGGAGGCGGCGGCAGGAACGGCGCGACGTTCGACTGCGACCAGGAATCGTTGGCGAGCGCCTCGGGCAGATATTTCGTGTACAGGATCGCGATCTTGATGCCCTTTGCCTTGATCGACGTGCAGACCGACTGTTCGTTCGAGCGCAGCGGGCCGAAATAGCGGCTGGGCTGATCGACCATGCCGTCGGTGACGAGGAACAGGATCTTCTGCGGCGTCGCGTCCTTCGCGCCCGAGCCCGCGGTCGGGATGATGTTGTTCATCGCCGTGAGCATATTCAACATTTCGGTCGCCTGGTCGTTGTTGCTCGTTCCCTTGGCCGGCTGGCTGTTCTGCCACCAATAATCGTCGCCGGGAAACAGGCTCGAGGCGGAGAAGTTGCTGGGGTACGATGCGACATCGGTGAGCTGGTTGAGCGTCTGGACGGGCGTTGTGATGTTCGGCCGGCTCCAGTCGAACGAGAACATCTGCGCCTGATAGGTCACTTGGTATTGCTGCGCCTGGTTCGCGGCAAACGGGATCAATTGGGTGGCGGCCGCGACGACCTCGTCCTTGCGCAGCACGATGCTGTCGGGGCTCCCATAGAGCAGCCCGTAATTGTGCGTCAGCCAATAGCCATCGGCCCAATAGCCGGTGTCATAGGTCGAAGACGAGCTGGTGGGGGTGCCGGGTGTCGAACTGCTGGTCGGGTTGCCGGTTTTCGGGGTGGTCGTGGAGTTCGTCGTCGGGGTCGCCTTCGTGGTCTTGGTGATCGTTACCGGACCGTTGTTGTTATCGGCGATCGAATAGGTGTTCGTCGTGACCGTGGTCACCGTCGTGGAGGTGGTCGACGGGTTGGAGGTCGTCCCGCCGTTGGTGGTGGTGGGCTGCGTTGTCGATGTCGTCGAGCTGTTCATCGGATTTCCCGACTTGTCGAACAGCAGCTTGGTCGTGGGATTGTAAAGGTAATAGACGTTCTGATTGGCGGCATTGGCGGTGTAATAGCTCGAAGACAGCAACACCTGCAGGCCGGCGCTGTTCTTGACGTTGATATTGTCGTTGTGCGGCAGATATTCATGGCACGAGAAGGCGCAGCCGGTGACGTCCTGCACCTTGCGGATGCCATCCGAGGTGGCCGGGAGCAGCATCGACGGCGAATTGTCCATCGCCAGATAGAAATCGACGTTGGGCGGCTGCGCGGCATTGGCCGAGGCCGTGCCGTGCACCGTCAGCGTGGTGGCGCCGAGGATGCCGCCGAAGATGTTGGTCGACTGTGCGGTGTAGGTGACCGTCGCGGTGCGCAGATATGCCAGCGTCTGGCCGCTGCCCGTCGTGCCATCGGTGATCGTCGAGGTCCATTGCTTGCTCTGCACGCCGCTGAGCACCGAGGACTGCGAGTCGAACATCCTATCGGCGGCCGCTTTCGACTGATCTCTCGACAGCAGGATCATCGCCGGCGAGACCGCCGCCAGCGCCGCCGCATCGGCGGCGGAATTGAGGTGGGTCTGCAGCCGCATCGCGCGGGCATAGTCGATCCCGAAGCCCGTCGCGAAGGTCAGCGGAATGATGGCAAAGCCCATGATCATCAGCACGCCGCCCTTCCGGTCGGCGCGAAGCCGGGCGAAGAGCCGAACCAGCGATGCCCAGGGGCTGCGCGCACGAGGAGAGTTCGTCATAGGTGCACCTAGTAAAGGCGGGGAGACATATAGATCGTGTCGCTCAGCTGCGTGGTCGGCAGGTTAAAGAAGGTCACGCCGGGCGTGTACTGATAGGTGACCTTTCCCATGAACAGCCAACCGCCGGCGGTGCCGACCTGGATCTTCTTGGCGGTGCCCGGCGCGAGATTGTTGCATACGTTCGAGCCGTCGGGCGAAACCGGCAGCAGCGGGGCGGTGACCATCGCGGCCGGGATCGACACGATCGAACTCGCCGACTGGGTCTGGCCCGAGGGGAGCGTGCCGGCGGTGTGGGTCGAGGCGACCGCGGTCGCGCCGCTGCCGTCGGCGGCCTGTGTCTGCGCCTGGGTCCAGACGACATAGGCGTGCGTTGCGTCGCAGACGCGCAGCAGCGAAACCTGTTCGGTCGCCTTGTCGAGCTTGTACGGCGACAGGACCACCGCGCTGGCGCTGAGATACGATGTCGCGCTGGCGTCCTCCGGCTTGTTGTAGATGATCGCTGGCGACATGGTGCGTCCGACCAGATCGACGACCGAGCGCGTCGCGGTGGTGACCTTGCGCGTGCACGAGATCAGGTCGAGCGCGGCCGACCCGCCGAGATACATGACGATCAGGACCGGCAGGCACAGCGCGAACTCGATGAGCGCGACCCCGCGGACGCTGTCGGACAGACGCCTCAGCACGAGGATTGCGCCGAATTGCACGAATAGGCCTCCGTCGTCAGCACCGAGGTCGCGACGAGCATGCGATTGTTGTTGGGCTGGTTGACGAAGTTCAGCCCCAACGGCCCGACGCCGGTCGGCCACAGATAGATGAGCTGGAGCACGACGATCTGATTCTGTCCGTCTCCGCCCGACTGGGTGTTGTAGCCGGTATTGGTCGAGGTGATGACGCCTTGGCTATTGTAGGTGAAGGTCGGCGCCGCGGTGCTCGCCACATTGTAACTGTTCGCGGTGCTGACGTTGACGGTGAGCCGGCTGCACGACAGCATCGGCGGGAGCAGCGCCGGGATCGTAATCGTCTGGCCGTTCGGGTCGGTACCGGTCGTGCCGTTGCAGATCGTGTTCTTCAAATCGCTGGCCGACATGCCGACATGCCCGTTGGCGAGCGCGAGCGTCTGCGCAGACCCGGTCGTCAGCAGGCGCGCGGCCGCCAGCGCGGCGGTCTCGAGCATCTGGTGGGCGAGGAAGATCAAGGCGGTATAGAGGACGGCGAGCACCAGCGCGATGAACGCCGGCCCGACGATCGCGAATTCCATCGCGGGGGAGCCGTCGCAGTTTTGCAGCAGGTTCCGGCGATGGCGCGGCACCGTTCGTTGAGCTCGGATCGTATTGCGCAGCACCGGCACGGCTTGGCCTCCCTGCGCGCGCTTATCGGCGACTTCTCTTTCAAATTTCGTTAACGTCCCGGCAGGGCGGCCTGCCTCCGTCGCGAAAATCGACGGCTCGCGTAAAGGCCGCGAATCCTGCGGTAGATCTCGCTCAGCCAGACGCTAAGCAGGGCGCACGAAGAAAGCGCGGTCGAGGCCGGGAGTCGCCGATTATCCGGGTTAGCGCGATGACGCGGCGACATAGGCTCCAATGGCGATGACCACGCCGGGAAACCCCCGCTCCAGCAGTTTCTTATGCGCGGATGCCACGCGACCTGCGGCAATGCCCGCGACGGTTCCCGCCGCCCCGCCGACGATGAGGAGCATGGTGACGGGCCAATCGACCAGACCCGAGATCGCATAGGAGGTCGCGGTCGTCAGGCCGAGTGCACTGACCACGACCAGCGACGTGCCGATCGCAACGGAGAGCGGCATGGCGGTGGCGAGGATCAGCCCGGGCACGATTAGGAACCCGCCGCCGATGCCGAAGAACCCGGCTGCAAACCCCACGCCCAGCCCGATCGGGACGAGCCGCGGCAGGAGCGTCGTGGCCGTGTCGCGGGTCAGGCGAACGTCCGGTTGCTCCGCCATGCGCCGCGTGCGCAGCATCGACAGACCCACGCCGATCATCAGCAGGCCGAACAGGACGAGCAGCCGCTTGCCGTCGACCGCCTTGCCGATTTCGGCACCGAACGCTGCGCCGATCATGCCCGACACCGCGAAGACTCCCGCGCAGCGCCATTTGACGCGACCCGCGCGGGCATGGCCCGCCAGCGCCGCCACCGCATTCACCGTCACCGCGACCGCGGCGGTGCCGATCGCCGCGTGCGCGGATCCGATCCCGACGCCATAGACCAGCAGCGGCACGGCGATGATCGAGCCGCCCCCGCCGACCAGCCCGAGAATGAGACCGATCACCCCGCCCGAGGCGAGCGCGGCAAGGATGGTGGTCGTCTCCATCGTCGGCTCAGGCGGTCACGCGCCAGTTCCACGGCATCAGGCGCACCACTTTGGTCATCCCGCACCAGCCCGTCGCGCCGGCATAGGTCAGCCCTGCGCCGATGAACGCCGACACGCCGAAAAACGCAGGCGAGACGAACAGGCCGAGCACCACGCCGGCCAGCACCAGCGCACCCGCGGTGATCTGCACTTGCCGCATCATGTCGAGCGGCTGGGCGCGGTCGACCACGGTCGGATGACCCGCGCCGCGCCAAGCGTCGATCCCGCCGTCGAGGATATAGGCGGGCGCGCCGTGCGCCGCATCGGCAAGCTGCCGCGCATTGGCGGCGGTCCGCATCCCGGAGCGACAGTGAAAGACGACCGGGCTTTCATCCTGGACAAGGTCTCCGATACGCTCGAGCGGCAGGTTAAGCGCGTCGCGGATGTGTTCGCGCGCATATTCGTCGGTTCCGCGAATATCGACGAGGCGGGCTCCGGCATCGATCGCGATGCGGGCATCGGCTGGGGAAAGCGTGGTAGGGGTCATCGCGTCAATCCTTGCAATACAATTGGTAGAGCGTGGTGAGCAGCATCTCGACGCGCGGATCGCCGAGCCGATACCAGAGCGTCTGGCTTTCGCGGCGGAAGGCGACGAGGCCTTCCTCGCGCATCTTCGCGAGGTGCTGCGAGCAGGCCGATTGCGACAGGCCGACATCGCGCGCGAGGTCGCCCACGGTCATTTCGCCATGTTCGACCAGTTTGCACAGCAGCATCAGCCGCCGCGCATTGCCGATCGCCTTGAGGGTATCCGCGACCTGGTCGGCCTTCTGCTCGAAGGTTGCCAGGTCCATCGACGCGGTGAGCATCATCACAACTCCGTTAGAGGTTGCTAATTTAGTGATCGTTCATATATAGTCAAGACTTAGCGGAGACGATCATGACCCGACCTTCGATCACGGCCTTTTTCGACGCGCTGACGAACACGATCAGCTATCTCGTCGCTGACCCCACGACGCGCACCGCCGCGGTCATCGACCCGGTGCTCGACTTCGATCTGGCGAGCGGCATGGCCGATACGCGCTCGGTCGAGCGGATCATCGCCTTCGCGCGCGACAGTGACTGGCGGATCACGATGGTGCTGGAGACCCACGCCCATGCCGACCATCTCTCGGCCGCGCCGATCCTCAAGGCGCGCACGGGCGCATCGATCGGGATCGGCGCGCACATCCGCGACGTGCAGCGCATCTTCCGCCCGGTCTTTGCGATGACCGCGCTGAAGACCGACGGCTCGGACTTCGATCGACTGTTCGAGGACGGCGACCATTTCGCGATCGGCGACCTGGATGTCGAGGTGTTGCACGTCCCCGGCCATACGCCGGCCGATGTCGCCTATCGGATCGGCGATGTGGCGTTCGTCGGCGACACGCTGTTCATGCCCGATTATGGCACGGCGCGCGCCGATTTCCCCGGCGGCGACGCGCGCACCCTGTACCGCTCGATCCGGCGATTGCTGTCGCTGCCCGACGACACCCGCCTGTTCCTGTGCCACGATTACAAGGCGCCCGGCCGCGACGACTATCGCTGGGAAACGACGGTTGGCGAGCAGCGTCGTACCAGCGTCCATGTGCGTGACGGCATGAGCGAGGACGATTTCGTCGCGATGCGCGAGCAGCGCGATGCGGGATTGTCCGTTCCCAAGCTGCTGTTGCCCGCGATCCAGGTCAATATTCGCGCCGGTCACTTCGAAGAGGCGGAGGCCAACGGCATCACCTACCTGCGGATCCCGGTCAAATGGCGCGATGACCCTGGCGGAGGCGAGACACCGACCGTTGCAGTGACATAATGCCGCAACGGCTGTTCCCGGACGTTCCCTATCGGAATGCCCGTGCTCGATCGTCCCACGACGTGCCGCATCATCCGTATCTCGCGCTTCGTTGCAAATCGTCTGGAATGATCGCGATAGAACCGCACACAGTGCCCGCCATGAACGAGACCGCCATCGATCAGATTCTCGCTGCGCTCGTGGTGAACGTGAAGGAGTTCGCGGTCTGCGAGTTCACCGCGACCTCGGCGATCGAGATCAAGCAGCTCGACAAGATCGAAGTCCACTTCGTTCTTGCGGGTACGCTCTATCTCGGTTTCCCCGACGGCGCGTGCATCGCGGCGCCGGTGGGCAGCGTGGTGCTGGTGCCGGCCTATATCGATCAGGTCATCGGCGGGTCGGCCACGCCTTCCGAAATCTTCACCTCGCAGGAGACGTGCCGCAAGCGGCGCGATGGCTTGATGCATTATGACGCGACGATGGGAGGCCACAGCAGCGTCGTCGTCGCCTGCGGCCAGATCAAGGCCGACATCGGTGAATCGTTCGGGCCATTCGAAGGGCTGAAAGCGCCGATCGCTTCGCACATTGCCGATGAATCGATCGTCGACGTCGCGTTTTCGACGATCCTTCGGGAAACCGGGGTCGCGTCGCTGGGAAGCAAGGCGCTGATCGGATCGCTGATGAAGGCGTGCCTGATCCTGGCGCTACGCAGCGCGGCGCAGGAGCGCGGCGCCCGGAAAATCCTTCCGGGGCTGTTCGAGCGGCCGTCGCTCGCGCGTGCGGTGGCGCTGGTGGTCGAGGATCCGACCGCCCATCACAGCCTGGCGGATCTCGCCCGCGCCGCCGGGATGAGCCGGTCCAAGTTCGCGAAGGTCTTTGCGCAGACGGTGGGGTCGCCCCCCATGGAATTCGTCAACCGCGCGCGTCTCGACAAAGCGCGGGAGATCCTCTTGTCGACGCCGATCGCGATTTCCGACATCGCCCATCGTGTCGGCTTCGCCAGCCGCAGCCATTTCAGCCGCAGCTTCCGCACCGCTTTCGGGATCGATCCGACCGGCATGCGCCGGAACGGTCTGACCAGCGAGGTCCAGGATGTGCAATAAGCCAAAGCCCTCGGATGGGAGAGCCCGGCACCGCCATGCGCTGCGGCCTGGAACCGCACGGGTATTTCTTTTTGGCGAGACTGTAACCGGCACGCCCGCCCGGCCGAACGACGGGACGTGCAGCACCGCCCCCGCCTTGCGTTTCAACGATCGGCCGACGCCGCAGTCCCGGCGCCGGGGAATGCGTCAGTGAGCGACACGATCGACCAATGGGGCCAGTTGATGGCCGCGGCGCAACAGGGGCATGCCGCCGCCTATCGCCGGTTGCTCGACGAAATCCGGCATTGGCTGAAGGGCTTCTACGCCCGGCGGCTTCCCCCGGCGATGGTGGAGGATGCCGTCCAGGACACGCTGATCGCGATCCATGAGAAGCGGCACACCTATGACCCGGGAAGGCCGTTCAAGCCGTGGCTGATGGCGGTCGCGCGCTACAAGTGGATCGATCGGCTCCGCTCGATGAGCCGCTCCAGGACGGAGGAACTCCCCGAGGAGATCGCCGTTGAGGACCATGAGAGCAGCGTGACCAGTTCGGTGGTTCTGGCGCGTTTGATGACCGAGCTGAAACCCGCACAGGCCGAAGCCATTCGGCTCGTGAAGATCGAGGGATTTTCGGTCGAGGAAGCCTCGGAGCGGACCGGCCAGTCGGGATCGCTGATCAAGGTCAACATTCACCGGGGGCTGGCGCGGCTGGCCGCGATTGTTCAGAAGCAAGCCGATGTCGAATAATGCGTTGATCGATACACTGGTGGGAGATCTCCGTCCGGTAGCCCGGCCGAGGTTCGGCCCGCAGATTGTCCTGCTCGTCGTGCTCGCGGCCGTCGAGCTCGCGGGCTTCCTCGCGCTTGGCACGATGCGCCCCGATATCGGCGCGGCGCTCGGCCGTGCCGCCTTTTGGTGGAAGATGGCGGGGCTCGCAGTCCTTGCGCTCATCGGCGTGGCTGTGGCGTTGCGGTCGTTCCGCCCCGAATCGATGCCGCGCCAGGGACTGCGTCGCTGGGCGCTGGCCCTTGCGGGGATCCTCGTCGCCGGCACGGTCATCGGGGTTGCCGGTCTGGGCGTCGACGGGCTCGCGGCGCGATTGATGTGGCGGATGGGCGTCGAGTGCCTGACCGTCATGACGGTCCTCTCGGTTCCGCCGGTCGTCGTCCTCGGCTACATGATGCGCCGCGGCGCGCCGACCGATCATCAGGCCAGCGCCGCAGCGGTCGGCGTCGCCGCGGCGGGGTGGGGCGCCTTCATCTTCGCGTTTCACTGCCCGAGCGACGATCCGTTCTACATCGTGTTCTGGTACGCGCTCAGCTGCGCCGCGATTACGGTGCTCGCGCGCGCCATCCTGCCCCTGATCTCACGCTGGTAGCCGACGCACGAAGGCTGTGGACGGTAGCAGTGGCGGGCTCCTCCCCGAGTCCCATCCCGAACGGGCCTTTTGCAGACGTACCCTACCGCCCGGCAGCGTCACGCCGCCGGGCGGTAGTGTATGCGGGTCGGGCTCGGCCGTTCAGCCGAGCCCGCTGGCCGCTCAGCCGGCCTTCGGGGTGAGGCTGCCGCCCATCTTCGCGCACGACTTGGCCGAGAGGTCCTTGAAACCCTGGCCCTTGCAGTCGTTCTGGCCCTTGCAGTCGTGCGTGCCCGACTTGCAGTCCGACTGGCCCTTGCACGAATTGACCCCGTAACAGGGCTGCACCTTGCCCGAAGCGTGCGCGCCGGCGGCCTGTGCCGGGCTCACGGAAGCGACGCCGGCGATGGCGAGCATGGCAGCGGCGGAGGCGATGGCAGCGCCCGTCTTGAAGGTCTTCATAGCAAACTCCTGGATTGAGACATGGTCTTGCCGAGTGGCAGCGATGGTTTCGCCGGCCGGAGACGGCCGGTTACAGAGCGGGTTTAAATCTAAGCGCAGGGTCGATCTGTAACCGCGGCGCGCG
>NZ_JH584241.1:1394379-1432753 GCF_000241485.1 Sphingomonas sp. PAMC 26605
TGGCGGCTTCGGTTCGCTCACGCCGGGCGCCTGAGACGTCGTCCGATGACCATGACCGCAGGCCGGGGTTTCAAGCTCGAGCATCTCGACGAAGCGCCGACGGCGCGAAACCCGGGCCTGTGATTCGTGGTCGATGCCGAAAACCATCTGGTCGAAGGCGGGGCGCGGCTGCGGCCCCCGATCATTTTCCGTGGCGGCGGTACATTCTCGCTCGACTGTGCTAAGCCTCGATCCGAAGCGCGCGCGCAAAGCGCAAGAGTATCCCGCGGACCTATCGTCGGCAGCGCGCGTCGATGCCCCTTGCGTGGGGGAAACGCTCCATTCCGGAGTGATGTTTCAGGAGAAGGCCACCGCCCAATGCCTTCCACGGCAGAAGGCGTTCGTCGTGACCGCACGCAAGCCCTAGCGCACGCGGCGCTTGCCAAAGGGCCGGAAGACGGCTCTCGCGGGGAGCCGCATTCATAGGAAAATCGCCATGTCGAAAGTCATCATCATCGTCGGTTTCGGGCCGGGCGTTTCGACTGCTGTCGCCGACAAGTTCGGTGCGGAAGGCTTCTCGATCGGGTTGATCGCGCGGAGCCAGGCGCGATTGACGGCCGGAGTCGAAGCGCTCGAAGCCAAAGGCGTCGCCGCGGTCGCATTTGCCGGCGATGCGGGCGACCCGATTGCCATTCGCGGCGCCATTGCCGCGGCCCGTGCCGCTTTTGGTCGGATCGATGTCCTGCTCTGGAATGCCTCGAGCGGCCATGGTGTGGGCGATCTGTTGAGCGTCGACCCGAGCAGCGTGACAGGCGTGTTCGACGTTGCGATCGCAGGCCTGCTGGCTGCTGTGCAAGAGACGCTGCCGGACCTCAAAGCGGCGGGCGACGGGGCAATCCTCGTCACCAATGGCGCGCTCGGCGATCTCGATCCGGCGGTCGATCGCGCCGCCATTGCGGCGAAGGCCGACGGCATCGGGATCGGCAATGCCGCCAAGGCAAAGCTCGTGGGACTGTTGGCGGCGCGGTTGGACGATGACGGCATCTATGTGGGCGAAGTGACGATTGCTGGCGTGGTCCGGGGTACGCGCGCCGCGATACCCGGCGTCCCGATGATTGAGGGCGCGGCGGTCGCCGACGCGTTCTGGGACTTGTACCACGGTCGTCAGGATATCCGCGTGCGGATCGGCTGAACCGGAAGGCCTCGCGCTGGATGGGTGGCGTCCCGCCACGCTCGCACGCGGGACCCCGCATGCTTCGCCTCTTCTTTCGTCTAGACCCGATCCCGCGGGAGCGCTTCGGCAGCAAAAGCGATGCCCGCGGGGAGGGCGGGAGGCGAAACCTGTTTCGCTAGAGAAGCGGAGCCACGCCTTCCACGATGACCAGATCGACATCGGCGGTGTCCGCCCGAAGCTTTCGTATCTCGCGATACTCCTCCGAATGATACGCCGCCAATGCGGTTTCATAGTCGGGGAATTCCTGGACGAGCTGCCTGCTTCGAGGGGCGCCTTCGACGACCTCGTACCGCCCCCTGTAGACCACCAAGGTTTTTGCACCCTGGCGCTTCAAATATTCGACTGCGGCCTTCACGTATAGCGCGTGGCCGGCCTCGTCTTTGACGTCGCTCTGCGCGATCCAATACCCCTTCACGGACAGTTACTCCTGTTGTCAGCGGGAACCCGGGGCTTCCGCCGAGATTGCGCGGCAGGTGGGCCGTATCTCCTGGACGATCGGTAACTGGCCTGCAGGAATTCGTCAATTCAGATACGAAACGTATATGAAAATCGGGCCCGGTGCGTGGGGCGGGGGCGGCGGCAGCGACGATGGATTGCGTCGGAACAATCAATCTTGCTCCTGCTCGCAGCGTCGATGGCTGATCGCCTGTGCCGTCACGGAGCGGCCGGTCGGGAATAGACCGTGTTACGATGGTAGGCCTTAGCCTGCCAAAAGACCCTCGGCCATGAGCCTGAACGCCTCGATCGCCTTGGGCAGGACGATGTGCGGCTCATCGCTGTCTGCAACCCATAGCGCCGCGTTGAACGCCGTGCCGCTGAGAAGGCGCGCTGCGGCCTCGATATCGACGGGTTTCATGATACCGATGGCGATCAAATCCGCGACGGCCTGCTTCGTCATGCTGAGGCAGGCATTCTGACTGGGCCATTTCGAAGGGTCGCCCAAGAAAGCCGGTCCGTCCAACAGGACGATCCGACGAACCTCCGGCTCGAGTGCCATTTCGATATAGGCTTCGCCCTCCGCCAGCAGCTGTTCCCATGGGCTCGATGCCGTCGCGCCCGCCTCATGCGCGCGCGCCGCCATCTCGCCATCGACCTGGGCGACGACGGCCGCCAGCAATCCCTTCTTGTCGCCAAATCCATGGTAGAGGGCCCCACGGGTGAGGCCGACTTGCGCGGTGAGATCGTCCATCGAGGCGGCAGCGAAACCCGCTGCGCCGAACGCCTTCCGCGCTGCACCAAGCAGCTTGATGCGGTTTTCCTCCATTGTTTCAGCGCGACGCTTACCGGCCAAAGCCACCTCCAATTTCGCATACGTGTCGTATATGGTGTTGACGACCGACACGGATCCGTGCTTTCACATACGCAGCGTATGCTGGTACCCCTGCCGTCCTGGAATGTCCAGCCAAGCTGCCTTGGCAGGTGCGCCCCAGCGAAAAGGACTTTGATATGGCGAAGCGTGAAGCAGTATTTCCAGCCGGCCGGAACGCGCTGTACGAGAAGCACGGATATTCCGCCGCGATACGATCGGGCGATCTGTTGTTCGTGTCGGGTCAGGTCGGGAGCCGGGCCGATGGCTCGCCCGAACCGGACTTCGACGCGCAGGTTGCGCAAGCTTTCACCAATCTGGAAGCCACGCTCGCGGCGGCGGGATGTACATTCGACGACATCATTGACGTGACGACGTTCCATACCGATCCGGAAAAGCAGATGCCCGCGGTCACGGCGGTGAAGGCCGCAAAGTTCCCGCAGGCACCCTATCCGAACTGGACCGCCGTCGGGGCCACCTGGCTCTCGGGCTTCGATTTTGAAATCAAGGTGACCGCGCGGATTCCGTCGGACGCATCGGCGTCGGTGAGCCGCCGCAATCCGCCGACGATGTGGGATATGGCCTCGCTCGGCTACTCGCAGATCAGTGTCGCGGAACCAGGCCGGCTCGCTTTCCTGTCGGGTCAGATCGCGGCGGCGCCCGGGCTCGATGCCGTGCCCGACGACCTCGCCGCCCAGGCCGAGATCGCGACCGCCAGCCTCGCTGCCGCACTCGAGGAGCTTGCAGCGACTGCGCAGGACATCGTGATGCTGCGCGTCTATGTCGTGAACGCGACGACCGAAGCGTTCGGACAGGCCCTCGTCCCCTTGCGGGCGCTGTTCACAGACGCGAAGCCCAGCATCACGACGATCGGCGTCCAGGCGCTCTACCGGCCCGAGATCAAAGTCGAGATCGAAATGGTGGTGCGCCTCCCCTGAGGAGGGGTGGCGCCCCTTTTACGGCGGCTCGGCGAGCCGCCGCTATTGCTTGGCTTCGCCGACCTCGATGAGGTGACCGTCGGGATCGCGCATATAGCACCGCGTCTCGGCATCGTGGACCTTCGGCTCGGTGAGGAACTCCGCTCCGAGACCCTTCCACCGATCGTAGCATTCCGCGATGTTCGCGACGCGGAGGTTCAGGAAGCTGCTGACAGCCTCACCGTCCTTCGGCGGTGCGAGATATACCGCCGGCTTGTCGTCGGTCGGCCCGCCGCCGACGTTGATGATGATCCACGTGTTGGCGAGTTGCACGACGTTGGGCTTGCCGTTCTCGCCGTCCATGACGACGGTCCCACCGAGAATGCGGGCGTAGAAATCGACCGATTTCTTGATATCGGCCGAAACGAGGAAATGCGTGACCGTGAAGCCCGTGCTGGGGAACATGTCGTAGGTGGTATCTGGCATCGTCTTCTCCTTTGCGAGTTGTCTTCGTGCGCACGTCATCGGAAGCGGTGGGTGCTGGGCAGGCTGGCCGCGCGATCGGACCTTACAGGGCGGCTTTTCCAATCGATCCGCCGCCATCGACATACAGGGTCTGCCCGGTGATATAGCTGGCATCCTCCGAGAGGAGGAAGGCGACTGCCGCAGCGATCTCCTCCGGCTGCCCGATACGTCGCATCGGGATGTTCGCGAGAAAGATGCGCTCGGCCTCGCTCCCGGCCGGCGTATAGCGGCGGAGCAGTTCGGTTTCGACGGGCCCGGGCGAGACCGAATTGACCGTGATGCCCGTTTCCGCCAGTTCCAGCGCCCAGGTTCGGGTGAAGCTCGCAAGTGCCGCCTTGCTGGCGGCATAGGCGGTCCGCTTGGCCATTCCGAGGGTCGCCAGACTGGTGATGTTGACGATGCGTCCCCAACCCTTCTGCCGCAGCGTCGGGAGGATCGCCTGAACCGCGGTGATCGGCGCGTGGAGATTGAAACGCATCAGTTCATCGACGACGGCAAGATCGATCTCGCCCAGAAACTGCTGCTTCCCGACACCGGCATTGTTGACCACGCCGTCGAACGAATGGCGCTCGGCGAGCGCGACAAAGGCCTCGGTCGAGGCTTTTTCATCGCTCAAATCGACCGAGACGAGCGTTCCGGGAAACGACGCGAGCGGATCCCGCGCAATGCCGATGACCGCGTGTCCTGCGGCCGAGAGGCGTTTCGAGATTGCAAGCCCGATGCCCTTCGTGGCGCCGGTTACGAGAAAAGTGCGATGACTCATGATCGATGCCCCGTGGCGTGCTGGAAGGCGATACCGAATGTCGATACCGTTGGGCGCGGCGGTTCACGTGAGCAAGAGACCTTGTCTAGCTTCACAACCGCCCTAAACCGTAATATATCGAGTACTATAGAAGTGCAGCCCTAATGTCAAAGATTCGGTTGTGGCCGCTATGAGGTATGGCTGTGGCATCGTTGAGGTCGTTATACGGGGGCAGCGCTCGCAACGGCGATTTGGCGGTTGCGGCCGGAAGGCGAGACACGGCGGGCATTGCGCGCGATGACCGAGCTCCGTCCCGCGCCGCGCCGATGATTGAGGCTTCCGTTATCGCGAGGAGTGCCGATGCCGATACGGGCGCGCGCGGTATGGCGATCGCTCGTACGGGGCAAAACCGAAAGGCGCTGATTGCCGTGAAGCCAGATATCGCCGTTAACAAAGTCTGGTCCAAGCGCGAGTTTGCGGCCATCGCGATCGCCGGCGCCTGGGCCCTCTACCTTGCGCTCGTCTCCGTTCGCCTTGCCGTTCTCGGCTTATCCAATATGCGCGAGGTTGCGCTCCGCCACATTCTGACCGCGGCAATCGGGGCGATCATGACCGCTGCGCTGTTTTGGATCCTCAGCCGCCTCGAGCATCGCTCGCCGCTGGTGCAAATCGGCGGCGCGGTCCTGCTGGCCGCGCCCGCGGCCGCGACGCTCGCGGTCGTCAACTACGACGTCATGTTCGTCTTCGCGCCGTCCGCCGCCTGGTCGATTGCCGAGCGGGCGGGCAACGATCTGCCGAGGGTGTTCGTCCAGACGATCGCGGAGAACGATTTTCTGTTTACCGCGCTGGGCGTTCTCTACATCGCGATGGCGAGCGTGATCGACAGCCGCGATGCTTTGCAGCGCGCGACGGTCGCCGAATCCCAGGCGCAGAAAGCGCAACTGCAGGCGCTGCGATACCAGCTCGATCCGCATTTTCTGTTCAATGCCTTGAACACGATCTCGGCGCTGGTGATGGAAGGGGAGCCGGAAAGGGCAGAGCAGGCCCTTGCGTCGCTGTCGGCCGTACTCCGCACCACGCTGGCGAGCGACGCTCTCGTCGACACGACGCTTCGCCAGGAATTCCGGCTCCATGAAACCTATCTCGGTATCGAGGGGCTTCGATTTGGCGCCAGGCTCCAAGTGGTGCTGGAGCTTCCGGATGCGCTTGCGGACGTCGCCATCCCGCCCCTCCTGCTCCAGCCGCTGGTCGAGAATGTGATCAAGCACGCGGTCGGGGTTTCCGAGACGCCGGTTCAGCTGTCGGTCCGCGCGCGCGGCGCCGACGATTTCGTCGTCGTCACGGTCGAGGACGATGGTCCCGGATCGCCGCAAGCGGGTTTCGGCCTGGGCCTTCGCAACGTCGCCGAGCGACTGGCGCTCCGCTTCGGCGAGGGCGCGACTTTCCAGCATGGGCGGCGTGCCGACGGGGGGTATCGCGCCGTCCTCAGCTTTCCCCGCAGACAGCCCCTTCCCGAATGATCGGCGCACTTCGAATCCTGATCGTCGATGACGAGCCCTTGGCCGCCCGGCGCCTGGAAAGGCTGTGTCTGCGCGCCATGCCCGACGCGAGGCCAACGAGCGAGACGAGCGGACGCGCGGCGTTGGCCAACCTCGACCAGAATCCGGCGGACGTCATGCTGCTCGATATCGATATGCCCGGTCTGAGCGGTCTCGCCACGGCGGAACTGGCGGCGCGCGTCACCGCTGCGCCCAGCATCGTCTTCACCACGGCGCACGAGCGGTTCGCCGTGGAGGCGTTCGCGGTCGGCGCGGTCGACTATCTGTTGAAGCCGGTCACCCTCGATCGCCTGTGCCAGGCGCTCGAGCGGGTCAGCGCCCGTCACGGCGCCCCCGCGGATGCAAAGCCCAGGTTTCGCTCCGAATTCTGGGTGCGCGACGGGGGTGACATGGTGCGCATCGACGCCGACCGGATCGAATACGTCTCGGCCGAAGGCGACTATATGCGGCTCCATCTCGCAGGCCAATCCTATCTGCTGCATTCCACGCTTTCGCAGCTCGAGCGTGAGCTCGATGCGACCGCCTTTCTGCGGGTTCACCGCTCCGCCCTGGTGGCGAAACGCAGCATCGCGGCGGTGGGGCGCGAAGCTTCAGGAAAGTGGATCGTACGGCTGCGGTCCGGTGGCGAAGTCGGCATCGGCGAAAGCTATATGGCGAGTGTCCGCGCCCTTGTGCGGGGCTGAGGCCGCGGCGCGGTGAACGCCCTACTCGGCCGGGTTCATCGAAAAGATCGGGAGGTTCGGCGAAAAGCGGTCGCCCCGAAATGACCGGCGCTTCAGAGCTGGCGACACGCCTTTACGCCATTCGGATCTCCTGCCTTGAAAATGTTCCGCTCGTCGCCCGCTCCCTGGCGCTTGTCGCGCCGCGCTCCGTCAGTGCGCAAGCGCGCCATCCTGGCGATGGCGGTCAGCGCCACGGCGCTGCTCGCGGGGGTGGGCTGCGCCTCGGCGCAGGCGCTGTTCCAGTCGCCCCCCGCTCCCGGAGGCCCCGCTCTCTCGGACGAAGTCCGGCAGTTCGTGTCGGTCGATGCCTCGCACGCCGAGCTGAAACTGATCCACGTGCGCGTGATCGACGGCACCGGCGCCGGGCCGCTCGAAGATCGCACGGTCACGATCCGAAACGGCCGCATCGCTGCGATCGCGCCGTCCGCTGCATCCGAACGGGCCGACGGCAAGATCATCCTCGACATGGCCGGGCGAACGCTCCTGCCGGGTCTGGTCGGCATGCACGATCACCTGTTCTATGTCGCGCGCCCCGGCGCGGATTATGAGCACGCGCAGCGGGTGCCGCTCCTGCTCCCGCAAATGACCTTCGCGGCACCGCGGCTCTATCTTGCCGGCGGCGTCACCACGATCAGAACGACGGGCTCGATGGAGCCGTATGCCGAACTGAACCTCAAACAGGCGGTCGAAACCAACCAGCTACCGGGTCCTCACATGGACGTCACCGGGCCCTATCTGCAGGGGGCTGGAAATATCTTCCTGCAGATGCACACCTTGAGCGGCGCCGAGGACGCGCGCAATACCGTGAACTTCTGGGCGAGCCAGGGTGTGACCAGCTTCAAGGCCTACGATCACATCACCCGCGCCGAACTGAAAGCCGCGATCGACGCGGCGCATAGCCATGGGTTCAAGATCACCGGCCACCTCTGCTCGGTGACCTATCCCGAGGCGGCCGAACTCGGAATCGACAACCTCGAGCATGGGTTTGCGATCAATACCCAGCTCGACCCCGACAAGAAGCCAGACCTCTGTTCGGAGTCGCAGGGTTCGGCGACCGCAAAGGCGATGGATCCGGACGGGCCGCAAGCGAGGGCGCTCTATGCGCTGCTGATCGCCAAACACGTTACCGTCACGAGCACCTTGCCGATCTACGATGTGGGCGAAGACGGAGCCCCGCCGCTGCGACAGGCGGAATTGGATGTTTTGACGCCGCAGGCCAGGGAAGCCTATCTGTACGCGCGCAACGCGGACACCACCGCCAAAAACGATCGCAAGGCACGCTGGCATGCCAATCTGAAGCGACTGGAAGCGCTCGAGCGGAATTTCGCGTTGGCGGGCGGAACGCTGATGGCCGGCTGCGACCCGACGGGCGACGGGCACATCATCCCGGGGTTTGCCGACCAACGCGAGATGGAGCTGCTGGTCGATGCCGGCTTCTCGCCGCTCGAGGCGATCAAGATCGGAACCCTGAACGGAGCGACCTATCTCGGTCAGGCCAGCGAAATCGGCAGCGTGACGGTCGGCAAGCGCGCCGACCTGATGATCGTCAAGGGCGACCCAAGTCGGCGCATCCAGGACATCGAAAATGTCCAGCTCGTCTTCCGCGACGGGATCGGCTTCGACCCCGCCAAGCTCCTGAGCTCGGTCAAGGGCCTTTACGGCCTCTATTGAGGTCGCGAGCGTGATGAGGATGGCTGACATGAGCACTACCACACGAAGGCACGTGCTGGCGGGAGGCGCTTTGCTCGCAACGGCCGGCGTTGCCGTCGGACGAACCCCCGCGCGGCGCACCTTCTTCGCGCCGGTTTCGACGGGCGAAGAGCGAGGGCCGCCGATCCGACAGCGCACCGCAACGACGCGCAAACTCTTCAAATGCCCCGCAGGATACCCCAACGCGCTTTCTTCCAGTCCGGACGGACTGTGGATCGCCGAGCAGCGCGTCGACAAGGCACGCGAGCGGATCTGGCGGGTCGATGGCACCGGCGCCGTCTTGCAGACGCTTTCGTCGGACGCGACCGACACGAGCGGGATTGCCTATGGCAACGGCGTGCTGTGGGTCTGCGCGAACAGCGAGACCAATCAGGGCGTTTACGAAACCAGCCGCGATGGGCGCACCCTGGCGCATCGCCAGATCCCGCTCGGGCCGGCGCAGCTGGCGGGTGGTTGCCATGGCGCGACCTGGCACGACGGTTTTTTATGGGTCACCGCCAACCGCCCGCGCGCGATCCTGCGGATCGATCCCAAGACCTGGACGGTGAGCTATCTCATCCCCTTTGGGCTTCCAGGCGGCCTCACCCGCTATCATGGCTGCGCCGTGCTCGGCGACTCGATGTACATGGTGTCGGGCGGCGAAAGCCGGACCTATGCGGAGGGCCAGACAAATCTGATCCGATATGATCTTGCCACCGGGGTCATCCGCGAGATCTTCGACTTCGCACCGGGGAGTTGCGATCCGCATGGGCTGACGGTGCACGATGGGCGCTTGATCGCCTGCGACTCGGGGCTCCATCCGGGCTGGGACAGTCGCTACGACGTTCACGGGCTCGGGAAGCGGACGAGCCCGAGTGCCGGCTGGGTCTTCGAAATCGAACTGGGGACCTGAACGTGCGCCGAGTCCATGGCCGTGGCCGACACCGACGGACGAGCGCTTGATCCAACCAAGGGGCAAACCGGGCGACCGGCAGGACAATGCCGGAAGCCACGCTCGCTTCAGCCCGCCCCGGCGGTGCATTTGAGGAACGCGGAATGCGAAACATTCTATGGGGAGTCTTGGCGTCGGCTACGCTTGCGGCGCCCCTCCCCGGGACCGACGAAGCGATTCGACATGCCGTCGCCTCGCCCGCACGGGACGAAGACTTCGTCGCCCGCGATGTCGTCCGGCATCCTGCAGAGGAACTGAGCTTCTTCGGCGTGCGACCCACGTCGACGGTGGTCGAAGTCTGGCCGGGCGGCGGGTACTGGACTCAGATCCTGGCCCCGCTCTTGCACGATCATGGCGCCTATTACGCCGCGTTCGGGCCCGCGGACGGGGACTCGGAGGAGCGGCTCTTCGCTGTCGGACCCGAGTTCCAACGCATGCTCCACCACAATCCGTCGATCTATGGGAAGGCGCACCTGACCGAATTTGGCGCCCACCATCCTGAGATGGCGCCTCCGGGAAGTGCCGATTTCGTCCTGACGTTCCGCAACCTCCACAATTGGATGAGCGAGGGGACCGCACCGGCCATGCTCGCGGCCATCCACCGTGCGCTCAAGCCCGGCGGCGTCCTCGGCATTGAGGACCATCGTGGCAACGCATCCATCCCGCAGGACCCGAAGGCTCGCTCGGGCTATGTCCGCCAGGCATACGCAATCCGATTGATCGAGCGCGCCGGCTTCACGCTCGTCGCGTCATCCGAGATCAACGCCAACCCTCGCGACACCACCATCTGGCCGAAGGGGGTCTGGACCCTCCCACCCGTTCTCGCGCTCAAAGACCAGGACCGTGAAAAGTATCTGGCGGTCGGCGAAGCCGACAATTTCGTTCTCAAATTCCGCAAAGTCCGAACCTGAGCGAGACGATCGCGCGCGCGTTACAACCGAAACATTTCGATCTGGCTGCAAAGGACTCTTATGCTCTCTCGTTTCGTTATCTGTGCGACTTTCATTGCGGCGAGCGCGAATGTCGCGATGGCGCAGAGCCTGCCGCCGGTCCCGGTCTTGACCGAAAGTCCCTGGAATGGCGACTGGGTGCTCAGCCCGACGCGCAATACCGCCGCGATCAAGGAGGCTGCGGCGGATGGCTATCGTTTCCACCTGCAGCCCGACGGTCGCATCCGCTGGGAAATCCCATCGTTGCACGAAGTGGTGGAGGGCCGGGTCGATGGACAGCCGATGAGCATTCGGCGGCTCAAGCCGACCGCGCTGACCTTGTCGGTCACCGCCGAGGGGTCTCGCGTGCTCGTCTACCACGTGGCGAGAAACGGGAAGCCGGAAGGCGAAGGGCGTATGACGCTGGTGGATCAGGGCAGGGCATGGGTCGATATCTCCCAGCCTGCGGGACGGCCCGATCTTGCGGGCGCGGTCATTTACGTGCGGCCTGATGCGACAGACCGCTAAACCGCAAAGGCAGCGAAGCGGACCGCACCGCGACCCCCGATTCCCGCGCCGCTTCGATACAGGATTGGCGAGCCGCCACCGCTTGTTCGCGCGCCGCAAAGCGGGAGCGATATGATACAGGCCTTGTCGATTTGCCCCGGCGAGCGATTGCGCCGATGGATCAGGCCATTTTCGGGGTGACGCCGGCTTTATCAGCAGTCTGAGCGGAGACGAGGTATCGACACGGCGATCGAGACGTATTACGTACCGTTCGTTATGAAAATAGTTGCCCCCCTTGCCTCGATTGCTGCCCGGCGCGGGCGGCCGCGTGAGTTCTGTACCGTCGAGGCGCTCAGCACGGCGCTCGGCGTGTTTTGGACCAAGGGGTACGAGGGCGCGTCGTTGGCGGACTTGACCGCCGCGATGGGCATCACCAAGCCGAGCCTCTATGCCGCGTTCGGCAACAAGGAGGCGCTCTTCCACAAGGCGCTCGACCTCTACGAGGCCGAGAAGCTCGCTTATACGCGCGAAGCGCTCGCCGCCCCGACGGCGCGCGGCGTTGCCGAATATATCCTGCGCGGCGCGCTCGATGCGCAGACGAGCAGTCATGGTCCCACGGGGTGCCTAAGGGTCATGAGCGCGATCATGTGTGGACCGGAGGCCGATTCGATCAAGGCCGACGTCATCCAGCGTCGCAAATCGTCGCAGGCAGCGCTGATCGAGCGCTTTAGCCAGGCGCAGCGCGACGGTGACCTCTCCGATCAGATCGACCCCGAGGGACTGACCCAGTATCTCTATGCGATCCTGCAGGGGATGGCGGTCCAGGCGGGATCGGGCGCGAGCCGCGCCGATCTCGAGCGGGTGGTAGAGACGAGCTTGATGGTGTGGCCGACCGGCTGAAGAGAAAGCGACGAACCGGTATCAAAAACCAGGGCATCCAGATCTGACAGGGGCGCTGGACGACAAGTCCTTTGCCTCTGTAAGTGCCAGTGCCTTGCCGCCCGCCACTGCCGCCACCCCAAACGTTGTACGGAGCGCGTGTCGGGCGGTTTCGCCTGGGCGCATATCGCTTTCGCCGGCGGGCACCGCGGCCGGTGCAGGTGCGGGTGGATTTCGCCGCAGGGTATCAAACGCGGGGCGGGGCTAAGCCGCGAGCTTGCGCGCCGCCACGATCACACCGCCCTGGCCCTGCTGGATCAGCACGGCACCGCTCAAGCCGCGCTCGTTTGCGGACGGCAAGCGAAAGTCGGCTGCCGGCCCGTGCCAGTCGCCAAGCCGCACCAGCTCGCGCACGATGTCGCGGTGCGGCAGCGTGCGCCCGCCATTCTCGCCCGCGCTGATCGGCACTTCGCGCGATCGCGCGTCGTAGCGGACCAGCCACACGGTCAGCGGAGCCGACGGCGCGGTGGCGGCGGCGAGATGAACGCGACCGTCGGCCTCGCTGATCTCCGGCCCGCCGCGCGCCGGTCCCTCCTTGGCGAGAAGGGCGTCGAGCTGCGCGCGATTGCTGCCGACGATGGTCGGCCCGCCATTGACGATCACCTGCGGCGTGGCGACCTGTCCGCGCCCGCCGGCGCGGGCATAGTCCCACTGGCGGGCGGTCCAGCGCGGCGAGCCGAACGTGTCCTTCCAGCCGAGCTGGTCCCAATAGGTCACGGCGAACGACAGAGCGAGCACGTCCGGCCGATCGGCGAGGGCATTGACGTTGGCGTTGGCCGGCGGGCACGACGAGCACCCCTGGCTCTGGAACAGCTCGAGCACCACCGGATGCGCGGCGGAGGCGCCCGCGATCGGCTGCGCCGCGCGGGTCGGGGCAGCGGGGGCGCTATCTGCCTGGCCGCACGCGGCCAGCGCGATGGGGGCCAGGAGGGTCGTCAGAAGACGGGGTGACATGGGATCGTTCCTCTTCGCGTTAAGCGCGCGCCGTGGGGCGCCCTAAGCTAATCCGCTCCGCGCGTGTCTTCGGTTACAGGCGCCGCCCTGCGTGCCGGCGGCGGCGCGGATGCTGGATAGCGCGCGCAGCCGACCCGTCTCATCCCAGCGCGATGCGCGATCGCCTCTGCTAAGTCCGGATATGTGCAAAGCACGTCCGCAGTTCCGAGGTGAACAGCGCCGGCTGCTCGAAGGCAGCGAAATGGCCGCCTTTCGCTACGCGGTTCCAGTAGAAGAGCTTGGGATAGGTGCGCTCACCCCAAATGCGGGGCGGCCGGTAGATCTCCCCTGGAAAGATGCTGACACCGACCGGGATATCCACGACCCGGCGCGATTCTTGGTCCCCCGAGTTCTCCGCATAAAGCCGGGCTGACGAGGCGCCGCTCCCCGTGATCCAGTAGAGCATGATGTCGTCGAGCATCGCATCGCGCGAGATAACCGATTCCGGGTTGTGGTTGCTGTCCGACCAATCCGTGAACTTTTCGTAGATCCACATGGCCTGTCCCACTGGAGAATCGACGAGGCCGTAGCCAAGGGTCTGCGGCCGTGTTTCCTGGATGGCCCCATAGCCGGTCATTGTCCGGAAGAACGCCTTGAGTTCGGCGATCGCCGCCTTCTCTTCGGCGGTCGGCTCGCCTTCGAGCGGTGGCGGCGAGAGGGTCGGGAAGTTGAGGTGGATCGCCGCCAGCCCTTCAGGCTTTTGCACGCCGAGCCATGTCGTCACATGCGCGCCCCAGTCGCCGCCCTGCGCGACCCAGCGGCGATAGCCGAGCCGCTTCATCAGCGTGCTCCAGGCGGTGGCGATCTTCGGCACATCCCACCCTGTCTGTCGCGGCTTGTCCGAAAAACCGTAGCCCGGCAGCGACGGGATGACGACATGGAACGCGTCCTCGGCGCGTCCACCATGTGCCTCGGGATCGGTCAGCGGACCGATCACGTCGAGAAACTCGACGACCGAGCCCGGCCATCCGTGCGTGAGGATGATCGGCAGGGCATTCGCATGCTTCGAGCGGACATGGAGAAAGTGGATCCCGAGGCCGTCGATCGCGGTCCGGAATTGCGGGAACGCATTGAGCCTGCGCTCGAGCCGGCCCATGTCGTAGACATCGCGCCAATAGTCGACGAGACTGCGCGCGCGGTGCAGTTGGACGCCTTGCGACCCGTCGGTCACGGTCTCCTGCTCGGGCCAGCGCGTCATCGCCAGGCGGCGCCTGAGATCCTCGATCGCGGCGGGCGCGATGGCGACGCGGAAGGGCCGCACCGCCTCCGTGGCGGGCGGCAGATCGACCCCGATCGACGGCGCGATCGCTCCGTGCGCGCCTGCCTTGACCGACGCAAGGCCGAGCGCACCGAGGCCGAGCCCCGCCTGCAGCAGCGTCCTGCGCAAAGCGAGCGGCGTGCGGTCGGCGACGTCGTCACCGGGTAGAGCCTCATCCATCGAATTTCCTGGTCCCTGAAACACGGCGAGAGGACGATCCGCACCCTTTGGCGGTTCGAACCGAGTCGCCGCTCGGTTACGATCCTTGGACGCCGATCGCACAAAAACCAGCGGCCGTCCGTCGCGTTGCGACGGACGGTTCGCTGCCCCCGCCGTCATCCCGCCGGCGTCGTGCTTCCTCGTGGCGAAAGCAGCACCAGATCGGCCGCTTCCTCGGCATCGTCGAGCAGCGTCTTGCGGGGTGTTCCCAACTGCGCGCGCATCGTCAGGCCGCGGCCAAGGTCGAGCACCTGATACGCCCGCGTGCGCGCGGGAAAGTCGGGCGGGACGTCTCCCGCGTCGATCGCGTCGCAAAAACGACGCTCGACGAGCGCCGTGGCGGCAGCGACGGCATCCTGCACGAACTGTCGCACCTCGGCATCGTTCACCAGCGGCGCCACGCAGACGAGAAGACATCCTGGCGCCGTTTCGGCCGGCGTCGCATTCTCCACGGCATCGCGCAGGAAACCCGCGATCGCGCCGCGCAGGGTCGGCGGCGTGAAGAGCGCCTTCGCCGCGCGCGCGCCTTTAACCTCGGCGTACGCCCGAAGGACGCGCAGAAACAACGTCCGCTTGTCCCCGAACACCGCGTAGAGGCTTGGCCGTCCGACCCCCATCGCGGCAACGAGATCGTCGATCGTCACGCCGTCATAGCCTTGCGCGCGGAAGACCCGTGTCGCCTGCTCCAGCGCCTGCACCTCGTCGAAGGAGCGCGGTCGGCCGCGTGGCCTGGCAACATTCTGAATCATCCGGTTCAAAGCTCCTTGCCCGTAGTCAGAATATATAACAATAATGTTTCAAAACAGCAAGCCTGCTTTAGACGCGACAGTCCCTACGCAAGCCTTTGTCTGTCCGCCCTCCGGTGTTGCGAGCGTCATCAACAGGGTGGCCATTTCACCGCCGCCTCATGGGGCAGAGCCCATCACGGCCGCGCACCTGCTTTCGAATTGCCGAGGGGAGTTCGCTCCGGCGCCGTGGTCGCGGCGAAGCGGCCGCGGGCGCAACGGTAGGGCAGGCATTGCGCGGCTAGCCGAAGCCCCAATAATTTTCAGAATAAAAAATCATTCAGTTCATAAATATCTTGACCGACGATCATCCGTGCTACTATTGCACTGAACAGTTAGAAAATCAGACGCCGCGGTCGGCGTTGCACGGAGACGACACATGGGTAGCTACGACGGTAAAAAGATCGTCATCATCGGCGGCACGAGCGGCATCGGGCTCACCACTGCGCAGATGCTCGTCAAAGGCGGCGCGCGCGTTCTGGTGACGGGTCGCTCGCAGAGCGCCTTGGACTCGACGCAGGCTGAACTCGGCCAAAACGGCACCGCCGTTCAAAGCGACGCGCGCTCGTTGACCGATCTGGACGCCCTCGCCACACGCGTGGAAGCCGAGTTCGGCACGATCGATCTGCTCTTCGTCAACGCCGGCTACAGCCTCTTCGCGCCGATCGAGACCGTGAACGAGGCGACCTATGACGAGGTGTTCAATCTGAACGCCAAAGGACCGTTCTTCGCCGCGCAAAAGCTCGCGTCGCTGATTCACCAGGGCGGCTCGATCGTCTTCACCACCGCGATCGCCAACGTCAAAGGCATGCCGCTGCTCGCCGCATATGGCGGCGCCAAGGCGGCGATGCGCTCGTTTGCGCGGACGTTCGCGGCTGAGCTGGCGCCCCAGGGAATCCGCGTCAATGCGGTGTCGCCCGGCCCGATCGACACGCCGATCATCGGCAAATCGCTTCCCGACAAGGCCATGGCCGCGCACGTCGTCGGGCAGTTCCGCGACACCAGTCCGCTGAAGCGGATCGGGACGTCGGAGGAAGTCGCGAAGGCCGTTCTCTTCCTGGCGTTCGACGCGACCTACACGACCGGCGCCGAGTTCCCGGTCGACGGCGGTCTGTCGCAGCTCTGACGGCCATCCGAGCTAGCTACGTCCCTCAGATTGCAATCCGTCCGGCGGCCCGAGGGTCGCCGAGGAGAAAATACATGGATCGGTACGCAGGCAAACGGGCTGTCGTCATCGGCGGTACCAGCGGCATTGGCCTCGCCGCAGCGAAGATGCTCGTCGATGGCGGCGCGCGCGTTCTGGTGACGGGGCGCTCGCAAGGCGGCCTGGACCTGGCGCGCAAAGCGCTTGGCGACGACGCACTGGTCGTTTCGAGCGATGCAGCATCGCTCACCGATATCGATGCCCTCGCCACGCAGGTGAGGGACGCGTTCGACACGTTCGACCTGCTCTTCGTCAATGCCGGTGTCGGGCTTTTCGCGCCTTTCGAACATACCAGCGAAGCCATGTATGACGACGTGTTCGCCGCGAACACGAAAGGACCGTTCTTCGCGGTCAAGGCGCTCGCGCCGCTGATCCATCGGGGCGGGTCCGTCGTCTTCACGACGGCGATCTCGAACGTGAAGGGCATGGCGATGCTCGCTGCGGCCGGAGCGACCAAGGCCGCGCTCCGGTCCTTCGCGCGGACCTTCGCCGTCGAACTGGCGCCCCACGGGATTCGCGTCAACGCGGTGTCGCCCGGCCCTACCGACACGCCGACCTGGGACAAGGCGTTTCCTGACAAGGAAACGGTCGCGCACCTCACCGGGCAGATGCGCGACGCCAATCCGATGAAACGGATGGGGACGCCGGACGAAGTCGCCAGGGCGGTCCTCTTCCTCGCGTTCGACGCGACCTACACGACCGGCGCCGAGCTTCCGGTCGATGGCGGGCAGTCGCAATTCTGACGCGGCCGTGCCCACGCAAACCCCCTCGCAGGTTCCAAGGATCGACATCATGACGCTGACCGACACACCTTTCGCCGAAAAGACGTTCATGACCGTCAACGGCCAGCGAATGGCCTATATCGACGAGGGCGAAGGCGCTGCGATCGTCTTCTCGCACGGCAATCCGACCTCGTCCTATCTGTGGCGCAACATCATGCCGGCCTGCCAGGGGCTGGGCCGGCTGGTGGCGTGCGATCTGGTCGGTCAGGGAGATTCGGACAAGCTGCCGCACTCCGGACCCGACAGCTACAGCTATGCCGAACAGCGCAGCTACATGCACGCGCTGTGGGACACGCTCGATCTGGGCGACAATATCGTATTCGTCGTCCACGACTGGGGTTCGGCGCTCGCCTTCGACTATGCGAGCAAGCACGCCGATCGGGTTCAGGGCATTGCCTATATGGAATCGATCGTGATGCCGCTAGAATGGGCCGATTTCGGCGAAGAGGTCCGCCCCGCGTTCCAGGCACTGCGGTCGCCCGCCGGCGACACGATGGTCCTGCAGGACAATATGTTCGTCGAGCAGCTGCTCCTGGGACTGGGCCGGCCACTCTCCGACGCCGCGAAGACCGAATATCGCCGTCCCTTCCTCACCCCGGGCGAAGATCGGCGGCCAACCCTCAGCTGGCCGCGCCAGCTTCCCATCGCGGGCGAGCCGGCCGATGTGGTCGACGCCGTCAGCGCATATTCGCAGTGGTTGGCGACGACCCCGGTGCCGAAGCTCTATTTCCATGCGATTCCGGGGGTGATCGACCAGAACCCGAACCAGGTCGCGTTCTGCCGGAGCTTTGCCAATCAGGAAGAGATTCAGGTGCAGGGCGCGCACTTCATCCCCGAAGACGATCCCGAAACCGTCGCTCCGGGCGTTGCCGCCTTCGTTCGTCGGTTGCGGGGAATTGCCTGACATCGGCACGGATTCAGAATAGGGGCGGAGCTCGGGAGGTGCCGGTCTTGCGCGGCGCGTCCCGGGCTCTGCCCTTGCCGATTTCGGATTCAGTAGGAGGTCGCAATGCCTGGTTTACCGTATCGCACTGCCCTGATCATCGGCGCCGGGCCGGGCATCAGCGCGTCGCTGGCGCGGCGCCTGTCGCAGCTCGGCCTGCAAGTCGGCCTGGCGGCGCGCAATGCTGACAAGCTTCAGGCGCTTGCCGCTGAAACAGGCGCCGCAGCCTTTGCCGTCGACGCCGCGCAGTCTGAGCAAATGGCCCAGCTGTTCCTCGATATGGAGCGGCAGGTCGGCGCGCCCGATGTCGTGATCTACAATGCGAGCGCGCGCGTCTTTGGCCCGCTCGCGAGCGTCGATCCCGCGGCGGTCGAGCAGGCGATCGCGGTCAGCGCGTTCGGCGCCTTTCTCGCGGCCCAGCAGGCCGCCAAACGCATGGAGCCGAACGGGCACGGCGCGATCTTCTTCACCGGCGCGAGCGCCGGCATAAAGGGCTTCGCCCAATCGGCGGCATTTGCGATCGGCAAGTTCGGGCTGCGCGGGCTTGCGCAGAGTGCTGCAAGGGAGCTGGGCCCGAAAGGGATTCACGTCGCGCACTTCACCATCGACGGCGGTGTCCGCTCGTCGCGCCGACCCGACCCGAGCGATGCGCCCGATAGCACGCTCGATCCCGATGCCATCGCGCAGACCTATATCGATGTCCTTGCGCAACCGCGAAACGCCTGGTCGCACGAAATCGACCTCCGTCCGTGGATCGAGCGGTTCTGACGGGCGGCGAAATCTCCGCCATGCGGTCGCTGGCTCGGCCGAGCCTCTCGAGCCCACCAGATGATCCGATCGAACGCCTGGAAGCGCGGCATGGTTCTTCTCAACGTCACGCGCTGGCCGATCCGCACAAGCGAATTGTGTCCGACCTCGTTCTGCCATATATAGCGATCGGTATAGAACATGGACTGAAAAAAATGGGCCGTCCTCGCGAATTCGAAATCGACGACGCGATCGATAAGGCGACAGCCCTCTTCTGGCGCAACGGCTATGAGGGGACGTCGCTCAGCGATCTGACGAAAACGATCGGTATCTCTCCGCCGAGCTTCTACTTCGCTTTCGGCAGCAAGGAAGCGTTGTTCAAAACGGCCATCGAACGCTACTTCGTCGAGCAGAATAAGATCGCCGAGGCGGCTTTTCTGGAGCCCACGGCGCGAGCGGTCGCAGCGCATTTTCTCTACGGCTACGCCGACGTGCTTACCGACGCGCGGCATGCGCCGGGCTGCCTCGCGATGAATAGCGCGCTTCCGTCCGCCGCCGGCGCGCCGCTGCGGGAATGGCTGGCCGGATTTCGAGAGGAGATGCGCAAGCGGCTCCGCGATCGCTTCGCCGAAGCGCGCGACGTCGAAAGCTCTCCCGCGGGGATGGACGCCGATGCGCTCTCGCGGCTGGTGCTGATCATCGCTTGGGGGATGGCCGTCGAAGCGCAATCCGGGGCAACGCGCACGGACTTGCGCCGGGCGATCGCGCTCGCGCTGGCGGTTTGGCCTGATGCCGCAGCTTCGAACGGCGCACACGCGGTCACCGGGCGCTAAGCGGCGGGTCGGACGTTCGCGTTCGCCACGCCGCTCGGCCATCACCCGTCACGCGTGGCCGGTGAAAAACTCCGCCGCGATCTTCCACTGGCCGCCCACCCTGACCAGCTGCATCGTCTTCCAGCCCCAGATGTCCTCTTTTGCTGTGGTGTTCACGAACACGAGCGAAACCTGGGCGAGTGCGCCGTCCTGCGCGATGTGAATGTCCTGGAAACGCTGAGTGAAGGGCTCGCCTTCGAACACGCCTTTGCGGAAGTCTTCGTATCTGGCCGTATCCACCGACGTGCTTCCGGCATGTTGCGAAACCGGGATGCCGGAGAAGGGGATCGCCTTGCTGAGCAGCAGCGATTCGAAGAGCGCTTGGTTCTTCGTCGATACCGCCCGGGTATAGGTCCCGAGCACCGCCTCGATGGCCCGCCGATCGACGCCGCGGCTCTCGAAGGTCGCCGGCACGGGGGTACGATAGGATGCCGCTACGAGCGGGGTTGCCGATAGCGTCACGGCTGCAGCGGCGCGTAGCATCTTGAAAAGCATTTTCGGAAATCTCTCTCGTCTGGCACGGTGCCTCGCCCGCGTTCGACCTTGGCCGAACCCATGGCGAACCCCACCGCTGTATAGCAAGATTCCGCTCTTATACCGGCTTTTCCGATGGAGTTGCCGCCATCGACGAAAAGAGTCCGTCGCGCCCGCGTGAGCATCGATCCTTGGTCTTTACCTGCAGGGGAAGCGCGAAGGATGCGCTTCCCCTGGGCGGCGTCGGTCGCACCGAACCTCGGTGGCGCGGCCCGTCTCGTCTCCCCCTTGGGCCGCGGCCCCGATGCGGTAGGCGTGCGGCTATCTCGAGCCGCCGCGCCGCGCCGCGCCGTGGCGGCCTAGACCGCCGTCAGGCCGCCGTCGACCGGAAGGTCGATACCGGCGACGTAGCTGCTCAGGTCCGAGGCGAGGAACAAAGCCGCCGACGCGACCTCTTCGGGGCGTCCCGGCCGGCCCAGCGGGATCGTCGCGGTCATCTGCTTCCGGGCTTCGGCAGCGCCTTCCTTGGACGGGAACTGCCCCTCGAACATCGGCGTCTCGACCGGACCGGGGCTCAGCACGTTGGTCCTGATCTGCCGATCCTTGAATTCGCTGGTCCAGGTCCGCGCCAACGACCGCAACGCCGCCTTGCTGGCGCTGTAGGTGCTGCGGCCGGGCAAGCCCATGGTTTTGCCCGCGGATGCCACGAGGATGATCGACGCCCCGTCGTTCAGATAGGGCAGCGCCTTTTGCACCGTGAAATACGTCCCGCGGGCGTTGGCGTTGAACGTCGCGTCGAAATGCTCGGGCGTCACCGCGACCGTCAGCACCTTTTCGACAAACGCCGCAGCCGCGAAGATCACGTCGATCTTGCCCTTCTTCGCGACGATCTCATACAGACGGTCGAGGTCCTCGAGCTTCGAGATGTCGGCTTGAACGGCCGTGACGTTCTTGCCGATGTCAACGACGGCTTGGTCGAGCTCGGCCTGGCGGCGACCGACGATGAAGACATAGGCGCCCTCTTCGGCGAACCGCTTGGCGGTTGCGAGGCCGATGCCGCTGCTGCCCCCCGTCACGACGGCGATCTTGGTGTTCAATAGCGACATGGTGTTTTCCTCATTCGTTGGACGCGACGCCCGGGGGAGCGTCTTGCCGACCAGCGCGCCAGCTCGGCACGCCGTTCTGTCGGGATTACCCCTGGCCTGAGCCGCCCTGCTTAACCGCTAACCCGGCAGGATTGCTCGTTGTCACGGTGCTGACCTTGTCGCTGCTCTCCAGCGGGACACGGTTGCCATTGAGACACAGCGCCATCAAAACGAAGACCGAGATCGACAGGATATATTTGCGAGTCAAAACCTCACCGAATGTGGCCAGCATTTCGCTCAGCGTTGCGTCGGTCAGCGTCTTGGCGCCGGTCAACTCGTCGCACGCACGGCACAGCAGGATATAATCCGATCCGACGCCAGTGACGGGCCCATCCGAGGCGAAGGCGGCGATTTCGTCTTCGCTGAGCCCTACGTTACGGCCGATCGACGAATGGATCTGCCACTCATAGGGGGCGTTGCACTGCTTGGCGACGCGCATCATGCACGTCTGCCGGTGCTTCGGGTCGATGCCCTCGGGGCCGAAGATCGCGTTGACCGTATCGATCACGCCCGCGAAGTGCGCGCCGGTTCCGGCGAACATCTTGACGACGTTGAGCGTCGTGTCGGGCTGATAGGCACTGCCGTAATAGGCCTCGATAACCGGCCTGATGACGTCGTCGTCGGGGAGCGGCACTGACACCGCTGCCGCATAGCTTGTTGGAAAGGTCATAGCCGAAGTCCTCGTTTTGATCTGGTCCATGATGATGTCTCGTCCTGTGGTCTGGTGTTGGGTGCATGTTCGCGTGAGACCAATCAGCCCTTTGCCGCCGCGATGCGCGCCGCGCTCAGCGCCGTCTCCCCGACCCTGACGCCCAATCGGTGCGCGGTTTCATTCACGGCCGAGATGATGCCCTGGGTCAGCGTCGATTCGCCGTCGCCGATGCACGCCAAAGCCGCAGCGACCGTCGCGGCGGCAATCCCGTCGGAATCGAGCATCGGAAGGCACGCGGCGCCCGCACGATCGACGCCGAAGCCGGCATCGTTGAAGAAGACGAGACGCGGCCCGAACGCACGCGCCATCGGAGCGGCCGTCGCGCCGCCGTGGCTACCGCTCGCCACGACCAGTCCGGCATCTTCTGACGTCGCGAGCGAGATCGAGCCGATGCAGAGGACGCCGTCGATGAAGGTGCGTCGCTCTACCGGCGGCGCCACGTTCGCGTCGTGGGGCCAGGGCGCGGCCTTCAGGAGCTCGACGGCGTGTGCGACGGTCTGGCCGTTCGCTACGCCACACGCGGCGGCAAGTGTATTGGCGCGACTGATGATCCCGCGTTCGAGCATGTCCGCGGCATCGCCGACCCGCGCGCTGTCGGCCGCGACGGCCGCCATGGCCATGCCGTGCTGGTCCGCCCAGGGCAGACCACTGACGCCCGCCTCGTCCCGACCGATGCTGCAATCATGATGGATTGCAGCACGCGCGCCAGCCTTGGCCGAGAAATACGCCGCATAGGCGGTAGCGTTCGACCCGCCGAGAACGACGCCGCCGTCGGCTTCCCGAGGAAGCCCGGTCACGCCGTCGATCACGATGAGCGGAACGGTCATGCCGCTGCTGCCCCCGCGACAGCGGCATCTGATGTTGCGGATGCAGACATTGTGGTTCCTTTGCTGCGGGGGCAGGTCCGAGGTCTGGCGGCTTGCGCCCTAGGCCGCCTTCCGCTCTGTGCCGAACACGACCATGAGGATCACGCAAGGGGCGTCCGAGCGGTTGTGGAATTCGTGAAAGGCGCCGTTCTGCACGAAGAAATCGCCCTCTTTGGCGGTGGTCGTGTGGACCTGGCCGTCTTCACCCGGATAGGCGATATCGACTTCGCCCTTGAGCACGACCGCGAGATCGATCGTGTCGGTCCGGTGCATCGCGCCGCCATGCTCGCTCTGGGTCATGCCTCCGCCGGTGCCGAAGTCGATCTTGGCCATCAGGGCCCCGAGATCCGTCTCGCCCGCTGTCTCGGGGGGGACGACCTGGAGATCGACGCGGACCGAGTCTTTCGGACCGAAGATTCCCATCTGCTGGTACGCGCCAAGCACTTGCTCAGGCGTAAGGGGCAATTGGGGAATCTGGTCGAAGCCCCAAATATTGGTCACCCGGTCGGCAGTGTCGGTATCGAGAAGATCGTCGACTTGCATGACAACGCCGGTCTTGCTCTCGGCGCTTACGATTCTGCGCATCTTCATCTCGTCGTCTCCTTTGAAAAATGGACTGGCTATGCGTCGCGACGGTGGTCGGCACGATCTCCACCGTGAGGTGACACCGCTTCGCGACTGACCGCCGGAACGTTTCTATATCGATCACTATAGAACCCATAGCGACGCTGTCAACAGTTCTGTATTGATCGATACAGTATGGTGATCGCGGGTGCGGTCGCGCCTGCCATATCGACTGGGTGGATCGACTGGGTGGGCTTGCGAGCCCGACATGGCCGCTATCGCGCCCGGCGCATCGCGCCACATGACGACGGTCGGATCGATCGCGTGCTGCGATGCGTCGTAGTCGGCCGATGGCGCGCCCGCTATCGGGTGCCGATCCACCATTCCAATGCTAGGGATCAGCATGGCAGAACCGACGCAGTGGCAGATCGGCTTTTGGACGTTCGACGCCGAGGGCGGACGTCTCATTGAAGGGGATAACGAATCGCCGCTCGAGCATCGTGCGGCCCGCACGCTCGAGCTTCTGTGTCGCGAGCGCGGTCGAGTGGTGCCACGGGAAGCGATTCTGGCGCACGTCTGGGAGGGGCGGTCCGTCAGCGCCAACAGCGTCGCCGTCGTCATAGCCAATTTGCGGCGTGCGCTCGGCGACGATGCCGGTGCGCCGCGCTTTATCGCCACCGTGCCCAAACGCGGCTACCGATTGTGCGAGGCGGCACCCGAAGCCGTTGAAACACCGCCCCCCGTGGCGAAGCGAACGCGCATTCTTCGGCCGCTGATGATCGCTCTGACGGCGATGGTCTTGCTCGGCTTGGCGATCGTCACGGTGCGCGACCGGTCTGGCGCGGATCACCTTACGATTGTCGTTTCCCGAACGGCGAACGATACTGGGGATACGCAGTATCGACCGCTCGCGACCGCGCTCCAGGCGCTGGTCACCGATCGGCTTTCCGGGATGGGGATGGACGTCGTCGTGGGACAAGCGCCCTCTGCCGGGACACGGCGGGAGCCTATGCTGTGGCTGCGATCGCGGCTCATTCTATGGAACGGCATTTCGACGCTGTCGTTGGAGGCCGTCGATGGCGTCGGACATGTCGCCTGGACCGGGATGGCGGTCGCGCCACCCGACGCGCTGGCATCGGCGACGATCGCGCAACTGAAGCGTTTCCAGGCCAAAATACGCTCGACAGGCGCGGTCCGGCGGGGCGGATCCTAAAGCAGGGAAGATCGGCGGCGATAGAATACAAATCTAGCGGCATGGATACCCCGTAAACGCGCAATCTATTTGCAAAATTCTCATCACGGTACTTGTGGACCCGATACGCGATAAGCCGCGCAAAAGCGGTCTATCGCACCCGCTGAGCGGCCGCTTTTGGTCAATGCAGCGATGGTCGCCTGAGCCAGCCGCAGGTCGCGCGGCGCGTCCAGGGTGCGGTCGAGCGGCGTCGGGAGGGAAATCTTTATCGCTTCTTTATTAGGTGAACGCGCGGTCGGCTGCGACGCGGGCTCGACAGGAGCCCCACAGGAGACCCCATGCCAATCCTTCTCGTCGCCTTCCCCCGCCTATTCAGAGACCTGCCAAATCCTTTCGGTCGCCGCCTTCTCGCGTTTCTGGCGATGGCCGGGGTTTCGATCGGCGCGTCGGCGGCCCCCCGTGTCGTGCCGATGGAGTCGCGGCTGTGGTCGACGACAGTAAGCCCTGCGACCTTCGACATACAGGAGGGCTTCCCGAATGGGACGATGACCCTCCGCGACGGCTACGGCATCCTGAAGGATCAGGCGTTCGGCGACGGCACGATCGAGTTCGACATGAAAGCGCTCGATTTCAGCGACACAGGGATCCTGTTCCGCCGCCGCGATGCCGAGAATGCGGAGTTCTTCTATCTGCGCACCGATCCCGAATGCCCTGCCGCCAATGACTGTTACCAATATGCCCCGATCACGCATGGCCGGATGCAGTGGGACATCTATCCCCAGTATCAGGGCCCGGCTGCCATCTCGGAAAAAGGGTGGAACCACATCAAGCTGGTCATCGCCGGCGCGCGTCTGGAAGTGTATCTCAACCGCGCAGAGACGCCCACGCTGATCGTGGGACGATTGCGGGGGCTGACCAAAGACGGCGGTATCGCGTTCAAGGGGCCGGCCGTATTCGCCAACCTGACGATCGACACGACCCCGCCGAGGACGTCGTCCGAAGCGGATCGGTCGACGACGGCGGAGCGACCGGGTATCGTCTCGCATTGGTGGGTGTCGCTGCCGACCCGTCTGCCCGCTTCCGGGACGCCGTCGGCATCCGGCGCCGACACGCTGGTCTGGCGTCAAGCGAACGCCGAACCGAACGGGCTGGTCAACCTCAGCAGGATCGAAGGCCCCACGCCGGACCCCGCGATCGGCTGGCTGAAGACCGACGTCGTCGCTGCGGCCGCCGGTACGCGACGGGTCGATATCGGCTTCGCGCGTCAGGTCTGGGTCTTCGTCAACGGCGTCCTCGCCTATCAGGGGCGTAATCCCTATTATCCTCCGGCCGAACGCCTCCAAGTCGACGGCCGGCTGGAGCCCGCCAATGCCTCGGTCCCGTTGGCCCTCGTCAAGGGCAAGAACGCGATATTGGTAGCCGTCGGCAATCTCTGGAAGACGCACGACGGCCGCGAGAAAGCCAGTCCTTATGGGTGGGGTGCGATGCTGCGCTTCGAAAACCCGTCCGGTCTGCAATTCTGATCGTGCTGGCGATGCAGCACACGCTGCGGCCGCAGACCGCGGTCGATGCCCTTCACAGGTCCGGCGTCGCGGCGCATACGCGGTCGCACCGAAAGCGTGAGGTGCCAAATGCCCATTTCGTTCGTCGATCAGCTTGGACTGACCGTGCCCTTGATCCAGGCGCCGATGGCGGGGGTGGCCACGCCGGAACTCGCTGCAGCGGTCTCCAACGCTGGAGCGCTGGGCTCGATCGGCGTCGGGGTGTTGAACGCACAGGACGCAGGCGCCATGGTCTCACAAACCCGGGCACGGACCGATCGAGCCTTCAACGTTAACGTCTTCGTTCACGCAGGCGCCGCTCCGGACCCGGTGCGCGACGCTGCCTGGCTGGACTGGCTTGCTCCCGTTTTCGCGGAACTCGGCGCGGAACCCCCCGAGACCCTTCGGTCCCCGTTTACGAGCTTTGCCGACGACCCGGCCATGCTGACGATGCTGCTCGATCTGGTTCCTCCCGTCGTCAGTTTCCATTTCGGTCTGCCAACCGCCGACGCCATCGCCGCGCTGCGCGCGCGCGGCATTGTTGTGATGGCGACCGCAACCAGCGTGGAGGAGGCGCGCGCGATCGAGGCGGCCGGTGTCGACGTCGTCGTCGCGCAGGGAATCGAAGCTGGCGGGCACCGTGGTGTCTTTGATCCCGTCGCGCTCGACGATGCGCTCGGCACGGTCGCGCTGGTCCGCCTTCTCGCAAAGAAGACCAATCTGCCGATCGTGGCGGCGGGCGGCATCATGGACGGAGCCGGGATCGCCGCCGCACTCGACCTGGGTGCGGTCGCAGCGCAACTCGGCACTGCGTTCATCGCCTGCCCGGAGAGCACGGCCGACGACGCGTATCGCACCGCCCTGGCAGGGCCGGCGGCTTACCACACGACGCTAACGTCGGTTATTTCGGGGCGTCCTGCTCGTGCGCTTTCCAACCGCTTCACCGCGTTGGCGGCGTCGCTTGGGGATCGGAGGGCACCGGATTACCCGATTGCATATGACGCGGGTCGATCGCTTCACGCGGCGGCCCGGGCCAAGGGAGAGCATGGCTTCGGCGCGCACTGGGCGGGGCAGGGCGCTCCCCTTGCGCGTTCGATGCCGGCTCGCGAGCTGGTGCACGCTCTGAAGCTGGAGCTTGAAGCGGCGCAGGTCCGGCCGGATGCCGCCCGTATCTTCGAAGGCCGCCAGGAAAGCGCATGACCCTATCGCAGAAGCAATCCGAAGAAGCGCGAGGGGGTATCGCTCTTCGCAGAATCCTTCTGACGAAACGAGCGTGACCGGCGTGTCCAGACGGACGCGGCGCGCGGCGCGTCGCGATCATTCGCCGTGTTCGCCGACCCTTTTGTCGCGCGCTTCCGAGCCCAGCTGCCGGCGAAGCGCGGCACCGCCCCGACCTGCCGGACAGATTGGCCTGTTGTAGCCGAGCTGACGTCCGCGAGAGCGCCCGCATGGGGCGTTGCACCGCGCATCGCGGCCATCACGATCAGCCTTTTCGTGTCGCCTCCGCTCTCACGCGACGCGGATGAAGGCGACCCGCGGGGGCCTGCGGCTACAGGTGCGAGTCTATTTTTCGCGACATCGCCGAACGATCTGTAACCCGGGGGCTTCGTCCGTCGAAACCCGCACGTGCCACCTGCGAGGGTTGGCTAAAGGGGAGATCTTGAATGTTGTGCTTCGACCATCGACGGCTTGCCGCCGCCCTGCTGATCCTGAGCGCGCCGGCGAGCGGCCTGATCCCGACAATGGCACAGGCTGCGGTCCCGGGTTCGACGGCGTCGGTGAACGTCGACCAGGCTGGCGTGGCGCTCCGCGGCTTCGATCCGGTCGCCTATTTCGAAACCGGCAAGCCGACCAAGGGCGTGGATGCGATCGCGACGACGTTTGACGGCGTACGCTACCTGTTCGCGACCGAGGCGCACCGCCGGACGTTCCTCGCCGCTCCCGCCAAATACGTTCCCCAGTTCGGGGGATTCTGCGCGGTTGGAACGTCCTTCGGCGAAAAGGTCGACGCCGACCCGCAAACGGGTCGCGTCGTCGACGGCAAGCTCTACGTGAACTATAGCGCGAAGACGCAAATGATCTTCGACAAGGACGTGCCCGGGACGATCGCGCGGGCCGAGCAGAACTGGCCGAAGGTCAAAGACAAGCCTCAGTGAGCTGCGGCTCCCCGCTGCACCGTCGGGCCGGGTGGCGCGTGGCGGCGGTGGCGATTCTCGCTTTCGCCGCCGCGCCTGGAGGTGCCGGGATCGTGGTCGGCGCGCCTGCTGCGGCAGAGCCGTTGCCGACGCTGGAGATCGACGGCGGCGGTCCGGTCAGGCTCGCGGCGTTGCGCGGGAATCCTGCCATCGTCAGCTTCTGGGCGAGCTGGTGCGTGCCGTGCCGGGCGGAACTCGCGAGCCTCGAACGGCTCGCCGCGAGCCGGCCCGGCCGGTTGGCGGTTATCGCCGCGTCGGTCGATGACGATCGCGCGGTTGGTCGGGCCGCTTTCGGACGGGCGTATCCGCACCTCCGGCTCGCCTTCGCATCGCTTCGCGCGGTCGAGCGGTACGGCGCGCTCGGCATGCCCTATTCGGTCGTCTTCGATGCACGTGGCCGCGAAGTGCGGCGGGTCACGCGGGCTATCGACTGGAGCGCTGCCGATGGCGCCGGTATGCTCGCGCAGGCAGATCGGTCGTCGAGGCGTTGAGGCCCGGATGGCCGCGGCTGTCCTCCGTCGCCTTCGACGCGGGATTTCATCACATCCGGCCGGACCGCCAGCGCCGCCTTCCAAGCGCGATCGTGGAACCTCGGCGCTGTAACCTCTGAAGCACCCCCGGCGTATGTCCCATCAGGCCCACGCGGAAACGGGTCGGCCCTCACCAGCGAGAGTAAGTGCCATGCTCGTAAGCGACGTCCTCAAGAACAAGTCTGCGGATATTCACCAGATCATCGAGACAGCCACCCTGTCGGCAGCGGCCGGCCTGATGGCATCGTCGCGCGTCGGGGCGCTCGTCGTCGAGGGACCGTCGGGAGCGCTGAGCGGCCTCGTCTCCGAGCGCGAGATCACCGCCGCGCTGGTGCGCTGGGGCGGCGAGGCGCACAGGCATACCGTGCGCGAGGTGATGGTGCGCCAGCCGCTGGTCGCGCGTCCCGAAGACACGCTTGCCGACGTCACCGCGGTGATGACGCACCACCGCGCGCGCCACTTGCCGGTGATGCGCGAAGGGGTGCTGGTCGGCATCCTCAGCATCGGCGACGTGCTTGCCTTGCGGCTCGACGAGAAGATCCACGAGAACCTCGTTCTGCAGGACATCGCCCGCTGGCGTCACGCCGCCTAGCGCATGGCGTGACCGGGCCGGTCGAACAAAGACCGTCATCGCGGTTGCACGGTGTAACGCGCGCACCTGGGCGAACGAACGGGTCATCATGGATCATCGAGACGCCCCGATACCGAGCTTAGGCGCCGCGCCGCCGTCGCGCCGGTGCTTTACGACCGCCGTCGTCGCGCCCGTCGAACCGATCCGCGGCAGCTTGTCCGATCGCGCGGCGACGGCGCTGGCGGTGTTGCTTCCGATCCTCGGGTGCGGGGAAGAGGCCGCCGGGCTCGCCTTCAGCGACCTGGCCGATCGCGAGGACCAGGCCGCGGCGACCGCACTGCGGTGCGTCGCGGCGGAGGAACGCGTCCATGACGGGTTGATCCAGGCGCTCGCGGCGGGATTGCCCGCGCCGCCCGACCAGCGCCGAGCGCGCGCCTTGTCACGGCGGTTTCACCTCGAACTCGGCCGTGGCGACGCCGCGGTCCGCCTCGCGCGGATCGCTGCGCTCGATTCGGCGGTCTGTCTGCTCCTGTCGCGCTTGCTTCGGCCGGGAACGCCGCTTTCGGCCGACGCCGCGATTGCGCCGATCCTGCGCCGGATCGCGCGCGACGAAGCGCGTCACGTCCGCATCACGCGGTCGCTCGCCGTTTCACGGATGCGCGAGGCGAGCCTCAAGACGGCCGGGATCGCAGTCCGCGAACGCTTGGTTGCGTTGCTGAGCGAGGCGGGCGATGCGTTCGATACCCTGTCGTTCGATCCGCGCTGGCTTGTCACCGACGTTGCCCGCCTTCCGGATGGGCTGTACCGCAGGTGAGCGAAGGCCTGGCCCGAGCGTGGCGATCGCACGGCGAACTGGCGCTGCTCGGCACGGGCGCGGCATTGCCGGGCTCGCCCGTGACGACCGAGACACTGCTCGGCCGGGCAGGGCTCGATGGTCGCCGGCATGCCCTGGGGCTGTCGGTCGCCGAGCGGCTGGGCGTTCGCACGCGGCATCTCGGCCGCTCTTGGTCAACGCGGATCGATACATTGGGAGACGGCGCCGGCAATCCCGCGCTCGCGGCGCAGGCGGTCGAGGCCGCGCTGCGCGACGCTGGCTTGCAGGTGGCTGATCTCGGCTATCTGATCGCGCACACCGCGACACCGGCACAGCCATTGCCGTCCAACGTCGCGTTCGTCGCCGATCGACTGGGGTTTGCCGGGCCTCATATCGAGCTGCGTCAGGCGTGTACGGGTTTTGCCAACGCGCTGATGATCGCCTTCGGTCTGCTGGCCGCGCCCGGCGCCCGCCCCGTTGCGATCGTCGGTTCGGAAACGGGGTCGGTCTTTCTCGACATCGCGGCGCTTGCGGACGAGTCCGGGCAGATCGTCAATCTGGTGCAGATGGGCGACGGTGCCGGCGCGGTGATCCTCGGCCCGGCGGGAAGCGGTTCCGACCGGCTTCGCGCCGCCTGGTACGGCGCGCTGGGGCTTGGCCGTGGTCCGGGCTTGCAGATGCGCGAAGGCGGATCGGACCGGCCGGGGCCGGGCGATGCGGGGCCGCTGTCGTTCGAACACGATTTCGCCGCAGTGCTGCGCGGCGGCGCGGAATTGTTCGACGCGGGCGTCGGCGCCGCCGCGGCGCGCGGGTTCGACCTCGCCGCGGCCGACTGGATCATACCGCATCAGGCGAGCGGCCGGATCGGCCAGCAGTTGGCGGGGCATTTCGACCTGCCCGAAGACCGGTTCTTCGTGAACGCCGATCGCATCGGCAACACGGGCTCCGCGGCGATCTGGATCGCGCTCGCCGAGTTGCGCGCTCGTCGTCTCGCCGCCGGCACCGTGACGCTCGCCCTCGGCGCCGAGGCCACCAAATACATGTTCGGAGGTTTCGTCCATGAAGCCGGCTGATGCGTCGGACCGGATCGTCGTCAGCGGTCTCGGCAAGCGCTATGGCGCCACCTGGGCCGTGCACGATGTCGGCTTCACGCTGACGCCTGGTGCGATGCTCGGCCTCGTCGGGGCGAATGGCG
Source organism: Sphingomonas sp. PAMC 26605 (assembly GCF_000241485.1). Taxonomy (GTDB): domain Bacteria; phylum Pseudomonadota; class Alphaproteobacteria; order Sphingomonadales; family Sphingomonadaceae; genus Sphingomonas. The sequence goes on from NZ_JH584241.1 coordinate 1,425,982, forward strand.
GGGGCAAAACGACGACGCTCAGGATGCTCGCGGGGCTGGTCCGGCCGGACGCCGGCGCGGGCCGTGTCCTCGGCCATGACATCGCGCGACCCGATGCCGCGCTGCGTCGGAAGATCGGCTATATGAGCCAGAAACTGTCGCTCTATCCGGAATTGAGCGTCGCCGAAAATCTCGCCTTCCGCGCCGCCGTCCTGCGCTTGGCGGATCGCCGGGGCGCGATCGCGCAGGCGGCCGAACGGTACGGGCTTGGCGGGGTGCTGACGACGCGCTTCGACCGTCTGTCCGGCGGCTGGGCCCGGCGGGCGCAATTTGCCGCGGTCACGCTCGGCGACCCGCCGCTGCTGCTGCTCGACGAACCGACCGCGGGGCTCGACGTCGCGACGCGCCGCGCGATCTGGGGATGGCTAAGCGAGTTCGCGGCGGCAGGCCATATCGTCGTCGTCAGCACGCACGACCTGGTCGAGGCCGCGCGCTGCCCGACCATGCTGCATTATGCGGCCGGGCGTGCCGAGGGGCCGATGACCCCCGCCGACTTCGTCACAGCCGCGGGCGGCGGCGACCTCGAGGATGCGGTGCACCGTCTGGCCGGGGCAGGGCGCTGATGGGGATGATCGCGATCTCGCTCGCCATCGCGCGGGTGGAACTGCTCCGGCTTTTGCGCTCGCCGACGAGCTTCACCCTCTTGCTGCTGGTGCCGACGCTCCAGATCCTTCTTTTCGGTTATGCGATCAGGCCATCGGCGGCCGAGGTCGCGGTGGCGATTGCTGGCCCCGCCACCGAACGCGGGGATGTCGCGCGACTGGTCGGTGCCGCCGGGCTCCGCGTCGTCGCGAGCGATCTTGCGCCGGGCAAGGCGGCGGCGATGGTCCGCGCGGGCCGGGCGGTGGTCGGGATCGAGCTGCCGACGACGCCCTTCGAACCGGTCCGAAGCGTGATCGACGCCACCGATCCCAACCTCTCGGGCGCGGCGGAGGCCAAGGTCGAGGCGATCTATTGGAATGGTCTCGCCGAGCGCAACAAGGTGGCGGACATTGGCCCCCGCCTGCGGATCGAGCGTCTGTTCAATCCGTCCGCCCGCGCGGACTGGGCCTTCCTGCCGCCGCTGTCGGGCACGATCATGATGATCAGCATGCTGATGCTCGGCGCGCTCAGCCTGGCGCGCGAGCGCGAGCTTGGAACATGGGAAGCGCTCGCGGCGCTTCCCGTCGGACGATTGCCGCTGCTGCTCGGCAAGGTCGCGCCGCTCGCCGTCATCGGGTCGCTGCAGGGGCTGATCGTCCTGGTCGCGAGCGTCTGGCTGTTCGCATTGCCGGTCCACGGAAATCTGCCCGCCTTCCTGGCGCTCTTTCCGCTCTTCGCCGTCGCGCATCTGGTGCTCGGGCAGGCGCTCGCGGCGCGCGCGCGGACCCAGTTGGCGGCGCTTCAGGGCGCGGTCGCCTTCTACTTGCCGGCGATGCTGCTCTCGGGATTCCTGTATCCGTTCGCGACGCTGCCGCGCTGGGCGCAGCGGCTGGGCGAAATCTTCCCGCTGACGCATTTTGCCCGCGCCGCGCGCGACGCCACGCTGCGCGGACAGGATGGGTGGACGATCCTCGCCCATGGCGGGCCCATTGCCGTCTTCCTGCTGGCGGTCGTCGCGCTTTCCCTGTTGCAGCACCGCGCCCGGCTCGATTGAGCCGATTGTAACGGGCAGCGCGGCCGAAACGAACCTACCAGGCGACGGCGGCTTGGCCGTCTTCCCGGGAGACCTCACCATGACCTTTCGTCTGACCACGGCCGCGATCGCGGCGACGATCCTTGCGGTCGCCCCAGCCCATGCGGCCGAGTTCCGTAAGTTCGATCGGGCCGCCTTCGCCGCGGCGCAGGCCCAGGGCCGCCCCGTCATCATCGACGTGCATGCCTGGTGGTGCCCCGTGTGCTTCTCGCAAAACCACACGATCCGGCAGACCGTCGCGTCGCCGGCCTACGACAAGATGGTCATCTTCCGGATCGACTACGACACCCAGAAGCCGGTGTGGCAAAGCTTCGGTGTGCGCAAACAGGCGACCCTGATCGCGTTCCACGGCCGGCGGGAGGTCGGGCGGCTCGCCTATATGACCAACAAGGACGCCATCGACGCGCTCCTGGCTTCGGCGGTCCGCTGACGCGACCGACGGCGCGCTGCTGTAACCCGCCGCGCTTCCCTTGCGAAACCCTGGTCGAGGTCCGCGTCCGCGCCGGCCGATCCTCACGACGCTGGAACCGATCCGATGTGCCTGCAACGCCGAATCCCTGCTAAAACCCGCCATGCCGCGGACACGCCACGATGAGCAGCGCGCTGAACCCGCTGCTCGCTTATGCGGCGGGCGCGCTCACCATCCTGTCGCCCTGCGTGCTCCCGCTGGTCCCGATCATTCTCGGGAGCGCCGCGCAGAAGCATCGCTTCGGGCCGCTCGCGCTGGCGGCGGGCCTGGTGGTGTCGTTCACCGTGACCGGCTTCGTGATCGCGACCGCCGGCGAGTCGCTCGGGCTCGACACCGATGTCGTGCGCCTCGCCGGCGCGGTCATCCTCGCGGTGATCGGCCTGGCCCTCGTCGTTCCGCAGTTCCAGCGCGTCACGGAACGTCTCGCCACCCCGCTGGCGAACTGGGCCGGCGCGCGTCAGGCCGGACTCGAACGGTTCGGTCTCGCCGGGCAGGCCGCGATCGGCATGCTCCTCGGTCTGGTGTGGAGCCCGTGCGTCGGCCCGACCCTGGGCGCAGCGACGGTCCTCGCAGCGCAGGGGCAAGACCTTGGCGAGGTCGCGTTCGTGATGGCGGCGTTCGGTCTCGGGATCGCGAGCGTCCTGCTGATCCTCGCGCTCGCGGCGCGTTCGGTGATCGTTCGCTGGCGCGGTCGTCTGATGAGCGCGGGAAGCGGGGGCAAGAAGGCGCTCGGCGCGCTGCTGATCGCGGTCGGTCTGCTGATCTTCACCGGCACCGATCATTTGATCGAAGGCGTGGTCCTCGGGGCGTCGCCGGAATGGCTCACGAACCTGACGACGGCGATCTGAAGGCGTCCGGCCAGAGGCGTGGAATTCATCATTCGGAGGCGCGACGTGAAACGCTCAGCGAGCTTGCATCATCCCCGCGCCGGCGCGGGTCGTGCGCCCCACATCGTCATTGTCGGCGCCGGCTTCGGCGGACTCGCCGCAGCGAAGGAACTGGCGCGCTACGATCTCGACGTGACCCTCGTCGACCGCCAAAACCACCATCTCTTTCAACCCCTGCTCTACCAGGTGGCGACGGCGGGCCTGTCCCCGGCGGATGTCGCCGCTCCGATTCGATCGATCGTTAAGAAGCAGAAGCGAACGCGGGTCCTGCTCGATCAGGTGGACGGCATCGACCATCAGGCGAAGACCGTAAGCCTTTCGAGCGGTGCCACGCTGCACTACGATTCGCTGATCCTCGCCACCGGCGCCACCCACAGCTATTTCGGGAACGAGGGCTGGGCCGAGCACGCCCCCGGCATCAAGACGATCGACGACGCGCTGCATGTCCGCAGGCAGATCCTGCTCGCGCTCGAACACGCCGAGACGAACCGTCAGCAGAATGTCGAAGAGCGTGCCGAGTTCCTGACGTTCCTCATCGTCGGCGGTGGTCCGACCGGGGTGGAGATGGCCGGCGCGGTCGCCGAACTGACACGACACGCCGCCGATATGGACTTTCACTACATCACCCGGCGCTGCGTGCGGATCATCCTTATCGAGGCCGGGCAGCGATTGCTCGCGACCTTTCCCGAACGGCTGAGCGAAGCGGCACGGCGCGCGCTGGTGAAATTGGGGGTCGAGGTCAGGCTCGGCAGCCGCGTGACCAGCATCGACGCGGCGGGGGCGGTCGTCGATGACGAACTGATCCGCTCGGCCACGATCATCTGGGCCGCCGGGGTCAAGGCATCACCGGCTGCGCAATGGCTGGATCTCGCGCCGGACCGCGCCGGTCGCGTCATCGTCGATGCGAGCCTGCAGGTCGCGGATCGCGCGGGCGTCTATGCGATCGGCGATACGGCCGCTGCAACGAGCGCCACGGGTCAGCCGGTTCCCGGGATCGCACCCGCCGCGAAGCAGCAGGGGGTGTACGTTGCGCATCACATCGCCGCCAAGCTCGGCCACCGTCGCGCCCCCACGTCCTTTCGGTATCGCCATTTCGGCAGCCTTGCGACGATCGGGCGAAAGCGTGCGGTGGTCGATCTGGGATGGGTGCGTTTCTCCGGACTTGCGGCGTGGATCCTGTGGTCGACCGCACATATCTATTTCCTGGCGGGCTTCCGCAACCGCTTCGTCGTGGGTGCGAACTGGCTCTGGAACTATATGACCTTCGAGCGCAGCGCTCGCCTGATTACCGGCCTTGGTACGGATATCGAAGGCGTCGTGTCGGCGGCACGCGTGGCGCGAGGTCCCGACATTCGAGACGCGCCTGCCAGCCTCACGGCGGACCCTCGGGCGCCCGGGGAGTGTGGCGGGTTATCCGCGCGCGTGGCGCCACGTCCTTAAGTCCTGCAATGTCGCGTATCGTCTGGGGCTATGCCCGGCTGCGGCGTCGCCACGCTGCTCGCCGGCGCGATCCTGCCACTGGCGGCGCGCCGGGGTTCGCGCGCGCCGCTATCGCTTACTCCATAGCGGCGAGCACATCCGATACGTCGGCCGTCGCGATCGTCGCGAAGTCGTCGGCGACGCCGTAAGGCAGGTACAGCGTCCGTCCGCGCACCAGGCCGCCGCAACTGTAGATCACGTTGGGAACATAGCCGTTGCGATTGTCCTGCGCAGGCTCGATCAGAGGACGGGGTGTCCGCGCCAGTACTTTGCTCGGATCGCGCTTGTCGAGCAGGCAGGCGCCGATGCAATAGTTTCGGACCACGCCGACACCGTGGGTCAGCACGAGCCAGCCCTCGTCGATCTCGATCGGCGACCCGCAATTTCCCATCTGGACGAACTCCCACGGGTAGCGGGGGCACAGGATCTTGGTACCGCCGTTCCAGGTCTCGAGATCGTCCGACTGCAGGAACCAGATGTTCTCATTGTCGTGCCGCGACAGCATCGCGTACCGGCCGGCGATCCTCCTCGGAAACAGCGCCATGCCCTTTCCACCCGCCGCGTCGCCGCGCAGCGGGCGCATGTCGAAATCCCGGAACGTCTCGGTGTCGAGCAGCTCCGAGCGCGCCGCTGCGCCACTGAAGGCGGTATAGGTGCCGTAGAAGCGCTCGCTTCCATCGTCCTCGACAAAGTGGACCAGGCGAAGGTCCTCGATGCCCTGCCGCTGGCTGGGCGTCATTGGGAACAGGACGGTTTCCGACAAGGTATAGCTGCCGCCGCACAGCAGCTTGATGCCGAGCGGGCCGTCCCCTTCTTCGCGCTGGATGATCGGAGGTACGGCTGTCCGGCTGGGCACGTCGACCGACAGGTCCCCGCCGGGGCCGATCAGTCCGGTCCTGAACGTCACCGAGGAGACGTGCCCCTCGCCGATCGCGCGCAGCGCCATGAGGAAGCGGACCGACCCTTCGGGAACCTCGGACTGATCGGGATGGATTACCATGCTGGGATTGAACAAGGCGGCTGCCTCGAACGAATATTCGTTGCAGAAATAGGCACCGATCAGCAGCGCCTGGTCCGGCCGCACCGCCGCCGGGTTGATGCAGAAGCCGCCGCACAGATCGAGCACCTCGTGGAAGCGCCGCATCAGCATCGCATCGACGTCGCGATGGCGCTCGTCGAGCGATTCGGTGATCTTCTCGCGCTCCTTCGCACCCTCTTCGAAACTCAGGGCCATGACACGGTCGATGATCCGCTGCGATCGCGGCATGCTCGCCACCGCGAAGGAATCGGGGTCGCCAGGCATGAACGGTCGCACCACGGTCCGCGATGGGTCGGGGCGCAACACGATGGGGAGGTGGTTCAGGAAGCTTGCTGACATGGGTTCGATCTCCGTTGCGGCGGGGTTCGGTCGGCAAGGAGGTAAGGTTACTCGGCCGGTGGGAAGGCTTTGAGCAAGCCGCGCTTGGTCCAGCCAAGAACCGCGACCGCCGCAAGCACAGCGGGAAGCATCGCGCCCGTTTCGTTGACAGCGTACCGGTCCACAGACGCGGCGTATATGGGCTCGGAGCGATGTGTGCCGGGAGTGCCGCGCCGCCGACGGGTTGGTCCACCGATCGGCAATGGCGGCGCGCTGCGCTGGCAGGCGTTCTCGCATTTCTCGGTATGCCTGGTGCTCTACGGTGTCGTCAAAGCCTCGGGTCCGGACCCCGCCGACGGTTCGCGTCGCCGTGCATTTGCGACTGGCCAGAACGCACACCACCGTCCGGCAGCCTGACGCCGCCGGACGGTGGGGTTAAGAGGGTGGTCCGACCGGTTCGGTCGGACGCTGGGCTCAGCCCTTGGGGGTGAGGCTGCCGCCCATCTTGGCGCAAGCCTTGGTCGAGAGATCCTTGAAGCCCTGGCCCTTGCAGTCGTTCTGGCCCTTGCAGTCATGCGTGCCCGACTTGCAGTCCGACTGACCCTTGCACGAATTGACGCCGTAGCAGGGCTGCGCCTTGGAGGTCTTGGCAGCGGCTTGCGCGGGGGCGGTCGTCGCGAGGCCCGTCAGAGCGAGCATGGCAGCGGCGGAAGCGATGGCGGCGCCGGTCTTGAAGGTCTTCATGGGGATACTCCTGAATAGATGACGTTTGCCAGGTGGCGCTGGGATTTTCGCCGCGAGAAGGCCGCCGGTTACAGACGAGATAAAATTCCGATGTCGTAGCCACAGTGTAACCGCGGCGCGCA
>NZ_JH584241.1:1433380-1486706 GCF_000241485.1 Sphingomonas sp. PAMC 26605
GAAGGGCCTCGGCTCGCTCACCCCGGGCGCCTGAGGACCATCCGATGACCATGACCGCAGGCCTGGGCTTCAAGCTCGAGCATCTCGATGAAGCGCTGACGGCGCGAAACCCGGGCCTGTGGTTCGAGGTCCATGCCGAGAATTATATGGTCGATGGCGGGCCGCGGCTGCGGGCGCTCGTCGCGCTCGCCGAGCGCTTTGCGATCTCGCTGCACGGCGTCGGCCTGTCGCTCGTATCGGTGGAGCCGCCAGCGGAGGATCACCTGGGCAGGTTGCGGGCGCTCTCCGACCTGATCGGTCCGGCCGCGATCTCCGACCATCTGGCGTGGCAGAAATGGGAGGGGGCGCATCATGCCGACTTCCTCCCATTCCCGCGCACGCGCGAGGCGCTCGATATTGCCGCCGGCAACGTCGCGCGGGTGCAGGATGCGCTACGCCGCCCGATCCTGGTCGAAAACCCTTCGCTGTATGTCGATCTGCCCGGGCACGAACTGGACGAGGCGAGCTTCCTTACCGAATTGGCGCAGCGCACGGGCTGTGGCCTGCTGGTCGATGTGAACAACATCTTCGTCAGCGCGGCGAACCTGCGCTTTTCTGCGGAGGCTCGGATCGACGCCATCCCGGCGTCGATCATCGGCGAAATCCACCTCGCCGGCCATCGACCTGATCCGGATCCCGACAGCGGTCTGCTGATCGACAGCCACGATGCGCCGATCTCCGACCCGGTCTGGCTGCTCTACCGACGCCTGATCGATCGCATCGGCGCGCGTCCGACGCTGATCGAGCGCGACGACGAAGTTCCACCCTTCCCGGAGCTGATGCTGGAGCGCGACCGCGCGCACCATCTGCTCGAGCAGAGGATGCTCATTGATGCTTGATGCCGCCGATTTTCAGCACGCCTTCGGCGAAATGCTCGCCTCGCAGGAAAGGTCGGACGACCCGGCGATGCGGCGCGCGCTCGCGATCCACCGCAACACCGCCAGTAAGGCGGCGCGCGACGCGCTGTTCGCCAATTATCCGGTGACCGCCGCGATGGTCGGCGAGGCGGCATTCGCTGCGTGCGCAGCCTCCTACATCGAAGTCGCTCCGCCGCGCGAGGCACGGCTTTGCCTCTACGGCGACAGGTTCGCGCATTTCATCGATGCCTGGACGCCGTTTGGGGAAGCTCCGTATCTTGGCGCCGTCGCCGCGCTGGAGCGCCATGTGATCGAGGCGTTGTTCGCCGCGGACCGCGCGCCGCTCGACGCGCTGGCCCTTTCTCGCGGTATCGACCCCGAGGCGGCGCTGCACTGGCATCCCGCAACGCGGACCGCGAAAGCATCGACGCCCGCGGCGAGCTTGTGGATGGCGCATCAGCCCGAGGCCGCGCCCGACGCGCTCGACGAGATCGTCTGGGGCGAGGAGATGATCCTCGTCACACGGCCGGGCGACGCGGTCGAGGTTCGCGTCATCGACGCGCCGACCAGCGCCTTTCTGACCGGCAAGACGCTCGCCCAGGCCGCAGCCAACGCTTCTGCCGAAGGCGGGGACGTCTCGACGATCTTCGCATCGTTGCTGTCCGCCGGCGCCTTCGCGCAAGATATTCCAAGGGGAAAATGATGCTGAACATCTACGCACGCGCCTGCTCGCTGCTCGACCGTCTTTCGGGCTCCATCCTGTTGCTGGTCGCCCGTCTCGGCGCCGCCGCGGTCTTCTTCATGTCGGGCCGGACCAAGGTCGACGGGCTGCTGCATATCACCGACAGCACCTACACGCTGTTCGAGACCGACTATCGGATCCCGTTGATCCCTCCGCATATTGCCGCGCATCTCGCGACCTATCAGGAGCATCTCTTCCCGATCCTGCTGGTGCTCGGGTTGTTCAATCGGGTGGCGGCTTTGGGCCTGTTCGCCATGACGACGGTGATCGAAGTGTTCGTCTATCCCGACGCCTGGCCGACGCATCTGAGCTGGGCGGGTCTGCTGCTCCCCATCATCTTCCGCGGCGGTGGCAAATTCTCGCTCGATTACGTGCTTGGCCTCGATCCGACGCGGGGCGCCAAGGCGCGTGATTATGCCGCAGACTGATCGCCGGCAGGGCGCGTCGATCCTCTCGCGGCTCGGCGCGCTCTGCTACGCCGCGTGGGGGATCTTCCACGTCAAGGTGGCGGTGGACATCTGGCGCCTCGGCGCGGGGCAGCAAGGCCTCGCGCAGGGGCGCCTCTTCCAGCTTGCCGCCTATATGCTGACGATCGCGCTCTTCGTGCTGGTGGTCGGGCTGTGGCGCAACTGGCGCGGCGACAGGCTGGGCTACTGGCTCAATCTGGTCGTCGCCGGCTGGGCAGACTCGATCTGGGTGCTTGTCGTGGTCGTGCCGGGCTATGTCGATCTCGTCCGCGGCCTGGTGCCGCCAGCTTTCTTCGTCGCTGGCGCGATCTTTACGACGCTCGCGCGCCGACAGCGGGTCCGCTGAAGGGCGCACGAATCGGTTCACCGGCGCACCGCTCGGAGTCGTAACCGCCCTTAAGGGCGCGTTATCCGTCGCCGTAGCGGGGCCAACGGTGCCGTATCGTCAAAGGCGACGAGGCCGTCCGATGTCGCCGTGATCCCGAGCTCACGAAAGAGCCGCTCAAGGTCGGTCTGTACCAATTGCGTCGCGAAGCGCTCATAGAGTCGAGCGAGCGAGGTCGCGCCGATCGCACCGTCGCCAACGGTCATCAGCTGCTCGGGCGACCACGTCGTCGTGTTGCCGCCGCTCGCACGATTGATCCGGCGAAGCGCGTCGCGCAGCGACCCGGCGCCCTGTGTGTCGCGGTAGATGGCGATCTCGGCCAGGAGCCAGAAGAGCGCGCCGCCCCAATACAGGCGGCCCCAGGCTTGGGTCCCGTCCATGCCCTTGTCGCCGGGGCGCGGGTTACCCTTGGCCATCCCCTGGACGGACTCGCTCCAGACGTCGGCCGGGGTAAGCTGTCCGATCAAGGCGCGCGCTATCGGTTCGACATAGGTCGCGTTCCCCTCCTGCAGCCAGAGGGCACGGCGCGGCATGTCAGGCAGCGCGGTATGAACCATCTCGTGCACGAGCACCCAGTCGCGGGCGAAGGCTTCGGGGCCGGCCCCGACGCCGACATGGATCCGCGTCGCGGTTCCGGCATAGCCGAAGGTGGTGCCGTGCCCGACGCGATCCCCGGGTTCGGCGATGACCAGCAGTCCGTATTCGGCGACCGGGAATTTGCCGAAATAGGCGGTGACGGCGTTCGCCGCGGTGCGGATCCACGCCAGGACGAGGTCCCGCGAAAGGCCGGGGGCTCCATCGGCGAAGACGACGGTGATCGTTCCGCCGCCAATTCTCAGACGCTGCCCCGACTGGCCGCGCAAGGCGGCGTACATGGCGTCGGGGTCTTGATACAAGGGCTGCTGCCCGACCGCAGCGAGCGAGGCGCCGCCGATCGCGACGGCACCGAGGCCGAGGACGACGGCGCGTCGATCGAACCGGGCCATCGCTCAGCGCAGCGTTGAAGCGGCAAGGGCCTTGATCTGGCCCGGATCGGTGACTCCCAGACTCCGGCCGACTTCCTTGCCCGCCTTGTACGCGATCAGCGTGCTCTGCTTGGTGATCCCGAGGACCTTCTTCTCGGCCGTCTGGGAGTCATAATCCAACCGCAGGATCAGCAGTGCCTTATAGGCGGGATCGGTCGCGAGCCGGTCGATCGTCGGCGCCTGCGCGCGGCAGGTGGGACACCAGGGTGCGAAGGCATCGACGAGAACCGGCTGGCCCGCCGCCTGCGCGGCTTTGAGCGTCGCCAGGCTGAAGGGACGGACCGGCTGTGCCTGGAGCGGCGCGGCGATGAGGGTGAGCGCTGCCAGGGGCAGCAGGCGGGCGAGGGACATGGTGATATCTTTCCGTGAGCGGAGAAAGGGCGCGAGCGACCTCAGATGTGCGGGGGTCACAGCGTGTCCGGGGGGCAGGGTGTTCATCAGGGCGTTCCGCAGCGCATATGGGCTGCCATGAAGTTCGCCCGCGCGAGCCGTCCGGTTACAGGCGACCCGGTCCGCCTCGTCGACCGTCGCGGTCACGCCACCGTCGTCACCCCGCGCTTCTCGCGCAGGTCGACATGAAGATCGAAGATGTCGGGACGGGCGTAGTGGCCGGCGGTGTCGAGATAGAGCTTGCCGCCCGATGCAAGGCCGATGTCGATGCGCGCGGTCAGAGGCCGCGCGTCGCCCGGGTCGGCAAGCGCGATGACCGTCGCATCCGCAGCGATGACCGCGCTTCCGCCCGCCTTCAACAGGTGCCGCTCGATCGGAATCGCCTCGAGCATCGCGCGCGCGGCGGGGTCGTTCACGGCGAGGCTGTCGAAGCCCGCAAGCACGTCCGACCGCGTCAGGACCGTCCCGGCCGCGACGACGAAACACTGGCCCTCAAAGGCATAATGCCGGCTCGCCAGGAGATGCAGCTCGGTGACGGCGGGCCACAGCGCGAAGTGGAGGACCTCGCCGTGCTGGTGCGTTGCTGCGCGGGCGAGCGGCATCCAATGCTCCCAGCAGATGAGGGCGCCGAACGGCCCGTGCGGTCCCGGCCAGGGGCGCAGGGTGCTGCCATCTGCGGCGGCCCAGATGAGCCGTTCGTTGTGGGTCGGCATGATCTTGCGGTGGATGTCGCGTCGTCCCGAGGGCGTGAGGCGCACGACGGCATTGTAGAGGCTGGCGCCGCGGCGTTCGTGCATCCCCATCACGATCTCGACCGACAATGCGGTGGCGAGTTTGGCGAGATGCGCGATCTCCGGGCCATCCAGTTCCGGGCAATTCCGGAACAGGACGCGGAACAGCGCCTCGGCGGGTGCATGACCCCAGAGCGCCGAACCCGGCGCCTCGTCGAGCCAGACCGGATAGCCGGGAAGCCACGCTTCGGGAAAGACGATCACGTCCGCGCCGTCGCGTGCCGCCTCGCGGATCAGTATCTCGGCGCGGTCGATGCTGGCCGCGAGGTTCAGGAAGATCGGCGGCTGTTGGATGATCGAGATCGACAGCGTCGTCATGATGGCTTTTCCTCCCAGGCGAATTTGCAGTGCGGCCGCACCCTTCACGCCGGTATTCGGCGACCTGCGGCGCGCGGTTACGTAAATCCCCGATACGCGTAACCGAATGCGAATTCGGACCGAATGTAGGAAAGACTCGCGGCGTGGAGGCCCGTCGGCCGAGCGTTCGACGGAGCATTTCATGAATACCGACGTCTTGATTGCGGAATTATCGAGTGGCTTGCGGCCGGTGCCTCGCGGCGCGACGAGGACGCTTTTGCGCAAGGGTCTCATCACCGGCGCGGTGGTCACAGGGGTCGTCGTGTTGTTCTGGCCGAGCCTGGGTCCGCGACCCGATATGGCGCTCGCCGTGATGACCGCGTCCTTCTGGATCAAGCTGCTCTATACCGCGTCGATCGCGTCGCTCGGGTTCGTCGCGCTCGATCGGCTGAGCCGGCCCGATGCGGCGAAGCTTCACTGGGCTCGGCTGCTCTGGCCGCCGGTTGCGGCGCTCGCGGCAATCGCTGCGATGCGCTGGGCCGCCGCACCGGCCGGAGATTCGAGAGCGTTCTGGATGGGCTCGAGCTGGTGGCAATGCCCCGCTTACGTCGCGGCGCTCGCTCTGCCGGTCTTTGTCGGCCTGATGTGGGCGATGTCGCGGCTGGCGCCGACCCGGCTGGGGGCGGCCGGCGCGGCCGCCGGCCTCGTCTCCGGTGCGACGGGTGCGTCCATCTACGCCCTGCACTGTACCGAAACCTCACCGGGATTCGTTCTGCTGTGGTATTCGCTCGGCCTGGGCGCGGCAACGCTGCTCGGAGCGGCCGTCGGTCCTCGCCTGCTACGGTGGTGAGCGACGGTGATGCCGGTGCCCGTTTGCACCGCATCGTTGGAATGCAACCGGAAAGGGGTGTCATGCGAAAATACATCACGGCAGTTTCGATAGCGGCGTTGGCGATCGGCGGGGTAAGCGCATTCTCGCCCGGTCGCGCTAATGATATCGCGGCGGTGGCGACCGCTCCCGATCCGGCGCTTCAGATGGCCGTCGCGGCGGACTCGCGGCCGGCGAACGATCGGGCGCGCGACCGATACCGTCACCCCCTGCAAAGCCTGCAATTCTGGGGCGTGCGGCCAGGTCAGGTGGTCGTCGACCTGCAGCCCGGCGGGGGCTATTGGACCGAGATCCTGGCGCCGTATCTCGCCAAGACGGGTGGCAGCTATGTGGCCGGTGTCGCCGACCTGGACAATCCGAAGCTTTCGGCCGGGGCGAAAGCCGATCGGGCGCGGTTCGAGGCGAAGCACGCCGACACGGCGGTCTATGGGCGAATCCGCTATGCAGCGTTCGGCCCGGTCGCCGGCCCGCTGGCCCCGCCCAATTCGGTCGACGTGATCCTTACGGCGCGCGAGATCCACAACTGGATCCCTGCCGGCTTCGTCGACAAGGCGATGAAGGATTGCTTTGCCGCGCTCAAGCCCGGCGGCGTCTTTGCCGTCGAGGAGCATCGCGCCGGCCCGAAGACCGCCGCGCTCGAAGCATCGGGTCAGTTCACCGGTTACGTCTCGACGAAGGCCGTCGTGGATGCAGCCAAGAAAGCCGGGTTCGTGCTCGATGCGTCTTCGGAGATCAACGCCAATCCGAAGGACACCAAGGACTATCCGTTCGGCGTCTGGACGCTGCCGCCATCGCGGGACAGCGCGGGCTCGGGCCACGCGGCGCTGACGACCGCGCAGCGGGCGCGCTACGATGCGATCGGCGAAAGCGATCGCATGACGCTGCGCTTCCGCAAACCCGCCTGAGTCGGCGGTCTTTTTCGACCGCCTGTGTAACCTCCGGCGCCGCGCCGCCGAATTCCCCTTGTGCCGGGCCTTACCCCAACCCCGACCGGGCCCGGCACACCATCAGGAGGTCAGCAGTGTCGCACGTCGAGATCGCCCCATTCCACGGCTTCGGGCTCGGCCTGCGCATTCCGCATTTCGAGCATTTTCTGACCGAAGACGTCCCCGTGGATTTCATCGAGATCATCTCCGAGAACTTCATGGTCGCGGGCGGTCGCCCGCTCCATGTCCTTGACCAGGTGCGCGAACGCTGGCCGGTGGCGATGCACGGCGTGTCGATGTCGATCGGTTCGGCGGATGGCGTACGCACCGACTATCTCGATCGCCTCAAGGCGCTCGCCGACCGGGTCCAGCCCCTGTGGGTCTCGGACCATCTCAGCTGGTCCCGCGTCGAGCACGTCAATTCGCACGATCTGCTCCCGCTGCCCTTCACCGAAGAGGCGCTCGACTCGGTATGCGCCAACATCGTTCACGTCCAGGACGTGCTCGAACGCCCGCTCGTCCTCGAGAACCCGTCGACCTATCTGACCTTTGCCGACGACCAGATGACCGAATGGGCGTTCCTGACGGAAATGACGCGTCGCACGGGCTGCTACCTTCTGCTCGACGTGAACAACATCTATGTCAGCGGCACCAACAACGGCTTCGACCCCTATGCGTATCTCGCCGGTGTTCCAGCCGACCGCGTGCGGCAGATCCATCTGGCTGGGCATAGCCAGGGGCACCAGCGCCTGATCGACACGCATGACCAGCCGGTCTCGGACCCGGTCTGGGATCTGTTCAGCCGAATCTATCCCCGTCTGGGGCCGGTCGCGGCGATGATCGAGCGCGACGACAACATCCCGCCGCTCGGCGACCTGTTGTCGGAGCTCGATGTCGCGCGGCGGCTCGCCGCCGCGACGATGCGGGTCGCGGCATGAGCCTCCTTGCGCTGCAGCGGGACTTTCTGGGCTTCCTGCGCAACGAGCCGAGCGACATCCCGGTCGCCGTGAACGGTAACGGCGGCCCCGGTCTCGCAGTCTATCACAACGCCTATAGCGCGCAGCTGGTGGCTTGCCTGAAGGACAGTTACGAGCGGCTCTGGGCGTGGCTCGGCGACGATGCGTTCGAGGCCGCGGCGCGTCACCACATTGTCGGCAACGCGCCTTCGAGCTGGACGCTCGGCGATTACGGAATCGGCTTCGCCCGAACGGTCGCGGCGCTCTATCCGGAAGATCCCGAGGTAGCGGAAATCGCCGCGCTCGACTGGGCGCTGCGGCGTGCGTTCGATGGCCCAGACGCGCCGCCGTTCGATCCGGCGCGCCTCGCCGAGGTTGATTGGGACGAGGCCGTCATCCATGTCGTGCCCACGCTCGAACTGCTCCCGGTGGCGACCAATTGCGGTGCGATTTGGAACGCCATCGCGGCGGGCGATGACGTGCCGCCGGCCCAGATGCTGCCAGAGCCGGGCTGGGTGCGGGTCTGGAAGGTGGAGCTGCAGCCGCATTTCGCGACGATCGAGCGCACCGAGATGGATGCGATCCAGTTGGCCGCGTCCGGTCTGAGCTTCGCCGCGCTCTGCGATCGATTGGCCGACACGGTCGGGGTCGAAGACGCGGTCGATGCCGCCGGGCGCTATTTGGGGGCGTGGTTGCAGGATGGCGTGATCGCCGACATTCGGTGAGATGCGGCGGTTGATCCGCCCCCGCCCCGACCGAGGAGACAGCCGTGATTCGCTTCTATTTCCACCCAACGCCCAATCCCGCGAAGGTCGCGCTGCTGCTCGAGGAAACGGGACTGGAGTATGAGCTCGTGCCGGTCGACACGAGCAAGGGGGAGCAGCACGTCCCTGCGTTCCGAGCCATCAATCCCAACGGCAAGGTGCCCGCGATCGTCGATACCGATGGCCCCGGCGGGCACGAGGTGCGCCTGTTCGATTCCAACGCCATCCTGCTTTACCTCGCCGAGAAGACCGGCCAGTTCCTCGGCGCCCCCCAGGATCGTCCCGAACTGCTTTCGTGGCTCTTCTACATCGCCTCGGGTCTGGGTCCGTTTTCCGGACAGGCCGTACACTTCCAGCGCGTCGCGCCCGATCTCGGCTACGCCGTGAACCGCTACCGGCGCGAGGCCGAACGCCATTACGAGGTGCTGGACGCGCACCTGGGCGGCCGCGGCTTCATCGTCGGCGACGACTATACGATCGTCGACATGGCGGCCTGGGGCTGGATCGAACGGGCGCGATTCGTGCTCCCCGGATCGGACGATCCCCTCGCGCCCTATCCCAACATCAAGGCGTGGTTCGATCGCATCGACGAACGGCCGGCCGCCCAGCGCGCGCGCAGCGTGGGCGAACACCACGCCTTCAAGAAGGTAAACGACGAAGAGACCAAGCGGGCGCTCTTCCCTTCCAACTATCCCAGAGAAGCGTGAGGATCCTGCACCCATGAACATCGACGGCAAACGCGTCCTCATCACGGGCGGATCAAGCGGCATCGGGCTCGCCACCGCGCACGCCCTGGCCTTGCGCGGCGCGCGGCTGCTGGTCACGGGGCGAAGATCCGGCCTCGTCGATGCCGCTGTCGATGCGCTGCGCGCGACCGGTGCGGACGTCTACGGTGTGGCGGCCGATGTCGCGACCGAGGACGGTCGCGCGATGACCATGGCCGCTGCGACGCGGTATCTGGGCGGTCTCGACATCCTGATGAACAATGCAGGCGCGGTGCGAGCCGGTCGGCTCGAAGAAATCCAGGAGGACGAGATCCGCACGATGATCGAGGTCGATCTGGTCGCGCCGATCATGCTCGCGCGCGCGGCGCTTCCGATGCTGAAAGCCGAGGGTGGCGGCATGATCGTGAACGTCAGTTCGTCCATCGCGCTGGTCGCGCTGCCGTTCTACGCAACCTATGCCGCAGTGAAGGCGGGGCTGGCGAGCTTCGGTGAGTCGCTCCGGCGCGAACTCAATGGCGACGGCGTGCATGTCCTGACGGTCTATCCCAGCGGAACCGACACCCCGATGATGGCGACCAACACCGCCGGGGCCGATGTCGGCTTCTCGCTCGAATCGGCTGCAGCCGTCGCCGCGGCGATCCTCGACGGTATCGAGCGTGAGGCGATTGCCGTCGTGCGCGGGGGGCCGGACCGCCAGGCCATGATCGACCTCAATCGCGACGATCCACGCGCGGTCGATGCGCGGTTCCTCTCGATCAAGGCGGCGTTCGAACAGGGCGTAAGGCCGCACAAGGCGCTGTAGCGTCCTCGACCGTGCTGCGCGGTCCCTCGCGGCACCGCTGCAGCGGCGTGGGGCTCAGGCTTTCCAGCTGCCTGGAAACAGGCGCTTGAGCGCCTCGACCTTGGGCCGATCGTTGATCAGGATATAGGGATAGTCGGGATTTCGGGCCAGGAAATCCTGATGATAGGCTTCTGCTGCGAAAAATCCCTGCTGCCGTTCCAGCCGCGTCGCGATCGGACGAGGATAGACGTGCGCCGCGCCGAGCTGTGCGATGTAGGCGCGCGCCACCTTGGTTTGCGCTGGCGACAGCGGGAAGAGCGCGGTGCGGTATTGCGTCCCCTCATCCGGGCCCTGCCGGTTCACCTCGGTCGGATCGGCGACGACCGAGAAATAGACTCGTAGCAGGTCGGCATAGTTAACCTGCCGCGGGTCGAACACCACCTTGACCGATTCGGCATGGCCGGTCGTGCCCGTCGAGACCAACTCGTATCCGGCGGTCGCGCTGGCGCCTCCGGTGTAACCCGAGGTGGCGCTCACCACGCCTTTCACGTGGCGAAAGACCCCTTCGACTCCCCAGAAGCAGCCTCCCGCGAAGATCGCCGTTTCCCGGTTTGCCGTCGGAATTTCGCGTGTGACCGCCGCCGGAACCCTCTTCGCCGCGACCTCGGCGCGATCCTGGCTCGACGCGGCGGTGACGGCGGCGCCAGCGAACAGGACTGCGATCAGGGGGGGGGTGCGAAACATCGTTGGGACTCCGGAAAAAAACGCTTCCGCCGATATTACGCTTCCATCGGCGCGCGGGTTACACTTTGCCGTGCGAGGCGTGTAACCGAAGTGCGGATCGGCTCGTATTCGCGATCATGAAACAGGAATCCCATCCCACTCGACGAGGCCTTCTGGGTCTAGGTGCCACCGCTGCCATGGGCGTGCTCGCCCTGCGGCTATCGGGTGCCGGGCCCTCGGCTGCGGTCGCTGCGACGCCGGCACCTTTCCGCTTGAGCGATGCGGAATGGCGCAAACGCCTTTCGCCCCAAGCCTATGCGGTGCTCCGCCAGGCCTCGACCGAATATCCGTTCACGAGCGCGCTCAACACCGAGCATCGCAGCGGTACATTCCGCTGCGCAGGATGCGCGCTGCCGCTGTTTGCGTCCGCGACGAAGTTCGATAGCGGAACCGGTTGGCCGAGCTTCTACGACCATCTCCCGAATGCGATCGCAGAGCGCCTCGACGCCAGCCTCGGCGAGGACCGCACCGAGGTCCGCTGCGCGCGCTGCGCGGGCCATCTCGGTCATGTCTTCAACGACGGTCCCAAGCCTACGGGCCTGCGCTACTGCATGAACGGGGTCGCCATGAAATTCGCGGCGGCCTAGTCGGCGTCGTGCCTCGGCCTCTGGCTGTGCCTTCGCATCGCCTAGCGGCCGGAGGCCCGCAGCCAGCCCGGCACGATCCGCCGATTGCGCTGCGCCAAGAGGCCGCGGCGGCGCCGTCGTCGGGAGCATCGGTCAGGCTCGGCGTCTCGGGCAAGAGGAATAGGGCCAGGCTGGCTTCATCGATCGGGCCCGTCATGATGTCGCTTTCGGCGGCTGTTGGTGCTGAGGCCAAGGATCGACGACGCGCTGTCCCTGAGCGTCGGCCGTCGGTTTCGCCATTGCGGGCGAGCGGGAGTCGGGAAGAACAAGCGCCAAAGAGCGCCATTTTCGCGGCCCTGAATAAGATTGCCGTTCGTCGTCGGTATCGCGATGTTCGACGAAGAGAAGCCCCCATCGGATGTCTATCGCGCGGCCCGCGCCGACGCGGGATCCTCGGATGGATTGGAAGGCGCGCTTTCGGCAATCGCGGCGTAGTTCACCGTCGCCAAGCCAGCCGCTGACTTCAGGGAGCTCGGGTTTTCAGGCTTTACGCCCCCGTGAGAGTCGAGAGAAATGCCACGACGTGAGTCCAGTTGTCGGCAGCGCCCTTGGGATCGCGCGCGGCGATGAGGGTCGACGTACCGTGGACCCCGATGCGGGGTACGTACTGCGTCTTTGCGGACGAAGGCGATGCGGCAAGGATGGCGCGCGCCGCCTGTATCTCTTGGGCATCGGAGGATGACGTGAGGAAAATAGGGACGCGGATACGCGACGCTGCCAGCGCGACAGGCTTTCCGTCGCCCAGATATTCGCCTGGCGAGAAGGCAAGGACGGCGCTGACTTCGGGATGTTCCGCTGCGACTTCGAATACAAGGGCCGCAGAATAGCTACTTCCCCATAGGATCACCGGCAGCTTCTTGATCTTCGCCCAGTCGAGCGCGGCGATCAGATCCGCCTTGGCCTGGAGGTAGGTCGCCGGATGCTTAAGGCGCGCTGCCGTCTCATTGGGCCCGAACAGGGCGCCGCCCGAGCGTTGATCGATGGCAAGCGCGCTATAGCCGAGGCCGACCAGCCGCGGCGCGATCGTCGCATATTCAGCCTTGCTCGATCCGGCCTGATGGAACAGCAGGATGATGCCCTTCGGGCGCGGCGCCTGATAATAGAGTCCGGCGATTCCAATGCCGTCGGAAGCGCGCAGCGCGACCGGCACGGGGTCGGGTTGCGCCGAAGCCGGTAACGGCGTCGCACCGGTAAGCGCCAGTCCCAATAGCCAGACAAATCTCATCGCCTTCTCGCTCCTTATTCTGCGCGTGATGAGTGTTTTCGACCCTTGCGTCACGTGCGGCGATGTCGATGGCGTCAGATTTTTGCCGAGGACAGGATCGGTCCGCCGGCCCCGGACTGGATCAGCACGGCGGTCTTCAGCCCCGCCGTCTTCGTCTGTGGCAGGACGATGGCTTGTGCCTTTCCGTCCCAATGGCCGATCCGCGACAGCTCGCGGACGATGTCGCGGTGCGCAAGGGTGCGGCCACCGTTTTCGCCCGCGCGTATCGCGACCTGTACGGTTCGGGGGTCATAGCGCACCAGCCAGATGTCCGCGCCGCCGGACGGCGCTCTTCCGGCGCCGACGGTGAGTCTCGATGCGCTCGTCGAAAGGGCGGGGCCACCCGACGGTCCGCCTTGAGCGATCAATTGCGCCACCCGCGCCGGATTGGCGCCGAGCACGGTCGTGCGACCATTGATCCAATATTGCGGCGTCGCCACGCCAGCGCCGTTGTTGCGGGCGGAATAGTCGCGTTGCCGCTGCGTGAACTGTGGCGAAGCGAAACTGTCTTTCCAGTCGGCGGAGTCCCAATAGGTGACGCCAAAGGAGAGTGCGAGGACGTCGTTGCGGTCGGCGAGGCGGTTGATATTATCCTGGGCGGGAGGACAATCCGAGCAACCCTGGCTCTGGAACAACTCGACTACGACCGGCTGTCCCTTGGGACTCGCTTGTGACGGCGCGGGCGTCGCCCAGACGATTGCCCCCGCTGTGGCCAGAAAGGTTGCTCCAAGGATCGCGGCGAGGGTTTTCATGAGATGGCTCCTGATCGTCCTACGCTATACGATGCCAATCAGGCCTCGGTTACAGCGTGCCTCGATCGGCGTTCGGATTGCATCGTGTTTGGGGGGGCAGGCTTTGGCCGCACAAGGGCAGATCGAATGGGTGGAAAGGCGCAGGATCAAGCCCTTCAGCCAGACCCGAGCCCCAAAGCCGGCCTCATGCCGAGTCCTTGACCGATATCCGGATGGGCGGGCATTTGTCCGCTATCAATGCGCCGCTGAATGGTGATGATGCGCGCGCGATCAGAAGTGTGGAGCATTGATGAGACATCCTTTTTCGCGGGGGATCCTACGGTCTGCCTGCGTTGCCGCCGTTCTGGGCACGGCTCCGGCGTGGGCCGCCGACTTCGACCCCAAGGTCGCGTTCGCTGCGCAGCCGCTGCCCGATGACGTGAACGTCTATCGCTCGTCCAACGGCGCGCCCGGGCCAGGGTACTGGCAGAACAGGGTCGACTACGCGATCACCGCGCGGATCGACGCCGCAGCGAAGACGCTGACGGCGACCGAAACGGTCGATTACACCAACAACAGTCCCGACGCCCTGCCGAGCCTGTGGATGCAGCTCGACCAGAATATCTATCGTGCGGATTCACGCGCAGCGACGATCGGCGGCGGTCGGAAGGGCCGCGCCGCGGGCGCGCATAGCGACGGCTATGTCATCGCTTCGGTCGAAGTGCTGCGCGGCAAGGCCTGGGTGACAATCCCGTTCGTCGTCTCCGACACGCGCATGAATGTCCGGCTCGATCAGCCGCTCAAGGGTGGCGGGACGAAACTCAAGGTGCGCATCGTCTACCGGTATTCCATCCCGGGCGTGTGGGGCGGGCGCACCTCGTGGCTCGACACGCCGAACGGGACGATCTTCGATATCGCCCAGTGGTTCCCGCGGATGGCGGTCTATGACGATCTGCGCGGTTGGGACACGCTCCCCTATCTGGGTTCCGAATTCTACTGCGAATATGGCGATGTCGATTACGCGGTCACCGTGCCCGCCGACATGATCGTCGCCGGCGGCGGCGTGTTGACCAATGCGCCGGAGGTCCTGACGCCGCTCCAACGCGCGCGCCTCGCCAAAGCGGCCGCCAGCGACGCCACGGTGATGATCCGCACGCCTGACGACGTGATGCGCGACAGCGCGCGTCCCGTGGCGAAGACCGAGAAGACCTGGCGCTATCACTTTGCGAACACGCGCGACGTGGCCTTCTCCGCCTCGCGCGCATTCGTGTGGGATGCGGCGCGGATGAACCTGCCCGGCGGCAAGACCGCGCTGGCGGAAAGCGTCTATCCGGTCGAGAGCGCCGGCGACGCCGGCTGGGGGCGGTCGACCGAGTATCTGAAGGACTCGGTCGAGCGCTTCTCGCAGCATTGGTACGCTTATCCCTACCCGACCGCGTGGAGCATCGCTGGCGGTTCGACGGGCATGGAATATCCGGGGATGGCGTTCGACGGAATTGCGGACAAGGGCAAGGCGCTGTTCTGGATCACGGCGCACGAGATCGGCCACAGCTGGTACCCGATGGTCGTTGGCTCGAACGAACGCCGCGACGCTTGGATGGACGAAGGCTTCAACACCTTCATCGACACGTTCGAAAGCGACGAGTTCAAGGGCGGTGTGTTCGGACCAAAGCGCGACAGCGAATACGCCCCGGGCGGGGGCAATCCGGTGGACGAGATCCTGCCGCTGCTGGCGGACAAGGACGCGCCGCCAATCCTGAGCTATCCGGACGTCATGGGCGAAGCGTACCGCCACTCGGTGAGCTATTTCAAGACCGCGCTGGGGTTGCGCCTGTTGCGCGATGTCGTCCTTGGCCCGGACCGCTTCGACCCTGCGTTCCGCAAATATACCGCCGACTGGGCGTTCAAACATCCCAGCCCGTCTGACTTCTTCCGCGAGATGTCGAGCGAATCCGGCGAAGACCTGAGCTGGTTCTGGCGCGGCTGGTTCTTCAACAACTGGCAGCTTGATCTGGCAGTGACGAGCATTGCCTATACCGATGGCGATCCGGCCAAGGGTGCCAGCATAGCGCTCGAGAGCCGCGACAAGCTGGTCATGCCGGCAGTGCTCGAGGTGAAATATGCCGACGGCCACGCGACGCGGATCAAGCTGCCTGTGGAGACCTGGATGCGGGTCAAGCCCGTCATCGCGGCCCCCGCCGGGCGCATCGCATCGGTCATGCTGGACCCCGACCACCTGTTGCCGGATCGTGACCGAAGCAACAACGGCGTGGTGCCTTAAGGCGACGGGGAAGCCCGCCCGACTGCATCAGACGACTCGCTGGCGCACGCTCAAGCTGTCTTCACCGCGGACAGAGACGGTTATTCTTTCCGCTGGGCGTGGAGCTGCGCATAGGCCACTGGGTGAATCGATTTTGCCTCGGCGGGTGAAATGCCGAGCGCGTCCCACGCCTTCTTGCCTCGCACCAGCGAGCGAAGATCGACGCCCGCTACATGACCGAAGATCGCCGGCGCTTCGCGATAATACCCGTTCTGTACCTCAGTGTGACCGGCGTTGAGGTTCGGCGCGGCCCGAGGTAAAGTGTGATCGAGGATCGCGCCGCACAGCAATACGGCGCTCAGCAAATCCATCACGATCGCGAGGTTGTGGAACCCGTGGTCGGTCGCGCGTCGGCCGTAGAGGAAGCCGAGGATATTGTGGTGGCGATGGCGCCGATATACTGCGCGGTGCGCTGAAGGCCGGCGGCGGTGCCGATGTCCTGGACCGGCGCCTGGATGTAGACCGCAGCCTGCGTGGCCGTGGAGAACATGCCCTGCGGCAAACCGAACAGCGTCGCGGCGGCGGCGATGATCCATCGAGCATACGAACCTCGATGAACGGTGCCTCGCTCCGACCGCTTGCGCAACGAGAACGAGGCTCAAGCCGGTCGCTGCCAACAGCGCCCACCAGATTGGATGCGTTAGATTCATCAGGAAGATCATCAGGCTTAGTAAGGGAGCGGTAAAAAGAACCGTGCCGAGAAAGTCGATCTGTCGGATCAATTCGACGAAGGGCGCCGAACGCGGTAGGTCTTTTGGAGTCCACAGAATGACCAACACGGCAGCCATGATGGCGAGCGGTATATTGGCGGCGGCAGCGAACTGCCTTCGGATTTCGCCGATCCCGCCGGAGAGCTTAGCCGCCTGCCGCAAGATCACGCGGTGACGAAGCGGACCTGGGGAGCGTTCACAAACACGGACCTCGATGATCACCTGCAGGCCGAAGGCATAACCCAGGTCGTGATCGCCGGCGTCGCCACCAGCATGGGCGTGAAGTCGACCGCTCGCCAAGCGCATGAGCGCGGGTTCCACGTCGTGCTCGCGGTGGACGCGATGACCGACTTGAACGCCGATGCTCACGTTAATAGCGTTACACGAATATTTCCGGGATTGGGTGAGACCGGTATAGTCGCAGAAATCGTTGAGTTGGTGGAAAGAGCCCCGAGCCTGACCGCGCCGGCAAGGTTGACCTCCGGCTAATTTCAGCGGAGCTCCTCGGGGAAAAGCCGGATTTCGTTCGGGCGCGCTTCAGGCGGCGCCATGGCGGCGAAATGTCCGCCACGCGGCAAGCGGGTTTCGGAAAAGCTTGTACCCTCTCGGACCCCTTTCGGGGAATTTCATTTCGCTTATTGAGGGGATGCTGGTGCTGCCGGTGAGGATTGAACTCACGACCTCAGCCTTACCAAGGATGCGCTCTACCACTGAGCTACGGCAGCATGTCCGCAAAGCACCTTACGGCGACTGCGGAAGCGGCCTAAGAGCCGTTGGCGCGAGGATTGTCAAGGAGCGTGTGCGCGATGGCGAGCAAAGAAGATGAGAAAGCCGCGCGGCTCGCCGCCGCGCTGCGCGAGAACCTCAAGCGCCGCAAGGGGCGCGAGCGAGCGCTCGACACGGCGCCGCGCGACGACGACGTCACGCGATAGGCGCGCATTTCGCTGCGAGCCAGGCGCGCTCGGCGGGGTCGAGATGGTCGCCGATCACCGCGACGACGCGCGCGTGATACGAATCGAGCCAGGCGCGCTCGGCGGCGCTGAGCATCTCCGCGACGATCAGCGAACGCTCGATCGGGCAGAAGGTCAGCGTTTCGAAGCCCAGCATCGCCGCGCCGTCTTCGAAGCTGCGCTCCTCGACCAGAATGAGATTCTCGATGCGGATGCCGTATTCGCCCGCTTTGTAATAGCCGGGCTCGTTCGAGAGGATCATGCCGGCGCGCAGCGGCTCGGACGGGCCGCCGCCGGGGTAGTTGGGCGGGGCGATGCGCTGCGGCCCTTCGTGCACCGAGAGATAGGCGCCGACGCCGTGGCCGGTGCCATGCGCATAATCGAGCCCGACCGCCCATAACGGTCGCCGCGCGAACGAATCGAGCTGGCCACCGGTGGTGCCCGCAGGAAACACCGCGGTCGCCAATGCGATATGGCCCTGCAGCACGCGCGTGAAGCGATCGCGCATCTCCGCGGTCGGCGTGCCGATCGGCAGGACGCGCGTCACGTCGGTCGTGCCATCGGCATATTGGCCGCCCGAATCGACGAGATAGAGCTGCCCCTCCTCGAGCGGCGCGTTCGATTCGGGGGTCGAATGGTAATGCGGGCTCGCGCCATGCGCGCCGGTCGCCGAGATCGTGTCGAACGACGTGTCGCGCAGCACGCCGGTCGCCGCGCGGAACTCGTGCAACTTGGCGACGCACGACAGTTCGGTGAGGCCGCCGGCGGGGGCTTCCGCCTCGACCCAACGCAGGAATTTCGCGAGCGCGGCGCCGTCGCGCGCCGAGGCGGCGCGGTGGCCGGCGATCTCGACCGGGTTCTTAATCGCCTTGGCGAGCACGACCGGATCGCGTAGCGCGAGCACCTGCGCGCCGCCTTGCTCGAGTCGGTCGAAGATCGCCGCGACCGCGCGCTCGGGGTCGGCGGCGATGCGCTTGCCGGCGAAACCGCCGAGCGCCTCGGCAAACGCGGTATAAGGATGGAGCCGGATCGCGTTGCCGAGATGCTGGCGCACCGCGTCGCCGATCTTGTCGGGCGCGACGAACAGGTCGGCGGTGCCGTCTGCCGCGACGATCGCATAGGATAGCGCGACCGGGGTATGCGCGACGTCGCCGCCGCGGACGTTGAGCACCCAGGCGATCGAGTCGAGCGCGGTCAGCACGACCGCGTCGGCGCCGGTCTCGGCAAGCCAATCGGCGATTTGCGCGCGCTTGGCGGCCGAGCCGACACCGGCCTGCGCCTCGGGCTGGACGACGAGCGGCGCGTCGGACGGAGCGGGGCGGTCGCGCCACACCGCGTCGACCGGATTGGCCTCGACCGCGACGAGCGTGGCGCCGCGCGCCTCGAGCGCGGCGCGCGCGGTCTCGACCCAGCCGCTGGTGTGGAGCCAGGGGTCATAGCCGATCCGGCCACCAGCCGGGGTGTGCACGCCGAGCCATGCCGCGACGCTCGTCGCGGGGACGGCGACATAGTCCCAATCGTCGGCAGAGACCTGTTCGCGCACTTGCAGCGTGTAGCGCCCGTCGGTGAAGATCGCAGCCGTGTCGGCGAGCACTACCGCGCTGCCGGCCGAGCCCTGAAAGCCCGTCAGCCAGGCGAGCCGCTGCGCGTCGGCGCCGACATATTCGCTCATATGCGCATCGGTGAGCGGAATGACGAAGCCGTCGAGGTCGGCGCGGGCGAGCTCGGCGCGGAAGGCGGTGAGGCGGGGGGAAAGCGACATGCGGATTTCTCGTGACTGCGGACAGGAAGGGAGCGGGCGGCACGGCGGACTGGCGCGGCCGACCGGAACGGTCATGCCGACCTTTGCCAGATCGCGGAAGAGCCGAACAGACCCGTCAGATGGCATCCCGCGGCGCGCCGTCGGCAGCATTCGCGACCATGCTCCCGGCAGATCGCCTATAATGCGGGGGACAGCCATTTCCGGAGCGCCGCCTCGCCATGTCGATCGCCAAACGCCTGCAGCTTGGGACAGCCATGATCATGACGATCGTGCTGCTCGCGATCGGCGTCGCCGCCTATAGCATCAATTGGGTGCGTATCGGGGGACCGCTCGCCGAGCAGATCCAGTTGGCGTCGGACTATGTCGCCGATATCCTGCCGCCACCCGAATATATTCTGGAGCCGTATCTCGAGGCGACACTGCTCGCCAGCCATCCCGAGCAAGTCGAGATGCGCGCCGCGCGACTGGCGACGCTGCGCCGCGCCTATGACGACCGCCATGCGTATTGGAACGCCGCGCCGCTCGATGCGGCGCTGATGACCGCACTGACGCGCGACGCCGATGCGCCCGCGCGCCGCTTCTGGGACGATGTCGAGCGCCTGAAGGCGGCCGCACGCGCCGGCAACGCGGCGGAAATCCGCATCGCCTACGACCAGCTATCCGCCGAATATGGCGCGCACCGCACGCAAATCGATCGCGCAGTGACCCTCGCCACGCGGTATCAGGCTCGGCTCAAGGCGAATTCGGACAGGATTCTCACCGCCGCATCGCTCGGATTGCTCGGGCTTGCGCTGACCATCGTTGCGATCGTGCTCGCGGCCGGCATCTATCTGCGGCGCAAGGTCATGGCGCCGCTGGGCGATCTAAGCGCGGTCACGACCGCGCTCGCCCAAGGCGCCGATCGTAGCGTTCCCTATGGCGAGCGGACCGACGAACTGGGCGATATGGCGCGTGCGGTCGATGTGTTTCGCTGCGCCGCACGCGACCGCGCGGCGGAAGATGCGCGCATCACAGCAGAGCAGAAACTCGTCTCCGACAATCTCGGGCAGGTGCTGCAGATGATGGCATCGGGCGATCTGCGCCATGGCACGCAAGTCCAATTCCCGCCCGCCTATGCCGCGGTGCAGGCCGATCTCAACCGCGCCGTCGATACGCTGCGCACGATCGTCCGCGCGGTGGTCGAGACGACCGGCGACATTCATGCGACCTCGGGATCGATCGCCAAGGCCACCGACGATCTGGCCGAACGCACCCAGAGCAGCGCGGCCGCGATCGAGGAGACCTCGGCGGCGATCGAGCGGATGGACGAGCGCTTGGGCAATACCGCGCGCGCCGCGCAGACATCGTCGCATGGGTCGCAGCAGACTCTGGCGGCGGCGGGCGAGGTGCGCACCCGCACCGATGGCGCGATCGAGGCGATGCGGCGCGTCGCGGCGAGCACCGCGGGGATCGACGATGTGATCGAGGGGCTCGACAAGATCGCCTTCCAGACGCGCGTGCTCGCGATGAACGCCGCGGTCGAGGCGGGGCGCGCGGGCGACGCCGGGCGCGGCTTCGCGGTCGTCGCCGATCTGGTCTCGACGCTGGCGATGCGCGCCGAGGACGAGGCGAAGCGCGCGCGGATCCAGCTCAGCGCGACGCAGGACGATGTCGGCGTCGCGGTTGCGGCCGTCGGGCAAGTCGATGACGCGCTTCAGACGATCCTGGGGCGCTGTAGCGAAGCGGTCGATCTATCGCGCGGCATTGCCGATGACAATACCGCGCTCGCCATCTCGATCGGCGAGATCAAAGGCGCGGTGGTCCAGCTCGACGGGATCGCGCAACAGAATGCGGCGATGGTCGAGGAAACGTCGGCCGCCGTGGCATCGCTCGCGCGCGACATTACGACGCTCGCCGGCCATGCCGGTGCGTTCCGGCACGACCGTCGCGAACGCGAGGTCCAGGTCGCGGTCGATCGGCGCGGGCAGGGCGCGCGACGTGCGAAGACCGCGCCGACGCTCGCCGTGCCGGCTGCGCCCTTGCGTCTCGCCAACCCGCCTTCCGCGCCGCTCGTCTCCGCCTGAACCGCGTCGCAAGCGCGTGCATCTCGACTTGTCCGCCCGCGAGCGGGTAGGACGGGATATGACCGATCTCACGCCACCCGTCGCCGCGACCCGTCCGCACAGCTTCACCGCGCACGGCGTGACCATCGAAGACCCGTATGCCTGGCTCAAAGATCCCAACTATCCCGAGGTCGAGGACCGCGACGTGCTCGCCTATCTCGAAGCGGAAAACGCCTATTTCGAAAGCGTGATGGCGCCGCACAAGGGGCTGATCGACCGGCTCTATGCCGAGATGAAGGCGCGCATCAAGGAAGACGATTCGTCGGTGCCGCAGAAGGACGGCGACTGGCTCTACTGGACCTCGTTCGAGACCGGCGGCGAATATCGCAAATGGTGGCGCAAGCCCGTCGGTGGGGGCGAGCCCGACCTGATCCTCGACGAGGTCGCGCTCGCCGAGGGCAAGGAATATTTCCGTTTGGGCGCGTTCTCGGTGTCGAACGATGGGCGCCTGCTGGCCTATGCGATCGACGACAATGGCTCGGAGCGGTTCGAGGTGCGCGTCAAGGATCTGACGAGCGGCGAGCATTACCCCGATGTGATCCCCGGCATGCTGTCCGAGATCGTCTGGACCGCCGACGACAAGGGCTTCCTCTACGGCCTCGCCAACGAGCAGTGGCGCACCGACAATGCGCGGCTGCACTGGCTCGGCACGCCCGTCGCCGACGATGTCGAGCTGTTCAAGGAAGCCGATGAGGGCTTCCGCGTCGGTGTCAGCGAAACGAGCGACCGGCAGTGGATCGTGCTGTCGAGCGGCGATCATGTGACGAGCGAGATCTATCTGCTGCCGGCGACCGATCCGCTCGCCACGCCCTTGTGCGTGTCGCCGCGCAAGGTGGGCCGCGAGTACGATGTCGACATGCATGGCGACACGCTGTTCATCCACACCAACGACACCGATCCCAATTTCCGGCTGTGCACCGCGCATATCTCGGCGCCGGGCGAGTGGGTCGAGAAGATCGGCCCGTCGAAGCATTTCTACATGACGGGGATCGACTGTTTCCGCGATTTCTTCATCGTCGATGGACGCGAGGACGGGTTGGATCAGATCGAGATCCACCGCTATGACGACGCCATCGCGCCGCAGCGGATCGTCTTTCCCGAGGCGAGCTACGACGCCGGCCTCGGCAACAATCCCGAATATGCGATGGACGTGCTGCGCGTCGGCTATGAATCGATGGTCACGCCGGGCACCGAATATGATTACGATGTCGCCACCGGCACGCTGACCACGCTCAAGGTGCAGGAAATTCCGTCGGGCTATGACGGCGACAAATATCGCACCGAGCGGCTCAAGATCGCCGCACGCGACGGCACCGCGGTGCCGGTGTCGATCGTCTATCCCAAGGACTTCCCGCGTGACGGTAGCCGGCCGATCTATCTCTATGCCTATGGCGCGTATGGCTATGCGATCCCGCCGGGCTTCTCGACCGGGCGGCTGTCGCTGCTCGATCGCGGTTTCGCCTATGCGATCGCGCATATCCGCGGCGGCGACGATCTCGGCCAGCAATGGTATCTCGACGGCAAGCTCGAGAAGCGCGCCAACACGTTCAACGATTTCGTCGACGTGGCGAAGGGGCTGATCGCGGGCGGCTTGACCTCGGCGGGCAAGATCGCGATCGCGGGCCGTTCGGCCGGCGGCGAGCTGATGGGCGCTGTGGTCAATTCAGATCCCGAATTGTGGGGCGCGGTGATCGCCGACGTGCCGTTCGTCGATGTGCTCAACACGATGATGGATGCCGAGCTGCCGCTGACGCCGGGCGAATGGCCCGAATGGGGCAATCCGATCGAGGACGCCGCGGCGTTCGAGCTGATCCGGGGATATTCGCCGTACGACCAGGTGAAGGCGCAGGCCTATCCGCCGGTGTTCATTAGCGGAGGGCTCAACGATCCGCGCGTGACCTATTGGGAGCCCGCGAAATGGGCGGCCAAGTTGCGCAGCGTGAAGACCGACGACAACGTGCTGCTGCTCAAGACCAATATGGGCGCCGGGCATGGCGGCAAGTCGGGGCGCTTCGAAAGCTTGCGCGAGGCGGCCGAGGAGCATGCCTTCGTGCTGTGGCAATTGGGCGTCGAGGGGTGAAACCCGGGTACTCCTCTCGTCACCCCCGCGAAAGCGGGGGGGCCGCTGCCTGGCCCGGTCCAAGAAGAAGCGGGATCCCCGCTTTCGCGGGGATGACGGTGGTGGCTCAAGCAAGAGGCGGCGTACGCTAGTGTCGATCGAAACGATCATCGCGAAATACGGCCTCGCCGCGCTGTTCCTTGGCGCGGGCCTTGAGGGCGAGACCGTCGTCGTCGCGGGCGGGCTGCTGTCGCACAAGGGGCTGCTCCCGCTGCCGGGCGCGATGGCGGCGGCGGCAGCGGGCTCGTTCGTCGCCGACCAGATCTTCTTCAGCGCGGGCCGCTATTTCCGCAGCAAGGCGTGGGTCAAGCGCCAGCAGCAGCGCCCGATCTTCGCGCGCGCGCTGGGTCTGCTCGAGCGCTATCCGATCGGCTTCATCTTCGCCTTCCGCTTCATCTACGGCTTCCGCACGATCAGCCCGATCGCGATCGGCACGACCAGGGTCGAGACCAAGCTGTTCCTGATCATCAACGCGATCGCGGCGGTGGTGTGGGGGATCGTCTTCACCGGCGTGGGCTATCTGTTCGGGCACAGTTTCGAGAAACTGATCGAGCGCTTCGTGCCGCATGGCCATACCGTGCTCTATCTCGCGGGCGCGGTGGTGGCGATCGCAGCGATCGTCGGCGGGGTGCATTGGTGGCGATCGCGCAGGCATAGCGACGCATGACGCGCTTCACGCAGACGATCACGGCGAGCCCCGCGGACATCGACGAGCTCGGCCATGTCAACAATGCGGTATGGGTACGCTGGATCCAGGAGATCGCGGTGGCGCACTGGATGGCGCACGCGCTGCCTGGGCATCGCGACGCCTATTTCTGGGTCGTGACGCGGCACGAGGTCGACTATCGCGGCAATGTCGGCGTCGGCGAGAGCGTGACCGGCGAGACGTGGGTCGCCGCGGCGCCCAAGGGCGCGCGGTTCGACCGCGCGGTGCGCTTCACCGGGGCGGACGGCAAGGTCAAGGTCGAGGCGGTGACGACCTGGGCGATGCTCGACCGCGCGACCGGCAAGCTCGCGCGGGTCCGCGACGAGATCGCTGCGCCGTTTTTGTAACGCGCGCGGAACCTGTGCGGCGCCCAATGGCTTGAACGGGACACGGTTTCGAAAGGACCAGCGATGCTCGAACATGTCCCCGAATGGCTTGGCGCCAGCCTGCGCAACATCCGCGCCGGTGCCGAACATCTCGCGATCGTCCATCCCTCGCTCCGGGTCGGCGCGGTCGAGATCGCGCTGAGCAGCCCGGCGTTCGGCGATTTCGCCGAGATGCCGGTACGCTTCACCGCCGACGGTGCGGGTGTCTCGCCGCCGCTGCAATGGGCCGACGCGCCCGCGGGCACGCAGAGTCTGGCACTGATCGTCGAGGACGCCGATTCGCCCACGCCCGCGCCGCTCGTCCATGCGATCCTGTGGGGCATGAACGTCGCGACGACCGGCCTCGCCGAGGGCGCGATCGCCGCCGATGGCGCGGCGGGCGCGATCGGGATCAATTCCTTCCTGTCGCAGGGCTGGCTCGCGCCCGATCCGCCCAGCGGGCATGGCGAGCATCGCTACGTCTTCCAGTTGTTCGCGCTCGATTGCCCGCCCGAGGACCTCGGCGACGGGCCGGGGCGCGGGGCGGTGCTCAATGCGATGGCGGGGCATGTGATCGGCGCGGGGATCCTGACCGGGCTCTATTCGCGCGGCGAGGTGGTCGATGCGCCGGTGGGTGACGCGGCCGCTATTGGCGGACCAGCGGTAGCGTAACGCAATCCTCCCCCGGGAACCGGGGGAGGTGGCAGCCGCAGGCTGACGGAGGGGGGCCGCCACGCGCGCCGCGCTCGCGGAGAGCCCCCCTCCACCCTTCGCTGAATGCTCAGGGTCCCCCGCTGCGCGGGGGAGGATTTAGCCGCTGTTGCGCAGCGCGGTCGCGATCGCGTTGATCGAGAGCAGGATGCCTTCGCCGATCCGCTCGTCCTCGTCGCCCGCGCGGCGGCGCTTGATCAGTTCGATCTGAAGCAGGTTGAGCGGCTCGATATAGGGCAGCCGCAGCCGGATCGACGCGTCGAGCGCAGGATGCGCCTCGAGCAGCCGCGACTGGCCGGTGACCTGCAGCAAACCGTCATGCGCCTGCTGCCACCCGCTGACGATCTTCGGGAAGATCGCGTCCGCCAGCGCGCGGTCCTCGACCAGCGTGGCGTAGCGCGCCGCGATGTCCATGTCGGACTTGGCGATCACCTGCTCCATATTGGCGAGGCTCGCCGCGAAGAACGGCCAGCCCTGCGCCATCTCGGCGAGCAGGCCCTTGTCCTCGAAGCTGCTCAGCGCCTGGCCGACGCCGTACCAGCCCGGCAGCATGACGCGAGCCTGCGCCCAGCTGAATACCCAGGGAATCGCGCGCAGATCCTCGATCCGGTCGGACTTGGTGCGGCTCGCCGGGCGGCTGCCGATCTTGAGGCCGGAGATTTCGACGATCGGCGTCATCTGCCGGAAGAAGGTGCGGAAGCCGCGATCGTCGCCGGCGGTGCCGTAGACGAGGTCGCGATACGCCGCGAAGGCCGACGCCGAGAGCGTGTCCATCGCCGCCGAGAAACGTTGCGTGTCCACTGCCGACAGAGCGTCGGGCTCGAGGCTGGCGAGCAGCGTCGCCGACGCCATCGCCTCGAGATTGGTGATCGCACTCTCGCGCGTGCCGTATTTGCCCGCGATCACTTCGCCCTGCTCGGTGATGCGGATGCGGCCCTGGACGGTGCCCGACGGCTGCGCGCGGATCGCCGCGAAGGCCGAGCCGCCGCCGCGCCCGACCGCACCGCCACGGCCGTGGAACAGCTGCATCCCGACGCCGGCGCCGGCGAACACGCCCTTCAGCGCGGTCGAGGCTTTCGACAGGCTCCAGGTCGAGGTGAGATACCCGCCGTCCTTGTTGCTGTCGGAATAACCGATCATCACTTCCTGGAAGCCGCGCGCCGCCGTGATGCCGCGCACCTCGGGAAGCGAGAACCATTCGGTCATGATACCGGGCGCCGCCTCGAGATCGCCGATCGTCTCGAACAGCGGCACCGCCATGATCGCCGCACTCGGCGTATCGCCGCCGCGGTAAAGGCCGGCTTCCTTGAGCAGGATATTGAGTTCGAGCAGGTCGGACACCGATTGCGCCATCGAGACGATGTGCTGGACGATGCACGCCGGGCCATAGGTCGCGTGGGCTTCCGCGGCAGCGCGGACGATCGCGAGCTCGCTGCGCGTCTCGTCCGAATAGTCGGCGAACGGGCTGGCGAGCGGCCGCGCGTTCGACAGTTCGTGGCGCAGCAGCGAGACGCGCTGCGATTCGGTGAGCGCGAGATAGTCCGCTTCGACGCCCGCCACCTTGAGCAGCTCGGCGACCACGCGTTCATGCACCGCGCTGTTCTGGCGCAGATCGAGCGTCGCCAGATGGAAGCCGAAGGTCTCGCACGCGCGGATCAGCCGCCCGAGTGCGCCGCCCGACGACAGCGCGCCGCCACCCGAGCGCAGCGCGCGGGCGATGGTGACGAGATCGGCGCGGAACGCCTGCGGATCGGCATAGCGTTCGCCCTTGAGCGCTGCGGTGCGCGGGGCGGGCTTGCCGGTGAGCGCGAGATGCGTCGCCGCGAGGCGGGCATAGATCCCCGACAGCGCACGGCGATAGGGTTCGTCGCTGCGGCTTTCGGCGGTGTCGCCGCTGGCATCGGCGAGCGCGATCACGGCGTCGTCGGCGGGGGCGAGATTGGTCGAGATCGACAGTTCCGCGCCGAGCGCGTGGACCGCATCGAGATAATAGCCCAGTACCGCCTCGCTCGCCTTGGCAAGCGCCGCCTTGAGGCTTTCGGCGGTGACGAACGGATTGCCGTCGCGGTCGCCGCCGATCCAGCTGCCGGGCCGAAGGAAGCTCGGCACGCGCTCGCCGAGGGCGCGATCCCAGCGCTGGTAGAGCGCGGGGAGCGCGGGCAGGAAGACGTCGCGGAGATAGGAGAGGGCGATCTCGACCTCGTCGGTGACGTACAACCGCTCGCGGCGCAGCACGCGCGTCTGCCAGAGCAAGGCGATCTGGCGGAGGATCGCTTCCTCGACATCGTCGCCATCGGGGGTTTCGCGCACGTCGCCATCGCGCAGCCGCATCAGCGCGGCGATCCGGTTGCGATGGTCGATCATCGACTTGCGGCGCACCTCGGTCGGGTGCGCGGTGAGCACGGGGGCGATCAGTGCATGGTCGAGCAGCCCCATCACCTGCGCCTTGTCGATCCCTTCTCCCGCCAGCCGCTCGAGCGCGGCGGCGAGGTCTGCGCCCTGTTCGGCGGTGACACCCTGGCGATCCTCGGCGAGATTGGCGAGCATCGAGAACAGCATGAAGCCGCGCACAAAATCGAGCGTCTCGTCGAGACTCAGCGCGTCGAGACCGAGATCGGTTTCGGCGGCGTCGCCGTCATTCTTGGTGCGATGCCGGTCGACCGAGGCGGTGCGGATCGCCTCGGTACGCGCGTACAGCGCATCGCCGCCATAGGTGCGGATCACGTCGCCGAGCAATTTGCCCAGGAAACGGATGTCGGGATTGTTTGCGATTCCGGGGAGGTCAGCCATGGCTTTCATGCTGCATTGCGGCAGCAGTGCGGTCAATCGCTTGTCGATTATTTCACCGGTGTCGGCGTCTGCGCAGCGTTCGCAGCGTCCTCGGCTTTCCGCGCCGCGCTGCTCTCGACGTTGGTGAGCAGGCCGTCATGGTTGGCGTCCTCGCGATCGAAGCGCGCAAGGCTGCCGCTGATGAATTCGCGGTGGCTGATCTTGCCGTCATGGTCGGTGTCGAGCGCGTTGAGGCGCTTGGCGTATTTTACCGGGACCTCGGACTGTTCGATTCCGCCATCGAGATTGCGGTCGAGATTGCGGTCGAGCCGCGTCCAGCGCGCCTCGAGCGCGGTTTCGTATTCGGCACGCTTGAGCAGCGTCGGCGGCACGAAATTGGCGGCATATTCGTCGTTGCTCGGCTTGGATTCGCATCCTGCCACCAGCAACAGACAGGTCGTGATCATCAGCCGGCGCATCGTGTTCTCCCTTTGGGGGTGAACGGCGCGACGGGTCGATCGTTCCGGCCCTATCGACTGACTTAGGCTTCGAGTTCGACGTCCCAATAAAGCCAGTCGTGCCAGGTATCGTGGAGGAAGTTGGGCGGATAGCGCCGGCCATGTTCCTGCAACTGCCAGCTGGTCGGGCGGATCGCGTCGATATGGAGCGGCATGCCCGCCTGTTTCGGCGTACGCCCGCCCTTCTTGAGATTGCACGGCGAGCAGGCGGTGGCGACGTTTTCCCAGGTCGTGCGGCCGCCTTGCGCGCGGGGCACGATATGGTCGAAGGTCAAATCGTTCCCCGCGCCGCAATATTGGCAGACGAACTTGTCGCGCAGGAACAGGTTGAAGCGCGTGAAGGCGGGGAAGGCGCTGGGCCGGACATAGGATTTGAGCGCGATCACCGAGGGCAGCTTGATCCGCTGCGTCGGGCTGCGCACCTCGCGCTCATACTCGGCGACGATGTCGACGCGGTCGAGGAACACCGCCTTGATCGCGGTTTGCCATGGCCAGACCGACAGCGGATAATAGCTCAAGGGGGTGTAATCGGCGTTCAGCACGAGGGCGGGGCAGCCATCGGGGTGGCGCATGAGATCGGGATGGTACACTTCGGCCCCCCTTTACCACTGAGTGGCGCTTCCTGCGGGGCTTCAAGCCCATTAGGATGACGCTGTGATGACAGCGCTACCCGTCCACCGCAATTTCAGCACGGCGAGCGACTCGCGGTCAAGTGCGTGTGTGACGTCAATCGTCACGCGATTCGCGCCGAGCCCGACCGGGCGGCTGCATCTGGGCCATGCCTATTCGGCGGTTCTGGCGCATGATCGCGCGCGGGCGGCGGGCGGATGCTTTCTGCTGCGGATCGAGGACATCGACGGCACGCGCAGCCGGCCCGAGCATGTCGCGGCGATCGAGGCGGATCTGCGTTGGCTCGGGTTGGCGTGGGACGGGGCGGTGGTGTTTCAGTCGCAGCGGCTCGATGTCTATGCCGCCGCGCTCGAGCGGTTGCGGGGGATGGGGTTGCTGTATCCCTGTTTCTGCACGCGCGCGGAAATCGCGGCGAGCCTCAGTGCGCCGCATGGGCCTGAGGCGGTCTATCCGGGGACGTGCCGGGGGCTCCACGACGATATGCGCGCCGCACGGATTGCGCGCGGCGATCGCTTCGCGTGGCGGCTCGATATGGCAAAGGCGGTGGACCACGCGCCTCCCCTCCCTCGAAGGGAGGGGCTGGGGGTGGGTCGGCCTGAGGCTGGCGACGCGCGCGACAACGGGCCGACCCACCCCTCGATCCCCTCGCTTCCAGGGAGGGGAGGCATGGGTCGGACCTGGACCGATGAAATCGCCGGCACCGTCGTCGCCGATCCGCTCTCGCACGGCGATGTCATCCTCGCGCGCAAGGATGCGCCGGCGAGCTATCACCTCGCGGTCACGATCGACGATGCCGCGCAAGGCGTCAGCCATGTCGTGCGTGGGATCGACCTGTTCACGGCGACGCATGTCCACCGTCTGCTGCAGGCGCTGCTCGATCTCCCGACGCCGGTTTACCATCACCACGCGCTGCTCGCCGGACCCGACGGCGCGCGGCTCGCCAAGCGGACCCATGCGCCGACCCTCGAAACACTGCGCCTTGCCGGCGAGGACGGCCGTGCCCTCGCGCAATCGCTGCGCGCGGGCATTGGCTTTGTCGCGACGAACGCCTAGATTGGACTCATGAGCACTTTCCTCACCATCCTGCTGGTTGCCGCGATGATCGCGGTGGTCGTCGTCCTTGTCCGCGGGCTGGTGGTCTTCCTGCTCGGCGCGAGCCAGAATATCCGCGACGGATCGTCGAACGAGAGCGTGCTCGCCTCGTCGGTCAAGTCGAACAAGATGATGCAGTATCGCGTGATGTTCCAGGCGATCGCGATCTTCCTCGTCGTCCTGCTGATGTGGCTCGCCGGAAAGAGCTGACGCGCGCCCGGGGACTATTATGGTCAAGCTCAACCGAATCTATACCCGCACCGGCGATGACGGCACGACAGGGCTGGTCGACGGCTCGCGCACGCCCAAGGACGCCGCGCGGATGGCGGCAATCGGCGATGTCGACGAGGCGAACAGCGCGATCGGCGTCGCGGTCGTCGCGCTGCGCGCGGGCGGGCTCGAGCTCGCCTGGCTGCCGGCATTGCTCGAGCGCATCCAGAACGACCTGTTCGATCTCGGCGCCGACCTGGCCACGCCCGGGGCTGGGGACAGTGGGGAGGATTTCGCGCCCAACGACATGGCGCTGCGGATCGTAGCCTCGCAGGTGACACGACTCGAAGACGAGATCGACCGGATGAACGGCGAGCTGAGCCCGCTGACGAGCTTCATCCTGCCCGGCGGCACCCCCGCGGCGGCGGCTTTGCATGTCGCGCGCGCGACCGTGCGGCGCGCCGAACGGAGCGGCGTGACGGCGGCGCGTGCGGTCTCGATCAACCCGCTCGCGCTCGCCTATCTCAACCGATTGTCGGATTATCTCTTCGTCGCGGCCCGCGCGGTGAACCAAAACGCGGGTGGCGACGTTCTTTGGCGACCCGGCGCGACACGATGAGCGCATTGATACTGTCGGGGGCCGCCCCAATCTAGGGTCGCGGCGCCGGCAGCGGGGGAGTGGGGTAATGACGATGCGAGTGCAGACGGCCCCGTCCCCCGATCGGGGTGAACTCGCAACCCGGTTCCAGGCCGTGCGCGGTCTGACCGTCGCGCTGGTCGCGCCGCTGTCGGACGCCGACGCGACCGCACAATCGATGGACGATGCGTCGCCCGCCAAATGGCATCTCGCGCATACCACCTGGTTTCTCGAGACCTTCGTGCTGCGCGATTTCGTGGCCGGCTATGGGCTGTACGACGATCGCTTCCCGTTCCTGTTCAACAGCTATTACGAAGCCGAGGGGCAGCGGCACGCGCGCAACCGCCGCGGCATGGTGACGCGGCCGACGCTCGACGAGATTCTCGCCTATCGCGCGCATGTCGACGCCGCGGTTCTGGCCGCTTTGTCCGAACTACCGGAGGCGGCGCGCGACTTGATCACGCTCGGCTGTCACCATGAGGAACAGCATCAGGAACTTCTCCTTACCGACATTCTTCACCTGATGGCGCAGAACCCGGCCGAGCCCGCGGTCTGGCCGGCGGCGCGCAAGGTGCCGGTGGCGATGCCGGCACCGATCGGCTGGATCGAGCGCGCGGCGGAGCTGGTCGAGATCGGTCATACGGGCGAGGGCTTCGCCTTCGATGCAGAGGCGCCGCGGCATCCGACGCTGCTCAGCGCGCATGCGCTCGCCGACCGGACGGTGACCAACGGCGAATGGGCCGCGTTCATCGCCGATGGCGGCTATGCCGAGCCGCGCCACTGGCTGTCCGACGGCTGGGCGTGGGTTCGCCGCGAAGCGATCGTCGCGCCGCTCTATTGGGAGCAGCGCGACGGCGGCTGGACGCGCTTCGGGCTCGACGGTCGGCGCGCGATCGATCCGGCGGCGCCGGTGACGCATGTCAGTTTCTACGAGGCTGACGCCTATGCCAGCTGGGCGGGCGCGCGGCTCCCGACCGAGGCCGAATGGGAAGCCGCGGCGAGCGCGCATGATCCGCTCGGCGGCAATCAGATGGACCGGGCAGGCCCGGTCGAGCCGCGCCCGGCGGCAGGCGGACCCGCTTTTTTCGGCGATGTCTGGGAATGGACCGGCAGCGCGTTCCGCCCCTATCCCGGCTTCCGCGCGGTCGAAGGCGCGGTCGGCGAATACAATGGCAAGTTCATGAGCGGCCAGTGCGTGTTGCGCGGCGGCTCGTGTGCCACGCCGCGCGGGCATGCGCGCGCGAGCTACCGCAATTTCTTCTATCCGCACCAGCGCTGGCAATTCACCGGCGTGCGCCTCGCGAAAGACCTTTGAGATGTTGAAGCAGGAAATCGAGGACGGCCAGGCATCGCTCGCCGACCCGGCCTTCCGCCAGGACGTGCTGCGCGGCTTCGATGCGCGCCCGCGCGCAGTCCCGGCGCGCTGGTTCTATGACCGTGCCGGGTCCGAGCTGTTCGAGCAGATCACCGATTTGCCCGAATATTATCCGACGCGGACCGAGACCGCGATCCTGCGCGCGTGCGCGTCGGACATCGCCGCGCGCGCCGGCGCAGGCCGCGCGGTCGTCGAATTTGGCTCGGGCTCGTCGACCAAGACGCCGATCCTGCTCGAGGCGGTCGCGCCGTCGGCTTATGTCCCGATCGATATTTCGGGCGATTTCCTGCGCGAATCCTCGGCGGGTCTCGCCGCCGCTTTCCCCGGCCTCGACGTGCTGCCGGTCGAAGCGGATTTCATGCATCCGATCGCGTTGCCGACGACGGTCGCGCAGACGCCCAAGCTCGGCTTTTTCCCGGGCTCGACGATCGGCAACATGATCCCGCATTCGTCGGTCGATCTGCTCCGCGCGATGAAGCAATCGCTCGGCGAGGGGGCGATGCTGGTGATCGGCATGGACCGGATCAAGGAGCCGGCGATCCTCGAGGCAGCCTATGACGATGCGCAGGGCGTCACCGCCGCGTTCAACCTCAACCTGCTGACGCGGATCAACCGCGAGCTCGGCGGCACGATCCCGCTCGACCGTTTCCGCCACCGCGCAATCTGGAACGACGATCGCGCGCGGATCGAGATGCATCTCGAGGCTATCGAGGATGTCGCCTTCACGATCGAGGGTCGACCCTTCACGATGGCGGCCGGTGAGACAATCCACACCGAGAACAGCCACAAATACGGCGCGCGCGATGCGCGCATCCTGTTGCGCGCGGGCGGATGGACGCCGATCGCCGAATGGACCGATCCAGAGGGCAAGTTCGCGGTGATCCTCGCCGAGGCGCAAGCCGCGCGTCACGCACCCTGACACAGCGCTAGCCTCTTTCGTCCCGAGCCAAATCCGCTATCGACGCGGACAACGGATAGAGGAGCGCGAAAGCATGGATACGGTCGGAGTCATCGGGGCAGGGCAGATGGGCGCGGGAATCGCGCAGGTCTCGGCGCAGGCGGGATATCGCGTTCTGCTGTCGGATATGAATCTTGAGCGTGCTCAGGCCGGCAAGGCGGGCATCGCCAAACAGCTCGACCGGCAGGTGTCGAAAGACAAGATCACCGCCGAGGCACGCGATACAGCGCTCGCCTTGATCGAACCGGTCGAGAGCGTCGCGGCAATGGGCCCGGCGTTCCTGGTGATCGAGGCGGCGACCGAGCGCGAGGAGATCAAGCGGTCGATCTTCGCCGAAGTCGGCAAGGTGCTGTCGGACGAGGCGGTGCTCGCTTCGAACACCTCGTCGATCCCGATCACGCGGCTCGCGCAGGCGGCGGCCGATGCGGGGCGTTTCGTCGGCGTGCATTTCTTCAACCCGGTTCCTGTGATGGGGCTGATCGAGCTGATCCGCGGACTCGCCACCTCGGATACGACCGTTGCGACGGTCGAGGCCTATGCCGCGCGGCTCGGCAAGCAGGTCGTGCGCGCCAATGATGCGCCGGGCTTCATCGTCAACCGTGTGCTGATGCCGATGCTCAACGAAGCGTGCTTCGCGCTCGGCGAGGGCGTGGCGACGATCCGCGACATCGATCTGGCGTGCCAATTGGGGCTCAACCATCCGATGGGGCCGCTGACGCTCGCCGACTTCATCGGGCTCGACACCTGCCTCGAAATCACGCGCGTGCTGTTCGAAGGGACTGGCGATCCCAAGTTCCGGCCCGCGCCGGTGCTCGTGAAATATGTCGAGGCGGGCTGGTTCGGGCGCAAGACCGGGCGGGGCTTCTATGACTAT
The DNA here is from genome assembly GCF_000241485.1 of Sphingomonas sp. PAMC 26605. Taxonomy (GTDB): domain Bacteria; phylum Pseudomonadota; class Alphaproteobacteria; order Sphingomonadales; family Sphingomonadaceae; genus Sphingomonas. The sequence goes on from NZ_JH584241.1 coordinate 1,467,627, forward strand.
TCGGGGTCGGAGCCTGTGCCGACCCGGTGATGCGCAAAAGCCCCCCCTTCAAGGGAGGGGTTGGGGGGTGGGGAAGTGCCTCGCAGCGACTCAGCGCCCGTTACTGCCCCACCCCAACCCCTCCCTTTCAGGGGAGGGGCTATTCCTCGGTCAGGCCGGTCGGCGCATTTCGAAGCGCGCGTTCTCATCAATCTCGAAATAATCCCCCGGCCCGCCGCCGCGCAGGACCGGATGCGCGGCGGCGGTGCGATAGCTCCCGCCCTCGATCAACTCCGGCGCGATATGGATGCCGACGACCTCGCCGAGCGTCAGCCAGGTATCGAGTTCGGCGCCGTCGGCACCCCGCAGCCGCAGCGTCTGCGTATGGCGGCATTCAAACGCGACCGGGCTCGCCGCGACGCGCGGCGGTTTGACGAGCCGCGAGGGGGCCGCCTCCAATCCAGCCAGATCGAACTCGTCGACCGCCGCCGCGACCGTCGCCGCGCTGGCGTTCATCGGTTCGGCGAGGTCGCGCGTCGCGAGGTTCCAGACGAATTCGCCCGTCGCCGCGATATTGGCGGCGCTGTCCTTCCAGCCGGTCGACGAAAAGCCGAGGATCGGCGGGCGATAGTTGAACAGCATGAAGAAGCTGTACGGCGCGAGATTGCGCGTGCTGTCGGCGGCGAGCGTGCTGATCCAGCCGATCGGGCGCGGCGCGACGATCGCGTTGAGCGGGTCATGCGCCAGGCCGGGCACGCTCGCATGGCCGTCGCGCGGTTCGTAGAAATGCAGCTCTGTCATGATTGGGCGCCTTAAATCTTGTGTTTGCGGTTTCGCCGACGCGCGCCTGCGACTAGGGTGTAACCAAAGCGCGACCTGACGCGAAGAGGGATTTGCATGACCGACGCTCCTCAGCCAGTTCCGCCTGAACCCGTCCCGCCCGCGGCTGTTCCGCCCGGCACCGTAATCTATCGCCACCGCCTCGCGACGCGGATGTGGCATTGGATCAATGCGGTGACGATCGTGATCATGATCGGCAGCGGGCTGACGATCCTCAACGCGCATCCGCATCTTTATTGGGGCGAGTTTGGCGCCAACTCGGATCATCCCTGGTTCAATCCGCCGCACGCGCCGTCCTATCTGACGATCCCGGCGGGGTATAACCTTGCGATCGCGCGGCGTTGGCATCTGCTGTTCGCGCTCGTGTTCGGCTTCGGGCTGCTCGCCTTCATGGTCGCGAGCGTGATCAACCGGCATTTCCAGAAGGATCTGCGGATCCGGCTGAAGGAACTCGCGCCCGCGCATCTCTGGTTCGACCTGAAGGAGCATCTCGCGCTGCGCTTCCATGACCCGAAGCATCCGAACGCGTTCAACATCTTCCAGAAGCTGTCCTACGCACTGACGATCTTCGGGCTGATCCCGGCGATGATCGTGTCGGGGCTGGCGCTGTCGCCGGCGATGACCGCCGCTTGGCCGTGGCTGCTCGCGGTGGTCGGCGGGCGCGCGTCGGCGCGCTCGGTGCATTTCATTGCGGCGACGGGGCTGGTCGTGTTCATCATCGTTCACCTGGTCCTCGTCATTCTCGCCGGCGCGTGGCCCGAAGTGCGATCGATGCTGACCGGCTGGTGGCGCGTGCCCGACGATCGGGCGGAGGAAACGGCATGAGCAGCATCATCACGCGGCGCGCATTGTTGACGACGGGCGCGCTCGGCGCGGGCGCTTTGCTGAGCGGGTGCGACCAGGTCGCCAACACGCCCGCCTTGCGCAAGATCCTGTTCTCCGGCGAGAAGATCAACGAGGGGCTGCAGCGCGCACTGTCGAACCGCGGCAGCCTGGCGAAGGAATATCGTCCCGACCAGATGTCGCCGTTCTTCCGCACCAACGGCAACAACAACCCCAACACGCCCGATTACGCCGCGATGGTGGCGGACAAGTTTGCGCATTGGCGGCTGCAGGTCGGCGGGCTGGTCAACCGCCCGCTCGCGCTGTCGCATGCGCAACTGCTCGCGATGCCCGCGCGCAGCCAGATCACGCGGCACGATTGCGTCGAGGGGTGGAGCGCGGTCGGGCAGTGGCACGGGCCGTTGCTCGGCACGGTGCTCAAGGCGGCCGACGTGCGCACCACCGCGCGCTACGTCGTGTTCACCTGCGCCGATCTGTTCTCGGGCCAGCACTATTACGAATCGATCGATTTGATCGACGCGTTCCACCCGCAGACGATCCTCGCCTGGGGGATGAACGGGCATCTGCTCGACGTCGGCCACGGCGCGCCGGTGCGGCTGCGCGTCGAGCGCCAGCTCGGCTACAAACAGGCGAAATACATCATGGCGATCGATGCGGTCGCCTCGCTCGCGGGGATCGGCAAGGGCAAGGGCGGCTATTGGGAGGATGCGATAGATTACGATTGGTATGCCGGCATCTAATTGATAAACGCGCGCCGTTATGGCTCTTATCGACCTGTTTCTCGCCAAGCGCGTCAAGCGCGGCACGCTCACCGTCCACCATGCCGACGGCAAGACCCGCCAGTTCGGCACGCCGCACGGCGGCTTCCCCGACGTCGTGATCCGCTTCACCGATGCCGGTGCCGCCGCTGCCATCGTCCGCGATCCCGGGATCGGCGCGGGCGAGGCCTATATGAACGGCCGCATGGTGATCGAGCAGGGCGACGCGCGCGAGCTCGTGCAACTGCTGATGAAGAACGATCCGTGGGAGCGCGGCAACAATGCGCTCGCGCCGTCGCCGTTGACGCGCGCGGTGCAGGCGGTGACGCTGCGCTTCCGGCGGATCAACATGGCGCGCCAGTCGAAGCGCAACGTCGCGCACCATTACGATCTGTCGGACCGGCTGTACGATCTCTTCCTCGATGCCGACCGGCAATATAGCTGCGCCTATTTCACCGATCCGTCCAATTCGCTCGAGGAAGCGCAGGCCGACAAGAAGGCGCATATCGCCGCCAAGCTCGCGCTTCAGCCCGGCATGACCGTGCTCGACATCGGCTGCGGCTGGGGCGGGATGGCGCTGTATCTGCACCAGCAGACCGGTGCCGAAGTGCTCGGGGTGACGCTGTCCGAGGAACAGCTCAAGGTCGCGCGCGAACGCGCCGAAGCGGCGGGGGTCGCCGACAAGGTACGGTTCGAACTGATCGATTATCGCCACGTGACCGGAACGTTCGACCGGATCGTCTCGGTCGGCATGTTCGAGCATGTCGGCCCGGCGAACTACACCACCTTCTTCCGCCAGTGCCGCGACTTGCTCACCGACGACGGCGCGATGTTGCTCCACACGATCGGACGCGCGGGCGGCCCGGGCGTGACCGATTCGTGGACCGCGAAATACATCTTCCCCGGCGGCTACAATCCCGCGCTGTCCGAGATCGTCTCGGCCAATGAGGGGCTGCGCTTCATGATCACCGACATCGAGGTGCTGCGGCTGCACTACGGCTACACGCTTGACCAATGGTACGATCGCGTGGTCGCGGCGCGCGCGGAGATCATCGCGCTGTATGACGAGCGGTTCTATCGCATGTGGGAATTCTACCTCGCCGGCGCGGGGCAGTCGTTCCATTACGGCAGCATGGTCAATTACCAGGTTCAGTTCGCCAAGAACCGCCACGTCCTGCCCATCACGCGCGACTATATGATCGAGGGTGAGCGCGCGCTGCGGGAACCCGCGGTTGCGCCGGCCGCTGTGGTCGCATAGGGCGCAACCGCGCTAAAACCGAAGGATTCGCTCGCATGACTGACCAGATCAACCGCGTCGTCCTCGCTTATTCGGGCGGGCTCGATACCAGCGTGATCCTGAAATGGCTGCAGCAGACCTATAAATGCGAGGTCGTCACCTTCACCGCCGATCTCGGTCAAGGCGAGGAGCTCGAGCCGGCGCGCAAGAAGGCCGAGGCGGCGGGCGTCAAGCCGGAGCACATCTTCATCGACGATCTGCGCGAGGAGTTCGTGCGCGATTACGTCTTCCCGATGATGCGCGCCAACGCGCTCTACGAGGGGCTGTACCTGCTCGGCACCTCGATAGCGCGGCCGCTGATCGCCAAGCGCCAGATCGAGATCGCGCGGATGCTGGGCGCCGACGCGGTCAGCCACGGCGCGACCGGCAAGGGCAACGACCAGGTGCGCTTCGAGCTCGGCTATTACGCGCTCGCGCCCGACATCAAGGTGATCGCGCCGTGGCGTGAGTGGGACCTCACCAGCCGCACCAAGCTGATCGAGTTCGCCGAGCAGCATCAGATCGCGGTGAGCAAGGACAAGCGCGGCGAAGCGCCCTTCTCGACCGACGCCAACATGCTGCACACCTCGTCCGAGGGCCTCGTGCTCGAGGATCCGTGGGTCGAAGTGCCCGATTACGTCTATTCACGCACGGTGAATCCGGAAGACGCGCCCAACGAGCCCGAGGTGATCACGATCGATTTCGAGGGTGGCGACGGCGTGGCGATCAACGGCGTCGGCATGTCGCCCGCGACCTTGCTCGAGACGCTCAACGAGATGGGCCGGCGTCACGGCATCGGCCGCCTCGATCTGGTCGAGAACCGCTTCGTCGGCATGAAGTCGCGCGGCATGTACGAGACGCCGGGCGGCACGATCTATCACCTCGCGCATCGGGGGATCGAGCAATTGACGCTCGACCGGGGCGCTGCACACCTCAAGGACGAGCTCGCGCCGCGCTATGCCGAGCTGATCTATAACGGCTTCTGGTTCTCGCCCGAACGCGAGATGCTGCAGGCGGCGATCGACCATAGCCAGATCAAGGTGACGGGCACCGTCCGCTTGAAGCTCTACAAGGGCAACGTCTCGGTCACCGGGCGCAAATCGCCCTTCTCGCTCTATTCCGAGAAGGTCGTCACCTTCGAGGACGACCAGGGCGCGTACGATCAGCGCGATGCGGCGGGCTTCATCAAGCTGCAGGCGCTTCGGCTGCGGTTGCTCGGGCGGCGCGATCGCGATTGAGCGCGGCGCGTTAACCAAATTTCAGCGCTATGCCGTCAAGCTCGCTTCATCCATAATGGGGAAAAGCGAATGCTGGCGGCAGTCCATGATAAACTCGTCTTCGGCCGGCGGGTCCGTACGCTCGCGCAGCTCATCGCCGAGCGCGTGCCCGCCAATGCCCGGATCCTCGATGTCGGCTGCGGCAGCGGCGATCTTGCAGCGCTGCTGATGCAGCTGCGCCCCGACGTGAGCGTCGAAGGGATCGACGTGCTGGTGCGCCCCGATACGGCGATCCTGGTGCACGCCTATGACGGGCAGACGATCCCGTTTGCCGACAATGCCTTCGACGCCGCGATCGTCGTCGACGTGCTCCACCACACCGATGATCCGACCGCGGTGATGGCCGAGATCGCGCGCGTCGCACCGATCGTGATCATCAAGGATCATTTGCGCGACGGCCTGGCGGCGAACCTCACGCTGCGCTTCATGGACTGGGTCGGCAACGCCGCGCATGGCGTCCGGCTGCCCTACAATTATTTGTCGCGCCGCGAATGGGGCGTGATGTGGGAGCGGCTCGGCCTGCATACGCGGCAATTCACGACGCGCCTTGCGCTGTATCCACGGCCGTTCCACTGGCTGTTCGATCGGCAGCTGCACTTCGTGACGATCCTGGCGCGCTAATTTCGGGAGCGGCGCCGAGCTGGTTCCACCCAGACCGGCCCCTCCAACCCGCCCGTCCGGGCCGAGCCTGCCGAAGTCCCGCGTTCGACCCGCACCCCAGCGCTAACGCGCCGAGGCTTCGTCGGCCCGGCGCGGGCAGAAACTTCTACCTTGCCGAAAACGCCGCAGCGCCCGCGGCCATGGCGCGGGCGTCTGTCAGGCGTCGCGTTGGTCGATCAGCCCGATCAGGAAGCTCGTGAAGACCGCCTGCAACCCAAGTAGCGTCGCCACCATCGCAGGGATCGCGAGCCGCATCAGGCCGACTGCGTCCATCGCCCCGAAGCCGTTTTCCGCCCAGCCGCCGAACAGGGCTGCGATCCCGGCGAGGCCCCCGGCGGTCAGAAGACCGCCCGCCATCGCGCCGCGCTCGACGCTGAACAGCCGTCGGAAGCGATCGACGCGCGGGCTGGTCGGCCACAAGCCGCTCGCCACGCCGTAAAGGCGCGCGACGATTCCGAAGCTCACCAGCTGGCTGCCAAGCAGCAGCAGCATCGCCGCGAATAGCATCGTCGTCGCGCTGAGCTCGATCCGGCCCAGCGTCACGCTGCCCGAGGCGAGCGTCGCCACGCCGATCATCCCGACACCACCGCAGACGAGCCCGGGATAGACGAACAGGAAGCGCGGCGCATAGGTCAGTAGGAAGCGCAGGTGCCGCCAGCCGTCGCGCCAGGTGCGCAGATGCGGTGCGCGACTGCGGCCATCGGGCGACAAAGTCGTCGCCACTTCGCGCACGTCGAGCCGGTGCATCACCGCCTTGACCACCATTTCGCTCGCGAATTCCATCCCGGTCGAGCGCAGCCCGAGGTCGAGGATCGCGGCGCGATCGAACCCGCGAAGCCCACAATGGAAGTCGCTGATCGGCGTGTCGAACAACGTGCGGCCGAGAAAACTGAGCACCGGATTGCCGAGATAGCGGTGCAGCGCCGGCATCGCCCCGCTGGCGATCCCGCCGCGGAAGCGGTCGCCCATCACCAATTGCCCACCGGCGCGTAAAGCGTCGACGAACGGCTGGAGCGCGGTGAAATCGTAACTGTCATCGGCATCGCCCATGATGACATAGGTGCCGCGCGCCGCGGCGATCCCACCGCCGAGCGCCGCGCCATAGCCGCGCGCCTCGACCGCGACGATCCGCGCGCCCATCGCATTGGCGATCTGGCGCGACCCATCGGTCGAGCCATTGTCGGCGATCACGACCTCGCCGCTGATGCCGCTGGCCGCAAGGAAAGCCTGCGCCTTGCGGATGCACACCGCCAGCGTTTCGGCCTCGTTGAGGCATGGCATGAGGATCGACAGCTCGATCGCGGGCTCGGCGCCGAAGCGATGATCGACCGATGTGGGCAGGCGGCGGGTGGACATGTGTGGCAACGAAAATCTCCCTTGGGCCGGACCCTAAGAGAGCAAGCTTAAAAACTAGGTTAACCAATCGCTGCTAGGCCCGTAGGGACATGCGGGGATTCCAATGACGCTTACACCGATTAAGGCTCAGTCCGCTCAGCCACGCTCGATCAGGACCGACCTTATCCTCGCGCTCGCGCTCGCCGCGTTCCTGTCCATCTGTTGGTCGATCACCGACTGGGCGCGACTGAGCCGGCTGATGCTGCCCGACCCCGACGACACGATGCGCCTGCTGCAGGTGCGAGACTGGATCGCCGGTCAAGGTATCAACGACTGGACCCAGCATCGCATGGCGCCGCCGTTCGGCGCACCGATGCACTGGTCGCGGGTCAACGATTTCGGCATCGCCGCGATTATCCTGGCGGTACGGCCGCTCTTTGGTCAGCATTATGCTGAACTGACCGCGATCCTGTTGTACCCGGCGGCGCTGTTCGCCGCCGCCTTGTTCCTGTCCGCGCGCATCGCGCGCCGGTTGTGGGGCGCGCAGGCCGCGGCGATCGCGGTGGTGCTGACGGCGCTCGCTTTTCCCGGGCCGACCGTCTTCATTCCCGGTCGGATCGATCACCACGCGCTGCAGGCGGTGCTGATCGAGCTGATCGTTCTTTTCCTGATGCGCCGCGCGAGCCTGCGCAGCGGCGTGGCGGTCGGCGCATTCCTCGCGATCAGCCTCGTCGTCGGGCTCGAGACGGCGCCGCAGGTCGCGGCGCTGATGGCCGTCGTCTTTTTCGGCTGGGTTGCGGGGCAACCGGGCGGGCGGGTGCGCCTTGCGGGCTTTGCCGCTGCGTTTGCGGGCGTGACCGCGCTGTTCCTGCTGTTCCTGCGCCCAACGCTATGGAGCGCGCAGTTTTGCGATGCGTTCACGCCGGCCTCGAGCACCGCCGCACTGGCCGCAGCTGCAGCGTTCGGTATTATGACCGTGCTTCATCCGCTGCTGCACGGCTGGCGGTGGCGGCTGGGCGTCGGCGCGGTGTTGGGCGGCGCGGCGCTGGGCGGCACGGTCCTGGCCTATCCGGCGTGCGTCAGCGGACCCTATGGTGCGGTCGATCCCTTCCTGCTCGCGGTCTTCTATCCCCATATCATCGAAGCGAACGGCGTCTTCTCACAAGATCGCCTTGCATCGATGATCGCCGTCGGTGGCCTCGTCGCGGCGGCGTGTGTCGTTTCGGTGTGGATGGTTGCGCGCGCGCCCCGCCGCTGGACCACGACCGTCCCTATCGTGGCGGCGCTGTGGGTGTCCGCGCTCGTCATGCTGGCGCAGGTGCGCGGCGCCTATATCGGTGCGCCTTTGTCGGCGCCGATCCTGGCGGGCCTGGTCCTTGCGGCGCGGCGATGCGAGCGGTGGCGGACCGCCGCCGTCGCGGGGGCGTGGCTCGCCAGCACCGGGCTCGTCTATTTGCAGGTGCCCGAAAGTGTCGAATTGCTGGTGCGCGGGCAACGCGCCTGGCCGGGCGGACATATCGCTCCCAGCGTGCAGGTCGCCTGTACCGTCGGCGACACCTGGTCCGAGGTAGATCGCTATCCGCCGGGCATCGTCATGGCGGGGACCAATGTCGCTGCCTATCTTATCGGCTCGACGCATCACAGCACGATCGGCGCCGGATATCACCGCAGCAATGCCGCCAATATGGCGGTGTATCGCTTTTATCTGAGCACTCCCGACGGGTCGCGGGCGATCGCGCGTCGATGGGGTGTCGACTATGTCGTTTTCTGTCCCGCCGACTTCGACGAAATCGACGTGAGCCGGACCTTCCCCCGGAGCATGGCTACCGAGCTGCGGGCGAACCGACCGCCGAACTGGCTTGAGCGGCTGCCGCTGGCGAACACCCCGTTGCGGCTTTACCGCGTTCGCTGATCGTTCGCTTGCAGCGCGGCAAATAGGCCGTAGAAGCACCGGGATGAACGAGTGCAAGTTGCAGTGGTGGCAGACGCGGTGGTTCGTGGCGGTGATGGCGCTTATCGCGATCATCCCGCTGCTCCGCCCCGACATTCCGCCGCTGGTCGATTTGCCCGGCCATATGGGCCGGTACCGCGTGCAATTGTCGCGCGATGAATATCCCTGGCTGTCGGACTGGTACAATTTTAACTGGCAGCTGATCGGCAATCTCGGGATCGACCTGTTGATCATCCCGCTCGCCAAGCTGTTGGGGCTCGAACTTTCGGTCAAACTGCTGGTGATGACGATTCCGGTGCTCACCGTCACCGGGCTGCTGTGGATCTCGCGCGAGGTGCATGGCCGCATCCCGCCGACGGCGCTGTTCGCGCTGCCGCTGGCGTACAGCTATGCCTTCCAGTTCGGCTTCGTGAACTTCGCCTTCTCGATGGCGTTGGCGCTCAACGCCTTCGCGCTGTGGCTGCGGCTTGCGCGCTATCGGCGCTATCGGTTGCGCGCGGCGATCTTCGTGCCGCTGTCGTGCATCATCTGGGTAGCGCATACTTTCGGTTGGGGCGTACTCGGCGTGCTCGCTTACTCGGCCGAAATGGTGCGGCAGCATGACGCGCGGGTCGATCGCGGGCCGGTGAGCTGGATGAAGGCGTGGCTGCGTGCCGGGCTCGGCTGTCTCCCGCTCGCTCTGCCGGTCGTTCTGATGATCGTCTGGCGCAGCGGCGCGCATGTCGGCGGGCAGACCGGCGACTGGTTCAACTGGCGCGCCAAGATCGGCTATATGACGATGGCGCTGCGCGATCGCTGGATCACCTTCGACATCGCGGGGATGGCGATCCTGCTGCTGATCCTGTTCCGCGGCTTTCGCGACCCGAGCGTCGAATATTCGCGCAATCTCGGGCTGTCGGCGCTGTTCCTGCTCGTGGTCTACATCCTGCTGCCGCGGATCGTGTTCGGCTCGGCCTATGCCGACATGCGGCTCGCGCCGTTCATGCTGGCGATCGCGGTGATCGCGGTGCGGCCCAAGAAGGGGCTGTCGATTCGCGGCAGCGCGACGATCGCCGCGCTCGGGCTCGCCTTCGTCCTCGTCCGGATCGCGGCGGGGACGGCGAGCTTCTGGATGTTCGCGCAGGATTACGACCGCGAGCTGAAAGCGCTCGATCATTTGCCCGTCGGCGCCAAGCTGGTGACCTTCGTCGGCGCGCAATGCGGCGCGCCGTGGACGATGACGCGGCTCGAGCATCTCCCGGCGATCGCGCTCGAACGCAAGGCGGCCTATGCCAACGATCAATGGTCGATGGCGGGGGCGCAATTGCTCACCGTGCGATACGTCCGTGCGCAGCGGTTTGCGCACGATCCGTCGGAAATCGTGACGAGCGTCCAATGCCCGCGCGAATGGTGGCGCCCGATCAACAAGGCGATGGCACGCTTTCCGCGCAACGCCTTCGACTATGTCTGGCTGATCCGCCCGCCGGCTTATGATCCGAAGTTCAATCAGGGGCTGGTCCCGGTGTGGCGCGATGGAACGAGCGTGCTGTTCCGCATCGATCACCGCCAGCGCGGGATCGAGATCAGCGACGCCGCGCTGAAGACCGCGCGGCCGCGCCCGACGCCGTTCTAACCCTTTTTGAACGGCGTCATCGCGCCGAGGAATTCCTGGTCGGATTCGACCGAGGCGCGCTCGCGCACCAGAAAATCGGCGATCGCGCGGCGGAAGCCCGCGTCGGGAATGTAGTGCGCCGACCAAGTCGGCACCGGGACATAGCCACGCGCGAGCTTGTGCTCGCCCTGCGCGCCTGCCTCGACCGTCTTGAGCCCGCGCGCGATCGCCGCGTCGATCGCCTGATAATAGCACAGCTCGAAATGGAGGAACGGCACGTCCTCGGTGCAGCCCCAATAACGGCCGTAGAGCGTGTCCTCGCCGATCAGATTGAGCGCACCGGCGATCGGGCGGCCGTCGCGCTCGGCGAAGATCAGCAGCACGCGCTCGGGCATCGTCTGGCCGAGCAGCGTGAAGAACTGCCGCGTGAGGTACGGCTGGCCCCATTTTCGCGCGCCGGTGTCCTGGTAGAACACCCAGAAGGCGTCCCAGTCTGCCTCGCCGATGTCGGCGCCCGAGATGTGGCGGATCGTCAGCCCCTCGACCGCACCCGCGCGTTCCTTGCGGATCGCCTTGCGCTTGCGGCTGGCGAGATCGGCGAGAAAGGCGTCGAAATCGGCATAGCCCTGGTTCTGCCAGTGGAATTGCGTGCCTTCGCGGATCAGCCAGCCTGCCGCCTCGAACGCGGGCAATTGCTCGGGCGCGACGAAGGTGGCGTGCGCCGAGGACAGGCCGTGCTGGTCGGTCACCGCCTCGACCGCGGCGATCAGGGCGGGCGCCTGGTCGGCATCGCGCAGCAGCAGCCGCGGCCCCGGCGCGGGGGTGAAGGGCACGGCGACCTGCAGCTTGGGGTAATAGGATCCGCCGGCGCGCTCCCAGGCATCGGCCCAGGCATGGTCGAAGACATATTCGCCCTGGCTGTGGCTCTTGGCATAGGCCGGGGCAATCGCTGCGGGCTTGCCGTCGGCGCCGTCGACGATGATCGGGATCGGTTGCCAGCCGGTGCGCGCGCGCGCGCTGCCGGAAGACTCGAGGATCGACAGGAAGGCGTGGCTGACGAAGGGATTGGCGGTGCCGGCGCAGGCATCCCAGTCGGCCGCCGGGATGGCGGCGATGCCGTCGGCGATGCGGGCGGTGACGGCGTTCTTCACGGCACCAAGCTAGGGGGTCGGAGAAGCTTTCTCAACCGCTGCAGGGGCGAACGACCAGCATAAAGCGAGCAGCAGGAACGGCGTGACGAATTCGCGGTGGCGCTCGCCGAATTCGAACCACACGCCGAACAGCAGCAATTGCAGCCCGCATGCGGCGATCAGCAGCACGAGCGTGAAGGGGAGCCGCCCGTGGACCTTTGCCGCGGCGCCGCCAAGCATCGCAAGGTGCGCCGACAGCGACAATGGCCACAGGACCGCGGCGAGCGGGCGCGGGAAGGGCGGGCCCATCACGACGAGCCGGGTGACGCCGAATTCTGCGATACCGCAGGCGCGGATGAATTTGGTGAACGTCAGCCGGACGAAGCCCAGCGGGTGCGCACGGATCCAGTCGAGCGCGATCGCCTCGATCCGCACGGCATAGACCATTTCGGGCAGCCGTTTGAGCTCGGGCGGCGGCGGTTCCCAATTGCCGGTCGCGTCGGGATTGTTACCGATCCACAGGCTCGGCCCGCCAGCGGTGGTGAGCGGCACGAAGGCATGGAGGACGAGCGCGTTGCGCGCCCACCACGGCAGCAGGACCAGCAAGGCAATAAGCCCCCCGCGGACCCCTGCCAGCAGCACCGGCCACAGCCCGATCCGTCGGACCAGCACCAGTCCGAACAGCGCCGCGAGCGGTGCCTGCCCCGGCTGGGTCAGTGCGAGCAGGCCCGCCGGCAGCCCCAAGGCGAGCCCCCCGCGCCACCCGTCACGCCGATCGACCCAGGCGAGCGCGAGCGCGACGATGAGCAGCGCGCACAGCGACTCCTTCTGCGCGAGCGGGGCGGAGAACAGCACCGACGGCCAGATCAGATAGAGCCAGGCGGCGCGGCGCCCCGCCACCGCGCTGCCGAGCCGCTTTCCCAAGACGAACAGCAGCACCGCGGCCATCGCGTCGGTGAGCGTGCCCAGCGTCAGCACCGAGGGCGTGTCGAACCCGAAAATCGCACCCCAGCCGGCCAGGAGGGCTGGATAGAGCGGGGGAAACAGCGCGCGCCAGATCGTGTCGGTGAACGGATCATGGATCCGCAGACCGTGTCCGGCGAGCAGCCCCTTGGCGAGATTGAGATAGGCGTTGGGATCCCCCGTCGATGTCCGGCCGACGGCAAGCAGGGCGAACGCGCCGCGCATCACGACGAGCGCGGCCGCCAGCGCCGCAAGCGGCGCGACGCCTGGGCGCTCGCGCAGCATGTGGAAGCCCGTCGCGGCAAGCGCGATCCACGCGGCGATCGCGCCGACCGACGCGAAGCTGATCCCCCAGCGCTCGGTCAGATCGGGCACCGCACTGAGGCCATAGAGCAGCAACAGCGCCAATACGGCCTGAACGCTCCAGCCGATCCACCGTTCGCCACGGGGGGTGGGCGGCATCACTGCCCGAAGCTGCTCGCACGATAGAGCAAAGTGATCGCGACGCGGCGGTTGCGCGGGTCGGACGGGTTGTCCTTGATCATCGGTTCGCGGTCGGCGACGCCTTCGATCCGGTTGAAGCGGCTGTCGGGCAAGCCGCCCGCGGCGAGGCGGCGGCGCGTCGCCTCGGCGCGCGCGCTCGACAGCATCCAATTGTTCATCGCGAGCGGATCGCCATAGCCCAGATTGTCGGTATGCCCGCGGATCATGATCGGATTGTCGCTGCCCTTGATCGAAGTCGCGATCATCCCGAGCAGCGCCGAGGCGCGCGGATCGAGCTGCGTCGTGCCGAGATCGAACATCGAATAATCGGCATCGTCGAGCAAGTCGATCCGCATTCCGTCATTGGTCTTGACGAAGCGGACATGGCTCGAGAGGCGGGCGAGCGAGGGGTTGGTCGCCATCGACTTGGTCATCGCATGCTTGACCGCCTCGAAATTCTTGCGGTCCTCGGCCATCAAAGCCTTGTCCTTGAGCGTGCCCTTCTGGCCGGTGCCGACCTGCGCGCCGCCGATCGCCTCGACCGGAATGGTCATCGAGCGCGTGCCGGTCTGCGAGGCGCGATGCGCGTAATTGTCCTTCGAGGTCATCGAGTCGCCGCCGAACATGCCGTTCGAGCCCGCGCTATTCTCCTTCATCTGGACCAGCGTCGGCGAGAAGTAATCGGCGAGCGCCTTGCGCTGCTTCTCATTGGTCGCGCCGAGCAGCCACATCAGCAGGAAGAACGCCATCATCGCGGTCACGAAATCGGCATAGGCGACCTTCCAGGCGCCGCCGTGATGGCCGCCATGGCCCTCGATATAGATCTTCTTGTAGATGATCTTGGGCGGCACGTTGGCACCGTGCGGGGCGCGGGCGGCGGCCATCAGCGTTGCTCTGCCGGATGGTTTTCACGTGAAGGCGCGAAGGCGCGAAGAAGAGTGCGTTCACGCGGAGACGCGGAGACGCGGAGGAAGAAGGAGGCGTTTGCGCGGCAGCGCAGAGCGCGCAGTTCGCGCAACGCAGGGTGCGCGCGCGTCAGCGCGCTTTCGTCTTCCGCATGGCAATGTTGCAGGGCTACCGCGGCGATTGGGTGCGACGCCTCCGCGTCTCCGCGTCTCCGCGTGAAAGTCTTCTTTGCGCCTTCGCGGCTTCGCGGGAGATCCGTCACGATTACCGCCCCCGCAGCCCGTCGAACACCTCGGCGAAGCCGGGCTGGTTCGAATGCGCGATCCCCGAGCGCGCCGCTTCGATCACGAGCGGCTGCGGGTGGCCGTGGAGCGAGGCGATGATGATCTGCTTGACGACGTGGTAGATCGCGCCGTCGGCATCGATCACCTGCTTCAGCCGGTTGGCGAGCGGCGCGACGATGCCATAGGCGAGCAGCACGCCCATGAAGGTCCCGACCAGCGCCGAGCCGATCATCGCGCCGAGGATCGCGGGCGGCTTGTCGATCGCGCCCATCGTCTTGACCACACCGAGCACCGCCGCGACGATGCCGAGCGCGGGCAGCGCGTCGGCGAGCGTGGCGAGCGTGCCTTGCGCCCCCTCGACCTCGTGGTGGTGCGTCTTGATCATATTGTCCATCACGTCCTCGACCGCATGGACGTCGAGCGTGCCCGACGACACGACGACGAGCCGCAGCGTGTCGGCGATCAGATTGGTCAGCGTGTGGTCGGAGAGCAGCCGCGGATATTCGGCGAAGACGGCGGAGGAGGCGGGGTCCTCGACATGCGGCTCGAGCGCGATCGGCCCTTCGGTACGCAGCATCTTCATCAGCTTGCTGACGAGGAAGATGACGTCGAGATAATCCTGCTTCTTGTATTTCGGGCCCTTGAACACCTTCATCAGCCCGCCGCCGAGCGCCTTCAGCTCCTTCATCGAATTGCCGATGATCAGCGCGCCGACCGCGGCGCCGCCGATGATCAGCATTTCGTGCGGGATCGCCTCCATCACCGGGCCCAAAGCGCCGCCGGTGATCGCGAAACCGCCGAAGATCATCACGAGGAGGACGACAAGGCCGATTGCGGGGAACATGCGTGGGTGTGGCCTTTGGTTTGACGGGTCGACAGGACCCAAGCTCTGGTCTCAAAGAGTTAGCGCGGATTGGTGTTCAAGCGGTTAACCAGAGGGGGTTTCTTCTTCCCCCCTTCCCTGCGGGAGAGGGGCAAGCCGCGCAGCGGCGCGGGGTGAGGGTGATGCGCGGCAATCATCGGTCACCCTCACCGTTCCGCGGCTTTGCCGCTCCCTCCCTCTCCCAAAGGGAAAGGGAAAAGGGGCTTATTTCAGGTAATCGAACAGCGAGAGCGAGCCCAGCTTGGTGAAGCTCGCCTGCGTCGCCGAAAGCACCGTCATCGTCTTCTGCAATTCGGCGATCGCGCTCGACAGATCGGTATCCTCGAGCGCCGAGCGATCGAGTTCGCGCGCGCCGGCGGCGTCGGTCGATTGCGTCGAGACGATGTCGAGCCGCGCTTCGCGCGCACCGACCGAGCCTTGCACGGCACCGACCTGCGTTATCGCGCCCTTGAGCCCGTCGGCCGCCGTCCCGGCCGCCGCCGAGATGTCGCCGCCGGCATTGAGCGCCGCGATGAAATTCGACAGCACGGCAAAGGCGTCGGTCGTACCGCCGCCGCTCGTCGGGATGTTGCCGAACACGCGCTGCGCGCTGTCGGTCGTCTGGATAGTGGTGCCATCGGCGATCGGGATCGGCGAGACTTCGCCGGTGCCGCCAAAGCTGACCGTGCCGTCGGCGCCCTGCGTCACCGCGCTCGTGCCGGTCGCCGCGCCGAACAGCGGCTCGCCGCGCGCATCCTTGGTGCCGGCGAGATTGATCAGATCGTCGCGGATGCTCTGCAACTGGATCGCGATCGTCTTGCGGTCGGCATCGTTGAGCGTGCCGGTCGCTGCCTGGGTGGTGAGTTCGGCCGCCTGCTGGAGCTGGGTGCCGATCGCGGTGAGCGTCGAATCCGACTGCTGGAGCAGCGATTTGGCGATGCTCACATTACTGGCATAGGCCTTGCTGTCGGCGCTCGCCTGCTTGATCGTCGACAGGCGATTATACGCGACGACATCATCGGACGGATCGGTGAACTTCTTGGTCGTGGCGATCTGCGTGTTGAGCGAGTCGGCCTTGGCCGACAGCTTCGACAGCTGCGACGATCCGATATCGTAGAATTGGCTGGTGCCGATCTGCATGGCGGGTCCTAGCGGATGTCGAGGATCGACTGGAGCGTGTCGCGCGCGACCTGGATCACGCGGCTCGACGCCGAATAGGCTTGCTGGAAGCGCAGCAGGTCGACCGCCTCGCTGTCGAGATTGACCCCCGACACGGCATCGCGCGCGGCGACCGCGGTGTCGCGGATCGAGCCTTGCGCGGTCGCGACCTGCTGTCGGCTGGCGAGCGTCGCGGCATTGCCCGAGATCAGCGCGGTGGTCCTGGTCTCGAACGCGCCGGTGGTGCGCAACGTAGCGAGATTGGCGAGGTTGCTGTTGTCGCGCACGCTCGCGCCCTTGGCGGCAGCGGCGATGCCGTTGGGGTCGGTCAGCGCGACGGTGATGTCGGTCGGGCTCGCGCCGGTCGCGAACAGCGCGGCGCCCGTGTTGCCCGAGAGGTCGCTGCCCTGCGCCTGGACCGCGTTGACGCCGCTGGTGAAGGCGGTGGCGATACCATTGAGCTGGGTGCGCGCATCGGCGATGCGGCCGGCGGCTTCGACGATGCCGGCGAGCGCGCCGCCCGACGGCGTCGCCGCGGTGACCCCGCTGGCGGATTGCACGGTGAAGGCGACGGTGCCGTCGCTGCCGCGCGCGAAGGCGACGCTCGCCGACTGGTTGCCCGAGACGATCGTCGGGCCGCCGGCATTGCCGAGCTTGACGGTCGCGCGCCCGGCGGAATCGATCGAGACCGACAGATCGCTGATCGCGCTGATCTGGTCGAGGATCGAATCGCGCTGGTCGGCGAGCTGCGCCGCGCCGTTCGAGCCGGGTTGCACGCGGGCAAGCCCGTCATTGATCTGGGCGAGCGACGCGCTGAGCGACGTGAGCGTCGTCGCCGCCTGCGTCGCGGTGGCGTCGAGATCGGCGTCGAGGCTGTCGAGCGCCTTGCCCGTCGCGGTGAAGCTGCCGGCGACGGTCTTGGCCTGTTCGAGCAGCGCGGCGCGCGGCGCCGATGCGGTGGGATCGGCGGCGACGCTCTTGGCCGAATTGAAGAAGCCGGTGAGCTGATCGCCGACCTGGTTGCCGGTCAGCGCGTTCTGGATACGACCGAGCCATTCGACGCTGGTGTCGGTGCGGGCGAGGTCGGCGCTGGCGTTGCGCACGTCGGCGGCGCGCAGCGAATCGGCCGAGCGCGTGATCCCGGCGGCGATGACGCCCTGCCCGACGCTGGTCTTGCTGCCGGTGGTGATTCCGATGGAGGGCCCGATTTCGCGCAGGTCCGCAGTGCGCTTGGCATAGCCCGGCGTCGCGGCATTCGCGATATTCTCGGATACGGTGGTGAGCGCGGTCTGATACGCCTTCACCCCGCTCGCGCCGATGCTGAGCAGGTCGCTCACGACGTAATGCTCTCAGCGGGCGGTTCGGCGGCGGGCTGCAGTGCGGCCTGCGACTTGGCAAGAAACGCGGTCATCGCCTTGCCGATGCCGAGCGGCGCATGATCGGCCATGTTCTGCGCGAGCTGCGTGGTCTGCATGTCCTTGAAGGTATCCATGCCCTTCGACCCGAACAGATCGCCATCGACGAGGTGCGTGGTGCGCATCGCCTTGACCATCATGCCGGTGAACACCGCCTCGAACTTCTTGCCCGCCGCTTCCAGATTGGCGCGGCTTTGCAAGCGGCTCGTATCGACGCTGATCCCGCTCGTCGGTGCGGCGACGGGGGTGATGGCGGGAACATCGCTCACAGAACGATCAGCTCGGCCTTGAGCGCGCCGGCTTCCTTGAGCGCCTCGAGGATCGCGACCAGATCGGCCGGCGACGCGCCGATCGCGTTGACCGCCTTGACGACGTCGGAAAGCTTGGGTCCGGGCTGGAGCAGGAACATCGGGTGCTTCTCCTCATCGACCGCGAGCGCGGACTTCTGTTGCTTCGCGGTCTGGCCCTGGCTGAACGGCAAGGGCTGGCTGACCTTTTCGGTTTCGTCGATCCGCACGGTCAGCTTGCCGTGCGTCACCGCGGCGGTGCCGACGCGGACCGCAGAGTTGATAACGACCGTTCCCGTCCGGGCATTAACAATTACTTTCGCGCTCGGCTCGGCCGAGACCACGTCGAGATTCTCGATCTCGCTCATCAGCGTCGCGCGGATGTCGCCACCGACCGGCGCGCGGACCGCGACCGAGACCGCGTCGGTCGCCTGTGCGGTGCCCGCGCCGAGCCGCGAATTGATCGCGCCGGCGACGTTCTGCGCGGTCGTGAAATCGGCGCGTGCGAGGTTGAAGGTCAGCGTCGGGCTGCTTTCGAAGCCGGTCGCAACCGCGCGCTCGACCGTCGCGCCTTCGGGGATGCGACCGGCCGAGGGGATGTTGACGACAATCGTCGAGCCGTCCTTGCCCTCGGCGCCGAGCCCGCCGACCGCGAGATTGCCCTGCGCCATCGCATAGATCTGGTTATCGGCGCCGAGCAGCGGCGTCATGATCAGCGCGCCGCCGCGCAAGCTCTTGGCCTTGCCCATCGAGGCGACGGTGATGTCGAGCTTCTGGCCGGGCTTGGCGAAGGGCGGCAGATCGGCGGTGATCATGACGACGGCGGCGTTCTTGAGGCCGGGGTTGACGTTTGCGGGGAGCTGTAGCCCGAAGCGCGAGGCGACCGCCTTCATCGACTGGATGGTATATTCGAGATTGTCGTCGCCCGTGCCGGGCAGGCCGACGACGATGCCGTAGCCGGTCAGCTGGTTGGTGCGGATGCCCTGGAAGCCGCCGAGATCCTTGATCCGGTCGGCCGAGGCGGGGGTGAGAACAGCGCGGCGAAAAGAACGGCGAGCACCAGCCGCCAGCCGTCACCCCCG
>NZ_JH584241.1:1487423-1547779 GCF_000241485.1 Sphingomonas sp. PAMC 26605
CGCGCGAAAGGGTCATCAGAAGGGGCTCACCACCGAGAAGAAGCGGCTCAGCCAGCCCTGGCGGCTTGCGCGCGCCACGTCGCCCTTGCCGGTATAGGCGATCTGCGCGTCGGCGACGCGCGTCGAGGGGATGCGGTTGTTCGCGTCGATATCGGCCGAGCGGACCAGACCCTTGATCTGGACGAACTCGTCGCCGCGGTTGAGCGTGACCCGCTTCTGTCCCTGGACGAGCATCGTGCCGTTCGCCAGCACCTTGCTGACGGTGACGCTGACTTCGCCCGACAGGCTGTTCGACTGGTCGGCGGCGCCGCTGCCATTGAAATTGCGCGATCCGCTCATCGACACGTCGGTGCCCTGGAACAGCGCGAGCCGGCCGGTGGTCGGCGGAATGAGGCTGAACCCGCCGTTCGAGCCGAGCTTCGACGTGGCCGACTTCGACGCGGCGGTCGCCTCGACCAGCACGATCGTCAGCGGGTCGCCGACGCGGCGCGCACGGCTGCCTTCGTAGAGCGCGGCATAGCCGGTGCTCGCCTGGAAGATCGAGCCGTTCGCGACCAGGGGCGCCTCGGGCTCGGCCGACGGGAGCACGGCGGTAAAATCGACCGGTGGCTTCTTCTTGCCGCCGAACAGATTTGCCTGCGCGCTGGCGGGCGCAAGGACGAGCGTGAGGACGCAGGCGATTCGGAAGGGAGCGGATTTCATGACGTTAACCATCACAGATTTTGGTTAACATATTTCAGCATCTCGTCGGTCGCGGTGATCATTTTCGAATTCACCTCGTACGCGCGCTGCGTTTCGATCATATCGACGAGCTCCTCGACGACATTGACGTTCGATCCTTCGAGCTGCCCCTGGCGGATGTTGCCGCGGCCTTCCTGGCCCGCGATGCCGAGATTGGCCGCGCCCGACGCCGAAGTCTCGGCGAGGTAATTGTCGCCCTTCGACAGCAGGCCCGCCGCGTTGGGGAAGCTCGCCACCTGGATCTGGCCGAGCTGGGTCGAGGCCGACTGGCCGGGAACGGTCGCCGACACGGTGCCGTCGGTGCCGACGGTGATCGCGGTCGCGCCCTCGGGGATCGTGATGCCGGGCTGGACCTGATAGCCCTCGCTCGTCACCAGCAGCCCTTCGGGGCTGCGCGAGAAATTGCCCGCGCGGGTATAGCCGAGCGTGCCGCCGGGGAGCTGCACCTGGAAATAGCCGTCGCCGTCGAGCGCCATGTCGAGGCTGTTGTTGGTCTGCTGGAACGACCCTTGCGTGTCGATCCGGGCGGTGCCCTGGATCTTGACGCCGGTGCCGAGGTTGAGCCCGGTCGCGTATTTCGATTCCGAAGAGCTCGGCGCGCCCGGCGCGGTCACCGTCTGGTAGGCGAGCGTCTCGAACGCCGCGCGGTCCTTCTTGTACGCCGTGGTGTTCACGTTCGCGAGGTTGTTCGAGATGACGCGCATCCGCATGTCCTGGGCATCGATCCCAGTCCGCGCGATCTGCATGGCTGCACTACCCATGGTCTATTCCTTCTTCAGCTTGGCAGCCGCATCAGCGATGCGCTGGATTCATCCATGTCCTTGGCCGACTTCATCAGATTGGCCTGGACCTCGTAGCTGCGCTGGTTCTCGATCATGTCGACCAGTGCCTGGGTCATGTTGACGTTCGAGCCCTCGAGCGCGCCGCTCTCGATCTTCGCGTCGACGTCGGCGGGCAGCACGCCGCCGCCGCGCACGTAGAGCAGATTGTCGGTACCCTTGACGGTGTCCGACCCCTTGGCGCTGGCGATCTTGAGCGTGTCGATCACCTGCGGGTTCTTGATGTCGCCGCCGATCGGGATGATCGAGATCTCGCCGGTCTGCGAGATGCTGACGCTTTGCGCGGGCGGGATGGTGATCGGGCCCCCCGACCCGATCACCGGGAAGCCGTCGCCGGTCTGGAGCACCCCCGAGGGGGCGATCTCCAGGTCCCCGCGGCGGGTATAGGCTTCGGTCCCATCGGTCGCCTGGACGGTCAGCCAGCTGTCGCTCGCTACCGCGACGTCGAGCGGACGCCCGGTCTGCTGGATCGTCCCGGCCTTGCGATCGGCATCTATCACCTCGGCCGATGCCGGGGTGCGTGTTTCGAAATCGGAGCCTTGCAAGGACAGCCGGTCGAACACCACGCGGTCGGCGCGAAAGCCGATCGTCGAGGCGTTCGCCATATTGTTGGCGATCGCGGCCTGCGACGCGAGATGCGCCTTGAGCCCCGAGGCCGCGGTATAGACCAGCTTGTCCATGCGTTACTCCGATCGCTTCCGGCTCAGCCCTGCATCTGGATGATCGTCTGCGAGATCTGGCTGGCGGTATCGAGCGCCTTGGCATTGGCCTGGAAGTTGCGCTGCGCCGCGATCAGCGAGACCAGTTCCTCGGTGATATCGACGTTCGACCCCTCGAGCGTTCCTGACAGCAGCGAGCCGAAGCCGTTCTCGTTGGCGGCGCCGAGCGTCGCCTGGCCCGATACGCCGCTCGCCGACCAATAGCTGTCGCCTATCTGGCGCAGCCCGGTCGGGTTGGCGAAATTGGCGAGCGCGAACTTGCCGAGCGACACCGTGTCGCCGTTCGAATAGCTCGCCGAAACGATGCCCTCGTTATCGACCGACACGCCGGAGAGTTCGCCGACCGATGCGCCGTCGACGTTGCGCGACGTGACGGCGAAGGCGCTCGATGCCTGGGTCGAACCGGTCAGGTCGAGGCTGAGCGTCTGCGCGAGCCCGCCGGTGCTCGGCGAGAAGCTGTCATACTGGACCGGGCTGGCCGGCGCGGTGAGTTTGCCGGCCGCATCGAAGGTCACCGCGGTCCCGGCGGTCGATCCGCCGACCGACAGCTCCTTGTCGCCGGCGAAGCTGTGGACCGTCCAGGCATTGTCGCCGGTCTTCACATAGTAATTGGTGAGCGTGCTGGCCTTGCCCGACGAATCGTAAATCGCAGACGTCGTCGTGCTGTTGTAGCTCGACGCGTCGGCCGGGTTGAACGCCTTGGTCGGCGTCGCGGCCGCGGCGTAGAGATTGACGCCGAGCGCGATCTTGCCGGTCGCCTGGGGCGTGCCGCTGGTCTGCGGCAGATTGAGCGCGATCAGGCCATCGGCGCCGGTCGCGGTGGCGTTGCCCTTGCTATCGACCGGATAGCCCATCAGCGACGACCCCTGCGCATCGACGATGTTGTGCGTCGTCGGATCGACTTGGAAGGCGCCGTTGCGCGTGTAGGCGGTCGAGGGGTTGAGACCCGAGGTCTTGACCGTGAAGAAGCCGTCGCCCTTGATCGTAAGATCGAGCGCGCCGCCGGTGGTCTTGAGATTGCCCTCGGTGAACTGCTGCTGGTTCGCCTTGACGACCACGCCCGAACCGACGGTCTTGGTCGGGTCGCTGGTGAAGCTCGAGGCGATCACGTCGGAGAAATTGGTGCGGCTCTTCTTGAAGCCGTCGGTCGAGACGTTGGCGAGATTGTGGCTGACGGTCGAGAGTTCGGTCTGCGCGGCCTGCAGGCCGCTGAGCGAGGTGTAGAAGGACATAGCGGTGCTCCTTGGAATGAAGAGAGAGGGACGTTGAGTTCAGCCGACCTGGCGGACGGCGGTGAGGGCGACTTGGCCGACGCCGGGAACGGTGAGTGTCGGGCTGCCGGTGGCGGGGACCGCGACGGCGGAAACGGGCGCCCACACCAGATTGCGGCTGGCCACGCTGCCGCTCGTGCCGGTCGCGCTGACCGAGACGGTGAAGGGACCGGTGCCGGCGTCGGTGCCGCTCGCGGTCTTGCCGTTCCAGTCGTAGCTGATATCGCCTGCCTTCTGCGCGCCGAGGTCGATCGTGTTGAGCAGCTGGCCGTTGGCGTCCTTGATCGACACGCTGACGTCGCTCGCATCGCCGTCGATCTCGGCCGCGCCGGCGATCCCGCCGCTGGTCCGGCCGTAGGCGGTGCTGCCTTCGGTCAGGATGGTCTTGCCGACATAGGACAGCGCATCGGCGGTGCTGGGGCCGTTGAGCTTGGTCTGGATCGCCTTCAAGGTCGTGCTCATGTCGGCAATGCCCGAAGTGCTGGTGATCTGCGCGAGCTGCGCGACCATCTGGCTGTTGTCGGTCGGTGAAAAGGGATCCTGGTTCTGCAGCTGCGCGGTGAGCAGCTTGAGGAAGTCCGAGGTGCCGAGCGTCGTCGACGAACTGTTCACCGCGGCATTCGCTGTGGTCGATGCCGTCGAACTGATGCCCAGGCTGGAGAGCGTGGAATCGAAGGTGCTGGCCATTTTTTAGCGTCCCATCTTGAGGGTATCGAGGATCAGGGATTTCGCGGTCTGCATGACCTCGACATTGTTCTGGTAGGTGCGCGAGGTCTCCATCATGTCGACCAGCTCGCGCGTCTCATCGACCGCCGATTCCCAGACGTTGCCGTCCTTGTCGGCGAGCGGGTGCGACGGGTCGTAATGCTTCGACGGCGTCTCGCCCGCGGTGACGATGCTCTCGACGTTGACCGTCGCGAGGCCAGAGGCCTTGTCGTACTGCGTGCGGAAGATCGGCTTGATCGTGCGGTAGGCGGTGTCGGCGCTGCCGGTGACCGAACCGGCATTGGCGAGGTTCGACGCGGTGGTGTTCATCCGCACCAGCTGGGCGGACATCGCGCGCCCGGCGACCTGGAAGATCGTGAGGGGATCGGCCATGCTATTCGCCCTTCAATGCGCGGGTGATCTGGCTGATCCGCCCGTTGAGGAAGGAAAGCGTCGTCTGATAGGCGACGGCGTTCTCGGCAAAGGCGGTCTGCTCGGTCGCGAGCTCGACGGTGTTACCGTCGAGCGAGGGCTGCGAGGGGACGCGATATTGCAGCGCGCCGGTGATGCTGGCGCCGCCGCCAGTGCTTTCGACCGCGGCGAGCGCTTTGTGGAAATCGACGTCCTGCGCCTTGAACCCCGGGGTCGAGGCGTTGGCGATGTTCGATGCGAGCACGCCCATGCGCTGCGAACGCACTTCGAGGGCGGCACCATGTACTCCGAACAGACTGTCGTTGGGCATCGCCCGTCTCCAGCGCCTTATTGCGCGATGGGGTACCAGCAAAGGGCGTGCCAAATGCGCGGAGGGGGCGAAAAGCGGTGTGGGGCGGGAGCGGGCGGCAAAGGCTTGCCGGACGGCGGCAAAGCGGTTGCCGTTCGTCGCCCCGGCGCAGGCCGGGGCCGCTCCGATGCTGGCGAGCGGGCGCCGCGCATGCGCGACGTCGTGCGCGACACCATAGCGGCCCCGGCCTTCGCCGGGGCGACGCGGGGGTGAAACTGGCCCGCGGCTTGCAGTGCATACCGCGATGACAGCGCTCCTTGCCCCCTTTCTCGATCCGCTCGCCTTTGCCATCGTCGGCGGGGGGACGCTCGCCGCGATGGTGCTGCGCACGCCGGCGCGTGACCTGGCAGGCGGGTTCGCCGCGCTCGGGTCGCTGATTCGGGCGCGCTTCGCCGCCGATCCGTTGCTCGACCAGATCGCCGCCTTCGGCCGAATCGCCAAGCGCCACGGCGTGATGGCGCTCGACCGTTCGGTGATCGCCGATCCCGACATAGCGGCCGCGATCGCCGCGATCGTCGACGGCGCGACGCCCGAAGACGTTGCCGAACTGCTTCATCAGCGCCGCCGTGCGCGCACCGAACGCGCTGTTGCCGCCGCCGAACTGTGGAGCGGCGCCGCCGAGACGGCACCCGCGATGGGGATGGTCGGCACGCTGATCGGCTTGGTCGGCATGTTCGTGAAGATGCAGGACCCTTCGGCGATCGGCGCCGCCATGGCGGTCGCGTTGCTCGCCACGCTCTACGGCGCGCTGCTCGCCAATCTCGTGTTCGCGCCGATCGCCGCGCGGCTGCGCCGCCAGGCGCGCGACGAGGCGGTGGAGCGGTTGCGGCTCGATCCGCCGCTGATCGCGCTCGCCGCGCGCGAGCGACCGCGCGGCGCCGCGCTCAAGGAAGTCGCATGACCGCCGCGCTGATCGAGGACGATCTGCCCGAGCTCGCCTCGGGCCGGCCGGTGTGGCTGATGACGCTCGCCGATCTTGCGCTGCTGCTCGTCGGTTTCTTCGTGTTTCTCCAGGCGAGCCAACATCTCGACCGCCATGCGCTGGCGCGCGGCCTACGCGAGGGCTTCGGCGTTCGCGAGAAACTTCGCGCCGATCCGGCCGAGCCGATCGCGGTGTCGGTCGCCGCGCTGCACGGGTTCGCGCCAGGGTCCGCGGTGCCGACGGCATCGACCGACGCTTTGGTCACATGGGCGCGTGAAGCGACGCGCGACCGGCGCGTGGCGTTGCGGATCGCAGGTGCCGTCGACGGCTCGCCCGGCGATGTCGATCCCGTCACCGGCAGCGGCGCGATGCTCGCCGCCGACCGCGCGCGCGCGGTCGCGACGCTCCTGCTCGTCGCGCACGCCGTTCCGGCCGATCGCCTCGTCATTGTTTCCGCCGTGCGACCGAATGGCCGCTCGGTCACCGTTTCCACCGGTTTTGCCGGCCCCGGCACGGCATTGCCGCCCGGCAACCCCATCTTGCCGCTTCAAAGGACTTCGCGATGATCCGTCATCTTCCCTTGCTCTTGCTCGTCGTCGCCACGCCGCTCGCCGCGACCGCGCCGCGAAGCTTTCAGGACACCACCGCGCTCGACCGCGCGGTGAGCGCCTTTGCCGGGCACGGCGTCGGCGACGAGGGCGGCGCGCGCACGCCGATCGACAGTCGGTTGAAGCTTGCCGCCTGCCCGATGGTGTCGATGGCGTGGCGGTCCGAGGCGCATGACGCCGTCGTCGTCACCTGCACCGGGCCCGAATGGCGGATGTATGTGCCGATAAAGTTGCCTGCGACTGCGCCCAAGGGGGCTGCGCCGCTGGTGTTGACGCAAAGCGACGTTGCCGTGGCGCGCCCGGTCTATGTGATCAAGCGCGGCGATCCCGTGACGATCAGTGCGGGCTCGCCGGGCTTCTCGATCACGCGCGACGGGATCGCGGCCGGCGACGCAGTTGCGGGTGGGCGTTTCCTCGTCAAGATCGACGCCGCCAAGGCGCCGATCCAGGCGATCGCGATCGACAGCGGCCGTGCGACGCTGCCGGGCTGGACCGAATGACCGGCATTTCCGAAAAGCGCGAAATCCTTTCTTAAGCTCCGCGCGCGCCGGTCGTTCTATTCTATGTCAGCGGAAACCGCGAAGGTGCAGACATGGTAGAAGCGATCGGATCAAAGGCAGGCACGTCGCACGATCGATTGGTCGTGCCGGTTGCCGCAGCAGCGAAACCGGCAACGGTGGCCGATCGGCCGAGCGATGCGGTGGTGCAACAACGCGACCTGTCCGCCATCGCGTTCGACTTTGGCGCGCCTACCCCGGCACAGCAAGCCAGGGTCGAGGAAGTGCGTCGCGCCGTGCGCAACGGGACCTACCCGATCACGCCCGAAACGATCGCCGACCGGATGCTCGCCCTGAAATTGTACTGGAACCCGAAAAGATGAGCTTCGCCACGCGGCGCGACGCGCTGATCGGCGTGATCGAAACGCTTCACGCCGAGATCGCTGCATTGAAGGTCAACGATGTCGCGGCGCTCGAGCACGCGACCGCCGACAAGCTCGCCGCGATCGAAGCGGTCGCGGCATTCGGGCAGGCGCCCGCTGGCGACGAGCTGCGCGCGCTCGCCGAGGAAGCGCATCGCCTCAACGAGACCTGCCGCATCTACGTCAATCTGATGGCGGCAAATGTTCGCCGTCGCCTGCAAACCCTGACCGGCTCTGCCGGTGTCGCGGTCGGATCGGCGCCGGGGACGGTGTATCGCCCCGGCATGGGAATCGCGGCTTACGCATAATTAAGCATCTTGGCACGACCCTTGCTGAGCTTGACGTAAGTCCGCGCAAGCACCTGGGGTCCGATGCCTTTCAATCCACTTTCCATTCTGAACGGGGCGGTCGATGCGACTGGCGCTGGCGGTGCGATCCGCAACGCCATCGCCAATGCCAGTCAGAAGACCGGCATCGATTTCAACTATCTGCTGGGGCAGGCCAAGCTCGAGAGCGGGCTCAACGCCAACGCCAAGGCGGGCACGTCGAGTGCGGCCGGGCTGTATCAGTTCGTCGACCAGAGCTGGTTGCGTGTCGTCAAGGCGCATGGCGCGGAGAATGGCCTCGCCTGGGCGGCGAATGCCATTTCGACCGGCGCGAATGGCCGCGCGACCGTCGCCGACCCGATCATGAAGCGTGCGATCCTCGCGCTGCGCAACGATCCGTCGGCCGCGTCGCTGATGGCCGCCGAGCATGCCAGCGACAATAAGGACGCGCTCGAAAGCGCGACCGGCCGCACCGCGACCGGCACCGACCTCTATATCGCGCATTTCCTTGGGCTGGGCGGCGCAAGGTCGTTCCTGACCGCGATGCAGGCCAATCCCGATAAGAGCGGCGCGGCGATGTTCCCCGCTGCCGCACGCGCCAATCGCGGCGTGTTCTTCAACGGCGACGGCAGCGCGCGCTCGCTGTCGGCGATTTACAGCCGCTTCGCCGCCAAGCTCGATCAGAGCGCGGAAGGGGCGAGCGCGCCGGCGACTTCGGGGCTGGCCGCGACGCGGCTCGGGCAATGGGGCGCCGACGTCATTCCCGGCAATGCCGAGGACTCGACGTCGGATGCCGCGATGTGGGCGCAATCGACGCTCCAGCGGCTGAACGGCACGAGCGCCACGCAAATGGCGTCGAACAGCCTGTTGCGACCGACCCCGGCGAACGCGCGGCTGGCCTATATGATGCTCGCGCAGATGGGGGCGTAAGACGTGGCGCTTGCTCTAACAGCCCCCGCCGGCAAGCCGGGCGGGATCCTGCCGCTGCTGCGCTCGGCAGCGCTTCCGGTCGCGATCCTGTTGCTGGTCGTGCTGATGGTCGTGCCGATCCCGGCGGCGATGCTCGACGTGTTCTTCATCATGAACATCACGATCAGCCTCGCCGTGCTGATGGTCAGCCTCAACGCGCAGAAGCCGCTCGATTTCTCGGCCTTTCCGACGGTGCTGCTATTCGCGACGCTGTTCCGCCTCAGCCTCAACGTCGCATCGACCCGCGTCGTGCTGGTCCACGGCCATGAGGGCGAGAGCGCCGCCGGCCATGTGATCGAGGCGTTCGGCACCTTCCTGATCGGCGGCGACTATGTCGTCGGCCTGTTCGTCTTCGCGATCCTCGTGATCATCAACATGATCGTCGTCACCAAGGGCGCGGGCCGCGTGTCCGAAGTGTCGGCGCGTTTCACGCTCGATGCGTTGCCCGGCAAGCAGATGGCGATCGACGCCGATCTCAACGCCGGCCTGATCACCCCCGACGAAGCCAAGCTGCGCCGCGTCGAAGTCGCGACCGAGGCCGATTTCTACGGCTCGATGGACGGTTCGTCGAAGTTCGTGAAGGGCGACGCGGTCGCCGGCCTGCTCATCCTCGCCGCCAATATCGTCGGTGGGTTGATCCTGGGGCCGGTCAGCCACGGCATGACGATCGCGGCGGCGGCGCACAATTACGTGCTGCTCGCGATCGGCGATGCGCTCGTCGCGCAGATCCCGTCGCTGATGCTGTCGATCGCCGCAGCCGCGATCGTCACCCGCGTCCAGTCGACGATGGATCTTGCCGGCCAGATCGGCAGCCAGTTCGGCTCGGCGCGGACCTGGACCCCGGTCGCGATCATTCTCGGCCTGCTCGGCGTGATGCCGGGGATGCCGCACCTCATCATCCTGCCCGCAGCGGGCCTCGCCGGCTTCGCCGCATGGAAGATGCGTCAGGCCGCGCGCCGCCCCGCGCCGGTCGAGACCGCGCCGGCCGAGCCGATCGACTATTCGAAGATCGGCTGGGACGAAGTCGCCGATACGATGCAGGTCAATCTCGACATCGGCTATGGGCTGGTGCCGCTGGTCGACGAGCGTCGCGGTGCGCCGTTGATGGGGCGGATCACCGGCGTGCGGCGCCAGCTGTCGAAGGACATGGGCTTCGTCATCCCGCAGGTGCGCGTGCGCGACGACATCAACCTCGCGCCGTTCGCCTATCGCATCATCGTCGGCGGCGTCGTCGTCGGCGAGGACAGCGTGTCGCCCGACGAGATGCTCGCGCTCGATACCGGACAGGCGGTCGGCGGGCTGATGGGCAAGCGCGCCAAGGACCCGACCTTCGGGCTCGACGCGGTGTGGATCGCGCCGAGCGACGCCGATGCGGCGACGGGCGCGGGCTATCTCGTGGTCGATCCCGGCACGGTGATGGCGACGCACCTCAACCACCAGCTCGGCACGCATGCCTCCGAACTGCTCGGCCCCGACGAAGTCCAGGCGTTGCTCGACGGGCTCAAGGAACGCGCGGCGAACCTCGTCGCGTCGCTCTCGCCCAACCCGCTGCCGCTCACCACGCTGACCCAGGTGCTGCGCGGGTTGCTGGCGGAGAACGTGCCGCTCAAGGAATTCCGCCGGATTGCGGCCGCGATCGCGGTGGCTGCGCAGAAGACGCTCGACGCCGACGAGATCATCGAGCTGATCCGCCCGGCGCTCGGCGGGCTGATCATCGGCAAGCTGTGCGGCGTGCGCGAGCCGCTGCGCGTGATGACGCTCGAGGGGCAGCTCGAGGGGCTGCTCGGCCAGGCGATGCGCAGCGATCCGTCGAAGCGCCACACGATCGAGCCCGATCTCGGCCGCCGCATCGTCGACGCGCTGCAGAACGCCGCGCAGCCGCTGATCAACGAGGCCAAGCCGTTCGCGCTCGTCGTCCAGCCCGCGATCCGCGTCGCGATCCGCAAACTCGTCAGGACTTGCCTGCCCGATATCCCGGTGATGAGCTTCTTCGAAGTGCCCGAGGACAAATCGGTCGAAGTCGTCGCCGTGATCGGCGCAGCCGGAGCGCTCCCAGCATGACCGCACAGCCCAACCCCGCGCTTTTTGCCGACGCGCAGCCGCTGGTCTATGGCCGCACCGCCGCGCCTGATCTCAACGTGCTGGCGCGCAAGCATCTGCCGCTCGTGCGGCGTATCGCGCGGCATATCCATGGCAGCATGTCGTCGGTGGTCGAGGTCGAGGATCTTGTCCAGATTGGCATGGTCGCCTTGGTCGAGGCCGCGGCCGCGTTCGAGGAACGCGGGCAAGTGACCTTCGAACAATATCTCGCGACGCGCGTGCGTGGTTCGATGATCGACGCGCTGCGGCGGAGCGCGACGATCACACGCGGCGCGATGCAAAGGAAACGCCTTTATGCCGAGACCGTCGCTGTGTTGACGACAGAACTCGGCCATGCGCCCGATGCGGCTTTGGTCGCCGCCAGGATTGGGGTTACGCCCGAAAAGCTCCGGCTCGACTACGCCAATGCCCAGCCGGTCCGGATGGAGCCGATCGATGATGTCTATTCGGACGAAGGCCCGTGGTTTGCGAGCGAGGAGCCAGACGCGTTCGAACACCTCTCCGACGAGCAGGAGCGCGACACGCTGATCGCGGCGATCGCGAGCCTGCCCGAACGCGAGGCGCTGGTTATCCAGCTCTATTATGTCGAGGAGTTCAACCTCGAGGAGATCGGCTCGGTGATCGGCGTCGGCGCGGCGCGGGTGTGCCAGATCAAGGCGTCTGCCCACGCCCGGCTCAAGAAGGCGATGCTGCGCCGCTAGGCGGGATCGCGCAGCAGCGCATCGGCAGAACTTTCGGGCGCGGCATCGCTGCGCGCCGCGACGATGAGCGTCACCGCCAGATCGAAGATCACGTTGCCGAGCGTGCGGAACATGTCGGGGATCGTCTCGACCGCAACGAGCAGCCCGAGCGGCGCGACCGGCACGCCGAGCGTCACCGCGATCGGCGCGATCGCGCCGATGAAGCTGACTTGCCCAGGCAGGCTCACCGACCCGAGCGAGGTCAGCATCGCGATCGCGGTCGCCGCGACCAGCGTCGCGAAGCTGATCGGGATGCCGAACCAGCTCGCGACATAGATCGCCACCGCCAGGTTCATCGCCGGGCCGGTCGCGCGCAGCATCGCGACGCACAGCGGCAGGACGACGCCCGAGGTTGCGACGGGAACGCCGAACTCCTCGCTGCTGCGCAGCATCGCGGGCAGGCTGGCGAGCGAGGATTGCGTGCTGAGCGCGACCGCAAGCACCGGCGCGGCGCCGCGCAGGAAGCGCCCCAGCGCGATCCGCCCGCCGAGCACCGCGAGCGGCAGCGCGAACAGGCTGACCACCACGCCGACCGACGAGACGGTGACGATGTAATGGACCAGCGCGCCGACCGCTGCCGTGCCGGTCTTCGCGGCGACGGTCAGCGCGAGCGCGAACACGCCGATCGGTGCGATCCAGATGATCCAGCCGATCATGACGAGCATCGTGTCGCGGATCGCGGAGAAGAAGCCGATGAGCTGATCGCGGCCGCGCGGATCGATCCGGGTGAGCGCGAAGGCGAAGAGCAAGGCGAACAGGATCAGCGAGAGGAAGGCGCCGTTGGTCGCCGCGGCGACGATATTGTTGGGCACGATCCCGGCGAGAAAAGCGCCGAGCGGCGGGACGTCTCCGGCGGGCGCGGCCCCTGCCAGCGCGTGCCGCAGCGCGACGGCCGAGGCGGCCGGCATCGGCACGAGGCGGAGGAACAGCGGAGTGAGCACGGCCGCAGCGACCGCGCTCGCCGTCATCACCGCGAGGATCAGCACGATCGAGCGCGCCGCGATCCGGCCGCTGCGCGCCGCCTCGGCGGTGCTGGCGATGCCGGTGACGAGCAGTGAAAAGACCAAGGGAATCACGGTCATCTGCAGCCCGTTGATCCAGGCGGTGCCGATCGGTTGCGTCACGGCGACGGTACCCGGCACCGCCGCGGGCAGCCAGTGCGCCAGCACCACGCCGAGCAGCAGCCCTGCGACGAGCGACAGCAAAATCCGGGTCGATGGGGTATTCAGCTTGGCCGACATGCTCGCCCTTATGATTGCGGAACGCTATTGAACGCACCAGAAGAAGATCCGGCATAACCGAATGGATGCGCGCGTATGGCAAGAAAATATTTCGGCACCGATGGGATCCGCGGGCTGACCAACAAAAACCCGATGACCGCGGCGATGGCGATGAAGGTCGGCATGGCGGCGGGCGCGCACTTCCGGCGCGGCGATCACCGCCACCGCGTCGTGATCGGCAAGGATACGCGGCTGTCGGGCTATATGCTCGAATCGGCGATGGTCGCTGGGTTCACTTCGGTCGGGATGGACGTGGTGCTGCTCGGGCCGATGCCGACCCCGGCCGTCGCGATGCTGACGCAGTCGATGCGCGCCGATCTCGGCGTGATGATCTCGGCGAGCCACAACCCCTATTTCGACAATGGCATCAAGCTGTTCGGGCCCGACGGCTACAAATTGTCCGACGCCGACGAGCTGGCGATCGAGGCGCTGATCGAGGGCGACATCGAGCTCTCGCCCGCGCCCGAGATCGGGCGCGCTCGCCGTGTCGACGATGCGCAGGGGCGCTATATCCATTTCGCCAAGTCGACCTTTCCCGAGAATATGCGGCTCGACGGGATGAAGATCGTCGTCGATTGCGCCAATGGCGCGGCGTACCGTGTCGCGCCGACCGCGCTGTGGGAGCTGGGTGCCGAAGTCGTCGCTATCGGCGTCACCCCCAATGGCAAGAACATCAATGACGGGGTCGGCTCGACCGCGCCGACGCTGCTGTGCGAAACCGTCGTCGCTTCGGGCGCGCATCTGGGTATCGCGCTCGACGGCGACGCCGACCGGCTGATCGTGGTCGACGAGAAGGGCCATGTCGTCGATGGCGACCAGTTGATGGCGACGATCGCGAGCGGTTGGGCGCGCAGCGGGCGGTTGAAGAATGGCGGGCTGGTCGCGACGGTGATGTCGAACCTCGGGCTCGAGCGGCATCTCGCGGCGCAGGGGATCGGGCTGGTGCGGACCAGCGTCGGCGATCGCCACGTGCTCGAGGCGATGCGCGCGCAGGGGTATAATGTCGGCGGCGAGCAGTCGGGGCACATCATCCTGTCGGATTATGCGACGACGGGCGACGGCTTGGTGGCGGCGCTGCAGATCCTGGCCGAGCTTGCCTGGGCGGGTGCGCCAGCGAGCGAATTGCTCCATCGCTTCGAGCCGCTGCCGCAATTGCTCAAGAACGTGCGCTTCGCCGGCGGCAAGCCGCTCGAGGATGAGGCGGTGAAGGCGGTGATCGCCGGGGCCGAGGTCGAATTGAAGGGCAGGGGGCGGCTGGTGATCCGGCCGTCTGGCACCGAGCCGGTGATCCGCGTGATGGCCGAGGGCGACGACCCCGCGCAGGTCGAGGCGGTGGTGGATCGCATCTGCGACGCGGTGCGGGTGGCGGCGGGGTGATTCTTGCCGCTGCTTCTTCTTGCTCCCCTCCCGCTTGCGGGAGGGGCCGGGGGGAGGGCAGTGCGACAAGCGATGCTGCCTCGATTACAGGACAGCCCCTCCCCTAGCCCCTCCCGCAAGCGGGAGGGGGATAAGGCAGAAGATGCGGAGGGGAATAAGGAAACGCCCATGCTCGAAATGCGCCCCGATTGCGAACGCTGCGGCACCGATCTCCCCGCCGACGAGGCCGGCGCCTTCATCTGCTCGTTCGAATGCACCTTCTGCGCGGAATGCGCCGACCGGCTCGATGATCGTTGCCCCAATTGCGGCGGCGAGCTGATGGACCGCCCGGCGCGGGTCGACGATCTGCTGGCGCGGCATCCTGCCTCGACCGTGCGGCGCTTCAAGCGGCCACAGTGAGCATCACATCGC
Organism: Sphingomonas sp. PAMC 26605; assembly: GCF_000241485.1. Taxonomy (GTDB): domain Bacteria; phylum Pseudomonadota; class Alphaproteobacteria; order Sphingomonadales; family Sphingomonadaceae; genus Sphingomonas. The sequence continues at coordinate 1,502,132 of NZ_JH584241.1, forward strand.
GCATCCTGATCATCGCCGGCTCGGATTCGGGCGGCGGCGCGGGGATCCAGGCCGACATCAAGACGGTTACGATGCTCGGCGGCCACGCGATGACCGCGATCACTGCGATTACTGCGCAGAATACGCTCGGCGTGCAGGCGGTGATGCCGGTTCCGGTGGAGATGGTGCTCTCGCAGATCGATGCGTGCCTGTCGGACATCGGCGTCGATGCGGTGAAGATCGGGATGCTGGGATCGGCGGCGACCGCGCACGGCGTGGCGGATGTGCTCGAGACGCTCGCGGTGCCGATCGTGTTCGATCCGGTAATGGTCGCGACGAGCGGCGCGGTGCTGGCGGATGCCGATACGGTCGCGGCGTTCGCGCGGCTGATGCGGATCGCCACCGTGACGACGCCGAACCTGCCCGAACTCCGGGCGCTCGAACACTCTCTCGCCCGGCGGGAGAGGGGGGCAGCCGCGCAGCCGCGGAAGGGTAAGGGCGACGCGGACGCCCGGCCTGTGGACGACCCCGACCCTTTCGGCACTTTCCCTCTGCCGTTGGGAGAGGGACATTTGCTGATCAAAGGCGGGCACGGCGAGGGCGATGCGATTATCGATCGCTTGATCGGACCGGCGGGCGAAATTGCCTCCTGGTCCGCCGCGCGGATCGAGACGACCAGCACGCACGGGACGGGCTGCACGCTCGCCTCGGCGATCGCGACCTTCCTAGCGCAGGGGCGCTCGCTCGAAGCTTCGGTCGCGGGGGCTCGCCAGTTCGTACGGGCAGCGCTGCGGGCGGCGCCGGGGCTGGGCGGGGGGCATGGGCCGATGGGGCAGCAACACGTGCGGGCTGGCGACATCTCCTAAATCGCGTTCGCGCGGGCGCTTGGGGCACGGAGGGAGAAGAAGGTTTTGTTCGCGCGGAGGCGCGGAGGACGCGGAGGGGGCGCGCTCGCTGCAGCGTATCCCGACCTGCGAAGCGGGCTGCAAAAGGCGCTTGCGCGGTCCTTGTGAACTCTCTCTCTCTCTCTGTCTCCGCGTCCTCTGCGCCTCTGCGCGAACCAAATCTTCTTCTCCTCCGCGTCTCCGCGTCTCCGCGCGAAATCATCCTCTTGAACGACGCCGCCCCGCCCGATCGCCGCTGCAGTCCGTCGCGACCCATCTGGCAAGTCGGCGCGCGATCCGGCATGGCTCGACCCGATGCCTAGCCTCAAACACGAAAAGCTCTGCCTGGCGCCCGTAGCAGGCGTGGATGAAGCGGGCCGCGGTCCGCTCGCCGGCCCAGTCGTCGCCGCCGCCGTGATCCTGCCCGCGAAGGGCGTTCCGCGCGGTATCAAGGATTCGAAGACGCTCCCGCCGCTTGAGCGAGAGCGGCTGCACGACCGGTTGCGGGCGTGTGCGATCGTCGGGATCGGGATCGTCGAGGCGGACGAGATCGACACGCTCAACATCTATTGGGCAACGATGAAGGCGATGACGCTCGCGGTCGAAGCGCTCGGCTGCGCGCCGGGGCATGTCCTGGTCGACGGCAACCGGCTCCCCAAATGGGGCTTCGCCGCGACGCCGATCGTCAAGGGCGATGCGATCAGCCTGTCGATCGCCGCTGCTTCGATCATCGCCAAGCATACCCGCGACACGATCATGCTCGCGCATGCCGAGGCGCATCCGCATTACGGATGGCATAGCAATCAGGGCTATGGCGCGCCCGATCACCTCCGCGCGTTGCGCGAACATGGGCCGTGCGCGCTCCATCGGCGCAGTTTTCGCCCCGTTGCCGAAGCTTATTTGGTGAACGAGTCTTCGCAGCCACACACCAGCGCTTGAGCCTGTGGATAAGTCGGGACTCAATATCTGGGTCGTTTCCCGAAATGTTCCGCAAAATTGACGGAATCTCAAGGTTTTTCGTTAACCAATGTTCGCTTGACGCGAATCCCTTTGCTGGCAGGGATGCGCTCCACACACGAAGGGGCGATTGACGATGGGGGTTTTGGAAAAGATCAGGACGGTGGCGCCGCGCGCGGTCGAGACGCCGGTGCAGCTGCCGCTCGACCAGATCCTGCGCGGCGATTGCATCGCGGCGATGCGCGCGCTGCCCGCCAAGTCGGTCGATCTGATCTTCGCCGACCCGCCCTACAACCTCCAGCTCGGCGGCGACCTGTCGCGCCCGGACGGCAGCCATGTCGATGCGGTGACCGACGAATGGGACAAGTTCGATTCGCTCAGCGCCTATGACAAGTTCACGCGCGAATGGCTCGCCGAGGCCAAGCGCATCCTCAAGGACAATGGCGCGATCTGGGTGATCGGATCGTACCACAATATCTACAAGGTCGGCGCGGCGATCCAGGATCTGGGCTATTGGATCCTCAATGACATCGTCTGGCGCAAGACCAACCCGATGCCCAATTTCAAGGGCACGCGCTTCACCAACGCGCACGAGACGCTGATCTGGGCGTCGATGAGCGAGAAGTCGCGCTACACCTTCAACTATCGCAGCATGAAGACGCTCAATGACGAGCTGCAGATGCGCTCGGACTGGGAATTCCCGACCTGTGGCGGGCAGGAGCGGCTGAAGCGCGACGGCGTCAAGGTGCATCCGACGCAGAAGCCCGAGGCTTTGATCTATCGCATCCTGCTCGCCTGCACCAAGCCTGGCGACGTGGTGCTCGATCCGTTCTTCGGCACCGGCACGACGGGCGCGGTTGCCAAGCGACTGGGACGGCACTGGATCGGGATCGAGCGCGAGAGCGACTATATCGCGGCGGCGGAAGAGCGGATCGCCGCTGCGCTGCCGCTCGATGAATCGGCATTGAAGACGATGCAGAGCCCCAAGGCCGCGCCGCGCGTCGCGTTCGGGACGATCGTCGAGAATGGCATGCTGGTCGCCGGCGCGGTACTGACCGATGCCAAGCGGCGCTACAGCGTGACGGTGCGGGCGGATGGCTCGGTGATCAGCGGCGACCAGACCGGGTCGATCCACAAGCTCGGCTCGGTGCTGCAGGGCGCGCCCGCGTGCAATGGCTGGACCTTCTGGCATTATGAGACGCCCGAGGGTCTCAAGCCGATCGACACGCTGCGGCAGACCTATCTGCTCGCGACGCAGATCTAGGCGTCACCCCGGCGGAGGCCGGGGCCGCCAGCCAGTTGTGCGCGACAGAGGTTTCGCGTCAAACGCAGCGGCCCCGGCCTCCGCCGGGGCGACGGGATGATCCATGAGCAGCCTTCACCTCCGCCCGATCCAGTTCGTCGATACGCCGATCGACCGCGACGGCGAGGTCGCGCGGTTGGCGGGCGGGATGCTGTGGTTCTCGGCCTATGAGGTGATCGAAGACGGGCGGCGCCGCACCGTGCCGATCACCGCGCTCGATGCGCTGCTGAGCGATGAACGCGCCGCGCGACTCCATGCGGCGATCACGGCGCCCCGTGCGCCTTTGACGCTCGGCGAACGCACACTGCGCTTCGATCAACCGTCGGTGTGCGGCATCCTCAACGTCACGCCCGACAGCTTCTCCGATGGCGGCGCGCAGCATGACGATCCCGCAGCGGCGGCGAGCGCGGGTGTCGCGATGGCGGCGGCGGGGGCGGCGCTGATCGATATCGGCGGTGAATCGACGCGACCGGGGGCGGCGACGGTGTGGGAAGGCGACGAGATCGCGCGCGTCGTTCCAGTCGTCGAACGGCTCGCGCGGGCGGGAACGCTGGTTTCGATCGACACGCGCAAGGCAGCGGTAATGGAGGCTGCGCTCGCGGCGGGCGCGGCGATCGTCAACGACGTCGCCGCGCTGCTATGGGACGATCGCGCGCTCGACGTGGTCGCCAAGGCCGGGTGTCCGGTCGTCCTGATGCATTCGCCGGACCCCATGAAAGGACCGCACGGCGGTACTGGCTATGGCGACGTCGTGCTCGATGTGTTCGATTGGCTGGAGACGCGGATCGCGGCGGTTGTCGCGGGCGGGGTCGCGCGCGCGCGGATCATCGTCGATCCGGGGATCGGCTTCGGCAAATCGCTCGCCGACAATCTGGCGCTGATGAACGGGTTGGCCATCTTTCACGGCCTGGGATGCCCGATCCTGCTGGGCGCGAGCCGCAAACGCATGATCGGTGCGCTGTCGAACGAGGCACCCGCGAGCGAGCGGCTCGGCGGGTCGATCGGGCTGGCGCTGACGGGGATCATGGCCGGCGCACAACTGCTGCGTGTTCATGACGTGCCTGAAACGGCTCAGGCGGTACGGGTATGGCGCGGTCTACGCGACCGCGCCTTGGTCGGGCGGTAGCCTACGCTACCGCCCGATTTCGATCAGCACCCGTTCTTGCGGTTCTGCGCAGCGTCATGGCGTTTGTCGAGCGTCTTGCCGAGCAGTGCCCCACCGACACCACCGGCGACCGTGCCGAGCAGGCCGCCGCCGAGGACGTTGCCCGCAACCGCGCCACCGACACCACCCGCGACCGCGCCGGTCGTGCCGCTGCTGCGCTTGCACGGATAATAGCGGCCGTCTTGGCCGCGATAGGTGCGCTCGTCACGACGGTCGTCCCGACGATCATCGCGCCGATCATCGTCACGACGATCGTAGCGGCGATCGTCATAGCTCTGCGCCGACACGGCGGTCGGCGCTACGGTTGGGACGAGGGTGAAGGCGGTCAGCGCCGCGAGGATCATCTTGTTACGCATGGGAATACATACTCCTTTCCCGACACAACCCCTGGCGGCGCGGGTGTGTCCGTAGCGGGACGAAATTTGCGACGAACCGTTGTGCCGCAGTGGCGCCGATCAGGCGGCGGCGTTGTCGATGCCAAGCTCGCCGAGCTTGCGGTAGAGCGTCGAACGCCCGATCCCGAGCCGCCGCGCGACTTCGGTCATCCGGCCGCGATAATGGCCGATCGCGAGCCGGATGACGTCGGCCTCGATCTCCTCGAGTGCGCGCAGATTGCCGTCGGCGTGGAACAGCGTCACACCGCCGCTCGTCGCCAGCGGGATCGGCGTCGGGGTCGTGTGCCGCTGCCCGCCGAGCGCCGCAATCTGCGGGAAGTCGCCGCGCGTCAGCGCCGCGCCGTCGCAGAGCACCGCCGCGCGGAACAGGGCGTTTTGCAGCTGACGGACATTCCCCGGCCAGTCGTAGCGGCCGAGCAAGGCGAGCGCATCGTCGGTGATGCCGAGCGGGCGCAACCCCGGCTGTTCGGCAATTCGCGCGAGCAGATGGCGCGCCAAGGCCGGGATGTCGCCGGCGCGTTCGCGAAGCGGCGGGATCGTCACCTGGACGACGTTGAGGCGGTAATAGAGATCCTCGCGAAAGCGGCCGGCCTCGACCTCCTCGATCAACCGCTTGTTGGTTGCGGCGATGACGCGGACGTCGACCTCGCGCGTATGGCGCGCGCCGATCGGCTGGATCTCGCCCGATTGCAGCACGCGGAGCAGTTTGACCTGCGCCTCGAGCGGCATTTCGCCGATTTCGTCGAGGAACAGCGTGCCGCCATCAGCCTCCTGAAAGCGCCCGATCTTGCGTTCGAACGCGCCGGTGAACGCGCCTTTCTCGTGCCCAAACAGCTCGGACTCGATCAGGTTCGGTGGCAGCGCGCCGCAATTGACCGCGACCATCGCCTTTTTGCCGCGGGGGGAGGCGGCGTGGATCGCTTCGGCGACGACTTCCTTGCCGACGCCGCTTTCGCCCTCGACGAGCACGGGAACGCGCGCGCGGGCGGCCTTGGCGGCGATGGCGAGCGCTGCGCGGAAATCGGGGGCGGAGCCGACGATCTCGTCGAACGCGAGCAGCGCGGGGATCTTCTCGGTGAGCGGACGCAGTTCCCCCGCCGCCTTGCCCGCAACCGCCGCGTCGAGCGCGGCGAGCAGCCGCTCGGGCGCGAGCGGCTTGACGAGGAAATCGGTCGCGCCGCTGCGCATCGCGGCGACCGCATCGGCGACCGAGCCGTTGGCGGTGAGCAGCAGCAGTGGCAGCGCCGGGCGACGGCGGCGGATCTCGTCGATCAGCGCAGTCGGATCGGCCTCCGGCGCCCATTGGTCGAGCAGGATCGCGTCGAGCTGCATGCCGTCCTGCGTGCCGAGCATCGAGATCGCCATCTCGCCGTCGGCCGCGAATACCGCCCGCCAGCCGCGCCGCGCTGCGATCGCCGCGACAAGCCGGCGTTGCGCGGGCTCGTCGTCGATCAACATCAGCAGCCGCTGTCCGTTACGCGTCATGCGTTCATCCCATTCGTGTCGAATCCCAGCGCCACCATGTACCGACAAGGTGTGAAAACCGGCTTAAACGCCCCGCCATGGGACGCGCGGGACAGCGCATCGCCATTTCGCGCGGTAAAAGCGCGGGGGTTGAGGCCGAGGCGTGCGCGAGCTAAGCAGTTGGCTGAACCGGGGGACTACCCCGTCTTGCAGGGGATGGAACGATGGCTGCCGACAACGACATGCAGGTCCACCGCGCGACATACGACAAGGTCATGAACGTCATGAAATATGGCGCCGTCGCGGTCTTTATCATCGCCTTCGTGGTGGTGTGGCTGGTCTCGGGCAAGTAGGCGTGAAGATCGCCGTCCTCCGCGAAACCGTAGAGGGCGAGCGCCGCGTTGCCGCGACCCCGGAGACGGTCAAGAAGTTCATTGCGCTCGGTGCGAGCGTCGCGGTCGAGGCCGGGGCGGGCGAGACTGCGTCGATTGCCGACGCCGATTATGCCGCTGCGGGCGCGACCGTCGCCGATCGCGCGGCGACGTTCGCGGGGGCCGAGATCGTGCTGGGCGTGCAGGGCCCGTCGGCCGACGCGCTGGCGGGCGTCGCGCCCGGCGCCTGGCTGGTCGCGGGGCTAAACCCGTTTGCGGATCGCGCACGGATCGACGGCTATGCCGCTGCCGGACTCGAGGCCCTGGCGATGGAGTTCATGCCACGCATCACGCGTGCGCAGTCGATGGATATCCTGTCGTCGCAGTCGAACCTCGCCGGTTACAAGGCGGTGCTCGATGCCGCGGGCGTTTATGGCCGCGCTTTCCCGATGATGATGACCGCGGCGGGCACCGTTTCGGCGGCGCGCGTGTTCGTGATGGGCGTCGGCGTCGCGGGGCTGCAGGCGATCGCCACCGCGCGGCGCCTGGGCGCGCAGGTCTCGGCGACCGACGTGCGCTCGGCGACCAAGGAGCAGATCCAGTCGCTCGGCGCCAAACCAATCTTCGTCGAAAATGTCGCGGGGATCGAGGGCGAAGGCTCGGGCGGCTATGCCGGCGAGATGAGCCCCGAATATCAGGCGGCGCAGGCCGAGCTCGTCTCGGGGCATATCGCCAAGCAGGACATCGTCATCACGACCGCGCTGATCCCGGGGCGTCCGGCGCCGCGGCTGATATCGGCGGCGCAGGTCGCGAGCATGAAGCCGGGCTCGGTGATCGTCGATCTCGCGGTCGAGGCTGGCGGTAATGTCGAGGGTGCGGTCGCGGGTGAAGTCGTGGTCGTCAACGGCGTGTCGATCGTCGGCTATCGCAACGTGGCCTCGCGGCTTGCGGCCGATGCGTCGGCGCTGTTCTCGCGCAACCTGTACAATTTCCTCAACGCCTTCTGGGACAAAGAGGCCGGCAAGCCGGTGCTCGATGCCGAGATCGGCGATGCGATCCGGCTGACGCAGGGCGGCAAGGTCGTCAATGCGCGGTTGTTGGGGTGATTGAGCCGAGCCCTGGTCCTCCCCGGAACGGGGAGGGGGACCCTGAGCATTCAGCGAAGGGTGGAGGGGGCGGGCCGCGCGCGCTTCGCCCCGAGGTCGCAATCGCGCGCAGATTGCGGCGCGATCTGAGCTTGCCCGAGGCGCTGCTGTGGCAGCGACTGCGCGGCAAACACGCCGGTCTCAAATTCCGCCGCCAGCATCCCGTCGGTCCGTACGTCGTCGATTACTATTGTCCCGCGATGAAGACGGTGATCGAAATTGACGGCGAAGGCCATAATCGCGCTGATCGGCCGATGCGGGATGCTGTGCGAGACGCATTCATTTCGGAAAACGGGTTCCGCGTCGTTCACGTCTCGGCGCAGCGTATCTTGAATGATCTGGACGCTGCGGCGGACGCGATCGTTGCGTACGGTGCCCGCCCCCTCCACCATTCGCCGGAAGTGGCGAATGGTCCCCCTCCCCGTGCCGGGGAGGATTAAGGAAAGACCATGGACTTCATTTCGATTCTCTCGATCTTCGTCATGGCCTGCTTCGTCGGCTATTACGTCGTCTGGTCGGTCACGCCGGCGCTGCACACGCCGCTGATGGCGGTGACCAATGCGATTTCGAGCGTGATCATCGTCGGGGCGCTACGTCGAAATGGCTCGGGCTGCTCGCGGTGGTGCTGGCGAGCGTCAACATCTTCGGCGGCTTCGCGGTCACCGCGCGGATGCTGGCGATGTACAAGAAGAAGGCGCCGGCGGCGGCGAAGCACTGACCGTCACCCCAGCGAAAGCTGGGGTCTCGTGCGGCTCCGGGCGCACGCGAGCGACGGAGAGATGCCAGCTTTCGCTGGCATGACGGAAACGGAATGGGGACGGGTTGAGCGCTATGGAACATCTGACGGTCAATCCCTGGGCATCGCTCGCCTATCTCGTCGCGGGGGTGTGCTTCATCCTCGCGCTACGCGGCCTGTCGAGCCCGGCGACCTCGCAGCGCGGCAACCGCATGGGCATCATCGGCATGACCATCGCGGTGGTGACGACGCTCGTCACCCATGCGCCGACGATCCAGACGCTCGCGGTCGGGACGACCGACACCGGCTTCGATTATGTCGCGCTGCTGTCGCATATCGACGGCGTGACCATCGCCGAGATCCTCGTCGCGATCGGGATCGGTGCGGTGATCGGGGTTACTACGGCGCGGCGGATCGCGATGACCGACATGCCACAGCTCGTCGCGGCCTTTCACTCGCTGGTGGGGCTTGCCGCAGTGCTCGTCGCATGCGCCGCCTATCTCAATCCGGGCGCCTTCGGCATCGCGCAGATGCTTGTCTCCGACACCGGCACGCCGCTTGCCTATATCTTCCCCGTGAGCAGGATCGAGATGGGTCTCGGCGTCGCGATCGGCGCGATCACCTTCTCGGGCTCGGTCATCGCCTTCCTCAAGCTCAACGGCAATATGGGCGGCAAGCCGATCATGCTGCCGGGGCGCCACGTCATCAATCTCGGCGTGCTCGCCGCGATCCTCGGCCTGATCGCCTATTTCACGCAGGACCAGAGCCCGTGGATCTTCTGGACGATCACGGTGCTGAGCTTCGTGATCGGCTTCCTGCTGATCATTCCGATCGGCGGCGCCGACATGCCGGTCGTGGTGTCGATGCTCAATTCCTATTCGGGCTGGGCGGCGGCGGCGATGGGCTTCACGCTGCACAACACGGCGATGATCATCACCGGCGCTCTGGTGGGATCGTCGGGCGCGATCCTCAGCTACATCATGTGCAAGGCGATGAACCGCAGCTTCATCTCGGTGATCGCGGGCGGTTTCGGCGGCGACAGCGCGGGCGGCACGGCGGCGGCGGCGACCGACCGGCCGTGGAAGCGCGGGTCGGCCGAGGACGCCGCCTTCCTGCTCGGCCAGGCCGAACAGGTCATCATCGTCCCCGGCTACGGCATGGCGGTGAGCCAGGCGCAGCACGTGCTGCGCGAGATGGGCGACAAGTTGAAGGAACACGGCGTCCGCGTGAAATACGCGATCCACCCCGTCGCGGGGCGCATGCCGGGCCACATGAACGTGCTGCTCGCCGAGGCCAATGTGCCGTATGACGATGTGTTCGAGCTCGAAGACATCAATTCCGAATTCGCGCAGACCGACGTCGCCTTCGTGATCGGCGCCAACGACGTCACCAACCCGGCGGCCAAGACCGACAAGAGCTCGCCGATCTACGGCATGCCCGTGCTCGACGTCGAAAAGGCCAAGACCGTGCTGTTCATCAAGCGTTCGATGGGCGGGGTCGGCTATGCCGGGGTCGATAACGACGTCTTCTACATGGACAACACGATGATGCTGCTCGGCGACGCCAAGAAGATGGTCGAGGAGATCGTCAAGGCGATCGAATAGCCGGCGCGCGCGCTTCGAACCCGCCGCCACATCGGAGCGATGCGCCGCTCGCCGCTCGGTTCGATCGCGTCCATTTCGGCGACGATTGCGGAGTTCAAGCGGGACCGTTGCGAAAGTCACCCCGAATCGGCGGGACTTGCGCTACCCCATTTCGGAGGAATGCGTACTTTGCGGATTGCGTCACGGCATCCGCCGGACGGTCGGGGGGCAGGCGGAGATGACGGCAACGCAGCTAGCGGCGAAATGGAACGATCATGGCGCTGCCGCTGCCGGTGTCCTGGTCATCGCCGACGCGGCGACGGCGCCGACCGCCGCCGAAGCCGTTGCCGCAGCGCACGGACGGTTGCTCGCACGCGTCGGCTGGGATGAGGCGCGCGCGCGCTTCGACCAGCAAGGCACCGTCGCGATCGTCCTCGCCGAAGCCGCGGGGGTGGACGATGCCTTGCTCGATCCCGTGCTGCCGCTGCTCGATCGCCTCGCGCGAAACAATGACATCCGCATCGTCGCGGCGTTCGACCCGAACCAGATCGATGTGATCGCGGGGGTGCTGACCGCACCCGGCGTCGATCTGCTGTGCGCGCCGACGCAGGCCGACCGGGTCGTCGCCTTGTGCCTTGCCGGCTGCCGGCATGACGACAGCGTACAGGACGTGGTGCGCGAAAACGAGGCGACACGCCTGCGCCGTTTCCACGAAGAAGTCGCGCGCATCGCCGAGACGCTCGCCCGGCTGACTCGCGACGGCGCCGCACCGCAAATCGAGCAGGGCTTTGGTCCGGGCGTCGAAGAGCCGACGATGGCGTATCGCGCCACGCCGGCCGATCTCGGGCGAGTCGAGTTCGCCGCGCGCGATATCCGTCAGGCGATTCGCGCACGGCGCTTGCGCGACCAGCATTTCGGCGCCGGGCTGTTCGAGGATCCGGCGTGGGACATGTTGCTCGATCTGTTTGCCGCCGAACTGGAGCGAGCGCAGGTCTCGGTCTCGAGCCTGTGCATCGCCGCGGCGGTCGCACCGACAACCGCGCTGCGCTGGATCGCGCGGATGACCGAGGCGGGCTTGTTCGAGCGCCGCCCCGATCCGTTCGACCGCCGCCGCGCCTTCATGGGGCTGTCGCGCCGCGCGAGCACAGGCATGCGCGCCTATTTCGCGATGCTGCGCGCGGCGGGGATGGCGATCGCCTAGCGGGTTGGCTAACGTCACCGCTTGCCATCCGCCGCGATGAATGGCAGGCGCGCAGGACCGGCGCGAAAAATGCGGTCGGGGCGATTAGCTCAGTTGGTAGAGCGTCTCGTTTACACGGCGCGCCGTCGCGACCGGCCATCCTATTTAAATCATTACGCTTTTCGTGCGTGGATAGGCCGGGCTTCGGGGATAGTCCGGGACTCGCTGGCATCCAATGCTTGGCGGATGTCGTCGTCGCTGGCGTGGGCGTAGCGCAGCGTGGTTTTGATCGAGCGGTGCTTAAGCGCCTCCTTCGCGGCGACAAGATTACCGGTTGCGCGCAAGATCCTCGTGCCGCGCGTATGGCGGAGATCGTGAAAGCGGAAATTCTCGACGCCGGCGGCAAGCTTCGCCGCCTTCCACGGCTTGGCGAGCACGCCCTCGGTCATCGGGTAGCGGTGCCCTTTCAGGCGCACTGGATGAATGCGCCCGAGCTTGTCTGTTAGTCGCGGCTTCGTCCGGACGGCAACGTACGTGAAGACGTTCGGAATGAGGTCGACGCGCGGCTGGTTGGCAATGATGATCACCATTTCCTGCGTCAGTGGGCGCTTGACGAAATCGCCGCCCTTGATCCGCGTCACGGCCGATGCGTTTGCCATGTCGAGGTCGGTCCAGCGCAGCCCGATCACCTCGCTCAACCGCCATCCGGTTTTCAGCGCGAACTGACAGAAGTCGAACAGGTCCTTCCGGATCTCGCCGAACAGCGCGACTTCCTCGCTGGCGCTCAGCTCGCGCGGATCGGTGCGGTTGACCTTCAGCATCAGCGCACCCCAGTCCGGCATGTCGCCGACGTCGTACCGAGCCTTGCTTGCCCACCGCCACACAGCCCGCCACACCTCAATCTCGCGGTTGACCGAGGAATTAACGCGGCCGGCGCGGCGCTTCGCGACCAAGGCAAGCAGGTCGCGCTGCGTAATTTCCGACAGCAGATGCATTCCGCCGAGGCCTGCGATCAGCGCTTTCATCATGCGCTCGGTATCAACCCAGCTGGGCTGCTCTTCGACCTTGTCCTGATAGAGACCGCAGGCTTCATCAAGCGTGATCGGCGGATGAAGGTTTCCGCCGTTTCGAGCCTTCGCACGTTCGATCTCTTCGTGCGCTACCGCCGCGCGCTTGCTTTTGCAGCCTGTCGAGCCGTGAAAGCGACGACCTTTCCAGACGAAGTCGAAGTGGAAGTACGGCGAGTTTTTCGGCTTGTAGACGGACATTCTGGGGCCTTCCGAACCCGGCCTTCGATGAACTCGTCGCAGTCCTCAGGCCGGTACCGAATCACACGATCGGTGATGGCGACGTAGCGTATGTGACCTTCGCGCCGCAGCTGGCGCAAGGTCTTCGTGCAAACGTGGATGCGCTCGGCCGCTTCCTCAGGGGTGAGCAACGTCATAGCGGGTCGAACCCATGATCGTACCGCAGGATCATGAACGCCGCCCATTCCATGCGTTCGTCTTTCCGATCCTCGTCCCGGTAGCGCTGCACCAAGGCGTTGTATTGCGACGAAGCCCGCTTGCCGGCCGCGCGCGCTTCGGGCGTTCCGCGAGTGCCATTGCGCGTGATGCGGGCGACCATTGCCAGCGGCGTCAGCACACGGCCGCGTTTGGTGGCGCGGTTGTTCCAGTCTGCGTTGTGCGCCGGGCTGCAGAAGAGCTGGTTGGACACCTTGGGCTCAAAGAGCCGCATGCACTCTGGGCAGTGCCGAGGCGGCCAGTCGCCGGCCTGCTGACCCGGCATGCGGTTGTGGCCCTTCTCAGAGCAGCCTTGTAACAAGGCTGCTGCGGGCGTCGGATCAGGCTGCTTGCGCATGGACGCTCCAGCAAGCGCGCTCGGCGGCGAGGGCGGTCTCGGCGTGCCAAAGCAGTGCCGCGACCGCCGCGGCGCGATCGGCCTTTCGTGTATCGTCGGGCGCGTTCGCTGCAATCTGAGCGGTGCGCGAGCTCGCGGCGATCAGCGTATCCCGCTGTTCGCGATAGCTAGCGCCGCCGCAGCATGCGCAGCGGTCTGGCGCGGGCGTGCCGTCGACCATGGCACGCCACTGCTCGGCAACGGCGCGCATAGTGCGGGTGCCGGTGTCGGCGTCCGCTTGAGACATTTTCCCCGCCGCCACCATCGCGGGATATTTCGCTTCGCGCTCGCCAAGCAGATGAGCGGCAGCATCTGCGAGCAGCTGCAGCTCGTCCGCCAGGCGCGGTCTCATGCCGCAGCCGCCAAAACGGCCGAGCCGAGGCAGTTCGCGCGAGCAAGTGCTTCGCTCATCACGGGGCAGACGCTGTTGCCGATCTTCGCGATCTGATGCGACTTCGGCAGCGGTCCATACTTGCGCTGGCCGTTCGGGTATTTTTTGCTCGGATCGGTCTGGTACCAGCAGACCGGCGCGAGGATGTAATCGGCCGGGAAGCCCTGCGCGTTCGCCAGCTCGCGCGGCTCGAGCATGCGCATGCCGATGTCGACGAGCACGAAGGTGACCGCGTCGATCGTCACCGTCACGACGGCGAAGCGCGCCTTCACGGTGATCGTGTCCATCGGCCGATCGACCGACTGGACCTGCGCCGCTTCGTTCTCGCCGTCGGTGCCGTAGTATTTCACGAGGAATGCGGCGGTGCGCACGGCGCGCTCCATCATCTCGGCCGGGAGCGCGTCGGCTTCGATCAGCGTCGTCTCGATCAGGCGTTGCGTGCAGCCCTTGCCGACGATCGTCGAGAGCGGCTCGCGCATGTCATGACCGACCATGCCGGTGTTGGCCTGCTCGAGATGCGCGCTGGTGATGGCGAGTGGTGGCGCGCCACCCCCGCGCTTGACGAAGCTGTTCGCGGTGACGGTAGGCATCGGGTCATCGGCCGGTGCGCCGTCGCTGTTGGGGCGGTACTTGTGGAGGAACGCGGCGACGGATGCATGTCCGCCTCCCGCCGTGGTCACGGTGCGCAGCGGATCCTCAACGTCAAACGAGCGGCTGGCACGGGTCGATGTGTTGTCGACGCTGATCATGGTCGCCGCGGCGATGCCGTGGTGCAGCCCGCCAGACGTGACGGTGCCGAGCGGCGCGGCGGGATCTTCGCCGTCGCTGTGATTGCGCAGCTTGACCAAGCTCGCCGCGGCAATCGCGCCATCGGCTTTTGTCGTGATTGTGGGGTGTGGGACGTCGACGCCGATCGGCGCGCTCTGACCGCGCCGACCGCCAACGCCGACCAGCGTGGTCGCGACCAACGCCTTGCGGCAGCCCGTCGCCACCACTGTGTGCATGGGCTCGTCGGCGCCGGTGAAGGGCTTGTCCCGATTGGCGAGCGTGGCGATGTGCGGCACCGCGACCGCCAGCTCGCCGCGCTTCGCCGTCGTGATCGTGCGTAGCGGGTCGTCGACCGAGTGCACCCGAACGCCGCCGGTGTGCGTGATCGGCACGATGAACGGCCGCGCGCTGTTGACGACGTAGCGCATCACGCCCGCCGCGATCCGGCGGCACGTCGCGGGTTTCAGGTCGCGCTTGCGGTCGAAGATCGAGGGGCAGGGAATCGACCAGTCGATGCACTCCGCGGCGGTGCGCCATGGCAGGCGCGTGCCAGCGAGGACCTCGGGCGAGCCCGGCTTGCCGTGCGTCGGCTCGGGCCAGACGATCGGCATGCCGTCGCGCCGCGCGTTCAGGAACAGGCGCTTGCGGCTGGTCGGCGCGCCATAGTCGCACGCGCGCAGCTCGCGCCACTCGACCTTGTAGCCCTGGCGCTTGATGCGCGCGACCCAGAGCTTGAACTCTTCACCGCGGCGTTCCTTGATCGGCATGCCGTCGGCGTCGAGCGGACCCCATTGGCGGAATTCCTCGACGTTCTCGAGCATGATGACGAGCGGCGCGCCGCGCCCGCCTGGCGTTGCCTTCTTGAGGCGCTCGAGCCAGTGCGGGACGATCGTCGCGAGGTCGCGGATGTTCTTGTCGCGCGGCTTGCCGCCCTTCGCCTTGCTGTGGTGCTTGCAGTCGGGTGAAAACCAGACGAGCAGCACGGGCTTACCCTCGGTCGCGTCGAGTGGGTCGATCGACATGATCGACTGGCACAGGTGCCGCGTCGTCGGATGGTTCGCGGCGTGCACCGCGATGGCTGCTTCGTCGTGGTTGATCGCCACGTCGACCGGGCGGCCGAATGCGGCCTCGAGGCCGGTCGATGCACCGCCGCCGCCCGCGAAATTGTCGATGATGAGGCCGTTCATCGGATCGCTCCGATGCCGATTTCGATCATCAGGCCGAGCCACTGGATGACCAGTGTCCGCCCTTCGACCTCGTCCTCTCTCGAGCAGTCGTCGCGGGTCAGCGCGGCGCCGATCCAGCCGCCGATAGCGATGTGGGGGATAAGATGACGGATCACAGCGCCCACTCCAGATCGCTGACCACCATGCTGCCCGTCAGGACCGAGAATCGGTGCAGCCATCGCTCGCTGCCCTCGATCGTCGACCAGTGGCGAAACTCGATGGTCGGAACAGGGATATTCGCGCGCATCGTCCACTCGCCGCCTGTAGCTGGCATCAAAGCCTTTTGCTCGGCGGCGAGCATCTGCATGTCGGCATGCTTCACGACCGGATCATCGCAGTCGCGGCCCAACTTGAAGCGCTCGGCAATCACGGCTTCGATGCGCTTCTCGATTACGCGATATTCGGGAAGGAGCTGCTTGAGCGGCCGGGTCACGTCACCGATGAACGCCTCGGCGGCATCATGCATGAGGGCAGCGAGCTGGAGCCGCTCGGGCACAAGGAAGCTGGCATGCCACGAATGCTCGGCGACAGAGTAGAAGCGCCGGCACTGCCCGGTAAACCGGCATGTGTTGGCGAGGCCCTGCGCGATATCGCCCAGCGTGAAGCGGCTCGAAGCCGGATCGAGCAAATCGAAATAGTGGCCGCTGTGAAGAAGGATCGTCGAACCCTTCGCAGTCTTGATGCGGGGATCGCTCACAGCCGACCGCCGATCCACGCGCCCGCGAACTGCAGCACCATCCACAGGACGAGCAGGACGATGACGCCAAGCGTCGCGCGATCCATCCAGTGAAAGATCGGGTCATGCTCGACCGTGACGAGCGGCGCGGTCGGCGCGGGAAGGTCGAACGGGGGGAGCGGCTTCGGTCCGACCGTCCGCATCAAGGTGCGGTCATTCGCCGCGGTCGCCCAGAGCGGTGGCGTGTAGTGGGCCGGTGTGGCCAATGGGGAACGCGCGTGATCGGTGGTTTGCATGATCGCCTCCGCCCCGTCTCGCACCACGCGAGCGACCAGGGAAAAGGCGATGTACGTTCACGACGTACGTTCATCAAATTATATCGTACGCTGTTGGCGTACTACCGCACGCCGTTGTGCTCACGCCGCGGTATGACGCGATGGATAGCCTTGATTCGTCGCAGTTCCAGCGTGAAGGTTAGACGGGGGTTGTATTGCTCCAATTCGACGAAGGTCGCGCTGCGCCGAACTAAGCGTTTCACCAGCACCGCTTCGGGTTCATGATCGTCGTCGAGGGTCCGCATCAGATAGACGACAACATCGTCGCCGATTTGGGGCGCTCGTTTGGGGTCCACATATAGAGGATCACCTTCGTCAAGCCTCGGCTCCATGGACGATCCGGTTACGTAGAGACCGTAGATGCCTTCGCGGTTCGCGTAAGCCGGCAGGCGGTTGAACCAGTCGATTGTCTCGCTGGGGTCCACAAAGGCCTGTTCTATCTCAGGATTGTTTTCATCGTCGCGGTAGGTGCCCATTGCGGTGCCATAGACAGGAACGTCGCGGGGCAGGTCAAGATAGCGAGGCGCTAACGCTGGGTTCGGCGCGACCTCGAACAGATTTGGAAGCCCAGCGAGTGCGGTGATTTCCGCTCTTTCGATCGGCGGCGTTCCTAAGCCTTCCAAGGCATCGGCCAGCCTGAAAGCATCCTCCGCGGAGAGCTTATCCAAATGTGGCACGAATAAGCGTTGCACGCTCGATCGGCCGCTCAGGCCCATAGCGATCGCGATCTTTTCCAGGCTGAGGCCCGAGCGAGCCTTAAAGGCAACCAGCTTGGTGCCGACCGTTTCATTTTCCATGTCCACAGTATCGCAGACAGGCCGTACGTTTTCACCGTTGACGGACGTACGTTGTGAACGTACGTCCGGGTTATGGAAACCCACGCGCAAATAATCCGACGCATCGGCGGCATTCGCCCGCTTGCCGCGGCGCTTAAGCATCCCAGCCATACCACCGTGCAGGGGTGGCATGATCGTGACCGCGTGCCGGTCTCCCATTGGGCTGGCGTAATTCAAGCTGCCTCCGATCTGGGCGTATCTCTAACCGCCGCTGACTTCGTCCCGATCGAGGTGCGCGAGCCGGGCATAGCAGCAGATAGTGCCGAGCTTGCTGACGCGTCATCCGGAAAGATCGGCGAAATTTCCGCCCCGGCGGTGACGCTGTGAAGCCCGAACGCATCGCCATCAAGATCGCAACGGCCGAGATGATCAAGGGCTGCGGCGGGCTGGAAACGTCGGCCATGTTCTGCCGGGTCAGCAAGACGGTGCTGAGCGAGAACCAGTCGCTGGGTTGCCCCTCCACGTTCGTTGCGATCGACGTCGTGCAGGATCTGGAACCCCTCGCGCGCGACCGCGATGGCTGGCCGCACGTCACCCGCGCGCTGGCGGCAGGCTTGGGCTTCGCCTTGGTACGTCTGCCCGAATCGCTGCCGAGCGATACCGACCTGCTGCTGTTGCTCGCCAAGCTGACCAAGGAAGGCGGCGACATCGCCAGCGCGATCTGCGCGGCGCTCGCCGACCACGTCGTGACGCCGACCGAGGCGCGCGAGACGCGCAAGCAGGTGCGCGAACAGATCGAAGTCGCGGTGCAGCTCGACGCCGTGCTCGCAGCAATCGAAGCGGAGGGTGGACGATGATGAAGATGCACCTCGTGGCGTGCGTTCCGAACGAAGGCGCGCGCCGGTTGGCCAATTGGGTCGGGCGCGAGTGTCGCGGCGATCTCCATGTTGCCGCTTGGCGGTTGCATGTGGAGGCAATCCAGCTTTCCCGGCTGCTCGACGGCTCGATGCTGCCCGGCGAAATCCTGTTGACCGATCTCGTGTGGCGGACCGAGCGCGCGATGACGCCGCTCGACTGGTATCGCAAGGCGGCGGGCGGGTGGTTCGATGCCATCGCCGAGCGCTCGGCCGGGATGGCCGATGCCGCATGATCTCCAAGGTTTCCCAGTCAGCAAGCGCGCGGGCCGTCACCCGGCAGTCCGCGCGTGCCGACGCGACGTGTTCCCCCCGCGCGTCGCGTCGGCCGCTGTGCATTGCGGCAGGCCGGTGATGGGGCAGGAGGCCTATCACCAGCATCGTCCGTTCGATGGCGCGCAGTGTCTGATATCGACGGCCGGGCCGTTCGCCGCATCGGCTGACGGCTTGAGCAGTTGGGTCGAGCAGGCGCTACCCGATCGCATGTGCGTCTATGCACGTGGTCAATCGGTCCCGCGCGGTGTCGGTGCGCGCGCGATGACGCTCATGGCGCAAGGGCTGATCCATCTGCGCCGCACGCGTCACGCGCCGGGCGATCCGTTATTCGATTACGCCGCGCGCCGGACGACGCTGCCGTTCGACAAGGCGCGGCTCGTGCCGATCAGCACGACCCTGCCGCCTGAAACGCGGCTGCTGTTCGAGGTGCTCGCCCGCATGGCCGACGATGGCGCGCGGTGCCCGAGCAACGAGCATCTCGCGGCGCTGATCGGGGTGCGGGGCGGCAAGGCAGCCTCGAAGCATATCGCGAAGCTCACCGAGGCCAACATGATCGCCGTCGCCTGGCACGAGGACTTCGCCCTTCGGCAGATCGAGATCCTCGAAAGCGGCGCCAAGACGGGAGTTGGGTTGTGAGCGATATCGATCCCCGGCCGACCGGCCCGATGCTGTATTCGGAGGTTCGCTCCTATTGCGTGCGGGTTGGGTGCAGCCAAGCACAATTCGCGCGCTCGAGCGGCATTACCGAGCAAACGCTGCTGTCGATCCAACATGCCGCCCACCCGCTGGAGCGCACCGTCAAGCGGGTGCGGGGTTTCATCGAAGCGAACCCCAGCCGGTGTCCCGGTGCAGCCAAGCCGGGCGGCGGCTGGCTTGCGCCGTCCGCGCCGAAAGAGGCCGCGGCGTTGATGGCCAGAGGATACGCCGGAGCCGCAGCGCTGCAGCAGGCGCGGGCAGCCAGCATTGCCCCCGCAAGGCCCTCGTCCGCGGCGATCGCTGCAGCCGAGGCAGAGGCGGCGGTGAAGCGTAGATCGACCGCGCGCATGGGGTCGCATCGCATGCCGGTTCCACATGCGCTTCCGGTCGACGCCGCACCGGCCGAGGTCCTCGCGACCGGATTGGTGGAGACGCCGGGTGACCTGATCGCGCGCGTTCGCTCGGCATGGCCGGAGCTGTGGGCGGCGGTGGTGAAGGCTTCGCGCGCCAGCGGTGAACCGGCTGGCGCAACGCTGATGCGCGCGATCTCGCGCGGGCTCGAGGAGATTTCGGCATGACGGATCGGCTGGGGGGGGGCGCTTCGGTGCGCGTTGCGAGCGCCATATCGGGCTCGCCTGGGCGCGCGAGTGGCGGGAGCGTCGCCGCGCTGAATTCGATGCGCTGTTCGGCGTCGAGCGCTGCTGCCCCGAATGCCATTCGCCGCGGCGGGCTTCGTAATGCCGGATGAACTCACCCCCGCCGAGGTCGAGCGCGCGACGGTCATCTTCGAAACCGAGCGCGAGACGATCGTCGCCGAGCGCGCGGGCGTGCTGGCGTTGGCACGCAGCTACGCCAGCGCGATCGACGCGTGGGTGTCGAAGGGCCGGATCGACGTGGGGGAAGCGACCGCCTTGAAGGGTTGGGCGAAGGCCTTTGCCGACATGATCGCGATCGGGCTGCACCGTGAGGACTCGGACCCGGTCGGCGTGCGCGCAGCCCTTCTGGAAATCATGAAGGGAGACGCCTGATGGCTCCGGCACGATTCGCTTGGCACGGCCAGCCCCTCACTGGCGCAACTCGCCATAGGGTTTCGCTTTTCGGAAAGCTGATCCTTCAGGTGGAGGAGCAACCGCGGGCATCTCCGGGTGTGTTCAAGCCCACCCGATGGCGCGACGCCGTCGAGCGCGACATGACCGATCTGCAGTCATTTGGCGCGCGCGACCGCGAGGGGCGTGCGTGATGAAGACCCCGCCCGAAGCCGCGCCGATGAGCGAGGATGTGATGCAGGTGCAGGACGCGCGGCGTGCTGCGTTGATCGAGCGCCTCGGCACCGTTGCCGATTTAGCGTGCGCTAACCCGTTGCCGACCGATCTGGGCGACGTGGTCTATGATCTGCTGCGGCAGTCGGCGGCGCAGATCGCAAGCGACCGGAAGCGCCTCGCTCACACCGCCCGCTTCGACGCCGCTGAGAGCTATACGACCGCGTTCTACGAGATCGCCGACCTTCTTGGCATCACCGCGCGCGCGGCATCGCCAGCCGTGGTGTGGCGCGACGAGTTGCGGCCGAAACTGGAGACGCTGATCGAGATCAAGAGATCGATGGCGTACCGCACCAGCCTGATCGGGCGTGAAACCGCGCTCGCGGACGCTGCGGAAGCCGCACTTGCCGCTATGTGCGAGGGGGCAGTCCAGGGGATGGTGGAGTCCCCCGATAATGCCGGTCTGGCGGATGCCGTTGCCAAGATCCTGCCAATTGGAAACGACCGGTTACCAGGTGATCGCGTTGTCCCAATTTATGTTCGCATGGAGGAACTGCGAGCGCTGCATGCCCTCACCGCCCTTTCGCGGAAGCATGTGGGTATGCCGACATGACTCGAGCATGGCCTTTCGGATCGCTGCCGATGTTCCGGCACAACGTGATCCTCGCCGATCCGCCATGGGGCTTTGAGAATTGGTCGGAAGCCGGGGAGGGGCGCAACCCGAACCAGCATTACGACACCATTACGGCCGACGAGATCATCGCCATGCCGGTCGGCGATCTCGCCGCGCCGGACTGCGCGATCTTCCTGTGGTGTGTCGATCCGCTGCTCGATCGTGGCTTCGAGGCGCTGCGGCGCTGGGGCTTCCGATATGTCACCGTCGCGTTCGAATGGGCGAAGCTCAACAAGAGCGGGCAGGGCTATTTCATGGGCACGGGCTACTGGACCCGCGCCAACCCAGAGATCTGCCTGCTCGGCATGATGGGCCGGATGGAACGCGCCAGCTGCGCGGTCCGCCAGCTTATCGTCGAACCGATCCGCGAGCACAGCCGCAAGCCCGATCGCGTCCGCACCGACATCGAGCAGCTGCTCGGCGGGCCCGAGCGCGGCGTGGCCGAGCGCTGCGAACTGTTTGCCCGCAGCTCGCGGCCGGGCTGGACCGCGTGGGGCAACGAATCGTCCAAGTTTGACGGGGAGGATGCGGCGTGACCGACGTGACCTATTACTATCTCGAAGACTATTCCGACGAGATCATACCCTGCGACCCCACGCTCGACAGCTGGGCCAAATGGCTGTCGAAGCCCGATCACGAATGGCACCGGCCGCAGTCAGCTGCGGACGGTGCGAGCTTCAAGGCATCGGTGCTGCGGATGTCCGCGACCGACCTCGTCGCCACTCGAACCGACGACGGCTGGGCGTTTGATCGCGATATCACGCCCGACTTCATCGCCGTGCGCTGGGGACGGGGAATGGGCTGGGATGCTGACAGCATCGTTGGGGACATGGACGAGCTGCGTACCTGGCTCGACGAAAATTCGGACGGCGACAACCGCGTCGAGAATATCGCGTTCGGCTGGAATGAACCGGACGTGCTGGTGATCTTCCACGCGGATGGCCCGCGCTGCACGGTCGAGTCGGTGCAGTGATGATGAAGAGTCGCACCTTTCCTTGCCCGGTGTCAGGCTGCGGGAACGCCCGAGACCGCTGGCACGCAGTGTGCCAGTCGTGCTGGGATCGCCTGCCCGGTGATCTGCGCAACCGCATCAACACAGCCCGCGCGCAGCGCTCGGTACGTCTCGAGGCAAACGCGTCGATCGATGCGTCGAACTGGCTGACCGAGCATCCGCCTGGCTGGAATGTCGTCCGCGTGACGGGCGAAGCGGGCGCCGCGCCGCCGTGAACCTTGGCAGGCGCGATTGATCTAAAGCAATTTTCGGGGGTGCTACGTTGTCTTCCAGTTCCAACCTGTCGAACGACGCTTTGCGGCGTCGCGTCGATGCCGTCCGCGATCAGATCGCCATGGCGGATGTCGTCGGACGCGTGGTGCCTTTGGGGCGGGGCGCGAACCCTCGCGGCAAATGTCCGTTCCACGGTTCGAAGTCGGATAGCTTCACGGTCTATCCGGCGCGCGCGCAATGTTGGGGCTGCAGTTGGGGCGGCGACGCACTCAAGTTCGTCCAGGACTTCTTCCAGCTTAGTTTCATGGAAGCGTTGCAGCGGCTCGAAAGCGAGCATGGTCTGGACGGGCTGTCCCCTAAGCCGGTGAAGCGCGAAAAGGTGGAACGTCGCCGTCCGGAACGGGCGATGGTCGACTCCGTCACGATGGGTCGGCACATATGGCGCAAGGCTCGCCCGGATCATGACGCGATCCGCGTGTATTTCCGATCCCGCGGCGTGCCGGAAGCGATGCTAACAGACGCGCGCTTTGCCGATATTCGGTTTTTGGGATCTGCACCGATCTCCGCATGGGAAGAGACCCGCAAGCCCGACAGCGTGCCGAACGCGCCCGCGATGGCCGCGCTGATCCGTCATGCCCCCGATTGGACGCCGATCGGGGTGCACGTCACGTTCCTCGCGCCCGACCTGAGCGGTAAGATGGTGCGAGCCCGCCAGGACGGCTCGGCGTATCCCGATCGTAAGATGCTCGGCACAGCGGCCGGCGGGTGCATCGTCCTCGGTCGCTACGATGTCGATGTGCCTTTGTTCGTCGGCGAAGGGCTGGAGACTGTGCTGTCCGGTATGTCGCTCGGCAGTGCCGAGGCTTTGGCGTGCGGCTTGGCGGTTTTGTCGCTCGACAATCTGCAGGGCCACGCACGCCTGATCAAAGGCGCCCTGCCGCTGTTCGATCCGCAGCCAGATCCCGACCGCGGCGCTGCGGTCGCGTTCCCGCATCGCGGCCCTGTCGTCGGCCTGATCGACGCCGATATGAAACCGCTTCGCGGGCCGCGCGACCGGCGCACTGGTGCTTGGCTCGGTGTGCCGGTGATCGAGCAGCGGCGCGGGCCTGTCGTGCGGCGATCAATCTCGACAGGCGAGCGCGCCGCCTTGTGCGCGGCGCTGCTCGTGCACGCATGGCGCGCTGCCGGTTGCCGCGTGCGGGCGGTGCGGCCGCCGATGGGGCGAGATTTCAACGATGCCGTCCGGGAGGGCGCGAAGTGATCGTGGTGAAAGTGGAGCTGTGGTCTGCGGTCGACGGTCGAAAGACAGAGCTGGCGCGCATGACGATCGACAACATTGGCGGCACCGCGAACCGCGGGGATTACCGCATCCGGACCTTGCGTGGCCGGTCAGCTCAAGCGCTCGATCGCGCGCTGAAGGCAAATACTGTCCAGCGTGAAGGGCGGGTAACGGGCCATGCGCGGCTCGCGCTGCATGTTTGGCATCTTGTCGCGAAGGGTTTGCTGGCAGCGGGTTACGGTGCCGAAAAATGAACGACGAAGGCCAATCCAAAACGCTGCTTAAGGCGTTCATCGACCGCGTGAAGGTGCTCGCCGACGAGATCGGGGAGTTGCAGTCCGATATCAGCGAGGTTTGCAAGGAAGCGAAGGCTGCGGGCTTCGAGCCGACGAAGATCCGTGAGGTCGTCGCCTGGCTGCGCAAGATCGACAAGCACGGCCGCGACAAGGTCGACGATGCCGAGACGATCTTCGATCTCTACCGCGGCGTCGTCGATGCCAAGGCGGCGTCATTCGACGAAATGATGGACAGTGCGCGCGATCGTGCGCTGCTCGCCGTCTTCGCACCGAACGATCAGCTCGAGGCCAACCTCTCCCGCAAGCGCAAGGGCGCGCGCACGGCAGTCGCGATGGCGAAAGCCGCGAAGGCGGCGCGCGAATCATGACGGCACAGATGATCCCGATGACCATTCCCGACCCGCTCAAGACAGCGTGGCTCGACACCTCCGATTTCGGCAATGGCAAACGCCTGGTCGAGATCGCCGGCGGCAAGCTGCTGTGGATCGAAGAGACGCAGGCATATGCGCATTACGATGGCCGGCGGTGGTCACTCGAGCGGGGCAATATCGAAGCGCAGCGGCTCGCGCATCGCGTGATTGAGCATATCGACGCCGAGGCGGAGGCGCTAGGCGAGATCGCCGAGGATACCGTTGCATTGCGCGAGCGCCTTGGCGCCTGGTGTTCGACCGAAATCGCGATGAAACGGGTCGAAACCCTCCGTGGACACGCCGTGCGATCGGGCAGCGCCGGCATGACGTCGGGCATGCTCAAGCAGGCGCGATCGTTCCTCTCGGCGACGATCGACGATTTCGACCGTGACCCGTTGGTGTTCAACACGCTCAACTGGACGCTCCGGTTCGTCCAGGGCGAAAAGGGCTGGGAGGTTCGCGCGACACCGCACGATCCGACCGACATGCTGATGCAGCTCGCCAACGTCGAATACGAGCCGGGAGCGAAAGCACCGTTCCACGAAGAACGACTGGCCATGCTGACGCCCGATCCCGAGCAGCTCGCCGCGTTCAAGCTGCTCTACGGCTATGGGCTGACCGGGCTCGTGTCCGATCAGGCGTTCTACGTCCATCAGGGCAAGGGCGGCGACGGTAAGTCGATGACGCATGAAGCCTTCGCGGATCTGTTCGGCGACTATTACAAGCATGCCGGCGTTAAGACGTTCCTGCAGGGCAAGGATGGCGGCGGTGCAGAGCATCGCTCCGATCTCGTGCGCTTGAAGGGCGATATCCGCTTCGTCACCTGCGACGAGCCCAAAGCCCGATCGGTGTGGGATGGCGAGATCATCAAGCAGGTGACGGGCAGCAAGATCACCGCGCGCGGCGCGAACGAACGCACCGAAGTGACCTTTGGCCCGCGCTTCAAGATGCATGTCGAATGCAACATCATCCCGCGCGCGCCGAGCGACGATCGCGGTTTCCGCCGAAGGTTCAAGCTGTATCAGTGGAAGGTCTCGCTCGGCGATACGCCAGCCGGCGAGCTGCCGCCCGACGTGGTGCTGTACCGCTTGGCGCAGGAAAAGCCGGGCATCCTCAATTGGCTGATCGAAGGAGCGTGCGAGTGGCTCGCCACGCGCAATATCCCGCAGCCGAGCGCCATGAACGACGTGCTCGCCGACTTCTGGGCGGACTCGAGCCCGTTGCTCGATTGGATGGGGGAGTGGTGTGACACGAGCGACCCGAACGCGAAGGAGTCGGCCAAGGCTCTGTACGACAACTTCAAGGCTTGGTGCGAGGCGCGCGGCGTCGATCCGATCATGACGCCGACCGCGTTCGGCCGAGCGCTGCGCGACAAGCAACACGCCGTCGTGAAGGACTCCCGCGGCACGCGCTGGCGCAAGGGCATCACCCTGCGTTCCAGAGGCCTGTTCGGCGCCGACGACGCGCCCGAGACGGCCTCTGCCGCTCATGTCGCAGCCGCTGGCTTTTCGCCGCCCGAAGGCGCGTCTTTAGAACAACCCGCCGTTCGTCCGATATTCGACTTGGACGATGATGATGGGATGCCAGCGTGATGCGCGTCGGCACGCGATCGAGCGGACACAACATGTCGTCAACGGCGGGTTACGGACAGTTGCTGCAAACCCGCCGTAAAGCACCAGCGAACGCGCCGTTGGCTCGACCGGTTGGCGCTCGGCGGTGTGGCTACGGCGGGTTTAGGCGATGGCGGCGGCGGGAATACGGCGGGTTGAGGCTGCGATAAAGTCTAGGTTTTCTGCGGTGTACGGCGGGTTACGGCGGGTTCGGCGGGTTGTTTGTGGTTCATTGGCTATGTGCGCTGGGCGCGGGCGCGCAAGACACCAACCTTATCCCTCCAACTATCCGTTAATTGAAAGATACAAGATGTTGATAGAAGAAAAGGGCGACCCCAGAATGCAGCGCCAGCGCGGCGAGCTGCTCTCATTCGGCGATGTCGAAGAGCGCTTGGTCGAGGCGATGCTTGTGTGCTGGCGCAACCCCGATCGCGAGCGCGGGTGGATGCGCATCCGGTCGGCATGGCCCGACGTGGTCGCGGAGCCGGGTGACTATGATGCGCGCGGCGGTGACCAGACCAGCTCGGACGTGGAGATCCGGCCCGCGTCGCTGACCCGTCTCGAAGTGGACGAGATGGAAGAGGCGTTCGGCTGGGTCGATTGCCTCAAGCCGATCGACCGCAAGCTGGTCGGTTTGGTGATCAGCCAGCTCGCGCGTGGTGCCAAGCAGGTGCCATGGATGAAGCTGCGCGGTCCTATGGGGCTGACGCGCGGCGCGGATGGCCTGCGGATGCGGTATGAGCGTGCGATAGGTGAGGTATGCCGACGCGTGAATGGCGGATTTCTGCCGTCCCCTCTCGTCAAGCCGGTAAATCAGCAATGACGCAAATATCGTTTGTTCACATCGCAGGCCTTTTACGCGTATTTCACGTCACACTGGGTCGGGCCTTCGGGTGCGGCGCAGCATCCTCTCCCAACCTCGGAACGACCGGCGTGCTTCGCGGCGCGATCCGGTCGTTCCACGTTTTGGGCGCGCCGCGGCATGCCGACTTGATCGCTGCCCGATCGGGGGCCACCCCCCAACGGGTCCTTTCCGGGGGGCCGGCGGCATTGCGGTGTGGCGAGGTGCATGGTTTCGGTGTTCAAGGGCAATTTGCCATTTTGAACTTGGTGAACTGAACTGGTTCATGGCGATGAACGGGGTGTTCAAATGACGCTGATGACGAAGGGTGATTTCGCCCGGCATCGCGGCGTCGGCAAATCGGCGGTGTCGAATTGGGCCAAGAAGGGCCTGCTCGTGATGGGCGAGTGCCCGACCAGCGGTGCGCTCAAGGTCGATGTCGAACGCACCGAGGCAAGGATCAACACGCGGATCGATCCGATGCGTGGCCGGCCGAGCGCCGGGGCACCATCGGCTCCCACCCCAGCATCGGAAGGAGGTGATTTTGTTTCCGGCGGGCGGACTGGCGCGCACGTTCGCGTCGAGTTGGCCGAAGAGCAACTGGTCAGCAAGCGCCTGGCCAACGCCGAACGCGCCGGCGAGTTAGGCGTGCAGATCGAACTGGAACGACGCGCGGGCGAGCTGGGCCGCATCATGCGCGAGCGGATACACTCTATGTTCCGCTCGATCGCCGAGCGCCTAGCTGCGGAGCGCGACGTCCGCACGATCATGTCGATCGGCGCGGCCGAGATCGACGGCGTGTTTGCTCAGATGGCGAACGATGCCGAGAATGGCGCCCTCGCGGACGCCGACGACGGCGTCGAAGACGCTGCCCTTGAGAACGATTTGGCGGAAGCGCTCGCGGAGGTGTGATGGCGTTCGACTATGACCGCTTCGGCGTTACCGCCGGCACGGTATTACGGTCGAACGCCGCCCGCCTCGACAAGGTCATTGCGAGCGGGCTTCGCCCGCCCCGCAAGATGAAGGTTTCCGCCTGGGCGGTTCGGTTCCGCAAGTTCGGCGACGACGATCCCATCCCCGGCTGGTGGGACAAGCGCACCGCTCCAGAACTCGACGAGATCATGGACGCGATGACGCCGGACGATCCTTGCGAGGAAGCCGACGTCATCAAGTGCGCCCAGTCGGGCGGATCGGCATCGGCTGAAAACTTCATCGGCTTCGTGTCGGATCAGGCACCGGGACCGGTGCTCTTCGTCCAGGCGACCTTGACCGCCGCGCTTGCATGGGCTTCGGAGAAGTTTTGGCCGATGGTCGAGAACTCGCCGCGGTTAAATCCGGAGCGGGGCGGGACGATCCGCGCCCTCGGGACGCCGGACGGGGACGGCTCGACCAAAGGCAAGATCCGGTTCAGCCGGTCCAACGGCTTCGTGCTGCTAGCGGGCGCTAGCTCCGCCGCGTCGCTTCGCCAACGCACCGTTCGCTACGCCGTCGAGGACGATCTCGATCAGTGGCCGGACGATCTGGATGGGCAGGGCTCGCCCGAGGCGATGGTCGACCAGCGTCTGAAGGTGTGGCGCAGCAAGGGGTTGTCGAAGCGGATCAAGATCTCGACGCCCACCATCAAGGGCACCAGCAAGATCGGCCGCGCCTATGCGACGTCCGATCGGCGCCGCTACTACCTGAAATGCCCGGAGTGCGGCAGCCGGTTCGTTCCCGAGTGGAACGACATCAAGTGGCCCGACGGCAAGCCGGCGGAAGCGCACCTGATCCCGCCATGCTGCGGGTTCGATCATATCGCGCATTGGCAAAAACGCGACATGAAGCTGTCCGACGGGTGGCTCTCGATGGAGCTGGAAGGCCAGCCCGTCGCCCGTGTCATGACCGAAGCGGAATTCCAGGCTGCCCGTGGGCGGATGCCGGCCAGTGTGAAGCGTGGCTTTCACCTGACCGGCATCATATCGACCTTTCAGAGCTGGGCGGACATGGCGGTCGCCTTCATCGGCGCGCAAGGCGATCTGAACCGGCTCAAGACGTGGACCAACCTAGTGCACGGTTTCGAGTTCGAGCTGAAGGGCGGCACGCCGGATTACGAGAAGCTGCGCGAGCTGCGCGAGCAGGGCTGGGGTCCGCGTCAGTTGGCGCAGATGCCGGTCGGGCCGATCGCGGTCACGATGGGTGTCGACGTTCAGGGCGACGGTCTCTACCTCGAGAAGGTCGCCTGGGCCGAGAACGCGGAGAGCTGGACGCTCGATGCGCGGTTCCTGCCGGGCTCGACCGACGTGAAGGGCGAGGGCGCTTGGGCCGATCTCGACGCCTATGCGCGCCGCAAGGTCCTGTATCCGGGCGGGCGCGAGTTCGCGGTCGACCAAATCTGTGTCGATGCCGGCTACAATACCGAGGCGGCAGAAGCCTTTTGTCGCGCGCATCCGAACCGGCTCGCGGTGTTCGGCCGCGCCGGTTGGACGCTCCCGATCCTCGGGCGCGGCGAGAACCTGCGCTACGAGCAGCAGGGCCGCAAGGCCGGGCAGGCGTCGAAGCGGGCGGAAGACAAAGCGTACATCGTCGGCACGTTCGGCGTGAAGCTCGCCTGGTACGGCTTCCTGCGGTCGACGATCGCTGCGGCAGCGGGCGAGCGGGAGGGCGTGGAATCTCTTTCGCGAGGCCGCGCACACTTCAACATGGATTTGCCCGACGACTATTTCGAGCAGATCACGGCCGAGACGATCGTCACCGAGACGGTCAACAATCTGCCGCGCCGGGTGTGGAAGCCGCTCGCCGGCCGGCCGAACCACTGGCTCGATTGCCGGGTCTACAACACCGCAGCGGCCGAAAAGCTGATGCTCGATACGCTTACCGTGCAGGACTGGGCGGCGCTTCGTGCCGAACGGTACGCGCCGCGCGACGATGCGCAGGGCGATCTGCTCGGCATGACCTTGGTTCCGACGGCGCCGAGTGCGCCGAAACCAGCCGCGGCGCCGACTAGCAGCGCCGCTGATACCTTCATTGACGCAGGGAGCGACTATCTGTGACCGACTTGCCCACCAAGATTGCGGCGCTGGAAGAGGCGGCAGCCTCGGGGGTGCTGACGATCGAGTCGGACGGCGATCGTCAGACCTTCCAGCGCATGCCCGATCTGCTATCGGCGCTCGCCTACTTCAAGGCGCAGCAGGCCGCAGCATTGCCCGCCAGCGTTGCGGCGCGGCCCGCTTCCACGGTCGTTGTGTTCGATCCGCGCTGACATGGCGATCTCGGACTTCATCGACAACGCAATCGCATCGGTTGCGCCGTCCTGGGCTGCAGGGCGCGTCGCGGCGCGCGCGCGTTTCGAGGTCGCAGTTTCAGCGCGCGACGGCATCCGCCAGTTCGACGCCGCAACGCGCGACCGCCGCACGCACGGTTGGAACCGCAACCCCAGTTCGGCCGATGGCGAGAATGCCAATGCGCGCCAAATGCTCGCCTGGGCGGGGCACGATCTGGTGCGCAACAACAAATATGCCGCGGCAGGGGTGCGCCAACAGGTCGCCACGATCTGGGGAGATGGCATATCGGTCCAGATCACGCACCCGGTGAAGCTGGTACGCAATCGGGCGCAGGCCGCGTGGGACCGCTGGGCGGAAAGCAAGGTCGACGGCTTCGGCGACTGGTACGGCCACGGCAAGCTGGCGGTGCGCGAGATGATCGTGGGCGGTGAGTCTATCACGACGTGGCTTCCCGACGCGTCGGGACCGAGCGGGCTGGTCGCGGGCCTCGAGGGCGCGCAGCTCGACATGTCGCGCAACTATCCGCTGAACGATGGTGGCAAGGTCGTGCAGGGCGTCCAGTTCGACAAGAGCGGGCTGCGCACTGGCTATTGGCTCTTCCCGGATCACCCGAACGATCCGATTCGCACCACGGCCAGTTCGCAGTCGAAGTTCGTCCCGATCGACCATGTCGACCACATGTTCGAGCGGCTGCGCTACCGCCAGACGCGCGGCGTCTCCTGGCTTGGCGCGGTCGCCATGACGCTGCGCGATATCGCTGATATCGAAGACGCCAAGCGGTTGCAGGAAAAGGTTCAGGCCTGTCTCGCGCTGATCGTCCAGCCCGGCGAAGGCCAGTCGGGCTCGCCGCTTGGTCAGCAGCAGCCTGGTCACGATGACCGCCCCGGCAAGCCCCTTGAGGAAACGTTGCGGCCTGGTATGATTGCGCGGCTGAAGTCGGGGGAGACCGCGTCCACCATCAACCCGTCGCCGTCGCAAAGCACGGTGGAGTTCATCCGGCAGCAGCTTGGGGCGGTATCGGCCAACATGGTGCCGTACCATTTGATGACCGGGGACGTCAGCCAGGCCAATTATTCCGGGCTGCGCGCGGCGATGAACGGCAGCTACGCGCTGGTCGACGACTGGCAGCAGAACGAAGTCATCCCGCTGTTATGCAAGCCGGCCGTCATGCGTCGCATGCAACGGCTGATGCTGGAGACCGGCGATCCGCGCTTCCTGCAGATCGGCATGACGTTCGCCTTGCCGATCCGACGGATGGTCGACCCGGTCAAGGATTTGATGGGCGAGGTTCTGGAGATTCGCGCTGGGCTCAAGCTGATCGAAACCGGTCTCGCCGAGCGCGGGATCAATCCCGACGAGCATATGCGCAAGATCCGGGCGATGAACGACACGATCGATAGTCTCGGCTTGGCGCTTGATACCGATCCGCGCCGGCTAACCGATGCCGGCGTGCTGCAGGTTGCGACCGGCTTCCTGGCACCCAAGGAGTAGCAAGATGACGAGGTTAAACGTTGCCGTCCCGCACGTGCTGCGGGCCGGGCACCTGCACGCTTGCGCCGATGGCGCGCGGTCGGCCGCGTTGGCCGTGGCGCCCGCCGCGCCGCACGATGGTCAACGCCTGGCGGTTGCCAGCAGCTACGACGTTTCGGCGCGCACAGTCGAGCTGATCACTGCGACCGAGACGGCCATTCTGATGCCGGCATGGCTCGTCGGCATCTATGATGTCGATTATTACTACGAGATCCTCGATTGTTCGCCCGAAGCGGTCGATCTCAGCCAAGTGAATGCCGGCAACGCGCCGTTGCTCGATACGCACGATCGCTTCGAACTGGCGAGCAGGCTGGGCGTCGTGCGGTCCGCGCAAATCGTCGATCAGCAGGTGTTGACGCTCTGCGCGTTCGGCCAGTCGCAGCAGGCGCGCGACGCCGAGGCCGAATTCGCAGCGGGCACGCCGCCCAAGGTCAGCGTCGGTTACCGGCGCAACCAGATGATCCTTGTCGGCATCCAAGACGACATCCCGATCTACCGCGTCACCAGCTGGACGCTCACCGAAACCTCGCTCGTCTCGATTGCGGCCGATCCCAATGCGGGGGTCCGATCGGCGCACCCTGTTCAGACCCCCTCCAACAGCACGGAGCATACCATGTCGCTTTTCTCGTCCCCTCGCCGCACCCTTCCTGCACCTCCGATCGGGGTACATGCCGACGCCGGTCGCAGCTTTCCCGAAGTAATCGGGACGCGCGGGCCGGCGCCCGCGCCGGCCCCGGCTCCCGCTCCGGCGCCCGCGCCCGCACCCGCTCCGGCGCCCGAGCCTGCGCCTGCACCGGCGCCTGCACCCGCAGCGGGGGGTGAAGGCGAGCGCACCGTTCAGCAGCCGAGCGTCACCCGCTTCACCGCTTCGACCGCGCTTTCGCTGGTCGATATGGCGCGCTCGTTTGGCGACACCGTCGTCACGCGCGCGCAGGAACTGATCGCGCAGAACGAAGCCGGGACGATCAGCACCGACGGCGCGCGCGCCGCGCTGATGACCGCGATGGGCGACGCGCAGCGTTCGTCGGTCGGAGGCGTGACCGTCGGCGGTCGCGCGATCGAGATCACAGCGGACGAACGCGACCGGTTCCGTCGCGGTGCCGAGAACTCGATCATCCAGCGTGTTGGCCTGACGCAGCTGCTGACCGATGGCGCTCGCATCCGCGGGGAGACGGTCGATCTCAGCCCCGGCGAGTTCCGCGGTATCCGCAACGCCGAGCTGGCGCGCATGTCGCTCGAGCGCGCGGGGCAGCGCGTCGATACCTATGATCGCGATGCGATCGTCGGCCAGGCTATGGCGCTCCGCATGGGGCCGATGGGCGCTACGACCGACTTCCCGGTCATCCTCGAGGGTGTGGTCAATCGTGTCCTACAGGCGGCGTACGCTACCCAGCCCGACACCTGGCGCCAGTTCTGCGGAATCGGTTCGGTCGGCGACTTCCGTCCGACCTACAACCTGCTGCGCGGTACCTTCGGAGCGCTCGACACGGTCAACGAGGACGGCGAGGTCAAGAACAAGCCGATCCCCGATGGCGCGAAGGAATCGATCCGTGCCGGCACCAAGGGCAACATCATCGGCCTGACCCGCCAGGCGATCGTCAACGACGATCTCGGCGCGTTCAACGACCTCGCGGTCGAGCTGGGCCGCGCCGGCAAGCTGTCGATCGAGGTCGACGTCTACAAGCTGCTCGCCCTCAACGCGGGGCTCGGGCCGCTCATGGCGGATGGCAAGACGCTGTTCCATACCGATCACGGCAACATCGTCACGCCGGGCGGGCCGCTCACGATCAACCAGTTCGAGCAGATGGACCTTCTGTTCGCCGCGCAAAAGGATTTGTCGGGCAACGACTTCCTCGATCTGATGCTCAGCGTTCTGCTAGTGCCGCGCGGCCAGCGCGGGGATGCCAACGTCATCAACGCGAGCGAGTTCGACACCGACACCGCGGGCAAGTTCCAGAAGCCGAACAAGGTCCGCGGGCTGTTCTCGACCATCGTCGGCTCGCCGCGTCTCGCAGGCACGCGTCGCTATGGCTTCGCCGACCCAAACGTCGCCCCGACGATCAAGGTCGTCTTCCTGAACGGCAATCAGGAACCGCGCGTCGAGAGCAAGGATGGCTGGCGCATCGACGGCACCGAATGGCGCGTGCTGTTCGATTACGGTGTCGGCGCCATCAACTGGCGCTCCGGCGTCACCGACGCGGGCGCGTAAGCCCGCATTTCCGTCAGCGCCGCGGCGGTCAACGCCGCGGCGAGCAGGAGTTTGACCGATGAATAATTTCGTACAGCCCGGTAAAATGCTCGATCTGATCGCTCCGGCCGGGGGCGTCGTCGGCGGCAAGACCGTCAAGATCAACAGCATCATCGCCATTCCCGCCAAGAACGCGCTCGAAACCTACCCTTTTTCGGGTGCCGTTGAAGGCGTTTTCGACCTCGACGCCAAGACCGCGCAGGCGTGGGCCGCGGGCGTCACCTTGTATTGGGACGATACCGCAAAGGTCTATACGACCACCGCTGGCGGCAATACCAAGGCCGGATACGCCGTCGCCGACAAGGACGCAGCCGCAGCGATCGGCCGCGTCAAGTTGATCCCGTCGATCTAAGATGACGGGCTTTGTCGAACGCAAGGCGGCGTTGATCGACGCCGCCTTTGTCGCGTTCGGCGAGGATGCGATGTGGACCGGCATTGAAGCGCCGGTCCGCATCCGCTTTGGTACCAGCGACGAAGAGGGCAAGTTTTCCGAAAGCGGCTTCATCTCGCGTGGTGACCGGATGCGGGTCCGCCAGAGCGAGGTTCCGGCACCGAACGAAGGCGACATAGTCAGCGTCGCGACCGGGTTGAATGCCGGCACCTATCGCTTGGTCGGCGAGCCCATCCTCGGTTCGAAGCGGGTCTGGGACTGCGATGTCACGGTGGTGCGCTGATGCGGATCACAGCGACGCTCGAAGGTCTCGACGTAACGCTTTCGGCAATCAGCGCAGAGATCGCCGGCGTCGTGACGGCGGCGATGCGTGAGGGTACGGCCGGTCTGAAGGATGAACTGCGCGAACAGGTGCGGGGCGCGGGCTTGGGCGCGCGGCTTGCCACGACATGGCAAGCCAATAATTATCCGGCGACAGGCGAAAGTATCGAGCCTGCTGGCTATGTATTTTCGCGAGCTCCGACCATCATCTCGGCCTATGCCGAGGGGGCGACGATCGTCCCACTAGCAGGGCATCGCTATCTGGCGATCCCGACGAAGAATGTCCCGCGCGGGAGAGGTCGTCGCAAGCCGCGTATGACCGTCTTTGAGGTTGAAACCAGCTTCAATCAGGATTTGATCCTGCGACCGGGCAAGCGCGGTACTCTGCTTGGGTTCATCGACGCAGTGCGCGCCAAATCGATCAAGCGGCCAGGGGTGCGCAACGCGACGAAGGGGCGGCTCGCGCAGGGGCGCAAGCGCGAGCTGATTCTGATGTTCGTATTCGTCAAGTCGATCCGCGTGGCCAAGGTTCTCGACGTAGAGGGCGCTGCCAACCGGTGGGCCGCGAATATCGCCGCATCGGTTTCCGCGCAGCTGGGGAAAGGTTGATATGTCCAAGCGGCGCGACGTGATCATGGCGGTAAAGGCGTTGGCTACAGCCGCGCTTCCCAACGCGAAGATCCGCGGCTTCGATGGCGACACCGCTCGCCCGACGAACGTCACGGGTGGCGGCGTCGTCATCGGTCACCCCGGCGATCCGGGAGAACCAGCGGTCGACCTGTCGCCGCTCACCTACAATTACGATCATCCAATCACGCTCGAGTTTGCGCCAGGCGGCAGTGACCAGGCGGGCGGACTCGACGCGATGATGGGGGTATTCGGCGCGGCCATCGAAGCCGACCGGACGCTCGGCGGCCTGTGCAGCTGGATCGAAGCACAAGCGCCGGATGAGGACGATACCCCGTCCGGCACCGGATCGCAGCGCTGGGCGATGCTCGACGTGATTGCGTCCTATTCTACCCCCAACCCGCTCACCTGAGAGGAAATCACTATGTCCCGTGCACGCGGCGCGAACGCGAAGGCGTTCGGCATCTTCGAAGCCACGCCCGGCGTTACCCCGGCTCCCGGCGCGAGCTGGTTCGGCATCCCGTTCGTCAGCCACACGCTCGGCGAGGAACGCCCGTTGATCCCGTCCGACTTGCTCGGGCAGGGACGGGAGATGCAAGACCCGACGCCGGATGTCGCCACCAACGATGGTGATATGATCGTGCCTGTCGACGTGCGGAATTTCGGCCACTGGCTGAAGCTGTTCTTCGGCAACCCCGTTTCCACGGCCGGTGCCGCGTCCGAAGAGACGCATGTCTTCACGTCGGGTGTGGCTACGTTGCCGAGCATGTCCTTGGAGATCGGCGCGCCCGAAATCCCGGCCTACAGCACGCACTACGGCCTGCGCGGCAACCAGTTGAAGATTTCGCAGGCACGCTCCGGCCTGCTCAACGCGACGTGCAGCTTGGTCGGTATCGGCGAGAGCCCGACAGCGGCGGTCACCGCGGCTGGCGCGGGCGCAACGGCCTCGCTCCCGATCACCCGCTTCCCGCAGGCATCGGGCTACGTGAAAAAGGATGGTCAGCAGCTCGGCAGCGTGGTCAGCGCCGACTTCACCTACAGCAACGCGCTCGAGAAGATCGAAACGATCAAGGCGGACGGTCGAATCGAGGACAGCGATCCCGGCATGGTGAGCATGTCAGGATCGGTTGGCGTCCGGTTTCGGGACACCACCCTTCTGCTCGCCGCGACCAACGGCACTCCAATCGAACTCGACTTCGGCTGGGCGAGCGGGGTTCACGGCTTGGTGTTTGCAGTGCCGCGCGTCTTCCTGCCGGCGGTCAAACGGCCGATCGCGGGACCGAACGGCATCCTGGCGACCTTCAACTGGCAGGCCAGTGGCGCGAACGCCCCGAGCGTCACCGTCACGCTGACCAACGATGTCCCCACCTATGCTTAAGCTGGGCGAGGTCGATCCGGTCTGGAAGGAACTGTTTCCCGCAAACGGCGATACGCCGGCGGTGCGGGTGCAGTTCAAGCCGATCGGCATCAAGGCACTCCGCGCTGCGCGCCGCGCCATCGCCGCGGCGCTCGGGGTCGATCCCGACGATATCGAGAATGCGGGTGATGAATTGTCGCGGGAGTTGATCCGCGCCGGTCTGATCGCCTGGGAAGGTATCGGCGATCTCGACGATAATGTGATCGAGGTGACGCCCGAGACCATTGAGATGTTCATCGCCGATCCGCGCACGTTCGAAGCGGCCGATCGCGTCTATGTCACGCCGTGGGTCATGCAGGATCTGGAAAAAAACGGCTCATCCGCCTCGCCAGTTGGCACTGGGGTGGCGGAGACGCCGGCGAAGGATACTGCCGGCTCGTCTGCGCCTCGCGCGAAAAAGGCCGCTGCGACGAGTGCGCGTACACCAAAGATGAGCCGCAAACCGAAGCCGGCGCCGGCGTCTGGGAGCTGATCGAGGGCGCCGGATCGCAACTCCGACTTGCCACGATCCCAATTCCCGGTGGGGGCGTCGTATCGCGGCCGATCGGCCTAGATTTCGGCGCGGTGCTTGCGATGGGCACCGCTCTCGACGTCGACCAGAAGTTGCTCGCAAGCATCCTGCCCGGTGTCGAGGCGGCGATCATCGCTTCGTTTTCTGATGAACCCACTGTGATTGATGAAGGAGAATAGCATGGCCGACCGGTCAGTTGCGATCCGCCTCGCCACGGCGGGTAAGGCGACCGTCGTGCGCGACATCACCGATATCGGTGACGCACAGGAAGCCCAGGCACAGCGCTGGCAGAAGGCGTACGAGAAAGCGGGCGACGATGTCACCGTGTCGCTGCGTCGCCAAGCTCAGGCGGCGGCGAAGATCGCCGCGATCATGCCACAGACGAACGTCCAGTTTGCTGCGCAAACCGCTGCCGGTACTAACTATCAGGGGGCTAGCGCTCGCGACTCTGCGGCGGCATTTCGAGAGTTACTCGCTGCTGAGGATGCGCTTGACGCCAAATCGCGGGCGCTGCTCGCGATTTTGGAACCGGTACGCGTTGCGCAAGAGCGCTATAACGCCGAGGTCGCGGACGCCGCAAAGCTTCACGACGCGAACCGGATCAGCCTCGATCAGTTCATCGCAGCCGAAGCGCGTGCCGCGGCTGCGCTCGAGCGGACGACCGGCGCTAGCCGCACGTCGGGCCAGGCCGAGACCGCAGCGACTAAATATTCGATTTCGCCTGACACGGCTATCGTCGGGAAATCCGCTGCAGAGTCCGCTTCGGCGCTTAGCGAGCTGCTCACCCTGCAGGAACAGCAGGAGGCGCGCGCGACATCGCTGCGGGCAAAGCTCGATCCGCTCTACGTCGCGCAGCAAAAGTACGACGCCGAGATCAAGAGCGCAGGTGAATTGCTAGCGGCGGGTGCGATCTCGCAGGATCTGCATTCCACGGCAGTCGCCAGCAGCGAAAAGGCACTGGCCGCTGCCAAGCGCGAGGTCGAGGGCCATAGCTCGGCGCTCAACCTCAACCGCACGCAGATGATCATCGGCCAGTCGGCCGTGATGCGCTTTACCGACTCGCTGATTGCGGGGCAGTCGCCAATCCGCGCGTTCGCGCTCGAGGCGCACAAGCTTGGGGAAGTCATATCGTTCGATGACGGCGGCGTCGCAGGCGGGATGGCGAAGCTCACCGCGCTGCTCAACCCGCTGACGATTGGCTTGGGCGCGATAGCCGTGGCAGCGATTGCAGCGGCCGTGGCGGGCGAGGAATATGCGGCGGCCGAAGCGAAACTCAGTGCCATCTCTGAGGGGACGGGGCGGCTTCTTGGTCAGAGCGGCGAGCAGCTCGAAGCCAGTGCGGAGGCAGCGGCCCGCGCCGGCAACATCACGATTTCTGCGGCGCGCGATATCGAGACTGGCTATCTCAAAGTTGCGAAAGCTGGGGATGTCCTGATCGGACTTACGGCGATCACGAAGGATTTCGCGGCAGCGACCGGGACCGACATGAAGGCCGCACAGGCTGCATTGGGCGCGGCCTTCGCCGACCCAATCAAAGGCGCGCAGGATCTTACCGAGCAGTACGGCGTGCTCACGCAGGCGCAAATCGAGCATATCTCGAAACTCGTGGAGGAGGGCAACGCGGCCGGTGCGCAGCGTGCGCTTGTCGCAGATCTGAAGGATGCGTTCGATGGAGCGTCCGAACACGCCACAGGTTTGGCGCTTGCATGGGAACGGATCACGCATGGGACGCAGGATGCGTGGAATTGGCTCGGCAAATATTCCGATCTGTTGGTCACCACAGCGCTAAAGGACAATTTCCTTACATCGTGGTTGGTCACGCCCAACGCCGTCCAGAAGAGGTCAACGGGGCCGAGCGCTGCAGATCTGGCAGCACAACAGCGAGCATCGTCCGTCGCCGATGATTACACCGGTGCCAACCAACTCGAGGCGTATCGCAAGAACGCAGGTGCGCTTCGGCAGGGTTTGAACACGCCCGGACTATCGGCCGACCAGCGAAGCTCGATGACGACCGCGCTCGATGCCTATTCGCATGCGCTCGATACCTTCATTCCGAAGCAGGACAAGGCCAACCAGCTCGCCGCCCTCGATGCCAAGATCGCCGCGACCAAGGTGCCGGCTGCAAAGGCAGCGCTCGCGGCGCAGCGGGAGCAGGTAGCCTCGGCGGGGGAGGTTGTGACAAGCGCAGATGTCCTAGCGCGTGCGCACTCAAAGGCAGATGCTGCGGCTGCGCGTGCGACGCACACCAATGGCGCGCACGCGGCATCGCTGGCGCGGCAGGCGGAATCGATGGAGGCGGCGGCTAAGTCCTCGCTCGATCTCGCAGACGCATATCTGAAGGGTGACAGCGCCGCGATCGAAGCTGAGGCGCGCCGCAAGGCGGTTACCGATGCGACCCGAAAGGGGATTGATGTCGAAGCTCAGGTGCGACGACAGCTGAACCTGAATGTAGCCGAAGCCGTCGCGACCGGGGCGAAGTCGGTTGCGCAGCTGCGCGATGAGACCAGCGCGCGGACTGATGCTAATGCCAAGGTGGACGCGGGGAAACTCAAGACAGCGGACCTCGCGCGGGCACTTTCGGACGAGGCGGCGCTCCGCCCGTTATTGCGGTTGCAGACCGTCGCGCAGGGTTCCGCCCTTACCGCGCTGACCAAGGTGATCGACGCATACCGGGAGGCGCTTGACAAAGCGCATACGGCCGAATCTGACACGGCTGCTAACGCCTCGGTTGCAGCATCCCAGCGCCGGATCGATGACACGAAGGCCGCGATTGCAGACCTGTCGAAGTCGCCCCGTGATCAGGCAATCGCTGCCGCCTACCGGGCTGGAAACAACGAAGCCGATGACGGCCACTATTCCGGTGCCAAACGGCAGGAAGTGGTCGATATCAAAACCGAGGAAGCTTACGCCGACTTTGCCAAGACGCGCGCGAAGTATGTCGTCGATCAGATCCAATCGCAGCAGGATTCGCTCGCCCTCTCGCAGCGCGACCTCGAGTTACAGGGTGCCAACGAAGATAATCGCACGGTCGAACTGGACCAGCTCAAGGCATCGCTCGCTATCAAGCGCCTGTTCCCGGAGATGA
This sequence comes from Sphingomonas sp. PAMC 26605, assembly GCF_000241485.1. Taxonomy (GTDB): domain Bacteria; phylum Pseudomonadota; class Alphaproteobacteria; order Sphingomonadales; family Sphingomonadaceae; genus Sphingomonas. The sequence continues at coordinate 1,542,234 of NZ_JH584241.1, forward strand.
CGGACGCGGAGCGTGCTGCCATCCTGAAAGGCATCGCTGCTCAAGATGCGCTCAATGCCAAGCTGAAGGTGACTGCCGCGGCGCTCGACGAGGTCCGCCAGTTTGGCGGGCAGTTCGTAGATGACGTTCTCAATCCCGACACATGGTCAAGCTGGGGCAATGCCGGCAAGACGATCATCAACGATCTGAAATCGGAGTTCATCAAGCTAGCGCTGATTAACCCGCTGAAGAACCTGATCAACGGAAACAGTGCGCTCCCCACGCTTTCGTCGGCGATCTCGAACATCGGCAAGCTGTTCGGCGGCGGTTCGGCGGCGGTCCCACACAATGCATCGGGGACTGAGAGCTTCTCCGGGGGGGCGACCTGGGTGAACGAGAACGGCCCAGAAATAGCCGATCTGCCGAATGGCACGCGGATTTACCCCGCAGCGGAAACCCGCCGCATGCTTGCGGGGAACGATAATACCGGCGGCGGTGGGCACACCATCATCATCAATGCAGACCGTTCCGTGCTTTCAGATGAAGTGCGCGGCTGGGTTTCCGAGGGCATCGCCATTGCTTCGACCCACGGCGCGGCGGGCGGTGCAGCTCTCGGGCAGGCCGAGAACGCGGCCGCCAGTGCGCGGACGCTGGGCCGGCGTTGGTGATGAGTGTCCTGCTCTCATGGTCACGTATCGCTACGCTGACGATCCGTCCGCAATTGTTCAGCGGCGATCAGGAAGGCAGCCTAGGTGGCCCGACCCTGCCCGTCCCGCGCATGGGCGACCGATTTGCAGTCGATCTTACCACGACGCAGCTGGGGCAGGATGCGGAAAGCCGTCAATTCGTGGCGAAGCTCTTCCAGGCGACAACGCTCGACGCCCGTATTCCGCTCTGCGCGCCGAATGCCGGAGCTATCTTCGGCGCACGTGGTGCTATCGTCGATGGCGCAGGCCAAAGCGGATCGAGCGTCGCCGTGCGCGGCATGCGGCCGTGGACCGAGTTGCTCGCCGGCAACTTCTTCCACATCGGCCATGCCGATACCTTCTTCATCTACATGATCGCCGGCCGGATCATGGCCGATGGTGCCGGCAAAGCGCTCGTGCCGATCTGGCCGATGCTGCGCTTCCTGACCGTCGATGGCGAGACGTGCGAATTCGAAGAACCAGTCATCGCCGGCAAGCTGACGGGCTTCGACAAGGGGGCATCGTTTTCCAAGAACCGAACCGACCCGATCCAATTTAGCATTTCGGAGCGAGCATGACCTTCCGTCTTACGCCGCAAATGGGCGCTGCGCTGCGCGCCGGCGTCTCGCCGATCGCGCCGCTCATCGAAGCGATATTGCCGGGGCACACGCTTCACCATCTGGTAGGTTCGGGCGAGGCCATGTGGGGCGAGCGGAAGTTCACTGGCCGCGATCCGAAGTTCGGGGTTCTGCTTGCGGCCGGGGATCTGAAAGACGGGGTCGGTGACGAAGCGCCCGACTGGGAGCTTACGTTTGGCCCGCCCGACGAGGCGTCCGCGGCGGACTTGGTTTCTGCGACCGCGCAGGGTGGCATCGTCAACGGTTGGGTTGGCGTGATCGACCGCGAAACCGGGCTGATATTGCCGGACCCGATCCAAGTTTTTGCTGGCACGCTGGACGTACCCAAGCTGCAAGTGGGGAAAGGGACACTCTCTGCCGTTTGGCGATGCGTGTCGGCGTTGGAGGCATTCCACGATCAGGAAGTGGGCGCGCGTCTGTCCGACGCCTTCCATCAGATGATCTGGCCTGGTGAAACGGGCTGCGCCAATATGTCGGGTATCGCCAAGGTCTCGAACTGGGGCGTCGAGAAGCCGCCATCGGGGGTGAGCTACGCTTCGAGCGCTCCCGCTGGCTATACCAACCCGATGTTTCAGCGGCTCGCGGCATGATCGAAATGATCGCGCGCCAGCAGGCAGCGCAGGCAACGGTCGATCGCTTCAAGGATCGTCCCTTCGCGTACGGGAAGGACGATTGCGTCCGCCTGGCGGCGTTTGTTCTGCGCAAGCGCGGTCATCGGCCGCAGCTCGGCAAAGCGGGTGGCTATTCGTCGCTGATCGGCGCGCGCCGCGCGCTCAAGCGGGCTGGCTATGAAACGCTCGCGGGAGCGCTGGACGCGCTCGGCCTCGCCCGCATTGCGCCCGCCGGCGTTCTCCCGGCCGATATCGTGATGGTCGCCTCCGATGTGTTCGATGGTGGGCTCGGCGTTGTCGTTGGAAACGGGCGGGTAATCGGATGGCATGAGGATTCCGACAAAGCGGAGATCTGCCATCCGCTTTCGTTCGTCGGCGCGTGGCGCACCTGATCGATGGCTAAGTTCCTTAAAACAGCCGCGCTCGTGGTTGGGGCGGTAGCACTGATCGCGACCGGCGTCGGCGCGGCTGCCAGCGCGGGCTTGATCGGTGCCGGATTGGGCGGGACCGCGACCTTCCTCGGCGTGTCGGCAGCGACGTTTGCGACGATCGGCACGGTCGCTAGCGTCGCGGCAGGCGTCCTATCTTTCGCGGCAGCAGCGATGGCGCCCAAGGGCACCGTCGGCGGCAATCAGACGCAATTTACGATCGACAAAGAGTCGGGAAATCCCGTCGTACTCGGCCGCACGGCGTCGGGTGGGAAAGTGGTGCATCGCCAGACTCACGGCGCGAAGAACGAATATGAGAGCTGGGTAACGGTGCACAGCATCGGGCCGGTCCGGAGCATCGGCCCGCTGGAGATCGATCAGGTCGCAGAGTCGTTTGCGAGCGGCGGTGCGGCACTCGGGAGGTTCGCGGGTTTCATGTGGCTCGCGACACAGCTCGGCGCATGCCCCGAGGCCAGTGCGCTGCCCGTGTTCAATGGCCCTGTCGCCGGGTGGGACGCCAATTCCAAGCTGTCTGGCAAAGCCGCAGATATGTGGTGCCTGAAATTCGACAGCGCAGGTAAGAAGTTCCCGAGCGGCGTACCGCAGCGGGTGCGCGTGATCGAAGGGGTTTATGTCTACGACCCCCGGCTCGACTCGACCTATCCGGGTGGCATCGGCGCATGTCGGATCGATGATCCCGCGACGCACGTCTGGTCGGAAAACCCCGCGCTCCACGCCCTGACATGGGCGTATGGCCATCATCAAAACGGCATATTGGTGGCAGGCGGTGGTCTGGACATCGTCGGCATCGACGTCCCCCCCTTCGCGGAATGGGCATCGGTCTGCGAAGCGAACGGCTGGAAGGTCGGCGGCACCGTTTATACCCAGACCGACGATAGCTGGGACGTGCTCAAGATGATCGCCCAGGCGGGCGGCGGCGAAGTGATGCCTGTGGGCGCATTGCTTTCGTGCACCTTTTCGGCGCCGCGCGTGTCGATCGGGACGATCACTTCCGCCGATATCGCGGATACGATCGACGTACCGGGAACCGCATCTCAGCGGCTTCGGCGCAATACGGTCATCCCCAAGGTACGATTGGAGGGGCAGGGCTGGGAGATCGTGCCCCTCAAGGCCCTGTCGATCGACCACTACGTGACGGTGGATGGAGGCAAGCGGCCAAAAGAGCTTGAGTTGCCGCTTGTGCAGGATGCCGATCAGGGCGCCGAGCTTGGGCTTTACGATATTCTGAATAGCCGTGAGATCGACGGCATCATCTTGCCCTGCAAGGTTTACATGATCGGCTATCGCCCTGGCGATTGCGTGACATTACAAATTCCCGAAGCCGCGCTCGTCGATCGGGACGTGGTCATTCGCAATCGATCGCTTGGTGGATCGACAATGTCGGTGACTTTGACCGGTCGAACGGAAACGGCGGGGAAGCATCCTTTCGCTCTTGGCAAGGTCGGGACGCCACCCCCGACGCCAGATTTGAGCGTGCCCGGCGCCTATGATGAGGCTCCGGACGCCGAAGACTGGACGCTTAGCGGCACCGCACTGTCCGCGAATGGCGCGTCGGTCCCGGCGCTACATGTCACTGGGGGGGTGAGCAACCCGAACGCGGATGCGGTGGTGTTCGAGTATCGATTGGACACGGCAAGCGACTGGATGGCGGCGGGGTTCGAAGCGGCTGCGACGACAGACAAGGTGATCACCAGCATCACGCCGAACACCAGCTACCAGGTTGCGGTAAGCTATCGCGTGCGCGGTGTGATCGGGGCTCGGCTAGTGCTTGGCCCGGTAACCGCGGGCGCGCTCGTGCCGCCAGACGTTGCTACGTCCGACGATTTGCAAGCGACCAACACCAACCTCGCATCGGCGCAATCAACCATCGCGGAACAAGCGATCACCTTGGCCGACCTAAAGCGCCGCATCGACGACGCCGGCATCAGCTAAACTCGGAGCATAAAATGGCGATTTCTGCCTATCTCCCGATCGTCGCCGATCGGGCGGGCGCCTGCGTGCGCAAAATCGAATTTATCGGGCTGGACCTTCGAGACTCTGCGTTGCGCCTGCAGGTCCGAATGAAGCCAGACACGCCTGGCGCTCCGTTGATCGACCTGAGCATCGCCGAGGCTGATGCCGAGGGCTTGTGGCTTGCCGACTTCTCAGTCGCTGACGGTGTTCCGACGACCACGGTGCAGATCCGCATCGCGGAAACGACGATGAAGGACGACGCAAAGGTTCCTTATATCGGTGAGCTTGGCGATGCGGCACCGCTGGCTTACGACCTGATTGCCACGATCGGCGGGGATAAGCGTCGGCTGATCTTCGGCGAATTTGTCGCGTTGGCGACGGTAAACGGCGCCGACGGTGCGCCGGCGTCGCGCCGCGAGGGCAGCGGACCTCGGTCAAAATCATGGTCAGCCTGGTCGAATGCGTCGGTGTCCGTTCTTACCGACGTTGCGCAGGTATCGATCGACGGGCTTGACCAGCTCGCGCCAATCGTTGCTACGGCGACCGCCGCAGCGGACCGGGCGGAAGCAGCCGAAGCCGGAGCGGTTACGGCTCTGGAAAGCCGGGCGCCAAAGAAAGCCCCGTTGTTCGAACCGGCAGACGGTCTTCCGGGAAATGTCGGGGGCTACGCGAACTTCAAGCAGCCAGCGGACTCGATCCTTTCGGCGCCAGCCTTCGTCGGCGTGATCGGCAACCGCTTCGTGTTCGGCGACGGAGGTGAAGGGAACCGCGGCGCAGGGTTGGACCTCACGAGGGCTAGCGTTGGCTTCGGCACCAATCTGCTCTTCGACGAAGCTCCGACCATCCGACCGGGTATGGGCGCGCCCGCGTCGTTTGGCGGCTACAGCTTCGACATGCGGCCTGCCTACGGTTCCGCTCTTGGCGGCGACGTTTTTCGCGGCGTGATCGGCAACCGCTATGTCTTCTACGATTACGGTCCCGGCAATAAGGGCTTCGGGATCGACCTGACCCGGTGTCTGCCGGACGTCGGATCGAACGCAGTGCTCGATAGCGACGGCGCCGGCAATCTCGCCTTCGGGCTGATGTACGGCCGCAAATTCCACACCGACACGCGTTCGGTCGAGATCAATGGCTATTACGCGCCAGGCGAGGCGGGCATCGCGAACGTCCCGCGCTGGAACCTGGTCCGGGTCGCGGCTGGCCCGCAGACCTTTGCGCGCTCACCCGACG
>NZ_JH584241.1:1549221-1557984 GCF_000241485.1 Sphingomonas sp. PAMC 26605
TGACTTGTGGAGCGACGCCGCACGCATGGGCGGGCGCACGATGGACACGCCGGCGTTGCTGCATCCGCTCGATGTCCAGGCGGCCGCCGAATGGGCCTACGTCCGCTCTGTGTTCGCTCGCATCTTCGTAACCGCGGACATCACCAACCGCCTCGTCAATGCGCCCTACTGGGTCGACCGGCCGCTGTTTTCCTATCCGCCGTCTTGGTATCCGCTCGGCCCTTCTCGCTACGAGGTGATCAACAGCGAGGGGTGGCCAGTGTACGGGTTTCTCATAACTGACCGCAGTGGCTCGGGGCAGAGAGCAATCCAGGTCCTCGAGGGCGACGACGGCTCCTATCGCAAGCGCAAAACGATCTTTGCCGGCGGCGCCTACATCTGGGGAGACTGGGTATGACACCGCTCCTCGGGCTAGTGGCCAATATTTTTGCCGGGGTTTTGTTCGTCAACGGTTTTGCGGGGCACCCGCCACTGAGCGTTCCAGTAATAGCCCGGGTGCTGAACCCAGTTCGAACCAACGAGATCGAAACGAAAGGTCATAGCTTCGAAATTGGATTGGTAATCGGCGTATATGACCAGGCCGATGACGATGCCGCTTCCGGCCTCCGGAAATATGTCAATTCCCTCAATAGATTCGTTAGCCGCAACGATATGCGTGAAAAGCCTTGTCAGGCGGAGATTCCAGAAGAAGCTATCTCGATCGGGTTCCACTTCAAAAGACTCAATCCGGCATCCGATAATCTGGGCGAGGCTATTCCCGAAATTTCTGAATTTGACTTGGAGTGTCCCTTGGCTCCTGTCCTTTTCGGCCAGAAGCAGCGCGCGGTCTCGGACATGCTCTCGAGAAACCGAATCGACCATCGCCTTGAAATTGTTTTCCGCTATTTCGTTCGCCCGCCGCATTTCTTGGGTCGCGTTGGTGGTATCCTCGACAGCAGTCAGCGTGGCACGCAAGGTTTCCCTTACGAAGAACAAGCCCGCGATGGTCGCGCACAGAGCCAAGAAGCTAACCACGGCAGAGGCAAGCCCACTAAAGGCAGCGCGCTGCTCTGCTTTCAATTTTTGATCGGCATGAGCATGCTCGCCGGCGGCTTCTATCTGTTGATCGATACATTCGAACATGCGGACAGGCGTGACGTTGATGCAGGTGCGCTTCGCGCTTGCTTTAGCGTTTTCCTTGTATGCGGTGGTGGTCTGCTGGCGGTCTTTTCCGTCGCTGGCCAGTAGGTAGCCACCCTCCCACGACAAGCCGCCGACCAGCAACAGCACGATTATTGGGACAATCCATTTAGCGAATGGATGCTTACTGATTCCTTTTATACCAGCCATTCGCCCAACATCCCCCATTTATCGCCACGCCCTCGGATTGTGGGCGACTATCGATTGGGAGTCGATCTCCCTGACCTCCTTATCTGTCCGCCCCCGCAAAACCGCACGAGGATCCTCCCCAATGTCGAACGAAAGCATCGCGGCGGACGCCGTCGCGAGCGGCCCCCGATCGGCCGCGCCTCCGAGCTTCGACGGCCATGGCTGGCTCGTGGTCATTAACCTCGCGTTTATGACCGCGTGCTTCGTGCTTTTCTCGATGCTGGCCGTCAACATGGCGGTATCGATGTGGGCCAATCGCCATCAGGATAGCTGGCGCCATCCGGTGACGATCTGGCGAATGATCGGTCTCCTGCTCGGCCTGGCGGGCTTCATCAGATTCGGGTTCGGCGCCGCGGTTCTATGGGGCTGGAACCCCGATTATCCAGGCGCCACTGCGCTGTTGCTGACGCTCCAGCGGGTGTTTGACCCAATCGCAGCGTTGTGCGGTATCGCGGCTATCGCCACCTTCAAGGTGTCCGAGCGCGGAATGGTCGAGCAGCTGCGCCGGCGCCCGTTTCCGATCGACATGTGGGCGTCGCTGCCGATGCTCAAGCGGCCCGCCGCCATCGCCCTTCTCAGCCTGATCGCCGCGATCGGCGTGGTGTCGACGCGATGATCTGGCGGGCCGTGCTGCCGCTCGCCGCGGCGGCGCCTATCGCGGTGACCGCCGCGGGAACCAAGGGGGCAATGGTGGGCGAACCGACGATCTGGATCGTGCTGGGCTATCCGTTCGAAGCGGGCAGCATGATCGCAGCGTTGTGCGCGTGTCTCGCCGTGCGCTTCTGGGCGGTTCAGAAGGACTATGTCCGGCATCGTTGGTCGCTCGACATCCCGGTTGCCATGCTGGCGCTGATGTTCACCGCCGCGGCGGTCATCACCGTGCGCCCGACGCCGCTGGTGGCGCTGCTGCTCGGTACCGGCCTGGGGGTGCTTGGCGCCGGCATCATCGCAATCGCCAAGAAATACGTCGACCGCTGGCTCGGCGTCGTCGCGGGACCTGATCCCGCCCCATAACGCGCCGCGCGCTCTCGCGGTATCATCGGAGGAAAGTGACATGACGCAACCGCCTCAGGCTGCGATCGACGCCGCGCGCGCGTCGATGGCGGTATGGAAGATCCCTGCCTCGGTCTCGCTTGCCCAGTGGGCGCTCGAAAGCGGTTGGGGAACACGGGTATCCGGCAAATTCAACTACGGCGGCATCACGGCCAAGGTCAAAGATGCGGTTTTCCCATTCGTGCCGGGGACGCCGCTCGAGCCCGCCACCTTGTGCGCGACGCACGAGAACTGGCAAGGCAAGCGGGTGTCCTGCAAGCGGTGGTTCAAGGACTTCCCGTCGATAGAGGCGTATTTCACCGCCCACGCCAAGCTGCTGGCTGCGGGCGCCCCGTACGCTAAGGCTCGCGTGAAGCTGCCCGACCCCTTTGCCTTCGCGAACGCGCTGACCGGCGTTTACGCGACCGACCCGAACTATGGCGCCACCCTTGGGTCGATCATCCGCGGTTCCAATCTGACGCGGTTCGACAAATGAGCGGGTTAATCTCCACGATCGAACCGCCGGCACTCGCGCGCTTCAAGCGGATCGGGGCGGTGCTTGTCGTCGTCATTATAGCGACGGTGATCTTCGCGCTGGTGGTGTTCGCCTTGGCAAAGGTTTGGCCTCACGCGGACCAGACGCCCGCGATCGTCGCGCGCAAAGACGAGAAGACGGCCCAGCGGACCGCGACCGAGATCGGCGCTGCAGCTGAGACGGGCAACCGCGACGCGACCGTCCACATCGACCTCACAACGAAGGAAATCCATGATGCATTTTCGACTTTGCAACCGCCGCACCCCGTTGTGGCCGGTAATCCTCGCTCTCTCCCTGCCGCTCCTGTCGACCGGTTGCGTGACCGCCTCAACGAAAGCATCGCGCGCGCGAACCGAGCGGCCGGAGCTGCCGCAGCGCGCGAATGAGCTGTCGCTGACCGAACGCCTGCAGCCGCTGACGGCACGCCCGGCGAGCGGCGACGATGTCGCGATCAGCCGCAACGTGCTCGAGGAATTGTACGACCGATTGAACGACGCGGTTGGCGCGGTGGAGAAGCTCAACATCCGCATCGCCGCAAACACCCGCCTTTGGGCCTGCGCAGACGCGATATTCAAGACCGGGAAGGCGGCGCCGGAGTGCGTACCAGTGAAGAAGCCTTAGCCATCGGCGCAAGGTGTGGAACGAAGGCGGAGAGCTTGCAAAGGGCCAGCATTCGTTCATCTTTCGCAACGCCGAATCAGGCAAACGGGGGAGAATTACATTGTTGCTCGAGAAACTTGCGCCAGCTGCGATCGTGGTATCTTTGCTATTCGCGAATTCCGCTTCCGCTCAAAGCGGTCGGGTATTGCCGGCAGATACCATTATCAACGTGACACCGACGACTGAGCTAACGAGCAAGCAGATGAAGGAAGGCGACGACGTCGTGTTCCAAATAGCGAACGACGTGGCCGAAAACGGGACGGTGTTCCTTCGACGCGGCGCTCCGGTAAAAGCCAAGATCACGTGGAAGACGGGTAAGGCGATCGGCGGGAAGTCGGCGAAATTCGAGGTCACCTTCGTCAGCGTGAATGCCAATGGCAAAACTTGGCAGTTGAAGGGAAAGCACCGCCAAGAGGGTAAGGGAAATACCGTTGCGGCTTTGCTCGGCTCGATGCTGGTCAGCGGCCACTCGGCGACAATGTCGCCTGGCCAGATCGTGACCGCGTTCACGGCGGAGCCGATCGAGGGCTAGTCTCGACGTGCGGCGCTAGCTCGCGCGGGCGCCGCACCTTTCACGTCAGCTCACCAATTCCAAAGCCCGGCGACAAAACCCTTAACGATGTTGATACCGAGCAGCGCGCCCGTGACGCCCATTGCGGGCCAGAATAACAGCATGGGTCATCTGGGCGGTGCGGGGCCACGATCAGATCGCTTCCTAAGCATTGGTGCAATTCTCCCGAACCATGCTGGAACGCGGAAGAGCGCAGCTAGGAGATTCCGGTCGATAGCCGGCAATATGGCAGGGTACACTTACGCACGAAGTCTGCGATATATTCGCGCCAGCGCGGACTTATGGCGTTTTCATGTTCGAAGACACATTGCTGAAGGTGGTCTTAAGCCTGTTGCCCAAACCCTGCATAGCGGCGATCGCTGCGACGGCAATCAAAGCCGCGATCAGGCCGTATTCAATCGCGGTTGCACCCTTGTTGGCACGCCACAACATGACAAGTTTTTCAATCATGATTCCCTGTCGCATACAGGGGTTAACAAAATCGACCCCAATGCGCTGACGCCGCCAGGGAGGGGAAATGAGGATTATTCGGTAGGGCCGATATTGATCATCTCTTGCAAATACTTCCCCGACTTGAAGCGCGGGACTCGCCTTGCGCCGACGTCAACCGGTTCGCCGTTGCGGGGGTCACGGGAGATGCAAGCTTCCAGACATCGGGTTGTGAACGAACCAAAACCGCGAATTTCCACACGGCCGCCGCGTGCGAGGTGTGCAGTGATCACGTCAAAGAAACTGTTCACGATCCTTTCGATCTCCCTCGCGGAAATCTCGGGATGCTCGGTGGCCAACAGCTGTTTCAGTTCGGCCCTGACCATCACGCGGACTCCATTTCTGCTATTCGCCGCCAGTTTAGCGATTATCACAACCCTAACAACTTTCTCGGCGACGGCTGGCGCGGAACCTTTTCAATTGCCACGAACAGGCCCCCCGGAGCGAAGCGCGCTGTCTGCGCTTTCAAAGGAGACTTGGTGTATATCGATGCTGTAGCGGGAAATCGTTGCGGCCGTGCAACATAGCAGCCTCAATGAGATGCCTCATCGATCCGTCGCTTGACCCCAGCTAAAACTCAACGCAAAACTCGCCTGTGATCGAGCCGCGCGTCGGGGGATGCGCTGGCTCTCACAACCTTCAAACTTTCCCTCCGCCTGCGGGATCGGGGCGACAAGCGGAGGGAACGTTACACGTGGGCTACCTTTCCACTGGGAGAATTCTTTCACGCACGTGTTAAGGAATGCTGACTGTGACCGACTTCGGCTCGCAACCCGGCCTGACTCTCAATGTGTATTCGTGCAGCTCGAAGCCTGAAACTCGATGGCTGTTCGGACTGGAATCGCCTAACGCTCGGTGGGTCCATCGAGCCAAAAGGTTAGACAAGTTTGAAAGGTCCCGAGGTGGTTTTGAGCGTCAGTTTAGCCGGTTAGACAACCGAAGTTATTGTAAAATCTCGATTGTGCCTATCCCATTGGGACTGCCAGCCTTTCAAGGTTCTGAGCGCATTTGCGGTGCACTACGTTTAACATCGTTGCAGACTGCGATATGCCGATCTGCCAATGTCGGCACGGCGCAACTGGGAATGGCGTGAATGGCTCATCAATGGGACGGCTTCTACGCAGCTTATATGACGAGCACATCCGGGCAGGGATTTGGCTTGTTCATTTTTCAGAACGGTACAATTGTGGGGGCCGACCCGATGGGTGTCAGGTTCGACGGCACTTTTGACGAAGTGCTGGCGGACGGCTTATTTGGTACGCTGAAAGTCACGGTCCCTCCAAATGGAACGGTGATACAGGGAGCGTCGTCGGGGCCAAACGGCATGTCTTACGACGTTGATATTGCGGTTGAGGGCGGCCCGACACCTGACTCCGTTGTACGTCAAGAGACGCCCCTTGGCCCGGTAAACATCAAGTTTGAATTGCTGAGGAAGCTCGCTTGACCTGGTCCCTCGACTGGTCGGCGACCTCGGCGTGCCTCAGTGCCATTGCGGCGACAGCGGCGGCCATCGCAACCTGGCGCGCGCCTATCAGTGCGGCCAGAATCGCGGAAAACCTTCGCCGCCAGGGCGACACTGTCGTCGAGCGAAATCGCTTTCGGTTAACGGTGTTCGCGCAAGTCATGCAGGGGCGAGCGGAAATTTGGTCCGAGGAAACTGTAAGAGCGATCAACTCAATTGATGTTGCGTTCAACGATGTGCCGCCCGTGCGAGAGGCTTGGGCAGAACTTTTTCAAGCGTTAAGTTCGCCCGAGATTGCGATACATGTACGTGAAGAACGCTTGCGAAAACTTCTAAAGGAGATGTCGATAAGCCTTGGGCTCGCAGATACCTTACGGCTTGACGATTTTGCGCGCGTTTATTTTCCGACAGCTGTCCAGGAAGAGCGGCAGGTTAGAGATCTGCAGCGGCGGGCGGATCTCCGGAAGCTTATGGGCGATCCGCCAGCTGCCGACCAGAAAGGCGTCGCGTCGAAATGGCCCGAAGCGCCAGCGTGAGCTTACTATGCCGACCGCATAAGCCGAACTTTATGAGCCATTTTCGTTTCGCACTCGTTTAGTAACTTACTGAGCGGAATGCAGAAAAATAACGAGTGTTTTGCACTTTAAGCCGCAGAAAAGAGCCAAAGCTTCATGTTTGGAAGGCTGCTGTATCATGATTTCATCGTGCTTGCCCAGCGGCCCCGCCGGTAGGTGGTTGGCTATGGACTGGTCTACTTGCGATCCGGTCAACGATAATTCGATCGAAGGGTTGCTTCGGTACCAGGCTAGAATAGCCTCTTAACCGCGTTGCCCACTCGTTGGTCGTGGATGGCGTATCGATCGACCCACGTTTGTCGACCAGCAGGGAGCTAGCCCATGATGCAATCAGACCTGACGCCGGATATGATCCAAGCTGCACTCACTGCGCCTGGCGCCGATGCCTCCGGCCTAACCGACAGCTCCGCTGCCATTCAGGCCGCAATTGACAGATATTCGAACGTGGTCCTTGCACCCGGACGCTATCTGATAACTACACCGCTAACTCTTTCTACCAACCAACGGCTCATAGGCTCTGGGGAGGGGTTAACCACACTCGCGCCGGCGGGAGATATGGACCTCATCAGGTTTGCCGGTTCGAACGTGGAGACGGCAGGTTATAGCGTAGACAACTCGAATCGGACTGGTGGAACAGATTTTGTTATCGATACGGGATCTGGCGCGAACCTGACCGGAATTCGGATCCACGATATCTACTGCGAGCAGTCGTATCAGGCGTTGAGTGACCTCGGAACCGGAATATATGTGCAACTCCGAATGGATAGGGTGAAACATCTGCGGCATCGCGGCCCAGGTTACGTCATGCGGCGAGGTTTTTCTTTTCTCTACATAGACTTTAGCAACACGCTCGAATTTACGAACAGCGTGTCCCCTAATTTTATCGGATTTGATTTTGATGGCGCCACATTGTCTGGTCCTGCTGGCGGTCTGTATCTAGGACTCAATCTAGCGGGAAGCGCTGGCGAGGCAGGCACGACCAGTGCGCAAAATGGCTTCGTCATTCAGCACGCGGCTGAGATCCATTTCGAGCGATGTCGAGCAGACACGTTGGGCGGTGATGGCCTCTTGCTCAACGCATGCAACAATGTCTACTTTTCTGACTCGCCATTTTACGGATTGTGCGGTGGGATGCAGGTGCGCATCCGAGACTCGATTTATGTCGAGGGTTCCGGCTTTACCGTACGGGGCCGGGGAACAATTGGTGGTGCCGCATCGCAACATGGTGTGTCGTTTGAGGGGGGTACTTCCGAAATTTCACTCGCGCGGATTTCTGCGCGTGAGAACACTGGTGACGGCATTAACTTCAACGGTACGGGAAGCAACATTCAGATTGGCGCGATCTCGGCACGTTCGAACATCGGCAATGGGGTGCAGAAGCAGGGCGGCGGTCGAGGCACGACCGAAATCGGCAATTTGATGGCTATTGCGAACGGTGCTCGTGGGCTTTTAACCGACGATGCCGGCGCGTTCGGTGTCAAGGGCGGGCTCTTGAACGCAAATGTGGGAGGTAATCTGGAACTCGGTTCGGACTTACATGTCGCTCGAAGCATGACGATCGAGAGTGGTGCGTGCGGCGATTATACGGGTCCGGTAACTGCATAGACTCGCTCGAACATCTGAGACCTTCCAAATCTGTCCGGTGTCATCCCGGTGAAACTCCGACGATTTCGCTGTTTGATCCTGCAATGCTCTTCGTTGACGGTCGGCCGAAAGGGCGGATTTCCGCAGCTTTAGCGGTCAGGGTGAGTGTTGACTTCGCAGGTTCGCAAGTTCAATCCTTGCCACGCCAACCATTAAAGGGCTGTTACCTCAACCAGGTGGCAGCTCTTTTTGCTGCTACCGACGGCGTTATGTTGCATTCCTCTTCGGTGCCGCCCCGGTGAAAGGCGTCCGGAACACGGGCTTCGATCCCGTCAATGATGGCTTCGATCGCAATCAGAGCTCCCGCGAGGCAGTCAGGATCGGACGCTACGTAGATGTCCGTGACGATGCCGAGGGGCCGCTGAGCGGCTGCGCTTGGCGTAATATTTCCAGATCGGCGAGCAGCTCCTCGGTGCGCGCGATCCCT
>NZ_JH584241.1:1560338-1577827 GCF_000241485.1 Sphingomonas sp. PAMC 26605
GATCCCTCGACACCTAAGCTAGACAATCGTTTTGCACCTATTTCGCAACATATTGACGCGAAAGCATAAAAAACGAGGCTGTTTTGCGCTAGGAACTGCAGAAATCTGCGAAAGCTGCCTGCTTGGAAGGCTGCTGTAATCTCGGTTCCGGCCTGATGCACAACGTCGGTAATTAGCAAAGTCGAACGCTGCTGATTGCGCTCCACCGGATTATCATCTCGGCGCTATCAACAGTGCGCACCTGTATAAAATCGTCGCCAAGCGATATGAAAGCTTTTCCTTCGTGCGTCGCGTACCACGCATCCGGCTGAGGTGAACGTAAGCCGGAGATTTGACCGACCGGGATAAAAACGCCTCGCTCTTGTATTTCGGTCATGAATGTCCCGGCTTCGCCGAGCATCTTCAGTCCTACTTTCGAATTTGCTGAGGAAAGCGCACCTTCGATCGCACCAAGGACCAACGACCCAGTGATGACCCAACCCGGCGAACCGATCATGCCTAGCCCACTATGCACTCCCCCAAGCTTCTCCTGACCCGCTGCGACCATTCCCCTCCAGGCAGCAACAGCTTTGGCGTGGAACATTTTGATTTCGGCGACGGGGAGTACGCGTGTGGAGGTTTCTATTTCCAACACTTTAGGCATGCCGCATCCCCATCAACCGTCCACTAACCGGCGGATATCATACGCAGGTGAACGACTACATCAGGTTGTTAGCGCTTCGTTCGCTTTCCCTCCGATGGCGCGCGCCACACGCAGTGCGCTCAGTCATCAAAACGAGTGCTCGATGTCGCGGTAGAGATGCGCCCAATTCACTTCGGGGATAGTTCGGGACTCTCAGGTCGCTCCGTTTCCGTTCGGTTCTGTTTCCGCCCGTAGATTTAGCAAATTCGGCGGCTTGTCCGGCTCGAAAACCACGCTATTACGCGGGTTCCCGTTACGGGGGCGATTAGCTCAGTTGGTAGAGCGTCTCGTTTACACCGAGAATGTCGGCGGTTCGAGCCCGTCATCGCCCACCATTTTCCAGCCGCAGTTCCCCGATCCCGTTCGCCTTCCACCCGAAATGGGTGCGTCTCCGCCCAGCGCGGGCCGAAGGATTGATAGACTTGTCGCTGCCAGCTTCTGGCAAAAACAAGGAGGATCCATCATGGCGACGCACGAGCATGCATCATTCGACGCGGAGATCATCAACCAATCGCTGGCGGCCGCGAAAGCGCATGGCGAAGAGCTTCATGCGGGGCTTTCGCCAGAGGCGATGGAGCTGACCGACGGCACGATGATGATCGGCGCGCAATGTATCAGCGTGACCGTCAAGAACCACAAGATCTGCATCAATCTGCCGCTCGGCATCGGCAGCAAATGCTTCACCGTTCCGGCCTGGGTTCCCGAGGGGACTGCGGTGCAGGCCTGTCTCGACATCTGCACCAAATGGGGCATTCCGTGCGGCATACAGGTGACGCTGTCGGTCGCCGGCAAGCTGATCCTCAAAAAGGGCTTCGGCTGCAGCTGCTGAAGCAGATCGGGCGGGGACGGCGCGGCCGTTCCCGCCTTTCGGCCGATCGTCGGATCAGGGCGCGTGCTGTGGCGGCGCGATCTCGAACAGGCGCGGCCAATTCTTGCCCGTGACGTACAGCTTGTGCGTCGTACGGTCATAAGCGATGCCGTTGGGCACCGAATCGCGATCGGTCGGGCCGATCTTCGCAATCAACGGCGCCAGGTCGATGACGCCGCGAACATGCCCATCGCTCGGGTCGATGCGGACGATGTAGCGCGTCATCCAGATGTTCGCGAGAATTTCGCCATCGACATATTCGAGCTCGTTGATCTGCTCGAGCGGGCGTCCGCCGAGCGTCACCGTCAGCCGCCGCACGACCTTTTGCGTCGCGGGATCGAGATAGCGCAGTACCGGCGTTCCATCCGACAGGATCAGATTGCGCCCGTCTTCGGTCATCGCCCAGCCTTCGCCGTCGTAGCGGAAGCCACCACTGCGCTTCAACGCCGGCAGGTTCCAGCGGAAGCCTTGTCCGCCATGCCAGGTGACGCTGAACAGCTCGTGCCGCCAAGCGACGATTCCCTCGCCGAACAATGCCGGGGGCAGCTTGACGCGGGCGAGCACGCGACCGCTCGTCAGGTCGACGCGGCGGATATCCGATTGTCCTTCGCGCCCGGTGCTTTCGTAAAGCGCGCCGTGATCGATCAGCAGGCCTTCGGTGAAGGCGCTGGTGTCGTGCGGATAGCTGGCGAGGATGCGTGCGGGTTCGGGCGTGATCGGCGCCCCAGCGGATGTGGCAACGGGCGCGGGGACGGGCGACGGCGCGGCGGCGCCTTGCAGCGTAGCGAAGGCGGCGAGCAGCGACGCGCGTATCACAGGCTGCGCACCAAGGTGACGGCGGTGGCGATCCAGGCGGGATCGGCGACGACCTGCTGGCGCGATCCCGGTCCGAGCGGGAGCAGGTGCAATTTGCCGCCGCCCCCTTCGGCTGCGGGGCCTTCGCGGCCGATCAGGCGTCCAAACAGGAAACGCCCGGCGGGGCGCGGCACGAGGACGTCGCGGTTGAGCGCGCCGGCGAAGCGATCGGGCGCGATCCGCGCGCACCAGATCTGGTCGCCCGCGCGATACTCGCCGACCCCGGCCTGAACGCTCACCGCGACATGATCGGGCGCAACGGCTGGCGGGATCACGGTGGCGGTCTGCCGCGGGGCGTGCGCGCCGCTCGGATCGAGCAAGGCGGCGACGGCGATGTCGGGGCGGTCGGGCAGCGTGACAAGATCCGCCGCCTGGACGCCGAGCGCCGCTGCGATTCTGTTGAGCCAGCCGACGGAAACGGTTCGTGTGCCAGTTTCCAGGCGGCCGATCGTTTGCGCGGTGGTGGGCGGGACGCAGGCGCGGGCGACGTCGTCGAGCGTCATCCCCTTGGCGCGACGGACTTCGCGAATCGCGGTGATCATCGGCGGCTCCTAACCAGATCGGTTTTTTCGCTGTCCTACAAGCGCGCCCGCATGGCAATCCCCTTTCGCGACTCGAGCAAGGAGCAGGGCAATGCGGGATTTGGTGGAACGCGATTTCGTGGAGGGCGTCGTCGGCGGTGCGCGCGCCCCGTCGGGCGGCGCGAAGGCGCGGCGGAGCGTCACGCTGAACCAGGCCGAATCGCCGCTCGGCTGGCTGCGCGCGCGCGGGCTGGTCGATGCGCGCCAGTTCGAGGCGGGCGAGCGGCTGCGCGGCGATTACGAGATGGCGGCGCTGCCGGCACGGATCACGATGGCGTGGAGCGAGCGCGTCGATGGCGCGCGCGGGGCGGGCGGCGGGCTCGACCCGACGCTCGCGCAGATCGCCGCGAAGCGCCGCTTCGACGCGGCGATCGACGCCGTCGGCAAGGGTCTGCGCGACGTGCTGTGGCGCGTCATCTGCGCGGGCGAGGCGTTACCGGTCGCCGAAAAGGCGCTCGGCTGGCCGCAGCGCGCGGGTCGGCTGGTGCTGACGCTCGCGCTCGACCGCTTGGCCGACTTTTACGGGTTGCGCTGACCGCGCCGCCACATCCGCGCGTCTTAACCACACCCGCGCACGCTTCGCTAATCCTGATCGACGAGAAGCTGCCGATGCCTTTGTCGATCCATGCCGCGCACCTGCAACACCAGATCGATACGCAACTCGAACTTGCCGGATTGGCGCGGTGCGATGCGATCCGCGCGCTGCACGAGGATCTCGAGAAACTGTATCGCCTGCGGCTCGTCGCACTGGTCCTGGCGGAGCGGCTCGCGGAAGCGCGCGCGATACGCTTTGAGGTCAGCGCGTGGCCGCTCGGCATGACGACAGCGCGAGACGTTACGCTTCCGGTATAACGCTGGCCTTGCGGTGAGCGTCGCGCCATGGTGCAGCGAGGCAACAAGGAGACCGTGATGCCGATCAAGCGCGAGATGCTGGTGCGGCGCGATGCGCTCGACCAGCTCGCGATCAACGAGACGCTCGCGCCCGAACCCGGCGCGGGCGAGCTCCTGCTCGAGGTCGAGCGGATCGCGCTGACCGCCAATACCGTGACCTATGGCGTCGTCGGCGCAGAGGTCGGTTACTGGAATTTCTTCCCGGCGCCGGAAGGGTGGGGCGTGGTGCCGGCCTGGGGCTTCGCGCGCGTCGTCGCGTCGCGCTGCGCCGAGATCGCGGCGGGGGAGCGCGTCTATGGCTTCCTGCCGATGGCGTCGCATCTCATCGTCACGCCGGGCAAGATCGGCGCTGGGCTGTTCCGCGACATGGCGCCGCACCGCCAGCCGATGAGCGCGGTCTACAACCAGTATCGCCGGCTCGCGCCGGACCTGCCCACGACGCCCGAGCACGACGCGCTGCGCATGCTGTTCGAGCCGCTGTTCCTGACCAGTTTCCTCATCGCCGATGCGCTGCGCCGCGCGGATTTCCGCGGGGGCGAAAGCGTCGTCCTGACCAGCGCGTCGAGCAAGACCGCGCTCGGCACCGCTTATGCGTTGCGCGCGCGCAGCCCGGGCGTCCAGCGGATCGGGCTGACCAGCGCCGCCAATCGGGCGTTCGTCGCGGGCACCGGGCTGTACGATGCGGTGTTGGCGTATGACGCGATCGAGACGCTCGCGCCGACGGGCGCGACGGTGGTGATCGACTTTGCCGGCGATGCCGCGGTGCTCGCGGCGATCTACGCGCGGCTGGCGGGGCGGATCGCGCACTGTCTGCGCGTCGGCGTGACGCATTACGACGCGCGCGACCGCGCCGCCGCGCCGCTCGCGCCGCGCCCGGTGTGGTTCTTCGCCCCCGATGCCGCGACGACGCTAATCGGCGAGATCGGGCAGGACGCGTTCACCCTTGCGGTCGCGGCAGAATGGGACGGCTTCGTCGCGCTCGCGGCGCGGCTGGTGCGCGTCGACGAGGAGAGCGGGATCGACGCGTTGCAGCGGATCTGGCGGCTGCAGGTGGCGGGGCAAGCGAAGCCCGATACCGGATATTGCGTCCGCTTCTGACCGCGCTCGCCGCCCGCCCCGTGCGGGTCACCGCGCGCGGCTTGTTGCGCGGCCCTTGCACCCGCTAAGGCACTGTCCATGCAGATCGACTTTCTCAAATGCCATGGCTCGGGCAACGACTTCCCGCTGATCGACGCGCGTGCGCTCACGCTGCCCGAACCCGATTGGGCGCGGGTTGCGGTTGCGCTGGCGGATCGCGGCGGGAGCGTCGGGGGCGATGGAATCTTGCTGCTCACCGCGGGCGACGCGACGCACGATTTCGGGATGCGGATGTTCAATTCGGACGGGAGCGAGGCGGAGACGTGCCTCAACGGCCTGCGCTGCGTCGCGCGCGCCGGGTTCGAAGCGCTCGGGATCGGGGAGGCGCGAGTCCGGCTCAAGACCTCGGACGCGCATGTCTCGCGCGATCCCGATCTCGCCGCGGGCGTGGTGACGATCCGCGAGGTCGCCGGGCCGGTCGATCTCGACGTATCGCACTGGCCGCTGCGCGTCGGCACCGACCGCATCGTCGAGGCGGCGATCGCGCCGCTCGGCAGCGAGCGCCTGTTCACCGCGGTGGCCATCCCCAACCCGCATCTCGTCAGCTTCGTCGAGGCGATCGACGAGGCCGAGCTCGTCGCGCTCGGCGCGCGCTGCGAGGCGGCGCCCGACTGGCTGCCCAACCGTGCCAATGTCTCGTTCGTCGAGGTGCGCGGCAGCAACACGCTGTTCGTCCGCACCTTCGAGCGCGGCGTCGGGCTGACCGACAGCTGCGGCAGCGCGATGGCGGCGTCGACCTATGCCGCGTGCCTGACGCGACGCTGCGGCTTCGCGACCGAGATCACCGTGCGCAACCGCGGCGGGCTGGTGCGCGTCGAGGCGCGCGAGGACGGCATGGTGCGGCTGTCGGGCAACGCCACGGTCGAATGGCGTGGTTCGGTCGATGTTCATCTCGGCACGCGCACAGCCGGTCCCGTCACCGTGAGCGCGCGCCATGACGAGGAAGTCGTGGCGTGGCGCGCGGTGGTCGACGCGATCGCTTGAGATTGGTCCGCTTCGGGCGCAATCAAAGGCTGGTCGAGTCGGGATCGATCCGTAACACCTTGGAGGTTTTCTCATGCGTCGTCTTGCTTCCTTTGCCCCCGCGCTGGCGCTGCTGATTGCGGGCACCAGCGTCGCCACGCCCGTGCTCGCGCAGAGCCAGGCCGAAGAGCAACGCTTCGCCCAGGCGCAGCAGCGGCTCGACAATGAGCTCGGCATCTTCCGCGCCGAGTTCGACCGCTATCAGCAGGCGCGCGCGCGCGGCTATCGCGACGTGCGCCCGGCCTATGACGATTCGCGCTCCGCCGATCCGGCGTATGATGACCGCTACGAGGCGGGCTATGATCCGTCGCGCTATTACCGCGCCGATCCGACGCGATATCAGGAGCGCGTGCTGAGCAGCGACGACCGCATCTATCGCGGCACCGACAACCGCTATTACTGCAAGCGCAACGACGGCACGACCGGGCTGATCGTCGGCGCGGTCGGCGGCGGCGTGCTCGGCAACGTCATCGCCGGCGGCCATTCGCGCGGCGTCGGCACGATCCTCGGCGCGATCGCCGGCGGCGTCGTCGGCAAGAGCGTCGACCAGAACAATGCCGAGGTGCGCTGCCGCTGACGCGAGCCAAATCGGTACAAAATCGCTTGACATCGTCGCGCTGTTTTGGTACATAACAGGAACGATGCAGAGATGCGACCTGAGGGGCCGGGGCGGAAACGCCTGCGGCCCCTTTTGTGTGGTGATCTCTGCGGGGCAGTGGCGGGAGAGAGCGATGACGGAGACCGAGGAGCGTTCGCCGTGCGAGCCTTCGGGAGGCGCGGAGTTGCCGGGAGAGCGGTCGCCGGGCGAGCATCCGACAGCCGCGCGTTCGACAGCCGCGCGTCCGACCGACGGGGGCGCTACGCCGCGGATGCATGTGTCGCGCCCCGACCAATGGACGATCGCCAGGCGGGTGGCGTTCCTCGATCACCTCGCCGCGACGTGCAACATCGCGCAATCCGCCAAAGCGGTCGGCAGTTCGACGGGCGGGGCGTATGCGCTGCGCCGCCGCGACGCGGCCTTCGCCGAACAATGGCGTGCGGCGATCGACCTGGGATACGAGCTGCTCGAGACCAAGGTGCTCGCCTTCGCGCTCGGGCAGCGCGACGACGGGTCGATGGTCGGCGACCCGGACGCGGTCGCGGCGGCGCCGATCGATCCGGATACGGCGCTCAAGCTGGTGCGCCAGCATCAGGCGGTGCACGCCTCGGGCGCGACGCATAACGAGCGGCGCCACATCCCCTTCGCGTTCAAGCACGCGCCGATCGACGAGGTCCGCGACGCGTTGCTCGCCAAGCTCGCGGCGCGCGCGCGACGCCGCGCGCGGAGTGGCCTGGCATGACGCGGCCAAAGCGCAGGGGCGCGGATGCCGGCCCCGATCTCGATGCGCTGCTCGACCAGCTCGCCGCGCTCGATCGCGCCGACCAGATCTCCATTCTCGACCGAATGAGCCGCCCGCAGCTGCGGACGCTCAACGATGCGTGGCGCTATTGGGCGCACCCGGGGCAGCTCGCGCCGCCGGGCGCGTGGCGGGTGTGGCTGATCCGCGCGGGGCGCGGCTTCGGCAAGACGCGCGCCGGGGCCGAATGGGTCAGCGCGATGGCGCGCGCGTATCCCACGGCGCGGATCGCCTTGGTCGGCGCGACCGAGGAGGATGTGCGGCGCGTGATGATCGAGGGCGAGGCGGGGTTGCTGAGCGTCGCGCATGGCGGCGAGCGGACCGCCTATCGCCGCACCGACGGCGTGGTCCAATTCGAATCGGGCGCGGTCGCGGCAGTGTTTTCGGCCGCCGCGCCCGAGAAATTGCGCGGGCCCGAGCATCAGCTCGCGTGGTGCGACGAGCTCGCCAAATGGCGCTACGGCGATGCCGCTTGGGACAATCTGATGCTCGGCATGCGGCAGGGTGACGATCCGCGCGTGGTGGTGACGACGACGCCGCGCGCTGTTCCCTTGCTGCGGCGCGTGATGGCGGCGGCGGGGACGGTCGAGACGCGCGGCAGCAGCCATGACAATCCGCATCTGCCCGACGCCTTTCTCGAAGCGATCGAGGCGCACTATGGCGGGACGCGGCTCGGGCGGCAGGAGATTGCGGGCGAGCTGATCGAGGATCTCGACGGCGCGCTGTGGACGCGCGCGATGCTCGACGATTGTCGCGTCGCAGCGGCGCCCGCGACGGTGCGCGTCGTCGTCGCGGTCGATCCGCCCGCGGGGAGCGCCGACGGGAGCGGGGACGCGTGCGGGATCGTCGCGGTCGCGCTCGGGCGTGACGGGCGTGGCTATGTGCTCGAGGATGCGAGCGTCGCGGGGCTCTCGCCCGAGGGCTGGGCGCGCGCGGTGGCGGCGTGCGCGGCGCGGCACGGCGCCGACCGCGTCATCGCCGAGAAGAACCAGGGCGGGCGGATGGTGGCGAGCGTCCTGCTCGCTGCCGACGCCGCGCTGCCGCTCGCTTTGGTCCATGCCAAGGACGGCAAGAGCGTGCGCGCCGAGCCGGTCGCGACGCTCTACGAACGCGGCAAGGTGGCGCATGTCGGGGCGTTTCCCGAGCTCGAGGCCGAATTGTGCGGGCTGGTCGTCGGCGGGGCGTATCGCGGGCCGGGGAAATCGCCCGACCGCGCCGACGCTTTGGTGTGGGCGCTGACCGAGCTGATGATCGTCAAGCGCAAGGCGGTGCGGGTGCGGGCGCCGTGACGCGGCGAAATCGCCATGCGCTGCGATGAGCGCGAATAACGCGTTCAATCGTCGCGGCATGACGCAATAGTCAGTGAGTAAGGATCTGCAATACCTTCCTTTGTCTCATGTATAATCCAAGTAAATAAGGTTGATATAGGCTTCGTTCGTTGATGGCATGGTCTCCAGATGGTATTGGGAATTGCCCGAGAGTCGGCAGGCCGGACTGCTGAAACAGCAGCCGTCTGTCGTATCGCGGTCGACCGTTCAGCCGAGCAACGCAAACCAAAGGCAAGGCTGGTGCGGTGCAATCCTGTCAATCACCCTTCGTAGGAGAGGATGCCGATATGACCGTTTACAATATCCAGAACCAATGGGGCGGCAGCAGCGCGCCGTGGCACGACGGTGGTGTCTTCAACATCGGCAATCGCGCCGACCAATTGCCGATCGCGCTCAAGATCCAGTCGGGCGACGGCGGGCAGAGCTTTGCCGGCACGATGACCTATCAGGGCGAGGGGCCGATCGGGCTTCGCGCCACGCGCGTGACCGAGAATTGCTACCACGCCGAGAACCAGTGGGGCGGCCCGAGCGCGCCGTGGCACGATGCGGGGCTGTTCCTGCTCGGCGCGCGCGACGGGCAGAATGCGGTCGCGTTCGACCTCAGCTCGGCCGACGGCAAGACGCTGGTCGGCACGATGACCTATGCCGGCGAGGGGCCGATCGGCGCGCGCGGCGCGCTTTCGCCCGGGCACGCCTTCAACGCCACCAATCAATGGGGCGGCGATAGCGCGCCGTGGCATCAGGGCGGGCAGTGGGTGCTCGGCTGCCGGCCCGACCAGGCGGTGGTCGCGCTCGATCTGACGAGCCCCGACGGCGGCCGCTCGCTGGCCGGCACGATGACCTATGCCGGCGAGGGGCCGATCGGCTTTCGCGGGACGCGCACCATGGCGAACACCTATAGCGTGGTGAACCAATGGGGCGGCGACCATGCGCCGTGGCATCCCGGCGGCGATTGGGTGCTCGGCTGCCGCGGCAAGCAAGGCGTCGTCGCGATCAACGCCAAGGGCGACGGCCACGGCCTGCACGGCACGATGACCTATAGTGGCGAGGGCAAGATCGGCCTCGCGCTCGTGCCGAGCGTGGTCAAGGTGACCGAGCCGGCCTGAAGCGCGCCCCGCCCCCGGCGCTGGATCGTCGGGGGCGGCCAGCCGGCGCTTCCCGCAGCCGTCGGCTCAGGCCATAGTGGTCGAACGAGTCCGCTGGCGGAACGATCCGCTCGGGTGCGGGCGGCCGTGGCTTCCGTCGGGCGGCGCGAGCGCTTATGGCGCGGCGGCTCGGTCATCTCCGGCCGCAGCACGAAGGAGCGCAAGCGATGGTGCCGCGGGAGTTGATCGACAGCGCGCAGATCCCCGGCGGGGATGTGATGACGCTCTACGCGCGCGGCGCCGACTTCATGATCGTGGTCGATCGCAACGAATTGATGAGCACGCGGATGAACGGCTCGGAAGAGGCGCTCGGCACGCTCGCGTGCGACCGGATCGCGCGCGTTGCCGCGCCGCGCGTGCTGATCGGCGGCTACGGCATGGGCTTCACGCTGCGTGCGGTGCTCGGGCAGGTCGGGCCGAAGGCGGCGGTGACCGTCGCCGAGCTGGTGCCCGCGATCCTCGCCTGGGCGCGCGGGGCGATGGCGGCGGTGACGAACGGCTGTCTCGACGATCCGCGCACGCGGGTGTTCGAGGGCGATGTCGCTGCGGCGATCGCGGCGGGCGCTGCGGAAGGGGCGGGGGGCTTTGATGCGATTCTGCTCGATGTCGACAATGGCCCCGATGGGCTGGTGCGCGCCGAGAACGACCGGCTGTACGCGCCGCGCGGGCTCAAGCTCGCGCGTGACGCGTTGCGGCCGGGGGGCGTGCTCGCGGTGTGGTCGGCGGGGCCCGATCCGCGCTTCGTCACGCGGCTGAAGGGCGCGGGGTTCCGCGTCGAGGAAGTCGTCGTCAAGGCGCGGCAGAACGGCAAGGGGCCGCGACACGTCATCTGGTTCGCGACGCGCGGGTAGGGTTCCGCGCGCCCTAGCCGGACGTTCTGACGAAAGCGCGCGCCCACCCCCAGCCCCTCCCGCGAGCGGGAGGGGAGAAGAGGCAGCCCCTCCCGCGAGCGGAGGGGACGACGACGTAGCCGGCGCGCGCGGGCAAGCAGCAGGAGATCTTCGCATGAAATTGTTCGGTCGCAAGGCCGGGCGCGATGAGTCGCGTCCGGTGCTCGAGCTGCGCGCGACGCGCTTCGCCGACGGGGCGGGGGCGGTGCCGGCGAGCTATCAGGAGCAGGTCCGCGCGCTCTATCTGCGCAACGCCATCGCACAGCGCGCGGTGCGGATGATCGCCGATGCAGTAGGCGACGCCCCGCTCGGCGGGACGGCCGAAGGCGTGCGGCTGGTCGCGGCGCGATCGGGCGGGCAGGCGCTCACCGCGACGCTCGCCGCGCAATTGCTGCTCCACGGCAATGCCTATGTGCAATTGCTGACCGATGCGCAGGGCCGGCTGGTCGAGCTGTTCGCGCTGCGGCCCGAGCGCGTCACGGTCGAGGCCGATGCCGGGGGCTGGCCGGTCGCCTATCGCTACGGTGTGGGGACGCAATCGGCGCGGCTGATCGCCGACGCGCCGCGGCCGCAGATCGTTCATATCAAGGCGTTCCATCCGCTCGACGATCATTATGGCCTGGGTTGCCTCGG
Organism: Sphingomonas sp. PAMC 26605; assembly: GCF_000241485.1. Taxonomy (GTDB): domain Bacteria; phylum Pseudomonadota; class Alphaproteobacteria; order Sphingomonadales; family Sphingomonadaceae; genus Sphingomonas. The sequence continues at coordinate 1,571,769 of NZ_JH584241.1, forward strand.
CGCGGCGGCGAGCGCGATCGCGCTGCACAATGCCGCGGCGGCGTGGAACACCGCTTTGCTCGACAATGCCGCGCGGCCGTCGGGTGCGCTGGTCTATGATCCGGGCGATGGGTCGGCGCTGTCGCGCGAGCAGTTCGCGCGGTTGCGCGACGAGCTCGACGCGAGTTTTGCCGGCGCGCGCAACGCCGGGCGGCCGATGCTGCTCGAGGGCGGGCTCAAATGGCAGGCGCTGAGCCTTACGCCGGCCGATCTCGATTTCGCCGAGATGAAGGCGGCGGCGGCGCGCGAGATCGCGACCAGCTTCGGCGTCCCGCCGATGCTGCTCGGCCTGCCCGGCGACGCGACCTATGCCAATTACAAGGAAGCCAATCGCGCGCTGTGGCGCCAGACGATCCTGCCGCTCGCGGGGACGATCCTCGCCGGGCTCGCGCAAGGGGTGGCGGGCTGGATCGACGGCGCGACGCTGCGCGTCGAGCTCGACCGCGTCCCCGCGCTCGCCGAGGATCGCGAGCGGCTGTGGGCGCAGGTCAGCGCGGCGCCGTTCCTGTCGCGCGACGAACAGCGCGCGATGGTCGGCGTCGGACCCGCGCCGGCGGATGTGTGAGTAAGGAAGGAACCGACATGGCACTGACCGATGGCGCATTGCTGGCGCAACTGATCGCGCAGGGCGCGCAGGAAGGCGCCGATCTGGCGACGCTGCGCGCGATCGCCGAGGAAGCCGGCGAGGCGGCGGCGGGGCGCGCGCTGGCGCGGCTCGGGCTCGACGATCCCGCCGCGGCGAAGGACATGGGCGAACTGCGCGGGCTGCTCGGCGCCTGGCGCGACGCCAAGCGCACCGCGTGGAAGGGGGTGGTCGGCTGGATCGTGCGGATCGCGGCGGCGCTGCTGCTCGCGGGGCTCGCGGCGAAGTTCGGCTTCTGGGATCTGATCGCATGAGCGCGGGCGTGCGGTTTGCGGGCTATGCGGCGATCTTCGATGCGATCGATCGCGGCGGCGACGTGATCCGCGCAGGCGCGTTCTCCGGTCTGCCTGCGGCGGTGCCGCTGCTGTGGCAGCATCGCGGCGCGCCGGTCGGCGCGATCGAGCGGATCGCAAGCGATGCGCGGGGGCTGCAGGTGGTGGCGCGGGTCGACGATCCGCGGCTCGCGGCATTGGTGCGCAGCGGGGCGGTGTCGGGACTGTCGATCGGCTATCGCACGCGCGCCGCACGGCGCGGCGCGGGGCGGGTGCGCGAGCTGACCGCGCTCGAGCTGGTCGAGGTGAGTCTCGTCGGGTTTCCGATGCAACCGGGAGCACGCGTGCACCGCGTCGCCGATGCTGCTAGGCCGGGCGCTCCCGATGCGGTTCCCGATTTCCGGGCGGCGGCGCGCGGAGCGAAGGAATGATCATGGCGCAAGGCACCATCAAGCGACTAACCGACAAGGGCTTCGGCTTCATCGCCGACGCATCGGGGAACGATCTGTTCTTCCACATGTCGAGCGTCGAGGGCGTGCGCTACGAGGATCTGCGCGAGGGCGAGACGGTGAGCTTCGACGTCGGGCAGGGGCCGAAGGGGCCGCGTGCGGAGAACGTCAAGCAGGTGTGAGCGCCTGATGCGGTGCTGACCCGCCGCCTGAGAGTATCTGAGGGGCGTCGCGCTTGCGGCGCCCCTTTTTCGTGCGCCGCGCCGCCTCTTTCGCCCCTCCCCTTCAGGGGAGGGGATGGGGGTGGGGCCGTGCCTCGCAGAGAGCTCACGCCAGTTACGGCCCCACCCCAACCCAGCGTCGGGTCGGGCAGGCCCCCGGCCTGCCCTAAACCGCGCGGGGCGCGGTTTACCCGACGCTCCTGAAGGGGAGGGGCTTGCCCCCCCTCCCCGCTTCTCGCGGATTGTTTCAACCAAGGAGACCAGCATGACCGATACGCAGGACGCGCTCGACAGCTTTGCGGCGCAGGATATGGGGGCGGTGCAACGCCCGTTGCTCGAGGGCGCGCGCGCGCCGGCGGACACCGCGTTCCAGGGGTTCGTCCGCGCGGGGACGACGATCGAGCTGAAAGCGCTGAGCGGCGTCAGCGGCGACGCCGGCGGCTATGCGATCCCGCGCGAGATCGATGCGCAGATCGACGCGACGCTGACCGCGATCTCGCCGATCCGCAGCGTCGCCAATGTCGTCAAGGTGGGAACCGCCGGGTATCGCAAGCTCGTCACCACCGGCGGCACGCCGTCGGGCTGGGCGGCCGAGACCGATGCGCGGGGGAGCACCGGAACGCCGAGCTTCGCCGAGATCGCGCCGCCGATGGGCGAGCTCTACGCCAATCCGAGCGCGAGCCAGGCGATGCTCGACGATGCCGCGTTCGACGTCGAGGCATGGCTGGCGGAGGAGATCGCCACCGAATTCGCGCGTGCGGAAGGCGCGGCGTTCGTCAACGGATCGGGCGTCAATCGGCCTAAGGGCTTCCTCCAGGCGCCGATCGCCGCGACCGGCGACGCCGCGCGCGCCTTCGGCACGCTGCAATATCTGGCGAGCGGGGCGGCGGGCGATTTCGCGGCGAACCCGCAGGACCGGCTGGTCGATCTCGTCCAGGCGCTGCGCGGCCCGTATCGGCAGGGCGCGGTGTTCGTGATGAATGCGAGCACGCTCGCGCGGATCCGCAAGTTCAAGACCAGCGACGGCGCGTTCCTGTGGAGCCCGAGCCTGGTCGCGGGGACCCCGGCGAGCCTGCTCGGCTATCCGGTGATCGAGGCCGAGGACATGCCCGATGTGGCGGCGAATGCGTGTGCGATCGCGTTCGGCAATTTCAAGGCGGGCTATCTCGTCGCCGAGCGGAGCGAGACGGTGATCCTGCGCGATCCCTATACCAACAAGCCGTTCGTCAATTTCTATGCGACCAAGCGGATCGGCGGCTGCGTGTCGAACAGCGAAGCGATCAAGCTGCTCAAGTTCGCGGCGAGCTGAGCTTGCTTCCCTCTCCCTGCGGGAGAGGGTGGCCGAGCGTAGCGAGGTCGGGTGAGGGCAGGGGCGGCGCGCCCGACCTGTCCTCACCCTTCCCACTCGGCTGCGCCGAGCGGGCCCAGTTTCGGGTGAACAGCGCCCCACGCTGTTCAGGCCATGCCGGGGGCATGGCCGACCCGAAACTCCTCTCCCGCTGGGAGAGGGAGTGAGGAGAAATACCATGATCGACGACAATGGCCCGGGCGTGGTGACGCTTCGGGCGGACGACCGTGCGCTCGCGGTGGCGGCGGTCAAGGCGGTGCTGCGCGTGGCGAGCGAAGACGAGGACGATCTGATCGCCGCCTTTGCCGAAAGCGCGCTGGGGCTGGCCGAACAGTTTACCGGACAGCTGCTGATCGCGCGCACGCTACGCGAGACGCTGTCGGGCGGTGCGGGGCCGGGCGGGGCGGGATGGCAGCGGCTCGGCGCGGCGCCGGTAAGCGCGATCACTGCGGTCGAGGGCATCGACGGCACGCCGTTCGAGCCGAGCGTCTTCGCGATCGACATCGATACCGCCGCGGACGGCTGGGTACGCGTGGCGGAGGACACGTCGGCGCGCGTGGTGTTCGACGCCGGGCTCGCGCCCGACTGGCCGGCGCTGCCGGCGCCATTACGGCAGGGCGTGGTGTTGCTCGCGGCCTATCTGTTCGATGCGCGCGATGCGCTCGGGGCGCCGCCTGTCGCGGTAACCGCCTTGTGGCGGCCGTTCCGGCGCGTGACCCTCGGCGGGGCACGGCGATGCTGAGCGCGCTCGAGGCGCGCGGACGCGCGGCAGGTGCTGCGGCGGCGGAGCGCACGCGGGTGCGTGTGGCGGAGGCGCTGCGCGCGGCCTTGCCGGGCGTCGCGGTCGGTATCGAGGGCGAGGATGTCGTGCTGTCGGGGCGGATCAGCGCCGATGATCCGCGGCTGCGCTGGATCGGGAGTTTGCTGCGATGAGCGCGGAGAGCGTGGTGCAGGCGGCGGCGCTGAGCGCCTTGCGCGGCGTGGGCGGGCTCAACGGCGTCTATCTTGGGACGCCGGTCAAGGCGACGCCGCCTTATGCGCTGCTCGGCGAGCTGCTCAGCGGCGACTGGAGCGTCAAGGATCGCGCCGGGCGCGAGCTGCGGCTGCTCGTCACGGTGCGCGATGCGGGCGAAGCGCCGACCCGGATCCATTCGCTCTCGGCCGCGGTCGGTGCCGCGATCGAGGCACTGCCGCGCGATCTCGACGGGTGGCGGCTGGTGAGCGTCGCGCTGCTGCGCGCGCGGATCGGCGGCGGTGCGGCGGGGGCGTGGAGCGGGAGCTTGGAGTATCGCATGCGGGTGTTGGCGGAGGAGTAGGGTACCGCTCGGCGGTTCCGCCCGCTGAGATCGGCTTTGTTCGCGCGGAGACGCGGAGACGCGGAGATGTTGCGCTTGAGGCACCCGGCGTGCCTGCCACCAACGATTCTGGGACGCGTTCCGCCTCGGCCGGGCGCGTCATCTCCGCGTCTCCGCGCCTCCGCGCGAACCCCCTTTCACGCGCCCCACCGAGCGCCACGTCGAATGACATGAGGAGATACAGCAATGAGTGCAGAACGCGGTAGCGCCTTCCTGTTGAAGGTCGGCAATGGCGGCAGTCCGCTGGTCTATGCGACGGTGGCGGGGCTGCGCACGACGCAGCTCAGCGTCAATGGCGAGATGGTGGCGGTCACCTCGAAGGATTCGGGCGGATGGCGCGACTTGCTGTCGGGCGCGGGGGTGCGCAGCGTCAGCGTGTCGGGAGCGGGGATCTTTACCGGTTCGGCCGCCGAATTGCGGATCAAGGGCAATGCGCTGTCGGGCACACTCGACGACTATCGGCTGAGCTTCGAGAGCGGCGAGACGCTGTCGGGCAAGTTCCTCGTCACCCGGCTCGATTATGCCGGGGATTACAATGGCGAGCGCTCGTACACGCTGAGCCTCGAAAGCTCGGGACCGGTGGTGGCGGCATGAGCGCGTCGGCCAATCCGGTGCGCGGCGAGGCCGAATTGCGCATCGCGGGCGAGACGATCGTGCTGCGGCCGAGCTTTGCCGCCCTCGTCGCCGCCGAGGGCGAGCTCGGCTCGCTCTTCGCGCTTGTCGAACGCGCGGCGGCGGGGGCCTTGTCGCTCGGCGAGCTGGTCGCCTTGTTCTGGCATTGTCGCGGCGAGACGCCCGCGGCGATCACGCGCGAGCATTTCGGCGAGGCGGTGGTCGGGCAGGGGCTCGCGCAGACGACGCCGGTGCTGCGCTTGCTGCTCGGCCAGATCCTGGCGGGGCGGTGATGGCGGCCTTCGCCGACGCCGCAGCGCGGCTCGCGGGGCTGGCGGGGGCGGTGCTGGGGTGGAGCCCCGACGCCTTCTGGCGCGCGACGCCCGCCGAGCTGGCCGGCGTGGTCGCGGCCCTGCGCGCCGGCGACGCGCCGACCGATCCGCCCGATGGCGCGACGCTTGCCCGGTTGCAGGAGGCCTTTCCCGATGGATGAGGAAATCGAACGGCTGATGATCGGCGTGCGCGCCGATACCGCGGGGTTCGCGCGCGATGTCGATGCGATGCGCGCGAGCCTCGACGGGCCGCTGGCGAGCGGGGTCGGTCGCGCCGGGCGCGCGATCGAGACGACGCTCGGCAAGGCGGTCGCGACCGGCCGCCTCGGCTTCGAGGATCTGCGCAAGGTGGCGCTCGCGGTGCTTGCCGATATCGCCGCAGCGGCGGTGCGCAGCGGGCTCGGCGCGCTGCTCGGCGGCGGCGCGGGCGCGGGCGGGGGCGGGGGCGGGGGCGACAGTCTGCTCGGCGCGCTGGGCGGATTGATCGGCGGTTCGCCCGGGCGCGCGACCGGCGGGCCGGTGTCGCCCGCGCGGCCGTATGTCGTCGGCGAGCGCGGGCCCGAACTGTTCGTGCCGACGACGAGCGGGAGCATCGTCGCGGCGAGCGCTGCGGCGGGGGCGCGCGACGTGCGCGTGTCGATCACCGTGCAGGGCGGCAACGATGCGCCGCAAGCGCTCGCGGCGTCGAGCCGGCAGGTCGCGCGCGCGGTCAAGGCGGCGCTGTCCTGATCTCCCTCTCCCCGCTGGGGGGGAGAGGGCAAGCGAGCGGAGCGAAGCGCGGGAGAGGG
>NZ_JH584241.1:1578529-1600507 GCF_000241485.1 Sphingomonas sp. PAMC 26605
TCTCCCCGACCCTCTCCCCGCAAGCGGGGAGAGGGAGACACATGCCATTCTGGCTCGCACAACACCGCACGGTACAGACCGAGGGCGTGATCACCCGCTTCGATCCGCGCTTCTGGACGGTCAATTTCTCGCGGCCGATGATGGCCGCCGTCACCACCATCGCCGCCGACGCGCTGCGCGTCGATGCGGTGTTCTACACCGCGGGGGATCTGGCGGGGCTGATCTGGGAAGCCGAGGATCGCCACGATCATCCGCTGCTGGGCTATGAAACCGCGCGCGATTTTCGCAGCTGCCGGCTGTCGTTGCGCTGGCGCGCGCACGCGGTGGTGCCGCTCGACAGGGTCAACGGCCCGGTGCTGACGATCGAAGGCCGCGACGCAAGCGGCGCGGCGCGCGCCTGGTACGTCCGGCTGTGGAACTATGCGACCGGAACGCCCGACGACGCGATCGTCACGCTCGATTTCGCAGCGCTCGATGGCGGCTATCGGCTGCCCGCCGAAGCCGACCCGGTATGGGCGGGCGATATCGACCGGATGTTCGTGTCGCTGGTGCCGCCGGGTTTCGTCGAACGCGGCAGCGCGCCCTTGCCCGCGCCCGTCGAGGCCTGGGTCGAGCTGAGCGATATCGTCTGCGAGGGGCCGGGCGCGGTGCTCGCGATCGGCGATGTCGTCGTGCCCGAACACCGCCTGCAGATCGCGAGCGGCTATGACGACAGCTACAATCTCACGCCTGCGCGGCTGCTCCGCAATGCGCTGCTGCTCGGCTATCGCGGGAGCATCGTCCATTATCTCGGGATGAGCCATTATCTGCGGGTCGAGGCCAATGCGGGCGGCTATTACGTCAGCCTCGCGGGCGGCGTGCTCAACGTCGCGGCGGCGGCGTGGCAGCGCGACTTCGCGACGCGTGCGAAGGCGCTCGGCTACGCGATCATCTGGTCGATCAGCTACGAGCTGTTCGACGCGCATTGCTGGGGCGACTGGAAGCAGCGCGCCTGGGACGGGACGCCGGCGCTGACCGGCTGGGAGCCGCCGTCGTGCCTGCTCTCGCCCGCATCGCCGGGCGCGATGGCCTATCTGCGCGCGGTCGCGGGCGCGGTGCTCGAGATCGCGCTCGCGGCGGGGCTCGCGCCGAAGTTGCAGGTCGGCGAGCCGTGGTGGTGGGTGCTCGCCGATGGCCGGCCGTGCCTTTACGACGCCAATGCCCGCGCGGCGCTCGGCGATCCGGTCGAAATCGCGAGCGTCCATGGCGAGCTGAGCGCCGTACAGCGCGATCTGCTCAATGCAGCCGGTGCGCTGCTCGCCGTCTCGACCGCGGCGCTGGTCGCGGCGGCGAGGGCGGTGGCGCCGGCGGTCGAGACGCATCTGTTGATCTATCTGCCAAGCGTCCTCGCGCGCGATGCGCCCGAGGTGAAGCGCGCCAACGTCCCGCTTGCCTGGGCGCATCCCGCGTTCGACGTGCTGCAGCTCGAGGATTATGACTATGTCACCGCGGGCGATGTCGCGGGCACGGCGCACGCGGTGGCGGCGGTCGAGACGCGGCTCGGCTATGCGGCTGCGCAGACGCATTATTTTGCGGGCTTCGTGTTGCGGAGCGACCAGAGCGCCGAATGGCGCGCGATCGCGACGGCGGCGGAAGCCGCGCAGGCGCGCGGCGTGGGCGCGACGTTCGTCTGGGCGCTGCCGCAGGTGCTGCGCGACGGGTTCGTTCATTTCGAGAGCGAGGAGGATGCGGTGGTGCCGTTCGACGATGTGCTCTTCCCGCTGGCGCTCGGCAGCGAGGCCGAGGTGACGCCGCAATTCTCGACCGCGATCGTCACCGGCGCGGGCGGGCAGGAGATGCGCAATGCCAGCTGGGCCGAGGCGCGGACGCGCTACGATGTCGCCCCGGGGGTGCGCTCCGAGGCCGATATCGCGACCCTGCTCGCCTTCTTCCGCGCGCGGCTGGGGCCCGCGCGGGGCTTTCGCTTGCGCGATCCGTTCGATTTTTCGTCAGGGGGCGCGACCTTCGGGGCGACCGACCAGAGGCTGGGGCAGGGAGACGGGGTCACCGTCAGCTTTGCGCTGCTCAAGCACTATGGCGATGCCGCGCGGCGGATCACGCGGCCGGTCGCGGGGAGCGTGCGCGTGGCGGTCGGCGGGGTCGAGACGGCGGGGTTCACGCTCGCGCCAGCGGGGAATGTCGTGCTCGACACGGCACCCGGCGCTGGGGTGGTGGTAAGCGCGGGGTTCCTGTTCGACGTGCCGGTGCGCTTTGCCGAGGATACGCTGAGCGTCACCCGCGCGACCTTCCTCGCGGGCGCGACGACGAGCGTGCCACTGGTCGAAGTGCGCGAATAGCATCTCGCTCTCCCACCGGGAGAGGAGTTTTGGTCGGCCATGCCCCGCCATGGCCTGAACAGCACGGGGTGCTGTTCACCCAAAACTGGGCCCGCTCGGTGCAGCCGAGTGGGAAGGGTGAGGGTCGAGGGGCGAGGGCGGGGAAATCCGCTGACCCTCACCCGACCTCGCTTTGCTCGGTCACCCTCTCCCGAAGGGAGAGGGATTCGGGAGATTCGTCATGTCCTTGCTGACCGGCCCCTTGACCACGCTCGCTCTGTGCTGGCGGATCGAGCGGCGCGATGGCGTGGCGATCGGGCTGACCGATCATGACCGCGACCTCGAGATCGACGGGCTCGTCCATGCCGCGGCACCGGGAATGACACCCTCGGCGATCAAGCGCAGCGACGGGCTCGACGCCGATACGATGGACATCACCGGCGCGCTGACCAGCGCCGCGATCGGCGAGCGCGATCTGATCGCGGGGCGCTGGGATGGCGCGCGGGTGCAGCTCTTCGCGGTCGATTGGAGCGGGGCGGACGCGACCCGCGTCGCGCTCGGCGAGGGGACGATCGGCGCGGTCGAGACCGACCGGCACGGCTTCACCGCCGAACTGCGCGGCGCGACCGCGGCGCTCGACCGCCCGGTGGTCGAGGCGACCTCGCCCGAATGCCGCGCCGAGCTCGGCGACCGACGCTGTCGCGTCGCGATGGCCGGGCGGCGGCGCTTCGCGCAAATCGTCGCCTGCGCGGATCGGGTGGTGACGCTCGATACGCGCGAAGCCTGGCCCAACGCCTATGCCGGTGGCCTGCTGCGCTGGATCGGCGGCGCGAATTCGGGGCTCGAGGCGGCGGTCGCGCAGTCGGACGGGGCGGACGTGGTGCTGCGCGTCGATCCGGTCTTCGTCGTCGCGCCAGGGGATCGCGTCGAAGTGATCGAGGGGTGCGACAAGAGCCTGGCGACCTGCGCCGCGCGCTTCGCCAATGCGGTCAATTTCCGCGGCGAGCCCTATCTTCCGGGAATCGACTTGCTGACGCGGTATCCGGGCGCATGACGCACGGGGCACCGACGCCGCGTGCCGCGGCGATCATCGCCGAAGCGACCGCCTTGCTCGGAGTGGGGTTTCGCCTGCAGGGGCGCTCGCCGGCTTATGGGCTCGACTGTATCGGGCTCGCCGCGCTGGCGGCGCGCGCGGGCGGCTTTCGCGGCGATGTTCCGGCCGACTATACCGTGCGCGGCGGCGATGCCGCGACGCTCGTTGCGCGCTTCGACGCGAGCGGGCTGGTGCGGACCGATACGCCCGTGCCGGGCGATCTCGCGCTGTTCGCGACCGGGCCGGCGCAATTCCATCTCGTGGTGCTCGTGGCGGGCGGGATCATTCATGCCGACGCCGGATTGCGGCGCGTCGTCGCGCGGCCGGGGACGCCGCCGTGGCCGCTGCTCGGCTGCTGGCGGGTGGAGGGAGCCTAGCATGGCGACATTGGTGCTTTCGGTCGTCGGGCGCGCGCTTGGCGGGCCGATCGGGGCGATCCTCGGCGCCGCGCTCGGCGGCGTGGTCGATCGCGACGTGCTGCTGCGGCCGAAGGGCGTGGAAGGCCCGCGGCTGGCGGCGCTGCATGTGCAGACTTCGAATTACGGCACGCCGCTCCAGCTGGTGTTCGGCACGATGCGCGTCGGGGGATGCGTGATCTGGTCGACCGACCTGATCGAGAGCAAGGCGACGAGTGGCGGCGGCAAGGGGCAGCCGAGCGCCACGACCTACAGCTATTCCGCCTCGTTCGCGGTCGCGCTGTCGGGGCGGCCGATCGTCGGGGTCGGGCGGATCTGGGCCGACGGCAATCTGCTGCGCGGCAGCGCGGGCGATTTCAAGACCGCGACCGCGTTCCGCCTCCACCTCGGCGGTGAAGACCAGGCGGTCGATCCGCTGATCGCGGCGGCCGAGGGGGCGGGGCTGGCGCCGGCGCATCGCGGGATCGCCTACGCCGTGTTCGAATCGCTGCAACTGGCCGATTATGGCAATCGCATCCCCTCGCTGACCTTCGAGGTGATCGGCGATCCAGCTCCGGTCACGGTCGGCGCGATCGCCGCGGCGCTTGGCGGCGGGATGGTCGACGGCACCGCGGCGACCCAGACGCTCGGCGGTTTCGCCGCGTATGGCGACAGCGTCGCGAGCGTGCTCGACACGCTGGCGCGCGCGGGCGGCGCCTGGTTCGCCCCCGATGGCGCGATCGTGCGGATGCGCGCAGGCGAAACCCCCGTACAGGAAATTGCGGCGGGGGAAGCGAGCCCGGTCGGCGGCCCGGTCAGCAAGCATGGCCGCGCCGTCGCCGCGCTCGAAACCGTCGCCCGGCAAGTCACGCTGTCGCATTACGATCCGGCGCGCGAGTACCAGATCGGTTTGCAGGTCGCGCGCCGGCCCGGTGCCGGGCGGCGCGAGGATCAGGTCGAATTCCCCGCCGCGATCGATGCCGGGACCGCCAAGACGCTCGCCGCCGCGATCCTCGCGCGCGGCGAGGCGGCGCGCGAGCGGCGGACGGTGGCGCTCGGCTGGGACGCGGTGCCGGTCGCGCCCGGCGCGTGCGTGACGATCGCGGGGGTGGCGGGGATCTGGCGCGTTACGGGCTGGTCGCTCGAGCATATGGTGTTGTCGCTCGATTGCGTGCGGCTGGCGAGCGGCACGCTGCCGATCGCCGCGACGCCGGGGCGGGTCCTCGCCGCGCCCGATGTCGCGACCGGGGCGACCGTGCTCGCGGCGTTCGAGAGCCTGCCGTTCGACGACGCCGTGCTGGCGGCGCCGCGCGTGACGATCGTCGCGGCGGGAACCGGGCCGGGATGGCGCCGCGCCGCCGTGCTGTACAGCATCGACGAGGGCGCGCGCTGGACCGCCTTCGGAGCAACCGCCGCGCCGGGAACGCTCGGGCGGCTGGCCAGCGTTCCGGGCCCAGCGGCGAGCGCGATCTTCGACCGGCGACGGGCGTTCAAGGTCGATCTGCTGCATCCCGCGATGACGCTCGAAAGCGCCGACGCCGGCGCGCTCGATGCCGGGGCAAACCTCGCGCTGGTCGGCGACGAACTGCTGCAATTCGCAACCGCGATCCAGATCGGTCCGGCGCGCTGGCGGCTCTATGACCTGACCCGCGGGTGCCGTGGAACCGAATCGGCGATCGGGACGCAGGCGCTCGGCGATCGTTTCGTCCTGATTGCCGCGGAATCGGCGCTTGCGCTCGATCTCCCGCTCGCCGCCCTGGGCCGGACGGTCCAGATTCTCGCATCGGGCGTCGGGGATGCCGACGGACCCGTCGCAACGACCGTCGCGCTGCGCGGTCGCTCGGTCGTCCCGCCGTCCCCCGTCCAGCTCGTCGCGCGCGAACTCGGGACGGGCGACGTCGCGGTCAGCTGGGTGCGGCGCAGCCGGAACGGGTGGCGCTGGATCGACGGCGTCGATGCGCCGCTCGGCGAGGAGCGCGAGGCGTATCGCATCGTGCTGGAGGCGCTGGACGGTGGCGTCCGGACGTTCGTGCGCGATGTGCCGAACATCGTCGTCGCGCGGGGCGACCGCGTGCTCGGTGCGGTGCTGCGCGTCGCGCAAATTGGTGCGCTGGGGGAATCCGACGACGCGACGGTCGGCCTTCCGGCGTGGATTTCATGACAGGAGAGACGAATGACCCTGCAAACCAGCGCGCGCCTCGGCTTGCCGTTGCTCCAGGCGGGGCAGGCGCAGAAGGAAGTCTGGCACAATGAGGCGCTGATGCTGCTCGATTTCGCGGTTCAGCCAAGCGTCGCCGCGGTCGGGCTCGACACGCCGCCCGCCAGCCCCGCGCTCGGCGCGTGCTGGATCGTCGGCGCTGCGCCGGGCGGCGCGTGGACCGGTCAGGCGAACGCGATCGCCGGCTGGACCGACGGCGGCTGGCGGTTCGTTCCGCCGCAGCCCGGCATGCGCGTGTGGAGTCATGCCGACGGTGCCGATGCGCGGTTCGACGGAACCCGCTGGACCATCGGAACGCTCACTGGGAACCGCCTCGTGATCGATGGGCAAGCGATGCTCGAAGCGCGCCAGCCGGCGATTGCTGCACCCGCGAACGGAACCGTTGTCGATGTCGAGGGCCGTCACGCGATCGCCGCGATTTTGTCGGCGCTGCAATCGCTTGGTCTCATCGCTGCCGCCTGACGTCGAAAACAGCTGGCGGTTCCCTGCATATCCGTGACAAGTTTGCAACACTCCGGCGATTTGTGCGCTTGCGTGGAAACCTTCCATTCGGTAGATGGTTTGCGCTGTCCGAGTGACAACCAGATGAAGGGGATTTTTATGCGGAAGCTAGCCGTTACCATAGCGCTTGCCTCCACCGCTCTCGTTACCACGCCTGCACTGGCCCGGGATAAGTCCTGGTACGTTGGTGTCGATGGTGGTGCGGTGCTCGTGGAAGATATCAAGTTCGATATCAACAATGTGAAGAGCGCTGGTACCGTCAATCATCGCTACGGCTACGACGTCGATGGCGTGATCGGGTACGACCTTGGCATGTTCCGCCTTGAAGCCGAAGTCGGCTACAAGAGCAATTCGGTCGATGACTACCGTTCGTCGATCACCACGCCGGGTCTCATCCCGTCGGGCGCAACCGGCAACTACCCGGCTGGCACCTACCAGTTCGCACGTGGTCGCACGACCGCGCTGAGCTTCATGGTCAACGGCCTCGTTGATTTCGGTGACGATGACGGCCTCCAGGGCTTCGTCGGCGGTGGTGTCGGTGTCGCACGCGTCAAGGAACGCTTCGGCATCAACAGCCTGCAGAACCTGCTCAACGACAGCGACACGGCCTTCGCCTATCAGGGTCTCGCCGGTGTCCGCGCGCCGATCACCAGCCATATCGACGCGTCGATCAAGTATCGCTTCTTCACCGCCGACAACGTCAAGCTGGTCGATGTCGCGGGTCGTGGCTATGAAGGTCGCTATCGTACGCACAGCCTGCTCGCAGGTCTGACGTACAACTTCGGCGAGCCTGCCGCTCCGCCGCCGCCGCCGCCGCCCCCGCCGCCGCCTCCCCCGCCGCCGCCTGAGCCGGCTCCGGTTGTCGCGACGCCTTGCTCGCCCGGACCGTTCATCGTGTTCTTCGAGTGGGACAAGTCGGACGTCACGCCTGAGGCAGCGTCGATCCTCGACGGCGCGATCGCGCAGTACCAGAACTGCGGTAACGCCCACGTCATGCTTGCTGGCTTCACCGATCGCTCGGGTACGCCGAAGTACAACATCGGCCTGTCGCAGCGCCGCAACGATGCGGTTCGTGCCTACATGACCGCCCATTCGATCCCGGATGGCTCGATCGGCACCGAAGCCTTCGGTGAAGATCCCGCCCATCTGCGCGTCCAGACCGCCGATGGCGTTCGCGAAGTGCAGAACCGTCGCGTCGAAGTGTCCTACGGTCCGGGTTCGGGCAACTAAGCCCAGATCCGACTATGGTCAGAAATCGGGGAGATCGGCGCAGGCCGGTCTCCCCTTTTTTGTGCGCGGGCCGCGGGCTCGAGCGTGGTGCGGCAGTGGGCTGGCAATGCCTCCGCGATCCGCTAGAGGATCGCTCAGGCGCGCGCTGTGCGCACGCCTAGACTGTGGTGCGCTCGCCAGACGTGAGGATGTTTCATGCGGATTACGATGATCGGCTCGGGCTATGTCGGCCTGGTATCGGGGGCGTGCTTTTCGGACTTCGGCCATGACGTGATCTGCGTCGACAAGGACGAAAGCAAGATCGCTGCGCTCGAGGCGGGCAAGATGCCGATCTTCGAGCCCGGGCTCGATACGCTCGTCGCGAGCAACGTCGCCGCGGGGCGGTTGCGATTCACCACCGACCTCAAGGCGGCGGTCGCCGGCGCCGACGCGATCTTCATCGCGGTCGGAACGCCGTCGCGGCGCGGCGACGGCCATGCCGACCTGAGATATGTCTTCGCCGCCACGCGCGAGATCGCCGAGGCGATCGACGGCCCGGTGGTGGTCGTCACCAAATCGACCGTGCCGGTGGGAACCGGCGACAAGGTCGAGGAAATCCTGACCGAGCTCGCCGGCGACTTCCCGATCGCGGTCGTCTCCAATCCCGAATTCCTGCGCGAAGGCGCGGCGATCGGCGACTTCAAGCGCCCCGACCGGATCGTCATCGGCACCGAGGATCCGCGCGCGCAGCAAGTGATGCGCGAGGTCTATCGTCCGCTCTATCTCAACGAGAGCCCGATCCTGTTCACCGGTCGGCGCACCTCCGAGCTGATCAAATATGCCGCGAATGCGTTCCTCGCGACCAAGATCACCTTCATCAACGAAATCGCCGACCTGTGCGAGGCGGTCGGCGCGAACGTCAAGGACGTCGCGCGCGGGATCGGGCTCGATAACCGGATCGGTTCGAAGTTCCTCCATGCCGGGCCGGGCTACGGTGGCTCGTGCTTCCCCAAGGACACGCTCGCTTTGCTCAAGACCGCCGAGGATTACGAGACGCCGGTGCGGATCGTCGAGGCGGTGGTGCAGGTCAACGACACGCGCAAGCGCGCGATGGGGCGCAAGGTGATCGCGGCGCTCGGCGGCGGCGACGGGAGCAGCGTCCGCGGCAAGACCGTCGCGGTGCTGGGGCTGACCTTCAAACCCAATACCGACGACATGCGCGACGCGCCGAGCCTCGCGATCGTCCAGAGCCTGCTCGACGCTGGCATCACGGTGCGCGCGCACGACCCCGAGGGGATGGAAATCGCCAAGACGATGATGCCCGACATCACCTATTGCGGCGATGCCTATGCCGCCGCGCAGGGCGCCGATGCGGTGGTGATCGTGACCGAGTGGAACATCTACCGTGCGCTCGATCTCAAGCGGCTGGCGGCGACGATGACGGCGCCGGTGATGGTCGACCTGCGCAACGTCTATCCGCCGAGCGACGCCGAGCGCGCCGGCTTCGCCTACAGCTCGATCGGTCGGTAAAACCCGGTAAGCCCCCCCCCTTCAGGGGAGGGGTTGGGGTGGGGACGTCAAAAGCGCGGCTCGCGCGTGAGGCGCGCTCCACCCAAAGTGCTTCCCCGAAGGGCGGTGTCAGTCCGGGTGGTCCGCCAGCGCGGCCGCCAGCCACGCCGGCACCAGCGCATCGCCAAGCGCCTCGACGCGGCGCAGCTCGACCATCAGCCCGAGTTCGGGATAGCTCGCGCGCGTGCGCTCGCCCGCTTCGCCGAGCGGCGCGACCACCAGCCGCCGGTTGACCTTGCTGCGGTGATGCATCCGCGCGGTATTCTCCTGGCCGACATAGCAGCCCTTGGTGAAGCTGACGCCGTTCAGCTCGCGCGCATTGGCCTCGAGCCAAAGCGTCTTGTCCGAGCCGAACTCGGCCGCGCCCTCAGCCACGCCGAGCGACAGGCGGTGCGCGCGCCAGCCGGTCGCCGGCTCGCCCTTCTCGCCAAGCCAGCGATAGCCGAGCGCGCCCAGCCGCGGATCGGCCACGCCGTCGCCGGGCTCGCGCGACCAATGCACCGCGCCTTCGTCCGCCTCGATCGTGATCGCGCGGCGCAGGCGGTACATCGTCAGGCGTCGCTTGAGCGCCTCAGCCGCGTCGGCTTCGCAATCGATCAGGATATCGGCGCCATCGGCCCAGAGGATGAAGTCGAACAGCGCCTTGCCTTGCGGCGTCAGCAGGCCCGACCAGGCCGGGAGCGGCCCAGCGAGATCGGCGGTGACGAGGCCCTGGAGGAAGCCGCGGACGTCGTCGCCCGACAGGCGCAGCAGCGATCGATCAGCGAGCATGGTTGCGGTCATGCGCTGGAGGTAGGAGCGGCGGGGGGCAGCGGCAATACGCGGCTGGCGATTCGCCGCGCCGCGCGCTAGGCGAACGACATGACCGAGCGCCTCACGATCCGCCGCCCCGATGACTGGCATGTCCACCTCCGCGACGGCGACATGCTCGAGGCGGTCGCGCGCTACACCGCGCGCCAGTTCGCGCGCGCGATCGTCATGCCCAATCTCACGCCGCCGGTGACGAGCCTTGCCGCGGCGGCGGCGTATCGCGACCGGATTCTCGCCGCGCTCCCCGCTGGGAATAGGTTCACCCCGTTGATGACGTGCTATCTGACCGATGGCGCCGATGCCGACGAGATCGCCCGCGGGCATGCCGAGGGCGTGTGGACCGCGTGCAAACTCTATCCCGCGCACGCGACGACCAATTCCGCGCACGGTGTCACCGACATCCGCGCGCTGACGGCGGTGCTCGAGACGCTGCAGCGGATCGGCATGCCCTTGCTCATCCATGGCGAGGTGACCGACCGCGAGATCGATATCTTCGACCGCGAGGCGGTGTTCGTCGAGCGCACGCTCGCGCCGCTGGTGCACGATTTCCCCGGGCTAAAAATCGTGCTCGAACACATCACCACTGCCGAAGCCGCCGACTTCGTCACCGCTGCGGGGCCGAACGTCGCCGCGACGATCACGCCGCAGCATCTCCACCTCAACCGCAACGCCTTGTTCGACGGCGGGCTGCAGCCGCACGCCTATTGCCTGCCGGTGATCAAGCGCGAGCGGCACCGCCTCGCGGTACGTGCCGCCGCGGTGTCGGGCTCGCCGAGCTTCTTTCTCGGCACCGACAGCGCCCCGCACGGTCGTGCGCGCAAGGAGGCCGCGTGCGGCTGCGCGGGAATCTTCAATGCGCCCTACGCGCTCGAAAGCTATCTTGCGGTGTTCGACGAGGAAGGCGCGCTCGACCGGTTCGAGGGCTTCGCCTCGGAGCATGGTGCACGCTTCTATGGCCTGCCGCTCAATGAGGGCACGGTCACGCTCGAACGCGGCGATGTGGCGGTGCCCGAGCTGATCGGCGCTGGTGACACCGCGGTCGTGCCGTTCCATGCCGGGCAGACGCTCGGCTGGCGGTTTGTCGGCTAAAGCCGCGTCACTTCGGTTCGGTGAAGCGCTTCACCTTGACCGGCAGGTCCTTGCCCTTGGTGCGGCGCGACGGGATCTGCACCGGGTTCTTCTTCTTCCACGCCGCCCAGGTCATCGGACCTTCGGGCGTGTCGATGATGGTGTCGTCGATATCGCTCATGCTGCGCTCCGTCGCGGGAAGGGCCAGTCGATCACGCGGCCGGCAAACAGCGCCCACCACACGATCACCGGCTGAAACGCAAGCCGCGGGATATGGTACCAAAGGCCAAGCCCGCCGTGACCCGTTTCGATGAAATCGAACGCGTGCTTCACGTTCGCGGGATAGACGCACACCGCATAGGCGGCGAGCCCGACGCCCGCCCACCAGCGCAAGTGCGGCACGAACAGGCCGATCGCGCCGGCGATTTCGCACAGGCCGGTGAGGAGGATCACCTGCGCAGGGAAGGGCACCCAGCCGGGCGTGATCCCGAGAAAGGGCTTGGGCACGAACACGTGCAGGATGCCGGCGGCGAGATAGGCGATCGCGAGGAGGGCGCGGAGGATCTGGCGGGTCGTGGTCACCGGGGGACGGTACGCGCTTGTCGGGCATGGGCAAAGCCCATGCCGTCGGTCGGCGCAGGCGCCGCCGGCCGAGCTTGCGCGAGTCAGGCCGCTGGAGCGGCCTGCCGCGCTGCGCTTAGAACGGGAACCATTTCGACGTCCGGCTGAACTTCATATACCCCAGATTGATCCCCTGCCGCCACCCGACCCCGAGCCGGATCGGGATCAACACGGTATTGCCGCGCCGCAGATAGGTCGCGGCGAACCCGCCGACGAAATAGACGCGGCCCTCGGCTGCCGGGAAGCGCTTGAACAGGTCGGCGGTGTCGTAGAGGTTGTAGACCAGCACGAACACCTTGTTCGCGTCCCCGCCGAGATCGAAGCCGACCGACGGGCCGGTCCAATAGACCGGCTGCTGCCCCTCGACCTTGTGGAACATCTCGCCCTTGCCATAGCGCAGGCCGACCACCACCGCGCCCGACGCCTCGCGCCCGGCGATATAGGCGTTGGGATAGCCTTGCTCCTTGAGCGTGCGTTCGAGGATCCCGGCGAGCCCCGAGGCGCCCTTGCCGAAGGTGCCCTCGGCGGCGCGCAGCAATTCCTGCTTCTGGAAGGTCTGGCTGTCGGCGGATACGGTCTCGGCCTCGCCGCGGGCGGCGTCCTGCGCGGTTTCGCCCGCACGCGGCGGTGCGCCGGCGGGCCCCTGCGGGCTCTGACCGTTCGGACCTGGGTCGACCGGCTCGGTCGATCCCGGCGCATCGGGATAGCGCGGCGTGTCGGCGGCGGGCGCGGGGACGGCGGGGTAGCGGGCGGGGTTGCGCGTCGGCGTGGGCGCCGGGTTGCGCGCCTGGTGCAGGTCCGAATCGATCGCCTGGTTGGGATCGATCGTGCGCACTTGCGCGCCGATCGGCGCGGCGGCCACCGCGAGCGCGAGCGCGACCGGAGCGCCCAGTCTCGGAACGCTGGTCCAGCGCATGTGCATCGTCATTCTCCCCCGGGGCTGTCTTCGCGCCATGATAGCGCCGCTGTGGCTGTCGCGCCAATGAACGAGCCGAGCCGCCGCGGCCAGTCGAATCGGTTTCGCGGCAGGTGCCCTGCGCGCAAGCAGTTGCCGTGGACGCAAAGCGCGGTTATAGCCCGCCTTCGCCGTGATCCGGAGACGTGGGTGAGTGGCTGAAACCAGCGGTTTGCTAAACCGCCGTACCGGGTTTACTGGTACCGAGGGTTCGAATCCCTCCGTCTCCGCCAATGGGCGGTCTGCCGCGAACCGCGGCGGACCATCCTAAACCTAAGAAAACTGAGAAGAATCAGTTGCTTGAAAAATATTTTCAGGCCGTGCTGGTTCGCGACTGATCGCCCTAGACCTCAGCCACGATTGGGAACGGGATTGGGGCTAGATAACGCCTCGCGCGCTTCCCAGTTGAATGTGCGGAGGTCGTGATGGCACGCAGATTCGGCAACAAGCTGGTCGCCAAGCAGGTGACCGCAATCACTAAGCCGGGGAAGCACTCGGACGGCAACGGCCTCTACCTGCTGGTGAAGTCCAACGGCAATCGGTCCTGGGTGCTCATCCTGATTGGTGGTGGTCAGCGCCGCGAGATGGGGTTGGGGACGCCGGAGGCCGTGTCGCTCGCAGCCGCGCGCAAACTGGCGGCGGATGCGAAGGCAGCGTTTGCTGAGGGACGCGATCCGATCGCAGAGCGGGCGGAGGCGCGGCCGAGACCGGAAGTGCCGGTTGCGGTTATTCTGCCGGGGCCGAAGCGTCGCGCCCGTTCGCAGGGCGGCGTCACCTTCTGGAGCTTTGCGGACAAGCTGATCGATGAAATCGAAGATGGATTCCGCAACGACAAACATCGCAAGCAGTGGCGGGCGACACTGAAGACGCATGCCGCGAACTTGTGCGAGATGGAAATCGCCGCGATTGGCACCGACGACCTCGTCTCAACGCTGCAGCCGATCTGGCTGAAGGTGCCGGAGACCGCTCGGCGTGTGCGAGGCCGGATTGAGCGCGTGCTCGATGCGGCACGCGTCGCTGGCCATCGAGAGGGCGAGAACCCCGCTCGGTGGAAAGGGCATCTCGAACTGATGATGCCGAAGCAGCGCAAGTCGACGGGGCATCACGCAGCCATGCCCTACATTCAGGTCACGGACTTCTACAGCAGATTGAAGAGGCGGCCTGCCACGGCCGCCCGGGCGCTCGAGTTCGCTATCCTCACGGCGGCGCGAACGGGTGAGATTATCGGGATGACATGGGGGGAAGTCGATTTCGAGAGCCGGCTTTGGACGATCCCGGCTCTTCGGATGAAAGCCGAGGCCGAACATTCGGTGCCGCTGACGGATCGCGCCGTGGCACTTCTAAACACATTGAGGCCAAAAAATCTCGAGCCTCATCGGCTGGTGTTTCCGGCTCAGCGCGGCGGCAAATTGTCGAACATGGCGATGTCCATGCTGCTCCGGCGCATGGGGATCGAAGGTGTGACCGTACACGGTTTTCGCTCCTCGTTCCGTGACTGGGCGGGAGAAGAAACCAATTTCGAGCGTGAGACCGTGGAAATGGCGCTGGCGCATACGGTCGGGAATAAGGCCGAGCGCGCCTATCGGCGCGGGCGGGCGTTGGCGAAGCGGCGCGCTCTCATGGATGCTTGGCAAGACCATTGCTGCGGGTCTTCTGGCAAGCACGCGGCAGCGCGGCCTGAAGGTTCCCCCCCAGTGCGAATGGAGACGCACCCGGGTGCTAGTTTGTAACGGTACGCGCATTTCTAGTGGCAACCTGTTAGGAGGCGAATATATGAGTCACTCTGTTCCCGCGCTCAGTGGGGATGGTTATGCGGCGCTGCTGGATGAGCTGAAGGAACGAATCCGCACGGCTCGCCTGCGTGCGGCGGTTTCCGTCAACCAAGAGCTAATCCTGCTCTATTGGAGCATCGGCAACGACATCCTAACGCGGCAAAGCGCGGAGGGTTGGGGAACCCGCGTCATCGACCGGCTGGCGCAGGATTTGCGGCGCGACTTTCCCGACATGACGGGCTTATCGTCGCGGAATCTGAAATATATGCGCGCCTTCGCCGAGGCGTATCGCGATCGGGTAATCGTGCAACAGCTCGTTGCACGATTACCGTGGGGCCATAACATCAAACTGGTCGAAGCGATCAAGGACGAGGACGAGCGCCTCTGGTATGCCCGTCAGGCGGTCGAGCATGGCTGGAGTCGCAACGTCCTTGCGCATCAGATCGACACCGGCTTGTTTCGGCGACAAGGCAAGGCGCTTACCAATTTCGCGCGGACGCTCCCGGCGCCTCAGTCGGACCTCGCTCAGGAACTGGTCAAGGACCCCTACAGCTTCGACTTCCTTGCGCTTGGCACCGAGATGTCGGAGCGGGAGCTTGAAAATGGACTGATCGACCATCTTCGCGCGCTGGTCCTGGAGTTGGGCAAGGGCTTTGCCTTTGTCGGGAGCCAGTACCATCTCGAAGTGGGCGGCCAAGACTATTATCTTGACCTGCTTTTTTATCACCTGCGGCTGCGCTGTTTCGTCATTATCGAACTGAAGATCGAGGACTTCAAACCCGAATTTGCCGGTAAAATGAACTTCTACCTCTCGGCCGTCGACGCGCAGCTTCGCCACACCGACGACGCGCCGAGTATCGGCATCATCCTCTGTAAGGGCAAAAACGAAGTCATTGTCGAATATGCCCTGCGCGATTCCCAGAAACCGATGGGCGTAGCGGAATACCGGCTGTCCACAGCGCTGCCCGAAAGCCTGCAGGCCGAGTTGCCGACTGTCGCAGAATTCGCCCGCGAGTTCCCGCTGATGACGCTTGCCAAACTACGTATCGAAATCGAGCGTGAGCTGAGGCGGCTGATCAACAACGGCACGTCTTCCCGGCTGCTCAGCATCGGGCCGATGGTGGAGGAGCTGCAAAGAACCGGCCAGCTTCGAATGGATTTTCCCGCGTTCCGTACCGCGATCGACGCCATGAATCGCGCCGCCCACGGGTACGATATCGATCAGATAGCTGCCGGCGAAGCGGCCGAGCTCGGCGCTGCGCTGCTGGCTAAGCTTCGTCGAACCGGATTCGGTGAGGCAGACTGACCTAACCGTCATCCATTGTCACGAACGGTTGGTCCGATGGATAATTGGATTAGCTGCGGTCGCCAACGCTAGCGATGTAAGCGTCCTCAATATGGTCGCCAGACGCGACTATCATGACCCATTTGTGGACGCTCAGCGCCCTCCTCGCGCTTCCCAACTCCGGACACTCATTCATCAGATCGCGATCTACCAGGGCGCCGCTGGAATTACGAAAACAATGACAACTCTGCTGTTCCGAGCGACTTTTCAAACGACGGGTCTCGTGAGGAGCCGACATCCAGCTTTTCCCTCCCGGCATCGCAGAACGACCGAAAGTGGGCCGGTGGCGTAAGGCCGGTTACCCGCATAGAGCTTGAAAGGTCGTGATCATGTGCCTTGCTTTCTTCGGCAAGGGTTTCGGGGCGTTCGGCTGGACAGTTATCGCCGATACCGCTCCGCGCGAGGCGATCGGCATGACAGGCGGTTTGTTCAACGGCGCGGGCAGCATAGCCGGTATACTGACGCCGATCGCCGTCGGAGCAATCATCGCCTGGACCGAGGCGTATGACGGCGCGCTACTCTATGTCGAGCTGCACATGGTCGCCGCGATCGCCGCCTACTGGCTTCTCGTCGGCAAGATCGAGCGATATGCCCACACCGCCTGACCGGCCCTTTCAAATGAAAACATACAGTGCGGCGCCGATGGTCAATGCCGCCGCGACGCTGGCCAAGAAATCCGGCTGGCTAGGCACATCGATATCCATTAAAACAGTCACGGGAGTAGCGAAATCCATGGCCGTCATTGCTCTAGGGCGACACGGGCGAAGGCAGGTGCCTCGGGAAATACGCAGCACGAATAGACCCGCTTCCCACCGTCAACGAAAATATCCACCAGGCAGCTGTCGAAAAAGAGCTCGATGGCGATCCGTCCTTCGGTAGGATACGCGGTCACGGTCTCAAAGGTTAGCGACCCTTCCGGGATGTCGCCGTGATCGTTGCGATTGAAGATCAGTCCAGGTCCCCGCTCATAGCGTATCGAAAGCAAGACCTCGTCTCCCGCGACAAGCACCATAGTTTCAGAGGCTCCCTCTGTGACGGTGAGCGAGACGCTCGCGTGGAACGATCCCTTCGTTGGGCCCGACGCCACCGTCAAGTCGCCCACAACGCCGCGTTGTGGCGCTTCGAATAGCTTTGCTGCTGATGCGACCGGCCGCTGACCAAGCTTCCACCGCCCCGCTTCCTGGAATACGAACAGCGTGCGTGGCAGCGACTGCGCCCCGCGCCAAGGCTGGGTCGGGTAGAACCGGCCGGTCTGATGATTGGACATCCAGCCGATCCACAGTGGCCCAGGTTGCTCAGACGGCAGTTCCCCCCAGCTGATCGCCGCGTAGAAATCGGGCCCGAAATCGACCGTGTCGCCGTCGGCGCTGGCCCGATCAACGATAAAGCTGAACCCGTCAAACTTGCCGACGAAATATTGCGCGCCCGAACCGCCCCCGACGAAAGCCGCATCGACATCGACTTTGAGCACCCAGCGGGTCTGCAACGGATCGTTCTGTAGCGGCACCAGCATGAGATCGGGGCATTCCCACTGGCCACTGGTCGCGCCAGCGGGGCCAAACGAACCGGTCAGCGACCAGTCGAGCAGGTTGGTCGACCGGTAGAATTGCACCTTATGCTCGCGCGACAAAGCTACAACCATGACCCAGGCGCTGCTCGGTGCATGCCAAAATACCTTGGGGTCGCGGAAATGCGCCATTCCCAGATCGATCACCGGATTGCCAGCATAGAAGCTAAAGGTGCGGCCGCGATCATGGCTGTAGGCAAGACACTGCCGCTGAATGTCGGCAACGGCATCGAAGCCAGTGTAATAAGCGAGCAAGGCGGGCTCTCCCCCCACCCCCAGGCCCGAGACATTGTCCCAGTCGACAATGATCGAGCCCGAAAAGATCATCTCGCCAGCCTGCTCGGGTATCGCGACCGCGAGTTCCTCCCACGTTACAAGATCCTGGCTGACGGCGTGCCCCCAGCTCATGGGTCCCCACTGGTCGCCGTACGGGTTGTACTGGTAGAACAGGTGATATTCACCGGCGAAATACACGAGCCCGTTGGGATCGTTCATCCAGTTCCGCTGCGGCGCGAAGTGCAGCCGCGGTCGGTATCGCGCCTGATCGTCCGCTGCTCGGGCATCGACGGGATGCGAATGTGCAAGATTTTCCATGAGATCGTTCCTCGGAGATATACGGGGAGATTTCGGGAGCGCGCGCTCAGCGGGCGGGCGACCGGACGGCGATGCCACCGGCGTCAAACAGATGGGCTTTCTCCGCGTCGAACTGGAGGCCGACGCGGTCACCGACGGCGATACGGCTGGCATCTTCGCCAAGCCGAACAGCGACCGTGTCCTCTGCGCCGGGCAAGTCTAGAAACGCGAACGTATCTGGACCCAGCCGCTCGACCATTGCGACAGTGCCAGCGAGCATCGCGCCATCGGGCGCCGTGAGACGGCAATGTTCGGGGCGAATCCCGAGCGTGACGGGACCCTCGCCCCGCGTCGCGGACGCAACGGTGTCTAGCTCTAGCAAAGGCGTATGCTCGTCCTGACCAACCAGTTTCACCGCGAGACGGCCGCTCGTCTCCTCGCACCGCGCCACCTGCAGGAATGCCATCGTCGGGGTGCCGATAAAGCCCGCGACGAAGCGGTTGGCGGGCCGTTCGTATAGGTCGAGCGGTGCGCCGATCTGACGAATGACGCCGCCTTCGAGCACGACGATGCGGTCCGCAAGAGTCATCGCCTCGACCTGATCGTGAGTGACATAGACAACTGTATTGCGAAGCCGCTGATGCAACCGGCTGATCTCCATCCGCATCTGGATGCGCAGTGAAGCGTCGAGGTTCGACAGCGGCTCGTCGAACAGGAAGGCGTTGGGGTTGCGGACGATTGCGCGGCCGATCGCAACGCGCTGGCGCTGCCCGCCCGAAAGCTGACTCGGCTTGTTGTCGCGCAATTCCTCAAGCTGAAGGGTGCGTAGAGCGTCGTCGACTCGCTGCTGCCGCTCGGCGCGCGGCATCCTCGCCAGTTTCAGGCTGAAGCCGACATTTTCGGCGACGGTCATGTGCGGATAGAGCGCGTAGGACTGGAATACCATGCCGATGCGTCGCCGGGCCGGATCCCAGTCGTTGACGCGCTCGCCATCGAACAGCAGATCGCCCGAGCTGATCTCCTCCAGTCCCGCGATCATGCGCAACAGAGTCGACTTGCCGCACCCCGAGGGCCCGACCAGAACGAGGAACTCGCTCGGCGCAACCGTCAGGCTGACGCCCTTGATGATTTGGCGACCGCCATATTCTTTGTGGATGTCGCGAAGTTCTAGAGATGCAGGCACGTATCTACTCCTAACCCTTGACGCCGCTGCCGATTACGCTGCGAACGAACCAGCGCTGGAAGATGACGAAGGCGGCGAGCACAGGAACGGTGATGATCGTGGCGTAGGCCATGACGTTGCCCCATTCGGTCGTGTGCCCGAAGAATTGCTGCATTCCGACCATGAGTGGTCGCGCTGACTCGCCCGGCACGGTGATCACCGGCCAGAGATACTGGTTCCACATTGCAAGCCCCTGCAGGATGCTGACGGTCGCGAAAACCGGCTTGGACGACGGCACGATAACATGCCGGTAGACCTGGAGGGGGGTCGCGCCGTCGATATAGGCGGCCTCGTCGAAATCCTTCGGGATGCTACGGAAGAATTGATAGAACAGGTAAATCGAGAAGGCGTTGGCGACGAATGGCAGGATCTGCACATACAGCGTGTTGAGCCAGGACCGGGTCAGGACGAGCCGACCCGCCTCAAACCCAAGCCCGGGGAGATGGGCAACGAGCAGCATCAGCGGCACCGAGATCGCCTCGAACGGAATGACGAGCAAAACCACCAACAGCGACGCGACCGCCTCGCGACCGCGCCACTGAAGCCGCGCCAGGCTGAACGCGGCTAGGCTGTTGACGATAAGACCGAGGCCGACGGTCAGAGTCGTGATGAGCACCGAATTGAGGAAGAAGTGCAGGATGTTGCCGTTGCCGAACACATAGGCATAATTAGCGGTGGTCAGATCGCCTGTGGGAACGAACGCACCGATTGACCCGGAATGCGCGAAAATCTGTTCGTTCGTGCGGAAGGATGCGGTCAGCATGAACAGGAAGGGAAACACGAAGACCAGCGCGAGCAGCAGCATCAGCGCATAGAGCGCGAAACGCAGGCTCACCGACTGGTGTCGTCCGGTCGACACGACGCTCATTTCGACCACCGCCTTTGAAGCGCCTGCTGCGCAAGAATCAGGACTGTGATGATCGCGAAATACACCACCGCCACGGTCGACCCGTAGGCGATATTCTCCTCACGCACGCCGCGCTGAATGGCATGGAACATCACGGTAGAGGTTCCGTTCTGCGGTCCGCCTTGGGTCATCACGTCAACCTGGGTGAACAACCCCAGCGCCGCAATCGCGGTGACAACCAGCACGAATGCGATCGTCTGCCGCAGGCCGGGGATGGTGACGTTCCAGAAGCGCTGCCACGCCGTCGCGCCATCGATCCGTGCCGCATCGTAGAGCTCCTGCGAAATGCCCTGCAGCCCGGCAAGGAAGATGAGCATCTGAAAGCCGGCGCCCTGCCACGCCGACATCAGCGCAATCGCCGGCATCGCCGTTGCTCGGTCTCCCAACCAGTTGACTGGGCCGATCGTGCCCAAGCTGAGCAGCGAGAGCAGCTTGTTAATCGAGCCTAGGTCGCGGTCGAAAAGAAAGGTCCAGACGATCGAGACCACCACCATCGACATCACCACCGGCGAGAAATAGACGGCGCGCAAGAAGGTCTGCCCGCGCAGACCTGCATTAACCAGCAACGCCAGAGCGAGTGCCATCGCACATTGCAATGGCACAACCATAAGTGCGAAGCCGAAGGTGTTGAGCAAGGATTCCAGAAACACCGGATCCTTTGCGAGGATCGTGACACGCTTTTGGCCCCAGCTAAAGTCAGAAAACGGCCGAAAACCGCGATGGACCGGATCCGCGCGCGTCACGTCCCGAACCCTTGCGAAAGCGGGCTTTCCCTGCTCCCCCGGCTGCGGATCCTGCACTACATAGGAGATCGACAGCAGCCGTTCGTAATTGCGCCAGCCGACGAAACGGCCCGAATCCGTCGCAACCAGTCGCTGATCGGTAAAGGTCAACGCGAACGCCATCAGGAACGGAATGATGAGGAATAGGGTCAGGCCGAACAGGGCCGGGCCAGACGACAGAAGGGCAATGCGGCGGCCATACGCGCGCTTCCGCGACTGTGTCATTGACGCACCTTCCCGGGCTGCGGAGCGGGAGTGCTCCCGGCATCCGCGATCGCCTGATCGACCGCGTCGGTCGCGTCATCGAGCGCATCATGTGGATCCTTGCCATCGGCAATATTTTGCAAGGCGAAGAAGAAGCTGTTCGAGATCGCCGAGAAGGCGGGGCTCGCTGGACGCTGGCGCGCGAAACGCTGCATCAGATCGAAGAACGCACGACTTTTGCCGCCACGGCGGAAGTCGGTCGAGAGCGCCGCGCCTGCCTCGCTGACCGGGATCATCCCAGCATCGTCCGCCATCCGTGCGATCTCATCCGGACGGAGCAGAAAGCGCAAAAATGCCGCAGCCCCATTGGGGTGCGCGCACGTAGAGCTGATTGCCCACTGCCAGCTTCCGCCGCCGATCACTGTGCCGCGACCGAAATCGGGGGGCGGCAGGATCAGCAGATCGTCGCCCGCCGCCTTGCGGTAGTCGGGCGCCCACCAATTGCCGGTATAGGCCATGGCCGCACGCCCCGTCACGAATGCGCGGTCGTCTGGCTCGCGCCGATCGACCAGCCCCCGGACGAATAGCGACTGAAACCATGTCCCGAATCTTTGCGTGAGCAGCCCCCACCGGGTGGTCCGGGTAGATAGTTAGTGCATTGTCGTCCCCGCCGCCATTGCCGGTTGGAGGTGGAGCGAAGCGGAACCGGAGACCGGCAATGGCGGTGTTGCCGCTTCTGGGGCCGGCGGGCGGTAGCCCAGGCTGCTGTGCGGCCGGACGGTGTTGTAATGGCGCCGCCACGCCTCGATCAGCACCATTGCTTCGGCAAGGCTGTAGAAGATCTCGCCGTTG
>NZ_JH584241.1:1601109-1770987 GCF_000241485.1 Sphingomonas sp. PAMC 26605
AAGCAGCTCGTCGCGCAGCGAGCCGTTGAAGCTCTCGTTATAGCCGTTCTCCCATGGCGAGCCCGGCGCGATGTACAGCGTCTTCACGCCGACCTGACCGAGCCATTTTTGGACCGCGGTAGCGATGAACTCGCTGCCATTGTCCGACCTTATATGTGCGGGCGGGCCCCGGGCGATAAACAGCTCAGCAAGCGCCGCCAGCACGTCTTCGTGTTTCAACTGACGTGCGACGATTAGCGCGAGGCACTCGCGGCTGGCCTCGTCGATGATCGTGAGGATCCGGAACTTGCGCCCGTCGTGCGTTCGCGCTTCGACAAAGTCGTACGCCCAGACATGCCCCGGATACTCCGGCCGCAGCCGGATGCACGAGCCATCGTTCAACCACAGCCGGCCACGCTTGGGTTGCTTCTGTGGCACCTTCAGCCCCTCACGCCGCCAGATGCGCTCGACACGCTTGTGATTCACTGACCACCCAGCGGCATGTAACAGCGCAGTCACCCGACGATAGCCGTAGCGCCCATATTGCCCGGCCAGCACGATGATGTCCTCGGTCAGAGCCTGTTCGTCGTCTGCCCCGCACGGCACTTTACGCTGCGTCGATCGGTGCTGCCCGAGCACGCGGCACACCCGCCGCTCGGATACATCCAGCACATCCTTTACCTGGTCGATGCAGCGCCGGCGCCGCGCGGGGCTCAGAAGTTTCCCCGTGCCGCCTCCTGTAGGATCAGTTTGTCCAGTGTCAGGTCGGAGATCGCACGCCGAAGCCGCAGGTTCTCCTTCTCCAGATCCTTCATGCGCCGAGCCTGATCTGTCTTCAGCCCACCATATTCCTTGCGCCAGCGGTAATAGGTCTGCTCGCTGACCGCGATCCGCCGACATGCCTCGGCGGTCGTCCCGCCCTGGCCCAGCACGATTTCAACTTCACGCAGCTTCCCGATGATTTCCTCGGGCTTGTGCTTCTTGGCAGGCATTCGTCGTCCCTTCCTTGATCCAGACTCTCATAGTCGATGGACCACTCAGAAGGGGGCAGCTCAATCACGCGCGGCGAATATCTGAACTTCTTGAATCGGGAGGCGCTAGAGGATGGCAACATCAATCCGGTGCTTCTTGATCGGGTCACGAAACGCGAAGTCGCAGCGGGCCGAATGGACCCCGACGACGAACACGCCAGCTTCGCAGCGGCGGGCGCGGCGGTGCTAGGCGATAGCGCCGAACT
This sequence comes from Sphingomonas sp. PAMC 26605, assembly GCF_000241485.1. Taxonomy (GTDB): domain Bacteria; phylum Pseudomonadota; class Alphaproteobacteria; order Sphingomonadales; family Sphingomonadaceae; genus Sphingomonas. The sequence goes on from NZ_JH584241.1 coordinate 1,602,326, forward strand.
GACTGCCCACGCTTGCAGGAACGGCAACTACTTCTTCTATGGCATGGGCGCGGCGGGCATCCTCGCGTTCGTGATGGCGCGGATGAACGTTTCGCCACTTTGGTTGATCGCGATCGGCCTTCTAATCGGTTGGTATTTTAACGAACGCGAGCGGAAGCGGATCAAAGCCGAAGTCGCCGCGCGACGGGCATAGGAACGAAGTATGTTCGGACGCACGAAGCCAAAGCTAGTTGAAGAAACGCCGTTCGCCGGCTGGCGCGAAAAGGACGTTCGCTATCTTGCCGACAGCTTTGCGAATGAACACGCGCGTCTATCTTTCGAGATAAGTGGAATTCGTCATTCGACACGGTTCAAGGGTGACGACTTCGCATCTCTCATTCGCATCTCGCGCTCCGAACACGACTTGTATAATAAGCACGCATTGGCGTTCGAAGATCGCCCCGCCAACGAAGACAGCCATTCGTTAGCAGTTCACGAATATGAACTTGTCGGCTTCACGCCGTATCCGCGCGCTAGAATGCGCTGCCAATTCGGCGTTGGAAAGCTTGACGAAATCAAAGACGGCAACTTAGGCTCGCTATCGGTAACGGGCGAAAAAATCGGGACAGAAACCGACGCATACCAACCGATCATCGAAGCGCATTTCAACGTTCAAACTGTAGAACAGGAAATCGACCTTCGTCGCACCATGCAAGCCGCGCTCGCGAGCCGTGGGAGCGCATTCATCAACTTCATGCTCTATCCGATCGACAACGCGGACGAATGGGCAATGCGCATGATGACGGATGCTTATTCGCCAAGCGTCAAAATCAAAGGTGCTTACGTGACGACAAACGTCGGGCGCGACCCGTTCGAATAAGCGAAGTTCGTGCCGGGCAGTTAGCGGCAAACATTCGGCGGATCGGGGGCACGTCGAACGCGAACATGTTGGGACGATCGGATATGAAGGGTTTGAGCAGCACGCTTTCGGACCGCCAGGCGCTGTGGGCCTTCTTGCTCGGCTGCCTGGCCGTCACCGCGGGTGTGTGTGCCCATTTGCCGATGTTCGCGATGGCGCGGGCGATGCACTACCGTCTGGCCGGTATGCCGATGGACACGCCGATGCTGCTCGGCATGGCGCTGATCGTCGCTGGAACGCTGCTTGCCGGCTATGGCCTGTTGCCCCGCAATCTGGCAGCGCAGCGCGCTTCCGCGGCCGATATCGTCGTCGCTGCGCCGGAGGACGCCCCGCTGGGGCTAGCGCATTGGGGCCTGATGGCGGTGCTGGTCGTGGCGCTGGTGATCGACGTGATGAAGCCGGCCTCGCTCGGCTTCACCGTGCCCGGCATGATCAGCGAATATGGCGTGCCCAAGCAAACCGTTTCGCTGGTGCCCTTCTTCGCGCTGGCGGGCACCGTGACGGGATCAGTGCTTTGGGGCTGGATCGCGGATGTGTACGGGCGCAAGGCGTCGATACTGCTGTCTGCCGTGATGTTCGTCGGGACCTCGATCTGTGGCGCCATGCCCTCGCTCGCCTGGAACATCGCGATGTGTTTCATGATGGGCGCTGCGGCGGGGGGCATGCTGCCGGTAACGTACGCGCTGCTCGCCGAGATGATGCCGAGCCGCCACCGCGGCTGGAGCTTGGTACTCGTCGGCGGACTGGGCGCGGTCGGCGGCTATTTCGCGGCCACCGGCCTGTCGGCGGTCCTGCAACCGATATTCGGTTGGCGGATCCTATGGTTAGCGAATTTGCCATCGGGGCTGCTGCTCGTCGCGCTCGGCGCACTAATCCCGGAGTCGGCCAAGTTCCTGCTCGCGCGCGGCCGGGTCGAGGAAGCGGAGCGGGTCATGCGCCGTTTCGGAGCAACGGCGCATCGTGCAAGCGGGGCGGGGATCGCGCAGCAGCGCGGCTCGCAAGCGCTGAGTGGGCTCCACTTGTACGGCAAACTGGCCGCCCTCAGTATCTGCGCGCTGTCCTGGGGCCTGATAAACTTCGGTCTGCTCCTGTGGTTGCCGGCCGATCTCGTGGCCAAGGGCTATTCGGTCGGCCTGTCCAGCCGGCTTCTTGCCGAAAGCGCATTGATCGCTTTCCCGACGGTGTTCGTCGCGGCGCTGCTGTACAGTCGATGGAGCACCAAATGGTCGCTGGCCGCGATGATTGCCGTTACGCTAGCTGGTCTGCTCTTGGTCCTGCGGCTCGAAGTCGCCGGCACGGGCAGTCCGGTCCTTCCGGTCGCGTTGCTGATCGTCGGCACGAACGGCATCATCGCGACTGTGCTGCCCTATACCGCCGAAAGCTTCCCGCTGGCGGTGCGCGGCCGGGCAACGGGCTGGGTTGCCGCCTGCACCAAGGGCGGCGGGCTGCTGGCCCAGGGCCTGACCATCTCTGGGATAACGCTCTCGATGGGCGTGTCGGCTCTGCTGGTGATGATCCCGACCGCAATCTCGTTCGGCCTGGTGGCCTGGTTCGGTCGCGAAACGCGAGGGCGCGACCTGCGCGATCTCGACGTCGATTCCGCCCAGCCCGAACAAGCGGCAGCATAGGCACTGTCCGCAAGCTGTGCAGCATGGGAGCGGCGTTCAATCGCGTAAATGCACCTCGTTGGTACAAATTGGCTGCGATGAACGAATGACCGGTTGTGGCAAACGGCACGACGCTTCTGAAGGTCCGCAATAGGGTCCTCGAAGACTTGGCCGCGGAATTGACGAGCGACCCGTCAGCGCGGACGTCCATTCGAGCGTTGCACCTCGTGGAGAGATAGCAGTGACTGCATCAATTCGTCGTCGGCGCTCGACATCACCCCCAGCACTTCCGCCTCGTCGCAGCCCTCGGCGGCAAGATACGCATGGCCCATGCTCGAATCGATATAGATCGACTGACCCACTTCGAGCGTGACCGGATCGTAGAATTCGGTCGTCACGATCACGCGCCCGCTCAGGACATAGATATATTCCTCGCCGGCGTGATGAACGAGCGCACCGAACTGCTGCTCGGTCTTGGCGCGGATCTTGGTGATGACAGGAATCATCCGCTTCCGCCGCAGCTCGGTGCAGAGATAGTAATAATCGTAGTTCGGCGTCTCGACGCGCACCGCATTTTCCAGACTCCCAAGGCTGCGGCGCGCGGTCACCGGCGCGGGGGCCTCCTCGCCCTGCTCGGCGAACAGTTCGGACATGCGCAGGCCGAGCCGCTGGCTCAGTTGGTAGAGCTTGTCATAGGTCAGCGTCAGCCGGTCATGCTCGACCTTGGACAGCGTCGACACGGGGATCCCGCTCTTCGCGCTCATCTCCTTTAGCGTCCAGCCTTCGCGGCTGCGCAGATTGCGCAGCAAGGCGCCGAGCGTCGGGGCGGCGGCGGATGACATAATGAGACCTCTCAGCTTGACGAATTTTCCGATTGGGATAGCATGATCCTAATCGGAGCGACTGATACAAGTGTATTGGTTCGGTTTGGCGGGAGCAATCCCGTGCGCTCGGTCCCGCAGAGGAGCACGTGATGAGGTTCTGGAACACTCGCCTGATCGGGGGCTTGCTGCTGCTCGCGGGCGCAACGGTTGCGCAAGGCGCGCCGAAACCTGCAACGCCGGCCACCAGCCTTGCGCCCGCGGTCGGTCCCGCGCGTGCGCCCGTCGCGCCCGCTCCGGTGCCGAATGGCGTGATCGGCGCGCACGACCTTACCAAGGCCGATCTCGACACATGGCTCGACGGCTATCTCCCCTACGCCCTGCGCGCGGCGGATATTCCGGGCGCGGTCGTCACCGTCGTCAAGGACGGCAAGATCCTGACGGCGCGCGGCTTCGGCTATGCCGACGTCGCCAAGCGCACGCCGGTCGATCCGCAACATACGCTGTTCCGCATCGGCTCGGTTTCCAAGCTCTTCACCTGGACCGCGACGATGCAGTTGGTCGAGCAGCACAAGCTCGATCTCGATGCCGACGTGAACAGCTATCTCGATTTCAAGATCCCGCCGCGCGACGGCAAGCCCGTCACGCTGCGCCAGTTGATGACGCATACCGGCGGGTTCGAGGAAGTGGCCAAGGGCGTCATCACCTACGATGCCAAGCGCTACATGCCGCTCGAGCAATATCTCAAGCGCTGGACGCCGCACCGCATCTTTGCGGCGGGCACGACGCCGGCCTATTCGAACTGGGGCACGACACTCGCCGCCTACATCGTGCAGCGCGTCTCGCATGAAGAGTTCAACGCCTATCTCGAGCGCCACATCTTCGCGCCGCTCGCGATGCACGATGCGAGCTTCCGCCAGCCGCTGCCGGCGCATTTCGCCGCGAACCTTGCGACGGGCTATTTCCCGGCGGGAACGCGCAAGGGGTTCGAATATGTCACGCCGGCGCCCGCCGGTGCCGGCTCGGTCAGCGGTGTAGACATGGCGCGCTTCATGCTCGCGCATCTCCAGCACGGCACGCTCGACGGACAGCGCATCCTGTCGCCACAGACGGCCGACCTGATGCACGACAGCCCGCTCGACAAGGTCGATCCGCGCTCGCTGATCCCGCCGCTCGACCGGATGGAGCTCGGCTTCTTCGAGACCAACATCAACGGGCGCGAAGTGATCGGCCATCTCGGCGATATCGAGGCGTTCCACACCTCGCTGCATCTGTTCATGAAAGAAGGCGTCGGCTTCTACGTCTCTTTCAACAGCCCGGGCAAGGACGGCGCGGTGCAGGATCTGCGCATGAGCATGTTCCAGGATTTCGCCGACCGCTATTTCCCCAATATCGCACCGGCCGACGGGCGCGTCGACGCCAAGACGGCGGCGGAGCACGCACGGATGATGACCGGCAGCTGGATCGCCAGCCGGCGCGCAAACTCGTCGTTCCTCGGGGCGCTGTACTGGATGTCCGGGCAGACGCAGATCTCGGTCGGCCCGCAGGGGGAACTGATCGTGCCGAACATCGTCAATGGCGGCGGGCGACCGCGCGAATGGGTCGAGATCGCGCCCTTCGTGTGGCGCGATGCATACGGCCATGACCGGCTCGGCGCGCAGGTCGTCGACGGCAAGGTCGTGCGCTGGAGCTACGAATTCGCGTCGCCGTTCGAGATGTTCGACCGCGTGCCGACCGCCTATCTCAGCAGCTGGCTGTTGCCGGCGCTGGGTGTGAGCCTTGCGATCCTGTTGCTGACGTTCCTGCAATGGCCGGCCGCGGCGCTGGTCCGTCGGACCTATCAGGCGCGCCATCCGCTCGAGGGCGCCGCGCTGCGCGCGAGCCGCGCGGTGCGGTTGATGGCAGGGCTTGCAGCGGCGCTGTTGATCGCCTGGGCGGTCACGATGATCAGCGCGCTGAGCTCGCCCGACTCGCTGGCCGGAGGGCTCGACGGCGTCTTCTGGTTCTTCCAGATCGCCGGGGTGGTCGTGCTGTTCGGCCTGCCTGTCATCGCTGGCTGGAACCTGTGGATGACGTGGCGCGATGGCCGGAGCTGGACGCGCAGGGTCTGGGCGCTGCTGATCCTGCTGGCGGCGCTGCTGATCCTGTACTTCGCGCTGACCTTCAATCTGCTCGCGCTGACGGTCAATTTCTGATGGCCAGGATGACGCTCGAGGTCTCGACGCAGACGCTGCAGCTGGCCGAGCCGTTCCGCATCTCGGGCTATGTGTTCGAGACATGGGACGTGGTGTCGGTCACGCTGCGCAACGGCGCTGATGTCGGGCGCGGCGAAGGCGGCGGCGCCTATTATCTCGGCGACGACGTGCCGCACATGCTCGCCGCGATCGAGGCGGCACGCCCCGCGATCGAGCGCGGCATATCACGCGAGGCGTTGCGCGCGCTGATGCCGGCGGGCGGCGGGCGCAACGCGGTCGATTGCGCGCTGTGGGAGCTGGAGGCGATGCGCGCCGGGGTGGCGGTCTGGCAATTGGCCGGGCTTGCCGAACCCAGGCCAGTGCGCACCACCTTCACGCTCGGCGCCGACACGCCCGAAGCGATGGCGGACAAGGCGCGCAGCTATCGCCAAGCGCGCTCGATCAAGATGAAGCTGACCGGCGATCTCGCGCTCGACCTTGCGCGGGTCGCGGCGGTGCGGGCGGCGCGGGGTGCCGTATGGCTCGGGGTCGATGGCAATCAGGGCTTCGCACTGGCCGATCTCGACCGGCTGATCGCCGGGCTGGTGGCGCATGACGTCTCGCTGCTGGAACAGCCGCTGCCGCGCGGACGCGAGGCCGATCTCGACCAGGTCAAATCTCCGATCCCGATTGCCGGCGACGAGAGCCTGTTGACGCTCGCCGACATTGCCGGCGCGGTCGGGCGTTTCGACGTGGTCAACATCAAGCTCGACAAGAGCGGCGGGCTGACCGAGGGGCTGGCGATGGCGGCAGAGGCGCGTCGGCTCGGGCTCGGCGTGATGGTTGGCTGCATGGTCGGCACCAGTCTCGCGATGGCGCCGGCGTTCCTGCTGGGCCAGGTCTGCGATCTGGTCGATCTCGACGGGGCGACCTTCCTCGCCGAGGATGTTGCGCCAGGCGTCACCTATGACAATGGCGACATCTGGGCCGGGCCCGAGCTGTGGGGGTCGCGCGCAGCCGTGCCCGCGTGACCGCATTGGCCGGCGAGCGGACCTGGTTCGGCCAGCCACGTGGGCTGACCGTGTTGTTCCTCACCAATATGTGGGAGCAATTCTCCTATTACGGCATGCGCGCGCTGTTGGTCTATTACATGACCAAGCAGCTGCTGCTCCCGCAGGGCAATGCGTCCTTCATCTACGGCGCCTATACGTCGTGCGCCTATTTCACCCCGATTATCGGCGGCGTGATCGCCGATCGCCTGCTCGGCAAGAAGCGCGCGATCATCATCGGCGCGAGCACGATGGCGGCGGGCCATTTCATGATGGCGTTCGACGGGCTGTTCTACGTCGCGCTGGCGACGATCGCGCTCGGCAACGGGCTGTTCCTGCCGAGCCTGCCGAGCCAGGTCGGCGATCTCTACCGCCCCGATGATCCGCGGCGCGGCTGGGCGTACAATGTCTATTATGTCGGCATCAATATCGGCGGTTTCCTGGCACCCCTGATCTGCGGAACGGTGGGGGAAGTGTACGGCTGGCATTACGGCTTCGGCCTTGCCGGATTCGGCATGCTCGCCGGGCTGCTCATCTATCTGTCGGGCCAGCGCCATCTGCCGCCGGAACGGCCGATCGAGCGCGCAGTTCAGCGTCCCGGCGCGCGCCGCTTCGACCGGCGGACGGTAGTGCTGCTGATCGCGATCGGCGTGGCGGTGACGCTGTTCCGCGCCGCCTATGAGCAGGTCGGCAACACCGTCGCGCTTTGGGCGGACAGCGGCGTGGATCGCGCGGCGCTGGGTCGGGTCATTCCGATGACCTGGTTCCAGTCGCTCAACCCGCTGTTCGTGATGCTGATGACGCCGCCGCTGCTCGCCTATTGGCGGCGGCGCGCGGCGGCGGGGCATGACCAGCCGGCGGCGCGGCGGATGGCGCTCGGCGCGACGATCGTCGCGCTCGCCTATCTCCTGCTCGCCGGCATCGCCTGGGCTGGGGCGGGGCAGCAGTCGAGCTGGGTGTGGCTGGCACTGTTCTTCGGGATCTTCACCTTCGGCGAACTGTTCATCCTGCCGACTGGCCTCGGCCTGTTCGCGCGGCTCGCACCGCCCAACCTCGGCGCGACGACGGTGGCGGCCTGGTTCCTCATCACCTTTACCGGCAGCCTCAGCGCCGGGCTGGTCGGGATCCTGTGGAGCCGAGTCGATCATCCCGTCTTCTTCGGCTTGCTGGCAGTCCTGGCGGGAGCGGCGGCGGGGCTGCTGCGGCTGTTGGACGCGCCGACCAGGCAGGTCGAAGCGGCGCAAGAACGTTCATCCGAATTGGGTTGACAATTCTCCGATCAGGACATTAGCTTCCTGTTACGAGAGCGTGACACCGCGTCAGCGTCACGACCATCGCGGGACCGAGCCCGTCCAAAGGGGGGCGGCGCCATCTGGAGATCACCGATGACCATCCGCACCGCTTTCCTGCTGTCCTCCGCGCTGGCGGGGCTGGTCGCCGCCGTGCCGGCCACCGCGCAAAGCGCCCCCGAAAACGCCCCTGCCTCGTCCCAGGCGGTTACCCCCGGCGCGAGCAACTCGGACAGCGACATCATCGTCACCGCGCAGAAGCGCACCCAGACGCTGATCGACGTGCCGCAGTCGATTACCGTCGTCTCGGGCGCGGCGCTCGAGCGGCAGCAGGCGACCAGCTTCCAGGACTATCTCAACCTCGTCCCCGGCCTGCAGCTCGACCAGAGCACGCCGGGGGCCGGCCGCCTGATCCTGCGCGGCCTCAACACCGGCGGCGTCGCCTCGACCGTCGCGGTCTATGTCGACGAGACGCCGTTCGGATCGTCGAGCGCGCTGGTCAACGGCGGCGTGCTCGCGGGCGATTTCGACACGTTCGACATCGCGCGGGTCGAGGTGCTGCGCGGCCCGCAGGGGACGCTGTACGGCGCGAGTTCGCTCGGCGGCCTGCTCAAGTTCGTCAGCAATACGCCCGACACGACCAAGGTCGAAGGACGCGTTCGTGCCGGGATCGAGACGACCGACGGCGGCGATCTGTCCTATCATGGCAATGCGCTGATCAACCTGCCGCTCGGCGATACGCTCGCGCTGCGCGCGTCGGGCTTCTACAACAAGGTCGGCGGCTGGATCGATTCGATCGGCACCTCGGCGGTCGACGGGGTCGGATCGACCCAGACGGCCGATGTCGCCAAGAACATCAACGGCTCGAAATCCTATGGCGGGCGCGCCTCGCTGCTGTTCAAGCCGAGCGACACCTTCGATCTGCGCCTCACCGCGCACATCCAGAACATTCGCGCGGACGCGCCGTCGATCGTCGAGAGCGATCCCGACACGCTGCAGACGCTGTACGGCCGCGAGACGCAGTCGCAATTCGCCAATCAGTTCACCAACATCGATTACCGGCTGTATAACGGGCTGCTCAATTACGATTTCGGCTTTGCCAAGCTAACTGCGTCGAGCAGCTATTCGACGCAGAACCAGACGTTCCGGCAGGACGCGACCTTCAACCTCAGCGGCCTCGTCACTGCAGCGCTCGGCGCGCCGGCCAACGATTTCGTGCTCGACCAGCAGACCAACGACCGCCGCTTTACCGAGGAGGTACGGCTCGCCTCGGGCAAGAGCGATCTGCTCGAATGGCTCGTCGGCGGCTACTACACCAACGAGAAAGGCCTGGTCTCGCAGAACTTCGCTGCGTTCACGCCGAACACCACGACGCCGATCGCCTTCCCGTTCGTCCTCGGCCAGGTGACGATCCGGTCGAAATATGAGGAATATGCGGGCTTTGCCAATGCGACGCTGCATCTCGGCCGGCGCTTCGATTTGGATTTCGGCGGTCGCTACAGCCACAACGATCAGACCGCCAGCCAGGGCGCCGACGGCGTTTTGGCGGGCAACGTGCCCGTCAACAGCAACCTCCGGTCCTCCGATAATGTCTTCACCTATTCGATCGCGCCGAAGTTCAAGATCAGCGACCGCGCCTCGATCTATGCGCGGGTCGCGCGCGGCTATCGCCCTGGCGGCCCCAACGTCATCTCGCCGACCGCGCCCGCCGATACGCCGACGTCGTTCGCTCCCGACACCGTCACCAGCTACGAAGTCGGCTTCAAGGGCGAGACCGCCGATCACAGCTTCGCGCTCGATATCGCCGGCTATCATATCGACTGGAACAACATCCAGCTGCTGACGGTCGTCAACGGCTTCGGCATCAACATCAACGGCAGCAGCGCGGTCAGCGACGGCGGGGAAGTCACCGCGACGTTCCGGCCCACGCGCGGCTTCGTCACCTCGATCAACGGTGCCTATACCCGCGCGCGGCTGACCGGGGACGCGCCACCGCTGACCGGCGGATTGAAGGGCGACCGGTTGCCGTTCACGCCGCCCTACAGCGTTTCGGTCAATTCAGACTATAATTGGGATGCCGGTAGCGCGAAGCCGTATGTCGGTGGGTCGCTGCGCTTCCTGTCGAAGCAGAACGGCAATTTCGATGCGGATTATCGCGCGGCCACCGGGCGCCAGCGCACGGTCCCCTCTTATGTCGTGGTCGATCTGCGCGCGGGCGTGGATTTCGGCCGCTTCGGGCTCGAGCTGTTCGCGCGCAACCTGACCAATGACGAGGGCAAGACTTCGACCGGACCGACCACCGCCAACGGCCTGCCGCTCAACCCCAACGGGGCGATCGCTACGGGCGTCATCCGGCCGCGCACCGTCGGCGCAGCGATCACGGCGTCGTTCTGAGCGATATGCCGCTGTCCACCGCTGATACGCTCGACCGCGCGGCACCCGCCGCGCCGTCCGCCGCCGCTTTACCTGGACCCTATCTGCTGTTTCTCGGCGATACGATCGAACCGGGCTATGCCAAGACTGCCTTCGGGCTGCGCGACTGGGCGCGCGAGCGGTGCATCGGTGAGCTGACGCTCCCCGGCGCCGCGGTGACGACCGGCCTGCCCGCCCTCGCGCCGGCCGCGGCGCATGCGCAGGGCGCCCGCGCACTGCTGATCGGCGTCGCCACGCCGGGGGGGAGCATCCCGGCGAACTGGATCCCGACGCTGCTCGCCGCGCTCGAGGCGGGGCTCGACCTCGTTTCGGGCATGCATGCCCGGCTTACCGACATCCCATCGCTGCGTAGCGCCGCCGAACGGCTGGGCCGGCGGCTGGTCGATGTCCGCACGCCGCCGGCAAACATCGGCGTTGCCACGGGAAAGCCGAGATCCGGCCGGCGCGTGCTGACGGTCGGCACCGACTGCGCGCTCGGCAAGAAATATACCGCGCTCGCGATCGCGCGCGGGCTCACCGCGCGCGGGCGCGACGCGACCTTCCGCGCGACGGGCCAGACCGGCATCATGATCGCCGGGAGCGGTATTCCGATCGATGCGGTGGTCGCCGATTTCGTCGCGGGCGCGGCCGAGATGCTGAGTCCGGCGGCAGCGGCGGGGCATATCGACGTGATCGAGGGCCAGGGCTCGCTATTCCATCCGGCCTATGCGCCGGTGTCGCTCGGCCTGCTCCACGGCAGCCAGCCCGATCTGTTCGTCGTGTGCCACGAGCCCGGGCGGACGCGCGTGCTCGGCAGTCCCGATTTCGCGCTGCCGTCGATCGACGCGGTGATCGCGCAGACGGTCGCGCTGGGGCGGCTTACCAATCCTGCTATTGCCTGTGCCGGGGTCAGCCTCAATACCGCGCGCATGACCCAGCACGACGCCGACCATCTGATCGCCGAGACCGCGCAGCAGCTCGGCCTGCCGGTCGCCGATCCGATGCGCGGCGGCGCGGCGTTCGAGCGGTTGCTGGACGCCTGCGCGGCATGACCGCCCCGGCGGCCGCGCAGCACACGCCGCCGAGCCGGTTCAAGCGCCTGATCCTGCCCGGCCTCGCCTTCAAGGCCGTGGTGATCGGCGGCGGCTATGCCACCGGCCGCGAGATCGCCGAGTTCTTCCTGCCCGCCGGGCCATGGGGCGGGCTGGCGGCGATGGCGCTGGCGACGCTCATCTGGAGCACGGTGTGCATCGCGACCTTCCTGTTCGCCCGGGCGACCGGCGCGCAGGAGTATCGCAGCTTCTTCAAGGCGCTGCTCGGGCGCGGCTGGATCGCGTTCGAGGTCGCCTATGCACTGTTCGTCGTGCTGATCCTCGCGGTGTTCGGCGCCGCCGCCGGGGCGATCGGGACGGCGACGCTCGGCACGCCGCCGATCCTCGGCACGCTCGCGCTGATGGTCGGAATCGCCGGGTTCGCGGCGTTCGGCAATGCCGCGGTGGAGCGGCTGTTCGCCTATGTCTCGATCCTGCTCTACGGCGTCTATGCGCTGTTCCTCGTCTTCGCGCTGACCAGCTTTGGCGATCGCATCGCCGCCGCCTTTGCCGTTTCGCCGGCACCCGCGGGCGGCTGGGCGCTCGGCGGCATCACCTATGCCGGCTACAATATCGTCGGTGCCGTCATCATCCTGCCCGTCACGCGGCATCTGACGAGCAACCGCGACGCGGTCGTCGCGGGCGCGATCGCCGGGCCGCTCGCGATGCTGCCTGCGGTGCTGTTCTTCACCTGCATGACCGCGTTCATGCCGGCGATCGCGGGCGCGATCCTCCCCTCTGATTACATGTTGGTGCGGCTCGGCCAGCCGGCCTTTCACCTGCTGTTCCAGGGGATGATCTTCGCCGCCTTGCTCGAAAGCGGCACCGGCGCGGTCCATGCGATCAACCAGCGCATCGCCAGCGTCTGGGAGCGCCGCCACGGGGTGGCGCCGGGCCGCCTGATGCGCGGTGCGACCGCGCTTGCGCTGCTGCTCGTCTGCATGCTGCTCGCCGAGCGCGTCGGGCTCGTCGCGCTGATCGCGAGCGGCTACCGCCTGCTGGCTTATGTGCTGATCGCGATCTACGTCGTGCCGCTGCTGAGCTATGGGCTATGGCGTCCGAGACACCTGGTCCTGGCGCACGGAGACTTTGCATGAAGCGCCTCTGGATGCTCGCCGCGCTCGTCACCACAGGCCCGGCGCTGGCCGCGCCGCCCGAGGGGCTCGATGCCCGGATCGAGGCGATCCGGCGCGAGTCGGGCTCGCCCGGCATGGCGGTCGCGATCGTCGAGAACGGCAAGGTCGTGCTCGCGCGAGGGTATGGCGTGCGCAAGCTCGGCGCGCCCGAGAAGGTCGATGCCGGCACCACCTTCATGATCGGCTCGACCACCAAGGCGATGACCGTCGCGGCGCTCGCCACGCTGGTCGATGCCGGCAAGCTCGATTGGGACGACAAGGTGATCGACCGGCTGCCGGGCTTCCAGATGTACGACCCCTGGGTCACACGCGAGATGACGGTCAAGGATCTGTTGGCCCATCGCAGCGGACTTGGGCTCGGCGCGGGCGACCTGCTCTACATCCCGCGCGGCAGCTATTCGCGCGCCGAGGTCGTCCGCCGGCTGCGCTACATCAAGCCGACGACGAGCTTCCGCTCGGGCTATGCCTATGACAATGTGCTCTACATCGTCGCGGGTCAGCTGATCGAGGCGGTGAGCGGGCAAAGCTGGGAGGAGTATATGCGTGAGCATGTCTTTTGCCCGGCCGGCATGACCGACGCCGCGACCGACGACGCGCACCGCTTCGCACGTATCAATCGCGCGTATCCGCATGCGCGGGTCGGCGGAGCGGTGCGTGGTGTCGGCGCGCAGCGTCTGCTCGACGAACACGACCAGCTCGGCCGCGCGTCCGCCCCCGCGGGGCTCGTCGCGCTCAGCGCCAACGACATGGCGCGCTGGCTGCAGATCCAGCTCGCCCACGGCGCGGTCCCCGGCGGGGCGCGGCTGTTCAGCGAAGCCTCGTCCAAGACGATGTGGACCCCGGTCACGCCCGAGCCGATCGAGCCCGTACCCGCGATCCTGGCCGGGACCGAGGAGACGTTCTCCAATTATGCGCTCGGCTGGGAGGTGCGCGACTATCATGGCGCCAAGATCATCTGGCATTCGGGCGCACTGTTCGGCTTCACCTCGATCGTCGCTTTGATCCCCGAAAAGAACGTCGGCTTCGCGATCGAGCTCAACAGCGAGGAGATCGCGCCACGCTTCGGGCTGATGTACGAGCTGCTCGATCATTATCTCGGCCTGCCCGCGGAGGATTGGCCGAAGCGGTTCGACACCTATCGGCGCGACCGCATCGCCGCGGCGCAATCCGTCGTGCAGCAAAAGGCCGCGACGCCCGCCAAGGTCGGCCCGTCGCTGCCGCTCGACGGCTTCGCCGGCACCTATCGCGACAGCTGGTATGGCGACGTGACGATCGCGCGCGGTGCGAGCGGTCTGACGGTCGACTTCCGCCCGACGCCGGGAATGACGGGGCATCTCGAACACTATCAATACGACACCTTTATCGCGCACTTCGACGACAAGGGAATCGAGCCGGCTTACATGACCTTCGGTCTCGATGCGCAGGGGCATGTCGAGCGGATCACGCTGAAGCCGGTGTCGCCGATCGCGGACTTCAGTTTCGACTATCAGGATCTGCTGTTCGCGCCGGTCGCGGCGGTCAAATGAGGAAGGGTGTCGGGACGATGCGTACGGGCAGAACGGCAGCAGCTGCGATCGGGGCAGCCATGCTGGCGCTGGCCGCCCCCGCTTCCGCGCAGGATTACACCGCGCGCGTCACCCGCGTGCTGAAGGCGACGCCGTTGATCGACGGGCATAACGACTGGGCCGAGGCGTTGCGCGAACGCGAGGGCGATGCGCGCTGGACACTCGATCTGACGCATGGGCTCGACGCCAAGCCGGTGCCGTACAACACCGACATCGCGCGGCTGCGCAAGGGGATGGTCGGCGGACAATTCTGGTCGGTCTGGGTCGATGCCGATTTGCCGGGCCCCGAGCAGGTCAAGCAGACGCTCGAACAGATCGACCTCGTCCACCAGATTGTCGCGCGCTATCCCACGACCTTCGCGCTCGCCCGCACCGCCGCCGACGTGCGCCGCATCCACAAGGCCGGGCGGATCGCCTCGCTGATCGGCGTCGAGGGCGGCGGGCAGATCGACGGCAGTCTGGCGGTGCTGCGGACCTATCACGATCTCGGCGCGGGATATCTCACGCTGACGCACGTCAAGACGATCGCCTGGGCGGACTCGGCGACCGACAACCCGCGGCACGATGGGCTGACGCCGTTCGGCGAAAGCGTCGTGCGCGAACTCAACCGGCTCGGCATGCTGGTCGATCTGTCGCACGTCAGCGAAGCGACGATGGTGGACGCGATCCGCGTGTCGAAAGCGCCGGTGATCTTCTCGCATTCGAGCGCGCGCGCGCTCGACGATCATCCGCGCGACGTGTCGGACGCCGTGCTCAAGCTGCTGCCCGCCAATGGCGGCGTGGTGATGGTCAATTTCGCGCCGATCTACATCTCCGACGCCTATCGCCGCTGGTCGGCCGAGCAGGATGCCGAACGGACGCGCCTCAACGCGCCGCCCTATGGCGGGCTGTATGTCGGCCAGCCAGACAAGGCTGCGGCAGCGCTGGCGCAGTGGCAGAAGGCGCACCCCAAGCCGCGCGTGACGCTGTCGGACGTCGCCGATCACATCGAGCACATCGCCATGACCGCGGGAATCGATCACGTCGGGATCGGTTCCGATTTCGACGGCGTCGACAACAGCCTGCCCGAAGGGCTCGGCAATGTCGGCGCCTATCCCAGCCTGCTTGCTGAGTTGATGCGGCGCGGCTGGAGCGATGCCGACATCGCCAAGCTGGCGGGTGGCAACATCCTGCGCGTCATGGCAGCGGCCGAGCAGGTAGCAGCCACACCCGCTCAGGCGCCGACCAAGACGCGCTAGCTGCGCTGGCAGGATGCCACAGTGCTGGTGGCCAAGCTCAACCGGGCACAGCGCGGATGGGCCAACTCCTTCTCGGTTGGAATCACGAGCAAGGCGTACCACGAGATCGACAGCTGCACAGCGGTGCGGCTGCGTCTGTGCTTCGACGCAAGCACGGAAAAGCCGGATGGAGGGCGGGAGCCTGTCTACCCCAGCACCTCTACGAGCAATCCGCGCGGCGCGGACTGCGTCGATCAGGTTACCCATCGTGAGGTTGACGTCGATGCGGTGCAGCCCCCAGCCGGGAAGGCGTCGTCCGTTGATCACTACGCAGGGTCGGTGACCGACGCGCCGGCGCCGATCGCCACGCCGCCCTCGGCAACGATCTCGGCGGCGACGGTGTCGGCTGCGTCGGCCGACACGTCGTTGACGACGACGTGTGCGCCATGCCGCGCGAGATAGCCCGCGGGTTTGCGTCCGAGCCCGCCGCCTGCACCCGTGACGATCGCGACCCGGTTCTGCAACGCGATCAATTCTCTCCTCGATTTTCCTCTGATTAAACGCAGATCAATTCCCTCTCAAGAGAGCTAATGAAATGGGCGGGTGCGCAGGGTGGTCTGCGGTGTCAGGTGCAGATTGCGAGGAAACCGCCGGCCATGAACTTGGCCATATGCTCCTTGATCGCGAGGAAATCGTCCGACCGGCTGATCCCGCCCGACAATTTGTCGATCCGGCCGGTCCGCGCCAGCGTCAGCATGAGCGAGCCGGTTACGAAGTGATAGCCCCAGAAAATCTTGCGGTCGTCGCAGTCGGGAAGCGCGCGCTTGAGCAAATCGATCAGCCGCAGCACGACCGGATCGAAATGCGTGTCCATCAACTCGGCACCCCATTCGGGCGTGTTGGCGACCTGTGCGCCGAGCTTGGCATAGTTTCGCCAGCCCTCGCCGCCGTCGATATACAGATCGAGGTCGGTATCGAGAAAGGCGTGGAGCGCGCCTTCGACCGTTGGTTTGCCCTCACAGGCGGTCTCGTAATCGGCCAGCGCCTTCATGCGACGCTCGCTCGTCACCACGGCGCGGCGCGAGAATACGGCGTCGAACAAAGCCTTCTTGTCGGCGAAATAATAATTGAGCAGCGTGTGATGCACGCCGACGCGCTTGGCGACTTCTTTGAGCGTCACGCCGTACAGGCCGTGCTGCGAAAAAAGCTCTTCCGCCGTGTCGAGGATCAGCTCCATCGTCTCGGCGCGCTGTTCGGCTCTGCGCGGTCGCCGTACCGGTTTCGTCTCTTCACTCACCACCTAGTCCTTTCAGCCCCGGCGGCTATCGTCAAGGCGCGATCGATCATTCACAAGCGTGTGAGTGAGAGTTGACACGGGGCGGTGTCCCCCACATCATGGCGCCAACGAAAAGACGCACGCCGACGGAGAGGGTGGCATGGATATTCCGGCAGCGGACGTGCGCGTCCGACCGAGCAGTACGACCACGGCCGCTGCGCGGCGGCGCGCCATCGTCCTCGTCACGCTGACCTTCGTCTACGTCCTGAACTTCCTCGACCGCCAGTTGCTCGGCATCCTCGCCAAGCCGATCCAGGATTCGCTGCACATCACCGATGGCCAGCTCGGGCTGATCGGCGGATTGTATTTCGCGTTCTTCTATTGCTTCATCGCCATCCCCGTCGGCTGGTTCGCCGACCGGACAAATCGCGTGACGGTGGTATCGCTGGCGTGCGCGATCTGGAGCGGCGCGACGATCGCGTGCGGCCTGGCGGCGACCTTCCCGCAACTCGTGATCGCGCGGATGACGGTCGGGTTCGGCGAGGCGGGCGGGGTGCCGCCCTCCTATGCGATCATCACCGACACCTTTCCGCCGGGCCAGCGCGGCACCGCGCTCAGCATCTACAATCTCGGTCCGCCGATCGGCGCGGCGATCGGCATCGCGTTTGGCGCGTCGATCGCAGCGGCGTTCGACTGGCGCTACGCCTTCATTGCGATCGGTGTGGTGGGGGTCGTCACCGCGGTCGCTGTGCGCCTGCTGATCCGCGAGCCGGCACGCGGCGGCCTCGACGATGCCGCGCGAACGCGCCCCGCCGACACCGTCGCCTTCTGGCCGACGCTCGGCATGTTCTTCACCAATCCGGTGCTCATGCTCGCGTCGGTCGGCAGTGGCGTGACGCAATTCGTCACCTATGGCCTCGGCAATTTCGCGGTGCTGTTCCTGATCCGCGAGAAGGGCATGACGCTCAACGAGATCGCTTTGTGGTACGCGATCGCGGTGGCGGTCGGCATGGGGGGCGGGATGCTCGCCTCGGGCCGGATCATCGACCGGCTGCTCAAGCGCTCGCGCCTCGTCTATGCGCTCGGGCCCGCGGTGTCGCTGGCGATCGCCTTGCCCTTTTATGTCGCCTTCGTCTGGGCGCCGACCTGGCCGCTGGCGCTGGTGCTGCTCACGGTCGTCATGCTGCTCAATTACTTCTACCTCTCGGCCTCGGTCGCGTTGGTGCAGGAGGAAGTGCGACCCGATCAGCGTGTGCTGTCGGGCGCGCTGCTGCTGCTGGTGATGAACTTCATCGGCCTCGGCCTCGGGCCGACCTATGTCGGTGCGGCGAGCGATTATTTCGCCCGGCACGGCTCGGCGCATTCGCTGCAGGTCGCGCTGTATACGCTGTCGCCGGCGTACCTCGTCGCCATCGCTCTGTTCCTCTGGCTCGCCCGAGTGCTGCGCGCGCAGGGCCGCATCGCTGGAAAGGCCGCCTGATGAAATCGCTCGCCGCTCTGCTCTGCGTCCTCGCCCTCGCTGGCGCGCTACCCGCGGCGGCGCAGAGCGATGCCCCGCCCGTTGTCGCCGCTCCGTCCGGCAGCGTCCAGGGCGAAACAAAGGGCGATCTTCACGTCTTCAAAGGCATCCCCTATGCGCGGCCACCGGTGGGCGCTTTACGATGGCGCCCGACCGTTCCGCTGCCGCGCTGGCCCGGGGTGCGGCCTGCGACCGCGTTCGGCGCGGCGTGCGTCCAGCCGCAAGGGGGCAAGACCGTCTCGGTCTATACCGGCGATCCGATGCCGGTGAGCGAGGATTGCCTCACGCTCAACATCTGGGCGCCCGCCAATGCGAAGACTGCGCCGGTGTTCCTGTGGATCCACGGCGGCGCGCTGGTCACCGGATCGAGCCGCGAGCCGGCCTATGACGGTGCGAAACTCGCCGAGCGCGGCGTGATCGTCGTGTCGATCAACTACCGGCTCGGCGTGCTCGGTTATCTCGCGCATCCGGGCCTCAGCGCCGAATCGCCGCAGCACGTCTCGGGCAATTACGGCCTGCTCGACCAGATCGCCGCGCTGCATTGGGTGAAGGCCAATATCGGCGCGTTCGGGGGCGATGCGTCCAAGGTCACGATCGCGGGTGAATCGGCCGGCGGACTCAGCGTGATGTATCTGATGACCTCGCCGCTCGCGCATGGGCTGTTTGCCCAGGCGATCGTCGAGAGCGGCTATATGATCTCGA
Organism: Sphingomonas sp. PAMC 26605; assembly: GCF_000241485.1. GTDB lineage: Bacteria > Pseudomonadota > Alphaproteobacteria > Sphingomonadales > Sphingomonadaceae > Sphingomonas. The sequence goes on from NZ_JH584241.1 coordinate 1,621,082, forward strand.
TGCCCGAACTGCGGAGGAGCGTGTACGGTGCCCCGTCGGGCGAGGCGGCGGGGCAGATGCTGGCCGGCGGATTGCAGGCGGCCGATATCGGCGCACTGCGCGGAATGGATGCACAGGCGCTAACCAACGCCGCCGCCGGGATGGGGTATGGCCCGTGGGGGACGGTCGATGGCGTCGTGCTGACCGAGCAGATGGTCGATTCGTTCGGCAAGGGGCATCAGGCGCCGGTGCCGTTGCTGGTCGGCTTCAACCAAGGCGAGATCCGCTCGCTACGCATCCTCGCCCCCAAGCCCCCGGCGAACGCCGCCGAGTATGAGAAGGGTATCCGCGATCGCTATGGCGACCTCGCCGACGCCTTTCTGCGGCTCTATCCGGCGGCCGACTTCAAGGAGAGTATCCTCGCCACGACGCGCGACGCCCTCTACGGTTGGACCGCCGAACGGATGGCGCTGAAGCAGACCGCGATCGGGCAGAACGCGTATCTCTATCTGTTCGACCATGGCTATCCGGCGATGGACGATGCCGGGCTGCACGCCTTTCATGCAAGCGAACTGCCGTTCGTGTTCGGCACGTATGACCGCACCACCGCGCATTGGCCGCGCATCCCCGACACCGCGGGCGAACATGCGCTGTCAGACGCGATGGCTGACTATTGGGCGAGCTTCACCCGCGATGGCGTGCCGACCGCGACGAAGGCGCCGGCGTGGCCGGCTTATGGAACCGCGGCCGCCTATCTGCACTTCACCGACGCGCCGCATCCGGAGACGAAGCTGTTTCCGGGGATGTATGCGTTCAACGAGACGGTGATGTGCCGCAAGCAGGCGACGGGCAAGATCGGCTGGAACTGGAATGTCGGCCTCGCCGCGCCGAAGCTGCCGGCGGCCGGAGCGGGGTGCGAATAGGACGGGGAGGCCCGTGCCGCATATCCGGCAAGCGAGCGGTTGGATGACGGTGGCCCCGGTATGGCGCCGGGCTGCCGGGAAGTGTCGGCCTCACCGCGCCACTTTTTGCACCGCGATCCGGCCCGCGGCGAAGTCCGCGCTCAACCGCACCTTGTCGATCTTGCCCGTTGCGGCCAGCGGCATCGCGGTCACTTCGGCGACCTGATCCGGAATCCAGAACTCGGCGACCTTCCCGCGGAGGAGGTCGAGCAGCACGCGCGCGCCGGTCTCGCCATCGCCATGCGTCTCGACCACCAGGACGGGGCGCTCGCCCCAGCGCGGGTCGGGCCGCGCAATCACCGCGACGTGGCGGACCGAGGGGTGCATGCCGACCACCGCCTCGATCTCATTGGGGTTGATCCACTCGCCGCCTGATTTGATCAGATCCTTCGCACGGCCGCCGATCGTCAGATTGCCGTCCGCGTCGATCGTCGCGAGATCGCCCGTGTCGAAATAGCCCTCCTCATCGAGCGCATCCGACTCCGCCTGGAAGTAGCGGTCGAGCACGCTGGGTCCGCGCACCTTCAGATAGCCGAGCGTGTCGCGCTGGTCGGGCAGGGTGACACCCAATGCGTCGGTCAGCTTGAGATCGACACCGAGCGGCGGCCGCCCCGATGACGCGCGGCTCTGCCCGGTTGGGTAGGGTGGCGACAGCGTGCCGGTCGGCGACAATTCGGTCATTCCCCAGCTCGTCTGGACGTGGACACCGAGCCGTTCTTCCATCCGCTCGAGCAGCGCTTCGGGACAGCTCGATCCGCCAATCAAAATGCGTTGCAGATCGGGCAGCGCATCGCCGGTGCGGTCGAGGTGATCGACCAGGCCGAGCCAAACCGTCTGCACGCCGACCGCGACGGTGACGCGCTCGTCGCGCATCACGCGCGCGAGGCTGGCCCCGTCGAGCAAACGGCCGGGCAGGACGAGCTTGGTGCCCGCGCCCGGTGCGGAAAAGGGCAGGCCCCAACCGTTGGCGTGGAACATCGGCACCCCGAGCAGCAGCACGTCGCGCGCGGTCAGCGCCATCGTATCCGCCTGCAACGCACGCAGCGTGTGGAGATAGTTTGAGCGGTGGGTATAGACCACGCCCTTGGGCGGCCCGGTCGTGCCCGACGTGTAGCATAGCCCGGCGGCGACGTGCTCGTCGAAGTCGCCCCACACGGTTTCGGCGCCATGCTCTGCGAGCAGCGCCTCATAATCCCACACGCGTACGTCAAGCGCCGCGCCGTCGGGTGCAGGCGCGTCGATGACCACGACGTGCCTGATCGTCGGACAGTCAGCGATCAACGCGCGCACTAGCGGCAACAGATCGACCGCGACGAACAGCACGCGGTCCTGCGCCTCGTTGATCATCGTCACGAGATGCGCCGACGTAAGCCGCGGATTGAGTGTATGGCAGACGAGCCCGACGCCCATCGCGGCGTAATAGGCTTCGAGGTGATGCTGCGTGTTCCACGCCAGCGTGGCGACGCGGTCGCCGAACTCGAGGCCGAGCGCCTGTAGCGCACCCGACATGCGGTTGCTGCGCGTCCGCAAGGCGGCATAGCCGATGCGCCGCGAGACCGCGCCGCCATCGGCTTCGACCACTTCACGCACTCCGAACCATTTCGCGGCATGATCCAGGAATTTGTCGACTGTCAGTCCGTAGCTTTGCATGGCGCTTTCGAATGTTGCGGTCAGGGGAAAGGCGCCGGTCGCGTCAAACACACCCGGCGCATTCCGATCAGAAGATTTTAAGCACCTTGAGGCCGTATTGGCGCGGCGGACCGGCGAAATTAAGTCCGCTCGACAGCGCCCCGACGTAGTGCTGATCGGTGAGGTTGGTGCCATAGGCGGTCACGGTCCAGCTCTTGTGCTGCCACGCGAGCTGCGCCGTCAGCACGTTGCGATCGCCCAGCCGGTCGCCCTGCGCCGCATTCTCGAACAGCGTCGCCCATTGCGACCCGACATGCCCGAAATTGGCGCGCGGGGTGATCTTGTCGCCGCTCGTCCCGATCTCGAGATCGTATTGCGCGCCGACATTGAAGGTGAAATTGGGCGCATAGGTCTGCCGCCGTCCACCCAGGCTGATGCAGGTCGTGCTGACCGGGCCCGACGAGGGCTGACACGGCAACGGCAAGCCGGTCAGCGGATTGACCGCCGCCGGCAAGCGCGGATCGACGGCATAGAATTGGCCAAGTTCGCTGTGCAGCGCGCTGATACCGCCATCGATCGACAAATGGCCGAAATGCGCATCGGCTTCCGCCTCGAACCCGTAAATCTTGGTCGTGTTCGGGACGTTCAGTTCGATCCCGAACGTCGGAAACGCCGGATACCCGATGATCACCTGGAAATTCTTATAGCTGTTGTAGAAGCCGGTGAGCGTCGTGTGGACCTTGCCGCGGGCGAAATTGCTCTTCAATCCCGCCTCGTAGGACGTGATCGTCTCCGGCTTGAACGGATCGAGCGTGTCGGTGTTGATCGGCACGTTCAGCCCGCCGGGACGGAAACCGGTCGCGACGAAGCCGTACAGATACTGAGTCTCGCTGACTTTCCAGCCGAGCGAAACCTTGTAGGAAAAGTTGTCGGTCTTCGCGCTTTGGTCGTCGCGAATATAGGTGCCGAATTGCAGGACGTCGGTCCGGTTGGTCGTCTTGCTCGACGTATAGCGACCGCCGGCTTCGATCTTCAGGTTCGGCGTGATGGCGTAGCCCAACTGCCCGAACACCGCGAGCGAGTGCGTCGGGTTGATGCCCTGCAGTTTGTACTGAAACGCCGGATTGTTGAGCGGCACCGCTAGATCGATCAAGAACTGATACGGCGCCGGGAAGTGATAGTCGTTCCACACGCCGAACGCGCCGGCCAGCCAGGTGAAGCGGCCGCTGTCGGGTGATATCAGATTGAATTCCTGCGTGATCTGACGCTCGTCGACGCTGTCGTAGAAGCTCGTACTGCCGCTCGCGCTGCCGTCCAAATCGGCGCGGTACATCGTATTGGCCTGCTGATAGCTCGAAATCGAGCGGAGCTTCACCCCGCTGTCAAAGGCATATTCGAGCTTCAGGATCGATCGGACGAACTTGTCGCGCGCCGCCGCAGGCGTGTTCTGCGTGATGTCGAACAGGTCGCGATAGGCGGGGTTGGGCGTGCTCGTACCCGGCAGAAACTTGACGTTGCTCGCAATCGGGCTTGCCGGATACGCGCCGAAATCGAGATAGCCGAGGTCGGTCTTCGACAGGATCGAGAAATTCTCGGTCGGTTTCCACAGGAAGCTGATCCGCCCGGCAATCTCGCGCAGATCGTTGTTGCCATCGTTGTAGCGTGCGCCGGTTGGCCCGGTGATAGTGTAATAGCCGTCGCGACGCTCGCCATAAAAGGCGACACGCGCCGCGAAGGTGTCGCTGATCGGGATGTTGATCGCACCCTGGCCGCCGGCATCGTTGTAATTGCCGTAATTGACGTTGAAATAGCCATGCGTCCCGCCACCGATGATCGGGTCGTTGGTGTTGACGAACACCGCGCCGCCCGTCGCATTCTGCCCGACGATGGTGCCCTGCGGCCCGCGCAGCACCTGGATATTGCCGATATCGTAATAGGGCTCGCCCTGGACATAGCCCGGAAAGGTCGGAACGCCGTCGCGGTAGACGATCACTCCGGTGGTCGTCTGCGTGTTGTGCTCGGCCTTGCCGATGCCGCGGACGTTGAAATTGTTGCCTTGGCCGAAATTGTTGACGGTGACGCTGGGCACCGCGAACTGCAGCGCATCGACGTTGACCACGCCCTTGTTCGCCAGATCGGTGCCCGAGAGCACCGAGGCGGCGACCGGCGTCTGGCTCAACTTGTCCTGCCGGCGCAAGGCGGTGACGACGATGTCGGGGCCGGCGTCGGTGGTCGCGGTGTCGCCGCTGGCAGGATCGGGCGTCGCGGGGTTGGGGGTCGTCTGCGCCTGCGCGGTGGCGCAAGTGGTGAAAGCCAGCACCGAGGCGCTCAGCAAAAGTCCGCGAATGTCCATAACCCCTCCATCCTCCTCCAAGCGTTCTGCGACGCGTGTGGGTGATGGAATGCGGCAAATTTGGCCCGAACGCAACACTCATTATCTACAGAGTGAGCGAAAGCGGAGGCTCGGAACCGTTGCGTTCGGACATTGCCGGCCGGGATCACGTAATGGCGTTCTCTCGCCGCACGAGCAGCGCTATCGGAAGGCCGAAGCCGAAAATGTGGGTCAGCGCTGCGGGAACGAAGGGCATCGGGCTCACCCCGGGCGGTGTCACGAAGGCGGTATGGGGCAGGAGTGGACCTACCTGACCTTCATTCTGTTGGCGCGAGGGGAGGGGGCTGGGTACGATCGTCCGACATCGAGGCGCAAATCCGGGGCATCTCACAACGCATGCTGACCGTGACCCTGCGCAATCTCGAACGCGACGGCATGGTTCGGCGACAAGTGCATGCTGAGGTGCCCCCACGTGTTGAATATGCCCTCACCCTGCTGGCACTGTCGATGCTGCCCGCGCTGTCTAAGCTCACGGGATGGATCGATACGCACTGGGACGAGATCGATGGCGCGCGCGTGCGCTACGATCTCAAACGATAATAAACAATAGAGCGGTACGCGGCGGCGGCATGGAAGAGGCGCGTATTTACAGAACTCTTTATTAGCCTCACGCGCCTTAGTTAGGTCGTGAACCCATAAACGGGCCGGATGCGATCTCGATCTGCCCCCCGCTTAGGTGAACGCCCTAGGAATGTCGCGAACCTCCAGACATCACGGGAGGTAGTTGCGCTGCGTCTCGCGACCGAACCGACGCATGCCTGTCTTCGGAAGCTAAGTGCTTACCCTCGAACATGCGAGCCTGTGGCGCCTGAACTCGAAAGCTACTGCACGTCGATGTTTCGTGTTCTTGGATCTTGATTGGCCCTCGAACCGGCCCGAGGACCCGCACTCGCACCGGCGTCTGATTATTTGCTTCAAGACGCTAAAGTAGATCGCCCCGCATGCTCGAATACTGCCGCGTCGAGGATGCGACGATGCCCATCATTCATACGCGGTTTTTACTCAAACCACCTGAATTCCCTCACGAATCTTTATGGCGGGATAGATACCGCGCCGTGCATCGACATCGAAAAAGGATTCTGCACGTGAGTTTTCGTCTTCTACCGATGCAGGCACGCGGCTCGCGCAAAGCGCTCGACCTCCGCGGTCTCGCGCTTGCTGGCAGCTGCGGCCTGCTCTTCGCGTCGTCGTCAGCCGTGGCCGACCCGGTTGCTTCGCCTGGTTTCTCGGGGCCACTAGCCCCCAACGCCCATCCAATCGTCGTGAATGCCGGACCGTTCGGTGACGTGACCGTGACCGGGCAAGTCAGCGGCATCGCACTGGCCCAAAGCCATGTGACCAGCACCCCCGGCACGGTCAACTCCGACACGGCGGCAGACGTGTCCAACGCGCAGGTCGAGATCCAGACCACGACGGGTCCGCTGCAGCTCTACGTGCAGGCTGGCGCCTATTCCCTGCCCGCGCTCGGCACGTCCTATCTGCGTTCGGGCAAGGCACAGGATTTGCTCTTCGGCCCGGTCCCGGTGGCTTATGCCAAGGCCGTGCTCAGCAAGGATCTTTCGATTACTGCAGGCTTCCTGCCGACGATGGTCGGTGCGGAATCGACCTTCACGTTTCAGAATATGAACGTCGAACGCGGCCTGCTGTGGAATCAGGAGCCGTCGATCAGTCGCGGCGCGCAGGTCAACTATGCACATGGCAAGCTGAGTGCTGCGGTGTCGCTCAACGACGGCTATTATTCGGGCAAGTTCAACTGGATCTCGGGCACCGCCTCGTATGCATTCGACAGCGCGAACACGCTCACGGTGATCGGTGCGGGGAGCTTCTCGCGGTCGCGGCGTAGCTCCTATGCGACGCCGCTTGCCCAGAATAACGGGAGCATTTTCAACATAATCTACACCTACGCCAAGGGGCCGCTGACGCTGACGCCGTATCTGCAATACAATCGCGTCGACCGTGATGACGCGCTTGGCCTCAACCGTTCGGCGGAAACCTTTGGCGGTGCTTTGCTGGCGAAATATACGCTCGCCAAGGGATTTTCGCTTGCCGCACGCGGCGAATATCTGAAATCTTCGGGTGATGATTGCGGTCTGGCGACGGATTGCGTGCCGACCAACCTGCTCTACGGCCCCCATAGCGATGCATGGTCTGCGACTTTCACGCCGACCTATCAGAAGGGCATTTTCTTCGCCCGTGGCGAAGTTTCCTATACCCGGATCGGCAAGCTCGCGCCCGGTTCTGGCTTCGGCGCAGATTCCAACAAGCGCGACCAGGTTCGCGGCTTGCTCGAGACCGGATTTCTGTTCTGACCGACAGCGCGGCGCGCCAGTCTGGGGCGCCGCGCAACCGGTCTGATGCACCGGATCGTTTGCACGCTGGCATTAACGCCCGCAAATCGAGGCCGCAATGAACCGCCGTGATGTGCTGCATCGTTTGGTCGGCGTCTTCGTATTGCTCGCGACTGGAGGGGCCACGATCTGCTGCCGCGAAGGTGCGCTTCTTCATGCTTGGCCCTCAGCGATAGGGCTGACCTTGGGGATCAATCTAACCGCGCTCGCTTTTGCAAGTCTTGGCTTACTGCTGCTCGTCGGGGGCTGCCGTTTGCGCGACGGCTGGAAGAGCGCTTGCCCACGCGCCGCGCTTCGGCGCCAAATTGCAAAGAGCGGAGATAAACCCGATCACGACGGTGTAGCCGTTACTCCTAGTCGAAGAGTTGCGCCCGCATCGTGCGCTGGTCGTGCGACGCTAGCCGCATTCCTTGTCGCCCGAGTTCATCGGGCTGCCGTCCGAACGGATCTCACATGATAAGCCGATGTCGGGCTGTCCCTGAGATGACTTTGCGGCGCGCGGGCCGAGCGTGTCCCGATGATCAATAACGCGACGCCACTGTGGTGGACCACGCCCGGATCGCCACATGGTGATCGGCTAACGCCAAGCGCCCGTCGGTATGGTCGGATCGATGAAGGTCGCGGAAACGTCAGGCCGCGCGCAGGCACGTAACGCACGCAATGTTGCCAACCGTTGGCCGGCTTTTGGCGGCGATACCGACGGCTTGGCGAGAGGCGAAATCGTCGCGCGTCCCGTGCCGTTCACCCTGGCTCGCGTCTCTCAAGCGGCGCGACTTTATGCTCTTTCTACGAAAATCGCGCTGAAACGCCATCGCGCTCTTACGCAGCGCAGGCCTAATTCGATAACCGCATGGCCATCCGATCCATGACCAATTTGGCGCTCGGCGTTTCGAGCGCCGCAGGCTGCACTGTTCGGCGCCGCCCGCGGTCCCTGATTTCTTGAATGGTCAGCTTGAGGAAGCATACGATGACAACGCCAGACGACCCGGAACCCGACCAAAGCGGCCCGATATTCCGCGTAGGACAGGATTGCGCCGGCCACTGGCTGGTGCAGGATAATGGCGGCAAACTCGAGGGCCGCTTCGTTTCCCGCGCTGCCGCCGTGGGATTCGCACGCAGCGAAGCACACGGGTTCCCCGGCGCAACGATCGTGATGGTGGCGACGCCGATAATACCCACGATCTCCTTCGCGCCGGTCCAGCCATGGGAAACAGCGCACCATTGTCGAAAGGCTGCCTGATGGTGCGCGCTTGCCTTTCACGCTGGATCGAGGACGCCGATCGATGACCTATGCTGCTGACCATACGATTGATGGACCGATGCTCAACAACCCTGTGCCGCGGAAGCACAGCAGTGCGGCCACATGCCGCCCCGGCTGTCGCGACCCGCGCTGGCCCGAGGTTGCAGCTGCGCTCGCTGCCTTGCTCGGTCGCGCCTGCGCGGCGGCGGACCAGATGCGCGATCCCGCGATCGGTATCACCTTCGAGCGGGGCGAGCCGATCGCCGCGCTGTGCGAGGAAAGCGGATTCCCGGCAGACATTGTGCTGTGGCACGGCTGCAAGGGCAAGAAGCAGGCAGATATAGAGCGCGCCGAACATGTGGCGGCTCGCGCCGGGCACGCTTTGATTGCGGATCACCCACACCGCATCGGGCATGCGGCATGACGCACCGTGATCTTGCGTGGCGCAGCCTTGGTGTCGCGCTTGTCGTCGTAGCGGTCGCCGCACGGATCGCCGACGGCGCCGGCACGCACGCCGGGTTGAGCGTGATCGCGTTCATCATGGCGCTCATTGGGCTCGCCCTGATCGTGCAAGGAAGGCGCGTTTCCGCGGCGCTGCGCGTCGAGCGGAGCCGACATCGTATGCTCGCCCAAGCGATCCATGACCGCCGCCGCCGGCGCTCCGGTGACGGCTACGCCTGACCCGCCCGTGAGAAACGATAGAGCACCCTTTTTAAACCGGAATCCTCATGTCTCTCCCCTTTGAATGTCGCGATGGCGTCCTCCACGCCGAAGATGTGCCGTTGCCCGCAATCGCAGCCGCGGTTGGCACTCCGGCCTATGTCTATTCGACGGCTGCGCTTCGCACCGCGGCGCGCGCGTTTCGCGCTGGCCTTGCGCCGGTGCCGCGCAAGCATCTCGCCTTTGCGGTGAAGGCCAATCCGAACCTTGCGGTGCTCAAACTGCTCGCCGAGGAAGGCTATGGCGCGGACATCGTTTCGGCAGGAGAGATGCTGCGCGCGCTTGCGGCGGGGATGCCGGCAAGCAGCATCATCTTTTCGGGTGTCGGCAAATCCCGGCGCGAACTGGCAGCGGCGCTCGATGCCGGGATCGGCCAGTTCAATCTCGAGCTCGAGGAAGAAGGTGTCGTGCTTGCCGCGATGGCGGCCGCGCGGGGTCAGCGGGCATCGGCGGTCTTGCGGGTGAACCCCGATATCGATGCGGGAACGCATGCCAAGATCTCGACCGGCCGCAAACAGAACAAGTTCGGCGTGGCGATCGATGATGCGGTCGATATCTATGCGCGCCTCGCCAAGCTCGACGGGCTCGCCCTGCGCGGGGTCGCCATCCATATCGGCAGCCAGCTGTCGGATCTAGATCCGCTCGAGCTGGCCTATGCGCGCGTTGGGAGGCTTGTGGCGGAGCTGCGTGCGGCCGGCCACGCCATTACCCATGTCGATCTCGGCGGTGGGCTCGGCCTGTCGTATCGGCCGGGCGATGTCGTGCCGAGCGCCGCGGCCTATGGAACGATGGTGGCGCAAGCGACTTGCGACTGGAACGTGACGCTGATGTTCGAGCCGGGCCGCTTCGTCGCTGGCGAGGCCGGCGTCCTGCTCACAGAGGTGCTTTGGGTGAAACCCGGCGCGGTCGCCCCCTATGTGATCGTGGATGCCGCGATGAACGATCTCGCGCGACCGGCACTCTACGATGCGTTCCATGATTTCGTCGCGGTCCGCCCCACGGGAGCGCGCATGGTCGCCAATATCGCCGGCCCCGTCTGCGAAAGTGGAGACACCTTCGCGATGGGGCGCGACATCGACGCCGTATCGGCCGGCGATCTGGCGGTGTTCCGCACCGCGGGGGCGTATGGCGCGACGATGGCCTCGACCTACAATTGTCGCGCGTTGGTGCCCGAAGTGTTGGTCGATGAAGGGCGTTTTGCGGTAGTGGCCGATCGGATCGAGCCCGAGGCGATGCTTGCCGCGCAGCATATCCCGCTTTGGATGACGCACGACGACGAATACGTATCAGTCCCTGTCTCGCAGCGCAGAGCCGCCTGATGGCAACGCGACACGATACGTCGTCCCTTGCGCGATCAGCTCGAGACCGCGCCATCGTTGCTCGGCCAAGGGGTCGATTATGTCCTCCATGCGATTCTCGATTTTGTCGTCGACGGCTATCTGCCGATCGTCAGCGCGATCGAGGACGAGGTCATGGCTATGGAAACGCGGATCCTCGATACCTTCCTCGATCGCCAGCAGATCGCCCGGATCTTCGCGCTGCGCCGCGAACTGATCCGCTTCCAGCGCATTCTCGTCCCGATGGAGGAAGCGGCGCGCAAGCTCGCGCGCACCGATCTTCCCTGCATCGGCCCGGAAGCAACGCCGTATTTCAGCGATGTGTTCGACCACGCACGGCGGGTTGAGACAATGGTCGACGGCTTGCGCGAAGTGCTGACCTCGGTGTTCGAGTTCGGCAACCTTATCGAGCAGCAGCGCACCGGTGCAATCACCCGCCAGCTCGCCGCCTGGGCGGCGATCCTCGCGGTGCCGACTGCGATCGCCGGCGTCTATGGGATGAATTTCGAGTTCATGCCCGAACTGCGCTGGCACTATGGCTATTTTACGATTCTTGGCGCGATTTTCGTCATATGTGGCTTGCTCTATGTCCGGTTTCGCAAGCTCAAATGGCTGTAAGGATGAATGCGGAAGATTACCGCCGCAGCAGCTCATTGCCGAGGCCTACTACCCCTGCCAGACCGTCGTTTCAGCGTCTGGGGCGACATTATGGGTGCGACTGGCGCGGCGCCGATCCATTGCCGCGATCCCTACCCGTTCCATCAGATCGATCGATTAGTTGAGCACATCAATCTTGGCTATCATCAGCTTGTGCGAGGCGGTCTGGCGCAGCAACGCTAGCCGCAAGATGATGCAAACGACGAGATAGGGAAAAGTGAAAGCGCTGACCATCCATCCATATGTTATCGCTATGTAATTTCGTTCGGGTGCCTGGAGGTTCTCGCTTGTGGTAGCGCGCGGCGATGCCTGGAGATGCGGGTGGGACGCGCGCGTCGGCTACTGGGCCTGAAACCCAGCAATAGGCTTGCAATGCAGGCCAATAGCCCAAACAGCAAAATCGCGGCCACGGGCACTACGCCGATCATACCCGACCTTGGTCGGGCCACAAGGTTGGCACCCGTTGCAGAACGGTCCGGTAGGCCATCACGGTTGCAATGCCCATGCGGGACATGCCCATTTCCGACGCTGCAGCAAGTAAAGGGTCGATTCCTTCGGAGGTGGTCAAATCTGAAGTCAATCCAGTGACCGGGCTGTTTTGATGGGCTTTCATCGGTTTTCGCGTGGTTCGTTGCCATGCACGTTGCGCCGGGTGCGGGGATCCGAAGCCGGCTCGAACACGCTACGGCCTTCAAAGACCAAGGCTGCACCGCCACAGCCGGAACAGACGGCGACGAGCGCCACACATAACTCGAAAGCACTCGGCTGGGCATCTGGATTGCCGCGGTTTGCACACAGGGAGAAAAGGCACAACGTCGCCAGCAGAAGCAAAGCTGCTCCACCCAACCGAACCTTTACGTCAAAATCATGTAACGAAGGCTGTTTCATTCTGTCCCCTGTCGAAGAACGACACTGACAGAAATCGGCGTAAAAACTCCCGACGGATTTGGCGCTGTTCGCGTAGGAAATTCGTAAATTCTGGCGCCGTCGCAGCGCCCGGCAGCGGCCATCGCTTTATGGCAGGATCGGTGGGGATCCGGCAGTATCCTACAGCGCGCTTCCGTGAGGCTCGGCAACCCGTGGAAGGCTGACGACCCCAGCGGCGCCTCCTGTGGGATAGCCCATAACGGTCGGACAAGATCAGGCCGACCTTAAGGGGCATGCCGCGTACCGCGGTTTCACCAATACTGAGTAGGTGCCGCAGCGATTAGCCGTCGATCCCGACATGATCGCTAAATTCGCGGCAAACGTCTTTATCTATCAGGCAATTGACGAGCCTTTCACTCGCAATTCTGACGTCGCTACCATGAAGAGCGTGGGTAAAAACCGAGCCGACGGATATTATCATGAACGCCTCTGCAAGGACTCGATGCTCATCGCGCACCGTCTCGCTCGATTGGAGTCCGGCAAAAGCACGGCTTATATTGTCGGACATCATCTCCCGTATATCATTGAATATGACGTTTATGCGGGGATTGCGGCATGCCTCGGATGCGATTTCCAGAAAAAGCCGATCGCTGTCCTCGTCTTTACGGCAATTCGCGGAGGTCAGCCAATTGACGATGCCGGCACGGTCGTTCTCGCTCAATGCCGTGTTCAGCGTCGTCAGGTCCGCAAACTGCTTGCAGTCGGCCTCGACGATCGCCGCGACGATATCTTCCTTCGCCTGGAAATCGCGGTACAGCTGTTGAACGCCTACGCCGGATTCCTTTGCGATCAATGCAATACCTGTAGCGTGGAACCCGTGTTCAACGAACAATCGCCGCGCCACCCCCTTGATATGATCACGGCGCGCTTCGGCGCGCGACACGGGCTGGCATTCGACAATCGACACGTGAAGAACCTCTCTCATGCTTGTTGACGCGCTCAACCGGCGGGCCTAACGGAGCCCTTCGTGAGTGATCGCTCTCACACTTTTTTTCAAGCGGGAAAATTTATGTCGTCCAATCGGCTGATCAGCTGGGTGTTGGCATCAAGCGGCTTGCTCGCGCTGGCAGCGTGCGGCGGCGGCAAGTCGCAGCAGCAAGCGGCACCGGGGCCTGCGCCGGTCGGCTATGTCGTGGTTCGCCAGGAGCCGATCATGCTGACGACGGAACTTCCCGGCCGCACCGCAGCGTTCGAAACCTCTGACGTGCGCCCGCAGGTGAATGGTTTGATCCTCGAGCGCCTGTTCATCGAAGGGGACGTCGTGCATAAGGGGCAGCGGCTCTATCGGATCGATCCGGCCCCGTATCAGGCGCAGGTGGCGAGCGCCCAGGCCGCCCTGACGCGGGCGAGATCCGGCATCGCTTCGAGCGCCGCGCTTGCCCGCCGCTACGGCGAGCTCGTCAAGATCAATGCGATCGCCCGCCAGGAATTCGAGAACGCGCAGACGACCGCCGCGCAGGCGCAGGCGGATGTCGCGGCGCAGCAGGCGGCCCTCAGGACCGCGCAGATCGACCTGGCCCGCACGACGATCCGCGCGCCGATCACCGGGCGGATCGGCCGCTCGGCGTTCACGACCGGCGCGCTGGTATCGGCGTCGCAGGCCAATGCGCTTGCCACCATCCAGCGGCTCGATCCGATCTATGTCGATATCCAGGAGTCGAGCGCCGATCTGTTGAAGCTCCGCCAGCAGATCCTCAGCGGTCAGCTGACCCGCGATGGCAACGCGCACGTAAAGCTAAAGCTCGAAGACGGCACCGAATATGGTCCGCAGGGAACGCTGCGTTTTGCCGACGTCACTGTCGATCCGACGACCGGCTCGCAGGTGATCCGCGCGCTGTTCCCCAATCCCAACGGCCTGTTGCTTCCGGGCATGTTCGTTCGCGCGTCGCTCGTCGAGGGGACTCAGTCGAATGGCATGTTGGTGCCACAGCGCGCGGTCAGCCGCGACGAGAAGGGTCAGCCGACCGTGATGGTGATCGGCGCGGGGAACAAGGTCGAGGTGCGCACGCTGCAGACCAGCCGCGCGATCGGAACCAACTGGCTCGTTACCGGCGGGACCAAGCCCGGCGACAAGATCATCGTCGAGGGCGGAATGATGCTTCGCCCGGGCATGCCGGTCCAGGGCAAGCCGTGGGATCCCAACGCGAAACCTGCAGCCGCTCCGGCGCAGGGTAACGCGCAGGCACAGGCCAAGTAAGCCGCCATGTCACGCTATTTCATCGATCGCCCGATCTTCGCCTATGTGCTCGGGGTGATGGTCCTCATCGCCGGCATCCTGTCGCTGCGGACCTTGCCGATTGCGCAGTTCCCGGCGATCGCGCCGCCGGCGGTCTCGATCACCGCCAACTATCCCGGCGCCGACGCTCAGACGCTGGAAAACACGACCACCCAGATCATCGAGCAGCAGATGAAGGGGATCGACCACCTTCGCTACTTCTCGTCTTCTTCCTCGTCAGCTGGCACGGTGACGATCACCCTAACGTTCGAACAGGGCACCGATCCGGACATCGCGCAGGTGCAGGTGCAGAACAAGTTGCAGGCGGCGACGCCGTTGCTGCCGCAGGAAGTGCAGCGCCAAGGCATCATCGTCGCCAAGGCCACGCAGAACTTCCTGCTGTTCGTCGGGCTCTATTCCGAAAACGGCAAACATGACGCCGACGATCTTGCCGATATCGTCGCTTCGAAGATCGCCGATCCGCTGTCGCGCGTGGCCGGTGTCGGCGACACGCAGATCTTCGGCTCGCAATACGCGATGCGTATCTGGGTCGATCCGATCAAGCTCAACAATTACGCTTTGACGATCGGCGATGTGACCGCTGCGGTCACGGCGCAGAACGCACAGGTCTCTGCCGGTCAGATCGGTGCGCAACCGGCGCCCAAGGAGCAGATGCTCAATGCTACCGTCTCGGTCGCATCGCGCCTGACGACGCCCGAGGAGTTTGCGAAGATCCGCCTGAAGAGCGGAACCGACGGGTCGGTCGTGCGGCTTGGCGATGTCGCTCGTGTTGCGATCGGTGCCGAAAATTACGCCTTCTCCGCGCAGTGGAATGGCAAGCCTGCGTCGGGCATCGGCATCAAATTGGCGCCCGGCGCCAACGCGTTGAATACCGTGGTCGCTGTCAAGGCGCGGGTGAACGAACTCGCCAAACAGTTCCCGCCGGACGTAAAGGTGATCTTCCCGTACGACACGTCTCCGTTCGTTCGCCTGTCGATCGAGCAGGTGGTCGAAACACTGGCCGAGGCGATCGTCCTCGTCTTCCTCGTCATGTTCCTGTTCCTGCAGAATTGGCGCGCGACGTTAATCCCGACGATCGCCGTGCCGGTGGTGCTGACCGGCACCTTCGCCGTGCTCGCCGCCTTCGGCTATTCGATCAATACGCTGACCCTGTTCGGCATGGTCTTGGCGATCGGCTTGCTCGTCGACGATGCCATCGTCGTGGTCGAAAACGTCGAACGACTTATCACGACGGAGCATCTCTCGCCGCGAGAGGCGGCGCGCAAGTCGATGGACGAGATCACCGGCGCGCTCATCGGCATCGCCGTGGTGCTGGCGGCGGTCTTCTTGCCGATGGCGTTCTTTGGCGGATCCACCGGGGTCATCTATCGCCAGTTCTCGATCACGATCGTTTCGGCGATGGCGCTGTCGGTCGCGGTCGCGCTGATCCTGACGCCGGCGCTGTGCGCGACGATCCTCAAGCCACACGATCCCGACAAGGGGCAGGGCAATGGTCCGCTGGCGCGCTTCTTCCGCTGGTTCAACGACAAGTTCGATCGCGGTCAGGTGCGCTATGAACGCGGCGTGCGATCAACCGCGCGACGCTGGGGTCGTTCGCTGATCATGTATGCGCTTATCCTCGCCGGCCTGGTGTTTCTCTTTACGCGCCTGCCGACGGGTTTCTTGCCCGACGAGGACCAGGGCGTGATGATCGCGCTGGTCCAGGGACCGCCAGGGGCGACGTCTGCACGGACCCAGAAGGGGCTCGATCTCGTGCGCGATCACTTCCTGAGCGATGCCGGTCCGGCGATCCGCGGCGTCTACACGATCAACGGCTTCAGCTTCGCCGGCCAGGGCCAGAATAGTGGTATTGCCTTCATTCCCATGAAAGAATGGAAGGATCGTCCGGGCGCCAAGAACAAGGCGCAGGCGATCATTGGCCGGGCGATGGGTGCGTTCTCGAAATATGGCGACGGGCTCATCTTCGCGGTCATCCCGCCGGCGGTTCAGGAACTGGGTAATGCCACCGGCTTCGACCTCCAGCTCGTCGACGAAGGCGGCCTAGGCCACGATCGACTGCTGGCCGCGCGAAACCAGCTGCTCGGCATGGCCTCCCAGAACAAGTCGCTCGTCGGCGTCCGTCCCAACGCGCTGGATGATGCGCCGCAGCTGAGCGTGAACGTCGATCAGGACAAGGCCGGCGCGCTCGGCCTCGATCTCGGAACGGTGAACAGCACGATCGCGACGGCCTGGGGTGGGTCCTACGTGAACGACTTTATCGATCGCGGCCGTGTCAAACGAGTCTACATCCAGGCCGATTCAAAATATCGCATGGCGCCCGAAGATATCGGCAGTCTGTATGTGCGCGGCGCGAGTGGCAACATGGCTCCGTTCACCGCTTTCTCGGACGTTTCCTGGAAGCAGGGACCGACCCAGCTGACGCGGTACAATGGTCAGCCCTCGATGGAGATCCTCGGGCAAGCGGCGCCCGGCGTGTCGTCAGGCGCTGCGCTCAAGACGGTCGAGGACATGCAGGCCAAGCTGCCGCCCGGGACGCGGCTGGACTGGACGGGGCTGAGTTACGAAGAGCAACTGTCCGGGGGGCAGGCGCCGGCGTTGTACGCGCTGTCGCTGCTGATCGTGTTCCTGTGTCTCGCGGCACTTTACGAGAGTTGGTCGGTGCCGATCTCGGTGATGCTGGTGGTTCCGCTCGGTGTCGTCGGCGCATTGCTCGCCGCCACGCTGACCGGTCTGAACAACGACATCTATCTGCAGGTGGGCCTCATCACGACGATCGGTGTCTCGGCAAAGAACGCGATCCTTATCGTCGAGTTTGCGGAGGAAAAGATGCGCGAAGGCCTGAGCGCTTTCGACGCAGCGGTCGCGGCGGCAAAGCTCCGTCTTCGACCGATCCTGATGACCAGCTTTGCCTTCATCTTCGGCGTGTTCCCGCTGGCGATCTCGAACGGCGCGGGCGCGGGCGGGCAGAACGCCATCGGCCGCGCCGTGGTCGGTGGCATGCTGTCGGCGACGGTGCTGGCAATTTTCTTCGTCCCGATGTTCTTCGTCGTGGTGATGCGCCTGTTCGATCGGAACAAGGCGCAAAAGCCCGTAACGGACGATCGGCATGGTGACGATGGCGAGCCCGGGTCGAACCCCGCGCCGCAGGGAGCCTGAATGATGCATAGCAAGATCGTCCTCGGCCTGTTGGGAGCCGCGGCACTGGCCGGGTGCAATCTCGCGCCGAAATACGTGAGGCCGATCGGCGCTGTCCCCGCGGCGTTGCCGCAGGGGGGCGTCTACCCGACGGCGGCAACCGATGCCCCGGACTTGACCAAGATCGGGTGGCGCGAATTCTTTACCGACGACCGGCTGCGCAACACGATCGCGCTGGGTTTGGCGAACAATCGCGACCTGCGGATCGCGGCTGCCAACGTGCTTCAGGCGCGCGCGCAATATCGGATCCAGCGGGCCGACTTGCTGCCCACGGTAGGCGTGTCCGGCTCGGCGACCTACACCAACAACATTCAAGGCGCGACCGGAGCGCTTGGCGGCGCGGCAGGGACCGGAACCGGGACGGGTACTGGTACCGGGACAGGAACGGGATCCGGGGTGGGAACCGGTGGTTCCGGGACGGGCAGCGGCGGCACCGGTGTCGGCACGGGAATAGGGGCGGGGGTCGGAGCGAGTTCGTCCAACCTCGAATATTATTCGGTCAATCTGGGCGTATCCGCTTATGAGATCGATCTGTTCGGCCGCATCCGCAACCTCAGCCGGGCGGCGCTCGAACAGTATTTCGCGACCGAAGAAGCCCAGCGCGCGACCCGGATCAGCCTGATCGCCGAAATCGCGACCGCATGGCTGACCTATGCGTCGGACCAGGATCAGCTCCGCATTTCGCAGCAGTCGCTGACCTCGTTCCAGCAATCGCTCGAGCTGACGCAGGCGCAGTTCCGCATCGGGGTCGCGTCGGAACTCGAAGCACGACAGGCTGAGACGACCTATCAGGGCGCGCGCAACGACATCGCGGTTCTCAGGACGCGGTTGGCGCAGGACAAGAACGCGCTCGACCTGCTGGTCGGGGCGCCGGTCACGGGAGACATGCTGCCACCGAATTTGGGGAATGGCGACGTGGCGTTGCACGCGCTGCCCGCCAATCTTTCGTCGGACGTCCTGCGACAGCGTCCGGACGTGCTGCAGGCCGAGCATCAGCTGATTGCGCAAAATGCCAATATCGGTGCAGCACGCGCCGCCTTGTTTCCGAGCATCTCGCTCACCGCGGCCGTTGGCACGATCAGCCCCGCCTTGAGTGGTCTCTTCTCGGGTGGAAGTTTCACCTACACCGCGGCCCCGGCGGTCTCGTTGCCGCTGTTCGACGGCGGGAGGCTGCGCGGCAATCTCGCCGCGGCGCGTGCGCAGCAGCAGGTTGCCCTGTCGACCTACGAGCGATCGGTGCAGACCGCGTTTCGCGAGGTGGCCGACGCTTTGGCGCAGCGCGGGACGATCGACGAACAGATCGCAGCCCAGACAGCACGCGTGAATGCGGCAACCGTAGCGCTGCGCATCTCGGATGCGCGCTACAGAGCCGGTGTGGAATCGTTCCTGACCACGCTCGACTCACAGCGTACGGCGTATGCCGCACAGCAGCAGCTCGTCACGACCCGCCTGAACAGGGGAAGCAACCTCGTCGAATTGTATCGGTCCCTTGGGGGAGGCTTGGACGGGATCTCTCGTGTTGGGACGACTGCGGGGGTTCAGCGCCCTTAACTACCAGCCGTCCAATGATCGATGCGAGGCGTCCAAAAGCCGCCATATGAGATGACCAATAACCGCTGTCAGGGGGCGTGAGCCGGCTGTGACGGTCTGGGATCGGGGCGACCGCCAACGTGCGACGATCAACTCGTGGAAGAGGTGAAAATGTCGTGGTGCTGCGGCTGGACGCCGAGAGGCCGGGTGCGATCGTCGAGCCGCCGCTGCGGTTTTTCCACGCGTTCGTGCGTTACCACTTCTCGAAGGAGATGAGCGATGAACCCGAACCACATTCCGGGTAACGAGCCTGACGCTGATGACATGTCGACGGAGCCGGGTATCGGCCTGCCAGATGAGTCGACCGATCATGGACTGCCAGGTGACGAGGCCGAGAAATTGGGCGGCTTCGCCTGAGTCGGAGGTTATCGTGACGCGCGAGAAGATCACTCACGGCGCCAACGAGCGCGCGATTGATGAGACGATCGCAGGCACCGCACCCGGCACCCTCGACGATGTTCTGCTGCGGCACAGGAGCTGCCAGAGCCGCCGACCGACGACGAGGTAGCGCGGATCGCGGAGAAACTGGGGGCGCCTGTGCCCCAATCACAGGAGACCCCGATCGCGAATAACGACGAGCACGGGACTGATACCAGCCTGCGCGGTCTCTGCTTATGTCGTCGGCTCCGGTGGCTCCTCGCCGCTCGGCTGCCTTGGCTACGCTGTGTGTGCAGAGGAGATAATGGCGCAAGAGCAGGACCTAGGGCTTCGCTTTGAACGGATCGTCGTCCCGAACGGTAGCTCTGGCACGCACGTCGGCTTGGCCGCAGGGCTGAGGGCGGCCGGAGACGAGCCCGACCGGATCGAATCGTTCATCGTCCTTGCCCCAGTCGAAAAGGCGCGGGCAGTCACCACCGAACTTGCCGTGCGGACCCTGGCGCTCATCGATCGGACTTGGGAGTTTGTCGAGGGCGACATCGTCGTCACGGACGGCCAACTTGGCGAGGGCTATGGCGTGCCGACCGACGCGATGTTCGAAGCGGTACGACTGGTGGAACGCGCTTCGGCCACCCACGAGCGACTCGGGGCGCGAAGGTCGCCTCCGCAATCGGCGCGGATCGCGCCGGCGGTCGCCCCCACCCCCCGCCGCGGCAGGCCCTGCCCGGTGGCTCCACTCCCCTTAAACGCGCAGTTTGAATGTCTTGCGCAACGCCGCCGCCCGTCTCCGGTTTTTACCTCAGGGATGCACCGGATGACCGATGCAAGCGCTTCGGATAGCTCCCACACAGCCGATCGGTAACGGCATTCTGGGGGGAGATTTAAGGTGAGTTTGCAACGGACCACCATGGTGTCGGAGTCGAGTCCGCCACCGCATGACGCCCTTTGGCTCGCGCTGGATCCCGAATGCAAGCTGCTCATCACGCGCGACCTCACGGTCCGATACGCCAATTCGGCGGCTCACAAACTCGTGGCGGACGGACGCCTCCGCATCGGCCATGACAATCGCCTGCGACTCGGTACCGCGGAGGCGACCGAGACGCTGGCGGAACTGGTGATGACCGCTGCCAAACAACAGCGCTGGCGGCGGCGGCTCGTCACGGCGCTGGGGGAGAATCGCTGGCTGACCGCTTCGGTCACGCCCGCCTCGCTCAGCCCGACGCACAGCCTGCTGCTGACGCTCCACGACATCCGACTCGATGGCGACATCGATCCGGGCCCCGCGGCGGACGCCTTTCACCTGTCGGCGAGCGAAGTTCCGATCCTGAAGGGACTGTTACGCGCCGATAGCCCGAAGCAAATCGCAATTGATCTCGGCATATCGGTCCATACCGTGCGATCGCACATCCGTTCGATCTTCGCGCGGATGAATGTCCACAGCACCGCCGAAGTCATCAAGGCGGCTTTGAACATCGCAATGTTTAATCAGGACCATCACTGATCAAACGGAATAACCCCGTTTGGCGTTTTTAATATGCTGCTAACCGATACTATTGTTGCGTCGTCACTCAGACGACGCTTCACCCAACAGGAGAGCATCATGAAACTTCGCTACGCCATCCCCGCCGCGCTCGCTGGTCTCGTCGTCGCCGGCTCGGCCAACGCCGCCGGCCTGACCACGACCGGCACGATCCCCTCGGTCTGCAAGGTCGATGTCACGCAGCGCGCGTTCGATCCGCAGAAGACCACGATCCAGAACATCGCGGGCGTCGTGCTGACCTGCAACAATGCGGGCAACCACTCGGTCACCGTCGATGCGCAGAACGGCTATTTCGCCGGCCCGTCCGCGACGCAGGTCGACTACACCATGACGATGGACCTGGATGGCAATCTGCTGCCGTTCAACAATCTCAACCTGACCAGCGCACCGGTGAGCTCGCCGGTCGGCGCCCCCGACGCGAACCTCGCGGCCGGCCTGCCGGGCAACTTTTCGGTGACGCTGCTTTCGAAGCCCTTCCTCGCTGGCGCCTATAGCGAGACTTGGGACATCACGATCGCGTGATCTCTGGCGGGCGTCGACCGCTGCGCTGCAGGCCGTTGGGGCGCAGCGGTCACGCCCGCTTTTTTCCACCCATCCGGAGATTTGTATGAACCGCTGGACCCGCTTCGCACTCGCCACTGCCGGTATCACGATGTGCCTGCCGACCGCCGATGCCTACAGCGTCCAGCCGATGACCTACCACCTGACGCCGACGGGATCGGGCAGCACGACGCGGTTGATGGTCAACAACACGCACGACACGCTGTTGAACGTCGAGGTCCAGCCCTTCGCGGTCACCGCCGATGTCGCGGGCAAGCGCATGTTCACGCCCGCGCCGCGCGATTTCCTGATCTTCCCGCCGCAGGCGAGCGTCGCCCCGGACAAATCGCAGCTCGTCCAGATCCGCTACGTCGGCTCGCCCGACCTGCAGCGCGGGAAAGTCTATGTCATGCGGGTGCACCAGACCAATACGGTGACGCTCACCAAGGAGGATCCCGCCACGTCCTCGCCCACGCGGCTCAACGTGGCGCTCCATTTCAACACAACGGCGATCGTCGAGCCCAAGGGTATCGAGTCCGATCTGGTCGTCAGCAAGGAGCTCGCGGCCGACGCCGCAGGCGTGCTGCACGGGCAACTTACCAACCGCGGCAGGGGAGTCGCGGATCTCAGCCGCTTCAGCTGGATGATCGATCGCGGGGGAAAGATCGAGCAGCTGCCCAACGAGAAGGTGCGGTACGGCGATGCCGTCTTCATCGAACCGGGGGCAAGCCGCGACTTCACGTTCGCCGATACGATCCGAGGGCCTGCCCGGCTGGTTTTGCCAAAGCCGGGGACCAACCATGGAAATGCGATGCAATGATCGCCGCCTGCGCTCCACCGCCGTGCTGCGCGCAGGCCTCGCCGCGGCGATGCTGACGGCCCCGCGCGCGCTGTCGGCGGCGCCCGCCGTCGCGCCGCGGATCGAGCTGCCCGCCATCGCCGCGCTGTTCGACGACGCCGTCACCGGTGGGCAGGACGTGCCGCGCGCGTCGCCCGGGCCGACCGTCGATCTCGAGGCGCCGCTGTTGCTCAACGGTCGCTTGATCGGGGAGATCGACGTCAGCGCCGATCTGATCGGCAACGGGACGGTCGACGCCAAGCGCTTCCTCGGGTTGCTGACGCCGCTGCTCGATCCGCAATTGATCGCGGCGCTGCGACTGCGGATCGCCGGACGCGCGCGGGTCAAGGCTTCCGACCTGAGCGTCTCGTCGCTCGCGGTCCGTTTCGACTCGGCCGCGCTCGAGCTTCACGTCACCGCGCCGACCAGTGCGCTGACGCTGCAGAATCTGAGCCTTAGCGGGATCGGCATTCCCCGCCCCGAGATGTTCCAGCCGCAGGCGCGCTTTGCGGGCGGGGTCGCGCTGGCGGCCGATCAGACCTTCATCGAATCGGGCCCCGATGCGGGACGCGCGCCGTTCCGGCTGAGCGCCGACGGCTTCGTCACGGTCGGCGCCTTTCCCGGGCTGACGCTGCGCGGGGGCGGCACGTTTACCGAGCGCGTGGGCGGCTACACGTTCGAGCGCGAACAGACCCGGCTGAGCTATGACTGGTTCGCAAAGGCGATCCATGCGGTCGCGGGCGAATTCACCTCGACCGCGACCGGCTTCCAGGGTGCGGGGCAGCTTCTCGGGATCGGGATCGCGCGCGATTATGCCGGGATCCGACCGTTCGAGAACATCCGCCCTTCGGGGCGGGGTTTCGTCACGATCGAGCGCGCCTCGACGATCATCGTCGAGACCAACGGCGTCGAGACGCGGCGGCTGCGCGTCGATCCCGGCCGGTATCAGCTGACCGACCTGTCGTCGCAATTCGGCGCGAACGACGTGCGCCTGCTGATCGAGGACCAATTCGGCCGGCGTGAACTGGCGAGCGCGAGCTTCTTTGCGGCCACCGCGATGCTCGCCGGCGGGCTGACCGACTTCGGCTTCCATATCGGCAAGCAGACGTCCAACCAGGGCGGGTATGACGGGCCGTTCACGCTGACCGGCTATGTCCGCCACGGGTTCGGCGACGTCGTCACGCTCGGCATGGGCGCACAGACGGCGGGGAGCGACTGGCAGCTGACCGGCGAAGCGGTGGTCGGCACGCCGATCGGGCTGTTCCGCGCGCAGGCCGCCGCGAGCCGGATCGACGGACGCGGCGGCCAGGCGTTCAGCCTCGACTATCTGCAGACGTTCGAATGGGCCGGGGGAACGTGGAACCTGACGATGCTGGCCAACAGCTATTCGTCGCGTTTCGGATCGCCGTTCGACCGCAACGGCCGCTTCAACGACACGGCGTGGCGGATCGACGGGCGGATCGACTATCGTCGCGCCGATTTCGGGCTCGGGCTGACCGCGAGCATTGGGCGATCGCGCGCGAACGATCAGCGCGACGGTGTCGAAGCCACGGGCTATGTGTCGCGCGGACGCCTCGTTTTCACCGGGACCGCGGGGATCGAGCGCGAAGGCGGCGGCGCGTGGGGGCCGCGCGTGTTGCTCGGTGTTTCGCTGCGGCTCAGCCGGCGCGTGACGGCATCGCTGCAAGGCGACAGCAACCGCAGCCAGATCGTCGCCGAGATTGATCGCAGCCCGGTCGACCAGGTCGGCGATCTTTCCGGTCGGCTGCAAGTGCGCCGCAGCGACGGCGCGATCGGGCTCGCCGGCGAAGCGCGCTATTTCGGCAACCGATTCATCGCCGGGGTCCAGCAAAGCGACGTGTTCGCGACCACGACCGCCATCACGCCGAGCCACGAGACACGCGTGCGGTTCACGACCTTTGCGGGCTTCGCCGACGGCGCGGTGGCGATCGGGCGTCCACCCTTCGGCGGCTTCGCGATCTACGACCGGCATGCGACGCTCGCGAACGCCCAGGTCACGGTGCGCGACGAGAGCGGTCTGCTGGTCGGGCGGCAGGACTGGCTGGGCTCGGCGCTGGTGCCCTTCAACCGGGTGTTCAGCCCGGTCGAGCACAGCTACGACGTCGATCCGCTCCCGGTCGGATACGATCTCGGCGAAGGACGGCTGCTCGCCTTCCCCGGCGCCGCGTCGGGGTATCGCGTCGCGGTGGGCTCCGACGCCTCGCGCGTCGCGCTCGGCTTCCTCGTCGCCCCGTCGGGTCCGCTCGCCAATTTCTCGGCAGAGGCGCGCAAGCTCGGCGGCGATCGGCTGACCCGCCCGTTCTTCACCAACGCCGAAGGCCGCTTCGCGATCGATCGCCTCAGCCCCGGCACCTATCTCCTGCTGATCGGCGGTACCGAAGTCGCGCGGATCACCATCCCTGCAAAATCGGAAGGACTGGTGGATGTGGGTCGCCTCGCCGCCACGGCTCCTTAGGATCGCGCTCTGCGCGCTCGCGCTCGTCGTCGCGGCGGGCGATGCGCGCGCGTGCGCGGTGCGGCTCGGCCCGATCGTCTCGTCGCCGATCGCCTATGATCCGTTCGCGCTCGGATCGGCGAACGGATCGCTCGGCATCAGCGTCGACCTGGCCGACGGCGACACCTGCGACACGATCATCGCGCTGACCAACGCGGGCGGATCGCCCCTGCGCGAGTTCCGGTTCGACAGCGGCGGGCGCAGCATCGCGCTGCGCGGCGAACTGCGCGAAACCGCCGCCGTGCATGGCACGGGCAGCCCCGACAGCGTCCGGGTCCATCTGTCGCCCGACACGCCGCATGCCGATCTGCTGTGGCGCCTCGTCTCCAGCGAGGACGGCGTAGTTCCCCCCGGCGATATTCCGCTCGACATCGTCGCGGCCCCGACCTTGTCGAGCGGATCGACCGTGCCGAGCCGTGGGACCTTGATCCTGCGCTCGGTCGCCCGCGCCCAGGCCAATCTCGCGGGCGTGGTGGGGACGTTCGATTCGGGCAGCCAGGCGCAGACGATCGATTTCGGCATCCTCACGACGGGCGCCCAGCGCAGGGTGTTCCTGCAGGTTCGCGCCAATGTGTTGGCGCATCTCAGCTTCTCGTCCGAACACCGGGGTTCGCTCGTCAACGAGGGGGATGCCCGATACCGCGTCGGCTATCAGCTCGCGTTCGACGGCGTGGCGCTCGACCTTTCCGCGCCGCAGCAGCGCGAGGTCACCGCGCCGCTGTCGATCGCCGGCACCGCCTTCCCGATCGACGTGACGATCGGCGACGTCCGCGGCGCGATGGCGGGCCGCTACAGCGACACTGTCTCGATCGAGGTGTCGCCTTGATTTGATAGGGCTGTTTCGGCCATAAGATTCAGGGGGCATGTGTGCAACGGGTTGAGGGTAGCGTAGCGAGTCCTGAAACGAGAAGCCCCGTGGGCGCCCACGCGGCCCGCCCGGCGCGTACGTCGGTGTTTATCCGATACGGGTACGCAATCCTCCTCGTCGCCCTGTTCGTCGCCGTTCGAGCGACGCTGTCGCCCTTGCTTGGCCATGCCGTCGGCTTCACCTTCTTCACCCCCGCCGTTCTGGCGGCCGCCGCGCTTGCCGGTACCGGCCCCGCGCTCGCCTGCGCGATCCTGTCGGGCGGCACGGTCTACGTGCTCTATCTCTCGGGCCGACCGGAGGCGGCTCCGCTGCTGATCATCTTCGAGGGGGTGAGCCTCGGGATCATCCTGATGACGCGTCAGATGGAGCGATGGCGCGATCGCGCGCAGCAGGTCGGCGACTTCGCGCGGCTCGAGGCGCAGGAGCTCGCATTGCTGATCGACGGGCTCGAGGACCATGCGATCTATCTGACCGATCCCCAGGGCAAGGTGCTGCGCTGGAACCGAGGCGCCGAGCGCCTGAAAGGGTGGAGCGAGGATCTCATCCTCGGGCGGTCGTGGGACCTTTTCTACACCGACGAACAGGTGGCACTGGGGCAGCCGCAGCGTGACCTCGAGCATGCGCGCACGCATGGCGGTTTCGCCGCGGTCCTGCCGCGCCGCCGTGCGGACGGATCGACCTTCCTCGCCGACGTCCGCGTCTCCGCGCTGCGCGCGCCGAGCGGCGATATCCTGGGATATGCCAAGATCGTTCGGGACGTGACGCACGAGATGGAGGCGATCGCCCGGATCGAGTCGAGCGAAGCGCAATTGCGCTCGATCCTCGATACCGTGCCCGAGGCGATGGTAGTGGCCGACGGCACGGGCGCGATCGTATCGTTCGGCACCGCGGCGGAGGCAATGTTCGGCTATTCTGCTGCGGAGATCATCGGGCAGGACGTGTCGCTGCTCCTTCCGTTCCCGAAGCGCCAATGGCACAGCAACGTTATCGCGGACTATGTCGCGCGCGGCTACGACGCGAAGATCGGCCAGCGCCGGCGCGTCATCGGGCAGCGCGCCGACGGCACCGAATTCCCGGTCGAACTGGCGATCGGCAGCACGAGCGGATCCGGGCGCCGGTTGATCACGGCCTTCATGCGCGACATCACCGAGCAGGAGGAACGCGAGGCGCGCGTGTGCGACCTGCAGGCGCAACTCGTCCACGCGTCGCGCATCAGCGCGATGGGAACGCTGGCGTCGACGCTGGGCCACGAGCTCGCGCAGCCGATGACCGCGGTCGCGACCTATCTCGAAGGGTGTCGATCGCTCCTGCGCCGCAGCCGAGCGTGTGACCTGAAGGT
Source organism: Sphingomonas sp. PAMC 26605 (assembly GCF_000241485.1). GTDB lineage: Bacteria > Pseudomonadota > Alphaproteobacteria > Sphingomonadales > Sphingomonadaceae > Sphingomonas. The sequence goes on from NZ_JH584241.1 coordinate 1,648,312, forward strand.
GCTGGGCGAGGCGCTGAACGTAGCCAGCAACGAGGCGATCCGCGCCGGAACGATCCTGACGCGGCTGCGCGAGTTCGTACAGCGCGGCGAACTCCTGCTCGAGGTCTATCCGATCCGCACGCTGATCCACGAAGCCACGACCTTGATGCGCGCACAACTGACCGAGCACGGGATCAAGCTCCACAATCGTCTTCCGGCCCAAACGGTGAACGTGATCGCCGATCGAATCCAAGTCCAGCAGGTCTTCGTCAATCTGCTCCGAAACGCGATCGAAGCGATGGAAGGCTGCGACGATCGCGAAATCTGGATCACGTGTCGCGTCGGATCGGCGAGCGCCGTCGAGATCGACGTGGTCGATTCGGGACCAGGCTTGCGCGAGGACGTGCAGGACGATCTCTTCCGCGCCTTCCGCACGACCAAGACCATGGGGATGGGGCTGGGCCTGTCCATTTGTCAGACGATGATCGAAGCACAAGGAGGGCGCATCGAAGTCCTCCGAGCCGAAACCGGTGGCGCATGCTTCCGGTTCACGTTGCAACGCGAGGAGCCTGATCATGAATCGGAGCAATTACAGTTCGCCGAGCCAAAGCCAGCTTCCCGTCATCCACGTCGTCGATGACGAGGAATGGGTTCGCTCCTCGATCGCCTTCCTGCTCGAGAATGAAGGATATCAGGTCTTCCATTGGGAGGACGGACACTCGTTCCTGGAACGCGGAACGCGCAACGGCACCAACGAGATCGCGCTGATCGACATCCGGATGCCCGAGCTCGACGGATTCGACGTTCAGGCCCGATTGAACGCGGCCGACGATCCCCTGCCCGTAATCCTGCTGACGGGGCATGCCGACGTCAATCTGGCGGTGCGGGCGATGAAGGGTGGCGCGATCGATTTCATCGAGAAGCCATTCGAGGCCATGGTGCTGCTCAACGCCATACGCGAGGCACTCGCCGAGCGCGCCGTCACCACATTGCGCCGGAAACGCTACAGCGAGGCGGCGCGCGCGGTGGAGCGGCTGACGGAGCGCGAACTTGAGGTGCTCCAGGGGCTCACCGCTGGCGGCTCGAACAAAGAAATCGCGCAACGGCTCAACCTCAGCCCGCGAACGGTCGAGACGCACCGGGGCAGCCTGATGGCTAAGCTCGGCGCGACACGATTGTCGACCGCGCTGCGGATCGCCTTCCTCGCCGAACTCGACGAAAAGGTGGAGGGGCTATAAAGCGGTGACGGTATTGCGGAAGCGCCGTCTTCGTTTGGCGCCCGCCTACAACGCGCGTGGCGCAACCGTCGTGTCACGGGCGCCTACCGTTGAGCTGCTGCCGGTTTCGTGGACACCGAGTTAAGGTGTCTTTGGAACCGGAGGATGAAGATGAACGCGTTGTCGGTCGGCGTGCCAGGCCACGAGAAGTCGAGCACCGCGCATCACATCCGCCGCCGCCATCAAAATGTGGTCCGGCCACCCGATGTATCGAAGGTGGCGGCAGTCGTGAAGCTGCACTCCTCACTGGCCATGAAGCACACCATTGCGGCGGTCTCGTCGATCTCGCCTAAGCGACCCATCGGGATTTTCGAGCGCATATACTCCACCTGGCTGGGCGGAAGCTGGGCGAGGATCGGGCTTTCGAACGTCGCCGGGGTAATCGCATTGGCGACGACGCCTTTGCCCGCCAGTTCCTTGCCGAGCGACTTGGTGAGCCCGATGACCGCTGCCTTCGACGCCGAATAGGCCGAAGCGTTGGGGTTGCCTTCCTTGCCGGCCACCGACGACACGTTGACGATCCGACCATAGCCGTTCGCCAGCATGGCCGGCACGATGGCGCGGTTGCAATAGAATAGGCCGTTGACGTTGATCGCCATCACGCGAAGCCAGCTATCGACGGGGTAATCCTGGACCGGCGCGGTCGAGCCCGTGATGCCGGCCGATGCGACGAGAATGTCCACCTTGCCGAGCGCGGCAACGCTGTCGCGCGCGGCTCGCTCTACTGCTGCATGGTCGGACACGTCCAGCGCGACGACGTGGGTCGCGCCGATTTCCGCCCGGGCATCGGCCAGCGAATCGGCGTTCATGTCCCACAGGGCGACGGTGCCGCCCTCGTCGACGATACGTTTAGCGACGGCCTTGCCCAGCCCCGACGCACCGCCGGTGACGATCGCACAACGCCCGGAAAAACGGCCCGCGAAACGGGTGGGGGACACGCTCATGCCACGGCCGCGAGGTCGAAGGCGATCACGTTCTGACACTGCTCGCCCAGCTTTTCGACGCCGAGCCGCACCGTATCGCCTGGCTTCAAGAAAATTGGAGTGGGTCTCTGCCCCTCACCCACGCCGGGGGGCGTCCCGGTCGTCAACACATCGCCGGGATGCAGCGTGATGAAGCGCGAGACATAGGCGATGCAGTGCGCGACCGGGAAGATCATCGTCCTTGTGTTGCCGGTCTGGCGGCGCGTGCCGTTGACATCGAGAAACATGTCTAGCGCCTGGCAATCGCCAACCTCGTCCGGCGTGACGAGCCACGGACCGACGGGGCCGAACGTGTCGCACCCCTTGCCTTTGTCCCACTGGCTACCGAGTTCCTTTTGAAAGGCGCGCTCGGACACGTCGTTGACGAGAACATAGCCCGCTACATAATCAAGCGCGTCCGCTTCCTCGACGTAACGGCAGGTTGTGCCGATGACGATGCCGAGTTCGACTTCCCAATCGGTCTTTTGCGAACCCCGCGGAATCATCACCGGGTCGTCGGGGCCGGTCAGGCACGAAATCGCCTTGGTGAAAAAGACAGGCTCGGGTGGTACCGGCAGGCCGGCTTCGGCCGCGTGATCGGCATAGTTGAGGCCGACCGCGATAAATTTACCGATACCGTTCACCGGGACACCGTAACGCGGCGCACCGCCGACCAACGGCAGCGTTTCGGGATCGATCGTTCGCAGGAGAGCGATGCTTTCCGGGGTCACCTCGATCGGAGTCAGATCGGGGATGAGGGCCGACAGATCACGGATGCAACCGTCTTTGTCGACCAGACCGGGCCTTTCCTCACCCTTCGTACCGTAGCGGCAAAGCTTCATCGCGCGTTTCCTCAGTGCGTATAGGGACGGCGCAGCGGCACGTCGGGATTTAACGAAACGCCGAAGCCCGGCGCATCGAGCGCGCTGGCCTTGATCCGGCCGTTCACCGGCACGGGTTCCCCCAGCAGTTGCGGAGCGAACATCGGCACGACTTCGGTCGGCCCCGGGTGCATCATCAGAAACTCGGCGAACGGCGAATTGTGGCGCGTGACGACGAAATGGTAACTATAGACCGACGATCCATGCGGGATCACGAGTTTACCATGGGCATCGGCAAGCGCGCTGATCTTGAGCAGTTCGGTAATGCCGCCGCACCAGCCGACGTCGGGCTGGAGGATGTCGCAGCACTCCATTTCGAGCAGCATCCGGAATCCCCAACGGGTCGCTTCATGCTCGCCGGTGGTGACGAGCATTCCGCGGGGCACGTTGCGTCGCAGTGCTGCATAGCCCCAATAATCGTCCGGGCTGATTGCCTCCTCGATCCATTTCAGACCGTATTCGTGGCAGGCGATGGCAAGGCGCGTCGCGTAATCGACGTCGAGCGCCATCCAGCAATCGTACATCAGCCAGAAATCGTCACCGCATTTTGCGCGCATGTCGGCGAGCATGGCCACGTTCTTGTGCAATCCTTCGAGCCCCTCGGCCGGGCCGTGGTGGAGTGGCATCTTGCCGCCGATGAATCCCAGGTCCCGGGCGATGTCGGGTCGCGCGCCGGTTGCGTAAAACTGCAGTTCGTCCCGCACCGCGCCGCCCAGCAAATGATAGACCGGTTCCTGCCGAAGCTTGCCGAGCAAATCCCACAGCGCAAGATCGACACCAGAAATGGCGTTTACGACCAGTCCCTTGCGCCCGTAATATTGGGTGGAGAAATACATCTGGCCCCAGATTTTTTCCGTCTCCGCGGGATCGCGGCCTTCCAGGAAACGGGCGAGATGCTTTTCGACGATATAACATGCCGGCTCGCCACCAGTGGTGACTGCAAAACCGATCGTGCCGTCCTCTGCTTCAATCTCGACGACCAAGGTACCCAGCACGTTGATGCCGAAGCTGCGGCGCGACTGGCGGTATTCCGGATAACGGCTCATCGGGGTGGCGATGTGGTCATCGATCCAGTGATCACCCGACTGATCGTGATAATCCGCGCCGCCACCGGTGGCTGTAAAGGCGCGGACGTGCTTGATCTTCGGCAACATCCTCTACTCTCCCGTTGCCCGATCCTTAACAAAATTGCCGCGATACGAGCAACAGGTATTTTCATATAATGAAACGCCGTTTAAGAGAATGGGATGGATGTGGAGCATAACGGCCTAACGACCAGCGGCGGTGCGGCCGGCATCCAGACCATGATGCGTGGTCTCGACGTGATCGAGGCGGTTTCCGACGGGACAGGTACGCTCAACGAGCTTGCCGAACGGCTCGGCCTGACGCGCAGCACGACGCATCGGTTGGCGGCATCGCTCGGCGAACGCGGTTACCTCGCGTTCGCGCCGCGCGAGGGATACCGACTGGGGTCGAAGTTGCTAGCGCTCGGCCATCTCGCCCACGCGCAGACCGATCTGATACAAACGGTTCGCCCGCACCTCGAAGCGCTGTCCGATCAGACCGGGGACGCGGTGCATTGCGGCGTGCTCGATAACGGCCAGGCTTTGTATCTCGACAAGATGCCGGGCCGCCGGCGGATCACCATCTCCAGCCGCGTCGGCGATCGTCAACCCCTGAGCTCGACGGGCCTGGGCAAGGCCCTGATGCGCGATCATCACCCCGATTACTGGCGCGAACGCTTTGCCGCCGATCGCAACGGCGCCGACCCTGTGATCTGGGAAGGTCGCATGCACGACTATGCCGCCGCCGGATGCGCATTCGACCTCGAGGAAAACGAGGATCAGATCCGGTGCGTGGCACCGCCCGTGCGCGATGCCGCCGGGCGCGTCGTAGGCGCGATCAGCGTGTCGAGCGCGGCGCAATATATGAGCGACGACCGGATGAACGCGTTATCGCCCATCGTCGCGCAGACAGCGTTCGCGATCGGGCACGATCTCGGCTGGAGCCAAGGAGAGTGAACCGGTGAAACTGCTCGCGGGAAAAACGGTGCTGGTCACGGGCGCGTCGGTCGGCATTGGTCGCGCCGTGGCGATCGGTGCGGCGCGGCACGGCGCGGATGTCGCGATCAATTTCCATGCCGACGATGCCGGCGCGGACAGTTGCGTCGCAGCGATCGAGGCGTGCGGGTGCAAGGGCATCGCGATCCGGGGCGATGTTGCCCATCTCGCGACCGCGACCGACTTCGTGGCGCGCGCGACCGAGGCGCTGGGGCGGGTCGACGTGTTCGTCAACAATGCCGGCATTTGCCCGTTCCACGCGTTTCTCGACATGCCGGCCGCGACGTTCGAGCGAACGATGCAAGTCAATCTTCACGGTGCGTATTTCATGGTGCAGGCCGCGGCGAACCAGATGGTCGCGCAAGGCGACGGCGGTGCGATCGTCGCGGTTTCGTCGATCTCGGCGCTTGTCGGCGGCGAGTTCCAGACGCATTACACGCCGACCAAAGCCGGCGTGCATTCGTTGATGCAGTCCGCCGCGATCGCGCTGGGAAAGCACGGCATCCGCTGCAATTCGGTGCTGCCCGGTACGATCCTCACCGACATCAACAAGGATGACCTTGCCGATTTGGCCAAGCGCGAGCGGATGGCCGCGCGGGTGCCGCTCGGCCGACTGGGCGATGCGGACGATCTTGTCGGGCCGATCGTGTTCCTGGCGTCCGACATGGCGCGGTACGTTACCGGTGCATCATTGCTGGTCGATGGTGGCGCGTTCGTGAATCTCCAATGAAGGCAGCGTCGGCGCTCGATTACCGAGAACTGGCGCGGCGTCGGCTGCCACGGTTCCTGTTCGACTATATCGACGGTGGCTCCTACGCCGAAGTGACGCTGAGGCGGAACGTCGCTGATCTCGAGAATATCGCGCTACGCCAGCGCGTGTTGAATGATGTGTCGGCGATCGACCCATCGGTGCGCCTGTTTGGCCATCGACAGGCGTTGCCCGTGATCCTCGCACCCGTGGGTTTGGCGGGCATGAACGCGCGGCGTGGCGAGGTGCAGGCTGCGCGCGCGGCGGCGGCGGCGGGCGTGCCGTTTTGCCTGTCCACCGTTTCTGCCTGCCCGATCGACGAAGTCGCGCGCGGCACCGAAACGCCGTTCTGGTTCCAGCTCTACATGATCCGCGACCGCGGCTTCATGAAGGATTTGCTTGCCCAGGCGAAGGCCGCGCAATGTTCGGCGCTGGTCTTTACGGTAGACATGCCGGTGCCCGGCGCGCGCTATCGCGACTATCATTCGGGGCTGGCCGGCGCTTCGGGCGCGATGGGCAATCTGCGCCGAATCTGGCAAGGCGCGATGCATCCCCGCTGGGCGTGGGACGTAGGCATTCACGGGCGCCCGCACCAGCTTGGCAATGTCGCGCCCGTGCTCGGCAAGGATAGCGGGCTGGAAGATTTCTTCGCGTGGATGCGCGGCAATTTCGATCCCACCGTCACTTGGCGCGACCTCGATTTCATCCGTGCCGAATGGGACGGGCCGCTGATCATCAAGGGTATTCTCGATCGCGACGATGCCATTACCGCCGCCGATATCGGTGCGGACGGCATCGTCGTATCCAATCATGGCGGACGACAGCTGGACGGCGTGCCATCCACCGCACGCGCATTGCCGGCGATTGCCGCTGCAGTCGGCACTCGCCTGACAGTGCTGGCCGATGGTGGGGTGCGATCCGGGCTCGACGTCGTTCGCCTGCTCGCGCTCGGCGCGGAAGGCATTTTGCTTGGGCGAGCGTGGGTCTACGCGCTCGCTGGGGGAGGGCAGGCAGGGGTCGCGCATTTGCTGCAACTGATTGAAGCGGAAATGCGCGTGGCAATGGCGCTGACCGGGTGCACGTCGGTAGCTGACATGGACCACAGTCGATTGGTCGATTAGATCGGTCGATGGCATACATCCCACAATACGGTACATTAGCACAGCATATAGAATTTTATTGTCGTTAGGCTGCGGTGTCGGTATGCACGATCCACAGCCTGCAACAGGGGTCGGGAGCGCTCTGGTGAAAATGTTGATGCGAACGACCGCGATGTCGATGCTCGCGCTTTTCCATATCCCTGCCGCCATGGGCCAAACCACCGCGCCCGATCACGTCTATGCGAGCGATTTGATAACGCGCTGGGGAAAGACCGTCACGGCCGACAATGCCTGGCGTAGCTATCCACGCCCCCAGCTCCGCCGCGATCGCTGGGCGAATCTCAACGGCAATTGGCAATACGCCATCCGGCCAGAAACGGACCCGGCGCCGACGATGATGGACGGCACGATCCTCGTTCCCTTCGCGGTCGAGTCGAAACTTTCGGGCGTTGGGCGCCGCGTCACGCCAAGCGACCGGCTTTGGTACAAGCGCCACTTCGACGTTCCCGCAGACTGGCGCGGGCAGCGCATTATTCTGCATTTCGGCGCGGTCGATTATCAGTCGGTCGTGTTCGTCAACGGCGCGATCGTCGGGACGCATCGCGGCGGTTCCGATCCCTTCAGCCTCGACGTCACCGATTATCTAAAGGCGGGCGGCAACGAGCTGACCGTCCAGGTCGCCGACCCGACCTCTGCCGACAATCAGCCGCGCGGCAAGCAACTGCTCAAACCGAATACAATCTGGTACACGGCGGTGACCGGTATCTGGCAGACCGTCTGGCTGGAGCCCGTGCCCGCGCTCCATATCGAGGACGTCAGGATGACGCCCGACATCGATCAGGGCGAACTCCATGTCGACGTCGTGCTCAATCATTCGGCCAGCGACAGCGACGCGGTGCGGATCACCGCGCTGTCGCATGGCAAGGTGGTCGCGTCGACGCTGCTGCGGGCCAATCGCCGTGCGACGCTTCCCATCGCGGGCGCGCATTTATGGAGCCCCGATGATCCGTTCCTGTACGATCTCAAGGTACAGCTCGTGAAAGTCGCCGATCCGGTGCCCGCCACGAAAGACGCAATCGTCAGCCCACACGGCGCCCGTGGGCGCTGGATGTTGAATTCGACCGAACGCGATTTCTATCGCGATGCCGTCGCGCTCGGCACGCCGTCCGACACCGTAACGGGGTATTTCGCAATGCGGAAAAGCTCGATCGGGCCGGGTCCCGTAGCCGGCCAACCGGCGTTGCTGCTCAACAACAAGCCGCTGTTCCAGAACGGCGTGCTCGATCAGGGTTGGTGGCCAGACGGGTTGCTCACTCCGCCATCGGAAGATGCGATGCGCTTTGAACTGGGCTTCTTGAAGAAGGCCGGGTTCAACATGCTGCGCAAACACATCAAGGTCGAGCCGGAACAATATTACTACGAAGCCGACCGCTTGGGGATCCTGATCTGGCAGGACATGCCCGCCGGCTTCGACGACGAAAGCCTCGACCAGCTTGCTCGCGAGCAATCGCAGGAAGAAGCGTTGATGCCGATATCGGCGATGAACGAATATGAAGCCGAGCTGACGCGGATCATCAACGCCTTGCGGAATCATCCTTCCATCGTCACCTGGGTCGTGAACAACGAAGGCTGGGGGCAATACGCATCGACTCGACTGGGCAAGATGGTGCGGAACCTTGACCCGAGCCGGATCGTCGACAAGGCGAGCGGGTGGCTCGATACGGGCGACGAGGGGTCCAACATTTTCGACATCCATACCTATGACGATGTCCTGCGCGTTCCCGCCAATCATGCCGCGCGCGCGATCGCGATCGGAGAATATGGCGGCGTCGGGTTGCCGGTCGCGGGGCATTTGTGGTTCCCGGAACGGCAAAGCTGGGGATATCAGGGCGCCGCGGACACCGCCGATTTTGCCAAGCGCTACACGACCAAGCTTGACGAAATCATCCGCCAAGCGCGGGAAAATGGCCTTGGCGCGGCGGTCTATACCCAGACGACCGACGTCGAGGGTGAAGTCAACGGCTTGCTGACCTATGACAGGGAAGTCGCGAAAATCCCGGCCGATCAGCTCGCGCGAATCCACGCGCCCCTGTTCCAGCGTCGTGAGTGACATGATGCGCCTGTCGACCCTTGCGCCTTTCGGCAGAGCGCGGCGCCGGTGACGCGCGAATCGATCACGACGAGCCGTTTCTTCAGCGCGTCGCCGCGCGACCATATCGACGCGGTCGAGGTTTTTGAGCGCAATAGTTCCCGCGTAGGCGCCCACCGTCATGTCATCGACGGGGATTTGGGGTCGCATGATCACGGTTTCCTGGAAATTGCGCTGGTGCTGGGCGGGACGGCGCTGCATCGGACCGTGCACGGCGACAAGCCGATCCACCGGGGAATGGGCATCGTCCTGCCGGCGGGCGGGTGGCACGCCTATCTCAATTGCGATCGGCTCGAGCTCTATGACTGTTACGTCGCGACCGACATGCTGTGGAACGAATTGTCATGGACCCGCGACGACCCCGTCTTCAGCCAGTTGATCTGGTCGCCGCGCTCCCTGAACCGCGACGGTGGCACGATGTTCGAGCTCCAGTCCGACGCCCTGTCGCGTGCGGTCGAGCAGTGCGATGCGATCCTGCGGCTGTCGAACGACACTAGCGCTATCAACACGACGGCGGCGCATGTCGGGCGGCTTCTGCTTCTGTTTCAGGAAATGCGCGGATCGGCGGCGCACGATTTTCAGGATGAGACCGCCGCGATGCCGGCCGCGGTGCGGACCTGCATCGAGTTGTTCGAAAAGGATGTCGCGCATAACTGGACTTTGGGCGAACTGGCCGACGCCGTCAGTCTCAACGGATCGTATCTGACGCGACTGTTTCATCGCTGGACGGGCCTGCCGCCGAAATCTTACCTTGCGCGCTGGCGCCTGGAGCGGGCGGCCGAATTGCTGTTGCATACCGACAAGCCAATTTCCACGATCGCGTGCGACGTCGGCTGGTTCGATTCCGGATTGTTCGCGCGCCATTTTCGCGCGCGCTTCGGCGTGAGCGCGTCGCAATATCGTGAGCATGCACGCAAACCGGCCACCGAACTCGTGCCCGATCCGGTGGTGCCGTAAACCGTCACGGCAAATGGAAGACGGTGTCCAGCGGCACGCTGACCGGCATCCCATCGGCATCGGTTTCCATCAACGGCGCCATCATGTCCCACCACTGCAACATGACCGGTGATTTAGGCAGATCATCCATCGCGTGATCGTCGGCGCGCCACAGCGTCGCGAACAGCGCATTGTAGTGCGCATCGTGGTGGATCGAATAATCCTGTATCCCCGCGCCGCGCAACAGCGCGACCAACTCGGGCGCGATCGCATCGTGGTGGCGGCGATAGGCGTCGAGCATGCCGGGCTTCAGCTGCATCCGGAACGCGATCTTTTCCATGCGTCGATCTCTCTTCCCATCGGGCATGGCCATCACTCCGCGTCGTGGGCCATCGCGTCGACCGGCGCGCCGAACACGTCCCTGACCTGGCGCAGATAAGCGAGGCCCGTGACCGTGTCTGGCAGCAGGTAGCTGCCCTCGGTCCATTCGTTCCAGGCATTGATCGTGATCACGCGTCCAGCCGCTGGGTGTCCGGCGACGAATTGCTTTGCGCGTTCGAGCGCCCTCCCGAACGCTTCCGGCGTGTTCCCTTCGAGTACCGCGTTCCACGGATAGCCACGGTCCAGATACGCGGCGTCCTGCTGCGTGCGTGGGGTCGGGTCCCATCCCATCGACACGTTGGGATGATAGGGCAGGGCGAACTGGTCGCGATATTTCTGCCATGCACGGTAACTATGGTCGGCTGCCTGGGCGTAGCTGCCGGCGGGAAAGCCATGCGTGCCCGGTTCGTAATGGTGTACCCAGGCATAGGTCGTGACGCTGGAGAAGCCCAGGTCACCGATCACCTGGTTGACGTCGCTCAATGCCGTCTCGCTCGGAAGCACGGTGAATCCCCATACGACACCGTTCAAATGCAATTCGCCGAGCCCGGCGTCGCGAACCTTGCCGCGGAAGGATTCGAGGGCTCGTTTTGCCGGGTCGATGCCGCCCAGGCCCTTTAGAAAAGTGCCGAGTTCATAGATCGAGAAATACAGGCCGCCATCCACGCGGAGGTAATTTGGCTGGCGGAAATACCGATCGACGATGTAGTCGGTCATCGCGTCGAACGCCTCGGCGCCGAGCGCGCCACCAGCCAGCAGTTCGGGGCTTCTATCGGCACTGGCGGGGAAAATGTTCAGCCAGTCGTGGTTGGCCCACATCAGCGCAAATTTCATCCGTGCGGTGTTGCCGGCTTGCAGGAAGCCCTGCTCGAGCGCGCGATTCAGGAACGGTTTTTCGCGGTACCAATACCAGTCGTAAATGAAGCCGGTGATGCCATGATCGACCGCCAGATCGATTTCCCGGGCACAGTTTCGCGGATCGGATTCATCCAGTTCACCCCAGGCGGGTACTTTGGGTTGCTGATGTCCGGGGTATCGCGGCTGGGCGGCACGGAGCAGGTCCCATTCGGTCCACGCCTCGCCATGCCAGATCGAGTTTTGCGGGTCGGCGTGAAATTGCGGAAAATAATATGCCAGCACGTCAATCGCGTCATGGCCCGATTGTTCGGTTGCCATCTCGTTCCTCATGTCGTTCTGCCCTCTCCTGCATAGGTTGTCCGCTAGATCTCTGTCTTGGCGCGTAAAGTAAAGGCTCGATGAAAAACAAAGTTCGCAGGTCAATAATGTCCAACGTACTAGTCAACTATGTCCTATCATCTACAATTGCATAATGCTTCGCCGGATGGCAGGTAGGTAAGCGGCTACAGCGAACATTTGTTGTTTATGCAAGCGGGCCACAATGAGAGGATGTTTGGGCTGGCAATGGGCAAATGCCTTGTCGGCTTACACCTCACGCAAAACAATTCGGCCGAAGAGCCGTTGGGGAGGTAAGGCGTGGTTAAAAGAACTATTTGGGCGAGTTTGGCGAAGGCTAATTTGAAAGCCTGCACCGCCATGACCGCGGGCATGTTGATGTCCGGCCCCGCCTTCGCGCAAACAGCGGCACCGGTCGCGCCCGGCGCGGCGCAGCCATCCGATGACCAGAGCACGCCGCAGTCTGTACCGCAGGCGCCGCCCGCCGCCGACAGCGGCGATATCGTCGTGACGGGCGTTCGCGGTAGTATCCAGCGTGCGCAGGACATCAAGCGCAACGCAACGACGGTGGTCGAGGCGATTTCAACCGAGGATCTCGGCAAGTTCTCCGACCAGAGCATCGGCGACGCGCTTGCCCGGGTGCCGGGTCTGCAGATCCAGCGCAACGACGACGCCAATTCGGGCGATCGCATTTCGATTCGCGGCCTCGGCCCCGGATTCGTCTCGGTCACGCTAAACGGCCGCGAGGCGCTGTCCTACGGTGACGGTGGCGCTAATCAGCGTATTTTCAATTTCGACGCCATCCCGTCCGAAATCCTTACTAACGTGTTGGTCTATAAATCGTCGCAGGCAGAGCAGGTCGAACCCGGTATCGCCGGGCAGATCGATCTGCGGACGTTGCGCCCGCTCGACCACAAGGGACACGGTGCCTTCGGCGGCTTGTCGGCGGAGGGTAGCTACGACGACATTGCGCACAAATGGACGCCGCGGATCAGCGGCTTCCTTGGCACCAAATTGCTCGACGATACGCTGGGCATCTATGTCTCGGGCGTATGGTCTGACACCAAGTTGCGGCAGGATTCGCTGACCGTCGATTATGTCAACCGCACCGTCCGGTCGATCAACAGCGCGGGCGTGGTGACGCCCATTCCGAATATTCTGGCACCGAGCATCGAGAATATCGCGGTACTGCGAAACGACCGTAAGCGGCTCGCGCTCAACGGTGCGGTCCAATACCGTCCGACCGACAATCTCGATATCAACCTTGACCTCACCTACAACCGGTACGAGATCAACCAGGACAACCCCGCGCTGCGCTTTTCGAGCGATACGATCGGCACCACGAACGGCGAGTTGCCGCCTTCCGCCTACAAGATCGTCAACGGCGCGCTTGTCTATGTCGATACCAGCGCAGCGCAATATTCTCAGCCAGGCGACGTGGTGCAGTCGACGTCGAATTATACCGTGCCGCAGAACATATTGAACAGCCGTCGCATCGAACAATATAATGGTGGTGCGAACTTCGCCTGGAAGAAGGACCGCCTCTCAATCACCGGCGATTTCGGCTATTCGAGCGTCACCCTACGGGCCAACGACTTCACCGGCCTGGTGTTCGCGCCCTATGCGTCGTTCATATATGACGGAACGAACCCCAAGGCCCCGCAATTCACGATTCTGCAGAACACGTTTCAGCGGATTTACGACCCCACGATTTTTCCGCCGAGCTATGATCTGGGCAACGCCTATCAGAACAAGTCGAAGCGGTATTCCTATCGGCTCGATATCGCGCGTGACGTCGATCTGGGCGGCTTTAACGTGAAACTGAAAGCGGGCGGGCGTTATGCCCGCACGACCGTGGATTTTCGATCGGGCGGCTTTTTCGATCTGTTCGGGTCCAACTTCGGTTATCCGACCATCCGATACCCCAACGGAACGGCGGTGCCGGGCGGTGCCTACACGCCGGACCGTGTCAATCAATTGTCGAATGCTATCAATACCGGTGAATTCATCACCCCATTCCAGGGCAGCAATTTGGGCGGCTATAACGGCAGCTTGAGGTTCCCGGCGCCTTCGTTTGCGGCCGGTTGCGCGTTTTTGACGACCGATTATTGCGGCTTCACCGGCCCACGATCGGCATTCGGACAAGCGAGCTTCAGTGGCGCGTTCCCGACTTCGGCGAACCCGCTCGACGCGACGCCGATCAATTCCAACGCGACGTACCTGATCAAGGAAGACAACCTCGCCTTTTATGGTCAGGCTGATTTCAAGGGCGAGGTCGGGTCGCTCGGGGTCGACGGTTCGGTCGGTGTTCGCGCCGTCACGATCACGGAAAATACGCAAGGGTTTGTCGGCACGCAATTCCTCGACGACCGCGTTTTCCGCATCAAGACGGCCCCCGACCAGTTGACGGCGGTGACCGATCGCAACCGCTATACCAAATTTTTGCCGACGCTTTCGTTGAACGTGCACCCGTCGCATGACCTGACGGTGCGTTTCAACGCCGCCAAGACTCTCACGTTGCCGGATTACGCTCAGCTGTCGCCGACCAGCAATACGATCAAATTTTTCGGGGGGGCGGCTTATGATCCGACCCGGCCTAATGACTCGAGCGGCGGAAACACACGGCTCAAGCCGATCACGTCGCTCAATTTCGATTTCACGACCGAATATTACACGCCTAACAAGGGCGCAATCGTCTTCAGCGCGTTTTACAAAAAGATCAGCAACTTCATCATAACCTCGACCGCGCCTGGCACTGTTGCGGGGCAGGGTGCCGAGGTATTCTCACTGACGGCGCCGCTCAATTTCTCGAGCGGATCGGCCAAGGGATTTGAAATCGGCTTCAACCAGCCCTTCACCTTCCTGTCGTCGCCGTTTGACGGTCTCGGCGTTCAGGGCGCGTATACCTATGTCGACAGTAAGGTCGATCAATTTTCCAGCGGCTCCGGGTCGAGTGTCAGTTTCCCAGGTTCGTCGAAGCACAATGTGAACGCGATCGCCTATTTCGAGAAATATGGCTTCAGCTTTCGCGCTGCGCTCAATTACCGGACGAGCTACCTGATCGGCACGCCGCTCGCGGCCGGCGCGGGGATTGCCGGCACCAACGTTTTCACGCGTCCGGAAACGAGGATCGACCTCAGTTCGTCCTACGCGATCAACAAGGCGGTCGAACTGTTCGGCAGCGTCACCAACGTGACGGCGCAGGGCCGTGCCGACTATCTGGGCACCGAAGCAGTGTTGAGCGCGATCTATAGTCGGCCGCGCACCTATACGATCGGCGTCCGCGGCAAGTTCTGATAAATACCGGGCCGGACGCCGGTTTTTTCGCTGGCGCCCCGGTCCAGGCGGATCATTGACCGGTCATCGGGAAGGCGGCCCGAACAATGTTCACCCCGGCGGTCGCCGCATGCGATGGTCCAAGTTTACCGATCGGAGAGCGTATTGAGTAGCAAGATCGTGACACCGCTCAGGTCCGCCATCAGTTATGGCATCGGGGAAGGACCGAATTCTCTGGTAACCAACGGGGTCAGCACGTTCGGCCTGCTATATTATACCGAGATCCTCCATATTTCGCCGGCGATTGCCGGCAGCGCCTTGTCGCTTTCCATTTTCTGGGAGGCCTTCACCGAACCGGTGATGGGGTATGTGAGCGACCAGACCCGATCACGCTTCGGTTCGCGCTTGCCGTGGATCGTGGTCGGGGGAGGCCTCATCGCCCTGGCGATGTATCTGTTCTGGCACATCCCTTCGCGCTTCACGGGCAACTCGACGGCGATCATCGTCTATCTGATCGCGGTGAACATCGCATTGCGCACCGGGTTGACGATGTATTTCATCCCCTATTTGGCATTGGGGTTTGAACTGAGCCCCAGTTACGATGGACGCTCTCGATTGCAAAGCTTTCGCTGGGTGTTCAACATGCTGGCCAATTTCCTGGGGCCTGCGCTTGCATGGAGCATTTTCTTCCGCGGGCACACCAGTGCGACAGGTGTCAGGGTGGACGGCACAGCGGTTGCTGAAAACTACGCGGCAATGAGCAGCGCGTTCGCGATCGCCATTCTGGTCATGATCGCGCTGCTGGCGCTCAGCACTTACCGGGACGGTCGATTTGCCGCGCAGCCCAAGCCCGAGCGGAAAGCTCGCCTGTGGAGCGAATTCGGGCAGGCCTTGCAGGATCGCAACATGCGCTGGCTGCTCGGCTTTGCTTTGCTTGTCCAGATTGCGTTGATGACGGTCGTGGCGCTGCAGACCTATGCCTATATTTTCGTCATGGATCTCGACAGCTGGCAACGATCGCTCGCGAATGGCGCGACGATGGTCGGCATGGCTAGCGGCGCTTTCGCGTCGACCTATCTCTGTCGCTGGCTCGACAAGAAACCGGTGGTGATGATCGGCGTCGTTGGGGGGATCATGTCGCATGCGCTGTTCGGCATTCTGTATCTGACGGGTGTGATCCACAGCGGCACGACGACGGGTTTCGTCACGTTCGTGCTGCTGCATGGGGGGTATTGGATGGGGTCGGGGTTCATCTTCCCGGTCGTCACCGCGATGATCGGCGACAGCGCCGAATTGCGCAGCGCGCGATCGCCTGGTCGGCACGAGGGGGTCTATTCCGCCGCGCTCAGCCTCAGCATGCGGATCGCCTTCGCGATCGGGCTGTTGGTGGGCGGCTGGTTGCTGTCCAACGTCGGCTTCCAGCCGGGCGCCGCCGTTCAGATGAGCGTGGAGGCCAAGCGTCAGCTGGCGGTCCTGCTCTTCTTCGTGACGCCAGCGATCGCGCTGCTCGGGCTTCCGGCGTTGCTGCGCCATCCCGTCAACCGGCAATCTTTCGAGGCGTCGACATGTTAGGCAAAGGACTATCGACAGGCGCGTGGATCGCGGCAATTTTCGGCATGTTCCTGGCCAGCGGCCAAGCGGCGCGGGCGGAGGACCGGGTTGCGACTTGGCATTCCTATGAAATCACGCTGACCGCTGCAAAGTCCTACGCCAACCCCTACAAGGAGGTCGCCGTTTCGGCGGTGTTCACCGGGCCGGCGGGCGAACGAATGGTCATGCCGGGATTTTGGGACGGCGGACATGTGTGGCGTATCCGCTTCGCCCCGCCCACGCCCGGTCGGTGGCGCTATGGGACGACGTCGTCGGCGGCACACGACCCGGGCCTGCAAGGCCGCTCGGGCGCGTTCACCGCAGTCCGCTATACGGGGAAACTGGCGATCTTTCGCCGCGGGTTCCTGAAGATCAGTGCGGACAACCGATACCTCACTTACGGCGACGGCACGCCCTTCTACTGGCTTGGCGACACCAATTGGGGCGGCTTCAGCAGCGCCGTGCCGTGGGCCGGCGCCGGCCGCGGCCCGTTCCGCACCATCGTCGATCGGCGGGTGAAGCAAGGCTTCACCGTGTGGAAGGCGGAAACCTTCGCCAACAACGACGAAGCCGAAAACGCCCCCGTCAACGAAGGCGGTTTTGCCTGGCGCGATCATCGCTATTTCGGCGAGCCCAATCCCGCATTCTGGCAAGAGATCGACCGCCGGGTGCGATACGTGGCGGATAGCGGGATGGTCCTGTCGATCGCGCAAGGGATCGGCCGTTCGCTGAAGACGGGGGCGATGACGGAAGATCACCGCCGCCTGGCCCTGTACATTCTGGCGCGTTACGGCGCGTATCCGACCGTGTGGATCACCGCGCAGGAGTTCAATCTCGAATCGCGCAATTCGACGGTGTGCGGCCAATGCTGGGCCGATATCGCGCGCTCCGTCTACGAAGCCGATCCGTACAAGCGGCCCAACAGCCTGCACTCGCGGACGGACAATCCGATCACTTACCACGATCAACCTTGGTACGGTTTCGTGACGTTGCAGGAAGGCCATGGCGCATCGCACCCGGTCGATTACTGGCTGAAGCAATACCACGCCGATCCGCCGCGGCCGGTGCTCGAGGACGAGGCGAATTACGATCACATCATCCCGCTCTACGCCGGTTCCAGCGAAACGATGACGCGTCAGTCGGCCTGGATGTCGCAGATCGGTGGTGCGTTCGGCTTCACCTACGGGGCCCAGGGCATTTGGTATGGCTGTGTCGATAAGATCAGCCCCAACCCGAACTGCGGTGCCGGCAAGGACGGCTATACTTGGCGTGAAGCGTTGGAATTTCCGGTCGGTAACACGCAGCTTGGTGCCATGCGCGCGTTCTGGACGGCGCTGCCATGGTGGACGCTGCACCCAGACGAACACCGGATCGCGTGGAATGATGCGCCGCGCGACAGCCAGCGGCCTTTCCAAAAATCGAACGCCGATCATAGCATCCTGGTCGCTTATCTGCCGGCGACGGTGGTCCGCTATACCGGCACGCTGACCGCGGTGCCCGGCACCCGACCGGACGCCCGCTGGTTCGATCCACGCACCGGAACGTACAGCCAGGCGGCCATCCGCAGGTCGGGCAATAGCGCGTGGATCGTCCCGTCGAAGCCGACCGGCGAGGATTGGGTCCTGCTGATCCGGCAAAACCGGGTGCAGCAGGGCGACGTACGCGCGCGATGATGGGCAGGCGCATGGGCTGCGAGATGACGCGGACGGCCACCGGAAGGGCCGCCGCTGCAGCCGAGTGGGGTGGGCCGATGCGCGCTTTGCGGATCGGTATGGCTTTGCACGGGTCGATCGGGCGACCATGTCGGAGGATGATATGCGAACGACCGGCGTGAAGGATGGAGCAGGGGCAGGCCGCGCTACCGGCCGCTCTGCGGTGCTTGCGGTAAGTCTGGGCGGGTTGCTGTTCGGTTTCGACACCGCAGTGATTTCGGGCGTCACCGCGGCGCTGCGGCATGTGTTCGCGCTCGATGCGGTGGGCCTTGGCAGCGCGGTTTCGGCGGCATTGGTCGGCACGCTCGTCGGCGCGCTCGGCGCCGGCCACCCGGGGGACCGCTATGGCAGCCGGACCGTGCTGATCTGGATCGCGGGCGCCTATATCATCTCGGCGCTGGGATCGGCGATGAGCACGAGCTTGCCCGAATTCGTCGGTTTTCGCTTTCTTGGCGGGCTTGCGATCGGCGGATCGTCGGTGCTGGCGCCGGTCTATATCGCCGAAGTCGCCAGTGCCGCGCGGCGCGGGTTCATGGTCGCGTCGTTCCAGCTCAACATCGTGATCGGCATTTTGGTCGCTTACGTCAGCAATTTCGTGATCGGCGCGATGGCGAGCGGTGACCTGGTCTGGCGCCTGAAACTGAGCGTCGCCGCGTTGCCGTCGGCGCTGTTCCTCGTCATGTTGCTGCGTATTCCGCCGTCGCCACGATGGCTGGTGCAGCGCGGGGAAGAGGGTAAAGCCCGTGCCGCGATCACGGCGCTCGGCATGGGCGATCCGGATGCGCTGGTACAGGCGTTCCGCAACCATCACCCCGCAACGGCCGCGCGCCTGAGCTGGGCCGCCCACCGCAAGCCGATCCTTCTCGCGGTGGCGATCGCGCTGTTCAATCAACTGTCGGGGATCAACGCGATCCTTTATTATCTCGGCGACATCTTTGCCTCGGCCGGGTTCGACAGCGTCTCTTCTGATGTGCAGTCGGTCGCTATTGGAATTGCCAATTTGATAGCAACTTTTGTCGGCATGACGGTGATCGACCGGATCGGCCGCAAGCCGCTTTTGCTCATCGGCGCAACGGGGACCGGGCTCGCCCTACTGGGGGTAGCGTGGATCTATTCCACCGGCCACGCTCAGGCGTGGTTACTGCCTGCGCTGATCGGGTTCATCCTCTTTTTCGGGATGTCACAGGGTGCCGTCATCTGGGTTTATCTGTCGGAAATCTTCCCCACCGGCGTGCGCGCCCGGGGGCAAGCCATCGGCAGTACGACGCACTGGGCACTGAACGCACTGATCGCGTTCGGCTTCCCCGTGATTTCGCAACACACCCGAGCAGCACCTTTCTGGATCTTCGCGGTGGCCATGGCCATGCAATTCATAATCGTCTGGCGCTTCTTCCCGGAAACGCGCGGCGTATCGCTGGAGGCGATGGACGCGATGATAACCCGCGGACATGCGGCCGCATCAGGCGCGTCGGCATCCCCCCATGCCGAGCCGGAGACCGAACGTGACGCCTGACCGACATACTATCATGCGCGGCCCCGGCGCGCTTGCGCTCGCGGCGGCCGTGCCCGGCGGGTGTTTGTCGACCCCAACGCTATACGCGACGATTTTCGCTTCAGACATTGCGCCATGGCGACCGGTGAGGGGCCTGTGCCGGCGAGGGAACACTATTGGTTGAGCCGCTCCAGCGCGATCCTCGGGGCATTCACCACGCTGGCCACCCGCTCGGCACGTTGCTCGACGAACCTGCTGCGCAGCGCAAAACCCGGAACGGCCTCCTCATTCGCCGGATTCGGCATCGCGCGATGCGCTTCATCGACGCGTGGCCTATGCGCCGTCACGAAATGCAATAGCACGTCGATCCGGCGGCGCATCGTGCGTCGCGCCGACCGTGCTCGCCCGCGCTTTGATCTGCGGCGCGACCCAGCGGATCGCGGTGTCGTTTGCTCCAGCCAAGATCGCCGCCACGCGCGACACCGCTTCGGCGCCGATTTCGGCGATCCCCACGCGCATCGTGGTGAGCGCCGGGGTGACGAAGCGCGCGAGCGGGATATCGTCGAAGCCGGCGATCGCGATGTCGTCGGGCACGCCGAGCCCGGCGCGCTGAAAGGCGACGAGCGCGCCGATCGCCATCATGTCGTTCGCCGCGAACAGCGCATCGGCCCGCTCGGCCTCTGCCAGCAAGGCCTGCGCCGCCGCGGTTCCCGATTCCTCTTCGAAATCGCCCGTCAGGACGCGCGGACTCAGGCCATGCCGGCTCATCGCGACGCTGTAGCCGGCGATGCGTTCCTCCGCGTCGCGATTGCCGCGCGGCCCCGACAGGTGGACGATGCGCCGTCGCCCGGACGCGACCAGATGCTCGACCATGGCATCGGCCGCGGCGACATTGTCGATGCGGAACTGCGGATGGTCCGCCGCGACGTCGGGACAGCTGATCAGGACGGTCGGCAAGCTGGGGGGAAGATGCGCGAGCAGGCGCTCGGGGTCGATATCGGGCGCCATGATGATCAGCGCATCGACCCGGCCGCGCATGAAGCGCAGCGTCTCGGTCCCGCGCTGATCGCCGTGCATGTTCGACAGCAGCAGTTGCAGCCCGCGCGCGGAGGCCTCGGCATCGATGCCGCGCAGCGCCTCGGAATAGAATTCGCCGTGGAGATCGGGCAGCATCACGCCGATCGCATTGGTCCGCGCGAGGCTGAGGCTGCGCGCACCGGTGTGCGGGACATAGCCGAGCGCCGCGGCAGCGGTCTGGACGCGTTCGCGCAGATTGGCGCGTACGTTGCCGTGGCCGTTCAGCGCGCGCGAGACGGTGGCGATCGAAACGTTCGCCGCCCGGGCGACATCGCGGATAGTGGCATGCGCCATAAAGCGAGGGTTTTCCGGCTGTTGTTCTCGACCCCGCTTGCACCACGAAAGCGGCACCGCGGCAAGGCTCTTGCTGTAACCGGTTACATTTGCGATAGGCTTCGCAAAACCGGGGAGGATAGAGTGAATATGATGCAGGTCTCGCGACGCAGCCTGATGCTCGGTGGAGCCGCTGCGTTGGCGTGGCGTACCGGTCCGGCGCACGCCTTGCTGGCAAGGTTCGACGCGGACGCCTTGCCCCCTGCGATCGACGCGCTCGTCGGGCAGATGACGCTTGAGGAGAAGGCCGGGCAGTTGACGCTGATGGCCGCCGCCTGGGCCGGTGGCGCCGCCAACAAGCTCAACCCGATCGCCCCGACCGGCGGCTATGAGAGCCAGCTGGCCGATGCCGCGGCGGGGCGCCTGACCGGCGTGTTCAACGGCAATGGCGCGAAGATGGCGCTGGCGATGCAGCAGGCGGCGATGCGCAGCCGGCTGAAGATCCCGCTGATCTTCGCCGCCGACGTGATCCACGGCTTCCGCACGGTGTTCCCTGTGCCGCTCGGCGAAGCGGCAAGCTTCGATCCGGCGCTCGCCGAACGGACCGCGCGCGTCGCGGCGGTCGAGGCAGCGGCGGCCGGGATCGACTGGACCTTCGCGCCGATGGTCGACATCGCGCGCGACGCGCGCTGGGGGCGCGGCGTCGAGGGGGCGGGGGAGGACGTACTGCTCGGCTGCGACTTCGCGCGCGCGCGCGTGCGCGGCTTCCAGGGAAGCGCGCTGACCGCGAACGACGCCGTGATGGCGTGCGCCAAGCATTTCGCGGCGTATGGCGCAGGGGAGGGCGGGCTCGACTACAATTCGGTCGACATCTCCGAGCGCAGCCTGCGCGACGTCTATTTCCCGCCGTTCGAAGCCGCGCTCGACGCCGGCGCCCTGTCGGTGATGGCGGCGTTCAACGAAGTGGCGGGGATCCCGGCGACCGCCAACCATTGGCTGATGACCGAGGTGCTGCGCGACGAGTGGGGTTTCGGCGGGCTGACCGTGTCCGATTATACCGGCGACGCGGAACTGATCGCGCATGGCTTTGCCGCCGACGAGCGCGACGCGGCGCGGCTCGCCTTTCTGGCGGGCGTAGACATGAGCATGCAGAGCGCGCTCTATATCAAATACCTACCCGATCTGGTGCGCACGGGCGCGGTGCCGATGGCGCGGCTCGACCAGGCGGTGCGGCGCGTGTTGCGCGTCAAGGTCGCGCTCGGCCTGTTCGCCGATCCCTTCCGCCGGATCGACGCGAAGCGCGAGGCGACCCGCATCGGCACGCCCGCCAACCGCGCCGTGGCGCGCGAATCGGCGCGGCGGTCGATCGTTATGCTGAAGAACGAGGGCGCGCTGCTGCCGCTCGCGCAGAATCGCGGAATCGCGCTGATCGGCCCGTTCGCGAGCGGCCAGCACGATCTGATCGGGCCATGGAACGTCTATGGGTCGGATGCCGATGCGATCGATCTCGCGACGGGGGTACGCGCGCAGGCCGGGCCGCGTGCGCGGATCAGCGTGACGCCGGGCTCGGGCGTCGATGCGCCGATCGAGGGCGGGATCGCCGCGGCGGTCGCGGCGGCGCAGGCGGCGGATGTCGTCTTGCTCGCGATCGGCGAGAGTCAGGACATGTCGGGCGAAGCGCAGGCGCGCACCGAGATCGTTGTGCCCGCCGCACAGCGCGCGCTCGCCGAAGCCGTGGCGGCGACGGGGAAGCCGATCGTGGTGCTGCTCAAGAACGGCCGTGCACTCGCGCTCGATGGCGCGGTGCTCGCGGCGCCGGCGATCCTGGTGACCTGGTTTCTCGGTTCGGAAGGCGGTCCGGCGATCGCCGACATCGTCTTCGGGCGTGTCAGTCCGTCGGGCCGCTTGCCGGTCAGCTTCCCGCGCGCGACGGGGCAGGCGCCGTATTATTATGCGCACAAGGCGACCGGGCGGCCCAACCCCGATGGCCCGCTCGAGCCGTTCAAGGCGCATTATCGCGGCATTCCCAATTCCGCCTTGTTTCCGTTCGGCCATGGCCTGACCTATGGCGAGATTGCCTATGCCGGTCTGGAGATGAGCAACGGCGGCACAGTGTCTACAGACGGGACGCTGACCGTTTCGGCGATGGTCAGCAACAGCGGCACGGTGGCGGTGGACGAAGTCGTGCAGCTCTACGTTCATGACGTCGCGGCGAGCATCACGCGGCCGGTGCGCCAGCTCAAGGCCTATCGCCGCGTCGCGCTCGCGCCCGGCGCGTCGCAGAAGGTCAGCTTCACGCTCCGTCGCGCCGACCTGACGTTCATCGGGACCGCGATGAAGCCGACGGTCGAGCCCGGCGCTTTCCAGCTGTGGATCGCGCCTTCGGCCGAGGCGGCTGGCGTGTCGGGTCGCTTCACGCTGGCGGGGTAGCGGCGGCGCGCGCGGCAAGCGTCGTCATGATCCGCCGATGCGTGTCGCGGCGCAGCGGATTGGCGGCCATCGCCAGCGCCGAGAGGAGACACCCCACGATCGGCGCCACGACCATGATCCAGCGGATATCGGCGATCACCGCGGTCGATTGCGCCATTTGCGGCGCATAGCCGATCGCCGAATAGGCGAAGCCGGTGATCGCGGTCGCGGCGCCGATCGAGACTTTCTGCAACAGCGCCGCGACGCCGAACGACAAGGCTTCGACGCGTACACCGCCGTGCAACTCGCCATATTCGACGGTGTCGGGCAGCATCGCCCAGAAGACGAAGCTGAACGCGGCAAGCGCGGCTTGCAGCGCCACCAGAAACAGGTCGGCGCGCCAGGCGACGCCCGTATCCGTCGCCGCGAAGACGATGCTGCCCGTGGTCGCCAGCGCGACCGCGCCAAGCCACAGCGCGCGGCTGCCGATGCGGTGCCGCGCGAGCATCCACAGCGGCACGAACACGCTGCCCGAGACTCCCATCAGCGCCAGCGCCGTCGTCCCGGCGGTCTCGTCACGGACGACATAGGTAAAATAATAGAGTACCGAGCGCGACAGCATCGTCGCGGCGATCGCGACGCACATCATCGCCAGGCAGAGCGTGACGAAGGCGCGATTGCCCGCCAGCACGGCAAGCCCGCGGCGCAGCGGAATCGTCGGCGTCGCTAATCGGCTCGTAGCGTCGCCACGCGGCGAACGGCGCGCGACGTGGATCAGCAGCGGCGTGGCGACCAGCGCGAAGGCGGTCGCTGCACACAGGAACCCCGTGACGCTGGTCGCCTCGCCGGTAACCGCGCGCGAGATGCGCTCGGTCGAGAGCGAGACGACGACCGCGGCGATCGTGCCGAACACCATCCGCAGGCCCGCGATTGCGGCACGGTCGCGGCTGTCGCTGCTGATCCGCGCGCTCCACGCGGCATAGGAGACGTTGACCAGCGCATAGAGCGAGCGGAACGCGATCTGCGCGACGAGCAGGCCGCCGATCAGTGCCATGCCGTGGAACGGCGGCGCGAAATACAGCAGGGGAAAGGCGAGCCCGAGCGGGATCGCGCCATAGCCGACAACGCGCGCATAGGCCGGGCGCCCGCGCTCGGCCCAGATCCCGGTCAGCAGATCGGCGATCCCGTCCCACACCGCGCCGATCAGATAGATCATCCCCGCGACTTGCGGCGCGAGGTGAAGCACGTCGGTATAATAGAAGAACAGGAACAGGCTCGAGCTCTGCCAGTAGAGGTTGCACGCGAAATCGCCCGAGGCGAAATGCAGCCGTGCCGGCCAGGAAAGCTGTGGTGCAGGGAGCGCCGAATCGGTCATTATCGGCGCGATAGCACGCCGCGGACGATCGACCGGCATTTCGCTTGACCGACTCCTGTAACCGGTTACATCCGCGGTGCCCGATGCGCCAACCGACACGGGCTGGAGAGCTCTTGTGATCGATCGCCGTACCTTCGCCGCCACCTCGTTCCTGGCGGTGGGCGGGCTGGCAAGCGGGGTCGCGGCGCCCGCGGTGGCGCGCGATCGCCGCCGCCACGCGGGGCGCGCGCTGAAGCTGCCTGCGCTGTTCGACGATCTCGAGCAGCGTACCTTCCGTTGGTTCTGGGACACGGGCAATCCCGCGAACGGGCTGGTGCCCGATGCCTGGCCCAATCCCGAATTCTGCAGCATCGCCGCAGTCGGCTTCGCGCTCACCGCCTATCCGATCGGCGTCGAGCGCGGCTGGATCACCCGCGCCGCGGCGCGCGAGCGCACGCTCGCGACGCTGCGCTTCTTCGACCAGGCGCCGCAGGGCGATGGCGCGTCGGGCGTCGCGGGCTTTCGCGGCTTCTTCTACCACTTCCTGCACATGGACAGCGGGTTGCGCTTCGGCGATGTCGAGCTATCGTCGGTCGACAGCACGATGCTCTTCCTCGGCATGCTGTTCGCCGCCGAATATTACGACCAGGACCATCCCGACGAACGCGAGATCGGGCGCCTCGCCCGCGCGATCTATGCGCGCGCCGATTGGGACTGGTTCCGGCGCAGCCAGGCGGTGCTGTCGATGGGCTGGCACCCCGGCGTCGGCTTCATCACGCGCAACTGGGATGGCTATAACGAGGGCATGATGGTCAACCTGCTCGCGCTCGGTTCGCCGACGCACGCGGTCGGGCCCGATGCCTGGGCGGCATGGTGCGCGCCCTATGCGAAATGCTGGCGCGGCAGCGGCGCGACGCGACGACTCGCCTTCGCGCCGATGTTCGGCCACCAATACAGCCAGATGTGGATCGACTTCCGCGGCATCCGCGACGCGGCGATGCGCGAGGCGGGGATGGACTATTTCGAGAACAGCCGTCGCGCGACCTGGGCGCAGCGTAATTATGCGATCCGCAATCCGATGGGCTGGGCGGGCTATTCGCGCGATATCTGGGGGCTGACCGCGTCGGCCGGCCCGGCCGACGTGCAATATGACGTCAACGGCCACATCACCAACTACCGCTCCTATTCGGCGCGCGGGCCGGTCGACGAGCCCGACGGCTTCGACGACGGCACGATCGCGCCGACCGCGGCAATCGGCTCGCTCGCCTTCGCGCCCGAGATCGTCGTGCCCGCGACGCTCGCGCTGCATAAGCAGCAGGGCGACCGGCTCTACGGTCGCTACGGCTTTTACGACGCGTTCAATCCGAGCTTTCGCAAGCCCGAAAAGCCGCTCCAGCGCGGGTCGGTCGACCCGGTGCGCGGCTGGGTGTCGGAGAATTATCTCGGCATCGACCAGGGGCCGATCCTTGGCGCGATCGCCAATACGCGCGACGGGTTGATCTGGCGGCTGATGCGCCGCTCGGCGCCGATCCGGCTCGGTCTGGAGCGCGCCGGCTTCACCGGCGGCTGGCTCGCGGCCTAGCAAGGGGTGCCCCGGGCTTCCCCGGGGCGCTCGCCTCTAGAACGTGTATTTGGCGCCGATCTTGAAGTTACGCCCCTGGCTCGCGACCGAGCCCGTATCGGGATTGCGCGTCGGGCCGGCGCCGCCGATCGTCTGCAACCCGCCACCGAAGGTCGAATAGTTGCGGTTGACGAAGTCGAACGCGTTGAGCGCCTGGAAATAGACCGTCAGCGCATGGCCGTGCGCGTAGGGCATCTTGAAGGTCTTCGCAAGGTTGAAGTCGATGTTCTTGTAGCCGATTCCGCCGGGCTGATAGATGCCGAAATTGGTCGTGTAGCAGCCGCCGCCGCCGGGGACGGTGGTCGGAATGCCGCACAGCGCGCCGCCATAAGACGGGCCCGACGAGATCGTCGCGAAGCCCGTCGCGCGGATGTCGAACGGCAGCTTGACGGTGCCGGTCGCGACGAAGCGCCAGCGCTCGAGCCCGCTCGAATCGCCATACCCTTGCGCGCCGATCGTCGGCGCGTCGAAGTTGAACGGATCGCCGATCGAGGCACCGTTGCGCGTGTCGTTCGAACGCGAGCTCGAGATCGTCAGCGTCGTGCTGAAGCCCCAGCCCGAGGCCTCGGTATAGGGCTTGTCGGCCTGGAGGTAGATCGCGGCGTAGTGCGCCTTGCCGTCGCTGTTGCCGATGAAGATCGCGCCATAGCCGGGCAGCGGCGCGGTGTTGATCGCCGCGGTGCCGTAGAAGATCCCTGCCGCGTACGGCACGCCGTTGTACGTATAGACCGGGTTGCCGCCGGGGCTGTACGACCCGTCCGGATTGCGGTTGCCGATCACCTCCTGATAGATGTTGTGCGACTTGATATAGGCGAAGGTGATCGAGGTATTGATCACGCCGAGGCGCTTCTTGACCGCGAAATTGACCTGATCCGAATAGGGCATCCGCGTCCGGTTGTTGAGCAGATGGACCTCGCCGCCCTGCATCGCCGCGAGCGTGCGCAGCTGATCGACGTTGGTCGGGATCGTTGCGACGCAGCGCGCCGTCCCCAGCACGCAATTGGGCGGCGTGTTGATCGTGACGACCGATTCATACTGGTCCTTGATCGTCTCGATCGCCGAATCGATGAACAGCGAGCGGTTGTAATAGCGTCCGCCGCCGAGCACGAAGACGAGATCGCGATCGCCCTTCACGTCGTAGGAAATCCCGAAGCGCGGCTGGAACGCGCCAAGGAACGGCTTCCGGTTGTTGCCGGTCGAAATGTAATCGTTGGCATTGATGCCGGCCGCCTGCCAGCCGGGATAGGCGCGCAGCGCGGCGGCGATCGCCGCGGGCGTCACGTAATTGTTGTTCACCGCATTGGTCTCGTAATCCCAGCGCAGACCCCCGCTGATCTGCCAATGGTCGTTCGGCCGCCAGTCGTCCTGCACGAACCCGCCGATCTCGGTGTTGTTCGCGGTGACCGGCTTGACCACCGCGGTATTGATCGTCGCGGCATAAGGGGTCGAGTTGGCCACGCCGGTGAAGCTGTTGGCATCATAGAAGAAGGTGCCCGAGCCGTTATTGTCCTCGAGCCGCTGCAGCTTGGTGAAATTGACCTTGATGCCCGCCTTGATGGTGTGCGCGCCGCCGAAGAAGGTGACATTGTCCTTGAACAGCGTCTGATACTGGTGGTCGTCCTGCGTGAAGTTGGTGCCGCCGAGGATCAGCACCCTGGTATCGCCGATATTGGGTGCGGTCCCCGCGGTGTTGAAGGTCACGACGTTCGACGGACCCGTGACGTTGGGGATTGCGCCGTTGGCGGCGGCGTCGCGCGCAAAGATGAATTCGTTGAGCCAGCCCTCGCCGCGATGGTTCCATGTCAGCTGGTAGCGGTGCTCTTCGTTGCGATTGTTGGTCGACGAGTCGATCGTCGTCGCGCCGCCGTTGATCTGGAGGTTCGATTCGTTGCGGATGAACGCGCTCAGGTTGATCGTGTCGCGCGCAGTCGCGTAGAAGGTCAGCTTCCCGAAATAGAGCTTTTCATCGAAGGTCGCGGGGAAGCTCCCATTGTATTGCTGGCGGGCGCCCTGCGCATAGGTTTGGGCCGCCGCGGGCAAGGCCGACAGGAAGGTGCCGTTATAGACGTTGATGTCGTTCGCGCCGAAGGTCTTCGAGGTGCCCTCGAAATCGGCGAAGAAGGTGAGCTTGTCCTTGATGATCGGACCGCCGAGATTGGCGCCGTAATATTTGGCGTCGAAATTGGGCTTTGCCGTGTACGGCGCGGTGGCGTTGTTGAGCTTGCCCGGGCGGTCGTCATAGTTCCGGCTGATGAATGCCGTCGGCTGCCATTCTCCGAAGACTTCGCCGTGGAAGCTGTTGCCGCCGGTCTTGGTGATCGAGGAGATCACCGCTGAGCCCGCCTGCTCGAACTCGGCCTTGAAGTTCTGCGTCTGGACGTCGAACTGGTCGACCGCCGACGCCGGGAACGGGTTGCCCGACGACAAATTCTGCCCGACCGTCCCGCCGTGGTTCACCAGATTCTTGATGCTGATGCCGTCGATGAAGGTGTTGGTGTTGTCGGAATTGATCCCGCCGGCCTGGACTTGGCGCGCCTTGCCGCCGAGCGTTGGCGGCGAGACGGTGACGCCGGGCGCGAGTGCTGCGAAGTTGAGGAAGTTGCGGTCGCCGTTGGGCAGGTTCTCGAGCTGGAAGCGCGAGATATTGGCGCCGACCGTCGCGGTGCGCACGTCGCGCGCGCGCGATCCGGTGACGACGATGTCGTTGCCGCCGCCGGCAGCGGCAGGGGCGGTCGCCGTCGGCGCGGCGAGATCGGCGGTGACCGCCTGGCCGAGCGGCACGACGACTTCGGCCGAGCGGCTCCCCGAGGACACGCGATACGTGCTCGGCGGGAGGCCGACCAGAATATAGTCGCCCTTGGCGTCGGCCTTGACCGTTTCGACATGGCCGGTGCCGAGATCGGTGAGCGTCACGGTCGTGCCCGCGGTCGCCCCGTCGATATGCCCGCGCACGGTCGAGGTGGTCTGCGCCATCGCCGGCGCGGTCAGGAGCAGCGCACCCGTGCCGAGAGCGGTGGTGGCAAGCGCTACCCGAAGGCTCGCCTTGATCAGCGTTTTCATGTCGTCTCCCCTAGTTCGAGGCGGATCCCAGCCTCGTTATGTTCTCGTTCGTCGGCGGATCGGCTACGCGTTCGGGGATTGTCCGCAACAGCCCGGGACGGGATACCGCGTGCCCCAGCAGGCCAAAGCCAATGCGGTCCGCGCGTCTTTCCCTGTCCCAGCGCTTCGCTGGACTGACCCCGAACCGGCCTCTGACGGGCCGGGTAACCGGTTCCAAGACTTGCCCAGTAACCGGTTTCATGCGCATTCGCCAAGCGGAAAATGAGTCGCGTGCGAACCCACCCTTGGCGATTCGCGACGGCAGCGGAGAGGAAGACGAGTGACGGGCCATGTTTCGCGCCGAATGCTGCTCAAGGGCGCGTCGCTATCGGCGATCTCGATCATGCTCTCGCCCGCGTTCGCGCGCGTCGGCCCTGTGCGCGATGCGCGGATCGAGCGCCTGATCGCGGCGATGACGCTCGAGGAGAAGGCCGGGCAGCTCAGTATCTTCAGCGATCCGTCGCGGGTCGATGGCCCGCCGGTCAATCCCGGCCTCGTCGCGCAGAGCATGGCGACGGTGCAGCGCGAGATCGCCGCGGGGCGGATGACGGGCCTGTATAACGGCATCGGTGTCGCGGCGGGCCGCGAGCTCCAGCGCGTCGCGGTCGAGCAGGGGCCGCACAGGATCCCGCTGATCTTTGCGGGCGACGTGATCCACGGGATGAAGACGACCTTTCCGGTGCCGCTCGGCGAAGCCGCCAGCTTCGATCCCGAGCTCGCGCGGCGGACCGCGCGTGCCGCGGCGGTCGAGGCGAGCGCCAAGGGGATCCAGTGGGTGTTCGCGCCGATGGTCGACGTCGCGCGCGATCAGCGCTGGGGGCGGGTGGTCGAGGGCGCGGGGGAAGACACCTGGCTCGGGTGCCAGTTCGCCGCCGCGCGCGTGCGCGGCTTCCAGGGCGACGACCTGACCGCCGAGGATTCGGTGCTGGCCTGCCCGAAGCATTTCGCGGGCTACGGCGCGGTGATGGGCGGCATGGACTATAACACCGCCGACATTCCCGAAACGACGCTGCGCGAGACGCATCTGCCGCCGTTCAAAGCGGCGTTCGACGTCGGTGCGTTGTCGACGATGGCGAGCTTCAACGACATTGCCGGCGTGCCCTCGACGGGCAACCATCATCTGCTGACCGATATCCTGCGCGGGGAGATGGGGTTCGCGGGGCTGGTCGTCTCGGACTACACCGCCGATGCCGAGATGATCGCGCACGGTTTCGCCGCCGACGGACCCGATGCGGTGGTCAAGGCGCTGAATGCCGGGTGCGACATCTCGATGCAGAGCGGACTGTACAACGCGCATCTGCCGGCGCTGGTACGATCGGGCCGGATCGCGATGAAGACCGTCGATACCGCAGTGCGCCGCGTGCTCCGCGTCAAGCAGGCGCTCGGCCTATTCGACAATCCCTATCGCTCGCTCGATCTCGCACGCGAAGCGCGCGACGTGCGCTTGCCGGCGGCGATCGCGCTCGCGCGCGAGGCGGCGGTCAAGTCGGTCGTGCTGCTCAAGAATGACGGGGATCTGCTGCCGCTGTCGACCACTGCCAAGATCGCGCTGATCGGGCCGTGCGTGTCGGACAAAGGCGACATGCCGGGTCCCTGGGCGAGCTTTCCCGATTTCGCGAGCTGCGTCACCCCCGAGGCCGGTTTTCGCGCCGCGATGGGGCCGACGGCGCGGCTCGAGATCGCGCGCGGGTGCGATTACGAGGCCCCGCTCGCCGGCGGGATCGCGCGCGCGGTCGCGGCGGCGAAGGCGGCCGACGTGATCGTGCTGGTGATCGGCGAAAGCGCGCGCATGTCGGGGGAGGCACAGGCGCGGGTCGAGATTACGATCCCCGCACCGCAACAGGCCCTGGCCGAGGCGCTGGCTGCGACCGGCCGGCCGATGGTCGTGCTGTTGCGGCACGGCCGGGCGCTGGCCTTGAGCGGCGCGGTACGCAATGCGCCGGCGATCCTGGCGACCTGGTTCCTCGGTTCCGAGACCGGCCATGCGATGGCCGATATCGTGTTTGGCGCCGCCGCGCCGCAGGGACGCCTGCCGGTCAGCTTCCCGCAGGCATCGGGGCAGGAGCCGTTCTTCTACGACCACCGCACCACCGGCCGCCCGCAACTCGGCGCCGATCCGGCGTGGAAAGCGCGCTACCGCGAAGTGACGACCGAAGCGCTCTATCCGTTCGGCCATGGATTGAGCTATGCGACCGCGCGCTATTCGGGCACCACGGTCAGCGCGCCGATATTGGCCGGCGACGGCGCGATCACCGTCTCGGCCTTGGTTTCCAATACCGGGAAACGGCGACTGCACGAAGTGGCGCAACTGTACGTCCACGACAAGGTCGCAAGCCTCACCCAGCCGGTCCGCGTATTGAAGGGGATTTCCCACCTCGATTTGGATCCTGGCCAAAGGGCGCGCGTGGCGTTCACGCTGACGCGGGCGGATCTGGCTTTTGTCCATCCCGATGCGCGCCGCTTCGCCGAGCCGGGCGCCTTCGATGTCTGGGTCGCGCCATCCTCGGTCGCGGGCATACCGGTCTCGATCGTGCTGGACTGAGCAGACGGGCGGCCTGATCCAGACGGTCCGTCGTTGATCGAAACCCCGTCATTCGCCCCATCGATCTTTTCGCGCGCGCGGCGCTTCGAACACTTGGACCGGCGCTTCCGGCGCGCGGGCGGTCGATCAGGCAGATCCGCGAGACCGCGGCATCGGCTCGGATCCCCTTAACCGCGGCCTTACGCACAGTCGTTCTTTCAGCAGCAGAGACGAACCCGCCAAGCCGAGCGCGAGCGGATGATAGGCCCGCAAGAGCGTGCGAGATTCGCAAAGCGTTTCTGTAGCCGATCCGGCGAACCCTACCACGCAGCCTCAACCAATCACGATTCTCGTGCTTGTACCATGTGACCCAGCGGCGCGAGATACTTCGCGGGGCAAGGACGATAAAGGCGCAATTCGTATAGATAGACTATGGCGGTTTCGCTGAACGCCGATTACCTAGGCGCGGGGGAGATTAAAGAATTGGAGAAATCGATGGCAGAAGAAACAACTTTGAACGCGGTTGAACTCGCAACCGAATTGACGATCGCGTGGCTCGGCAATCAGAACAATCGTATTACGTCTGAAGATGTTCCGGCATTTTTACGGACGATGCACGCGACTGTGACGGAGCTTGCAAATGCAGGAGTGTCAAATACCGCAGACGGCGCGGAAGAAGTCGCATCGCAAGAATTCACGCCGGCGGTGACCGCGCGGAAGTCGCTCGCTTCGAAGGACCACATCATCTCGATGATCGACGGCAAGCCGTACAAAACGCTGCGCCGGCATCTGTCGAGCAACGGTCTGACACCGGAACAGTATCGCGAACGCTATAATTTGAAGGCCGATTATCCGATGGTCGCCGAAAGCTATTCGGAGGCGCGCCGCGCAATGGCGCATCGCATCGGACTTGGGCAGAAGGGGCGCCAGGCGAAAGCCGCGACCGCGGCATCGGGCGCAAAGCCCAAACGCACCGCGCGCGTCGCCGAGCCGAGCTGAACGCCAAAGCGTCGCCCGGTCATCGGCCCGGCGACGCGCGGCGCAGGCGCACGGCTTGTCCTGCTGGCGGCGTCGCCGCAGCGGCCGCGCAGGATCCCCGCGCGCTCGTGTCCACGGCCCTGGTCGAGGCCGGTTGGGCCCGGATCGCAGATCAAGGCAATCTTGAAGCCCTAGCCTTTGACCGAAACGGGGCCTGTGGCTGACCCATAGTCGTGATTAAACGATTGTTTAGGGAACGTTAGCCGGGACCTCGGCTTTGTGGCTGGATGGATCAGAAACAGACCCCCATCCTCGATGCCCTGGCGGCGCTCGAGCGCCGGCCTATCGTTGGTTTCGGCGCGCCGGCGCATCATCATGGCAATGCGATGCCGGGGGGCATGCGTCGCTTGCTCGGGCGGCGTGTGTTCCAAGCCGATGTGATGACGCCGAAGGGCCTCGACGATCGTACCGAGGGCGCGCACGCGCTGCAACGCGCGCACGAGATCGCGGCCGAGGCGTGGAACGCCGATTTCTGTCGGTTCGTAACGGGCGGATCGACGCAAAGTCTCCACACGGTCTTGTCGGCGGTGGCCGGGCCGGGCGATACCGTGCTGATCGCCGCCAACGCACATAAGGCCGAACGGGCACATGCGCTCGCGACCGGACTCAACGCGGTGATCATTCCGGTCGAGATCGATCCGCGCTGGGATATCGAGCATGGCGTCAGCCCGGCGGTGCTGGCCGAAATGCTCGCCGCGCATCCCGAAGCGCGCGCGGTGCTGATCGTCAGCCCGACCTATTTCGGTGTGACGAGCGACATCGCGGCGCTTGCCGATCTGTGCCACGATCAAGGCGTGCCGCTGATCTGCGACGCCGCCTGGGGCGGGGCCTTCGCCTTTTGCGAAGCCTTGCCGCACGATCCGCTGACCAAGGGCGCCGATGCCGCAGTGTACAGCCTGCACAAGACGATGGGCGCACTGGCGCAGGGGTCGGCGATCCTCGCAAAGAGCGGCGTGCTCGATCTGCAGCGGCTCTGGATGGCGTATGAGCTGTTCGAGACGACCAGCCCGTCGGTGCCGATCCTCGCCAGCATCGACGCGACGCGCCGCGATCATGCGCTCGACGGCGAGCGGTTGTGGACGCAGGTGCTCGACACCGCGGCGGGGCTGCGGGGGCAATTGGCCAAGATCGAGGGGCTGCGTGTCTTCACGCGCGACGACCTACCCGCCGGTGCAGAGCTCGATGACAGCAAGGTGCTGGTCGACGTGTCGGCGCTCGGCGTGTCGGGCTATGCGATCGACGATTGGTTGGCGCGCGAGCACCGCGTCAGCGCCGGTCTGTCGGACGCCCGCCACCTGTTGCTGATCCTGTCGCTCGGCACGCGGCGCGCAGATGTTCGCGCGTTGGTTGCCGGTCTCGAGGATCTGGTGCGTCAGCTTGCCGCGGGCACCGCGGGGTTGCCGCCGCTGGCGGCTTTGCCAGGAATCGATACCTTGCAGGTCGAGATGGCGATGGCGCCGCGCGCGGCGTTCGTCGGTGCCGCGGAGGCCGTGCCGATCGAGGCGGCGGAGGGGCGGATCGCCGCCGAGATCATCGCGCCCGCGCCGCCCGGCGTCCCGCGCCTCGTTCCGGGCCAGCGGATCAGCGCGGCGCATGTCGCCTGGCTGGTCGCACAGCGCGATGCCGGGGCGTTCTTCCTCGATCCGGTCGATCCCTCCGAACACACGATCCGGGTCGTCGCCTGAGTCCTCGCCCCGCGCGATGACGTTCAGGCGTTGGGGTCGCTCGGGCGACTGCGGCGGCGGTTACGGATCGCCTGCGCGAGCAGGCGATGCCGGCTGAACTCGACGCGGAGCGCCGCCGGAACCCGCTTCCCCTGGACGATCAGCACCAGACCCGCGAGGCACAGCAGGAAAGCTGCGACGCCCAGCTCGGTGCGCGTGCCATCGTCATAGCCGATTCGCGCGGCGACAGCGAGCGCGACCAGTCCCACGCCGAGCCCGCGCCAGACGCGATTGCGGTGCGTCATGCCCTGGGTCGCGGCTGATCGGCGATCAGGGCGCGACCGGCGCTTGCCAGCGCCCGCTCGGTCGCGCGTCGCGCGGCCCGATCGTCGCACCGCTGGCAGCCGTGCCACAGCACAATGTCCGCCGGAAAATCGACCTCGTCCTGCACCGTGCCGGGCACGCCCTGTTCGAAGGTGATGCCGACCGCCGGGTCGTGCAGCGTCGCCGCGGCCGCGCGGGCGCGGCCGATCAGCGCCGGCGCGGCGGTGACGCCGCGCGCTTCGATCGCGGTGAAACCGAGCGCGCGGGCGAAGCGCACCGCACACAGCAGCAGCGTTCCAGCGCCGCAATCGGCATCGACGATCCTGACGCTGCATCGTTTGTCGGCGCGCAGCGCGGCAAGCGCGGCGGCGACTTGCGGCCAGCGCGAATCGCGGCAGCGTGGCGGCACGGGGGCGCGTCTGGCGGGGCGGCGCGGGCGCGGGGTGAGACGCACCCCGGGCACGCCGTGTTCGGCGACATAGGTCATGCGGGGCTGCTCCCACCGCCGAAAACGGCGGACGCCGACGGGCCGAACGCTTGGCAGGTCTGCGCGGTTTCCCAGGCTTGGACCGGGGCAAACGGCACGAGCGGCACCAACGGGGCGGTCGCGAGCGCGATCGTGGCGCCGCTAAAGGCATGGCGTTCGGCGCGGGCGAACCCCAATGCCGCCGCGCGCGAGACGAAGCGACCCTCGAGCAGCGCGCGGTCGTCCTGAACCAGCCAGTGGCCAGCGCGATCCTGCCCTACCGTAATGACCGCGCTGCGCTGTTCGGGTTCCGGGTCGGGTGGCGCCATTTGCTGTCCTTCACACATCGCAGCGATTCCTCCGCGCCGGAGCGAATGGCTCCTCAAATGCCCCGCGCGATGGCGGGCGGCTCGGCGAATCGTGCAGGAGGTGGAATAGGCGCGCGGCGCGTTAAGCGGCGATATCGAAAGGCGAATGCGCGCGTATCGTGCGCGTAAAATCGCTGCCGAGGCGGTTCTTGCGCGTCGGGATCAATAGGGGCGAGGAGGTCGGCAGGGCGGGGAAGCGGTCCCGATCGGGAGCCGCTTCCCCGCCCCGCCAGACGCGCTTCAATACGCCGCCGACAGCGTCAGGAACCATTGCCGCGGCGCGATCGGATAGGCCGACCAGCTGTTGGTCGCCGACCCGATCGACAGCGTCGACCAGCCCTTCCTGTCGGTCAGGTTGGTGACGTTGAGCGCGAGCTCGACCTTGCGCAGCGGCAGCACGCCCTCGGGCACCTTCGCCGCGAGCCGCAGCGAGGTGAGGAAATAGGACGGCACGCTCGCATCGTCGGTGAAGGTCGCGAAACGGCGGCCGACATAATCGCCGATCAGCTGCGCCTCGAACGGCCCCATGTCGAGCGTCGCGACGGTCTTGTTCATCCATTTCGGCGTGCCCGGGAGCTGCTTGCCGCAGGTCGGCACGACGCCGCCGACGACGAGATAGCCGCCGATGCACGAGCCCGTCGCCGCGCCGATTCCGGTCGCGGTCGAGGTATAGTCGCTCTGATACTTCGACAGATTGTACGACGCGGCATTGTAAAGCGAGAAGGTGCGCCCGAAATGCAGCGTGAAGGCAGCATCGACGCCGTCGGTATGCACGCCGCCGACATTGACGAGGATCGAGGTCCCGCCGGTGATGCCGCCGCCGGCGATCCCGCCCGGGTTGGTCGAGATCGCTAGCAGGCGGTTGTTGAACACCACGTGGTAGTAATTGACCTGCGCCTCGAGCCCGCTGAGCAGACCGTCGAAGCTGCGATGGCTGCGGATGCCGCCTTCATAGGTCCAGCTGCTCTCGGGCTTGCCCTGGTCGGCAAAGGCGTTGAACGCCGCCTGGCTGCCGGTGAACCACGGGCCGCCGCCGCCCGCGAGATACGCCTGATACTGGCGCAAATTTTTCTGCACGTTGAAGTAGAGCTGCTCGTGCCGCGTCAGGTCATAGGTCGCGCCGACCGACGGCAGGAACCAGCGCAGCGTATCGATCTTGCCCTGCGGCAACCCGCCAGTCAGGCCCGAGAGCGAGCCGAGCTTGGGCTGCACCGGAAAATAGCCGTTCGCCCATTGCGCGCTGGTCTTGAACCCCGCCTGGAGGAGCAGGCGGTCGGTCGCCTGCCACGTATCCTGCAGATGGAGCTGGAGCTCGTTGATCCGCGCTTCGCCCTGATATTGCGTGAACAGCGGCTGCGCGACGTCGAGCGGGCGGATATAGGGCGTGCTCGACGCCGGATCGCTGACGCTGACGCCGTACCAGCGGCGCCACTGCGTCGTGCTGTTATGCTCGAACCAGCCGCCGAATTCGAGCGTATGCGCGCCGAGCTTGGCGGTGACCGCCGAGATCACCCCGCCGCGATCGATGCGATATTCGGTCGTGCGCGTGACGAGCCCCGATCCGCCGGTCGCCGCGACCAGCGCCGCCGAGCCGTTGGCATTGGCGGCATAATGCGGGTTGGTCGCATAATTGGGGTCGAGATAGGGCTGGATCGTCGTGATCGACTGGCCGAGCGGCCCCGCGACGACGCCGACGCCGTCATTGTGATGATAATAGCCCGTCGTCGACCAGGTGATGTCCGAGGTGAGATGCGCGTCGTAGCGCAGATAGCCGAGCAGATCGGTGCGCTGCGCGTCCGAATAATAGTTGCGGTAATTGCTGCCGACCGCCGCCGGCGAGTTGCCGAGCGCGCTCAGGTACGAGGTGCGATAGGTCGTGAAATCGGGATAGAAGAACGGCTTGGTATACGGCGTGTAGAGCTGCACCGTATTTGCCGTGCCGTTGGCCGACGGCTTGAAAAAGACGGTCGCGTCTTCGTTTGGCTGGGTCGTGTCGTTATAGTCGAAATAGGCGGTCAGCTTGCCGATATGGTCCTCATGGACGAATTTGGCGTTGACCTGATAGCCGCCCTGCTTGCCGTTGAAGTCCCACGCGCGCGCATCCTGCCGCGCCGCCGAGATATAAGCCGAATTGCCGCCGCCGAAGGTGCCGCTGTCGAGCCGCACGAAGGTGCGCGAGGTCGAATAGCTGCCGACCGTCTGGCCAATCTGCGCGCCGAGCGTCTTGAGCGGGTCGGACGAATAGGTCTCGACCGTACCGCCGAGATTGCT
Organism: Sphingomonas sp. PAMC 26605; assembly: GCF_000241485.1. GTDB lineage: Bacteria > Pseudomonadota > Alphaproteobacteria > Sphingomonadales > Sphingomonadaceae > Sphingomonas. The sequence goes on from NZ_JH584241.1 coordinate 1,686,534, forward strand.
GTTCGAGGCAGTCGCGAGATCGCCCGCGCCGGTCGACACGATGACGCGGCCGACATTCTCCGAGATCACCGCGCGCTGCGGCGACAGGCCGTTGTAATTGCCATAGCTCTGGTCGCCGAGCGGCAGGCCGTCCATCGTATAGCCGAGCTGCTGCCCGCTGAAGCCGTGGATGAAAATCTGCGCGTTCTGCTCGTTATAGCCCCACGGATCGGCGGTGATGTAGAGCACGCCGGGCAGCGTCTCGATCGCCTTCAGCGGCGAGATGCCCGGCAGGATCTTCTGCATCTCGGCGCCCGGCAGCGCGGTCGCCGAGCGTGTCGATTTGGCGGTGACGACGATGCTTTCGGGCGCGGCGTCGTCGCTGACGGTCGGCTCGGTCGGGGCTGCAGCAGGCGCGGGGGCGGGCGCAGCGGCGGGCTCGGCCGCCTGCGCTGCGGCAAAGGGTCCGGCGACCAGCGCGACGGCAAGCGCCAGCTTCGAGACGTGCGATACAGTCATGATATTCCCCTGTCCGTGCCTGAACCGCACGATCAAGCGGGGCGGTAGGGGAGTGTCGTTACGGTTGCGCGTCGTTTTGGCCGCAGATCGATGACGTTTTGAAGGCGCTACGATGAAAGCCGTCGGTGCGTCCGGCGGTCGGTTCCGACCGGTGGCCCGGCGCTCTACGGTCGCCGGGCCGCGGCTGTTTTCGCGCGTTCGGCCGCGACGGGCTCGGTCGCGTTCCAGCCTGGCCATGTCGTACCCTCGGCGATCTCACGGCCGAGCGCATAGGCGATGCTGCCTTCCTGCGCCGCGCCGGTCATGTCCCACGCCGGATCGTATTCGTCGCACGTTTGATGATAGCATTGCGCATTGTAGCGCGCGCGAACGCGCTCGCCCGTCGCCAAGCCACCCGTCACCAGATCGCGCCCGGCGCGGAAATAGACGCCGGGAACGCCCTTTTGGGCGAAGGCATAATGGTCGGATCGATAATACCAGCCCGCCTCGGTATTCTCCTCGGGCACCACACGCAGCCCCTGCGCGGCGGCGACGCGCGACAGATCGGCTTCGAGCGGCGTGCGCCCGACACCGATCAGCTCGAGATCGCGCGTCCGGCCGAGCACGACGTGCGGGTCGAGGTTGAACTGCGCCGCGGTGGTCGCGAGCGGCAGCGCGGGATGCTCGGCATACCAGCTCGACCCGAGCAGCCCTTTCTCCTCGGCGGTCCACAGCGCGAACACGACCGAACGGCGCGGTGGTTTGGCGGCGGCGTAGGCACGCGCGATCTCGAGCAGCGTGGCGGTGCCGGTGCCATTGTCGATCGCGCCGTTGCGGATGCGGTCGGCGGGCGGATCGAAGCTGTTCTCGCCATACGCATCCCAATGCGCGCCGTAGAGGATGCTGCCCGCGTTCGGGTCGCTGCCCGACAGCATCCCGACGATATTGTGGCTGACGACGCGGCCGAGCGCGATCGTCGTCGACGCGGTGAACGATACCCCCTTCAGCACGATAGCGCGGAATTCCGCGCGCTGTGCCGCACGCTTGGCGGCGGCATAATCGAGCCCACTCTGGCGCAGCATCGCGACGCCGATATCGTTGCGGATCGTGCCGCGCAGCCCGAACGCCGGCGGCACGCTGCCGGTGTCGAGCGCATAGCCCGGCACCGCGTCGCTATTGGCGAGCTGCAGCCAGGGATAGCTCGACGGGAAGGTATCGTGGATCGTCAGGAACGCCGCCGCGCCGCGCTTCTGCGCCTCGGCGAGCTTGGTCCGCGCCGCGGGACTCGATGCGCGCCCACCGAAGCCGAGGTCGCGCCCCGCCTCGACATCGGGATCGCCCGCCAGCGCGACGACGATCTTCCCGCGCACGTCGACGCCCTGGTACGGATCGTAGCCGAGCTTGGGTTCGACCACGCCGTAGCCGACGAACACCACGCCGGCATGGTCGAGGCCCGACTCGCCAACGATCCGCGAGGTCGCAGCGATCTCGACACCCGGGGTCAGCACCTGCGTCTTCCCGCCGAGATCGAGCACAAAACGCGCCTGCTCGCGCGTCCAGCGGAGCAGTGGCACCGTCTGCCGATATCCCGCATCGCCGAGCGGCTTCAGCCCGAGCTGTGCGAAGCGCCGTTCGAGAAAGGCGAGCGTGATCGGCTCGCCCTGCTGGGTCGGCCCGCGGCCGTGGAAATCATCGGCGCTGAGCGTGCGGACGTCGGCCTTGATCCGCTCGGGCGACAGCAGCGGCGGCGCCGGATCGCTCGCGGCGGGGAGGAGCAGGAGCAGCGGGAGCAAAGCTTTCATCGCGGCAGATTGGCGGCAGCGGCGGTGCGACACAAGCGGTCTTGCGCCCGGCCCGATACAAGCCCGATGCGTGCCGATCGCTCAGCCGGGCAATGCACCACCCGCCGGACCACACAGGACGATCTCGAACAGCAGACCGTCACCGTCGACGCCGCGCGAGATCGCCAGCGTTCCGCCATGCGCCCGCGCGATCCGCTCGACCAGCGACACGCCGATTCCCGATCCCTCGACACCAGCCGCGCCGCCGCGCCAGAAGCGCTGCTTGAGCCGCGCGATGTCCGCCTCCGACACGCCGAGGCCGTTGTCGGCCACGCTCAGCCGCGCGCCGGGCCCCGCGCGAACGACGATCGCCGCGCCGCGCGGCGTATATTTGGCGGCATTGTCGACCAGATTTTCGAGCGCCAGGACGATCGCCTCGCGCTGGCCGTCGATCGTCGCGACCGGGGCGGCGGTGTCGAGCGCGATCGTCCGTCCCCCGGCCAGGATCGCCGGTGCGCGGTCCGCGACCACGCTTTCGGCGATTTCGGCCAGATCGATCGCCCCGGCGTCGCGCATCTGCGGCTGTTCGAGCTCGGCGAGCGAGAGCAATTGCCCGATCACGCGGGCGGCACGATCGACCGCGGCCATCAGGTCGGCGCGCACGCCCGCATCGGCGATCGCGTCGGCGCGCAAGCGGATCGCGGCGAGCGGGGTGCGCAATTCGTGCGCGACATCGGCAGCGAAAGCGCTCTGCACGTGCAATGCTTCGACCAGCCGGTCGAGCGCGGCGTTGGTCGCGACCGCGAGCGGCTCGGCTTCGCGTGGCAAGAGGCCGAGCGGCAGGCGCGTGTCGAACGAGCGCGGCCCGATCTCCGCGGCGATCGCCGAGACCGCGCGCATCCGCAGCGTCAGCCGTCGCGCGAGCAATACCCCGATCAGCGGCACGAGCGCGGCGATCGGCAGGATCAGCAGCGCGAAGCGCTTGAGGAAGGTCCGCACGATATCGTCGGTGACGACCTCGGGGTCGGTATCGTCCTGCGACACGACGATCCAGCCGCGCCGCGTCGGCAGGCTATAGCCTTCGACCGCGCCGCGGCGAAAGAAATGGTGGTGGCCGTCGAGCGTCGCCGCGGCGAGGATTGCCGCGCGTGGCGGCCCGCTACTGCTGGCGAGACGCCGGTCGGCGCCGAAGATCGCCACCGCCATCCCGCTGGTCAGCGGCACCGCCGCCGCGCGGTGGCTGGCGCGTGCCTCGGCGACAATTTCGGCCTGGCGCTGGAGCAGCGTGCGCTGGAAATGATCGGCGGTCTGGTGAAGCAGCGTGGTCGCGCTCCACAGCAAGGTCAGCGTCGCGATCACCGCGACCGCGATGTGGAGCGCGACGAACTGCCCGAGCAGCGAGCGCGGCGCGGTCATCGCGGTGGCGTCGCCAGCAGCATATAGCCGACGCCGCGCACCGTCTCGATCCGCGCCCCGGTCGCGGCCTCGTCGAGCCGCTTGCGCAGGCGATGGACATAGACTTCGATCGCGTTCGATCCGAGATCGCCGTCGAGCCCGAACAGATGATCCTCGGCGCTGCGTTTGGGGACGACCTTGCCGACGCGGCGCAGCAGCAGTTCGAGCAGTTCGGTTTCGCGCGCCGACAGGCTCAGCACTTGCTCGCCGACCGAGGCGACGCGCGTCTCGACCGAATAGCGTAAAGCGCCGCATTCGAGCGAGCGCCCGACATAGCCGTCGCGGCGGCGCAGGATCGCGAGCAACCGGGCATAGAGCTCGTCGAGGTCGAACGGCTTGACCATATATTCGTCGGCGCCGGCGTTAAGCGCGCGGATTCGCGCATCGATCGCGCCGCGCGCGCTGAGCACGAGTACCGGGCGCGTGTCGCCGCGCGCGCGCATCCGCGTCAGCAGCCCCATGCCGTCGCCGTCGGGCAGGCCGAGGTCGAGCAATACCGCGGCATAGTCGCTCGCCTCGAGATAGGCTTCGGCCGCCTCGATCGTGCCAGCATGGTCGATCGCGACGCCGCGCCGCACCAGCGCGTCGCCCAGTGCCGCGGCGACTGCGTCTTCATCATCGACCAATAGTAAGCGCATCGGACCTTTTCTTTGTGCACCGCGGCATCTGTAAGCCGACTGTAAGCGAGCAGGCCTAGGGCTGACAGCCAAATCACAGCAGGTCCCCCCAATGCACTCGACCGTACCCCCCCAGACGCTGCCCCATACGCGAAGCCTGTCGCGCGGAACGCAGATGCGCTGGCTCGCCATCGTCGCAGCGGTGGCGATCGGGTTGGCCTTGCTGTGGGCCGCGATCGGCGCGCTGTTCCATCATGACGCCGCACCGCCAGCAACGACGCCACCCGGCACGCTCCGTCTGACGCCCGAGCAAATGGCGGGGCTCAAGACGCTGCGCATCGGCGTTGGCGAATCGGATCATCGCACGCTCGCGAGCGGCGCGATCACCGTCGATGGCGATCGCAGCACGCCGGTACTGCTGCCCTATGCCGGGCAGGTGGTGAAGGTGCTCGCCGATGCCGGGCAATATGTGAAGCCGGGGCAGCCGCTGCTGCTGATCCAGACGAGCGACTTCGTCGATGCGCGCAGCGGACTGTTCAGCGCGCGCGCGGCGCTCCAGAACGCGCAGGCGCAGCTCGCCACGGCGAGCCGCAATGCCGAACGCCAGCGCCAGATCTTCGAGACAGCGGGCGGCGCGCAGAAGGATTACCAACAGGCGCAGACCGATTTGATCGCGGCGCAAGCGACCGCGCGCACCGCCGCGGCGGCGCTCGGCGCGGCGCGCGACAAGCTTGCGATCCTCGGCAAGTCGCCCGCCGAGATCGGCGCACTCGAACGTGTCGGCGAAGTCTCCGGAATTCACGACCGCACGACGCTTCACGCCCCCGTCGGCGGGCTGATCGCGTCGCGCGACGTCGCCGCCGGGCAATATGTCTCGCAGGGCGGCGACAAGCCGGTGATGACGATTACCGATCCTTCGCGCGTCTGGCTGATCGCGCAACTCGCCGAGGGCGACGCGAGTGCGGTGCATATCGGCGACGCCGTCACGGTCACCACGCCCGCCTTGCCGGGGCGCAGCTTCCATGCGACGATCGACCTTATCGGCGCAGCGCTTGATCCGCAGACGCATCGCCTGCCGGTGCGCGCGACGATCGCCAATCCCGACGGCGCGCTGAAGCCGCAGATGTTCGCCAGCTTCTCGATCCAGCGCCCGCAGCAGGGCGCGGCGCTGCGCGTCCCCGCCGCGGCGGTGATCCACGAGGGCGATGCCGCGCGGGTCTGGGTGGTACGGCCCGACGGGCTGCTGCAGGCGCGCACCGTCACCGCCGGGGACGAACAGGACGGCCAGGTCGTCATCCTGAGCGGGCTCAACTCGGGCGAACGCATCGTCACGTCGGGCGCGCTGTTCGTCAACGAGGCTGGTCTCGGCGAATGAACAAGATCGTCGAATTCTCGCTGCGTCAGCGGCTGCTGATCGTCGGCATCTTCGCGGCGATGCTCGTGGCGGGCGCGATCGGCTTCTGGAACCTCAATATCGAGGCCTATCCCGACCCCGTCCCGCCGATGGTCGAGGTGATCACGCAGACGCAGGGCCTGTCGGCCGAGGAGATGGAGCGCAACGTCACCATCCCGATCGAGGTCGGCATGGCGGGCATTCCGCATCTCACCGCAATCCGTGCGATCTCGCTGTTCGGCCTGTCGGACATCAAGATCCAGTTCAGCTACGATCTGACCAACGAGGCCGCCAAGCAGCAGGTGATCAACCGCCTGTCGCAGCTGCCGCCTTTGTCGGGCGGGGCGCAGCCGACGCTGTCGCCGACCAGCCCCGTCGGCGAGATCTTCCGCTACAAGATCACCGCGCCGCCCGGCTATTCGGTTATGGACTTGAAGACGCTGCAGGATTGGGTGCTGCAACGCCGCTTCAAGCGCATCCCGGGCGTGATCGACGTCACCGGCTGGGGCGGCAAGCTGCGCGCCTATGACGTGGTGATCGACAACGACCGGCTCGCGGCGCACGGCGTGACGGTGGCGCAGGTGCTCGCCGCGCTCTCCAAGAGCGATGGCAATGTCGGCGGGCAGACGATAAATTTCGGGGCGCAAGCGGCGATCGTCCGCGGCGTCGGGCTGATCCAGTCGGTCTCGGGAATCGAGAACGTGCTCGTTGGCAGCGCGAACGGGCAGCCGATTCTGCTGAAGGACGTCGCGCACGTCCAGATCGGCAACGAGCCGCGGCTCGGCATCGCGGGCTACAACAATGAAGACGACATCGTCCAGGGCATCGTGCTGATGCAGCGCGGCGCACAGTCGATGCCGACGATCCAGGCGGTGCAGAAGGAAGTGTCCGACATCAACGCCTCGGGGCTGTTGCCGCCGGGCGTGCATCTGGACCGCGTCTATGATCGCTCCGACCTGATCAAGCTGACGATCCACACCGTGCTCGAAAACCTCGTCGCCGGGATCGCTTTGATCTTCTTCCTGCAATGGGCGTTCCTCGGCAATCTGCGCAGCGCGATCATCGTCGCGGCGACGATCCCGTTCGCGCTCGCCTTCGCGATTCTGATCCTCGTGCTGCAGGGCGAGAGCGCAAACCTGCTCTCGGTCGGCGCGCTCGATTTCGGGCTGGTGGTCGATGCGAGCGTGATCATGGTCGAGAATGTCTTCCGCCACATGGTCGAGCGTTCGGCGCATGTCGAAAACGGGCGTGGGCATTATACGATGGCGAGCCGCTTCTCGGCGGTGCTCGGCGCAAGCCACGAGGTCAGCCGCGGGATCTTCTTCGCCGCCGCGATCATCATCGCGAGCTTCCTGCCGCTGTTCACGCTGACCGGGGTCGAGGGCCACATCTTCGGCCCGATGGCGAAGACCTATGCCTATGCCATCACCGGCGGGCTGATCGCGACCTTCACCGTCGCGCCGGTGCTGGCGACACTGCTGCTCCCCGACAAACTGTCCGAGGTCGAGACCTGGATCGTGGGCAAGCTGCGCCGCGCCTACGAACCCGCCGCCGCCTTCGCACTCGGCAACCGCGTGCTCGCAGTCGGCGGGGCGTTGCTGCTGCTCGCCGCGGCGATGGTTGGCGTGCGCTCGCTCGGGATCGAATTCCTGCCGCATCTCGAGGAAGGCAATATGTACATCCGCGCGAGCCTCCCCGCGTCGATCAGCCTCGAAGCGGGGCAGCCGGTGGTCGACGGCGTGCGGCGGATGATCGCGGCCTATCCCGAGGTCGAATCGGTGCTCTCGGCGCATGGCCGGCCCGATGACGGGACCGATTCGACCGGCTTCTTCAACGCCGAATTTTTCGTGCCGCTCAAGCCCTTCGGCACCTGGCCCGCGGGCGTGACCAAGGAGACGCTGACCGCCGAATTGTCGAAGAAGCTCCAGGCGAAGTACCCGGGCGTCGATTTCTCCTTCTCGCAATATATCGAGGACAATGTCGAGGAAGCCGCCTCGGGGGTGAAGGGCGCCAATTCGATCAAGCTGTTCGGCCCCGATCTCGCGACGCTCGAAAAATATGCCGACCAGATCAAGGACAAGATGGCCAAGGTCCCCGGCATCGTCGATCTCGGCGTGTTCCAGTCGCTCGGCCAGCCGACGGTGCGGATTGACGTCGATCGTGCGCGCGCCTCGCGCTACGGCCTGACGCCCGACGACATCAACGCGACTGTCGCCGCGGCGATCGGCGGCCAATCGACCGCCGATCTGTACGAGACCGGCACCGACCGCCACTTCCCGATCGTCGTCCGGCTGCGCGCCGAACAGCGCGACAGCATCGATTCGATCCGCCGCATCACCGTCGGCGCGCCGTCGCCCAACGGCACCGGCACGATCCAGGTGCCGCTCTCCGAAGTCGCCGACGTGCGGCTGACCTCGGGCGCGTCGTTCATCTATCGCGAGCATCAGGAACGCTACATCCCGATCAAATTCTCGGTGCGCGGGCGCGATCTTGGCGGTGCGGTCGAGCAGGCACGCGCGGAGATCACGCGCAGCGTCCATCTGCCGCCGGGCTATCATCTCGAATGGGCGGGCGAGCTCGACAATCTCAACAACGCCGTCGCGCGGCTCGAGGTCGTGGTGCCGATCAGCCTGTTGCTGATCCTGCTGCTGCTCTACGCCAATTTCGGCTCGATCCGCGACAGCCTGCTCGCTTTCTCGGCGATCCCGATGGCGATCATCGGCGGCGTGCTCGCGCTCGCGGTGTCGGGGACGGCGTTCAGCATCTCGTCGGCGATCGGCTTCGTCGCCCTGTTCGGGATCGCGGTGATGGACGGCATCCTGGTCGTTACCACCTTCAACCACGCGATCGACGAAGGCGTCCCGCGTGCAGGCGCGATCGCGACGACGGTGCGGCATAGCCTCCGCCCGGTGGTGATGACGTGCCTCGTCGCGGCGATCGGGTTGCTGCCCGCGGCGCTGTCGAACGGCATCGGCAGCCAGGTGCAGAAGCCGCTCGCTTTGGTCGTCGTCGGCGGGATGACGCTCGCGCCGATCCTGATCCTGCTCGTGCTGCCGGTGCTGATCGACCTGTTCTCGCACCGCGTCGCACCCGAGGATCGCGGCGCACACGGTCGAGCGGTCGGGCATCATCCGCATCCCGCGGGCGAAGGGGAGGCGCTGGCATGAAGCGGATCGCGACCAGCCTGCTCGCGCTCGGCGTGAGCGCGTGCGCGATGGGACCGCGCGACGTCGTGCCGCCGGTCGCGCTGCCGCCGGCCACCGCGCCGCAGAGCTTCGCGCCGCCGCAGGGGCCGACCCAGCTCACTCGCCTGGCCGAGGTGCCGCGCGACTGGTGGCGCGCGTTCGCCAACAGCGAACTCGACGCGCTCGTCGGCGAAGCGCTCGCGCATGCGACCGACATTGCAGTCGCCGACGCGACCTTGCGCCAGGCGCGCGAGCAGGCTTCGGCCACCGCGGGCAGCGCGCTGCCGCAAGTCGATGCCAATTACCAGGTTCAGCGCACGCGCGTGTCGAACGCGCTCTCGCCCGCGGTCGTCGATTCGAACCAGCAGCTCTACACGCTTCACACCGCGCAGCTGAGCGTGAGCTACAACCCCGATCTGTTCGGCGGCATCAAGACGCGGATCCGCTCGGCGCGCGCGCTGGCCGAGGTGCAGCGGCACCGACTCGATGCCGCGCGCACGACGGTGCTCGCCAATCTCGTCCAGGCGGTGATTCAGCGCGCCTCGCTCGCCGACCAGATCGCCGCGTTGCAGACGAGCGTCGCGGTCAATCGCGACATCCTGACGCAATTGCTCAAGCGCCAGCAGCTCGGCGCGGTCGGCGCGGCGGATGTCGCGACGCAACAGGCGGCACTCGCCACCGCGCAGAGCGCGCTCCCCGCATTGGTGCGCGGCGAAGCGCATCAGCGCGTCGTGATCGCGACCTTGATCGGGCGCGCGCCCGGCGCGCCGCTGCCGGCGCTTCCGTCGCTTGCCGGCCTGGCCTTGCCGCAGGATCTGCCCGTCCTGCTCCCCTCGGACCTCGTCGCGCGGCGGCCCGATGTCGGCGCCGCGCGCGCGCAGTTGGAGGGCGCGGCCGCCGATGTCGGGACGGCGATCGCGGCGCGGCTGCCGAGCATCCAGCTCGATGCGAGCGGTGGCGGGACCTCCCAGCATCTGTTCGACATCTTCAAGAACGGCAATCCGTTCTGGTCGGTGCTGGGGGGCGTTACGCAACCGATCTTCCATGCCGGGTCGCTGCGCCACCAGCAACGCGCCGCCGAGGCCGCGCTCGATGGGGCCAAGGCGCAATATCGCGCGACCGTGCTGCAGGCGTTCGGCGACGTATCCGACGCGCTCACCGGGCTCAAGACCGACGCCGATGCCTATGACGCGGCGTCGCGGGCGGGCGACTCGTCGGCGCGCGCGCTCGGCTTCATCCGGCGTCAGCTCGCGCTCGGCGATGTCGGGACGCTTGCGTTGCTCAATGCGACCGCGACCGACGCGCAGGCGCGCTCGCTCGTCATCCAGGCGCGCGCCGCGCGCCTCAGCGATACGGTCGCACTGTACCAGGCGGCGGGCGGCGGCGTGGCGGGGCGCTAGGCGCGCGCTATTGCGCGGCCCGGCAAGGCTGGCGTCACATCAGGTTGAGATAGGCCGGGTTGAAATCCGCGACGCGGCACAGGGCGTCCCAATCCTGCACCACGAACATGCGGCGGTCGCGCGCGATCAACTGCTCGGCCTCGAGATGCTGGAGCATGCGGTTGACATGGACCGGGGTGAGCGCGGTCGCGTCGGCAATCTGCTCTTGGCTCATCGGCAGTTCGAAACGGCGCTGTGTCTCGCTCAAGGGAACGCTATTGCGGCGATAGATCAGTTCGCACAGCAGATGCGCAATCCGCGTCCGCGCGTCGCGACGCCCGACATTGAGGATCCATTCGCGCTGGATCGCGCCGTCGATCAGCGTGTCGCGCCACAGCGCGCGTGCGACGGCCGGGCGGGCGTCGATCGTTGCGCGGATCGCCTCGATCGGAATCCACGCGATGCGCGCTTCGTTGAGTGCCTGGACATTGTGGTCGGCGGTGCGCAGCTCGAGATGGTGCAGATCGACCATATCGCCGCTGCGGTGGAACGACAGGATCTGGCGTTGACCGACGCCGGTCAGCTTGCTGCGAAAGGCGTGACCTTCGAGCACGAGACTGCAGTCGCGCACCATTTGCCCGTCGCGCAGCAGATAGCCGTTCCCCCGCACGGTTTGCGAACGGTACGGCCACCCCCGGATAGCCGCGACATCGTCGTCATCGAGCCGCGCGAGGCGCTGCAATTTGGCAATCAGCGGTGCAAACGGATCATCGCGCGGGACGAGTCCGCGCTGCGCCTGATCGAATGCTGCTCGAGCGGTCTGCTGTTCCATATGGCCCGGATCGATTGAGGGAACGCCGCAGCGCCATTGGCATGGCGAACTCGCTTATGCCCCGACTATGCAAAACTGCCGTAAGAATGACAATAAAGTAGATCAATTTTGCCAGGATATCGGACAATACTATTGTCGTTTCCTGCCGCCGGCACGGGGGCGTTCGGGCTAGCCGGCGCCTATTGCAGGCGGCTTTGCTCAGGCAACACGTTGATTGCGGTCCGTACGCGTGTTTCCCAACCGCCCTTTAACATGAAGGAGATCTGGCACCGAAGGCCGTCCGGGTGCAGCGCGAAGCTGGTTTGCGCGGCGAGCAGATTCGGCAATGCTTGCTCGATCACGTCGCGCCCGACGCCATAATGGTGCGCCCGAACCGTTTCGCCCGGAGTGCCCGACTCGGTCCATTCGAGCCGCAATTCGCCCGCGACGACCGACCAGCCAATGTCCAGACGCCCCGCGCGATGCGACAGTGCACCGAATTTGAGCGCGTTGGTGACGAGCTCATGGACCGCCAATCCCAGCGCCTGCGCCTCGGCGTGCTGCAGCGACGTGATCCGCCCGGCAAGGGTAATGCGCGCGTCCTCGCCGAATTGGAAATCGCGCAGCTCCTCGCGGATCAGCATTTCGAGATCGTAGGTGGTGGTCGGATTATGGTGATACCGCGCCAGGGTTTCGAGTCGCCCGCGGAAATGGTCCGCGATCGTCTCGTTGGTTCCGTCGAAGGCGACGCCGTGCGAAAAGAGCGATCGGAGCGTCGCGAGCAGCGCACCCGAACGCTCGTTCTCGCGGCGCAGCGCGATGGTCGCCGAGTCGAGCCGCAGTTTGATCGCGGCGAGTTCGCTACGAAGGCCAGTCGTATCCCCAGCGGTATCGAGGTTGCCGATCATGCAGTGTCTGGCCACGGACGTCCCTCGCGCGAATATACAATCGCGCCAACGCTCTGCGGTCGACCACGGTTCCCCCGGCGGCGGGTGCCACGCCCGTCGCACCGCGTGCCGCACCCCGGATCGGCACGCGCATGCGCGACACCTAGACCATGCCCGTCACTCCGTCCGGTGCGGGCAGATGAGATATTTCGCACCCGTCGCACGGCGATTGTACGCCGCGAACACCTCGGGCTGGAGCGCCTCGACCAGCGAGATTTCGTGCGTGTAGTGGCTTGCGAAGGTCGTGGTCAGTTCGGCGACGACGCGATCCCTCATTTGCTGGACGACGGCGGGCCCGACCTTGACGAGAAAGGGCGTCAGCAGGAAGCCGCCGAGCGCCCAGCTAAAGCCGAAGCTGTTGCGGTTGAGCGTGGTCGGCGCGACGTCGAGCCCACCATAGATATAGACCTGCTTGAACGTGTCCGAGCCGTAGCGGCTATAGGTCGTCATCCGCTTGACCGCGGCCGCCTCCATGCAGGCGAGCAATTGCCCGGCGAGCTTGCCGCCGCCGATCGCGTCGAAGGCGAGCGTCGCACCGGTCTCGACGATCATCGCGGTCAGCGTGTCGAGGAAATCGGGCTGGCTCGAATCGGCGACGTGTTGCGCGCCGATCCCGCGCAGCAATTCGGCCTGCGCCGGGCTGCGCACGACGTTGACGAGCGGGATGCCGTCCTTGAGGCAGATCTTGACGAGCATCTGCCCGAGGTTCGAGGCGGCGGCGGTGTGGATCAGCGCGGTGTGTCCTTCGCGGCGCATCACCTCGGTCATTGCCAGCGAGGTCAGCGGATTGACGAAGCACGACGCGCCGTCGGCGGGTGCGGTGCCATCGGGCAGGACCATGCAATCGGCGACGCGCAGCACGCGATATTGCGCGTACATCGCGCCGCCAAGCATCGCGACGGTCTTGCCGAGCAATGCCTGCGCCGCATCCGACGCACCCGCCTTGACGACGATGCCGGCGCCTTCGTTGCCGATCGGCATCGCTTCGTCGAGCCGCCCCGCCATCGCGCGCATTCCGCCCGGCGGCACCTCGGCGGTGACGAGCGGATGGCCGTCGCGGGTGGTCGCGGTCGCGCTGCTCATGTCGGCCGCGCCGAACAGCAGGCCGAGATCGGACGGGTTGATCGGTGTCGCCAGCACCTTGACGACGACCTGGTCGTCGCGCGGCTCGGCGATCGGTTGATCGACCAGCGTAACCTCGAGCCGCGCCTCCTTGGTGACGCGTGACACCATTTGCAGGCCGGTGCTCGGAACGTGTTCGGTCATGACGATATCCTCTCCTTTTGGCGCGGTTCTAGCCGTTCGGCGTCGAGCGCGCGAGTGCGAACGCGGTTTCTTCATCGCCGATCGTTTGATACGGATGCGGATAACGGCGGCGCGGGGCATAAAGCGAGGCGACGGCGGTGTAGCGAGGCCGAATGAGCAATTGTGCGACTGGGGTGACGGGCCTCGACGAGATCCTGGCCGGCGGGTTGAGCCGGGGGCGCCTGTTTTTGCTCGAAGGGAGCCCCGGCACGGGGAAGACGACGATCGCGACGCAGTTCCTGATGGCGGGCGTCGCGGCGGGCGAGCGGGTGCTCTACATCACCTTGTCCGAGACCGAGGAGGAGCTGCGCGATGGCGCCGCGTCGCACGGCTGGACGCTTCCGCCCGAACTGACCATCTATGAACTGGTGCCGCCCGAAAGCCTGCTCGACGCCGACCAGCAGCAGAGCCTGCTCTATTCCTCCGATCTCGAGCTCGGCGAAACGACCAAGCGGATCTTCGAAGCGTTCGAGCGGATCAAGCCGTCGCGCGTCGTGCTCGACAGCCTGTCCGAGATCCGCCTGCTGGCGCAGAGCTCGCTGCGCTATCGCCGCCAGATCCTGGCGCTCAAGCATTATTTCTCCAAGGCCGACGCCACTGTGCTGATGCTCGACGACCTGACAGCCGAGATCGGCGACAAGGCGGTCCACAGCGTGGCGCATGCGGTGATCCGGCTCGAGGAGCTTTCGCCCAATTACGGGTCCGAGCGCCGACGGCTGCGCGTGCTCAAATATCGCGGTCGCAAATATCTCGGCGGTTACCATGACTTCGTCATCGATACCGGCGGGGTGCGCGCCTTTCCGCGCTTGGTCGCGGCGGTACACAAGACCGACTTCGTCCGCGAGACCGTCGGCATCGACGATCCGGCATTCAACGCGCTGGTCGGCGGCGGCTTCGAGCGTGGCGCGAGCACCTTGATCCTCGGCCCGGCGGGCACCGGCAAATCGCTGCTGACGCTCGGCTTCGTCAAGGCCGCGGTGGAGCGCGGCGAACGCGCCGCGATGTTCGTGTTCGACGAGGAATTGGGGCTGCTGTTCGAGCGCGCGATTGGCCTCGGGATCGATCTGCGCGCGATGGTCGATTCAGGCGACCTGGCGATCGAACAGATCGATGCCGCCGAACTCGCGCCCGGGGAATTTTCGGAACGCGTCCGTAGCTGCGTCGAACGCCACGCGGCGCGGACCGTCGTGGTCGACAGCCTCAACGGGTATCAGGCGGCGATGCCCGAGGAGCAGGCGCTTATCCTGCACATGCACGAGCTGCTGCAATATCTGAACCGGCAGGGGGTGATGACCTTCCTGACGGTCGCGCAGCACGGTCTGGTCGGCGACATGCGCTCGCCGGTCGATGTCACCTATCTCGCCGACACGGTGATTTTGCTGCGATATTTCGAAGCGCGCGGACGGGTCCGAAGGGCGATTTCGGTCGTTAAGAAGCGGACCGGTCCCCATGAGGATACGATTCGCGAGTTCATGATCGGCAGCGACGGCATCACCTTGGGGGAGCCGTTGACGGGCTTTCAAGGCGTATTGCGGGGCGTGCCGACACTGCTTGGGGATGCGGAAGGACTGCTGGACACAGAGGCTTGAACGACCGTTGAACCGTACGTTTGCAGAAGGTGCCGTGGTGCTCGCGCCACGCGGCCGCGATGGCACGATCGCGCAGGCGATGCTGGCCGAGGCCGGGTTGGCTGCGGAAACCGTGCCGGATTTGACGGCGCTCGTCACGACGCTGCGGCGCGGCGCCGCGTTCGCGATCGTCACCGAGGAAGCATTGCGCACCGCCGATCTGCGCGACCTGGCGGCGTTTCTTGCGGACCAGCAGGAATGGTCGGACTTTCCGTTCATCCTGCTGACCGAGCGCGGCGGCGGGCTCGAGCGCAACCCGGGCGCGGTGCGCCTGCTCGAGACGCTCGGCAACGTCACCTTTCTCGAACGGCCATTCCATCCGACCACGCTGATCAGCCTCGCGCGCGCGGCGTTGCGCGCGCGCGTGCGACAGTATCAGGCACGCGCGCGGCTCGAGGAGATCAATGACGGCCAGGCGAGCCTCAAGCTTGCGCTGTCGGCCGGCGGGCTCGGCACCTGGGCGCTGGCGCTGCCTGCGCGGACGATGACCGCGGCGCCCGAATTCAAGGCACAGTTCGGGCGTGCGGCTGACGATCAGTTCGGCCATGCCGATCTGTTCGCGGCGACGCATCCGCAAGACCGCGCGCTGCTCGAGGATGCGCTGGCGGATTCGATCGCGACCGGGGTCGATCTCGATCTCGAAGCCCGCTGCTTCTGGCCCGACGGCTCGCTGCACTGGGTTCAGATCAATGGACGGGTCGAGCGCGACGTCGGCGGCGCGGTCGTCCGGCTCGTCGGCGTGTCGCACGAGATCACCGAGCGGCGGCTCGACGAGATCCGCCAGCGCGCGCTGCTCGAACTGGGCGACGCGCTGCGGCACATGACCGACGGCGACAAGATGTCGTTCCTCGCGGCGCGAATCCTCGGCGAGACGATGGGGGTGAGCCGTGCCGGCTACGGTACGATCGACCCGGTGCGCGAGACGATCACGGTCAAGCGCGACTGGAACATGCCAGGGATCGAGAGTCTCGCCGGAACGCTCCAGTTTCGTGATTACGGCTCCTATATCGAGGATCTGAAACGCGGCGATACCGCGGCGATCGCCGATGTCCGGCTCGATCCGCGGACAGCCGACGGGGCGGCCGCGCTCGAAGCAATCTCGGCGCGCGCGTTCATCAACATGCCAATCGTCGAGAATGGCGCGTTCGTCGCGTTGCTCTATCTCAACCATGCCGATGTGCGCCCGTGGTCGGCCGAGGACCTCGCCTTCATCCGCGACGTCGCCAACCGCACGCAATCGGCAATCGAGCGGCGCAACGCCGAAACCGCACTCGCGAACCTCGCCGAAACGCTCGAGCGCGAGGTCGAGGCGCGCACGCGCGAGCGCGATCGGACGTGGCAGAATTCGCAGGATCTGCTCGGCGTGGTCGACACGCAGGGTCGGTTCATCGCGGTCAATCCCGCCTGGACCGAAATTCTCGGTTGGTCGGCGCGTGAGATGGAGGGGCGCGCTTATGGCGCGTTCGTCCATCCCGACGACGCTGCGGCCACCGAAGCGGCGTATCGCCAGGCGCAGGTCGGGCGCCTCCACCAGTTCGAAAATCGCATGCGCCACCGCGACGGAAGCTATCGCTGGGTATCGTGGGTCGCCTCGTCGGGCGACGGGCTGGTCTATGCGAGCGGTCGCCACGTCACCGCGGAAAAGGAAGCAAGACTCGAGCTCGAAGCCGCGCAGGCGCAGTTGCGCCAGGCGCAGAAGATGGAGGCGGTCGGCCAACTGACCGGCGGCATCGCGCACGATTTCAACAATCTGCTGACCGCGATCTCTGGCAGCCTCGAGCTGATGCAGGTGCGCATCCGCCAAGGCCGCAGCGGCGACGTCGAGCGCTATGTCGCGGCGGCGCAGCAGGCGGCGAAGCGCGCCGCGGCGCTGACCCACCGGCTGCTCGCTTTCTCGCGCCGCCAGACGCTCGATCCGCGGCCGACCGACATCAACCGCCTGATCGTCAGTCTCGACGATCTGTTGCGGCGCTCGGTCGGCCCGACGATCGAACTCGAAGTGGTCGGCGCGGGCGGTTTGTGGACCACGCTGATCGATCCCAACCAGCTCGAGAATGCGCTGCTCAATCTGTGCATCAACGCACGCGACGCGATGCCCGACGGTGGGCGGATCACGATCGAGACCGCCAACAAATGGCTCGACGACAAGGGCGCGGCCGAGCGGCAATTGCCGCCGGGGCAATATGTCTCGCTATGCGTCACCGATACGGGCTCGGGGATGGACGCCGAGACGATCGAGCGCGCGTTCGACCCGTTCTTCACGACCAAGCCGCTCGGCGAGGGCACCGGGCTCGGGCTGTCGATGATCTATGGCTTCGTCCGCCAGTCGGGCGGGCAAGTGCGGATCTATTCCGAGCTCGGCCACGGCACGACGATGTGCCTCTATTTCCCGCGCGTCATCGGCCAGGATGCGCTCGAGGATGTCACCGTATCGACCGAAGCGGCGTTGCCGCTGGCGCGTGGCGAGACGGTGCTCGTCGTCGACGACGAGGATGCGGTGCGGATGCTGGTGACCGATCTGCTCGCGGACATCGGCTGCCAGTATCTCGAGGCGGGCGACGGGCCGGCCGGGCTCGCGATTCTCGACTCGCCCGCGCGGATCGACCTGTTGATCACCGATGTCGGTCTGCCCAAGGGCATGAACGGGCGCCAGCTCGCCGATGCCGCGCGGCAGAAGCGACCCGATCTCAAGATCCTGTTCATCACCGGCTATGCCGAAAATGCGGTGATCGGCAACGGGCATCTCGATCCGGGCATGCACATCCTGACCAAGCCGTTCCCGATGGAAGTGATGAGCGCGAGAATCCGCGAGCTGCTCGGGACGGGGAGCGCGGATCCGGGTGAGTCGGCTGACTGACTGCAAACGCGGCTTCCGGACGCAACGGCGCCCCGGCTAGCGCTTCAGCCGCTGCGGCAGCCCGGCGATCACGAAATCGACCTGCGACACCGCCGCCGCGACGCGCTGGTTGAGCAGGCCCGCCACGTCACGGAACCGGCGCGCCAGCGCATTGTCGGGGACGATGCCGAAACCGACCTCGTTCGAGACCAATATGATGCGTGCGCTCGTCTGCTCGAGCGTCGCGACGAGCGCCGCCGCGGCGGCATCGGTATCGGCTTCGGCGAGCAGCAGGTTCGACGCCCAGAGCGTCAGGCAATCGACCAGCAAGGTCGCGCCCGGCCGGTCGGCGGCGCTGATCGCTTCCGACAGCGCGAGCGGTGCCTCGATCGTGCGCCAGCGTCGATCGCGGTCGGCACGGTGGCGCGCGATGCGGTCGGTCATCTCGCCGTCAAAGGCCTGCGCGGTGGCGATGAAGACCAGCGCGCCGCCGCTCGCTTCGGCGACCGCCTGTGCGTGGCAGCTCTTGCCCGAGCGCGCCCCGCCGAGCACCAGCAGGCTTTTCGTAAAGGCGGGCATCGGTGGCATCCTTATCGCGGCTTGCGCACGGCAAGCGGATTGGCGATGGCATTCGGCATGCCGCAAGTCGAGAGCCAGGCCGTGTCCGCACTGACGATCCATGGCGGCCGCATCGACGCCGCGGCGGCGCGCTACCCGGATGCGCCGCGTCCGTGGCTCGATCTGTCGACCGGGATCAACCCGAACGGTTATGATTCCGCCGCGCTGATGACGGCCGACGCGTATGCGCTACCGTCGCCGAGCCGGCTGGTGGCGCTCGAGGAAGCGGCGGCGGCGGCGTTCGGGATGACCTGCGGCGCGATCGCGGCGCTGCCGGGCACCGAGATCGGGTTGCGCTTGCTCGCGACGATGGACCTGCCGCGGCCGGCGCGCGTCGTCGCGCCGAGCTATGGATCGCATGCCGCGGCGTTGCCCGACGCGACGTCGGTCGCGTGCGATGCTCTGGCCGACGCAGACTGGCGCAGCGCGCTGCTCGCCAACCCAAACAATCCCGACGGGCGCCTGGTCGCGCCCGAAACGCTGCTCGCGCTCGCGCGGTCGCGCGCCGGCGACGCATGGCTGGTGATCGACGAGGCGTTCGCCGATTGCGTCGCGGGCACGAGCGTGCTGCCGTTGCTGCACGCCGACGACCGGGTGCTGGTGTTCCGGTCGTTCGGCAAATTCTATGGGCTGGCCGGTGTGCGGCTCGGCTTCGTCTGCGGCCCGGAGGCGATCGTTGCGCGGTATCGCGAGCGGCTGGGAAGCTGGCCGGTCTCCTCCGCCGCGATCGAGCTTGGCATCGCGGCGTATCGCGACATCGCTTGGCAGGACGCGACGCGGCGCGATCTCGTCACGGCGGCGTCCGCGCTCGACGCGGTCCTGCGGCGGCATCGGCTCGTACCGCAGGGCGATTGTCCCCTGTTCCGGCTGATCGCGACCCCCGCTGCGCCCACGTTGTTCAAGCGGCTGGCGGCGGCCGGCATCCTGACGCGCCCGTTCGACTATGCGCCCGATTGGCTGCGGATCGGACTGCCCGACGATGCGGACGCGCTCGCCCGGCTCGACCGGGCGCTGGGCGGTGGTTGAGCCCGTCGCGCTCGGCGCGCTGGCGCTCGACGCGCTGCTCGGCTGGCCAAGCGGGCTCTATGCGCGGATCGGGCATCCGGTCGGGTGGTGCGCGCGGCTGATCGCAGCGTGCGAGACGGGCTGGAACGACGCCGCACGGACACCGCGCGCCCGCCGGATCGCGGGGATCCTCACGCTCGTGCTGCTGGTCGGCGCGGTCGGCGGCATCGCGTGGGGACTGACCCTCGGGCTTCGCATCGCGCTCGGCGGCTGGGCGTGGGTCGCGGTCGCGCTGCTCGCCTGGCCGGGGCTGGCGCAGCGCAGCCTCGACGATCACGTCCGCCCGGTCGCGCACGCGCTCGAAGCGGGTGATCTCCCCGCCGCGCGGCGCAGCGTGGCGATGATCGTTGGGCGCGATACCGAGCAGCTCGACCAGGCCGGGGTCGCGCGCGCCGCGATCGAGAGTCTCGCAGAGAGCTTTTGCGACGGCGTCGTCGCGCCGTTCTTCTGGCTGTTGCTGTTCGGCTTGCCGGGGCTGTGGATCTACAAGGCGCTCAACACCGCCGACAGCATGATCGGCCATCGCGAGCCGCGCTGGGCGATGTTCGGCTGGGCGGCGGCGCGCAGCGACGATGTCGCGAACCTCGTGCCCGCACGGCTTGCCGGGGTGATCCTGTGCGCGGTCGGTGGCGGTGGCTGGGCGATGCTGTGGCGCGATGCGGGCAAGCACGCTTCGCCCAATGCCGGCTGGCCCGAGGCGGCGATGGCGGGCGTGCTCGGCGTGCGGCTTGCCGGGCCTATCGCCTATGACGGCGTGATTGCCGACAAGCCGTGGATCGGCGACGGCGCGGTGGCGATCGGCGCGCCCGAAATCCGCCGCGCGCTCACCGTCTATCGCCGGGGGTGCGCGCTGCTGTGGATCGTGGCAGGGGGTGTCGCATGGGCGCTGTGATGCTGCAGGGGACGGGGTCGGACGTCGGCAAGTCGGTGCTGGTCGCCGGGCTGTGCCGCGCGCTGGCCAATCGCGGACTCAGCGTCCGCCCGTTCAAGCCGCAGAACATGTCGAACAACGCCGCGGTAACTGCGGAGGGAGGCGAGATCGGCCGCGCGCAGGCGACGCAGGCGATCGCCGCGCGCGTGGCGCCGCATGTCGACATGAACCCGGTGCTGCTCAAGCCGCAGGGCGATCGCACCTCGCAGCTCGTCGTCCACGGCCAAGTGCGCGGGACGCTCGCCGCGGCGAATTGGCGCGAGGGGCGCGCGGGATTGCTCGACGACGTGCTTGCCAGCTATCGGCGTCTGCGCGCGCAGGCCGATATCGTCGTGATCGAAGGCGCTGGGAGCCCGGCGGAGATCAACCTGCGCAGCGGCGACATCGCCAATATGGGCTTCGCGCGCGCCGCCGGTGTGCCGGTGGTGCTCGTCGGCGATATCGATCGCGGCGGGGTGATCGCTTCGCTGGTGGGGACGCGTGCGGTGATCGATCCCGCCGATGCAGCGATGATCCACGGCTTTCTGGTCAACAAGTTCCGCGGCGATCCGGCGCTGTTCGACGACGGCTATCGCGCGATCGAGACGCGCAGCGGCTGGCGCGGGTTCGGCGTCGTGCCGTGGCTGCCCGAGGCGGTCAGGTTGCCGAGCGAGGATGCGGTGATCCTCGAACGCCGCAGGGTGGGCGGCGGCGGACGGGTCGTCATCGCTTGCCCGATCACCGCGCGGATCGCCAATTTCGACGATCTCGATCCGTTGCGGCTCGAGCCCGATGTCGAACTGGTGATGGTGCCGCCGGGCCAGCCGATCCCCGATGCGGCGCTGATCGTGCTGGCGGGGTCGAAGGCGACGATCGCCGACCTGGCGTTCGTGCGCGCACAGGGGTGGGACATCGACATCCTCGCGCATCATCGGCGTGGGCGGCCCGTGCTGGGGTTGTGCGGCGGGTATCAGATGCTTGGGCGCGTTGTGTCCGATCCGCATGGAATCGAGGGGCCGGTCGCTTCGGTCGCGGGGCTCGGCTTGCTCGACGTCGAAACAGAGATCGGCCGTGCGAAGACCGTCGGCGCGGTTAGCGGGAGCGCGCTCGGCGCAGCGTTCGACGGCTATGAGATCCATATGGGGCGCACCACCGGCCCCGCTACCGCGCGACCGGTCGGACGGTTCGAAGACGGGCGCGCAGAGGGTGCTATGAGCGCCGACGGGTTGGTGTGCGGCAGCTATGTCCATGGGCTGCTCGGCGATGCGCGCCAGCGCGCGGCCTGGCTCGCGCGGATCGGTGTCGACGGCGCCGGGCCCGATCACCGCGCCTCGATCGATGCCGCGCTCGACGCGATCGCCGCGACGCTCGAACGGCATGTCGATGTGGATGCGCTTATCGCGCTGTCACAGACCGCGCGCGACGATCGCGAGCAATAGGCCGGTCTCGACCAATTCGATCCCCGCGCCGTGGCAATCGCCGGTCACGCCGCCGATACGCCAGCGCAGCCACAGGCCGAAGCCGAGGATCAGCATCGGCGCGGCAAGCATTGCCGGCAGAGCGGCCGCCCCCGCCGTCAGCACCAGCGCCCAGCCGATCAGGTCGCGCGCCCGCACCGCGGTGGCGACGCGCGCGCCGAGCCCGTCGCGCAGCGGCGGCAGCCAGCGCGCCCAGGCGAGCGGGCCGATCCGCGCCGCGAATGGCACCAGGATGAGCGGCCACCACGCAAGCCCGACGAGCGCATGGAGCAAGACGAGCTTGGCGAGCAACTGCAGCACGATCGTGACGACGCCGAAGCTGCCGATATGCGGATCGGCCATCACCGCGAGCAGCCGCACCCGGTCGCGATGCGCTGCGCCGAGCCCGTCGGCGAGATCGCCCAAGCCGTCGAGGTGGAGCGCGCCGGTGACGGCGACCCAGGCGATCAGTGCCGCGAGCGCGCCGAGCCACGGGTCGATCAGGCTGCCCGCCCGGCCGCTCGCGGCAACGAGTCCGCCGATCGCCAGCCCGACGATCGGATAGAACCGGATCGCCGCGGCAAAATCGGTGCCGTCGGCGACGACGCGCGGCATCGGCAGGCGCGTCAGGAAGCCGAAGGCGACGATCAACCGCTTCACGGCGCCAGTCCGACGATCTGCGCGACGGGATCGGCGTCGCGCCACACCCGGAGCGACAGCAAGGCGGCATAGGGCAGATCGAGCGACCAGGTCTGGGACTGCGAAAGGCCGCACAGCGTGGCGAGGGCGGCGCGCATCGCCCCGGCGTGGGTGACGACCAACGTCGGCGTGCTGATGTCGCGACAGGCCAGCGCGATGCGCGCGGTCAGGCTCGACCAGCGCTCCCCTTGCGGTGGTGGGCTGGTGTCGGGATCGTCCCAGAAGCGCGCCAGCGCGGCCGGATCGATCATCGCCGGCGCGAGCCCGTCCCAAGCGCCGAAATCGAGTTCGCGCCAGCGCGGATCGATCGTCACCGCCTGCCCGCGCTCGCGCCCGATCGCCTCGGCACAGGCGCGCGCGCGCGCCAGATCCGAGCTGACGATCGCCGCGACGTCGAGCCCGACGGCGCGTTTGACACAGGCCGCCAGACCCTGCTCGGTCACCGCGCTGTCGGTTCGCCCGAGCAGCGTGCCGGCGAGTTCGGGCGCGCCGTGGCGCAGCAGGTGGAGCAGCACCGGCGCGCTCACGCGCCCGAGATGCCAGCTTCGGCAAAGGTCGCCATTTCGCGATGCGCGGCGAGCGCGGCGCGGATCACGCCTGCCGCCACCGCGCCGCCGCTCGCCTCGCCGAGCCGCATGCCGAGGTCGAGCAGCGGGGTGAGCCCGAGCCTGGCCAGCAAGCGGACATGCCCCGGCTCGGCCGAGCAATGCCCCGCGATGCAATGGTCGACGATCGCCGGGTGCAGCGCGGCGATCGGCGCGAGCGCTGCGCTGCAGATGAAGCCGTCGAGCACAACGACAACGCCCGCCAGCCGTGCGGCGACGACGGCGCCCGCGATCGCCGCGATCTCGCGCCCGCCGACGCGGCGCAGCGTTTCGAACGCGGTGTGTGGTGCTCCGGCGTGGCAGGCGAGCGCTGTCTCGACCACCGCCCCTTTCCGCGCGACCCCCGCGGCATCGACCCCGGTCCCGGGCCCGACCCAGTCGGCCGCGCTGCCGCCGAAGCTGCGCGCGCACAGCGCCGCCGCGGCGGTCGAATTGCCGATCCCCATCTCGCCAAGCACGAGCAGATCGACACCGTCGGCCACAACCGCCGCGCCGGCGTTGAGCGCGGCGAGGCAGTCTTCGGCGGTCATCGCCGGGGCGCTGGTGAAGTCGGCGGTCGGGCGGTCGAGCTCGAGCGGGACCACCACGAGGTCGAGCCCCGCCGCGGCCGCCAGCGCATTGATCGCCGCCCCGCCATTGCGGAAATTGCGCACCATCTCGGCGGTCACTGCCGCCGGAAACGCGCTGACGCCGTGGGCGACGACGCCGTGATTGCCCGCGAACACCGCGACGCGACCATGCTCGATCCGCGGCGCGGCCACGCCCTGCCATCCCGCGACGAACACCGCCAGGTCCTCGAGCCGCCCGAGCGAGCCGGGCGGTTTGGTCAGCGTCGCCTGTCGCGCCGTCGCGTCCGCTTGCGCCACGCGATCAGGACCGGGCAGCGCCGCAAGCGCGCGTTCGAACGCCGCGACCGATACGAAGGCGCTCATTCGACGACGAAACCGGCCGGAGGCGTACGCGTCAGGAAATGCCCCTTCACCCCCGCCGGCCAACTGCCGTAGGCCACTTGGCCGGCATCGCTCTCGGCGTACAGTTTGGCATAGTCGAGGATCGCGCGCGCGGCGTCGGCGCTCGGCGCGAAACGGCCGAGCACATAGCCGACCTTGCCCGGCGCGCGCAGATGCACCGTGCAGAAATCCTGGCATGCGAACAGGCATGGCATCTCCTGCACCGCCACGCCCGCATAGCCGGGCTCGGCCTGGACCGCGCGCAGCGCTTCGACTAGCCGCGCGCCGCCGCGCATGCCGTCGGCATCGTCGCGCGCCTCGGCCGAGAAACGGCAGGTGTTGCACGCGACGACGGCGGGACCGTCGGCGACTTCGCGCAGGATCACGCGAGCACCGTGCGCGGCGCGGCGTCGGGGGCGGGTACGCCGACCGCGATCAGCACTCGGTACAGCGCGTAAAATCCGGCAAGGATCGCGGCGTAGCGCACGAACTGGCGCTGCAGGATCGGCAGCGACAGCGCGGCATCGGTATGGCCGATCGCCGGCGCCCACAGCAGGATACCGAGCTTGAACGTCGCGAAGGCCAGGACATAGGCGATCGCGAGGCGGGCGACCGGGGCGCGTAAGGGCACGAGGCGGTTCGCCACGCTCGCGACGAGCGCCCCCGCGATCGCCGCGGTCCCGATCGCCACGCCGGTCAGCGCGGTCGCGGCGTCCCACGGATAGCCGAGCGCGCAGAAGCCGATCGCCTGGCTCACCGCCCAGGCTGCGAGCATCAGCAGCACGCCATCGCGGCGATCGAGGTGGACCGCAGCCAGCGCGGCCAGCGCCGGAAAGGGAGTGGCGCAGGCGAAGATCAGCGTCGTCAGCGTGCTCGCGATCGTGAAGAGCAGGATCCACAGCAGATCGGCTTGGCGCGTGGCAATAGCGGTGGTCATCGTCATGTTCCCCTCAGAACCGGCCACGAAAACCGGCATAGACGCTGCGGCCGAGCGTCCCGTAGCGATAGATCGTCTGATACTGTTGATCGAACAGGTTCTCGATCCGCCCGAACAGCGCGACGCGCGGGGTGATCGGCAGTTCGGTGCGCAGATCGACCAGCGTATAGGGCGCGAGCCGCCGCCTGTGCGCGGCATCGTCGAAGCTCTCGCCCGACCAGCGGACCGCGACCCCACCCGAGATTCCGCTCGGCAGCGTATAGGTCGCCGATCCGTTCGCCGTATTGCGCGGGCGCCGCGCGAGCTGCAGGCCATAGGTCGCAGCGCCGGGCGAGCGGTCTTCCGACAGCGCATAGGTGTAGTTGCCGTCGATCAGCACGCGATGCCCGACGCGCAGCGCACCCTGCGCCTCGACGCCTTGCGCGAACGCGCGCGAGACGTTGGCGTAATAGCCGAAGCGCGCGATCGTGGTGCCGGGCTGGAAGCACAGCGCCAGCGTCGAAACCGCGGGACAGCTCGCGAAGATGATCTGATTGGAAGAGCGGCGCTCGAAATAGGTGCCGCCGAGCGTCAGCGCCCCGTCGAACAGTTTTTGCTCGACCCCGGTTTCCCAGCCCTTGGCCTGTTCGGGCTGGAGCGTCTGATTGCCGTAATCCGAGAAGAGTTGGTACAAAGTCGGCGCCTTGAAGCCTTCGCCATAACTTGCGCGGAGCGTGGTGCCGGTGCGCAGCGCCCAGACGGCGCCACCCTCGAACAGCGTCTTGCTACCGAAGCGGCTATGGTCGTCGTTGCGCAGCCCGCCGCTCAGCGTCAGCCCGTCGAACACCGTCGCGGTAAGCTTGCCGTAGACGCCGGTAAGCGCGGCGCGCGCGATCGCGGGGGCGGGGATCGGCGCGCCGGCTGTCCCGTCGGGCGAGACGGTCCTGAAACGCGATACCTCATTCTCGACGCCGAACACGGCATCCCAGCCCTTGGCGATGCCGAGGCTGCCCTGATATTCGATCCGCTCGTTGCGGCCGTTCGCCTCGAAGGTCAGCGGTTGGGTCTGCGACGGGCTGTAATTGTCGCGCTTGATGTCGGTATAGCCATAAGCGAAGCGGTTGCGCAGCCGGCCGCCGAACAGATCGACGTTCAAGCCGGCATAGCCGACGAATTCGTCGTTCAACGAATAGTCGTCGGTATCGGCGGTGGTCGAATCGAGCTCGGTGCGGCCATGCGCGTAATAGCCGCGGACATCCGCGCTGATCCCCTCGGCCAGCTGCAGTTCGGCGCGCCCGGTGACGCTCTGATTGGTATAGCCGTCGGTTTCCCTGCCGCCGAATGCAGGCGCGATCACCGAGATGCCGTCGGTGGTGAAGCTCTGTGCACCGAGCCGGAAGGTCAACGGTCCGGTCTTGCCGCCGAGCGCGGCGCGCGCGCTGACCGTGTCGCGCGATCCGGCCTCGACGTCGAAACTGCCCTCGATCGGCCTCTGCGGTAGCGCGGTCACGATGTTGACCACCCCGCCGATCGCCTGGCTGCCCCACAGGATCGATTGCGGCCCGCGCAGCACTTCGATCCGGCTCGCGTCGCCGGTCAGCAGATTGGCGAAATTATAGCCGCCGCCGGGCGAGGCGGGATCGTTGAGCTTGACCCCGTCGATCACCACGACGGTCTGGTCGGTCTCGGCGCCGCGGATCCGCAGCGAGGTGTTGGTCCCATAGCCGCCGTTGCGCGACACGCTGACACCGGGCGTGCGTTGCAGGAGCTCGGTGACGCCGATGTCCTGGCTGCGATCGATCGCAGCCTTGTCGAGCACCGTCACCGAAGCGGCGACGCGCTCGATCGCGGTCGGTACGCGGGTCGCGGTGACGACGATGTCGGCGCTGGCGGCAGCGGGCGTGTCGCTCGCGGCGTCGGGGCGCGGGGCTTGCTGTCCGTCGTTGGGCTTGGCCGGCGCTTCGGCGTAAGCGGGCGCGGCGAACAGCAGACCGAGCAGCAGCCCGGATGTCGGTGGATGGAATCGTTTCATGGCAGTCCCCGTTTCAGACAGTCGGAGACCTGGATCGCGAAGGGGGATGGTGCGAACCATCCCGCCTGCACGACACAGGTCGGCGATGTCGCCACGCGGGGATCTTCCCCCGTTCGCTCGGCGCACCCTGGCCGGTCGAAAGACGACTGCGACAGGCAGGTCTCCTGGCTCACGGGTCACCATCATCCCTGCCGCCTTCTCAGGGCCCGAAGGTCCCAATGGCATATGGCAGGGCGACTCGCCGCTTACAGTTGCAGGGGCAGCCGGGGTTTTCCCGTTCCCTTTTCATCCCCGTCGCCGGGGAACCTGTCGCATTCTCGCGCCTAGCGGTACGGGTGCGACGGGTCAACCGGCGCGCCGACGATCGCCGCCGTGCTCCGCTGCCATCATTGTTCTCGCGCGATCCCCGGCGCGGCGGTACGGGCCCGGTGCAAAGCGCGCGGCGATCGGCTATGATCGCGACCGCAAGCGAACCCTAGCGCGGGAGATTAGCGTGCGTCTCCTGATTGCCGATGACGATGCGCGCGCCGCGCGCCAGCTTGCCAGCGCGCTCGAGGCGTTCGGGCACGAGCCGGTGCTGACCGGCGACGGCCGCACCGCGCTCGCGCTGGCGACGCGCGAGACCTTCGGTGCGGCGCTGTTCGAACTGGTCTTGCCCTATGTCGGCGGGGTGGAGTTGACACAGGCGCTGCGCGAGCAGGGGCTCGACATGCCGATCATCATCCTGAGCGTCCATGGCGAGCTGGCCGATCGCCTTGCCGGGCTCGCGGCGGGGGCCGACGATTACCTCGTCAAACCCGTCGCGCCGGTGGAAATCGATGCGCGCCTGCAGGCGATCCTGCGCCGCGCGGCGCGGATCGGCGACCGCGGGGTGATGCGCGCGGGCGACATCGAAGTCAACGAAGTCAAGTATCGCGCGGTACGCGCCGGGCGCGCGCTGGCGCTGCCCAAGCTCGAATTCCAGATGCTGTGCGAACTCGTCCGCAACAAGAATGCGATCGTCACGCGCGACATGTTCTATCGCAAGGTGTGGCGCTACGAGGCCGAGCCCGCCACCAACGTCGTCGAGTCCTACATCCGCCGGCTGCGCGCGCGGCTCAACGCAGCGGGTGAACACGATCCGATCGAGACGATCCGCGGCGTCGGCTACATGCTCATCGATCAAGGCTAAGCGTTCCGCTTCGCGTCGCGCCGATGACGCGCAAGAAAAACCCGGCCCGAGCCGAAGCTCGAGCCGGGTCCTTCATCCTAGTCCTGATGGATCAGAACTTGGCCGAGAGTTCGAAGCCGTAGGTGCGCGGCGGGTTGAAGTTGCCATAGTCGCCGAGGATGCCGCCGTATGCCGTCGAGATCAGCTGGCCATTGGCGCCATAGTTCTGCACCGGCACCGAGTTGGCCGACGACTTGCGGTAGACATAGGTCGTGTCGAGCAGGTTGCGTGCCCAGACCGAGACGGTGACCTTGTTATGATCGTTCACCGCGATGTCGGCGAGGGCGAGGCGGCCGTTCATCACGAAGCTCGCGTCGGTCTTGGTGTTCTCGAGCTGGAAGCTGTACTGGCTGCTCGCATAGTTGCCGTCGAGGTGGAGACGGACGCTCGCATCACCGACGTTGATCGGCAGGACATAGTCGAGCGAAGCCGACGCCGCGTTGGTCGGCGTGTAGACGATGTACAGCTGCTGCGGCGGCGAACCGGGCGACAGCGGGTTCACGGCCGAAGGCGCCTTCCAGTAGGTATAGGCGTACGAACCCGTCAGCGTCAGCTGCGGGATCGGCTTGATCGTCAGATCCGCCTCGATGCCGCGGATCTTCGAGTTGCCGGCATTGGTGGTCTGCTCGATGTGGCTGCCGTTGGTCGGGCTCGAACCGTTCGTATCGAAATAATCGAAGTCGAACTGGGTGTTCTTGCGGTCCATGATGTAGCCCGCGACGTTCAGGCGCGCACGGTGATCCCAGAAGTCGGCCTTCGCGCCGATTTCGTACGACTTGACCGATTCCGGACCGAAGGCGTTGAACTGGAGCGAGCGGTCGTTCGCACCACCGGCGCGGAAGCCCGTCGCATATTTGGCGTAGAGGTGGATGTTGTTGGTCGCGTCGAACGCGATGTTGAACATCGGGTCGAAGCGGCTGATGCTGTTCTTGAAGGTGAACGGCGCAACCACGCCAGCCGCACCGGCAAGGTCGGTACGATTGTTGATGACGTAGAGCACGCCGTGACGGTCGTCCTTGGTCCAGCGACCGCCGGCCGTGATGTGCAGCACGTTGCCGAGCGCCTCGGGCGAGAAGGTCAGATTGCCGAACACCGAATAGTTGTGGTCGGTCGCGGCGCTGGCGCGGGTGATGAACTGGCAGCTGTTGGCGAATTGCGGTGCCGTTGCCGCCAGCGTGTTGTTGCACGACGCGTCATACTGCTGATAGCCCGAGTTCGCGCCCGAGATCGCGGTCGAATTGCCCGGGATCGGGCTGCGGACCGTGTAGGCGGTGCCGTCGGCGTTCCACTGGTTGCTCAGCGGCGTGGCGGCATATTCGCTGGCCTGCTCGGTGAAGTAATAAGCGCCGACGACATAGTCGAACTGCGGAACGCTGCCGACAGCCTGGACTTCCTGGCTGAACTGGTGCTGGCGCAGGTACGACAGGCTGTAGCGGCTGAACGTGCCGGTCGTGTTGATCGCGGTCGGATTGGCGGTGTTGACCACGAACGGCGAGAACGAGCTGCGCTCTGGGCCGCCCGAATTGTCCCACTGGTCGGTGCGGACGCCGCGCCATGCGGTGATCGAGCGCAGCTCGATCCAGGGTGCGAGCTTGTACTTCAGGTTGGCCGTGAAGCCATGCGTGATGTCGAGGCTCGGCTGCTGCGGCACGCCGACATCGGCAACGTACTGGCGGTCGGGATGAACGCCGACGAGCGGCGCCTTGGGCGCAACGCAGATCGGCCGCCCGGCCGCGGCCTGCGCCGCGGTGATCGTGCCGCCGCACGCCGTGCCGGTGCCGGGCACGAACAGCGAGGTGCCGAGGACTCCGGTCGCGCCGTTGGTGTACGAACCGACCGGCAGGTTGCCCGGATTGTAGTTCAGCAGCTGGCTGTAGTTCGGCGTGTTGTCGTCGCGCGCATAGTCATAGGCGAAGTCGGCGGTCAGGCCGTCGATGGGCTGCCAGCGGGCAGCAGCGCGGCCGCCCTTGCGGTCGTAATAGTTCCAGCCGGTCGAACCCGAGAGCGGATCCTTCACGGTCGGATCCTGGTGCTGGTACACGCCGTCGAACTTGAGCGAGATGTTGTAGAAAGCGGGCAGGTCGACATGGAGGTCGGTGTTGCGGCTGCCATAGTTGCCGACGCCGGCGGTGACGCGCGCGTCGAACACGCCGGTCGGCGCCTTCGAGACGAGCGACAGCGCGCCGCCTTCGGTGTTGCGGCCGAACAGCGTGCCCTGCGGACCCTTGAGCACTTCGATGCGCTCGATGTCGAACAGGGCGGCGTTGAGGCCCTGGGTCTTACCGAGCGCGACGCCGTCGATATAGACGCCGACGCCGCCGTCACGTGCGGTCTGGTTCTGATCGTAGGGGACGATGCCGCGGATGCCGATCGTCAGCGCCGACTGGCGCGCTTCGAAGGTCGCGACCCGAAGCGACGGGATCGAGCCGTCGGCGAGGTTGAACAGGCTGAGGACGTGGCGATCGGCGATGCCCTGCGCGCTGAGCACGCTGATCGAGATCGGCGTCTTCTGCAGATTGGTTTCGCGGCGCGTCGCGGTGACGACGATGTCGCCGAGGCCGGCGCCCTGATCGGCGGGCGCTTCGGCGGTCGGCGTGGTGGCCTGCGTGTCGGCGACGGGCGCGGTTGCCGCGGCATCGGTCGCCGGAGCGGTCTGCGCCAGGGCTGGCGAAGCGGTGAGAGCGATTAGCGCGCCGCCCATGAGCAGCTGCAGGCGGAAGCCCGATCGAACAATCATTGTGATATCCCCTGAACCAGTCGGGCCGTTTAGCCCCGGTCCGGCTCGGCTAGCGCCGGATTGGGTCAGGATTGTTACGCTCACTGTCACTGCCAAATTGCCGAGCTTTCATCTTCGCGTCATCTTTCATCGCGAGGCGTCTCGGCCGTAAGAAGCGCGCGACGAATTCGGTTACGTGGCGGTCGTGAGAGGCCGTCGATGGCACGCACGAATCCCAACTTTGGCAACGGCGCAGGCCGCTTCTTTGCAGGAGTGCGACTAACTTGTCACAGTCGGCGATCCGGTACGATCGGCGATCCGGCCGGGGGCAAACCGCATGCGTCGCCGCGCCGCGAGTCGCGACCCCTGACACTTTTGCGCCGGCCGATCTTTGCGCCTAGAGCGCGTCGCGTCATGACCCTGTCCTCCCCCACCGCCATCGGCCTCGACTTCGGCACCACCAACTCCGTGGTCGCGCGCGCGCGCGACGGCATCGCCGATCTCATCGCGCTCGACGGACCCGAAAGCCGCGACCCGGTCTTCCGCTCGGCGCTGTGCTTCTGGGAAGACGACGCGCGCCACGCCGGTGTCCCGAGCGGACTGGCGGCCGATGCCGGGCCGTGGGCGATCCGCGAATATCTCGAATTCCCGCAGGACAGCCGGTTTCTGCAGTCGTTCAAGTCGGTGGTGGCGAGCGCGAGCTTCGAATTCGCCAATGTCTTCGAACGCCGCATGCGCTTCGAGGAG
Organism: Sphingomonas sp. PAMC 26605; assembly: GCF_000241485.1. Taxonomy (GTDB): domain Bacteria; phylum Pseudomonadota; class Alphaproteobacteria; order Sphingomonadales; family Sphingomonadaceae; genus Sphingomonas. Next base: position 1,718,273 of record NZ_JH584241.1, read on the forward strand.
TTGGGACGGCTGTTCCTCGCCAAGCTCGCGGCGCGCGCGGGCGGCGCGCTCGACGGGCGCGCGGCGCGCATCGTCGTCGGGCGCCCGGTCGAGTTCGCCGGCAGCCGCCCCGACGAGACGGTCGCGCGGGCGCGCTACGACGCGATGTTCGCGGGGCTCGGCGCGGAGATCCATTACGTCTATGAGCCGATCGGCGCGGCGTTCAGCTATGCGTCGCGGATCAGCGATCCGGCGACGATCCTGGTCGCCGATTTCGGCGGCGGCACGAGCGATTTCTCGGTGGTGCGGATCGACGCGCCCGGCGCGGCGCGGCGCTGCGTCCCGCTCGGTGCGGCCGGGGTCGGGATCGCGGGCGATCGCTTCGACTATCGGATCGTCGATCACCTCGTGATGCCGTTGCTCGGCCAGGGCGGGTCGTATCGCTCGATGGGCAAGGTGCTCGATATTCCGGGCGGCTATTTCAGCGATTTCAGCGACTGGTCGCGGCTCGCACTGATGCGCAACCGCCGCACCTTGGCCGAGCTCGACAAGTTGCGCCGCAACGCGGTCGATCCCGCTGCGATCACCCGGATGATCGCGGTGATCGAGCAGGAGCTCGGCTATCAGCTGTACGACGCAGTCGGGCAGGTCAAGCGCGCGCTGTCGAGCAGCGAGAACGCGCATTTCCATTTCGCCGGCGCTGGGCTGAGCGTCGAGGCCGATGTCACGCGCGCCGAGTTCGAAGCATGGATCGCGCCCGATATCGCGCGAATCGGCGACGCGGTCGACCGCGCGCTCGTGGCGGCAGCGACCCCGGCGAGCGCGATCGACCGCGTCTTCCTCACCGGCGGCACGTCGCTGACACCGCGGATCCGGCGCGTGTTCGACGAGCGCTTCGGCGAGGAGCGGATCGCAACGGGAGGCGAACTGACCTCGATCGCGCACGGACTCGCCTTGATCGGGCAGCAGGATGATCTTGCGGCGTGGGCGGCATGAAAAGGACGATACGATGACCGACCGGGTAAAAGTCTATTTCGACGGCGGCTGCCGACCCAATCCGGGCAAGATGGAATATGCCTATGTCATCGCCGGCGTGGCGCATGCCGAGCTCGACGCCGGCATCGGCTCGAGCATGGATTCGGAATGGCTCGCACTAATCGCCGCATTGAAGGGCGCGCAGGCGCTCGGGTTGAACGACTTCGTCCTGCTCGGCGATTCGGTCGCGGTGATCGACATGGCCAATGGCCGCACCAAGTGCCGCGGCGACAGCGTGCCGCATCTGGCGGCGTTCCGTGCGCTCTTCGCCGACGGCGCGATGCCCAATCTGCGCTATATCAAGCGCACGCAGAATCTCGCCGGGATCGCGCTGGAGCGCGCGCGGGCGCGGTGACGCTGCTGTACAGCTTCCGCCGCTGTCCCTATGCGATGCGGGCGCGGCTGGCGTTGCTGGCGAGCGGGGCGCCGTTCGAGCTTCGCGAGATCGTGCTGCGCGACAAGCCCGCGGCGATGCTCGCGGCATCGCCCAAGGGCACGGTGCCGGTGCTGCAGCTCGACGACGGGCGCGTGATCGACGAGAGCCTCGACATCATGCTGTGGGCGCTCGGCCGGAACGACCCCGAGCGCTGGCTGGCGGGGTATGACGCGGCGTTGGTCGAAACTTTCGACACGCGCTTCAAACACCATCTCGACCGCTACAAATATGCCGAACGCTACGCCGCCGATCCGATCGCGCATCGCGACGCCGGGCTGGCGTTGCTCGTGCAGCTCGACGCGCGACTGTCGGACAACGCCCATCTGTGCGGGGCGCAGCGTGGGCTGAGCGACATCGCGATCTTCCCGTTCGTCCGCCAATTCGCGGCAGTGGACCCTGGCTGGTTCGCCGCGTTGCCGATCGTACGAGTGCAACACTGGCTCGCGCGTCATGTCGCGTCGCCTTTGTTCGAGCAGGCGATGCTGCGTCTCCCGCCTTGGGCGCCCGGCGACCCGCCATTTGTGGTGAACGCGAATACGTAATTATCCTCCCCGGCACGGGGAGGGGGACCGTGAGCATTCAGCGAACGGTGGAGGGGGCGTGCCGCGAACGCAGCGCTTGCGGCACGCCCCCCCCCGTCAGCCTGCGGCTGCCACCTCCCTGTGCCGGGGAGGATCGGAACCTACGCCTCCGCCAGATGCGCCAGCGCGCTATGGATCTGCGCGACGACGGCAGCGCCTTCGCCAACCGCCGCGGCGACGCGCTTGGTCGAACCGGCGCGGACGTCGCCGATCGCGAAGACGCCCGCCCGGCTGGTCTCGAGCGGCAGCGCGGCCCGGCCGTGGCTGCCGGCGTCGGTGGCGAAACCCGCCCCGGTCAGGACGAAGCCGGCCGGGTCGGTCGCGACGCAGCCGTCGAGCCAGGCGGCATTGGGATCGGCGCCGATGAACAGGAAGAGGTGCCGCATCGTGCAATGCGACTCGGCGCCATCCGCGCGGTTGCGGAAGGTCGCGCCCGCCAGCGCGCCGCTCGCATCGCCATCGAGCGCGACGATCTCGCTGCCGACATGCAGCTCGACATTGGGCAAGGCCGCGATCCGATCGATCAGATAGCGCGACATCGTCGCCTCGAGCGGTCGCCGCACGATGAGGTGCAGCCGCGCGACGTGCGGCGCGAGGAACACCACCGCCTGTCCCGCCGAATTGCCCCCGCCGACCAATGCGACCTGCTCGCCGGTACACAATTTGGCTTCGATCGGTGAGGCCCAATAGGAGATGCCCGCCCCCTCGAACTTGGCGAGATCGGGCACGTCGGGGCGGCGATAGCGCGCACCCGAAGCGATCACGACGGTGCGCGTGCGCAGCGAGCGGTGCTCGGACAGGTGCAGCGAGAGCGCCGCCGCCCGCTCCTCCGTCGTGCACTCGAGCTTCTCGGCGCAAAGCGGGATCGCGACTTCGGCGCCGAACTTGAGCGCCTGATTGAACGCGCGACCCGCCAGCGCCTGGCCCGAGATTCCGGTCGGGAATCCCAGATAATTCTCGATCTGGTTCGACTGGCCCGCCTGGCCGCCCATCGCCACCTCGTCGAGGACGATCACCGCGAGCCCCTCGGACGCGGCATAGACCGACGCGGCGAGTCCCGCCGGCCCGGCGCCGACGATCGCAACGTCATAGATTTTGTCCGGATCGAGCTCGGCGATCATGCCGAGGCACGCGGCGACCTCGCTCATGTTCGGGTTGCGCAGCACGGTGCCGTTCGGGCAGATCATCAGCGGCAGTTCGGCGGGGAGCACGCCGAGCCGTTCGACCATGTCATGCCCTTCGCCGTCGACCGCCGCATCGAGCACCAGATTGGGATAGCCACTGCGCGTCAGGAAGCCCTGCAATGCGAGCAGGGCCTTGCTGTCGGGATCGCCGATCAGCACCGAGCCCGATCCGCCCGCCTCGATCAGACCGACGCGGCGCAGGATCAGCGCGCGCATCACGACCTCGCCGAGCTCGGCCGAGCCGACCATCAGCGCGCGCAGATGCGCCGCATCGAATGGCAGCGCGGTGCAGCCGGTGTCGCCCGCGACGCCACCAGCGAGGGAAGGGCGCCCGGCGAGCTGGCTGACTTCACCGCTGAACTGGCCGGGGCCGTGGACGGTGATCCGCACTTCGTCGCTCAGCCCGTCGCGACGGTGGACCGCGATCGCGCCATCGAGCACCAGCCAGGTCGGTGCATGCTCGTCGCCGATCGCGAAGATCGGCACGCCGGGCGCGAAGGCCTGCGCCGGGCCGCTGGCGAAGCGCGACGCAGTCTCGATCTGCGCTGCGGTGAGCACCGGGAAGGCCTGCGCCTGACGCGTGTCGATCGTGCTCATACGAAAGCCCCTGTTCGAGTGTGCCGATGCGCGCACCCTTACGCCCCCGCGCCGCAGGTCAAGCCTCAACTGATCGTCGCGCGCCGCATGCTTTCGAAGGCTTCGCGTTTTCAGAGGCATAGGCTAAACCCCCTTCGTGATGGGCACCGGGTGTCGCCCCAGGAGTTTGCATGCAGCGTTCGCTTCTCATTCTCGCACTGCTCGGTGGCATCGGATCGACCGTCTCGGCGCAGACCGTCCCGGCCGATACCGGCTACGATTCGGTCGATCCGATGATCGGCACCGGCGGCGAGGGGCATACCTTCCCAGGCGCGGTCGCGCCGTTCGGGATGGTGCAGCTGAGCCCCGACACCAATACCGAGTGCAAGATCCGCGACTGCTACAAATGGGCGGCGGGATATCGCTACAGCGACAGCAGCATCACCGGGTTCAGCCACACGCATTTCTCGGGCGCGGGGCATTCGGATCTGGGCGACGTGCTCGTCATGCCCGCGGTGGGGGCGGACGCCGCGGTGCCGCTCGAGCCCGGCGACGTGGCCAAGCCCGGCTCGGGCTATCGCTCGCGCTTCGATCATGCGAGCGAGCGCGCGACGCCGGGCTATTACGCCGTCACGCTGAGCGATCCCGGCGTCCGCGCCGAGCTGACCGCGGGGACACGCGTCGGCGTGCATCGCTACACCTTCCCGACCGGCAAGCCGGCGCACCTGATCGTCGACCTACGCTCGAGCATCTACAATTATCCCGGCAAGATCCTGTGGTCGTCGCTGCGCGTGCTGCCCGACGGGACGATTACGGGCACGCGCGAGACGCGCGGCTGGGCGCCGGCGCGCAAACTGTTCTTCGCGATGCGCTTCTCGGCGCCGCTCACCGGACATGCCTTCCGCAACACCGAGACGGCGATCGCGTATAAGGGCTTTCAGGGGCCGGGGCGCGGCGATCCGGGCGTGGCGCAGATCGCCGGGCAGGCGCTGGTCGCGCGGCTCGACTTCGGCGCGCTCGCCAAGCCGCTCGAGGTGCATGTCGCAATCTCGGGCACCGACGAAGCCGGCGCGCTCGCCAATCTCGCCAGCGAAAGCGGCAGCTTCGACCAGATCCGCGCCGCGACCCGGACGGCGTGGGATACGGCGCTCGGCGCGGTCGAGATCCACGCCGCGCCCGCGATGCGCAAGACGCTCTACACCGCGCTCTATCACAGCCTGATGGCGCCGAGCGTGTTCGGCGATGTCGACGGCCGCTATCGCGGGCCCGACGATCAGGTGCATCTGGCGAAGGGCTTCACCTTCCATTCGACCTTTTCGCTGTGGGACACGTTCCGCGCCGAGCATCCGCTGCTGACGCTGATCCAGCCCGCGCAGCGCAACGCCGATTTCGTCAATTCGCTCGTCGTCAGCCGGCAGGCGAGCCCGTTCGGCATCCTGCCCGTGTGGCAGTTCCAGGGGCGCGAGACCTGGACGATGATCGGGTATCATGCCGCGCCGGTGATCGCCGACGCGTATCTCAAGGGGCTCAAGGGGTTCGACGCGAACGCCGCGCTCGACGCGATGGTCGCGAGTGCCGACTACGCACCGTACGGCGGGATCGGCGAGTACAAGACGCTCGGCTATGTCCCGATCGACCGCGAGCCCGAGGCCGCCTCGAAGACGGTCGAATATGCCTATGACGATTGGAGCATCGCGCGAATGGCGCGCGCGATGGGGCGCACGCGCGTAGCCGACCGCTTCGACAAGCGCGCACTCAACTGGCGCAACAGCTTCGATTCGCAGACCGGGTTTGTGCGCGCGCGGAAAGCCGATGGCAGCTTCCGCGTGCCGTTCGATCCGACCGCGATCAATTACGGCAGCGACTATACCGAGGGCAATGCCTGGCAATATTCCTGGTTCATGCCGCAGGACGAAGGCGGGCTGATCCGCGCGCTCGGCGGCGACGCGGCGACGGTGAAGAAGCTCGACGCGATGTTCGACTATGACAATTCGAAGATCGACTACAGCCACGCCGAGGATATCGCCGGGCTGATCGGCCAGTACATCCATGGCAACGAGCCGAGCCACCACGTCGCCTATCTCTACGCCTATGCCGGCGCGCCGTGGCGCACGCAGGGACGGCTCGCGCAGATCGTCGCGAGCCAGTACAAGCCGACCCCCGACGGATTGGCGGGCAATGACGATCTCGGCCAGATGTCGGCGTGGCTGCTGTTCACCGCGATGGGCTTCTATCCGGTCGCGCCGGGGAGCGGCGAATACGTGCTCGGGCGGCCGTTCGCCGATCGGACAGTGCTGCATCTGCCGAACGGCAAGCGCTTCACGATCGAGGCGCCCGGGATGTCGGAGGCCAATCGCTATGTCGGCGGCGTGACGCTCAACGGCGCGCCGCTGGGTCGGTCGTTCATCCGGCACGACGAAATCGTCGCGGGGGGCGTGTTGCGCTTCACGATGGCGGCGAAGCCGAATACGACGTTAGGTAATGCTGTGGCCGAGCGGCCCTTTTCGATCACGCCCTACCCGGTGACGACGCGTCGGTGATCGACCCCGCGAGCGTGGATTTCCTGTTGCTTCCGCAAGGCTTAACTTCGATCAATTTTCCGTAAAAGGTTGTTTCACGAGGGAAACAATGGGGGAACGGAAAGCCCGTCCGATGATTGAGCGGAGGTTCGCAGCATCGGAGAAACGGCATGGCCGATACCCAATCCACGACAGCGGGGGACGACGCGCCGCTGACGGCATCGAAGCATCATTCCGCCGCGATTGACGCCGCGACCGATGGCCTGATCGAAGATCGCGGTGACTCGCTGGTCGGCCGCGCGGTCACCATCAACCGCCCGCGAGCCGAACTTTACGCCTATTTCCGCGACTTCGCCAACCTGCCGAGCTTCATGGACAATATCGAGCGTGTCGATGTCCGCGACGCGACGCATTCGCATTGGGTCGTCAAGGCGCCGGCCGGCCGTACGGTCGAGTGGGATTCGACGATCACCGACGAAGTCGAGGGCGAATATTTCGTCTGGGCGTCCGACCCGGGTGCGGACATCGCCAATAGCGGCCGGATCGAATTCCGCGATGCCGGCGCACGTGGCACTGTCGTCACCGCGAGCCTGATCTACGATCCGCCCGGCGGCGTGGTCGGCAAGCTGATCGCCAAGCTGTTCCAGCGCGAACCCGCGATCCAGGCGCGGCGCGATCTGCGTCGCTTCAAGCAACTGATGGAAACCGGCGAAGTCGCCACCGCGGCCTCGACCCGCGCCGCGTTCGAAGAGGATCACAAATAATGCGCGCACTTGCCTGGCATGGCCGCCACGACGTCCGCATGGACACGGTTCCCGACCCCGAGATCATCAATCCGCGCGACTGCATCATCAAGGTTACCTCGACCGCAATCTGCGGGTCCGACCTCCATCTCTACGACGGCTTCATCCCGACGATGCAGTCGGGCGACATTCTCGGCCACGAATTCATGGGCGAGGTGGTCGAAATCGGACCCAAGTCGACGCTCAAGAAGGGCCAGCGCGTCGTCGTTCCCTTCACCATCGCGTGCGGCAGCTGCTATCATTGCGGCAAGCACCAATATTCGGCGTGCGACAACGGCCTCCCCGCCGACAATCAGGACATCGCGCAAACGCTCTACGGCCAGCCGATGTCGGGGCTGTTCGGCTACAGCCACATGACCGGCGGCTATGCCGGCGGCCAGGCCGAATATGTCCGCGTACCGTTCAGCGATTTCGGCCCGATCGTCATCCCCGACGGGATCGAGGACGACAAGGTGCTGTTCCTGTCGGACATCCTGCCGACCGGCTGGCAGGCGGCGGAATATGCCGAGATCGAACCCGGCGACACCGTCGCGGTATGGGGCTGCGGTCCGGTCGGCCTGTTCGCGGTGCAGTCGGCATTCCTGATGGGCGCCGAACGCGTCATCGCGATCGACCATTTCCCGCACCGGCTCGAGCTCGCCAAGAAGTTCGGCGCGGAGACGATCAATTTCGAGGACAGCTCGGTCTATGACGCGCTGATGGAGATGACCGGCGGGATCGGTCCCGACGCGGTGATCGACTCGGTCGGGCTCGAGGCGCACGGCTTCTTCGTCGACAACGTCATCGATCAGATCAAGAAATCGACCTTCCTCGGCACCGACCGGATCCATTCGATCCGCCAGGCGATCTATGCCTGCCGCAAGGGCGGGCGCGTCTCGATGCCCGCGGTCTATGGCGGCTTCGTCGACAAGTTCCCGCTCGGCGCCTTCATGGAGAAGGGGCTGACGCTCAAGACCGGGCAGACGCACGTCCAGCATTACCTGCCGGGGCTGCTCGCCGCGATCATGGAGGAGAAGGTCGATACCACCTTCCTGATCTCGCACCGGCTCGGGCTCGAGGATGCGCCCAAGGGCTACAAGATGTTCCACGACAATCAGAACGAAGTGACGAAGGTCGTGCTGAAGCCCGGCCAGACGCTCTGACCTTCTTCCTCCCCTCCCTGAAAGGGAGGGGAGAATGAGAGGACTTTTCCCATGGCCAACAAATTCGCGATCATCACCGGCGCCTCGACCGGCATCGGCTTCGAACTCGCGACGCTCGCGGCGAAGGACGGCTACGACCTGTTGCTCGTCGCCGACGAAGCGCTGATCAACGACGCTGCGGCCGACATCAAGCAGTTCGGCACCGACGTTCGGCCGCTCGAAGCCGACCTATCGACGACCGACGGCGTCGACGAGCTGCTCTCCGCAGCGGGCAGCCGCCAGATCGACCTGCTCTGCGCCAATGCCGGCCACGGCTTGGGTCACGGCTTTCTCGACCAGAGCGTCGACGATTGGCGCCACGTCGTCGACACCAACATCACCGGCACGCTGTACCTGCTCCAGAAGACGCTGCCGGCAATGGTCTCGCGCGACGCCGGCAAGGTGCTCGTGACGGGTTCGATCGCGGGCTACATCCCCGGCGCATTCCAGGCGGTGTATAACGGCTCGAAGGCGTTCGTCGACAGCTTCACCGAGGCGCTGCGCAACGAGATTAAGGAGTCGAAGGGCGTCACGATCACCACGCTGATGCCCGGCCCGGTCGAGACCGAATTCTTCGATCGCGCCGACATGATGGACACCTCGGTCGGCGTGAATCCGAACAAGAGCGATCCGGCCGATGTCGCCAAGGACGGCTGGGACGCCGTCATGGCGGGCAAGCCGACGATCGTTTCGGGCTGGAAGAACAAGGTCCAGGTCGCGATGTCGGGCGTCGTCCCGCCGTCGATGCTTGCCGAACAGCATCGCAAGATGGCCGAGCCCGGCACCGCCGATCAATAAGCTTCAACAGGAGAGAAGACGATGCGTATCATGATGATGACGGCGGCCGTATTGGCCGCATCCGCCCCGGTGGCGCTGTCCGCCAAGGCGCTGCCGACGCCGCAATATCTGATGAAGGCGGGCGCGAGCGACATGTTCGAGATCGAATCGGCGAAGGTGATGATGGCCTCGGCCAACCCGAAGATCCACGATTTCGCGCAGATGATGGTGACCGACCACAATCAGAGCACCGCCGACGTCAAGGCGGCCGCAATGCAGGCCGGGCTCCACCCCGCGCCGCCGCACCTTTCGCCCAAGCAGACCAGCGACCTCGCTGCGCTGCGCGCAGCGAAGGGCCCGGCGCGTGACGCGCTCTACGTTCGCCAGCAAAAGATGGCGCATACCGAAGCGCTGATGGTGCAGAGCGATTACGCGACCGGTGGCAGCACCGCGCCGCTGCGGATGACCGCGTCGAAGATTGTCCCCGTCGTCAAGCATCACATCGCGCTGCTCGGCACGATGTAAACCCGGTCGCTACTGCGCGCTTATCGCGCGCAGTAGCGTTCGAGGAACGCCTGGTGCGGCGGCATGCGGCCGACTGCCCCCGCGATATTACCCTTGAGATCGGCAAAGGCGCGCGCGAGATGCGCGTCGCTCAGCACATGCCCCATATGGTGATAGCCGTCAGGGTCGAGCCGCTGGCCGAGCATCACCTGAAGCCATGAATCCGCCTGAAACAGGTCGTCGGCGGTTTGCGGCGTCAGTGCCGACTCTTTGAACAGCGCGATCCGCTGCGCCAGCGTATCGGGAATCTCCATCGTCGCGCAGCGCTGCCAGAACGGGTCGGGCCTTTCGTTCAGATGATAATGCAGGATGATGAAGTCGCGCACGCGCTCGAGCTCGGTTTCCGCCAGGTCGTTATAGCGCCGTACGACTGACTCCTTCATCCCGGCAAAGGGGAAGGATTGGATCAACCGCGTGATCCCGATCATGATCAGATGGATGCTGGTCGATTCGAGCGGTTCGACGAACCCGCTGGCGAGTCCCAGCGCGACGCAGTTCTTGTCCCACACGCGCTTGCGCCGCCCCGTGACATAACGGATCAGCCGCGGCTCGGTGATCGTCTCGCCATCGACCTGTGCGAGCAGTTTCTCCCGCGCCGCCTCGTCCGACAGATAATCGCTGCAATAGACGAGCCCGTTACCGACGCGGTGCTGGAGCGGGATCTGCCATTGCCAGCCTGCCTCGTGCGCGATCGCGCGGGTATAGGGGCGCGCCGGCGCGACCGCCTTGGTCTGCACCGTCAGCGCGCGATTGGTCGGCAGCCAGTGGCTCCAATCCTCGTAACCTGCCTTGAGCGTCTGTTCGATCAGCAGCCCGCGAAAGCCGGTGCAATCGACGAACAGGTCGCCGTCGACGCGGCGCCCGTCGTCAAGCTCGAGCGCTTCGATGAACCCGGTCTCGGGGTTCTGCACCACGCCGCCGATCTTGCCCTCGATCCGCGTGACGCCGCGCGCCTCGCTGAAACTGCGCAGATAGCGCGCGTAGAGCCCCGCATCGAAATGATAGGCGTAATTGATCTTGGCATCCTCGGACGTCGCGAACTTGCCGGCCTCGGCGGCGGCAAGTTCGAAGCAATAGGCGCCGAGCTCGTCGGCGATCCCTGCGGCGCGGCCGCGCAGCCACATATGCTGGAAATCGCCCATCCAGATCGACTGGCCGACGCGCCCGAACGAGTGGATGTAGCGATCGCCGTCGCGTGCCCAGTTCTCGAACGCGATGCCGAGCTTGAAGGTCGCCTGCGTCGCGCGCAGGAACTCGCGTTCGTCGAGTTCGAGCAGGCGGTGGAAGGTGCGGATCGTCGGGATCGTCGCCTCGCCGACCCCAACCGTGCCGATCTCGTCGGATTCGACCAGCACGATCTCGAGCAACGGCCCGAGATGTTTCGCCAGCGCCGCCGCCGCGATCCAGCCCGCAGTGCCGCCGCCCGCGACGACGACGCGCTTGATCGTCTGGTCGGGCGAGGGGGCTGCGGTCATCGGTTGAGCCTTTGCAGGAGCTGCGCGCGCAAGCGCCGTGCGGAGAGATCGGTCAGTGGCGCGAGTGCGCCGCGCATCGGTTCGGGCAGATGCGCGATCGGGCGCTCGGACGGGCCGAATACGTAATAGTCGAACAGCTCGCGCCACGCCTGCTTCTCGCTGTCGGGCCGGTCGCGCAGGCTGAGCAGGCCGTGCAGCACCGCGTTCATTGGGCTGTCCATGAAGCGCGGCGCCATGTTCCACCAGTAATTGATCAGCACGTTGAAGCCGTCGAGTGCCTCGACATTGTGCCACCACAGGGCCGGATAGACGAGCACGTCGCCGGGCTCGAGATCGACCACCTGCGCGTGCGCGAGCGCTTCGGCAAAGCGCGGATAGCGTGCGAAATCGGGCGCGCGCGGGTCGACCATGCTGACGACCTGCCCGCCGGGCGTGGGCTCGAGCGGGCCGGGATAGAGGTTGGCGATCTGATCGGGCGGGAACAGCGTGAAGCGGCGGCGCCCGACGACACAGCAGGCGATGTTGTTCGACATGTCGAAATGCGTCGCCGCGGTGGTGCGGTTGCCGATCCAGATGCTCGCGAGCGGCGCGGCGCCGGCGAAATCGGCGGCCAGGTCGTTCTCGGCGCGGAAGCCCGGGAGATAGGTGTCGAGATCGGTCGAACCGACATAGAGCGCCGGCGCATCGGGCGCGTCGAGCGTCGCGAGCATCCGGTCGAGATACGCGTCGAGCGCGACGCGCGTCGCGGTGAAGTTCATCGCGGTGCCGCTGGGATCGTAGAAGAAGCGGCCGCCGATCTCGGGTGCGCCGCTATACCCCACCACCGCCGCGCCGCGATAGAAGGTCTTGAGGTAAGCGGCGGCGGCGCTCGGCCCGGCCAGACCGGCGCGGACGATCGGCCAATCCCGCACCAGGCCGCGCAGCACGACCGGGCGTTGTTCCGCGATCAGCGCGGTGCAATCGAGCACCGCCGTCATGCTGCGGCCACCCCGGGATGCCGCTTGCGGTTCTTGCGGTCGATCAGCGTCGCGACGTTGCCGAGCGAGGACACGACCAGAAAGGCATGCCGCAGGAAGCCGGCGCGATGGAGCGCGTCGAGCGCCGCTGCGTCGAGCCGGGCGAGCCGCTCGGGCCCGATCGTGAAGCAGTCGGGAATGCTGTAGCGCGTCTCCGCGTCGAGCGCGACGTCGAGCGTGATCGGCTCGATCAGATCGGCCTGTTCGAAAGCGGCGAACATCGGCGCTTGTAGCGCGAGTCCCTCATGGATCGCGCGCAACACGGTGACGACATGCTTGAGATAGGGCGACTGCCCGCCGTGCGGCAGAAACGCCGGCTGGCCGCCGTGCGCGCAGATGCGGGGATGGTCGAGATCGACGTGGAGCATCGGCTCGCTTTGCACGACCCCGTCGATAACGCGCTCGACCATCCCGATCAGGAAGGGCCCGCGCTGGTGGAGCACGGGAACATGGCGGGCCTGCCAGGTGCCTTGTTCGAGGAACAGATTCTCGTCGCGATCGAGCCCGAGCAAGGCGACGGCGTAGAAGGCGCCTTCGCCGTCACGTCGGAACAGGATCGGATAGTCGCGCTGCACCGCGTCGAATTCGGTCGGAACGACGACGCATTGGTTGACTGCGTCCCCAAAGCCCGCAGCATAGCCGGTGGCAACACGCAGATCGGCATGGGCGATCGTGTCGAGAAGGACGGGGTTGGCCATGCTGAGATGCTAATCGCCGATCGAGGGAACGCCAAGCAGCGTAACGGGGGTCCGGACTCGTGCACTGACCGGGCGATGCTTCCCCCCAAAGCATCGCCCGGCCAGGCTCAACGCGTCAGAAGCGGTAGCGCGCGCCGAACAGGAAGCGGCGCTGCAGTTCCTGCGCGAACCATACGTTGGTTTCGGACCGGCCATAGGTCCTGAGGCTCGAATTGGTCAGGTTGATCGCCTCGAGCGACAGCGCGATGTTCTTGTTGAGATCATAGCTGATGTTCATGTCGAGCTGACCGAACGGCTTGGTGTAGACCGGGTTCTTGTAGCTGTCGCGGTTGAGGGCGGAGAGGAACTTGTCGCGCCAATTGTAGCTCAACCGCGCCGAGATGCCGTGCTTGTCGTAGATCAGCGTGGCGTTGGCGGTGTTCGACAGGCCGGTCAGCGCGAACTGGTCGATGTTCGGATCGCCGCCGTTGTTGAAGCCGACATCGCCCTTCACATAAGTAAAGCTCGCCGAGACGCCGACGCCGGTGCGCCCGAAGAAATACTGCCCGGCGATTTCGAAGCCGTAGATTTCGGCGTCCTTGTTGTTGATCGGCCGCGAGATCGTGAAGTTGTAGAGCGGGTCGGCCGCGGTGCCGTTGAGATCGACCGCCGAGAGGACCTGATTGACGAAGTTCTGATCGACCGTCTTGGTCACCGCGCTGTAATGCGCGTTGAACTGGGCCGCGGCAGCGGCGGCGCCGTCGCGTTGGAGCAGCGCCGAATAGGTGAACAGGTTGACGTCGCTGATATCGGCGCCGAGCGCACCGAGTGCCGCCTTGGCCGCGCCCGAGGTCGTGCCCGCGGCCCCCGAGCTTGGATCGCGCAGACCGAACAGCGTGCCGTTCGACTGGCCCGTGCCGATGAAATTGTGGACGCGCTTGTCGAAGAAACCGGCCGAGAAATAGCTGTCGGGCTTGAAGTAATATTCGAACGACAGATCGATATTGTCCGAGATCAGCGGCGCGAGATTGGTATTGCCGGTGTTCGCGGTGGCGACACCGCCGATCGCCGTCGGCCGGCCTGGTGCGAACACGCTGGTCGAGGCAAAGAGGTTGTCGTAATTCGGCCGCGCGATCGTCCGGCTCGCCGAGAAGCGCCCGATCAGGTTCCGCTTGAGTTCGACCTGGAAATCGAACGACGGCAGGATGTTGTCGTACGAGCCGCGGCTGACGAGCGTCTGCGGGGTCGCCCCGACGCTGATCGTGAAGTCGTTGTCGGCAACCCAGGCGATCGCGTTGGGCACGGCCTGGAGCGAGATCGCCTCTTCCTTGGTATGCTCGTAACGGCCGCCGGCGACGAGGCTCGCATCATGCCCCGCGATCGCACCCTTCCACGTCACCTGGGCATAGCCGGCGTAGATCGTCTCCTTGACGGTGTTGTTCTGGCTGGCGGTGATCGAGATCGCGTTGCCCGCCTTGGCATAGGCCGGCGACAGCGCGTTGTAGAGCGCCAGCGTATCGCCGCGGAACGCGATCAGGTTCGCGCCGCTCGCCTTGGGATCGTAGCTGTTGAACTTGCACAGCAGGCAGAATTGCTGGAGCACGCCCGGCGCGATCTTCTGCACGTCGCCGGGGAAATCGACGCTCCAATTGCCGAGCGTCTGCTGCGTCGAGACGAGTTGCTGGTTGGTGTCGGTATCGCGATAGAGGCCGCCGAAATCGAAGCGGCTGCCGCCGCCCAGATCCCAGCCCAGATCGGCGCGGATTTCCTTGACTTTCTGCTTCTGGCTGGTGGTGTAGGTGCGCGCGATCGACGAGCCGACGTCGTTGACGTCGAGCACGCCGTTATGGTTGCCGCCGGGCAGCGTCGAATCGTTGATGACGATGTCCTGCACCGGAATGGCGCCCGAATAATCGACCGAATGCGCCGCGATGACGTTGGCGCCGAGACCGACCAGCGTCGAGCTCGTGCCGTTGGGGTTGTTCGGCAGCACCGACGACTTGCCGTAATGCCCGTCGATCGACAGCGTCAGATTGGGCGCGATGTCCCATTTCGCGTTGAGGCCGTAATCCTCGAGCTGGTTCTTCTGCGCACGCGCCTGCTGCTCGAAGCCTGCGTCCTTCACGCCGGCGATCGTCTCGTGAAGATAGGTCGTCGTCGCGACGGCCTTGTTGCTGTCGAAGGTGACGACGTCGAACGGGCGGTTGAACCAGTTCGATTCGTCCGAGCGCTGCTCTTCCTGCAGCGTGCGCGCGTAGAGCGCATCGGCGGTGATGGTGAGCGCGTCGGTCGGCTTGAACTGGACGATCGCCTGGCCGTTGAGCCGCTCATATTTATCGTCGGAGAAGTGATAGCGGCTGTCGTTGGGGACCGAGACGAGCTGGTTGGGATCGGCCGGCTTGTTGTTGATCTTGGTCGCCGCGTTGACGAAGCCGTTGCTCGGATTGAGGAAATCGGCGAGCGTCTTGATGTTCCAGTCGTTCGACGTCGCCGACACCGTCGAGAAATGGCGCTGCTGATAGCTGCCGAACAGCGACACGCCGAAGGTCTGGTCGGGGTTCGACCAGCTCGCGAGACCGGTGATTTCGGGCGTCACCACCGATCCGCAATCGACGCAGTCGCTCGCGCTGGTGTCGTAGTTGAGCTTGCCGCCGAGGCTGCCGTTGAAGCCCGAGGTCTTCGAATCGAGCGGACGGCGCGTGACGACGTTGATCGTCGCGCCGATGCCGCCCGACGGGACCGCCGCGCGGCCGGTCTTGTAGACCTCGAGCGTCTTGACGCCTTCCGAGGCGAGGTTCGAGAAATCGAACGAGCGCGTCACGCCGACGGTGCCGTCGGCGCTTTCGTCGCCGCCGACGGTCTGGGCGTAGGACGAGGCGAGCGTGCGGCCGTTCAAGGTGACGAGGTTGAAGCTCGGGCCGAAGCCGCGAACGGTGACCTGCGCGCCCTGGCCGTTGACGCGGTCGATCGACACGCCGGTGATGCGCTGCAGCGATTCGGCGAGGTTGGTATCGGGGAACTTGCCGATATCCTCCGCCGAGATCGCGTCGACGATGCCGGTCGAATTGCGCTTGATCGCGATCGAGCGCTCGAGCGAGGCGCGCACGCCGGTGACGACGATGTCGTCGGGATTGAGCACTTCGGGGACGGCGTTGGTCGCAGTCGCGCCCTTTTCAAGCGTCGGTGTGCCGGGCGCGGTATCGGCCTGCGGCGTGCCCTGCTGCGCGGCGACGGGCGCCGCTTGTGCAAAGGCGGCTTGTGGAAGCGCGAGCCCTGCGGCGAGCGCGATGACGGAAGCCGAGCGAATATAGGCCGGCGCGTAACGATAGGTCTTCATGGGACCCCCCCCTGCATATGCGCGGCCTTATCTGGCCGCTCTGTTGAGATGCCGACCCCCTGTTAGACCAGCCCGGATAGCGCTATCGCATTGTCCTACGTTGTCAAGATAATTCTCGGTTCGGCCCTATTGTTTCGGCCGCTCCCCGGCCGCTTCTTCCACGATCGAACCGAGCCTGAAAAGTAGGATCATAAGCTAGATTAAGCGCTTTTGTGAGTTTCGGGATTCGCGCGGCGGCGGCGCGCTTTCGACCGGTGTGCCTGCCAAACCTCTACGATCGGCCGGCATACGCGATGTCAACGCAATCATACCCTCTGGCGCTGCGCCGATCGATCTGGTCTATTCGAGCTTAAACCGGGTTGGGGCGAGATGAAGCGAACGACGATTGTCGATGTGGGGCGGCTGGCGGGCGTGTCGGCCAAGACGGTCTCGCGCGTGCTCAACGGCGAGCCGCATGTCAGCGCCGATGTGCAGCAACGCGTCCGAGCCGCTGCGGATACGCTCGATTACCACCCCAACGTCTTCGCGCAGGCGCTGGTGCGGCGCAAATCGAACATGATCGGGCTGGTCTATGAGAACCCCAGCCCGAGCTATGTCGTCGAATTGCAGCGCGGCGTGCTCGAGCGACTGACTGCCGAGCGCTATCGGCTGGTGGTGATCCCGATCCGCTCGGTACAGGAAAATGCGAGCGAGGTCGTCGGCCTGCTGCGCTCCGCGGCGCTCGACGGCGTCGTGCTTGCGCCGCCGGCGTCGGACCATCCGCTGATTCTCAAACAGTTGCACGAAGCGCGGATCTATTGCGCGCGGATCGCGCCGACGCGGATGATCGATGCCGCGCCGAGCAATCTGGTCGATGACGTCGCCGCCGCGCGCGAGATCGCCGCCTATGTCATCGGGCTCGGCCACCGCGACATGGCGATCATCCGCGGCGACGCGACGCACCCGTCGAGCGAGGCGCGGATGCTCGGCTATACCCAGGCGTTCCATCAGGCCGGGCTCGAGCTCAAGTTCGACCGGATCGAGCCGGGTCTGTTCACCTTCGATAGCGGGCTGGCGGCGGCGCGGCATATCCTCGCGCGGCCTGATCGACCGACCGCGATCCTCGCGCAGAATGACGACATGGCGGTCGGTGCGATGATGGCGGCGCGTGAATTCGGGCTGTCGATCCCCGACGACCTTTCGGTCGCCGGGTTCGACGATTCGGAGGTGTCGCGGATCACCTGGCCGCGGCTGACGACGGTGCGACAGCCGGTGTTCGAGATGGCGGTCGCGGCGACCGAGATGGTCATCGCACAGCTCGAGGAACGCGAGCCGGTCCGCCGGCTCGTCCACCCGCACACGCTGCTCGTTCGCGAGTCCACCGCGCCGCCGCGCGCGTGATGCTGCGGCGCTTCGAGGCGGCCTGCTATGCCGCGGGCGATCTCGGCTTCAACTTCGTGTGGCAGTCGATCGAGCTTTACCTGTTGTTCTATTACATCCGCGGGCTCGGCATCGCGCCGGCGGTGGCATCGGGAATCTTCCTCGCCGGGGCGGCGGTCGATTGGCTGACCGATCCGGTGATCGGCGCGGTCGCCGACCGGCTGGCGCCGCGGGTTCCGTTGCGCGCTTGGGTCTCGATCGGCGGACCGCTCTCGGTCGTCATGCTGTGTCTCGCGTTCGCGCCGCCGCCGGTGCCCGCGGCATGGGTTCCGGGCTATGCGCTCGCCACCTATCTCGCGCTGCGATTCTTCTACGGCCTGGGCAACATTCCGTATGCCGCACTGACCGCGCGGCTGTCGCCCGATCCGGCGGATCATCTGCGGCTGACCGGCGCGCGGATGCAGGGCGCCGCGCTTGGCGGGCTGATCGCGGCGCTGACCTATGCACTGCTCCCGGCGGATCGCGGCGGCGGCGCGGATTTCCGCCTGGGCGCGCTGATCCTCGCCGGGCTCGCCATGCCGGCGTTCTTCGCGACAAGCTTCGGCACGCGCGAACGCGTCTTGCCGCGCAGCGGGCCGCCGCGGCCGCTGGGCGAGGCGGTGGCGGCGATGGCGGCGCTGCTGCGGCGATCGGCCGCGCTGCGCCGGCTGATCGTGACGATCGTCATGGTCGGTCTGACGGTGACCTTGATCAACAAGTCGCTGCTGTTCCTGTTCGAGCAGGTCGGCGCGCCGCGGCTCGGCTATTTCGTCGCGCTGGTCCCCGCGCTGTCGCTGTTGCTGACTGCGCCGTTATGGGCGCGCCTGGCGATCCGCAGCGGGCAAATCCGCACGCTGCGGATCGCGGCGGTGGCGGTGTTGGTGATGGCCGTGCTGGCGCTGATCGGACGCGACGTCGCCACCGCGCTGTTGTGCATCACGCTGGCGATCATCGCCGGGCAGGGCATGTCGGTGATGTTCTGGTCGCTCGTGCCCGCAACCGTCGCGTCGTGCGAAATCTCCGATCAGGACGCAGGCTATGCGGTGCGGGTCTATGCGATGGCGACGATCGCGCGCAAGCTCGCCCAGGCGCTCGCCCCGCAAGCGATCGCCCTGGCGCTGGTGTTGCCCGACGGCGCGCTGCTCGTGACGATCGCCTGCGTCGCGGCGATGACGCTGCTGACGGTGCTGTTTTACCCGCCAATAGGGCCATCGCACCCCCACGCCGCGGCTTGACAGCGTCGTGTCAACGTTGTCAATGCGACGGCGCGGGAGGATGGGGCTGCGGTGGGGCCGGCTTACATCGTCGACGAGCGATGGAGGGGATATGAAGCGCGGATTGACCTGGGGCACGGCGCTGGCCGTTTGCCTTGTCGCGAACATCGGTGCCGCCGTCGCGACGGAAGCACCAACGCCGACGGGGGCGGTGGTGCATCCCGCACTCTGGCCGCGTGCGGCCTGGCCGCTCGCACCGATCCCCGCCGACGAAGCGCGCATCAGGACGCTGCTCGGGGCAATGAGCGTCGAGGAGAAGGTCGGGCAGATCGTTCAGCCCGATATCGACAGCATCACCCCCGATGAGGTCCGCCGCTACCATATCGGCTCGGTGCTCAACGGCGGCAATTCTGGCCCCAACAAGGACGATTTCGCGCCTGCGCCGAAATGGCTCGAGCTCGCCGATCAATTCTATGCCGCCTCGGTCGATCGCTCGGCCGGCGGGCACGGCATCCCGATCCTGTGGGGGATCGATGCGGTCCACGGCCACAGCAACATCGTCGGCGCGACGCTGTTCCCGCAGAATATCGGGCTCGGCGCGACGCGCGACCCGGCGCTGATCGAGCGGATCGGCGCAGCGACCGCAGCCGAGATCCGCACCACCGGGCAGGAATGGACCTTCGCGCCGACGATCACCGTGCCGCAGGACTATCGCTGGGGACGCGCTTATGAAGGCTATTCGTCCAACCCCGATCTCGTCGCGAGCTATGCCGGTCGGATGATCGTCGGCTTGCAGGGCCGGCCCGATGGCAGCCGGATTCTCGCCGGCCCGCACGTGCTGGCGAGCACCAAGCATTTCATCGCCGACGGCGGCACCTTCGAAGGGCATGACCAGGGCGACGCGCGGATCAGCGAGACCGAACTGCGTGACGTTCACGGCAAGCCCTATGTCCCGGCGATCGAAGCGGGCGTCGGCACCGTGATGACGAGCTTCTCGAGCTGGCAGGGGCAGAAGATCGGCGGCAGCAAGGGGCTCGTCACCGACGTGCTCAAGGGGCGGATGGACTTCGGCGGTTTCGTCGTCACCGACTGGAACGCGCACGCGCAGATCGCCGGCTGCAGCCTCGACAGCTGCCCGCAGGCGATCAATGCCGGGGTCGACATGTATATGGCGCCCGACAGCTGGCGCGGGCTCTATGCCTCGCTGCTCGCGCAGGTGAAGGACGGCGCGGTGCCGATGGCGCGGCTCGACGATGCGGTCGCGCGGATCCTGCGCGTGAAATTGCGGCTCGGCCTGTTCGAGGCGGGCAAGCCTTCGTCGCGCGCGCTCGCCGGCGACTGGAGCGTGCTCGGGGCGCCGGCACATCGTGCGATCGCGCGCGAGGCCGTCGGCAAATCGCTCGTGCTGCTCAAGAACCAGGGCGTGCTGCCACTGAAGGCCTCGGCCAACATCCTCGTTGCCGGCGACGGCGCAGATGATGTCGCGCGCCAATCGGGCGGCTGGACGATCACCTGGCAGGGCACCGGCCTGACCAACGCCAATTTCCCCGGCGCGACCACGCTGTGGGGCGGCATCGCCGCCGCGGTCAAAGCCGGCGGCGGGCAGGCTGAACTGGCACCCGACGGCCGTTACACGCGCAAGCCCGACGCGGCGATCGTCGTGTTCGGCGAAACGCCCTATGCCGAGTTCCAGGGCGACATAAAGTCGCTGCAGCTGCGCCCCGAACTGCGCGCGCCGCTCGCGACGATGCAACGGCTCAAGGCGGCGGGCATCCCGGTCGTCGCGGTCATGCTCACCGGGCGGCCGCTGTTCGTCAATCCGATGCTCAATGCCGCCGACGGCTTCGTCGTCGCGTGGCTGCCGGGGAGCGAAGGGGCGGGGGTCGCCGACCGGCTGTTCGCCGCGCCGGGCACCGCCGCACCCTTCACCGGCAAGCTGCCCGCCGACTGGCCGCTCACCGCCAAGCCCGGCGGACCGTCGCTCTACCGCTTCGGTTATGGCCTGAGCGGGCGTGAGCCGCGCGGGGCGTGGAAGGCTTTGTCGGAGGATGCCGGCGTGGTCGACGCGGGGACCGATGGCGTGTTCCTCAAGGCCGGGGTGGCGACGCCGGGCTGGTCGCTGCGGGTCGGCGATGCGGCTGCGGCGAGCGCGATCACCGCGGTTCCTGCGCAGGCGCTGGGCGGCCGGATCAAGGTCACCGCGATCGATTATGGCGTGCAGGAAGGCGCGCGGCATTTCTCGCTCGCCGGCGGGGGCGCACAGACGATCGAACTGCGCAGCGCCGATCCGGTCGATCTCTCGCGTGAGAGCAATGGCGACGTGATGCTGCTCGCAACGCTCCGCCTCGACGCGCCGCAAGGCAGCGATCTCACACTCGGCATGAGCTGCGGCGCCGGCTGCGGCGCGACGCGCCCAATGCCGGCTGGCGCGCTGAAGGTCGGCCAATGGCGCATCGTCGGCATTCCGATCAAATGCTTTGCGAGCACCGGCGACCGCAAGGGCGTCGACATCAAGCGGATCGACGCGCCGTTCGTGCTGCGCACCGGCCAGCCGCTCGAACTCAGCATCGCGCGCGTGTCGCTCGGCATGGTCGCCGACGACGTGCTGGCCTGCCAGCCGTGAGCCGCCCCGGCTAGCCGGCGCGCGGCGGTGCGTCGGATTCGCGGCGGATCAGCGCATACTCGATCTGGACGTGCGGCTCGGCGATCTCGCCGAGCGTCGCGCTGCGGTCGAGCCGCAACGCTTCGACCAGCAATTCGACCGCCATCCGCGCCATATCGGTGACGGGCTGGCGGATCGTGGTGAGTTCGGGCCAGATCGTCGTCGCGAGCGCCGAATCGTCGAAGCCGACCACGGCGAGGTCGCCCGGCACGTCGAGCCCGCGACGATGTGCGACGGCAATCGCGGCGGCGGCCATATCGTCGTTCGCCGCGAAGATCGCGGTCGGCCGTTCGGGAAGGTCGAGCAGGCGTTCGGCGGCCTCGAGCCCCGAGCGATAGGTGAACAGCCCGTCGGCGATCAGCGCAGGCTCCGCCGGCAAGCCGAGATCGACCAGCGCGGCGCGATACCCTTCGAGCCGCTCGGCGCTCGCGCTCTGGTTGGGCGCGCCGGTGATGAAGCCGATCCGGCGGTGCCCGAGCTCGCCGAGATGCCGCGTCATGTCATACGCGGCGTGGCGGTCGTCGATGCTCACCGACAGCGCCCAGCCCGGCGCGCGCCCGGTCGAGATCGCCACCACCGGGATGTCGCGCTCGTGCAGCGCTTCGAGCACCAGCGCCGAATCGCACAGCGGCGGCGGCAGGATGATGCCGTCGATCCGCCCGCGCGTGAGATGCTCGATCGCGGCGATCTCGGTGCCGGGCTCGCATTTCTCGATCAGGATCTGAACGGTTTGCCGACTTGCTTGATCGAGACAACCGATCAGGAACTCGCTGAAATAGAAGAAGCTGGGATTGGTATGGAGCACGCCGATCCGCACGTCCTCGCCGCCCGCCAGCATCCGCGCGGCGGCGTTGGGGGCGTAGTTGAGCGCGACGATCGCGGCCTCGACGCGTTCGCGCGTCGCGGGACGGACGCTGCTTTTGTCGTTGATGACGCGCGAGACCGTCATCGGTGAGACACCGGCGTGCGCCGCGACGTCGCTGACCGTCGGGACATTGTGTTGGCGGCGTGAGCTGCGGGGTTCCTTCATTCGGGTCCTTTCGCGCTAACCCTATGGCCTAGCGGTGCCATGCGGCAAGTCGCAGTTACGCGGGGGTCGGCAAAGCGCTCGAGCAATGTCGATCGCGCTTGCTCCACCCCCGTTCAATCGGGCATGCGCTCCCGATGACGTTTCAGGTCGATATGGGCCTCGACGCGGGCGGCGCTTCCGTTCCGATCGATCTCGAAGAATTGCTGGCGACGCGCTTGCTCGTGCAGGGCAATTCGGGCTCGGGAAAGTCGCATCTGCTGCGCCGGCTGCTCGAACGCAGCGCCGGGCAGGTGCAGCAGGTCATCATCGACCCCGAAGGCGACTTCGTCACGCTCGGCGAGAAATACGGTCATATCGCGATCTCCGCGGCGGATTATTCGGTCGCCGAGGTCGCGCGCTTTGGCCAGCGCATCCGCGAGCATCGCACTTCGGTCGTGCTCGATCTCGAGGGGCTCGAGATGGAAGGGCAGATGCGCTGCGCCGCGGCGTTTTTGGGCGCGATGTTCGATGCGCCCCGCGAGCATTGGTATCCAGCGCTCGTCGTGGTCGACGAGGCGCAGGTGTTCGCGCCGTCGATGGGCGCCGAGGTGACCGAGGAGGTCCGCCGTGCCTCGCTCGGCGCGATGACCAATCTGATGTGCCGTGGGCGCAAGCGCGGCTTGGCCGGGATCATCGCGACGCAGCGGCTTGCCAAGCTTGCCAAGAACGTCGCGGCCGAGGCGTCGAACTTCCTGATGGGGCGCACCTTTCTCGACATCGATATGGCGCGCGCCGCCGATCTGCTCGGGATGGAGCGCCGCCAGGCCGAGCAGATCCGCGATCTACCGCGCGGCACCTTCCTTGCGCTCGGGCCTGCCGTGTGCCGGCGGCCGATCGCGATCAAGGTCGGGTCGGTCGAGACCGGCTCGCGTGGCGGCGGCCCGGTGCTGACCCCGCTGCCGCAACCGCAGGCGAGCGACATGCGGCAATTCCTTTTCGCCGAGATGGAAGAGCCGGTGCGCCCGCCGCCCCCGCCGCCGCGTCCTGCGCCGGCCGAATATGTGCTCGACCAGATCGAGACCGTGCCGACGTCCGAGCCGGCGCGCGACGTTCCCAAGCGCGATCCCGAGGAACTCGCGCGCGTCGTCACCGATGTGCTGCGCGCGATCGTCGAGGATCGCGATTCGAGCACGCGGCCGGCCGCGGTGCTGTATCAGGATTTCCAGGTGCGCTGCCGCATGGTCGGCGTGCATCCGGCACCACTATCGTCGTCGGGCTTCTCGCGGCGGCTCGCGGCGGCGCGTGCGGGCATTTTCGACGGGCTCGACGGCGAATGGGCCGAGGCGATCGCGATCGCGCACGATCTGCCCGACGAGATGCTCGGCTGCTTCCTGCTGATCGCACGTGCGGCACGCGAGGGACTGCCCGCGCCGACCGACGAGGACATCGCGCAGACCTACGGCACCAGTTCACTCGGCCGGGCGCGGCGCGTGATCGGTTATATCGAGGGGCGCAACCTGTTGGTAACGCGCGTCGATCTGTCAGGAAAGCGCTCGCTGACGATTCCCGCTCTGGGATGGACGACCGCGGCGGCCGACGCCGCATGACAAAGCGTTCAGATCGCGCGCAACCTGTTGCAGCGCGACACGGCGCAGCCTAGGGGCGCTCGATGGCATCGGCCTCCTATCAGTCAAGCTCGGAGCGCGGCCGGGTCCGCGGGATCGTGTTCGCGCTCGTCGTCGAGGCGCTGGTTGGATTGCTGCTGCTACAACTTGGCACGGGCGTGTTCACCAAGGTCGAAAAGCAGTCCAAGCTTACCACCTTCGACGTCCGCCCGATCGGTCCGCCGAAGGAGAAAGCCGCGGCCAAGACCCAGGTCAAACAGCAACAGAAGAAGGTGGTGACCACCGCTTCGGCCGCTCCGCCGCCGCCGACCGTCCCGCCTCTTCCGAAAGCGCCGCTCCCCTCGAAGCTGATCCAGCTCAGCCCGCAGGATTTCGCCGCGTCGGATATCGGCAAGATCCCCTCGGCCAAGGGCGAGGGCAGCGGCGAGGGCACCGGCAAGGACAGCGTCGCGGCGTACGGCCCGGGCGAGGGCCCCGGCGGCGGCTCGCTCTACAATGCCGAATGGTATCGCGAGCCGAGCGATGCCGAGCTCAAGCCGTACATGCAGGAATATACGCATGGCGACGGCGGCTGGGCGATGATCGCGTGCAAGACCGCGCCCGATTATCATGTCGAGAATTGCCGCTCGCTCGACGAGTCGCCCCCAGGCGGCGGCCTGTCGCGCGCGCTACGGCTGGCGGCGTGGCAGTTCCGCGTGCGGCCGCCGCGCGTCAACGGCAAGCCGATCATCGGCGCGTGGGTGCGGATCCGCTTCGACCTAATCTCCGGATTCAGGAAGTAGCGGGCAACGCCTCGAGATAGGCGCGCACATCGTCGGCGATCGCGCGCGGCGTGCCGGTCGGCAGATCGACGTTGACGATCGTCATGTCGATCGTCGTGTGTAGCGCGCCCGTTTCGGCATGGCAGAGCTCGAAACGCTGCGTCAGGCTTGACGAGCCGATCCGCGTGATCCGCACGAACGCCTCGATCGTGTCGCCCCAGACGAACGGCTTGAGATAGTCGATCGCGGTGTGGCGGACGTGAAATTCGGTTTCGGTCCACGCCGCGCCGAGCGCCGCCCCGATCCCGGTCCAGTCCCAGAAATCGGTCGCCGCGACATCGGCATATTCGAGATAGCGCGAGTTGAATACGACCTTCTGGCCGTCGATCTCGGCATAGCGGACCTTGAAGCGGGTCGAGAAAGCGAAGTCGGGACGGGTCATCAGAACAGCAACTTCAGGCCGACCGCGGCGAGTACCGCAGCGAGGATGGGGGTGAGGAACCGGTCGGACACGCGGCTCGCGATCAAGCTGCCGACGATGATCCCGGGGATCGAGCCGATCAGCAGCGAGACGAGCAGCGCGCCGTCGACCGAGCCAAGGATCCAATGCCCGATCCCGCCGAGCAGCGTCAACGGCACCGCGTGCGCGATGTCCGAGCCGACCAGCCGGTTGACCGGCATCAGCGGGTACAGGATCAGCAGCGCGGTCATGCCGAGCGCGCCCGCGCCGACCGAGGTCAGCGAGACGAGCACGCCGAGCACCACGCCCAGCACCACCGTCAGGCTCGCAAGCCGGTTCGGGCTGACCGTGCCGAGCCGCGCCTTGAGCGCCGCGACGATGCGCGCGCGGAAGATCGTCGCGACGCCCGACACGAGCAGCGTGATGCCGAGCGAGACCGAGATTACGTGACCAGTCTTGGTCGATTGCTCGCCGGCGTAATGGAGGATGACGAGCGTGAGCAGCGCGGCCGGCACGCTTCCCGTCGCGAGCCGTCGCACGACGATCCAGTCGACCGTGCCGCGCCAGCCATGCACCGTCGTGCCGACAGTCTTGGTGGCGGACGCATAGAGCAGATCGGTGCCGACCGCGGTCGCCGGGTGGAAACCGAAGGCGAGCACCAGCAGCGGCGTCATCAGCGAGCCGCCGCCGACCCCGGTCAGCCCGACGAGCAGGCCGACGAGCACGCCGGCCACCGAATACAGCGGATTGATCTCCATTATCGGGGCGGTCAGCCGGTCTTGGCTGGCGTGTTGACGCCCATCGATTGCAGGTATTTCTTCACGTTGCGCGCGGCCTGGCGCAGGCGTTGCTCGTTCTCGACCATCGCGATGCGCACGAAACCTTCTCCATTCTCGCCATAACCCACCCCTGGGGCAACCGCGACGCGCGCGTGAGTCAGCAATTGTTTGGAGAACTCAAGGCTGCCTAGGTGCGCCAGCGCCGGCGGCAGCGGCGCCCAGGCGAACATGCTCGCCGGCGGCGAAGGAATGTCCCACCCCGCGCGACCGAAGCTGTCGACCAGCACGTCGCGGCGCTTGTGATAGAGCTCGCGGTTCTTGGCGACGATGTCCTGCGGCCCATTGAGCGCGGCGCACGCCGCCGCCTGGATCGGGGTGAAGGCGCCGTAGTCGAGATACGACTTCACGCGCGACATGGCGGCGATCAGCGTCTTGTTGCCGACCGCGAAGCCGATCCGCCAGCCCGCCATCGAATAGGTCTTGCTGAGCGAGGTGAATTCGATCGCCACATCCTTAGCGCCGGGCACCTGCAGGATCGAAGGGGTGGGCTTGCCGTCGAAATAGAGCTCGGAATAGGCAAGATCGGAGATGATCCAGACCTTGTTCTCCTTCGCCCAGGCGACGAGCCGTTCGTAGAACGCAAGATCGACCGCCTCCGCCGTGGGGTTGGACGGATAATTGACGACGAGGATCGACGGGCGCGGCACGGTGAAGGCCATCGCGCGCTCGAGGCTCTCGAAATAGGCCTGATCGGGCGTCGTCGGCACCGCGCGGATCGTCGCGCCTGCAATGATGAAGCCGAAGGTGTGGATCGGGTAGGACGGATTGGGCGCGAGCACGACGTCGCCCGGCGCGGTGATCGCGGTGGCAAGGCTGGCCAGCCCCTCCTTCGATCCCATCGTCACGACGACCTCGCTCTCGGGATCGACTTCGACGCCGAAGCGTCGGCCATAATAATTGGCCTGCGCGCGGCGCAGCCCGGGAATGCCCTTCGATTGCGAATAGCCGTGCGCGTCCGGCTTGCGCGCGACTTCGATCAGTTTTTCGATGACATGGGGCGGCGGCGGCAGATCGGGATTGCCCATGCCGAGATCGATGATGTCTTCGCCGCTCGCACGCGCTTCCGCTCGCATCGCGTTCACTTCTGCGATGATGTACGGCGGGAGGCGCTTGATACGGTAGAAATCGTCGGACATTGCGGAATTCCGGTTCGAGGGGACATTTCCTTGCGCCGCCACCTTACGGACTCGTGCACGCTTCGTCACCCGGCTTTGCGTCTGGGTTTCGTGGCCCGCCGGATCGGGCTAAGGTCCTGTGGGTAAAAGCGTAGAGGATGCCATGGCCGATTCATCACCGCCCGCGACGCCGAGCCTCGCCGACTTGCAGCACTGGACCTGGCTGTTGGGACGCGCGCAGCAGATGCTGATCGAACAGGGCTTCGCGACTCTGCGCGCGGCCGAGCCCGGCGTGCCCGCGATCCCCGGCCTGACCGACCCCGACACCCTCGAACGTGCGCGCGACTTCTGGACCGACAGCCTGACGCTGTGGCAGCGCCTGCTCGTCCCCGGCCAGGCCGAGCCGGTCGAGGAGACCCCCGCCCAGGTGCGCGACAAACGCTTCAAGGATCCGCGCTGGCGCGAGAACCCGCTGTTCGATTGGATCCGGCAAAGCTATTTCCTGTTCTCGGACCAGATGCTCGCGCAGGTCGAGGCGGTGCAGGGCGTCGACGACAAGCAACGCGAGCAGATGCGCTTTGCCGCGCGCGGCTTCCTCGATGCGGTCAGCCCGTCGAACTTCCCCGCGACCAACCCCGAGGTGCTCGAGAAGACGCTCGAGACCGGCGGGCAGAATCTGCTCAAGGGCCTGCAGAACATGCTCGCCGATCTCGCCAAGGGGCAGCTGACGCACACCGATGCGAGCGCGTTCGAGGTCGGGCGCAACCTCGCGACGACACCGGGCAAGGTGGTCCATCGCACCGAGCTCTACGAGCTGATCCATTATGCGCCGACGACCGAAAGCGTGCTCGCTACGCCGCTGGTGATCTTCCCGCCGTGGATCAACCGGTTCTACATTCTCGACCTGACCCCGGAAAAGAGCTTCATCCGCTGGGCGGTCGAGCAGGGGATCAGCGTCTTCCTCGTCTCGTGGCGCTCGGCCGACGCGAGCATGAAGGACGTGGTGTGGGACGATTATATCGCCGCGCAAATCGAGGCGATCGACTTGATCCGGGGGGGGCTCGACGTGCCCGCGGTCCATACGATCGGCTATTGCGTTGCCGGGACGACGCTCGCCGCAACCCTCGCGATCCTGGAAGCGCGTGGTGAGGCGAACAAGGTCGCGACCGCGACCTTCTTCACCGCGCAGGTCGATTTCACCAAGGCCGGCGAGCTGCTGCACTTTGTCGATGACGAGCAGCTCGCCTTGCTCAAGACGCTGACCCCCGAAGGCTTCCTCGACGGACGCTACATGGCGTCGGTATTCAACCAGCTGCGCGGGCGCGACCTGATCTGGAATTACGTCACCAACAACTATCTGCTCGGCAAGGACTATGCGCCGTTCGACCTGCTCCACTGGAATGGCGACACGACCAATCTGCCGGCGGCGTGGCACATGCGCTATCTGCTCGACCTCTATCGCGACAATCTGCTCGTTGAGCCGGGGGCGCTCAGCGCGCTGGGCGTGCCAATTGATCTCCGCCGGGTCGAGACCCCGGCCTATATCCAGGCCGGGCGCGAGGATCATATCGCGCCGGCGGAAAGCGTCTGGGCGCTGACCGAGCAGTTCCGCGGAGAGCGCACCTTCGTGCTGGCGGGCTCGGGTCATATCGCGGGCGTGGTCAACCCGCCGAGTGCGGGAAAATACCAATATTGGCGCAACGCCAATCCTGTCACCAGCCTTGCCGAGTTCATCGCGGGCGCGGTCGAGACCAAGGGCAGCTGGTGGCCCGACTGGATCGACTGGCTGCGCGAGCACGGCAACGAAAGCGTCGTGGCGACGGGGGCACGGCGGCCCGGCGAGGGCACCTTGCCGACGCTCGGCGACGCGCCGGGCGAGTATGTCAGGGCGCGCTGACCGCGAAAAAGTGCGCAGATGCTTGGTCGTTACGGTTATGTTGCAGTGCAACATTTTTATTGTAAATGCGTCTGCGTCGGTGTATATTGCGACGCAGCAATAGAGCAGGAGCAATCCCGTCATGGCCGGCAACGATTCGAAGACCCCCGCGACCCCGCCCTCGATCGATTCGATCGCCGCTGCGGTTGCTGCGCCGTCCGAATCGATTCCCGCCGCGCTCGCCGCTACCCCTGATCCTGTCGTTGCAAAGCCGGCTGCGTCGAAGAAGCGCGCGGCTGCTGCGCCCAAGCCAGCCGCTGCGCCGGTGAGCGCCGCGCTGCAGCCCGCCATGCCCGTCGCAGCATCGGCTCCACCGGCTGCGGTGCCGGCCGAGCCTGAACCCGTCGCGCCGCCGCCTGTACCCGCGATTACCCCGCCAGCCCCCCAAGCCGTCGTCGCACCCGCGGCGGCCGTCGTCCAAAAGGAAGCCGAGATCATGGAAACCGTTCAGTCCGCCACCGAAAACACCCAGGCGCGCGCCCAGGCGATGTTCGCCGACGTCAACGATCGCACCAAGACCGCGATGGAAAAGGGTTCGAAGATGATCGAAGAAATGAACGACTTCTCGAAGGGCAATATCGAGGCGCTCGTCGAATCGTCGAAGATCGCCGCCAAGGGCATCGAGACGCTCGGCCAAGACGCCGCCGAATATGGCCGCAAGCAGCTCGAGAGCGCGACCGCCGCGATGAAGACGCTGTCGAGCGTCAAGTCGCCGACCGAGTTCCTCAAGCTGCAGAGCGATTACATGCGCAGCGCATTCGACGCGATGGTCGCCGAGACCTCGAAGAACACCGAATCGATGCTCAAGCTCGCCGGTGAGATCGCCCAGCCGATCTCGAACCGCGTCGCGGTTGCCGCCGAGAAGATCAAGGTCGCCGCATAAGCGTTTCGACCCTTCGACGAATGGGGGCGGTCCGGCGACGGGCCGCCCTTTTCGTATCTGCGCCTCTTGCCCTTCCCCCTGGCAATGCCATATTTTGGCGACACATGATCGACAGCACCCGAATCTCGATGGCGGAACGCCGTGACGATGGCACCGATGACGGGGAAGGTACCGGCGCGGGCGTCGCGACCCGCACGCGCACCAAGACCAAGGAGCCGACGCCGTACCGCGTGCTGCTGCTCAACGACGATTATACGCCGATGGAATTCGTCGTGCTCGTCCTGCAGCGCTATTTCCGCATGGACATGGAGGCGGCGACGCGCGTGATGCTCCACGTCCATCAAAAGGGCGTGGGCGTGTGCGGTACCTTCACCTATGAAGTGGCCGAGACCAAGGTGACGCAGGTGATGGATTTCGCCCGGCAGAACCAGCATCCGCTGCAGTGCACGCTCGAAAAGGCGTGAGCCGGCCGAACCCCTGACGGCGGATCACCCCGCGGGCGGGAGCCAATCGAGATCGAGCTTGGCGTAGCGATCGATATAATTCGCGGTGCGGAGCATCGCGCGTTCGTCGAGGAAGGTGACGCGTCCGCCTTCGCGCGCGATCAGCATCTCTTCTTCGAGCTGACGCAGCATGCGATTGACATGCACCGCAGTCAGCCCGGTCGCATCGCCGATCTCCTCCTGCGTCAAGCCCAAGACGAAACTCTGCGTGCCGTCGATATCGCCGATCCGCATCCGGTTGCGCATCTCGATCAGGATCGCGGCGACGCGCGCCTTGGCCGATGTCCGCCCGAGCGCGGCGAGCCGATCGGTCAGCGATGCGCGCTCGATCTGGTTATAGACCATGATCAAGGCGGCGAGCCGTGGCTGCTGCGTGAAGAGCGCGGCAAACGCCGTGCGTTCGAACGGCGCGACCAGGCAGTCGGACAGCGCGGTGATCGTTTCGGGCGCCTCGCGATAGACCATCGCCGCGGCGGCGAGCATATCGCCGGGAAAGTGAAAGCGCAGGATCTGCCGGCTCCCGTCGTCGAGCAGCACCGAACTCATCATCGTGCCCCGGCGCAGGATGTAGATGTCGCTGGTCGGTTCGCGTTCGCGGTGCAGTGTCATGCCGCGTCGGATCGGCCGCTCACGCTCCTCCAGCCGTTCCAGCGCAAGCCGTTCGTTTTCGCTCAACACTACCATCCCGGCCAAACGGTCGGCGAAGTAACTACCTGGCACGCGCGAAAAATCCCCTTTGATTAGGTACACAAAGCAGCGCGCAAGAAACAATGCATTAAAGTCGATCAACCGGTCGAGACGCGGGTTGGACCTCGTGCGCAAGATGTAACGTGCTTGCGCGTTTCAGGCGAGGCGATAAACGAAGGCATGGATCGTATTCTCATTCGCGGCGGCAACCGCCTGTCCGGCCGCATTCCGATTTCGGGCGCCAAGAACGCTGCACTCACGCTGATGCCGTGCGCGCTGCTGACCGAGGAACCCGTCACGCTGCGCAACCTGCCACGGCTCGCCGATGTCGACAGTTTCGGGCATCTGCTCAACCAGCTCGGCTGCTCGACCCGGATCGAGGGTGCGCGCCCCGAGGATTTCGGCCGCGTGATGACGAT
This sequence comes from Sphingomonas sp. PAMC 26605, assembly GCF_000241485.1. Classification (GTDB taxonomy): domain Bacteria; phylum Pseudomonadota; class Alphaproteobacteria; order Sphingomonadales; family Sphingomonadaceae; genus Sphingomonas. Next base: position 1,749,924 of record NZ_JH584241.1, read on the forward strand.
CCGCGCGGGCAAGCTCACCGCGACCGAAGCCCCTTATGACATCGTGCGCAAGATGCGCGCGTCGATCCTCGTGCTCGGGCCGTTGATCGGCCGCGCGGGCGAGGCGACGGTGTCGCTGCCCGGCGGCTGCGCGATCGGCAATCGCCCGATCGACTTGCACCTCAAGGCGCTCGAGGCGATCGGCGCGCAGCTCGAAATGGCGGCGGGCTATGTCAAGGCGATCGCGCCGGGCGGGCGGCTGTCGGGCGGGACGTACACTTTCCCGATCGTCTCGGTCGGCGCGACCGAGAATGTCGTGATGGCGGCGGTGCTCGCCAGGGGTGGCAGCCGTATCGAGAATGCCGCGCGCGAGCCCGAGATCGTGGATCTGTGCAATCTGCTCGTTGCGATGGGCGCGAAGATCAGCGGGATCGGGACCGAGACGCTCGAGATCGAAGGCGTCGACCGGCTCCACGGTGCGACCTATCGCGTGATGCCCGATCGGATCGAGGCGGGCAGCTATGCCTGCGCCGCGGCGATCACCGGCGGATCGGTCGAGCTTGTCGGGATCAAGCTGGACGACATGCGCGCGACGACGCAGGCGCTGATTGCCGCTGGCGTGACGCTCGAGGAGCGCGGCGACAATCTGCTTGTTTCGGCCACGGGCGGGATCAAGCCGCTGACGCTGTCGACCGCGCCTTTCCCGGGCTTTGCGACCGACATGCAGGCGCAGTTCATGGCGATGCTGTGCATGGCCGAGGGCGCGAGCGTGCTGACCGAGACGATCTTCGAAAATCGCTACATGCATGTGCCCGAACTTGCCCGCATGGGGGCGGACATCCTGGTGCAGGGCCGCACCGCGGTCGTGCGCGGCGTGCCCAAGCTGGTCGGTGCACCGGTGATGGCGACCGATCTGCGCGCGTCGATGAGCCTGATCATCGCCGGCCTCGTCGCCGAGGGCGAAACACAGGTCAGCCGCGTCTATCATCTCGATCGCGGCTATGAGCGGCTCGAGGAGAAATTGAGCGCGGTCGGCGCCGATATCGAACGCGTCGGCGACGGCTGAGCGATCCGCCCGGCGCGTGGCCGGGCGGGGGCCGTACCGCTCAGTATTTCGCGCGCAGCGTCAGCCCATAGGTCCGCGGCGCGCCGAGGAAGGCGTCGAGCGTGCCGGTCGCGTTGGTCGGCACGTTCTGGAAGCCCGAATCGAACGCCACCTGCTTGTAATTGGTGTCGAACAGATTCTCCGCCCAGCCCTCGAGGCTCCAGCGGTCGTTGCGCGGGCCGACGCCGAGCCGGATGTTCGAGACGATATAGCCCTTTTGCGACTTGCCCGGATCGAGATCCGAGCCGGTGTTGTAGCGCGAGGAATATTTCGCCCCCATCGTGAAGCGCGCTTTGTAATTCTCGCCCAGATCCTGCGTATAGCTGCCCGAGAGCGATGCCGAATACAGCGGCGCCAGCGACACGCGCGAATATTGACCGCCCTGATACCCTGTGCGCAGTTTGAGCCCGGCGAGTTCCGACGCGGTCAGGTCGAACCGCGTGTCGGCGACGGTAAGGCCGCCCTGGAAGCTCAGTTTGGGCGTCGCGAACCACACGAAATCGGTATCCACGCCCTTGCTGACGACATGCGGGATCGAATCGACCACGAACACCAGGCCATTGAACGAATTGAGCTGGAAGCCGGCATAGCGCTGATAGAAGAGCGAGACGTTGAACAGCAGCTTGCGGTTGAACAACGTCGCCTTCTCGCCGAGCTCGAACGAATTGTTGGTCTCGCGACCGAACTGGGTGTTGCGGATCGGGGTGATCACGGCCGCGCTCCCAACCGCGCAGCCCGGTTGCCCGACGGCACATTCTACGCGGTCGAGGTTGAAGCCGCCCGCTTTGTAGCCGCGCGCATAGGACGCATAGACCAACAGATTGGGGTCGAAGCGGTACACCGCCTTGACGGTGCCGGTCAGCGCGGTCTCGCTTTCCTTCTGCCGGTTGGTGAAATTGTTGTACCCTGGGCTGAGGAAGGGCAGGCACAGCGTCTCGTTGACCGAGGCGAGCTGCGACGCCGCGGTCGGATTGACGCTGTTGAGGATGCCGAAGGCGGCATTAGCCGCACCGCAGCCCGCGCCGCCGCCGATGTTGGTGCTCGTCTGGTTGAGCGCCTTGTCGTCGAAGTTCAGCCGCGCGCCGCCTTGCAGCGAGAATTTGTCGGTCAGGTGCAGCGTGTTGTCGGTGAAGATCGCATAGGTGTCGTCGGTCTGGCGATAGCGATCGACCCCGCCGCTGTTCGCCGCGTAATTGACCCCGCCGACGAACGGGAAGGTGAGTCCGGTCTGCAGGAAGGTCGGATCGGGATGGCCTTCGACCAGCGATGAGAACAACAGGCTGAGATACGGCGTGAATTGCGAGCCCACCAGCACGGCGGTATTCTGGCGCAGCCGCTCGTGCGAATAGAAGCCGCCGACGAGATAATCGAGCTTGCCCGCGGTGCCGGCATAGCGCAGCTCCTGGCTGAAGGTGCGGAACTGCGACGAATTGCGATCGTCGTCGGGCAGATAGTCGATGTCCGCGGTCGAGAAATCGGCATCGAACCCGCCGCGCGTCTTCCAGTCGCGATACGCCGTGATCGAGGTCAGCGAGCCCGGTCCGACCGCCCAATCGGCCTGTAGCGACACGCCCTTGTCGACGATCGTCTGATGATCGGGCCGGTTCGAATAAGCGTTGCGGTCATACGGGCGCGCGGGGTTGCCGTCATTGCCGCCGAGTGCCGCGACGATATTCTGCGCGAGGTTGGGCGCGGGCGCCTGGCTTGCGCGGGTGATGACCGCGATGCAGCAATCCTCGCTCCGGTGCGAGATGTCGCCGATCAGCCGCAGCGTCAGCGCATCGGTCGCCTTGTAGAGGATCTGCGCGCGCCCGGTGTAGAAATTGCGGTTGGTGTCGCGCGTGTCGGTACGCGGGCCGGGGCCGGTGTTGACGTTGAAGAAGCCGTCGCGCTGGCGATCGGCGAAATAGAGGCTGACCGCGACCTTGTCGGACAGCGGGCCGGTTACCTGCGCCGCGCCGCCGAAGCCGCCGTAATTGCTCGCGGTGAATTCGGCATTGGCGCCGAACTTGAACTGCGGCAGCGCGGTGATGATGTTGATCACGCCCGCGGTCGCCGATTTGCCGAACAGCGTACCTTGGGGGCCTTTCAGCACTTCGATCCGCTCGACGTCGCCCAGATCGCCGAAGCCGACGCCGTTACGCGAGCGATAAACCCCGTCGATTACCACGCCGACCGACGATTCGAGCCCGGGATTGTCACCGACCGTGCCGATCCCGCGGATGCGCGCGGTGGTCGAGGCTTCGCTGCTGGTCGAGGTGACGAGCAGGCCCGGCGCGAGCAACGCGAGGTCCTTGATGTCCTTGACGCCCGAATCCTGCAGCAGCTGCTTGGTGACGGTCGTCACCACGATCGGCACGTTCTGCAAGGACTGGCTGCGCTTCTGCGCGGTGACGATGATGTCGTCGACGTTTCCGCCGGGCGCCGCGGTCGCGCTCGCCGAAGTCGATTGCGGGCTGGCGACGGGCTGCTGCGCGTCGGTCGGCTGCGCGACCGGACCGGGCGACGTCGCCGCCTGCGCGAGGACCGGGGTCGCCTGCAGCGCGGCGGCAAGCGCCGCAACGGACAAGGCACACTGCAGCTGGCTGCGAACTTTCATACAACTCTCCCAAAACGCATCGATTTTTATCGCAAGCGGACCGTTGACTGGCCTCGGCGATGTGCGCTGGGGAACGTGATGGTTTGATGAAGTGTCGATGAATTCCTAGTCTGGGTATGGTCACACCCCGCCGTAACGCGGCGGGATGTGACATAAAAACATCGCTTTTCGTAAGATCAGATCGCTGCGAGCGCCTGTTCGAAGTCGGCGATCAGATCATCGGCGTCCTCGACTCCGATCGAGATGCGCACCAGATTGTCGGTGATGCCGAGCGCCTGCTTGCGCTCGTCGGCGACCGACAGATGCGTCATCGCCGCGGGGTGCGAGGCGAGCGTCTCGGTCCCGCCGAGCGACACCGCGAGCTTGGCGATCTTGAGCGCATCGAGGAAGGCGAAGGCTTCCTTTTCGCCACCCTTGATGATCAGCGAGAAGGTCGAGCCCGCACCGGTGCAGTGGCGCGCATAGATATCGGCCTGGCGTTCCATGCCCGGGCTGTCGGCGAGGAAGCCGAGATAGCCGACGCGCTCGACCTTGGGATGCGTGCGCAGATAGCCGCACACTTTCACCGCATTCTCGCCCGCGCGGCTCATCCGCAGTTCGAGCGTCTCGAGGCTGCGCATCAGCATCCACGCTGTGTTGGGGTCGCAGATCGTGCCGATCGTGTTGCGCATCAGCCGGATCGTGTTGATGTGCGCCTTTGAGCCGAGCACGCCGCCGGCGACGAGATCGCTATGTCCGCCGGCATATTTGGTCAGCGAATAGACGACGATGTCGGCGCCGTGCTGGAGCGGTTTGAGCCACAGCGGCCCGAGGAAGGTATTGTCGATCGCGATCGGCGGCTTGGTGTCACCGGTGAAGATCGCGTCGCGGCTCGCGGCGACCGCCTGGATGTCGACCAGCGCGTTGGTCGGGTTGGCGGGGCTCTCGAGATAGATCAGCGCGACGTTACCGGTCGCCGCCTTGGTCATGACAGCGTCGATTTCCTCGCGCGTCGCGCCCGCGGGGAAGTCGAGCCACTTGACACCGAAGCGGCCGAGGATGCGCGCGATCAGCGTCTCGGTCGCCGCGTAGAGCGGGCCCGAATGGACGATCGTGTCGCCGGGCTTGACCATCGACAGGAACAGCGTGGCGATCGCCGACATGCCGCTCGAGAAGACGAGCGCGTCCTCGGCTTCTTCCCACACGCCGAGGCGATCCTCGAGGATCTCCTGGTTGGGGCCGTTGAAGCGCGAATAGACGAGGCCTTCGGAGCCACCCGGACGCTTGCCGGTGACGCCTTCGAAATGGCGCTTGCCCGCGGCCGCATTGGGGAAGACGTAGGTCGAGGTGGCGAAGATCGGGGGCTTGAGCGAGCCTTCGGACAGCGCGGGGTCATAGCCATGGCCCATCATCAGCGTCGACGGCTTCAGCTTGCGATCACCGATCTTTTCGATCGACGGCTTGGGCTTGGTCCGCGGCGCGACGCCGGTCAGGTCGGCTTCGGTTTCGAGATCGTCGGCCATGCTGCATTCCTCGTTCAAAATAGGGTAGGCTGATCTAACGCGGGATAGTGTCAATTGATACCATCGCCGCGGTAGGGCGACGAGGGGACACGATATGGCGGTGGCGGTGGTTTCGGTGCCGGTGCGCGATCCGGCGGCGGCGTTGGACTTCTATACGCGGGTGATCGGGCTCACGGTGGTGCGCGACGAGCCGATGGGGCCGGAACTGCGCTGGATCCAGCTTCAGCCTAAGGACGGCGGCGCGACGATCGCGCTGGTGACGTGGTTCGACGCGATGCCGCCGGGGGGCGTGCAGGGGTTGATGCTGGGGGTGGACGATGTCGATGCCGAGTATGCGCGGATCGGCGCGCTGGGGGTGCCGTTATCGCCGGTCGATGCGCAGCCGTGGGGGCGGTTCACGATGCTGAAGGATCTCGACGGCAACGGGCTGATTCTGGCGCAGCTGACGACGCCCGAGGAATTCAGAACGCGCTGATGACCGGAAAAGCCCCTCCCCTTCAGGGGAGGGGTTGGGGTGGGGCAGTAACGGGCGCCACGCTCGGTGAGACACGGCCCCACCCCCAGCCCCTCCCCTGAACGGGAGGGGAGAACACCGCTACACCCCGATGATCGAAATCTGCCGCCCGTAATCCGGCTCGCCGCGATGCGTCGCGCGGCGGTAGCTGAAGAAGCGCGCTTCGTCGGCATAGGTGTCGAGGCCCAACATCGCGACGCGCGTCACGCCCGCCGCGGCGAGCCGGTGCGCGACATAGGCTTCGAGATCGAACTGGAAATGCCCCGCGTGCCCCTCGGCGAAGAAGCGCTCGTTCGCGGGGTCGTCGGCCGCGAAGCGCTGCGCGAAGGCCGCATCGACCTCGTAGCTCGCCCGCGCGATGCACGGCCCGATCGCCGCGGCGATGCGGTCGCGCCGGGCGCCGAGCGCCTCCATCGCGAGGATCGTCGAATCGGTCACCCCGCCGAGCGCGCCCTTCCACCCGGCATGCGCCGCGCCGACCACGCCCGCCGCGCGGTCGGCGAGCAGCACCGGCGCGCAATCGGCAGTCAGGATGCCGAGCGCGAGCCCCGGCCGATCGGTCACCAGCGCATCGGCGCGCGGGCGCTCGTCGAACGGTTCGCGCACCGTCACGCACTCGGCCGAATGGACCTGGTACACCGTCACCAGCGTCGCGCCGGGCAGCACCGCCGCGCTCGCGCGCGCGCGATTTTCGGCGACTGCGGCGGCATCGTCGTGCGATCCGATCCCGACGTTCAACCCGGCATGGATTCCGGTCGAGACCCCGCCGATCCGCCCGAGAAAGCCGTGCGCCACGCCTGCGAGCGGGCCAGCGGTGAGGATTTCAACCGGGGCGATCACAGCACCAGTCGCATCAGATTGTCGTCATCCACCGTCGCCCCGACACGAAACGCGATCCGCCCGATGTCCTCGAAACCGTATTTTTCGTAGAATCGGTGTGCGCGGTGGTTGTCGACATAGACGCTGAGGATCACCTCGCGCGCGCCGTGTTCGCGCGAGAAATCGAGCGCCCACGCCATCAACGTCTGCGCGACGCCCTGCCCGTGCCAGTCGGCGAGCACGTAGAATTGATAGAGCTCGATCGCATCGGGCCGCCATTCGCCGGGGAAGGTGACCGGACCCATCTTGACGTAGCCGATGATCTCCTCGCCCGCAAGCGCGAGGCGGATGGCGAAATCGGGGTCGGACAGCTGCGCCGGCAGGCCATTGGGGCCGAACGCTTCATCGAGGAACGCCGACAGATCGGCTTCGCTATACAGCGTGCCGAAGGTTTCGATAAACGAGCGCCGCGCCATCGCTGCCAAAGCGGGGCCATCGATCGTGCGCGCATCGCGATAGCTGATCATGCGAAACCTGCCGGGTTGGGCCAACCCGGCGCGGACACGGCGAGGACCTGGAAAAGGTCGCCCATTTCCTGTGTCAGGCGAGCTTTGTCGAGCGCGATTTGCTCGGCGCGGTCGGGCGCGGCCTTCGAGAGGGCCAGCGCGCGCGCGTCGATGCCGAGTTCGGTGAGGAAACCGCCCTGTCCGATAGGCCCCGCGACCTGCGCTCGCTCGACCAAAGCAGCGGCGGCGAGCGTGCCGAAATCGACGTGCGCGGTCAGGTCCTGCTCGCCCGGGTTTTCGTACGGGTTGGCGTACGCATGTCCGCGCACCGCCTGCAGCGTGTCACCGAGCGCGGGGCCGTCATAGCCGTAATCGATCGCGAGCAATGCGCCACCTTGTGCGACGATCCGCTGCGCGAGGCTGCGCAGGATCGCGACGCTGGCGGGCGAGGTCTCGATCACCGAGCCGGGGGCGGCGTCGCGCATCGTCTCGGGGACGACGGCGTCGGGGATCTGCTTGCCCGCGATCGGGAGGAACAGCGTATCCTGGCACGCGACGAGCCGCTCGAACCAACCTTGCGCGCCCTTGACCAGCTGCCGGATCGGCAGCGCGTCGAAGAATTCGTTGGCGACGACCAGCAGCGGTAGGTCGGTCGGCAGCGTGTCGATCGAGTCGTGCCAGGTCGCGCCGGGCGCCCGGTCGGTTTGTGCGGCGCGGAGGACGGGGCTGGTCTCGACGAAATGCACCGGCGGGGTGAAGCCTGCTTTGGCCATCGCGCGGCATGCGTCGGCGGCGAGCGTTCCGCGGCCGGGGCCGAGCTCGACCCACGCAACATCGGGGCGACCGGCGCGGTCCCACAGGTCGGCGCACCACAGGCCGATCAGCTCGCCAAACATCTGGCTGATCTCAGGCGCGGTGGTGAAATCGCCCGCGGCGCCGAGCGGGTCGCGCGTCGCGTAATAGTGCGCGTTGGCGGCGGCCATGTACTGCGCGAGCGAGATCGGTCCGGCGAGCGTTATGGCGCGCGCGAGGCGGTCGGCGAGTTCCCCCCTCCCGCAAGCGGGAGGGGAGGAAGAAGGTCGCGTTCGCCCCCAGAAGGGTCGCTCACGCCACGCTCTGCCCGCCCGCGATCGGCTCGACGCGGTGGCGGCGGCCCTTGGCGGTGAGCACCAGATACAGCCCGCCGACGATCATCGGCAGCGTCAGCACCTGGCCCATATGGATCGTCGTCGCGAAGAAGGTCCCGCTGAACTGCGAATCGGGCTCGCGGAAGAATTCGACGATGAAGCGCGCGAGGCCGTAGCCGAGCAGGAACAGCCCGACGAGCTTGCCCGGCTCGTAGCGCGCCTTGGTCTTCCAGAAGGCGAACCACAGGATCAGGAACAAGGCGATCCCCTCGAGCCCCGCCTCGTAGAGCTGGCTCGGATGCCGCGCGGGCTCGATCATGCCCGTCTGCACCGTATCGCGAAACACGATCGCCCAGGGCACATTCGCCGGCTTGCCCCACAATTCGCCGTTCACGAAATTGGCGATCCGCCCGAAGAACAGCCCGAACGGCACCGCGCACGCCAGATAATCGTGGATCCGCAGCCAATCGAGCTTCTGGCTGCGCGCGAACAGGATGATGCCGATCGAGGTGCCGATCATCCCGCCATGGAACGACATGCCGCCGTCCCACAGCTTGAACAGCCCGAGCGAGGTCAGCAGGTGCGGCGCATAGAAGATCGCATAGCCGAGCCGCCCGCCGAGGATGATGCCGAGCGTCGCGTAGAACACCAGATCGTCGGCATGGCGCCGCGCCATCGGGCTGCCGGGCTGCGCGATCAGCTTGAGCAGGTACCACCAGCCGAGCAGAATCCCGCTGATATAGGCGAGCGAATACCATTTGATCTGGAAGAAATGCAGGTCGATCGCGACCGGATTGAGGTGCAGATCGGCAAAATGCAGATGCGGATCCACGCCTGCCGTAGCGGCAGCGAGAACGGGGAGCGCGGTAGTCAGGATCAAGGCTTTTCCCCTGGAATTTGCGCCTCCATAATGGCCCCGGGCGATAAGACCAAGTGGAGAGCGCGAATGCCGAGCAAACTCGATCAGCGGATGGACGCGACGCTCGCGCATATGACCGGGCCGGGCGGCCCGCTCGCGCTCGGCACGGTCCAGATCGATGGCAACGACCTGCCGCTGATCACCGGCGTGCCGCAGACGCTGCCGCCCTATTTCGCGCATTATTGCACCGAGCATGCCGCCAAGACCTTCCTCATCGCGGGGGACGAGCGGCTGACCTTTGGCGAGGTCCATGCCGCCGCTGCGCGCGTTGCGGCGACGCTGGTCGGCGCGCACGGCGTCGCGCCGGGCGACCGGATCGGCATCGCAATGCGCAATTCGCCGTCGTGGATCGTGCTCTACATGGGCATCACGATGGCGGGCGGCGTCGCGACCTTGCTCAACGGCTGGTGGCAGTCCGAGGAGCTCGCCGCGGCGATGGCCGATGTCGAATGCAGCCTCGTCTTCGCCGATCCGCCGCGTGCGAAACGGCTCGCGGCGATCGCCGATCTCGAAGTCGCGGTGGTGACGGTCGAGGACAGCCAGCCGCTCGCCGTCGCGCTGGCCGCGTTGCTGGGGTCGAACGACGCCCCGCTGCCGGACGTCGCACCGACCGACTCCGCGACGATCCTGTTCACTTCGGGCTCGACCGGCCAGTCCAAGGGCGCGATCAGCAACCATCGCGCGGTGACGCAGGCGGTGTACAATTATCTGGCGCAGGCGCTGGTGATGCTGTCGATTTCGACCGCCGACGGCGTCGCGCCGCCGGTGCAGCACGCGACCTTGCTCAACGTGCCGCTGTTCCATGTGACGGCGGAGGTGCCGGTGTTCCTCCAGAGCTTCGCGATGGGGCGCAAGCTCGTGCTCATGCCGAAATGGGATGCCGAGGAAGCGATGCGGCTGATCCAGGCCGAGACGGTGACCTATTTCGTCGGCGTGCCGCTGATGAGCTTCGAGATCCTGACCCACCCCAACCGCAGCGCCTATGACCTGTCGAGCGTCAGCGACTTCGCCGCCGGCGGCGCACCGCGCCCGATCGAGCATGTCCGCCGCATCGCCGAGGAAATGGGCGGGCCCAAGCCGCTGCTCGGCTATGGCCTGACCGAGACCAATGGCGCCGGTTGCGGCAATTTCCGCGACAATTACCTCGCCAAGCCCAATTCGACGGGCCGCGCGTCGCTGCCGCTGATCGATCTCGCGATCGTCGACGGCAATGGCAAGCCGGTCGCGCAGGGCGAGCGCGGCGAGGTGGCGATCCGTTCGGTGTGCAACTTCACCGAATATTACGGCCGCCCCGATGCGACCGCCGCGGCGTTCACCGCCGACCGCTATTTCCTGACCGGCGACATCGGCTATCTCGATGAGGACCGCTACCTCTTCATCGTCGATCGCAAGAAGGACATCATCATCCGCGGCGGCGAGAACATCTCGTGCCAGGAAGGCGAGGCGGCGATCTATCAGCATCCGGCGGTGGCCGAGGCGGCGGTGTTCGGGCTCGCCGACGAGCGCTTCGGCGAAGTGCCGGGCGCGGTGGTGCTGCTCCGCGAGGGGGAGGCGCTGACGACCGAAGAGCTGTGCGCCTTCCTGTCCGCGCATATCGCGGCGTTCAAGGTGCCGCAGCGCATCTGGTTCGCCAGCGAAGCGCTGCCGCGGCTGGGGACCGAGAAGATCGACAAGGTGTCGATCCGCGCCAAGTATCGCGCGATCGCGGCGGCGGCCTGACCCGCTTCTTGCGACGAACCGAGGCGCGGTTGACTCGATTGACCCCCGGACGTGGTGTTTACCGCGCCGATCGTTTCCATTTGTGTGCAGATCGAAATCTGCGCGCCGACGATTTCAAAGAGCTGTCGCGGGTATAGCATAAGAGCGGGGTTGTAGGACAGAGCGAGAACAGACGGGGCGGCCCTCGCCCGTCACCCCAGCGAAAGCTGGGGTCTCGTGAGGATGGCGCTGCGCCCACAGGCTGGAGACCCCAGCTTTCGCTGGGGCGACGGTGGCGGCGCGGCGTGGGATTGCCGCGGGGCGGGTGAGCTCGGAAGCGGTTGCCTCGCCAGCCCCCTCCGTCACGCCGCGCGCGCCACCTCCCCCTGGCGGGGGAGGATTGTGGGGCGGCTTGCGCGGCGACGGCCCGCACAGCGAACTGGCACCCTGCCGCGCAGCGCGATAGAGCTTGGCGATGGCATCCCGCACGCTCCCGCATATCGACCGCCGCACGCTGCTGATCGGCGGGGGCGCAGGGGTCGGGCTGGTCGTCGCGTGGCAGCTGTGGCCGCGCAGCTATCGCGGCAATCTCACCGCCGACAAAGGCGAGACGATCTTCGGCGCCTGGCTCAAGATCGGCGACGACGGGCGCGTCACCGTCGCGGTGCCGCAGGCCGAGCATGGCCAGGGCGTCTATACCGCGCTGCCGCAGATCGTCGCCGACGAGCTCGGCGCCGACTGGCGGACCGTGGGAGTCGAGCCGGCGCCGGCCAACCCGCTCTACGCCAATCCGTTCGGCGCCGAGCAACTGTTCGAGCAACCCGACAACGGCCTGCTCAAGCAGTGGCGCGACAGCCATGCCGTTCGCACCGGCCTGACGCTCACCGCCGCGTCGAGCTCGGTGCGCAGCTTCGAGACTCCGCTGCGCGACGCCGGGGCGGCGGCGCGGATCCTGCTGTGCAGGGCGGCGGCGGCGCGCTGGAAGGTCGAGTGGCAGGCGTGCGGCACCGGCGACGGGTTCGTCGTCCATGGCAAGGACCGGCTGCGCTTCGGCGAGCTCGCGGTCGAGGCGGCGCGCGATTTCGGCGGCGTGGCGCTGCCCGATCCGCTGCCGCTGCGCACCGATCCCGCCGGGCGCCTGTCGGGCCAGTCGCTGCCGCGGCTCGATGCGCCGTCGAAGGTCGACGGGTCGGCGACCTTCGCCGGCGACGTGCGGCTGCCCGACATGGTGTTCGCGAGCATCCGCCAGGGGCCGGTCGGTGACAGCAAACTGGCGCGGGTCGATCGCGCCGCGGCGGACCGGATCGGCGGCGTGCTGCAGGTCGTGACCAACGATCGCTGGGTCGCCGCGATCGGGAACACCTGGTGGGCGGCGAACCGGGCGCTCGACGCGCTCGCGCCGCGCTTCGAGACCAAGGGGCCGGTGGTGAGCAGCGCGAGCATCGACGCCGCGCTGGGCGCCGCGCTCGCGGCGCCGGGCACGCGGATGGTCGCGCAGGGCGATGTCGCGGCGGCGTTCAAGGACGCGCACCTTGTCGCTGCGACCTATCAGGTCGGGCTCGCGCCGCACGCCGCGCTCGAGACGATGACCGCGACCGCCAATCTGAGCCACGGTCGGCTCGAACTGTGGCTGCCGACGCAAGCGCCCGGTATCGCGCGGGCTGCTGCGGCAGCGGCGATCGGACTCGCCGAGGACGCGGTGCTGGTCCATCCGATGCTGATCGGCGGGTCGTTCGGCGCGGCGCTCGAATCGGAGTGTGCGGCGCAGGCGGCGGTGCTCGCGCAGGCGATCAAGCGGCCGGTCCAGCTCGTCTGGAGCCGGGTCGAGGATCTGCTGCACGATCGCTATCGCCCGCCGGCGCGCGCGCGGATGACCGCGCGGCTCGGCGGCAACGGGCAGATCCTCGGCCTGTCCGCGAAGATCGCCGCGCCGGCGACGGGGCATGAGCTGGCGCGGCGCATGTTCGCTCATGATCGCGGCGTTGGCGGGGCGCTCGCGCTTGCCGGGGCGAGCGACCCCTATGCCGTCGCGGGCGCGATTCCGCCGTATCGCATCCCGGCGTTCGCGGTCGATCATCACCCCGCCGAGATCGGCGTGCCGACCGGGCATTGGCGATCGGGCGCGCACAGCTACACCTGCTTCTTCACCGAATGCTTCCTAGACGAGCTCGCGCATGTCGCGGGGACCGAGGCGCTGTCGTTCCGCATCGGGATGCTCGGCGGCGACGCGCGGCTGGCGCGGTGTCTGTCGACCGCGGCGTCGCTCGGCGGCTGGGAGGGCGGCATCGCGGGGAGCGGGCAGGGGATCGCCTGCCACAGCTTCCGCGGCAGCCATATCGCGGTGCTGGTCGAGGCGCATGTCGGCGAGGGGCAGGCGGTCAGCGTCGACCGGATCGTCGCCGCGGTCGATTGCGGGCGGCAGGTCAATCCCGATCTCGTCCGCCAGCAGATCGAGGGCGGGCTGTTGTTCGGCATGGCGGCGGCGACCGGCGGGGCGATCGGTTTCCGCGACAATCTCGCGATCGAGCGGCGGCTCGGCGCGCTCGGCCTGCCGCGGCTCGCCGATACGCCCGACATCACCGTCGAGCTCGTGCCGAGCGAGGCCGATCCCGGCGGGGTGAGCGAATTGGCGGTGCCGCCGGTTGCACCGGCGATTGCCAATGCGCTGCAAGCCGCTACGGGCTATCGACTGCGCAAGCTCCCGCTCATGCCCGGAACTGTCTGATGCTGCCTGCTGATCACCCTCCGATCCCGAAGCGGAAAGTCGGCGTCTTGCTGACCAATCTCGGCACGCCCGACGGCGCCGATACCAAGTCGGTCAAACGCTATCTCGCGGAATTCCTGTCGGACCGGCGCGTGGTCGAGATCCCGCCGCTCATCTGGCAGCCGATCCTGCGCGGCATCATCCTCAACACGCGGCCGCAGAAATCGGCCGAGGCCTATGCGCAGGTGTGGAGCGCGGACGGATCGCCGCTCGCCGCGATCACCAAGGCGCAGAACAAGGCGTTGCAGGGCGCGTTCGGGCCGGGCGTGATGGTCGACTGGGCGATGCGCTACGGCAAACCGTCGATCCCCGAGCGGCTGCAGGCGATGAAGGATGCCGGGTGCGAACGCATCCTCGTCGCGCCGCTCTACCCGCAATATTGCGCCGCGACGACCGCGACCGCCAACGACAAGGCGTTCGAGGCGCTGGCGAAGATGCGCTGGCAGCCGGCTTTGCGCACGCTGCCGCCCTATCATGACGATGCGGTCTATATCGATGCGCTCGCGCGCTCGATCGAGGCGGGCGTCGCGGCGCTCGATTTCGAGCCGCAGGCGATCGTCGCGAGCTTTCACGGGATGCCGCAGCGGACGCTCGAGCTGGGCGATCCGTATCACTGCCATTGCCAGAAGACCGGGCGTTTGCTCGGCGAGCGGTTGGGCAAGCCCTTGGTCGTGTCGTTCCAGTCGCGCTTCGGCCGCGCGAAATGGCTCGAGCCGGCGACCGACATCACGCTCGAGGAGCTGCCCGCCACGGGGATCACCAAGATCGCGATCGTCGCGCCGGGCTTCTCGGCGGATTGCCTCGAGACGCTCGAGGAGCTGGCGATCCGCGGGCGCGAGAGCTTCGAGGAGAAGGGCGGCACGCATTTCGTCTATCTGCCGTGCCTCAACGCGAGCGACGTCGGCGTCGAAATGTTGCGCACTTTACTTGCGCGGGAACTTGAAGGCTGGGTGAGCGCCGCTTAGCGTGGGTGCCGGACAAAGATCCTTTCAGGAGAGTAGAATGGCACGCGTCGCGATCGTAACCGGCGGAACCCGCGGGATCGGCGAGGCGATCAGCCTCGCGCTCAAGGACCACGGCATGACCGTCGCCGCGACCTATGCCGGCAATGACGACCGCGCGCGCGACTTCACCGAGCGCACGGGGATTGCCGCGTACAAATGGGACGTCGCCGATTATGACGCCTGCCAGGATGGCTGCGCGCGCGTCGCGGCCGATCTCGGGCCGGTCGACGTGCTGGTCAACAATGCCGGCATCACGCGCGACGGGACGATCATGAAACTCAGCTACCAGGCGTGGAAAGAGGTGATCGACACCAATCTCGGCGGGTGCTTCAACATGGCCAAGGGCGTGTTCCCCGGCATGCGCGACCGCAAATGGGGGCGGATCGTCAATATCGGGTCGATCAACGGCCAGGCCGGGCAATATGGGCAGGTCAATTATGCTGCGGCGAAATCGGGGATCCACGGCTTCACCAAGGCCTTGGCGCAGGAGGGCGCGCGGGCTGGCGTGACGGTGAATGCGATTGCGCCGGGGTATATCGACACCGACATGGTGGCGGCGGTGCCGGCCGATGTGCTGGAAAAGATCGTCGCGAAGATTCCGGTCGGGCGGTTGGGCCAGGCGAGCGAGATCGCGCGCGGGGTGGCGTTTCTGTGCTCGGAGGAGGGCGGGTTCGTGACGGGCTCGACGCTGTCGATTAATGGTGGGCAGCATATGTACTGACGGGCGCAGGCGCGGCCACGCCCGCGCCGGTCGCGCAAAGCGCGAGCGCCCGGCACGGCCGGCGGACGGGGTTCACCCCCGATCCGGCCGACGGCTTTGCCGGCGGCGTTTTCCCAGCAGCCTCGCCCAAAAGAAGAGGCCGGCCTCCTCGAGGAGAGACCGGCCTCACACCCTCGCTCTGCGTGCGCCGAGGGTAACTCTGTAACCGTCCAGCGCCGGCGGCAAAGCCGCCGTCGGTCGGGTTCGCCCTAACGGCCGACCCGCCGGCCGGGTAAGGCGCTGCGGGCTTGCCCGCACCGGCGCGGGCGTGGCCGCGCCTGCGCCTTACCGGCAGCGCTGCCCGTCCTTCTCGATCGCGCGGCCGGCGAGCGCACCGCCGCCTGCGCCGAGCACGGTGCCGAGCGTGCGATCCCCGCGTCCCGCGATCGAGTTGCCGAGCAGCCCGCCCGCGATCGCGCCGAGGATCGTCCCCGTCTCGCCCGAGCGGCAGCGCGAGCGGTTGTAATAGCGGCGGTCGTCATAGCGGCGCCCGTCGTCGTAGCGGCGGCCATCGTCGCGATAGCCGCGGCGGTCCTGATAGCCGTCGTCGCGATTGTAGCCGTCGCGATACGCCTGGGCATAGGCATAGCCCTGGTCGTCGTAGCGCTGCGCGGCGGCGGGAGTTGCGGCCAGACCCGAGGCGGTCATGGCAATCGCGGTGGCGGCGAGCGTAAGCGTCTTCATCATGGTGCGTCTCCTGGCAGGCGTTGATCCGATAGGGGCCGTATGGCGGATCCCCGCTGAGGCGACCCTGAATGCGCTTGTTACCCGGCGTTCATCGCGGGGCCTGACCAAAACGCGGTTGCGCGCGCTTCGTGCCTCCCGCAGGGGCGGGGGATGCGCATTATGTGGTCGGTCCTGCTGTGTTTATTCCTTGTGCCCGACTGGATGGGGGCGTCGCGGCGGCCGGTGTTCGATCCGCACTATCCCTTCCATGTCGAGCCGGTCGATCTCGTGTTCGACGATGCGCGCCCGATCAGGGTGGGCGATCTGGTGTGGCTCGGCGGGATCAAGCTGTCGAGTGGCGACCCGGCGTTCGGGGGCTTCTCCTCGCTCCATGTCGCAGGGCACCGCTTCACGCTGCTGAGCGACGGCGGCGACGTGCTGCGCTTCACGCTCGGGCACGACTGGCGCGTGCGCGACCGTAGCATCACCGCATTGCCCGACGGCCCCGGCACCGGCTGGGTCAAGCGCGACCGCGACAGCGAATCGATGAGCGTCGATCCCACGACCGGCGACGTATGGGTCGGGTTCGAGAGCTACAACCAATTCTGGCGCTACGATGCGGGCTTCCACCGTGCGATCGCGCATGTCGCCCCGCCGGTGATGAAGAACTGGCCCGAGAATGAAGGGCCCGAGGCGATGACGCTGCTGCCCGGCGGCGGGATGGCGACGATCGACGAGACCACGCCCTGGCCGGGACAGACCGGACGCGGCGGGATCGTCTTCTATGGCGATCCGGTCACGCACCCGCGGCGCGGCTTCCGCTTCAACTTCGTTCCGCCCGCCGGGTACGACGTGACCGACATGACGGTGCTGCCCGACGGGCGCTGGCTGATCCTCAGCCGCCGCTTCGCACAGCTGCGCTTTTCGAGCACGCTGACGATCGTCGATCCGAAGCAGGTCAAGCCCGGCGCGAGCGTGCGCGGGCGCGACATCGCGACGATCGCGGCACCGCTGCTGCACGACAATTTCGAGGGGGTCGCCGCCACGCGCGAAGCGGGCACGACGATCATCTGGCTCGTCTCGGACGACAACCAGTTCGCGCTACAGCGCAGCCTGCTGTTCAAGTTCAGGCTCGATCCGGTCGGGCATCAGCCCGACCGGAAGAAGGAATAGCTTAGGCGGCAGCCTGCGGCGCAGCGGCCGTCAGCTTCTTCGACACGTCGCGCTTGAGGCGGCGGGCGCGCAGCGAGAGCTTGTCGTCGGTCGTCTTGACCAGCCAGTTGTCGAGCCCGCCGACATGCTCGACCGAGCGCAGGCCGTGCGCCGAGACGCGCAGCTTGACGCTGGTGCCGAGCGCGTCGGAGATCAGCGTGACGTTCTGCAGGTTGGGCAGGAAGGTACGCTTGGTCTTGTTGTTCGCGTGGGAAACATTGTTACCCACCATCCGGCCCTTGCCGGTCAGTTCGCAGATGCGCGACATCTTGAATTCCTGAATACCAGATTGAGCCGTGAAGCAGCTCGTGAAGGCGGGGCGCATACCGAACACAAGGGGTTCGGTCAACCGCACACGGCGATTCGCGGGCGGTTTGGCGCGACGTGCAACCTTCAGCAGGACGCGGCGTTGGTTACGGTAACGATTCGAATGCGCTGTTGGAGAAGATCATGCGGTTTCTGTTAGCTCTGGTTGGCCTGGCGGCGCTGGTCGTGGTCGCGCTCGTCTCGCTCGGTCTGCTCAAGGTCGATACGAGGGCGGGGTCGCTGCCGTCGGTCAGCGTCAATGGCGGCAAGGCGCCCGAGGTCAGCGCGAACATGGCGACCGTCGAATTCGGTAGCGAAGACAAAGCGATCGAAGTTCCGACCGTGACCACCACGACCAAGACGATCTCGGTCCCGACGCTCCACGTCAACAAGCCGACCGACGCCAACGGCAACAGCGTCACGACGCAGTAAGTAGCGATCCGCTGCAAATTGGGGCATGGGGCGGTCGTGATCCCCATGCCCCTTTTCATGCGCGCGGCGCTCGATGCCGCCGCTGCTGCTGCCGCCGCGGGCGAGGTGCCGGTCGGCGCGGTGGTGGTGCTCGACGGGCGGATCATCGCGACCGCTGCGAACGCCCCGCGTGCGCTGCACGATCCGACCGCGCATGCCGAGATGCTGGCGATTCGCGCCGCCGCCGCGGCGATCGGCGACGACCGGCTGGAGCGGTGCGATCTATGGGTGACGCTCGAGCCGTGCGCGATGTGTGCGGGGGCGATCGCGCATGCGCGAATCGCGCGGCTCTATTACGGCGCGAGCGATGCGAAGGGCGGCGCGGTCGAGCATGGGCCGCGGTTGTTTTCGCAGGAGACGGTGCATCACCGGCCCGAGATCTTTCCGGGGATCGGCGAGGGCGAGGCGGCGGGGCTGCTCAAGACGTTCTTTGCGGAGCGGCGGTAAGCGACGCGCGCTGTCGCCCCGCGCCGAGCCACCCGTCCGCCGCACGCGTCACCCCAGCGAAAGCTGGGGTCTCCCGGCAGGGGCAGTACGCCAGAACCACGAGACCCCGGCTTTCGCTGGGGTGACGGTTGGTGGGGCCGTCCGAATTCCCGCGCTCGGGTGGCGGACGGCGTGGCGCGGCCAACCGATGCCGCGGCTCAGCGCAGATCGGTGTCGGCGATCGGCACGATCTTGATCTCGACGCGCCGATTCGCCGCCTGGCCGTCGGGCGTGTCGTTCGCAGCGATCGGCTGCGTCTTGCCGAAACCCATGGTGCCAAGGCGCGCGGCGTTGACCCCGCGCGCGGCGAGATAGGCCGCGACCGATGTCGCGCGCTGCTCCGACAGCCGCTGATTATACGCGTCCGATCCGGTTGCATCGGTATGCCCATAGATATCGACGAAGGCGGCTTGATTCGCCTTGAGCACCATCGCGATCTGGTCGAGCGTCGGCTGGAACCCCGGCGCGACCGCGTCGCTCTTATAGGCAAAGCCGAGACCCGACGGAATCGTCAGGATCAGATCGTCGCCGCGCCGCGTCACCTGCACGTCGGTGCCGGCGGTGCGGGCGCGCAATTCGGATTCCTGCTTGTCCATATAGGCGCCGATCCCCGCGCTCGGGATCCCGCCGATCCCGGCACGTACGATCTTAGCGGTACGCGTGTGTCGCCCCCCGACGATGTCGCCGAGCAGATAGTCGCCGAGCGCGCCGCCAGTCGCGCCGACCGCCGTGTCCGACGCGTGCGCCGCCGCCGGCCCGCGCTGCGTCGCGCAGGCGCCGGTCGCGAGCAGCGCGCCGAGCGCGGCGCTGGTCGCCAAGGTGCGGAGGGTCGTCGTCATGCAGCTTTCCCTTTTTCAGCCGATGGGGCCGGTACGGGGCGTTCAACCCGGCGGATGCAGCGGTTGTTCTGGTTCCGCACCGATGTCCAGCCCCAAAGCTTCGCGACGCCGTCGCCAACAAGCGCGCGCGAGAACGGTTGTGCAATGATCCGATTCGCGCGAAAGGTGCCGGGCGCCATGCCCCCGCTTCCCCCCTTTCCCTGGATCGACGTCGCGATCATCGTCGTGTTGATCATTGTCAACGGCGTCTTCGCGATGTCCGAGCTCGCGATCGTCTCGGCGCGCAAGGCGCGGCTCGAGGCGATGACGCGGGTCGGCACGCGCGGCGCCCGCACCGCGCTCGCGCTCGCCGCCGATCCCGGCAAGATCCTGTCGACGACGCAGATCGGCATCACGCTGATCGGCATCCTGTCGGGCGCCTATTCGGGCGCGAGTCTCGGCGGGCCGGTCGCGGCGCGGCTCGGGTTCCTCGGGCTCGGTCCCGAGACGACGCAATCGATCGGCTTCGCGCTCGTCATCGGCATCACCACTTATGCCTCGCTGGTGATCGGCGAGCTCGTCCCCAAGCAGATCGCGCTGCGCGCGCCCGAGCCGCTCGCCGCGATCATGGCGGGGCCGGTGCTGCTGCTCGCGCGCGTCACCGCGCCTTTGGTGTGGCTGCTCGATTCGTCGTCGGGGCTGCTGTTCCGGCTGATGGGGCTGAAGCGCGAGAGCGAGGAGCATGTCACCGCCGAGGAACTCCATCTGATCGTCGCCGAGGCGAGCAAGTCGGGCGTGATCGAGGAGCATGAGCGCTCGATCATCTCGGGCGTGGTGCGGCTCGCCGACCGCCCGGTACGCGAGGTGATGACGCCGCGCACCGACATCGAGTGGATCGACGCGACGATGGACGATGCCGGGATCCGCGCCGCGTTGCTCGAAGCGTCGCACAGCCGGTTGCCGGTGACCGAAGGCTCGGTCGACACGGTGATCGGCGTGGTGCAGGCGCGCGACATCGCCTCGGCGCTGCTGCGCGGCGGGGCGTTCGATCTGCGCGCGCTGATGCGGCAGGCGCCGGTCGTGCTCGACCAGATCGACGCGATGGACGCGCTCGACGCGCTGCGCCAGGCCGAGGTGCCGATGGCGCTGATCCATGACGAATACGGGCATTTTGAGGGGATCGTCACGCCCGCCGATCTGCTCGCGGCGATCGCCGGCGAATTCGCCTCGGATGCCGACCCCGACGATGCGCCCTCGGTGGTGACGCGCGACGACGGCACGCTGCTGGTGGCGGGCAACATGGCGGCCGATGCGCTGGCCGAGCGGCTCGGGATCGACTTGCCCGAGGGGCGCGATTACGCGACCGTCGCCGGGCTCGCGCTCGCGGTGTTCCGCCATCTGCCGGGCGAGGGCGAGAGCTTCGTCGAGCAGGGGTGGAAGTTCGAAGTGGTCGATCTCGACGGACGGCGGATCGACAAATTGCTGGTGAGCCGTGCGCGCGAAGCGGGGTTCCGGCTGGGCTAGCCTGCGCGCCAGCTATGGGTAGGCCAAGCGAACCCGGGCCGGACCTCGATACGACCTTCATGTTCCGCGTCGTGCTACCGCGCCGGCGGGCACGGCATCCATTGCCGCGCGCGATGGCGGGTGTGATGGGATCGCGCGGGCTTATCCGTGATCCGCTGGCCCGCTATCGGCAAGCGCGGTGCTGACTGGCATCGGCTCGGCGGGTGCGATGGGAAGCTGGTCGGCGAGCGAATCGTCGGTGATCGTCACGCGCGCGCCGAGCCGGGTGATCGCGTACAGCCGCTT
>NZ_JH584241.1:1771547-1780511 GCF_000241485.1 Sphingomonas sp. PAMC 26605
GGCAAAGGCGATCGGCACGCGGACGCAGCCGTGCGACGCGGCATAGCCGGGGTCGCGGCCGGCGTGGATCGCCACGCCGTCCCAAGTGATTCGCTGCATATAGGGCATCGCTGCGTCGTCATACTGGTTGGAGCTGTGCTTCACCGCCTTTTGCAGGATCCTGAAGTCACCCGTCGGCGTGTCGTGCCCCGGCTTGCCGGTCGAGACGGTCGACACCGCGACCAGCCTGGCGGCGCGATAGACGTACAATTTCTGGTCGGCGATGCTGACCAGGATGCGGACATCGCTCGCCGCGGGCGGTACGGCGACCGCACCGTTCCACAGATAGTCGCCGGCGGAGAGGGTCGCGACCGTGTCGCTCGTCGGTGCGGCGTCGCGCGCTTGCGCGGCGAGCGGCAGCACGGTCAAAGCGAATCCGATCGCCGCGGCACGCATACCGCGGCGCAACAGCATCAAAGCCATGGTGCACCTCATCTGTCGGCGCGGGACGCTCGGGACGGCGTCGGGGCGGCGATCATGAAGAACAAAACGTTGGCAATCGAATTTTGATCCGGAGCAATTGCCGCCGCGGCCGCGGCAGTCGAAGCGCTGAGCCGCCCAGGTTCTGCGACGAAACGCGCCATTTGTCGGAACAAATGCGCCGGGCACGCAAGGGTTTGGCAGGCTTTCGTGGTATTGGCGGTCATTCGCTTTTCGGGATGTGTCGAACCGTGTCAGAAACTCCGCTTACCCTGTCGCGTCGCAACCTTGGCAAGGCCGGGCTCGCGCTGCTTGGGGCCGCCGCGCTGCCGCGGATGGCCACGGCCGCACAGGTGCCGACCTTGGTTCAGCCGCTCGCGTCGAGCCGCGTCGTTCGCCCCGCGCTGCTGCGCCGGGCGCTCGCCGCGCTGCAACGCCACGGCGGGCGGATCGCGCATCACGACCGAATCGCGATCGCCGATTTCGCGCAGCCTTCGTCGCAGCCGCGTTTCTATCTGGTCGACATGGCGAGCGGGATGACCTCGACGCTGCTGGTGGCACATGGCAGCGGCAGCGATCCGGCGCACAGCGGTTTCGTCCAGCGTTTCTCGAACGCCGAAGGCTCGAACGCGTCGAGCGAAGGCGCCTTTCTCGCGTCGGATTATTATATCGGCAAGCATGGCAAGTCGCAGCGGCTGATCGGGCTCGATCCGACCAACGACAATGCGCTGGCGCGCGCGTTGGTCGTCCATGCGGCGTGGTACGCCAACCCCGACATGCTGCGCACGCACGGCCAGCTCGGGCGCAGCCAGGGCTGTTTCGCGGTGAGCGAAAGCGATCTGCAGCAGGTCTTCGCGCGGCTCGGCGAAGGCCGGATGATCTATTCCGCCAAGGTCTGACGCGACAGCGCGGCGTCAGAAGCCGCCGCGCCGCCGTCGCATCGGCGCGGGTCGCGCGAAGGGCGTGAAGCCGAGTTCGACCAGATTGGCGACGCGCACGTCGCGCGCCTGGACCGATCGCTCGCCGAGCACGACCGCGATGACGCGCGTCCCGCCGCGCTTGGCCGAGGTCGCGATATTGTAGCCGGCATCGAGCGTGTAGCCGGTCTTGATCCCGTCGACCCCGCCGACCCTGCCGAGCAGATGGTCGTGATTGACGTAGCGATGCGCCCGCCAAGTGAGCGCGCGCGTCGCGAACACCGCATATTCGCGCGGATGGTCGCGCAGCAGCGCATGCGCGAGCGTCGCCATGTCGCGCGCGGTGGTTTCGTTGCCGGCGTTGGTCAGCCCGGTGGCATTGGCGAAGCGCGTCCGCGTCATGCCGAGCTGGCGCGCCTTGAGGCTCATCGCGTTCGCAAAGTCGCGCTCGGTGCCGCCGAGCAGTTCGGCGACCGCGACGGTCACGTCATTGGCCGAATGGACCGCCATCGCCGCGATCGCGGTGCGCAGCGGCAGCGTGGTGCCCGCGACGAGCCCGAGCCGCGAGGCCGGCTGGCGCGCGGCGTTGCGCGATACCGGGACGGCCGCGTTGATCGACACGCGCCCTTCGTCGAGCGCGTCGAACAGCAGATAGAGCGTCATCATCTTGGTCAGCGAGGCGGGGCGGTGCGGCGCGTCGGCCAGTGTCGCGAACAGCACGCGGCCGGTGGCGGCGTTGACCAGCAGTTCCGAAACCGGGCCCGGCGATCGGCCGCGCGCCTCGGCGGTCTGCGCCACCGCGCCGCCGCAGAGCGCGACCAATCCCATGATTCCCCGCGCAAACCGCGCCACGCTGATACCCGACATCACAGTTTCCCAAGCGATTCTTGGGTGGCTGTGTGCGGCGGTCGCTTAACACGACCTTGCGGGGGCGGCTTTTTTAGCGCGTCTAGTGCTCGGCGCGCGGTGAATCGATCGGCCGGGCGGGCGCGCGGGCGTGGCCGCCGCCGCGCTCGAGCAGCGCCGCGCACGCGTCCTCGCGCAGCGGCCGGCCGTAGAGGAACCCCTGGCCGTGCGGGCAGCCCAGCGCGCGCAGCGCGTCGGCCTGCAGATCGGTCTCGATACCTTCGGCGATGACCGACAGGCCGAGCGTCCTGGCAAGATCGAGAATCGCGCGGACGATCGGGCGCTGCTCGCCCGCCTCGGCGAGCCCGGCGACGAACGACCGGTCGATCTTGAGATAGTCGAAGGGGAGCAGCTGGAGGTGGCTGAGCGAGGAATAGCCCGTCCCGAAATCGTCGAGGCTGGTCTTGACCCCCCGGGCCCGGATTTCGCCGATCACCGCCGCGGTATGTTTGATGTCGCGGATCGCGGTCGCCTCGGTCAGTTCGAGCCGGACGGTGGTCGGGTCGATAGCGCTGCTGATCAGCGCCTTGTCGACGCGCCGCGCGAAATCGGGCTGGACGAACTGGCGCGGCGAGACGTTGATGCTGACCGTCGGCAGCGGCGAGCCGCCGAAGCGGCGGTGCCAGTCGGCCATGATCCGGCACGCATTCTGCAGCACCCAGTCGCCGAGGAACAGGATCAGCCCGGTCTCCTCCGCCAGGTCGATAAAGTCCTTCGGCAGCAGCAGGCCGCGCGTCGGATGGTTCCAGCGCACCAGCGCCTCGAAACCGGTCACCCGGTCGGCATCGTCCATGTCGACGATCGGCTGGAAGAACAGGACGAATTCATGGCGTTTGAGCGCTTCGCGCAGCTCCTGCTCGAGCACGAGCCGGTCGCGGATCTGGTCGCCGAGGCTCTCGCTCAAGACGACGGTGCGATGCCGGCCCTGCGCCTTGGCCTGATACATTGCGAGATCGGCGTCGCGGTGGAGATGATCGACCTCGGCATAATGCGGCGCGTCATAGGCGATCCCGATCGACGCGGTGACGCCGAGGTCGCGCTCGCCCTCGTCGCGCTCGGCCAGCGCGGCGTGGATCCGCTCGGCGACGCGCTCGGCGATCCCGGAATCGGCCGGCGCCTCGATCACCGCGGTGAACTCGTCGCCGCCGATCCGCGCGAGCGTGTAGAACCACGCCAGGTCGGCCTGCCCATCCGCGGCCTGTTGCCGCGTCATGCACTCGGTCAGCCGCCGCGCGATGTCGCGCAGCACCGCATCGCCGGTTGCGTGGCCGAGCGTGTCGTTGACCGATTTGAAGCCGTCGAGGTCGATCACCATCACCGCGAGCTCGCCCCGGCGGTCCGGGCGCGCGCGATCGAACGCCTGCTTCAGCCGATCGCTCAGCAAGGTGCGGTTGGGCAGGCCGGTCAGCGCGTCGTGCAGCGCATCGTGGAGCAACGCCTGCTGCGCGCGCTCGCGTTCGATGACGCGACCGAGCTGGGTGCCGAGCTGGCCGACCACGCTCATGAAATCGTCATTCTCGACCAGCCGGTCGCGCGAGAAGAATTCGAGCACGCCGGCGACCTCGTCGCCGATCATGATCGGGAAGGCGCAGGCGGCGCGCAGCCCGCAGCGCGTCGCGACCTGCAGTCGCTCGAACGCCGATTGGGTGGTGACGTCCTCGATCCAGTGCGGGCGCGGATCGCGCGCGACGCGTCCCGGCAGGCTGTAGCCCTTGGGAAAGCGCACATTGCGCGAAATCTCGATGAATTCGAACAAAGGCTCGAGTTCGGCCGCGTACCAGGTGTCGCACGCCATCATCCCGCCATCGGGCATCGTCAGATAGGCGTTGCCGAACGACCAGCCCATATATTGGCAGATTTCGGAGACGGCGAGCCGCAGCGCGGGAAGAGTACCGCGATTCTGATTGGCGCCGATCGTGATGCGCTGCACCAGCAGCAATTGCTTCTGGCTTTCGAACAGCTCGCGCAGACCTTGCTCGGCGATCGCCTCGGCTTCGAGCCGGGCGGCGCGTTCGCGTTCGGCGCGGCGCTCGACCTGCGCGAGGCGGCGCTGCAGATCGGCGATCGTCGACCGGTCCGAAGCGGGCAGCATGGCGGTCATCGCGGAGTCGCCGGGCGAACCGGGTCGAGCGTCGCGAGCACGGCGCGCGTTCCGCTGCAGCGCGCGCGGACGTGGCGATGGGATGCGGTCGGCTGGGGCATCGCCGCCCGCCCGATCGCGTCCCACGCATCGTGCCCGAGCGCCTCCGCCACAATATCGCCGAACAGGCCGAAGATGCCCCGCTTCATACGAACGTCCCGGTCGCCCCGGCCCGCCGCGGCATCGCGGACGGCGGCGCATCGCCCGGGGTCTTCGTGCGGCCAGCGCCGCTGAGAGGCCGCATATCGTCGGTCCAGTCCATCGCGATGCCGATCCGATGCCGGCGCTACCGATGTTATAGCGCGATCCACGCCGATCGTGCGGCGCGCGCGGCAAATTTCGCCGCCGGGCGACGCCGGTGGTGCGGTGCCGGCGACGTCTCGCTCCGGAATGGAGCAAGTCCGCTGCTTGGGCGCGTACTTCCGGACACTTTGGTTTTGCTATTCGCTGTATTTGAGATCGACATGGGGCTGTAACAGTGTTCTTCTCAGTATTATTACTGATCAGCAGACGGTGCTATCCGGCGTAGCGCTCGAAGGGACCGCGCCATGCCGGGCGGCGCGACAGTCTGGCGGGAACGGCCCGCGAGGGCGATCGGAAGGAGTGACGCAGGTGATGCGGAACTGCTATATTGTCGATGACGACGATGCCGCCCGGACTTCGCTGCTCACCCTGTTATCCGCGCGCTTCCGGATCGTCGTGCAGGGCTTCACCTCGGGTGATGCCTTCCTTCGCGGGGTCGGCGATCTCGACCCCGGGGTCGTGTTGCTCGATTATAGCATGCCCGGCCGCAACGGGATCGAGGTCCTCCGCCTGCTGAAGGACCGGCATCCGCAGATGGTCCCGATCATGCTGACCGGCAAGGGCAGCACGCAGGCCGCGGTCGAGGCGATGAAGGCGGGCGCGCTCGATTTTCTCGAAAAGCCCTCGGACCCGGAGACGCTGTTCGGCGTGATCGAGGCCGCGTTCGACCGATCGGGCGAGATCCTGCGCTCGGCACAAGCGGCCAAGAGCGCCGCGCAACGCCTCGCGCGGCTTTCGCCGCAGGAGGCGAACGTGCTGCGCGGGCTGGTCGATGGCAAGCGCAACAAGATCATCGCCTACGAACTCGGCCTGAGCCCGCGAACGGTCGAAATCTATCGCGCGAACGTGATGAGCAAGCTTGGGGTCAACAGCCTGTCCGAAGCGCTCAGGATCGCTTACGCCGGCGGATGGCTCGCGGTCGAGCGCGCCGGGCCGGCCTAGCCGCGCTTCAGGCAGCCGCTTGCGCGACGCTTCAGGCAGCCGCTTGCGCGGCGGGCGCGCTCGACGACAGCCCCTCGATGATCGCGCGGTTGACCGCGATCAGGTCGTCGAGCGTCGCGATGCCGCGCATCACCAGGCTGGTGTGGCGATCGACCCACAGGCCGAGCGAGATGATCTGCGCGCGTAAAGCGTCGGGCAGGCCGTTGCCGCTCGTCGCGCAGGTCGCGGTGAAGATCCCCCAGGCCTCGCGGTTGCGATGCAGGATCGCGATCAGCGCGGCGCCGCGAAGGTCGGCGTCGCGCGCGCTGATCAAGGCACCGGTGATCTGGCTCAGCAGCCGCGCCTCGCTTGCCCGCGGCATCTCGGCAAAGGCGCGCGCGCGCGTATAAGCGGTGAACGACATCGGATCTCCTTTCGCGCCTTATTGTAGGACGCGCGTCATCGGGTCGGGCCGAGCCGCTGTCTCTTTTTGCGCGCCGGCAATGTTTTCCCCCGATCGCCGCAGCCGGACCGGCGAGCCTCTATAATTCGACCAGACCCAGTCACTGCGGGAACCGTCGAACCTCATGCTCAATGCTGTCGGCCTCTTGATCATCGTCGTGTGCGTCTTCGGCAGCTTCATCATGTCGGGCGGCAAGATGGGGATCATCCTCGAAGCGCTGCCGCATGAACTGATGGCGATCGCCGGCGCCGCGATCGGTGCGTTCATCGTCAGCAATTCGTTGCCGACGGTAAAGCTCGCCGGGAAAGGCCTGCTGCGCGCCTTCAAGGGCGGCAAGTGGAAGCATGCCGATTATCTCGATCTGCTGACGCTGCTCTTCCAGTTGCTCAACACTTTCCGCAAGGGCGGCGCCACCGCGATCGAGCCGCATCTCGACGCGCCCGAGGGAAGCGCGATCTTCTCGCAATATCCGCGGATCCTGCGCGACCATCATCTGGTCGCGTTCATCTGCGATTAGGCCTGGATCGCACGGTGGACCCCGATCGCGCAGCATTGTTCGGCATCGTCCCAATGCGCGCTGAGGCCATATTGGCGGATGAAGTGGCGGATCCGCGGGGCGATCAGCTTGAGCACGCGCGCAAAGGCGTGATCGGCACTGGCGCGTTGTCGCGCCGTCGGGCGCTCGCCGTTGCGCGGCGTATTGGCGATGACGGTCGCGACCGCGGATTCGAGGTCG
Source organism: Sphingomonas sp. PAMC 26605 (assembly GCF_000241485.1). Lineage (GTDB taxonomy): Bacteria > Pseudomonadota > Alphaproteobacteria > Sphingomonadales > Sphingomonadaceae > Sphingomonas. The sequence goes on from NZ_JH584241.1 coordinate 1,778,393, forward strand.
ATGGTGATCTTGGACATCCTGCTTTCCCCCATGTCACGAGCGGCAGACCGCCGTCGTTGCTGCAGGACCCGATGTACGACACCATCCTTAACGTTGATCCAATGATCCTATAGGTAATTCTACCAATCCTATATTACGCGGCGCGGACGTTGCGAAGGAAGTCGCCGACCTGCACCGTCAGCGCCTCCGCCTGGTTCGACAGGCTTCCTGCCGAAGTGAACATCTGGGTGGCCGCTACGCCGGCCGCTTCGGAGGCCTGGCTGACGCTGACGATGTTGCTCGCGACTTCCTGTGCGGCCTGCGCGGTCTGCTGGACGTTGCGGCTGATATCGTGCGTGGCGGAAGTCTGTTCGTTAACCGCGCCGCCGATGATCTGTGCGCTCTCGGCGAGTTCGGAGATCGTCGTGCTGATCGTATGGATCGCCTCCACGGCTTCGCGCGTGGCGTTCTGCACCGCGTTGATCTGGCTTTCGATCGCCTCGGTCGCGCGCGCGGTCTGCGCCGACAGCGTCTTGACCTCGGCCGCGACCACCTCGAACGCGCGCCCCGCCTCGCCGGCGCGCGCGGCCTCGATCGAGGCGTTGAGCGCGAGGATATTGGTCTTGTTGGCGATCTGGCCGATCATGCCGATCACCGAGCCGATCTGCTCGGCGTCGTTGGCCAGCGACCGGACGATCTCGTCGGTGCGCTCGGCATTGGCGACCGCGCGCTGTGCCATCGCCGACGACTGTCCGACCTGTTGCGAGACGAGCTGGATCGAGGCGGACAGCTGCTCGGCCGAGGCGGCGACCGTCTGGACCCCGGCGCTCGCCTGTTCGGCGGCACCCGCGACCGCCATCGCGCGCTGGTTGGCGGTGCCGCTCGATTCGCTCATCGAGCGCGCGGTCGATTCGAGCTCGGTCGAGGCGGTGGCGAGCTGCTCCACCATGTTCCCGACCTTCGCCTCGAAATCCGCCGCAAGATCGGCCAACCGCTTGTCGTAGGTCGCCTTATTTTCCTCTATGTAGCAGGAGATGGCGAAATCCATGTCGATCATCGCCGCCTGGTTGAGCGCCGACATCAGTTTCCAGGCCTTGCCGCCGCCGCCGATCTGCAAGCGGTGCTGATGCGCCACCAACGCGAACAGCCGATGCAGGATGAACGAATAACCGCCGATATACCATTGCGGGTTGAGGCCGATCCGGCTGTGGATCAGACCGATCGTGCGCACCGACGCGATATAGTCCTGATCGAACCGCCCGGAGAAAAGCTTGCTCCAATGATCGCCCTGCGCGCGCGCCGCGCGCGCCATCGCATCGGCGCTCCCGAACATGCCAGAAAGGTTCGGCCATTTGCGCATATTGGCATAAAAGGCATCGAGGATGACGGGCAGTTCGCGCTCGAGCGTCGGCAGGAAGGACGCCATCGCGGCGCGGCTTTCCGCATCGATTCCGGCAAACGCAAGCCGGTCGCCAATTTCGGTTTTGGTGGACATCGATACCCTCGCTGCAAGGAAGAACTCACAGCTCATTTTAGGAAACAATTTGGCGGATACCGGCCGCGCGGCGGTGAACTGCGCGCGTTCAGCCGAGAAATTGATCAAGCCGCAGGTTTCGGCCGATATGGCCAAGCATCCAGGCGCGATGCGCCTGACCCGCCGCGCCGGCAGTGGCGATCCGCTGGTTCGCTTGTGCCTCGCCGATCTGCGCGCGTAGCAATTTGCCCGCGTGCGCCTCCGACAGGCCGCCGCGCAGGAACCGGCAGGCATCGGCGAGCCCGAGATGGTGCGCGGCATAAGCGAGCTGCGTCACCGCCTCGACCGAACCGCCGATCGCGAAGCCGCGGTGCTGCAGGCCGTCGAGATTCTGCCGGGTATAATCGGCAAGCGCGTTGATCGCGGCGCCGGGATCGTAGCGCAGCGCGAGCAACGCCGAGCGCGATCCCGCGGCGATGCGCCCGTCCGCGCCGATCCAGCCGCGCGCCCGCGCCACCGCATTGAGCCAGCTGCCCTTGGTTTCGGCGAGCGACTGCCACGTCCCGCTGAGGAACTGGCCGAGCCCGGCGGCGCTCGAGCGCGGGTTGCGCGAATGCGCGATCCAGCAGCCGTCACGATCCTTCGCTGCCTCGGCGTTGATGATCG
>NZ_JH584241.1:1781386-1790644 GCF_000241485.1 Sphingomonas sp. PAMC 26605
CGCAGGAAGCGCGCGGCGGCCATGTCGTCGGCATGGCCCTGCTCGGCGGTCGCCAGCGCGGTGGCGTGCGCGGCGCGATAGTCCGCGGCGGCGGTTTCGATCGTCTTGAGCCGCGCATAGCGTTCGCGCGCCTGGTGCCGGAGCGCAGCGAGCCCGGCATCGGCGTCCCGAATGGCGTGCGCGGCCTCGGTCTGGCGCGCGCGGAGCTGGGCGAAATAGCTCTGCGTCGGTACGATCATCGCATCGACCATCACATCGGCGACGCGTGCCTCGCGGCGAAGGCTCGCGCCGAGCGCGTGGCGCGCCTGCTCGAGCGCGACGAGCCGCTGCGCGGCTTCGCCGATTACCAGCCGCATATCATCGACCTCGCGCCGGATGACCCGCATTGCGGCATCATAGGGGGTCGTCATGCCGGCGCTCCGACCAGTTCGGCAAGGCGGGCAAAGTCTGCGTCGAGCGCACCCGGCGACGTCTTGTCCTGCTTCAGCAGCGTCTCGATCTGCGGTGCGATCGCAACCGCGGCATCGACTTCGGGGCTCGCCCCGAGCTTGTACGCGCCGAGCCGCACCATTTCCTCCATATCGGCATAGGTGGCGAGCAGCGCGCGCGCCTGCATCCGCACCGCATTCTGTGCGGGCGGAAGGCAGCCGGGCAGCGTGCGCGAGACCGATTTGAGCACGTCGATCGCCGGATAGCGGCCGCGCTCGGCGATCCGCCGGGTGATCACGACATGGCCGTCGAGAATGCCGCGCACCGCGTCGGCGACGGGCTCGTTATGGTCGTCGCCATCGACCAGCACGGTGAACACCGCGGTGATCGCGCCTTCGCCCGCCACGCCCGGTCCGGCGCGCTCGAGCAGCCGCGGGAGCTCGGCGAACACCGTCGGCGTATAGCCCTTGGTCGCGGGCGGCTCGCCATTGGCGAGGCCGATCTCGCGCTGCGCCATCGCGAAGCGCGTGACCGAATCCATCAGGCACAACACGTGCAACCCCTGCGCGCGGAAATGCTCGGCGATGGCGAGCGTGGTCCACGCCGCCTGGCGGCGCATCAGCGCGGGCTGATCCGATGTGGCGACGACGACCACGCTGCGCGCGAGGCCCTCGGCGCCGAGATCGTCGAGCACGAAATCCTGCACTTCGCGCCCGCGCTCGCCGACCAGGCCGATCACCGCGACATCGCATTCGGTCCAGCGCGCGAGCATCGCCAGCAGCACCGACTTGCCGACCCCCGAGCCGGCGAACAGCCCGAGCCGCTGCCCGGCGCACAGCGGCACGAACAGATCGAGCGCGCGCACCCCGGTGGCGATCCGTTCGCCGATCCGCGCGCGCGTCGCGGCGGGCGGGGGCGAGGCCTTGATCGGGCGGCGATCCGGGCCGGGCCGCAACGGCCCGCGCTCGTCGATCGGCCGGCCGAGCCCGTCGACCATCCGCCCGAGCCAGGCATTGCTCGGCCGCAAGGCGAACGCGCTCGCCGAGAGATAGGCGAGCGCACCCGAGGCGAGGCCGTGCGGATCGCTGAACGGCAGGCAGTGCGCGACGTCGCCGTCGAGCCCGGTGACTTCGGCCTCGATCGTCTCGTCGCGCGTCTCGATCTGGATGCGCGAGCCGATCTGAGCCGTGCCGCCGAGCCCGGCGACCTCGATCAGCGCGCCGCGCACCGCGACGACGCGGCCGAAGCGTTCGTCGGGACTGCGCGCTTCGAGCGCGTTCGCGGCGGCGGTCAGGCTGTGCACGGCGCGCGGCTTAGGCGGTGCCGTGCACGGGCTCGAGCAGATCGCGTTCGAGCGCGATCAGACGGCGGCACGGCGCGAGCGCCTTATAGAAATCGGACGAGGCGACGTGCGTCGCGAACTGGACGCACAGCGTCTGCGCATGCTCGGTCGGCAGCGCCGCCATCAGCGCGCGCAACGCGCCGAGGATTTCGGCCTGGTGCGTCGCAAGCCCGTCGGGATGGATATAGGCCATCATGCACGCGAAATAGAGTTTCTGCGCGGGCGTCACCGCCTCGTCGGGCGTCATGATGTCGCGTCCGCGCAGCACCGCCGCGGGGTTCTCGATCATCAGGTCGGTTCGTCCCGAAGCACGGAAGATGGCGCCGTTGACGATCATCTTCTCGCCGTCGCGCAACGAAATCCTGAGGCTCATCGGCTACCCTCGACACGCCGGTTCGGCATTGCGGTTCCTCCGATTATAGGAAGCGTGCAGCGCGACACGGCGCGACTAGGCAATATTTTCCGCCGCGAATTATCGCACGCGGCGCGCCCGGCCGCGGCGCGCGCGCTCTAGAATGCGAGGAATGCCCCCGCGCTTCCGGCGGGGTGGCGCGCGCGTGCAGGAGACGATCGTGAACCTTTATTCCGCCCTTACCGCCGGGGTTTCCGGCCTCAATGCCGAAGCGACCGCGATGGCCGCGGTGTCGGACAATATCAGCAACCTCAACACCGTCGGCTACAAGGGCGTCGTCACGCAGTTCAGCACGCTCGTCTCGGGCAGCACCACGCGCGGCCATTACGAGGCGAGCGGGGTGATGGCGGCGCCGCAATCGCTGATCTCGCAGCAGGGCATGCTGCAGACCACCAACAGCAGCACCGATCTCGGCATCAACGGCGCAGGCTTCTTCGTCACGCGCGCCGCGACCGATGCCGGCAGCAAGGTCGCTTATACCCGCGCGGGATCGTTCACGCCCGATCAGGACGGCTATCTCAAGAACGCCGCGGGCTATTATCTGCAGGGCTGGCCGCTCGACGCGCAGGGCGGCTTCGTCAACACCGGGAGTCTCGGCGCGCTGCAGTCGGTCCGCGTGAGCAACCTGGTCGGCACCGCGGCGGCGACGACCTCGGTCGCGCTGCGCGCCAATCTCGATTCGACCGCTACGGCCTATGCCGGCACTTATGCCAGCGGCAATCTGGCAAGCGGTGCGGTCGCCCCGAATTTCTCGCAGACGGTCGAAGTCTACGACCAGCAGGGCAACGCCCACAGCGTCACCACCGCCTTCCTCAAGACCGGCACCAACCAATGGGCGGCCGAGGTCTATGCCGTGCCGGCGAGCGATGTCGGCGCCGCGGGCGGCGTGCTGGCGAGCGGGACGCTGCAGTTCAACGCCGACGGCAGCCTCGACCGCACCGCCAGCACCGCCGCTTTGTTCGCGCCGGTCACGCCCGGCTGGACCAACGGCGCGGGCGCGCTGCCGATCACGCTCAGGCTCGGATCGAACGGCGGGCTCGACGGGGTGACGCAGTTCGGCAGTGCGTCGGCGGTGATCTCCTCGACCGTCGACGGCGGGCAGCTCAACAACATCTCCTCGATCAGCATCTCGAAGAGCGGCGTCGTCAGCGCTGTGTTCGACAACGGCACCGCGCGCCCGGTGTACCAATTGCCCGTCGCGACCTTCCCCAATCCCGACGGGCTCGCGAGCCTCAGCGGCAATGCGTACGAACTGTCGAACGCCTCGGGCAATGTCGCGCTCAACACGCCGGGCGTGCTCGGCGCCGGCAGCATCTCGCCCGAGACGCTAGAGAGCTCGACGGTCGACCTCGCAACCGAATTCACCAACATGATCAAGTTCCAGCGCGCCTATAGCGCCTCGTCGAAGATCGTCAGCACGGTCGACCAGATGCTGCAGGAACTCGGCGCGCTGAAGCAGTAAGACGGGGGATCGCGGCGTGGCGCTCAACGATATCCTGTCTTCGGCCTTGTCGGGCCTGGGCGCCGCGCAGGCCGGGCTCAAGACGATCTCGAACAAAATCGCGAACGTCAACACGCCCGGCTATGTCCGCGAGGAGACGTCGCTGTCGACCAGCGTCACCGCCGGGACGATCACCGGCGTCACCGTCGGCAACCCGCAGCGCGTCGCGAGCCAGTTCCTGCAATCGACCGTCTATGCGCGGCAAGGCGGCCTTGGCGGCGCACAGGTGACCGCCGACTATCTCGGCCAGCTCGATGGCTTGCTCGGCACGCCCGGATCGAGCCAGGCGCTGACCACGCAGTTCGACGCGGTCAACAGCGCGGCGATCGCGCTCACCACCGCGGCGCCGGGCTCGGCGTCGAGCAGCGCGTTCGTCGGCACGGTGCAGGATGCGATCGGCGCGCTGCAGCATCTCGGCACCAGCGTCGCCGGACTGCAGGCGAGCGTCGATGGCCAGCTCGGGGGCACAGTCGCGCAGGTCAACGATCTGCTGATGCAGATTTCCTCGCTCAACGGCCTCGTGGCGAGCCAGCACGCGGCGGGGCAATCGGGCGCGGGCGCGCTCGACCAGCGCGACGCGGCGATCCAGACGCTGAGCGGGCTGATCGCGATCCAGGTCGCGACGCAGCCGAGCGGGGCGGTGTCGATCAGTTCGACCTCGGGCACCACCCTGCTCGATCAGCGCCCGCGCCAGCTGGTCTATGCCTCGACGCCGGACGGCACCGCGCAAGCCAATTACGCCCCGATCGACGTGCGCTTCGCCGATGCCGCGGGCAATCCCGGGGCGAGCACCGGCGAGACGCTGGGGGTTGCGGCGGGCGGGCAGGTCGGCGGTTTGATCGGTCTGCGCGACGGGACGCTCCCCGCGGTCCAAGGCCAGCTCGGCGCGCTCTTTACCAGCTTTGCGAATGCGCTGAACGCCGCGTCGAACCAAGGCACCAGCGTGCCTGCGCCCAATACGCTGAACGGCGCGCAGACCGCGCTCACCGCGAGCGACCGGCTGGGTTTCAGCGGGGCGGCGGTTTTTGCGGTGACCTCGGCCAAGGGGACGCTGGTCGCGCAGACGCGGATCGACTTCAGCGCGCTCGGCGCCAACGCCACCATCGCCGATGCGGTCGATGCGATCAATGCCGGGCTGGGCGGGGCGGGCACCGCCAAATTCGCACAGGGGCGGCTGACGATCAGTGCGGCCAAGGCCGGCGACGGCGTCGTCGTCGCGCAGGACCCGACGACACCGAGCAGCCGCGGCGGCGCGGGTTTCGCGCAGGTCTTCGCGCTCAACGATATCGTGCAGAGCGATGTGGGGACGAGTGCCCCACCGGGCTTCGCGGCCAGCGATCCGACCGATTTCGCGACCGGCCAGACGACCAGCATCGTGCTGCGTCAGCCATCGGGGAAGCAGCTCGCCGCCTATACCTTGACCGCGGCGAGCGGAGAGACGTTCGGTGACGTCGTCACGAAACTCAACCAGAGCGCGCTCGGCAAATATGGCAGCTTCGCGCTCGATGCCGGCGGCTGGATCGCGTTCCAGCCCGACGCCAATTCGGCCGGCGCGACGATCGTCATACCGTCCGATTCGACCGGGCGTGGCGACACCGGCCAATCGCTTTCGGCGATCACGCAGCTGTCGGGCACGACGAGCGGCCTCGCCACCGCGCGGATCCGTCCCGACATCGCCGCCGATCCCGCGCTGCTCCCGCTCGCACGCTTGCAGACGGATGCGGTGGTCGGCAGCGTGGCGATCGGCGCGGGCGACAGCCGCAACGCCGCCGCCCTGATCAGCGCGATGGGAACGCCGACCGCCGACGCACAGATCGCGGTGCAGCAGCGCGCACAGCAGATGCTCGCCGGGATCGCGTCGCAGACCGCCACCGCGCAGACCCGCCAGACCACCGCCAAGGCGCAGGTCAGCGACGCGACCAACGCGCGCGACAGCTATTCGGGCGTCAATCTCGACGACGAGCTGGCGAAGATGGTGGCGCTGCAGAATAGCTATTCCGCGGCCGCGCGGGTGATGACGACGACCACGCAGATGTACGACACGCTCATCGCGATGGTGGGCTGAAAGGGCAGACGATGACGACGATCAGTTCCTCCTCGGTCCAGGCGACGCTGGTCGACGCAATGGACCGGATCCAGCGCGGCATTGCGGCAAGCTCGGCGCAGATCGCCTCGGGCGAGGTCGCGCCGACGCTCAGCGGGCTGGGCGCGGCGGCGGTGCCGATGCTCTCGGCGCACAGCGTGGTCGCGCGGCAGCAGGCCTATGTCGCTACCTCGAACGCGCTCGGCACCACGCTCGCGCTGTACGATACGCACATCTCCAGCATCGACAGCCTCGCCACCAACCTGCAGCAGGCGCTGACCGGCGCATCGGGCGCGGGGACGACCGCGGGTCTGCAGACGACGATCGAGGACGCCTTCACCAGCTTCCGCGATGCGCTCAACGCGCAAGGCGGGGGCGGCGCCTTGTTCGGCGGATCGCAGACCGATGGCACACCCTTCGTTCCGCAGACGCTTCAGGCGTCGGTCGGGCTGAGCGCGGAGCAGGCGTTCTCCAACGACGACGTGCTCGCCTCGGCGCGCGTCGCCGATCATCGCGACATGACCTACGGCATCACCGCGCGCCAGCTCGGCACGCAGCTGCTCACCGCCTTCCAGACCCTGGCGAGCGCGGGGACGATCAGCGCGACGCCGACCAAGACGCAGGAAGCGGCGATGGCCAAGGCGGTCGATCAGATCAGCACCGCGCTCACCGGAATCCGGTCGCTCAACGCGGCGAACGGCCAGCGCCAGGCGCAGCTCCAGACGCTCGAGCAGCAGGCCAAGGACAGCGTGACGCGGATGCAGAGCGTCATCTCCGAAACGCAGGATGCGGATCTGAGCAAGGTCGCGACGACGCTCGCCAATCAGCAGACGCAGCTGCAGATCAGCTATTCGGCGTTCAGCAAGATCGCCGGGCTCAGCCTCGTCAACTTCTTGAAGTAGCGACGGGCTGCTTGGGCGCGGCGTCGATCAGATCCGCGGTCGCGCCGGCCGGGCTGGCATTGGGCAGCGCCGCGAGCGCCTTGCTCACCAGATCGAGGTTGCGCGGGGCGCCCGGCTTGGTCAGCGCGTCGAACGCCGCCGCGCTCGGCAAGGCGGCGAACGCCTTGGCATAGCGCGCGTGCAACCGTGCGAGATCGCTCTGTCGGTCGAGCATCGCCAGCGCGACCGCGTGGCGCAGCACGACGACCTGCTGCACGCTGTCGAGTCCGCGTGATGCGGGCAGCAGCGCGCCGTCGTGCGTCAGCAGGCCCTTCCAGTCGCGGCGTTGCCACAGCAATTCCTGCTGCACCGCCTGCCCGCCGGGAATGTCCTCGAGCACCGCGAGCGCCTCGGCATCGCGGCCGAGGAGATGGAGCGCGACCGCCTCGACGCGGCGGCGCTCGATCTGCATCGGCTGCGGATAGGGTGTCGCGTCGGTCAGCCGCAGCGTCTTGATCGCGGCGGCAGGCTGCCCCGCGAGGACGAACAGCCGCGCGACCCGCGCGGAGAGCGGGCCTTGCGCGACGTCCTGCGCGCGCGCGTTCAATTGATAGCTGAGCAATTGCGCGGCGCGGGCATAGAGGCCGGCCGCCTGCAGCCGATCGGCGAGCGTGTTCACCAGCGTATCGCCTTCGGCACCGGCGGGCGCGAGGTCGCGATACTCCCAATAGAGCCCCGCCGCCTGATCGAGTCGCAGCCCGCCGCCCGGCGCGAGCGCCTGGGCGAGCCGCGCCTGGGTGGCGGCAAGGATCGGCGCGGTGCTGGGCCCGGGCGGGAAATAGCGGAACAGCGTCGCGCCGGCGAGCAGGCCGCGGCGCAGATCGTGGCGCCGATCGGCGATCGCGAGCGAGAGCCGCAGCGCGCGCTCCTCGACCGCGCCGCCGCGCCAGGCGAAGAGGAAATCGTCGAGCGCCGCGGCTGCGGCCGTGGGAACGGGGCCGCTTGGCGGGATCTGGACTTCGATCAGCCCGAGCCGCGCCGCGCTTCTGCCGACCGGATCGCTGGCAAGCGCTGCGCGCCCGAAGCGCAGCCGCGCGAGATCGAGCTGGTGGAGCGCGAGATATGCGCGACCGCGCCACAGGTTCGCCACCGGGTCGGCATCGGGCATTGCGCCGAGCCAGCCGAGCGCGACGCGCGGGCGCTCGATCTCGAGCGCGGCCTGCGCCGCGGCGATGACGAAGGGACGCCGCTGCGCCCCGGTGCGCGCGTTGATCGCGGGGAGCGCGCACGCCACTTCGCCGACCGTGCGCGCGGGGTCATGGCTGTCGGCGAGCGCGCGCAGCCGCCACGCACAGGCTTCGGAAGCGCGGGCGAGCTCGTCGCGGCTGAGCAGCGTCAGCGCCTCGAGGCTCCGCCCCGCCATCGCCAGCGCCGCGCCGCGCGCGAGCGTGAAGGCCGGGACGAGATCGAGATCGGGATCGTCGCCGCGCATCACGCTGAGCACGCCCGACGCCTCGGCGCCGCGCGCCTGTGCGAGCATGCTCGCGGCATAGTCCCAGCGCGCCGACTGGCGCGTGGCTGGCGTCGCGCGCGCGATCGCGCGCCACGCATCGGCGCTCGGAATCACGCGCCACGCCTGTGGGCCGAGCGCGAGCGGGCGGTTGGCGAGCTCGGCCGAAAAGCCCGGCAGCCGCGGGGTCGTCGCCGCGCCGGTCGATCTAGCTGGGAGTGCGGGCGCGGGGGATGGTGGCGAAGGGGAGGACGCCGGCGCCTGGGCCAGTGCCGCAGCGGCAAGCAGCGTTACGCGCAGCGCGATCACAGCAAGTGCAACACCGGCAGCGCGGCGCCCCCCAGCGCGCATCCGAGGATGAACAGGATCGCGAACACGATTGGCGAAAGGCCCGGCTTCTTCGCGGGCGCGGACGCAGCCTCTGCGGCTGTCGTCGCGGTGGCTCCAGCAGGGCGCGTGGCCGGGGCCCCGACGGCGCCGCTCGAAACGAGCCGCACCCGCGACGGCTTCTGATCATGGCTCATGCACGGCTCCGCTCGGTTTCTTCTATTATAGGAGAGCGCGCCCTGCTCCGGCGCCGTATCCGCGCCTTGTCCGGGACCGATATGCGACGCTTTTGTATCCCCATCCTCGCCTTAGCGGGCGCAGCGCCTTTGCTGATGGCGAGCGAAGCGGCCGAGTCCGCGCCCGCCTTCGTGCCGCTCGCGCCGCTGCGCGTCCCGATCATCGACGGCGCACGCAGTACGGGATCGCTCGGCATCACGATCGTGCTGAAGGCGGTCGATCCGGCGGCAGCGACGCGGCTCGGCGCGGCGATGCCGGTGCTGCGCGCGACCGCGCTCGCAACGACGCTCGAATTCGGACGTCTCTATGCCTCGCCGTTGCTGCCGGTCGACGCCGCGCAGCTTTCGGGCCAGCTGACGCAGGCGTTGAAGGCGCAGGATTCCGGCGTCGAGCGCGTCCTGCTCGTCGAGGTGATGGCGCGAAGGGGATGAGGCGTAAGACAATCTCCCTCTCCCCTTGTGGGAGAGGGAAGGGGCCCATCCGCTCTTGCGGATGGGAAGGGTGAGGGGGATGCCGATGGCGCATCCGCCGCCACG
>NZ_JH584241.1:1791355-1801673 GCF_000241485.1 Sphingomonas sp. PAMC 26605
TCACCCTTCCGTCGCTTCGCTCCTCCCTCCCTCTCCCACAAGGGGAGAGGGAATTGGCGCCGCTCGGCGCTACCGTGCAGGTCCGGCTGTTGCCACTGGCCCAGGCACCGCCGCCACCCCCGCCGGCGCCGCACTCGCCAACATCACCGCGCGCCCCGCGGAAGCCTTCTGCCGCGCCAGCGCCATCGTCAGCGCGGCGGCGCCCTTGGGGGTCATCGCGGCGAGGATCATTCCCGTCGCGCGATCGCGCATGCGCGCGGCGACCTTCATCTGCACGTCCATGTCGAGCTGCTCGAACACCACCGCCGCCGCGGCGGGCTTCATTGCCTGATAGATCCGCGCCAGCGTGTCGTACGATTCATCGGGCGCGGGCGCCCCCGGGGCGCCGGGAGCGCCGGCCGCCGGGTTCGCCGCGGGCGCGCCGGCTGCGGCCGACTGGAGCTCGGCCTTCATCCGCTTCTCCGCCGCGCGCGCCGCCTGTTCGCGCAAATCTAGCGCGCGTTTGCGCCTGGCCGCCGCCATGTCGCGCGCGCTCATGTCGCCGGCGATTTCGACGCCGAGCCGTGTCTTGTCGGCCGGGCCCGGATCGGCGACTTCGACCCCGGCGGCGACCGCGGCGGCGGAGGTCGCCAGAGCGGTCAGCAACAGCAAGGATGGTTTCGCGATCATGCGGCTTCCGCTCGCATTTCCGGTTGCGCCTCCCCGTCGCCGCGTTCGGCGGCCATCGCGCACAATTGCGTGGTCAGGCTGGCGACCTGCGCGAGCCGTTCGGCGGTGCCGTCGGCGATCCCGACGATCATGTCGAGCTCGTCGAGCAGCGTTCGCCCGCGCGCGAGCGTGTCCTGATGGTCGCGACACGCCTCGAGCGCGTGCTTCAGTTCGCCCAGCACGTGGCGCGCCTCGCCGGTCGCGCGGTCGAGCGCGCCGACCGTATCGACCAAAGTCCCGCGCTTCATCGCCTGGAAGGCGCGCATCAGGCGCACGCTCTGCACGAGCACCGCCGAACACAGGATCATGACGAGGATGTTGCTCAGCTGCGCGATCGTCATGGCAGCGCCTCCGTTGCAATGTCATTCGCCAGCCGGATCGCGATGTTGCGGTTGCGCTGGCCGATATGCGCGCGCGCGACGAGCACGCCGCTGCATTGCAGCTCGACCAGATCCTCGGGACTGCGGTCGAGCGCGATCGTGTGGCCGATCGCGAAATCGCGCACCGTCTGGAGCGGCAATTGGCGCTCGCCGAGCACGACCGACACGGTCAGCTCGGTCTTGCGCAATTCGGCGGCGAGATGGCTTTCCCAGATCGTGTCGCGCCCGAGCTTCTCGCCCATGAAGCGCTGCGCGAGCTTGGCGCGGACCGGCTCGATCGTCGCATACGGCAGCAGGATCGAGAAGCGTCCGCCGCGCCCGTCCATATCGACGCGGAAGGTCGCCACCGCGCAGACGTTGGTCGGCCCGGCGATCGCGGCGAAGCGCGCGTTGGTCTCGATCCGCTCGAGCTTGGCGGTGCCGGCGGCGATCGGCTGGAGCGCGGCGGTCATGTCGGCGAGCGCGAGGCTCAGCATCCGCGCGACGAGGCTCGTCTCGATCGTGGTGAAGCCGCGCCCGTCGATCATCAGCGACTGCCCGCCCTTGCGCCCGCCGAGCAGCGCATCGACGACGGCGTAGATCAGCGACGATTCGATCGTGATCAGCCCGTAATTCTCCCATTCCTCGACGCGGAACACCCCGATCATCGCGGGCAGCGCGAGATAGCCGATGAAATCGCTGAAGCGCACCGAGGTCACCTCGTCAAGGCTGACGTCGATCGAATCCGAGGTGAGGTTGCGCATCGAGGTGGTGAAGGTGCGGACCATCCGGTCGTACATCACCTCGAGCATCGGCAAGCGGTCGTGGTTGATCGCATCGGATTCGATCAGCGCGCGCAGGCCCTGTTTCGGCGCGGGGGCCGAACCGACGCTGTCGAACAGCGCGTCGATATCGGCCTGACCGATCGAAGCGCCGAACGAGGTGTCGCCGATCGGCGGATCGGGTAGCTCGAGATCGTCGAAATCGTCGCTCATTGCTGGATCAGATCCTCGATCAGCACGTCCTTGACCTGGTCGGGGCCGAGCGCGTCGCCGGCGCGGAGCAGGATCTGTTCCTTGATGCGGAACACCGCCGCCGAGCCCGCCAGATCCTCGGGCCGCAGTTCGCGCAGGAACGGCTGGATCGCGTCGATCACCAGCGGGAGGCGCTTCTTGAGCTCCTCCGCCTTGACGCCGGGCGCCGCGACCAGTTCGAAATGCAGCTTGAGGTAGCGCGTCGCGCCGTCGGTGCTGTGGAGATTGACGACCACCGGCGGCACGTCGAGGAAGCTCTCGGCCTCGGCGCCTTCGCCGGCCTCCGCCGCGGGGTTGGGCTTCGCCGCTTTCTCGGTCTTGGCATCCTTGGTGCCACCGAGGAAGAAGAACGCGCCTCCGCCGCCGCCGGCGAGCACCAAAGCTGCCGCCGCGCCGATGATGATCAGCTTGTTCTTGCGCTTGGCAGGCGGCGGGCCGCCTTCGACTGCATCCACCGTGACTGCCGACATCGCCTTGCCCCTGCAATTGCCATCGCTTGTCGGCGCATCTCACAGCGCCGATCGAAATGCCGGGGCCGCGCGTCGGCCCGGGCCATTTCTTCCTATTATAGGCGTGCGGTCGGCAAAAATTGCCGGGCGCCCCAAGAATGCGAAAGGCTCGAGCGCACCCTCATGGACATGCCCTCCTACGTCCTGCTGAGCCAGGAGCAGGCGCTGCAGCGCCGGCTCGAGGTGGCGGCGAACAACATGGCCAATATGAACACGAGCGGGTTCAAGGCCGAGCAGCCGGTGTTCCACGAATATGTCGCGCAGGCCGGCGATACCGCCGCAGCGCAGACGCCGACCACCTCGTTCGTGCTCGATTACGGCGCGATCCACGATCTCGGCCCCGGCGCGTTCGATCCGACCGGCAATCCGCTCGACGTGATGATCGAGGGGCCGGGCTATCTCGCGGTCAGCCTGCCCGCTGGCGGCACGGCTTACACGCGCGCGGGCAGCCTGAAGCTGTCGCCGACCGGCGAACTCACCGCGGCGAACGGCGGGCTCCTGCAAGGCGAAGGCGGCAGCCCGATCACGATCCCGCCGGAGCAGATGGGCCAGGTGTCGATCGCCAGCGACGGCACAGTCAGCACGCCGCAAGGCCCGGTCGGACGGATCGCGGTGACGACTTTCGGCGCCGAAGGATCGGTCACCCCGCGCGGCGACGGCCTGTTCGACGGCAAGAACGGCACCGAACTGCCCGCCGCCGAAACGCGTCTCACCGCGGGGGGAATCGAGGGCTCGAACGTCCAGCCGATCGCCGAGACGACCAAGATGGTCGAGATCCTGCGCGCCTATCAGAGCAGCGTGGCGATAGCCTCGAGCCTCAACGACATGCGCCAACACGCCATCGACCAGCTCGGCAAAGCGAGCTGACCTTCACAGGAGAACCGCACCCATGCGTACCCTTTCGATCGCCGCGACCGGCATGATGGCGCAGCAGACCAATGTCGACGTGATCTCGAACAACATCGCCAACATGAACACCACCGGATACAAGCGCCAGCGCGCCGAATTCCAGGATCTGCTCTATCAGGACGTCGCGCGCCCCGGCGCCTCGACCAGCGGACCCGAGACGATGGCGCCGACCGGCATCCAGATCGGTGCAGGCGTCAAGACCGGCGGCGTCTATCGCATCGCCGAACAGGGCGCGCTCAGCCAGACGAGCAATCCGTACGACCTCGCGATCCAGGGGCGCGGCTATTTCCAGGTGACGATGCCCGACGGCACCACCGCCTATACGCGCGACGGCTCGTTCCAGCTGTCCGACCAGGGCGAACTCGTCACCGCCGACGGCAATCCGGTCGAGCCGGGGATTACCGTGCCCGCCAACACCGTTGCGGTGACGGTGTCGAAGACGGGCCAGGTCCAGGCGACGCTCGCGGGACAGGTCGCGCCGCAGACGATCGGCCAGTTGCAGCTCGCGACCTTCCCCAACGAGGCCGGGCTGCACACCGAGGGCGGCAATCTGCTGACCGAAACTGCCGCCTCGGGCCAGCCGATCATCGGATCGCCCGGCGATCCGAGCATCGGTACGGTGCAGCAGGGGTTCGTCGAGGCGTCGAACGTCAATCCGGTGTCGGAGATCACCGCCTTGATCAGCGCGCAGCGTGCCTACGAGATGAACAGCCGTGTCGTGAAGAGCGCCGACGACATGCTGTCGACCGTCGCGCAGATCCACTGACGATGAGCGCGCTGCTACTCCTCGCGGCGCTCGCCGCGACACCGGCGACGAGTGACGTGGCGGTGCTGCTCCACCCGGTCGCACGTGGCGAAATCGTCGGGCGCGACGACGTGGCCGCCGAGCCGCGCGCGCCCGCCGCGGTCGGGCTCGCGCTCAGCCCCAAGGCGGCGATCGGGCAGGAGGCGGTGCGCGACCTGCCCGCCGGGATCGTGCTCGGCCGCTCGGACCTGATCGCGCCGCGGCTCGTCAAGCGCGGGACGCCGGTCACGCTGTGGGTGCGCAAGCCCGGCGTGCTGATTTCGACCGAGGGCCGCGCGCTCGCCAGCGGCGCGGCTGGCGACAGCGTCCGCGTCTTCAGTATCGTGACCAATCGTACGCTCGACGGGGTGGTCGAAGGCCCTGCCGCGGTCCGCATCGTCGCGCCGTGATGCGCCAGTCAAGGAGCCGCCTGATGAACAAGCCCGCGCTGTTGCTCGTCGTCGCGCTCGCCGCGCCGCTCGCCGGATGTGGCGCGGTCGGTCGGCTCAAGGCGATCGGCAAGCCGCCCGCGATGAGCGAACTGCAGCCGCCCGAAGCCCCCGATATCGAAGCCTCGCTCGGCAGCGCCGGCGGGACCCAGCAGCGCGCCTGGGCTGCGCCGCCCGCGACGCCCGCGACGCCACCACCGGCGCAGACCGCTTCGCTGTTCCGCCCCGGCGCGGGCGCTTTCCTGAGCGATCAACGCGCATCGCGGTTGGGCGATATCCTGACGATCAAGATCAACATCGCCGACAAGGCCGATATCGGCAATTCGACCACGCGCTCGCGCACGGGAAGCGAGAATAGCGGCGCGGCGGCGTTGCTCGGCCTGCATACGCTGATCGCCAAGGCGCTGCCGGGGAGCGATCCGGCCAAGCTCGTCAGCACCAATTCGGATTCGGAGAACAAGGGTAGCGGCACGATCAGCCGCAGCGAGACGATCGCGATGACGATGTCGGCGATCGTCACGCGCGTGCTGCCCAACGGCAATCTGCTGATCCGCGGGCGGCAGGAGGTGCGCGTCAATTTCGAGCTGCGCGAACTGATCATCACCGGCATCGTCCGCCCGCAGGACATCGCGCGCGACAACAGCGTCAACCACACGCAGATTGCCGAGGCGCGGATCAGCTATGGCGGCAAGGGCCAGCTGACCGATGCGCAGCAGGCGCGCTGGGGGCAGCAGATCTACGACGCGCTCTTCCCGTTCTGAACGTGGCGCACGGTTAACGCGCGATCAGGCATCAATAAATCCCGCGCGCGAAACCGGCGCGCGTCGCGTCTCCTAGAATGAGGCTGTGCCCCACCTCATCGCGGGCACCGTGGGCCGGCGATCCGTCCCGAAGCCGCAGAATCGGCTGCTCTTCGAGAAGGAAAAACTAGCATGAGCATGTCCGTCAACACCAATGCCACTGCACTGACCGCGCTGCAGAACCTCAACAACACCACGATGTCGATCAACGAGGTCCAGAACCGGATCAGCACCGGTCTGAAGGTTGCGTCCACCAAGGACAATTCCGCCGCCTATACGATCGCGCAGACGCTGCGTGGCGACGTCGGCAATCTCGCTTCGGTGAGCTCCTCGCTCAGCCGTGCGTCGAGCACGGTCGACGTTGCGGTTTCGGGTGCGCAGCAGATCTCCGACCTGGTCAACCAGATGTCGGCGATCGCGACCTCGGCGTCCGACGCCGGGCTCGATTCGGCCAGCCGCACGGCGAACGCCGCCGATTTCGACGCGCTGAAGTCGCAGATCACGTCGATCATCGATTCGTCGAGCTTCAACGGCACCAACCTGCTCAAGACGGCGGGCGGATCGGTCAGCGCGCTGCAATCGACCGACACCAGCGCAGCGACGCTGTCGGTTGCCAACCAGGGCATGGATGCGAGCGTCATCACCGCGATCGGCACGACCTTCACCACCGCCGCCACGGCAAAGACGATGGTCGATACGCTCGCCACGGTGAAGACCTCGGTCAACAGCACGCTGAGCGCGCTGGGCTCGGCCTCGCGCGCGATCGCGGGGCAGGCGTCGTTCGTCAGCAGCCTGTCGGACACGATCACCAAGGGTATCGGCAACCTCGTCGATGCCGATCTGTCGAAGGAATCGGCGAATTTGCAGGCATTGCAGGTCAAGCAGCAGCTCGGCGTGCAGGCGCTGTCGATCGCCAATCAGGCGCCGCAGGCGATCCTGAAGCTGTTCCAGTAATCGCCCCGCCCGGGGTGGTTGCTCGGGCCGGGCGGCAGCGATGCCGTCCGGCCCGTTTCGTTTCCGGGCTATGGTAGTTTTCCTAACGCGACGCGGATCGGTTCGCGCGCGAAACGTCATGGTCAGGCACGGATATCGAGAGGGGGCCCCATGGTTGCGCACGCGAGTGGATCGAAGCTGGTCGCCAGCGATTCGACGATCTTTTCCCAACCCGATGCGATCCGGCAGGACGCGCCGCAGCCGACCTATCGAATCCACTGGACGCTCGCCGTGACGGATGCCGCCGCGCTGTGGGGTTCGGCGTTCGAAAAGGGCCTGCAATCGCCCGGCCTCGATGTCGCCGCGCTGATCGACGTGATCGGTCCGCGCGAGGATCCTGCGGTTGCCGAATGCATCGCGATGCTGGCCGCGCCGCAGGCGATGCCCGGCTGCAGCATCCCCGATTTCTGGATCGACCATATCCCCGCGCCGGCCTGGCTGCCGACCAGCCCGTGGGGGGTGTGATCGGCGCTCGCCGGGATGCGCGCGATCAGTCCAGCGGACGCGGCTTGCCCTCTGCGAGCAGATGCGTGCACAATTGCGCCTCGGGCGTGTCGCCAGGCTCGAGCGCGGCGACGGTGACCCAGCCCGCCGCGCGCATCGCGGCAGCGATCGCC
The DNA here is from genome assembly GCF_000241485.1 of Sphingomonas sp. PAMC 26605. Taxonomy (GTDB): domain Bacteria; phylum Pseudomonadota; class Alphaproteobacteria; order Sphingomonadales; family Sphingomonadaceae; genus Sphingomonas. Next base: position 1,798,518 of record NZ_JH584241.1, read on the forward strand.
GGGTCGGTGCCGAGCGGCACGAACAACCGGCGCCGGTCGACTTCGGCGATCCCCGCCGCGACGATCGCATCGGCGTAGAGCGAGAAGCCGACCGCGGCTTCCTCCGCGCCGTTCTCGTGGACGATCGTATAGCTGCCGCCGCGCCCGATCTCGCCGAGCACGCCGCCCGCGAAGATCGAGAAACCAAGCCAGCTCTGATATTCGAAGCCATGGCGCTCGGTCGGGTCGAGCGTCAGCGCGACGCGGCCCTTGAGTCCCTCGGCGATCTGCCACAGTCCGTCGAGCCGTGAGGTAAGGGCACCGCCCGCGTCGAATGCGCAGAGCCGGTCGTGCGCGGTCTCGAACGGTCCGGCTGCCTCGACCAGTGGGAGATAGGCATGCGCGAGCGCGGCGACCGCGCCGGCATCCTTGGCATCGAGCCGGTCGCGCAAGGTGTCGATCTGGCCGGGGTCGATCGGGAAGGGACCGGTCGCGAGCACGTCGATCAGGTCGGGCAGGGTGAAGTCGATCGACACGTTGGGCACGCCCGCCGCGGCGAGCGCGGCGACTGCCACCTCGACGATCTCGCGCGCGGCGGCGATCGTGTCGAGGCCGATCAGCTCGCAGCCGATCTGGCGCAGTTCGCGGTTCGGCGCGAGTTGCGAGGCGCGCAGCTTGAGCACCGGGCCGGCATAGGACAGGCGGACCGGGCGCGGGTGGTGGCCCATGCGGGTCGCGGCGATGCGGCCGATCTGCGCGGTCATGTCGGGGCGGATCGCGAGCGTCGCCTGGGAGACCGGATCGACGAAGCGCACGGCATCCTGCGCGCGCGCCGCCTTGAGGCGGCCGGCGAGGCCCGCTTCGAACTCGGCGAGCGCGGGATCGGCGCGTTCATAGCCATAGGCGTGCGCGGCGCCGAGCAGCGCTTGCTCGAGCCGCGCGGCGGCATCGGCGAAGGGCGGGAGCCGGTCGTGGAAGCCGGTGGGGAGGAGGGCGGTGGTCACGTCTTTTCTTTCTCCCTCTCCCCTTCGGGGAGAGGGTCGGGGAGAGGGGCAGTACCGAGCGCAACGCTGATCGCTTCGAGCACGCCGTCGAGGTTTCCCATCACGTCGGCGTTGGTGAAGCGGATCACGCGATACCCTTGCTGTTCCAGCCACACGGTGCGGCGGGCGTCATAGGCTCCGTCGTCGGCGTGGCTGTCGCCGTCAAGCTCGATTACGAGCTTTCGCGCGCGAGCGACGAAGTCGGCGATGTAGGGGTAGATGACGACTTGGTGGTTGAACTTTACGGCTTCGAAGCGTTTGGCGCGGAGGTTGTACCACAGACGGGCTTCGGGCGGCGTCGGGTTGCTGCGCATGTGTTTGGCGCGCGCCAGCAGCTGCTTGTCGGTTTGTGGCACGGCCCCTCTCCCCGGAGGGGAGAGGGAGAAGAAGAGGCTACCGTCGTCCGCTCAGAACGCCAAGCCCATCGCGGTCTTCACGCCCGCCAGCGCGCGGACCTGCGCGAGCAGATCGGGCGTCAGCGCTTCGTCGATCGACAGCAGCAACACCGCCTCGCCCCCCGCCGAACGGCGGCCGAGATGAAAGGTGCCGATGTTGACGCCGCCCGTCCCCAGCAACGTGCCGAGACGTCCGATGAAGCCCGGCGCATCCTCGTTGACGACGTACAGCATGTGCCCGGCGAGATCGGCCTCGATCTTGACCCCGAACAATTCGACCAGCCGCGGCGCGGCGTCGCCGAACAGCGTGCCCGCGACCGAGCGCTCGCCGGCATCGGTTTTGACCGAGACCCGCAGCAGCGTGTGGTAATCGCCCTCGCGCTCGGTGCGGACTTCGCGCACTTCCATGCCGCGCTCCTTGGCGAGCAATGGCGCGTTGACCATGTTGACCGTGTCGGTCTGCGTGCGCAGGAACCCGGCGAGCACCGCCGACACCATCGGCTTCTGGTTGAGCTCGGCGGCGGCGCCCTCGGTGTGGATCGAGATGCGCGCGATCGAGCCGGTGGTCAGCTGTCCGACCAGCGACCCGAGCTTCTCGGCGAGCGCCATGTACGGCTTCAGCCGCGGCGCTTCCTCGGCCGACAGGCTCGGCACGTTGAGCGCGTTGGTGACGCCGCCCGACATCAGATAATCCGACATCTGCTCGGCGACCTGGATCGCGACATTGACCTGCGCCTCGTCGGTCGAAGCGCCGAGATGCGGCGTCGAGACGAAGTTGGGCGTGCCGAACAGCGGGTTGGTCTTGGCCGGTTCCTCGACGAACACGTCGAGCGCCGCACCGCCGATATGCCCAGAATCGAGCCCGGCCTTGAGCGCCGCCTCGTCGATCAGCCCGCCACGCGCGCAGTTGATGATGCGCACGCCCTTCTTCGTCTTGGCGAGATTTTCCGCCGACAGGATGTTGCGCGTCTGGTCGGTGAGCGGGGTGTGGAGTGTGATGAAGTCGGCGCGTGCGAGCAGTTCGTCGAGCTCAACCTTCTCGACGCCGAGTTCGACCGCGCGCTCTGGGCTGAGGAACGGGTCGTACGCGATCACCTTCATCCGCAGGCCGAGCGCACGATCGGCGACGATCCCGCCGATATTGCCCGCACCGATCAGGCCGAGCGTCTTGGCGGTGAGTTCGACGCCCATGAAGCGGTTCTTCTCCCACTTGCCGGCCTGGGTCGAGGCATCGGCCTCGGGCAGCTGGCGCGCGAGCGCGAACATCAGCGCGATGGCGTGCTCGGCGGTGGTGATCGAATTGCCGAACGGGGTGTTCATCACGACCACGCCCTGCGCCGACGCGGCGGGGATATCGACATTGTCGACGCCGATGCCGGCGCGGCCGATGACCTTCAAATTGGTCGCGGCGGCGAGGATCGCCTTGGTGACCTTGGTCGAGCTGCGGATCGCGAGGCCGTCATACTCGCCGATGATCGCGATCAGTTCTTCGGGGGTCTTGCCGGTGATCTCGTCGACCTCGACGCCGCGTTCGCGGAAGATCTGCGCGGCTTTTGGGTCCATTTTGTCGGAAATGAGGACTTTTGGCATTTGGATTTCCTTCTTCTTTTCCCTCTCCCCTTCAGGGGAGAGGGCAAGCGAGCGAAGCGAAGCGCGGGAGAGGGGCTGTACGGAGAGGGCAGGTCTCGGTGAGACACAGCCCCTCTCCCCGACCCTCTCCCCGGAGGGGAGAGGGAGAA
>NZ_JH584241.1:1801949-1804913 GCF_000241485.1 Sphingomonas sp. PAMC 26605
GCGGTTACGCGGCCTTGGCGGTTGCGTAGGCCCAGTCGAGCCACGGGCCGAGCGCGACGACATCCGCGGTGTCGACCGTCGCGCCGCACCAGATGCGCAGGCCGGGAGGCGCGTCGCGGTAGCCGGCGACGTCATAGGCCGCGCCCTGCTTTTCGAGCAGGCCGGCGAAGGTCTTGATGAACCCCTCGTCGGCGCCCTCGACCGTCAGGCACACGCTGGTCTTCGAGCGCGTCGCCGGATCGGCGGCGAGATGGCCGAGCCACGAACGCTCTTCCACGATCTGATCGAGCGCGGCGGCATTGGCGTCCGAGCGGGCGATCAGCCCGTCGGCGCCGCCGATCGATTTCGCCCATTCGAGCGCCGCGATGCAATCCTCGACGGCGAGCATCGAGGGCGTGTTGATCGTTTCGCCCTTGAACACGCCCTCGGTAAGCTTGCCCTTAGAGACGAGGCGGAACACCTTCGGCAGCGGCCAGGCGGGGGTGTAGCTCTCGAGCCGCTCGACCGCGCGCGGGCCGAGGATCAGCACGCCGTGCCCGCCTTCGCCGCCGAGCACCTTCTGCCACGAGAAGGTCGCGACATCGATCTTCGCCCAGTCGATGTCATAGGCGAACACGCCGCTGGTCGCATCGGCAAAGGACAGGCCCTCGCGGTCGGCGGGGATCCAGTCGGCGTTGGGCACGCGGACCCCCGAAGTGGTGCCGTTCCAGGTGAACAGGACGTCGTTCGACCAGTCGACTGCGGTGAGATCGGGCAACTTGCCGTAGTCGGCGCGGATCACGGTAGGATCGATCTTGAGCTGCTTGACCGCGTCGGTCACCCAGCCTTCGCCGAAGCTTTCCCAGGCCAGCGTGGTGACGGGCTTTGCGCCCAGCATCGTCCACATCGCCATCTCGAACGCGCCGGTGTCGGAACCGGGGACGATGCCGATGCGGTGGGTGTCGGGGAGATTCAGCAGTTCGCGCATCAGGTCGATGCAGAGCTGCAGCCGCGTCTTGCCGATCTTCGAGCGGTGCGAGCGCCCGAGCGATTCGGTGGCGAGCCTGGCGGCATCCCAGCCCGGAGGCTTGGCGCAGGGACCGGAAGAAAAATAGGGGCGCGCCGGCCGAGTGGCGGGCATTGCGGCGGACGCAGCTGTGGCGTCGAGAACGGTCGAATCAGTCATATAGTCTCTCCTTACAGAGAGCACGCGCGGCGTTGGGACCGCGTGGCCCGTCGACGGTCCTAGTGGCGTCGCGCTGCGCGTCAAGCGATGAGTCGTTCGTCGCAAGCTTGTGGCGGCGTTAACCAACTGCGGGCTATCGGGATCGCATGTCGCGTCGGATTGCCATCGTTCTCGTGTCGCTGCTGCTTGCCGCCTGTTCGAGCGGGCATGACCAGCGCCAGCCGATTCGCCCGCGCGGCAGCCGGCCGATCACGCTCAGCGTGCCGACGAGCCGCGAGACGCAGGCGTGCTTCGCCGACCTGTCACGCGAGGACGTGCGCTATTCGCCGCTGCCCGATCGCGATTATGGCGGCGGATGCCAGATTGTCGGCGCGGTGCAATTGATCGACATCGGCGTGCCCGTCACCAATTTGAAGGCGATGCGCTGCGGCCTTGCGCGCAGCTTCACCGGCTGGGTCGAACATGCCGTCGCCCCCGCCGCGCGGCAAATGCTGGGGAGCGACGTGGTGCGGATCGAGAGCATGGGCACCTATGCCTGCCGCGCGGTGATCGGCACCGCGGCGGGGGCGGGGCGCTTGTCGGGGCATGCGCTCGCCAATGCGGTCGATTTCTCGGGCGTCGTGCTCGAGAACGGGCGCCGGATCACCGTGCAGCAGGACTGGAACGGCGGCGATCCCAATGCGCGTGCGTTCCTGCGCACGATCCATGATTCGGCATGCCGCCGCTTCGGCACGGTCCTCAGCCCCAATTACAATGCCGCGCACTACAACCACTTCCATCTGGAAGACGATCACAAGGCCTTCTGCCGCTAGGCTTCAAATCGGGGCGGGGCTGGCCTAGATGCGCGGGATGACAGAGACTCCCAAAGCGGGCACGCCCGACGCATCGCATCCCGACAGCAACACCCACGTCCCCTCCCGCGTCTTCGCGCGCGCGCGGCAGGATGCGGAGACCGCCAAGGCGGCGGTGAGCACGCCGCAGACCGAGAACCCGGCCTATCGCCTCGCCTTCCAGGACATGGACTTCCTGCTGCGCGAGGATCTGCGCCCGATCCGCTTCCAGCTCGAGCTGCTCAAGCCGCAGCTGATCCTCGACGAAGCCAAGATCGGCTCGACCTTCGTGATGTACGGCTCGGCGCGGATCCCCGAGCCGGCCAAGGCGCAGGCACTGCTCGCTCTCGCGCGGAACGCGGTCGATGGCAATGAGGCGTCGATCCGCATCGCCGAGAGCCTGGTCGAGAAGTCGAAATATTACGACGTGGCGTATGAGCTCGCCCAGCTCGTCAGCGCCTTCCCGGTCGACGAGGAAGGCAAGCGGCAGTTCGTCGTCTGCTCGGGCGGTGGGCCGTCGATCATGGAAGCGGCGAATCGCGGTGCGGCCGAAGCGGGGTACGAATCGGTCGGGCTCAACATCGTGCTGCCGCATGAGCAGGCGCCGAACCCGTATGTGACGCCGGCGCTGTCGATGCAGTTCCACTATTTCGCGCTACGGAAAATGCACTTTCTGCTGCACGCGCGCGCCCTGGCGGCGTTCCCGGGCGGGTTCGGGACGTTCGACGAACTGTTCGAGCTGCTGACGCTGATCCAGACCGGCAAGATCGCGCCGATCCCGGTGCTGCTCTACGGCCGCAAATTCTGGGAGCGCGTCGTGAATTTCGAGGCGCTGGTCGAGGAAGGCGTGGTGTCGGCGAAGGATCTCGGCATCTTCACCTTCGTCGAGACCGCCGAGGAAGGCTGGGCGGTGGTGAAGGAATTCTACCGCGACAAGGACTGATCGACTTAAGCCCCTCCCCTTTAGGG
>NZ_JH584241.1:1804933-1881473 GCF_000241485.1 Sphingomonas sp. PAMC 26605
AGCCTTGCGTGTTGAGATATAGGATCACGTCGGCGCGATCCTTCGCGTCGGTCAGGCCGGCGAAGGTCATCTTCGTCCCCGCGGCATAGGCACGCGGGCTGGTCAGCCATGTGTTGAGCTGCTCGAAATCCCACTTCTTGCCAGCGCCCGCGGTCTTGAGCGCGTCGGAGAAGGCATAGCCCGCCTTGCCCTGGGCGATCGCCTCGCCGACGGTCGCGTAGAGGTTCGGACCGATGCCGTTGGCGCCGCCCTGCGCGACGGTGTGGCACGCGCCGCACTTCTTGAACACATCGGCGCCGTGCGTCGCGCTCGCGGTGGCGAGCAGCTCGGCGATCGGCTTGTCGGGCGTGGCGGGGCCGCCACCACCGGCGTCGTCGGCCGGTGCCTCGATCGGATAGCCTTCCTTCTTCGAGGTGATCGGCGCGACGATCATGTGGCCGGCAATACCGAGCGCGAGCGCAGCTCCGCAGCTGCCCAAGATCCAGCCCGCAATCGTGTTGGTCCGGTTGTCCATGCTCGTTTTTCCGCCTCTGCCGCAGGAGGGCCCCCCTGAAGGGCCACGTAGTTGGTTTGACCCATAGATTCGCGCGGGGCGCACCGCAAGCCAAGCTTGCCGCAAGGATGCAAGGCGGTTACCGCCCGGCACCCATGGAAAATTTCGCCGAACCCGCCCGCGCGCTCGTCGCCCAGATGACCCAGGCCGCCGCCGCCGCGCCCGACCGCGCGGTCGCCTTCCAGGGCGCGCCCGGCGCCAATTCGCATATCGCCGCAGTGGAGGCGTTCCCCGACGGGCTGCCCTTGCCGTGCTTCGACTTCGCCGACGCGATCGATGCCGTGCGCGACGGGCGGGCCGATTGCGCGATCATCCCGATCGAGAATTCGCTCCACGGCCGCGTCGCCGACATCCATTTCCTGCTCCCCGAATCGGGGCTGGTGATCACCGGCGAGCATTTCCTCGGCATCCGCTACGCGCTGATGGGGCAGGGGCCGCTGGCGGGCGTGCGCGAGGCGATGAGCCATCCGCAGGCGCTCGGCCAGTGCCGCCACTGGCTGCGCGAGCGTGGCATCGCGCCGGTTGCCTATCCCGACACTGCGGGCGCGGCGGCGGTGGTGGCCGAGCGCGGCGACCCGACGCTCGCGGCGCTCGCCCCGCCGGGGGCGGCGGCGCTGTACGGGCTCGCGACGCTCGCCAGCGACATCGCCGATGCCGATCACAATACGACGCGCTTCGTCGTGCTGGCGCGCGCGGGGCATCCGACGCCATGGGAAGTGAAGGGCGCCGAGGGCGCGTGGATGACGACCTTGATCTTCGAGGTGAAGAACGTCCCCGCGGCGCTCTACAAGGCGATGGGCGGCTTTGCGACCAACGGCGTCAACATGACCAAGCTCGAAAGCTATCAGCGCGGCGGGAGCTTCGCCGCGACCGAATTCTACGCCGATGTCGAGGGCCGGCCGGGCGAGCCGGGGCTCGATCATGCGCTGGCGGAACTGGGGTTCCATTCGAAATGGGTGCGCGTGCTGGGGACGTATCGGCGCGCGCGGGCGCGGGGGTGAGGGCGAAGCTGGCGCGCCGTTGAGCGACAGCGGTTGCTTGACTCGATTGACCCCTGGGCGTGGTGTTTGCAACCGCGATCGTTTCCGTTTTTGCGCTAATGCGTTCGCGCAGGTTCGACGATTTCAAAGAGCGAATTGGTACATAGCATGAACGCCCGTTGTAGGACAGAGTTGTCGCCAGTTGGCGGATACGCGATGCCTGCGTTCCCGCGGAGGGTCGTCACGTCTTTTGCTGTATTTCGTCCATGCCGAGCAAGACCGTTGCGCGATGTCGCAAATCAATACCCACGCTATGGTCATAGGATTGCCAAGCGCCGGCAACGAGCATGGCCCACAGAATGCTGAACAGCGATCCGACCAGGAAGTATTCGGCAAAGTCGCGCCTATCCAACTCCTTGAAGCGTGACACGGTTTTGAGCGCGACGACAGCGGCGAGGATTTCCCAACGCTGTAGAATGACCCCGATCGCAAGGATGATCCGTTCAAGCGTGCCGATCCACCGGCCGGCGTTGTGCGCTGGCGCGGCGTCGCTAGCCGTCGCGTCTTTGAGTCCCGTCAGACTGAAGATCTGGCGACAAAGAACATTGCCAAACCAGGTAAGGAGGAAATATCCCGCGATCGTGTATGCCAGCGCGTGAAGGGTCTGTTGCATCACGCGCCTCCAGACTTGCGATCCATGGCAGCAAGGGCTTCGCGAACAGCGTGCCATTGGGTCATGTAGAGATCAAGCTCGCCCGACCGCTGAACTTTGTAAACCGTATGCACGGATACGTTGCGCTGCGCGGCAATGTCCGTTGCGCTCAAACCCTCGAGGGCGGCCAGAACATCACTGCGCTGTGTTTCGGTCCAGCGCCGCTCGATGGCGGTCAGGCTTGCGCCAATCGCGTCGAGCAACCGCTCCAGGAGAGGATCCGTTGGAAAGGAAAAGCGGTAGAGCGACGACGACCGCTTGTCGTTGAGCTTGGCACGGGCCGCGCCGAGTCCCGGCCCCATCATGTTCCACGCCCGCTGGTCGTTAAGCGGTGTACGAAGCGAAACCGCACCGATTACGAACCGACATTCGATGCCATGGCCAAGCAGTTCGAGCCGCATTGTGCGCGCAGCGCAGACCGCGTCGAGGAATGATATCATCAATCCCTGGAATTCATCACCTAGCGTGATGGTGAGCGGTGATGCCAGGGCGGGCCTTCGCTCATCGTTTTGGCGATCGACGGCATTGTTGAAATGATCATGTAGCGCCTCGATGGCCTCGCTGCTTTCGCTGCGTACCAGATCGCCCATCAGGGCCGCATAGGCGTGATCATTTGCCATATTAGGGGCAATAATAGTTTTTACCCAAATATGGGTCAACGCGCAAATTAGCCCAAAAAAGGGTCACCAGTCTGGAGGCGGATCGACGTTACAACAGGCAATGAGGCCCCCCAGGCGGTGATTACCCCTCAGCCCAAGCCTTCAGCAGCGTATACGCGATCGCATAAGGCGGCGGCGGCAGGAACGGCCCGTCGCCCCCCGCCAGCACCGCGCGCACCACGTCGCGCGACACCCAGATCGCATCCTCGAGCTCGTTGGTGTCGAGCGTGATCGCGTCGTCCTCGGCGCTGCCGACACAGGCGATCATCAGCGAGGAGGGGAAGGGCCAGGGCTGGCTGGCGATGTAGCGCACGCCCGTCACGCGGACGCCCGCTTCCTCCATGATCTCGCGCGCGACGGCTTCTTCGATCGATTCGCCGGGTTCGAGGAACCCCGCCAGCGCCGAATAGCGGCCCGGCGGGAAGCTCGGCTGGCGGCCGAGCAAAGCGCGGCCGTCATGCTCGGCGATCATGATCACCACCGGGTCGACGCGCGGGAAGTGCTCGGCCTTGCAGTTCGGGCAGGCACGGCCCCAGCCGGCGCGGAACAGCGCGGTCTGCGTTCCGCAATTGGCGCAGAACTGGTGGCGGCTGTGCCAGTCGAGCACCGAGCGCGCCGCGGCATAGGTCGCCGCCTCGCCGGGCGCGAACTGGTCGAGCAGCGCGAACAGCCGCGGCGAGCGCCCGGCCGGCGCGCGCATCCCCGGCAAATACGCCGCGAAATGCGGGCGACGCGCCTCATCGAAGCCGAGCAGGATCAGCTCGGCCTCCTCTGGCGTCTCGGCGAGCGAGGACCAGCCGAGCCGGCCCTCGCCATCGAGCTCGGGCTCGAAGCGGTCGAGCCGCAGCACGCGCGCGCGCCAGTCGCTGCGCGCCGAGGCCAGCCCCGCGGGATCGTGGCGCAGCGCATCGGCGCGGTCGAGCAGACCGCCGGTAAAGCCTGGGGACATCACGCTCTATCGATCACTTTCGCAGGAGATAGGGGGCGAGGTCGGCATAGACCGCCTTGGTCGATTCGGCGCGCAGCGGCCATTTGTCGCCCGGCAGGTAATTGACCATGATCGTCGCGCGGACCTGGTTGACCGGATCGACCCAAGCGATCGTGCCCGCCGCCCCGCCCCAGCCATAGGTGCCGTTGGCCGGGCCGCCGGGTGCGTCGTTTAGGGTCACCGACCCGCCCGCGCCGAAGCCCTGCGGGTTGGTCGTCCCGCCGGTCGCCGAGACCGCGCCGGGATAGATCACGCCGGTCGGCAGCAGGTTCGACATGGCGAGCTTGGCGGTGGCGGGCTTGAGGATGCGGACACCGTCGAGGCTGCCGCCGTTCTGCAGCATGTGGAGGAAGCGGTCGTAATCGCCCGCCGAGGTGACGAGCCCGGCGCCGCCATAGGGGAAGCTCGGCTTCTGGAGATAGACCGAGGTCGCGCCGGGATCGAGCGGGACGCGATTGTTGCCGGCGATGAAATAGCCCGTCGCGAGGCGGCGCGCCTCCGAGGCGGGGACCTGGAAATAGCTCGAATTCATCTTGAGCGGGGTGAAGATGCGCTGCTGGAGGAAGCCGTCGAACGATTGGCCCGACGCGACCTCGATCACGCGGCCGAGCACGTCGAGGCCGATCGAATAGCTCCATTTGGTGCCGGGCTCGGCGATCAGCGGGAGCGTCGCGACCTTGTTGGCGAAGGCTTCGAGCGTCGCGGGGCGCTTCAGCCGAAGCTGCGCCTCGGTCTTGGCGTCGGAGGTGAAGGGGGTGATGCCGGCGTCTTCATACGCTTTCAGCAGCGGGCCCTTGGTGATGATCGTATAGCCGAGGCCGGCGGTGTGGGTGAGCAGGTTGCGGATCGTGATCGGCTTGGTCGCGGGGCGCGTCTCGAGCGAATCGGGGCTGATCTGGACGCGCATGGTCTTGAAGGCGGGGATGAAGTCGCTGACCGGCTGGTCGAGGCGCATCTTGCCCTCCTCGATCAGGATCATCGCGGCCATCGCGGTGATCGGCTTGGTCATCGAATAGACGCGCCACAGGCTGTCCTGATCGGTCGCGGGGGCGCCGGGTTCGTCGCCGAGCTTGCCCGCGGCGACGACCATCGCTGGCGCATCGCCGCGGCCGAATACGCCGACCACGCCGGGGAATTGGTTGGCTGCGACATCGCCGCTGAACAGCGCCTGCGTGCGGGGGAGGGTTCCGGCCGTGGCGGGGGCGGGGGCCGCTGTTGCGGCCGGGGCCGGACGGAGGACGGGTTGCGGCTGCGCCATCTGCTGCGCGATCGCCGTGCCACTTGCAGCGACGAGCAATCCTGCCGCCGCGAACTTGAACCGCAATGCTACCATGTTGCCCTCCTGATGGCGTCTGCCGCCTTGGCGAAGACCGTCGGCAGGCCCGCCGAGTCGATCTCGGTCGCGTCCCACCATTCGCCGTTCGCGGCATGCCCATCCACGCGCGCGACCGCAAGCGACAGTTCGAGCCGGAAATGGGTGAAGACATGCGCGACGGTTTGGGGGAGCAGCTGCCAATCGGCGGGGAGCGGCGGATCGGCGAGGCCGGGTGGCGTATCGGCCCACGGCCCGGTCGGCAGCGCGCGCATACCGCCGAGCAGGCCGCGCGGCGGGCGGCGGACGAGCAGGACCTTGCCGGCGTGCTCGGCCCAGAAGATCGTGCCGTGGCGCTGCGGCTTGGCGAGCTTGGCCGCCTTGATCGGGAAGCCCTCGGGGTTGCCGAGGCGGTAGGCCTCGCAGACGCTCGAGAGCGGGCAGGCGAGGCAGCGGGGTGCGCGCGGGGTGCAGACCGACGAGCCGAGGTCCATCATCGCCTGCGCGAAATCGCCCGAGCGGGTGTCAGGGGTGATCTCGTCGGTCGCCGCGCGCACCTCGGGCATCCCGCCGGGGAGCGGCCGTTCGATCGCGAACAGCCGCGCGACGACGCGCGCGACATTGGCGTCGACCACCACCGCGCGCTCGCCGAACGCGATCGCGGCGATCGCGGCGGCGGTGTAGGCACCGACACCGGGGAGCGCGCGCAGGCCGTCTTCGGTCGTCGGGAAATCGCCCAGTGCGACGACGGCGCGGGCGCAGGCGTGGAGGTTGCGGGCGCGGGCATAGTAACCGAGCCCCGCCCACGCCGCCATCAGATCGGCCTCGGGCGCGGCGGCGAGCGCCTCGACGCTCGGCCAGCGTGCGACGAACGCCTCGAACTTCGGGCGCACCGCGGCGACCGTGGTCTGCTGGAGCATGATCTCGGACAGCCACACGCGGTACGGATCGGGCGCCCCATTGGTCATTGGGCTCCCCGGCGCGGCGCGCCACGGTAGGGCGCGCGCGTGGCTATCGTACCAATCGAGCAGGAGTTTCGCTGGGACGGCGGAAGGACGCTTGGCGGACACGGCCCCGCTATGGCATGGACAACGCAATGAGCAAGCGCGCCACTCCTGCACCCGTCGCCGAACGCCCGCGCGGTGGCCGTGCGCGTTCGGTGGCCGAGCTGCTGCCCGATGCCGGGCGCGCCGCGTTTCGCCGCTTCGGCTTCGTGCAGAGCGCGGTGGTCAGCCGCTGGAGCGAGATCGTCGGGCCGCGTTACGCCGGCGTGTCGTCGCCCGAATCGATCAAATTCCCGCATGGCGAGCGCGTCGGCGGCACGCTCAACTTGGTCGTGCGCGGCGCGCATGCGACGATGATGCAGCATATCGCGCCCGAGATCATCGAGCGGGTCAATCGCTTCTTCGGCTATGCCGCGGTCGCCAAGGTGCAGTTCCGCCAGGGCGACGTCCCCGTGCCGCGCCCGCGCGCGGCCCCGCCGTCGTTGAAGCCCGTGCCGGTCGATCTCGGCGCGAGCCTCAGGACGATCGCCGATCCCGAATTGAAGGCGGTGCTCGAGGCTTTGGCGGCGGGCGTCGCGGCGACGCGCGGGGCGCCGAGCGTGGGTGGAGACGAATGATGCGGTTTGGTCTGGCGGCGCTGGTGTTGAGCGCCGCTCTGGTGTCTTCGGTGCAGGCCGCGCCGCCGAAAAAGGCGCCGGCGCACGCCGCGTGGCTGCAGACGGTCGTCGCGACCCCCGAGGGCGGCGTGCGGATCGGCAATCCGGCGGCGAAGGTCAAATTGATCGAGTTCGGCTCGCGCACCTGTCCGCATTGCGCGAAGTTCGATGCCGAGGGCTTCCCCGCGCTGAAAGCCAGCTACATCCCGAGCGGCCAGGTGAGCTACGAATTTCGCGATTTTCCGATCCATGGCGCGCTCGATCTCGGGCCAATCCTGCTCGGGCATTGCGTGCCCGTGCGCGCGTTCTTCCCGATCCTTGATGCGATGATGACCAACCAGCAGACGCTGGTCGGGCGCAGTGATCAGGTCCCCGACGCCAAGCAGAAGGAGCTGGCGGGCGCGACTCCCAACGCCGTCGCGACCTATCTCGCGCAGTTCTATGGCTATACCGATCTCGTCGTGAAGCACGGCCTGCCGCTCGCCAAGGCGAACGCTTGCCTTGCAGATCGCAAGAGCATCAACACGCTCGTCGCGCGTACCGATGCCGCCAACAAGGCCTACGCCGTGTCGAGCACGCCGACCTTCGTGCTCAACGGCGCGGCGCAGGCCAGCGTCAACGACTGGGCAGGGCTCGAACCGCTCGTCCGCGCCGCGCTTGCCAAATGATCTTTCTGCCTAGGAGCCTATCGATGACCCCTCGTATCCTGTTGTCGGCGGTTGCCGCGTTGTCGCTCGCCGCGTGCGGTGGAAGCGGCACCAGCGCGGACGGCAACGTCGCCGCCGCGGCGCCGGTTGCCGCCAAGCCCGCCCCCGCCGGGCAGAACTGGACCCAAGTCGTGTCGAAGACGCCCGAGGGCGGCTATCGCATGGGCAATCCCGATGCGGCGATCAAGCTGGTCGAATATGGCTCGCGCACCTGCCCGACCTGCGGCGCGTTCGGCCAGACCGGCCAGAAGCCGTTGACCGATAACTATGTCTCCACCGGCAAGGTGAGCTACGAGTTCCGCGACTATCTGGTCCACGGCCAGCCCGATTTCGCGCCGAGCCTGCTCGGCCGCTGCGTCGGCACCGCGACCTTCTTCCCGCTGCTCGAGGCGATGTACATGGCGCAGCCGCAGTTCGAGGCGAAGCTCGCCGACCAGGCCGCGACCAATGCGCTGCAGACGCAGCTCCAGGGCAAGACGCCGAACGAGGCCGCCGCCGCCTGGGGCGACTATCTCGGCTATGTCGAGTGGGTGAAGCAGCGCGGCATCCCCGAGGCCAAGGCGCGCGCGTGCATCGCCGACAAGGCGGCGCTCGACGAGATCATCGGCATGATGAACAAGGGCGAGGGCGCGAGCGTGACGGGCACGCCGACCTTCATCCTCAACGGCACGAAGGTCGACGGCGTGAGCTGGCCCGATGTCGAGGCGGCGCTAAAGCGCGCAGGCGCGTAACGTTGGCGGGCGTGGGGGCGCTCGGTGTAGACCTGAGCCCCTCCCCTTCAGGGGAGGGGTTGGGGTGGGGCCGTGACAGGCACCAACCGCAGTCACTTCCCCACCCCCAGACCCTCCCCTGAAGGGGAGGGGAGTATATGCAGATCAAGCGGCTCCGCCTTTCCGGCTTCAAAAGCTTCGTCGACGCGGCCGATCTGCGGATCGAGCCGGGGCTGACCGGCATCGTCGGCCCAAACGGCTGCGGCAAGTCGAACCTGCTCGAGGCGCTGCGCTGGACGATGGGCGAGACCTCGGCGCGGTCGCTGCGCGGCGCGGGGATGGACGACGTCATCTTCGCCGGCACCAACACGCGGCCCGCGCGGGACTTCGCCGAAGTGTCGATGCTGATCGAGGCAGAAGGCGAGGAAAGCGAAGTCGTCCGCCGGATCGAGCGCGGCGCGGGGTCGGCCTATCGGATCGACGGGCGCGACGTGCGCGCGAAGGACGTGGCGTTGCTGTTCGCCGACTCGGCGACCGGCGCGCATTCGCCTGCGCTCGTCAGCCAGGGGCGGATCGGCGCGATCATCGCCGCCAAGCCGCAGGAACGCCGCGCGATGCTCGAGGAAGCCGCGGGGATCGCCGGGCTCCACGTCCGCCGCAAGGATGCCGAGCAGAAGCTGCGCGCGACCGAAGCCAATCTCACCCGGCTCGACGAACTGATCGCCGAGCAGGACGGCCGCGCCAACGCGCTGCGGCGGCAGGCGCGGCAGGCCGAGCGCTACCGCGCGCTCTCCGACCAGATCCGCATCGCCGAGGCGCGGATGATCTTCGCGCGCTGGCGCGATGCGCAGACGGCGGCGGACGCGGCCAAGGCCGAGGCGGTCGCCTGCGAGACGGCCGTCGCCGCCGCCGCCGAGGCGCAGCGCGCCGCCGCTGCCGCTGCGCTCGCCGCGACCGAGGCGCTGGCGCAAGCGCGCGGCGCCGCGCAGGCGCTGCGCGAGGCGGCAAGCGAGGCAGGGCACCGACTTGGCGGCTTGCGCGGCGAACAGGCTGCGGCGGTGCGGCGGACGCAGGAACTGGCGGCGGCCCGCCTTCGCCTGGCCGACGACCGCGCGCGCGAGGGCTCGCTCGCGAGCGACGCCGCCGAGGCGATCGCGCGGCTGGCGGACGAGAGCAAGCGACTCGACCTGGCGCTGGCCGAAGCGATCGCGCGCCTCCCCGAACTCGAGACGCGGCTGAGCGAGGCTGAGCGCTCGGGCCGCGATGCCGAGGTCGCGCTCGCGCAGGCGCTCGCCGCACAGGCGACCGAGGCCGCCGACGCGCGCGTCGCCGAAGCCGCGTTGGCAGCAGCGCGCGTGCGTGCCGAGCGCAGCGCGCGCGATTTTGCACGCGTCACGGCGGAGGGCGCTGCGCTTGGCGATGCCGCGCCGCTGGCCGCGCAGCGCACCGATGCGGCGGCGGCGCGCGAGCAAGCGTTGCACGACGGCGAGGACGCGCGCGCCGCGCTGACTCGCGCCGATGCCGACGAACGCGGCAGCATCGCGCAGCGCGACGGCGCGCAGGCCGCGCGCGCGACGGCGCATGCCAATCTCGCCGCGCTCGACAGCGAAGCGACCGCCCTCACCAAGGCGACGCGCCGCGATGGCCGCGACCGGCTGCTCGACCGGGTCCAGCCCGAGCCAGGCTATGAGCGCGCACTCGCGGCGGCGCTGGGCGACGATCTCGAAGCCGGGCTCGATCCTGCGGGCGAGCGCCATTGGGCAGGCGCAGCCGTCGCGCCTGGCGACCCGCCGCCGCCGCCCGGGACGACGTCGCTCGGTCGCTTTGTCGCCGCGCCGCCCGCGCTCGCCCGGCGATTGGCGCAGGTCGTGGTGGCGGAAAGCGACGAGGGGGCCGCGCTCGCGGTCGGGCAGCGCCTCGTGACGCTCGGCGGGGTGCTGCGGCGGTGGGACGGCTATGTCGCCAAATCTGGCGGCGCGGCGGCGGCCGAGCGGCTCGAGCGGATCAACCGCCTGCGCGCGATCACGGCGCTGCGCCCTGCTGCTGCTTCGGCGGTCGAGGCCGCGGATGCCGAGCTAGCTCGGATCGCCACGACGATCGCCGACGCACGCGCCGCCGCGGTGGCGGCACGGCGTGCGCTCGAAAGCGCCGAGGCGCGCGCGCGCGAGGCGGCGCGCGCCGAGGACCGCGCGACCGCGGCGATCGAGCGGATCGAGGCGCAGCGCGCCGATCTCGCGGCGCGGCGTGAGCGGATCACCGCCGAGCATGACGAAGCCGGTGCCGAAGTCGCGCGCGCCGCCGCGGTGCAGGCGGCGCTTCCCGATGGTAGCGCGACGCGCGAGCGGGTCCGCACGCTCTCGGCCGAAGCCGAAGCGCGGCGCAGCGCGATCGCGACCGCCCGCGCCGATCGCGCCGGGCTCGACCGCGACGTCGCGGGCGCGCGCGAGCGATTGGCGGCGATGGCGGCCGAGGCCAAGGGCTGGCGCACGCGCGCCGGAGAGGCGGCACGGCGGATCGCCGAGATGGACAAGCGCGACACCGACCTCGCTAGCGAAGCCGAAGCCTTGATCGGGCGGCCCGAGGCGCTCGCCGCCGAAGTCACGGCGCTGGAGCGGTCGCACGCCGCGGCGCGCGCCGAAGCCGAGACCGCTGCCGTCGCGGAACGCGCGGCGGAAGCCACGCTGCGCGACCGCGAAGCGCGCGCGGGAACGGCGGCGGAAACGCTCGCGCAAGCACGCGAGGCGCGTGCCGGCGCGACCGCGCGCGCGGAAAACCAGGAGTTGCGCCGCGTCGAGATGAACCGGCTGGCGGGCGAGCGCTTTCAATGCCCGTCGGTGCTGCTCCCCGAACGCGTCGGGTTCGACGGCGCCACGGTGCGCAGCCCCGCGGAGGAGTCTGCGGCGCATGAGAAGCTGATGCTCGATCGCGATCGCATCGGCCCGGTCAATCTCGTCGCCGAGACCGAGCTCGCCGAACTCGAGGCGGCCAGTTCGGGCAATGCCGCCGAGCGTGAGGAACTGGGGCTGGCGGTCAACCGGCTGCGCGGCTCGATCGGCACGCTCAACCGCGAAGGGCGGCAGCGCCTGCTCGCAGCGTTCGAAGCGGTCGACGGGCATTTCCGCCGGCTGTTCACGACGCTGTTCAACGGCGGCAGCGCGCATCTCGAACTGATCGATTCGGACGATCCGCTCGAGGCGGGGCTGGAGATCATGGCGCAGCCGCCGGGCAAGAAGCTCCAGTCGCTGACGCTGCTATCGGGTGGGGAGCAGGCGCTGACCGCGGTCGCGCTGATCTTCGGTCTGTTCCTGACCAACCCCGCGCCGATCTGCGTGCTCGACGAGGTCGATGCGCCGCTCGACGACGCCAATATCGAGCGCTTCTGCGGGCTGCTCGATGCGATGACGCGCGAGACGCAGACGCGCTATCTGATCGTGACGCACAATGCCGTCACGATGAGCCGGATGCACCGGTTGTTCGGGGTGACGATGGTCGAGCAGGGCGTCAGCCGGCTCGTCTCGGTAGATCTCGGCGGCGCGGAAAGTCTCCTCGCCGCCGAGTAGTCCGATCAGCAGCCGTTGCGACGGTTCTGCGCAGCGTCGTGACGCTTGTCGAGATGCTTGCCGAGCAGCGCACCGCCGACGCCGCCGGCAACCGTGCCGAGCACGCCGCCGCCGAGTGCGTTACCGGCGAGCGCACCACCGGCACCGCCGACGAGCAGGCCGGTCGTGCCCGACGAGCGACGGCAGTTATAGTGGCGGCTCGACTTGCCGTAATAGTGACGGCGCGCCTCGGCCTTGTCGGTGGGAACGGCCATCGTCGCCGGAATGACGAGCGACGCGGCGGCAAGCGAAAGGAAGAGGTGACGCATGATTTATAAATCCCTTTGTCGTTAAGTCCGGGGGCGTAACGTTCGGCCTGTGCGGGGGGTTGCATCGCCGAACGAACAATGTGGTTTGCCCGCTGCGGGATGAACCTGGGTTGAGCGACAGGTTCGGCGAGGAGAAAGGAAAGCATATGGATGTTGCGACGCAAGACCTTTCGGTACGCCGGACACCGCCCGACCGGGCGATACCTACAACGGTGACGACGGGTTGGTGGGCGTGCGATCTTGTCACCGAGGCGTTGACGTGGAGCGACGGCGTGTACGACCTGTTCGATTTCCCGCGCGCAAGTGTTTTGGATCGCGCCGAAACCGCGGCGCGCTATACGCCGGTGTCGCGCATCGCGCTCGAATGCCTGCGGGTCGCCGCGATCCGCGACAAGACCGGTTTCACGCTCGACGCCGAGCTCGATCTCGGCACCGGGCGACGCTGGGTGCGGATCGTCGCGCAGGTCGAATGCGTCGACGGAAAGGCGATGCGGCTGTTCGGAACGAAGAGCGACGTGACGCATGAGAAGCTGGGGGGGCTGCGGTCGGACTTCCAACGGACGGCAATGGGTTGCGCGCGCAAAGTTTAGAACATATATCGAACACATGGCGCAACTCGACGTTCAGCAGAAACTCGCGATCCTCGCCGATGCCGCCAAATACGATGCCTCTTGCGCATCGTCCGGCTCGGTCAAGCGCACGTCGCGCGACGGCAAGGGGGTCGGCTCGACCGATCAGGGGATGGGCATCTGCCATGCCTATGCGCCCGACGGTCGCTGCATTTCGCTGCTGAAGATCCTGCTCACCAACAGCTGCATCTTCGACTGCCATTATTGCATCAACCGCAAGAGTTCGAACGTGCGGCGTGCGCGCTTCACCGCGGCGGAGGTGGTGCGGCTGACGCTGTCTTTCTATCGGCGCAATTATATCGAGGGGCTGTTCCTGTCGTCGGGGATCATCGGATCGTCGAACTATACGATGGAGCAGATGGTCGAGGTTGCGCGCAGTTTGCGCGAGGATCATGATTTTCGCGGCTATATCCACCTCAAGACGATCCCCGACGCCGATCCCGAGCTCGTTCACCAGGCCGGGCTCCACGCCGATCGCCTGTCGATCAACGTCGAACTGCCGACCGTCGCCGGCCTGACGCGGCTTGCGCCCGAGAAATCGGCAGCGCGGATCGAAGGTGCGATGGCCGACACCAAGACCGCGATCCTCGATACGAGCGACGCCAAGAAGCGTTTTAAGTCGGCGCCGCGCTTCGCGCCCGCGGGCCAGTCGACGCAGATGATCGTCGGGGCGGATGCCGCGACCGATGGCGACATCGTCGCCAAGGCGTCGACGTTGTACGACCGCTTCGGCCTGCGCCGCGTCTATTATTCGGCGTTCAGCCCGATCCCCGATGCGAGCGCGGTGCTTCCGCTTCAGCGGCCGCCGCTGATGCGCGAGCACCGGCTGTACCAGTCGGACTGGCTAATGCGCTTCTACGAATACACCCCGGCCGATGTTGTCGCGGCGGCCGATGCGACGACGGGGATGCTGCCGCTCGACATCGATCCTAAGCTCGCCTGGGCGCTCAAGTTTCGCGGGTCGTTCCCGGTCGACGTCAACCGCGCGCCGCGCGAAGCACTGCTGCGCGTGCCGGGGCTCGGGGTGAAGGCGGTGACCGCGATCCTTGCGGCGCGGCGCTGGCGGCGGCTGCATCTCGCCGATGTCGCGCGGCTGACCGTGTCGGTCGCCAAGGTGCGGCCGTTCCTGATCGCCGAGGATTGGCGCCCGGTCGCGCTCAGCGATCGCGCCGAATTGCGGCCCGTGGTTGCACCCAAGAAGCAGCAACTGGAGTTGTTCGCGGCATAAGGGGAGCTGAATGCACGCGATCACTCTTGCCGAACCCGACGATTTCGACGGCTGGCGCGACGCTGCGCGCAGCCTCGCCGCGGCGGGCGTGGCGCCCGAGGACGTCGTCTGGCAGGGGGCGGGCAGCCCGACCGATCTGTTCGCCGCGAGCGCCGACACGACGGTGCCGACCGGCCCGGCCTTCGCCGTGCCGCGCGCGTTCATGGAGCTCGCGAAAAAGGTCGTGCTCCACCGCGATCCCGAGCGCTTCGCCTTGCTCTACACGCTGCTCGCGCGGATTCGCGTCCAGCCGGGCGCGATCGAGGATCATGCCGATCCGCTGCTCCGCCGGCTCGAGCATCTCGCGCAGGAGGTGCGCAAGGACATTCACAAGATGCGCGCCTTCCTGCGCTTCCGCGAGGTCGAGGAGGGCGGCGTGGCGCGGTTCGTCGCGTGGTACGAGCCCGAGCATCACATCCTGCGCACCAATGCCGGCTTCTTCCTCGATCGCTTCGCGAGCATGCGCTGGTCGATCCTCACGCCCGAGCTGTCGATCCATTGGGACGGCGAGACGCTGAGCGAGGGGCCGGGCGCCGCCAAGTCGGATGCGCCCGAGGGCGACCCGATCGAGGAAGTGTGGAAGACCTATTACGCGTCGATCTTCAATCCGGCGCGCGTCAAGATCGGCGCGATGTTGAAGGAGATGCCGAAGAAATATTGGAAGAACATGCCCGAGACGGCGCTGGTGCCCGGGTTGATTGCTGGCGCGCAGGCGCGAGAGAGCGGGATGATGGCAGTAGCGCGGACCAAGCAGGCGAGCGAGGCGGGCGGCAATATCGCGGCGTCCTGGGCCGCCTTGCGCGACGAGGCGGCGGGCTGCACGCGCTGCCCGCTGTACAAACCCGCGACGCAGACGGTGTTCGGCGGGGGGCCGATCGACGCCAGCCTGATGTTCGTCGGCGAGCAGCCCGGCGACCAGGAGGATCTGGCAGGCAAGCCGTTCGTCGGGCCGGCGGGGCAGGTTTTCGAGAAGGCTTTGGCGGCGGCGGGGATCGAGCGCTCGGGCGTCTATGTCACCAATGCGGTCAAGCATTTCAAGTTCGAGCCGCGCGGCAAGCGCCGCATCCACGCCAAGCCCGACGCCGGCGAGATCGACGCGTGCCGCTGGTGGATCGAGCAGGAGCAGTTGCTGGTGCGCCCGCAGGTGACGGTCGCGCTTGGCGCGACGGCGGCGCGCAGCCTGTTCGGGCGCGTGGTGACGATCGGCAAGGAACGCGGGCGCGCGCTGACGCTGCCCGGCGGCGGCGAGGCGTGGATCACGGTGCATCCGAGCTATCTGCTCCGCATTCCCGATCGCGCACAGGCGGATGCGGAATATGCGCGCTTCGTCGAGGATCTGCAGCGCGTTGGGGAACGGGTGGCGTAACGGCGCCGTTCACAACGGCAGGGTCGCCTGCTCGGTGGCTTCCTCGCCATCGTGAATCCCGGACAGTGTCAGCCCCAGCAGTCGCACCCCGAGCGGCACCGGAAGCTGCGCGTCGAGCAACTCGCGCCCGCCCGTGACGAAGCTTTCGCGGTCGAACGCGCCGCGGCTGAGCGAGCGCGCGCGGGTGATCGTGCGGAAGTCCGAGAAGCGCAGCTTGAGCGTCATCGTCCGCCCGCGCACGCCGTGCCGCTCGATCCGCACCAGCGCCGCCTCGGCGACACGGTCGAGCGCGGCGTGGAGATCGGCGGGGGACGCGATGTCGGTCTCGAAGGTGCGCTCGGCGCCGACCGACTTGGTCGCGCGGTTGCTGCGCACCGGGCGATGGTCGATGCCGCGCGCTGCGCCGTAGAGATAGTCGGCATAGCTGCCGAAATGCGCGTGGAGGAAGGCGAGCGGCCGATCGCGCAGATCGGCGCCGGTTTCGATCCCCAGCGCGGCCATCCGCGTCGCCGTCACCGGGCCGACGCCGTGGAAGCGCTTGACCGGCAGGCTCGCGACGAACGCGCTCCCACGCGCCGGCGGGATGACGCAGATGCCGTCGGGCTTGTTCTGGTCCGAGGCGAGCTTGGCGATGAACTTGTTGTAGCTCACCCCTGCAGACGCAGTGAGCCGCGTCTCGGCCTTGATCCGCGCGCGGATCTGTTCGGCGATCGCCTTGGCCGAGCCGAGGCCGTGGCGGTCCTCGGTGACGTCGAGATACGCCTCGTCGAGCGAGAGCGGTTCGATCTGGTCGGTATAATCGGCGAAGATCGCGCGGATCTGCTGCGAGATCGCGCCATAGACGTCGAAGCGCGGCGGTACGAACACCAGGTCTGGGCAGCGCCGGAGCGCGGTGACCGACGGCATCGCCGAGCGGACTCCAAAAACGCGCGCCTCATAGCTCGCCGCCGCCACCACGCCGCGCGCGCGCGATCCGCCGACCGCGACGGGGCGGCCGCGCAAGCTCGGATCGTCGCGCTGTTCGACCGACGCATAGAAGGCATCCATGTCGATATGGATGATCTTGCGCTGCGGGGGCGCGGGTGTGTCGGCGGAGTCGGCCATGCTTCGCGTAACGCTACTCGCCGCAGGATAGGTGGGGAGCTTCTGTTGCTCGGTGCCCCCCGGACCGCCGGTGTCCGCTTCTGTTGCCCGGTGCGGCCCGGACCGCGCTCTTGTAGGTGTAACTTAGGCCGTTAAGCCTTAGTGTTACGCCGCAATTGCGAGTGCATGGTTATCGTTTGCACTTGTGGTTATGAGCCTTGAACAGGTTACTCAGCCTGGGCAAAAACAGCGCCTTTCAATACACGTCGATCCTAGTTCGACCCCGTCATACCCCCTCGGGAGAGAGGGGGTGTGGTGGAGTCGCCGGGTACTGCCCCCGGGTCCGCTGCATCTATTCTACGCCGCACTTTATCACCATAGCCGGGCAAGCCCGGCACGAGCGATATAGGCATGTTACAGCCGCGTGAAAAGGGGCGTCGAAACGCGCCGTTGCAACGCGATGAAAAGGCCCGGTTTGACACCTTCCGCCTTTCACTCGCCACAAATCGGGTGCATGGGTTGATGTATCATGTTGACGCAACGTTCCCGTTACGCGCTCCGCGCGATGATGTTCCTGGCCGAAGCCGCCGCCGGAAGCCCGCCGATCCCGATGAACCGCATCGCCGCCGCGGCGAACGTGCCGCGCAAGTTCCTCGAGCTGATCCTCGCCGATCTGCGCGAGGCGGGGTTCCTGCACAGCCACCGCGGCAAGATGGGCGGTTACTGCCTGTCGCGCCCGCCGCATCTGATCTCGCTCGGCGAGATCATCCGGGTGATCGAGGGGCCGCTCGCGCTCGTGCCGTGCGTCAGCCGGACGGCGTATCGCTCGTGCAAGGATTGCAAGGACGAAGCGAGTTGCGCGATCCGCCACGCGATGATGCGCGTGCGCGACGAGACCGCGCGGATTCTGGATGGCACCAGCCTCGCGGATGCGACGGCCGAGGAGTTGGTCGCGGCCTGACTTGCTCCCCTCCCCTTTAGGAGCGGCGGGTGAACAGCGCCCCGCGCTGTTCAGGTGATGCCGGGGGCATGACCGACCCGACGCTGGGCTTGGGGTGGGGAAGTGCCTCGCAGAGACCTGACCCGTGCTTAGACGTCCCCACCCCAACCCCTCCCCTGAAGGGGAGGGGCTATAGCGCATCACCGCCGGCGCAGCTCGTCGCGGATCTCGCGCAGCAGCGTGACATCGGTCGGCTCGACCGGCTCGGCGATCACCTCGGGCGCCTTGGGCATCAGCCGGTTCACCGCGCGCACGATCAGGAAGATGATGAAGGCGACGATCAGGAAGTTGACCGCCGCGGTGACGAACGCGCCATAGCCGAACAGCGGCACGCCCGCCTTCTTGAGCGCGGCATAATCGGACGATCCGGCGAGCCCCGGCGGCACCTTGCCCAGCGCGACGAAGTAGCTGGAAAAATCAAGTCCGCCGAAGATCTTGCCGATCACCGGCATGATCACGTCGTCGGTCAGCGAGGTCACGATCTTGCCGAACGCCGCGCCGATGATCACCGCGACGGCGAGATCGAGCACGTTCCCCCGCGCGATGAATGCCTTGAACTCCTTGAACATCGCGACGCTCCTTCCGATTTCGTTTCGCGCGGCCATCGTATCTGGCTATCATGGTCGCACAAGGTCTGAAGGGATCCAAACGACATGAAGTATCGCACTCCGCTTGCTCTCGTTGGCGCCGTCGCGCTCGCCGGCTGCGGCCTCAACAGCGTTCCGACTGCCGAGGAAAATGCCAAGGCCAAATGGGCCGATGTCGAGAATTACTATCAGCGTCGCGCCGACCTCATCCCCAACCTCGTCGCCACGGTGAAGGCCGCCGGCGCACAGGAGAAGTCAATCCTGGTCGAAGTGACGCAAGCGCGCGCCTCGGCGTCGCAGGTCAAGGTGTCGGGCGCCGATCTCTCCGATCCCGCCAAGGTCGCCAGTTACGAGAAGGCCCAGGCGGGGCTGACGCTGTCGCTGCAGCGCCTCCAGGAGGCCTATCCCGAGCTCAAGTCGCAGGGCAATTACGCCACGCTGATGACGCAGCTCGAGGGCACCGAGAACCGCATCTCGACCGCGCGCCACGATTATAACGACGCGGTGCAATCGTATAACACGACGATCCGCACCTTCCCCGACGCGATCGGCGCGAAGGTATTCTATGGCGCCAAGCCGCTGGTACCGTTCAAGGCGACGAGTGCGGGGGCGGAAGAAGCGCCTGCGGTCAATTTCGGCAACAGCAACTAAGAAAACCGGGCCGGCGGCCCCCCATTCGATCGGTATGCCGATGCGCCTGATTCAGGCACTGCTTGCGACGCTCGTCGCGCTGCTGCTGGGGTTCTCCCCGGCAGCGGCGCAGACCTATCCGAAGTTCACCGGGCTGGTGGTCGATGCCGCCAATGTCCTGCCCGCGGCGACCAAGGCCGATCTCGAGGCCAAGCTCGAAGCGCTGCAGAAGGACACCAAGCGGCAATTGGTCGTCGCGACGCTTCCAGACCTGCAGGGGCGCGAGCTGTCCGAATATGGCGTCGGGCTCGGACGTGCCTGGGGAATCGGCCTCAAGGACGTCGATAATGGCGCGATCCTGATGATCGCGCCGAACGAACCCGCCGGGCATCGCGGGCCGCGGCTCGAAGTCGGCTATGGGCTCGAGCCGTTCCTGACCGATGCCTTTTCGGGTGTGATGATCCGCGAGAAGATGCTGCCGCTGCTCAAGAAGCAGCCAAGCGACATTCCCGCTGCAATGGAGGCCGGCACCGACGCGGTCATCGCGCAGCTGCGCGCGTCGCCCGAGGAGCAGAAGGCCAACCTCGACAAGGCGGCGGCGTCGTTCGACGCCGTCCACAAGCGCAGCAGCGCACGTGGTGGCGGCATTCCGTTCGGGCTGATCTTCTGGGGGCTGGTGATCGGCTTCGTCATCCTGTCGAGCCTCCGCCGGCGAGGTGGCGGGCAGCAATATCATGACGGCGTCGGTTCGGCGGTGCTGTGGGGCGCGATGCTCGGCGGGCTCGGCGGCGGAGATTCGCGACGCGACTCCGGCGGCGGCTGGGGTAGTGGCGGCAGTGGCGGCGGCGGCTCCGACGGAAGCTGGGGCGGCGGTGGCTTTACCGGCGGCGGCGGCGGATCCTTTGGGGGCGGTGGCGCCTCGGGAGACTGGTGATGCCACGCACGGCCCATCTGACGGCGCAAGACCATGCGCTCGTGCTCGAGGCGGTGAAGCGCGCCGAAGCGGGCACCGACGGCGAAATCGTGACGATCGTCAGTGATCGCTCGGACGATTATCGCGATGCCGCGCTGCACTATGCGGTCGCGGCGATGCTGCTCGTCGTCGCACTGTTCGCAATCGATCCGGCGGCGATCGAACACTGGCTCGGGGGCTTGTCCGGGGAATGGGATGCGCCGGCCGATCCGCGCCTGTTGCTGTCGGCGCTGCTCGTGGTCGAGGCGATCGTCTTCCTGATCGTCCGCTATGCGCTCGCCCATGCCCCGTGGCGAATTGCGCTGGTGCCCAAGGCGACGCGCGCGCGTCGCGTGCGGCGGCGTGCGATCCAATATTTCAAAGTCGGCGCCGAACGGCGCACCGCGGCTCGCGTCGGCATCCTGCTCTATCTCTCGCGCGACGAGCGGATGGCGGAGATCGTCGCCGACGAGGCGATCCATCGCGCGGTCCCGGCCGAGCGCTGGGGCGCGGCGATGGCGGCGCTGGTCGCCGAATCGCGCGCCGGGCGACCTGCCGCGGGGATGGCGGCGGCGGTCGAGCGGATCGGCGCGATCCTTTCCGAAACCTTCCCCAAGACCGCCGACGATCGCAACGAGCTTCCCGACCGGCTGATCGAGGTATGAGTGCCGAGACGGTTTGGGACGGCAAGTACATCAAGGTGATCAAGGACGGGACGTGGGAATATGTCGCGCGCACGCGCGGCATCGGTGCCGCGGTGATCCTCGCGATCGATGAGGGCGCTGTGATCCTGGTCGAGCAATATCGCGTACCGCTGGGGAAACGCTGCCTCGAATTGCCGGCCGGACTGGTCGGCGACGAGACCGAAGGAGAGAGCGTCGAGGCCTCCG
The DNA here is from genome assembly GCF_000241485.1 of Sphingomonas sp. PAMC 26605. Taxonomy (GTDB): domain Bacteria; phylum Pseudomonadota; class Alphaproteobacteria; order Sphingomonadales; family Sphingomonadaceae; genus Sphingomonas. The sequence continues at coordinate 1,825,487 of NZ_JH584241.1, forward strand.
CCGGGCGCGAGCTCGAGGAAGAGACCGGCTATCGCGCGACGACGCTCGCCTCGATCGGCGTCTTCCATTCCTCCCCCGGCATGGTGTCGGAAGGCTTCACGCTCGTCCGCGCGACCGAGCTGACGCGGGTGGACGCCGGTGGCGGGATCGACGGCGAGGATATCACCGTCCACCGCGTTCCGCTCGAAGGAATCGCCGCGTTCGTCGCGGCCAAACGCGCCGCGGGCGTGGCGATCGACGTCAAGCTGTTGCTCCTGCTCGGGGGCGGCATTCTCGCCGGCTGAGCCCGAACGCGGTCGCGCTCAGGCTCGAGCGTAACCGCCCTCAGTGCAGTGCCGCGGTGTCGAGCTTGAGCGCGTCTGCGGTGATCACCTCGACGTTCGGATAGGCCTTGCGCAGCTCGGGCAGGAACAGTTTGGCGTCGCCCACCACGATGACGCTCGCCGCTGCCGGATCGAGCAGCTTCGCCGCCGCCGCCTGCACCGCCGCCGGATCAACCGCCGCGACGCGCTGCGTATACTGGCCGAGTTCGCTCAGCGGCAGGCCCTGCACGACATAGCCGCCGACGGTGCCTGCGATCCCGCCCGTCGTCTCCGTCGCACGCCCGAAATTCCCGACCAGCACCGCTTTTCGCGTATCGAGCTCGGCCGCGCTGACGGGCTCGGCGCCGAGCCGCTTCATCTCGGCGAGGATGATCGACACCGTCTCGGGTGCGCTCGGGTTCTTCGTCGAGGTGCGCGCGGCGATCGTGCCGGGTTCGCGGCCCGCCTGAATGCTGCTGCCCGCGCCATAGGCGAGGCCGCGCTTGATGCGGATCTCCTGGTTGAGCCGCGACGAGAAGCCGCCGCCGAGCACGGTATTGGCGACCGAGGCGGGATAATAGCGCGCATCGCTGCGCGCGATGCCGGGCCGCGCGACCACCACGCCCGCTTGCCCCGCGCCGGGCATGTCGACGACGATCACGCGCGGTGCCGGGTAGGCGGGCGGGGTCGTGCTGCGCGTCGGGGCCGAGCCGGGCACCGACCAGCTGGCGAAGCGCGTTTCCGCCAGTTGCTTCGCCTGTGCCGGGGCCACGTCGCCGACCAGCACCAGCGTGCTCTGTCGCGGTTTCCACGCCGCGGCATAGGCCGTGCGGATGTCCGCCGGGGTGATCGCCTTGAGCGAGCCCGGGGTGCCCGCGAGCGGATGGCCGTAATCGCTCGCCCCGAGCGCCGCGCGCGCGGCGACGAGGTTGGCGAGCTGGCTCGGATCCTTGATCGCAACCTGGACGCCGTCGATCGCTTGCGCCCGCGCGCGCTCGATCTCGTCCGGCGCGAAGACGGGGTTGCGCGCGACATCGGCGAGGATCGCGAGCGCGGGCGCAGCCTGATCGGACTTGACCGTCACCTCGACGCTCGAGCCGTCGAAGCTCGCATCGCTCGAGATCGAACCGCCGAGCGATTCGATCTGGCGCGCGATCTCGGTCGCCGAGCGGGTCGTGGTGCCCTTGGTCAGCAGGTCGGCGGTCAGGCTGCCCAATCCCGCGCGGTTCGCGGGGTCGAGCGCGCCGCCGCCGCGCGCGACCAGCAATGCGGTGAGCAGCGGCAAATCGTGCTTCTCGACGACGACGACGCGCATGCCGTTGGCGAGCGCGAATTCGTGGGTCACCGGTGCGGCGGCGGCGATCGCGGCGGCGGGTGGGGGCGGTGCGATCCGCTCGGCGGCGCTCGCGGGGGTTACCACCTCGACCTTGGCGGGGACGACGAGCGGCTTGACCACCACGGTATCGGCGACTTCGATCCGGTCGTTCTGCGGTGCCTTGGCGGTGGCGTCCTCGGGCAGATACTGGATCGTCGCCGAGCGCTGGTCGCGCAGATACGTGCTCGCGACACGCTGGACGTCGGCGGCGGTGACGCGGCCGATCGCGGCGAGTTGACGGTCGGCCGCGTGCGCGTCGCCGTCGATGATAACCGACGAGGCGATCGTGCGGCCCGCGCCTTCGGCGGTTTCGCGCGACTGGAGCGCGCTGGTCAGGATCTCGTTCTTGGCCTCTGCCAACTCCGCCGCGCTGACCGGCGTATCGCGCAGCCGTGCGACTTCGCGGCGCAGCGCGGTCTCGCCTTGCGCAGCGGTCTTGCCGCCGGCGAGGATCGCGAACACCGCGAGATTGCCCGGGCCCTGCTTCGAATCGAGCACGCTCTCGGCGCTCTGCGCGAGCTGGTCGCGATAGACGAGCGATTCGTACAGCCGCGAGCTCTCGCCTTGCGACAGCACCGCGTTGAGCACGGTCAGCGCGGGACCGTCGGGATGGTTGTCGGCGGGGATCGGATAGCTGATCATCACCGCGGGGAGCGGCGTATTGGCTTCGTGGACGACGTAATGCGTCGCCTTGGTGCGCTCGGGCTCGGTCACGGTGACGCGCGGGATCGGCGTGGTCGGGCGTTTGATCTTGGCGAAATACTGGTCGACCCAGCCGTCGAGCTGCGCGGGATCGAAATTGCCCGAGACGACGAGCACGGCATTGTCGGGCCGGTAATAGGTCGCGTGGAACGCGCGGACGTCGTCGATCTGCGCGCTCTCGAGATTGTCGAGGCTGCCGATCGTCCCGCGTGCATAGGGGTGGCGGGTGTAGGACACCGCCGGGAAATAGAGCGAGAACAGCTTGCCGTAGGGCCGCGCGTTGGTGTTCTGGCGCAGCTCTTCCTTCACCACGTCGCGCTCGGACGCGAAGCTCTTGGGCTCGACGACGAGCGCGGCCATGCGGTCGGCCTCGGCGAACAGCAGCCGCTGGAGGTGGTTGGCGGGGATCGTCTCGTGATATTCGGTGTAATCGTCGTTGGTCGAGGCGTTGTTGTTGCCGCCGACATCCTCGGTCAGCCGGTCGAACTGTTCGGACACGAGGTTGCGCGTCGCCTTGAACATCAGATGCTCGAACATGTGCGCGAAGCCCGAGCGGCCGGCGGGATCATCCTTCGAGCCGACGTCGTACCAGACCTGGACCGAGACGTTGGGCGTGGTCGTGTCGCGAATCGCGTAGACGCGCAGGCCATTGGCGAGCGTGCGTTCGGTGAAGGCGATCGGCTTGATCGCGGGGGCGGGTGCGGTCGGCGCTGGCTGCGCGGTGGCGGCGGTCAGCGGGAGCAGGGCGGCGCCCAGCAGGAGGGCGGCACGGGACAGCATGGGGGAGGCTCCGGATGGGGGGCGGTCAAGGCGCTACTGTGTCGCGCGGGCGGCCGCTGTGTCAATCGCGTGGGACACTGGCCGAGTTCCTCCCCTCCCTGGAAAGGAGGGGTAGGGGTGGGTCGGCCCGTTGGGTGAGGTTCGCCTGCTACGGAGAGCGACCCACCCCCAACCCCTCCCTTCCCGGGAGGGGAGTAGCCAAGCGTATTACTTCTTCTTCGGGCGATTCGCGTACATCAGCACCGCCGCCAGCGCCGCCGACCCGACCCCAACCCCGATCGCGATCGGCGTGACGGGCCAGTTGCCGTGCGGCTCGGCCTTGGCTTCGGCGGCATCGCGGACGCGCTTATGGTCGCGCGCGGCTTCTTCGATTTCGTTGATCTTTGACATTACACCCTCTCTGCGTGGCCATCATATGCCTGTCGGAACGCATCGGCGAAGGCTTTGAGCCGCCCCGCCGCGATTGCTGCCCGCAGGTCGGCCATCATCGCCTGATAAAACCACAGATTATGCTCGGTCATCAACATCGCACCGAGGATTTCTCCGGATCGGATGAGATGGTGCAGATAGGCGCGGCTGCCGCCGTGCTCGGGATGCGCGCAGGTCGGGCAGCCGCAGGTGGGGTCGAGCGGGCCCAGATCCTCGGCGAACTTGGCGTTGCGGATATTGATCGGGCCGTTGCGGGTGAAGGCCTGACCGGTGCGCCCCGAGCGCGTCGGCAGCACGCAATCGAACATGTCGATCCCGCGTTCGACCGCGCCGACGATGTCGGTCGGCTTGCCGACGCCCATCAGGTAACGCGGCTTGTCGATGGGGAGCTGGCCCGGCGCGAAGTCGAGGCAGCCGAACATCGCCTCCTGGCCCTCGCCGACCGCGAGCCCGCCGACCGCATAGCCGTCGAAGCCGATGTCGATCAGCGCCGCCGCACTGTCGCCGCGCAGCGTCTGGTCGAGTGCGCCCTGCTGGATGCCGAAGATCGCGGCGTTTTCGGCATGCGCGCCGCCGCTGTCGAAGGCGTCGCGCGAGCGCTTCGCCCAGCGCATCGAGCGCGCCATCGCCGCGGCCTGCACTTCGGGTGTCGAGGTCGTGGGCACGAGCTCGTCGAACGCCATCACGATGTCCGAGCCGAGCAGCCGCTGGATCTCGATCGAGCGTTCGGGGCTGAGCGTGTGACGCGAGCCGTCGAGGTGCGACTTGAAGGTCACGCCATTCTCGTCGCGCTTGGTCAGGTCGCTGAGGCTCATCACCTGATAGCCGCCGCTGTCGGTAAGAATCGGGCGGTCCCAGCCCATGAAGGCGTGCAGCCCGCCCAATCGTGCGACGCGCTCTGCGCCGGGGCGGAGCATCAGGTGATAGGTGTTGCCGAGCAGGATGTCGGCGCCGGTCGCGCGAACATCGGCAGGCTTGACGCCCTTCACCGTCGCTGCGGTGCCGACGGGCATGAACGCCGGCGTGCGGATCGTCCCGCGCCGCATCGCGATCTCGCCGGTCCGCGCCTTGCCGTCGGTCGCGTGGATGGTGAAGTCGAAGCGGGGGCGGGTGGTCATATGGCTTCCCCGACCCCTCCTGCCGTCATTCCCGCGAAAGCGGGAATCCCGCTTCTTCTCGGGGCCGGCGGCAGAAGCGGGACCCCCGCTTTCGCGGGGGTGACGGGATGGATCAGCGCTTGAACAGCGTCTCGGCGGTCGGCTCGGCGCGCGGGGCGGGGGCCTCGCCATTCTCGGCGGCTTCGGCATCGCGCGCGAGCTGGTCGCGCTGCGCACGCAGCTCGGTGATCAGCGCTTCGCGGTCACCCTCGAGGCGGGTGTCGACCGGCGCCTCGAGCCCGGCCGCCTTCGCCGCCTTGGCGACCGCGGCATCGAGCTCGCGCTGCGTCGTCAGGCCGAGCGTGACCGGATCCTTCGGCGTGATGTTGGCGATGTTCCAGTGGCTGCGGTCGCGGATCGCCGCGATCGTCGTTCGCGTCGTGCCGATCAGCAGGCCGATCGCGCCGTCGCTGATCTCGGGATGGTTGCGGATGATCCACGAAATGCCGTCGGGCTTGTCCGACCGCTTCGACACCGGCGTGTAGCGCGGGCCCTTGGTGCGGCGGACCTGCTCGGGGCCTTTCAGGATCTTGAGCGTGTAGTCGGGGTCGGCCTGGCCCTTGTCGATTTCGTCCTGCGTCAGCTCGTGCGCGCGGATCGGGTCGCGGCCGGTCAGCTTGGTCGCGGCGGTGTCGTCGGCGATCGCCTGGACCTCGAGGATGTGCAGGCCGCAGAATTCGGCGATCTGCTCGAAGCTGAGCGCGGTATTGTCGACGAGCCAGGCGGCGGTCGCGTGCGGCATGAGCGGCTGGGCCACGGGATACTCCTCAAAAACGGAAAGGGCCGCCCCTTTCGGAGCGGCCGCTTGTGCTGGCATGCAATGTAGAGCGAATGGCGGGGGAGGGCAAGCGCGGTTGCGGGGGGTCAGAGTTCGGGGTCGGGCTCTGCGAAATGCGCGAAGGTGTCTCGGCGCGCGTCCCGCACGTTGATGACTTCCAGCGCGTCCTCGGTGTAGCGGAAATAAATGATGTGGCGATGGTGCGGCGTACTGCGCAGCTCTGCGCCCAGCTCGGGCCGCGCAGTCCCGAGGGAACCGGGGAGTGCGGCGATCCGATCGCAATGCTTGCGCACTCCATCGATTACGCCGCGCGCGATGTCACCGCCGCTCTGGTCCGCGATGTACCGTGCGATGGCTTTAAGGTCGCGCTGCGCCGCCTGACTAATTTTGACGCGGCGCATCAGCCGCGCTCGCGCTCCCAAGCATCGAGATCTTCATGGAGCCTGCGGAAGACGTCGTCGGCGGAATGCCAGACATTCTCGGCGATCGATGCCTGCAGCGTCTCGCGCAAAGCTGCGATCTTCGCATCGCGCTCCTGGACCAGACGCAGGCCTTCGTTCACCACATCGACTGCGGACGCATAGCGGCCCTCGGCGACGCTTGCTTCGACGAAGCTTTCCCAATGCGGCCCAACGGGTACGTCCATCGTGCGACCTCCAACAGCAGCGCCGCAATTTACCGCATCGCCGCTAGTCGCTCAAGCCGCGATCGCCTCGGGATGCTCGACCGGCACGAGCGCACCGAGGAACTGGCGAGCGCTGGCTTCCCAGGTGAAGGTCTGCCCATAGGCGGCGCAGGCGGCGCGATCGCGAGTGAGCGCAGCGGCGATCGCGGTATCGAGACCCTCGTCCATCGCGCCGACCGCGGGCGTGAGTACGTCGACCGGCCCCGTTACCGGATAGGCGGCGACCGGCGTCCCGCTGGCGAGCGCCTCGATCATCACCAGGCCGAACGTATCGGTGCGGCTTGGGAAGACGAACACGTCGGCCGCGGCATAGGCGCCGGCAAGATCGGCGCCGAACAGCGGCCCCAGGAAATGCGCCTCGGGATAGCGCGCGGCGAGCGCGGCGCGCGCCGGGCCGTCGCCGACGATCACCTTGATGCCGGCATGCCTGGCGGTGAGGAAGGCCTCGATGTTCTTCTCCACCGCGACGCGACCGACATAAAGCTGGATCGGGCCGCCACCTCCCGCCTTCAGCGCCTCGATCGCCGGAAGCGGAGCGACTTGCGGTCCGAAGGTCGCGAGATCGACGCCGCGTCCCCAATGGCGGATCTTGGTCAGGTCATGCGACTTGAGCGTCGCGGCGATCGACGGGGTCGAGGCGAGGATCGACTGGGCGGGCCAGTGGAACCAGCGGATATAGCGCCACACCCATTCGGGGTTCACCCCTGTCCGCGCCGAGACGTAATCGGGGAACTGCGTATGATAGGCGGTGGTGAAGGGAAACCCGCGCGTCAGGCACCAGCGCCGCGCCGCCAGGCAGACCGGCCCCTCGGTCGCGAGATGGATCGCGTTGGGCGCGAAATCGGCAAGCATCTTGCCGACGCTCGCGGTGCTGGCGAAGGCGAGGCGGATCTCGGGATAGGTCGGGCAGGGCATCGAATAGAACAGATCGGGCGAGACGATCAGGACCTCATGTCCCTGGCGTTCGAGTTCGGCCCGCACCGCCTGCAGGGTGCGCACGACCCCGTTGACCTGCGGGCTCCATGCATCGGTGGCGATCGCGATGCGCACGCGGGTCAGGCCGCCAACTGCTCGATCTGCGCCGTCGGCCGGGACGTTTCCCGCGCGGCAATCTCGTCGGCCCAGTGCAGCAATTCCATTCTCCCGTCGAAATGCTCGACCAACGCCGTGCAGCCCTCCACCCAGTCGCCGTCGTTATAATAGGCGATACCATCGATATCACGAAACTCGGCGGTGTGGATATGGCCGCACACGACCCCGTCGACGCCGCGTGCGCCCGCCGCCTGTGCGACGATCTCTTCGTAATTGGAGATGAACTGCACCGCGTTCTTCACCTTGGCTTTCGCGTGCTTCGACAGCGACCAATAGGGCAGGTTGCAGAAGCGCCGATAGGCGTTCACCCAGCGGTTGAGCGCCATCATGAATTCATACGCCGCATCGCCGACATGCGCCAGCCAGCGGTGCGCGAGGGTGATCGCATCGAATTCGTCGCCATGCAGCACCAACAGCCGACGCCCGTCGGCGGTTTCATGCACCGCGTTGCGGCGGATCGCGATGCCGCCGAAATCGAGACCGCAGAACTGGCGGACGACCTCGTCGTGATTGCCGGGGATATAGACGACATGCGCACCACGCTTGGCGCGCTTGAGCAGGCGCCAGACGACATCGTTGTGCGCCGCGGGCCAGTAGAATTTCTTCTTGAGCCGCCAGCCGTCGATGATGTCGCCGACGAGGTAGAGCGTCTCGCTGTCGACATGGTCGAGAAAGTCGATCAGCAGGTCGGCATTGCAGCCGCGCGTGCCGAGATGGATGTCGGAGATCCAGATCGTGCGATACCGCCGCCGCTCGCTGATCGTGCGCTCGGGAATCGTCGGTTGCGAATGCGCGAAGTCGGCAAAGTCGGCGATCGTGCCGCCCGACAGGCCATCCATCGTGATCTTGGTGACAGCGTCCATCGTCGACTACCCCGAAGCCTTACTGGTCTTCCGGCTATGGCGAGAGTTTGTTACAATCGGAATCGTGGGGCTTCATGCAACTGTCATACGGCCCGGTGCTCCCCCCCCCCATCATCCCCGCGAAAGCGGGGATCCCGCTTCTTCTTCTGCTGCGCCGTTCAATGTCTCGAACAGGTCGAGCCAATTCGGATTGGCGACTTCGATCAGCTCGATCTTCCATGCGCGACGCCATTTCTTCATCGCCTTCTCGCGCGCGATGGCGTCGGCGATGTTTTCGGTAAAATCCGCGTAAACGAGGCGCGTGAGGTTGTGGCGGCGGCAGAAGTCAGAGCCAACCTTGGTTCGGTGCTGGAAACTGCGGGGGGCGATGTGGGACGTCACGCCGATATACGTCGTTCCACGGTAGCGGTTGGACACTGATGTAGACCCAACCCCCGCGCATCGTGCTTGCCCCTACCCAACGAGATACACCCCGCCCCCGTCACCCTCGCGAAAGCGAGGGTCCCGCTTCTTCTGCTTGGCGCGGGGCCAGACAGCGGGACCCCCGCTTTCGCGGGGGTGACGGGCAGGGCGGTGGTCATGCGCCGGGCGTCTCCGCCATCACCTCGGCGATCAGGTCCTTGCGGCTCAATTTGCCGATCATCGTCTTCGGCATCGTCAGGCGCACCACAACATCATCGACCCGCTCATGCCGACCGAGCTGCGGATTAAGCCAATCACGCAATTCCGCACTGCCCGCCGAAACCCCCTCGTTGAGCGTCACATAAGCGCGCGGCTGCTCGCCGCGGTACGGATCGGGCAGCCCGATCACCATCGCCTCCTTGACCGCGGGGTGATGGTGCAGGATTGCCTCGATCTGGCTCGGAAAGACCTTGAAGCCCGACACCGACAGCATGTCCTTCAACCGGTCGACGATCCGCACGAAACCGTCCTCGTCGATCGCGCCGACATCGCCGGTGCGCAGCCAGCGCCCCGCGTCGTTCGTCACGAACACTTCGCCATCGGCGTCGGGCCGGTTCCAATAGCCCTTCATGATCTGCGGGCCCAGCGCGACGATTTCGCCCGGCTCGCCGGGGGGCGGGGGCTGGGTCGGATCAGCCTTGTCGACGAGCCGCAGATGCGTCGCGGGGATCGGCTGGCCGATGCTGCCGGTCTTGCCGGGTAGCTCGTACGGATTGGCCGAGAGCACGCCCGAGCTTTCCGACAGGCCATAGCCCTCGACCACGGTCGCGCCGGTGACGCCCTCGAACTTCGCCTTCAATTCGGCGGCGAGCGGCGCGCCGCCCGAGATGCAGACGCGCAGCGACGCGAAATCCGTTTTGGCGATGTCGGGATGATCGAGCAGCGCCTGGTACATCGTCGGCACGCCGGGGAGCGCGGTCGCCTTGGTGCGCGTGATCGCGCCGAGCACCGCGCCCGCCTCGAAGCGCGGCAGCATGACGATGCAGCCGCCGTTGAGCACGGTGCGGTTGAGCACGCAGGTGTTGGCGAAGACATGGAACAGCGGCAGCACGCCGAGGATCCGGTCGGGTTCGCTCGGATGCGGGTCGATGCCCATCACCTGGCGGGCGTTGGCCGCAAGATTTTGATGCGTCAGCATCGCGCCCTTGGGGGTGCCGGTGGTGCCGCCGGTATATTGGATCAGCGCGACGTCAGTCAGCGGATCGATCGTCGCAGGCGCGTGCGTGCCGTCATTGGCGATCAGCTGCGAAAAGCTCAGGATTCGCGGATCGTGCGGGCGCGGGGTGACCTCCTTGCGCTTGAACAGGCGATAGAGAATCGATTTCGACGGTGGCAAAGCACCCGCAATCGAACCGACCACAAGCCGCTCAAGGCCGCTCGTCTCGAGCACCTTCAGCGCGGTCGGCAGCAAGGCGCTCGCAGAAAGCGTGAACAGCACGCGCGTGCCCGAATCCTCGACCTGATGCGTGAGTTCGGCGACTGTGTAGAGCGGCGAGAAATTGACGACCGTCGCGCCGAGCTTGAGAATGCCGTAATAGGCCGCGAGATAATGCGGCGCATTGGGCAGGAACAGCCCGATCCGGTCGCCCGGCCCATAGCCCAGCGCCTGCAGCCCCGCCGCGACGCGATTGGCACCGTCGAGCGTCTCGGCATAACTGTAATGCCGCCCGAGGAAATCGATCAGCGGCGCCTTGCCCGCACGCGCGGCGGCCTGATCGAACAGATCGACCATCGACAGCGGCGGATAGACGGTGTCCCAGGCGTTGGGATGACGATAGGATTGGCGCCAGACGGCTTCAGGATCGCTCATTGACATGCGTGTAAGCAAGCCGTCCGCCGCCCGCAAGCCGCTGGGCTCGGCTCAGGTCAAATGCTTGCCGGTCCAGGTGACGAGCACCGAAACGCCGACCAGGCCGAGATCGATCGCGGCCTTGACCTGATGCGGCGCAGGGTCGGTCGAATCGTGGGTAAGGATTTGAATATCGGCGTTCGGATGGCGCGCTGCGGCGATCAGCGCGAGCCCTGCAACGATGCCGACCATGATGCGACGGTTGCGCAAACGCTATCCCCTTGCGCGATGCGTATACGCGCAATAGCGATTCGCGGCAAGCCTCTCAGGCCGCAGCGCGGTCCGACAGCGAACGCATCCGCGCGCGATCGCGCCCGGCGCTCTTGGCGTCGAACAAGGCGCGATCGGCGGCGGCGTAGAGCGCCTTCCAGTCGACCTCGCGCTTGAGCGGGCCGATGCATTTGCCGATGCTGGCAGTGACGCTGACGTCGTACGGCATCCGCGCGGCGCGCAAGCGGTCGAGAATGTCGCGCGGCTCGACCGCCGCTTCGGCCGGGAGCACGATCGCGAATTCCTCGCCGCCGATCCGCGCGACGAGCGCGGCTTCGGGAACCGACAGCTGCAGCGTCCGCGCGACGGCGCGCAGCACTTCGTCGCCGCCATCATGGCCGATCGTCTCGTTGATCAGCTTGAAATGGTCGAGGTCGACGATCAGCAGCAGCTGCTCGCCCTCGCGCCCGATCGCCGCCGACAGGAAGGCGCGGCGATTGAGCAGCCCGGTCAGCGGATCGGTCTCGGCGAGCAGCAGCGCGGCGACTTCGCCCTCGCGCGCGGCGTCGCGCTCGCGGCTGAGCACGCGAACGCGATAGGCGATCGCCAGACTCGACAGCAACGCTTCGAGTGTCATCGTCACGGCCGTCGAATTGTCGAGCCAGAAATTCCAGTGGATCAGGCTGAGCCCGCTCGCCACGCGGAAGCAGGCGACCACGATCGGCGCCCCCCAGGTCAAGGCGAACAGCCACAGATAATTGCTCCGCGTCACCCAGGCGCGCCACAGCATCGGGATGACCACGAGCAAGAGCCCGGCAAAGGCGAGCGCATAGAGCCGGTCGAACAGCCGGACGTCGAGCGACCCGATCAGCGTATAAGCGAGAGTGGCGGCCAGCATCGCGCCGCTCGCGACGTTGAACAGCCGTGCCAGCCCTCCGGCGAAGACGCGCGGTTCGAAAAAGCTCCGCGCAAACGCGAGCGCCGCGACGGCCGACACTCCCAGCGTGAGATAATTGACGCGCATCCGATCGGTGTTGGCGATGGTCGGCCAGAGCCAGACAAGGGCGCCCGACGAGGACATGGCATAGCCCAGCAGCGCCAGCACCATCGCGCAATAGGCCAGTTGGAAGCGATGCCGCAGCGTCGCCCATAAGGCGAGATGATAGGTTATCAGCGCGATGCACAGCCCGCCGAACCCGCCGTAAAGCGCCGCCATCGTCAGGTTCGAGGTGACGCTCTGCGCCGGGGTGGCGATCCGCGGCTCGCGCAGGATGCCGCGCAGATTGGCGGCGTGCTCGACGCGCCACAGCAGCCGCACCAGCGGCGCGGCGCGCGCTTCCAGCGGCTGCGCGATGATCGCCCCCAGCGCGAGATGGCGTGACACGGCCTGCTGATCGAGCGCGACCGAGACGATCGCGCCATCGCCATAGAGCGCGTACAGCGCGACCCGCTCCTGCCACAGGCTCGGCCAGCGGATCTCGAGTGGACCATCGCGCCGCAGCCGCGCCGAGCGAACCCAGAAATCCCCGGCCCCGAACGCGGTCTGGTTCGTCGCACAGTCGAAGTGCGCGGGTTCGCGAAACAGCTCTTGTGGGGTCATGCCGCTCTCGGCGCGCGCGATGCAGGTTGCAACCGGTTCCCCGGCAAGGCCGGCCTGCGCGAATGCCGGGGTCGCAGGCAGGCCGAGGCACAGCATGGCCAGCAAGACCATGGAAAGGACGGAAAGCGTACGCGGCATAGCGCCTGCCTACTCCGGGATGACAAATAGATGGTTAAAAAGCAGCCAAATGCGGTGTCGTCCGATCGGACCGCCATTGAAACGACATGACGAAGACATGGCACGGTAATCTGTCACGATTAAGGGGGCGCGTCGGGCGGCGGTATTCGATCGGTACGGGAACAGATCTTCGCGCCTGACAAGAGGAGTACGATACGATCGAAGCCATCGACGTATCTTAAAATCGTCTTCAGGAGAACAGCAATATTTCGTTCTTTCCCACTTTTGACTGTATCGGCGTGTATGGCAATACTCGTATCCGTGCCTGTCCAGGCGCAAGGAAGCGACTCTTATCTTCGCGAAACGGTTTCCAGCACGGTGCAAATCGGCGATCTCGACCTCGCCACCGTCAAGGGACGCCACAAGCTTGATCGACGCGTTCGCGCCGCAGCGAGCACGATCTGCACCAGCAATGCGGCGCAGGATTTGCGGCGGCTCGCCGACGAATCGCGCTGCCGCCGCGAGGCGCTGCGCAGTGTCGAGACGCAGGTCGCCGTGGCGGTCGCTGCCGCCGCGCATCGCGACGCGGGGGCGATCGCGGCCCGCTGATGTTCGAGGCGAGCGGGGGCCTGCCGCAGCGGCCCATAAAAAAGCGCGGGGCCCGGACATTCCGGACCCCGCGCGCTTCATCGCCAAGCCAATCTTACTTCGCCGGAGTCTTGTCCGGATCGGTCCGCGTCGGCACGGCCTTCTTCTTGGGCTTCTTGGGCGGGGCCGAGGTGATCTCGAACGACAGCGCGTTGTCCTTCAGCTTGACCGTCACCTCGCCGCCATGGACCAGCTTGCCGAACAGCAATTCCTCGGCGAGCGGCTGCTTGATCTTCTCCTGGATCAGGCGGCCCATCGGCCTTGCACCGTAGAGCTTGTCATAGCCCTTGGTGGTCAGCCAGGTCTTCGATTCGTCGTCGAGCTTGATGTGCACGCTGCGGTCGGCGAGCTGGAGCTCGAGCTGCAGGATGAACTTGTCGACGACGCGCGCGACCACTTCGGTCGGCAGATAGCCGAACGGCACGATCGCATCGAGACGGTTGCGGAACTCAGGCGTGAACATCTTCTGCACCGCCTGCTCGTCCTCGCCCTCGCGGGTGAGGTTGCCGAAGCCGAGCGTCTCGCGCGCCATGTCGGAGGCGCCCGCATTGGTCGTCATGATCAGGATGACGTTGCGGAAATCGACCGTCTTGCCGTGCTGGTCGGTCAGCCGCCCATTGTCCATCACCTGCAGCAGGATGTTGAACAGATCGGGATGCGCCTTCTCGATTTCGTCGAGCAGCAGCACCGAATGCGGCTGCTGGTCGATCGCATCGGTGAGCAGGCCGCCCTGGTCGAACCCGACATAGCCCGGAGGGGCGCCGATCAGCCGCGAGACCGAATGGCGTTCCATATATTCGGACATGTCGAAGCGCTGGAGCGGAATGCCCATGATCTGGGCGAGCTGCTTGGCGACTTCGGTCTTGCCGACGCCGGTCGGGCCGGTGAACAGATAGTTGCCGATCGGCTTCTCGGGATCGCGCAGGCCGGCACGGCTGAGCTTGATCGCCGACGCCAGCTTCTCGATCGCGGCATTCTGCCCGAACACCACGCGCTTGAGATCGGTCTCGAGCGATTCGAGCGCCTTGGTGTCGTCGGTCGAAACCGACTTCGGCGGGATGCGCGCCATCGTCGCGATGACGGCCTCGATCTCACGCGAGGTGATCGTCTTCTTGCGCTTGGCGAGCGGCACCAGCATCTGCATCGCGCCGACTTCGTCGATCACGTCGATCGCCTTGTCGGGCAGCTTGCGGTCGTTGATGTAGCGCGCGCTGAGCTCCACCGCCGACTTGATCGCGTCGGGGGTGTATTTGACCTTGTGATGGTCCTCGAACGCCGAGCGGAGACCCGCCAGGATCTTGATCGTGTCCTCGATCGTCGGCTCGTTGACGTCGATCTTCTGGAAGCGCCGCAGCAGCGCGCGGTCCTTCTCGAAGTGGTTGCGGAACTCCTTGTAGGTGGTCGAACCGATGCAGCGGATCGTCCCGCCCGACAGCGCCGGCTTCAACAGGTTCGACGCATCCATCGCGCCGCCGCTGGTCGCGCCGGCACCGATCACGGTGTGGATCTCGTCGATGAACAGGATCGCATCGGGCATCTTCTCGAGCTCGGTGACGACCGCCTTGAGCCGCTCCTCGAAGTCACCGCGATAGCGCGTGCCGGCAAGCAGCGCGCCCATGTCGAGCGAATAGATCACCGCCGGGAGGAGCACCTCGGGCACGTTGCCCTCGACGATTTTCCGCGCGAGCCCTTCCGCGATCGCGGTCTTCCCGACGCCGGGATCGCCGACATAGAGCGGGTTGTTCTTCGAACGCCGGCAGAGAATCTGCACGGTGCGATCGACCTCGGGGCCACGCCCGATCAGCGGATCGACCTTGCCCTTCTTGGCCTTCTCGTTGAGGTCGACGCAGAACTGCTTCAGCGCGGACTCGCTCTTGCCCTTCTCGCCGGGCTTTTGCGGCTTTTCCTCTTCGACGCCCTTGGGAGTCGAAGCCTCAGGCGTCGCGCCGCCCTTGCCGACGCCGTGGCTGATGAAGCTCACCGCATCGAGCCGACTCATATCCTGCTGCTGCAGGAAATAGACGGCATAGCTCTCGCGTTCGCTGAACAGCGCGACGAGCACGTTGGCGCCGGTCACTTCGTCGCGGCCCGAGGACTGCACGTGGAGGATCGCGCGCTGGACGACGCGCTGGAAGCCGCTGGTCGGCGAGGGGTCGGTCGCCGCATCGACCTTCAAGGCTTCGAGTTCGGTATCGAGATAGTGTTTGACGGTGGCGGTCAGCTCGGCGGTATCGACGCCGCACGACTGCATCACCTTCGAGGCATGCTCGTCGTCGATCAGCGCGAGCAGCAGATGTTCAAGCGTCGCATATTCATGACGGCGCGACGACGCGGCTTCCAACGCCTTGTGCAGCGTGGTTTCAAGCGCGGAGGCAAAGGATGGCATTAGGTCTTCACTCCTTGCGGGCTGCGACGAAAGCGCAACCCTTTGCGCCTATGTCGGAAGGCGTATCCGCCACTGCAAGCACTTGAAAATCGTTCGGCGCCCGTCTTGCCATCTTATAGCGGATGGGAGGGCTGTCTGGCATCAAGACTTGAACAGATTATCGGCTTGAACGCGGTGGCTCGCAGCGTGTTCCATCTTGGCGGTGCTCCGCGCGATTTCGGCCTTCAACGCAGCGATCCGCGCTTCGAGTTCCGCGACCGACAGCGGGTCAAGGTCCTGCGCAAGCAGCGCCGCGAGCGGATCGCCCGCGCGTTTCGGGAGAATCTCGTCCAAGTCCATGGCGGGATCGTTGACCCGGCGGGCGGCCGTGTCAATAAGGCGCGCAGGTAAAACGGGGCATATGACCGATGGACGGAATTCCGGCGACGATGCGCGCGATCGACCCCGATGCGGCGGGGGGACCCGAGGTGCTGCGCGTGGTCGAACGCCCCGTCCCGATGCTGCGGCCCGACGAGGTGCTGATCCGGGTCGTCGCCGCGGGGGTCAACCGACCCGACGTGCTCCAGCGCAAGGGGGGCTACGCGCCGCCGCCGGGTGCGCCGTCGATCCCCGGGCTCGAGGTTTCGGGCACCGTCGTCGCGCAGGGTTTGGACGTCGATTTCGAGCTGATGGGCCAGCCGGTGTGCGCCTTGCTCGCCGGTGGGGGCTATGCGGAATATGTCGCGGTCGCGGCGGGGCAGGTGCTGCCGGTGCCGCACGCTCTGTCGATGACCGAGGCGGCGGCGTTGCCCGAGACGCTGTTCACGGTGTGGACCAATCTGTTCGAGCGCGGCTATGCGACCGAGGGCGACACGGTCTTGGTGCATGGGGGCACGAGCGGGATCGGCACGATGGCGATCGGGCTCGGGTCGATCTTCGGGCTCGAGGTGATCGTGACCGCCGGGTCTGACGACAAATGCGCGGCGGCGCTGAAACTCGGCGCGGCGCATGCAATCAACTACAAGACCGAGGATTTCGTCGAGCGCGTCGCCGCGATCACCGATGGCAAGGGCTGCGCGGTGGTGCTCGACATGGTCGGTGGGGACTATCTGCCGCGCAACCTCAAATGCCTGGCCGAGGATGGGCGCCACGTCTCGATCGCGGTGCAGGGCGGGCCGACCGCGACGATCCCGATCTTCGACATCATGCGCCGCCGCCTGACGCTGACCGGCTCGACGCTGCGGCCGCGTGATTCGGCGTTCAAGAGCCTGGTCGCGGATGAGCTGCATCGCACCGTGTGGCCGCATGTCGAGGCGGGGCGGCTGAAGCCCGTGCTGGATCGCAGCTTCCCGCTCGCCGAAGCCCCCGCCGCGCATGCGCGAATGGAGGCGGGGGATCATGTCGGGAAGATCGTGCTGACGATGGAGTGAGGCGTCTCCCTGCAAGGCATGCTGGCGGTTGAGCTGGGTGTCTCCCCTCCCTGAAAGGGAGGGGTTGGGGGTGGGTCGGCCCATGGCGAGCGTCACGCCCGACTACGGGCCGACCCACCCCTCGATCCCCTCCCTTTCAGGGTGGGGAGGAGACATCAGGCGAGGACGGTTTTCAAATTCATGAACTCGTGCAGTCCGTACGGCCCAAGCTCGCGCCCATGGCCCGATCGCTTGACCCCGCCGAACGGCGCTTCCGGTGCGCTCGCCAGCATTGTGTTGACCGCGATCATGCCCGCCTCGATATCGCGCTCGAAGCGTGCGCGCTCGGCCTCATCCTGCGTCCATACCGACGACCCGAGCCCGAACGGCACCGCGTTGGCAATGGTGATCGCTTCGTCGATGTCCGCCGCCTTGAACAGCATCGCGATCGGCCCGAACAGCTCTTCGTTCGCAACCTCGTGATTGATCGGCACATCGACAAGAATGCCGGCCGACATATAGGCGCCCTTGCCCGGAAGCGCCTCGCCGCCGAACAGCAGCTTGGCGCCCGCTTGCTCGAACAGCTTCAATTGCCCCAGCACGGTCGCGCGCTGCTCCTCGCTCGACAGCGGTCCCATGTCGCTCGCCGCATCCATCGGATCGCCCGCGACGACGGCCTGCATCCCCGCCGAGAATTTCTCCAGGAACGCGTCGTAGACATCGGCATGGACGATCATCCGCTTGGCGCAGATGCACGACTGGCCGGTGTTCTGCACGCGCGCGGTGACCGCGGCCTTGGCGGCGGCGTCGAGATCGGCCGAGGGCATGACGATGAACGGGTCCGACCCGCCGAGTTCGAGCACGACCTTCTTCAGCGCACGCCCCGCCGCCTCGGCGACCTTCATGCCAGCACCTTCGCTGCCCGTCAGCGTCACCGCGACGATCCGGTCGTCGGCGATCAGCGCTTCGACCTTGTCGGATTGGATCGCCAGGTTCTGGAACAGCCCGGCGGGCCCTCCCGCCGCAATCACCATCTCCTCGAGCGCCGCGCCGCAACCCTGCACGCTCGACGCATGCTTGAGCAGCCCGACATTGCCCGCCAGGATCGTCGGCGCCATGAAGCGCACCACCTGCCAATAGGGGAAATTCCACGGCATCACCGCGAGCACCGGACCCATCGGATGCCATGTCGCGGTCGCTCCGGGGAAGCTGCGCGGCTCGAGCATCGCGGCGCCCTCCTGCGCGTAATGGCGGAACGCCTGCGCGCATTTCTGCACCTCGGCGATCGCCGACTTGAGCGTCTTGCCCATTTCGCGCGTCGCGGTTTCGGCGAGACGCTGGGTGTTGGCGTCGAACTGCTCGGCGATTCGCTCGAGCAGGGCGGTGCGCGTCGCGAGATCGGTGACGCGCCATTCGCGGAACGTGGCGTGCGCGCGCTGTAGCTTGGTCTCGATTTCGGCGCCGGTCAGCTCGGCATAGGATTGGCCCGGCGCGCCGGTGGCGGGGTCGATGCTGGTGAACATGGGGGATTCCTCATTGGGGACGGACAACAAACGCAACCAAGGGCTCGCGTATCCTTGACCCCAGAAGCTCGCCTGCCGCATAGCTGCCAAATGGATACACCGATCGAAGAGTTGACGTTCGAAGCGGCGCTCAAGGAACTGGAGGGGATCGTGTCGAGGCTCGAGAGCGGCGATGCGCCGCTCGACCAGGCGATCGCGCTCTATGAGCGCGGCGATAAATTGCGGCGTCGCTGCGACGACCGGCTGACCGCGGCGCAGGCACGGATCGAAGCGATCCGCACCGACAGCGAGGGGCGTGCCGTCGGCACGCAGCCCTTTGCCGCAGGTTGATGGCATGAGCGCAACGTCCTTGTCGCTCAAGGCGGCCTTGTCCCAGGTCGGCGCCGACGTCGATCGTCGGCTCGACAAATTCCTTGCCATTCCCGATGATCCCCGCGCCGATCTGTATCGCGCGATGCGGCACGCCGCGATCGGCGGCGGCAAGCGCTTGCGCCCGCTGCTCGTGTTTGCGACCGCGCGGCTGTTCGCGGTCGATCGCGATTGCGCGGGGCGCGCGGCGACCGCGATCGAATGCATCCACGTCTATTCGCTGATCCACGACGATCTTCCCGCGATGGACGATGACGACATGCGCCGCGGCAAGCCGACCGTCCACAAGGCGTTCGACGAAGCGACCGCGATCCTCGCGGGTGACTGCCTGCATGCACTCGCGTTCGAGATTCTCGCCGATCCGCTGACGCATCCCGATCCGTTCGTGCGCAGCGAGCTGGTGCTTGATCTCGCGCGTTCGGCCGGTCCGTCGGGCATGGCGGGTGGACAGGCGATGGATCTGGAGGCCGAGAAATCGACCTTCGACCTGCCGACCGTCACGCGGCTCCAGGCGATGAAGACCGGTGCGCTGATCGCCTGCTCGGTCGAGGCGGGTGCGATCCTCGGCAAGGTGCCGCCCGAAGGCCGCGTGGGCCTGCGCGGCTATGCGCGCGACATGGGGCTCGCCTTCCAGATCGCCGACGACATCCTCGACGTCGAGGGGGACGAGGCTGCTGTCGGCAAGAAGCTCGGCAAGGATGAGGGCGCGGGGAAGGAGACCTTCCTGTCGCTGCTCGGGCTCGACCGGGCGCGTGCGCAGGCGCGGATGCTGGTCGATCAGGCGATCGAGCATCTCCAGCATTTCGGCCCCGAAGCCGATCTGCTCCGCGACATCGCGCGCTTCACGCTGGAGCGCGATCGTTGAGCACGGCCCCGTCACCCGGGCGAAAGCTGGGTGACCTCTGTCCGTCACCCCAGCGCACGCTGGGGTCTCCCCGGGGCCGGGGGTGCACACCGCATCACGAGATGCCAGCTTTCGCTGGCATGACGGTAGTGGCGGACGGCGCGCGATGACCGAGCGCATCGGCGTCTATCCCGGCACGTTCGACCCCGTCACGCTGGGGCATATGGACATTATCCGGCGCGGCGCGACCCTGGTCGACCGGCTCGTCATCGGTGTCACCACCAATGCCTCCAAGTCGCCGATGTTCAGCCTCGAGGAACGCCTCGCGATGATCGAGCGCGAGATCGCGGGGATCGCGGGCGTCAGCGTCGTCGCGTTCGATTCGCTGCTGATGGATTTCGCCGAGGCGCAAGGCGCGAGCACGATCCTGCGCGGCGTGCGCGGCGTCACCGATTTCGAATACGAATATCAGCTGACCGGCATGAACCGCGCTCTCAACGACCGCGTCGAGACGGTGTTCCTGATGGCCGACGTCGCGCTCCAGCCGATCGCGAGCCGGCTGGTCAAGGAAATCGCGTTCTATGGCGGGCCGATTCATCGCTTCGTCACGCCGCGCGTGGCGCAAGACGTCGCCGACCGCGTCGCGCGGATCGGGCGGAAAGGCACGCGGCCCTAATTCGGTCGCCTTTGCGCGGCAACGTTCAGTTTGGCGCAAAGCGGTAGATGGTCTAAGCGCGGCTTCATTCCGAGATATTTCGCGGGGAAATAATGCGTTTCGTTGCCAGCCTGTTTGTCCTCCTCCTGGCGTTCCTCGCCGGCCCCGCCCTCGCCAACAAGAAGAAGGACGAGGCCAAGTCCGCGGTCGTAACGACGGCGGGCCGGCCGCCGATCCCGTCGGCAAGCGATCCCGAGAATCTGCTCTATCTCGATCTGTCGACCGGCGGCCGCGTGATCATCTGGCTGCGCCCCGACGCCGCGCCGAAGATGGTCGAGCGCGTCAAGACGCTCACCCGCCAGCATTTCTATGACGGGCTGCTGTTCCACCGCGTGATCGAAGGCTTCATGGCGCAGACCGGCGACCCCAAGGGCGACGGCACCGGCGGCTCGACGCTCCCCAACGTCCCCGCCGAATTCAACTGGCTGCCGCATGTGCGCGGCGCTGTGTCGGCGGCGCGCGAGGGCTCGGCCGAGGGCGCGACCGTCGAGCAGGTGACCAAGGCGGAGAACAGCGCGAACAGCCAGTTCTTCATCGTCTTCAACCCCAACATGAAGCTCGACAAGAAATACACGATCTTCGGTCGCGTGATCTCGGGAATGGACTATGTCGATGCGATCGCACGCGGCGAGCCGCCGACGCATCCGTCGCGCATCCTCCACGCCTATGTCGCCGCCGACAGCCCTCCCGCCTATGTCCCCGCACCGCCGGCGCCCGAGCCGACGCTCGCGCCCGCGACGCTCGCGCCGAGCAAGCCGGCGATGAAGCCGATGCTCAAGGCCAAGCCCGCCGCCGCGCCGAAGAAGAAGGCCGCGTAAGGCAAGACTTCGCGGCGGGGAGCACGCGGTAAATGAACGTCGACCTGTTCGACTTTGTCCTGCCGCCCGAGCGGATCGCGCTGCGCCCGGCAGCCCCGCGCGATTCGGCGCGGCTGCTCGTGGTCGATGGCGCTGCGCTGCACGACCGCAGCGTCGGCGATCTGCCGGGCGGCCTGCGTACGGGCGATCTGCTCGTCTTCAACGATACGCGGGTCATCCCGGCGCAGCTCGAGGGGACGCGCGGCGATTCGCGCATCGGCGCGACGCTGCACAAGCGCGAAGGGCCGCGCCGCTGGCGCGCCTTCGTCCGCAACGCGCGCCGCCTGCGCGATGGCGATGCGATCGATTTCGGCAGCGGCGTGACCGCGACCGCGCATGACCGCGGCGAGGACGGCAGCTTCGCGCTCGAATTCCAGGGCGACGAGCCGGTCGAGCTGCTGCTCGAGCGCGCCGGGCGGATGCCGCTGCCGCCCTATATTGCCGCCCGCCGCCCCGCCGACGCGCAGGATGCCGACGATTACCAGACGATGTTCGCGGCCGAAAAAGGGGCGGTCGCGGCGCCCACCGCGGCGCTGCACTTCACGCCCGAGCTGATGGCGCGCTTCGCCGCCGCCGGGGTCGAGCACGCGACACTGACGCTGCATGTCGGCGCGGGCACCTTCCTGCCGGTCAAGGCGAGCGACACCGCCGATCACAAGATGCACGCCGAATGGGGCCGGATCGACGCGGCGACCGCCGACCGACTCAACGCGGTCCGTGCCGCCGGAGGCCGGGTGATCGCGGTCGGCACGACCAGCCTGCGCCTGATCGAAAGCGCGACCGGCGAGGACGGCGTGATCCGGCCGTTCGAGGGCGACACCGCGATCTTCATCACCCCGGGCTATCGCTTCCGCGGCATCGACGGGCTCGTCACCAATTTCCATCTGCCGCGTTCGACACTGTTCATGCTGGTCAGTGCTCTGATGGGCACCGATACGATGCAGGCCGCCTATGCGCACGCCATTGCAGACGGATACCGATTTTACAGCTACGGTGACGCCAGTCTGCTGCTGCCGGACAGGGGGGTGCGTGCATGAGTCCGATTCTGCTGCTCGCGCTCGCCGCGCAGGTGCCGCTGCCCGTTGCGCCAGTGCCGCCGCGTCAGCCCGGCGCGACGATCGTCGCCGAGCCCGCCGCCATGTTCATCGCGGCGTGCGACGCCAATGGGGACGCCCGCACGACGCGCGCCGAACTGACCGCCTGCGTCGCGCGCAGTTTTCCCGACGCCGCGCCGCAGTCCGGATCGACCGGCTATATCGGCTATAGCGATTGGGCGCAGAAGTGGCTTGGTGACCGAAACGCGCTGCCGAGCCCGTATCAGGTCGATGCCGACACCGACAATCGCATCACGCTCGCCGAGCTCCAGGCGCAGTTCGGGGTGCTGTTCGACCGGTTCGATCTCGACAAGGACGGCATGGTCACCCGCGCCGAACTGGTGACGATCCGCAGCGCCGCCGTCCTGCAGGATGGCGACGGCGGCAAACGCCGCGGCCGGCGTTGAGAGCGCCCGATGTCGCCGCGCTATCGTCTCGTAATCTTCGATTTCGACGGGACGCTGGCCGATAGCGGCGACTGGTTCCTGTCGATCGCCGACCACCTCGCCGAGCGCTTCAAGTTCCGCAAAGTCCCCGCGGGCGAGGTCGAATCGCTGCGCGGCAAGACCTCGAGCGAAGTGATCCGCCATCTCGGCATCCCGCGCTGGAAGCTTCCCGCGATCGGGCGCTACACGCATGATCTGCTCGCGCAGCAGACCGATCGGATCGCCTTGTTCGACGGCGTCACCCGGCTGCTCGAGCAATTGGCGGCGAGCGGGGTGCGGATCGCGCTCGTCACCTCGAATGCCGAGGACAATGCGCGCGCGATCCTCGGGCCCGCCAACGCCGCGCTGATCGAGCGCTTCGAATGCGGCGCGTCGCTGTTCGGCAAGGCGCGGCGCTATCGCCGCGTGCTGCGCAAATGCGACATCGCGCAGCACGAAGCGATTTCGATCGGCGACGAGACGCGCGATGTGGTTGCTGCAAAGAAGGTCGGGATCTGTTCGGGCGCGGTGCTGTGGGGCTATGCCAATCGTGACGTGCTCGCGCGGCTCGAGCCCGATCTGCTGTTCGACACGCCCGATCAGGTGCGGCGGCATCTGCTCGGCGAGGATGCGGTGCCCGCCGAATAGCGGAAATGCGTGACTCGGGCGCCACCCACCCGCTACCCAACGGCATGTCCACCGCAATCGCCGCCGCTTTCGCCCCGACCAGCCACAAGGGCCTGACCTATCCCTTCGGCAGCGCCGAACCCCCGGCGCACGATGTGATGAGCGTCGCGCCCGGGGTGCGCTGGGTGCGGCTGCATGTTCCCGGGCCGTTGAAGCACGTCAATTGCTGGCTGCTCGACGACGACGGCGGCGTCGCGCTGGTCGATACCGGCATGAACACGACCGAGGCGCGCGACGCCTGGAAGGCGCTGTGGAAGGGGCCGCTCGCGGGCGTACGGGTGACGCGGATGATCGGCACGCATTTCCATCCCGATCATATCGGGCTCGCTGGCTGGATGTGCGCACACCATGAATGCCCGCTGGTGATGACGCGTGGCGAGTGGCTTACCGCGCGGATGCTGATCGCAGACGCGCGCGATGCGGTGCCCGACGAGATGCTCGCCTTCTGGCGCGGCGCGGGGTGGGATGAGATGCAGATCGGGCACGCCAGCGAGCGCGGTTGGGCGGGATTCCGCCGGATCGTCACGCCGCTGCCGCTTGGCTATACCCGGATCAAGCACGGCGACACGCTGCGCGTCGGCACGGTCGAGTGGCATGTCGTCGTCGGCTCGGGCCACAGCCCCGAACATGCTTGCCTCTATGATCCGATCGGCAAGGTGCTGATCGCGGGCGACCAGGTGCTGCCACGGATCAGCCCCAACATCTCGCTCGGCGTGACCGAGCCCGCTGCCGATCCACTCGGCGAATGGTTCGAGTCGATCGCGCGGCTCAAGCACTTGCCCGACGATCTGCTCGTGCTGCCGGGGCATGGCGACCCGTTTACCGGGCTCCACGCCCGGCTCGATGCGATGGACCGCGAACATCGCGAGCGGCTCGACGAACTCGAAGTGTTCCTCGCCGAGCCGAAGCGCGCGATCGACTGTTTCGGGCGGCTGTTCCGCCGCGCGATCGGGCCCGACATGCTCGGCATGGCGACGGGCGAGGCGCTCGCGCATGTGCGGCGGCTCGCGGTCGAGGGGCGGGCGGTGCGGACGGTCGAGGACGGCGTCTGGTGGTGGCGCGTCCCCTGATCCTCCCCGGCACGGGGAGGGGGACCGTGAGCATTCAGCGAACGGTGGAGGGGGCGCGCCGCGAGCGGGACATTCGTGGCGCGCCCCTCCACCCCTCGGCTGAAGAAGCCGAGCGGTCCCCCTCCCCGTGCCGGGGAGGATCGGCAGGATATCGGTTGCGAATTATATCCTTATGATGCGGCAAACGCCCAAACGGCGAATCGCAAGGAGAGAGACCGATGTGTGACGATTTCACCGCAGCCGAAAACGAAGCGCATCTCGCAGACCCCGCGCTCACGCGCCGCGGCTTTGCCACGATCGCCGGGGCCGCGGGGCTCGCGATGCTGCTCCCCGCGCCCGCCAATGCTGCAAGGATCGCCGGCCGCGACGTCGTGATCGACACGCCCGACGGCAAGGCCGACGCCTATTTCGTCGCGCCCGCCACCGGTAAGGCACCCGGCGTGCTCGTGTGGCCCGACATTATGGGGCTGCGCCCGGCGTTCCGGCAGATGGCCGACCGGCTCGCGCAGTCGGGCTATGCCGTGCTCGTCGTCAATCAATTCTACCGCTCGGTGAAGTCGCCGATCATCGCGCCGGGTGAGGATTTCGGGCAACCCGCGGTGCGCGCCAAGATCATGCCCTATGTTCAGGCGCTCAGCACTGACGGCACGACGCGCGATGCGCTCGCCTTCACCGCCTGGCTCGACACGCAAACGCAGGTCGACCGCGCCAAGGGGCTCGCCACCACCGGCTATTGCATGGGCGGCCCGATGGTGATGCGCACCGCCGCCGCCAACCCGGCGCGGGTCCGCGCCGGTGCGACCTTCCACGGCGGCGGGCTTGCCACCGACAAGCCCGACAGCCCGCATTTGCTAATCTCCAAGATGAAGGCGAGCTACCTCATCGCGATCGCCGCGAACGACGACGCGCGCGATCCCGCCGCGAAGGACACGCTGCGCACCGCCTTCGCCGCGGCAAAGCTCCCTGCCGAGATCGAGGTCTATGCCGGCACGATGCACGGTTGGACCCCGCCCGACAGCAAGGTCTACAATGCGATGCAGGCCGACAAGGCATGGGCGCGGATGCTCGCGCTGTTCGCCAAATCGCTTTGAAGATTGACGTTGCGCTTTCGTAATGTTCTTCTAACGTTCTGTCAAAGCGATTCGGGGGAACGATGATGACATTGACCTTCTACACCCATCCGATGTCCCGCGGGCGGATTGCCCGCTGGATGCTCGAGGAGGTCGGCGCGCCGTATGAGACGGTCGTGCTCGATTATGCGAGCACGATGAAGGCCGATTCGTATCTAGCGATCAACCCGATGGGGAAGGTGCCGGCGATCGTCCATGACGGGCATGTCGTGACCGAGGGCGCGGCGATCTGCGCCTATCTTGCCGATGCCTTTCCCGAGGCGGGGCTCGCCCCGCCGCTCGGCGAGCGCGCGGATTACTATCGCTGGTTGTTCTTCGCGGCGGGACCAGTCGAGCATGCCGTGACCAACCGATCGCTCGGCGTGACGCCGACCAGCGATCAGCAGCGGATGGCGGGCTATGGCCATCTTGATCTGGTCGTCGATGTGCTTGAGCAAGCGGTGTCGTCGCATCCCTATATCGCGGGTGCGGCGTTCAGCGCGGCGGATGTCTACGCGGGGTCGCAGGTCGCGTGGGGTTTGATGTTCGGCTCGCTGCCGAAGCGCCCGGCGTTCGAGGCCTATCTCGGCCGCATCCTCAGCCGTCCCGCGTACAAGCGCGCAGGCGAAATCGACGACGCGCTGGCCGCGCAGGCCGCGGCGTAACGCAAATCCTCCCTCGCGCAGCGGGGGAGGGGGACCCTGAGCATTCAGCGAAGGGTGGAGGGGGCCTCTCCGCGAGTGGTCCGCTTGCGGCCCCCTCCACCACCAGCCTGAAGAAGGCTGGCGGTCCCCCTCCCCCGGTTCCCGGGGGAGGATTTAAGAGGGACGCACTCGGCACGTTCCAAGCCAGTGGCTTATCGCGTGACCGGCAGGCTCATTCGGTCAGCGTCAGCTTCGCGAGCAGGAACGCCGGCATCGGGCCGTTCCAGCCGCCGTCGTCGACCGCATCGATCGGCTCGATCTGGTTGACCACCTCGGCGCGCGGTGCGTCGCTCTCGCGCCCGGTGCGCGTGTCCCGCGGCGAACGCGCGTCGCGGGCTGGGCGAGCCTCACGGGCGGGACGCTCCTCGCGAGGGGCGCGTTCTTCGCGGGCGGCGCGCTCTTCACGGGCGGGACGCTCCTCGCGAGGGGCGCGCTCTTCACGGCCGGGACGCTCGTCGCGAGCAGCCCGCTCTTCGCGAGCCGGAAGCTCTTCACGAGCCGGCCGCTCTTCACGAGCGGACCGCTCGGCGCGTGGCGCACGCTCTGCGCGGGGCGCGCGGGCCGGGCGTTCGGCTGCGACCGGTGCGGCGGTTTCGGCTTCTGCCTCGACCGGCGCGATGTCGGCCTTGCTAGCCGCCTTCGGCCGACGGCGCCCCTTCGGGGCCGCGGTGGCGGCGCGGGGTGCTTCGGCTTCGTCGGATGCGACGACCGGCGCCTCGCCCGCTTCATAGCGCTCGATCTTCAAACCGGTCAGCTTCTCGATATTCTGGATGTTCTCGACATCGTCGGGCGTCGCGAAGGTGAAGGCGATCCCCGTCGCCCCCGCGCGCCCGGTGCGGCCGATACGGTGGACATAATCGTCGGGGTGCCACGGCGCATCGAAGTTGAAGACATGGCTCACGCCCTTCACGTCGATCCCGCGCGCCGCCACGTCGGAGGCGACCAGGATGCTGGCCTCGCCCTTCTTGAAGCGGTCGAGCTCGGCGATGCGCTGCGATTGCTCCATGTCGCCATGGATCTCGCTCGATGCGAACCCCGCGCGCTGGAGCGCCTTGTTGAGCTCGCGCACCGTCGTCTTGCGGTTCGAGAAGATGATCCCGGTCTTGACGTCTTCCTGGCGCAGCAGCTCGATCAGCTTGTCGCGCTTCTTGGCGGCGGTCACATGCACCAGCCACTGCTTGATGTTGATGTTGGCGGTGGCGGGCCGCGCGACCTCGATCGTCTTGGGATTGGCGAGGAACTTGTCGGCGAGCTTCTTGATCGGCGGCGGCATCGTCGCCGAGAAGAGCAGCGTCTGCCGCGTCTTGGGCAGCTTGGTGCAGATTTCCTCGATGTCGGGGATGAACCCCATGTCGAGCATCCGGTCGGCCTCGTCGATCACCAGCATCGAACAGCCGGTCAGCAGGATCTTGCCGCGCCCGAACAGGTCCATCAGCCGGCCCGGCGTGGCGATCAGCACATCGACGCCCTTTTCCAAGGCCGCGGTCTGGTCGCCCATCGACACGCCGCCGATCAGCAGCGCCATCGAGAGCTTGTGATACTTGCCGTATTTCTCGAAATTCTCGGCGACCTGCGCGGCGAGTTCGCGCGTCGGCTCGAGGATCAGCGTGCGCGGCATCCGCGCGCGCGACCGGCCCTCGCCGAGGATGTCGATCATCGGCAGCACGAAGGCCGCGGTCTTGCCCGTGCCGGTCTGCGCGACGGCGACCAAGTCCTTGCCCATCAGGATCGAGGGGATCGCGCTCGCCTGGATCGGAGTCGGTTCGGTATAGCCCGACTCGTTGACGGCGCGCTGGAGTTCGTCGGAAAGGCCGAGATCGGCAAAAGTCATGCGGTGTCCGGAAAAAGCGCCGGGGCGAAAGCGCCCACGAACAGGGCAAAGCGCTTGCGGATTAGGGCGCGAATGTCAAGAAAAAGGGCGAAATAGCGGCTAGCGTTTGGCAACGAGCCGCCGAAACCGGTCGATTCGGCACGCACTGCCCGAGCGTGCGCGGATCGAATCGCGGTCGGCGCAGACCAGCCCGTCCGAGGTGCCCTTGACGTACAGACCCGAATAGAAATCGAGCGCCGGGCAGTCGTCGTCGAATTCGGCGCGCAGCCGCGTTCCGTCGACGACGAGCAGATCGACGCTATCGGCACCGGTGATCACCGCGCCTTCGAGCGCGGCCATCGGCACGCATTTCGGGCCCTTTTTGGTCGTCCAGCGCTGCTCTGCAAAGTCCGCGCGTTCTTCTGCGCGCCGCCCGAAGACGCGTGGGATCCGGATCACGATCCGCTGGTGGATCGAGAGTTGCGCCAGTTCGACACGATCGAACGGGCCCATCTCGGCAGAAGCGGCCGGGGCAAGCGCAAGCAGCAAGGCAGACGGTAGGACCAGATTCGGCATGGGATACGGACGGATTACCAAAGAGGCTTGAACAACGGATGAATTGGCGGCGGGCGAACGGCGATGATACAGGCGCGGATATGACCACAGTACAGCCGACTCCGCGCCAGACCAGCCTGATCGACGCGGTGCGCGCCGCGCTCGGCGCCGCGGCAGTGACGACCGACCCAGGCGACATCGCGCCGTGGCTCGACGATTGGCGCGGGCGCTATCACGGGCGCAGCCCGGCGATCCTCTCGCCCGACAGCACCGCAGCGGTCGCGACGGTGATGCGGCTCGCCGGCGAGCACGGCGTCCCGCTCGTCCCCCAAGGCGGCAATACCTCGATGGTCGGCGGTGCGACGCCGCCCGCCGACGGATCGGCGCTGATCGTCTCGTTGCGCCGGATGAACCGGATCCGCGCGATTGATCCCGCTGCCGGACTGGCGGTCGCTGAAGCCGGTGTGATCCTCGCCAATCTCCACGCCGTCGCAGAGGCACAGGGGATGCGCTTCCCGCTGACGCTCGGCGCGCGCGGCAGCGCGACGATCGGCGGGCTCGCCTCGACCAATGCCGGTGGCACGCAAGTGCTCCGTTTCGGGGCGATGCGCGGGCTGGTGGCAGGCGTCGAGGCGGTGCTGCCGAATGGCGAGATCCATGACGGGCTCGCCGCGCTGAAGAAGGACAATCGCGGCTATGATCTCGATCATCTGCTGATCGGCGCCGAGGGGACGCTCGGCATCCTCACCGCGGTGACGCTGCGGCTCTATCCGGCGATCGCACAGCGCGCGGTGGCGTGGGTCGGCCTGGCGGATCCCGAGACTGCGCTCGCGCTGCTGCGCCGACTCGAGCGGCAGACCGACACGATCGAGAGTTTCGAGATCGTCTCGGGCGATTCGCTCGCGCAGGTGCTCAAGCATATCCCCGGCACGCGCGCGCCGCTGACGAGCTCCCATCGCTGGCACGTGCTGATCGAGGCGGTGGCGACCGATCCCGCCGCCGAGCCACCCGGTGCCTTTCTCGAACGCCTGCTCGCTCCCGCGCTCGCCGAGGGTCAGGCGGCCGATGCGACGATCGCAGCGTCCGAGGCACAAGCCGAAGCCTTCTGGCGAATCCGCGATTCGCTCTCCGAGGCCGAGCGCGCGAGCGGCCCAGCGATGCAGCACGACATCTCGGTCCCGGTTGCGAGCATGCCGCGTTTCATGGTCGAGGCCGCCGCTGCCGCCGAGGCGCGCTTTCCCGGCAGCCACGCCACCGCGTTCGGCCATCTCGGCGACGGCAACGTCCATTTCCACGTCCGCGCGCCCGCCGGGGCCGACCCGGCGCGCTGGTATGCCGAGGAAGCGCCGGTCGTGACGCGCTTCGTCCATGATCTCGTCGTCGCGGCGGGCGGCTCGATCTCGGCCGAACACGGCATCGGCCAGATGAAGCGCGCGGAGCTCGCTCGCCTGTCGTCGCCCGCGCGGATGGCGGCGCTCCGCGCGATCAAAAACGGGCTCGATCCGCAGGGTTTGATGAACCCCGACAAATTGCTCGGCCTTGCGGAAAATCCTCCCGCACCATAGAGCCAGCGGCCATCCGGCGTAGCAAACCGCAGCGCTTTGACGTTCGATGGAGAATCCCGATGGCCAGCGCGCCGCAATCGCTTCCGCTCTTCTACAACGCGCTCGAGCCGCTTTCGAGCGAGACGCATGCCGCCTTCAAGATGCGCATGCTCGACCGCGCGACCTTCCTGGTCGGCCAGCACGCGATTCCCGTCACCGTCGACGAGTTCGTCATGGCGCAGCGCAGCCTGCCGATCGTCTTCACCAGCGGCGACGATGCGATCCCGATCGCGCTGATGGGGCTCAACGAGGGCGTCAACGTCTTCATCGGCGACGACGGCAAGCTGACCGAGGACACGGTCTATGTCCCGGCCTATGTCCGCCGCTATCCCTTCATGCTCGCGCGGCTCCGCCCCGACGCCGAGGAGCTGTCGCTCTGCTTCGACCCGACCGGCGAGGCGATCGGCGCGTTCGACGACGGCGAGGCGCTGTTCGCGGGCGGCCAGCCGACCGAGGTCGTGCAGAACATCCTGAGCTTCAACGAGCAGTTCGAACAGGCCGGAGCGCGCACCGCCAATTTCATGGCCGAGCTGCGCGAAATGGGCCTGCTGATGGAAGGCGAAGTCACGCTGCAGGTCGAGGGCAACGAGCAGCCGTTCATCTATCGCGGCTTCCAGATGGTCAACGAAGAGAAGCTCAACGATCTGCGCGGCGACCAGCTGCGCAAGATCCAGAAGTCGGGCCTGCTCCCGCTGATCTACGCGCATCTCTTCTCGCTCTCGACGCTGCCGCAGATCTTCGACCGCCAGGTCAAGCTCGGCAAGGCACCGGTGCCGCAGCTCATCAACTGATGGCCCGCAGCGCGATCGTCCGGATCGATCGCTATTCGCGCGGCGCGATCTGGTTTCACTGGGTCATCGCCGCGTTGGTAATGGTCAATCTGGCGATCGGGCTGCTGCACGACTCGCTGCTCGAGGGCGTGGCGGGGGCGATCCCGTTGCACAAGTCGATCGGGCTCAGCGTGCTGAGCCTGACGCTCGGGCGGATCGGCTGGCGGCTGACGCATCGCCCGCCGCGGCTCCCGGTCGATCTGGCGGCGTGGGAGCGCGCCGCCGCCCGCGCGAGCCATGTCGCTTTCTACGCGCTGTTGCTCGTGCTGCCGCTCTCGGGCTGGGCGATGGGCTCGGCCGGGCGCGAGGCGCGCTATCCGACGCGCTGGTTCGGCCTGTTCGACGTGCCGCATCTGCCGGTTTCGGCGCATACCGCCATGCTCGGCGATGGGGCGCATACGGTGCTGGGCTATGCGATGGCGGTGCTCGTCGCGCTGCACGTGGCCGCCGCGCTGCGGCATCATTTGGTGCTGCGCGATGCGGTGCTGGGGCGGATGCTGCCGGGCCTGCCACGACGGGACCGCGCAGAATTTTGACGAAGTGTTGCCGCCGCATTTTTTGCCCTTGAAGGCCGAAAAGCGCTCTCCTATATCCCTCGTACGCGGACCCGTGTTCCCCCCTTTCGCGGGACCGCGCGGCGCCCTTTCAGGGCGCCTCCTCCCTGAACCTTGGCCACCGCGTGCTGCATTGCACGCGGTGGTTTTTTTATTCGGCCGCAAGCGCGCGGCCCGCGGACGCCTCGTCGGCAAGCGTGTCGATGATCCGCCGCAACAGACGCGCGACCGCGGGCAGCCCATCGCCCGGCGCGTCGCCGGCAGGATCGAGATACAGCGTCCGGTCGAATTCGATCTGGATCGCATGGATTCCGGCGCCGGGGCGCGCTTGCGTGTCGAGGATATGCCCGCCGGCATAGGGCGCGTTGCGCGCGACCGTGACCCCCGCGGTCCGGATCACGGTTTCGACCGCCGCGACATAGCCCGCCCCGGCGCTGCGACCGAAGCGATCGCCCAGCACGATCGACGGCTGGCCCGCGCCGAGCGTCGGCATCGAATGCACATCGAGCAGCACAGCGCAGCCGAATCGCGCGCGCGCCGCGGCGAGCGTCATGTGCAGCGCGGCGTGATAGGGCCGATGATCGTCGCGGATTCGCGCGGCGACGTCATACGCGTCGAGCCGCCGTCGCCACAGCTCGCCGGCGCCCGCGACGCGGCGCGGGATCAGCCCGAGCCCGCCGCGCAGCTTGGCCGTGGCGAGCGGCTGCGCGGTCCACGACGCGCCTTCGTCGATCACCGGGTCGCGCTCCTGCTCGGAGCGGTTGAGATCGATCCACGCGCGCGCACGGCGTTGAACGAGCATCGTTTCGCTGCGGTGTGCAGCCAGGGCGACGGCATCGATATGGCGATCCTCGAGCACCGTCACCGCGCTCATCGGGACGCGCAGCGCGGCGTGCAGCGCGACCGGATAGTCGCGCCCGGCATGCGGGACCGAGAGGACGACCGGGCTCGCGGGCGGATCGTCGCCATAGCGCTCGAACGAGGGTGGGGGGGAAGCCATTGTGCCAAACTGTACCATGACGCGCGGCGATCCGGCTGGAAAATGTTAAGGGCTGTGCGCATAGGATGTCGCCGAACCAGAGCGGCGTGGCCGCGGGACGGGATTTGGACATGATACGCATTCTGCTCGCCGAGGACGATCGCGTGATGCGCGACTATCTGACGCGTGCGCTCGAACGCTCGGGCTATGCGGTTGCCGCGGTCGATCGCGGCACCGCGGCGATCCCCTTGCTCGAGAGCCAGCATTTCGACTTGCTGCTGACCGACATCGTCATGCCCGAGATGGACGGGATCGAGCTGGCGCAAAAGGCGGGCGAGCTCGTGCCCGATTTGCGCGTGATGTTCATCACGGGTTTTGCAGCGGTTACGCTCAAGGCGGGCAAGAGCGTGCCGCAGGCACGGGTGTTGTCCAAGCCGTTCCATCTGCGCGATCTGGTGATGGAGGTCGACCGGATGTTCGAACTCGAACGGATGAGCGACAATATCTGATTTTCCTTGAGAGGGGTGCTTGCGCAGCGGCAAAGGCTTCGCTACAGCCCGCCCCTCGCTAGGCACTGCCGCAGCGACGTGGGCGTGTAGCTCAGTGGTAGAGCACTGTGTTGACATCGCAGGGGTCGCAAGTTCAATCCTTGCCACGCCCACCATTCAAGCCCAGCCCGCTCACCGAGTTGGCTGGGCTTTTTGCTTCGTCCGTGCCTGTGCCGGGCCGAGCCCCGCGATCCGCCACCACGCGAGCCCGCCATAGCCCAGCGCCAGCGCGGCGAGGACGCCGAGCTCGCCGCGCACGTCGGACAGCGTCGCGCCCATCTGGTTGAGCGGCACGAAGGTGTGGACGCCGGCGGTCGACGGGATCAGCTGTGCGATCGCCTGGAGAAAGCGCGGCATCTGGTCGAGCGGCCATGCCGTGCCAGTCAGGAAAAAGAACGGCACCGAGGTCGGGCCGAGGATCACCATCGCGCGCTCGCCATGGTCGAAAAAGCTGCCGATCCACAGCCCCGCGCCCGCCACGGCGGCCGAGAACAGGGGGACCGCCGCCAGCATCCCCGCCATGTTCTGCTCGAGCGGCACGCCCTGTAGCCAGAACATCAGCCCGAACAGCAACAGGCAGCTGAGGATCCCCATCGACGTGAACGCCGCCCAGCTCCCCAGGAATTGGGCATGGCCCATCCGCCAGTTCCCCGCGCGTCGTCGCATGCCGATGAAGATCGCCACGCCGAACAGCAGCGTCTGCTGGACGATGATCACCGCGACCGCGGGGAAGACATAGCCTTTGTAGCCGCCGGTCGGATTGAACAGCGCAACGCGCACGATGGTGACCGGCGGACCGGCGCGCACGACCTGGCCACCGTGGACCAGCCGCTCGGTGGCCAGGTCGCGCAGCACGGCGGCAACGGCAGCGCCGATCGTGCTCGCGCGCAGCAGATAGGTCGCGTTCACCCATACCGCGACGCCCGCGCCCGGCGCGCCGGTGAGCGCCTGGCGTTCGAGCCCCGGCGTGAGGAGGATGACGCCGTCGGCCTCGCCGCGGCGCATCCGCGCGCGCGCCTGGGCGAGGTCGGTCACCACGCCCGCGACCGTCATCGCGCGCGTCGCCTCGAGGTCGCGCACCAGCGCGCGGCTGAAGACGCTGCCGGCCTGATCGACGACGATGACGGGCAGCCGCTGCGCGGTTTCGTGCGCGTAGGGCGCGGGATAGTAAAAGGCGTAGAGCACGACCGCGAGCAGCGTCGTGCTGAGCAGCGTGCGCGTGGTCAGCACGGCGTGCCACGTCGCCACGAAGGCGCGCCCGACGCTCATCGCGCGCGCGCCTGTCGCGCGGCAAGCGCGACCGCGCCGCCGCCGGCGATCGCGACATAAGCGAGCAGCGCGACCGCCGGCCGCACCGCCGCGACACCGTCCTGCCCGCTGATCTGCCCCATCTGCAGCGCGATGTAATGCGTGAGCGGCAGGGCGTTGCTCCAGATCCGCGCAAAGGCATTCCCGCCGTCGAGCGGCAGCGTCGCACCGCTATAGGCGAGCGCCGATCCGGCATAGACCGCGCTCGCCGACAAAGCCGTCGCGGCCTCGCGCGTGACCGCGACCAGCAGCGCGGAGATCGCGGCGGTCGCGGCATAGAACAGCGTCTGGCCCGCGACGATCACGGCGAGGCTGCCCTCGACCCGCCAGCCGCGTGCGAGCGTCAGATAGAGCAGCCAGGCCACGCCCCACAGGCTCATCACCGCGAAATAGGGCAGCATCTTGCCGGTCAGCGCGGCGGTGACCCCGCCGCTGTCGCGCGCCCAGCGCGCGAGCGAGCGATCCGCGAGTTCGCGGCCCAGCGCCATCGCGCACACGCCCGCGGTCACGAGGTGCAGCACGGCGGGGAAGATCAGCGCGCCCAGATACCATTCGAAGCTCGTCGCCGCATTGCCGAGCAGCGTCGCCTCGACGGCGAAGCGCCGCGTGCGGTCGGGCGGCAGCGCGTGGCTCGAAAGCTGGCTGGTCAGCAGCCCGCGCGATGCATCGGCGATCGCCTCGTCGACGCCGCGCGCGAGCAGCGATCCGGCCGACAGGAAGCTGCCATTGTAGAAGACGCGCACCATCGGCGTGCGATGCCGGGCGAGTCCCTCGCCGAGCTTGGCGGGCAGATGGACGAAGCCCATCGCCGCGCCGCGCCGCACGTCGATCACGGCCGCGCGTTCGGATTGCCGGAAGCCGACGATCTGTACGACCGGCGATGCGTCGAGCGAGCGGATCATCGCGCGGCTGGCGGCGCTCTGGTCGCTGTCGACGACCAGCACGGGCAGGTCGTGCATCGTCCCGCGCCACAGCATCGCCGCCATCAGGAACAGCAGCATGGCGGGAACGACGAACAGCCCGGCCTGATCCCAGCGGTCGCGCGCGAGATGCGCGAGCTCGGTGCGCAAAGCGCGCCCGAACGCGGTCATTGCGGCCAGTCGAACAGCACGCTCATGCCCGGCCGCAATCCGGCGATCGGCGCGGTCGGCCGCATCCGCAGCTCGAACGCGCGGACGTCGTAGCCCGAGGCTTCGCGCGTCGCCTGCCATGTCGCAAAATCGCCGCGCGGCGCGATCCGATAGACGCGGAAATCGCCATCGCGGCCGAGCGCGGGGATATGGCCGTGCAAGATCTTGCCGAGCGTGAGGCCGTGAAAGCGGTCCTCGCGCAGGTTGAGCGAGACCCAGGGATGGTCGACGTCGATCACCTGAAACGCGGGGACGACCGGGCTGACGATCTCGCCGGGCTCGACGAGCTTGCGCGAGACTTCGCCCGCGACGGGCGAGAGCAGCCGCGTCTCGCGGCCGAGCGCGGTCGCGGTGCGTAATGCGGCTTCGGCGATCCGCACCTGCGCGTCGGCGGCCTGTTTGTTCTGCGGGCGGGCGCCGGCGAGCGATTTGAGATATTGCTGGCGCGCGGCTTCGGCCTGTTTGGCGCTGCTGTCGCGCGCGGCGGCGGCTTCGTCGCGGCGCTGCGCCGCGACCACGCCCTGTGCGTAGAGATTGGCGGTGCGCCGGCTGGTCACCGCCGCCAGATTGGCCGCCGCCTGCGCCGCCTGCCAGGTCGAGCGCAGCGACGCGACGTCCTCGCTGCGCGCGCCTTCGTTGGTCTCGGAGGCGACCGCACGCGCGGCATCGAGCGCGCCCTGCGCCTGCGCCTGTCCGCCCGCAATCTCGGGGTTCGACAGCTCCGCGAGCACGGTGCCCGCCGCGACGCGCTGCCCCTCGTCGGCGAGCAGCCGCTCGACCCGCGACAGCGACTTGGTCGCGACGTTGACTTCGTCGGCATCGACCATGCCCTGCAGCTGCTCGGGCGCCGGTCGGCTGGCGAGCCACAGGCCGACCACCACCACCAGCACGATCAGCACCAGGACGACCGGCACCAGCCAGGATTTGCGCTTGGTGGCGGGCGCTACGATCTCATCGCTCATCGCTGGTCGCCCACATGCCGATCGGCACCTCGCATGAAGTTGGTGAAATCATCGGCGCGGTGGCTCGCCGCAAGCAGCGCCGCCAGTCCCAGATCATATTCATAGGCGGCGGCGATGCGCTGCGTCTGCGCGGTGGCCAATGCCGCCTCGGCGTCGATCAGCGCGGAGGAGGCGACTTCGCCTTCGGTGAACGACAGCTGCTGCACCCGCACATTCTCGCGCGCCGCCGCGAGGCTGCTGTCGAGCAACAGGAAGGATCGCCGCGCGGCCTCGGTGATGTTCCACGCGCGGACGATCTCGCCGGCAATGTCCTTGCGCGCCTGCGCCGCGGCGTCGGCGGCAGCGGCGGCGCGCTCGTGCGCTGCGTCGAGCGTCTTGCGACGGTCGAAGTTCGACAGCAGCGTATAGCGCAGCGTCGCCCCCGCGACCCAATCGGGGTCGGTCGGCACGGTATTGTCGCGATTGGCGTTGTAGCTGCCATAGGCAAAGGCCTGCGGCCGATAGCGCGACTTGGCGAGATCGACGCCCGCTTGCGCTGCGGCGCGCGCGGCGTCGGCGCCCTTCGCGCGCGGCGCCTGGTCGATGCCGTCGAGGAAGGTCTGCACCGGCGGGAGCGGCGCCGAATTGACGAACAGTGGCGTCGTCGCGGCGATGCGCGAGGGCTGATCGAGCATGCGCGACAGCGCGTCTGCCGCGGTCGCTTCCTCGCTCTGCGCGCGGTCGAAGGCACGCGCGGCCGTATCGCGCGCGACCTGGACCTGGAGCACGCGGCCATGTGCGAGCATTCCCTGCGCTTCCAGCTTCTGCGCGTCCGCCAGATGCCGCTCGAACCCGTCGAGCGTCTGCCGCGACGACAGCGCGAGTTGCGCGGCGACGCTCTGCCCGAAATAGGCGCGCACCAGCGCGACGCGCGACAGATCGTGGCCGCCGGCCTGCTGCGCCCGCGCGATCCCGACCGCGGCCTCGGCACCCGCCTGGACCGCGGAAATCGCCCCGCCGGTATAGAGCGGCAGCACCGCGCTGATCTCGGGGCGGAACACCGTGTCGCGCGTCTGGAATTGCAGCGTGTCGGGAATGGCCGAGAACAGGCCGGGCAACGCCGCGCCCACGCGCTGCGTGACCTGTGCGACGATCGCCTGATACTGGCTCGGAACTTCACCGCCGACCTGTTGCAGGAAATCGCTCGTCGCGCCGATCGCCTGATCCTTGGCATTCGCCAGATCGACCGACAGCGTCTTCTGATATTCGATCACGCTCGCCGAGGCGGTGACCACCGGGCGGCGCAGCGTGCGCGTCGCTGCGGCCAGCGCCTCGCTCGCGCGGACCGCATGATCCTCGCCGCTGAGACCGGGCGATGTCCGGTCGAGCCGCAGCAGCGCCGCTTCGAAGCTGAGCGACGGCGGAGAAGCGGCTTGCTGCGCCAGCGCGATCGTCGGCACGGCGAGCAACGCCGGCGCCATCCAGACGGAGATACGGAACGCGGCCAAGGAGCGATCCTAGCCGAACACCGGCCGCGCGACGTCGCAGCGGGGGCAGAGCGGCCGGGATTGCGCAACGACGTGCCTGTGACGACGCTCAACCCCGGACATGATCGATGCGGCTCCTCGTCTGTGGCACGACAGCAGTCGAGCGATACGCAATATTGGCACGAATGACAATAGTCCTGGGAACGCGCGTCCGGGGGCCGCGAGAAGCGGAGCTATGCCCCCACGGCCTGCCGACCGCGGCCGCCTCGCCGGACGATGCGGGGAAGGACGCCCTGCCGCGCTGCGGCGGTGCCGCGCGTGGCTCACGCTGCGACCAAGTTTCGCTCCCGCTGCGGCGCGAAGCTCTTCGGGGCGTCGACCACGGTTTCGACCGTGAAGGCGCTGGCGTGGCGCTGGAGCGTTTGAATCTCGGCGTCGAGCGCTTTCGCAGAAGCCGAGGTTTCCTCGACCATCGCGGCATTCTGCTGGATCGCCTTGTCGATATCCCCGATCGCGACGAGGATCTGCGAAACCGCGGAAGCCTGCGTCGCATTGTCGTTGGCGATCTGATTGACCAGCTCCTCGACGCTGGCGACCGAGGACGAAATATGGTCGAGCGCGCCGTTCATGTTCTGCACCTGCTTGACGCTGGCCATGATCCGTTCCTGCGTCTCGGAGATCTGTTCGCGCGCGCGCCGCGCCTCTTCCTCGGAGCGGCTCGCCAACTGACTGACCAGATCGGCGACGACGGCAAAGCCGCGTCCGGCCTCGCCGGCATGGCCCGATTCGACCGCCGCGTTCATCGCCAGCACGCGCGTCTGGAACGCGATCTTGTCGAGGCCCTCGATCACCGCGTCGATCGCTTTCGCCGAATCCGCCACCTTGGCCATCGCTTCGACCGCCATCGTTACCTGATCGTGACCCGTCATGACGATCTTTCGCGCCTCGTGGACGCGTTCCACCGTATCGAGCGCGGCCTTGCCCGACGCGTTGATGCGCGCATCCATCGTCGTCAGCGACGCGGTCGTCTCCTCGACCGACGCCGCGCTATTGTGCGTGCGGCGCGCCAGCGCATCGGAGGCTTCGGCGATTTTGACCGAACTGGAGGTAATGCCGTTCGTCGCCGCGCCGATCTGCCCGATCAACCGGCTTAGCGCCTGGACCGCGCCATTGAAGTTGTGAGTCAGCGACGCATATTCCTGCGCCACCGGCTGATCGATCGTTGCCGTCAGATCGCCCGCCGCAAGGTGGCCGAGATGCGTGTTCAGCAAAGCGACGACGCTTTCCTGCATGATCTCCATTTCCAGCTGACGCCGTGCCGTGTCGCGGAAGGTGAACATCGCCTTGGTCATGCGACCGACGCAATCCTTATAGTCGGTGTAGACGATGTCCGAGGACAGGTCGCCGGCGGCCAGACCTTCCATGCGGACGACGGTGTTGACGTAGGGCGTACAGATCCGCTCGCGAAAGATCAGGTTCAGACCGAAGCAAAGGCTCGCCCCGACAAGAGTGGCGAGGATCGCGCCGTATCCGCCGAGCGCGATCGCAAGACCGCTGGTAAACAGGCAGATGCTCGTCGAAGTCCCGGCTACGACCAGCATCTTCCGGCGGATCGGCGCGACGGCTTCGAACCAATGCAACATGTCTTGTCCCACTTCCGTACGCGATTTGCTCTTCGCGTATTATAGGACGCAGCGCGCGGATCGAACGCAGCGCGATATTTTGGCAGCACGCCGTCCGCGGCAGCTTGACGTTGATATTGCGACCGGGTGCCGCAGAAAGCGGTCATAATTTCGCGAGACGTCACAGACTTACCATATATCGCTGCTAGCCCGTCCATGGGTTTCGAACGACGGGGTACAGGTGTGACGATCGATCGCAGGATGTTTCTTCTGGGTGCGTCCGGCGCGGCGGCGGTCGCCGGCGGTCCTGCGGTCGCGCATCTGCGCGCGGGCGAGCGTGGCTCGATCCGGGATATCGAGCATGTCGTGATCCTGATGCAGGAGAACCGTTCGTTCGATCATTATTTCGGGACGCTGCGCGGCGTCCGCGGCTTCGGCGATCCGCGGCCGGTCACGCTGCCGGGCGGCAAGCCGGTCTGGGCGCAGCGCCGCGCTGATCGCGACGGCGGACAGATCGCGCTGCCGTTCCGGCTCGATTACACCGCGACGAGCGCGCGCTGTATCGGCGGGCTCGACCATAGCTGGAAGGACAGCCAGGCGCGCTGGCGCAACTGGGACGTGTGGGCCGAGCAGAAGGGCGCGCTGACGATGGCGCACCTGACCCGCGCCGATCTGCCCTATTATCACGCGCTCGCCGATCAGTTCACGATCTGCGATTCGTATCATTGCTCGCTGCAGGGGCCGACCGGGCCCAACCGGCTGTATCATTTTTCGGGCACCAACGGGCTGAGCGTCGGGCAGGCGGGCGACTATTGCGTCACCAATGGCGGCACCGACGCCAATCCCGGCGCCGACATGGCGAAGGACGATGCGACCGACGGGCTGCCGTGGCGCAGCTATGCCGGACGGCTCGAGGATGCCGGCGTGTCGTGGCGGGTGTACCAGGAGATCGCCAATTATTCGGACAATCCGCTCGGCTATTTCAAGGAGTTCCGCAAGCTCGACCGCGGTTCCTCGCGCTACAAGCGCGGCCGTGCCTATGTCGACTGGATCGACGGGGTGGCCCCGGCCGACCCTGAGAAGACGCAAGCGCGCCATCTGACCGCCGCCTTCGCCGCCGATGTCGCGGCCGATCGGCTGCCGCAAGTGTCGTGGATCGTGCCGATGATGCAGATGAGCGAACATCCCGACGCGCCCGCACCGTTCGGCGAGACACTGATCGGCAATCTCGTCGCCGCGCTCGCCGCCAATCCCAAGGTCTGGGCGAAGACCGTCTTCATCCTCAATTATGACGAGAATGACGGTTTCTTCGATCATGTCCCGCCGCCGATCCCCGCGATCAGCCCGGTTTATGGCGCGAGCACGGTCGATGTCCGCAGCGAGACCTATCAGGGCGAACCCGTCGGGCTGGGCCCGCGTGTGCCGATGCTGGTGATCTCGCCCTGGACGCGCGGTGGCTGGGTCAATTCGCAGCTGTTCGACCATACATCGGTGCTGCGCTTCCTCGAGACGCGCTTCGGCGTGGCCGAGCCCAACATCTCGCCGTGGCGCCGCGCGATCTGCGGCGACCTGACCTCGATCTTCGATTTCGACGTGCCGCACGCGGCGCGGCTCGAGACCGACTGGCTCGCTGCGCTGCCGTCGGTGGCGGGCTATGTCGCCGAGACCGAACGCCTGTGCAAGACCGCGCCGGCGCCCGCGATCGCGACCGCCAAGACGCTTCCCGTGCAGGAGCCGGGCACCCGCCCCGCGCGTCCGCTGCCGTATCGCTTCGCGGTCGAGCCGCTGTGGAGCGCGGCCGGGCTGACGCTGCGCTTCGTCAATGACGGGCCGGTCGGGGTGGTGTTCGGCGTGCAGGACGAGATTAGTTTCTCTGGCTGGCGCTATTTCACCGTCGCGGCGGGCTCGCGGCTCGAGGAAGCGTGGGCGTTGCCGGGCGACCGGCCCTATGCGCTGGAGGTGCGCGGGCCGAACGGCTTTTACCGTGCGTATCGCGGCCCCGGCGGCGCCGCGCGGATCGAGGCGGCGCTCGTCTGGCGCGAAGACGGGACGGGCGGTACGCTCACGCTCGCCGCGCGCGATGCGGCAACGCCGCTGACGCTGCACTGCGCGCATTCGGGCGCGCAGCACCAGCTCGCGCTTACGGCAGCGCAGGAGCACGCGCTCACGCTGCCCGAGCATCGCTGGTACGATCTGCTGCTGACCAGCGCCGACGGTGCGCGGCTGCGCCTTGCAGGGCATGTTGAGACCGGCCGGCCCGGCGTCAGCGAGCCCGCCGCCGCTTTCCCCCACCCGGTGTGAACGCCGCAAAGCGTCCCGACTGTCATCACCGTGTTGCGAAGCCCGCCTAGCGCCCGGGTCGAGCGAGGATCGGCACGATGGGCGATGGCATACCGAACGACGGCAGACTGCTGAACCCACGCTTCCTCGCGCTGGCGATGATGGAGTTCTGGGAACGCTTCGCGATGGCGGGCGTCAAATCGCTGCTCGTGCTGATCCTGGTCGATCACATCCTGGCGGGCGATCTCGCGCGCGTGATCGGCGCGTCGGCGATCGGCGAGGCGAGCGCGCTGCTGTTCGGGCCGGTGTCGCGTACCGGGCTAGCCTCGCAGCTGTACGGCTATGCCAATGCGCTGATCTATCTGTCGATCCCGCTCGGCGGGCTGGTCGGCGATCTCGTTGGGAGCCGGCGGCTGATGGTGGCGAGCGGCGGGGCGGGAATGCTGCTTGGCCTGACGCTGATGCTCGGCGAGCGCAGCTTCCTGATCGGGCTGATCCCGTTTGCGATCGGCACCGGGCTGCTCAAGGGCAATCTGTCGGCGCAGGTCGGGCTGTTGTTCCACGACGAGAGCCAGCGGCGGCGCGCCTACACCGCCTATCTCGGCTTCCTCAATGCCGGCGTGATCTGCGGGCCGCTGGTGTGCGGCGGGCTCGAGGTGTTCGCCGGTCCGGCTTACGGGATCGGCGCGGCGGGGATCGCGCTCGCCATCGGGCTGGTCGTCTATCTGCGCACCGGACGCGACGTGGATCCCGTTCCCGCCACGACGCGTCCGGCGCAAGCGCCGGTGAGCGGGGCGGCGGTGACGGGCGTGCTCATCGTGGCGCTCGCGTCTGTCTATCTGTGTTTTGCCGCCTACGAGCAGGTCAGCAACATCTTCCTCGTCTGGGCGCGCGCGCATGCCGATCTGCGATTAGGCGGCTGGAAGATGCCGGTCGCCTGGCTGCTGTCGCTCGACGGCGCCTTCACGCTGACGCTGGTGGTCGTGTCGCAATGGGTGACACGCCGCCTCGAGCGGCGCGGCATCGCGATCGGCGCAATGCCGCAGATGCTGCTCGGCGGGCTGTGCTGCGTCGCGGGCTATCTCGTGCTGACGATCGCCAGCTTGGGCGATGCGCCGGTCCCGCTGCCCTGGGTGATCGCCTATCTGCTGCTGATCGACGCGGCGATCGTGCTGATCTGGCCGTCGGGGCTGAGCCTGCTCGCCGGCGTCGCGCCGCGCCGGCTGATCGGCCTGTGGATGGGGCTGTTCTACCTCCACGGCTTCTTCGCCAATCTGTGGGTCGGGTTCAGCGGCGTCTATTACGAACGGATCGGCGCGCCGTCCTTCTGGCTGCTCCATGCCGGGGTGGCGGGCGTCGGCGTGCTGCTCGTGCTCGTCGCCGGCCTGCCGCTGGTGCGCGCTTTGCGCGCGCGTCAGGCAATCACCACCTCGGCATGGGCGAAGGCGGCGGCATAATCACTGTCGAGCGGGGTGTCGGTGACGAGGATGTCGACGTCGCTCAGCGCTGCGGTCTGGATCAGCGCATAGCGGCCGATCTTCGAGCCGTCCGCCGCGAGCAGCACGCGCTGCGAGGTCGCATAGGCGATCCGGCTCATCGCC
Source organism: Sphingomonas sp. PAMC 26605 (assembly GCF_000241485.1). Taxonomy (GTDB): domain Bacteria; phylum Pseudomonadota; class Alphaproteobacteria; order Sphingomonadales; family Sphingomonadaceae; genus Sphingomonas. The sequence goes on from NZ_JH584241.1 coordinate 1,868,956, forward strand.
GCCTCGCCCGGATGGAAGTCCATCAGCCCGCGCTCGAGGCTGATCCCGCCGACCGACAGGATCGCGAGATGCGGCGTGAAACCGCGCACATAGTCCTGCGCGACATGATCGGAAAAGGCGCGATAGTCGTAATCCATCTGCCCCCCGGCGAGGAACAGCCGGTTGTTGTTGATCGCGCCCAAGTCGCTCGCGACGCGCAGCGAATTGGTGATGACGGTCAGCGCGCGGCGATCGACCAATTGTCGCGCGATGAAGCAGCTCGTCGTGCCCGAATCGATGAACACGATCGCGCCGTCGTCGACCAGCTCGGCCGCAGCGCGCGCGATCCGCAGCTTGGCATCGGCATTCTCCTCCATCCGCTGGTGGAGCGGTCCTTCATGCACCGGCGTCATCATCCGCGCGCCGCCATGCTCGCGGATGATCACGCCCTGATCCTCGAGCGTGCGGAGCTCGCGGCGGACGGTTTCGTCCGACACGGCAAGGTCGTTCGCCAGCGCGGTGACCGACAGGGTCCGCCCGCTGCGCAGCCGCGTGATGATCTCGTGCTGCCGTCGTGACCGCTTTTCGATCATGTCCTCCATCGTTCGCGCGCGCGGGCTTGCTTGCCGCGCGCGTCGGGGTTTTGCAATCGGGGCCGCTGCGTCGCGAAGCGGCCCCGGCAGGAGCGATCAGAAGCCGACGCGCGCCGTGACGCGGACGGTGCGCGGGTTCTGATAGGCGACCGGCGAGCGATAGTCGGAATTGACCGAGCCATCGCCTTGCTCGCCGAAGTTATTGTACGACGTGACCGACTGGCTGTTGAACAGATTGAACACGTCGAGCCGGATCGACGCGTCGACGCTATGCGGCAGCGGCAGATGGACGATCGCGCTGACGTCGAACTGCGTCAGCCAATCGCCGTTGAACGCCGTCCCACGCGGGATCAGCTTGCCCTGACAATAATAGCCATAGCCGTGATAGGTGTTGGCATAGGCGTCGACCGCGAGCGGCACCGCGCCGATGCAACTGTAATGCGCGCCCGACTGGACCACCGCATTGCCGCCGAGATCGAGGAACTCGAACAGGCGATAGCTGCCATAGGCCTTGAAACTGTGGCGGCGGTCGCTCGGCAGATAGCCATAGGCGCCGTTGACGAAGCCGGGTGAATCGAAGTCCGACGTCCGATTGATCGAGGCCTGGCCGTTTTCGGAGCGGACGCCGCCCTCGTAATTGCCCTTGTTGAACGACAGCGTGTACGACGCGGCGAGGCTCCACTTGCGATCGAAGCTGCGATCGAAGGTGAAGGTCAGCGCGTTGTAGTTGCGGCTCGCCTTGGGATAGCCGAGATCGGCCGCCTTGAGCGTCACCGTCGGCGTCGAGCCGTCGGGCAGCTTGTTGAGCTGGACGGTGACGTCGCGCCCGGGATTGGCGATGACGAACTGATTGCCGCCCGAGAAGGTCGACTGGCACGCCGCCGCCGCCATCCCTTGCGCCACGCAATATGCGCGCGCGGCGATGTCGATCGACATGTCCTCGATCACGTTTTCGAGTTGGCGATGCGTGAAATAACCGCCGATCCGCACATGGTCGCCGAACTGATGCTGCGCGCCGATGATGAACTCATTGTCCGACTGCGGCTGGATGTTGGACGAGATCGTCCCCGCCGGGTTGAACGCCGAGCCGTCGGCCGAGACTTCGCAATTCTTGATCTTGGTGTCGGGGCAGGCGGTGGTGTTGAGCACCGACAGGATCGCCGCGCCGGCGACCGGGAGATTGCCCGCGCCCGCGGTGCCGTTGAATTGATTGTAGCGCGTATAGGTGACGAGGCTGCCGGCGACGTTGAGATTGATGTCGCCCGCCATCGGCAGATAATATTTCGAATAGGAGCCGAACACCTTGGTACGGCCGTCGCCGAGCGGATCGAACGACGCGCCGAGCCGCGGCGCCCATTGGTTGCCCGATTCGAAGAACGACTTGCCGTTGACGCCCTGATTGCTGAAGCGGTCGTTGCGCACGCCGAGGTCGAGCCGCAGGCGGTTGTCGAACAGCGACCATTGGTCCTGCAGGTAATAGGCCGAATTGCGGACGCGCGCGGTGCCGTTCTGCGCATAGACGCGCGTCGTGTAATATTGCGTGCCGACGGGCAGGCCGATCCGCGCGGTCGAATCGGCGGTGACGTTGTAGATCTTGAAAGCACCGTCGCCGATCGTCTGGTAGGTCTGACTCTGCGTGTCTTTCTCATGGTCGTAGCCCAAGCGGACGTGATGCGCGCCGAGCAAATGGAACTGCAGATCGGCATCGACGCGGTAGAATTGCCGCTCGTCATCGGTCTTGCTGTAGGCGTCGGTGACCTTGTTGGCGCCGATCTGGATCCCCGCCGGGTCGACCCGGTAATCGACGACCTGCGAATTGGTCGTGTCGAGCGGCAGATTGCCGGTGCGCAGCTTGTTGACGCCGTATGCGCCCGACAGCGTCAGCCACGGCGTGAAGGTGCCGGTATAGCGCCCGACATAATTGACGCCGCCCGCGCGCGCATTGGTGCCCCCGGTCTGCGCCTGGCGCGTATTGGTCGTGCGGTCCCAATCGTAGCTGCGGTTGAGCGTGTCGTTGGTCGTGTCGAAATAGGTGAATTCGAAATGATGGTCGCCGGTGATGTAGCCGTCGATCTTGCCGCCCCAGAACGGGCTGGTGTTGGTCACGCCGGTCGAATTGTCCTGGTTCTTTGCTGGCGTGAACGAGCGGATGTCGCGGAAATTGTAGAGGCCGTAGAAGAACAGATGATCCTTGATGATCGGCCCGCTCGCCTGGAAGATCGCTTCGGCGCGGCTCGCGCGCGAATGCGCGTAATCGGTGGTGCGCGTCGCGGGCGAGCCCGAGCGGAGCGCGTCGGGCTCGCTGATGCCGGTGACGCTGGCATGATAATCGTTCGAGCCCGATTTGGTCGTGGCGACGACATAGCCGCCGGTCGCCCGGCCGAATTCGGCGGGGGCGCCGCCGGTCTTGACCTCGACCGTCTGGTAGAAATCGAACGGCACTTCGGTCGGCTGGCCGCCCGAGACGAAATCGGTGACGTTGAGCCCGTTGACGTAGAAGGCGTTCTCGGTGAACGCCGCGCCCGCGATCGAGACCTGGTTGGCGAAGCCGCCGTTCGACGGCGAGGAGCCCTGCACGGTGCCGGGCGTCAGCAGCATCACGTCGCGCAGCGAGCGGCCGATCGGGACGCGCTGGGTGAGCGAGCCGAGATTGATCGTGCTGCCGACCGTCGTGTCCTGGAAATCGGCGACGCGCTGGCGCGATCCGGTGACGATGATGTCGCCCGCCTGTGCGGCGGGGACGAGGCGATAGCTGTTGGCGCCACCGGTCTCGCGGGTCAGCGCAACGTTGCGCTCGGTATAGACCGCGAAGCCGTCGGCGGCGATGCTGACGTCGTAATTGCCCGGCGAGAGCTGCGGGATGGTATAGGCACCCGTGGCATCGGTCTTGGCGACGCGGCTGACACCCTTGTCCGACGAGGTGATCTTGATCTCGGCATCGGCGATCGGCGCGCCGTCCTGCGCCGTGACGCGGCCCGAGGCGGCGATGTTGGTATAATCCTGCGCCTGTGCGGCAGGCGTAGCGACGGCGACGATCGAAAGCGTCGCGCCGAGCATCAACAACGCGCGCAGAGCAGCGCGCGACGAATGTCGCGTGGAACGGTGCATGAAGGAACCCCCTTGGATGGAACGAAGTCGCGGAGGTGGTGCAACCGCCTCCCTGACGCGCCGGTAGGGGAGGTTGGTGGATGTTTTGTGACAAACGCACAAGAAAACCACAAATTGTGATCAATTTAGCGGTAAACGGCGCTTGGCGACCGGTGGGGAGCAATGTGGCTCCGTTTTACCCATCGTCTCGGTGGGGCTGCGCGCGGCCCACATGGCGGCTGGAGAATGCGCCAGACGCAAAAAGGGCGGCCCGGGAAACCCGGACCGCCCTTTTCGTAAAACAGAGGCGATTAGGCCTGCTGCAGGTTCACAGCCGACATCTTGCCGCGCTTGTCCTGCTCGAGCTCGTATTGGACGCGCTGGTCCTTATCGAGCGTGTGCATGCCGGCGCGCTCGACGGCTGTGATGTGCACGAACGCGTCTTCGCCGCCGCCTTCAGGCGCGATGAAGCCATAGCCCTTGTCGGCGTTGAAAAACTTTACGGTTCCGATGGTCATAACATGATCCTTCTTGTGGGGGCCGACGCGAAGAGCCGCGTCGGCTGGTTGCCGAAATCAGCAGAGAAAGAAGGAAGATGGTGCCGCAAAGCGCCCTAGACCGTCGATTTGCGAACTGTAGCACCGCCTATGTAGGGCAGGTGGCGGGGAATTGCAAATCACGGTCGCCATCCCGTCCGCCCCTCCCCTTCAGGGGAGGGGATGGGGGTGGGGGAGGTCTCACCGAGAGGACCAGTGCCTGACTCGCGGCACGGCCCCACCCCAACCCCTCCCCTGAAGGGGAGGGGCTTAGGCACAGAAAAAGGGCCGGGGTTTCCCCCGGCCCTCGATCTTGTCGCAAAAATCTCGAAAGATTTAAGCGGCCGAAACCTCGGCCACATCAACCTTGATGCCAGCGCCCATCGTCGAGCTCACGGCGACCTTCTTGACATACTTGCCCTTGGCGCCGGTCGGCTTGGCCTTGACGATCGCGTCGACCAGGGCGTCGAAGTTGGCGCGCAGGTCTTCCGCCGGGAACGACGCCTTGCCGATCCCCGAGTGGATGATGCCGGCCTTCTCGACGCGATATTCGATCTGACCGCCCTTGGCAGCCTGGACCGCGGCGGCGACGTTCATCGTCACGGTGCCGAGCTTGGGGTTCGGCATCAGGCCCTTGGGACCGAGGATTTTGCCGAGACGACCGACGACGCCCATCATGTCCGGGGTCGCGATGCAGCGATCGAAATCGATCGTGCCGCCCTGGACGAGCTCCATCAAATCTTCCGCACCGACCACGTCGGCGCCGGCCTCACGGGCTTCGTCGGCCTTCGCGCCCTTGGCGAACACGCCGACGCGGACGGTCTTGCCGGTGCCCTTGGGCAGCGTGACGACGCCGCGGACCATCTGGTCGGCGTGACGCGGATCGACGCCGAGGTTGAGCGCGACTTCGATCGTCTCGTCGAACTTCGAGGTCGCACCCGACTTGGCGAGCGAGATCGCTTCGTCGATGCCGTGGAGCTTCTCACGATCGATCGTGATGGCCTTCTGCTTCTTGCTTACGAATGCCATGAGCTCAGCCCTCCACCACTTCGAGGCCCATCGCGCGGGCGCTGCCTTCGATGATCCGCGTTGCCGCGTCGATATCGTTGGCGTTCAGGTCCTTCATCTTCGCGGTCGCGATGTCCGAAAGCTGCGCACGCGTGATCTTGCCACCCGAAACCTTGCCCGGCTCCTTCGAGCCCGACTTGATGTTGGCGGCCTTCTTGATGAGGTACGATGCCGGCGGCGTCTTGGTCTCGAACGAGAACGAACGGTCGGCATAGACGGTGATCACGGTCGGCAGCGGCGTGCCGACTTCCTGGTCGCCGGTCGATGCGTTGAACGCCTTGCAGAATTCCATGATGTTGACGCCGCGCTGACCCAGCGCAGGGCCGATCGGCGGGGAGGGGTTGGCCTTGCCTGCAGGAACCTGCAGCTTGATATAGCCGGTAATCTTTTTTGCCATGTGGCGATCTCACTCTCTTTCAAGTTTAGCGGTCCGTGCGGCGGCGCCATAGCGCCGCCTCCCGCGAGTCCCCGGCAACGTGCCGGGGAAGGCGGGGCGCATACCCGAAAGCGCGGCGGCAGGCAAACCCGATCGCACATCCCCATATTCGCCACGCAACGTTTGTGCGCCGCGCCATACGCGATCTGTGTTATACGGCGCCATCATCGAGCTTCTTGGCATCCGATGACTGAGAGTTTTGCGCTCCCGCCGTTACCGGGACCGACTCATGACCGACACACTCGAGCGATTGCTCATCAAACTCAAGCGACGCAGTCGCTTCGCGCCGGCGGACGAGGCCGCGCTGCTCGGACTCCCTTTTACTGTCAAGACGCTCGAGCCTAGCCATTATCTGGTCCGCCAGGGGGAGCGCGCGGACTTTACCTGCGTACTGCTCGATGGCTTCGCCTATCGCCAGAAGATCGTCGGTGACGGCGGGCGGCAGATCATCGCGCTGCAAGTGCCGGGCGACGCGGTCGACCTGCAGAATTCGCTGCTCAAGATTGCCGATCACAGCGTCCAGGCGCTGACCGCGATCACGATGGCGCGGATTCCGCGCTTGGCGTTGCTCGAGATCGCCGCGACCTTTCCCGCGATCGCGCACGCCTTCTGGCTCGACACGCTGGTCGACGGGTCGATCGCGTGGGAGTGGATCGCCAATATCGGGCGACGCGACGCGCTGATGCGACTGGCGCACCTGCTGTGCGAATGTGCGGTGCGGCTCGAAGTCGTCAATGCCGAGGGCGGCGATTGCGACACGCTGCCGATGACGCAGGAGCAGATCGGCGATGCGCTCGGGCTGACGCCGGTGCACGTCAACCGGATGCTCAAGCTGCTCGAGCAGGACGAGCTGATCGCGCGGCGGGCGCGGACGATCGTGATTCTCGATGCGGTGCGGTTGCGCACGGTGGCCGATTTTCAATCGGCCTATCTGCATTTGAATTTGCTCGAGGATTGAGCCGAGTCCGGCACCGCCCATTCCACCGTCACCCCGGCCTTGTGCCGGGGCCCACCATGCCGCGCGTGCTGCGGTCGTAGTGCGCGTATCCCGGTGGACCCCGGGACGAGCCCGGGGTGACGGTTGGGGGGTAGGGGGAGGCGGAGAAGGGACGCGGGAGTAAATCCCGCGTCTTGCGTCGGACGGGTTCGCGTGGCCGCGACCCGCCGGCCGGTCTTGGCCGTCTCGCAGATAGCTTGCGCTATCTGCGTGCGGCCTGCGACTACGACTTTGAGCGTTCGACCTGCTCGAACTCGAGCTCGACCGGGGTCGCGCGACCGAAGATCGACACCGACACCTTGACGCGGCTGCGGTCGAAATCGAGTTCCTCGACGATGCCGTTGAAGCTCGCGAACGGGCCGTCGAGCACCTTGACCGAATCGCCGATCTCGAAGTCGACCTTGACCTTCTGCTTGGGCGCAGCGGCGGCGGCCTCGTCCTTGGTGCTGAGCATCCGCGCGGCTTCCGATTCCGGGATCGCCTGCGGCTTGCCGTTCGGCCCGAGGAAGCCGGTCACCTTGGGGGTGTTCTTGACGAGGTGATAGACGTCGTCGTTCATGTTGAGCTTGGCGAGCACATAGCCCGGCATGAACTTGCGCTCGACGAGGATCTTCTTGCCGCGGCGCGCCTCGGTGATCGTCTCGGTCGGGACCTCGATCTGCTCGACGAGTTGCTCGAGGCCCATGCGGGTCGCCTCGGCCATGATCGAATCGCGGACCTTGCCCTCGAAACCCGAATAAGCGTGAATGATGTACCAGCGTGCCATGTGTCTGTTTACCTAGATTATTTGGCGAGGCTGAGCAGCAGGTGGACGATCGCCTCGAAGCCTGTGTCGACGATGAAGAAGAACAAGCCGAGCAGCGTCGTCATGATGACGACCATCACGCCGGTCATGATCGTCTCGCGCCGGGTCGGCCAGACGACCTTCTTGGTCTCGGCCTGGACCTGTCGGATGAATTCGAGGGGAGTCGTCTTCGCCACGGTCTGTGCACTCATGTTCATTTCGCCGAAATCTGGACATGGGCCCGCCGCCCGGACCTGCCAAGGCCCGATGACGAGGATTTCCAATTTCGGAATGGATGCGGCGTAGCGCGTGTGGCGCGCGAAATCAAGCTGACGCGCCGCGCGCGCCTGCCCGGGACGGGCGCAGCATACTATGGGGCTGACGGAACGCGAATTTGGCGTAAGCTGGCGCACGACACTGGTGCGCGGGAAATCGTTCGCGGCCGACAGATGCAGGAACGACCATGACGACGATGATCCAGTCCGAACGCCGCGGTGATGTGCTCGTGCTCACGCTCGACCGCCCCGACCGCCTCAACGCCGCGCCGCCCGAGATGTTCGTCGCGCTGCGCCACGCGCTCGAGGCGCTCGACGGCGCGCGCGCGGTGCTGATCGCGGGGGCGGGGCGCGGTTTCTGCTCGGGTGCCGATGTCGGCGGCGGCGCGCTCGGCAGCGACGATCCGGGCAACGCGACCTACGCCGCGCTGACGCAGAGCTATAATCCCACGATCGCGGCGATCGCCGATCTTGACGTGCCGGTGGTCAGCGCGGTGCGCGGGCCGGCCGCGGGGATCGGCTGCAGCCTCGCGCTCGCCGCCGATTTCTGCGTGGCGAGCGAGACCGCCTATTTCCTCCAGGCGTTCGTCAATATCGGGCTGGTGCCCGATGGCGGCGCGAGCTGGATGCTGCCGCGGCTGATCGGCCGCGCGCGGGCGAGCGAAATGATGCTGCTCGGCGAGAAGGTGCCCGCGGCGAAGGCGCTCGACTGGGGGATGATCCACACGGTCGTCGCCGACGACGCGCTCGATGCTGCCGCGTTCGCGCTCGCCGAGCGGCTCGCGGCGGGGCCGACGCTCGCGATGGGGCTGATCCGGCGGCAGATCCGCGGCGCGTATGAGAGCGATTACGCGACCGCGATGTTGCAAGAGGCGGAAAATCAGCGCCGTGCGCGTGGATCGGCCGATTCGATGGAAGGGGGCCTTGCCTTCCTGCAGAAGCGCAAGCCCGTCTTCGGGGGCGTTTGAGACAATGGCCAGCGTTGGCCTGTTCGCCCGATTGCGCTGCGCGCGCGTTGCCACAGCAAAGCCAGCAAGTGTCGCGCGCGAAGCGGGCCGCTGGGCGACACTTCGCGATAATAAATCATTGGATCCGGCGAGAAATCATTGGACGCGGCAAGGTGTGTTAGTCAAATAAACACCATGCGCCACCGTCTCTCCTTGTTGCTTGCCGTCGCCGTGCCGCTGGCGGGGTGCACGGTCGGCCCCGACTACCACCCCGCGACGCCCGCGACACTCGGTGTTCCCGATGCCTATTCGGTGCCGGCCGATGGTCGTCCAGCCGCCGACCTGACGGCGTGGTGGACGCGCTTCGACGACCCGTTGCTCGCGCGCATCGTCGAGCGCGCCCGCAGCGGCAACCTCGACATCGCGCAGGCCGTCGCACGGCTGCGCCAGGCGCGCGAAGCGCTGGTCCAGTCGCGCGCGCAATTGCTCCCGACGCTGAACGGTTCCGCGGGCTATACGCGCTCGCAGAGCATCGCCGGCGGGACGACGACGCTGCCCGGCGGCGCGACGGTCATCACCGGGCGCGGATCGGGCGACACGCTGTCGCTCGGGCTCGACGTGCAATATCAGGTCGGGCTGTTCGGCGAGGTGCGCCGCACGATCGAGGCGAGTCGCGCGCAATATCAGGCGTCGGGCTATGATTATGCGAGCGTCTTGCTCTCGACCCAGGCCGAAACCGCGCGCAACTACATGCTCGCGCGGCTGTATCAGGCACAGCTCGCCAATGCGCGCGAGTCGCTGCGGCTGCAGGACGACAATCTCCAGATCGCTGGGTTCCGTGTGCAGGCGGGTCTCGTCTCCTCGCTCGATGCCGAACAGGCGCGCTCGCAGCGCGCCTCGACCGCGGCGACGATTCCCACGATCGAGCAGAATTACAATGCCGCCGTGTCGCGGCTCGGCGTGCTGACCGGGCAGGCGCCGGGGGCATTGAAGGCCGAACTGGCGGCGGTCCGCCCGATCCCGACCGGGCCTTTGTCGGTCGCGATCGGCATCCCGATCGATACGCTGCGCCAGCGCCCCGACGTCCGCTCGGCCGAGCGCACGCTCGCCTCCGCCACCGCGCAGATCGGCGTATCGAAGGCGGCGCTTTATCCTGCGCTGACGATCAGCGGCAGCGTATCGACCGACGCGGCGCGGATCGGCGACCTGTTCCAGACCGTTGCCGGCCAGGTGTTCGCCGGGCTGACGCAGGCGATCTTCAACGGCGGGCGGCTGCGCTCGCAAGTGCGCGCGAGCGAGGCGGCGGCCGACGGCGCGTTCGCCGCGTACAGATCGACCGTGCTGCAGGGGCTCGAGGATGTCGAGAATGCCGTCGTCGCGCTCGACAGCGCGAAGCGGCGCGCCGCCGAATTCGCGATCGCGCTCGATGCCGCGAACAACAGCGCGATCCTCGCGCGCACGCAGTACCGCGCCGGGCTGACCGATTTCACCACGCTCAACACCTCGGAATCGAGCCTGCTCACCGCGCGCAACGGGCTGAGCCAGGCGCAGTCCGACCAGGCGACCGCGCTGGTCCAGCTCTATCTTGCGCTCGGCGGCGGGTGGGACAGCGCCGCCGATCCGGCCCAACTCCCGACCGCCCTCCCTTCTCCCGCACAGGTACGATAGATGGCCACGCCCGCGCGCACCGACCTCGACGATTTCCTCGGCGCCAAGCGCGTGCCGAAATGGCGGCGCTGGGCGAAATGGGCCGGGGTCGCGGTCGGCGTGCTCCTGCTGCTGCTCCTGCTCAAGAGCTGCTTTGCCGGCGCGCCCAAGCCCGAATATGCCAGCGAAGCGGTGGCGCGCGGGTCGCTGTCGGTTAGCGTGTCGGCGACCGGCAAGCTCGCGCCGACCAACCAGGTGACGGTCGGTTCGGAGCTGTCGGGGCTGGTCACCAAGGTGGTGGCCGACGTCAACGACCCGGTGACCAAGAACCAGCCGCTCGCTTTGGTCGATCCGTCGCGCTTCCAGGACGCGGTCAACCAGAGCAAGGCCGCGCTCGACGCCGCGGTCGCGACCGTCGCGCAGAACCAGGCGACGCTCGCGCAATCGAACGCGAAGCTCGCGCGCTACCAGGAGGTCAGCCGGCTGTCGGGCGGCCGCGTGCCGGCCAAGACCGAGATGGACCAGGCGATCGCCGACAAGAACCGCGCGGTCGCCAATCTGCGCGCGGCGCAGGCGAACGTCGTGTCGGCGCGCGCGACGCTGTCGTCGAACGCGACGCAGCTGGTCAAGACGGTGATCCGCTCGCCGGTCAACGGCGTCGTGCTCGCGCGCCAGATCGAGCCGGGGCAGACCGTCGCCGCGTCGTTCAGCACGCCGACTTTGTTCGTCATCGCCGAGGATCTCAGCCGGATGAAGCTCGAGGTGGCGATCGACGAAGCCGATGTCGGTTCGGTCAAGCAGGGCCAGGCGGCGACCTTCACGGTCGACGCCTTCCCGGGCAAGACCTTCCCGGCGACGATCACGCGCGTCGATCTCGGCTCTAACCTGTCGGCGTCGAGCGCCTCGACATCGACCACCACGACGAGCAGCACCACCACCGGGCAGGTCGTGTCGTACGGCGCCACGTTGAGCGTCGCCAATGCCGGGCTGCAATTGCGCCCGGGGATGACTGCGACCGCCGATATCGTCACGTCGGCGCGGCCCAACGTGCTGCTCGTCCCCAATGCAGCACTGCGCTTCGCGCCGGCGACGACGGGAACGGCGGCGAGCAAGGGCTTCCAGATCGGACCGCGGCCGCCCAAGCGCGGCGGCGCAGGCTCGGGCAAGGGCGAGACGGTCAAGCGCGGCGGGTCGCAGACGGTCTATGTCGCCGATGCGAACGGCACGCCGCAGCCGGTGCAGATCACCACCGGCGAGAGCAACGGCACGATGACCGAGGTGATCGGCGGCGCGCTCAAGCCCGGCGACAAGGTGATCTCCGGGCAGCTCGCGACGGGTGCCACCGCAAAACGCAAGGCGGGCGAGCAGGCCAGTGGCCAGTAACCCCGCCGCCGGCGCCGACGCGCAGTACGTGCCGGCCGAGGGCGCGCCGATCATCGCGCTGCGCGGGGTGACCAAGACCTATGGCGAGGGCGCGACCGCGTTCCTGGCGCTCAAGGGAATCGACCTCGACATTGCCGGTGGCGATTTCGTCGCGGTGATGGGGGCGTCGGGTTCGGGCAAGTCGACGACGATGAACATCCTCGGCTGTCTCGACGTGCCGAGTGCGGGCACTTTCCAGTTCAAGGGCGTGCATGTCGAGACGCTCGACCGCGACCAGCGCGCGCTGCTGCGGCGGCGCTATCTCGGCTTCGTGTTTCAGGGGTTCAATTTGCTCGCGCGCACCACGGCGCTCGAGAATGTCGAGCTGCCGCTGCTCTATCGCGGCGATCCGCGCAAAGAGCGGCGCGCGGCGGCGATGGCGGCGCTCGACAAGGTCGGGCTCGCCGATTGGTGGGACCATACGCCGGCCGAGCTGTCGGGCGGGCAGCAGCAGCGCGTCGCGATCGCGCGCGCGATCGTCACCGCGCCCGCGGTGCTGCTCGCGGACGAGCCGACCGGGAACCTCGATTCGGAGCGGTCGGTCGAGATCATGCAATTGCTGCAGGGGCTCAACCAGGACAACGGGATCACCGTGATCATGGTGACGCACGAGCCCGACATGGCGGCGTTCGCGCGGACGATCGTACATTTCAAGGACGGGCTGGTCGAGCGGATCGAGGCGCGGCATGTGCCGGGGGAGATGGTCGAGCGAGACAAGCCCCTCCCCTTCAGGGGAGGGGTTGGGGT
>NZ_JH584241.1:1881493-1882766 GCF_000241485.1 Sphingomonas sp. PAMC 26605
CCCCCAGCCCCTCCCCTGAAGGGGAGGGGAGCGAGTAATGTTCGCCACCACCCTCCTCCTCGCGCTGCGCTCGATCTCGCGCCACAAGCTGCGCTCGTTCCTCACCACGCTCGGCATCATCATCGGCGTCGCGGCGGTGGTGACGATGGTGACGCTCGGCCGCGCGACGACGATCGCGGCGCAGAAATCGGTCTCGGCGCTCGGCAGCAACATCCTGCAAGTCCGCCCGGGGCAAGGCTTCGGCCGTGGCGGCGGCGGCCCGCGCCCGCCCGACTTCAAGCCGGCCGACGCCGATCGCGATCCGCGACCAGATCGCTGGCGTCACCGCGGTCGCCGCGCAAGCCGGCACGAGCGGCACCGCGATCTACGAAGGCGCGAACTGGTCGACCACGGTCAACGGCACGACCGACGCCTATTTCCAGGTCCAGCCCTGGCCGCTCGCGCAGGGGCGCGTGTTCACACCGGCCGAGGAAGCGGCGGGCAAGTCGGTCTGCATCCTCGGCAACACCGTCAACGACAATCTCTATCGCGGTGGCTCGCCGCTCGGCACCCGGCTGCGCATCGCGGGGATCTCGTGCGACGTGATCGGGCTCCTGTCGAAGCGCGGGCAGGGCGGTTTCGGCGGCGACCAGGACGATGTGATCATCATGCCGCTCAAGACGGTGCAGCGCCGCTTCACCGGCTCGACCGACCTCAAGCTGCTGCTGGTCGGCGTCGATCCGGCCTATGCCAGCGCAACGGTGCAGGCCGGGATCGAGGATCTGCTGCGCGAACGGCGCAACATCAACGGCGGCAAGGACGACGATTTCAGCATCTTTGACGCGGCGCAGATCGCGGCGACGCTGACCCAGCTGACGACGCTGCTGACCGGGATCGTCACCGCGGTGGCGGCGATCAGCCTCGTCGTCGGCGGGATCGGGATCATGAACATCATGCTCGTCTCGGTGACCGAACGCACGCGCGAGATCGGCATCCGCCTCGCGATCGGCGCGGTGGCGCGCGAGGTGCTGATGCAGTTTCTGGTCGAGGCGATCGCGCTGTCGATGCTGGGCGGGCTGATCGGGCTGGTCGTCGCGCAGCTCGCGGTGCTCGGCCTCGCGCCGCTGATGAAGGTCGATTTCCTGGTCGTGCCGGAGATCAACGTGATCGCGTTCGGCATTTCGGCGCTGATCGGCGTCGTCTTCGGCTATTTCCCGGCGCGACGCGCGGCGGCGCTCAACCCGATCGACGCGCTGCGGCACGAATGACGGCTCGGGAGGGACGGTCGCTTGAT
>NZ_JH584241.1:1882786-1956008 GCF_000241485.1 Sphingomonas sp. PAMC 26605
CCTCCCCTCCCTGAAAGGGAGGGGATCGAGGGGTGGGTCGGCCTCAATGGGAACGTCCGCCCGACTACGGGCCGACCCACCCCCAGCCCAGCGTCAGGTCGGTCATCCCCCCGGGATGACTTGAACCATGCGGGGCATGGTTCACCTGACGCTCTTCCAGGGAGGGAGTCGCGTTGCGTAGGGCGCGCCCGACAATCGGGCGCTTGCGCCGGGAGAGGGCGGCGGGCAGGACGCTGCGAATGACCAGCTGGAAAGTGACGCTCCCCTGCACCCGCGCCGAGGCCGAGGCGATCGATGCCGCCGATGATCTGGCCGAGGGCATGGTGCTGATGACCACCGAGCTCGAGGAGGACGATCGCGAGCATTGGCGGCTCGACGCCTATCTCGAAGCCGAACCGACGCCCGAGACGATCGCCGCGATCCGCGCACTCGCACCGAGTGCGGGCGAGGCCAGGCCCGAAATCGTGCAGCTCCCCGACGAGGATTGGGTGACGCGCAGCCAGGACGGGCTCGAGCCGATCGCCGAAGGGCGCTTCCTCGTCCATACCAGCGCGCATCCGGTCGCCGCGCCCGAGGGGGGCCGCGCCTTCCTGATCGAGGCGGGGCAGGCGTTCGGGACCGGGCATCATGCCACCACCTCGGGTTGTCTCGCGATGCTCGACCGGCTCGCCGAGCGGGCGTTCACGCGGATCATCGATATCGGGACGGGCACCGGGCTGCTCGCCTTCGCCGCGCAGCATCTGTGGCCGGCGGCAGAAATCGTCGCGACCGATATCGACCCGCGCGCGATCGTCGTCACGCGCGAGAATGCCGCGCTCAACGGCCTCGACGGGATCGCGCTGATCGTCGCCGACGGTGCGCTCGACGATACGATCACCGCGCGTGCGCCGTACGATCTGGTGATCGCCAACATCCTGGCAGGGCCGCTCGTGTCGATGGCGCCCGAACTCGCCGCGATCGCCGCGCCCGGCGCGACGATCGTGCTCGCCGGTCTGCTCGAGACGCAGCGCGGCGACGTCGTCGCGGCGTTTGCCGACTGTGGCTGCGCGCTTGCCGAAAGCGATCGGCGCGGCGACTGGACGATCCTGCGGCTGGTGGCGGGGGACGCACGCTACGTGCCGAGCCGGCCGATAGATCCGAAGGGGCGCGATGGCTGGGCGCTCGACCTCTAGCCACCCGCACGAACCGCGCATCGCGCTGTGGCTCGGGGCAATGGCGCTGCTCGCGCTGCTGCCCTTCGCCGTGGCGCAGACTCCATCGATGACCGACTGGGCGGGGCATGTCGGGCGCTATCACGTGATGCTCGCGGCCGGGCACTCGCCGTGGCTCAACCGGTTCTATGCGTTCGACTGGCATCTGGTCGGCAATCTCGGGGTCGATCTGCTCGTCTGGTGGATCGGCCCGTGGCTCGGCGTCGAGCGCGCTGCCTGGGCGATCGCCGCCTTGCTGCCGGTGCTGACGATCGCGGGGATCGCGGCGGTCGCGCGCGCCGCTTATGGGCGCGTCGGGCCCGGCGCGGTGATCGCCGGATGCTGCGTGTTCGGCAATGCGATGCTGTTCGGCTTCCTCAATTTCTGCCTCGCTCAGGCGCTCGCCTTGCTCGCCTTCGCGGCCTGGATCGCGCTGCGCGAGCGCACCTGGTGGGTACATCTCGCGCTGCTCGCGCCGATTGGGGTCGTCGTTTGGCTGGCGCATACGATGGGATGGGGGGTGCTCGTCCTGCTCGCGATCGGCTTCGAACTCGAACGGCTATGGCGCCGCCGTGTGGCGCGGCTGCCCGCGCTCGGCGATGCCGCGCTGCGCGGGCTGGCGCTGGCACCGCCGCTCGTGCTGACGCTGCTGTGGCGCAGTGGCGGTGCGGGGGCGTCGTTCGGGTATGGCGCCGACCTGCTCCAGCGCAAGCTGATGAATTGGGTGGTCGTGCTCCGCGGTGGGTCGCCGCTGCTCGATATCGGCAGCGTGCTGTTGCTCGGCGCGCTCGTCGTGCTGCTCGCGTGGCGCGGAAAATGGCGAGTCGACTGGCGGATCGGCAATGGCGCGGTGCTGCTCGTGCTGGCGTGCCTGCTGATGCCCTCGACGGTGTTCAACAGCTGGGGCGCGGACGAGCGCCTCGCCCCGCTCGCAGTCCTGGTCGCGGCGTTGGCGCTTCGCTGGCGGGGAAGTGCGTTCGGCGCGGCGCGACTGGCGCTGCTCGCGACGCTGCTGTTCGCTGTCCGCATCGGCGTCATCGCGTGGGGCTGGCACGCACTCGACATGCAATATCGCTCGAACCTCGCCGCGCTCGACCTTGTGCCGCGCGGTAGCCGGATCGAGGCGATGGTGCTGACCAACGGCTGCCATGCCGGCTGGCGCAAGACCGCCTACCCGCATCTCCCCGCGCTCGCGATCGTGCGGCGCGATGCGTTCGTCAACGCCGAATGGCCGATCGTCGGCGCGCCGTTGCTGCGCGTCACCTATCCGGTGCCCGATGCGCTGCGCTACGATCCGTCGCAGATGATCGACGCGTTCGATTGCGCCGGGCGGCCGACCACCGCTGCGATCACTGCACGGTTGGCGCAGCTCAGCCCGCAAAAGTTCGACTTCGTCTGGGTGCTCGACACGCATGGCCGAACCGACCTGTGGCCCGGCCATACCCCACTCTATCGCGATGCGAGCAGCGCGCTCTATCGGATGCGCTGAGCCTATTCCTCGGTGCGGATCAGCACCGCTTCGCCGATCATCAGGAACAGCAGGAACGGCGCCCAGGCGGCGAGGAAGGGCGGGTAGGCGCCGAGATTGCCCATCGCCAGCGCGAAATTGTCGGCGACGAAGTAGAAGAAGCCGAGCATCATCCCGATCACCGCGCGGACGAACAATTTGCCCGAGCGCGCCAGCCCGAATGCCGCGACCGCGCCGAGCAGCGGCATCAGCATCGACGAGAGCGGGCCGGATAGCTTGTGCCACATCGCGCCCTCGAGCGCCTTGGTCGGACGGCCCCCCGCCTTAAGATCAGCGATCGCAGCGTGGAGCCCGCCGAACGACAGGCCGTTGGCGTCGATCGAGGCGAGCGTGAACTGGTCGGGCCGTACGTCGCGGCCGATGACGATCGAAGCGAAGTGCGTCAGCTTGCCGCTCGCGACGTCGAAGCGTGTCGCCGGACCGATCTTCCACCCTTGGGGATCGCGCACGCCGGTCTTGGCCGAGACGATCGCGATCAGGCTGCCGCCCTCGCGGTCGAACAGCGTGATCCCGCCGAGCTTGGCGGCGTCGCCGTGGCCGCGGACCTGTTCGACCTGGATCAGATCGTCGCCGTCGCGCACCCACACATTGGCGCGGTCGCCGCGGTCGATCGGCAGCGGGCCGTAATCGACCTTCTGCCACTGGTTGAGCGTCGCGGTCGCGCGGCTGACGATCCGGTCGTTGAAGCTGAACGAGATGATCGCGACGCCGAGGCTCGCGACGAGCAACGGCGCGAGGATCTGGTGCGCCGACAGGCCCGAGGCCTTGAGCGCGATGACCTCGCTGTTCTGGTTGAGCGTCGAGAGCGTGATGATCGTGCCGAGCAAGACCGAGAAGGGCAGGAAGGTCGCGATGATCTCGGGGATGCGCAGCGTCAGATAGCGCGTGATCTCGGCCTGGCCGTTACCGGCATAGGCGAGGATGTGCCCACTCTCGCTCAGCAGATCGAGCGCCTGGAGCACGAGCACGAACATCGCCAGCACCGCGAAGGTGCGGATCAGGAACATCTTGCCCATGTAGAGCGAGACGGTGCGCGACGGGAACAGCTCGAACGAGATCATGCCTTGGCGCCCTTGTCGCGACGGCCCGGGAGCAGCTTGCGGACGGCCTTGGCAAGCACCGAGAAGACCCGCTCGAGCGCGCCGATCGGCTGGCCGCCGGGGACATAGGCGATCGTGTAGAACATCCACAGCGTAAGGCCCGCGAACACCGTGAACGGGATCCAGATCGCCATGACCGGATCGATCTTGCCCAGGCCGCCGACTGCCTGCGCATATTCGTTCACCTTGTGATAGGCGACGATCATGATGATCGCGAGGAACACGCCGAGCGCCGAGGTCGAGCGCTTGGGCGGGACGCCGAGCGCGAGCGCGAGCAAGGGCAGCAACAGGATCGACAGCACTTCGGCGGTACGGAAGTGGAAAGCGGCGCGGCTGGTGTCGCGCAGTTCCTTGTCGGCCTTGCGGTCGCTGCCGATGCGCGCGAGCTCGGGCAGCGTGCGCTCGAGATTCTCGCCGCCGCGAACGCGGAAATTCTCGGTCTTGGGCAGCGGGATCGGCAGGTCGTTGCTGCTGAAGCGCAGCACGCGCGGCGTCGCGACCTTGGCTTCGGTGCGCACCAGGGTGCCGTTGGTCAGGCGGAAGATGATCTCGTCGGGATTGTCGGTTGCGAAGAACTGGCCGTTTTCGGCGGTCACCGCGATCGAGCCGCCCTTATTGTCGTCCTTGCGCAGGAAGATGCCCGACAGCTTGCGGCCACTCTCATGGCTCTGCTCGATCCGGAGCGTCATGTCGTTGCCGAAATGGGTGAATTCGCCGACCTTGATCGAGGCGCCGAGCGCGCCGGTGCGCAGTTCGAAGCGCAGTTTTTCGTAATTGTACCGTGCGTCGGGCTGGACGAAGCCGACGATCGCAAAGTTGAGCAGGCAGAGCGCGACCGCGTACATATAGGGCACGCGTAGCATCCGCGTGTAGCTCATGCCGACCGCGCGCATCACGTCGAGCTCGGACGAGGTCGCGAGCTTGCGAAACGCGAGCAGCGTGCCGAGCAGCAGCCCGACCGGGATGCCGAGCCCGAAATATTCGGGCAGCAGATTGGCGAGCATCCGCCACACCACGCTGACCGGCCCGCCCTCGGTCGCGACGAAATCGAACAGTCGCAGCATGCGGTCGAGCACGAGCAGCATCGCGAAGATGACCAGCGTCGAAAACAGCGGCACCGCGATCAATCGCGCGAGATAGCGGTCGATGGATTTCATGAGCAGGGACGAAGGGCTTTGTGGCGAAGGGCTTTGGGCCGGAGGGAAGGGAACACCCGCATCGCGCGGCTATATCGAGGCGCGGAGGCCGCGTCAGCTACCAAATCACTCCGCCGCGATACGGTCTGGCGCCGCCGTGCCGCGTGCGGAGATCGCCGCGGCGACCGCACGTTCGAGCGCGACGAGCGTGAACGGCTTGCGCAGCACGTGGTGGCCGCCAAACTCGGCCTCGCCGCCCGCCTCGCCGGCATAACCCGTGACGAACAGTACCGCGAGCGCGGGATGGAGCGGGAGCAAGGCGGCGACCATTTCGGGGCCGGTCTGCCCCGGCATCAACACGTCGGAGACGAGCAGATCGACATGCCCGACCTTGGCGAGCATGCCCGGTGCGGTCAGCGGATCATCGCACGCGATCGGGCGATGCCCGAGTTCGGCGAGCGCGCCCATCGTCGCGGCGAGCACGCGGGGGTCGTCCTCGACCACCAGAATGTCGAGTGCGGGCTGATCGACCGGCGTTTCGGGCGTGGCGTGCGCAAGCTGTGCGACGACCGGGTCGGCGTGATAGCGCGGCAGGTACATCGTCACGGTAGTCCCGTGGCCGACGACCGATTCGAGCCCGACCTGGCCATCGGCCTGGCGGACGAAGGCGAACACCTGGCTCAAGCCCAGCCCGGTGCCCTTGCCGGCGGGCTTGGTGGTGAAAAACGGTTCGAACACGCGCTCGAGCACGTCGGGGGTCATCCCGCAGCCGGTGTCGGCGACGCTCAGCGCGACGTATTCGCCTGCATGGCAGGTGCCGATCGCGCCCTCGACGAGCGTCACGCCGGCTGCCGTGATCGTCAGTCGGCCGCGTCCGTTCATCGCGTCGCGCGCGTTGACCGCGAGGTTGAGCACGGCGTTTTCGAGCTGGTGCCGGTCCGAGCGCACCAGCCAAGCCGAATCCTGCGCGGCGTCGACCGCGACCGAGACGCCATCGCCGAGCGTGCGATCGAGCAGGTCCGACATGCCGCGCACCAAGGCGACGGGCTCGATCGGTTCGGTACGCAGCGCTTCCTCGCGCGAGAAAGCGAGCAATTGCCGCGTCAACGCGGCGGCGCGATTGGCGCCTTCGGTGGCATTGTCGATATGGCGCTGCGCGGCGATCGGGTCGGTCGCGAGTTGCCGTTTGGCGAGCTCGAGCCCGCCGAGCACTACCGCGAGCATATTGTTGAAATCGTGTGCGATGCCGCCGGTAAGCTGCCCCACCGCTTCCATCTTCTGGACCTGGCGCAGCTTGCTCTCCTGCGCGAGCAGCACTGCGGACGCGCGCTCGACCGCCGCCTCGAGCTCGATCGCGCGATCGCGCTCGGCATCGGCCTCGGCGCGCGCGACGGCGCGTTGGCCGAGCGCGGTCACGGTCAGCCACCCCAGAGCGACCGCGCCGACCAGCAGCAGGATACCGAGCACCGACAGGGCGCTGGCCAGCCCGCTCGAGCGCGCGACCGAGCGCATCGCTTCGCCGGTACGATCGGCGAGCAGCGCGCGTTCCTGCGTCCCGATCTGGTCGAGCAGCGTGGCGATCTCGGTCAGCGAGGCCGACTGGCGCGCCTTGTAATAGAGCGGGATCGCCTGGCCGTTGCGCTTGTAGAAGGTGTTGAGCGCGATCGTCGACAGTTCGGTACCACGCGCATCGAACGCGCGGCGCAGCGGGCCGATCAGCGCCTGCTGCTCGCGATTGTCGCGCGTGATCTGGTCGAGCCGCGCGAGCTGCTGCCCCGCCAATTGCCAGTCGGCCGAATAGGTCTGGCCGAGATTGGTGTCGGCGCTGATCACGTAGCGCCCGAGCGAGGCCTCGGCCCGCGCGATAGTGCCCGATAGATTCGCCGAGAGGATCATCACCTCATAGCTGTGCGTCTGTAGCTTGAGCGCGCGGTCGCGCTGGCGGTTGGCCTCGCCGAGCGTCAGGATCAGCGCGACGAGCACGGCAACGCCGAGCGCCGCCAGCACGACGAGCGTGATGGTGCGCCAGATCGACCGTGCCAGATCGTCTCCTGCTTCGCCCGCTGTCCCGCTCATCGCATCAGTCTAACCTGTGGCAAGACCCGTGGATAGGCTTGGGCGACGCTTCAGCCGATCACACCCAGGCTTCGGCCCGCTGCCTCGAACATTTCGAGCACGCGGGCGATCTGTTCGGGGGTATGTTCGGCGCAAAGCGAGCAGCGCAGCAGAAAGGTGCCCGCAGGGGTCGCGGGCGGGCGTGCCATGTTGACGTAGAGCCCACCGTCGAGCAGCGCCTGCCACATCGCGACCGCGCGTTCCTGATCATCGAGGATGATCGCAATGATCGCGCTGTCGGGATTCTCGGTGCCGAGCTGGAAGCCGAGTGCCTTGAGGCCGCCGTGCAGCGAGCGCGCATTGTCCCACAGCTGCGCGCGCTTCTGGTGCGCGTGCTTGAGCTTGCGGATCGAGGTTGCCGCCGTCGCGACGACCGAGGGCGGCAGCGAGGCGGTGAAGATGTAGGGGCGGCAGGCGAGGCGGATCGCCTCGAACTTGGGATGGTTCGACACGCAGAAGCCGCCGACGGTGCCGACCGACTTGGAGAAGGTGCCGATGATGAAATCGACATCGGCCTCGCAACCCTGGTCCTCGTACACGCCGCGGCCGTTGGGGCCGTAAAAGCCCATCGAATGCGCTTCGTCGCTCAGCACCATCGCGCCGTGCTTCTTGGCGACCGCGACCATCTCCTTGAGCGGGGCGATATCGCCGAGCATCGAATAGACGCCCTCGAGGATGACGAGCTTGCCGGCTTCCTTGGGCAGGCGGCCGAGGCGCTTGTCGAGATCGGCGACGTCGTTGTGGCGGAAGCGGACGATCTCGGCATTGCCCTGCTTGCAGCCGTCATAGATCGAGGCATGGCTGTCGGCGTCGAGGATGACGTACTCGCCCTTGCCGGCAAGCGTCGAGATCATCCCGAGATTGGCCATATAGCCGGTCGAGAAGACGATCGCGCCCGACACGTCGTAGAAATCGCGCAGCGCATCCTCGACCTCGATATGGTCGCGGAAGGTGCCGTTGAGCATCCGGCTGCCGTTGGTGCCCGAGCCGAACTGGTCGAGCGCGTCCTTGCCCGCCTGGATCACGTCGGCGTCGAAGGTCATGCCCATGTAATTGTAGGTGCCGAGCAGGATCGTGTCCTTGCCGGCGATCACCGCTTCGGTCGGCGATTTGACCTGTTCCATCACGATCGCGAACGGATCGGTGACGCCGGTATCGATCAGCGCCTGGCGTTCGGCGATCAGCGCGTCGAACTTCGACATCAAGTCGCGCTCTGGTGCGACCTCCACGGGGTCGGCGGTCAGCTTTTCGGTGACGAGGCCGGCATCGCTCATCGGATCAACCCTTCAGCTTGGCGACGGCGTCGACGAGCTGGCCGACGGTTTCGATCTCGGCCTGCATGTTCATCGTGATGATGATGTCGAATTCGTCCTCGATCGCCGCGACGAAATCCATGACCGTCAGGCTGTCCCATTCGAGATCGCCCTGGAAGGTCGTCGCGTCGCTCAGCGTCACGCCCTTTTTGTTGAAGGGTTCGATCTGTGCCGTGACGGTGTCGTAAATGGCCTGGCGGTCGCTCATGGTCGGTCCTTGATCACTCTTGTCGTCGATGCCGCATAAATGCGGCAGCTTTGTAGCACGCCTATAGCAAGCCGTTCGCGCGATACCATGCCACCGTCTCGGCAAAGCCTGTCGCGGTATCGACCTTTGGGCGCCATAGCGCCGGATCGGGGCGGTTCGCCGGATTGGCGACCCAGTCGGAATGCGAGAGATAGCCTGCGCGGTCGGCAGTCAGTTTCGCACCGCTGCCGCGAAAGGCGTGGTCGAGCTTTGCGCCGAGCATCAGCACGGCCTTTGGCAGCGCGATCGGAATGACGCTACGGCGTCCGGCGGCGACACCCATGGCGCGCACCATTTCGGCGTGGCTCCAGCCATTCGGCCGGCCGTCATCGGGTTCGATGATGAGGCGCGGCGTTGCGTGCGTGGCGAGCACGATCAGCAGATCGGCGATATCGTCCGCGGCGATCACCGAAGTGCGGCCGCCCGGGGGCAGCAGCGCGATGCCGTGTGACGCCATGCGGAACAGGTCGCGCATCTCCATGTCGCCGGGGCCGTAGATCGCGGGCGGCCGGACGATGACCCAGTCGAGGTCCGAGGCAGCGAGGACGCGTTCCGATTCGGCCTTCGACCAGCCGTAGTTGGACAGCAAAGGTTCGCGCCCGGCGATCGACGAGACGTGGACGAAGCGCTGGACACCCGCCTGGGTCGCGGCGTCGATCATCGCCTGCGTGCCGGCGATGTTGCCCGCAGCGAAACCAGCGCGATCGGGCGCGTTGACGACACCGGCGATGTGAACGACGGCATCCGCCCCCATCACGAGGCGATCGAGCGCGTCGTGCGTGTCGAGCGCACCTTCGATCCAGGTCACGCCAGCGCGCGGCGGTTGCGGCCGGCGGGTGAGGGCGCGGACTTCGTGCCCGGCGGCGAGCGCGAGCGTGATCGCATGCGATCCGACGAAGCCGGTGCCGCCGGTAAGGGCCAGAACGCTCATCGATTGGGTTCCTTTATCCTGCTCGCAGCAAGGTGGGGCGCGTCACAGCAGCGCCATGTGATTGCGGTGGATCAGCGCGGCGCGCGGCGCGTAACCGAGGATCGCGGCGTGATCGGCGCTGCGCTTGCCGGTGATCGCGGCGGCGTCGGCCATGTCATATTCGCTCAGGCCGCGCGCGAGCGTGCGTCCGTCGGGGCCGATTACCGCGACCAGATCGCCGCGCGCGAAGCCGCCCGACACGGTGGTCGCGCCGGCCGCGAGTAGACTCTTGCCGCTCGCCAGCGCGGCGGCGGCGCCAGCGTCGATCGCGATCTCGCCCTTCGCGGTAAGCCCGCCAGCGAGCCACGCCTTGCGCGCTGGCGCGGTTTTCTCCGCAACGAACACCGTGCCGCGCCCGGTCGCATCATAGGAGGCGAGCGGGTGATCGACTTGCCCCGACACGATCGCGAGATGCGCGCCTGCCGCAGTCGCTATCCGCGCGGCGGCGATCTTCGAGACCATCCCGCCCGAGCCCATGCCCGAGCCCGACCCGCCATCGGCCATCGCCTCGATCCGCGCATCGATCCGCTCGACGCGCGGGATCAGCGTGGCGTTGGGGTTGGTCTTGGGGTTGGCGTCGTACAGCCCGTCGATGTCCGACAGCAGGATCACGCCCTGCGCCCCCGCCGCCTGCGCGACGCGCGCGGCGAGCCGGTCGTTGTCGCCGAAGCGGATCTCGGCGGTGGCGACGCTGTCATTCTCGTTTATCACCGGCACGACGCCGAGCGACAGCAGCCGCCCGAGCGTCGCCGAGGCGTTGAGATAGCGCCGGCGATCCTCGAGATCGTCGAGCGTGACGAGCATCTGCGCCGCGGTCAGCCCTTCGGCGCCGAGCAGTTCGGCCCACACCTGCGACAGCGCGATCTGCCCGGTCGCGGCGGCGGCCTGTGCGTCTTCGAGGCTGGCGCGCCCGCCCTTGGGGAGCTTCAAGCGCCGCGCTCCGAGCGCGATCGCGCCGGAGGACACGACCGCGATCTCCTGTCCGGCGCGGGCGCGTGCGGCGATGTCGCCGACGAGGCTCTTCAGCCAGGCACGCCGTACCGTACCGTCGGGCGCGACGAGCAGCGACGAGCCCACCTTGACGATCAAGCGCGGGGTCGAGGCGGGGGCAAAAGCGGACATTGCCACGAGCGTTAGCGCGCAGCGACGCGTGCGCCAACCGCGTTCAGTCGCGTGCGAAGATCTCGTCGTGCGGGATGGTCACACCAAGCGCGGGCAGGGGGAGGTCGATCGCGACGTCATGCGTCACGTCGTTCCACCCGCTGGGTCCGGTACGCTGAACGATCCGCAATCGTTCGACACCGATATCGACAAACACGATCGTGTCGATGCTCGGCAGTGCCATATATTCGTTCAGCTTGACGCGCAGATCCGTCCGAGACGTTCCATCGGACAGAACTTCGAAGACCACGCGCGGGTCATCGAAAGCGGTGGCGCGGTCGTTAGACGGGTCGCCACGTCCGCAATAGACGCTGACGTCAGGATATCGCACCGACCTGTCGTGCGTCCGCGCCGCCATGTCGGATGCATAGGCGCTGCACCCGCTGCCCCGCAAACGCACGCGAAGGGCTGCGGCAATATTCACCTGCACTTGGGCATGACGGGCGGTCCCGCCCGCCATCATGCGAATCACGCCGTTGTCGAGTTCTGCCTTTTGATCGCCGAAGTCGATCTCGAGAAATTGCTCGGCGGTCAGCAGCGGGTAGACGGGTTGCGTGGCCATGGTCGTCTTATACCAGACCGCGCACCCGGTTCAAACAGGTGACCATTCGCCCGGCGAATCATCGTCGCGCGCGGGTGCGCCTTCGGGCGGGCCGATCTCGTCGATCAGCCGCTCGACCACGGCCTCGATGCCGGTGCCGCCTGCGCCCGACATCGGCAGCACGTCGGCCTTGCTCGCGCGCTTCAACTTGGTGACGAGCTTCTTGACCTCGGCGGGCTCCAAGGCGTCGATCTTGTTGAGCCCGATCACCTGCGGCTTATCCACAAGCCCCGCGCCGTACGCGTCGAGTTCTCCACGGACGATCCGGTAGTTACCCACAGGGTCTTCCTCGGTCGCATCAACCAGGTGGAGCAGCACTTTGCAGCGCTCGATATGCCCGAGGAAGCGGTCGCCGATCCCGGCGCCGTCGGCCGCGCCCTCGATCAGACCGGGAATGTCGGCGATGACGAATTCGCGATTGTGGCGACTCACCACGCCCAATTGCGGGCGAACGGTGGTGAAGGGATAGGCGCCGACCTTGGCCTGCGCGTTGGTCACGGCGTTGATGAAGGTCGACTTGCCGGCGTTGGGCAGCCCGACGAGACCCGCATCGGCGAGCAGCTTGAGCCGCAGCCATATCCACATCTCTTCATACGGCCAGCCGGTCCCGTGCTGGCGCGGCGCGCGGTTAGTCGAGGTCTTGTAGGTCGCGTTGCCACGGCCGCCATCGCCGCCGCGCAGGAACACGACGCGTTCGCCCGGCACGGTGAAGTCGGCGAGCACCTCTTCCTTGTCCTCGGAGAGCACCTGCGTGCCGACGGGAACGCGGATGATCAGATCGTCGCCACCCGCGCCGGTGCGGTTCGAGCCCGACCCGCCATGCCCGCGCGGCGCGCGGAAATGCTGGGTGTAGCGGAAGTCGATCAGCGTGTTGAGACCGGGGACGGCCTCGAAGATGATGTCGCCGCCCTTGCCGCCATTGCCGCCGTCGGGGCCGCCATATTCCATGAACTTTTCGCGGCGGAAGCTGACGGCGCCCTGGCCACCCGCGCCCGACCGGACGAAGATCTTTGCTTGGTCTAGAAAATGCATCGGCGGCCCTTAGCCGAAGATGCGATTTTTAGCCAGTCGCTGCAGGAAGCGCCACGCGCGCCGAAACGAGCTGTTCGAGCGCAAGCTCGCGCGCCTTGCCTGGCGGCAGGCCGAGCGCCTTCGCCATCGGTCCGCCGAGCAGCGAATCGCCCAGCGCCATCAGTACCAGTTGCAGCGTTTCCTCGTGGATCGGCTTGTTGCCGGCCATGTCGGGATCCGCGGCGAGATCGTCGACCAGCCGGTGGATTGCCTCGAGGATCGGGTCGAGCGCATCCTCGTTGCCGGTCAGGATCATCCAGCTCGCCATCGCGCCCGCGCCCTGCGCGAAGGCGTCGAAGGTCATGTCGACCACGACGCGCGGGTCCTGCTCGCCCGCCCGTGCGCGCTTGGCCGCGGCGCCGATCTGCGCGGTGATCGTATCGGCGAGGTGCGTGATCAGCGCCTTTTGCAGGTCCGCCGCCGAACCGAAATGATGGAGCAGATTGGCATGCGTCCGCCCGACCCGCGTCGCGACCGCCTTGAGCGTGACGGCTTGCGGCCCCTGCTCGACAAGCAGAGCGCGGGCGGCTTCGATCGCGGCATCACGCGACTCTTCTGGACTAAGACGTTTGCGAACTATTGACACTGATGTAAGTAACGCTTAATTCGAGGGCTAGTTCTCTCGTTGTTTGGAGGTTTTCGTGGCGAAAGCAACCAGTCCCGCCGATCTCACCATCACCCCGCGCGATCTGCGCTTCGGGCGCGGCGTCCAGATGCGGCGCTGGTGGCTCAACGACGATCCGTTCGGCACCGCATTCTACAACGCGCTGTCGGTGACCTTCCCGAAGGGGGAGGGGTTCTTCGTCGACAGCGTCCGCAATTTCCGCGAGGGCACGCCGCCGCGGCTGCACGGCGAGATCCAGGCGTTCATCAAGCAGGAAGTGATCCACACGCGCGAGCATGTCGCGTTCAACCGCCATGTCACCGACCAGGGCTATGACACCCGCCTGCTCGAACAGCATATCGACGAGGCGCTGGCGCTGACCAAGGGCCGCCCGCCGATCGCGAGTCTTGCCGCGACCATGGCGCTCGAGCATTTTACCGCGATGCTGGCGCACGAGCTGATCGCCGATCCGCGGCATTTGGCGGGCGGGGACGAGCAGGCCGCGGCGCTGTGGCGCTGGCACGCCGCCGAGGAGATCGAGCATAAGGGCGTCGCCTACGACACCTGGCTGCATGCGACGCGCGACTGGAGCCGCTGGATGCGCTGGAAGGTCAAGGCGCTGGTGATGATCGGCACGACCAAGAAGTTTTTCGCCGGGCGCTACAAGGGAATGCTCGAACTGCTCCGGCAGGACGGGATCACCGGCTGGCGCGCGCATCGCGGGATCCTGTGGTACGCACTCGGCAAGCCGGGGATGGCGCGGAAAATCCTGGGTGCGTGGGTCGCCTTCTTCCTGCCGGGCTTTCACCCATGGAAGCACGATGACCGCAAGCTGATCGCGCTTGCCGAGAGCGATTATGCCGATGCCATTCTGCCGCGCGCGGCGGTTGCGGCCTGAGCCCACTTTCCGTCATGCCGGGCCTGTTCCAGCATCCACCGTGCCGCCGCGATCTGCGGCGGTTAGGTCCGGACGACGGTGGACCCCGGCACGAGGTCGGGGTGACGGGTAGGGTCAGGCCGCCAAGCTAAAAGTCGGGGTTTGCTCCTCGACGATCAGGTCGATCTCCATCGTCACGCATGGCGCCTCCGTCCCACGCGCAGCGCTGTAGAGAAGCTTTTCGCCAGTGCGACGGAAGCCGAGCTTGCTCAGCACCTTGCCCGACGCCGGATTGTCGAGGAAATAGCTCGAGCGCAACCGCTTCAGCCCCAAGGCATGGCGCGCCATGTCGAGCATTGCGTTGCCCGCCTCCGTCGCATAGCCGCGACCCCAGGCCGATGGCGTCAACCAGTAGCCAAGTTCGTTGCCGCCGCCCCGCTCCGTGATGGAGATCGCGCCGATCAGGTCGGGATAGGCCGATTCATGGCGCAGGATCAGGCAATAGGGATCGGTTACCGCGCGCGGCTGCGACAGGAAGTTCTCTGCGTCGCCGAGCGTATAGGGCCAGGGTGGACTCGACAGCATCGTCACGACGCTTTCGTGCGCTACCGCCTGCGCCATGGCAGGCGCGTCCTCCGGCCAGCCGGGCCGCAGCGTCAGTCTCGGGGTCCGAGCGAACATCGATACTCTCCTCGTCGCCGCCCTTTGCCCGTCTTGCGTGACGAACGAAGGACAATGGGTGGGGAGGGAGCATGAAAAAAGGGAGCCGGGGCGACCCGTCTCCCTTGTTCGGTCCGCTTGCGCGGTCCCGGGTCGCCCTGGTGGGCAACCCGTCCGGTTACCCGATGTTATTCGGCGGCAATCGCCTGCGGCATCTCTACCGAGCAGAATTTGCGACCGAGCTTGCCCTGGTGGAAGGTCACGCGACCTTCGGTCAGCGCGAACAGGGTGTGATCCTTGCCGATGCCGACGTTGACGCCCGGGTAGAATTTGGTGCCGCGCTGACGCACGAGAATGTTGCCCGGAATGACGGCTTCGCCACCGAACTTCTTGACGCCGAGGCGACGGCCTGCCGAATCGCGACCGTTGCGCGAAGAGCCGCCTGCTTTCTTATGTGCCATCTGGGATTACTCCTTACGCCTGAGCGGCCGACGCTTCGGGCGCGGCTGCTTCGGTGGACTTGTTGTGCTCGGCCTTGTGGTCGCCGATCGCGGTGATGCGCAGGATCGTGTGACGCTGGCGATGACCGTTCTTGCGACGATAGTTGTGGCGACGGCGCTTCTTGAAGACGATGACCTTGTCGGCCTTCGCCTGCGCGAT
This sequence comes from Sphingomonas sp. PAMC 26605, assembly GCF_000241485.1. Lineage (GTDB taxonomy): Bacteria > Pseudomonadota > Alphaproteobacteria > Sphingomonadales > Sphingomonadaceae > Sphingomonas. Next base: position 1,898,020 of record NZ_JH584241.1, read on the forward strand.
GATCTCTGCGGTGACCGTCAGGCCCTCGAGCGATGCCATCTCCGAGCCTTCGCCCGCGAGCAGAATGTCCCCGAGCGTAATCGACGCCCCAGCTTCGCCATCGAGCTTCTCGACGACGATCTTGTCTCCGGCGGCAACGCGATACTGCTTGCCGCCTGTGCGCACGATTGCGAACATGGCCCTCATCACTTTCAAAAATACCTGTGCCCCACGCACGGCGGACCGGGCGCGGGAAAGAAGCGCCAGCTATGCGAGACGAGGCGCGCTGTCAACCGTCGAGGTGCACGACGCCCGTCGCAAAACCGTTGCTCAAACGCAATAGTAGGTCCGCAATCGTCCTAATCCGTGCCCGTTCGCGGCCGAACGTGAACTTTATGTTGCATCGCCAAACGACCTGTGGCGCAATCCGATTCGGAACAGATGTGGCGAAGACGAGTCCGGTGGACATACGCCGTCGGTGAGTCTTCAGCGGCACGACGTGTCCAGAACGCAGGATGCGGCACAGATGTGTTTGTGCTCGCCGAAGATGTGCGTGTCAGATGTTTGGCAAGAAATCTGGAAATGCCGAGCTTTACGGCAGGGGGAACTGCGTCCGTCCGCTCTGGACGGCGCATGCGACGGGATCGAAACACCGAAACCTACCGAACCTTGGGGGATTAGCCGTGATTTTCAGACAGTCCATTTCGACGCTGGCGCTTATTGCCGGCCTGGGCGCTTCGCCTGCCATTGCCGCACCGATCGCCGCGCCCGCAGCGCCCGCCGCCGCTCCCGATGCGGCAGAACCGCAGGAGCCGCCGAGCGACATCGTCGTGATCGGCACGCGCCGCACCGACCGCACGCTCACCAATTCGGCCTCGCCGATCGACGTGATCAGCGCGGCCGAGCTTACCGCGCAGCCCGCCGCCAACATGCTCGACGCGGTCAAGAACATCGTGCCGTCCTTCTATGTCGGGCAGAACACGATATCCGACGCCTCGACCTTCGTCCGCTCGCCCTCGCTGCGCGGCCTGCCGGGCGACGAGATTCTCGTGATGCTCAACGGCAAGCGCTACAACCGCTCGGCGCTGGTGCAGGTCTATGGCGGCTCCGATTCGGGGCTGTCGTTCGGCTCGCAAGGCGCCGACATCTCGGCGATCCCCGCGCTGGCGATCGGCAGCCTGCAGGTGCTGCGCGAGGGCGCGACCGCGCAATATGGCTCGGACGCGATCGGCGGGGTGCTTAATTACGGGCTGAAGGAGAAATCCGGGCTCGAACTGGTCGCGCGCTATGGCCAATATTATCAGAACGGTGACGGCAAGAGCGTCCAGGTCGCCGGCAATGTCGGCGTCGGGATCGGCGATATCGGCTTCATCAACGTCACCGGCGAATATGACGATGACGGCCAGACCAGTCGCGGCGCGACTCGGCCCGCGGCCGCCAATTTCGCGGCGGCCTTCCCGGCGCTTGCGCCGCAGATCCCGAACTATCCGGGGCCGGCGCAGATCTGGGGATCGTCGCCCTCCCATGGCTATAAAGGCGTGGTCAATGCGGCGATCGACGTCACCGACAGCAGCAAGCTCTATCTCTTCGTCAATTACGCGCACAGCCGCGCGGTCGAGAGCTTCAACTACCGGCCATCCGTGGGGAGCACCGCGATCGACACGACCGGCGTCACGCGCACGCTCGGCGCGAACGGCGCGTTCAACCCGATCTATCTGACCGCCTGCCCGACCGGCAACGCCACCTGTCCGGCGGGCGGGTTCGTACGCGACACCAACACCTTCACCTTCCGGTCGATCTATCCGGCTGGCTTCACCCCGCAATTCGTCGGCGTGACCGAGGAACTGTACGGGACGCTCGGCTATAAGGGGAAGTTTGCCAACGGGCTGACCTATGACCTGTCGGGCTCGCTCAGCCGCAATACGCTCGACCTGTCGATGTATCAGTCGCTCAACGCGTCGTACGGCCCGCTGTCGCAGACCGCGTTCAAGTTCGGCAAGATCACGCAGGAGGAGGCCGACGCCAATCTCGACTTGAGCTATCCGCTCGAGGTCGGCCTGGCGAGCCCGCTGACGCTGGCGGCGGGCGGGGAGTTCCGCAAGGAGACCTACAAGCTCGTCGCGGGCGACGTGCAGTCGTACGGCGCCGGGCCCTTCGGGACCCAGCCGCTCTACGATCTCGTCTCGCCGGGCGTCTATCGCCGCGCGCTCAACGGCACGACGCCGGTCAGCGCGTCGCAATCGCCCGGCGCGAGCGGCTATGGCGGCACCAGCCCGGCGGCGGCGGGGTCGTGGAGCCAGACCAGCTATGCGCTCTACGGCGCGATCGAGACCGACATCACCAAGGCGCTGAGCGTCGGCGTTGCCGGGCGGTACGAGCATTACAACACGTTCGGCGGCTCATGGGTCGGCAAGTTCAATGCGCTCTACCGCTTCTCGGAGGCGTTCTCGCTGCGCGGCACGATCGGCAGTGGCTTCCATGCGCCATCACCCGGCCAGCAGCACAATTCGATCCTGACGACCTCGTTCAACAACGGCAACCAGGTGCAGACCGGCACCTATCCGGTCGATACGGCGATCTCCAGATTCTACGGCGCGGTGCCGCTGAAACCCGAAACCTCGACCAATTACGGGGTCGGCTTCATCGTCAAACCGGTCCGGGCGCTGACGCTGACGGTCGATGGCTATCGCATCGACGTCGACAGCCGAATCGGCATCTCGCAGACCTTCAACGTCACCGCGGCCGATCTCGCGGCGCAACCGGCGCTCGCGGCGGTCGGGGTCGGTGGTGCGGTGACCTACTTCACCAACGGCTTCAGCACGCGCACGCAAGGCGTCGACGTCGTCGGCACCTATCATACCAAGCTCAGCGGCGCGGAGCTCAACTTCACGCTGGCGTACAATTACAACAAGAGCACGGTGCGCCGCTTCAACCCGGGCGTGATCAGCGCGGCGCAGATCATCGACGTCCAGCATCTCGCGCCGAATCATCGCGCGATCTTCACGACCAACTGGACGCGCGGTCCGCTCAGCATCAATTTTCGCGAGAATTACTATAGCTGGTGGTCGAGCGCGGTCGATTACGGCGTCACCAGCCAGCATTTCGGCGCCAAGGCGACGACCGATCTCGATATGAGCTATACCTTTGCCAAGCATTATACCGTCACGGTCGGCGGGACCAACATCCTCGACGAGCGGCCCGACAAGCTGACGAGCGCATCGCAAGTGCTGTATCCGCTGACGGGGAGCTCGGCCGACGGGCAGATCTATCCGCGCAACGGCGGTCCGTTCGGCTTCAACGGTGGCTTCTGGTACGCGCGGATTCGCGTGAAGTATTGAGCGGGCGGGGGGCGAGCGCTTAGCGGCGTTCGCCCTTCGGACGTCACCCCGGCCTTGTGCCGGGGTCCACCGTAACCACGCGCCTGCGGCGGCAACTCCTGCGGCACGGCGGGCCCCGCTACGAGTCCGGGGTGACGGTCGCGCCTGTACGAGCCCCGCGAATCAGTGGCGGTGTTCGCGCCGCAACGGGTATTTCCCATCCTCATACTCGCCGAACAGCCCCGAGATCGCGGGGTGATCGACCGGCTCGTCGAGATCGTCGGGCACCAGATTCTGCTGGCTGACATAGGCGACGTAGCTCGACTCCATATTCTCGGCGAGCAGGTGGTAGAAGGGCTGGTCCTTGCGCGGCCGGATGTTCTCCGGAATCGCGTCGTACCATTCGTCGCTGTTGGCGAAGACCGGGTCGACATCGAACACCACGCCGCGGAAATCGAACATGCGGTGGCGCACGACATCGCCGATCGCGAAGCGCGCATGGCTGATCGGCGGCAGCGGGATTTCGGCGGAGAAGGGCGGGGAGGTAATCGGGGTGCGGTGCATGGGTCTAACTTAAGGCGTGTTCCGCGCTGCACAAGAGAATGCTGCGGCAAAGCCTTGCGCTCCCCGAACGACTGCGTTAGTGGCCCCCGCTCACCGACCGGTGCCGCTTTATGGGGTTCCCCGCAAAGCGCATCATATGACCTCGCGGAGAGGTGGCAGAGTGGTCGAATGTACCGCACTCGAAATGCGGCGTGCCCTCACGGGTACCGTGGGTTCGAATCCCACCCTCTCCGCCATTTCCTTATCTGCAAGACAAGGCTAAAGCCCGCCACATGGCATCCTACAAAGAACCTTCCTTCAAAGACCGCGCCGCCCTGTCGGCCGACGCCAAGCAGCGCGCCCTCGAGAAGTTGAAGGCCAAGCCGCCGGTCGATCCCGCGGTCGTCGCCGCCCGCACCGCGGCGCGCGAAGCGAAGGAAGAGGCCGAAGCCAAGAAGCGCGAAGAGAAGAAGGCCGCACTCGAACAGGCCCGGCTCGACAAGCTCGCCAAGGCCGCCGCCGCCGAGCAGGCGATCAAGGATGCCGAGCAGGCCGCGATCCAGGCCGAGATCGACAAGAAGGCGGCGCGCGACGCGCGTTACGCCGCGCGCAAGAGCCGCAAGTAAGCGCAGCGGGGTGCCAGGCCCCGTTCGACCGACATCGCGCTGGACCAGCCTGACGGATTGCTCTGTCAGGAACACATTCTATTGATCGACGTTACGTTTCGCAGCGCAGCCATCCGGGCCTACGCCGGAGGTAGCTTTGAGACAACGCGACGACTGGCACCTTACCGACGCCCTTGAGTACGAACATGGCCGCGGCGATCCGTTCGCCGCCGCCGTGCGTGCGACGCGCATGCCGATGGTCATCACCGACCCGGCACAGCCCGACAATCCGATCGTCTTCTGCAACGTCGCGTTCCAGCGACTGACGGGGTACGCCCGCGAGGAAATCATCGGCCGCAATTGCCGCTTCCTGCAGGGGCCCGACACCGACCCCGCCAGGATCGCCGAAATCCGCGAGGGGATCGAAGCCGGTCATGCCGTCGACGTCGACCTGCTCAACTATCGCAAGGACGGCACGACCTTCTGGAACGCGCTCTATCTGTCGCCGGTCCGCGATCGCGAAGGCGTGGTGCGCTTCTTCTTCGCCTCGCAACTCGACGTAACCGATCGGATCGAGGCGCAGAACATCATCAACGACCAGAAAGCCCTGGTCGAACGCGAGGTGGAGCGCCGCACCGCCGATCTGCGCGCCGCGCTCGACGCGAAGACGCTGCTGCTCCACGAGGTCGATCACCGGGTGAAGAACAACCTGACGATGATCGGCTCGCTGCTGCGCCTGCAGGTCCGGACGATCGACGATCCGGCGGTCGCGGCCAAGCTCGATTCGATGCTCGAACGCGTCGATGCGCTCGCCGTGGTGCATCGCCAACTCTATCAATCCTCCGATATCGCGCGGTTCGACATCGGCAGCTTCGCCGAAAGCCTGATCTCCGACGTCGTCGGGTCGAGCGGGCGGAGCGATATCGACCTCGATATCACGGCGCAGCCGCTGTTCATTGACGCGGCGAATGCTTCGGCGCTGGGGCTGATCCTCAACGAAATCCTCACCAACGCCGTCAAGCACGCCTTTGCCGACGGTCGTTCGGGGCGGCTCAGCCTGGTGGTCGAGGGCGAAGACGATCACGGGATCATCAAGATCTGCGACGATGGACCCGGCATGCCATCGACGCAGCGCAACAAGAGCATCGGCACGTCGCTCATCACGCGACTCGCGCGGCAGGCGCGCGCCGAGGCGACGTGGAGCAACCACCAGCCCGGAACCTGTGTGACGATCACCTTTCCGCGAACCGAGGAACGGGAATGACCAACGTCATGGAAGTCCTGATCGTCGAAGACGAGATGCTCCTCGCAATGGATATCGAGGCGATGATCGAGGATAGCGGGCATCACGTGCTCGCCGAGGCGGCGAGCCTGCAGGATGTCGAGGCGCTGCCCGCGGACCTCAACCCGCAACTCGCTTTCGTCGATATTCATCTGGCGCAGAATTCGAACGGGCTCGACGTCTGCCGCTATATCCGCGCGCATTGGCCCGACGCCTTGATCATCTTCGTCACCGCCAATGTCGCGAAGATCCCGGCCGATTTTTCGGGCGCGCACGGCGTGATCGCCAAGCCGTTTTCGCAGGCCGGGGTGGTCAACGCGATCAAATATCTCGCCGAAGGGATGTTCGATCCGCCGCCCAGCATCCCGCGGCCCGCCAGCCTGCTGCCGTCGCCGCATCTCAGGGTTCGCTGGGGGGACGAAGCGCTCGGAGCCGCGTGATCGCAGCGCCCTGACCCGGGCGGTGCGATCAGACCGGCGGGAGCCCGCGCGCCAGTTCCGCGAGCCAGACGCGCGCCGTGCCATCCGAGGGCGCGCGCCAGTCGCCGCGTGGGCTGAGCGCGCCGCTTGACGAGACCTTCGGGCCGTTGGGGATCGCCGAACGCTTGAACTGGCTCGTCATGAAGAAGCGCACCAGGAATTTCTCGAGCCAGCTGGCGATCGTCGGCAGATCATAGGCGACTCGGCCCGCCACGGGGAAATCGCGCGGCCAGCGCCCTGCGTTCGCGTCGCGCCAGGCGTGGAGCGCGAGAAAGGCGATCTTCGACGGCGCCATGCCGTGCCGCACGATGTGATGCAGGAAGAAATCGTTGAGCGCGTACGGCCCGATTCGCGCCTCGGTGCTCTGGATCGCGCCGTCGGCGCCGGCGGGGACGAGTTCGGGCGAAATCTCGGTGGCGAGGATCGCTTCGAGGATCGCGTCGGTCGCGCCGTCATACTGATTCGTGCGGATGCACCAGCGGATCAGGAACTGGATCAACGTTTTCGGCACGCCTGCGTTGACCGCGTAATGGCTCATCTGGTCGCCGACGCCGTAGGTGCACCAGCCGAGCGCGAGTTCGGACAGGTCGCCGGTGCCGACCACCAGCCCGCCGCGCTGGTTGGCGAGGCGGAAGAGGTAATCGGTGCGCAGGCCCGCCTGGACGTTCTCGAAGGTCACGTCGTAGGTCGGCTCGCCGTCCGCGAAAGGGTGGCCCATGTCGCCGAGCATCTGGCGCGCGGCGGGGCGGATGTCGATCTCGTCGCCGGTCACGCCGAGCGCGCGCATCAGCGCCCAGGCGTTGTCCTTCGTGCCGTCGCTGGTCGCGAAGCCGGGCATGGTGAAACCCAGGATATGGTCGCGCGGGCGCCCAAGCCGGTCCATCGCCTTGGCGGCGACGATCAGCGCGTGGGTCGAATCGAGCCCGCCCGACACGCCGATGACGAGCCGCTCGGCATGCGCGGCCTCAAAGCGCTTGAGGATGCCCTCGACCTGGATGTTGAACGCCTCGTAGCAATCCTCGTCGAGCTTCTCGGGCGTGTTGGGGACGAACGGGAAGCGGCGCTGCTCGCGGAGCAGGCCGATGTCGGCGAAATCGGGCTGGTGGGTGAAGCCGATCCGCCGGAAGCGCGTCTCGGGATCGCCGGCGAGCCGTGCCGAATCGTTGAACGTGCCGACCCGCATCCGCTCCTGCGCGATCCGGCCGACGTCGACATCGGCGAGGACGAGCTCCGAGTCGCGCCCGAAGCGTGTCGATTCGGCGAGCAGCTCGCCGAGTTCGTGGACCATGCCTTGGCCGTCCCAGGCGAGATCGGTCGTGCTCTCGCCCGATCCGGCGGCGGAGAAGACATAGGCGCACACCGCGCGCGCGGATTGCGAGGCGCAGAGCATCGCGCGTTCGCGGGCCTTGCCGACGACGATGTTCGAGGCGGACAGATTGCAGCAGATCAGCGCGCCGGCGAGCGCGCCCATCGTCGAGGGCGGGGTCGGCGCCCAATAATCCTCGCAGATTTCAGCATGGAGCACGAAATCGGCGAGATCGTCGGCGGCGAAGAGCAGGTCGGTGCCAAACGCAGCGGTCTGCCCGGCGAGCGTGATCTCGCCGACCGGCAATCCGGCGCCACTCGCGAACCAGCGCTTCTCATAATATTCGCGGTAATTGGGGAGGAAGGTCTTGGGCACGACGCCGAGGATCCGCCCGCGCGCCATAACCACCGCGCAATTGTAGAGCCGCCCGTTGCGGACCAAAGCCGCGCCGAGCACGAGCACGGGGCGCAGCTTGGCCGTCGCCTCTGCGACGGTGGCGATCGCGGCCTCGCTCGCGCGCTGCTGCGCGGTCTGCAGGTGGAGATCGTCGATCGCGTAGGAGGTGAGGTTGAGCTCGGGGAAGACGAGCAGGTCGGCGCCCTTGGTGTGGCCGTCCTTGGCGAGGGCGATTGTCGCTTCCGCATTGGCGGCGCAATCGCCGACGGTCGCGCGCGGGGTCGCTGCGCCGACACGGATCAGCCCGTGGCTGTGGATCGAATGGAACGGGTGCGCCTTCGCCATGACCCATGCGCTTAACGGGCTTTGCTTTTGAAAGCGACACCCTGCACGGTCGGTTGGCCATCACCAGGAGGTTCGATAATGAAGATCCGCGTACGCGCGCGCCTCGGGCTGGCGCGATGAGCCGGATCGGCCGCCTCAAGATCAAGGCGCAGCTCTATTGCGGCGACGAGCTCGCGATGGGGCCGGGCAAGGCCGATCTGCTCGAGGCGATCGCGCGCGAGGGGTCGATCTCGGCGGCGGGGCGCGCGATGGGGATGAGCTATCGGCGCAGCTGGCTGCTGGTCGACAGCATGAACCGGTGTTTCGTCGAGCGATTGGTCGAGACCGTCGCCGGCGGCGGGGCAGGGCGGGGGGCGTCGCTCACGCCGACCGGGGCGGCGGCGCTCGCGGCCTATCGCGCGTTGGAGGCGGCGCTTGCCGAATCGGCGGGGAGCGGGGCGATGGCGGAGCTCGATGCGCTGCTGCGGGCGGTGCCGCTGCCGCCGGTCAGGGACGATTCGTGATCAGCACCGGCGCGGCGGCGGCCTTGCTGCCCGCGATCTGGAGCGTGTAGCGGCCGGGCGTCAGCTTGAAATCGACCATCTTGGCGATGCCGCTGCACGCTGCGCCGTGTGCGTGCGCGGTGGAGGTCTGCGCTTTGCGGCCTTTGACCACATCGATCCACGCCGGAGTTCCGAGCATCACGCGATACGTACCCGCGCGCGCGACCGAAAAGCTCGCCATGCCGCCGAGGCTGGTCGGCTCGCCCGGCTTGGCCGGGGTGAAGGGGTACCGGACGGTATCGCTCGGCGCGAGCATCAGCTCGATGCGACGGCCGACGGTCAACCGCGTGCGGGCGAGCGTATTGCGGTCGGTCGCGGCGGCGAGGCTCGGGCCGGTCTTCCAGGCCGTTAGACCGGCGGGGAGCGGCGCGGCGGGGGTCGGGCAGGTCTCGGGCGCATGCTCCTTCGGTGCGGCCTGCGCGGCGGCGAGGACGGGGGCGAACAGCAGGAACAGGGAACGCATCGAATGGTCGCCTTGGCCGGAGGATCGCCCCGGCTATACGGGGACGCGCCGAGGCGGGCAATTCACGAGACGGCGCGCCGCGCCTCGCCGACCTGCCAGGCGAGCAGCGCCGGCACCGCGATGATCACGTCGCGCGCGCGCTTGAGCAGCGACAGCGCGAGCGCGGTCGCGGGCGGCAGGCCGACGAGCGGACCGATCAGCACATAGGCCGCCTCCTGCACGCCGATCGCGCCGGGGATCGCGAAGGCGACGCTGCGTAGCGTGAAGATCAGCGCCTCGATCATCAGCACCGCCCAGAGGGGGACGTGCGAGCCCATGAACTGCAGCGCGATCCACGCGCCTGCCGCGCTTGCCAGCCAGGCGGCGAGGTTGAACGCGAAGGCCAGGAGGACGCGCTTGGGTTCGCGATAGATCGCATCGAGCTGGTCGCGCACCGCCGCCATCGCCGCGACCGATCCGGGCAGCATCCGCGCGCCGAGCGAGCCGGCGAGCTTCAGCACCGGCTTCTGCGCGAAGACGAACAGCGCCATCAGCGCGATCATCGCCGCGACCCCGCCGAGCGCGAGGGGCACGAGGCCCTGCTGTACCGGCGCATGGGACAGGATCATCAGCAACACCGCGACGCCGCCCAAGGTGAAAATCAGCTGCGCGGCCATCTCGGTCGTCATGTCGGCGATCATCGAGGCGTAGATCACCGGCTGCGGCACGCCGAACGCGGCAAGCGTGCGCGCGCCGACGACGAGGCCGCCGAGCTGCGAGAAGGGCAGGATATCGGTCGCCGCCTCGCGCGTGGTGCGCGCCCAGACGAACAGCCACAGCCGGTCGCTCGGCTGGTCGGTCGCGACCGCGAGCCACGCCATGCCGAGCAGGCCGAGCACGCCGCCCGACCAGATCACGAAGGTCGCCATGCCGATCCAGCCGATCGAGCCCATCGCGGTCAGGACCTGGCCAAGCCCCACGGTGCCGACGGTCCCGGCGGCAACCACAAGGCCGACGATCGTCGCGAGCAGGAGGCCGATGCGGGCTGAGCGGTTCATGCCGCGCCCGATACTGGAGCGCCGCCGACCAAGCTCCGACCCTCGCCGTCACCCCAGGCTTGTCCCGGGGTCCACCGGGATGTGCGTCCTGCGGGTTTAGCGAACGCGGCACGGTGGACCCCGGCACGAGGCCGGGGTGACGGGCGTGGGGAGGCGGGGGCGCGGTATTCCAGGCGGTCTGTTTGGTTTGGCCGTGGAAGGGTTCGCGCAGAGGCGCAGAGGCGCAGAGCGGGAGCGCGTGCTATGCGCCAAGCGCTCTTCTTCAGCCCGGCAAGAGCAAAATCGCTTCGCGACGCGCGCAACCCCTCTGCGCCTCTGCGCCTCTGCGCGAACACATCAACAGACGCCACGTATCGCCACCCCGAAATGAGTTAAGCCGCTGTGGCAGCTTTCTTCTTCCCCATAAAGCGCAACACCAGCCGAATCGCGCCGGGCACGAACTTGGGGCGAATCAGCCGCTCGTCATAGACCGACAAACGCCGGTCGTTTTCGGCAAGACAGATCGCCGCGAGCTCGGGGAATTCGATCTCGACGCCCAGCTCCTTCGAGCCGTTGAGCGTGAAATTGTTCTCCTGTGCCTTGGTGTTGTCCTCGCCCATGCCCTTGGCCATGTCGATCCGTTCCCAGATCAGCGCGATCCACACCGCCCACACCTTGAGCTCGAACCACGGACGGCGCCACAGCGGCATAGTGCGGCGGTGCCACGCGACCCAGTTGACGAAGAACAGGATGTGCCGTCCTTCCTCGCGCATCACCGGCTCGAACGTCTCGACCAGTTCCTCGGGGAAGAAGCCGGTGTCCTTGGCGATCTTGAACAGCCCGAAGCCGAAAAAGCTGTCGATGCACTCGGAAAAGCCCGTCCGCATGAAGGCGAACTCGGGGTCGCGCGGGCGCTTATACTCTTCCTCGGGCTGGAGCTCGATGCCGTAGAAGGTGACCATGTCGGCGAGCACGATCTTGTGGCGGCTCTCCTCGTACGCATTCATGTCGATCGCGTCGCGCAGCAGCGGATCGGCGATCTGCTCGCCATAGGTCTTGACGTTCATGCCCGCGCGACCCTCGGTCGCGACCGCGATGTCCCAGATCGGCAGCGACACGATCCGCTGCCGCGTTTCCTCGTCGATCACCGGCCAGTCGATCAGCGCGGGGCGATACGGATCGTGCGTGTCGAGCATGGTGCGGCAGAACAAGGTCTTGTGCGCATCACTGCCGAGCGGGACGCGCGCGCCGGGGGCGGGGCCGGCGGGGGCCATGGATTTGGGGATGAAGTTCATCGGGTCTCTCCCGGTTACAAATCGGCGAAACGCGCAAGGGTTATACCACGCTCGACGACGATCGCGCGCGCGTTGGAATCGAGCAGGGCGGCGAATTCGGCCTCGTATTGATAGCCCGGCGCCGAGAGTGGATAGGGGCCGGTGGCGGGGTGGAGATAGATTTCGCTGACGCCCTCGGGCAGATGCGCGAGCACGCCGCGCAGCCGCTCGGCATGCATCGCGCCCGACCAGGCAAGACCGAAGACGCGGTCGGGAACCTTGACCCCGCGCTTGCGCGCCGCGACCTGGACGAGCTTGGCAAAGGGGCGGGCGATGTCGACGCCGCCGACGGGCTCGAACTTCGCCAGCGTCGTGCGATCCTCGATCGGCGCGCGCATCGCCGTCATGCCGTGCCGCAAGCCGACGTCGAGCAGCACGCCGGCGATCACCGGGTGCATGTGCATGTGCTTGTGCGTGTTGACGTGATCGAGCGGCAGGCCGGTCGCTTCGAACAGCGCGAATTGCGCTTCGATCTCGGCCTCGAGCTGGCGGCGGACCGATTTCAGCCCGACGAGTTTCAGCGCGACCGGAAGCGACTCGATCCGGAACGCGCCATTGGCATCGACCAGATCGGGGATTTGCGCCGGCGAGAGCGCGGGCGGCGTCTCGGCGAGCGCGACGTGCAGCCCGACCCCGAGCGTCGGTGTCCGCCGCGCGCGCTCGACCGCGTCCGCCGCGCCTGCGCCCGTGACCATCAGGCTGGTGACGGTCAGCACGCCTTCGCGATGCGCCTGCTCGACCGCGGCGTTGACCTCGGTCGAGACGCCGAAATCGTCGGCGGTGATGATCGCTATTTTCACGCCGGCGCGAAGCCGTAGAACACCGGGTCGGCGAGCACCGCGTCGGCGACGTTCTGCGGGTTGGGCACGGCGATGCGGCGCAGCAGCGCGATCATCGCGCCGCGGTCGCGCGCGCGCACCGCGTCTTCCCACAGTTCCGTCCGGCCCGTCGCGGCGAGCCGCTCATTGACCGTCATTCCTGCCAGTGTCGTCATAGCCAGAACCACATTCTACTCTTCGGGAAGCCGGCCCCGTTCGCCCCGCACCGTTTCGACGGGCGCAGCCGGCACGGGCCTGTCCCCGCCCTTGTTACGCGGGCTCTTTGCGGCGGCGCAGGAAGTCGAAGAATTCGACGCCTTCGCGCAGGCGGCGCTTCATCATCTGCCAGTCGGTCAGCATCTCGCGGACGATGTCCCAGATCTTCGACGGGCGGAAATAGAAGCGCTTGTAGAACTCCTCGACCTTGTCGAAGATCAGCGCCGAGGGGAGATGCGGGTAGGACAGCTGCGCGATCTGCGTGCCGCCGTCGGTCAGCAGATGGTCGCCACCGTCGAACCAATTGTTCTCGACCGCCTGCTTGTAGAGGAACGTCCCCGGATAGGGCGCCGCGAGCGAGACCTGGATCGTGTGCGGATCGATCTCCTTGGCGTAGTTGATCGTCTCCTCGATCGTCTCTTCGGTCTCGCCCGGGAGCCCCAGGATGAAGGTGCCGTGGATGACGATGCCGAGTTCGTGGCAATCCTTGGTGAACTGCCGCGCGACATCGACGCGCAGGCCCTTCTTGATGTTGTGCAGGATCTGCTGGTTGCCGCTCTCATAGCCGACGAGCAGCAGGCGCAGGCCGTTGTCCTTGAGGATCTTCAGCGTCTTGTACGGCACGTTGGCCTTGGCGTTGCACGACCAGGTCACGCCCAATTTGCCGAGCTCGATCGCGAGCTCTTCGACGCGCGGGAGGTTGTCGGTCAGCGTGTCGTCGTCGAAGAAGATTTCCTTGTTCTGCGGGAAAGCCTCCATCACGTACTTCACTTCCTCGATCACATGGCCGATCGAGCGCGTGCGGTAGTTATGCCCGCCGACGGTCTGTGGCCACAGGCAGAAGGTGCAGCGGCTCTTGCAGCCGCGGCCGGTGTAGAACGAGACATAGGGGTGGAGCAGATAGCCGCCGAAATACTTCTCCATCTGCAGATCGCGCTTGTAGATCGGCGAGACGAAGGGGAGGCTGTCCATGTCCTCGATGACCTTGCGGTCCTTGTTGTGGATGATCGCGCCGTCATCGTCGCGCCACGAAATGCCCTCGACTTCGCGCAGCGGCATGCCGTTGGCGACATCGACGATCGTGAAGTCGAACTCGTTGCGCGCGACGAAGTCGATCGCGGTCGAGGTCTCGAGCACCTTGGTCGATTCGACCGCGGCCTTGGCGCCGATGAAGCCGATCTTGATGCGCGGGTTGCGCTGCTTGATCAGCTCGGCGGTGTGGACGTCCTGGCGGAACGACGGGGTCGAGGTGTGGAGAATGACGAGGTCGCGCTCGTCCATCTCATGCGCGATGTCGTCCCACGACTGATCGTGCGCGGGGGCGTCGATCAGTTTCGAGCCTTCGACCATCGCGGCGGGCTGGGCGAGCCAGGTCGGATACCAGAACGACTTCACTTCGCGCTTCATCTGATAGCGCGCGCCGGCACCGCCGTCATAGCCGTCGAAGGAAGGTGCCTGGAGAAAAAGGGTCCGCAACATCGTTCAGTGCTCCGTGGCCGCTACGATGCGGCCGTCCTGCTTCATTGTAAGGGTCGCCCCGCGCCAATCAACCGACCGGACGAAGAAGCTGGCGATATAGACCGCAAAAGCGGCGAAATCATGCAGCAACGCGATTCCGAACGACGCGACCGGTCTCCCTACCGCTGCATCGACGCTTCGCACAACCACCCAGCGCGCGAAAATTGCTGCAAGTGCGAGGATGAGCCCGGCGGCGGGCCAATAGAGCGCGGCCAGTACCGCGACGGGGAGCGGCAGGCCGACGATGCTGCCGACATAGGGCCAGAAGGTCAGATCGCGCACCGTCGCGGCCCAGCGCAGCTCGTGGCGCCATACGGCGCGGGCGCTGTCTTCGTCGCAGGCATGGGTGACGAGCATCGGCGGGACCGCGACTTGAAGGCCGAGCGCGCGCACGCTTTCGCCGATCGTATAATCGTCGGCCAGCACGTCGGCGAAGCGCGCGAAGCCGCCGATCGCGTCGAGCGTCTCGCGCCGCAGCGCGATCGTCGAGCCCATGCACGGCGTCGCGAGCCGCTTGGCGACGCCGAAGGTCGCGCCGAGCAGGAATTGATAGCTGACGCCGGCGGCGGCCATAAGCGACCAGAAGCCGGCGTCGCCGCGCCCGCGATAGAGGCAGGTCACGGCTCCGACGCCGGGCGCATCGAGCGCCGCGAGCAGCTGCGCGAGATAATCGGGCGCGACCGCGATATCGCTGTCGCTGAGGATCACGATCGGGTGGCGCGCCACGCGGTCCATGTTGATCAGGTTCGACAGCTTGCCGCTCGCGCCGTGGACGGTGGCGTCGATGACGAGGTCGATATCCGCTTGCGGGTGCGCTGCCTTGAGCGCGGCGACCACGCCGATCGCGGGATCGTCCGCACGCTGCACGCCGAGGACAAGCTGAACGGGGCCGTCGTGCGTCTGTGCGAGGAAGGTCGCGAGGTTGTCGAACAGCCGCGGCTCGGCGCCGTAGAGCGGCTTGAGGAGGGTGACGGCTTCGTTGCGCACCGGCGCGGGGTGGTGCGCGCCGAAGAAGCGGCGGAACGTGCGCGCGGAGACGAGCAGGAAGCCGATCCCGCATGCGGCGAGCGCAATCGCCAGCCAGCCGAGCGCTGTGCCGATGAGGAATGGGAAATGCTGCACGATGATCGCCCTTACGCTGCCGGACAGGGGCGGGCTAGGCGGTGGGCGGGTGAAAAGCGCGTCATGTCCTTGCGCTTCCCGCCGTCACCCCGGCCTTGTGCCGGGGCCCACCGGGCAACGACGCTGTGTATTGACGTCCCGGCCTGCGCGCGCGTCGCGGTGGACCCCGGCACAAGGCCGGGGTGACGGCGAGCGGCATTTCATCCTCCCCCGCTAGGGGGAGGTGGCAGCCGCAGGCTGACGGAGGGGGCGGAAGCGCGGCGCCCTAGCATTGAGCGCTCGCTTGCCTCCCCCTCCGGCGCATACGCGCCACCTCCCCCTGGCGGGGGAGGATTGCCGGGGAACGCATCGCGGAGGTTTGACTGGACGCCGCGGCGTTCTACAGCGCGGCGGCAAGGAGATACGGTGGCGGACGCAGACATCATACTCGTGACCGGGGTTTCGGGCTTCGTCGGTTCGGCGGTCGCGCTCAAGCTCGCCGAATCGGGCGCGCGCGTGCGCGGGCTGGTGCGCGCGAGCAGCGCACGGACCAACCTCCGCGCTTTCCCCGGCGAGCTGGTCGAGGGCGATGCGCGCGATCCCGTGGCGATGGCGCGGGCGATGGCGGGGGCACGCCAGCTCTATCACGTCGCCGCCGACTATCGCATCTGGGCGCGCGATCCCGAGGAGATCGTCCGCAACAACCGCGCGAGCACCGCGGCGGTGATGGAGGCGGCGCTTGCCGCCGGGGTCGAGCGGATCGTCTATACCAGCAGCGTCGCGACCTTGCTGCCTGATCATGGCCGCCCGTCCGATGAGACTCGCCCCGCAACGCCCGAGCAGGCGGTCGGCGCCTACAAGCGCAGCAAGGTGGTCGCCGAGCGGCTGGTCGAGGCGATGGTCGCTACGCAGGGGCTCCCCGCGGTGATCGTCAATCCCTCGACGCCGATCGGCCCGCGCGATGCGCGCCCGACGCCGACCGGGCGGATCATCGTCGAGGCGGCGAGCGGGCGGATGCCGGCGTTCGTCGAGAGCGGGCTCAACCTCGTCCATGTCGACGACGTCGCCGACGGGCATATCGCGGCGATGGCCAGGGGGCGGATCGGCGAGCGCTATGTGCTCGGCGGGCAGGATGTGGCGTTGCGCGATATGCTGGCGAGCGTGGCGGGGATCGTCGGGCGCAAGCCGCCGACGGTGCGGATTCCCCGCGCACCGCTGTTTCCGCTGGCGTGGGTCAATGAGCAGGTTGCGCGGGTGACGGGCAAGGACCCGTTCCTGACGCTCGATTCGCTGCGGATGGCGGCGCACGACATGTATTATTCGAGCGCAAAGGCCGAGTCCGAGCTGGGCTATCGCGCGCGGCCGTACCGGGAGGCGCTCGCCGAGGCGATCGCGTGGTTCGCGCAGGCGGGGATGCTGGCGTGATCGTGCTGGGTGTTGCGCTGGCGTCGCTGGCGATCTGGCTGGTGCTGGTGTTCGCGCGCGACGGGTTTTGGCTGACAAGGGAGCGCGACTCGCTTCCTCCCCTCCCTGGAAGGGAGGGGGCGGGGGTGGGTTGGCCTAATGCGGGCGTCGACCTCTCCACGGGCCGACCCACCCCCAGCCCCTCCCTTTCAGGGAGGGGAGCAGCAGGGGATTGGCCGTCGGTCACGGCAATCGTTCCGGCGCGGGACGAGGCCGATGTGATCGCGCGGTCGATCGGGAGTCTGGCCGCGCAGGACTATCCCGGCGATTTTCGCATCGTGCTGGTCGATGATTCGAGCAGCGACGGCACCGCCGATATCGCGCGCGCGCTTGGATCAGAGCGGCTGAGTATCGTCTCCGGCGCCCCCCTCGCGCCCGGCTGGACCGGCAAGCTCTGGGCCGTCTCGCAAGGCATCGCCGCCGCGGGCGACGCGCCCGATTACCTCCTCCTCACCGACGCCGACATCGCGCACGCCCCCGACACGCTGCGCAGCCTAATCGCCCGCGCGGTCGAGGACGACCGCGTGCTCGTCTCGCTGATGGCGCGGCTGCGCTGCGACAGCCTCGCCGAGCGCGCGCTGATCCCGGCGTTCGTCTGGTTCTTCCAGATGCTCTACCCGTTCGCCACTGTAAACCGCCGCGGGCGCGGTCTCGGTGCCGCCGCCGGGGGCGTCATGCTGGTCGAGCGCCGCGCGCTCGAAGCGGCGGGCGGCATCGCCGCTGTCCGCTCGGCGCTGATCGACGATTGCGCGTTCGGCGCGCTGCTCAAGACGCAAGGCGCGGTGTGGCTCGGGCTGACCGACCGCGCGCTGAGCATCCGGCGCTACGACAGCTGGGGCTCGGTCGCGGCGATGATCTCGCGCTCGGCCTATGCCCAGCTAGGATATTCGCCGCTGCTGCTCGCCGGCACGACGCTCGGGCTCGCGCTGACCTATCTCGCGCCGCCGGTCTTGGCGATTGCCGCGCGCGGCCCCGCACAATATGCTGCGATCGCCGCGTGGGCGCTGATGGCGCTGGCGTTCCAGCCGATGTTGCGCTTCTACCGCCGCTCACCACTTTGGGGACTGCTCTTGCCGGCTATCGCGACTTTCTATGCTGGATGCACGCTGCTCTCGGCGTGGCAGCATATCCGCGGCCGTGGCGGGCTGTGGAAGGGCCGCGTCCAGGCGGATCTAGCGGCATGAGCGCCGCCGCCGCCGCCGATCTCGCCTCGGGCAAGGGGCATAAGGACGAGAATTTCCCCGTCGCCTCGGTCCTGCTCAAGCCCGAGCATCGCGCGCCCGTGATGGCGTTCTACCGCTTCGCGCGGGGAGCGGACGACGTGGCGGACAATCCGGCGGTCTCGGCCGACGAAAAGCTCGCGCTGCTCGGCGCGATGCGCGCGACGATCCTGGGGACGCGCGACGCCGATGTCGCGTCGGTCGCGCTGCGCACGACGATGGAGTCGCACCGGATCAGCCCGCAACACGCGCTCGATTTGCTCACCGCGTTCGAGCGCGATTGCACCGTCGACCGCTGCGCCGACTGGGCGGCGCTGATCGACTATTGCCGCTATTCGGCGATGCCGGTCGGGCGCTACGTGCTCGACGTGCACGGCGAGGACCAGGCGACCTGGCCGGCTTCGGACGCGCTGTGCGCGGCGCTGCAGGTCATCAACCACACGCAGGACTGCGCGAAGGATTATCGCGCGATTGGCCGAGTCTATCTCCCGCTCGATCTGATGGCGCGGCACGGCGCGAGGCTCGAAGACCTCGAAAAGCCGGTCGCCTCGCCGGGCCTGCTTGCGACGATCCGCGATCTTGCCGCGCGCAGTGCGCAGTTGCTCGACGAGTCGGCCGGGTTTGCCGGGCAGATCCGCGATCGCCGCCTCGCCGTCGAAGTCGCGATCATCCACCGACTCGCGGTGAGCCTGACGCAGCGGCTCAGGACGCGCGATCCTTTGTCGCAGCGTGTCCACCACCGCCCATATGAGGCGCTTGGCCTCGCGGCGTTGGCGGCGGCGTCGCAAGTGGTTAAGGGGCGGGGATGAACCCCAAGGCGACCCCCGCGCAGCTCCAGGCGCAAGTCTCGGGCAGCTCCTTCTACGCCGGCATGCGCGTGCTGCCCAAGGTGCAGCGCGAGGCGATGTACGCGGTCTACGGCTTTTGCCGCGAGGTCGACGACATCGCCGATGACGAGGTCGGCGACCGGCCCGAACGCGCCGTCGCGCTCGATGCGTGGCGCGCCGATATCGAGTCGCTCTATGCCGGTGGTGATCCCGGGCGCGCGGTGCTGGTGGCCGAGGCGGTGCGCCGCTTCGCGCTCGACAAGGCCGATTTCCTCGCGGTGATCGACGGCATGGCGATGGACGTCGAGCGCGACATTCGCTGGCCGACGATGGCCGAGCTCGAGCTGTACTGCGACCGCGTCGCGTCCGCGGTCGGACGGCTTTCGGTCAAGATCTTCGGGATGGAGGACGCGGTCGGCATCGCCCTCGCGCACCATCTCGGGCTCGCGCTGCAATACACCAACATCCTGCGCGACGTGGACGAGGATGCCGCGATCGGGCGCGTCTATCTGCCGCGCGAGGCGCTGCTGGGAGCAGGCATCGCGCTGCTCGATCCGATCACCGTGGTCGGCGATCCGCGAGTCGATGCGGCGTGCCGCGTGCTCGCGGCCAAGGCGCGCCAGCATTTCACTGCAGCGCAGGCGATCCTCGATCAGCGCCCGCGCGGTCACCTCATCGCGCCGCGGTTGATGGCGGCGGTCTATGCGCCGATCCTGACACGGATGGAGGCCGAGGGCTGGGCGCCGCCGCGGACGCGGATCAAGGTCAACAAGCCGGCGCTGATCTTCACCGTGCTGCGGCTGATGCTGTTCCGTTGAGCGCGCGCGTCCGGATCATCGGGGCTGGCATGGCGGGGCTCGGCGCTGCGGTCGATCTCGCGCGTGCGGGCGTCGCCGCCGAGCTGATCGACGGGGCGGCGCAGGCCGGCGGGCGCTGCCGCTCGTATCACGATCCGCAGCTCGGCCGCACGATCGACAATGGCAACCATCTCGTCCTGTCGGGCAACCGCGCGGTCGCCGACTATCTGGGTGCGATCGGCGCGAGCGACCGGCTGAGCGGGCCGCTCCACGCCGATTTCGCGTTCGTCGATCGCAAGACGGGCGCACGCTGGGCGGTCCGCGTCAATGACGGGCGGCTGCCGTGGTGGATCTTCCGCGACGGACGGCGCGTGCCCGGCACGCGCGCGATGGACTATCTCCGGTTCGGCGGGCTGCTCGGCGGCGGGGCGGGGGAGACTGTGGCCGACCGCGTCGCGCCGCGCGGCGCGGTATGGGACAAATTGATCGAGCCGATCCTGCTCGCGGTGCTCAATACCGCGGCGGCGGATGGCTCGGCGCGCCTGACCGCAGCGGTGATGCGCGAATCGCTCGCCATGGGCGGGCGCGCGAGCCGGCCGCGGATCGCCGAGCCGACGCTGGCGGCGGCGTTCGTCGATCCGGCGCTGACGTGGCTCGAGCGGCAGGGGACGCGGCTGACGCTCGGGCGGCGACTGCGCGCGTTGAAATTCGCCGATGACCGCGTCGTCGCGCTCGATTTCGGCGCGGGCGAGGAACCGGTGGCGCCGGGCGAATCGGTGATCCTCGCGGTGCCGCCCTGGGTTGCCGAGTCGCTGGTGCCGGGTCTCGTCGTGCCCGACGCGTTCCGGTCGATCGTCAACGCGCATTTTGCTTACACCCCGCCGGCGGGGGTCGCGCCGATGCTCGGGGTGATCGGCGGGACGGCGGAATGGATCTTCGCTTTCCCGGACCGGCTATCGGTGACGGTCAGCGCCGCGGACCATCTCGTCGATACCGATCGCGCCGAGCTCGCGGCGACCTTCTGGGCGGATATCGCCGCGATCCACGGGCTGCCCGCGACGCTGCCGCCGTGGCAGATCGTCAAGGAAAAGCGCGCCACCTTCGCGGCGACGCCCGAGCAGGACGCCAAGCGCCCGCCCGCGCGCACCCGCTGGAGCAACCTGTTCCTGGCAGGCGACTGGACGCAGACCGGGCTGCCGGCGACGATCGAGGGCGCTTTGCGCTCGGGCGAGACCGCTGCCCGCTTGGCGCGTGGGCGCGCACTCGGCTAAGGGCGGGGGATGACTATCGAGACGATCGACCGCGCGAGCCTGGTGAACGAGGCGGACGCCACCGCGACCCGTGCCGCGGCGGCTCTGGGCGCGCTGCAGCGCGCCGATGGGCATTGGGTGTTCGAACTCGAGGCCGATGCGACGATCCCGGCGGAATATGTGCTGCTCCGGCACTATCTGGGTGAGCCGCGCGATGCCGAGATCGAGCGCAAGATCGGCAATTATCTGCGCCGTATCCAGTCGGCGAGCCATCACGGCTGGGGGCTGTTCCACGGCGGCGCGTTCGATGTCAGCGCGAGCGTGAAGGCCTATTTTGCACTGAAGATGATCGGCGATCCGCTCGATGCGCCGCACATGGCGCAGGCCCGCGCCGCCATCCACAAGGCGGGCGGGGCGGCCGCGGTCAATGTGTTCACGCGGATCCAGCTTGCCTTGTTCGATTGCGCCGACTGGCGGACGGTGCCGACGCTGCCGGTCGAATTGATCCTGCTGCCGCGCTGGTTTCCGGTGCATCTCTCGAAGATGTCGTATTGGGCGCGGACGGTGATCGTGCCGTTGTTGGTGCTTGCAGTGAAGAAGCCGGTCGCGCGGAACCTTTCGGGCGTGCGGGTCGACGAGCTCTACACGCACAAGCGCGCGCCGCTCGAGAGCCGCGCGGCGGGGACCAAGCGCGCCTGGACGAAATTCTTCAACGGGCTCGACGTCGTGCTCAAGGCGGCCGAGCCGCTCTGGCCAAAGCGCACGCGGCGGCGTGCGATCCGCGCGTGCCTCGATTTCGTCACCGAGCGGCTGAACGGCGAGGACGGGTTGGGCGCGATCTATCCGGCGATGGCGAACAGCGTGATGATGCTCGATTGCCTGGGCTGCCCGGCCGACGATCCGATGCGCATGGTCGCGCGCGAATCGGTAGAGCGGCTGCTCGTCATCAAGGACGACGAAGCGTATTGCCAGCCGTGCGTCTCGCCGGTGTGGGACACCGCGCTCGCCGCGCACGCGATGCTCGAGGCGGGCGGCGACGACGCCGAGGCGCGCGCGATGGCGGGGCTCGCCTGGCTCAAGCCATTGCAGGTGCTCGACGTGAAGGGCGACTGGGCAGAGGAGAAACCCGACGTCCGCCCCGGCGGCTGGGCGTTCCAGTACAACAACGCGCATTATCCCGATCTCGACGACACCGCGGTCGTGGTGATGGCGATGGACCGTGCGAAGGATCGCGCGCCCTTAAGCCCCTCCCCGTCAGGAGTGTCGGGTCGGCCATCCCCCCGGGATGGCCTGAAGGATGCGGGGCATCCTTCACCCGACACTGGGTTGGGGTGGGGCCGTGCCTTCAGTCTGACGCTGGAGTCCGCAGGCACGCCCCCAGCCCCTCCCCTGAAGGGGAGGGGAGAGGACTATGCCGAGGCGATCGCGCGCGGGGTCGAATGGACCGTGGGCCTGCAGAGCAAGGACGGCGGCTGGGGCGCGTTCGATGCCGACAACAGCTATCATTACCTCAACAACATCCCGTTCGCCGACCATGGCGCGCTGCTCGACCCGCCGACCAGCGACGTCACCGCGCGCGTCGTGTCGATGCTCGCGCAATTGGGCGAGACCGATTCGCCGCGGATGAAGGCGGCTTTGGCCTTCCTCGAAAAGGAGCAGATGCCCGACGGCAGCTGGTTCGGGCGCTGGGGGGTGAATTACATTTACGGCACCTGGTCGGTGCTGTGCGCGCTCAATGCCGCGGGGCTCGATGCGAAGCATCCGATGGTACGCAAGGGCGCCGACTGGCTGCTCCACATCCAGAACCTCGACGGCGGCTGGGGCGAGGATTGCGAGAGCTATGCGCTCGACTACAAGGGCTATACGCCCGCGCCGTCGACCGCATCGCAGACGGGGTGGGCGCTGCTCGCTTTGATGGCGGCGGGCAAGGTCGATCATCCCGCGGTCGAGCGCGGGGTGCGGCATTTGATCGCGACGCAGGCGGCCGATGGGCTGTGGGGGCAGGAGAAGTACACGGGCGGCGGGTTCCCGCGCGTTTTCTACCTGCGCTATCACGGCTATCCAGCGTATTTTCCGCTGTGGGCGGTGGCGCGGTATCGCAATCTGAAGCGCTCGAACGCGGGCCGGCCGGCGTTCGGGATGTGAACCTGCTCGTCGCCTGCGGGCTGCACCGCGAGGCGGCGATCATCGCGCGGCCGGGCGTCGTGGTGGTCGCTGGCGGCGGGGATTCGGCGCGGTTGGAGCGCGAGCTCGAAGCGGCGGTTGCGGGGGCGACTGCGATCCTGTCGTGCGGTGTGGCGGGTGCGCTTGATCCGGCATTGCGCGCCGGGGACGTGGTGGTGGGCACCCTCCACGACAGCCGTCACCCCGGACTTGTTCCGGGGTCCACCGTGCCGCAAAATCTACGGCCCGAGCACGCGCGGCACGGTGGACCCCGGGACGAGCCCGGGGTGACGGATAGGGTGGGGGCTGGGCGCGAACTCATGGGATGGCTCGCGCACCATCTTCCCGAAGCGCACACCGGCACGATCGTCGGTGCGGACAGCATCATCGCTTCCGCCGCGGAAAAGGCCGCGCTGTATGCCCAGACTGGTGCAATCGCGGTCGATATGGAGTCGCACATCGCCGCCCGCGTCGCCGCACGTCACAACGTGCCCTTCGCGATCTTGCGCACCATTTCCGACAGCGCCGACCACGCGCTCCCCCCAGCAGCGCTCGTCGGCATGAACCCCGACGGCAGCATCGCGCTAGGCGCCATCGTCAAATCGCTGGCACAAAATCCCGCGCAACTCCGCGCCCTCCTCCGCACGGGGCGCGATGCAAGTCGGGCGTTTGCGTCGCTAAAGCGCGCCTGCGCAGCGATCGCCGAGATCGACGGTGGTGCGTTCAGCCGCCCTGAAACGGATAGGCCGTGACGAGCCGCTGAAGCCTCGACCCGGTCTCCAGAAACCAGACGGAGCGAACACAGGGGTTCCGGCCGTCGGGGGTATCGAGGCGGCATTGGACGACGCTTTTGATACCGTAAGCGGACTCGGCAACATCCACGACCGCATTGGCTTCCGGATGGGCGAGCAATGCCTCCAGCAGCTCAACAGGCCGATCGACCGAAAAACCGAAGCGCTCGAAAAAGGCGGCTTTCGATCTGCCGACGGCGTGTGCAGGGTTGAGCAGATAGTCGGTGACTTTCGCCTCGGAGATGAGGCGACCGCCTGACAGTCTAGCCATGCAACGCTGTAAGTTCGCTCGCGCGCAGCGTCACGACCACCGGGAAAGGTTCGATGAACTCGACCTCGAACGCCTCGCCGTCGCGATGGCGATACACGGCGGTGCCCATTGCCCCGATCGGCAGCCGCCCTTCATCGAGCTTCACTTCCGCCAGAAGGCGCACGACGTCGAGCTCGCGAATCGAACGCCCGGCATCGTCGGGCGTTCGTTTCGCGGGAGCCTGCGCCATGACGCTTTCCTACGCCGCGCGCTGGGTGCGCTTGAAGCCGTCGGGATCGGCCGCCTTGATCTTCGCGAGCTCGGCCTCGACATGCGTTGAGTGGACGTCCTCGGCCTTGCGTGCATGGCTGAGATCGATGTCGGGTGCCATCGGCCCCTCGGTGCGGATGCCCTTGCGGCCGACGGTGAACATCTTGAGCGGGTTGCGCACGGCGTCCGCCGCAGCGGTGCCCTCGAAGCCGCAATGCACCATGCAGTTCGAGCATTTCTCATACTTGCCGACGCCGTACTGATCCCAGTCGGTGCCTTCCATCAGCTCGGCGAACGTCGGCACATAGCCCTCGCCGACCAAGTAGCATGGCTTCTGCCAGCCGAACACGGTGCGCAGCGGCATCGACCACGGCGTGCACTCATAGGTCTGGTTGCCCGCGAGGAAATCTAGGAACAGCGGCGAGTTGGTGAAGCTCCACGCGCGCGCGCCATCGCCGCGCGAGAAGACGTCGCGGAAGAAGTTCTTGGTGCGCTCGCGCGTCAGGAAATGCTCCTGGTCGGCGGCGCGCTCGTACGAATAGCCCGGCGAGATGGTGATCTCGACGCCCAATTCTTCCATGATGTCGAAGAAGCCGGCGAGCCGCTCGGCCGAGGCGCCGTCGAACACCGTGCAATTGACCTGGACGCGGAAGCCCTTCGACTTGGCGAGCTTGATCGCGTCGATCGCGATCTCGTACGTCCCGTCCTGGTCGACGGCGTGATCGTGCATGCCCTTGTCGCCATCGAGATGGATCGACCAGGTGAAATAGGGCGACGGCTTGTAGTCGTCGATCTTCTTCTTGAGCAGCAGCGCGTTGGTGCAGAAGATCACGAACTTCTTCTTCGCGATATAGCCCTCGACGATGCGCGGCATGTCGCGGTGGAGGAGCGGCTCGCCACCCGCGATCGACACGGCGGGGGCGCCGCAGTCTTCGATCGCTTCCATGCACTGCTCGTAGCTCAGGCGCTGGTTAAGGATCGCGTCGGGATAATCGATCTTGCCGCAGCCGGGGCAAGCGAGGTTGCAGCGCAGCAGCGGCTCGAGCATCAGCACGAGCGGATATTTGCCGCCCTTGATCTGGTTCTTGAGCGTGTAGGCGCCGATGCGCATGAGCGGAGCGAGGGGAAGCGTCATGGCTGTTCCTATGCGCCCACTGCGGCGCGCTTGATAGGGGCGGGGTCGCGAAGTTCGCGCGGGAGGCCGAATTCGAGCGATTCGACGACGCCCGACAGTTGCGTCACCTCGACCGGGCCGAGCCTGCGCAAAGCGGCGATCACGCTCTCGACGAGTTCGTCGGGGGCAGAAGCGCCTGCGGTCAGGCCGACGCGCTCGACACCATCGAACCAGGCCGGATCGATCGCGCTGCCATCGGCGACGAGATAGCTCGGCAGGCCTTCGTCGGTGCCGAGATCGCGCAGGCGGCTCGAGTTCGAGCTGTTTTCCGAGCCGACAACGAGCAGCAGATCGGCAACCTTGCACAGGTCGCGCACCGCGCTCTGGCGGTTCTGCGTCGCGTAGCAGATCTCGGAAACGTCGGGCCCGACGAGATTGGTGAAGCGGCGGCCGAGCGAGGCGATGACGTTCTTGGTGTCGTCGACGCTGAGCGTGGTCTGCGTGATATACGCCATCGGCGTATCGATCGGCAGGTCGAGCGCGGCGACATCGGCCTCGGTCGAGACGAGATGCACCGGCGCATCGACCTGACCGCGCGTGCCGACGACTTCGGCATGGCCCTCATGCCCGATCATCACCAGCGTGCGGCCGTCCTTGGCGTAGCGGCGGCCCTGGAGATGGACCTTGGTGACGAGCGGGCAGGTCGCGTCGAACACCGGCAGCTTGCGCGCCCTGGCTTCTTCCTCGACCGAGCGCGCGACGCCGTGCGCCGAGAAGACCGTCATCGCGCCCTCGGGCACGTCGGACAATTCCTCGACGAACACCGCGCCTTTCGCGCGCAGCGTGTCGACGACGTGGCGGTTATGGACGATTTCGTGGCGGACATAGACGGGCGCGCCGTAGCGATCGATCGCCCGTTCGACGATCTCGATAGCCCGTACGACCCCAGCGCAAAAACCGCGTGGGTTGGCGAGAATGACCTGCAAACACCGTTCCTTCCGTCCGCTCGAATGCCGAACCGGGCACGCATGCCCTACAGCATCCGCGCGAATTCGTCATCTATGCCTCCCAGATAGAGATCTTAGCCGCGTTGCAACATGAGGGGAACGTAAAAAAGCCGGTGATGCGGGGCGAAGGTCGGACGAATGCGGTGCAACCCGCCCGGTGCGAGCGCGTTCATCGCCGCTACAGCCGTTTGTGCTAGCGACCAGACGGTGGTACCGGCGCTGCCCAAGCGGGCCCTCCGGAATGTCCCAACAGGAGCTTTCGATGACGTTTTCTCTCAGAGTGATCGTGCCCGCCGTGGCGCTCGTGCTCGCCGCACCGCTCTCCGCCCAGGCCGGTGATCCTGCGCGCGCGCCGGTTCAGACGCTCGACGACGGGCTGCTCGCGATCATGAAGGGCGGCAAGACGCTCGGCGCTGCCGGCCGCGCGGCGCGGATCGCGCCGGTGGTCGACCAGACCTTCGACGTCGCGCTGATCACGCGGCTGTCGGTCGGCCTCGACTGGCTCAAGGTCGCGCCGGCAGACCAGACCGCACTCGTCGCGGCGATGCGGCGGCTGACGGTCGCGCAATATGCGTCGAATTTCGACAGCTACAGCGGCGAGAGCTTCAAGATCGACCCCAATGTCGAGACGCGCGGCACCGACAAGGTGGTTCGCACGACGCTTGCAGCGCCGAAGGGCGACCCGGTCCCGATCGGCTATCGCCTGCGCCAGAGCGGCGGCGCGTGGCGGATCGTCGACGTCTATTACAAGAATGCGATCAGCCAGCTCGCGACGCGCCGCGCCGATTTCGCGAGCATCTTCGCCAAGGGTGGGGCGAAGGCGCTGATCAGCCATCTGAACGACCTTTCGGCCAAGGGCGGACGCTGATCTTGCGGCTGGGGGGCACGAGCAGCGTGGTGGCGATGGCGCTCGCGCTGTTCGCGGCGCAGGGGGCGATGGCGCAGGACGTCGCGGCGCCGACGCAGGCGGTCGCGAACGGGACGGCCGCCCCGGCGACGCCGCCTGCCGGCCCGCCCGCGGCGCGACCGCGGCATCACCGGACCAAGGGCGATCCGCTCGAGGGCTTCAACCGGACGATGTTCTCGCTCCACCAGTTCCTCGATCGGATCGCGTTCCGGCCGTTGGCGATGCTCTACAAGACCGTGTTTCCGAAGCCGCTGCGCACCGGAATCCGCCACGTCTTCTCGAACGTCGGCGAGCCGCTGGTGTTTGCCAACGATGTGCTGCAACTGAAGCCAAAGCGCGCGCTCAAGACGGCCGGGCGCTTCCTCGTCAATTCGACGATCGGGATCGGCGGCGTGCTCGATGTCGCCAAGACGCGCGATTTCAACCTGCCGCATCACGACAACAGTTTCGGCACCACGCTCGGCCATTACGGCCTGGGCCCGGGACCCTACATCTTCCTTCCGCTGGTCGGCCCGAGCGACTTCCGCGATTTCGGCGCCGGGATCGCGCAGGGGCAGACCTATGCCTTCACGATCGGCACGCCGTTCGACCGCGCCGAATATCGCGTATCCGAAGCGGTGCTGACCGGGCTCGATCTGCGTGTCGAATCGGATGGGGCGTTGAAGGCGCTGCTCGGCGGCGCGGTCGATCCGTATGCGACGCTGCGCTCGGCCTATCTGCAGGATCGCGCGGTGAGCATCGCCGAGACGCACAGTGCCAAGGCCGCAGCGGCGAGCGCGCTCGACGATCCGCTGACCGATCCGGCGGCGGATCCGCTCAAGGACCCGGCGGCGGGGGCCGCGCCGACTAGCGCTGCGCCGACGCCGAAGCCAGCTGCGGACGACTTCCCGGCCGATCCTGCGGCTGCGCCGACGGCCAGCCCGATGGCGCCGCCCGCCGCCAAGCCTGCCGTCGATGATTTTCCGGCTGATCCCGCGGCGCCCGCTAGCGCGCCGCCGGTCGCGACGTCCCCGGCGAAGCGGTAACGCCGCTGCCCACCACGCGCAGCGCCAGCTTCGGAACCTCCCCTCCCGCTTGCGGGAGGGGTTAGGGGTGGGGCGTGCCGCGAGCGCAGCGCAGGGGATCCAGGTCGTTCCCTCCCCCAGCCCCTCCCGCAAGCGGGAGGGGAGCAAGAGGGCTACGCCTTCTTCGCGCGCGGGGGCCCCAAGAGCGCGGGCTCGAAGATCAGCGCGCATACCAGCGTCCACGCCAGCGAGATCATCAAAATCTTGCCCATGCTCGCGGTGCCGGGATGGTGCGACAGCCACAGGCTGCCGAACGCGCTGCCGGTCGCGAGCGCGCTGAACAGCACCGCGCGCGCGAGGCTCGACTGCAGCAGGTCGGTGGCCCCGGCGCGCCAGGCCATCACGAAATAGATGTGGAACGCGACCCCCACGCCGAACAGCAGCGGAAAGGCGATGATGTTGGCGAAGTTGATCGGCTGGCCGATCAGCACGCAGCTTCCCAGCGTCAGGAAGCCCGACAGGACGACCGGCGCGAGCGTGAAGGCGACTTCTTTCAGATCGCGCAGCACGACGAACAGCAGGCCGCTGACCAGCACGAGCGCAAGGATCCCCGCCTCGACGAACGCCCAGGCGACGGTGCCGGCGGCCTCCTGCGTCGCGACGGGCAAGCCGCTCGCGGTCGGCGCGACCGCGCGCACGGCTCGCGTGAAGCGGCGCAGCACGGCATTGTCGTTGCTGTCGCCCTTGGGGAAGACCTGCACCAAGGCGCGGCCGTCCTTCGACACCCAATCGCCCGCGATCTCGGGCGGCAGCGTCGCGCGCGTTACCGGCTCGGCCTGGAGCAGGCTGCGAATCTGGTCGAGCATCGTGCCGAGCGGGGTGACGAGCAGGGCGGTCGCGTTGGTCCGCTGCGTCGTCGCGGCGCGCGCGAGCCGATCGAACGCGCTCGCGAGCCGACGGGCGTCGCCAGCGGCGGGGCCGGGATGCGCGGTCGCGGCGGCGCGGAGTTCGCCTGCGGTCTTCATCAGCGCCGCACTTGCCGCGGCGTCGCTTGGCGGCGGCGTCACGTCGAACGGGTTGACCGCTGCATCGAGCAACAAGGCCGCATCCTGCACCACCGCGAGCTTGGCCGGCTGGTCCTCGGGCACGAAGCCATCGACCGACACCGCCTCGGCAACCTCGGGCAACGCGCTCAGCTTCGCGGCAAGCGCCTTCGCCGCATCGGCATTGGGCGCGAGCACGTTGATCGTGTTGGGCGTGCGCAGCGGATCGCGCATCAGATCGGTCAGCGCGCGCATCGCCGGGCCGTCCTTGGCGCGCAGGTGGAGCGGATTGAAGTCGAACTGAACGAAGGGGAGCAGCGCGATGCTCCCCGCCATCGACGCGGCGAACGCCCAGAGTACCGTCTTGCGATGCGTGTGCAGCCAGCGGTCGAGCGGCGCCGCCGCGCTGAAGCCGACCTCGCGCCGCGGCGCGCCGGGCTTGAGCAGCATCAGCATCGCGGGCAGCAGCGTGACGCTCGCGACGAGTGCGACGATCATCCCGAGCCCGGCAATGATGCCGAGCTCGGCAATCCCGATATAATCGGTCGGCAGGAACGCGCCGAAACCGAGGAACACCGCCCCCGCCGCCAGCGCGAGCGGCGCGCCGAGCGCGGTGGCGGCGCGTTGGAGCGCGGCGGCGGTGTCGGCGCCGTCGAGCCGCTCGGCATTGAAGCGCACCGAGATCTGGATTCCGAAATCGACCCCAAGCCCGACGAACAACGGAATGAAAGCGACCGAGATCAGATTGAGCGCCCCGACCGCGAGCAGCCCGAGCGCGGTCGTCAGCACGAGCCCCGCAATGATGGTGACGACGATCCCCGCGACGATCTTCACCGAACGCGTCGCGAACCACAGCGTCAGCAGCATCGCCGCGGCCATCACCAGCCCGACGAAACCGATATTCTCCTCGAGCGTCGCAAACTCCTCGTCGGCAAGCGGGACTTCGCCCGTCGTGCGCACGGTCACGCCGTGCGCCGGATCGAGCCCCAGCTTGTCCGCTTGCGCGACGATCGCGGCGACCGCATCCTCGCCGGGCTGGAGCGCGCCGTAATCGAGCTTGGGCTGCGCAAGGATCAAGCGACGCCGCGGCGGGGTGGTGCCCGAGCCCGGCTCGGCGAACAGCTCCTGCCACGAGAAATAGGCGGGCTTGCCCGCCGCCGAAGCGTCGAGCGCATCGGCCATCGTCCGCATCGGCCGCGCGATCCGCGTCAATGGGACGTCGCCGCGCGCGACCCCGGTCAGCATCGTCGAAAAGGCATTCGCGATGCCGCGTAGCGACGGGTCGCTGGCGAGCGGGCCGAGCAGTGGCTGCGCGTCGATCAGCGCCTTGGTCGAGGCCTGGACCTCGGCGGTCGAACCGAACAGCAGCCCCTCACGGTCGAAATAAGCGCCGCCATCGGGGCGCTGGACGCGGCGGAAGTGCGTCGTGTCGGTGGCCAAGGCGGCAGAGAGTTTCGCTGCCCCCGCTTCGGCGAGCTCGGGCGTCTTGCCGTCGACCACGACGAGCAGCACGTCGGACAGTTGCGGGAACGCCGTCTCGACGGCTTTCTCGTTCTGCCGCCACGCGATCTTGGGCGAGATCAATGCCGCGGTATCGGTGGTCATCGCGAAATGCCCGGCGGCATAGACGGCCGCGCCCGCGACCAAGGCGAGGCACAAAGCGAGCACCGCGAACGGGCGGCGCACGCCGAGCGCGACGAGCCGCTGGAGCAGGGTTGCGATCACTGGCTGCCCGAGCCTGGTCCGATGAAGTAGCGCAGCTTCAGCCGAATGGTCTTTTCCTGGCCGTCATAATCGAACACGGCTTCCTCCCACTTCGGCGGGGCGAGCTTGATCCTGGCGTCGTTGGAGAAGCCGACGCCCTCCTTGGGCACGCCGAACAACGCGCGGTCGATCTTGTTGTTGCCGTTCTGGTCGTAGAACACCTGCGCGGCATAGCGGCCGGGCTTGAGACCGCTGAGCGTGACGGTCGTCTCGCCGAGATGCGCGGGGGCGTTGCCGGTGATCGGGCAATCCTTGAGGAACTGCGCCTGGGTGCACAGGTCGACATGGACGTGCCCGGTATGATCGCGGACGTTGTCGACCGCGACATGGAGCAGCCCGCTCGACCCCTGACCGGCGGTGAGCGCGAACAATGGCAGTGCTGCGACGAGAAGTTTTCCGACGCGCGCGAACGAGGAGATAGGATGCATGGCGGCCCTTTAGACCAGATTGAGGCCGGAATGGAACCGGCTCGACGCACGCGTCTTGTCGATTCGCGCTGAACCCGCGCTTAAGCTCCGCGGCGCTGCAGCAGGTCCGCTCGCGCGCGACGATTGGCGTTTGCGCAGGCGTCGCGTTGCTCTACGCTCAGCCGCAGCGCAGCAACGCGACGCAGGGGATTTTGGTGAGCGGAGGGACATCGCAGGTGGCGGCCGCCACCGATCGCTTTGCCGCCGCGCATGCCGCGCTCAGGGCCGATCCGAGCGTGCAATTCACGCTTCATAGCGTGCCCCCGCCGCCCAAGCCGCCCGAATGGCTGATGCAGGTCGGCAGATGGCTCGGCAAGCTGTTCGAGCCGGTCGGGCGCGGCCTGGTGTGGATCGCGCATCGGCTGCCGCATTGGCCGTATGCGAAGATCCTGTTGTGGGGCGTGCTCGCGCTGGTCGCGATCGCGATCCTTTGGGCGGTGTATCAGCGCGTGCGGCATGGCGAATGGCGCTGGCCGCGCTTCGGGTGGCGGCGCCCGGCGGTCTCGCAGCCCGTCGATGCCGCCTGGGCGCCCGAGGCCGCGCCGGTGCAGGAATGGCTGCGCGAGGCCGATCTGCTCGCGGGCGAAGGGCGCTATGCCGAGGCGGTGCATCACCTGCTGCGGCGCTCGATCGACGATATCGCGCGGCGCCGCCCGCAGCTCGTCCGTCCGGCGCTGACCAGCCGCGAGTTGAGCGCATCCGCCGCGATCCCGCTATCGGCGCGCGACCTGTTCGCGGGGATCGCCCGCCTGGTCGAACGCAGCCTGTTCGGCGGACGCGCGGTCGATGCGGCGGACTGGACGCAGGCGCGCGCCGCGTATCGCGATTTCGCGTTGCCCGGCGCGTGGCGCGGATGAGCGACCTGACGATGGGCGAGCCCGGAGCGGGTAATACGGGCGCGTTCAACGTGCGCACCGTCGCGATCCTGCTCGCGGTCGGCATTCTCGCCTTTATCGGGATGCTGGTGCTCGGGGCGTACGCCCCCGACCTGCGTTCGGGCCGCAATGGCGGGGCGCATGCGCTGTCGAACGCCGCGGTCGG
Organism: Sphingomonas sp. PAMC 26605; assembly: GCF_000241485.1. GTDB lineage: Bacteria > Pseudomonadota > Alphaproteobacteria > Sphingomonadales > Sphingomonadaceae > Sphingomonas. Next base: position 1,930,659 of record NZ_JH584241.1, read on the forward strand.
GTATAGCGGGATCGTCCGGTTGGCCGAAGCGACCGGGCGCACCCCGCGGATCATCCGCAACGCGCGGCAGCTCGGCGGCGAGGACCTCGTCGTGCTCACCCCCGAATCGGGTGCGACCGACTTGACCAAGGTGCTCGCCGCGCGCGGCGCCAAGGCGACGCTCGTCATCCTGCCGAAATGGCAGACCGCCGCCGATCCGCTTCATCCCGGCTGGGCGAATTTCGTCGCGTTCCGGCCGGTCGGCGATGCCGAGGGCGTGCTCGCGCCGCAATACAAGCTCAAGGTCACGCGCTACACCAGCGGCGGGCAGCCGCTGCGCGCGTTAAGGTGGATGCCGCGCGGCATCGCCTTTGCCGCGCCGCGCCCGGTGCAGACGATCGCCGGCGTCGACCTCCGCCCGATCCTGACCGACGCGCAGGGGCATGTCGTGCTCGGCCAGATCGGGGATGCGGCTTTCTATGTTCTTGCCGATCCCGATCTGCTGTCGAACATCGGCATGCGCGATGCGGCGCAGGCGCGCGCGGCGCTCGAGCTGCTCGACTGGCTCAATTCGACCGGGGCGAAGACAATCGGCTTCGATGTCACGCTCAACGGCTTCGGCGCGTCGCCGAGCCCGCTGAAACTGCTGTTCGACCCGCCCTTTCTCGCGATGACGCTGACGCTCGCAGCGGCGGTGCTGCTCGCAGGCGTCCAGGCGACCGCGCGCTTCGGCCCGCCGCGGCGGCGCGCGCGGGCGATCGCGTTCGGCAAGACCGCGCTGATCGACAATGCCGCCGCGCTCGTCCGCAAGGCCGGGCGGCAGGGGCGGCTCGGCCCACGCTATGTCGATCTGGTGCGCGAGCGGGCGGGCGGCGTGTTCGGCGTGCCGGCGCGACTGCAGGGGGCTGCGGCCGACACCTATCTCGACGGCCTGCGCGGGCGGGCGCGTTTCACAGGATTGGCGGAACAGGCGCGCGACGCGCGCGACCCCCGCGACATGCTCGCGGCGGCGCAGGCGCTGCATCACTGGTTATGGGAGAAGACGCGGTGACATTCGAAACGGTCGAAGACGTGGCGGCACTCGCCGGCGCGATCCGCGCGGAAATCGGCAAGGCGGTGGTCGGGCAGGAGCAGACCGTCGAGATCCTGCTCGTCGCCTTGTTCGCAGGTGGGCACGTGCTGCTCGAAGGGCCGCCGGGGACCGCCAAGACGCTGCTCGCACGCAGCTTCGCGCGGGTGACGGGGCTCGCTTACGGGCGGATCCAGTTCACGCCCGATCTGATGCCCGGCGACATCATCGGCGCGAACCTGTTCAACTTCCAGACGAGCAGCTTCACGCTGACGCGCGGGCCGATCTTCACCGACCTGCTGCTCGCCGACGAGATCAACCGCACCCCGCCCAAGACACAGGCGGCGCTGCTCGAGGCGATGCAGGAACGCACCGTGACGATCGACGGCGAGAGCCTGTCGCTCGGCGAGCGCTTCATGGTGGTCGCGACGCAGAACCCGATCGAGCAGCAGGGGGTGTATCCGCTGCCCGAGGCGCAGCTCGATCGCTTCCTGTTCAAGCAGACGGTGGATTATCCGAGCGCTGCCGAGGAACGCCGGATCATCGCCGCGCACGGGAGCCAGGCGCATGCGATGGAGCCGGAGGAATGGGGTGTCGCGCGAGTCGCCGATGCCGCGATCATCGGCGCGGCGATCGCGACGGTCGGGCAAGTGCGGCTTGCCGACGAGGTGATCGACTATATCACCGCGCTGATCCGCGGCACGCGCGATGTCGCCGATCTGGAGAGCGGGGCGAGCCCGCGCGCGGGTGCGATGCTGGCCGGCGCGGCGCGCGCGCGGGCGGCGCTCGACGGGCGCGATTTCGTCATTCCCGACGATGTGAAGGCGCTCGCGCCGGCACTGCTGCGGCACCGGCTGATCCTGTCACCCGCGGCCGAGATCGACGGGCGTGCGATCGAGGATGTCGTCACGCACATCATCGAGACGATCGAAGCGCCGCGGTGATCTTGCGCGCTGCGTCCATCCCCCGTCACCCCCGCGAAAGCGGGGGTCCCGCTTCTTCTTCGGCGGCAGGAAGAAGCGGGATCCCCGCGTTCGCGGGGATGACGGGGGGAGCGCGCGCGCGATGATCTACCCGACACGCACCGCGGTCCTCGCCGCAGCCGCCGGTGCGCCGGTAGCGTTGTTCATCGCCGTCGCGTTGCCCGGTCGCTGGTATGTCGGGCTCGCCTGGCCGATCGCGGTGCTGCTGCTGACCGCGTTCGATGCATTGAGCGCGCGGCGCACCGGGACCGCCAGCCTGTCGGTCCCCACGACTGCGCCGGTCGGCGCCACAATCGACGCGATGATCCGCGTCACGATCGCAGGCGGCCGGCCACCGCGCAGCGCAGAGGTGGCGCTCGATGGCGGCCCGCTGCTCGCGCTCGAGAATGACGGACGGTTGTGGCTCACGCTGCACGACGGCCGCGGTGAAGCGCTGCTGCCGCTCGCCACGCTCCGGCGCGGCACCGCGCGGATCGACAAGCTCTGGCTGCGCTGGCGCGGCGCCTTCGGGCTGGCGTGGCAGCAACGCATCCTCCCCACCGACGTGACGCTCCCGATCCTCCCCGACATCCGCGCGCTCCACGACCGCGGTGCGCAGATCTTCCAGCGCCACGCGCTGTCGGGCCTGCTCGCGCAGATCAACCGCGGCGACGGCACCGATTTCGACGCTTTGGTCGAGTTCCGCGCAGGCATGGACCGCCGCGCGATCGACTGGAAGCAGTCGGCGCGCCAGACCAAGCTCCACGCCAAGGAATATCGCAGCGAGCGCAACAACCAGATCGTCTTCGCGGTCGACGCCGGACGGCAGATGTCCGAGCCCGTCGCCGGCCTGCCGCGCGTCGACCGCGCGGTGTCGGCGATGCTGCTCACCGCCTGGATCGCCTTGAAGCTCGGCGACCGCGTCGCGCTCCACGCATTCGATTCGCGCCCGCGCATCGCGAGCGGACTGGTGTCGGGAATGCCCGCCTTCGCCAATCTCCAGCGGCTCGCCGCGGCGATCGACTATAGCGGCGAGGAGACCAATTACAGCTTCGCGCTGACCACGCTCGCCGCCAAGCTGACGCGGCGCTCGATGATCGTTTTGTTCACCGAATTCACCGATCTGACCTCGGCCGATTTCCTCGTGCGCGCCGCCGCGCGGTTACTCGACGGGCATCTGCTGCTCGTCGTCGTGCTGCGCGACGAGGAGGTCGAGCGGCTGGTCGATGCCGCGCCCGCGACACCCGACGACGTGACCCGCGCGGTCACCGCCGCCGCCTTGCTGCGCGATCGCAAGCTCGTGCTCACCCGGCTCCAGCATCTCGGCGTGCATGTGATCGAAAGCGCGCACGACCGCGTCGGCGAGGAGCTCGTCGCGGGCTATGTCGCCTTGAAACGCAGGAACCTGCTCTGATGGCCACCGCCTTGCTCACCGCGCAGCCCGCCACGGTCAACGCCAGCCGTTTCCGCGCGGCGCATGCCGCCGACTGGCAGCGGCTCGAGACGCTGGTCACGCGGATCGAGAAACGCTCGATCTCGGCATTGAGCGATGACGATCTGCTCGCGCTTCCGCTGCTGTACCGCACCGCCTTGTCGTCGCTGTCGATCGCGCGCGAGACCTCGCTCGACCGTGCGCTGGTGACGTATCTCGAACAGCTCTGCACACGCGCCTATTTCCAGCTCTACGGCGTCCCGACCTCGGCGGTGCGGCAATTGCGCGATTTCTTCGTGCGCGCCTGGCCCGCCGCGGTGCGCGCGCTGTGGCGCGAGACGCTCGTCTCGCTGCTGCTGACGGTGGCGGGCACTGTGGTCGGCTATCTGCTGGTGCGCGGCGATCCCGGCTGGTTCTTCGGGCTGGTCGGCGAGAGCATGGCGGGCGGGCGCGATCCCTCAGCCTCGTTCGAATCGCTCTGGATCACGCTCTACGGCAAGCATAACGACATGCTGACGACCTTCGCCGCCTATCTCTTCACGCACAATGCGCAGATCGCGATCTTCTCGTTCGCGCTCGGTTTCGCCTTCGCGGTGCCGACCGCGCTGCTGATCGCGTATAACGGATTGATGCTCGGCGCCTTCCTCGCGGTGTTCGTGCCCAAGGGATTGGGCTTCGGCTTCACCGGCTGGATCCTGATCCACGGCACGACCGAATTGTTCGCGATCATCCTGTCGGGCGCGGCGGGGTTCCGCATCGGCACCGCGATCGCCTTTCCCGGCCGCGCGACGCGCGGCGACGCCGCGGTGCAGGCGGGCAAGACGGGGGCGACCGTGATGGGCGGGGCGGTGGTGATGCTGCTCGTCGCGGGGCTGCTCGAGGGGATCGGGCGGCAGACCGTGACGAACGATCTCGCGCGCTATGCGATCGGGCTGGCGATGCTGCTCGGCTGGCTGCTCTATTTCTATCTGCCCCGTTCCTATCTGCCGAGGAGCCGCCGCGATGGCGCTCCGGCGTAACGCGCGCACGGCGCTGCGGTCGCGCCGGCGCAGCTTCGTCACGCCCGAAGGCGTCGACCTGCAGATCGAGCTCGGCAGCGCGGGCGAACGCGCCGCGGCGTTCGTCATCGACGTGCTCGCGATCCTCGTCGTGCTCGTCGTCGCGACGATCGCGATCGCCTATCTCGCCTGGTCGAGCCATCAGGGCGCCTTGGCGGTGCTGTGGCTGCTCGGCTTCTTCGTGCTGCGCAACGGCTGGTTCGCGCTGTTCGAACTGAGCGGGAGCGGCGCGACGCCGGGCAAGCGGCTGCTGGGCTTGCGCGTCGTCGCGCGCGACGGCGCGCGGCTGACCGGCGGTGCGGTGGTCGCGCGCAACGCGATGCGCGAGATCGAACTGTTCCTGCCGCTGAGTTTTCTCGGCAGCCAGATCGCCAATAGCTGGGCCGATACCATGCTGACGCTGTTCGCGCTGGGCTGGAGCGGCATTTTCCTGCTTTTCCCGCTGTTCAACCGCGACCGGCTGCGCGTCGGTGACTTGCTCGCCGGGACATGGGTGGTGCGCACCGTGCGCGGCAAGCTCGGCTCGGACCTCGCGCTCCCGGTCGAACGCGAGCGCCGCGTGTTCAGCGAGGCGGCGCTCGGCCTGTACGGCGTGTACGAGCTGCAGATGCTCGAGGAGGTGCTGCGCAACGGCACCGACGAGGCGATCGTCACCGTCGCCGCGACGATCCGGCGCAAGGCGGGGCTGCCCGACGACCGCGACGACCGCGGCTTCCTCACCGATTATTACGCCGCATTGTGCGGGCGATTGGAGCGCGGGCTGCTCGTCGGGCGGCGCCGGGCGGATAAATTCGCGTGACGACGGAGGGTGCATTCTCCGCGATCCCCCTCTAGGTCCGCTGCATGGCCCGTAACCGCTATTATTCCGGCCCGCCGAGCGACCATTTCGACGGCGTGCGCTTCTTCAATCCTGGTCAGCCACCCAGCGATGCCGGGCTGGGCGCGGTGCTGCGCTGGAAGCTTGCGAACGGCGCGGCGCGCTGGCCGGCATCGGTGCCCGTCGCGCCCGCCAAGCCGGTCGCGCGGCACGCGGGCTTGCGCGTGACGATGGTCGGGCACGCGTCGCTGCTGATCCAGGCGGCGGGGGTCAACATCCTGACCGATCCCGTCTGGTCCGAGCGCGCGAGCCCGTTCTCCTTCCTCGGCCCCAAGCGCGTCACCGCGCCGGGGGTCGCGTTCGACGATCTGCCGCCGATCGACCTCGTGCTGCTCAGCCATTGCCATTACGACCATCTCGACCTCGCCACGCTGCGCCGTCTCCACGTCGCGCACGCGCCGCTGATGGCGATGCCGCTCGGCACCGATGCGATCGTCCGCGCGGGCGTTCCGGGCGCGCGCTGCGTGGTCGGCGACTGGTGGGACAGCCTCGCGCTCGCCAACGGCTTCGCGACGACGCTGACCCCGGCGCGGCACTGGGCGAATCGCTGGCCGAGCGACGTGCGCATGGCGCTGTGGGCGGGGCATTATCTGACGACGCCGGTCGGCACGCTGTGGTTCGTCGGCGACACCGGCTATGGCGACGGTGCGATCTTTCCGGCGATCCGCGCACGGCTCGGCGCGCCCGACGTCGCGCTGATCCCGATCGGCGCGTATGCGCCGCGCTGGTTCATGGCCGAACAGCATGTCGACCCGACCGAGGCCGTGCGGATCTTCCAGGATGTCGATGCGGGGCAGGCATTGGGCATCCACTGGGGGACGTTCCAGCTGACCGACGAAGCGCGGGATGCGCCGCGGCTGGCGCTTGACGATGCGGTTTCGGCAGCGGGTCTCGCGCGGTCGCGCTTCGTGGCGGCGGAACCGGGCGGCGTGTACGATTTCGACCAAGGCGGGCCGGCCGCCTGAGGCGGCGGTGGCGCGCCCGGAGGGAGTCGAACCCCCGACCGAGGAGGTAGAAGCTCCTTGCTCTATCCAACTGAGCTACGGGCGCGCACCGGCTTCGCCATTAGCGCGGATTGCGCGCGCGCGAAACCGGCTTCATAGCGGGCACGTCGATCAGGGGGCGAAACGACATGGCCGGTTTGAAGACGATCACCGCCGCCGAAACGCGCGGCCGCGAATTCCGCTATTTCGATTTCGTGATGGTCGCGTTCGTCGTGATCCTTCTGCTGTCGAACGTCGTCGGGGCGGGGAAGCGCTCGGTGATCGACTTGCCGGGAATCGGGCCGTGGCCGTTCGGTGCCGGCATCCTGTTCTTCCCGGTCAGCTATGTGATCGGCGACATCCTCACCGAGGTCTACGGCTATGCCCGCGCGCGGCGCTGCGTGTGGGCGGGGTTCGGCGCGTTGCTCTTCATGGCGCTGATGGAGCAGATCGTCGTCGCGTTGCCGCCCGCGGCGGCATGGAACGGGCAGGCGGCGTACGAATATGTCTTCGGCCGCTCGATCTTCGTCGATCCGGCCGCGGCGACGGGGCTGCGCATCATCCTCGCCTCGATCACCGCCTTTTGGGTCGGCGAGTTTGCCAACAGCTTCGTGCTGGCGAAGCTGAAGATCCTGACCGAGGGCCGGATGCTGTGGACGCGGACGATCGGCTCGACGGTTGTGGCGCAGGGGTTCGACAGCCTGATATTCTACCCGCTCGCCTTCTACGGCGCGCCCGACTGGCCCGTCGCGGCGATGCTCGCGGTGATGGTCAGCCAGTTCGTGCTCAAGGTGTCGTGGGAGGTGATCCTCACGCCGTTCACCTATCTCGTCGTCAACTTCCTCAAGCGCGGCGAGGGGGTCGACGTGTACGACCGCGGGACCGATTTCTCGCCGTTCCGGGCGCGGGTGTAGCGGCGTTTCGGGGACACCCTAAACCGTCACCCCGGCCTTGTGCCGGGGCCCACCGTGCCGCTCTCGCAGCGATCGCAGTACGCGCGGCCCGGTGGACCCCGGGACGAGCCCGGGGTGACGACCGGTGTGTTTATGCCCCCACAGCCTCGAACAGCCCTTCGAACATCCGCCGGCCGTCGTCGCCACCATGCGCGGCGGTTTCGATGCGGCGCTCGGGGTGCGGCATCAGGCCAAGCACGTTGCCGGCTGCGCTGAGCACGCCCGCAATGCCGCGCGCCGACCCGTTGACCGCGCCGGCATAGCGGAACGCGACACGGCCCTCGCCCTCGAGGCGGTCGAGCGTCTCGTCATCGGCCGAGTAATTGCCGTCGTGATGCGCGACCGGATAGACGATCTGCTCGCCGGCATCGTAGCGGCTGGTGAAGACGCTCTGGCTGTTCCCGACCGTCAGCGCGACTTCGCGGCAGACGAAATCGAGCCCGGCATTTCGCATCAAGGCGCCGGGCAGCAGCCCCGCTTCGGTGAGGATCTGGAAGCCGTTGCACACGCCGAGCACGGGAAGCCCACGCCCCGCCGCGTCGCTCACCGCACGCATGATCGGCGACCGCGCGCCGATCGCGCCCGAGCGCAGGTAATCGCCATAGGAGAAGCCGCCGGGGACGGCGATCACGCCGACGCCGTCGGGCAGCTCGGTCTCGGCGTGCCACACCATCGTCGGCTTGGTGCCGCCGACCCGCTCGAGCGCGGTCGCGATGTCGCGGTCGCAGTTCGAGCCCGGAAAGACGATGACCGCGGTCTTCATACGCGCTCGACCCGGTAGTTTTCGATGACGGTGTTGGCGAGCAGCTCGCGGCACATCGCATCGACGCGCTCGTCGGTGGTGTCGTCGGCGACGTCGAGCTCGATCAGCTTGCCCGCGCGGACGTCGTTGACGCCGGCGAAACCGAGGGTGCCGAGCGCCTTGTGGATCGCGCGGCCCTGCGGATCGAGCACGCCGGGCTTCAGCGTGACGAAAATGCGGAGCTTCATGGGGCTTGTCCTGGCTGCGGTCGGGAAGCGCGCACCCTATGGCGCCCCGCGGCGCGTGTCGCAAGCTTTCCCGCGCTCGGCGTTACTTGGGCTTGGGGATTGCCGGCACCCCGCTGAACCAGTGCGGCAGGCCGATCGTCGTGGCCACGCCGTAGCGCGCGAGCGCGGGCTTGGGCCAGGGGCCGGTGAGATAGAGCGGCGCGAAGCCGCCGGCATCCTTGCCCGCGAGCAGGGCGCGGACATGCTCGTCGCCGAGCCAGCGCTCGTCGCCGGTGAAGGGCCGGCGCAGCGCGACCGCATAGACCCGCCCGCCGACGAGGATCTGGTGATAGTCGAACGAATTGCGCAACTCGCCCGTCGTATCGGCCATCCAGGCGGTGGCGAAATAGGTCGGGATCCATTCCGCAGCATTGGGGGCGGGGAAGATTGCGAGGCGCGCGGGCACGCCCGGGCCGACTCGCACCGGCTCGAGCCGGATCGTCAGCGCGAGCAGCACCGGCAGCGCGGCGAGCAACAGGGCGGGGCGGCGTCGCGCATCGAGCACGAAGCGCACGCCGAACAGCCCAAACAGCGGCAGCACCCATTTGAAATAGTGCAGATTGTTGAAGCGCCACAGGCCCGTCGGCAGCAGATCGACATAGGCCAGCATGAGCACCGTGTAGGTCAGACCCGCCGCGGCGACGGCGACCGTGACCGGGCGCCGCGCTCGCGGCGTCGCGACGCAGGCCGCGATCAGCCCCGCACCGCCGAGCAACAGCCATGGGGCATAGTCGAGCAGCCCGATCCCCTCGCCGAACCAGCCGCGCGGATCGACCAGCACGACATACGCCTTCCAGCCGAGCCAGGCGAAGTTGAAGCCGTATTGCGCCGAATAGAGCATGTACGGGCTGGGGGCGGGGCCATAAATCAGCGTGTAGAGCGTGGCCAGCAGGCCGAAGGCGATCGCGAAGCTCAACATCGCGATCGCGCCTGCGCGCCCGTTGCGGGCGCGGTACAGCGCGACCGCTGCGGCGAGCGCGACGATCGCCCCGATGATCGCGTCGCCGGGCCGCGCGAATGGGATCAGGCCGAGCGCGATGCCGAGAATGGCGGCGGGCCAGCGCAATGGGGTCGTGCCGCTGCCCCCTTCGGCCGCACCCCGGCGAAGGCCGGGGCCCAGGAGCGATGTCGGCGGTAATAAAGCGCTGTCCTCGCTTACCACCCGCTCGCGGCTGGGCCCCGGCCTCCGCCGGGGAACGGACATGCGCGGATCCTCCCACAGCCGCGCCATTGCGCCGAGCGCTAGCCAGAGCAGCGCCGCCGAAGGTGTCGTCGTCCAGGGTTCGATCCACAGCTTGGCGATGCCGAATTGCGCGAGCGTCGTCGCGGCGAAAAGCAGCGCCGCGCCCCAGACGGGCACGCCGAATGCGCGCGCAACGCTCCTGAACCCTGCAAAGGCGAGCAGGTAACAGGCCAGATCGACGCAGAAGAAGGGCTGGCTCGGCCACACCGACAGGAACGGCATGCCGAGCAGCGGGTAGAGCAGCGGATAATAATGGACGGCAGGATCGAAATTCCCCGCCGCCAGTGCGCTCGCCGAGCGCACGTACAGCGCCTGATCCTGCCAGTCGTGCCAGTACAGCAACGCCGGGTCGCGCAGGCCGGGAAGCCCGACCACGCGCCACACCGTCAGCAGATACGCCAGCGCCAGCAGCGCGAACGGCCAAGCCGCCCGCGCCAGCGCCCGCGCGCGCAAAGCTTACTTGCCCTTGTTCAGACGATGCTGCTCGAGATCGAGCACCGCGCCGTCGGTCTCCTCGGTCAGCAGGCCCAGACGGCGTGCGACTTCCTGATACGCCTCGACCTCACCGCCGAGATCGCGGCGGAAGCGATCCTTGTCGAGCTTCTCGTTGGTGGTCATGTCCCACAGCCGGCAGCCGTCGGGGCTGATCTCGTCGGCGAGCAGGATGCGCGGGAAATCATTGTCCCACACGCGCCCGAATTCGAGCTTGAAGTCGACGAGGCGGATGCCGATCCCGGCGAACAGCCCGCACAGGAAATCGTTGATGCGGATCGCGAGGTCGGCGATGTCGTGCATCTCCTCCTGGCCCGCCCAGCCGAATGCGGCGATATGCTCGTCGGTGATCATCGGATCGCCGAGCGCATCGTCCTTGTAATAATATTCGATGATCGTCCGCGGCAGCTGCGTGCCTTCCTCGATCCCGAGGCGAGTCGAGATCGAGCCCGCCGCGACGTTGCGCACGACGACTTCGATCGGGATGATCTCGACCTGGCGGATCAGCTGCTCGCGCATGTTCAAGCGCCGGATGAAGTGCGTCGGCACGCCGATCAGCCCGAGCAGCGTGAAGATATGCTCGGAAATCCGGTTGTTGAGCACGCCCTTGCCGCTGATCGTGCCCTTTTTCTGGGCGTTGAAGGCGGTGGCGTCGTCCTTGAAATATTGGATCAGCGTACCCGGCTCGGGACCCTCGTAGAGGATCTTGGCCTTGCCTTCGTAGATCTGGCGGCGGCGTGCCATGTGCGCGGTAACCCTCAAATGATCGGCCCCGGCAACGCGATCGCGGGCCGGGGCGGGAAGGCGTGGCTATATCGGAACGCGGACGGGGGTGCAATCAGCTTGGCGCAGGCGGGGGACCGCGGTCGGGGCGATAGGCAGCGGCGTAACCGACTCCCCTCCCTGGAAGGGAGGGGTAGGGGGTGGGTCGGCCCGTTGTCGCGGGCAGCACCCGCTTTAGGCCGACCCACCTCCAGCCCCTCCCTTCCAGGGAGGGGAGGCGCGATGCGGCAGGTGGGGGGCTCGTGAAGGGCCGCGCGTTCGGGCGCGGCCGGTTTGGCATGCCGCTCTCACCGACGACCCCGCCGCCGGCCCGATCGCGAGCCTCGCCACCGTAATCTCCGCAGCCGCAGCATCCCCCGTCGCCAAACCCCGCACCGCCATCTCGCCACCGGCGCATCGCGCTGCTATCGCCGCGTAATGGCCACCGACACGACCGATCCCTTCAACGCCATCGTCGACGCGCCGTTCGATAGCGCGCTGAGCGATCGCTATCTCGTCTATGCGCTCTCGACGATCACCGCGCGTTCGCTGCCCGACGTGCGCGACGGGATGAAGCCGGTGCACCGCCGCCTGCTCTGGGCGATGCGCCAGCTGCGGATGGACCCGAGCACGCCGTACAAGAAATCGGCGCGTGTCGTCGGCGAGGTGATCGGCAAATACCACCCGCATGGCGATTCGTCGGTCTATGACGCGATGGTCCGCCTCGCGCAGGATTTCTCGGTCCGCTACCCTTTGGTCGAGGGGCAGGGCAATTTCGGCAATATCGACGGCGATGGCGCCGCCGCCTTCCGCTACACCGAGGCGCGGCTGACGCAGGTCGCGATGGATCTGATGGCGGGCCTCGACGAGGACGCGGTCAACTACAAGCCGACCTATAACAACGAGGAGCAGGAGCCCGAGCTCTTTCCCGGCGCCTTCCCCAATCTGCTCGCCAATGGCGCGGCGGGGATCGCGGTCGGCATGGCGACCAACATCCCGCCGCACAATGTCGCCGAGCTGTACGACGCGGCGATCATGCTGATCGACCAGCCCGACTCCAGTGACGCGGCGATGCTGCAGCACATTCAGGGCCCCGATTTCCCGACCGGCGGGCTCGTCGTCGATTCGCCCGCGGCGATCGCCGAGGCCTATGCCACCGGGCGCGGCGGCTTCCGCCTGCGCGCGCGCTGGAGCATCGAGAAGGAGAAGGGCGGCGGCTGGACCGCGATCGTCACCGAGATCCCGTACGGCGTGCAGAAGGGCAAGCTGATCGAGCAGATCGCCGCGCTGATCAACGACAAGAAGCTGCCGATCCTCGCCGACGTCCGCGACGAATCCGATAGCGAAATCCGCGTCGTGATCGAGCCGCGCAGCCGCTCGGTCGAGCCCGACATGCTGATGGAGAGCCTGTTCAAGATGTCGGACCTCGAGGTCCGCTTCAGCATGAACCTCAACCTGCTCGACGCCGACCGCACCCCGCGCGTGATGAGCCTGCGCCAGGCGCTGCTGGCGTGGATCGCGCACCAGTTCATCGTGCTCCAGCGCCGCACCGCGCACCGGCTCGACAAGATCCGTGACCGGATCGAGCTGCTCGACGGCTATATCGTCGCCTATCTCAACCTCGACCGCGTGATCGAGATCATCCGCACCGAGGACGAGCCCAAGCCGGTGATGATGGCCGAGTTCGAGCTCAACGACCGCCAGGTCGAGGCGATCCTCAACATGCGGCTGCGCAGCTTGCGCCGGCTCGAGGAAATGGAGCTGCGCAAGGAGCGCGAGGGACTCGAGAACGAGCGTTCGGGGCTGGAGGCGCTGCTCGGCAGCGAAGCGCGGCAGCGCACGCGGCTCAAGAAGGCCTTCGGCAAGCTGCGCGAGCGCTACGGCCCCGAGACCAAGCTCGGCCGCCGCCGCACCACCGTCGCCGAGGCTGCCCCTGCACGCGACATCCCGTTGGAAGCGATGATCGAGCGCGAGCCGATCACCGTGATCCTGTCGCAGCGCGGGTGGATCCGCGCGATGAAGGGGCATCTCGATGCCGCCGGGGTCGCCGCGATCAAGTTCAAGGAAGGCGACGCCGCCGCGTTCGACTTCACTGCGCAGACCACCGACAAGATCGTCATCGCTGCCGAAAACGGCCGCTTCTATACGCTCGCCGCCGACCGTCTGCCCGGCGGCCGCGGCTTCGGCGAGCCGGTGCGGCTGATGATCGACCTCGACGGCGACATCGGCATCGTCCAGATCTTCCGCGCGAGCATCGCCGAGAAACTGCTCGTCGCGGCGAGCGACGGGCGCGGCTTCCTCGTCCGCAGCGCCGACATCCTCGCCGAGACGCGCAAGGGCAAGACCGTCGTCACCCCGCGACTCGGCGCGAAGCTGAAACTCGTCCGTCCGGTCGACCCGCGCCACGATTATGTCGCGGCGATCGGCGACAACCGCCGCCTGCTCGTCTTCCCGCTGAGCGAGCTCGCCGAACTGTCGCGCGGGCAGGGTGTCCAGCTGATGCGCTTCCGCGACGGCGGGCTGTCGGATGCGATCACCTTCGTCTTCGCCGAAGGGCTGAGCTGGCCGATGGGCGGCGACAGCGGCCGGACGCGGACCGAGGCCGACCTCGCACCGTGGCGCGCGGCGCGCGGCGCGGCCGGACGGATGCCGCCCAACGGCTTCCCGCGCGACAATCGTTTCTGATGCAGCATTGCGTCCAGCCCGTTGCAATACTTCGCGTTTCGGTCGCAATTGCCTGAAATTCGGGAAGGAAAGGGGGATATTAACGAATCGTCCCTATCGCCGGGACAATGGCGCCGACGTCCAAACCCGTGCTGACACTTCCTGATCTGCCGGCGCCCCCGGTGGCGCTCGAGCCGTATCCGACATCGATGATGATGGCATCGCGCATGATCGACCTACTGCCGATCCCGGCGGCGATGGTGGCGCTCGACGGTTCCGCGGTCGTCGTCCAGATCGCGAATCGCGCCTATGAGATCGCCGGTCTGGGCATGAACGACCGGCGCCGCTCGCTCGTTGCCCAGATCGAACCGGAGATCGCCGCGTTCCTGCTCAGCGACGCGCTGCGGACCGAATTCTCGGTCGAGTTCGGCGACAAGGTCGATTGCCACTATTACCAGGCGACGCTCGCGCGGCTCGAACGCAACCCGCGGCAGCGCTGCATGCTCGCTTTGGTCGATCAGACCGCCGAGCTGCGCACCGAACACAATCTGCGCCGCGAGATGCTCACCGACAGTCTGACCGGGCTGCCCAACCGCGCCGGCTTCAGCGATCGGCTGGAGGTGCTGCTCGACGATCCCAAGACGCGCGATTGCTATGCCGTGCTGGTGATCGATCTCGACCGCTTCAGCCGCGTCAACGCCTGTCTCGGGTCGATGGCGGGGGACGAACTGCTCATCACCGTCGCGCGCCGTCTGAAAGGCGCGTTGCGCGCACAGGACGTGCTCGCGCGCACCGGCGGCGACGAATTCGGCATTCTGCTGACGCTCGAGGACGGAATCGGCGACGCCGAGCGAGTCGCGCGACGCATTCAGGGCGCGCTGGCGACACCGTTCCGGCTGTCCGACTTCGAGATTCGCGTCGCCTGCTCGATCGGCATCTCGTTCGGCGCGGCGGGAATCGAAGACGCCGAAGAACTGATCCGCCACGCGCAATTCGCGGTCAAGCGTTCGAAGGCGAGCGGCAAGACCGAGGCCTATCAGACGCAGGCGTTCGACATCGCGCGCGAGCAGTTCGGGATGGAGACCGCGCTGCGCCGCGCGATCGAGCGCGGGCAGATGCGGCTGACCTATCAGCCGATCCGCGATCTCTCGACCGGGCAGCTCGTCGCGTTCGAATCGCTCGCGCGCTGGCGGGACGACGCCGGGATCGAGCATTCGCCGAGCGACTTCATCCCGGTTGCCGAGGAATCGGGGCTGATCGTGCCGCTCGGGCGCTGGGCGATCCAGGAAGCCGCGGCGACCCTCGCCGAATGGGATGCGCGCTGTGGCGGCACGTCGGGGGTGCGGCTCGCGGTCAATCTGTCGGCGATCCAGCTCCAGCGCGACACGATCGCGCCCGTCGTCGAGGCGGCGCTCAAGGCGTACGGGCTCGAGGGCTCGCGCTTCACGCTCGAACTGACCGAAAGCGCGCTCGTCACCGATCCCGACCGGATCGCGGGGATCATGCACGCGCTCAAGCGCCTCGGCACGACGATCGCGATGGACGATTTCGGCACCGGCTATTCGAACCTCGCTTATCTTCAGAAATTGCCGATCGACGTTCTCAAGATCGACCGCAGCTTCGTCAGCGGCATGCTCGCCGACCGCGACAAGATCGCGATCGTCCGTGCGATCCTGTCGCTCGCGCAGGCGCTCGGCATGAAGACCACCGCCGAGGGAATCGAGACCAACGAACTCGCGCAGACGCTGGCGGCGCTCGGCTGCACCTACGGGCAGGGCTATCTCTACGCGCGGCCGCTCGAAGCCGAAGACGCTTATGCGATGCTGGTCGAGAGCCGCCACTGAGCGACCGCTTCGTCGGCGATCGCCGCCGCACGCGCCGCATCGGGGAAATTCTCCGCGACCCAGCGATCCTCGATCTGCCTGAGCAGCCGCGCGACGTCGGGACCCTTGCCGACGCCGCGCTGCACCAGCGCGCCGCCGGTCAGCGGGAAGCTCGGGATCGGCCATGCCAGGATGTCGCGCGCGCCATCGACCGCGTGCGACGCGTCCTCGACGGTCAGCAGCCAGCGATCGAGCGCGCCGTCGCGCCCCAGTCGATAGGCGAGCGGGTGCGGTGATCCGGTCGGGTCGGTCAGCGCCGCGACGATCCGCTTGCGCTGCGCGTTCGACAATTTGAGGCGCGCGCCGACGCTTTCGCCGAGCGCCGGGTCGCGTGGCAGCACCGCGGCGAGGCGGCGGAGCGGATCGGGCGCGAGTTCCGCCTGCGCCTCCACCGCGGCGACGCGTGCGAGGCGGCCAACCCCGGCCTCGTCGATCTCGGGCAGGACCGGCAGCAGGATGCCGCGCTCGACCATCAGTGCGAGCGTCGCGACGGCATTGGGCGCGACGAGCAGTTTGAGGAATTCCGCCGAGATGCGTTCGCGCGACAGCGCCATCAGGTCGTTGGCGCGCTGCGTGCAGGCGTCGAGCCCCGCCGCATCGGGCACGTCGCCGAAGCGCGCGTGGAAGCGGAAGAAGCGCAGGATGCGGAGGTGGTCCTCGGCGATGCGCTGGAGCGGATCGCCGATGAAGCGGACGCGCCGCGCCGCGAGATCGTCGAGCCCGCCGAAATAATCGAAGATCTCGCCCGATGCAGGATCGGCGTACAGCGCGTTGATCGTGAAGTCGCGCCGCGCCGCATCCTCGCGCCAGTCGTCGGTGAAGGCGACGGTCGCGTGGCGGCCGTCGGTCGCGGTGTCGCGGCGGAGCGTGGTGACTTCGACCGGTACGCCGTCTGCGAGCACTGCCGTGATCGTGCCGTGTGCGAGCCCGGTCGGCACGGCCTTGATCCGCGCCCGCGCGAGCAGGTCGATCACGTCCTCGGGCGCGTGGCGCGTCGCCAGATCGACGTCGGCGACGTCGATCCCGAGCAACGTGTCGCGCACCGATCCGCCGACATAGCGCGTCTCGCCACGCGCCGCACCGAGCACGTCGCACAGCTCCGGCAATCCCGCC
Source organism: Sphingomonas sp. PAMC 26605 (assembly GCF_000241485.1). GTDB lineage: Bacteria > Pseudomonadota > Alphaproteobacteria > Sphingomonadales > Sphingomonadaceae > Sphingomonas. Next base: position 1,947,158 of record NZ_JH584241.1, read on the forward strand.
CGCGCGCGCCACTCGGCGCCGGGCAGCGTCAGCCGTTCCATCGCAACCGGCGCGACAGGTTGACGATCATCGCCGCGGTCGCGCCCCAGATGCGGTGGCCGTCCCAGTGGATCTCGTAATAATGCCGGTTGCGGCCCTGCCACTCGACGCTCGCTTCGCTGTGGTTGCCCGAATCGAGCAGGAAGCCGAGCGGCACCTCGAACACTTCGGCGACTTCGGCGACCGCCGGCGTGAACACCAGATCGGGCGGCACGACGCCGATCACCGGCGTCACCTCGAAGCCGGTGACGGTGCGATAGCGATCGGCCTCGCCGACGATCGTGACGCGCTCGCGCGGCAGCGCGATCTCCTCCTCGGCCTCGCGCAACGCGGCGGCGACCGCATCCACGTCGCCCGAATCGACGCGGCCACCGGGGAAGGCGACCTGTCCGGCGTGGCGTGACAGCGTGTCGGTGCGCCGCGTCAGGATCACGCCGGGTTCGGCGCGGTCGGTGACCGGCACGAGCACCGCCGCCTGTGCCAGCGGGGTCACGATCGAATCGACATCGACATGGTCGCCGGTGAGCAGCACGGTGTCGGCATGGCCGACCGCCATCGCGTGGCGAAGGCGTTCGACGAGCATCATGCGACAGGCTCCAGCGCGAAGAAGGCGCCGGCGCTCCACACGCCGGGCGGCGTGTCGCCACCGTCGATCGCGCGTTGCGCCAGTTCGTAATAGACGCTGCGCGCGACGACGGCATCGAGCCCGCCGCGGACGTGGAGATAGGGGCGGGGGCCGTCCTCGCCCGGCTCGAAGCGCAGGGCATGCTCTGCGTCGGCGGTGACGAGATCGCCGGTGTTGAGCCGGAAGGTCAGCATCGCGGTCGGGCCTTCACCCGATGCCTTGAGCTCGACCGCGACGAACGGCGCATCCTCGACCTCGATATCGAGCTTCTCGACCGGCGTGACGAGGACGTAGCTGCCGTCGCTTTCGCGTCGCAGGATCGTCGAGAACAGCCGCACCATCGCCTGCCGCCCGATCGGCGAGCCCTGATGGAACCACGTTCCGTCGCGCGCGATGCGCATTTCGCTGTCGCCGCAATGCGTCGGGTTCCAGCGCTCGACCGGCGGGAGCTTCTGCTCCTCGGCGAGGCGGGCGATGTCGGCGAGCGACAAAGCGGAAAGGTCGGGGATCGGCTCCATGGGCATGAGGCGGCGGTAGGACAGGCGCGCGGGCGCGTAAAGCCGCGTCGCCTCAGACCAGCGCGGCGACGCGCGGCCCGAGCGCACCCGCGCCCGCCGGGACGTTCGCGCCGCGGGCGAGCAGGCGGTGCCGCTCGACCGGACCCGGCACGCGCCATGCCGCGGTGCGCGCCGCGTCGAAGCCGAAGAACCGGCCGTAATATTCGGGATCGCCGATCAGCGTGAGCGCATCCGCCATGCCGCCCGTCTCGGCCGCGGCGAGCGCATGCGCGGTGAGCAGCCGGCCGATCCCGGCCTGCTGCCGGTCGGGCGTCACCGCGACCGGGCCGAGCTGCACCATCGCGACCTCGCTGCCATCGTCGCCGGCGAAGCGAATCGGCCAGCATTGGATCGTGCCGAGCAACGCGCCGCCCTCGATCGCGGCGAAGCTGAGCGCCGGAATCGCCGCCATCCCCGCGCGGATCCGATATGCGGTGCGGCCGTGGCGGTCGGTGCCGAACGCGCGGTCGAGCAAGCGCTCGACTTCGGCGGGGGCGACGGCGGCAATCGGCAAGACCTCGATCACGGGCGTTGATCCTTCAAGACCGCATGGCAGCACGCGGGCCGCGCGCTTTACGCCCGATCGGCGGCAACGCAAGCGCGATCGTGGGGCGAAGGTTCCCTGGGCGGCGACATCTGCTATGGCGCGCCGCGATACGACCAGGATTGGGATCGATTTGACCGACCGTTTGACGCTCAACGTGCACGACCTCGAAGTGATGGTGCTGACCGGAATCTATTCCGAGGAAACGCACCTCCCGCAGCCGCTGCGCATCTCGCTGACGGTCGATCTGAGCGTGCCCGATCGCTTTGACCCCGAGACGCCGCTGACCGAGTCGAAGAACTATCTCGATCTCAAGCACGCCGCGACCACCGCGCTGCCGCAGGGCGTGCATTTCAAACTGGTCGAGGCGGTGGCGGACCATATCTGCGAAACGCTGTTCCTGCAGGATGCGCGCGTCGCCCGCGTCGAGGTGACGATCGTCAAGCTCGCGATCGCCGAGGCTGGCGAATCGATCGGCATCACGCTGGTGCGGAACCGCCGGTGAGGGATGCGCTCGCGACGGCGGTGGGCACGCGTGCGGCGCTCGTCTTCGCCGCGGGCCGCGACGCGGTCGCCGCGGTGCGCGACGCGCCGCGCGAATCAGGAATGGTGATGCTGGTGATCGACGCCGCCGCCGCGGCGCTCGACCGTGCGATGCTCCGCGCGGCGGTCGGACCGCTCGCGGTCGAGCTGGCGCCGCAGACGCGGCTCGGGGCGCTTGATGTGGGGGCTGATACGGACCGCGACGCCGTCGTCGCTGCGGCCGAGTATCTCGTTGGCGCGCATTCGACGACGGGGCAAGTGCTCGAGATTCGATAATCCGTCACCCCGGCACAAGGCCGGGGTGACGGAGATGGGTGCGACTTTTACCGCCGCCCCCCACGCTCGCACGCCCCGAGTTCGCGCACCACCAGCGCATAATCCTCGCGCGCGATCGCCGCATCGTCGCCGTCCTGCGGGACCGAGCTGTCGGGCAGCGCCGCCGGCAGCGTGCAGGCGAGGCGATACCATAGCAACGTGTCGCGCGCCGGCGGCGGCGCGGATTGGTCGACCACTTCGCCGAGCGCGACCACCCAGTGCGGCGGCTGGTCGGGCTTGCGCTCGATGTCGAACGAGATCGGGCGGTTGTCGACGGTGGTCAGGAAGATCTGCGTCTGGCCCGAGCCCGGCAGATCGCCTGCGGTATGGACGGCGTTGCCGACTCCGGTGATCGTCGGCGGCGCATCGGGGGCGAGCACCTCGCGGACGATTCGGCGGGTCAGCGCGTCGCCCGCCGGAGTCCAGCTGCGCTGGCCGTCGGGCCGGACGAGCTGGACCTGCCCGGCATTGCCCGACACAGCGCGCGCGAACAGCAGGACGCGCGCCTTTCGATAGCTCGGTACGCGGCCGTGCGCATCGAGCGGGACGTCGAGCGTATAGCCGATCCGCGGCGGCACCGCGTTGGAGCCGCGAATCAGCGCGCCGACGTCGGCCTCGACATAAAGTCGCGCGATCGTCGGCGGAAGGTCGGGCGCATCAACCGGTTTGAGCCGAAGCTGGCTGCGCACCGTCGCATCGACGATCACCGGCGCATCGACCACGAGGTCGGCATAGTCGGCATAGTGTAATACCGGTCCCGCAACATCGCTTGGATTCGCGCGGTTTTGTGGCGCCGCGACAAGGTATGCGGGCATCCCCAACAGGGCGGCTGCAACGGCGATTTTGAGGAGCTTGGACATGGCGAACGACTAGCGTGTCGCGATCTTTTTAAACAGAAATAATTCTGCCACGGGGAGGTTGTACGTTTGTTGCGTGAGACAAAGCGTTTGCGTCGTCGTTTTTGGCGCGATAGAGGTTGTGGTCTGTCCAGGATACACTAGCCCATGACAGGCCGGATAACGAGCGGACGTTACGGATCGGCTTGGACCGTCGTGCCGGAATAGAGGAGTTTCGTTTCTGAATGGCATACGCTGATCGCAATACGAGTGGCAGCCGCGTGGTGTCGATCGTGATCGTTTCGGTCATTGTCGCGCTGTTCGCGTGGGGTTTCGTGAACGGGCTGACCTTCAAGTACATCAAAAAGGTGACCGAGAAGCTTAACACCTTCGACGTCGTCGAACCGCCGCCCCCACCACCAGACAAGCCGCCCCCCCCGCCGCCCGAACAGCCGCAGCTGCAGACCCCACCGGTCGTGTCGCCGCCGCCGATCGTGCGCGTCCAGTCGCCGCCGCCGCCGATCGCCACGGTCGTCACGCCACCGCCGGCCGCGCCGGTCACGGTGCGCGCCGCCCCGGCACCGGTTCCGGTCGCGGCTCCGCCTGCACCGCCGGTGGCCAGCAAGGCCGCGGGTCCGAAGGGGAACCCGGCCGACTGGATCACCAACGACGACTATCCGTCCGACGCACTGAGCGCAGAAGCACAAGGTACGACGGCAATCCGCTGGGATATCGGGACCAACGGTCGCGTCGAGAACTGCACCGTGACATCGTCGAGCGGCAATTCGTCGCTCGATCGTGCCGCCTGCAGCGCCCTGACGCGGCGTGGTCGCTATTCCCCGGCCCTCGACCAGACCGGGGCGCCGATGCGCACCGTCGGTCAAACCCGCCGTGTCGTCTGGCGCTTGCCAGAATAACCCAATCCTAGCCGTGCGGGCCCGGGAAGGGGCCCCATGGTCATCTTGTCGAGAAGGAAGTCCCCCCAATGTCCACCATCATCCTTACTGCCGGTGCCTCTGCCGCAGACAATTTCGGCTTCTTGAACGCCATGAAGCAGGGCGGCCCCGTCACCTGGACGACCGCTGCGATCCTCACGATCTTCCTGTTCTTCACGCTGTACATCTTGTTCACCAAGATCTTCGAGCAGCAGAAGATCATCAACCAGGGCCGTCGCGTCCGCGCGACCTTCTGGGCGTCGAACTCGCTGCGCGAAGGCGCTGCCAAGCTCGAGAAGAACTCGGCCTACAAGCAGATCGTCGACGACGGCATCGAAGCCCAGGAGCAGCATGCGCGCCTGACCGATCCGGTCGAAGCGCATGACTGGCTGCACGGCTCGCTCGCGCGCTCGGAAGCCGCGATCAACTCGCAGCTCGGCGGCGGTCTCGCCTTCCTCGCGACGGTCGGCGCAACCGCACCGTTCGTCGGTCTGTTCGGTACCGTGCTCGGTATTTACCGCGCGCTGATCGGCATCGGCCAGGCTGGCCAGGCATCGATCGACAAGGTCGCAGGCCCGGTCGGTGAGTCGCTGATCATGACCGCCTTCGGTCTGGTCGTCGCGGTTCCGGCGGTGCTCGCCTTCAACTGGCTGCAGCGTCGCAACAAGGCGATCGCCGAGCATCTCTCGGCCTTCTCGAACGACGTGCTCGGCTACCTTGCCTCGAACGGTGCGGTTCGTCCGCATGCGCCCGGCAAGAAGGGCCCTGCAACCGGCACGACGGCAGCTGCCAAGCCTGCCGTGACGACTTCGACCGCCGGCCAGGCCGGTGGCGTGCAGACCCGCGTCTAAGACTACCGAACGGGGTCGCCTCCGGGCGACCCCGCTTCCTTCGCCGCCCGGGTTGGTCGGGCGGTATGACCGATACGAATAGGATGGCCTTTCATGGCGATTAGTACAGGTGGCGGCGGCGATGACGCCCCGATGTCCGACATCAATACGACGCCGCTCGTCGACGTCATGCTGGTGTTGCTCATCATCTTCCTCATCACGATCCCGGCGATCGTGCAGACCGTCAAGCTGAAGCTCCCGGACGTGCGCTACGATCCGACCGTGACCAAGCCCGAGAACGTGTCGCTCTCGATCACGCGCAAGCCCGACGGCAGCTGCGCGGTGTTCTGGGGCCAGACGCCGGTGACGCATGAGGAACTGCTCAAGCGTGCGACCGACAAGCTCAAGGAAATCGTCGACAAGGCCGGCGGTGCCGCGAACTTGACGACCGAGGATCTTCCCGAAGCGCATATCCGCGGCGACGTCGAGACTCCGTATCGCTGCATTGGCGGTGCGATCTATACGATGCAGTCGGCCGGGTTCGCCAAGGTCGGGTTCATCTCGGAGCCGCCTCCCACGGGCGGTCCGGCTTCGTGATCGCTGCCGTAGCAGCCTCAGTGAATTGCGGCCTCGCCGCAGGGAGTATTTGACATGGCAATGAGCGCAGGCCGTGGTGACGACCAGCCGATGATGGATATGAACACGACGCCGTTGATCGACGTCATGCTCGTGCTCCTCATCATGTTCATCATCACCATCCCGATCCAGACGCATGCGGTGAAGGTCGATCTTCCGATCAATGACCCGAACCAGAACAAGCCCTTGATCGATCCGCAAAAGAACAAGATCGTGATCCAGCCCGACGGTGTCGTGCTGTGGAACGGTGCTCCGACCGATCCGGCGACGCTGCAGCAGTATCTGACGCAGACGACGCAGCTCAACCCCGAGCCCGAGCTGCACTTCCAGCCCGACCCGGCGGCGCGTTACGAGAAGGTCGACCAGATCCTCGCGATCATCAAGCGGTCGAACGTCTCGAAGCTCGGCTTCATCGGCAACGAACAGTATCGCAACGACTTCTGAGTCGCCTGCCATACAGTTCGAATGCAATCAGGGCGGTCCTTCGGGGCCGCCTTTTTTATGGGTGTAAGGCGCCTGCGATGGTGCGGTCGATGTGTGCCAAGCGCGGTGCGTTCGATCCCGATGCGGCTGTTGAACACAGCATTGCGCTGCAGAACGGAGATCCGCGCATCGCACGCGTACGCGCTTGGGTAACGCCCTCCGCACGCGGTGTGAGGGGAAGGGACCTTATCCCACCGGGTGATCGACCAGATAGGGCCGCAGCGCGATCTCGATCGGGCGGCGCACCCCCGCGCGTTCGAGCGTCGCGGTGACCGTCGCGCCCGCCGGCCCTTTGAAACGGCTCACGGCTTGCTCGAACGGCATGTCGAGGACGAGATCGCCCGGCGCGACTCCCGCGGCCTGCGCCGGGCTGCCACGCCCGACCGCTGCGACCATCGCGCCGTTCCCGCGGCGGTCGAACCAGATGCCCGACAAGGAATAGCGTTCGGGGAGCGGGCTCTGCCGGTTGCGGCGAACGAGCAGATCGCCCGCGGACGGATCGGTCGCCAGGTCGAGCAACCGCAGCAGCCCAAGCCCGACAAGACCGTTATCGAACAGCGCCGATCCATAATTGACCGGATGCACCGCCACCAACGGCCGATACAGATCGATCCCGGCGATGTGCACCGGCCCCGACCGATAGAGTTTCGCCGATGCCCCGATCGGGCAATCGGGACGCCCGTCGAGCAGCCCGGCGCGCTTCGCCGCTGCGGGCGACAGCGTCATCGGCGCCGGCGCGCCGGTGTCATAGCCAAGCTCGATCTCGACCCCGTTGACCGTCGCCGGTGCGACCAACAGGTCCGAGCCGCCGCGTAATGCGAGCTTACGGATCGCATGCCGCAGCCGTACATAGTCGGGCAGCGCCGGCAAGGCGCCGGGCCAGAGCAGCCAGCGCGATTCGTCGAACAGCAGGCCGCTCGCGCCATGCGTCAGGAAGCCGGCCGAAAGCGACCCCTGCGCGCCGGGGCCGAAGGTGATCACATCGGTTCCGACGAGCGAGGCATGCGGCTGGCGAAAGGCGCCGCCGACCGCCAGCGCGACATCGTACACCGGCACCCGACGCGCCTCGTGCGCGAGCGTGAAGGTCATCGTGCGCCCGGACGCCAGATGCAGCGAACGTGCAAGCCCCTCGTCGATCAATCCCGGCTGACCTCCGCTGTCGAGCACGAACAGATACGGTCCGTGGCCGTTGACCAACACCCCGATCTCGATCCGCATCGGCCCGAGCGCGATCGGCAGCGACAGCGGCTGATCGTCCGCGGCGGCGAGGGGAGACGGCATCGCCATGACCGCCAACCCACCGGTCAAGACGCCGCGTCGCGACCAGCGACGATGTGGCGGACCCTCAATCGGCATTGCCGCGATCTCCCGCGCCTGCCGCGACCGCAAACGCCGCCGCGACCTTATCGCGTGTGGGGAGCCGGCTCAATCTCCCGGCGAGGTCCATCTCAAAGATAGGCACGCCTTGCGCCTCGGCACTCGCTTGGGCGGTCCAAGCGCGCAGTGCTCGCTCACAACCGCGGCAACGTTACCCCGCGCTGGCCCATATATTTGCCCGCGCGGTCGGCATAGCTCGTCTCGCACGGCTCGTTACCTTCGAGGAACAGGAACTGGCACGCGCCTTCATTGGCGTAGATCTTCGCCGGCAGCGGCGTGGTGTTCGAGAATTCGAGCGTGACATGCCCCTCCCAGCCGGGCTCGAGCGGGGTGACGTTCACGATGATCCCGCAGCGCGCATAGGTCGATTTGCCGAGGCAGATGACGAGCACGTCGCGCGGCACGCGGAAATATTCGACCGTGCGCGCGAGCGCGAAGCTGTTGGGCGGGATGATGCAGCAATCGGTCTTGCGATCGACGAAGCTGTTCGCGGCGAAGTCCTTCGGATCGACGATCACGCTGTCGATATTGGTGAAGACCTTGAACTCGTCCGACACGCGCGCGTCATAGCCGTAGGAGGACAGGCCGTAGCTGATGCAGCCGTCGCGCTTCTGCCCGTCGACGAACGGCTCGATCATCCCGGTGGTCAGCGCCTGCTCGCGAATCCAGCGGTCGGACATGATCGCCATGTGATGCTCCTTGTGCGTGTCTGCACCGCGTCTCGCTGGAAAAGGCGAAGCCGGCAAGGGACTGTTGCGCAAGCGGCGGTGTGGTGGTAGTATAACACGCTCTGCGGGGAGGGTGATGATGCAGCGCTGGCAGAGAAATCTCAATCGGGCCTTGCTCGGGGCGGCGGTGGTGCTCGGCACCATCACGCTCGCGCCCGAGGTGCTCGCCTTTCCGCACCGCGCCGTGATCGGCGATACGACACTCTATTCCGACCGCGCGATCCCGCCAAAGATGCCCGCGCTGCTCGCGCGCTCCGACGCCTTGCTGCGCAGAAGCGCGATCTACGGGCCGGGCTATGGCCGGCGCATCTTCCTGACCGATGGCGGCTGGCGCTGGCGCGTGCTCGCGCTGCAGTCGCCGGGGGTCTTCGCCGTCTCGCGCGGGCTGGGCGAGACGATCGTC
>NZ_JH584241.1:1956581-1984024 GCF_000241485.1 Sphingomonas sp. PAMC 26605
GCGCGAGGGCTATTGCGATCTGGTTGCGGGCGGCGGGAGCCTGTCGGACCGCGACGCCGCGATGCTCAAGGCGACGCATCGCAGCATCCCGGCGCTGCTTTATTATGACGGGCGCAAACGCGTCGAGGCGGTGCTGCGCGCGAATCGCGGATCGGTCGACGCGCTGTTCGCGGCGGCGCGGCCATAGTCCAAGCGGCGCGCCGCTACGCCGTGTCGCGCTGCGTCGCCTGCGCCGCGAGCGTCAGCCCCGCGGCGGCTGCGGCGGCGATCCACAGCGCGCCGCTGCCATAAGCGCCGTAGCAGCGCGCGCCCAGGATCACCCCGCCGCCGAACCCCAGCCACAGCGCCAGATGGCGTGCCCAGTCCCAGCGCGGCCCGTCACCGAGCAGCGCCCCGGCCAGGCCCTGGCCGATCCGCACCAGCGCGCCCGTCATATAAGTCAGCCCGATGCTGACCTCGCCGTCGCGCGTGAACACGCCGTTCTCCGCTCCCATCGCGGTCGCGAGCAGCAGCAGCGGGACGATCGCGGGATGATACGGCGCGAACAGCGCGGCGCCGCCGAGCAGCAGCGTGACGAGCGCCATCACCGCGACGCGCTGCCGCCGCGGCCGCGCGCGCGCGACGACCGTCGCGGCGATCACGCCGCTGAGGAAACTGAGGATCAGCCCGGCGCCGATCCGCGCGTCGCCGCCCGCACCCGTCGCGAGCGACACGCCGAGCCGAGTCGTGTTGCCGCTCATGAACGAGGCGAAGAAACCGCCCATGCTCGAATAGGCCAGCGCATCGACGAAGCCCGCCAGCGCGGTGAGGCAGGCCGCGAAGAGCAGCGTGGTTGTCTGATAGCGGCGCATTGCGGCGACCATGCCCGATGCGGCGCGGCGATGCCAGCGCTGCGCTCGGTCCGCAGGCGGAACGATCGGCGCGAATGGCGGTTCTGTCGGGCGTACCGAAGACGGTATGTGTCAAACAGGGGTTACCATGAAGACGATGACGATCGCGGCGCTGGCGCTGGCGCTGTTCGCACTCCCGCTCGCCGCCTGTGGCGGCAATGGCGACGGCAAGCTCGCCAAGCAGGTCGAGAAGGCCGCCGACAACCGCGCCGACGCAATGGAGGCCAATGCCAAGGACCTCGAGGAGCAGGCCAAGCAGGAACGCAAGACCGGCGACGAGCGCGCCGACGCGATCCGCGCCGCCGACGTCAACGCGGCGGCGATGACGCCCGAGCAGCGCGGCGATGTCGTCGCCAATCAGGCGGCGGCAGTCCGCTGATCGCGCGTGGCGCGCGGCCTTTCGCCGCGCGCCGCATTCCCTCGCCGGCGTTGTGCGGCTAGAGCGCTGCGATGCCCGCGCAATTTCCCTGGCAATTCGGCTCCGTGCTGCCGTGGCTCGATCTGTTCGGGATCGCGGTGTTCGCGATCACCGGCGCGCTCGCCGCGATCCGCCACCGCCAGACGCTCGTTACCGCCACCTTCTTTGCCCTGATCACCGGCGTCGGCGGCGGATCGGTGCGCGATCTGCTGATCGGCGCGCCGGTGTTCTGGGTGCACGACCGGCTCGTCGCGGGAACCTGCCTCGCGGTCGCGGTGCTGGTGTGGACCACGCCCGAGCGCTGGTGGAAGGGCATGGCGCTCGACTGGCTCGATGCGGTGGGCTTGGCCGCCTACGCCGTATTCGGCGCGGCCAAGGCGCTGGCGTTCGGCATCCCGCCGGTGCCCGCTGCGCTGATGGGCGTGGTGACGGCGTGCGTCGGCGGGATCATCCGCGACGTGCTCGCGGGCGAACCGTCGATTTTGATGCGGCCCGAATTGTACGTGACCGCGGCGGCGCTGGCGTCGGGGTCGTACGTCGTGCTGACGACGGCGGGGATAGCGCCCGCGCTTGCCGCTCCGATCGCCGCGGCCTGCGGCTTTGCGTTGCGCGCGGCGGCGATCCGGTGGCGGCTGGCACTGCCGGCGTACGGAGCGCGCTGAGACCCTCAGGGCGTTGCGGCCGATGCCGGTGCGTGGTGCGCCGGCACGGTCATCGGGTCTTTCGTCGCGATGAGAACGAACCACGGCTGATCCGCGACGATCGGCCATAACACCGAGCTTCCGGCCTGCGCCTGAACAAAGGCGGTCGGGCCGATCTGCACCGTCGTATAGCCGTCCAGCTGATATTCGGCCGCCGCGTCGCACACTTCGGCGGCGGTGCGATACCCTTCGACGTGGGTGGTATTGTTCGCCATCACGTGTCTCCGTTCATGGTATTGTCCATGCGTCCACAGCGGCCTGGAATTTCGTCGCGCTCGCGTTGAAATTGCCGCGATACACGCCGCCATCGACCAGATCCTGGCAGGTCGTCTTGATCTTGCACTGCGCGAACAGCGCCACCGGCGTTCCGTCGATCGCCGCTTCGAAGGCGGCTAGCCGCTCGCCGAGATGCTCTTGCGCCGTACTCTTGATCTTGTCGGAGAGCGCGGCCCGCGCCGCCTGCCAACGGATGACCCGTGGGGCGACCACGGAAAACGTCGCCGCGGTCGGCGTGAGGTCGGCCAAGGTCACGGGGTCTCTGAGCAATGAGGCCTTCGCGGCGTCGCCCGTCGCGACCACCGCGGCGCCGCCATTCGTCGCGAGCAACTGCGCCGCGATACCCGTCGAGAAATATTGCGCGACGCCCGCCTGCGCGGTGGATCTGTCCTTCTCCGCCGATGCGGAGAAATTGCCACCGAAGCTCGCCAGGACCGAATAGCTGTCGAGTGCATCGCCGCGGATCGCGACCAACGAACATGGGTGGACGGCATATTTGGCGCCGCTGCCGAGGGTGCCATCGCCGGTTCCGCCGACACCGTCGGTCAAGGTACATGGCGTCAGCCGGTTCGGGTCGTGACCGCTTTCGGCCACATTCGCCACCAGAGGGAGCACCACGGCCTCCTGCCGCGTATAGCCGATCGCCACCTCGGGAACGCTCGTGGCGTTCACGCCGACACGGAGCCCCACCACGGTGTTTGTGCCGAAGATCATCATGTTGCTGTGCCGCGTCATCTGAACACAGGCCCCGCTCAGCACGGGGAGCAGAATTACCGCTGCAAGCTGTGCGTATGGTCGACGATACATGCCTGTTGTCCCCCGAGCGATTGCAACACCCGCGCCGCATTCTCGGCCTGCGCGGGCGAGCGGATCACGACGAGCAACTGGCAGGCGGCCGGGTCCGCGCTGATCCAGTTTCCCGCTTTCCATCCGAGATACGGTCCTCCGTCCCATCCGATCCCCAGCGTGCTCGCATCGATCGCGCTCAGGCGACCGACCTTGTCGGGCAAGACGATGTGCGAAACGCCGACCACCCAGATCGATCTCGCCCCAACGTCCGACGGCCCGGTCGAATCGATCACCGTACATCCCGGAGCCAGAAAGACGATCATCGCAAGCAAACCACAAGAATATTTGCTTGGCATCCCGCCATGATATCATTGATTTATAAGTAGAGAAGCCATTTCAGATTGATATGTCCATATGATTCACCATGCGAAACTATCGGGCGGGGGTCGAAGCGTGTCGCGTCAGGGCGCAGCTTCGCCGCTAAGCCTGCTCGATCCGGCCCGCTATACTGCGGATGAAGCCAGCGGCAGGCCCGATCCGCGTAGGCGTCTTCTCCGCGGTGCGCGCGGAGGCGGTAGGGCAGCGCGGGCCCGCGCCCGCCGTAGCGCTGGCGCGGGGTGCCGCCGATCGGTCCGCTCCGCCCGGAACCGGCGCGGCGGCGGCAAGCCCGTCAGCGCTGTTCGATCCGCGCCGCGCTGAAGCGGACGTTGGCGCGCGGGCTGAGCTGCTCGGTCGCGCGCGCGACCGTCGCGCCGCTCACCCCGGTCGATGGTTCGAGCACCAGCGCGGTCGCACCCGTGCCGAGCGTGGCGAGCGCTTCGGTCGCATCGAACGCAGCCTCGTTGGCGGGCGCCGCCATCGCCATCCCGTCATGCTCCATATGCGGCGCCGACTGGTTGAAGAAGTTGATCACCCCCAGCAACACGCGCTTGCCCGCATTGTCCTGCAGATAGACTTCGTACAGCACCTGCGGCGGCTCGTCATAGCGCAGCCCGTCGATCACCAGCCGCGAGCGCGGCGTCGCGCCGCCCTGCTCGGGCAGCGCGCTCAGCATCAGCGTCCGCGTCTGCGGCGCGATCGTCAGCGGGACGACGGTCGTACCGCGCTTGAGCTCGGTCGGCCCGAGCAGCGGGATCGTGCGCAACGGCGCCTCCTGTTCGGCGATCGCGCCGAGCACCGCCTTGGCGGTCACCGGACAGCCGCCGCCCGCGGCATAATGATAGCCGAGCTGCGCGACCGTCAGCATGTCGGCGACCTTGCGCTGCACCAGCGCGCCGGTGCCGTCGATGAAGCTGAAGATCGTATTGAGCTGTGCGGAATTGTTGGGCAACCGCGTCGACGGGCTCACCCGCAGCCAGCATTCGTAAAGCCGATCGATATTGGTGTGATGCGCGTAGAAGATCGGGTCGTTCCCCGCCGCGGGAACCGCGCCCATATAGCCGGTCGGGCAGTTGGCGACGCCGACCGCGCAATGCACCGCGCCGTGCGGCGTCCCCTCGAGCGCGCTGTTGAACGGCGAATAGCTCGTCTGCGCCATCGCGTTCGACGTCGAGACGACCGCCGGGGTCAGGCTCCCCCCGGCGTTGAGCGCCGCCTGACGGTTGGGGATGTAGAGCGGGTTGGCGACGGTCTGGCCGCTCGCATTGACATAGGTCTGGTCGCGATACGCCGGCGGGATCTGCGCATGGCTTTCGTAATCCCAGAAGGGCAGCCGCAGATTGGGGTCACCCGCCGCCGCCTGGAGCACCTTCTCGAAATAATAGAGGTACATGCGGTGCCACGTCAGGAACTGGATCGTGCCGTGCTGGCAGGTGCACCAGGTCGCCATTTCGTCGGCATTGGTCTTTGCCTGGGCCGAGAGCCCGCTCATGCCGGCGGCGCTCAGTCCGGACACCGGTGCGCAGCCGGTGCCGAAATAGGAATGCATGTTCGCCCAATAGATCCAGCTGCGGCGGAAATTGGCGCTGCCGCGCGGTGCGCTGTTCCATGCCTTCATCTGCGCGACGCCGCGGCGCAGGCTCGCGAGTTGCGCCGGCGTCAGGCTGAGCACCGCGGGGCGCTCGCTCGCCACCAGCGTCGGCGTGATGCGCGTGCTCTGGAACTTGTTCCCCGCCGGCGCGCCCGCCGGGTACAGGTCGAAGGTCAGCGTGCTGCCGGCCTGGCTCTGGAACGAGAATTGCCCACTGCCCGCGCCGTTCGCATCGGTGCGTACCACGCCGAGGCCGTTGTGGCACTTCCAGTAGAAATTGTACGCGGTGTCGGGCGAGCCGTGGGCGATCGTCACCGCCGCGTTGGTCGCGCCGGCGGCGGTCTGGGTGATCGCCACGGTGCCGCCGACGCGCGCCGGGTCCGACGCCGAGACGGTGGTGTTGCCGCAATCCGAGAAATCCTGCCGGACGAGCGCGCCAGATCCCTGCAGCTCGCCCGATTGTGTCTGCGCCTGCGCGGGCGTGGCGAGTGCGATGAGCATCAGGATCGATCCGCCCGATCCACCGAGGATCGGCGCACGCATGCGTTTACCAAAGGACATTGCTGCTCCCCTGCGATGATGTGGAACGCGCTACATCTCAACCGGCGTCGGATCGGCACGCGATCGACGCGACAGGCGATGGTACGATCGCGGTACGCGGAGGATTCATAGCGCATTTTCGGTGTTCCGTCGCGGCAATTCCGATCCCGAACGCCGCACCGATTACGCAATTTACGGAACCCGCTCGCCTATCGCGGCGTATCCTCCGGCGTGACGACAGGGAAACCGGGGGGCAGGGGGCCGTGCGGGCGACGCGATGACCGTCGCGACCTTGCCGCGGCGCGTTTGCCGCCCCATCTCGCCCGCATCGCGCCGCTAGCACCGGTCGCTTGCACCATCCGAACAAATCTGGAACAAACCGCCTCATGCTGACTCATATTTCGGTGCGCGGCGCGCGCGAGCACAATCTCAAGGACGTCTCGGTCGATATCCCGCGCGATACGCTGACGGTCATCACCGGCCTGTCGGGCAGCGGCAAGTCGAGCCTCGCGTTCGACACGATCTACGCGGAAGGGCAGCGGCGCTACGTCGAGTCGTTGTCGGCCTACGCCCGCCAGTTCCTCGAGCTGATGCAGAAGCCCGACGTCGACCATATCGAGGGCCTCAGCCCGGCGATCTCGATCGAGCAGAAGACCACCAGCCGCAATCCGCGCTCGACCGTCGCGACCGTCACCGAGATCTACGATTACATGCGCCTGCTCTGGGCGCGCGTCGGCATCCCCTACTCGCCCGCGACCGGCGAGCCGATCGCCGCGCAGACCGTCAGCCAGATGGTCGACCGCGTGATGGCGCTGCCCGAGGGCACGCGGCTCTATCTGCTCGCCCCCGTCGTGCGCGGGCGCAAGGGCGAGTATAAGAAGGAACTGCTCGAGTGGCAGAAGGCCGGCTTCACGCGCGTCCGCATCGACGGCGAGATCCACGAGATCGACGAAGCCCCCGCGATCGACAAGAAGTACAAGCATGACCTCGAAGTCGTGGTCGACCGCCTCGTCATCGGCCCCGACATCGCGACGCGCCTGGCGGAAAGCTTCGAAGCCGCGCTGAAACTCGCCGACGGGCTCGCTTATGTCGACCCGGCCGACCCGGTCGAGCCGCACACCCCGAAGAACGAAGTGCTCGGCGACAACGCGCCCCCCGGCCGGATCGTGTTCTCGGAAAAGTTCGCCTGCCCGGTCTCGGGCTTCACCATCGCCGAGATCGAGCCGCGGCTCTTCTCGTTCAACGCGCCGCAGGGCGCGTGCCCGGCGTGCGACGGCCTCGGCGAAAAGATGCTGTTCGACGAGGAGCTCGTCGTCCCCAACCACGCGCTCAGCATCAAGAAGGGCGCGGTCGTGCCCTGGGCCAAGTCCAACCCGCCGTCGCCTTACTATATGCAGGTGCTCGGCAGCCTCGCGCGCGAGTATAAGTTCGAGCTCGACACGCCGTGGGAGGACCTGCCCGAGACCGCCCGCGACACGATCCTCTACGGCACCAAGGGCAAGGCGGTCACGCTGACCTTCATCGACGGCAAGAAGTCGTACGACGTCAAGAAGCCGTTCGAGGGCGTGATTGGCAACCTCAACCGCCGCATGCTCTCGACCGAGAGCGCGTGGATGCGCGAGGAGCTCAGCAAATACCAGTCCTCCGCCGCGTGCGAAGTCTGCAAGGGCGCGCGCCTCAAGCCCGAGGCGCTCGCGGTCAAGATCGGCATGCGCGACATCTCCAGCGTCACGCGCCTGTCGGTGGTCGACGCGCTCGCCTGGTTCGAGCAGGTCCCGAGCCAGCTCGGCGACCAGCAGAATGCGATCGCCGAGCGCATCCTCAAGGAAATCCTCGAGCGGATCGGCTTCCTCAACAATGTCGGGCTCGATTACCTCAACCTAGACCGCACCTCGGGCACGCTGTCCGGCGGCGAGTCCCAGCGCATCCGCCTCGCGTCGCAGATCGGCAGCGGCCTGTCGGGCGTGCTCTACGTGCTCGACGAGCCCTCGATCGGCCTGCACCAGCGCGACAACGACATGCTGCTCAAGACGCTCCGCCGGCTCCGCGATCTCGGCAACACCGTGCTCGTCGTCGAGCATGACGAGGACGCGATCCGCACCGCCGACTATGTCATCGACATGGGGCCGGGCGCCGGCGTCCACGGCGGCCACATCGTCGCGCAAGGGACCTTCGAGGAAGTGCTCGCCAACGAGAACAGCATCACTGCCGACTATCTCTCGGGCCGCCGCGAAGTCGCCGTCCCCAAGACCCGCCGCAAGGGCAACGGCAAGAAGATCACCGTCCACAACGCCACCGCCAACAACCTGAAAGGGGTCACCGCGAGCCTCCCGCTCGGCACCTTCACCTGCATCACCGGCGTCTCGGGGTCGGGCAAGTCGAGCTTCACGATCGACACGCTGTTCGCCGCCGCCTCGCGCACGCTCAACGGCGCGCGCATCGTCCAGGGCAAGCACGACAAGATCACCGGCCTGCAATATCTCGACAAGGTCATCGACATCGACCAGTCGCCGATCGGCCGCACCCCGCGCTCGAACCCGGCGACCTATACCGGCAGCTTCACCCAGATCCGCGACTGGTTCGCCGGCCTCCCCGAAAGCTTAGCCCGCGGCTACAAGCCCGGGCGCTTCAGCTTCAACGTCAAGGGCGGCCGCTGCGAGGCGTGCCAGGGCGACGGGCTGCTCAAGATCGAGATGCACTTCCTCCCCGACGTCTATGTGACGTGCGACGTCTGCCACGGCGAGCGCTACAATCGCGAGACGCTCGAGGTGAAGTTCAAGGGCAAGAGCATCGCCGACGTGCTCGACATGACGGTCGAGGATGCGGTCGAATTCTTCAAGGCGGTCCCGCCGATCCGCGACAAGATGGCGATGTTGCAGGAAGTGGGCCTGGGCTATGTCAAGGTCGGCCAGCAGGCGACGACGCTGTCGGGCGGCGAGGCGCAGCGCGTCAAGCTCGCCAAGGAACTGTCGCGCCGCGCCACCGGGCAGACGCTGTATATTCTGGACGAGCCGACGACGGGGCTGCATTTCGAGGACGTGCGCAAGCTGCTCGAAGTGCTCCACCAGCTGGTCGAGCAGGGGAATACGGTGGTGGTGATCGAGCACAACCTCGACGTCATCAAGACGGCGGATTGGGTGCTCGACCTTGGGCCCGAGGGCGGCGTGAAGGGCGGCGAGATCGTCGCGCAGGGGACGCCTGAGGTGGTGGCGAAGGCGAAGGGGTCGTTTACTGGGAAGTATTTGGCGCCTTTGCTCAGAGCCAAAAAATAGTACACGTTGGTACCGGTTAAGATTCTCAAATCGAGGTCGTTAAAATGCTAAGCTGGTTGGGCCGGTTTATTCTCGCAACGACCGCGCTCGCCCCAATAAGCCTGGCCTACGCTTGGGCGGCGTGCCTGCAAGAAAAGTGGCTCGTGGCTTGGTTGCTGGTAGCTTCGGCCCCTGTACTGCTCGCGCTGTGCTTTCACCTTTTTGAACTCGGCTATCAAGAAATACGAGAGGACCGACATTACCCCGGTAGCTGCCGAAGCTGCGGACCGAGAAAGCGTGGGCCTGATCGTGCTATACCTTATTCCTCTGTTTACGTATAAGTTTACCGATCTCCAGTGGGAGGTGATTGTACCTTGTATGGTAGTGCTAGGCGTAATCGTTTCGACAGGATACAATTTTTACTTCAGTCCGCTGCTCGGAATTTTAGGGTGGCACTCCTATAAAATTACTGACAAAGTCGGCATATCGTATGTTATCATAACAAAACGTCAGTTAAGGTCCGCAATCCAAAAATTTGAAGTCGTCCAGCTTACAGAGTACCTTCTGCTTGACACGAAAGGGAAGTAATGCCGCTCAATCTTTTTGCCATATGTGGGAATCCTGGCGTAACCACGGTAAAAAGGGTGGCCGTTTCGGCGGACGTCCAGCAAGAACTGGATCCATATTTCGACGTTCTCGAAGA
Source organism: Sphingomonas sp. PAMC 26605 (assembly GCF_000241485.1). GTDB lineage: Bacteria > Pseudomonadota > Alphaproteobacteria > Sphingomonadales > Sphingomonadaceae > Sphingomonas. The sequence continues at coordinate 1,966,119 of NZ_JH584241.1, forward strand.
TCTTTTTCGCCGGGATGTCGTGGAAGAGATTGAGTTTGACGGTCGGTGGAAACCGGACGCCGACCAAGCGATGGTGGTCGATGCTACGGCGGAAGCTCAGTCGATTTTTCAGCAGGTCGGGGCAGAGGCGCTGGCAGTTGAGCAAATGCCAGCAGCAAACTTTGAGAATGAGGCAATACGTGCCTTAGCTGTTAAAAAAGGGGAGGGCGATCAGCAACGCGTCCTTCTGCAAGCATTTAGCAGCCAACAACGACTTTCAAGAAAATTCGCTCTTACATTGCACGGTGATACTTTTAATAGGCTGACCGCGTCGAGCTTTGCTATTGATACGCAGATCCACGCGATCATAGAAGGTGGGCAGGTGAAATTTAAATCGTTCAATATGGCGAAGAGAATTTTGAATCTTGCTGATCTTTATTCCGAGGCAACAAATAAAGATATCGAAGAAATTTGCGATCTGCCCAACGTTTCTGCTGACCTCGATAAGATAATCGAGGTTGCAAATCCTACTTTGCGAAAGTTGATGTCGGCCGTAAAAAAATCGAACGTATTAAGCGATAATACGGCTGATCAAATACGGCAAAAAGCAATGGGGGTTACCCTTGATATTGTAATCGAAGAGGGGAAAGTAAAGCTTCCTGATACCAGAAAGGAACTAAGAACGTTGTTCTCATTTCTTGACCATGGAATTTATATGTCTCCCGTTAGCAATGTCCGCTTTATTACAAATTCCAGGCGGGCCCTCCCGTAGGTTACTCGGTTCGTCCCACGATCCGCATTCCGCGCCCAGTCCAAGCTCCGACACCTGCCCGAACCCGTAAGAACAGCCAATCCGGGATCGCGCCATAAAAGGGCGAGCCGTCGTCCAGCACGCGCACGTCCGGACCCGGCCAGCGAAAGCTGTTGACCTCGCGCGTCACGATCCAACTGCGTGCGCGGTCAAGGCCCAGGTCGCGCTTGACCAAGGCGGGCAGTTCGATCGCATCTTCGGCGCGCTCGGGCGGGGCGTGCGTCACCGGCGCGACAATCACGCGCATTCGGTCGCCCGTCTCCTGCGTCGCCAGCACGACCACGCTCGGGCGATCCTTCAGTCCTTCTTCTTGCCCCGCGTCAGCCTCGCGCGCCCAAAAATAGGCATAGGAGAGGACGTCACCCGGCTGCGGGATCGGCCAGCCGCCGCCCTGCTTCGCGTGAGCGCTCGCCGGGTTCGGCGTTCCGGATGGCGTCGAGCGTTTCGTCATCCAGATCCTCCACCCGGATCGCTTCGCGATCGCGCCGTTTCAGCCGCTCATATTCCTCGAGCGAAAGCATCACTACGTCGGTCGCGCCGTGGCGGGTGATCCCGATCGGGCGCTGCATCGCCTCGTCCAGGTAGAAGCCGAGGCGGCTGGGGACGTCGCTGGCGGATACGGCAATCATGGGCTTTGACATGGCGCGGACTCGGTCGATGACGGGGACGATAGTACACCGAATTTCGCTGTCAGCCTATAAGCGAGGTGCGGTTTCAGCCCTCCTGCCTCCACGACGACCGGGTACTCCGCTCTGGCGAGCGGCATACGGTCGGCAGGAGGGCCTACTTCCCGGTAGTCGTGTCCCGGGGAGGCGAAAAATACGCTCGGTGGGCGGGGCGAGGCAAGGGCCCGGGCCGTAGGAAGCGCCGCGGCAAAGCCGCGCCGTCGGTCGGCGCTGTAGCGCCGCCGGCCGAGCCGCGCTTGAGCGCTCGTCTTTAGCTTCGCTAAAGCCTCGGCCGCGCGCCTATACAAACGGCTCCACCGCCCCGCTCACCAGCAACAACCCGCAAACCCCCGCCAGCATCGCCACATTCGCCCGCCGCCCGCGCACCAGCAGCAGCGCGACCAACAGCCCCAGCACCCCGAACCCGCTCAGCAGATACACCAGCACGAGCCATCCATTCCCCACCGCCTCCGCCACCTCGGGCAGCGGGTGCACCGCGTCGAGCGCCATCTCCCCGAACCAGCTCGCCACATTGGCGGCGAGCAGCCCGCCGATCACCAGCCGGTTCTGCTTGTCGTACCATTCGTCGAAATCGGGCCAGTCCTCGGGCCGGTCGGGAAAGATCAGCGTCGCCGCCAGATAATAGACGCCGACCATCGCCAGCACGCCGATCAGCGTGACGTAATTCGCGCCGATCTGCGCGCGCGCATCGAAGGCGAGCAGCCAGAAGCCCGTCAGATCGAGCATCACCACCAGCCCGAGCAACGGCGTCAGCCAGCCGACCCGCACCGGCCGCGCGCCGCGCTTCAGTTTCAGCACGCGCGAAAAGCCGCCGAGCACTTCGGCCAGCGCAAGCCCCAGCAGCAGGCCGAACATCGCGAACACCAGTTCGAACGGACTCATCGTGATTTCCCCCCGGATATCAGGGGGAAGGCTAGCGGGGCGGGCGGGGGGCGTCGAGTCCTCGGGCGGGGCGGGGGGCGTAGCGCCGCGGCAAAGCCGCGTCGTCGGACGCGGCTGATGGCCGCGCCGGCCGAGCCCCGCCCCGGGGGGCTCGATTTTTCTTCGAAAAATCTTGCGGGCGGGGCTGTCCTACACGCCTTTGTTCGGTATATATTCCTGTCCCTCTACACCGATGGAGAGGACCGACTCATGCCATCCGACCCGACGCAGCCCATCCCGGGCGCTCCGCTGGCGCCCGCCGCCGCACCGCTCACCCGCGCCGCGCCGCCAGTGGCGCTTACCCGAGGCTTGCCGCCCGCGGCGCTCACCCCCGCCGTGCCGGCCCCAGCGTCCACCCCCGCCGCGCACCCGCCCGACCCAGCCGCGACCGAGGCCCGCATCGAGGCCACCATGGCGCGCATCAAGCTGCTCCAGCGCGCCGCCGCGGCGCGCGAACGCCGCGCGCAGACGTCCTCCGCCCGTGCGCCCAAGCACGGTCTCGTCTACCGCGATGTCTCGGCGACCGGCTGGACCGCCGACAAGCAGCGTGCGTTCCTCTCGCATCTCGCGATCCATGGCTGCGTCAGCCACGCCGCGGCGCATGTCGGCCTGTCGAAACAGTCGGCCTATGCACTGCGCCATCGCGGCGGGCGCACGATGTTCGCGCTCGCCTGGGACGTCGCGGTGCGGATGGCGCGCAAGGCGCTGCTCGACGAGGCGCTCGAGCGCGCCTTTGCCGGGCGGACGCTGCCAATCTGGTATCGCGGCGAGCAGATCGGCGAGCGCATCGTCCACAACGACCGGCTGATGATGCAATTGCTCGCGCACACGCTCGAACCGCTCGCCTCGGCGCATGACGAGGCGACGCTGACGCAATTCTGGCCGCAGCTGCTCGCGCAGATCGACGCCGAGCTCCCGCCCGACGATGCCGCCCTCGACGATCCCGATCAGGGCGAAAACGGAAACGATGGCAAAGCACAATGACAGCTCCGGGGGTCAATCGAGTCAAGTGCGCACGGTTCGTCGCAAGCGGGGCGGGCGCATCCCGCCGCCTGCGGCCGTGCCGTGGTGCTGCGGGCGGGAGGCGGGGGGCGCCTGCGGGCAACCTTATCGCCGCCCAAGCATTCCGCCAGGATACGATGACAGGAGGATCCCATGCGCGCACTGACGCTCGGCCTGCTCGCCGCGACGACGCTCGTCGCCGGCTGCGACGATTATGGCGACGGCTATGGCGGCGGACCGCGCCGCGGCTATGGCGGCGGCTATGCGCAATACGATTACGATCGCCCCGATCCGGCGTATAACGGCTACGATGCCTCGCGCTATTATCGCGACGACCGCCGCCGCTACAGCGAGCGCCGGCTGAGCTCCAACGACCGCGTCTATCGCGGCAGCGACGGGCGCTATTATTGCCGCCACAGCGACGGCACGACCGGGCTCGTCGTCGGCGGGATCGCCGGCGGCGCGCTCGGCGCGGCGATCGCGCCGGGCGGCTCGGGCGTGCTCGGCGCGCTGCTCGGCGCGGCCGGCGGCGCGCTCGCCGGCCAGGCGATCGACAAGGACGGCACGCGCGACGCGCGCTGCCGCTGATCTTCCCCCGGGCACACGGCGGATGTCGCCGCGCGCCCTTCACCCTGAGACGAGATTGACCATGGCCAAGACCCCCAAGACCAAACCCGCCGCGAAGCGCGCGTCTGCCCCCACATCGGCCGCCACCGCGCCCGCGATCAGCCGCAATGCCGCCTGGTCGATCGGCGCCGTCGTCGTCGCGGCGGGCGCCGGGCTCGCCGCGTTCCTGACGCGCGGGCGGATCGCGAGCGCGCTCGCCAAGGCGTCGGGCACTGCCGAGGGGCATGTGCCGACCGACCTGCTCGACCCGCATCGCAACGCCGATGACCGCGCGGTCGCCGATTTCCGCCCCGACATGGATGCGGTGATGACCGCCGCCGAGCGCGAGGCGCTGCGTCCGCCGGTCGGCAAGCCCTCGATCACCGCATCGAACGGCTCGATGAACGCGATGACCGCGCCCGCCAACTGAGCGTGGGGCGCGTCAGCCTTGCGTGCGGGGCGGATTGAAGCGTCGGGCGGGGCCACCCATATCCCCGCCCATGAGCGAGAACAAAGTTGTGTGGCACGGCACCACGATCCTGTCCGTGCGCAAGAATGGTCGCGTCATCGTCGCCGGCGATGGCCAGGTGACGCAGGGCCAGACGGTGATGAAACCCAATGCGAAGAAGGTGCGCCGCCTCGGCGACGGCTCGGTGATCGGCGGCTTCGCCGGCGCGACCGCCGACGCCTTCACGCTGTTCGAGCGGCTCGAGCGCAAGCTCGAACAGCATCACGGGCAGCTGCTGCGCAGCGCGGTCGAGCTCGCCAAGGACTGGCGGACCGACAAATATCTGCGCAACCTCGAGGCGATGATGATCGTCGCCGACAAGGACGTGACGCTGATCCTGACCGGCAATGGCGACGTGCTCGAGCCCGAGGCAGGGATCGCGGCGATCGGATCGGGCGGGAATTTCGCGCTCGCCGCGGCGCGCGCGCTGGTCGATTACGAGAGCGATGCCGAGACGATCGCGCGCAAGGCGATGGGCATCGCGGGCGAACTGTGCGTCTATACCAACGACCGGCTGACCGTCGAAGGCCTTGACGCGAGCTGATATCGCTAAGCCCCTCCCCTTCAGGGGAGGGGTTGGGGTGGGGACGTGTGAAGCGCACCACCCCGTTCGATCACCCAGTACTGCCCCACCCCAACCCCTCCCCTAAAAGGGAGGGGCTTGAGAGAAGAAAATGAACCAGGACCTCACCCCGAAAGCCATTGTCGCCGCGCTCGACGCGCACATCATCGGCCAGGCCGACGCCAAGCGCGCGGTCGCGGTCGCGATGCGCAATCGCTGGCGCCGCCAGCAACTCGCGCCCGATCTGCGCGACGAGGTCAGCCCCAAGAACATCCTGATGATCGGGCCGACCGGTTGCGGCAAGACCGAGATCAGCCGCCGTCTGGCCAAGCTCGCCGATGCGCCGTTCATCAAGGTCGAGGCGACCAAGTTCACCGAAGTCGGCTATGTCGGCCGCGACGTCGAACAGATCGCGCGCGATCTGGTCGAGGAAGCGATCCGGCTCGAGAAGGAGCGCCGGCGCGGGGCGGTCAAGGACAAGGCCGAGGAGGCCGCGATGGCACGGCTGCTCGACGCGCTGACCGGCAAGGGCGCGAGCGAGGCGACGCGCGAAGCCTTTCGGCAACGACTCCACGACGGCCATCTGCGCGACACCGAGATCGAGATCGAACTCGAGGCGGCCCCCGCGATGCCGTTCGAGATGCCCGGCGGCGGCGCCCAGATGATCAACCTGTCCGAGATGATGGGCAAGGCGTTCGGCGGCGGCCAGCTCAAGCGCCGCAAGCTGAGCGTCCCCGCGGCGTGGGACAAGCTCGTCGAGGAAGAGGCCGACAAGCGCCTCGACCAGGACGAACTCAGCCGCGCGGCGATCGCCGATGCCGAGGCGAACGGAATCGTCTTCCTCGACGAGATCGACAAGATCGCGGTGAGCGACGTGCGCGGCGGTTCGGTCAGCCGCGAGGGCGTCCAGCGCGATCTGCTGCCGCTGATCGAGGGAACGACGGTCGCGACCAAATACGGGCCGATGAAGACCGACCATGTGCTGTTCATCGCGAGCGGCGCGTTCCACGTCGCCAAGCCGTCCGACCTGCTCCCCGAATTGCAGGGGCGCCTGCCGATCCGCGTCGAATTGAAGGCGCTGACCGAGGACGATTTCGTCGCGATCCTCTCCGACACCAAGGCGTCGCTGACGCAGCAATATGTCGCGCTGATCGCGACCGAGGGCGTCGGGGTCGAGTTCACCGCCGATGGCATCCGCGCGGTCGCGCGGATCGCGGCCGAGGTGAATGGCGAGATCGAGAATATCGGCGCGCGGCGCTTGCAGACGGTGATGGAGAAGCTGCTCGAGGACGTCAGCTTCAACGCCGAGGATCGCGCTGGCGAGACGGTGGTGGTCGATGCCGGCTATGTCGAGACGCATCTCGCGAGCATTGCGCGCAATACCGATCTCAGCCGCTTCGTGCTGTAGCGGGGCGGGGAGGGGGCGGTGCGCTTCCTTGCCCATCCGCCGATGCGCCACTGCCTCGGATAGGGTGCGATCGCCTAGCGCGGCTTGTCCCACGGCACGAAATTCCCCAGCCGGCAGCGCGGGCCGGGGATACTGCCGCCGGTGCGCTCGAGCGTGTAGAATTGATCGTTGCGACACAATTGCCCGCCGAACACCTCTGTCACGACGATCGCATCGTCGTCGAGCCCGGAGCAGGCCTCGGGCAGATCGTTGCGCCAGACGCGGCCGCCGTCGCGGTACAGCAGCACGCGATCACCAATGATCTGCGGCGTGCCGACGCGACTGGGTGAAACGCACATCTCGGGCTTGCCCGGCGTCCGTCCGGCGAGCGCCTTGGCCAGTGTCTTGGCATCGTCCGTGGCGGTTGCCGTACCGAGCGCGGCGATCAACAGCAACCCGCGGATCATGGTTTGCGATACGGGATGAAGTCGCCGAAGCTGCAGCTGCCGCTCGGGCTGCGCGAGACGAGATCGGCGGTCCGCACGATATCGCCGCGGCAGAGCTGGCTGCCATAGGTCTTGGTGATGATCGTGTCGCCGCGTCGCAGCCCGAAGCAGCCGCCGCCGGTATCGTTGACCATCACGTCGTTGCGGCCGTTCTTGTAGAGGATCTTGTCGCCGACGCGCGTCGTGTCACGGTAGCGGAACGTGTCGATGCAGCTTTGCGGCTTGCCCGGCACGAGGCCGGCGAGCTGCTTGTCGAGCTCGACCTGATCGCGTGCCGCCTCGCGCGCGCGATAATCCTTGGTGTCGGCCGACAGCGCGGCGGTCGCCCCGACCAGAGCGACGAGCGGAAGAATGAAGCGGAACATGCGATCGGTCCTTTTCAAAACGGCACGCCCCCCAACGGTCGTATACGCCAGATACGGCTAGAATGCATCCTTCGCCGCACGACGCTCCGCCAAGTGTTCGGCCGACGCTGCGCGTAGAAACGGGTTGGTCGCCAGTTCGAGCGCGATCGTCGTCGGTACGGTCGGCTCGCCGGCCGCGCGCTGCGCATCGACCGTCAGCATCCGCTCGCGGACCGCGCTATTGGCGGGCTCGGCGGTGGCGGCGTATCGACCGTTCGACTGCGTATATTCGTGCGCGCAATAAACCATCGTTTCCGGTGGCAATGCGGCGAGCCGCTGCATATTACCGTACATCTGCGCGGCATCGCCTTCGAACAGGCGACCGCAGCCCATCGCGAACAGCGTGTCGCCACTGAACAGCGCAGCGTCCTCGGCCATATGGAAGACGATATGTCCCGCGGTATGCCCCGGCGTCTCGATCACCCGCGCGATGTGGTCCCCGATGCGCACCGTATCGCCTTCGCGCAGGCCGGTATCAAGCGTCGGAATCTTGCCAGCTTCGGCGGCAGGGCCGCTGACCACTGCGCCGCGCGCCTTGATCGCGGCGTTGCCGCCGGTGTGATCGGGGTGCCAGTGCGTGTTCCAGATCTGCCCGATCGTCCAGCCGCGCGCCTCGACTTCGGCGAGCACAGGCTCCGCCTCGCTCGGGTCAATCACGACGGTCTCTTCGGACACGGGATCGTGGATCAGCCAGACGTAATTATTGCTGAGTGCGGGAATGCGGACGATCTCGAGCGCACCGGCCATCACCATTCGCCGGTATTGGGCATCGACGCCCAGGGCTCGGCCGGTGCAAGCGCGGGGCCTTCCTGAAGCAGTTCGATCGAGATGTTGTCGGGGGTGCGGACGAACGCCATGTTGCCGTCGCGCGGCGGGCGGTTGATCGTCACGCCGCCGTCCATCAGGCGCTGGCAGGTCTCGTAGACATTTTCGACACGGTAGGCGAGGTGCCCGAAATTGCGCCCGCCGGTATAGGGTTCGGGGTCCCAATTGTGCGTCAGCTCGACCTGTGCGTCGTGGTCGCCGGGCGCGGCGAGGAAGATCAGCGTGAAACGACCTTTCTCGCTGTCCATCCGGCGCACTTCCTCGAGCCCGAGCAGCTTGAAGAAGGCGATCGTCGCATCGGGGTCGGTCACGCGGATCATCGTGTGAAGGTATTTCATCGGCGCGCTCCATTGGCTTTGTGCCGAGATAGGAGGGCGGGGCGAGGCATGCCACCCTCGGGCGCGATGAAAAGCGCCTCGGCTCGACCGAAAGGCGGGTTACGATCCTGTCGTGAAATAGCGGCGGTCGGTTCCCTCGATGCATAGGGCGGTCAGCACGTTGCTGGCATAGGCGCCGGTGTCGATCCCGATCCGGTTGGGGCGCTCGTCGGGGCGATCGACGATCGTATGGCCGTGGATCACGAACAGCGGATGGACGACCTCGCTTTCGAGAAAATCCTCGCGGATCCAGCGCAGGTCGCCCGTGCGCTGATGCTCGAGCGCGATCCCGGGGCGGATGCCGGCATGGACGAAGAGATAGTCGCCGAAGCGGAAGCTGTCCGCAAATCCGTCGATAAAGGCGAGATCGTCGCGCGGGATTGCGGCGCGGATCGCGGCGGCGGCGCTGGCGGGATCGAGCCCGGCGATGCGCGCCGGGTCGATGCCGTAGCTCGCGATGCATTCGGTACCGCCGAACTTCAGCCAATCGCGCAGCCGCTTGGGTTCCGCGCCGAGCGCGCGCACCAGCATCTCCTCGTGATTGCCCATCAGGAAGACGGGATGGAGCGTCGGATCGTCCAGCCCGCGCAGCCGCTGCACGACGCCCCGCGACTCCGGCCCGCGATCGATCACGTCGCCGAGCAAGACGAGAAAATCGCGCGAGCCGGGCCGTCGCTGGCGATCGTCCGCGATCTGCGTGAGCAGCGCGTCGAGCAGATCGAGCCGGCCGTGCACGTCGCCGATCGCATAGGCGCGCGACCCGGGCGGTCCACTCGGCGCCGCCGTCTGCGGGAGGGGGCTAGTCATCGGTAATCGGGACACCTTTCATCGCGCGCCGACCCTAGCAAACGCCTCGGGCGATCGCCACGCGGGGCTCAGCTCGCCAGACGCAACGGCGCGCCGCGCGCGGGCGCGCGCGGCTGGTCGGGCCAGATCCCGCGCGTGTCATAGACGTGCTTGTCGGCGCGCTCGTCGAGTGGGACCGATTTGAAGACGTCGTGATCGACCAGCACGATCATGATCCCGCACGTCTCGATCGCGCTGTCCACGTCGATAAGCGTCGCGCCGCTGCCGTCGAAGCTTGCCGGAAGCGCGTCGGTATACGGCTCGACGACGTGCAGCCGATCGCCGAACCGCGCCGCCAGCGCGAGCGCGACCTTCAACGCCGGGCTTTCGCGAAAATCGTCGATATTGGCCTTGAAGGCGAGCCCGAGGCACGCGACCCGCTCGCCCGGATTGGCCGCGACGAGCGCTTCGGCGCGCTCGACGACGTAATCGATCTTGGCGTCGTTGACTTCGCGCGCGGTGCGGATCAGCGGCGTGTTGGCGGGGTCGGCATGGACCAAGAACCACGGGTCGACCGCGATGCAATGCCCGCCGACGCCGGGGCCGGGCGACAGGATATTGACGCGGGGGTGGCGGTTGGCGAGGCGGATCACCTCCCACACATCGACGTCCATCGTGTCGGCGACGCGGCTGAGTTCGTTGGCAAACGCGATGTTGACGTCGCGGAATGCGTTTTCGGTGAGCTTGGTCATCTCCGCCGCCCGGCTCGTCGTGGTGACGCACGCGCCGCGCACGAAGCGCCGGTAGAATTGCAGTGCTTTCCGCGCACAGCGTGGTGTAATCCCCCCGATCACGCGGTCATTGTCGATCAGTTCGACCAGGATCCGGCCGGGCAGGACGCGCTCGGGGCAATAGGCGATCGCCACGTCGGGGCTGTCGCCATTGCTCTTTCCCGGAACCTTGAGGTCGGGGCGGAGCTCAGCCAGCAGATCACGCACTTGCTCGGTCGTGCCGACCGGCGAGGTCGATTCGAGCACCACCACGTCGCCGGCTTTCAGCACCATCGCGATCGTCTTGGCGGCGTCGAGGACATAGCCGATATCGGGGGCATGATCGTCGGCGAACGGCGTCGGCACCGCGATGACGAACACGTCGGCGGGCTCGATCTGCGTCGCGGCGCGCAAAGCGCCGCGCGCGACGACGCCCGAGACGAGGCCGTCGAGATCGACCTCCTCGATATGCACCTTGCCCGAATTGACCGTCTCGACGACATGCGCCGAGACGTCGATGCCGAGCACGCTCGCGCCGGTGCGCGCGATGACAGCAGCGGTCGGGAGGCCGATATAGCCAAGGCCAATGACAACGACCTTCAGGTCTGCGTGCGACATCATCGATCCGGCACCTTTACTTGCTCACGCTCCGGCTAATGGGCGCCGAGCGTTGATATTTCGGAAACGCGCGAGCGCTGCCGCCTACGCGCCCGCCACACCAAAGCCGTTCGCGACGATGCTGGCAATCCGTGCGCTCGCCTGGCCGTCGCCGAACGGATTGTGCGCACGCGCCATTGCCGCATAGGCGGCGGGATCGTCGAGCAACGTAGTGACTTCTGAGACGATCCGCTGCGGATCGGTGCCGATCAGCCTGGCGGTCCCGGCGACGACGCCTTCGGGGCGCTCGGTCGTCTCGCGCATCACGAGCACGGGCTTGGCGAGCGCGGGCGCCTCTTCCTGCACCCCGCCCGAATCGGTGAGCGCGATGTGGCACAGGCCGAGCGCGCGGATGAAATGCGGGTAATCGAGCGGATCGATCCGCGCGATGTTGGGGCGGTCGCCGAGCACGCGTTCCATCGCCGCGACGACATTGGGGTTGGGGTGCATCGGGAAGAGGATCGCGACATCGTCGCGCTGTGCGATCTGCCCGAGCGCATGCGCGATATTGTCCATCCCCCCGCCGAAATTCTCGCGCCGGTGCGTCGTGACGAGCACGATCTTCTTGTCGGCGAAGCGCGTGGCGATATCGTCGAGCCCGGTGGCGAGCGACGGATCGGCTTCGAGCTTGGCGCTCGTCGCATGAAGCGCGTCGATCACGGTGTTGCCGGTGACGTGGATCGTCTCGGGCGCGATATTCTCGCGCCGCAAGGCGTCTGCGGCGGTCTGCGTCGGCGCGAAATGCTGGTCGGCGATCGGCGCGACGATCCGCCGGTTAACCTCCTCGGGCCAGGGCTGATAGATGTCGCCCGAACGCAGCCCCGCCTCGACGTGGCTGACCGGCACCTTGCGGTAATAGGCCGCGAGCGCACCGACCATCGCGGTCGCGGTGTCGCCCTGGACGATCACGCGGTCGGGTTTTTCGGCATCCATCACGTCGCCGAGACCGGTGAGCAGCCGCGCGGTGAGGCGGTCGAGCGACTGACCCGGCTCCATCAGGTCGAGGTCGATATCGGGGGTGACCCCGGCGATCGCGAGCACCTGATCGAGCAACCCGCGATGCTGCGCCGTGACGCAGGTGCGGACGTCGAGCCCCGGCACCGCTTGCAACGCGGCGACGACCGGGAAGAGCTTGATCGCTTCGGGCCGTGTGCCGAAGATGACGAGGATGCGCGGGCGTTTCATGGAACTGTCCTAGCGGGTCACCCTTAAGGCGCGCCTAACCGCAGCCCGGACAGCCGGGATCCTTGGGCAAGGTGATCGTGCGAAAGCGGAAGGCGAGCGCATCGACAAGCAGCAATTTGCCCGCGCTGTCTTCGCCGAAGCCGACGATCACGCGCAGCGCTTCGAGCGCGGCGAGGCTGCCCATCACGCCCGCCATCGCGCCGAGCACGCCATGTTCGGAACAGCTGTCGCCCGCGCGGTCGCGCGCGTCGCCGACGAAGCAGCGATAGCACGGCTTGTCGCTTTCCCAGCCGCGGAACACGCCGAGCTGGCCCTCGAACTGCCCGACCGAGGCCGAGACCAACGGGACGCGCAACGCCTGCGCGGCGTCCGACACCGCGAGCCGAGTCGCGAACGAATCGCTCCCGTCGAGCACGACCGACACTCCGGCGAGCAGATCGGCGGCGTTATCGGGCGTCAGCCGCGTGCCATGCTGTTCCACCGCGACGTGCGGATTGAGTGCGCGCGCCGCCCGCGCCGCCGCGGCGACCTTCGCCGCACCGAGGTCCTGCCCGCCGAACACCGTCTGGCGCTGCAGATTGGAGAGATCGACGGTGTCGTCGTCGATCAACACCAGCCGCCCGATTCCGGCGGCGGCGAGATACTGGATCGCCGGGCTGCCGATCCCGCCGGTGCCGACCAGCGCGACGCTCGCCGCCTTGAGCGCAAGCTGTCCCGCCCCGCCGACTTCGCGCAGCACGATGTGGCGCGCATAGCGCTCGAGTTCGGCGTCGGAGAGCGTCATCCGCGCCAGTCGAAGGTGATCGTCGCGCGGTACCACATGTCGCCGCCGCCCGCGCGCAGCGCGAGATTGCTGCGGGCGAAACCCGCGACCAGACCGGCGGCATATTGCTCGACCGTAGGGCAGTTGATCGCGTGCGGCACGGTGCGACGCACCACACCGTCGGTGCCGACCAGTGTCGCGACATCGACCTTGACGACATAGTGTCCGTCGGCCGGTTTCGGGACGGGACAGCGATTGGCGGCGATCTCGCCGGCGACGAAGCTGGTCAGCTGCGGCGTCAATTGTGGCGCCGCCACGTAAGGCAGCGGCGCGAGAGTCGTCCAGTCGCTGGGCAGCGCGGCAGGCTCCGCGGCCTGGAGAAAAAGGAAAAGCATCATCGTCCGGTCGATCCGAAACCCCCGGTTCCGCGGACGGTATCGTCGAGCGTGGCGGTCTCGTCGAGTATCGCGCGTTGAACCGGGGCCGGAACGAGTTGGGCGATCCGGTCGCCGCGTGCAATTTCAAAGGGTTCCTGGCCAAGATTGGCGAGGATCACCTTCACCTCGCCGCGATAGTCGCTGTCGATCGTGCCTGGCGTGTTGAGACACGTCACGCCATGCTTGAGCGCGAGGCCCGAGCGTGGGCGGACCTGCACCTCGAAGCCGTGGGGAATAGCGATGGCAAAGCCCGTCGCAACCGCAGCGCGCGCGCCGGGGGCCAGCGTGACGGCTTCGGCCGCGACGACGTCGAGCCCGGCGGCGCCATCGGTGGCGTAGGCGGGCAGAGGAAGGTCCTGGCCATGCGGCAGGCGTTTGAGCGCAATCGTGATCGGCGTGGTCATGCGCGCTGTCCTAGCAAGTCCGACGCGCCGTGTCGAAGTCTCGCAGGCGTTTGCGGAACCGCAAGGCGGTTCGACGGTTCAGAACATACCAGAAACATGTGAGTATCCCATGGCCGACACCCCGCACAATCCCAAGCTCGACGAGCATCCCGCTTCGAACACCGAGAAAGACCCTTCGCAATGGGTGTCGGGTGGCGATCCGATGACCGGCGCGCAGGAATCGTATCTGACGACGCTGAGCGAAGAAGCGCATGTCGAGCCGCCGAGCCCCGATCTGAGCAAGGCCGACGCGTCGAAGCGGATCGACGAGCTTAAGGGCAAGCTCGACCTGTAGGATCGGCTGCTCGGTTCAAGCGGTCAGCGCCCGTTCAATTCGCGCGGCGAGGCGCTCGGCGACCGCCTCCTTCGGGAGGCGGTCCCAGCTTTCGACACCGTCGGCGGTGACGATATGGACGGTGTTCGCCGCTCCCCCCATCACATCGCCGGACACGTCGTTGGCGACGATCCAGTCGACCTGTTTGCGCGCGCGTTTTGCGGTAGCGTGGTCGATGACGTGTTCGGTCTCCGCCGCGAAACCGATCAGCAACCGCGGACGCTGCGGGCTCCGCGCGAGGCCTGCGAGGATGTCCGGATTCTCGACCAAATGGAGGACGGGCGGCCCGCCCGCGCCCTTCTTGATCTTCTGCCCAGCGCTGTCGACGCGCCAGTCGGCGACCGCGGCGACGAGCACCGCGGCAGCGGCGGGAAGCGCCGCCGCCACCGCCGCTTCCATCTGGAGCGCCGTTTCGACATCGATTCGCGTCACGCCCTCGGGGGTCGCGAGCGTCACCGGCCCCGCGATCAGCGTCACCCGCGCCCCGCGCGCAGCGAGCGCGGCGGCGATCGCGAAGCCCTGCTTGCCCGAAGAGCGATTGGCGAGATAGCGCACCGGGTCGATCGGCTCGTGCGTCGGTCCGGCGGTGACGAGGATGTGAGTGCCGGTTAGCGTCGTGTTGATCGCAGTCACCCTCACCCTTCCGCCGCTTCGCTCCCCCCTCCCTCTCCCGATGGGAGAGGGAGGGGGCCCGCGCCGAAGGCGTGGGAAGGGTAAGGGCGACGCGCGCTCATGCCGCCAAAGCCGCCTGGATCGCCGCCAAAATCGCCTCGGGTTCGGGCAAGCGCCCCGCGCCGAATTCGCCGCATGCCATCGGCCCCTCGTCGGGCTCGAGCACGCTCACCCCGTCGCCGCGCAGCGTCGCGACGTTGCGGCGCGTCGCGGCGTGCTGCCACATCCGCACGTTCATCGCCGGCGCGGCGAGCACCGGCTTGTCGGTCGCGAGCAGCAAGGTCGTCGCGAGATCGTCGGCGATCCCCGCCGCCATCTTCGCCATCAGGTCGGCGGTGGCGGGCGCGACGACGACGAGGTCGGCCTCGCGGCTGAGCTGGATATGCCCCATCTCGGCCTCGTCCTTGAGGTCCCATAACGAGGTATGGACCTGATTCTCCGACAAAGCGGCGAGCGTCATCGGCGTGACGAAATGCGCGCCGCCCGCGGTCAGCACGCATTTCACGCCGATCCCGGCCTTGCGGCACAGCCGGATCAGCTCGCACGCCTTGTACGCGGCGATGCCGCCGCCGACGATCAGCAGGATCTTCATCGCGTCACCCGCGTGACCGTGATCTTGCGCTGCGGGGACCGCGCCGCCTCGATCAGGTCGCGCAGCCCATCGGGCGCAAAGGCAAGGCCGATCAGGAGCATGGGCGCGATCATCAGCCCCCAATAGAAGGTATCGGTCCGCCCGAACAGCGCGAGCAGCGCCGCATACGCCACGAAGGTGGCGAGCGCGCGCAGCGCGAGCGGGCTGCGCCACGCCGACCAGCCGAACAGCGCGAGCGCGACGAGCGGCGCAGCGAGCCACAGCGGCGCGAGATCGAGCGCGGTCGAGAGCTGCATCGTCTTCACGAAGAAGCCGAACCCGAGCAAGCCGGCCCAGCCGGGCGAAGCGGGATCGGTGTCGCGCACCACCGTCGCCACGGCCTGCGCGTGCAGCGCGACGACGATCGCCAGCACGCCGAGCGTCGCCGCCCAGCCGATCGCCTCGCGGCGCCGGCCTTCGGCGAGCGCGAGCAGCGCCATCACCCCGACATACAGCGCGGCGGTCTCGCGGATCAGCATCGCGATCAGCCCGATCGCAACCGCCTCGATCCAGCGGTCCTCGCGGCGCAGCGCCAGCGACAAAGCGATCAGCAGCCCGCCCCAAATCTCATGGAAGGTGACGAGATCGCTCTGCACGAACGCCATCAGGCCCGCGGCGAGCAGCGCCAGCGCGATCAACACCGGCGGGCGCCGGTTGAACACACCGTCAAGCCGCCGATACCAGGCGTAGCCGACGCCCGCGACCAGGACGTAGAGCAACGCAATCATCGCGACCGGCGGGAACGCCGCCTCGACCACCGCCAGGGTCGGCAGGCGAAAGGTGACGAACGGGCGCATCGGATAGTCGCCGGTGCGGAGCGCCTGCGCCGTGACGGCATAATAGCCCCCCCCGCCGCGCACGCCTTGCACGATCGTTTCGTAGAGCATCACGTCGCGCTGGTCGTCGGCGCGCGCCTCGGGGGTGTGCTGGACGGGCGGCGGTCCTGGGCTGACCAGTGCAAGCAGGCTCGCGAGCAGCAGAACCGCGAGCAGCGCGACCGCGACACGCGCGCGCGCTTGCGGCAGCGCGGCATAGCGCGACGGCTGCGCCAGCCAGAGGGGCGCGCGCGCAGTCATGCCGCCCGGTCGGTCGCCGGCAGCGGCGGCGCGCGCCTTACCCCCACAGCATCCATCCCAGCCCAAGACTCGCGCCGGCGCTGAGCACCGCGACCAGCGCATAGCGCCACCCCCCTCCGATCCGCACCACTTCGATCTCGCGGAGCGGCGGCTCGGGCGGCGCGCCGGGCGGATTGGGGAAGCGCCGCTCGATATTGCGGATCAGGTCGGGGAGTCGCGCGAGCGTGCGGAAATCCTCGACCAGCCGGTCGGCGACCGCCGCCTCGGGGCCGAGTTCGGTGCGGATCCACTCGCGCACGAACGGGGCGGCGGCGTCCCACAAATTGATGTCGGGATCGAGGCTCGTCGCGACGCCCTCGACCATCACCATCGTCTTCTGCAGCAGCAGAAGATGCGGCTGCGTCTGCATGTCGAAATCGCGCGTGATGTTGAACAGCCCGTCGAGCATCATGCCGATCGACATGTCTTTGACCGCCATGCCGCGCATCGGCTCGCCGACCGCGCGCAGCGCGGTTGCGAACTCCGCGACATTGTGGTGCGGCGGGACATAGCCCGCCTCGAAATGGATCTCGGCGACGCGCTTATAGTTGCCGGTGATCAGCCCGTAGAGGATCTCGGCGAGCCAGACGCGCGCGCGCCGGTCGATCCGGCCCATGATGCCGAAGTCGATCGCCGCGATCTTGCCGCCGGGCAGCGCGAAGAGATTGCCCTGATGCATGTCGGCATGGAAGAACCCCTCCGCGATCGCCTGGCGCAGGAAGGCGTGGACCAGCGTGTTGGCGAGCGCCTTGAGGTCATAGCCCGCCGCCACGAGTGCCGGTCGGTTCGACAGTTTGATGCCGTCGATCCATTCGAGCGTCAGCACCTTGCCGCTGGTGCGCTGCCAGTCGATCTTGGGCACGAGGAAATCGGGCTCGGCGGTCATCGCGTCGGCCAATTCCGAGGCCGAGGCCGCCTCGCGCCGCAGGTCGAGCTCGCGCGCGGTCCAGCGCTTGAAGGTTTCGATTACGAGGCGCGGGCGCAGCCGTGCAAGTTCGCCGCCATAGCCCTCGACTTGCGCCGCGGCCCATTGATAGGTCTCGATCGCGCGCGCGAAGTCTTCCTCGACGCCGGGGCGCAGCACCTTGATCGCGACCGTCCGGCCATCGGTGGTGACCCCGCGATGGACCTGCGCGATCGACGCGGCGCCGACCGGGACGGGGTCGATCGTGGCGAACAGATCGGCCGGGTCGCGCCCGAAGGCGCGCGTCATCGCGGCGTGGATCGTCTCATAGGGGACGGGCGGGAGCGCGTCCTGCAGGCGCATCAGGTCATCCGAGGCGACTTCGCCGACGATGTCGGGGCGCGTCGCGAGCGTCTGGCCGAGCTTGATCGCGGCGGGGCCGATCGCCTGGAGTGCATCGGCATAGCGCGGCACTTTAGGCACGCGCGCACCGATCCGCGCAATGCGCGCAAGCCGTCGCATCGGCAGCGGCGTGTTGGGATCGCGCTCGATGCCCGAGAGGGCGCCGTGCCGCGCGAGGATCCGGCCCCATTTGAGTAGGCGCCAGACATGGGTTGCGGGCGCGGTCATTGTCT
>NZ_JH584241.1:1984812-2025740 GCF_000241485.1 Sphingomonas sp. PAMC 26605
AAGCCCCTCCCCTTCAGGGGAGGGGTTGGGGGTGGGGGAAGCCTCGCAGAGCGTGGCGCCCGTTACGGCCCCACCCCAACCCCACCCCTGAAGGGGAGGGGCTTTTGATTGGAGCCCCATCAAATCTTCCACCCGTGGTGGATCGCGACCAACCCGCCGAGCATCGGCTCGACGCCGGTCTGGACGAACCCCGCATCGCGGATCATCCCCTCGAAGCTCGGCATGTCGGGAAAGCGACGGATCGACTCGATCAGATAGCGATAGCTGTCCTCGTCCTGTGCGAGCAGCTTGCCGAGTTTCGGCACGAGCTTGTGCGAATAGGCGTCGTAGACGTCGGCGAATCCCGGCCACAATGTCGTTGAGAATTCGAGACAGTAGAAGCGCCCGCCACGCCGCAGCACGCGGTGCGCCTCGCGCAACGCCTTGGGGATGTCGGTCACGTTCCGGATGCCGAAGGCGATCGTATAGGCATCGAAGAAGCGGTCGGGAAAGACCAGCGTCTCGGCATTGGCCTCGGTCCACACCAGCCCGTCGATGCCGCGCTTGGCGGCACGATCGACGCCGACTTCGAGCATCTGCGGGTTGATGTCGGCGACCGTCACGCTCGCGCCCGATTCGGCGAGGCGGAAGGCGATGTCGCCGGTGCCGCCGGCCATGTCGAGGATCTGCTCGCCCTCGCGCGGCTTCACGCGCCGCACGAAGCGGTCCTTCCACAGCCGGTGCATCCCGCCCGACATCGCGTCGTTCATGATGTCGTAGCTGCGCGCGACGCTCGAGAAGACGCCGCCGACGCGGGCGGTCTTTTCGGTGGCGGGGATGTCTTCGTAGCCGAAGGAGACGGTGCCAGGATTTGGGTCGATCATGGGCCACGCTCTAGCCGAGCAAAGCGGCGGCGCAAACCGCTGCGTTGCGGCCGGGACAAATCGTCCCGCGTGGTCAAACTCTTTCTTCTCTCCGCGCCTTTGCGCCTCTGCGCGCAAAAAAGAATGTTTGGGTTCGCGCAGAGGCGCGGAGGCGCGGAGGCGCGGAGGCGGGAGAGCGCCCGGCCCCGCGGGCTTCCCCTTCTTCCTTCGTGGCTTCGTGTCTTTGTGTGAGAAAAGAAGGCGACCTCACACAAAGGCACGAAGCCACGAAGAGAAGGGGTGCGCGTTGACCCCTTTCGTCATTCCCGCGAAAGCGGGAATCCCGCTGCCTGCGGCGCCAGAAGAAGCGGGATCCCCGCTTTTGCGGGGATGACGGAGAGAGAATGCCCGAGCTTCCTGAAGTCGAAACCACCGTGCGCGGGCTTCGCCCGGTACTCGACGGCCAGCGCATCACGCTCGTCCAGCCGCGGCGCGGCGATCTGCGACGGCCGTTCCCCGAGGATCTCGGGCAGCGGCTGACCGGCGCGACCGTGACCGGGCTCAAGCGCCGCGCGAAATACGGGCTGATCCACACCGACCGCGGCGACACGATGATCTTTCATCTCGGCATGTCGGGACGCTGGCGGGTCGATCCGTCCGAACTGCTGCCGCACGATCATCTGATCCTCGAAACCGCGACGCAGCGACTCGCGCTCAACGATCCGCGGCGCTTCGGCTCGGTCGATCTCGTGGCAACCGAATCGCTCGCCGACTTTCCCGCCTTCAAGGCGCTCGGCCCCGAACCGCTCGGCCCCGAGCTGACGCCGGCCTATCTCCACGACAAGCTCGCCGGGCGAATCGCCTCGATCAAGCTGATGCTGCTCGACCAGCGACTCGTTGCGGGGCTCGGCAACATCTATGTCTGCGAAGCGCTGTTCGCCGCCCGCATCTCGCCTAAACGTGCGGCCGGAACCGTATCGCGCGCCAAGCTCGCGCGACTCGTCGCAGCGATTCGCGAGGTGCTGCTCGCTGCGATCGACGCGGGGGGCTCGAGCTTGCGCGATTATGCCCGCCCCGATGGCGAACTCGGCTATTTCTCAAAGCAGTTCGCGGTCTATGGCCGCGAAGGCGAGCCGTGCAGCTGCGGCGGCACCGTCGAGCGCTATGCCGAAGGCGGCCGCTCGACTTTCTGGTGCCCGAAATGCCAGAAATGATTGACCGCCTGCCTGCTTCTGGCTAAGGCGCACGGCTTCCGGGGCCGGGAGGTTACTCCCGCCCTTTCTTATTTACAGATCAGAGGGCTTCATGGCGAACACGCCACAGGCGAAAAAGCGCATCCGTCGTAACGCCGCGCGGACCATCGTGAACGGCAACCGTACCGGCCGCATCCGCACCTTCGTCAAGAAGGTCGAGAGCGCATTGGAAGCGGGCGACAAGGCTGCTGCAACCGCCGCTATGGCTGCGGTCCAGCCCGAGCTGATGCGCGGCGTCGCCAAGGGCGTGCTGCACAAGAACACCGCGAGCCGTAAATTCTCGCGCCTGACCAAGCGCTTGTCCGCGCTGGCCTAACCCGACTCGGGTACGCAACGCTGATCGCCCGCTGGACATGCGTCCGGCGGGCTTTTTGTCGTCCGTGCCGTCCGCCAAGTTCCTGATCAGTGTCATTGTGCCGCGATAACCCTGTACCCAAGAACGTTGCGCGAACATCTTTGGAGGGCAAAACCGCAAAGGCGCGGTTTACCGCGATTCGCAGAACCTTCATCAAAGTGTCATCGACAAAAAAGCCCGATTACATAGACTTGTGAGATTTTCGACGCGAAACCTTCGCTCAATCCGAGTCAACCGGGTATATTTAGAAAATGTGACAGGTCGGGGCCTTGCTCGACTCGCTGCGATCTTCATAAATGGCCATCCGCCGCGGGCGATGTTTCTGGCCCGCGACTCACTTTGAATAGCAAACGTCAGACGGATTGTGATTCCGCCTGGGGGGAAGTTTGTCTGTCGTAATTTGAGCGACGCGGGGATTCCCCGCGGTTCGCAATGCAAAGGTTTTGGCGTGGTCTTGACGGTGAACAGGGGGGTAGGCGCGCACGATACCGACTTTGCCCGCGGGCAGGACGAGACCGTCGCGCGCGCCTGGAACACGGTGCGCACGCATCTGCGCGAATCCGCCGGGGCGCGGTTGTTCGACCAGTGGCTCAAGCCGATCGCACTCGTCGCGGGGACCGATCCCGACACGGTGCGGCTGGCATTGCCCTCGGCGTTCATGACCAATTGGGTGCGCAACCATTACGGCGACCGGTTGCTGCAGGAATTCCGCGCGCTGCTGCCGGGCGTGCGCAGCGTGACGATCGAGACCGGGATCGCGGCGGCGACGCCGGTGCTTAAGCTCGCGCCGGCCCCCGAGCCCGTCGCAGCCCCCGCGACCGAGCCGGTGGTGATCGCCGAGCGTCCGACGCTCGACCCGCGTTTCACCTTCGACCGCTTCGTCGTCGACGCCTCGAACCGCGTCGCGTTCAACGCCGCCAAGGCTTTGGCCGAACCCGGCGTGCCGCGCTTCAGCCCGTTGTTTCTCCACAGCGGCACGGGGCAGGGCAAGAGCCATCTGATGCACGCGATCGCCGCCGCCTATCTCGTGGCGGTGCCAGAGGCGAAGGTGCTGATGATGTCGGCCGAGCGCTTCATGTTCGATTTCGTCCAGGCGCTGCGCAACCGCGACACGCACAGCTTCAAGCTGCGGCTGCGCTCGGCCGATCTGCTGCTGGTCGACGACCTCCAGTTCATCGCCGGCAAGGATTCGACGCAGGAAGAGTTCTTCCACACGATCAACGAAGTGATGGGCGCGGGCAAACGCCTCGTCATCTCGGCCGACCGCTGCCCGCAGGGGTTGGACGGGGTCGAGGCGCGGATCATGTCGCGGCTGTCGTGCGGCCTCGTCGCCGACATCAAGACCCCCGATCTCGCGCTGCGCCGCGCGGTGCTCGAGCGCAAGCTGCTCGACATGCCGGGCGCCAAGGTGCCCGGCGAAGTGCTCGATCTGCTCGCCGCGCGGATCACCGCGAGCATCCGCGACCTCGAGGGCGCGCTCAACCGCGTCGTCGCCTATGCGCAGCTCACCGGGGTCGAGGTCGATCTCGAATTCGCCGTGGCGACCTTGGGCGACGTGTTGCGTGGGGCCGAGCGCCGCGTGACGATCGACGAGATCCAGAAGGCGGTCTCGGCGCATTTCGAACTGAAGCCGGTCGATCTGGTCTCGGCGCGCCGCGCGGTGGTGGTGGCGCGGCCGCGCCAGATCGCGATGTACCTCGCCAAGCGCCTGACGACGCGCTCGCTCCCCGAGATCGGCCGCAAGTTCGGCGGACGCGACCATTCGACCGTGATCCATGCGGTCCGCCGGATCGAGGAACTGCGCGACACCGATCGCGAGATCGACACCGCGGTGCGCGTGCTGCTGCGCGAGCTCGAGGGATAGCGAGCGGGCCGGAATTCCGGTATGGCTAAGGCCATAGTCGGAGACAGGCGATGCAGTTGGCGAAGTGGGGCGACGACTTCGCGGTCCGTTTGCCCAAGGAAATGGTCGAGGCGCTTGCGGTCGAGCTGGGCGAGGAGTTGGACGTCCGGGTGCAGAACGGGTCGCTTCGTATCCGGCGCAAGCGGACGCGCGAGGACGTTTTAGAAAGCTTGAAACGGTTTCAGGGCTGGATGCCCGAGGACTTCACGTTCGATCGCGAAGAGGCGAATGCCCGGTAGCGCGTTCGACAGCAACGTCCTGCTGTACCTGCTCGCGGTCAATGATGAAAAGGCCGCGCGGGCGCGCGATCTCGTGGCGGACGGCGGGACGATCAGCGTCCAGGTCCTCAACGAAATCGCCAACGTTGGGCGTCGCAAATTCAAGATGCCGTGGCCGGAGCTCGACGCGCTTCTCGACGCGCTTAAAGACGAGCTGATGCTTGTCCCGGTCGATCTCGAAACGCACGAGACGGCGTGCCGCCTCGCTCGGCGATACAAGCTCGCTTTCTACGATGCAGCGATCGTCGCCGCCGCGCTGCTGGCGGAGTGCGACACGCTCTGGTCCGAGGACATGCACGACGGCCTCGTCATCCAAAGCCGTCTGACGATCCGCAACCCGTTCGCCGCCTAGACCTGCAGCCCCACTGCCGCTTGCGCCTTGGCGAGCGTAGGGGCCGCCAGCACAGCTGCCCGGGCCGCACCGTCGGCGAGCACCGCGCTCACCGCCGTCCGGTCCGCCAGCAACCCCGTCAACCGCTCGCGGATCGGCGACAGCGTCGCGACCGCGAGATCGGCAAGCGCAGGCTTGAACGCGCCAAAGCCTTGCCCTGCGAACTGCGCCAGCACCGCATCGGGCGTGCTGCCTTCGAGTGCTGCGTATATCGTCACGAGGTTCTTCGCCTCGGGGCGCTCGGCGAGCCCGGCGACCTCGCCCGGCAGGCCGTCGGCATCCGACTTGGCCTTGCGGAACTTGCTGACGATCAGCTCGTCCGAATCGACGAGGTTGATCCGCGACGCATCGCTCGGGTCCGATTTCGACATTTTCGCGCTCGCATCGCGCAGGCTCATGATGCGCGGCGCGGCCTTCGAGATCAGCGGTTCGGGGAGGGCGAAGGTGTCGCCATAGTCGGTGTTGAACTTGATCGCGATGTCGCGGACCAGTTCGAGATGCTGCTTCTGGTCGTCGCCAACGGGCACATGCGTCGCCTGGTAGAGCAGGATGTCGGCGGCCTGGAGCACGGGGTAGGTGAACAGCGCGACGCTCTGCGTCTCGCCCTTCTTGCCGGCTTTGTCCTTCCACTGCGTCATCCGGCTGAGCCAGCCCATCCGCGCCGTCCCGCCGAGGATCCAGTGCAGCGCGGAATGCGCCGGCACGCGCGCCTGGTTGAACAGGATCGAACGCTGCGGGTCGATTCCGCAGGCGAGCAGCGTCGCCGCCATCTCGGTCGTGTGCGCGTTCAACTCCGCGGGCACGACCGGCTGCGACAGCGCGTGCAGGTCGGCCAGGAAGAACAGGCATTCGTCGCCCGCGGCCATCGTATCTTGCATGGCGACCCATTGCTTGATCGCGCCCAGATAGTTGCCGAGATGGAGATTGCCGGTGGGCTGGATGCCGGAAAGGACGCGCATGGGTTATTCCTGAACGGGATTGGAGGTCGCGCCGCGCTTGCGCAGCAGCGCCTTGATGTCGGCGATGCGATACGCGCCGGTAAGGAAGCACGCCACGCCATAGACCGCGCTCCCCGCGCCGACCAGCACGCCGAGCGCGGCATAGCGCACGATCAGTGCACGCCCGAGATACGGGTCGAGCAGCCGCTCGAACGCATAGATCGTCGCGCCCATCAGCAGCGCCGCCAGCAGCAGCCGCGGCACCTTGCGGCGAAGCCCCGCATCGGCGACGAAATGCCCGCGCGCGGCGAGCGTGCGGTAGAGCATCGCAACGTTGACCGTGGAGGCGAGCGCCGTCGCGAGCGGCGGGCCGACATGGCCGATCAGCGGGATCAGGATGAGGTTGCCGACGATGTTGACCCCGATCGAGAGCATCGCATAGCGCACCGGCGTCCTTGTATCGCCGCGCGCATAATAGCCCGGGGTCAGCACCTTGACGAGCACGTACGACGGCAGCCCGATCGAAAAGGCGCTCAGCGCCCAGCCGCAGCGCGTCGCGTCGAGCGCGGTGAAATGGCCATATTGGAACAGCCCGCGGACGATCGGCTCGGCGGCGATCAGGAAGGCGATCGTCGCGGGCAGCGTGAGGAACAATGCGAGCTCGATCCCGCGATTCTGCGTCTCCATCGCCGCCGCGTCCTGCCCCGAGGACAGCAGCCGTGAGATCGTCGGCAGCAGAATCGTGCCGAGCCCGATGCCGATCAGCCCCAAAGGGAGCTGATTCAATCGGTCGGCATAATAGATATAGGTGATCGAGCCCGAGGCGAGCAGGCTGCCGGCGAGCGAAGTCGAGATCAGCAGATTGATCTGCGATGCCCCCGCACCCGCCGCGGCAGGGACGATCAGCCGCAGCATCTCGCGCACGTCCGCGTCGAGCCGCGGCATCCGCAGCCGCATGTCGACCCCGGCGCGGTGGCACGCGAGGATCAGCCAGGCGAGCTGCAGGACGCCGCCAACCGTGACCGAGATCGCCTGGACGCGCGCGGTCTCATATTCGTCGGCGCCGTGGAAGAACCACAGCCCGGCGATCATCGCGAGGTTGAGCAGGATCGGCGCGGCGGCATTGACCCAGAATTTGTCGAGCGAATTGAGGATCCCGCCGAGCAACGACGCGAGCGAGATCAGTGCCAGATAGGGCAGGGTGATCCGCGACAGCATCACCGCGAAGGCGAATTGCTCGTGCGTCGGATGCTGGCGCGCGAAGCCGCCCGACAGCAGCCAGGTGATCGGCCAGGCGGCGAACAGCATCGCGACCGTGAACAGGATCAGCACCGGCAGCAACACGGCGAGTGCGCGCTCGGCAAAGGCGTAGCCTGCGGGCAGGCCCTCGGGGCCGGCGGCCTTTTTGTTGAACAGCGGGATGAAGGCGGCCGAGAAGGCGCCCTCCGCGAACAGCGCGCGGAACATGTTGGGCAGCCGGAAGGCGACGCCGTTGAACGCGTCCGACGCGAACCCCGCGCCGACATAGCGCGCCGCCAGCGAATCGCGCAGCAGCGCCAGCACCCGGCTGACGAGCGTCAGCCCGCCGACCGAGCCCAAGGATTTGACGAGGTTCATAGAGCTGCCCTCGATCGATCTTCCGCCCTCCCCTTCAGGGGAGGGGGTGGGGGTGGGGGGAGCCTCGCAGAGACCGACGGAGATACTTCCCCACCCCAACCCAGTGGCGGGTCGGTCATGCCCCCGGCATGACCTGAACAGCGCGGGGCGCTGTTCACCCGCCACTCCTGAAGGGGAGGGGCTTTTATAGGCTTTACGCCGTACCGAACGCGCCCGACGCTTCGCCGGCTTCCTGCTGCTGCAGGAACACCGCGCCGAAATCGATCGGCTCGAGCAGCAGCGGCGGGAAGCCGCCGTCGCGGACCGCATCCGCCAGCACGCGTCGCGCGAACGGGAAGATCAGCCGCGGTGCCTCGGCGAGCAGGAACGGCTGGAGATGCTCGAGCGGGAAGTTGCGAAGCCCGAACAGCCCGGCATAGGAAAGATCGACGAGGAAGGCGACGGTGCCCTCGGCCTCGGCCTTCACTTCGATCCGCAGCACGATCTCATAGACGTCTTCGCCGACCTGCGCCGAGGCGATGTTGAACTGGACGTCGATCGCCGGCGCGGTCGGGTTCTGATAGATCGCCGGCGCATTCGGATTCTCGAACGAGAAGTCCTTGACATATTGCGAGATCAGACCTGCCGCCGGGGTCGTATCGGCCCCGTTTGCCAACGGCTCGCCGCCGCTTTGGGTGGAGATGAAGCCGTCATCCTGCTCGCTCATGGAACTCGTCCTTGCTTTGGCCGTATAGTCGCCACGGCTATGTGGCGTCGAAGGCGCGCGCCTAGCAGGGGGTGGCAGCGAGTTCAACTCACCGCCCGCCTCGCTCGACCGCGCCCGCGTACAATCACGTCGTTTGAAACATCGGCCGTTTATGCCTATGTAGCCCGTCTAGTGAAAGCCCCGGAGGCCGCGTGTTCCTGATTGTTATCCTCGCGATGGTCGCCGGTTTTCTGGCCCTGCGGCTCTATATGGTGCTCGGCAAGCGCACCGGGCACGAGCAGCCCTTGCCCAAGCCCGCCGAAGACCGCGCGCCGCTGACCGTCGTGCCGCGCCCGACCGAGCTGGTCGGCGAAGCCCGCGAGCCCGTCAGCCGCTTGGTCGAACCCAAGGCCGAGGCCGGGATTCGCGCGATCATCGCGGGCGATTCGACGTTCGACGTCGCGCGCTTCCTCGAAGGATCGAAGGCGGCGTACCGTATGATCCTCGAGGCGTTCTGGAAGGGTGAGGAGGAAGAGCTCGCCTGGCTGGCCGAAGACGAAGTCCGCGCCGCTTTCGCTGCCGCGATCGAGGCGCGCAACACCGCAGGGCACGTCCTCGAAAACCGCCTGGTCTCGATCGAGCGCGCGGTGATCTCCGACGCGACGCTCGAGGGCAAGGTCGCGCGCATCACGGTGCGCTTCGATGCCGATATCGCCGCCGTCACGCGCGATGCCGAGAATATCGTCATCGCCGGCTCGATGAGCGACGCGGTCGAGACGCACGACGTGTGGACCTTCGCGCGGACGCTCAAGAGCAGCGATCCGAACTGGAAGCTCGCCGACACCGACGAGGCGTGATGCG
The DNA here is from genome assembly GCF_000241485.1 of Sphingomonas sp. PAMC 26605. Taxonomy (GTDB): domain Bacteria; phylum Pseudomonadota; class Alphaproteobacteria; order Sphingomonadales; family Sphingomonadaceae; genus Sphingomonas. The sequence continues at coordinate 1,993,936 of NZ_JH584241.1, forward strand.
CGTGTCGGGGGGCGCGGCGGTTGCGCAAGCGGTGCGGGCGACGTTCGCGACACCGCGTAATGGATCGATGGCCGTGCGGCGGTCGCGCGCAACGTCTATCGGCGTGACGGCTTTGTCTTTGCTGCTCGCGGCGTGCGGCGGCGGCCAGATCGAGCGACCGCGGCCGATCAGCAGCGCGCAGCCGCCGGCGCGGCGGTCCGTCGCAGCGACGCCGCTTGCGCCGACCCAGGCCGTCACCGCGCCCGGACCGACCGCGCGCAGCGCCGGCGTCGTCGCCGGGCCGCCGCTCTACACGCTGCCGATCGACGATGCGCAGGCCGAGCGCGCGCTCGCCGCTTTCCGTGCGACCTGTCCCTCGCTCCAGCGGCGCAGCGATGCGAGCGGGCTCACCCAGCCCGGCGACTGGCAGCCCGCTTGCGCTGCCGCGCCGAGCGTCCGCCCGGGCGCGGCTCGCGCCTTTTTCGCGCAATATTTCGAGGCGGTGCAGGTCGGCGACGGCAAGGCCTTCGCCACCGGCTATTACGAGCCCGAAATCCGCGGGTCGCGCGACCGGCGGCGTGGCTATGACGTGCCGATCTATGGTCGTCCGGGCGATCTGGTCGATGTCGATCTCGGCCTGTTCAGCGCGACGCTCAAGGGCAAGAAGATCCGCGGGCGCGTCGAGGGCAAGAGCTTCGTCCCGTATGACGACCGCACCGCGATCGAGCAGGGCTCGCTCGGTGGCCGTGCGCCGATCATCGCCTGGGCGGCCGATCCGATCGACCTGTTCTTCCTGCAGGTACAGGGGTCGGGGCGGCTGCGGCTGCCCGACGGCGGGGTGATGCGGATCGGCTATGAAAGCCAGAACGGGCGCGATTATACCGGCATCGGCGCGCTGATGAAGCAGCGCGGGTTGCTCGCGCCGGGGCAGAGCTCGATGCAGGGCATCACCGGCTGGCTGCACGATCATCCCGAAGAGGGCCGTGCGATCATGCGCGAGAATAAGAGCTATGTGTTCTTCCACGAAATGGCCGGCCCGCCGCTCGGCGCGCTCGGGATCGCGGTGGTCGGCGGGGTGAGCGCGGCGGCCGATCCGCATTTCGTGCCGCTCGGCGCGCCGGTGCTGTTGTCGATGGACCGCGCCGATGCGAGCCGGCTGTGGATCGCGCAGGATACCGGCGGCGCGATCAAGGGCGCGAACCGGATCGACACCTTCTGGGGCGCCGGTGCCGATGCAGCGGCGATCGCGGGCGGGATGGCGGCGCGCGGCACCGCCTTCCTGCTGCTGCCGGTCGGCACGCTGCAGCGCCTGGGTGCTGCGGCCGCGGGCTGATCCGATGGGATCGCGCCCGCTCCGTCCCGAAGAAGCGGCCCTCTGGGCGCGGGTGATGGCGGGGGTACGCCCGCTCCGCGCGGTCGCGCCCGTGGCGAAGGCCGTTCCAGTTGCGCCGCCAGCGGAACGACGCCCCGCGGCACCGGTGCGCAGTCCCGAAAAGCCGATGCCGTCGTTCGAAGCCCTGCTCGGCAAGGGGACGCTTGGCTCGGTGCTCCCCGCGGGCCGCAAGCGGGTCGCGATCGCGGCGCCGCCGAAGCCGCCGGGCAACACGCTCGACGGGAGCTGGGATCGCCAATTGTCGCGCGGCCTGGTTTCGCCCGACCGGACGATTGATCTTCACGGGCATACGCTGCATTCGGCCTACGACCTGCTCGACGCCGCACTCGATTCGGCGATTCGCGCGGGCGACCGCGTGATCCTGCTCGTCACCGGCAAGCCGCCGCGCCCGGCGAGCGAACGCCCGCATGCGCGCGGCGCGATCCGCGCCGCAACGGGCGACTGGCTCGCCGGATCACGCCATTCCGCGGCGATCGCGGCGGTCCGCGGGGCGCATCCGCGGCATGGCGGTGCGGGCGCTTTGTATATTGTGCTCAAGCGCTTGCGAGTAGCGCAAAACTCTTAACCTTTTGCTGGCACGGTTCGGCCAAGCCTGAGCACTCGCGCGGGCCAGGAGCCGCGCACTGTCCCCATGAACGAGGTCACGCTCAAGAGTCGCGCGGTCGTGTTTGCGATCTGCGCCGGGGCGGTGGCCTTCTTCCTGGCGCTGCTCGCGACGTCGGCGGCGGGCCTCCATCTCGATAACATCGCCTGCGCGCTGATCCCCGCAGTGGTCTGTGCGGCGATGTGCTGGGCTTCGGCCGAGCGCAGCATTGCGGGTACCGCAGGCGCGATCGACGCCGCGATCGAACGGCTGGCTCAGGCCGCGCAGGGCGATCTTGCCAGCGCGATCCCGGGCCAGATCAGCGAGAGCGTCCCGCAGCTGGCGCGCGCGATGCACGGCCTGTTCGCGCAGATGAGCGCCAACCTCGACAGCGTCCACCGCCTTGCCATGTTCGATCCCGTCACCGGCCTTGCCAATCGCAGCAATTTTCGCGCGAGCTGCGACCGCATACTCGAGACGAGCGCCGCCTCCGGGCGGGAGACTGTCGGCGGCGCGCTGTTCTTCATCGATCTCGATCGGTTCAAGGTGGTCAACGACACGATGGGGCACGCCTGTGGCGATGCGCTGCTGGGCATGGTCGCCGACCGGCTGCGCGTCGTCGCCGAGGGCATCGCGCCTTCGCCCGGTGCGCCACCCCCGCTGATCGGGCGCCTTGCCGGGGACGAATTCACGATGTTCGTGCCCGCGATCCGCGATCCGGACGAAGCGGGGCAGGTCGGGCGCGACGTGCTGCGCGCGCTCGCCAGACCGTTCGAGCTGGGGGGCACCGAGGTCGGGATCGGCGCGTCGATCGGGATGGCGTTGCGCCCCCAGCACGGCGAGACGCTGACCGAATTGATGCGCGCCGCCGATGCGGCGATGTACCATGCCAAGGGCAGCGGTCGCGGTCGGGCCGAGCCGTTCAGCGTCGAACTCGCCGCGCGAATCGCCGAGCGCGCGACGCTCGAAGGCGATTTGCGCGAGGCGATCGACCGCGACGAATTCGCACTGGTCTTCCAGCCGCAGATCAGTGTCGAGCAGGGCCGGATCGTCGCCGCCGAAGCGCTGCTGCGCTGGCGGCATCCGCGCGAGGGCCTGCGCATGCCATTGACCTTTCTCGATTGCGCCGAGGAGACCGGCATGATCGTCGATATCGGCGATTGGGTGGTCGATTCGGTCGCCGAGACGATCGCGCGCTGGGGGCGGATCGGGATCGAGCAACGCCTCGCGGTCAATGTTTCCCCGCGGCAGATCGACCATGCCGATTTCTTCCACGGCTTGCGCGCCGCCTTGCGCAAGGCCCGCGCGCCGGCGCGGCTGCTCGAGCTCGAGATCAGCGAGACGCTCGCAATGCAGTGCAGCGAAGAGGTGATCGCCGCGATCGCCCAACTCCGCGCCGACGGCGCGACGATCGCGATCGACGATTTCGGCACGGGCTATTCGAACATCGCGCGGCTGCGCGCGCTGCCGATCGACCGGATCAAACTCGATTGCAGCCTGATCGCGCTCGTCGCCGACGACAGCGCGGCACGCACGATCACGCACGCGCTGGTCGGGATGATCCATGCGCTCGGCTGCGAGGCCGTCGCCGAAGGCGTCGAGACGCAGGCCCAGGTCGAGATCCTCCGGGTCATCGGCTGCGACGTGATGCAGGGCTATGCGATCGCCGCGCCGATGGAGGAATCGGCATTCGTCGCGTGGAGCCGCGGCAGCGCGCTGCGGGCCGGTGGGGACGGAGCGGCGCGCGCGCGGCGCGGCTGAGGAGTCGGGGGCGGGGCGTCGCGCTCAGCGCTTAACGCCGCGCAGCATCTGCCAGACCTTCATCCCGCCGGTCGGCTTGGCGACGCCGTCGAGCCGCTCGGCACGCACGATCGTCACCGGTTTCGCCATCATCTGGCCCTTGAACGCGCCGTCGCCACCGGGCAGCGTCGGCCGCGCGAGCATCGCCCTGACCACGTCCATCCCGGCGATGACGCGCCCGAACGCGGCATAGCCGACGAACCCCGGCCGCGCATCGAGCGACGGATTGGCGCCGACCATGATCGAGAAATTGCCCGACCCCGAATCGCTGCGCTCGTAACGCGCCATCGACAGCGTGCCGTCGAGATGCTTGAGCCCGGTCTTGCTGGTCGGCTCGAGCGGGACGACGCCGAGCATGCGATGCGAATCGGTGCCGATCCCGCCTTGCACGAAGCCGGTATTGGGCGCGGTCTTGCGCCGTGTCGCGCGGTAGAAGCTGGTGCCCTCGAACCGCCCGTCATCGACATACGCCAGGAAATTGGCGACCGTCCCGGGCGCATGGCGCGCATCGAGCGCGACGATGATCGGCCCCGCGGCGGTGACGAAGCGCACGCGCACGATCGGCGGCTCGTGCGTCGCCGCGGGCGGGGCCGCCGCGGCACCCCCGGTACTGGCCATGACGATCGCCACGAGACCCAATCCAAACCGCATCACTTCGCACCTTCTTGCTGCGCGCACGCCGACCATGGCCGCGGATCGGCGATACAGCGCGTCGCCGGCGGCGCAACCGCACAGCGCGCTATGGTGCAAACCGCTTGGTGAACGCCCCATAAATGGCGCATTCCGGGCACGTTCAGGGCGACTCGGATAGAGCTTGCAACAAGCTAGCCCGCTGGTGCGTTATTTGGCGATGCACGGGGAATGCTTGGAATGAGGAGATACGAGATGAACAGCCTGATGAAGAAGATCGGTCTCGGCCTCGCCCTTGGCGCGACCGCACTGACCGCAGCAGCACCGGCCGAAGCGCAGCGCTGGGGCGGGTATCGTGGCCATGGCGGCTATTATCGCGGCGGTGGCGCGGGCACGGCGGTGGTCGCCGGGATCGCCGGTCTGGCGGTCGGCGCGGCGCTCGCGTCGAACAGCAACCGTGGCTATTATCGTGACCGCGGCTATTACGACGGCGGCTATTATCGCGATCGTGGCTACTACCATGGTTATTATGCCGAGCCGTATTACGAGCGGCGCTGCTTCATCGAGCGTCGCTGGGACGGCTATTACGATCGTCCGGTCAACGTCCGCGTCTGCCGCTGATCCGGCGGGAACCGAACGGAATGCGGCGCGGGACTTCGGTTCCGCGCCGTTTTCGTGTCTGGCGTGGGGGCGCATTTTGCGTCATGAGCCCGGGCCATGACCGATACAGACCAGACCCCAGACCGCCTGTCCTCCAACCCGCGCAGCCCGCATTACGACGAGGCGGCGCTCGCGCGCGGGATCGGCATCCGCTTCAAGGGCCAGCAGCGCCACGACGTCGAGGAATATAGCCGTTCGGAGGGCTGGATCCGCGTCGCGCTCGGCAAGAAGGTCGATCGGCATGGGCAGCCGCTGACGCTCAAGCTGTCGGGCGAGGTCGAGGCGTGGTTCGAGCGGCCGGCTGATGGCGGCGCGGACGAAGCCTCAGAGTAAACCTGCCCACCGTCATCCCCGCAAAAGCGGGGATCCCGCTTCTTTTCCTGCCCAAGAAGAAGAAGCGGGACCCTCGCGTTCGCGAGGGTGACGGGGGTTTGATCAGTGCACGAACCGCGCGACCACGTCGCGGCACCAGCACAGGCTTACCCGCCTTTCCGTCATCCCCGCGAAAGCGGGGATCCCGCTTTTCAACCTCCCGGAGGAGAAGAAGCGGGACCCTCGCTTTCGCGAGGGTGACGGGGGTTCGACTAGTGCACGAACCGCGCGACCACGTCGCGATAGCTCCGCGACACCTTCACCTGCGCGTTCGACTGCAGCACCAGGAAGCACTCGCCATTGGTGTGCGGCTTCACTTCCTTGACGAGGTCGAGATTGACGATCGTCGAGCGATGCACGCGCTGGAACCGCCGCGGGTCGAGCCGCTTCTCCAGATCCTTCATCGTCTCGCGCAGGATCAGCGTGTTGTCGCCGGTATAGATGCACATGTAATCGCCCGCGGCATCGATCCGCTCGATCGTGTCGACATCGACGCGGAAGATCTGCCCGCGATCCTTGATGTTGATCAGCTTCTCGAAGCGATTGGCCGAAACCTGCTCGCCGCCCTCGGCGAGGTTCTCGACCGAATCGGGCGCGATCTCGGCGATCACTTCCTTCAGGCGATCGACCTCCTCGACCCCGCGCTTCTCGGTCAGCCGCTGGCGCACGCGGTCGAGCGTGTCGGCGAGGCGCGATTCCTCGACGGGCTTCATCAGATAATCGACCGCGTCGGTCTCGAATGCCTTCAGCGCATGGTCCGAATAGGCGGTCACGAACACGAACAGCGGCGGCTCGACCTCCATCAGGCCCTGGACGACCGAGAAGCCGTCGAACCCCGGCATCTGGATGTCGAGAAAGACCAGGTCGGGCTTGTGCGTCTTGATCGCGCGGATCGCCTCGCGGCCGTTCATGCAGGTGTCGACGATTTCGACGTCTTCATGGGCGGCAAGGCGCAGGGCGAGCCCTTGCGTAGCTAGTTTTTCGTCGTCGACGAGGATGGTGCGGATCGTCATGCAAACTCTTTCTTCGGTTCCTCGAGCTGGAACGGGATTTCAATCTCGACCCCGAAACCGCCCCCCGGGATCGATCGCGTCTCGAATCTATGGTCCGGCCCGTAAGCCTGGGCCAGTCTCTCCCTGATATTGGCAAGGCCAACCCCGGTTGAAAGAGCCTGGCTCGGAGAAACGCTCTGCCGCGCCTTGGTTTCGTTCAAGCCGGGGCCGGTGTCGGATACGACGATCTGCACCCGATCCCCGGTGAGCCGCGCGGTGACGGCGATTTCGGCGCCATCTTCCTGGGGGGTCACCGCGTACTTGATCGCGTTTTCGACGAGCGGCTGGAGCAGCAGCGACGGCAGCCGCGCCTTGGCGACGCGCGCATCGACGTCGAAGCTCGGGCGCAGCCGCTCCTCGAAGCGCATCTTTTCGATCTCGAGATACAGTTTCAGCGTCTCGAACTCCTGCTGCACCGTGACGTGCGCGGTCGGTTCGTTGGCGAGCGTGTAGCGCAGGAACGACGACAGCCGCCCGAGCATTGCGTTGGCGCGCTCGGTCTCTTTCAGCAGCACCAGCGTCGAGATCGAATTGAGCGTGTTGAACAGGAAATGCGGGTTGAGCTGGTAGCGCAGCATCGCGAGCTGCGCCGATGACGCGGTGTTCTCGAGCGTGGCGAGCTGGTCGATCTGATCCTCGACGATCAAATAGAAGTTGATGCCGAAATAGAGCGCCGTCCAGCCGGCGAGCACAGTGAAATTGAGGAAGATCGTGCCGAGCACCAGGCTGATATTGAGCCCCGGGCTCTGCAGCTTGATGAAGGAGAACGAGAAGGCGTCTAGCACCGCATACAGCAGCGTCGCGACCGCGAGCGTGACGATCGTCAGGATCGCCATCGCGAAGCGCGGCTGGCGGCGGTAGTAATTGTACACCGTCGCGAGCAGCAAGGTGATGCTGTAGCCGACGATCGATTCGATCACGACCGGCACCACCACCGACACGTCGGCGGCGTTCGACACGCTCGAGACGCCGCGCAGGATGAGGTAGCCGGTCCAGCCGGCGGCCTGCAATGTCCAGAAAGCGCGGCCCTTGTCTTCGAAGAAGGGCCGCGAGAAGATCGCTGGTCGGGTGAAGAGCGGCATGGGCGGGGGTCTTAGCCCGGCTGGGCGCAATGCGCAAAGTCGGGTATCAAGCGGCAACCACGCAACGACGCGGACCTCCCCTCCCTGGAAGGGAGGGACTGAGGGTGGGTCGGCCCGTAGGAGAGCGTAACACCCGCCCGAGGCCGACCCACCCCCGACCCCTCCCTTTCAGGGAGGGGAGGAAGAAGTAGGAGAGAGAGCATCATGAACGACCAGCCCGACCGCGCGCAGTTTACCGCGATGGAGCACGGCACCCAGGCCGACTGGAGCCTGATCGCCGGCCATTTCGGCCAGTTCGCCAAGACGCTCCCGCACCGCGTCCTCACCCACCTTCAACTGCTAGACGGCGATTACGGCGGCTTCCCGGTCGACCGGCTCGAACATTCGCTTCAGACCGCGACGCGCGCGCATCGCGACGGCCGCGACGAGGCCTATGTCGTGATGGCGCTGCTCCACGACATCGGCGACACGCTCGGCACCTACAATCACCCCGAGATCGGTGCTGCCATGCTGCGCCCGTTCGTCTCGGAGGAGATCCACTGGATCGCCAACACCCACGGCGTGTTCCAGGGCTATTACTTCTTCCACTATATCGGCGGCGACCGCGACCTGCGCGAGCAATATCGCGGCCACCCGCATTTCGAGGCGTGCGCCGAGTTCTGCGAGAAATACGATCAGGCGGCGTTCGACCCGACCTACGACAGCGCGCCTTTGTCGTTCTTCGAGCCGATGGTCGGCCGCGTCTTCGCGCGGCCGATCCAGTCGCTCTACGCCAAGGCGGCGGAAGGAGCCGCCGCAAGCTGAGGCACCCGCCTCGCGCCAAAGAAAAAGGCCGCCGCTCCAATCGGAGCGACGGCCTTTCTTATTCGGGTCCGTCTTAGGGCTTAGAACTTGAAGCGTGCACCGACGCGGATCAGGTAGAGCGACTGCGCGGTGTTGACGCTCTCGGTCGGCGACTTGAAGCTGCTGTACTGATATTTCGCACAGGCGTTGGCGGGGTTGGTTGCCGAACCGACCGGACCGGTCAGTGCAGCGCCCGCAGCGTTCAAGCAGGTAACCTGCACCACTGCCGAGGTGTAGGGGAAGCCGGTGTAATAAGAACCGCCCCAGTTCTTGTTGAGCAGGTTCGGCAGGTTCTCGATATCGGCAAAGATCGAGATGCGCGAGTGGAACACGAAGGTCGGGATTTCTTGCTCGAGATGCAAGTCGATCCGCGTGTTGGCGCGCGCGCGCGCGATGTTCTTGGGCGCAATCCGGCCACGGAAGTTCTTGAGCTGCGTGTTGTTGATCAGATTGTTGAGCGCTGCCGCGGTGGTGGTGTCGCCCGGTGCGTAGGTGACCAGCGGGTCGGAGGTGCTGGTCGGCACATAGAGCAGATAGTGATCGGTATTGCCGGTCGTGCCGAACACCGCCGAACGGCCCGATGCCGTGTCCTGCATCGAGAAGCTGTAAGGCTGGCCCGCGCGGGTTTCGCCGAACAGCTGCACGATGGTGCGATAGTCGCCGTAGAAGGCGTGATCGAAGCCGACGTTATACTTGAACTGCCACTTGGTCTGGTTGCTGCTGATCCCGTATGCGGCGTTGTTGGGGTCGATCGCAGCCTGCGCACTGTAAAGCGAGGTCGCCACCGACGACGTCGCGTTGCTGACGTCCTTCACGTCCTGCCAGGTGTAGCTGCCGCCGACCGACAGACCCCAGCCGAAGTCCTTGTTGGCGCGCAGCGTGAAGATGTGGCTGCGGCCCTTGCCGGTGTTGCCGATCTGAATGTCGGTGTTGGTGTCGCTCGTCTGACCCGTGACGCCGGGGGTTGGCACGAAGGTGTAGCGCGGACGACCGTCCGGCAGCGTGCCGACGACCCGCGAGCGCAGGTCGGTGAAGGTGACCGCGTCATTGACCTTCGAGAAGACGTAGTCGGCACCCAGATCGACACCGAACAGACGATAATCGACCGACAGCGTGGCGCGCGTCTGCGAGGGAAGCCGGAAGTTGTTGGCGACCGAGGCGGTCGGTGCGGTCGCAAGCGTCGTCGGCTGCTGCAGGAAGGTGTTGATCTGCCCGGGGATCGTCGTGCCGCTCACGCCGTTGAGCGCGACCTGGCACAGCGCGGCGTTGGCACCGGTATAAGGTGCGGTGCAGGCGGTCGTCCCGCCGACGCCACCGGCGGCGCGGTTCACAGTCGAGATGCGGTTCTGGATGAAGCCGCTGTTGCTGTACGAGTTGGAGAAATAGATGTCGGGCGTGCCGCCGCTGAAGATCCCGACGCCGCCGCGGACGCTGAGCTTCGAGGTCGGCTTGTAGCTGAAGCTCAGGCGCGGCTGGAAGGCTTCCAGACCATCGAAATTGTTGGTGTTGCTGAACCCGTAGCGATTGTAGAAATTCGGGTTGTTGATGACCGGGCTGCGCGAGCCATAGAGGTCATAGCGTGCGCCATAGGTGATGCGCAGTTCGGGGCTGATCGTCCAGTCGTCCTGCAGCGCGAAGCTGTAGACGCCATATTTGAAGTTCGACGTCGTGTCGTTCGGGTTGAGCGTCAGCGCATTCTGATAGTCGAACGAGCTGGCATTCTTTGCCTGGAAATCGGCGAGCGAATCGAAATAATAGCTGCCGGCGCTGTACTGCAGGAACGCGTTGGTGGTGCGGTTCTCGGCATATTCGAACAGGCCCTTGAAGTCGTGCTGACCGGCCTTGAGGCGCAGCAGGAACGAGCCGTCATAGGTGTCGGTGAACAGCGCGTTGGTCTGGCGGCTGATGTCCGGACCGAGCGCGACCACCGGGTTGCCGTTGCCGCACGACGTCGCATTGTCGCCATTTCCGGCAACGGGGGCGAGCACGCTGGTCGGTGCGGTGCAGACGCGGAACTGCGCGAAGCCGCGACCCAGCTCGGGGTCCTGACCACGGGTGTACGACTTGTAGACGAACCGCGTCTCGGTCGAGAGCTTGTCGCTCCAGTCCGAGTTCAACTGGGCGATGCCGGCGCGCAGCAATTCGGTGAGCTTATAGGCGTTCGACGCAAGGCCGAGGGCGGGCGAGGTCGTGCTGCTGCTGCTGTTCTGCAGATTGTCGTTCGAGTCGAAGGCGTTGATGTAGCTCAGCGAGAAACGCTGGCCCTCGGTCACGTTCCAGTCGATCCGCCCGACGATCTTCTCGTCGAGATTGTTGGTGATCGCGAGCACGCCGCCGGGGTCATAGCCATAGACGTTCTTGGCGATGTTCTGGACCGAGGCGACCTGGGCGTCGGTCAGGTTGGGAACCTGGTTTACCGCACCGGGCGACAGCGGACGCGGATCGGTGTTCTTCTCGTACGACACCATGAAGAACAGTTTGTCGCGGATGATCGGACCCGAGGCGGTGACGCCATAGGTCTCGCTCTTATACTTGGGCAGATTGACCGGCAGCGACTTGATCTGGTTGCCTTGCAGGCCATCGGTGCTCTGCGAATAGAAGCCGTTGAGATGATAGTCGTTCGTGCCCGACAGCAAGGTGACGTCGACGACGCCGCCCTGGAAGTTGGTCTGGCGCACGTCGTACGGTGCGATCGAGACCGAGACCTGGCCGATCGCGTCGAACGGGATCGGGCCGCGGCGCGTCGGGCTCGCGTCTGGGTTGAGGCCGAAATTGTCGCCGACCTGCGCACCGTTGATGGTGAAGCGGTTGAAGCGCGGATTGACGCCGGCGAACGACACGGCGCTGCCGCCGCCGCTGCTGCGGTCGAAGGTGGCGAACGGGCTGCGGCGCTCGATGTCGCGAATGTCGCGGTTGACCGAAGCGACCTTGGCAACGTCGCGCTGGTTCAGCACGGTCTGCGGACCGTCGGAGTTGATGCCGGCGCGCTTGATCGAGCTGGCCGTGACGACGATGTCCGCGCCATCGGCAGCGGTGCTCAGGTTGATCGGCAGATCATACGGCGCACCGATGACGGTGAAGACACCCGTGACCTGCGTGTTGCCCGAAGCGCTCGTCACGTCGATCGTGTAAGGGCCGCCGGCGCGCAGGCCCGACGCGGTGAACAGACCCGACGAATCGGTCGAGGATTTCGAAATGGTGCCCGACGACGTATCCGTAATCGTGATGCTGGCATTATTGACCGGTGCACCGTTCGCAGTGACCGAACCACGAATGATCGCAGTGGTTTCCTGCGCGCTCGCGGCAGCCGGAATGGCAAGCGCAGCGATCGCTACGCCCAAAAAGAGATTATGTCGCATGGTTGAGCCCCTGTTACCTGACGGCGAATTAGCACGACTGTCGCGTCGCTTGGCCGACCCCTTGGGCGAGAATTATTTCTCTTCTATTACAAATCGCGATCTAGCGGGTGGGTTAAGCATTCAGTCAGGATGCGTTGCAAAATGGCATCACCCGGAAAGTTCCCACCGAACCGAAAAAATCAGCGCGCCGCCGCGACGATCTCCGCCCAGCCCGCTTCGTCGATCACGCTAACCCCAAGATCGGCCGCCTTTTTGAGCTTCGAGCCCGCGCCCGGCCCAGCGACGACGAGGTCGGTCTTGGCCGAAACCGAGCCCGCGACGCGCGCGCCGAGCAGCTCGGCCTGCGCCTTCGCCTCGTCGCGACTCATCGTCTCGAGGCTGCCGGTGAACACCACGGTCTTGCCGCTGACGGGCGACTCGCGGGTTTCGTGGACGACGTCGAGCGGGGTCACTTCGCGCAGCAGCGACTCGACGACGTCGCGATTGTGCGGCTCGGCGAAGAATTCGAGCAGTGCGTCGGCGACTTCGGGCCCGATCCCCGCGGTCTCGATCGCATCGGCGAGCGCGCGGCCGCGCCGGACGACGAACTTGGCGTCGGTCTCGCCGAGCGCGGGCAGCGTCGCCGCGCGCACTGCGAGGACGCGCTCGATCATCTCGGAAAACGCCGCATAACTGACATAGCGTCGCGCCAAGTCACGCGCGGTGATTTCGCCGACATGGCGGATGCCGAGCGCGAACAGGAAGCGGTCGAGCCCGATCTCGCGGCGCAGCTCGATCGCCGCGAGCAATTTGTCGACGACGAGCTCGGACATGCGCTCGCGCGTCACCAGCGCGGCGCGGTGTTCGTGCAAGCGGAAGATGTCGGCGGGCGAGGCGATCAGCCCGTCGCGGAAGAATTCCTCTATCCGCACCAGCCCGAGCCCGCTGATGTCATAGGCATGGCGCGAGACGAAATGGATCAGCCGCTCGACGCGCTGCGCCGGGCAGATCAGCCCGCCGGTGCAGCGCACGACCACTTCGCCCTCGCCGCGCTCGGCGAGCGAGCCGCATTCGGGGCATTCGCTCGGGAAGGCGAAGGCGGGACGCTCCTCGGCGCGCGTCAGCACCTCGACGATCTGCGGGATGACGTCGCCCGCACGCTGCAGCACGACGCGGTCGCCGACGCGCGCGCCGAGTCGCTCGATCTCGTCGGCATTGTGGAGCGTCGCATTGGTGACGACGACGCCGCCGACGGTGACCGGCGCGAGCCGCGCGACCGGGGTCAGCGCGCCGGTGCGGCCGACCTGGATGTCGATCGCGGTGAGCGTGGTCTCGGCGCGCTCGGCGGGGAATTTGTGCGCGATCGCCCAGCGCGGGGTGCGCCCGACGGTGCCGAGCCGCGCCTGCCAGTCGAGCCGGTCGAGCTTGTAGACGACGCCGTCGATGTCGAACGGGAGGTCGGCGCGGGCCTGTTCGATGCCGCGATAGACCGCGAGGGCGGCGTCGGTGGTTGCGGCGTGCGCGAAGCCGCTCGCGATCGGAAAGCCCCAGCCGCGGATCGCCTCGACATTGGCGCTCTGCGTGTCGCCGGGGAGCGCGCTGGTCTCGCCCCAGCCCCAGGCGAAGAAGCGCAACGGCCGCGTCGCGGTGACCGCGGCGTCCTTCTGGCGCAGCGACCCGGCGGCGGCGTTGCGCGGGTTGGCGAACTGGCGCGCCTCCTTGCCCGCCGCCTCGGCCTCGGTGAGCAGCCGGGCGTTGAGGCCGGCGAAATCGGCCTTCGCCATATAGACCTCGCCGCGCACCTCGAAAATGTCGGGCGCGTCGGCGGGGAGCGACTGCGGGATGTCGGGGATGTGCGCGACATTGGCGGTGACGTCCTCGCCGACCTGCCCGTCGCCGCGGGTCAGCGCCTGGACGAGCCGACGCTGTTCATAGCGGAGCGAGCAGGACAGGCCGTCGATCTTGGGCTCGGCGGTCAGCTCGACCGGCGCATCGTCGGCCAGCGCGAGGAAGCGCCGCACGCGCGCGACGAATTCGGCGACGTCCTCGTCGGTAAAGGCATTGTCGAGGCTGGTCATCGCGCGGGCATGCGCGACCTTGGCGAGATGCGCGGCGGGCGCGGCGCCGACCTGGAGCGCGGGCGAATCGGCGCGGACGAGCTGCGGGAAGGCCGCCTCGAGCGCAGTGTTGCGCGCGCGCAGGGCGTCGAAGGCGGCGTCGTCGATCTCGGGCGCGTCCTCGGTGTGATAGCGCGCGTTGTGATAGGCGATCTGCTCCGCCAGCCGCGCGAGTTCGGCGGCGGCTTCGGTTTCGGTGGCGGGGAGGGGAGCGCTCATCGCTCGGCGTTACCGGAGAGCGGGGGGCGGCATCAAGCTGTAGCGTTGCGGGTGGTGCTCGTCGCATTGCGTGCAGTTCGGCCAACCGAACGGACCTAGCGCCGCAGGCTATCGATCGGCATAACGGTTGAATGTCAGAGACATGGCCGATTCCTTCTTCACGTCGCTCGGCCACATTGCGGTGGGGCTTGGTGTGGGTTTCGCTCCTCCTGCTGCCTGCCATTTTCTATCAGGGTGCGCGCACAGGTCCGCTCGCGCAGGGCGTGGCGGGGCTGTCGATTGCTTTCCTCGCCGTTCATGCCGTCATCGTCCTGGGGGCACCTAGAGCTGCGATGTTCGCCGGCATCTCCTTGGCGGTCACATTCGCGATCGAAAACATCGGTACCGCCACCGGCGTCCCGTACGGGCATTATGCTTTCCTGGTCGGCAGCACCCTGATCCATATCGGTGCGATCCCGATCATCGTCGGCCCGCTCTATTGCGCTTTCGGGTATCAGGCCTGGATCATCGCCTGCCTGCTCGTCGGTGCCGACATCAACGGACCGCGCGATCGCCTCTCGCTGATCGCGGTGCCGGTCGTAGCCGCCTTTACGATCACGCAATGGGATGTCGTGATGGACCCGCCGAGCGCCACGATCGGTCATGCCTGGATCTGGTTCGACGGTGGCGGCTATTTCGGCGTACCGCTGAGCAATTTCCTGGGCTGGTTTCTCACCACCTGGATTTTCTTGCAGCTCTTCGCACTTGCCACGTATCGGCTGCGCGATCGGCATCCGCGCGGGCCGAGCGCGTCCTATTTCCTGGTGTTCCCGATCCTGACGTACATGGCATCGGGGTTGAGCCATCTGATGCCGTTACTCGATCCCGATATGCGGGTGTTAGACGGTGCCGGACGGGCCTGGTCGAGCGCCGACATCCGGACGAGCGCCGCGGTCATCGCGCTGTTCACGATGCTGCCGACGTCCTTGCTCGCGCTGATACGGCTTGCTCAGCAGCGTGCTGCCGTTGGCGATGACGGGTGAAGACGCCCTAGTCGTCATCCTCGTTGATCTCGGCCGCAAGCTTGGCCTCTTCGTTGGTCGACTTGCGCTCGGCGGTCTTCTCGGCGCGGGTCGCCATTTCGTCCCAAGCCTTGGCGGCGCGCAGGAAGCGCGTGCGGACATTGTCGAGCGTGGCGGTGGAAGCGTCGGACTCGGCCTGGCGGGCACGGTCGCGATAGAAGATGGCGGTGGTGTTCGTTGGATCTCTCCTGCCAAATGAAAAGGGGTGCCGCCGGCTGGCGACACCCCGAAACGCGTCAGGCCTGGGCGAGACGGACGGCCGAGACCTTGCCGCGGCGATCCTCTTCGAGCTCGTACGAGACGCGCTGGTCGCGATCGAGCGTCGCCATGCCGGCGGCTTCGACCGCGCTGATATGGACGAACGCATCGCCGCCGCCGCCCTCGGGCGCAATGAAACCGTAACCCTTGTCGGCGTTGAAGAACTTAACGGTGCCGATAGCCATAGTGTATTCCTTAGTGCCGGATCGCCGCGCACCGCGTGCGAAAGCGCCGGAGTGGGGCCGAGATCAAAGACGGATGCGACGTCCGGCCCCGGCCGGCGCATCCGATCATGGTGTCACCCGCGCGCGGTGGGTCCGCAGCGGGCAGGGTGACGAAAGGGAAAGGAGACAGGAACCAAGCGCGCATCCGATGCCACAAGCGGGAGCACGGAAGGTCTCTCAGTCACGCGAAGCTTGAAAGCGGACTCGCGCGATGATCGGTGTCTAGCAGGTTGTTGCGCAGATGTCGCGACCTTTACGCGGCGGGGCGGGCGGGCTAGCCTCACCGCCTCGACCGGAGGGACGTCCGATGCCGTTGTTGATGGCGCTCGCCTTGCAGACCGCCACGCCGCCCGATCCTCTACCCGCACCGCGCGCGAGCGTCGACCTGCCGCCGCGCTGGCATCCCGGCGGATGTTCGAACAGCGAACCGTCGAGCGACATTGTCGTGTGCGGCCAGCGCGACGCCGCCGAACAGTATCGCGTGCAGCCGTTGCCCGAGAAATATGCCGAGGTCGGCGGCCCGGGGATCGGCATCGATCTCGGCAAGGGCGCGCGCGGCAATCTCTATGCGGCGCAGGGGCGGACCAACGACAAGGGCATCATGTTCACGGTGACGATGCCGTTTTAACCGAACCCGTTCGGGGCGGCGCACCGCGGCGCGCTTACGCCGTCTCGATCAACCGCTCGGCCTGCGCGCGCGCCTCGGGGGTGATCGTCGCGCCCGACAGCATCCGCGCGATCTCCTCGCGGCGCTGGTCGATGTCGAGCGCGGTCACGCCGGTGCGCGTTACGATCCCGTCGTGGCGCTTGGCGATCAGCAGGTGCGCACCGCCGCGCGCCGCGACCTGCGGGCTGTGCGTGACGACGAGCAACTGCGTGCCGGTCGCAAGGCGCGCGAGTCGCTCGCCGATCGCGCTGGCGACAGCGCCACCAACGCCGCGGTCGATCTCGTCGAAGATCATCGTCGCGGCCCCGCCCTGCTCGGCGAGCGCGACCTTGAGCGCGAGGATGAAGCGCGACAGCTCGCCGCCCGACGCGATCTTGACGAGCGGCGCGAACGGCGCGCCGGGGTTGGTCGAGATCTCGAACTCGACCCGGTCCTTGCCCGCCGCCGACCACGCCTCGGGCGGGGCGGAGGCGACGACGGTGCGGAAGCGCGCGGCGTCGAGCTTGAGCGGGACGAGCTCGCCCTTCACCGCCGCATCGAGCTGCAGCGCCGCGGCGGTGCGCGCCTTGGTCAGCGCGGCGGCGGCGGTGTCGTACGCGGAGCGCGCCTTGGCGAGCTTCGCCTCGAGCGCGGCGAGCCCTTCCTCGCCCGCCTCGAGCGCGGCGAGCTTGGCCTCGAGCTCGCTCGCCAGATCGGCGAGCTCATCGGGCTGGACGCGGTGCTTGCGCGCCATCGCGCGCAGCTCGAACAGCCGCGTCTCATCCTCCTCGAGGCTGGCGGGGTCGAACCACAAATCGGCCTTCGCCTCGCGCAGCTTCTCCTCGGCGACCGCGCCCTCGATCACCGCGCGGTCGACCGCGGCGAGTGCATCGGCGAGCGCGGCATGGTCGCCGGCGATTCGCTCGAGCACCCGCGCCGCCTGGCGCAGCTGCGACAGCCCGCCGTCCGAGCCTTCGAGCCAATTCTCGATCGCGAGCAGATCCTCGGCGATCTTCTCCGAGCGCTGCATTGTGCGGCGGCGATCGGCGAGCGCTTCCTCCTCGCCGGGTTCGGGCGCGAGCGTGCGGAGTTCGCCGACGGCATGTTCGAGCCATTCGCGGTCGCGCGCCGCGGTGTCGATCGTCGCGCGGGCGGCGGCGAGCGCCGCCTCGGCATCGCGCAGCGCCTTGTAGCTCGCGGCGGTCGACCCGGCGGCGACACGCCCAAATGCGTCGAGCAGCGCGCGGTGGCCGCGTGCGTTGAGCAGCCCGCGATCGTCGTGCTGGCCATGGATCTCGACGAGATAGGGTGCCAATTCGCGAAGCAGTCCGGCGCTGGCGGGCTGGTCGTTGACGAAGGCGCGGCTGCCGCCATCGGCCTTGACGATGCGGCGGATCATCAGCGGTTCGCCCGGATCGAGCTCGAGCCCGTTTTCGCTGAGCAAGCCGACGATCGGCCCGTCAGCCGCGGGCGTGTCGAAGGTCGCGGTGACGATCGCCTGCGCGGACCCCTGCCGTACCAGCCCGGCCTCGCCGCGCGCGCCGAGCGCGAGCCCGAGCGCATCGAGCAGGATCGACTTGCCCGCCCCGGTCTCGCCGGTAAGCACGCCGAGCCCCTGCCCGAACTGCAGGTCGAGCGCTTCGATCAGCACGACGTCGCGAATGGCGAGAGAGATCAGCATGGGGTCGCGCCACCCTTTAGCCGCGTTTACCGCGTTCTGGTATCGTTCTTTTCAGCCATGTCGAGCATGGCTGGCGACCCGTCACGGATTGGGATTGCCCGGATTGGTCGTCGAGCCTCCCGCGACCGGCGAGGCGGCGCTGGTGTCGCGCTTCAGCTCGCCCGTCTTGCCGTGGATCGAATCGGACACCTTGGTGCGATCGGGGACGATCAGTTGGCCCGGCGCGAGCGCGGCGACGGCGACCGGCGGATGCTCCCCGCTGAGCTTGTAGGCGCGCTCGTACCACTGCGTGCCGGGATAATTGGCGCCGAGCACCGCGGCCGACTTGCGCGCCTCGTCGGGCACGCCGAGCGCGAGATAGGTCTCGGTCAGCCGCATCAGCGCCTCGGGCACGTGCGTCGTCGTCTGATAGTCCTCGACCACCTTGCGGAAGCGGCCATTCGCGGCGAGCCATTGACCGCGCACTTCGTAGAAGCGCCCGATCTCCATTTCCTTGCCGGCGAGATGGTCGCGGACGAGATCGACCTTCAGCCGCGCGTCGGCGGCGTAGCGCGTATTGGGATAGCGGCGCATCAGCTCGCCGAGCGAATCGAGCGCCTGCTGGGTGATCTTCTGGTCGCGCGTGACGTCGCTGATCTGCTCGTAATAGCCGAGCGCGACCAGGTAATAGGCATAGGGCGCGTCGCGGTTACCGGGATGGACCGTCAGGAAGCGCTGCGCCGACTGGATCGAGGCGGTGTAGTCATGCGCGAGATAGTAACTGAACGCGCTCATCAGCTGCGCGCGCCGCGCCCACACCGAATAGGGATGCTGGCGCTCGACTTCGTCGAACAAGGCGGCGGCGATCTTGTAGTTGCGCTGGTCGAGCTGTTTGCGCGCCGCGGTATAGAGCGTGCCGACGTCGCGTGCGACATAGGGAATGTCGCCCTTTGTCTTGTTGCGTGCGCACCCCGTGGTGGTGAGCGCGGTCGCGGCGATCAGACCGATCGCAAGGCTGCGGAAGAAGGGCGAGCGGGGCAGGGGGGTGCGCATTGGCGCCAGCCTTAGCGCAACCCCTCACGCGCGAACAATCCTTTTAACGCGCACGGATCGCTTGGACGCAACGATGCGTTCGCGTAGGGAAGCCCCGACAGGAGAATCACCGCCGTGACTGCCACTCTGCTTGCCACCAAACGCGTCGAAAAGCCCTGGGGGCGTCACACCTTGTGGCCCGGCTTCGCCGATCCCGCGCCAGGGGGCGAGAAGATCGGCGAAGTGTGGTTCCAGACGCCGCACGCCGGCGAGCCCGAGCTGCTGATCAAATATCTGTTCACCAGCGAGAA
The DNA here is from genome assembly GCF_000241485.1 of Sphingomonas sp. PAMC 26605. GTDB lineage: Bacteria > Pseudomonadota > Alphaproteobacteria > Sphingomonadales > Sphingomonadaceae > Sphingomonas. The sequence continues at coordinate 2,013,196 of NZ_JH584241.1, forward strand.
ATTGTCGGTGCAGGTGCACCCCGACGACGCCGCTGCACAGGCGGCGGGCTATCCGCGCGGCAAGGACGAGGCCTGGCTGATCCTCGCTGCCGAGCCCGATTCGACGATCGCGATCGGCACGCTCGAGCCGATGACGCACGAGCAACTGCGCGCAGCCTCGCTCGACGGCTCGATCGAGCATCTGCTCGACTGGAAGCCGGTCAAGGCGGGCGAATTCTATTACAACAAGGCCGGCACGATCCACGCGATCGGCGCCGGAATCACGACGATCGAAGTCCAGCAGAACGTCGACCTGACCTATCGCCTGTTCGATTATGGCAGCGACCGCGAGCTGCACCTCGACGCCGGCGTCAAGGTGTCGGACCCGGTGCCGTTCGTTCCGCTGCCGACTCCGCCGTCCGACGGCAAGGATCACCAGATCCTGTCCGAGGGGCCGAAGTTCGTCACCGAGCGCTTCGCCGGCGGACATCGCGTGATCGAGCTGCCCGCCGGGGTTCCCGGCTGGTTCGTGCCCGTTGCCGGCGCGGGTACGGTCGATGGTGTCGCGTTCAAGGCGGGCGAGTGTTTGCTGCTCGATGGCCGCTGCGAGATTTCGGCCGATGCTGGGAGCGACCTGTTGCTCGCTTATCCGGGCGACAAGCGGATCTGACGCGCCTGTCTCCCCTCCCGGTCACGGGAGGGGAGAAGACCTTTACACTCTCGTGCTAGCGATGCGGCCATGCTCCGCGTGCTGACCCTCTCGACCTTGTTTCCCGACGCATCACGGCCCAATTTCGGGGTGTTCGTCGAGCGCCAGACGCTGGGATTAGCGGCGCATCCGGATGTCGATCTGCGACTGGTCGCGCCGATCGGCATGCCACCATGGCCGCTGTCGCGGCATTCGCATTATGCCGGCCTTGCCGCGCTGCCCGGGCGCGAGACGTGGCAGGGGCTGACGACCTACCGCCCGCGATTCACCACGTTGCCGGGGACGGCCGGACGCTTCCACGCGCGCGCGCTCACCCGGCGGTTGATCCCTTTGCTGACCGAAATCCGCCGCGATTTCGCGTTCGATGTGATCGACGCCGAATTCTTCTTTCCCGATGGGCTCGCAGCGGTGGCGCTGGGTCGGCATTTCGGGGTGCCGGTGTCGATCAAAGCGCGCGGCGCCGATATCCACCATTGGGGTACTGCACCGGCGACCGGTGCGCAGGTGGTGGCTGCCGGGCAGGCGGCCGATGGCGCGCTCGCGGTGTCGCACGCGATGCGTGCCGACATGATCGGGCTCGGCATGCCGGCGGATCGAATTCGCGTCCACCATACTGGCGTCGATCTCGACCGCTTCGCGCCGGGCGATCGCGGCGCGGGCAAGGCGCGTTATGGCATCACCGGACCGCTGGTGGTCGCGGTCGGCGCGCTGATCCCGCGCAAGGGGCACGATGTGGTGATCGACGGGGTCGCCGCGCTTCCCGGCACTGCGCTGCTGATCGCGGGCGAGGGGCCTGCGCGGGCCGCGCTCGAGGCGCAGATTGCAGCACGCGGCGTGGCGGAGCGCGTGCGGTTGCTTGGCGCCGTCGCGCACGGCGATCTGCCGAGCCTGTTCGCGGCAGCCGATGTGATGGCGCTGGCCTCTGCATCCGAAGGTCTGGCGAATGCCTGGGTCGAGGCGCTGGCATGCGGTACCCCGATCGTCATCACCGCCGCCGGCGGGGCGGGGGAGGTCATCACCGACGCCGTCTACGGCCGGATCGCGGATCGGACGCCGAGCGCCTTTGCGGCGGCGATCGCCGATCTTCTCGCCGATCCACCCTTACCGGGCGCGGTGCGCGCCGGCGCCGCGCGCTTCACCTGGGCGGCGAACACCGTCGCGCTATACGATCACCTTCGCCGCTTGGTCTCACTGCGCCGCTGAAATAGGCTGCTTGCCCGCCCAGACCCTCGCTTGCGCGTCGCTCAGTTCGACCAGATTGCCCATCGCGACCGGCATGTCGATCAGATGCAGTCCCCATTCCTTGAGCGTCCGCCCACCGACGACGACGTCGCCGACGATCGTCTGCGTGCGTTTGTCGGTCGGCTTGGCGTTGACCGTGACTGCAAGATAGCTGAACTTGCCCGTGGTGGTGCATGCGGTGCTGATCAGGCCGGGCACCTTGACGAACGGCGTCGTCACCGCGGCGCCGTCGCTAGACCACGGCCCCATCGGCGCGCTCGCGAGACCCGCGCCGCGCGCGCCGAGATAGGCGTCGGCCACCGCCGCCCCGCCGCCAAGCGCCGCCGGATTGACGCACGCCGCGACCATGCCGGGCTGCGGCACGATTCCGAAGCGGCTGTTCTCGGGCGGGGGCGAGTCGGCGCGGAAGCTGACATAGCTGACGACGCAGCCGACATCCTTGGCGTTGCGGCACAGCGGCGTCGACTTGAAGTCGCCGCCGACATCCTTGCCCGCCGGCACCGCGACGTTGGTGCCGGGAATGAGCACCGAGATGATCAGCTTCTGCGACGGCGTGCCCTCGATTGCGTCGGCGACGAGTTGCTTGAGGATCCCCGACCCTTGGCTGTGGCCGATCAGGACGACGCCGCGGCCGTGATTGTCATAGGCGAGATATTCGTCCCACGCCGCCTTCACGTCGCGATAGGCCATCGCACGGTCGGCGACCACCGGCTTGCCCTGGAGCAGCGCCTGCAGCGCGGTGAGCGTCACCTGGCGATAAAGCGGCGCGAACACCCGGCAATACTTGGCGAAGCGCCCGGCCTGGAAGGCGGCGACGGCGTTTTCCTCGGGGCCTGCGGTCATGTCGCTATTGGGCGTCGGGTCGAGCGACACCGTTGGATAGACATAGAAGCAATCGAACTTCGGGTCGGGTGTCGCCGAGAATTTCTCGGTGCTCCGCGAGCCGTCGGACTTGATGATCGTCGCGTCCTGATCGGCGTCACAGGCATCGACCTTGCCAGGCCGGCACAGCCAGTTTTCAGGCTTGCCGTAATCGGGCGAGGCAGCAGGCGACGGGGTCTGCGCCGTGGCAGCGGCCGGCGCGAGCAGCAGACCTACGCCCAGCAAAATCCGTTTCATATCCCGTCTCCCCCAATATGTTTGACGGGGAGAATAGCGCTGCGGCGCCGGCCTTCAAAGGGGATACAGCGCGCCCACGACCCAGCGCGTCTCACCGCGCAGTACCGCCCAGGCGCGCGCCGCCGCGCGGCTGTCCATCGCCTCGACCCCGATGCCGAGCGCCTCGCACGCCTTGACGAAGCTCGGCGGCGGCCGCTGCATCGTCGCGCCGGTGCCGAGCAGCAGGAATTCGGGACGCGGCTCGATCGCGAGCAGCGGGCCGAGCGCTTCGAGCGTCAGCGTTTCGATCGGCGGCGGCGCCCATTCCTCCGACCCGTCGGGCCAGATCAACAAGGCGCGATAGACCCCGACGAACTCGCCCGCCTCGACCTTGAAACCACCGCGCGAAAACGCCGTGATCACCGGCCCGACGCCGCGCTCGCGCTCGACCTGCATCAGCGCGCCTTGGACTTTCCGGCAGTCGCGGCGGGGACGTCCTCGAGTTTGGGATCGGGGCGCAGGCCGAGCGTTATCAGCAGCGACGACGACACGTAGATCGACGAATAGGTGCCGACGAAGATGCCGAGGATCATCGCCGCGGTGAAGCCGCGCAGCACGTGGCCGCCAAAGATCAGCAGCGCGAACAGCGCCAGCAGGATCGTCAGCGAGGTCATCACGGTGCGCGGCAGCGTCTCGTTGACCGAGAGATCGACGATGCTCGACATGTCCATCTTGCGATAGCGGCGCATGTTCTCGCGGATGCGGTCGTCGATGACGATCTTGTCGTTGATCGAATAGCCGATGATCGTGAGCACCGCCGCGACGATGTTGAGGTCGAATTCGAACTGCGTCAGCGCGAAGAAGCCGAGCGTCATCAGCACGTCGTGGACGATCGCGACGACGGTCGAGACGCCGAACTGCCATTCGAAGCGGAAGATCGCGAACAGGCCGATCCCGAGCACGGCGAGCACGACGGCGAGGATGCCGTTCCAGATCAGCTCCCCCGACACCTTGCCGCCGACCGCATCCTGCTTGGAGAATTTGGCGTCGGGGAAATCCTTGACCACCGCGGCCTGGACCATGGCGACGACGCGATCGGTCGCGCCCTTGTCCTGGCTCTTGGGTGGCGGCAGCTTGATCGAAACGATCTTTCCGTCATTGCCCACGGTCTGAAGGCGGACTTCGCCGAGGTTGAGCCGATCGATCGTCGTGCGCAGCTTGTCGGTCGACGGCGGCGTCGAGAATTTCTCTTCGATCATCAGGCCGCCCCGGAAATCGACGCCGAGGTTCAGCCCCTTTGCAAAAACGAGGCCGATCGCGGCGAGCGACAGCAGCATTGTCAGCCCGAACGCCCATTTGCGGAGCGACACGAACGGCAGGTTGGTATTGTCGGGAACGAGTTTCAGCAGGCGCATAAGGACCTCGTCGCCCCGGCGAAAGCCGGGGCCGCTGTGGGGCGGGTGTTGCGCGAACAACATGGCGGCCCCGGCCTGCGCCGGGGTGACGGAAGAGCGGTCATATGTGGATCTCGGTCGGGCGATTCTTGCGAATCCACAACACGACCAGCATCCGCGTGAAGGTCACCGAGGTGAACACCGAGGTGACGATGCCGATCAGCAGCACGACCGCGAAGCCCTTCACCGGGCCGGAGCCGAGCATCAGCATGATGAGGCCCGAAATGGCATGGGTCGCGTTGGCCTCGAAGATCGTGCGGCTCGCTTCCTTGTAGCCAAGCTCGACCGACTGGATCACGCTGCGACCACGGCGGCGTTCCTCGCGGATGCGCTCGTTGATCAGCACGTTCGCATCGACCGCCGTGCCGATCGTCAGCACGAAGCCCGCGATCCCCGGCAGCGTCAGCGTGCCGTTGAGCAAGGCGAGCATCCCCATGATGACGATCACGTTGATGACCACGGCATAGTCGGCATAGAAACCGAAGCGGCCATAGGTTGCGATCATGAACAGGATGACGAGCACGACCGCGATCGCCGAGGCGAGGATGCCGGCGTGGATCGAGTCTGCACCGAGATCGGCACCGACGCTGCGCTCTTCGACGACCTTCAGGCTGACCGGAAGCTTGCCCGAACTCAGCGCGATCGCGAGGTTGTTGGCCGATTCGACGGTGAACGAGCCTTCGATATAGCCCGACCCGCCGAGGATCGGCGTGTTGATGCGCGGCGCGGAAATCACCTTGTCGTCGACGATCACCGCGAAGCGCTTGCCGGTCTGTTCCTGCGTGATTCGCGCGAACTTCTTGCCACCTTCGCTGTTGAAGCCGAAATTGACGATCGGCTCGTTGCTGTCCTGCTTGAAGCCCTGGCTCGCGGTGAGCAACTGGTCGCCGGTCAGGATCGCCTGACGCTTGACGAGGATCTGCGCACCCGGGCCGGCTTCTGCGTAGGGCAGGACCTGGCTGCCCGCAGGCACGATGCCGCCGGGAACATATGGCGTATCGTCGACCATCTTGAATTCGAGCTTCGCGGTCTTGCCGAGCAATTCGCGGAGCGCCTTTGGATCCTTCAGGTTCGGGACCTGCACGACGATGCGGTCGTTCCCCTGGCGGACGATCGTCGGCTCCTTGGTGCCGAGCTTGTCGATGCGCGCGCGCACCACGTCGGTCGCGGTCGCCATCGCCGTGTTGATCGCCGCGGTGATGCCCGCCTGGGTCGGCGTCATCACGACGCGCGACGAATCGACCACTTGCAGGTCCCAGTCGCGCTGGCCGGTATAGCCGACGCCGCCGGTCAGCTTGTTGAGCCGCTCGCGCGCCGCATCGAGCTGCGTCACGTCGCGCAGCAGGAAGCTCAATTTGCCGCCGTCGGTCGCAATGTCGCCGATCGAGATCGGCGGGCCCTTGGCCATTTCGGTGACGATCTGCTCGCGCATCGCCTCGAGCCGGCTCTTGACCAGCTCGTCGGTGTCGGCCTCGATCAGCATGTAGCTGCCGCCGACCAGATCGAGCCCGAGGTTTACTTTGGGATGCGGAAAGCCGCCCCATTTCGACGTGACCGAATCGGGCAGGAAACTTGGGATCGCCAGCGCCATCAGGCAGGCGAGGAATCCGAGGATCGAAACGACCTTCCAGCGCGGGAAATCGAGCATCGGATCAGTCGTTCGCGGGCTTGGAGCCGAGCGGCGTCACGTCGGCGAGCGTCGACTTGACGACGCGGATCTTGATCGACGGGGCGATCTCGACCTCGACCGTGGCGTCCTCGACCTTGGTCACCTTGCCGAGCACGCCGCCCGCGGTGACGACCGAATCGCCCTTCTTGACCGCGCCGATCGTCGCGGCCTGGTCGCGCGCGCGCTTCTGCTGCGGGCGTAGGATCAGGAAGTAGAAGACGACGAAGACGAGCAGCAACGGCGCGAACTGGATAATCATCGCGAGGAAACCATCGGGGCCGGCGGCGGCGCCTGCGGTCTGGGCAAAGGCTGGGGTGGCGAACATGGGCTACCTTGGTAAGACTGGACCCGCCTGCTGTGCGGCATACGGGATCGCGCACTCTTTCGGGCACGCTACAAGCTCGGCGCGCTATCAGGTACGATGCTTTGGCGCAACGCTCTCGCGAGCGCGACTGTTACGCGCAGCCCGAAGCGCGCGCCGCAGCAGTCGATGTACCCGGTGCTACGCGACGGGTTGATCGGCGGGCGAAAGACCGTACCATCCCGGTCCTTCCTGTTGCGTAGCGAAGGCCTTGATGAAGCATCGCATAGTGTCAGCCCTGCTGTTGCTCGCCACTCCCGGCATCGCCTGCGCCGAGAGCGGTCGCGAGACGCTGATCCAGACCGCGTTCGTCGTCCGCGACCGCGACGCCGCGCTGGCGCAACTCGCGAGCGTCGAAACGGCGTCGGCGGCCGCGCTGGCCAAGGCGCCCGGCGACAGCGAAGCGGCATTGTCGCGCGCGATGGCGACGAGCTATCGCGCCAAGCTGATGCACAGTCGCAGTGACGCATTGTCCGCCAAGGTGCAGTTCGAAGCCCTGGTCGCGAAGAACCCGCGCGATGCCGAAGCGCTGGCGGCGCTCGGCGCGTGGCATCTGAGCGCGGTCAAGGCGCTCGGAGCGCTGGTCGCGCGCGGGGGTCTCGGTGCCCGCAAGGCCGCCGGGCTCGAGGCAATCGACCGCGCGCTCGCCGCGGGCGGCGACCGCGCGCTGTTCCCTGGGATTGCCGGCCTGCTGCGGCTGGCGATCGACCCGACCGACCCGCGCGGCGCGGCGCTGATCGCGCAGGCAGCGCACGCATCGACTCAGACGACGGTCGATCGTCTGGTGCAGCGCCGCGCGGCGCAGCTCGAACTGGTGCTCAAGGGCGGCAATGCGAAGCTGATCCAGGCGCTCGCCAATCGCCTGTTGCCGCTCGGGCAGTTCGGCTGAGATCGCAGCGCGCGCCGAAGTCGCTTGCATCGAAACGCATGTCGGCTTAGACGCGCCCCCCTCGGTCGGGGCGTAGCGCAGCCTGGTAGCGCATCACACTGGGGGTGTGGGGGTCGCAGGTTCGAATCCTGTCGCCCCGACCAGAGACTTCTCCCTCACGCTCATGCCAGCTGCTCGCGAGGACAGCTCGCGCGTAAGGACCGATCCCATGACGCCGCTCCCAGCCGCCATGCAGCTCGCCGAGCGCACCGGATTGCCCGACGACATCGCCTATCTGCGCGCCGCGTATCCGGCGCCGCAATGGCGCGCGCATCGCAATTATGGGGATCTCACGGCCTTCTGGCTGCAAGTCCACGCCAGCCTGCGCTCCGAGGCGCAGCGTGTCGCGCAGACCACGCGTGCCTTCCGTGAGGGCGGGGGGCGGATCGGGCGCGAGGCGTTCCAACGCACGTTCGTCCCTGGCTTCAACCATTTCCTCCAGCATCTGACCGCGCATCACGGAATCGAGGATCAGGCCTATTTCCCGAAATTTCGCGCGCTCGATCCGCGGATGTCGGCCGCGTTCGACGTGCTCGAGAGCGATCACCGGATGATCCATGCCAGCCTCGAGGCGACGCTCGATGATGCCCGCGCGTTGCTCGGCGCGCTGGGCGAACCCGGGGATCCGCGCGCGGCACTCGACCGCTATGCCGATACGAGCGAGCGCCTGTTCGCTCTGCTCGGCCAGCATCTCGCCGATGAAGAAGAGATTGTCATCCCCGCGATGCTCGAACATGGCGAACGCAGCGTCAGCTGATCGCGCTCGCTAGGATTTCGTTAACCCGCGCAGCGCTAGCGTTGGGCATGACGACGCTTACCTTGTCGGATAGTCCGAGTGCTCACCTCGAGGAAGCCCGCCGCCTGGCGGTGCTCGATGGCCTCGATATCCTCGATACGCCGCCCGAGGCGGAATTCGACACGATCATCGCCTGCGCGCAGCGGCTGCTCGGTACCAAGATCGCCTTATTGTCCCTGGTCGGCGAGGACCGCCAATGGTTCAAGGCGAAACACGGGATCGGGCCGCGTGAAACGCCGCGGCCGCAATCCTTCTGCGCGCACGCCATCCGCGGCGATGGCCTGTTCGTCGTCCCCGATGCGACACGCGATGCGCGGTTCGCCGACAATCCGCTGGTGCGCGGCGGACCGCAGATCCGGTTCTACGCCGGCGTCCCGATCCACGCCGCCGACCCGGCGCGGCCCGAGTGCGCCTATGCGATGGGGACGGTGTGCGTCATCGACGATCATCCGCGCACGCTCAGCCCCGACGAAGCGGCGCTGCTCGCCGATCTCGGACGGCTCGCCGAATCGCTGCTCAGCGCGCGCACCGCCGCGCGGCGCGCGTCCAGCCTCGCGCAGGAACGCGGCGCGACGTTGCAGCGGCTCGACATCACGCACCGGCAGTTCCGCCAGGCCGAACGGATGGCCGATATCGGATCGTGGCGGCTGACGCTGGGCGACAATCGCACCGAATGGTCGGATCAGCTCTATGCGATCCATGGGATGGCGCAGGATGCTGCACCCGAGCTCGACGAAGCGCTCAGTTTCTATCCGCCCGAAGCGCGAACCCGGGTGACCGACGCGCTGGCGCGGACGATCGAGAGCGGCGATCCCTTTTCGATCGAGACCGATCTCGTCACCGCGCAAGGGGTGGTGCGGCGGATCCGCTCGATGGGCGAGCTCGAGCGGCGCGACGGCAAGGCCGTCGCGGTGATCGGCGTGATGCAGGACATCACCGCCTGGCACCGCATGGAGCAGCAATTGCAGCGCCAGGCGCGCCGCGACGATCTGACCGGGCTGGCCAACCGTGCCTATTTCAACGAAGTGCTCGACGCAGCGCTCGCCACGGCGCGGCGCGACGGCAGCGCGCTCGCGCTGGCGCTGATCGATCTCGACCATTTCAAGGCGGTCAACGACACGCAGGGGCACCTCGTCGGCGACGCGGTGCTGCGCACGATGGCCGCGCGGCTCGGCGCCGACTATCTCGCGGGGACCTTCGCGGCGCGGCTCGGCGGGGACGAGTTCGTCCTGCTGATCCCGCACGACGCGGGCGCGCGCGATCTGGACGGGCTGCTCGCGCGGCTGTCGGGCGACCTGCAGCGCCTCGCCAGCTTCGAAGATGCGGCGCTGGTGGTGTCGGCGACGATCGGCGCCGCCTGGCTCGACGAGACGGTCGACGATCGCAGCGATCTGCTCCACCGTGCCGATCTCGCTTTATACGAAGCGAAGCGCGCCGGGCGTGGCACGATCCAGCTGTACCGGCATCGTGCGGCCCGACGCGCGGGGTAGCCATTGTGCGGGGTGTTTGCGATGCGCTATCGGCTGCGCTGCGGTCGTGCCACGCATGACGCTGCGACGGGGCATCGGCGCGCCGGTGCTGGAGGCTGCGATGACCATCGATGATGAGGGCGCGCGGCTTGGACGGATCCACTGAGCCATGGCGAAGAAGCGCTTTCTGACGGCCACGCTGCCCGACGGCTATGTCAAGACGATCGGGCCAACCGCTACCGCCTTCACGCATTATTGGCGGATCGTCGCGGTGCTCGCCAATGGCAAGAGCGAGGTGTTCTGGGGACACACGAAATCGCTGGCCGAAGCCAAGCGCAAGAAATCGGCGCTCGCCGAGGCCGCCGCGCAACGTGGCTGGACGCGGCATGTCTTCGAGATTGTCGAACTGGTCGAGACGCAGCCTTAGCGTCGCCGTCCCGACGGTCGCCGCCCACGCTGGGCTGGGGCGCCGTTCCGGACAAAGCAGCGGGAGCGCCCGCTCGGGCGCTCCCGTCGTCGATCAGAAGTTCACTCCTACATAGGCCAGCACGGTCGAGCCGCGGCCGAAGCGCGAGGCATAGCCGTGGCGATACAGGCCGCCGACCGTGTTGTTGGTGATGTCGGTGTCGAGATAGGTCACGCCAACCTTGAACGGACCGCCGACCGCCTCGGCGGTGGCCGACCAGTCGAGATAGTTGCGGTCGTTCGGGTTGAGATTGGCAAGACCGAGCGACCCGTCGGTGTATCCGACATGGCCCTTGAGCGTGACCGGCGTCTTGGGCACCGCGACCGAGGCTTCGCCATAGACGTAGATATTGTCGTCTTTGTTATTCTTGGTGAAGTCGAGGCCCTTCTGGCCGCCCCACGCATAGTTGCCGCCGACCTTGGTCGAGACCGGCCCGATCGTATAGCTGAGCGAAGCGTAGGGTTCGAAGAAGTCGGTATTGGGCGTGATCGCCTTGTCGTGGCTCGGATAGTAATAATAGAGCAGGCCGGCATCGACCGTCAGGCCGTTGAAGGTCTTGGTATAGCCGCCGTACAGATCGACCTCGGCATCGCCATAGCCGGTGAGCAACGGCGTCTTGCCGCTGCCGTCGATCGTCGAGGCCCAGGTGCCGATATAGAAGCCGACCGAGCTGTTGATGTTGATCGTGCCCTGAACGGCGCCTTCGCCATTGGTCTGGGTCAGGCCACGGAAGCGATAGTCGCTGATCAGCGTTGCGCCGCCGGTGATCTTGAACGGCTTGTCGGGCGCGGCGGGCGCAGCGGCGGGCGCGTCCTTGGCGTCGGGCGTGGTGGTGGTCGGGACGTCCTGCGCGAAGGCGGGCGTGGCGGAGGCGGCGAGCAAGAGCGCGCCGAGCGTAGTCGTGGAGAAGCGCATCGTTTCCCTTTCGAAAATGCGACTGTCCCCGCCTGCTTTGCCGGTGCGGCGTCTGTCGGAGGCGCAAGACCTCCCGCGCTGCTAAAGCGGCAAGGTCTTTCATTGCCGAGCTACGCCGCAGCGCACAACTTAATTTTAACGGCGCGCGGCGGATAGCGGGGGATTGTGACTGTTGCGCAACACTGCCGTGTCAAATCATTGCTGCGCAAAGCGGGCCAAGCCGGCGGCGAGATCGACGATCAGGTCGGCGGGGTCTTCGAGCCCGATCTGCAGCCGGACGATCAGCCCGGCGTCGTTTCGCCGCGTCACGCTGCGATGCCGCTGCGGATCGACCGGGAGCGCAAGGCTCTCGAACCCGCCCCAGCTATAGCCGATCCCGAAATGGTCGAGCCCGTCGATCAGCCGCGCGCGCGCGGCTTCGCCCCCGCCGTTGAGGACGAACGAGAAGAGGCCGGACGAGCCAATGAAGTCGCGGCGGAAAACGTCGTGGCCGGGGCAACTCGGCAGGGCAGGGTGGAGCACAGTGGCCACCTCGGGCTGCGCAGCGAGCCAGTGCGCGATTTCCAACGCACTCGCCTGATGCTGCCTGAGCCGGATCGCCATCGTACGCAGCCCGCGGCTGGCGAGCCAACTGTCGTCGGGGCTGGCGATCTGGCCGAGCTGGAAGCTGGTGTCGCGCAGTCGGGCGAAATGCCCCGGCGCGGCGGTGACCGAGCCGAGCATCACGTCGCTATGGCCGACGATATATTTGGTGCAGGCGAGGATCGTCAGATCGACACCGTGCGCGATCGCCGGGAAGAAGAGCGGCGTCGCCCAGGTGTTGTCGAGCAGCGTGGTAACACCGCGCGCCTTGGCGACCGCGACGATCGCGGGGACGTCCTGCACTTCGAAGGTCAGGCTGCCGGGGCTCTCGAGCAGGATCGCGCGCGTGGCGCCGGTGATCAGCGCGGCAATGCCCGCGCCGACCATCGGATCGTAGAAGCGCGTCTTGACCCCCATCCGCTTGAGCAGGCCCATGCCCATCGCGCGGGTCGGGTCATAGGCCGAGTCGGGGATGAGGAGCTCGTCGCCTGGCGACAGTACCGAGAGCAAGGCCGCCGCGATCGCCGCCACGCCCGAGGGATAGAGGAAGGTCCCCTCGGCACCGGGCTCGAGCTCGGTCAGCGCATCGGCGAGGCTCCACTGCGTCGGCGTGCCCTTGCGACCGTAGAACAGCCGGTGATGCGTGTCGCGCCCGCCGGCTTCGCGCAGCTCGGCGACCGAATCGTAGAGGATCGTCGAGGCGCGCCAGACGGGTGTGTTGACGATCCCCTGCGTCCATTCCTTGCGCCGGCCAGCGCCAACGACGCGGGTCGAATCGCCCTTGGGGGTATCGGTCTTATTCATGGCGCGGCTTCCTGCAATGCCGGCCTTGCAAAGCGGGAGCGCAGTCAGAAGGCAAGCGCGGAATCCTTAAGCC
>NZ_JH584241.1:2026265-2048698 GCF_000241485.1 Sphingomonas sp. PAMC 26605
CCCCACCCCAACCCCTCCCCTGAAGGGGAGGGGCTTTTTCAGGGCGCTACGCCGCGCCCATGGCCTTGGGCGTCGAGCGGTCGGCGCCCCATTCGGACCAGCTGCCGTCATAGACCGCCGCCGAATTTCCGAGCAGATGCGCACCGAAAGCGAGTGCCGAGGCGGTGATGCCAGAGCCGCAGGTGGTGACGAGCGGCTTGCCGAGATCGATCCCCGCCCCCTCGAACGCCGCCTTCAGCGCATCGCCGGTCTTCCATGTGCCGTCGGCGTTGAACAGTTCGCCGACCGGCAGGTTCTTCGAGCCCGGGATATGGCCGGCATGCGTCGCCGGGCGCGGATCGGGCTCCTCGCCGGTGAAGCGCGCGGCCGAGCGCGCGTCGAGCACTTGCTCGGCGCCACTGTCGACATTGGCCTTCATCTGATCGAGCGTCCGCACGCCCTTGTCGTCGGCCCAGACGGTGAAGTGGCGGTGGCGCAGCTGCTCCTTGCCACTCGCCGTCTCGCGGCCTTCGGTCTGCCATTTTGCGAGCCCGCCATCGAGGATCGCGACGTCATGCGCGCCGAAGGTGCGCAGCATGAACCAGGCGCGCGCCGCGGTGTGATAGGGCGAATTGTCGTACAGCACGATGCGGCTGCCATCGCCGAGCCCGAGCGATTGCATCCGGCTGGCGAACTTCTCGGGTGTCGGCAGCATCGAGGGCAGGTCGCTACTGGTGTCGGCGATTTCGGCTAGATCCATGAACACCGCGCCGGGAATGTGCGCCGCTTCATATTCGGCGGCGGGGTCGCGATCACCGAAGCCGGCGAAATAGGTCGCATCGACGATCCTCAGGTCGTTCGCGCCAAGCTCGTTTGCGAGCCATTCGGTTGTCACCAGCGAATCCATCGGTCGTCTCCTGTGCTGTTTTTTTACAACCTAACCGCCCGTTCGCGGATCGTCGAGACGCCAGTATTCGCGCGGGATGACGGCGGCGGATCGCATCCCTATATCCGGGTGCATGACCCCTACGCATCTTGGCCAAACCAGCAAGCTCCCCACCTCGCCCGAGGAGGCGGTGCTCGATTACGTCCCGAATCCGCGCCCGGACCGCCTCTACCTTGTGCGCTTCGCCGTTCCCGAATTCACCTCGCTCTGCCCGGTCACGGCGCAGCCCGATTTCGCGCATCTGGTGATCGATTACGCACCTGCAGCAACGATCGTCGAATCGAAGTCGCTCAAGCTGTTCCTCGGTTCGTTCCGCAACCATCAGGCATTTCACGAGGATTGCACGGTCGGCATCGGCGAGCGATTGTTCGGCGAGATGCAGCCGAAGTGGTTGCGGATCGGTGGCTATTGGTATCCGCGCGGCGGCATCCCGATCGACGTCTTCTGGCAGTCGGGGGCGCCACCCGAAGGCTTGTGGCTGCCTTCGCAGGACGTGCCGGGATACCGTGGACGCGGTTGAGCGTTCAACCCGTTCATCCCACCGCAAGGTTGCTTTGGATTGGCCGATTCATTCTGTTGCAATGCAACATTGCTGCAACCATATTGAAACTTGGCCGTTCGGGAGAGGTAACTCGAGGGTATAAGCCCCGTAAAAAACAGGATTTGCGATCATGGTGCAGTTGGCGGACATCGGGAACTCGATCGACCACGTGGCCTTGGTCGGTAACTTCCTGCCGCGCAAATGCGGCCTTGCAACCTATACGACCGACACTTTCACCGCACTGAAGGGTCGGTTCCCCGATCTCAAGATCGACGTCTATGCGATGGATGATCATCCCGGACGCTACGAATATCCGCCCGAGGTGACTCGCAGCATCCCCGAGCAGGATCGGATGCAATATCTCGAGGCTGCGCGCGAGATCGAGGCGAGCGGCGCGCAGGCGCTGTGGCTGCAGCACGAATACGGCATCTACGGCGGCGCGGCGGGCGAGCATATCCTCGCCTTGCTCGAGCGTGTTTCGATGCCGGTGATCGTAACGCTGCACACGATTCTCGAGAAGCCCAACGCCGATCAGCGGCGTGTGATGGAGGGCCTGTTGCGCCGCGCCTCGCGCGTCGTCGTGATGGCCGAGCGCGGCCGCGAAATCCTCGAGCGCGTCTATGGCGCCTCCGGGCGGTCGATCGTGATGATCCCGCACGGTGTTCCCGATCGCGAGTTCGTCGAGCCCAACACGCTGAAAGGCCGTTTCGGTTGGGAGGGGCGTGACGTCGTCCTGACCTTCGGTCTGCTCGCGCCGGGCAAGGGTATCGAAGTGATGATCAACGCACTGCCAGCGATCGTCGAGCAGAACCCCAACGTGCTGTACGCCGTGCTCGGCGCGACGCATCCCAACCTCGTCGCGCATGAGGGTGAGAAGTATCGTGACAAATTGAAGGCGCTGGCGCTCGATCACGGCGTCGGACGCAACATCGAGTTCATCGATGCGTTTCTGGAGCATGACGAGCTTATCGATTATCTGCAGGCAGCGGACATCTACGCGACGCCGTATCTTAATCCGGCGCAGATCACGTCGGGGACATTGTCCTACGCCGTCGGCGTCGGCAAAGCGGTTGTCTCGACGCCATACGTCCATGCCACCGAGATTCTCGCCGATGGGCATGGCGTGCTGGTTGACTTCGGTGATTCTGCAGCGTTTGCACGCGAGATCAACGCGCTGCTCGGCAGCGAGCGCAATCGCGTTCGGCTGTCCGAGCGGGCCTATGCGCGCGGCCGCACGATGATCTGGCCGCGGCTCGCCGAGGTCGCGATGCGCGAGATCGCGCAGATGGTCGCCGCCAAGCCGCTGCGTCTGCCGAGCAGCACCGCTGCGCTGACCCCGCTCGCGCCCGATTTCGCCGCGGTCGAGCGGATGAGCGATTCGACGGGCATGCTCCAGCACTCGATCTTCTCGATCCCCGATCGCCGCCACGGCTATTGCATCGACGATAATGCGCGCGCGCTGATGCTCGTCAGCCAGATGACGGACCTCGACGACGTGCAGCGCGACAAATGGATGACGATCTATGCGTCGTTCCTGCAATATGCGTGGAACCCCGAGGCGCGCCGTTTCCGCAATTTCATGAACTTCGATCGCACTTGGTGCGAGGATTTCGGGTCGGAGGATTCGAACGGCCGTACCTTGTGGGCGTTCGGGGTGACCGCACGCGATGCACAGATGGACAAGCACCGCATGTGGGCGGCGTCGATGTTCGACATGACGGCGTCGCTGGCGCTCGAGCTCGGCTCGCCGCGCGCGCACGGTTTTGCGATGCTTGGCGCAGCGGCGATGCTCGAAGTGGTGCCGACGCATTCGCTGGCGCTGACGATCCTGAACCGGTTCGGCGACGAACTGGTCGGCTTGCTCGAAGACGCACGTCGCCCGCAATGGGAATGGTTCGAGATCGTGCTCGCCTACGATAACGCTCGTCTGCCCGAGGCGCTGCTGCGCGCGGGGTTGGCGCTCAAGCGCGACGACATGATTCAGTGCGGCCTCCAGACGCTCGAATGGATCGTCGCCAAGCAGACCTCGCCCGATGGCCGTTTCCGCGCGGTCGGCAGCGAGAGCTTCGGGCGCGTCTATGCCGAGCCGCTGCAGTTCGATCAGCAGCCGCTCGAGGCGCAGGCGACGATCGACGCGTGCAGCGCTGCGTTCGATGCCTCGCAGGATCCGCGCTGGGTCGAGGAGGCCAACCGCGCGTATCGTTGGTACCTTGGGCAGAACGATCTCGATCTGCCGCTGGCGACCGCTGCGGACGGCGGCTGCTTCGACGGGCTGATGCCGACCGGGCTCAACCGCAACCAAGGCGCCGAGTCGATTTTGGCGCTGCAATTGGCCGGTTGCACCATTTCCGGGCTGGCAAAGCGGGCGCAAAGCGTGGCAGGACCAAATCGCGCCGTCGCGTAGCCTCGCTCGCGACGCCGCCAAGGCGTTACGCGAGGCGATATTGTGATCGACATTTTTGAACATCCTCTGCGACTCCACGCCGACCCATCGCGGGTCGTCGTGCGGCCGTTCCACCTCGCGTGGAGCGGCAATGGTGGCAATCGTACCGAGCGGATCGTCAACGCCGTGATGGCGCTCGACGCCGCCGAAACCCGCGCCGAGCTCGAACTCGTGCTCAAGGATTTCGAGGCGCGGCACTGGCAGACGCGGCGCGTCTTCATGACGCGCTACGACGAGATCGAGAACATGCTCGGGCTCGATGGCAGCGAGATCGGCGACGAGAAGCGCCAGCTGATCGGTGCCTATTTCTGCCACGAATACAGCTATGCCGCGGCCGCACTGATGAACCCGAGCGCGGTGCCGCATTTCGACCAGTCGGGCATGCCGGCGGGGTCGCAGCGCATCCTGATGAGCCTGCGCGCGGTGGGCGAGGGGCATATCTCCTCGGTCGCGTTCCGCGAGGGCATCATCACCGACGGCAACCAGCTCAAGCTCGCGCCCGAGCCGCCGTTCGCGACCGCGACCGATGCGGTCGGGCTCGACGAGGAAGAACTGCCCGAGGGGCCGATCACGGTCTATCGCCATCGCGACTCCACGCTGTCGGGTACGGTGATCTTCCCGATCACCGCCGCACAGTCGAAGGGGCTCGAGGATCTCCGTCTCGTCCAGTTCCAGCATGACGACGGCAGCTTCGAATGGCTCGGCACCTACACCGCCTATAACGGCTCGACGATCCAGTCCGAGCTGATGCGCACGCGCGATTTCCGCGCGTTCGATCTCGTGCCGATGACGGGCTCGGCCTCGCGCAACAAGGGTATGGGCCTGTTCCCGCGCAAGGTGAACGGCCAGTACATGATGATCGGCCGGCAGGACGGCGAGAATCTCTATCTCATCAAGTCCGACACGCTGACGCATTGGGACGAGGGCGTGAAGCTGCTCGGCCCGTTGTTCCCGTGGGAGTTGGTCCAGATCGGCAATTGCGGGCCGCCGATCGAGCTCGACGAGGGCTGGCTGCTGCTGACGCACGGCGTCGGCGCGATGCGGAAGTACGCCATCGGCGCAGTCTTGCTCGACAAGGCCGATCCGTCGAAGGTCATCGGCCGCACCGCCGAGCCAATCCTCGCCGCGGCAAACCAGGACCGCGAGGGCTACGTGCCCAACGTCGTCTATACCTGCGGCGCGATTCGGCATGGCGACACGTTGTTTGTGCCGTACGGCGTGGCGGACAGCTCGGTCGCGTTCGCCTTTATCGACATCAAGACGCTGATCGAGGCGATGGCCTGACCTAAACTCCCTCTCCCTTTGGGACAGGGAAGGGCCCCGCTGGGCGAAGCTCAGTGGGAAGGGTGAGGGAGGTCACCTTACCAGCAGGGACTGCCCTCACCCGACCTTGCTACGCTCGGCCACCCTCTCCCAAAGGGAGAGGGATTGTCAGCGCGTTGCCGCCACGGCGCGGCGATACAGCACCGCCGCGATCGCGAAGAACAGCAGCGTCCCGCCGATCAGCGCCTCGGTCTCGTGCCCCGACATCAGCTTGAGCGGCGCATCGCGGCCGCTCAGCCAGACGATCAGCGCGAATACCACGCCCCACAGGCTTTCGCCGACGATCATGCCGGTCGCAGTGAGCGTGCCCATCCGCTCGGCGACTTCGGGGTTGGCGCTGCGGCGCGCCCAGCGATCGTAGAACCAACCCAGCACCGACCCGACGACGGTCGGCAGGATCACCGACATCGGCAGATAGATGCCGAGCGCGACGCCGAGCGGCGGCAGGCGCAACAGCCGGAGCTTCCCAAGCATTTCGTCGAGCGCGATCAGCACCACGCCCGCGGCGACGCCGTAGCCGAGCATCGCCCAGTTCGCGTCGCCCGACAGCACGCCCTTGGCGAGCGCCGAGATCAGCCCCGCCTGCGGCGCCGCGAGCGCGTTCGGCCCGGCGCCGGGCACGCCGACAAAGCCCATCCCGCTGTTGAGCACGTTGAGCACCGGCGGAATGATCAGCGAGCCAAACACCACGCCGATGACGAGCGCGACCTGCTGCTTCCACGGCGTCGCCCCGACGAGCTGGCCGGTCTTGAGATCCTGCAGATTGTCGTTCGAGATCGTCGCGACGCCGAACACGATGCCGGTGACGATCAGCGCATAAGCGATCAGCGCGCGCGTCGTGTCGGCGCCGGGATGCTGCCCGAATAGCCCGACCAGCATCAGCGACGACCCGATTACCGCGAGGATGCCGATCCCCGACACGGGTGAGTTCGACGCGCCGATCAGCCCCGCCATATAGCCGCACACCGCCGCGATCATCAGACCTGCGACCAGCACGAACACCAGCGCGCCCACAATCAGCAGGACCGCCGAGCCGACCAGCGCGCCGCCCGCAATCACGTCCCACAACAGCCAGGCGATCGGGAGCAGCGTCAGCAGCGCGACGAGCGCGACCCAGACGATCGGCAAATCGCGCTCCTCGAGCGCGAGCGTCTCGCCCTTGCCACGCGCCGCGCTGGCGGCCAGCGCCGAGCGCACGCCGCCGATCACCGGGCCGGCGATCTTGACCAGCGTCCAGATCGCCGAAATGCCGATCACGCCCGCACCGAAGAAGCGCACGTCGCCCTTCCACACGGTGTTGACCCAGGCGGCGATATCGCCCGGCGCCGGGTGCGCCGCGGTGAGGATCGGGACGAGCACGAACCAGCCGATCACCAGCCCCAGCGCCATCGCCGCGCCGACCGATATGCCGACGAGATGCCCGACGCCGATCAGCGCGAACGACAGGCTGCCCGAGATCCCTGTTGCGCCGGCGCCGACGCGAAAGCTGGTCGCGGCGGTGTCGGTGACGATCTTGGTTTGGGTGAAGATCGCGAAGGCGGCCGAAGCGATGCTGTTCCAGATCAGCACGAGCAGGCCCTGGCGTGCCTCACCTTCGCCCTCGCGCGTCCCGGCGCCGACCTGGAGCACCTCCGCTGCGGCTACCCCCTCGGGATAGGGCAGGTCGGTATCGACGACGAGCGCGCGCCGCAGCGGAACCGAGAACATCACCCCGAGGATGCCGCCCGTCATCGTGATCGCGGCAGTCTGGACATAGGGGAAGTCCTGCCACCAGCCGATCATGACGAGGCCAGGCAGCACGAAGATGATCGCGGCGAGCGTGCCGGCCGCGCTTGCGACGGTCTGGACGATGTTGTTCTCGAGGATCGTCGATCCCTTGAACAGCTTGAGGATCGCCATCGAGATGACCGCTGCGGGAATCGAGGTCGCGAAGGTCAGCCCGACCTTCAGCCCGAGATAGACGTTGGCGGCGGTGAACAGCAGCGTGATGACGCCGCCGAGCAGCACGCCGCGCAGCGTGAGTTCGGCGATCGGGGCGGGGCGGGGGTCGGTCATTGCTTCTTCTGGCACAGCCGACGCCCGGCGCGACAGGGTTTTGTTGCAAGGTCGCGGCAGATCGAGCCGCGCGGTCAAACGCAGGCTGGATATTTTAAGCATGCTTATTATAGCGGTCCCCATGCAAGACTCGATCGCCTTCATGATCAGCGACGTTTCCCGACTGATGCGACGCCGCTTCGACGAACGCGCGCGAACCATCGGCGTGACTCGCACGCAGTGGCGCGTGCTGAAATGCCTGGAGCGCGGCGAGGGGATTAACCAGGGCGCTCTTGCCGAGACGCTCGAGGTCGAGCCGATCACGGCGTGCCGGATGATCGACCGGCTCGCCGAAGCCGGGCTGGTCGAGCGCCGCCGCGATCCGAGCGACCGGCGGGCATGGCGGATCTATCTGACCGAGCGGGCACGTCCGTTGCTCGACGATCTGGGGCAGCTGGCCGACGAAATGCTCGCGAGCGCGTTGGCGGGGATTCGGGATACCGACCAGGCGCGGGTGGTCGCGACCTTGCAGCAGATCCGCGCTAATTTGTGCGACGCTTCGCCGGCAAAGGATGCGGCGAACGGTTGAACATTACGACCCCGTGCTTTTTCCGTTGCGCAGGCGTCACTTCTGACGGAGCCGTGCGTTAGGGTCGTCATGCGCAAACTCTGGTTCATTACCAATATCAAGTCAGGCACCGCCACACCCGCAAAGGCTGATGCGATTGCGGCGCTGTTTGCCGAGCACGGACTAACGCTCGTCGGGCGCACCGCCTTTCCGAACGACGCTTTGCCGACCCCCGAATCGCTCGATGCGGCTGGGGTGGATACTGCGGTGTTGTTCGCTGGCGACGGCACGATCAACGCCGCGGTCGCCGGGCTGGCCGAGTGGAGCGGCGCGGTGCTGATCCTGCCCGGCGGCACGATGAACATGCTCGCCAAATTGCTCCACGGTTCGACCGATCCCGCTGCGATCGTCGCCGCTGCAGTCGCGCGGGGGCGTACGATCGCGCTTCCGGTGGTCGATCTGCCCGAGCATCGCGCGCTCGTCGGGCTGATCCTCGGGCCGGCCGCCAATTGGGTGCGCGCGCGCGAACTCGTCCGCGCCGGGCGCGTGCGCGGGCTGTTCCGCGCGCTGCGGCATGCCTGGCGGCGTACCTTTGGACGCGGCATCCGGCTCGATGGCGTCCCCGGATTGAAGCATGGTGCGCAGGCGGTGTTCGTCCGCGCCGAGCCGGGACGGCTCGACGTCGCGGCGATCGACGCGCGGGATTTCCGCGCGCTGACTCGGCTCGGCTGGGAATGGGTGACAGGCGATTGGGTCGCCGCGTCCGAAGTGACGCAATGCCATGCCGACACCTTCCGCACGCGCGGCGACAAGCCCGCGCTCGCTTTGGTCGACGGCGAACCCGTGATGCTCGAACCGGGCAGCACGATCCGCATCGGCACGACGCGCGAGATGTTCATCAGCACCAAGCAGGAGGGGTGATGCGCCTGTTCCATGTCAGCGACGTCCATTTCGGGCGCGAGGATGCGGCCGCGGTCGCGTGGTTCGGCGCGCTGGTCAGCGCCGAGCGGCCCGACGCGGTGATCATGACGGGCGATCTGACGATGCGCGCGCGGCGGCGCGAGTTCGCCGCCGGGCTCGAATGGCTGCAGGGATTGGGCGTGCCGGTAACCGTAGAGGTCGGCAATCACGATCTCCCCTATTTCAACCCGATCGACCGCTTCTTCCGCCCCTATCGGCGGATGACCAAGATCGAGCGGATGGTCGAACAGCCGCTCGATTTGCCTGGCGTGGCGATCGTGCCCCTGGTGACGACCGCGCGCGCGCAGTGGCGGCTCAATTGGTCGAAGGGCAAGGTCAGCCGCGGCGCGCTCGATCGTACGCTGGCTCTGCTGGCCGAAGTGCCCGAGGGCAAATTGGCCTTCATCGCGTGCCACCACCCGCTGGTCGAGCCCGAGACGCGGACCTCGGCGCAAACGCATAATGGGGCCGAAGCGCTGCGGGCGCTGGCGGCGGCAGGGGCGAACGCGGTGCTGACGGGGCACGTCCACGATCCGTTCGATGTCGCGCATGACGTCGACGGGCAGATCGTACGGATGATCGGCGCCGGCACGCTGTCCGAGCGGACGCGCACGACGCCGCCGTCGTTCAACGAGATCCGTGTCGCCGATGGCCGCTTCGACGTGCTGCTGCGGACGATGACTCCGGCGCCTGATCGTCCGCTCGAGCGCGAACGGGCGAACTGAAGCGTCAGCCGTCGGCGGGGCGTGCCGGGAAGCGCACTGAAAAACACGCGCCTCCCTCGTTATGCCTCTCAACGACCCCGTCGAGACTGCGGGAAAGCGTTCGGATGAGGTGTACGCCGAGGCTCGCCGACGCGCGGTCGGCGGCGTCGAACCCGGGAGGCAGGCCCTTGCCGAAATCGCGAACCGTTACGAGGATCGAATCTCCTTCGGCTTGGGCTGAGACGGAAACGCGACCGCCGGCTTCGTCATAGGCGTGCTTTGCCGCGTTGGTGACGAGCTCGGTGATCAACAGGCCGACCGCCACCGCCTGGTCGGCGTGGAGCGACACCGCCGTGGCGTGACACTCGAGCGTGATATTGGGCAGTTGTTCCGAAAGGCTGGCGCACAGATCGTCGAGCAGCGCGGATATCTCGATCCGGCCGGTATCCTGGCGCCACAATTGGTCGTGCGTCCGCGCGATCGCGATGATGTGGCCCGACGCATCGCTCAGCGCGCTCGACACTTCGGGCAGCGGATTGCTGCGCGATTGCAGATGCAGGATGCTCGACAGCATCGTCAGGCTGTTCTTGACGCGGTGGCTCGCCTCGCGGACGAGCACCTTCTGATAATCGAGCGCCTCGGCGAGGCGGCGCTCATAGTCCTGCCGGTCCATCGCGACACCGAGCAGATTGGCGAAGCCCTGGAGGAAGGCGATGTCGGCGGCTTCGAACTGGCCGGCGCTCGGACTGTCGACCTCGAGCACACCCCACGGGCCCGCGGTGGTCGAAATCAGCACGTTGATCGCGCGGCGGACGCCGTGTTCGACCATGATCTGCGGCGTGCGGAAGCGCTCCTCGCCCTCGAGATGGTTCGAGATGACAGGCGTGCCGTTCCGGAAGGCGAAGCCTGCCGGGGACTTTTCGTCGGCGGCGAGGCTGACCTGGCCGATCACCCCGGCACGCCAGCCGACGCCAGCGCGGAACAGCAAATCGCCGGGGCCCGGGCGATATTCGAGCACCTTGCACAGGCCGGTCTGCATCCCTTCGGCCGCCATCTCGGTGGCCTTGTCGAGCAACGCGGTATTGTCGCGGCATTCGAGCGCGAACAGACCGAAGTCCGACAGGATCGCCTGCTGCTGGAGGCGATAGCCGAGCAGCGAGCCGGCGCCGACCTGCTCGATCGCCGCGGTGAACGACGTCGCTTGTTGGGCGGGGCCATCGGTCGTCTCGACGACATCGTCTGAAGCCCCGTCGAGCAAGGCGGTCTGGCCGGCGGCCGGTGTGCGATCGTCAGTCAAGCCGGACATCCCCTTGGTCTTATGGTGTTGCGGTTATGTCAGCGTGTACGCCGCGCAATGCAAGATCGCACGGCGGCAGCCCATCAGAACCGAAAAAGGCGGCCCGTTGCCGGACCGCCCTTTCGCGTACCACAGTCTTGGAAGCTTAGCGCTTCGAGAACTGGAAGCTACGACGCGCCTTGGCGCGGCCGTACTTCTTACGCTCGACCGTGCGGCTGTCGCGGGTCAGGAACCCGGCGGCCTTGACGGGCGCGCGCAGGATCGGCTCGAAGCGGGTCAGCGCCTGGCTGATGCCATGCTTGACCGCGCCGGCCTGGCCCGAAAGACCACCACCCTTGACGGTGCAGACGACGTCATAGGCACCGTCACGCTCGGTCACGCCGAACGGCTGGTTGATGACGAGACGCAGCGTAGGACGTGCGAAATACACTTCCTGGTCGCGGCCGTTGATCGTGATCTTGCCGGTGCCGGGCTTGATCCAGACGCGTGCGACGGCGTCCTTACGACGGCCGGTCGCATAGGCGCGGCCGTACTGGTCGAGGATCTGCTCGCGCAGCGGCATCGGCTCGTGCGTCGGCGCTGCGGGTGCGGCGACGTAATCTTCGCCCGTGGCGGGCGCGGTCGTCGCAGCGGCAGGCGTTGCAACCGGTGCCGGCGTGTTGGTCAGGCCGGCGAGATCGGCGAGGGACTGGCGGTTGTCGGACATCAGTTGCCCACCTTGTTCTTGCGGTTCATGCTGCCGATGTCGAGGACTTCGGGGTTCTGCGCTTCGTGCGGATGCTCGGTACCGGCGAAGACGCGCAGGTTGCGCAGCTGTGCACGACCCAGCGGCCCGCGCGGGATCATCCGTTCGATGGCCTTTTCGATGATCCGCTCGGGGAAACGACCCTCGAGGATCTTGCCGGCCGCGACGCCCTTGATGCCGCCGGCATAGCCGGTGTGGCGGTAATAGATCTTGTCCTTGAGCTTGTTGCCCGTGAACCGCACCTTGTCCGCGTTGATGATGATGACATTGTCACCGCAATCGACGTGCGGGGTGAAGCTCGGCTTGTGCTTGCCGCGCAGGATGTTGGCGATGATCGACGCCATACGGCCGACGACCAGACCGTCGGCATCGACGATGATCCATTTCTTCTCCACCTCATGCGGCAATGCCGGCTTGGTGGTCTTCATCAGCGCCTTCATGGGGCTTGTGACCTTTACATGCTAAAATGACGGATGCCGCCCCTGCGGGACGGCATCGTTGGAGGCGCTATTGCTGTGCGGGCGCGTCAAAGTCAAGCAAAGTGCGGGTTTGCTGACGGGTAACAGAATACCGGCGGACTTTCGGCGCTTCAGATTGAGCGGCGGCCGACGGCATGTGCCGCGGCGGCTGCGGCGATCACCAGCAAGGCGGCATTGGCCTGGTGCGCGACCGCGACGCCGATCTCGACCCCGCTGAGCAGCGTGGTGATGCCGAGCAAGATCTGCGCACAGACAAGGCCGATCAGCACCAGTCCCGTGCGCGGCGCTCCGGCACGGCGCGCGCGCGCGGCGAGCATCATCACGCCGAATGCGACCGCGAAGGCGAGCCAGCGATGGACGAACTGGACGACGATCGGATTGTCGAACAGATTGCGCCACAGCGGATCGGTGAACGGCGTCGCCATCGGGAAGACCGCGTCGCCCATCAACGGCCAACTGGCAAAAGCGTAGCCAGCGCGCAGACCCGCGGTGAGCGCGCCGAACAGGATTTGCGCGAACAGCAGCGCGATCGCAATTGCTGGGACAAAGCGCAGCCGGGCAGGGCGAGCGAGCCGCTTGTCGGCAAGCGCGCGCAGGTCGAGCGCGGTCCACACCATTCCGGCGAGCGTGAACAGAGCGGTGAGCAGATGCGTCGCGAGCCAGCCCGGGGCAACCTCGGTCCGACCGCTCAGCCCCGAGCGTACCATCAGCCAACCGAACGTGCCCTGCAGCGCGATGAGCATGAACAAGGCGCTGAGCCGTACCAGATAGCCGCGCGGGAGCCGCCGCCGCACCGCAAACCACACGAGCGGCACGAGAAAGGCGAGGCCGATCACGCGGCCGAGCATCCGGTGGAGATATTCCCAGAAGAAGATCGCCTTGAACCCGGCGAGCGTCATGCCCTGGTTGAAGGCCTCGTATTGTGGGATCGTGCGGTAATTGGCGAATTCGGCCTGCCACTGCGCATCGGTCAGCGGCGGGATCATACCGCTGAGCGGTTTCCACTGCGTGATCGAGAGCCCCGATTCGGTCAGCCGCGTGATCCCGCCGATCACGACGATCGCGACGATCAGCGCGGCTACGACGAACAGCCAGTTGGACAGCGTCCGCGGACGGACGGTGGAGGGAAGCGAGGACGCCTGAAGCATTGGATCCACTTACGCCTTCGCGGACAGCGCGTCGATTGGACAAACTGCCGCGCATCATCACAAAAATGCCGATGATATGTTGTAACCTGACCCCCGACGTGCCACATGGCGAGCAGCATGACGACTCTCGCGCAAACCTCCGCCGTCCGGTGGATCGAACAGCGGTTCGACACTATGGCGATCGGGCTGTCGGGGCTGTGCATGGTGCATTGCATCGCAAGCTCGGTGTTCATCGCGCTCGCCTCGACCGCCGGTGGATTGCTCCTCAACCCGCTGTTCCACGAGATTGGGCTGACGATCGCGATCGGCTTTGGCGTGTTCGCGCTCGGGCGCGGGATCTTCACGCATGGCTATATGATGCCGGCTGTGGTCGGTTCGGCCGGGCTCGGCACGATGGCCGGCGCGATCTCGCTGCCACATGACGGATCAGGGATGGAGACGGTTTGGACGCTGATCGGGGTGGCGACGCTCGCGCTCGGCCACGACCTCAACCGCCGCGCCGCCAACTGATCCGACTGAGTCGTGCCGTTGCGGGGAGGGCCCGCACCGCCTATCTCAGCCGCATGGCCACGCATCATCATACCGAGCCGCAAGGCGCCGATCTCGCGCTTGCCGCGCAGGCCACGCTCGAGCGATCGGGCGAGCAGTGGACCGCGATGCGCGCCAATATCTTTCGCGCGCTCGCCGGGTTCGACAAGCCGGCCTCGGCCTATGACATCGCCGAGGCGGTCTCCAAGGCCGAGGGGCGGCGCGTCGCCGCCAACAGCGTGTACCGGATCCTCGACCTGTTCGTCGGCGCCAATCTGGCGCGCCGCGTCGAGAGCTCGAACGCCTATATCGCCAACGCGCATCCCGATTGCCTTCACGACTGCATCTTCCTGGTGTGCGACAGCTGCGGGCAGACGACGCATCTCGACGACGACCGGATCACCAAGGGCGTTCGCTCGGCGGCGGAAGCGGCGGGCTTCTCGCCGGTGCGCCCGGTGATCGAAGTCCGTGGCAAGTGCGCCGACTGCGGCTGAGCCGCGCTTAGCCAAGATCCTTCCCCATCCGCACGCCCGGCACCGGCGTACCGCGATCGGCCATCTTGGCGACCCGCTCGATCTCCTGATAGCCCGCCGCGCGGTAGAGCGGTTCGCCCGACAGCGTCGCCATCAGCTCGACCCGGCGGAAGCCGGCGGCGCGCGCGGCGTCCTCGCATAGGCCGAGCACCAGCCGGCCGATCCCGCGGCGCACGAAGCCGGGATCGGTGTACATCGCCCGGATCCGCCCCGGCTCGCTCGCCGGATCGAGCGTTCGGGCGTCGCGCGGTGCGGCCCCGGCGGTCCTGCCATAGAGGGTCGCGCGGTAGCTCCAGCCGCCGCAACCGGCGAGCTGGCCGTCCTGCTCGACCACGAAATACGTCCGGTCGGCGATCAGTTGCGTGTCGAGCCCCATGCTCAACCGGCTCGCCGCGATCTCGTCGGGCGACAGGAAACCGCGTTGCAACGCGCCGATCGCGCGCTCCATCAGTGCGGCGATCGCGGGGATGTCGGCCTCGGTAGCGAGGCGGTGGCTGAGTGCGGTCATGGCATTTCCCCCGGGACGATCGACCGAATGTGATGGCGCGCGATACCGCGCGTCAAGAATGTCGGTGCGGCGATCGAGGTAATCGACAGGCGGATTGCACCGCGCTAAGCAGGCCGGATGGTCGATATTCTCCAAACGCCGCTGCTCGACACGGTGAACATTCCCGCCGATCTCCGGACGCTTGCCCCCACCCAGCTTCGCCAGCTTGCCGACGAGCTCCGCCAGGAGACGATCGCCGCTGTCGGCATGACGGGTGGCCACCTTGGCTCGGGCCTCGGCGTGGTCGAGCTGACGGTCGCGATTCACTATGTGTTCGATACCCCCAACGACAAGCTCGTCTGGGACGTCGGGCATCAATGCTATCCGCACAAGATCCTCACCGGCCGCCGCGACCGGATCCGCACGCTGCGCATGGGCGGAGGCCTGTCGGGCTTCACCAAGCGCTCCGAGAGCGAGTACGATCCGTTCGGCGCCGCGCACAGCTCGACCTCGATCTCGGCCGCGCTCGGCTTCGGCGTCGCCAACAAGATCGCCGACAAGCCCGGCAAGGGCATTGCGGTGATCGGCGACGGCGCGATGTCCGCCGGCATGGCCTATGAGGCGATGAACAACGCCGCCCAGGCCGGCAATCGGCTCGTCGTCATCCTCAACGACAACGACATGTCGATCGCGCCGCCGGTCGGCGGGCTTTCGGCCTATCTCAGCCGCATCGTGTCGAGCCGCGAGTTCCTGGGGTTCCGCGATCTGGCGCGCAAGCTCGCCAAGCGGCTGCCCAAGCCGATCGCCGACGGGATGCGCAAGACCGAGGAATTCGCGCGCGGCATGGCGATGGGCGGCACCTTATTCGAGGAGCTCGGCTTCTATTATGTCGGGCCGATCGACGGGCATAACCTCGACCAGCTGATCCCCGTGCTCGAGAACGTCCGCGATGCCGAGGAAGGCCCGATCCTCGTCCATGTCGTGACCAAGAAGGGCAAGGGCTATGCCCCGGCCGAGGCCGCCGCGGACAAATATCACGGCGTGCAGAAGTTCGACGTCATCTCGGGCGTGCAGACCAAGGCGCCCCCGGGCCCGCCGCAGTATCAGAACGTGTTCGGCGCGCAGCTTTCCAAGGAAGCCGAGACCGATCCGCGGATCTGCGCGATCACCGCGGCGATGCCGTCGGGCACCGGGCTCGACGCCTTTGCCAAGGCGCATCCCGAGCGCTTCTTCGACGTCGGCATCGCCGAGCAGCATGCCGTCACCTTTGCAGCCGGCCTCGCCGCACAGGGGATGCGGCCGTTCTGCGCGATCTATTCGACCTTCCTCCAGCGCGCCTATGACCAGGTGGTCCACGACGTCTGCATCCAGAATCTGCCGGTGCGCTTCGCGATCGACCGTGCGGGCCTTGTCGGCGCCGATGGTGCGACGCATGCCGGGTCGTTCGACCTGGCCTATCTCGCTACGCTGCCCAACATGGTGGTGATGGCGCCGGCCGACGAGGCCGAGCTGGTGCATATGACGCATACCGCGATTCTCCACGACAGCGGGCCGATCGCGGTGCGCTATCCACGCGGCAACGGCACCGGGGTCGAGCTTCCCGTGGTTCCCGAGGCGCTCGAGATCGGCAAGGGGCGGATCGTGCGGCAGGGGCACAAGGTCGCGATCCTGTCGCTCGGCACGCGGCTCGAAGAGGCGCTGCGCGCGGCCGAGGCGCTCGAGGCGAAGGGGTTGTCGACGACCGTCGCCGATCTGCGCTTCGCCAAGCCACTCGACGAGGATCTGATCCGCAAGCTGCTGACGACGCACGAAGTCGCGGTGACGATCGAGGAAGGCGCGGTTGGGGGCTTGGGCGCACACGTGCTGACCTTCGCCAGCGATTCGGGGCTGATCGACGCGGGGCTCAAGCTGCGCACGATGCGGCTGCCCGACATCTTCCAGGACCAGGACAAGCCCGAGCTGCAATATGCCCAGGCCGGGCTCGATGCCGATGCGATCGTCGAGACGGTGCTGAAAGCACTGCGGCACAATTCGGGCGGCGTGGTCGAGGGCGCGCGGGCGTAAGCGGCGCGGCGGCGTATCCCTGCGGTGGTGGGGATACGTCGGCGGGGTTGCTGCGTCGATCCTTTGGAGGATGCGACGAACCGAGTGGGTGCTTGACTCGATTGACCCCCGGACGTTGAGTCTTCGATCGCGATCGTTTCCGTTTTTGTGCTGATCGCGGGCAGACGCCCCTTGCCGTCGCCCCGGCGGGGGCCGGGGCCGCTTTGCGGTGGGACCGAAGCGGCGTCGCGCGCGATATCGATGCGGCCCCGGCCTTCGCCGGGGCGACGGGGTGGGGCGGTGGTGCACTTGGTCATCGGCACGGCGAGCTCCCAGATCATTTTCGAACGACCATAGTAACCCAAATGGTTCGTGTAGGACAGGGGCTTGTTGCTTATTCGGTTGGGAGGCGGGCTTTACGTACGCGCTCGCGATCGGCTGCGGATGCCGGATTCCGGCGGCTCGGTGCCGCCCCGCGACGGGTCCGCTGCCCGAATGTCCCTGGTCTTCCGCGGCTGAGCGTCCCACAGCGGTCTACCAGCCCGCTCCATGAAAGTCAGCGCATGTGCTTTTCGGCCACCGCCAGTTTCACCGCCTCGGCGGCCCTCGCGGTGGTCGGCGGGGCGACGCTGCGGCATGTCCGCGAGCCGCGCGCGCTGCTGTTCGCCTGCGTGCCGTTGCTGTTCGCGATGCACCAGTTTTCCGAAGGCATGGTGTGGCTCGCGCTCGAGGGGCGGCTCGGGGCGGTCGCGGTCGACCATACGGTGTTCCTGTTCACGCTCTATGCGATCGGGATCCTGCCGCTGCTGATGCCCGTCGCGGTGGTGCTGATGGAGCCGCCGGGGTGGCGGCGGCGCGCGATCCTTGGCCTGTGCGGCGTGGGGGCGGTGGTGTTCGCGTGGGACATGACCGGCCTCGTCGTCGCGCCGACCTGCGCGGTGATCGAGCAGCATTCGATCACCTATACCAACCCGATCACCAGCCAGATGTGGGTGTCGTTGCTCTACATCCTAGCGACGTGCGGGGCGCTGCTGCTGTCGACGCACCGCGTGGTGCGGGGCTATGGGGTCTTGAACGTGATCGGGCTGACGATCGTGCATCTGGTCAAGGGCTATGCGTTCGCGTCGGTGTGGTGCTTCTATGCCGCGGTGCTGAGCGTGGTGTTGTATCGGCAGTTCAACCGGCAGGACATCGATGTGGCGACGCCTAATGGGACGAGCGCGCCGAGGCGGCCGTTTGTGCTGTCGTGGTTGCGGGGGTGAGGGGCCTGCAATCCTCCCCCGCCAGGGGGAGGTGTCGCCAAAGGCGACGGAAGAGGGCCCTCTCTTGCAGAGGGACAGCGCTTCCGCCCCCTCCGTCGGCCTACGGCCGCCACCTCCCCCTGGCGGGGGAGGCTTGAGCGGTCGCAAGCGGTGATTTTCGGAATGCGCACACGGTGATACACTCGCGAACATGAAGCCTCGCGCCATTCCCGCAGAGAAGGTCTCCGAGCAAGCTGGCGAGCCCGAACCCGGCTATACGGCCTGGGAGCGCGCGAAGATCGAGCGCGGATTGGCGCAAAGCCGCGATCGTGCGGCGATGATCCCGGTCGAGCAGGTGTGGCGCGACCTCAAGCTTGAAGGTTAACCTTACGCCGCAGGCGCGGGACGATCTGGTCGCGATCCGCAACTGGATCGCGCAGGACAACGAGCGCGCCGCCGAGCGGGTCGTCAGCCGGATCCTCCAGACCGCGATGATGTTCGGGCAGTTCCCGAAGCTTGGGCGTGTCGGCGAGGTTGCGGGGACGCGGGCTTTTGCGGTGCCCGGGCTGCCGTATCGGATCGTCTATGCGATCGCGCCCGAGGGGGAGATCGATGTGCCGACCCGTGCTGCATACGCGGCTGCGGTATCCGCAAGCTTAGCTAAGCCGCCGAATGCGCCAGTGCTCCGGCCGCATCGAGCCGGCGATGCAGTGCATCGGCGGACAGCTCGAAGCCATTGGGCCAGGCCAGCGCCCCGCTTTCAATGAAGGCGCGCGCGAAGAAGGCGGGGTCGGCGAGCGGGCGGGTCATTACTGTGTCACGCGCGATGTAGTCGGCGGCGGACCAGCGTGCAGTGGTGCCGTCCGAAAACGAGAGCCGCACGGTGGCGTCTCCGCCGGGTTCGATCTGGATGAGCTTAATTATCATTGTCCGCTCCGGAGATCATCTCCATCGGCATCAGCGCGACACCGCGCTGCCAGTTTGCCATAAGTTCGGCTTGATGGTCGAGCGTCCATTGCTTGACGAGCTTGGCCGCCTTCTTGGGGAGACCGCCTGCGACGATCTCGCCGGTTTCGATCGCGACGAACGCTTCAAGCCCCTGATAGCTGGCATGGATGTGCGGTGGCGGATGGTCGTCGAAATACATCCGGATTACAATGCCGAAGAAGAGGGAAATTATCGGCATGAGGGAGTCGCATTGGTCTCGATATTTACTCGCCGCGCTTAGCCAATTCCTCAAGAATAATTGGAACGACATCATCCAGGGCGTTGCCGAAGCGATCGAACTGTTCGCGAAGCTCGTCATCGGAAAGGAGTGTAACCTCACTTACCTTCCAAGAACGCACATAACGCTCCGATCGGCTTCCCTTGATGCGAGGAGCGCAGACAACGTACGCGTCGCCGCCCTCAAAGCCTTCCTGCGTAAGGATCGCATTGTGAATTATCGTCGCAAACAGTTGTTTTTGGAAAGAGTTAAAGGGCATAGAAGCCCATCCGATAACAAAGACAAGGTTCAACGTGCGATCACGCTGGAAGACGAAGGTTGGTTTGACCGGCACGATGATGCCTCGGCCAATAGGAAACGGAACACTCAGCGTATGAAATACCTGAATGCCTTTAATCTCGCTTTTGTCGAGCCAAGGCAAAACGACGCCCAAAATCTCTCTGCCCAACCTGCGCACTAGGGGGTTGGAGATCTCGTCAAGCCCTTTTGAAACCGTCTCTTTCGATATTCCAAAAGTGATATAGTCCGCAATTAACTTGTAGATAGAGGCCAAAGCATGGCGTGGCCGTGCAAGAACGAAGCGGGCAATGCTTCGCGTTGTTTCGTCTCGTCGCCGATGATTGAGTCGCACCCAATTTTGAAGCGAGGGGGGCTTCCGAACGCGCGATACGATTTCTTCAACAGATGCCACTTGTCGTCCTTCTATATCTCACGCGTTCAATATTAACTCCGGCGTAATCTCCATGCCTGGGTTTGCGTACCCATCGTGACACCACACTTGGTGCCACGCTCCCCCTTCAATGTGCGACAGCTTCCGCAAATTTGACGCCGTCAATGGGATCAGCGGCTTCAGTATTATCTTCAGCTTTTTAGAAAGTTCCAAGTCAAAATTAGCGACGGCAACAGCCTGTTCACCGGTGTCAACCGAATAGAAGCGCGCTCTGCCTGTAATTTTGTTGTCTCCATAGCTCTTAAAGCCTTGATATATCTCTCTGAATACAGGGCCGTGTTCCCAGGCCTCAATCTTTGCATCCGTTAGAATTGCCTTGTCTTCTAATAGGATTTTTTCGAATGCAAAAAAAGCAAGCTTGTTGAGAGCCATATTTGTAATTGGGTAGCCGAGCTCGTCTGAGTAATCCAAGATCCAGTTGGCGAGGCCGCGCACGCTGTGCTTTAGCCTCGTCAGTGTATCAGAAATTTCTCGATATGAGTCACTCATGTTCTGGTTTTGTATCAGAAGTCGGGCCGCGTAGCAACATCACTCGGCCGCAACCCCAGCCCGCGAGAACATATCCCCCGCGTCACCGACATCCTCGTTCGCCACCGGAACGCCGACCCCCGCCTTCGCCTTCTGGCGCTTGTCGAACCCGTCCCAAACCTCGTTCCAGTTCCCCCGCGTCGCCGCCTTCGAGTATTCGGTCGCGCGCTGTTCGAAGAAGTTGGCGTGCTCGACGCCGTTGAGCATCGGCGCGAGCCAGGGGAGGGGGTGTTCGTCGATCATGTAGATCGGCTTCATCCCCAGCTGCCCCAGCCGCCAGTCGGCGATGTAGCGGATGTACTTCTTGATCTCCTTGGGGGTCATGCCGTTGACCGGACCCATCTCGAACGCGAGATCGATGAAATTGTCCTCGAGCCGGACGGTGTGCTGGCACATGTCGGCAATGTCGTCGCGCACCGACTTGGTCATGCAGTTGCGCTCGGCGCAGAAGGCGTGGAACAGCTTGATGATGCCCTCGCAGTGGAGGCTCTCGTCGCGGATCGACCAGGTGACGATCTGCCCCATGCCCTTCATCTTGTTGAAGCGCGGGAAATTCATCAGCATGGCGAAGCTGGCGAACAGCTGCAGCCCCTCGGTGAAGCCGCCGAACATCGCGAGCGTCTTGGCGATGTCCTCGTCGGTGTCGACGCCGAAGGTCTGCAGGTAATCGTGCTTGTCCTTCATCTCGCTATATTCGAGGAAGGCGCCGTATTCGCTCTCGGGCATGCCGATCGTGTCGAGCAGATGGCTGTAGGCGGCGATGTGCACCGTTTCCATGTTGCTGAACG
This sequence comes from Sphingomonas sp. PAMC 26605, assembly GCF_000241485.1. Classification (GTDB taxonomy): domain Bacteria; phylum Pseudomonadota; class Alphaproteobacteria; order Sphingomonadales; family Sphingomonadaceae; genus Sphingomonas. The sequence continues at coordinate 2,047,536 of NZ_JH584241.1, forward strand.
CGGCGAGCATCATCTTGATCTCGGTCGGCTTGAAGATGCGGCCGTATTTCTCGTGATAGCAATCCTGCACCTCGACATCGGCCTGGGTGAAGAAGCGGAAGATCTGCGTCAGCAGGTTGCGCTCATGGTCGCTGAGCTTCTGCGCCCAGTCGCGGCAATCCTCGCCCAAGGGCACTTCCTCGGGCATCCAGTGGATCTGCTGCTGGCGCTTCCAGAAATCGAACGCCCAGGGGTATTCGAACGGCTTGTACTGCTTGCGGGCTTCGGTGAGGGACATTGGGGTACTCCGGGACTAGGTTCTGGTGATGGGTTAAAACGGGGAAGGGATCAGGCGGCGACGCTCCAGCGCCACATCGCGCTCGCCGACATGAACAGCACCACGCCGAGCGACAGCGCCATGATGCCGATCATGCGGAAGGCATAGACCTTGCCCGGCGCGCTCGGCCGCGCGAGCGACAGCAGCAGGCCGGCGCCGATCACCGTGAACAGCACGGCGACCGCGTACATGATCCCGATCGACAGGCTCATCGCCGCACCGTGCGCGTGACATAGACGGTGCGCGTGCGGTGCGAGCCGACGCCGAGGAAGACGATGCCGATGAAGAAGCCGAAATCGTACCAGCCGCCCTGGTTGGGGACGGCATAGACGGCGATATCGGGCACGAACAGCGACAGCACCCAGGCGACGGGGAAGATGAAGCCGTGCCACACGCCGAGGATGAAGCCGGGCGAGTCGGCGCCGTGCTGCACCGCGCTCGACACCTGATGCGCGCATGCGGCGAGCAGGAGCGGGGCGGCGAGCAGGGCGTTGCGGAGGCGTAACAATCGGATCATAGGATCTCCCGTGCATCCAATGCACCGACGGCGCGTTGGGGGCTCGCAATCATAGCACAGGAGCTACCATCATGGTCGACGCATCGCAGATCCAGGAACATGCCGAAGTCATCGGCGCAGACGGCGTCCATGTCGGCACCGTCGATCACGTTGAGGGCGGCCGCATCAAGCTGACCAAGAAGGATTCGGGCGCGCAGGTCAACGAGGGTTCGGGTTCGCATGAAGGGCATCACCATTACATCTCGCTCGGCCTGGTCGCCGATGTCGAGGACGGCAAGGTGCGATTGAGCGCCAATGCCGACGTGGCGGTGACGTTCGAAGAAGAGAAAT
>NZ_JH584241.1:2049637-2053606 GCF_000241485.1 Sphingomonas sp. PAMC 26605
AAATAAGCTAAAAGCCCCTCTCCCTTTGGGAGAGGGTGGCCGAGCGTAGCGAGGTCGGGTGAGGGCAGTGCGGATCATTCCGCGCTGCCCTTTCCGTATGCGCTGTCCTCACCCTTCCCACGCGGCTGCGCCGCGCGGGCCCCTTCCCTCTCCCGGAGGGAGAGGGAGATTTGGGTGATTACGCCGTCAGTGTTGCCCATTACATCGGTGTTGGAGAAGCGCAGCACGTGAAAACCTTCCGCTTCGATGATCTTGGTCCGCCCTGCATCGCGCGTCTCGCGATCAGCATGGGTGTCGCCATCGACCTCGATCACCAGCTTTTCCGAAAAGCACAGGATGTCGGCGTAGAACGGCCCTACCGGCGCTTGGTGGCGCCACTTCAATGTCGGGAAGCTCTCGCGCAGCGCCCGCAACAGCCGGCGTTCCGGCTCGGGGGCGTCGCGCCGCAATTGTCGCGCGCGCGGAACGGTGCCGACTGGCTGACGTGCATAGAGCCGCATCCTGTCCTCACCCTTCCGCCGCTGCGCGGCTCCCTCCCTCTCCCACAGGGAGAGGGAAATTTAGCTCACTGGCACGCCAAACACTCGTCGTAATCGGTCGTCTCGAACTCGTATTGCGGCTTCTCGATCGTGTTGTCGTTCTCGACCCCGCCCGCGAACCCGGCGCGCTGGATGCTCTTCGAGCGCAGGTAGTAAAGCGACTTCACGCCCAGCTCCCATGCGCGGAAGTGGAGCATCAGCAGGTCCCACTTCTCGACATCGGCCGGGATGAACAGGTTCAGGCTGGTCGACTGGTCGATGAACGGCGTGCGGTCGGCCTGGAGCTCGATCAGCCAGCGCTGGTCGATCTCGAACGACGTCTTGTAGCAATCCTTCTCCTCGGTGCTGAGGAAGTCGAGATGCTGGACCGAACCGCCCTGCTCAAGGATCGAGTTCCAGATCGCATCCGAGTTCTTCGACTTTTCGATCAGCAATTTCTCGAGATACGGATTCTTGATCGAGAACGAGCCCGACAGCGTCTTGTGCGTGTAGATGTTCGCCGGGATCGGCTCGATGCACGCGCTCGTGCCGCCGCAGATGATCGAGATCGACGCGGTCGGCGCGATCGCCATCTTGCAGCTGAAGCGCTCCATCACGCCCATATCGGCGGCGTCGGGGCAGGGGCCGCGCTCCATCGCGAGATGCATCGACGCTTCGTCGACCTGACCCTTGATGTGCTTGAACATCTTGAGGTTCCACGACTTGGCCATCGCGCCCTCAAAGGGCAGGCCGCGCGCCTGGAGAAAGCTGTGATAGCCCATCACGCCGAGGCCGACCGAGCGCTCGCGCATCGCCGAGTAAGCGGCGCGCTCCATGCCGGGTTCGGCGCGGTCGATGAAGTCCTGCAGGACGTTGTCGAGGAAGCGCATCACGTCCTCGATAAAGCCCTTCTCGTCCTTCCACTGGTCCCACGTCTCGAGGTTGAGCGAGGACAGGCAGCACACCGCGGTGCGGTCGTTGCCGAGATGGTCCTTGCCGGTCGGCAGCGTGATTTCCGAGCACAGGTTCGAGGTCGAGACCTTGAGCCCAAGATCGCGGTGATGCTTGGGCATGCCCTTGTTCACGTGATCGGCGAAGACGATGTACGGCTCGCCGGTGGCGAGGCGCGTCTCGACGAGCTTCTGGAACAGCGAGCGCGCATCGACCGTCGCGCGGACCGAGCCGTCCTTGGGGCTCGTCAGGTTCCACTCTTCGCCGGCGCGCACGGCTTCCATGAAGGCGTCGGTGATCAGCACGCCGTGGTGGAGGTTGAGTGCCTTGCGGTTGAAATCGCCGCTCGGCTTACGGATCTCGAGGAATTCCTCGATCTCGGGGTGCGAGATGTCGAGATAGCAGGCCGCCGACCCGCGCCGCAGCGAGCCTTGCGAGATCGCGAGCGTCAGCGAATCCATCACGCGGACGAACGGGATGATGCCGCTGGTCTTGCCGTTGAGGCCGACCGGCTCGCCGATGCCACGGACGTTGCCCCAATAGGTGCCGATGCCGCCGCCGCGCGAGGCGAGCCAGACATTCTCGTTCCACGTGTCGACGATGCCGCCGAGGCTGTCGGGGACCGAGTTGAGGAAGCACGAGATCGGCAGGCCGCGCCCGGTGCCGCCGTTCGACAGAACGGGGGTCGCCGGCATGAACCACAGCTTCGAGATATAGCCGTAGAGCCGCTGCGCATGCGCCGCGTCATCGGCATAGGCCGAGGCGACGCGCACGAACAGATCCTGGAAGGTCTCGCCCGGAAGCAGGTAGCGGTCGCGCAGCGTGTCCTTGCCGAACTCGGTGAGCAGCGCGTCGCGCGAGTGATCGACCTCGACCGGATAGAGCTGGACGTGGATCTCCTTCGAATCGCCCCGCGCGGCGAGCTTGCGCTCGGCGGTGCCCTTCCCCTCGTCGGAGGGCGTGGCTGCGGCGGCGAGCGCCTCGATCATATCGGTGGCCATGTCGGTACTCACTTCCCCGGTATCCCGAAAATCCATGTTTCGTGTCCCTGCAAACGCGTTCAAAAACCGTGCCGGCCAGGACCGCCTGTGTTCCCGATCCGTTTCGAATCGGAAGCGAGCTCCCAGCATAGCAGTCCATGGGCGAACACGAGAACAAAAACAGACCATCCCGCGGCACAATCGCAGGCCAGATCATTACCGCAATATAGGATCGCGGTGTTCGATTCACTAGCTCTTGGGTTCGCCCCCGAACTCAACCCCCACAGATTGTGCCGGATCGCGTCGCGACACAAGACGGTAAATGACAGATCAGCGACTCGGTTCGTCGCTATTTCGCGACGCTTGGCGGACACCCCGCAAGGGCCATGGCACGCGACGCGCGGTCAAAGCTGGCTTCGTTCAAACGCAAGGGATCGAACCGGGAACGTGACATTTTTTTCACGCCGCGGGAGAAAGCACCGCCGGCAGCGTCACCACCGCTTCGAGACCCCCTAGCGCCGCCGTATCGAGCGCCAGCATGCCGCCATAGAGCGTCGCGAGTTCGTGCGCGATCGACAGGCCGAATCCATGCCCGTCGCCGCGTTCGTCGAGCCGCTGGCCTGCGGCGAGTGCCGCTGCGCGCGCGTCGGGGGCGATGCCCGGGCCGTCGTCGGCGATGCTCAGGCGGACGAAGCGCGCGTCGGATGCGGGCGCGGCGGTCACAACGATCCGCGCCGCGGCGAAACGCCAGGCATTGTCGAGCAAATTGCCGATCAATTCGTCGAGATCCTGTCGATCGACCGCGACCTTCAGCGCGGGGTCGATCGTCGCGCTCGCGGTGACGCAGCGCTCGGCATGGATACGCGACAAGGCGTCGGTCAGGTCGGCGACGACCGGCGCGAGCGGGGTCGCGAAGCGCAGGCCACTGCCCGGCGTCGCGGCACGCGCGCGGCCGAGATGATGGCGCACCGCCTGATCGATCCGCGCGACCTGCGCGGCGAGCGTGCCGTCGGGGTCGTGCGCGGGCAGCGCGAGCGCGAGCGTGGCGAGCGGAGTCTTGAGGCCGTGCGCGAGGTTGGCGACATGGCCGCGCGCGTTGGCGAGCGCGCTCGCATTCTCCGCGAGCAGCGCGTTGATCTCGTGCGCGAGCGGCGCGAGCTCGCTCGGCTGGTTCTCGGGGAGCGTCTCGGCCCGGCCGGCACGGATCGCGGCGAGACCGGCGCGCATCGTTTTCAGCGGGCGCAAGCCGATGCGGAGCTGGACCAGCGTCGCCGCGCCGAGCGCGAGGCCAAGCAGCAGCAGCGAGCCGAGCAACGGCGTCATCGCCTGGCGCAACGGACGATCGACGATCGCGCGCGGCGCCGCGGCGGTGATCCGGATCGGGCCGGCGGGGGTGGCGAGGGTGAGGCTGCGCGCATGGCGCATCCCGTCGGCGTCGCGCCAGTCGAGCGCCTGCGTGCCGGTGCCGTGGCGCACGGGGCCCTCGCGGCCCCTGCGCGGGCCATCGGGCGCCGTCCCTG
>NZ_JH584241.1:2054219-2087138 GCF_000241485.1 Sphingomonas sp. PAMC 26605
ATCATAGGGCGCGGCGAGCACGAGCCGCGTACGGTCGATCGTGCCGTCGGGGCGGACGGCCTGTTCGAGCACCGCAATCTGCGCGTCGAGCCGGTCGTCGAGCCCGTGCATCACGAAGCGATCGAGCACCGCGCCGATCGTCACCGCGGCAAAGGCGAGTGCTGCGAGCGTGGCAACGAACGCGGTTACGAGGAGACGGCCGTAGAGCGAGCGGGGGAGGAGGGTCATGGGATGCGAGCCGGTTGGTATCGCGCAAGCCCCTCCCCTTTAGGGGAGGGGTTGGGGTGGGGCCGTACTGGGCGACACGCTCGGTGAGACACCGCCCCACCCCCAACCCCTCCCCTGAAGGGGAGGGGCGGCGCTCCGTCTGCGTGCGGCGCGATTGTGGAGAGCGGGTATGTCACCCCTCCACCACGCGATACCCGCGCCCACGGACAGTCTCGATCGCCTCGGCGCCGATCTTCTTGCGCAGCCGCCCGATGATCACCTCGAGCGAGTTCGAATCGGGGTCCGAATCGCCCTCATAGACATGGTCGAGCAGATACAGCCGCTCGACCACCACGCCCTTGCGCAGCATCAGCGCCGACAGCACGCGCCATTCGAGCGCGGTGAGCCGCAGCGGCAGACCGTCGAGCTCGACCTGCCCGGTCTGCGCATCGAACGCGACGCGCCCGCACACGATCCGCGCCGCGGCATTGCCCGTCGCGCGACGCACCAAAGCGCGCAGCCGCATCACCAGTTCCTCGACGCGGAACGGCTTGGTCAGATAATCGTCGGCACCGGCGCGGAACCCTGCGACCTTTTCCGACCAGCCGTCGCGCGCGGTGAGGATCAGCACCGGGAGCAGGCGGCCCGCGGCGCGCCATTCCGCGAGCACGGTGATCCCCGATTTGAGCGGCAGGCCGAGATCGAGCACCGCCGCGTCATAGCCGCCGGTATCGCCGAGATGCGCGCCGTCCTCGCCATTGGTCGCGACATCGACCGCGAAATGCTCGGTGCGCAGCGCTTTCGCGATTCCCTCGGCGAGCGCTGCGTCGTCTTCGACTAATAAGATCCGCATGTCCGTGTCCTTTGCACCGCGCGCTAGGCGGACTGCCTAAACCGAGACTGAACCGACAAGTTCAGCGCGGTGGCGGGCCGGGTCCGTAGAAAGGGGCATCAACCCAGCAAGGAGTACATACAATGACCGACCGAATCGAAGGCCCCTATGCCGATTTCGAACCCGTCGCCGAACGCCGCCCGGCGCGCAAACTGCCGGTGCGCGCCGCGCTGATCGGCGCCGCCTTGCTCGCGCTCGGCGTCGGCGGCGGGGCGACGATCGCGCAGATGACCGGCCCCTCGGTCGAGATGGCGCCGGTCAATCCGGTGGCGATCCGCTCGCTGAGCGACAATGGCAGCGTGATCAGCGTACGCGGCAAGGTCGCCGAGGTTTATGGCCCGATGTTCGTGCTCGCCGATGGCAGCGGGCGCGCGCTGGTCGATCTCGGTCGGCAGGGCGACGGCACCGGGCTCGTCAGCGCGGGGCAGGCGGTGACCGTCCAGGGCCGTTACGGCCACGGCCTGATCCACGCCTCGTTCCTCGTCGCCGCCGACGGCAAGGTCGTCGCGCTGCGCCCGATGGGCCCGCCGCCGCATGGGCCGGGAGGACCTGGTGGTCAGGGTGGTCCGGGCGGACCTGGCGACTTCCGCCCCGGCCCGCACGACCGCGGACCGCGTGGGCCGGGCGCGCCGGGCGCGGAGCGCGGCCCGGACGGTGGCCCCGATGGCGCCGACACGCCACCGCCGCCGCCCGCAGCTGCACCGGCACCGGCCGCCCCCGCACCCGCTGCCACCGCCGCGGCGGCGCATACGAAGTGATGCAATCGCCTCCCCTCCCTGAAAGGGAGGGGCTGGGGGTGGGTCGGCCCGTGGTCGGGCGGAAGAGTATTACGGAGAGCAACCCACCCCCAACCCCTCCCTTCCAGGGAGGGGAGGCGAAGGACGAGCGCTGCGCACATCCGGCTGCGGCGCTCGGCGGGTAACGCTCCGCGCCCTCCCAAGCGAAGGGTGTTATCCCGCCTTGCGCGCCGGCTGGACCGCCGACGGACACGTCAGGCGCTCCATGTTGAAATTCTCGGCGAACTCGAGCCCGGCCTTGCCTTCGGCCGCCCAGCGCAGCGTCGCGGGAAACATCTGGTCCTCGAGCAATTCGATCAGCACCTCGATCTCGCCCGTACCGGCATCGACGTCGATCCCGTCGATCATTGCGCCGGTGGTCGACAGATTGCGGATCCGCACTTCGCCGACGACCTCGCCCGACTGGATCTTCGCGGTGCGCAGCATCGCGGTCCGCGGGCTGCGGCTGATGCGATAGCCGCTGGCGGTGGCGCGGCCCCCGCCGGCGGCGAGCTGCGCCAGCACGTCCGCGGCGCGCGCGGGCTTGCCATAGACATAGCCCTGGATGTGGCTGCAGCCGAGATCGCGGATCAGCGCGATCTCGTCGTGATTCTCGACCCCCTCGGCGGTGGTCTCCATCCCGAGCGTCTCGGCCAGGCTGACGATCGCCTTGATGATCGCGGCGTTGCGGTTGCCCGCGATCGCCGCGCCGCGGACGAAGCTCTGGTCGATCTTGATCTTGTCGAACGGCGCCTTTTTGAGATAGCCGAGCGAGGAATAGCCCGTCCCGAAATCGTCGAGCGCGAGCCGCACGCCGCAGCCTTTGAGCGTCTTGAACATCTGCTCGGTCGCGGCGTTCTCGTTGAGGAACACGCCTTCGGTGATCTCGAGTTCGAGCCGCTGCGGCGCGATCCCCGATTTGGCGAGCGCCGAGGTGACCAGCGTCGGCAAGGCCGGATTGGCGAACTGGATCGGCGAGACGTTGACCGCGACGCGCACGTCCTTCGGCCAGGCCGCCGCATCGAGACAGGCGGTGCGCAGCGCCCATTCGCCGATCGATTCGATCAGCCCGCAATCCTCGGCGACGGGGATGAAGTCGCTCGGGCTGACGAGGCCGCGCGTCGGATGCGACCAGCGCAGCAGCGCCTCATAGCCGACGATCCGCTCGGTCGTGGTGCTGACGACGGGCTGATAGGCAACGAAGAACTGGTTGCCCGCGAGCGCGTCGCGCAGATCGTCCTCGAGCTGCTTGCGGCTTTGCGCACCGGCGAGCATTTCGGGGCGGAAGAAGCGGTGGATGCCGCGCCCGTCGCCCTTGGCGGCATACAGCGCGAGATCGGCGTTGCGGACGAGCGTTTCGGCATCGTGCCCGTCTTCGGGCGCGATCGCGACGCCGATCGAGCAGCCGATGCTGATCGCCGAGCCGTCGATCGTATAGGGTTGCGACAAATCGAAGATCACGCGCCGGGCGAGGTCGCCGAGCTGGGTGCGATCGGTCTCGTTGGGCAGGATCACCTGGAACTCGTCGCCGCCGAGGCGCCCGACCAGCCCGTCGCCGCCGATCGCGCGTTGCAGCCGCTGCGCGACCTGCTTGAGCAGCGCATCGCCGGTCTGGTGGCCGAGCGTGTCGTTGACCGCCTTGAAGCGGTCGAGATCGAGCAGGAACAGCGCGCTGGTATGGTGCGCGGAGCTGTTGCGGCTGAGCGTCTGCTCGAGCGAGAGGCGCAGCCGCTGGCGGTTGGCGAGGCCGGTGAGCCCGTCGAACAAAGCGAGCCGGGTGATCTCGGCATCGGCGCGGCGGCTCTCGGTCAAGTCGCTGCCGCTGCCGACGAAGCCGATAAACTGGCCGGCGGGGTCGGTGATCGGGCGCCCCGAGATCGACCACCAGCGTTCGAGCTTGGCGCGGCTCGCCGGGCGGACCGAGTAATTCGAAAAGGCGGTGTGCGCGGCGAGGTGGAAGCCGAGCGTGCGCTCGGTCTCGGACGAGGCGCTGTCCATGCGGAACACCGCGTGCAGCGGTTGGCCGAGCGCGGGCGCATCGGGGGCGTCGAGTTCGGCGGCGACCTTTTCGGACAGGTAGCTGAGGCAGCCGTCCCGATCGGTGCGCCAGAACCAGCCGTTCGAATGCGCCTCGAATTCATCGACCAGCAGCCGCGCCAGCCGATCGCGCGAGTCGCGTTCGGGGTGCGGTGCGCTCGGGCGGCGGCGGGCAGCGCGCAGGGCAAAGGCGGCGCCGCCGGCCCCGACGGCAAGAGCGAGGATCAGCGCGGGGAGCATGAGGAGAGACATCCGCGCCAGTATAGCGCGCGATCCTTTCCAAAATGCTCGCATCGGCCGCAAAGGCTCGCATCGGCCATAATCGGCAGGCCCGCCGGCGCCACACGCGGCGGACGGCTTGGCGCGCGGCGGTCATGGCTTTAAGGGCGGCGGCACAGGAGTAGCCCCCCATGACCACCATCATCCGCGAAGCCGATCTGATCGAGAGCGTCGCCGACGCGCTGCAATTCATCTCCTTCTATCATCCGATGGATTATATTCGCGCGCTCGGCGAAGCGTACGATGCCGAGCAGGGCCCCGCCGCCAAGGATGCGATCGCGCAGATCCTGACCAACAGCCGGATGTGCGCCGAGGGGCACCGCCCGATCTGCCAGGACACCGGCATCGTCAACGTCTTCGTCAAATGGGGCATGGAGTGCCGCTTCGACGAGACGACACGCTCGCTGCAGGAGATCGTCGACGAGGGCGTGCGGCTTGCGTACCTCAACCCCGACAACAAATTGCGCGCCTCGGTGCTGACCGACCCCGCCTTCACGCGGCGCAACACCAAGGACAATACGCCGAGCGTGCTCCACGTCGAGCTGGTGCCGGGCGCGCGCGTCTCGGTCGATGTCGCGGCGAAAGGCGGCGGCAGCGAGAACAAGTCGAAGTTCAAGATGATGAACCCGTCCGATTCGATCGTCGACTGGGTGCTCGAGATGCTGCCGCAGATGGGCGCGGGCTGGTGCCCGCCGGGGATGCTCGGCATCGGCATCGGCGGGACGGCGGAGCATTGCATGCTGCTCGCCAAGCAGGCGCTGATGGAGCCCATTGATATGGGCCCCTTGAAGGCGCGTGGCCCCCGCACCGACATTGAGGCGCTCAGGATCGAAATTTTTGACAAGGTCAACGCGCTCGGCATCGGCGCGCAGGGGCTGGGCGGTCTCTCGACGATCCTCGACGTCAAGATCCTCGACGCGCCGTGCCACGCCGCGGGCAAGCCGGTCGGCATGATTCCCAATTGCGCGGCGACGCGCCACGCGCATTTCGTGCTCGACGGATCGGGCCCGGCGTTCCTCGAGGCGCCCAAGCTCGACGAATGGCCCAAGGTCGACTGGCAGCCCGACAGCGCCGCGATCCGCGTCGATCTCGACACGCTGACCCCCGAATCGGTGCAGGGCTGGAAGCAGGGCGACCGGCTGCTGCTGAGCGGCAAGATGCTCACCGGCCGCGACGCCGCGCACAAGCGGATCAAGGACATGCTCGATGCGGGCGAGCCGCTGCCGGTCGAGTTCGCGGGCCGCGTGATCTATTATGTCGGCCCGGTCGATCCGGTCGGTGACGAAGTGGTCGGGCCGGCAGGGCCGACGACCGCGACGCGGATGGACAAGTTCACGCGGATGATGCTCGACCAGGGGCTGCTCGCGATGGTCGGCAAGGCCGAGCGCGGGCCCGACGCGACCAAGGCGATCGCGGAAGGGAGGAGCGCCTATCTGATGGCGGTCGGCGGCGCGGCGTATCTCGTCGCGCGCGCGATCAAGGGATCGAAGGTCGTCGGTTTCGCGGATCTCGGGATGGAGGCGATCTACGAATTCGAGGTCGAGGATTTCCCGGTGACGGTGGCGGTCGATTCGACTGGGGCGAACGTCCACCAGCTCGCGCCTTTGGTGTGGAAGGAAAAGATCGCGCGCGAAGGGTTGCAGGTGTGATGCCGTCGCCCCGGCGCAGGCCGGGGCCGCTCCGTTGTGGGGCGTGACGGGTGATCTCGCGACCGCTACATCTTCCAGCGGCCCCGGCCTGCGCCGGGGCGACGGGGGTGGGGATGGGCGGTTATACGTACATCATGACCAACAAGGGGTTCGGGGTGCTCTACATCGGCGTGACCTCGGACATCGCGCGCATCCAGGCACATCGCGAGGGGCGCGGCTCGGCGTTCGCGCGGAAGTGGGGGTGCACCCGGCTCGTCTATATCGAACATCACGATCGGATCGAGGACGCCATCGTCCGCGAGAAGCGCCTCAAGGATTGGAACCGCATCTGGAAATGCCGCCTGATCGCCGAGGCCAATCCGAACTGGGACGATCTCTGGGAGTCGATCAATCGCTAGCGTCGCCCCGGCGCAGGCCGGGGCCGGTGGTTGGGGGGCACGCGTCTCGCCCGGCAACGCAGCGGCCCCGGCCTACGCCGGGGCGACGTAAACGGATACGCCTCCCGCTAACGCGCAGAGCCTCTTGGTACGGGCGCGAAACGAAATTCGCTTGGGGCCTTCGCCCCCCAGTGCTAAAGCGCGCGCGGGGGGATCCGACGTGCCAGCATCGCTCACACCGCGAGGATATGATGTGTCGCTCGATCGGGCCGGGCTCGCGCTCGGCGCGGGGGGCGTGGTCGGGGGGCTGTTCGCCGCACTGCTGGTCACCGTCGGAAGCGGGTTCGACCCGTTCCCGATGCTGATCGGCTTCATCGTCGGCGCGGTGATCACCGCGATGGCGGTCGTCGCGATCGGCGGGCCGGTCTGGCTGCTGTGCCATGCGCTCGATCGGCGCGGGCCATGGAGCGCGGTCAGCGTCGGCGCGCTCGCCGGTTTCGCGCTGTTTCTCGGCGGGCAGACGTACGGCTTCGGGATCTTTGCGATGCCGCCGGGGGACGCGCCGGGCTTGCTGTACCGCTGGATCAGCGCGATCGCGACCAGCCTCGTGCTGGCGCTGGTTTCCGCGCTGATCGGCTGGACGATGTGGCGCGTGGCGTATCGGCGCCTGGGGTAGCGAGCGGATAAACGAGCGTCGTCACCCCGGCCTTGTGCCGGGGTCCACCGTGACGCCGAAGCTTCCGCCGCTGGATTTGCGGCCCGGTGGACCCCGGGACGAGCCCGGGGGGATGGTCGATCCCGGACAAGGAGCGCCCCCCGCCGTAATGAGCCCGCCCCGCTTACGGCTTGGCGGCAGGAGCCACCGGTGCAGGGCCGGCGGCGGCAGGCGCGTCGGGCGGAGTGATGTCGCCGGGCTTGCACTCGCCGCTGCGGGTCGAGGTGATGTGCATCTGCATCGTGCCTTCCTTGGCGCCGCCTGCGGCATAGCCCACGGTCTGCATCGTCATGTCCTGCTTGGTCGCGCTGTTGCTGCCGTCGATCGTCATCTTGACCATGCCGCCGGTCGGCTGCTTGCAGGTCGCGGCGACGTGGATCGTCGCGCCCGACACGTCCTTCTTCTCGAAGCTGCAGTTCTGGCCGCGCGACGCCATCTGCTCCATTGCCTTGCCGAAATCTTCCTTGCTGGCGGCCGCCGGCGTGAGGCAGACCGAGGTGGTCGCCATCGTATCGAACATCTTCTGCATCTGCGTCTTGGTCTCGGGCGTCGCGCCGCGCCCCTCGAGCTTGAGGATCTCGATCTTCTGCGACCAGCTGCCGGCCTGGCGCTTGACCGGCCCCGAGGGCGAGCAGGCGGCGGCGAGCAGCGGAAGCGCCAGCAAAGCGGCGGTGGTGCGTAAGGTCATGATGTCTCTCCCGGAAGCTGCGGATGCGCGTCTGTCGGCGCGTTCCTTCTCATATTGCGGGCCTATGGCAATCCCGATTCCGGCATGTGCCCGCCGATGGCGCTCTCGAATCCGGATATGTTCTTGTAATGTTCTCCTTCTCGTGCTATGCAGTTCTCCTGATTCGGGGGAAGCGGGATGAACGCCTTCGTTGAACGTCGGCGCGATGACGCCATAGATCTAGGCCTGTATTTGAGGACCGGCCGGATCGCGCGCGCCGCGCCGCTCGAGCTGAAATACAATCATAATCATGACCCGCGAGACGGGCGGTTCACGTTCGCGTCTGGCGGGGGTTCGGCGGAGGCAACGCCGTCGCCAAAAGGGCAATCGAAGCACGCGCCGTCGCTGCCGAAGCCGGCATCTCCCGGCCGGAAGCCTCGCCAGGCGGTCCCCCGGGGCGGTGGCGGCTTCAGTGGCGGTGGGGGCGGCGCCTTTGGGGGAGGGGGCGCCACCGGATATTACCTGACCAATCACGATGTCGCGGAGTTCAAGCGGCAGCACCCAGGGTTTGCGCCGCACCTCGTGCGACCGGGAGATACGCTGAAGGCGGTCGCGGAGCGCGCGGGCACCAGCCAGGCCAAATTGGCCGTCCTCAACGGCATTCCCGTCGACGCAAAGCTTCGGCCGGGGGACGTATTGGGCGTCCCGATCGCGCCGAAACCGCCCGCGCCGGCGCCGTTCGGTTCAGCGAGCGTCACGCTGTGGGCGCCGACGCCAACGGCGCCTTACAGCCACATACTCAAGAACGGCTATGATTTCGGGATCGATGCGACCGGGCGCGTGCGCGAGGTTGTCGGAACGCTGACATCGAACCCCGACCAGATCAGGTCGCGGCGCTCGCAAGCTGAGGCGGGCGGGGCCGATCGTTTGCCGACGGACCAGGGCGGGCACTACATTGCCCGCCGTTTCAACGGGCCGACCGAGGCGTTCAATCATTTTGCGCAAGATGCGAACTTCAATCGTGGAGCGTATCGTGCGCTTGAGAACGCATGGGCGATGGTGAAGGACCAAGGCAAACAGGTCTGGGTAAGAATTACGCCGAAATATTCTGGTCATTCGCGTCGACCGGATACGATCGAAGTGGTCTACAGAATCGACGGTAACGAATCGCGGCGGAGCTTTCCCAACAAATCTCACAAGTAGGAGCGGACTATGGAGCAGGAGGCCATCGGGCGCATATTGGCGGATGTAGGCGCTTTGGTTCGCGATGCTGGCGGGGCGGGGCCCGGTGATACATTCCTTTACGCCGAAGCCGGGGATAATTGGGTCGGTCCATCGGTCTTCAAGGATTTTGGGGACCGGGTGGTGTATTGCCAGGGGAACACCGATCTGGATTTCCGGATCCTCGACCTGTGGGATGCAGCGCCCGCCGACAAGAAATGGCGAGCGCTGCTGATGACAGTTTCGGGCGAAAAATTCGATGCTCGCTTCCAATATGACGAGGGGTGGGATGAAGCCGAAAGCGACTATGAACGGCGCCCGCGCGTGCTGACCGCCAAATTTGGAAACAAGCCGATCGAGTTTCCGGATTATGAATCCCCACCCTTCACTGACACCGCCTACTGACCAGCGGATTGCAGCCCCGCCGCGCCGCCCCATATGGAGGCACTATGGCAATCCAGATTCGCACCAGTCTCGACGAGCCCGAAACCGGGCAGAGCTTCATCCCGCACCGCCCGGCGCGCCCGCCCAAGGCCGAGGGGGGCAAGCGCTTCACGCTCGCGTCCGAATATACCGCGGCGGGCGACCAGCCGACCGCGATCGCCGAACTCGTCGCGCAGACGCAAGCCGGCGAGCGCGACCAGGTGCTGCTCGGCGTGACGGGCTCGGGCAAGACCTTCACCATGGCGAAGGTGATCGAGGCGGTGCAGCGGCCTGCGCTGATCCTTGCGCCGAACAAGATTCTGGCGGCGCAGCTGTACGGGGAGATGAAGGCGTTCTTCCCCGAGAACGCCGTCGAATATTTCGTGTCGTACTACGATTATTACCAGCCCGAAGCGTATGTCGCGCGGTCCGACACCTATATCGAGAAGGAATCCTCGACCAACGAGGCGATCGACCGGATGCGGCATTCGGCGACGCGGTCGCTGCTGGAGCGCGACGATGTGATCATCGTCGCGTCGGTGTCGTGCCTCTACGGCATCGGCTCGGTCGAGACCTATTCGGCGATGATCTTCGACCTCAAGAAGGGGCAGAGCGTCGACCAGCGCGAGATCGTGCGGAAACTCGTCGCGCTGCAGTACAAGCGCAACGACGCCGCCTTCCAGCGCGGCAATTTCCGCGTGCGCGGCGACAATCTCGAGCTGTTCCCGTCGCATTATGACGACACCGCGTGGCGCATCTCGTTCTTCGGCGACGAGATCGAGGAAATCGTCGAGTTCGATCCGCTGACGGGCAAGAAGATCGCGAGCCTCAATTCGGTGCGCGTCTATGCCAACAGCCACTATGTGACGCCGGGGCCGACGCTCAAGCAGGCGATGGAGGCGATCAAGTTCGAGCTGTCCGAGCGGCTCAAGGAGCTGGTGCCCGAGGGCAAGCTGCTCGAGGCGCAACGGCTCGAGCAGCGGACCAATTTCGATCTCGAGATGATCGCGGCGACGGGATCCTGCGCGGGCATCGAGAACTATTCGCGCTTCCTTACCGGCCGCATGCCGGGCGAGCCGCCGCCCACCTTGTTCGAATATCTGCCCGAGAATGCGCTGCTGTTCGTCGACGAGAGTCACGTCACCGTCGGCCAGATCAACGGCATGTCGCGCGGCGATCACCGCCGGAAGCTGACGCTCGCGGAGTACGGGTTCCGCCTGCCGTCGGCGATCGACAACCGTCCCTTACGCTTCAACGAATGGGACGCGATGCGCCCGCAGACGACCTATGTCTCGGCGACGCCGGGCGCGTGGGAGATGGAGCAGACCGGCGGCGTGTTCGCCGAGCAGGTCATTCGCCCGACCGGGCTGATCGACCCGCCGATCGAGATCAAGCCGGTCGAGGAGCAGGTGCAGGATCTGATCGTCGAGGCGCGCAAGACCGCCGAGCTCGGCTATCGCACGCTGGTGACGACGCTGACCAAGCGGATGGCCGAGGATCTCACCGAGTTCATGCACGAGGCGGGCCTGCGCGTCCGCTACATGCACAGCGACGTCGAGACGCTCGAGCGCATCGAGCTGATCCGCGACCTGCGGCTCGGCGTCTACGACGTGCTGATCGGCATCAACCTGCTGCGCGAGGGGCTCGATATTCCCGAATGCGGGCTGGTCGCGATCCTCGATGCCGACAAGGAGGGCTTCCTGCGGTCGGAGACCTCGCTGATCCAGACGATCGGCCGTGCGGCGCGCAACGTCGACGGGCGCGTGATCCTCTATGCCGATCGCATCACCGGCTCGATGGAGCGCGCGATGAACGAGACCGGGCGGCGGCGCGAGAAGCAGCTGGCGTATAATGCCGAGCACGGCATCACCCCGACGACGATCCGCCGCAACATCGGCGACATCATCCAGGACGTGTCGCAGCGCGACCAGGTGACGATCGAGATCGACGAGGATCGGCCGCACATGGTCGGGCACAACCTGCGCGCGTATATCGAGGATCTCGAGAAGCAGATGCGGACGGCGGCGGCGGACCTCGAGTTCGAGACGGCGGGCAGGTTGCGCGACGAGATCCGGCAGCTGGAGCAGGAAGAACTGGGGCTGCCGGTCGAGCAACAGAAGGCTCCCGTTATGGGGCGTTCGAACGAGGGCAAGCCGGGGACCCGCAAGACTCGGTATGGGAAGAGTCAGAAGATGCGGGCCGGAATGGCGGGGAGTTCGCGGCGGGCGCGGTGACGCTGTCACCCGGAAAAGCCTAGATATTTCCCGGGTGACAGTTACTTAAGACTGCGATTGATGAAGAGCTGCAACGTCGGAGCAGCACTATGACACGTATCGCAAAGCTCTATGCCTGGGTGTTGGCGAATCCGCGTTCGGCGATTTCGTTTCGCGACTTTGAACGTCTCGTAGTTGCGTTTGGATATAGGCTTCGACGCACCACTGGCAGCCATCGACACTATGGACACCGCGCCGTCCCGTTCGTCCTGACGATTCAGCCACGCGGCAAGGACGCGAAGACCTACCAAGTCGAGCAGTTTATCGCTATATGTCAGAGGTACGGGCTATCGTTGGAAGAATGATGTCGCCGCGCTATCACATCGATCTATTTTGGTATGATCCGGACGGGTGCTGGATTGCCAACATTCCGGACCTCCAGACGTGCTCGGCCCACGGCGATACGCCGGAGGAAGCACTTGCAGAGGTACGGGTCGCGATGGAGGAATGGCTGGAGGTAGCGCAGGATATGGGATTGCCCATACCCGAACCGCGCTACCATCCAGTCCGCATCGCCGCTTAACCCAGCGACAAATCCTCGCTCGCCACATCGTAATATTTCGAAACGCGGTCGGCATAGGCCTGATCGAACTCGGGCGCATTTGCCGCCCAGCTCGGGCCGCCCTCGAGCACGCGGCGGTCGATCGTCACGACATAGGTGTCGTTGACCGGATCGAACGCGAGCAACGAGAAAGGGATCGGGTAGTACGCCTTGCCCATCCCGAGAAAGCCGCCGATCGACAGCACGGCATAGACCGCGCGGCCGGTGCGCTTATTGACCATCAGCGAGAACAACGTGCCGATCTTGTCGCCGTCGCGGCTGCGGATCGGCATCGTGTCGGCTTTGTTCGACTGGAGCAGCAGCTGGGTCGGTTCGGTCTGGGCCATGAATCTCATCCTTCGTGTCGCGAGCGTAACGGCGCGTGGGGCGCGTCGGTTCCCTCGCGGCCGAACGATTGGACCCCGGCGCCGGGTTCCGTGCCCCGCGGGCTCCGGGCGGCGCGCGCGGGCGCGGATTTGCCACGGGTGTCGGCGCCGACGGTTGAGCGGGGCGGTCGCATGCCGCATAGACCCGTCATGTCCTCGCAATCCACTCGCTTCGCCGTGGTCGCCACGCTCCTCGCCCTTGCCGCCTGTGTCGGGCCCCCGCCGCCGCGCGCGGTCGCGCCGCCGGTAGCGCGGCCGCGGCCGACCCCGCCGCCGCCCGCGCCCATCCCCGTGCCGCAGGCCGCCGATTGGCGCGACTGGCCGGTGACGCCGGGCGACTGGACCTATCGGATCGATGGCCGCGGTTCGATCGCTCTGTTCGGCACGGCGGGCGCCGACGCACTGCTGACGCTGCGCTGCGACCGTCAGACCGCCATGATCTACCTCTCGCGCCAGGGGCAGGCGAGTACGCCGCTGACGCTGCGCACCTCGACGCTCGCGCGCAGCGTTGCCGTCCAGCCGACCGGCGCGGCCCCCGCTTATGTCGCGACCGCGCTCAACCCGCGCGACGGATTGCTCGATGCGATGGCGTTCAGCCGCGGACGCTTCATCGTCGAACAGACGGGTATGCCGACTTTGGTGATTCCCGCCTGGGCCGAAGTGGGCCGCGTTACCGAGGATTGCCGTCGCTGATCGGGCGCGAAGGAAGCGACGATTTGCGCTTCGGGCAGGCGGAGGAGAATCGTCGAAACAGGGCGACATTACAAGTCTTGTTTCGCTCGAAAATATGATTCAAACACGAGTCGTGACCAGCCCTGGTCACGGCGTTTTAACTAGCGAAAGGAGGTGATCCGATGTCTCATGGTTCAGCAATGGGGTCGGTTCAGTTCGTTCGGAGGACGCACCGCTAGGCCTTTGAGGCTAGTCCTGCGACGATGGGGCGGGGGGTATTCTCCCCCAATCAACGCCACCGATCGTCGAGGCTTTGCGGTACGCATGGTCCTCCAAGCTGGAGCTTCCGGCCGCTGACCATGTCAGGAGGTTGCCGATGTCCTCGATTCGAGGGCATCGGCAGCCTCTTTTCATGTGGGCCGCCTACGCAGGCGGCGTGATATTCCCGAAGTGCGGGGCCGAGCCGCTTGCAGCCCGCGGGTCGCTATCGCATGATCCCGAAAAGGCATGGACCGATCCGTGCCGCTTCCAGGGGGCATTCATCATGCGCGTACTCGTCCTGTCGTTGCTGTCGACGGTTGTGGGAGGCGTTCCGGCGGCGGCGCAGACCCAGCCCCCGATCGAGGAGAAATCGATCGAGCAGCTGCAGGCGATGATGGCGGGCGGCACCAGCAGTGCGGCGATCACCCAGGCCTATCTCGCGCGGATCGCGGCGATGGATCGCACCGGGCCGACCTTGCGCGCGGTGATCGCCACCAACCCCGATGCGATCGCGCAGGCGCGCGCCGCCGATGCGCGGCGCAAGGCGGGCAAGCCGCTCGGGCCGCTCGACGGCGTGCCGGTGCTGATCAAGGACAATATCGAGACCAAGGATCCGCTCGCGACGACCGCAGGGAGCCTTGCGCTTAAAGACAATGTCACGCGCCGCGACGCGCCGCTGGTGGCGAGCCTGCGTCGGCAAGGCGCGGTGATCCTCGGCAAGACCAATTTGTCCGAATGGGCCAATATCCGCTCGACGCATTCGATGAGCGGATGGAGCGCGGTCGGCGGGCTGGTGCGCAACCCCTATGCGCTCGACCGCACCTCGTGCGGCTCGTCGAGCGGATCGGGCGCGGCGGTGGCGGCGAGCTTTGCCGCGGTCGCGGTCGGGACCGAGACCGATGGCTCGGTGGTGTGTCCCTCGGCGATGAACGGGCTGGTCGGATTGAAGCCGACGCTCGGCATGATCAGCCGGACGCATGTCGTCCCGATCAGCCATAGCCAGGACACGCCCGGACCGATGGCGCGCAGCGTGCGCGATGCGGCGTTGCTGTTCAACGGGATGATCGGCGTCGATCCGGCCGATCCGGCGACCAAGGGTAGCGCCAAATATGCGCATGATTTCGCGGCACCATTGGCGACGGCCTCGCTAGCCGGGGTGCGGATCGCGGTGCTGCATCCCGACATGTCGGAATTGCTCAAGGCGAAATATGCCGCCGCGCTGGCGGTGCTCAAGGCGCAGGGCGCGGTGCTGGTCGATGTCACCCCGCCCAAGCTCGACGGGATCGGCGAGGCCGAATTGCTCGTACTGCAGACCGAGCTCAAGGCCGATCTCAACACCTATCTCGCCACCACGCCGCAGGCCGTGAAGACGCGTACGCTCGCCGACGTCATCGCGTTCGATCGCGCCGAGGCGGCGCGCGAAATGCCGTTCTTCCAGCAGGAAACTTTTGAAGCGGCCGAGCAGACGCGCGGCCTCGCCGATGCCGAATATCTCGGTGCGCGCGCGAAGTCGCTGCGGCTGGCGGGCAAGCAGGGGATCGACGCGATGCTCGCCAGCGCCAATGCGACGCTGATCGTCGCGCCGACTTACGGGATGCCGTGGCTGTCCGACACGGTGTCGGGCGATGGCGGCGAGGGGCCGAGTGCTGCCGGGCTTCCGGCGATGGCGGGCTATCCGCACCTGACCGTGCCGATGGGGCTGGTGCGCGGCGTGCCGGTCGGGCTGTCGTTCATCGCGACCGCCTGGGGCGACCAGCGCGTGCTCGATGCGGGGTATGTCTATGAACAGGCGGCGCATGCGCGCGTCGCGCCGGGCTATGCGACGACCAATGACGCCGGGCCCGGGCTGGATGGGGCGCGCTGAGCTGACTCTCTTCCGTAGCTTGCTCCCCTCCCTGAAAGGGAGGGGCTGGGGGTGGGTCGGCCTAGGGCAGGCGTCCGGCCGAACAACGGGCCGACCCACCCCCGACCCCTCCCTTTCAGGGAGGGGAGGCGCGCTTCCAAAGGGAGGCGCCCTTTCGTGCCTCAGCGTTCGAGCAGTTCGTCGCGGACGTGGATCGCCGAGAGCGAGATCCGCACCTCGATCAGGAAGCCGACCAGCGACGAGATCAACAGGCCCATCGCGAGGATGAAGATCACCGCGACGACGGTGCCGATGTGCAGCTTGAACAGGCTGGCGACGAACAGCAAGGCGACGACGATGCAGGTCAGCGCCGCGCTCGACACTGCAAGCACGAGCGAACGGTTGATCACCGTCATGCGACGGTCGAGCAGGCGGAGTTCCCAGACGTGACGGTCATGCTCGGGCCCGCTCGACAGCGGGTGCCATTCCTCGACGACGCGCGCGCGATCGACGACGCGCGCCAGCCGCCCCGCGAGCACGTTGAGCAGCTGCCCGATCGCGGCGAGCATGAAGATCGGCGAGAGCGACAGCTGGATCGTCTGCGCGATCGTCGAGACGGCGGGATAGGGGTTCATCGCGGCCCCTTTTGGGATGCGGCCGGCGCAGGCGCAAGGCTTTGGCCACACATTGGTAACCCCGCTGCTTTAGATCGATCACGATGACCAAGCCGATGCTGCTCTCGGACTTCACCCGCTTGCCGTCGCGCACGCGCGCGAGCGTCGGCGCCGGGCTGTCGGGCGCGATCGACCTCGTCGCCGATGCCGCCGCGCCGAGCCACGCCTTCCTGCGCTACGGCTGGTATGCGGCGGCGCTGGCCGCTTACGGCGGCGCGGCGCGGACGATCCTGGTCGAGGAAGACGATCTGCCGGTGATCGCGCTGCCGTTCGTGCGCATTGGGCCGGCGATCGCGCGGCTGGCGAGCGTGCCGGGCAGCTACTGGCCGTTTCGCAGCTTTCCGATCCACCGCCATGCCGATCTGCCCGCGATCGACTCACTGCTCGATATTCTCGCGCGCAGCGTCACTGCGTTGCGGATCGGCCCCGTGAGCGACGGCGATCCGGCGCTCGACGCGCTGCTGCCGCGCGCGCGGGCGAAGGGCTGGGCGGTGCTCGACCGCTTCGTCGCGAACAGCTTCGTGCTCGATCTGCAGCAACCCGACTGGCCGCGCGGATCGACGCTGCGCAAGAACCGCTTTCACGAAAAGCATCTCGCCGAGCATGGCGCGCTCGACTGGGAGTTCGTCGCGGCGGGGGCGTGGGATACGGCGTTCGACCGGTTCGCGGCGGTCGAGCAGAAGAGCTGGATCGCGGCCAAGACCGACGGACGTGACGCCAAGTTCACGCGCGAGGGTCATGGCGCCTTCTGGCGCGAAGCGGCGCGCGATCCGATACTCGCGCAGATGCTGTCGGCGGCGGTGCTGAGCGTGGATGGCGCGCCCGCGGCGTTTTCGTTCGATCTCGATGTCGGCACGACGCGCTATGCGATCGCCAACAGTTACGATCCCGCCTTCGCCAAACATTCGCCGGGCAAGCTGCTCGCCTATCGCAACCTCGGCCGCGCCCGCGCGGCGGGGGTGCGCAGCGTCGATTGGGGGGCGGGAGACAGCGGCTACAAGACGACGCTCGGCGCCGCGCAGGGACCCGCGATCCGCGATTGGCTGCTGGTGCGCCCGGGGGTGCCGGCGCTTTTCGGCGCGCTGCTCAAAAGGCGCTGGGCGGCGAGCGGCAACCCTCTGAACTAGCCCGACAAGCGCCCCCGCCGGACGGATGCGGCCGTCGCGCAAATTTCTTTACTTAGGTTGCGTCCTCGGCTGCTGGCGCCGCGTACCTGCCGTCGGCATGGCGCGTCGGGCGATCCCGTTCCGGCGGCTACCTGTGCTGAAAATGCGAAACGGTTAGGTCGCAAAGGCTGTCCGGCGGAACCAATGGCACCGTCTGCCTTGTGCGATGAACCACCTTCAGGAGAGGGCAAAACCGATGACCGATGACGTTAGCAAGCAGATGATCGACGTTCTCGACCGGCGTGTCGAACGCCGCAACGAACGCCGCGATTTCTTCAAGACCGCCTTTGGCGCTGCCGCCGTCGCGGGCGCCGGTATCGGGGCCTTGTCGATGGGCAGCCGCGCCTCGGCCGCCGACCCGACCACGCCGACCGATGCCGACGTGCTCAACTTCGCGCTCAACCTCGAATATCTCGAGGCGCAATTCTACAGCGTCGCGGTCACCGGCGTCGGCCTGTCGCCATCGGTGCTGACCGGCACTGGCACGCAGGGCGCCGCGACCGGCGGCCGCAAGGTCGTCTTCACCGATCCTCTCGTCGCCGCTTATGCCAAGGAAATCGCCGCTGACGAGGTCACGCACGTGACCTTCCTGCGCACCGCGCTCGGCAACTCGGCCGTCGCGCAGCCGACGATCGACATCGGCGTCTCGCCGACCGGCGCGTTCAGTTCGGCCGCGCGTGCCGCCGGCCTGATCGCCTCCGCCCCCGCCGGCACCGCCCAGACTTCGGTGTTCGACCCCTATGCCGACGACAACAGCTTCCTGCTCGGCGCCTTCATCTTCGAGGACGTCGGCGTGACCGCGTACAAGGGCGCGTCGCCGCTGATCACCAACAAGACCTATCTCGAGGCGGCTGCCGGCATCCTCGCGGTCGAGGCGTATCACGCTGCGCTCGTGCGGACCGCGCTCTATTCGCGCGGTGTCCAGACGCCGTCGCTGCGGACCTCGGCCGATGCGATCTCGAACGCGCGCGATTCGCTCGACGGGACGAGCGACCTCGATCAGGGCATCTCGCCGACGACGATCAACGGTGTCGCGGCGTCGAACATCGTGCCGCTCGACAGCAACGGCATCGCCTTCAGCCGGACGACGGGCCAGGTGCTCAACATCGTCTATCTGAACAACGCTTCGGTCACGATGGGCGGGTTCTTCCCCGCCGGCGTGAATGGCAACATCAAGACGAGCGCCGCGAACTAAGCCGCGCCGTTCCCAGCTGGGGAGATATCGACATGACCGATCAGACTATTCTTACACAAGTCCTCGAGGCGGGCGAACGCCGCCGCCAGGAACGCCGCCAGTTCATGCGCACTGCCGCGACGGCCTCGATCGCGGCCGGCGGGCTCTCGCTGCTCGCCGCGTGCGACGGCAATGACAACCCGCCCCCGACGCCGACGCCGACCCCTACCCCGACGACTTCGGCAAGTCAGCAGACCGATCTCGACGTGCTCAATTTCGCGTTGAACCTCGAATATCTCGAGGCGCAATTCTACGTCAACGCGGTCTACGGACAGGGCCTGCCAGCCGCGGTCCTGAACGGCACCGGCACGCAGGGCGCTGTGGTGGGCGGCCGCCAAGTCGCCTTCACCGACCCGGTCGTCGCGCAATATGCTCGCGAAATCGCTGCCGACGAGGCCGCGCACGTCAACTTCCTGCGCGGGGCACTCGGCTCGGCAGCCGTTGCGCAGCCCGCGATCAACATCGATGGCGGCGCAACCGGCGCGTTCACCATGGCGGCGCGCGCGGCGGGGATCGCGACCAATGCGAGCGGCGCGATCGACAATGTCGCGGGCACGTTCGACCCGTATGCCAACGACATCAACTTCCTGCTCGGCGCCTTCATCTTCGAAGACGTCGGCGTGTCGGCCTATAAGGGCGCGTCGCCGCTGATTACCAACAAGACCTATCTCGAGGCGGCCGCCGGCATCCTTGCGGCGGAAGCGTACCATGCCGGGCTCGTCCGCACGGTGCTGTACGCCAAGGGTCTGGCGACGCCGTCGATCGTCACCGCGGCGGGCAAGATCAGCGATGCGCGCGACAGCCTCGATGGCGCGAGCGACGACGATCAGGGCATTGCCGGCCCCGATGCGACGCAGTCGAACATCGTGCCGACCGACAGCAACGGCATCGCCTACAGCCGCACGACGGGCCAGGTGCTCAACATTGTCTATCTGTCGAAGTCGGCACTGGTCGGTGGTGGGTTCTTCCCGAACGGCGTCAACGGCAACATCCGGACGAGCGCCGCGAACTAAGCGCCCGACCGATCCTCGATGGCCCGCGCGACTCCCGTCGCGCGGGCCTTTTTCGTGGGGTGCGTGCTGCACGGTTGCGCGGCGGCGCGTTCGCGCGCAGCAAGCAGGCCAGCAACAAGGAGGATTCCATGCGCAAGGTGATGATCGCGACGACGGCCGTGTTGGCCCTGGCAGGCTGCAACACCGTCCATCATGCCGAGACGGGCGCGCCGATCGCGCAGGGCGGGCACGCCGTGGCGATGCTGCGCACCGCAGACGGCGCCGAGCTCGGGCGCGCGACTGCGACCGAAGTCACCGGCGGGCTGCGCGTCACGCTCGATCTGCACGGCCTTCCGCCAGGCACGCACGGCGCGCATATCCACACCGTCGGCCGCTGCGACGCACCCGATTTTGCGAGCGCGGGCGGCCATTGGAACCCGCTCGGCGCGAAGCACGGGTCGATGAACCCGCAAGGCCCGCACGAGGGCGACATGCCCAATCTGATCGTCGGCGCGAACGGCCGCGGCACGATCGGCGCGGTGCTGCCCGGCGCGACGATGGCGGGTCTGCTCGACGCCGATGGCGCGGCGATCGTGATCCACGACAAGGCCGACGATCTGATGACCGATCCCTCGGGCAATAGCGGGGCGCGGATCGCCTGCGGTGTCTTCGCCGCGAGCTAAGGCGGCTAGAGGCCGATCCGGCGCGCGCGGTCGATAACGTCGGGGGCGAGGCTGAGCGCGAGCGTCCGGTCGCGCTCGGCCTGCGCGGCATCGCCGCTCCTGGTCTCGACCAGGCTGCGCATGTAGAGCGTCCACGCATTGCGCGGCGTGATCGCCAGCGCGGCGTCGTAATCGGCGAGCGCCTGTTTCAGCTCGCCGCGCCGCAGCCGGATCAGGCCGCGGCTGTCGAGGAACGCCGGGTTCTTGGGTTGGATGCGGAGCGCGGCGTTGCAGTCCGACAGCGCCTTGTCGGCGTCGCGCCCGAGCAGGCCGCGCGCCCAGCAGCGACCGTTGAGCGCGCTCGCGCGTTCGCTGTCCTCGGTATGGCTGGCGAGCCACAGGTCGTAATTGGCGAGCGCCGCGGCGGGTTCGTCGAGCCGATCGTACAGCGCCGCAACCGCCAGCCGCTTCTCCGAAGACGGCGCGAGCGCGTGATCCGCCGCCCTGACGTCGTCGAGCGCCTCGCCCGGCGCGCTGCTCGCCACTTTCAGCCGCGCGCGTGCGATCCGCGCGTCGGGATCGGCGGGTGCCAGACGGATCGACTCGGCCAGGTCGCCGAGCGCCGCGTCGCGCTGGCGGTTGGCGAGCCGTGCCATCGCACGCTGGTAGAAATAGCGGGCCTCGGTCGGCGCCAGCGTGCACGCCTTGGTGAAATCGAGCAGCGCCTCGGTGATGCGATGGTTTGAAAACAGCACCGCGCCGCGCCGGCTATAGTCCTCGGCGGTGGTCGGTTCGGGCGCGGCGTCGGTCAGGTCGAGCGCCTTGCCATCGGCCGATACCGCCCCCTTGGGCGTCAGGTTGAACACCGGGCCGCCCTCATAGGTGATGAACAGCGCGCGATTGGCGTTCGAGACGAACAGGCGGTGCGTCAGGAAGAAATCGGCACCGACGAGCATGTCGACATCGTTAAGCCCGATCTCGGAAATGGTCAGCCGCGGGTGGCGGATCGCCTCGCCGCCGATATCGATCGAGTCGAACGGCGCGAGCCAAGCGGGCACCTGGCGCGCGCCGAGCCCGCTGCTGAAGCCCGTACGGACCACGCCTGGTGACTGCGGCGTGACGCCCGCACGCTTGGCCGCGGCAAGCGACACCAGCGAGCCTTGCGCGCCGCTGTCGAACATCGCGCGGATCTTGACGCCGTTGAGCAGGATCGTGCCGATCGTATGCGGTTTCCACGGACCGTCCGGGGCCGGCGCGAGCGCCACCATCGTATAGGGCTTCTCGCCCGCCCAATAGGCAAGCGAGGTTTTCGCGCAGCCCGCGGTCTTCATGATCCGCACCGCGCCGTGCGGAAAATCATATTCGACGTCGGCGATGCCGAGGATGTTCTGCCCGAGCAGCCCGGCGGTGCCGGTGTCGCTCCCTGCGACGACGAAGTCGACCGTGGGAATCGCGATCCCGCCGAGCGAGAAATCCTTGGCGGTGATGAAGGCGGCGGTCGAATCCCCGCCGATCCCCTGGATGCGGAAATAGCTCGGCAGCGGCAGGACGCGCTCGCCGAATTCGGCGGCGTTGGCGCGCGAGATCGTGCTGTAGAAGGCGCCGCTGTCGAGGATGAAGCGCGCCTCCTTCGCGCCGAACTTAGCGAGCACCATCGGCGAGCGGCCGTTCATCGTGACGGGGAGTTCGAGCATCTTGGAGACATGACACGACGCCCCGCTTCCCGCGATCGCCGGCACCGGCGCGAGCAGCGCGAGGGCCGGTAGGATCAGGCGCAGCATCCGCATCGCAATTCCCCGTCTAGACGCCGCCTCGCCGCCGATCCGCGCCTTCAAATCGGGCGCGATATCAACGCCGAGCCCTGTGGTTCGGCTCGACCGGCATAGCGCAAGCGGGGCGACGCCGCATATCGAAATGTTGCCGGGGGCGCGCGAACGCGCGCGATGCCGCGGCGTGGCGGCCGCACGCCCTTCCCCCGGCGGCACCTCTGCGCTATCGGCCTCCCGACTCTCGCATTCGCATAGTCGGTCGCGCCCGCGCGGAACGTTTCCGTTTCGCCTCCCCGCCGCGGCCAGACGCAAAGGGAAGGACCCGCTGCTTATGACCGCCATCGGCCAGGATACCCTCGGTACACGCACCACGCTCGACGTGGGCGGCACCTCGTACGACTATTACAGCCTCGCCACCGCCGCCGAGAAACTGGGCGACATCAGCCGCCTGCCCTTCTCGATGAAGGTGCTGCTCGAGAATCTGCTGCGCTTCGAGGACGGCAAGACCGTCACCACCGAGGATCTCCAGGCGATCATCGACTGGCAGCAGGAGCGCAAGTCCGACCGCGAAGTCCAGTATCGCCCCGCGCGCGTGCTGATGCAGGATTTCACCGGCGTTCCCTGCGTCGTCGATCTCGCCGCGATGCGCGACGCGATCACCAAGCTCGGTGGCGACGCCGCCAAGATCAACCCGCTCGTCCCCGTCCATCTCGTGATCGATCACTCGGTGATGGTCGACGAATTCGGCACGCCCAAGGCGTTCGAGGATAACGTCGAGCTCGAGTACCAGCGCAACAACGAGCGTTACGAGTTCCTGAAGTGGGGCTCGAAGGCGCTCGACAATTTCAAGGTCGTGCCCCCCGGCACCGGCATCTGCCACCAGGTCAACCTCGAGAACCTCGCCCAGACGGTGTGGTCCTCGGTCGCGCCCGACGGCAAGACCATCGCCTATCCCGACACCTGCGTCGGCACCGACAGCCACACGACGATGGTCAACGGCCTCGGCGTGCTCGGCTGGGGCGTCGGCGGGATCGAGGCGGAAGCCGCGATGCTCGGTCAGCCCGTCTCGATGCTGATCCCCGAAGTCGTCGGTTTCAAGCTGCACGGCAGCCTCGCCGAGGGTATCACCGCGACCGACTTGGTGCTCACCGTTACGCAGATGCTGCGCGCGAAAGGCGTCGTTGGCCGCTTCGTCGAGTTCTATGGTCCTGGCCTCGATGCGCTGTCGCTCGCCGATCGCGCGACGATCGCCAACATGGCACCCGAATATGGTGCGACCTGCGGCTTCTTCCCGATCGATGACGCGACGCTCACCTATCTGCGCCTGACCGGCCGCAGCGAGGAAAACATCGCTTTGGTCGAGGCCTATGCCAAGGCACAGGGCATGTGGCGTCTGGCCGATGCGCCCGATCCCGTCTTCACCGACACGCTCGAGCTCGACATGGCGAACGTCGTGCCGTCGCTCGCCGGCCCGAAGCGTCCGCAGGACAAGGTCATCCTCACCGAGGTCGACGACACGTTCAACGCCGATCTCGCCAAGGTCTATCATCACGCGACCGCCAAGCGCGTCGCGGTCGAAGGCCGTGATCACGACATCGGCGACGGCGACGTCGTGATCGCCGCGATCACCAGCTGCACCAACACTTCGAACCCGTCGGTGCTGGTCGCTGCGGGCCTCGTCGCGCGCAAGGCCAATGCGTACGGCCTCAAGCCCAAGCCGTGGGTCAAGACGTCGCTGGCACCGGGCTCGCAGGTCGTCACCGACTATCTCGACAAGGCCGGCCTTACCGAAGACCTCAACGCGGTCGGCTTCAACCTCGTCGGTTACGGCTGCACCACCTGCATCGGCAATTCGGGCCCGCTCGCGCCCGCCATCTCGGCGGCGATCAACGGCAACGACATCGTCGCCGCCTCGGTGCTGTCGGGCAACCGTAACTTCGAGGGCCGTGTCAGCCCCGACGTGCGCGCCAACTTCCTCGCCTCGCCGCCGCTCGTCGTCGCCTATGCGCTCAAGGGCACGGTGACCGAGGATTTCACCACCACCCCGATCGGCCAGGCGACCGACGGCAGCGACGTCTATCTCAAGGACATCTGGCCTTCGAACGCCGAAGTCCGCGACGTGATGGACGCGAACATCGATCGCGGCATGTTCCAGTCGCGCTACGCCAGCGTGTTCCTCGGGGACACCAAGTGGCAGGCGATCGCGATCGAAGGGTCGGACACCTACGCGTGGCCGGCAAGCTCGACCTACATCGCCAACCCGCCTTACTTCGACGGCATGTCGATGACGCCCGCACCCGTGCAGGACATCATCGAGGCGCGTCCGCTCGCAATTCTGGGCGACTCGATCACCACCGACCACATCTCGCCGGCGGGTTCGATCAAGGCGGACTCGCCCGCGGGTTCATGGCTGATGGAGCGCCAGGTCGCGCGCGCGGACTTCAACTCGTATGGCGCGCGTCGCGGCAACGACAACGTCATGGTCCGTGGTACCTTCGCCAACATCCGCATCAAGAACGAGATGGTCCCCGGCGTCGAGGGCGGCATGTCCTCGTACAGGGGCGAGACGATGCCGATCTATGACGCGGCGATGCGCTTCAAGGCCGACGGCGTTCCGCTGATCGTCATCGCGGGCAAGGAATATGGCACCGGCTCGTCGCGCGACTGGGCGGCGAAGGGCACCAATCTGCTCGGCGTGCGCGTCGTCATTACCGAGAGCTTCGAGCGCATCCACCGTTCGAATCTGGTCGGGATGGGCGTGCTGCCGCTGCAGTTCGCGGAAGGGACCGATCGCAAGACGCTGGGCCTCGACGGGTCGGAGAGCTTCACGATCATGAAGGTGGCGGACATTCGCCCGCGCCAGGACGTCGAGGTCACGATGACGCGCGCCGATGGCACGGTCGAGACGTTCCTCACGCGCTGCCGGATCGACACCGTCAACGAGCTCGAATATTTCCTCAACGGCGGGATCCTGCAGTACGTGCTGCGCAAGCTCGCCGCCTGATTTTTACTGAGGGTTGAAGAGGGGACGGGCGCGCTGCCGCCCGTCTCTTTTTCGTGTCTGCGGCCACGGTCGCGGTCCAAGGGTGACGCTGGATCATAAATGCCCCTCCCCTTCAGGGGAGGGGTTAGGGGTGGGGGAGGCCTCGCAGAGGGCGACGGTATTACTTCCCCACCCCAACCCCTCCCCTAAAGGGGAGGGGCTTTCCCACACGCGGAAATGCCCGCCGCGCACGAGGCGCGGCGGGCATCCTTTCCTCCCCAGGAAACTCTCAAAGCCATTCGAACTGTGGCGCTTTTTACAAGCCTGCTCGCCAGTCGTCGCGCCAATAGGGACGTCGGCGGCGCGCCGAACAGCGGGATTCGCCGGCGCGTTCGGTAAAGGCGTTACCAATCCGGACGCAAAACGCAGTACTCTTGTAAAGACGTGACAGATTGGTGCAGGATAGCTCCGCGACTCCAACGGGAGCGCCTGTCTTTGGGAGCCGATGCATGGCCGATCGCAAACTCTTCGCCGGCCATGCGATCCGCCGGCTGCGGCGCCAGGCCGGTCTGACGCAGGCGGCGATGGCCGAGGTGCTGACGATCTCGCCGAGCTATCTCAACCTCGTCGAAAAGAACCAGCGCCCGCTGTCGGGGTCGCTGATCGTCAAGCTCGCCGAAAGCTTCGATTTCGATCCGCGCGCACTCGCGGCCGGAGAGCCGGGCGGCGGCGAGGCCGCGCTCCGGCGACGCCTCGCCGACCCGATGTTCGCCGATCTCGAGATCGACCGCAACGAGCTCGAGGAATGGCTCGCGGGCGCGCCCGGCGGCGCCGAGGCCTTTGCGCGCGCGTTCGACCGGATCGGCGCGGGCGGCGCGGTCGCGCCCGGTGCGCTCGATTCGGTCGGCGAGGTGCGCCGCGAGATCGAACGCTGGCGCGGCTATTTCTCCGATCTCGACACGATCGCCGAGAAACTCGCCGACGAACTGCGGCTCGGCGCGGGCGACCTGTACGGCGCGATCGCCGAGCGGCTGCGCGTGAAACACCAGCTCACGATCCGCGTGCTGCCGGTCGACGTGATGCCCGATCTGCTGCGCCGCACCGATCTCCACGCGCGGCAGGTGCAGATGTCGGAAATGCTCGACCCCGCGTCGCGCACCTTCGCGGCGGCCTTCCAGCTTGCCGAGATCGAAGCGCGCA
Source organism: Sphingomonas sp. PAMC 26605 (assembly GCF_000241485.1). Taxonomy (GTDB): domain Bacteria; phylum Pseudomonadota; class Alphaproteobacteria; order Sphingomonadales; family Sphingomonadaceae; genus Sphingomonas. The sequence goes on from NZ_JH584241.1 coordinate 2,080,119, forward strand.
GCGAGATCGACGGCCTGGTCAAAGGCGCGGGTTTTACCGACCGCGCGGCCGAGCGGCTCTATCGCCGCCACCTCGCCAGCTATTTCGCCGCAGCGGTGATGATGCCCTATGCGCGCTTCCTGCGCGCGTGCGAAGCGACGGGTTATGACATCGAATTGCTGCAACGCCGCTTCGGCGCGGGGTTCGAACAGGTTGCGCACCGGCTGACGACGTTGCAGCGGATCGGCGCGCGCGGCCTGCCATTCTTCTTCGTGCGGATCGACCGGGCAGGGCAGGCGTCGAAGCGCTTCTCGGGGGCGAGCGCGTCGCCCTTGGCCGAGGCCGAGGGGCGGTGTCCGCTATGGCAAATCCATGCCGCGTTCGACCGGCCGGGCAAGCTCGTGGTGCAGTTGGTCGAACTCGAGGACGGCGCACGCTGGCTGACGATGGCGCGCACGGTCACGCCGCAGGGGCGGCGCTTCGGCGCGGTGGCGGCCGAATTCGTCGTCGGGCTCGGCGTCGCGGCGGAGCATTCGGGGGCGCTCGCGATGGCGCGTGGGGTCGAGCTGAAGGGCGAGGCGATGCCGATCGGGCTGGGGTGCCGCGCGTGCGGGCGCGGGCATTGCCCGCAGCGTTCGCTGCCCCCGGCTGGACGCGCGCTGGTGCTCAACGAGCGCGAGCGTGGGTTGAGCGCCTTCACCTTCGGTGGTGATTAAGAACAATCCCCAAGTGTAAGACTATTTACAATTTTGCAAATCGATTCGGGCGGACGTGACACGATAACGCCATGGCACGGCGTTTCCACCGCAGGGTTTGTGTCAATTCATGTACCTATCTCGCTATACACACAGCGCGAGGGCTACTCCCATGACCTATCAGACCGACATCGCCCAGACCCAGAGCCTGATCCAGCGTTATAACGGCACCTGGGACGGCATCGATGCCGAGAGCGTCGCGCGGATGCGCGTGCAGAACCGCTTCCAGTCGGGTCTCGACATCGCGCGCTATACCGCGGCGATCATGCGTCGCGACATGGCCGCCTATGATGCCGATCCCGCGAACTACACGCAGTCGCTCGGCTGCTGGCACGGCTTCATCGGCCAGCAGAAGATGATCAGCATCAAGAAGCATTTCGGCTCGACCGAGCGGCGGTATCTCTACCTCTCGGGCTGGATGATCGCCGCGCTGCGCTCCGAGTTCGGCCCGCTGCCCGACCAGTCGATGCACGAGAAGACCAGCGTGCCCGCGCTGATCGAGGAGCTCTACACCTTCCTGCGCCAGGCCGATGCGCGCGAGCTCGGGATGATGTTCCGCGATCTCGATGCGGCACGCGCGAGCGGCAACGCGATCGAGGAGCAGCGCCTGCTCAACGCGATCGACGGCTATCAGACGCACGTCGTGCCGATCATCGCCGATATCGATGCGGGCTTCGGCAATGCCGAGGCGACCTATCTGCTTGCCAAGAAGATGATCGAGGCGGGCGCCTGCGCGCTGCAGATCGAGAATCAGGTCTCGGATGAAAAGCAGTGCGGTCACCAAGACGGCAAGGTCACGGTGCCGCACGAAGACTTCCTGGCGAAGGTGCGCGCATGCCGCTACGCCTTCCTCGAGCTCGGCGTCGAGGACGGGATCATCGTCACCCGCACCGACTCGCTCGGCGCGGGGCTTACCAAGCAGATCGCGGTGTCGAAGGAACCGGGCGATCTCGGCGACCAGTACAATTCCTACCTCGATTGCGAGGAGATCGACCCCGCGACCGCGCGCAACGGCGACGTCATCCTCAACCGCGACGGCAAGCTGCTGCGTCCGAAGCGGCTCGCCTCCAACCTGTTCCAGTTCCGCGCCGGAACCGGCGAGGATCGCTGCGTGATGGACTGCATCGCGTCGCTGCAAAACGGCGCCGACCTGCTGTGGATCGAGACCGAGAAGCCGCATATCGAGCAGATCGCGGGAATGGTCGACCGGGTGCGTGCGGTCGTCCCCAACGCGAAGCTCGTCTACAACAATTCGCCGAGCTTCAACTGGACGCTCAACTTCCGCCAGCAGGTCTATGACGCATGGGCGGGCGAGGGGCGCGACGTCTCGGGCTATGACCGCGCGCGGCTGATGTCGGTCGACTATGACGGCACCGAACTGGGCGACGAGGCCGACGAGCGGATCCGCACCTTCCAGAAGGATGCCGCCGCGCGCGCGGGGATCTTCCATCACCTGATCACGCTGCCGACCTATCACACCGCGGCACTGTCGACCGACAATCTCGCCAAGGAATATTTCGGCGATGCCGGGATGCTCGGCTATGTGAAGGGCGTCCAGCGCAAGGAAATCCGCGAGGGGATCGCCTGCGTCAAGCATCAGAACATGTCGGGCTCGGACATTGGCGACGACCACAAGGAGTATTTCGCGGGCGAAGCGGCGCTCAAGGCGGGCGGCGCGCACAATACGATGAATCAGTTCGCGGCCTGACGCAGAGCGCGGAACAAAGCTCCGCCGCGACCGCGGCAGGCCCGGCCGGCGGGGCCTATAGCCCCGACCGACGACGCGGCTTCGCCGCGGCATGGTTCGGTCCCCTCCAGCGCCCGCCGCGGCCTCCGGTCACCCCGGAACCAACAGTATCCATCGCGGCTTGTGCTGCGATGGATATTGCGGTGCCCGCCCTCGCGTCTCGACCAACCCGGGCGCGCGCACGGTGGCGGATCTGTCTGACCTATTGGTGGCGTCACGGGCGACTTCCCGCCCTTGATGATCCACGCACGTTCACCGAACTGGTCCAGGCACGCAAGCTCGACGGCGCCGACTGCGACATGGTGCGGATGGCCGACAAGGTGATCGCCAAGCGGATCGTGACCGAGCGGCTCGGGCGGGACTGGATCATCCCGACGCTATGGCATGGGACCGAGTTGCCCGCGGTCGCGCCCTGGCCGACGCCGTTCGTCGTCAAGGCGCGGCACGGCTGCAACCAGAGTGTGTTCGTGTTCGACGAGCACGGCGACTGGGCCTCCGTGCGCCGCCGCGCAGCCGGCTGGATGCGATCGGCCTATGGCCATTGGCTCGACGAGCCGCTCTATGCCGACATCCCTCGCGGGCTGCTGGTCGAGCCGTTCGTCGGCGCCCCGCCGGTGCTGCCGGTCGATTACAAGTTCTACGTGTTCGGTGGATGCGTCCGCTACGTTCAGGTCCATCTCGATCGCGGCGGACGGCATCGCTGGGTCCTGTTCGACAGCCAGTGGCGGCGCATCTCGACGGCGAACGCCGATCCCGACCCGGCGCCACCCCAAACGCTGGGAACGATGATCCTGGCCGCCGAGCGGCTTTCCGACGGGCGCGATTTCGTGCGGGTCGATCTCTACGAGATCGGCGGGCGGCCGCTGTTTGGCGAGATGACCTTCTACCCCGGCTCGGGGCTCGACCCGTTCAGCCCGGCTTCGCTCGACGCCGAATTGGGCGCGCACTGGCTGCGCGCCCGGCAGGCGTCGCTCGAACCGCTTCGTGCGGTCGCCTGACCTGACGCTCAGGCGCCCGCGACGGACAAACGGTCGATCTGCTCCGGGCTCAACGCCAGCTCGATCGACCCAAGCAACTCCTCGACCTGTGCGACGCTCGTCGCGCTGGCGATCGGCGCGGTGACGGCGGGCTGTTCGGCGAGCCATTTCAGCGCGATCTGCGCAAGGCTCGCGCCGGTTTCCTCGGCAATCTGGTCCATTGCGGCGAGGACTGCGGGACCCGTGTCGTCGAGGAACGCCTGCATCCGGCCACCGCGCACGCTCTTCCCGAAATCGGCGGCGCTGCGGTACTTGCCCGTCAAGAAGCCCGAGGCGAGGCCGTAATAGGGCACCACGCCGATATTGTGCTCGACGCAATAATCCTGGAGCTGGCCCTCGAACTTGTGGCGGCTGACGAGGTTATATTCGGGCTGGAGCACGTGATAATGCGGCAAGCCGTGCGCTTTCGCCGCGTCGTTCGCTGATTTGAGGCGCGCCGCGTGGAAATTCGAAGCGCCGAGCGCGCGGATCTTGCCCGCGTCGATCAATTTGCCGAACGCGGCGAGCGCGTCTTCCTGCGCGACCGCGTCATCGTCCTGATGCGCGAAATACAGGTCGATCGTCTCGACACCGAGTCGCTGCAGCGAGGCATCGCATGCCGCCGCGATCCGTGTCGGCGCCAGCTTTTCGCCGCCTTCACCCGGCAGCATCCCGACCTTGGTCGCGATCTGAACCTGCTGGCGCTTGCCCGATTGCTTGAGCCATGCGCCGATCACGCGCTCGGACTCGCCGCCCTGATGTCCGGGCACCCACGCCGAATAGACGTCGGCGGTGTCGATCATCGTGCCGCCGCCCGCGACGAAGGCGTCGAGCACGGCGAAGCTCGTCGCTTCGTCGGCGGTCCAGCCGAAGACGTTGCCGCCGAGCACCAGCGGCGCGATGTGGAGATCGGTGGCACCGAGGCGGCGGGTCGTGGCGCTAGCGGGCGTGGTCATTGCGGCTGATCCTCATTGCCGGACGCATCCTCATCGATGGTCTCGGCGGCATTGGTGTCGGCGGAATTGGCATCGAGCGAAGCGGCGGCTTCATCGAGCGCCTTGTCCTCGCCGGGCGGCGCACCGGTCGCGGACGTCCCGCCCGAACAGGCGGCGAGCAGCAGCGCCGCGGCGAGCGAGGCGCGGCGCGTGCGGCCGATGCGCATCAGTTGCGGACGTCGTTGCCGAAGTCCGAAATCGCCGCCCCGGCGCGGTCGGCGGCGCGGTCGGCCTTGTCGGAGAGGCGGTCGGCCTTGTTGCCAAGGACGGCGCCGGCATTGTCGAGCCGCGTCTCGGCGGCGCCGAGCGCGGCGTCGGTATCGTCGACCGCCTTGGCGCCCGTTGCATTGGCATCGGCGGCGACGCTGTTGGCGGCTTCGCTGATGTCGTTCTGCGACTTGGGGCTGCACGCCGCGAGGCTGATCGCGGCGGCGACGGTGAGCGGCAGGAGGATACGGGTCTTGATCATGGTCGGTCCTAGGCTACCGGAAGTCAGTCGCACGCTAGAGGATGGGGTCGGCGGCTTCAACTCCGGCCACGCGATGTTGTGCCGGCCGATCGCGGATTATCGGCGTGCGATCCGCGTTGACCGCATATAAAGATATCTTTATATGTAGTCCCACAATGACCATCGCCCTCGATATCTTCCGCGCGCTCGCCGATGCGACGCGGCTTCGCATCGTTGCCCTGCTGCGCACGATGGAGCTGTCGGTCGGCGAGCTCGCGCAGGTGCTTGGGCAGAGCCAGCCGCGGGTCAGCCGCCACGTGAAAATACTGTGCGACGCCGGGCTCGCCGAGCGACGCAAGGAAGGCAGCTGGGTGTTCGTCGCGCTTGGCAATGACGCGACGGTCGGGCCGATCGCGACCGCGCTCGATGCATGGGGCGAGATCGAGCCCGATCATTGGGCGGTCGCCGATGCGGCGCGGCTCGCCGCGGTCCGCGCCGACCGCGCCGCGTCCGCGGCGAGCTGGTTCGAGGCCAATGCCGGGCAATGGGACGCGATCCGCTCGCTCCATATCGCCGAGAGCGAGGTCGAGGCGGCGATGTCGGCGGTCTTGGGCGATGCGCCGATCGGTCAGCTGATCGACATCGGCACGGGCACCGGCCGCATGCTCGAGCTGTTCGCGGGGCGGGCAGGGCAGGCGCTCGGGATCGATCGCAGCTCCGAAATGCTGCGTCTGGCGCGTGCGAAGCTGTCCGAGCGCGGGCTTGCCAATGCCGAACTCCGCCAGGCCGATCTCTACGCCTTGCCGCTCGGCGACGATGCCGCCGATCTCGCGATCATTCACCACGTGCTGCATTTCGCACAACAGCCCGGCGCGGCGATCGCCGAAGCGGCGCGCGTGCTCGAGCCCGGCGGGCGGTTGCTGATCGCCGATTTCGCGGCGCATGACCGTGAGGATTTGCGCATCAAGGATGCGCATGCCCGCCTTGGCTTCACCGACGACCAGATGGCGACCTGGTTCGCTGCGGCCGGTTTGGCGCCAGCGCGGATCGAGACGCTCGAGGGTGGCGAATTGACGGTCAAATTGTGGCTCGCCCGCAAGGTCGGCCAGCGCGTATCGGAGGTTAAGGCGGCATGACGGTTTCGGTAGCGCAGATGCAGGAAGCGCGGCTCGCGCTGGCGACGCCGCTGTTCGCGGATCTTGCGGGCGATGCGCGGGTGAGCTTCGAATTCTTCCCGCCCAAGACCGAGAAGATGGAAGAGACGCTGTGGGAGTCGGTCCAGACGCTCGCGCCGCTCGGGCCGCAATTCGTCTCGGTCACCTATGGCGCGGGCGGGAGCACGCGCGAGCGGACGCACGCCACGGTCGCGCGGATCGCGCGTGAGACCGATATCCCGGCGGCGGCGCATCTCACCTGCGTCGATGCGACGCGCGAGGAGATCGACGCGGTCGCCAATGCCTATTGGGATGCCGGCGTGCGGCATATCGTCGCGCTGCGCGGCGATGCTTCGGTGCCCGGCGCGAAGTTTCAATCGCCGGTCGGCGGGTATGAGAATGCCGCGGCGTTGGTGGCAGGGCTGCGCCAACTGCACCCGTTCGAGATTTCGGTTTCGGCCTATCCCGAATGCCATCCGGATTCGGAGAGCGCGGCCGCCGATCTCGACAATCTCAAGCGCAAGCTCGATGCCGGCGCGACGCGTGCGATCACGCAGTTCTTCCATGAGGCCGAGACCTTCTTCCGCTTCCGCGACGCCGCTGCGAAGGCGGGGATCGACGCCGAGATCGTGCCCGGGATCATGCCGGTAATGAATTTCGGCGCGGTCCAGCGGATGTCGGCGATGTGCGGCACGGTCGTGCCCGACTGGATGGGAACGCTGTTCGACGGGCTCGACGATCGGCCGGCGGCGCGGCAGTTGGTGTCGGCGACGATCGCCGCCGAATTGTGCCGACGCTTGTATGCCGGCGGGGTGCGCGATTTCCATTTCTATACGCTCAACCGTGCCGAACTCAGCTACGCGATCTGCCATTTGCTCGGCATCCGCGGGCAGCCGGCGCGCGTGGCGGCGCAGGCTGCGTAAACC
>NZ_JH584241.1:2087860-2092756 GCF_000241485.1 Sphingomonas sp. PAMC 26605
CTCGCGCTCTCCCCGAACGTTACCGCCCGATTAGGTCGGGTGCCCACCCCCAGCCCCTCCCGCAAGCGGGAGGGGAGAGGACATATGATGACCACCCGCGAAACCTTCCTCGCCGAAGCCGCCAAGCGCATCCTCATCACCGACGGCGCGTTCGGCACCGAGATCCAGAACTGGAAGCTCAGCGAAGCCGACTATGCCGGCGACCTCGGCCTCGCCAAGGACCAGAAGGGCAATAACGACATCCTCGCGCTGACCAAGCCCGCTGTGCCCGAGGCGATCCACCGCGCCTATTTCGAGGCGGGCGCCGATATCGCCGAGACCAACACCTTCTCGGCCAACCGCATCAGCCAGGCCGATTATGCCGCCGAGCATCTCGTGCGCGAGATCAATGTCGAGAGCGCCAGGCTCGCGCGGCGGCTGGCCGACGAGTTCCAGGCGAAGGACGGCCGCCCGCGCTTCGTCGCGGGCGCGGTCGGGCCGACCAACAAGACGCTGTCGCTGTCGCCCGACGTCAACGATCCGGGCTTTCGCGAGATCGACTTCGATTATCTGAAGGACGTGTACCGCGAGCAGGTCGATGCGCTGATCGAGGGGGGCGCCGATTTCATTCTGATCGAGACGGTGTTCGACACGCTCAACGCCAAGGCCGGGATCATGGCGGTGCTCGAGGCGTCGGCCGATCTCGGTCGCGACGTGCCGATCATGTTGTCGATGACGCTGACCGATCTTTCGGGCCGCAACCTGTCGGGCCACACCGTCGAGGCGTTCTGGCATGCGGTGCGGCATGCGAAGCCGCTGACGATCGGGCTCAACTGCTCGTTCGGCGCCGAGCAGTTGCGGCCGCATGTGCGCACGCTGTCGGACATTTGCGACACCCTGATCATGGTGTACCCGAATGCCGGGCTGCCCAACGAGCTCGGCGAATATGACGAGCAGCCCTCGACCACCGCGGGGCTGGTGCGCGAATGGGCCGCGAATGCGCAAGTCAATGTGCTCGGCGGCTGCTGCGGATCGACCCCCGCGCATATCGCGGCGATCGCCAAGGCGGTCGGCGAGCTGCCCCCGCGCGCGCTGCCGATGCCGCCGGTGGTGACCCGCCTCGCCGGGCTCGAGCCGATGACGATGGCGGCGTAACTCTTCTTCTTCCCCTCCCGCAAGCGGGAGGGGAGGAAAATTAGATGACCGCGAACTCCTCGACCAATTTCGTCAACATCGGTGAGCGCACCAACGTCACCGGCTCGGCGCGCTTCAAGAAGCTCATCATGGCGGGCGATTACCCCGCCGCGGTCGAAGTCGCGCGCCAGCAGGTCGAGAGCGGCGCGCAGGTGCTCGACGTCAACATGGACGAGGGCCTGCTCGACGCCGAATATGCGATGACCACCTTCCTCAAGCTGATCGCTGCCGAGCCCGACATCGCGCGCATCCCGTTCATGGTCGACAGCTCGAAATGGTCGGTGATCGAGGCGGGGTTGAAGTGCGTCTCGGGCAAGCCGATCGTCAATTCGATCAGCATGAAGGAAGGCGAGGAGCAATTCCTCGCTCAGGCGCGCAAGGTGATGAACTACGGCGCCGCGGTGGTGGTGATGGCGTTCGACACCGTCGGACAGGCCGACACGCGCGCGCGGAAACTCGAGATCTGCGGCCGGGCGTACGACCTGCTGATGGGGATCGGCTTTCCCCCTGAGGACATCATCTTCGATCCCAACATCTTCGCGGTCGCGACGGGGATCGAGGAGCATAACAATTACGCGGTCGATTTCATCGAAGCGTGCCGCGACATCAAGGCGCGCTGCCCGCACGCGCATATCTCGGGCGGTCTGTCGAACCTGTCGTTCAGCTTCCGCGGCAACGAGCCGGTGCGCCGCGCGATGCACTCGGTGTTCCTCTATTACGCGATCCCCGCCGGGCTCGACATGGCGATCGTCAACGCTGGCCAGCTCGACATCTATGATCAGATCGACCCCAAGTTGCGCAAGGCGTGCGAGGACGTCATCCTCAACACCGACGAGGGCGCGACCGAGCGGCTGATCGCGATGGCCGAGAGCTTCAAGGGCACCGATGCCGTCGCCGAGAAGGCCGCCGCCGAATGGCGCAGCCTGCCGGTGACCAAGCGGCTCGAATATGCGCTGGTCAAGGGCATCGATGCGCATGTCGTCGACGATACCGAGGAGTGCCGCCAGCAATTCGCGCGGCCGATCGAGGTGATCGAAGGCCCGCTGATGGACGGGATGAACGTCGTCGGCGACCTGTTCGGCTCGGGCAAGATGTTCCTGCCGCAGGTGGTGAAGAGCGCGCGCGTGATGAAGAAGGCGGTGGCGCATCTGCTGCCCTTCATCGAGGCGGCCAAGGAGCCCGGCGCGCGCGGCAAGGGCAAGATCATCATGGCGACCGTCAAGGGCGACGTGCACGACATCGGCAAGAACATCGTCGGCGTCGTGCTCCAGTGCAACGGCTTCGACGTGGTCGATATGGGGGTGATGGTGCCGTGGTCGGACATCCTCAAAGCGGCCAAGGAGAATGACGCCGACATGATCGGGCTGTCGGGGCTGATCACGCCGTCGCTCGACGAGATGGTGACCGTCGCCGAGGAGATGAAGCGCGCCGGGATGACGATGCCGCTGCTGATCGGCGGCGCGACGACGTCTAAGGTCCACACCGCGCTGCGCATCGCGCCGGCGTATGACGGGCCGGTCGTGCATGTGCTCGACGCGAGCCGCGCGGTCGGTGTGGCCTCGACGCTGGTCAGCGACACGATCCGCGACGATTTCGTTCAGAAGACCGCCGACGAATATGAAGCGGTGCGCATCGCGCGCGCTAACAAGGGGCAGAGCGAGCTGATCCCGATCGAGGCGGCGCGCGCCAATGCGTTTCCGGCCGACATGGCGCTCAAGCCCGCTGCGCCTAAGCAGCCGGGTGTGCACGTGTTCGAGGATTGGGATCTCGCCGATCTGCGCGAGCTGATCGACTGGACGCCGTTCTTCCGTGCGTGGGAGCTGGCAGGCAACTACCCGGCAATCCTGACCGACGCGGTGGTGGGGGAGAGCGCGACGTCGCTGTTCGAAGACGCGCAGAAGATGCTCGACCAGATCATCGCCGAGAAATGGCTGACCGCCAAGGGCGTGGCGGGGCTGTGGCCGTGCCGGCGCGAGGGGGACGATGTTGTGATCTCTTCTTCTCCCTCTCCCCTCCGGGGAGAGGGAGACAAGACTGCCCTTCCTGCGCCAGCAGATCGCCAAGCGCGAAGGGCGCGCCAATATGTGCCTCGCCGATTTTATCGATCCGGCAGGCGACTGGATCGGCGGCTTCGCGGTAACCGCGGGGCACGGGATCGACGCGCATCTCGCGCGCTTCAAAGCAGATAACGACGATTATTCGGACATCCTGCTCAAAGCCCTCGCCGACCGACTCGCCGAGGCGTTCGCCGAGCGGCTCCACCAGCATGTCCGCGCCGAATTGTGGGGCTATGCCGAGGGCGAGCAGCTCACCAACGAGGCGCTGATCCGCGAGCAATATCGCGGCATCCGGCCGGCACCGGGCTATCCCGCCTGCCCCGATCACAGCGAGAAGCCGATGCTGTTCGAGCTGCTCGGCGCCACGCAAGCGACCGGCATCACGCTGACCGAGAGCTTTGCGATGCTGCCCACCGCGGCGGTGTCGGGCTTCTATTTCGGCCATCCGCAGGCCGAGTATTTCGGCGTCGCGCGCGTCGGGCCCGACCAGCTCGAGGAATATGCGACGCGGCGCGGGGTCGATCTGGCGACCGCGACGCGCTGGCTGCGTCCCAATCTGGACTGAGGAGCGCGGAGGGTTAACCCTCAATTAGCCTTCCCAGCTGGCCTCCCCGCGGGCATCGTGCCGCGCAAAGGAGCCAGCCTCATGCGTCGCATTCTACCCCTGCTCGCCATCGCGATCGCCGCCCCCGCCGCCGCGCAGCAGCGCGCACCCTTCACGATCGAGGGGACCGGCCAGGGCTTCCAGACGATCGACGAGGCGGTGCAGTCGATCCGCATGGGCACCGCGACGATCCTGATCGCGCCGGGCGTCTATCACCAGTGCACGATCCAGTCGGGCGGCCACATCACCTTCAAGGCGGTGACGCCGGGCACCGCGATCTTCGAGGGCACGGCATGCGAAGATAAAGCCGCGTTCGTGCTGCGCGGGCAGGGTTCGGTGGTCGACGGCATCGTCTTCCGCAAGATCGCGGTCGGCGACGGCAATGGCGCCGGGATCCGCAGCGAGGTCGGCGATCTCGTGGTGCGCAATTCGATGTTCCTCGACAATCAGGAGGGCATTCTCGGCGGCATCGCCAACGGCCAGAAGATCGTGATCGACCATTCGACCTTCGCCGGGCTCGGCCAATGCGACATAACGCCGAGCTGCTCGCACAGCATCTACCTCGCCAATTTAGGGTCGGTGACGGTGACCAACTCGCGCTTTGAGCGTGGCACCGGCGGGCATTACGTCAAGCTGCGCACGCCGCACGTCACGATCACCGACAACAGCTTCGACGACACCAAGGGCAGCAAGACCAACTACATGATCGACCTGTCGCAAGGCGCGACCGGGCTGATCGCGCGCAACACCTTCGTGCAGGGCGCGCACAAGGAAAATCACAGCGGGCTGATCGTCGTCTCGGCCGAGGCGAAGACCTATAGCGCGGCGGGCTTGCGGATCGAGGACAACGACGCGAGCCTCGCGCCGGGTGCGCCGACCAACCCGGCGTTCATCGCCAATATGAGCGGCGATCAGCTCGCGATCGGCGCGAACCGGCTTGGGGCTGGGATCCGGTCGTACGAGGTGCGGTAAACATCTCCCTCTCCCATAGGGAGAGGGAAGGGGCCCGCTCGGCGTAGCCGAGTGGGAAGGGTGAGGGCAGCACACCGTACCAGCGTGGAC
>NZ_JH584241.1:2093501-2159662 GCF_000241485.1 Sphingomonas sp. PAMC 26605
TTGTTTCAGCGGCAAGGCGCTCCGCTCGCATTCAGGTCCAGGCACCGCCCATCCATCTTTGGCGCAGTCAGCGGCAGCGCGATCTGGTGCGCGAGCGTGGGCGCGATATCGACCGTCTCGACGCTGCCGGTGTGTTCGAAGCCGGTCATCCCCTTGCGCCAGAACAGGATCGGCACGCGGCGGTCGTAATCGTACGGGCTGCCATGCGTCGCGACGAAGCCTTTGGTCGGATCGGGGATCGGCGTGACGCGCGGCTTGAGGAACACGATTAGCTCGCCCGAACGCCCGGTCTTGTACGACGCGCGCGCGCGCTCGATCAGGCTCCATTTTTCGGGCGGGCCCTTGGGGCTCGGCGTGGCGAGGATCTGTGCCTGGGTGAACACTTCGGCCACCTGTGGAGCGGCCTTGTAATAGGCGATCGCCGCGGCCTCGACCGCCTTGTGCTGCGCGGGCGTCAGATCCCTGGCGATATAGACGTCGCCATTCGGGATGTCGCCGAACAGCACGGGCTTGGCGATGCCGAGCTTGGCGGCGATGTCCTTGCCCGCGATCATCGGGGCGAGCATCACCTTCGCGCGCTGCGCGGCGGGCAGCCCCGCGTCGATCTCGCGCTCGGGGATGTCGTTGCCGCCATGATCGGCGGTCAGCACGACTTCGTAATCGACCCCGGTCGAATCGAGTACCTTGAAGAACGAGCCGAGCGTCGCGTCGAGCTGCTGGAGCTGGATGCACATCTCGGCGCCTTCGGTGCCATAGGTGTGGCCGATATAGTCTGTCGCCGAGGCGCCGACGTCGATGATGTCGGTGGTCGCGCCTTGGCCGAGCTTCATGTCCTGGACGAGCCCCGCGGCCAGCGCGACGATCGCACCGTCGAACGCGGGCGAGGCGCGGAAGCCCGAGGCGCTGCCCGCGGCGCGTTCGAAATGGCCGGCGCCGACGGTCTTGCCGGCACCGAGCGGCACCGCGCGGTCGTGCGCCTTGCACACCTCGGGTACATCGAGCGCGGCTTGCGGCGCGGCGACATTCGCGGCGGTCGCGGCATTGGCGCGGACGACGACCGCGGGTGTAACGCGGCCGGCATAGCTGACGAATGCCTTACCGTTCCACCACCAGAGTTCATCGACGGTATGGCCACCCATCATCACCGCGGCGCGATCCTTGCCCGCGACCGACACGACGCGGATCGCGGGATTGGCCGCCTTCATCCGCTCGCCGAGCGTGGGGACGAGCAGATGCTTGTCCGACACGGTATAATCGGCATCGTGGCGCGAGCCGGGGACGGTTTCGTCCTCGGCGCAATACACGACCTTGTCGTCGCGCGCGACGCTGAGGTCGGTCCAGCTGTTGGCGATGATGCCGGTATGTTCGGGACGGAAGCCGGTCAGGATCGTCGAATGGCCGGGGCAGGTCTCGGTCGCGGCATGGCTCTGATAGCCGCTCGGGAAGACGCCGCCCTGCTGCAGCCGGGCGAAGCCGCCGGTGAAGGTCTTGCGGTATTCGTCGAACAGATCAGCGGAGAATTGATCGACCGAGATGACGACGATCAGCTTCGGCGCGCTCGCGGGCGGGGTGAACGGCGCGGCCTGCTTGGCGAAGAGCGGTGCGCCGAGCAGCGCGAGCGCCATCGCGAAAAGGGAAGCCTGTCGTTTCATCTCGTGTCTCCGCCACTGCTACTTGACCGCTCGCGCGCTATGGCCTTGGTGCGCGGCAGCTACAAGGATGTGCGAATGCGCTGGTTTCGTTTCTGCGTGATGACGGTCTTGGCGGCGCTGGCGGGAAGCGCCGCGCATGCCGAAGCCGGACCGCTGGCCGGCGGGGCGCATCATCTGGCGATCACGCTGGTCGCGGAAAGCGCCCAGCCCAAGGCGGGATCGGACGTCACGCTCGCGCTTGCAACGGTGCCCGAGCCGGGCTGGCACGGCTATTGGGAGAATCCCGGCGATGCGGGCTTCCCGGCCAAGCTCGACTGGACGCTGCCCAAGGGCGTGACCGCGAGCGCGCCGGTCTATCCCGTGCCGGGGCGGCTCGTCGTCGCCGATCTGATGAACTATGTGTTCGAAAAGCCCTATGCGCCGCTGGTGACGCTCAAGGTTCCGGCCGGTCTCGCCGCCGGGACTGCGCTGCCGATCAAGCTGCACACCACCTATCTCGTCTGCTCGGCGACGGTGTGCGTCCCGGAAGCCGCCGATCTTTCGCTTTCGCTGAGCGTCGGCGATGGCGCGCTCGCACCCGACACGCAGGCGCGCTTCGATGCCTGGCGCCGCGCCGTGCCCAAGCCGCTCGATGCCAAAGGCATCTTCCAGACAAGCGACGGCCGCATCCGCATCGCAATTCCTTATCCGGCGGGTGCAGCGCCCAAGGACGCCTATTTCTATCCGGTCACGACCGGGCTGCTCGATTACAACGCGCCGCAGATGGTCTCGCAGGACGGCGAGCGGCTCGTGATCGAGACCAAGGCCGGGGCGGGTGCCGGGGCGGGGCCGCTCGTCGGCGTGCTGCAGATCGGCGCGCAGCAGGGGCTGCGCGTCACGTCCGATCGCGGAACGGTGCCCGCTGCCATATCGACCGGCGCCGCCGGGGGCGTCGCGATGGCGACGCTGATCGCGTTTGCCGGCGCGATGCTCGGCGGGTTGATCCTCAACATCATGCCGTGCGTCTTCCCGATCCTCAGCCTCAAGGCGCTGAGCTTGGCCCGCGGGCACCTCGACGAGGGCGCGGCGCGGCGTGAGGCGCTGGCTTATACCGGCGGCGTCGTGGCGGTGTGCGTCGCGCTCGGCGGCGCGATCCTCGCGCTGCGGGCAGGCGGCAGCGCGGTCGGCTGGGCGTTCCAGCTGCAGGATCCGCGCGCGATCGTCGTGCTGCTGCTGTTGACCGTCGCGCTGTCACTCAACCTCGGCGGGCTGTTCGAGATCCCGACGCCGCAATTCGTCAACCGCTCGGGCGGAGCGGGCGGCGCGTTCGCAACGGGCGCGCTCGCGGCGTTCATCGCAACGCCGTGCACCGGCCCGTTCATGGGCGCGGCACTGGGCGCGGCTTTGGTGTTGCCATGGCCCGCCGCGCTCGCCGTTTTCGCTGGGCTCGGGCTCGGCCTTGCCATTCCGTTCCTGCTGCTCGGCTTCGTTCCTACGTTGCGCAAACGCTTGCCCAAGCCCGGTGCGTGGATGGAAACCTTCCGCCACATCCTGTCGGTACCGATGTGGCTGACCGCGCTCGCGCTCGCCTGGGTGCTCGGGCGGCAGGCCGGGGTCAACGGGCTGACGCTCGGGCTCGGCGCGGCGCTGTTCGCCGGCTTCGCGCTGTGGATCGGCGGTCGCCGCCAGGCGCGCGGGCTGGCGTTCGGCTGGGGGGCGCTGATCGCGCTGCTGATCGTGACCGTCGGCGGCGCGGCGCTCGTGTCGCGCGCGCCGGCGCAGGCCGCGGTCGCCGAGGCGGGCAGCGAGCCGTTCACCGAGGCGCGGCTCGACGCGCTGCGCAAGGCGAACCGGCCGGTATTCGTCTATTTCACCGCCGATTGGTGCCTGACGTGCAAGGTCAACGAAAAGGCCGCGATCGAGACCGATGCGACGCGCAAAAGCTTTGCCGATCACAAGGTCGCGGTGCTGCTCGGCGACTGGACCAACGGCGATGCCGCGATGGGGCGCTTCATCGAGGCGCATAACCGCGCTGGCGTGCCGCTCTACCTCTATTACGCGCCCGGCGCGGCCGAGCCGCGGGTCTTGCCCCAGGTACTGACGCCGGGGATATTGGCGGCGCTATGATCGCCCGTATCCTTGCCTGCTTCGCCGTCCTGATCCTCGGGATCGGCCCGGCGAGCGCGCAATCCTCGCCCGCATGGTCGCGACCGACCGCGCCGTTCCATATCGCCGGGCCGATCTGGTATGTCGGGACCGAAGGTCTCGGTGTTTATGCAGTGGTGACGCGCGAGGGCACGATCCTCGTCAGCGGGCCGCTGGCGGAGAGCGCCGGGCTGGTCGAGCGCAATCTGGCGACGATCGGGGTACGGCCGCACCAGATCAAATGGATCCTCAATTCGCATGCGCATTTCGACCATGCGGCGGCGTTTGCCGAACTGCGCCGCTGGAGCGGCGCCGAGCTCGTCGCCTCGGCGGGCGATGCGCCGGCACTGCGCCGCGGTCGGCACGAGGCCGACAATGAGAACGGCCACACCCGCTTCGCCCCGGTCCCCGTCGACCGGATCGTGCGCGATGGCGAGCAGGTGCGCGTCGGCGACGTCGCGCTGACCGCGGTGCTGACCCCAGGGCATACGCCGGGCTGCACGACCTGGACGACGGCGATCGTCGATCACGGGCGGCGATTGAACGTGGTGTTCCCGTGCAGCGTGACGGTGGCGGGCAACCGCCTGATCGGCAACCGCGCCTATCCCGGCATCGTTGCCGACTATCGCCGCAGCTTCGATCGCCTGGCGACACTGCCCGCCGATATCGTGCTGCCGATGCACCCCGACTTGGTCGACCTGCTTGGGCGCGCAAAGCGCCGCGATGCGGGGGCGACCGATGCTTTCGTCGATCGAACCGTGTTGCCGCGCCTCGTCACCGATGCCCGGCGCGACTTTGCGAGCGCGCTGGCGCGCGAACCCGGGCGTTAGAGGTAGGAAATCTTTTTCACACCGCTTGTGCGGCGCAACAATCCATCGCAGCATGGAACCCGGCACGTATCTGGGGGCTTTACCATCTCGATGGGGACACGACCGGCGTTTGACGAAATCATGGGGCGGGCGGGGTCGACGACCCCGCGGGACGCGCTCGTCGCGCTCGGCGCCTGGATCGAGACGACCCCCGATGCCGAACTGCGCCGCCGCCAGCAATCGGCCGAGGCGACCTTCCGCCAATTGGGCATCACCTTCGCGGTTTACGGCGAAAGCGATGCGAGCGAGCGGATCATCCCGTTCGACATCGTTCCACGGATCTTCCTTGCTGATGAATGGGAACGGCTGTCGGTCGGCCTCGTCCAGCGCGTCGAGGCGATCAACGCCTTTCTGCACGACATCTATGGCGAGCGCCGAATCCTCGCCGAAGGCGTGCTGCCGCCCGACCTGATCTTCGGCAATCCGCAATTCCGCCCCGAGATCGCCGGCATTCGCCCGCCGCACGACATCTGGGCGCATATTTGCGGGATCGATCTGGTGCGCACCGGGCCCGACGATTTCTACGTGCTCGAAGACAATGCGCGCACGCCGTCGGGGGTGAGCTACATGCTCGAGAATCGCGAGGCGATGCTGCGGCTGTGCCCCGAGCTGTTCCGCGAATTCCGCGTCGCGGCGGTCGATTCCTATCCCGATCGATTGCTCGAGACGATGAAGTCGGTCGCGCCGCTCGGCGTCGCCGCTCCGGTGTGCGTCGTCCTGACACCGGGGCATTACAACTCGGCCTATTACGAGCACAGCTTTCTTGCCGATTCGATGGGGATCGAACTGGTCGAGGCCGCCGATCTCGTCGTCGACGACGATGTCGTGTGGATGCGCACGATCGCCGGCCGCGTGAAGGTCGACGTGATCTATCGCCGGATCGACGACGATTATCTCGACCCGCTCGTCTTCCGCCCGGACTCGATGCTCGGCGTGCCGGGGCTGATCGCCGCCTATGCCGCAGGCAATGTCGCGCTGCTCAACGCGCCGGGCAACGGCATCGCCGACGACAAGGCGATCTATTCGTACATGCCCGAGATCGTGAAATTCTATTCGGGCGGCGAAGCCAAGCTGCCCAATGTCGAGACGTGGCGGTGCCGCGAGCCGCAGGCGCTGAAATATGTGCTCGAGCGGCTGCCCGAACTTGTCGTGAAGCTGGTCGATGGATCGGGCGGATACGGCATGCTGGTCGGCCCGACCGCGACCAAGGCCGAGATCGAGACCTTCCGCGCCGCGCTGATCGCCGAGCCGCATCGGTACATCGCACAGCCGACGCTTGCGCTGTCGACCGTGCCGACGCTCGCCACGGCGGGGCTTGCCCCGCGTCATGTCGATTTCCGGCCGTTCGTGCTGACCGGATCGAAGGGCGTGCAGGTCGTGCCCGGCGGCCTGACGCGCGTCGCGCTGAAGGAGGGATCGCTCGTGGTCAATTCCTCGCAGGGTGGCGGCACCAAGGACAGTTTCGTGCTGATGGACAATGGCGCCAAGCCTGCGCCGACTACGCAGCTCCAGTCGCAATCGCAGACGCAGGAGCAGGTTTCGTGAGGGCGCCTGTTTCAATCCTCCCCGGCACGGGGAGGATATTCATGCTGAGCCGCACTGCATCTTCGCTCTACTGGCTCGGCCGCTATGTCGAGCGGACCGATTTCATCGCGCGGCTGGTCGAGGCGACAGTCCGGCTCGACGTGCTATCGCCGCGCCCGGCGGGGGAGGCGGCGTGGGCGTCGGCGCTTGCCGTCACCGAGACCGACGCCGCCTTCGCCAAGACCGGGCAGAGCATCTCGCAGAACCCGGTCGCGCGCTTCCTGACCGTCGATACCAGCCATCCCGGCTCGATCGTCCGCGCGCTCGACATGGCGCGCAACAATGCGCGCGCGGTGCGCACCGCGCTGACCAAGGAAGCCTGGACCGCGATCAACAGCGCCTGGCTGATCTTCGACAATCGCTCGAGCCCCGGCGGCGCGATGGCGACGCTCAACCTGGTCGAGGCGGTCAAGGCCGAGACGCGCGGGTTCGAGGGCGCGGTCCACCGCATGCTGCGCAACCAGACGACGTGGTTCATCCGCCTCGGCCAGGCGATCGAGCGCGCCGACAACACCGCGCGCTTGCTCGACGTCAAATATCACATCCTGCTGCCCAAGGGCGAAGCGGTCGGCGGCGTGGTCGATCGCGACCAGTGGACGACGATCCTGCAGACCGTGTCGGCGGTCACCGCCTATCGCTGGCTCTATTCGGAAGGGTTGAAGCCGGCGAACGTCATCGACCTGCTGATCGCACGCTCCGAATTGCCGCGAAGCCTCGCCGCGTCGGTCGAGGAAGCGGTCGAGATCCTCAACCTGCTCGCCAAGCGGACCGGCCTGCACGGCGAGGCCGACCGCATGGCGCGCAACCGCCATCAGCGCCTGTCGCGCACCAGATCGGGCGAGGTGATCGCGCGCGGGCTGCACCAATATCTGCAGGGCTTCATCGCCGAGAACGACAATCTCCACATGGCGGTCGGCCGCCAGTTCAAGTTCAGCTGATGCGGCTCGCGATCGATCACCGCACGACGTATCGCTTCACCAGCCCGCAGGCGCGGCTGACCCAACTCCTCCGATTGACCCCCGAAGACACGCACGACCAGTCGGTCGCGGGGTGGAACCTCCATGTCGATTGCGACGCGCGGCTGCGCTATGGCCGCGACGGCTTCGGCAACCGTACGACGATGCTGTATGTCGAGGGGCCGATCGACAGTATCGAGATCCACGTCTCGGGCGAGGTGCTGACCAACCGCTCGCACGGCATCGTGCACGGCGGGCACGAGCCGCTGCCGCCCGAACTGTTCCTGCGTGAGACCGCGTTGACCAAACCCGACGCGGCGATCGCCGGCTTCGCGGCTGGGATCGGCGAGACCGACCCCGTCGCGCGGCTGCACGCGCTCAACCTTGCGGTCCATCGTCGGTTCGCGCTGTGTCGCGGCCGACCGGTCGCCGGGCGGACCGCGATCGAGGCGTTTGCCGAGGGCTCGGTCAGCTCGCGCGACCTCGCGCAAATGTTCGTCAGCGCGGCGCGAACGCTCGGCGTGCCGGCGCGGTACGTGTCGGGCTACAGCCCGGCGTGCATCGATGTGGATGACGGGCGCCCGGCGCCGCATGGCTGGGCCGAGGCGCATGTAACCGGGCTGGGCTGGGTGGCGTTCGATCCCTGCACCGGCATGTGCGCCGACGAAGCCTATGCGCGCGTCGCGGTGGCGCTCGATTCAGCAGGTGCCGCACCCGTCGCAGGCTCGCGGCTGGGCGAGGGCGACGAAGTGCTCGACGTCGATCTCCATGTCGATCGCGCGTCGGGACAGTAAGCGCCGAGGCGATCAGCCGGTGGTCACCAATCGCTCGGCCATGATCGCGTATTTTTCCGCCGGGGGCGAATAGACCGCGTCTTCGTCGACCAATACGCTCCATCCGTGGGGCCCCAGCACCTCGATCGGGCGATAGCGGATCTTGTACGCCATCCGCGGCGAGCCCTTCACCCAATAGCCGAGATAGACATAGGGCAGTCCGGCCGCGCGCGCGCACAGGATATGGTCCATGATGATAAAATTGCCGAGCCCGGGACGCTCGACGCTGTCGGCGTCGAAGAAGCTGTAGATCATCGACAGGCCATCGGCATGCTGGTCGGTCAGGCATGCGCCGATCAGCCGACCGCGCTCGCCGTGCTGCGAGGGTTCGCGATATTCGATGATGAGGCTGTTGACCGGCGAATGTTCGACCATGTCGGCATAATCGCCTTCGTCCATCTCGGCCATTCCGCCGCCGGGATGGCGCGAGGCGAGATAGCGGCGGAGCAGCTGGAATTGCTCGTCGGTCGCCCACGGGCGGCAAGCGGCGACCTCGATCTCGGCATTGCGGCGAAGCTGCTTGCGTTGCGTCGCATTGGCCTCGAAGTCGGACGCGACGACGCGAACCGAGACGCAGGCGGTGCAACCCGAGCAGCTCGGCCGATACGCGACCGACTGGCTGCGGCGGAAGCCGATCCGGCCAAGCGCATCGTTAAGATCGCTCGCCTGTTCGCCGCGCAATTCGGTGAACACTTTGCGCTCCTGGCGCCCCGGCAGATACGGGCAGGGCGACGCGCTGGTGACGAAGAATCGTGGAAAGCGGAATGGCGCTGTCACCGCATGGTGTCCCTTGAACTGGCGCGTCTCGCTGCCCCCCGCGGCCAGCTCGCGCCACCGTTATGAATCGTCGCGAACGTGATGAAAAGCGGCTTTACCAACAATGGTGGTTAACGCCGCATTTGCTGAATCGATTCAGCGGCCTGGCAATAAAATGCACCTTTCCCGCGCCCCGCGATAGAGTCGCGGGACTCGGTTGGCCGCACGCCAGATTCGTTTCGTCACGCGAGTTCGACGGTACTCACTTCATAGCCCCCGGCGCGCAATGCGGCGATGAGCCGGTCGAGATGCGCGCGGTCGCGCGTCTCGCATTCGACATCGGTGATCAGCCCCTTGGCGGGGAGCGTCGTGAAGACGCGCTGATGATAGATCTCGATGATGTTGACGCGTTCGGCGTCGAAGATCCGCGCGACGTTGAACAGCGCGCCGGGCTGATCCTGCAGCCGAATCCGCAATCGCGCGAGCCGCCCCGAGCGCGCGAGATCGCGCAGCAGGACGTTGGCGAGCAATCGCGTGTCGATATTGCCGCCGCACAAAACGACGCCGACGGTCTTGCCGGCGAAGCGCTCGGGATGCTGGAGCAGCGCCGCGAGGCCTGCCGCGCCGGCGCCCTCGACCACCGTCTTCTCGATCTGCAGCAACAGGCTGACCGCGCGCTCGAGATTGCGCTCGCTGACCAGCACGATGTCGTCGACCAGCGCCGCGACCATGCCCGAGGTGATCCCGCCGGGTTCCTTGACCGCGATGCCCTCGGCGAGCGTATCGCCCGCGCACGGCATTTCGGTGCCGTTGATGCGGTTGAACATCGACGGGAACAGCTCGGCCTCGACCCCGACGACTTCGATCGGATGGTCCGCCGCCGCGGCGACCACCGCCATGCCCGAAATCAGACCGCCACCGCCGATCGGGGTGAGGAAGGTGTCGATGCTCGGCACATCCTGCAGCATCTCGATCGCGCAGGTGCCCTGGCCGGCGATCACGCGGACATCGTCGAACGGATGGACGAAGGTCAGTCCGCGCTCGGCTTCGAGCTCGCGCGCATGGGCATAGGCCGCGTCGAACGTGTCGCCGAACAGCACGACGGTCGCGCCGTGGCCCTCGGTCTGCGTGACCTTCACCGTCGGCGTGTTGGTCGGCATCACGATCGTCGCCGGGATGCCGAGCCGGTTGGCGTGATAGGCGAGACCCTGCGCATGGTTGCCCGCCGACGCCGCGATCACGCCGCTCGTCCCCGCCGGCAGCTGGAGCAGCGTGTTGAGCGCGCCGCGCTCCTTGTATGCCGCGGTGAACTGCAGGTTCTCGAACTTGAGATAGACCGTCGCGCCGGTCAGCTCGGACAGCGTCTTGCTGATGAAGGTCGGCGTCCGCACGATCTGGTCGGCGATCCGGGCATGCGCCATCTGGACATCGGCGAGGGTGACGGGGAGGGTTTCGGGCGCGGGGCGGGGATGAGTAGCCATGCCGCCGCCTAGACCATCTGGCGCGACGAAGGAACATTGCTTATCGCACTGGGGATGCAGACCAAGTCCTTCGCCCGTCGCGCCGCTTTCGCCCTTGCGGCGCTTTCGCTCCCGACCGCTGCCTTTGCCGATGGGTTGATCGACAACGTCACCGGCATCACGCTCGACAAAGACGGCAAGGTGCTGCGCTTCACCGGCCTGCTCGTCTCGCCCGAGGGCAAGGTCGTCAAACTGCTCGCCGATAATGAGAAGCGCCCGGCGAAGCTCGACTGGCGCGCCGACGAGCATGGCAAGGTGCTGCTCCCGGGCTTCATCGACGCGCATGGCCATGTGATGGAACTGGGCTTCCGCGCGCTCGAGCTCGATCTGTCGGACACAAAGTCGCTCGACGAGGCCAAGGCGCGCATTGCCGCTTATGCCGCCGCCAACCCCGAAAAGAAGTGGATCATCGGCGGCGGCTGGAACCAGGAGGTGTGGGCGCTCGGCCGCTTCCCGACCGTGGCCGATCTCGACACGGTGGTGAGCGACCGCCCGGTCTGGCTCGCGCGTGCGGATGGACATGCCAGCTGGGGCAACAGCGCGGCGCTCAAGGCGGCGGGCGTCACCGCCAAGTCGGTTGCCCCCGCCGGTGGCCGGATCGAGAAGACCGGCACGCAGCCGAACGGCGTGTTCGTCGATGCCGCGCAGGCGCTGGTCGAAAAGGTCGTGCCGCAGCCGCAGCCCAAGGAGCGCGACGTCGCCTTCCTCAAGGCGCAGGAGATCCTGATGTCCTACGGCATCACTGCGACCGCCGACATGGGCACCAGCATGGACGACTGGCTCGCGTATCGCCGAACCGGCGACGCGGGCAATCTGCGCGTGCGGATCATGAGCTACGGCATGGGGGTCGATACCGCGGTGCGGATCGGCGGCGCCGGGCCGACGCCGTGGCTGTACGGCGACCGGCTGCGGATGGGCGGGGTCAAGCTCTATGCCGATGGCGCGCTCGGCTCGCGCGGCGCGTGGCTCAAGAAGCCGTATAGCGATGCGCCCGGCCAGACCGGGGCGGGGTTCATGTCCGACGACGTGATCCGCAACTATATGAGCCGCGCCGCGCTCGACCATTATCAGGTCGCGGTCCATGCGATCGGCGACCGCGCCAATGCCGAGGTCCTTTCCGCGATCGAGGACATGGCCGATACCTACAAGGGCGATCGCCGCTGGCGGATCGAACATGCGCAGATCGTCGACCCGGTCGATTTGCCGCGCTTCGGCAAGAACGGCATCATCGCCTCGATGCAGCCGACGCACCAGACGAGCGACCGCGTTATGGCCGAGGCGCGACTGGGCCCGGATCGGCTGGTCGGCGCCTATGCGTGGAATTCGATGCTGAAGACCGGCGCGACGCTCGCCTTCGGGTCGGACTATCCGGTCGAGAAGCCCGATCCGTTCGCCGGCTGGGCGGCGGCATTCACGCGGCAGGACGCCGAAGGGCAGCCGTTCGGCGGCTGGCGTCCGGAAGAGCGTATCACGCGCGAGCAGGCGTGGTGGGCGTTCACCGGGGGCGCGGCCTATGCCGGCTTTGCCGAAGACAAGTTCGGGCGTCTGGGAGTCGGGCAGCGCGCCGACTTCATCATCGTCGACCGCGACCCGCTGCTCGCCTCGCCGACCGAATTGCGCGCGACCAAGGTCGAGCAAACCTGGATCGGCGGCGCCAAGGCATGGAGCCGCAAGTAACAAAAAGGCCGCGACGTCCCCCGATGTCGCGGCCTGTCTCCCGCCGCAGCGGGAGCGGTAAACCTTTTGACCCTTACGCCACCGCGGCGGCCGGGCTCATCATCTCGTCGGCCTCGCGCAGCACATAGCCGCGGCCCCACACGGTCTCGATGTAGTTCTCGCCCTCGCAGGCGAGCGACAGCTTCTTGCGCAGCTTGCAGATGAAGACGTCGATGATCTTCAACTCGGGCTCGTCCATCCCGCCATAGAGGTGGTTGAGGAACATTTCCTTGGTCAGCGTCGTGCCCTTGCGCAGGCTCAGCAGCTCGAGCATCGCATATTCCTTGCCGGTCAGATGGACTCGGCTGCCATCGACTTCGACCGTCTTGGCATCGAGATTGACCGCCAGCTTGCCGGTGCGGATGACCGACTGGCTGTGCCCCTTCGAGCGGCGCACGACGGCGTGGATGCGCGCGGTGAGCTCTTCGCGGTGGAACGGCTTGGTGACGTAATCGTCGGCGCCGAAGCCGAAGCTGCGCACCTTGCTGTCCATCTCGTTGATCCCCGAGAGGATCAGCACCGGCGTCTGGACGCGCGCGACGCGGAGCTTCTTGAGCACGTCATAGCCGTGCATGTCGGGCAGATTGAGGTCGAGCAGGATGATGTCGTAATCGTACAGCTTGCCGAGATCCAAGCCTTCCTCGCCGAGGTCGGTCTTGTAGACGTTGAAGCCTTCGGCGGTCAGCATGAGCTCGATCGCCTTCGCGGTCGTCGGCTCGTCCTCGATCAACAATACGCGCATCTGGGCGGTCCCCGTTTCTCTTCAGACGTTCGGAGCTCCCTGCGGCCCGATCTGCCTGACACAAACCATTAACC
Organism: Sphingomonas sp. PAMC 26605; assembly: GCF_000241485.1. Taxonomy (GTDB): domain Bacteria; phylum Pseudomonadota; class Alphaproteobacteria; order Sphingomonadales; family Sphingomonadaceae; genus Sphingomonas. The sequence continues at coordinate 2,106,328 of NZ_JH584241.1, forward strand.
TGATCAGTGATGAAGGCAAAAGGTTAATTTCGCATTAATCGGCCTGAATCCGCGAGTCGCGGGGCGATTCGGTATCGCCGATGAGATCCTCGCCGAGCACTTCGCGGAGATAGAGGCTGCGCACGAGCGAGAAACTGACGACCAGCAAGCCTGCCGAAAAGAACAGTCCGAACAGCCCGAATACGAAGCCGATCGCGATGATCGCGAACACCGTGATGGCGGGCGGGATGTCGATCACGCGGCTTTGCACATAGGGCGTGACGAAATTGGTCTGGATCACGCGGACGATCGCATAGGTGATCAGCGTGCCCATCAACGGCGTGGTGCCTGCGGTCGCGGCGAGACCGAGTGCGGGCAGCATCGCCGCGGTCGGCCCGACATAGGGGATGAATTCGCTGAGACCCGCGAGCAGGCCGAGCGCCCAGGCCGAGGGCACGCCCGCGATCCACAGCCCGGTGCCGACGAGCAGCCCCATCGAGGTCATCCCGATCAGCTCGGCGCGCAGCCACAGCCGCAGCGTCGTCCCGACATCGGTCAGCGCGTCTTCGAAAGCCGGGCGCACCGAGGGCGGCACGAGCAGCAGCGCGCCGCGCTGGTAGACGTCGGGATCGGCCGAGAAGAACAGCGCCCCGACGAGCAACAGGATGCAGTTGAGCAGCAGTTCGCCGCTGCCGCTGAGCAGCCCGCCGATATCGCGTGCGACGCGCGAACCGGCGAACGCCGCCTTGACCGCCTCGACGATCTTCGCCCCGACCGGCGATTGCGACAGCCAATGCGAAAGCTGGTCGAGCAAATGCGGCAGCTGCGATACGAGCTGGTTGATCTGCTGCGCGAATTCGACGCCGAACAGCCAGCCGAGAAAGCCGATCACGGCCAGCACCGTCGTCACCGCGAGCGGCATGGTCGCGCGCTTCGGTACCCATTTGCCGTACAGCTCGGCGATCGCGCGGATCGCGACCGCGCCAAGCATCGAGCCGAAGGCGAGGATTAGCAGATTGCCCGCGCGCCACACCGCCGCGGTCAACGCCACGATTAGAACGACGATCAGGACGCGGCGGATGAACCGGGCGTCGTCGGCATCGGGGGCTAAGCGCTTCACGCTTCGGTAACGCAGGGGTTGCGAACTTTTTCCGTCAAAAAGGCCATCAGCGCCTCGACCCGCGCGGGGCGCAGCGCGCTCGGCGGGGTCATCAGATGCAGCGCGATCGGTGGGCCGTGCCAGTCGGCGAGCACCACTTCGAGATTCCCCGCGGCGATGTCGGGGCCGACGATGAAATCGGGCAACAGACCGATGCCGAGGCCTGCCCGCAATGCCGGGAGCAGCGCGTCGCCGTTGTTCGAGGAGAGCGGGCCGCTCGGGCGCACCGCGGCTTCCGCCCCATCGGCACCGAAGAAGCGCCATGGGCCGGTGACGTTGGTATAGCCGAAACAGGCATGCTCGCCGAGCTGGGCGGGGTGCGTCGGCCGGCCATGCTGCGCGAAATAGGCGGGCGAGCCGACGACATGCACCGCGATCGGCCCGAGCCGACGCGCGCGCAGCGAGCTGTCGGGCAGGTCGGCGATGCGCAGCGCGATGTCGAAGCCCTCGGCGACGATGTCGACCTTGGCGTCGGACAGGATCAGTTCGATCTCGATGCCGGGATTGAGCTGGAGAAATTCGGCGACGAGCGGCGCGACCACCGCCAGGCCGAGCGTCATCGGCGCGCTCAGCCGGACGAGCCCGGTCGGCGTGGTCGCGGCGTCGTGCGCGGCTTCCTCGGCCGCGATCGCTTCGGCTAGGATGCGTGCGGCGTGCTCGGCGAGGCCCTTGCCCGTCTCGGTCAGGGTGAGGCGGCGCGAGGTGCGGTGGAAGAGCGATTGGCCGAGATGCGCCTCGAGCCGCGTCACCGCCTTGGAGACGGTTGCCTTCGAAACACCGATCGAATCGGCAGCGCCGCTAAACGAGCGGTGTTCGACGACGCTGGCGAAGATCGCCCAGGCTTCGAGATCGGGAAGGCGCATTCGGGACAGCTCCAGGCAATGCTTTCTCCTACATGTCGAAACGATCGGTTTCTAGTGTTTCCATTTACCGCGTAATCCAAATGCCTATCTTGGTGCCAACGCAATTCCTTCGGGAGATCCACGATGATCGAGAAACGTTCGTTCGAAAGCCTCGGCCATGCCGAGCATGGCTGGCTCAATGCGCGCCACCATTTTTCCTTCGCCAATTATTACGAGCCCGCGCGGATGGGCTGGGGCGCGATCCGCGTGTGGAACGACGACGAGATCGCCGCCAACAGCGGCTTCCCGCCGCATCCCCACCGCGACATGGAAATCGTCACCTATGTCCGCAAAGGCGCGATCACGCACAAGGATTCAATGGGCAATGAAGGCCGAACCGGGGCGGGCGACGTCCAGGTGATGAGCGCCGGGACCGGCGTGCGCCACGCCGAATACAATCTCGAGCCCGAGCAGACGACGATCTTCCAGATCTGGATCGAGCCGAGCCGCAAGGGCGGATCGCCGAGCTGGGGCGCCAAGCCCTTCCCGAAGGACGATCGTTCGGGCCAGTTCGTGACGCTGGCGAGCGGCTTTGCCGAGGATACCGACGCGCTGCCGATCCGCGCCGAGGCGCGCGTGCTGGCCGCGCTGGTGCGTGCCGGCGAGACGATCACGCATGAGGTCGGGCCGGGGCGGCATGCCTATCTGGTGCCCGCGACGGGATCGGTCGAGATCGACGGCCAGACCTTCAGGGCGCGCGATGGCGCCGCGATGGATGGCGGGCAGACGGTGACGATCACCGCGCTCGAAGACGCCGAACTGGTGCTCGTCGACAGCCAGTGACCGCGTATCCCCCTCCCGCTTGCGGGAGGGGTTAGGGGTGGGGCGTGCAGCAAGCGCAAACCTCTCCCTTTCAGACTTCCCACCCCCGGCCCCTCCCGCAAGCGGGAGGGGAGCTAGAAGAAGAAGGATTATCCGATGACCAAAGTTCTCGTGCTCTATTACTCGTCTTACGGCCATATCGAACAGATGGCCGACGCCGTCGCCGAAGGCGCGCGCGCCGGCGGCGCCGAGGTCGACATCCGCCGCGTCGCCGAAACCGCGCCGCAAGCGGTGATCGAGGCCGCGCACTTCAAGACCGACACCGCGCACGAGCTGATCGAAAGCCCCGATGCGCTCGCCGATTACGACGCGATCATCGTCGGTGCGCCCACGCGCTTCGGCCGCATGCCGAGCCAGATGGCGAGCTTCTGGGACACCACCGGCGGCCTGTGGTTCGGCGGCAAGCTCATCGGCAAGGTCGGCGGCGCGTTCACCTCGACCGCGAGCCAGCATGGCGGTCAGGAGACGACGCTGTTCTCGATCATCACCAACCTGCTGCATCACGGCATGACGATCGTCGGCTTGGATTACGGCTTCCAGGACCAGATGGGCGTCGACAAGATCCGCGGCGGCTCGCCTTATGGCGCGACGACGATCGCGGGTGGTGACGGCAGCCGCCAGCCCGAGGCCGAGGAACTCGCCGCGGCGCGCTATCAGGGCAAGCGGATCGCAGAGACCGCGGCGAAGCTCAAGGCCTGAACCACTTGCGCCCCCGCCGGTCGATCGGCGCGATGATCGGCGGGGGAAGCAATTGCGGCAGGACGACCGGCGGCGGGGCGCTCGGCGGCTTGAGCCAGATGTCCGAGACGTCGCTCACCCGCGGGCTCCCCGGATACGTCGCGCGCGCGCGGACGAAGGTCATCCGCGCGCGCGCCGCGCCCGTCACATTGACGTTCGCGCCGACCCAGCGCCAGTGCCATGGCTCCCAGGTGACGCCCTGCGCATTGCCCATCGGGAAGGACAGTTCGAAGCCGAATTCGGGCGCATGGCTGATCAGCCAGCGTCCCGCGGGCGAGGTCGCCATGCACGGATCGACATCGGCGCAGCCCGGCGACGGGCGGATCCCGAAATCGATCGCATAGCCCGTGGCGTGCTCGCTATAGCTGGGCGGGCCGACCGAGCGCGCGCGCATCGCCGGATCGCCGCATTTGCCGGGCCTGCCATGGTGGCAGAACACCGCGCGCTGATGTGCAATCGAGCGGAAGCAGGAGATGCCACGCAACGTTGCGCCGACGCCGGGGGTCAGCGTGGCCGCGGTGAGCATCCGGGCGAGATCGGGCGCCGCGTCGCGGTGGACCATGCACGCTTGCCCGACCCCGAAACCGGCGGGCGCCGCGACGAGGTCGGTGTGCGCGACTTCGGGATAGGGGAGATGGCCGAGCATCCGACCGTCGGCCATCGCGGCGGGAAGGTCGCCGGGGTAGACGCCCGGCGGGGTGCTGGTCTGGGCAAGGCAGGGGGACGCCGCCCACAGCCCCGCCGCGATCCAGATCGCCCAAGTTCCGCTGCGTCGCACGGCCTCGGCTCTGGCATGTCGGCGCTTGCGGTGGCAAGGGGGTCGCATGCTGGCCAATCATGTTCTTTTCCTCGACGGCGAGGCGCTCGTCATCGACAAGCCCGCGGGGCTCCCGGTGGATCGTCCGCGCGACGGATCGCTCTCGCTCGAAAACCATCTCGATGGGCTGACTTTCGCCTTCAAGCGCTGGCCGGTGCCGGTGCATCGGCTCGATCGCGACACGTCGGGCTGCTTGCTGCTGTCGCGCAATCCCAAGGCGCACGCCCGGCTGCAACAGGCGTTCGAGCAGGGGCTGGTGCGCAAGCGCTATCTCGCGGTGCTCGAGGGCGTGGTCGAGGGCGAAAGCGGGCTGATCGACCTCGCGCTCGCCAAGGTCAGCACCGAAGAGACCGGCTGGCGGATGGTCGGCGATCCGCTCGGTGCCAAGGGCAGCAAGGCGTCGCGCACCGCGTGGCGCGTGCTGTCGATCAAGGACGGGCGCAGTTTCGTCGAATTCATCCCCGAGACCGGCCGCACGCACCAGATCCGCGTCCATGCCGCCGAGGCGCTCGGCGCCGCGGTGGTCGGCGATCCGATCTACGGCAACGGCACCAAGGCGAACGGTGCCGCGACGCTGCTCCACGCTGCCGAGCTGACCGTCCCGCGCGTCGGCAAGGAGCCGATCATCGCCAAAGCGCGGCTGCCCGAGCGCTTCGTCGCGGCGGGTTTCACCGAGGCCGACGCCGCGCCGCAGGAATAGCGCTTTCCTCGAACGACCCGACCGACTAGACCGCCCGCTCCCCGGGGGGCCGCTGATGCGCGGCTGAGAGGTGGGCTGCAGCCCACGACCCGCTGAACCTGATCCGGTTGATACCGGCGTAGGGAGGGCTGGCGGCTGAATTCCGTTGTCCTCCCGTGTAGGAGTGACGACGGACGATGACGCCCAAGCTTTCAACGATCGACCGTGCCGGTGTCGCGCGCGGTGCGCTTGGCGCCGCGCTGCTGTCGGCGGCGGTGTTCGCGACCCCGGCGCTCGCCGCGCCCGACCCGGCGCCCGCCAAGGACCAGTCCGGCGATATCGTCGTCACCGGCCATCCCGACCCCGAGGGGCTGCTCCCCGACCAGCACGCGGCGAAAGCGCAAAGCGCGATCTCGGCCGATTTCATCACCAAGCAGGCGCCGACGCTCAACGCTTTCCAATTGGTCGGCCTGCTGCCCGGCGCCAACGTCTCGTCGAGCGACCCGTACGGCCTGTCGACCAGTTCGAGCCTGACGCTGCGCGGGCTCGGGCAGGACGAGATCGGCGTGCTGATGGAGGGCGCGCCGCAGAACGACATCGGCTATTATTACGCCTATCCCGCGCAATTCGCCGACGCCGAGAACCTCAAGCAGATCACGCTCGCACAAGGTGCGGTCGATTTGGATTCGCCGACCGTTGGCGGGGCGGGGGGGCTGCTGTCGCTGTCGCTCGACGATCCCAAGGCGAGCCCGCAGGGCCTCGTCAATGTCTCGCTCGGTTCGTACGCCGCGCGGCGCGCCTTCGTGCGGGTCGATAGCGGCACGATCGGCCAGACCGGGCTCAGGGCGTTCCTGTCCTATTCGAACATCCGCGCCGATAATTGGCGCGGGGCGGGATACGACACGCGCCAGCATGTCGATGCCAAGCTGCTCAACGAATGGGGCAACGGCAATCGTGCGAGCGTGTCGGTGTCGTTCAACGACGCCAATTCCTCGACCTACCCGAGCCCGACGCTGGCCGACTGGAAGGCCGATGGCCGCGGGTTCAACTACGACCGAAGCTACAGCGCCGGGGACACCAATTACTGGCGGCTGTACCGCGCCCCGTTCCGTAACGTCTATGTCGCGGCGCCGCTGCATCTGGCGCTGAGCGATCGACTGACGCTCGACACGACGAGCTATCTCCAGTTCGGCTACGGCAACTCGCCCTACGGCACGCAGCTTTCGACAACCGGCAATTTCCTCGGCACCGAGGCGCTGGCGCCGGTCACCCTCCCCGGCGCGGTCGATGGCACGGCGACGGTGCTCGGCAATTTCACCGGCGACCAGTTCCGCGGCGGTAGCGTCGGCAAGCTGACGCTGACCGCGGGTGCGCACCGCATCAGCGCCGGGCTGTGGTTCGATTACGGCACCGACCGCGTGCTGCAGAGCTATGGCGCGGTGCGCGCCGACGGGCATCCGGTCGATCCCTGGGGCTATCAGGAGCAGGCGATCCGCACCGCCGACGGTCGCCTGCTGGCGTACGAGAATGAGCGCACCGTAACGGTGACCAAGGGCTTCTTCGTCGCCGACAGCGTCACGCTGACGCCGCGGCTCAGCGTCGATCTCGGTTTCAAGGGCGTCGATGTCCTGCATAACGGGCGGAATTACCTGCCCGGGCCGCAATCCGCGGTGCGCCTCGACAGCTTCGCCGCGCTCCCCCGTGCGGCGGTGCAGTATCAGCTCGACGATCGCCAGCAACTGTTCGCCAACATCACCACCAACTTCCGCGCGCCCGATGAATATACGCTCTACAACGGCTATGACGGCGGCGCGTTGACCAAGACCGGCACGACCGCGCTCAAGAACGAATATTCGGTCTCGCAGGAAATCGGCTATCGCTATATCGGCCCGAGCCTGTCGGCGTCGGTCACCGCCTTTCATTACCATTTCCGCAATCGCCAGCTCGGGACGCTGATCGATCTCGGCGGCGCGCAGATCAATTCGACGCTCAACGCCGGTAGCCAGACCTCGTACGGCGTCGATGGCGAGATCGACTATCGCCCCGCCGCCGGGGTGAGCCTCTATCTGTCGGGCGAATATCTCCATGCGCGGCTCGACGACGATCTGCAGGTTGGCGGCGATCTTCTACCGACGCGCGGCAAGCGCGCGGTGTCGAGCCCGGACTTTCAGGTGGGCCTCGGCGGGACGTATGACGACGGGCATCTGTTCGGCAGCGGCGCGCTGAAATACGTCGCGCGGCAATATGCCACTTTCGTCAATGACGAGAGCATTCCCGGCTATGCGACGCTCGATCTGTCGATCGGCGTGCATCTCGCCGACTGGCTCGACGGCAAGCGCACCGACCTCCGGCTCAACGCCATCAACGTGACCGATCCGCATGTCCTGTCGGGGGTCGCCGCAGTCACCACCAACGCGCAGGACACGCTCGGGCGCGGCGGCAGCGTGATCGCCGGGGCGGCCCCGAGCTATTATGTCGGCAGCGGCAGGGCCGTCATCGCCACGCTCTCGCGCGTGTTCTGAGCGGATGGCCGCGACCGCCCCGCATCTCGTCCACGGCATGGGCACCACGCTCGAGCCGCCGACCTGGCCAGCGATCACGCACGCCGAGGCCGCGGCGGCGCTCGTGCGCTTCCCCGCGGTGGGGCGGCTCGAAGCGCTCGAATGGCATTCGCCGCGGCCGTTTTCGGCTGCGGCGCGCGTGCGAACGTCGCGCGGCGTGTTCGTTCTCAAGCGCCATCATCCAGACCTGCGCACGCCTGCCGGGCTCGCGGAGGAGCACGCCTTCCTCGCGCATCTCGCCGCGGCTGGCGCACCGGTGCCCGAGGTGATGCTGACCGACGCGGGGATGGGTGCGGTCGCTGTCGGCGGCTGGACCTACGAACTGCACCGCCACGGCGCAGGGCGCGATCTGTATCGCGATCGGCTGTCGTGGACGCCGTTCTTTTCCGTGGGGCACGCTCGCGCGGCAGGCGCGGCGCTTGCCCGGCTGCATGCGGCGTCGCGCGGCTTCGCGGCGCCCGCGCGTGCGGTGCAGCCGTTGGTCGCGAGCTTCACCATTCTCCCGAGCGAGGATCCGCTCGCGGCGACCGAGGCCTATGTCGCCGCGCGGCCCGCGCTCGCCGCGTTTCTCGAAGATCGCGACTGGCGCCCGGCGCTGGCCCGGCTGTTCACTGTGCTCGGGCAGGGACTTCCCGCACGCCTTGCCGGGCGCCCGGCGCTGTGGACGCACAACGACTGGCATCCGTCGAACCTGCTGTGGAGCGCGGAGGGCGCGGTCGAAACGGTGTTCGACTTCGGCCTCGCTGATCGTACGTCCGCGGTCCACGATCTCGCGACGGCGATCGAGCGGACCGCGATCGACTGGCTCGATCTCGGGCAGGGAGCGGATGCGACGATCGGCCATCCCGAAACGGCGCGCGCGCTGCTGAACGGGTACGCATCGGTCACGCCGCTCGATGGCGCCGATGTGGCGGCCGTGGTGGCTCTGCTCCCCCTGGTCCATCTCGAATTCGCGCTCTCGGAAATCGACTATTTCGCGGGCGTCGTCGGTGATGCCGATCAGGCGGCGGTGGCGTGGGAGCAGTATCTGCTCGGCCATGCCGATTGGTTCATCGCGCCCGCCGGGCAGGCCTTCCTAAAGCGTATCGACCTCGAGCCGCTCCGCTGATGTCGGCGCTCGAGATCGCCGCCGTCATCGTCAGTTTTCTGGGGATCTGGCTCACCGCCGCGCGGCGGATGCTGTGCTGGCCGATCAATCTGCTGGCCTGCGCGCTCTACTTCAAGCTGTTCCTCGACGTCCGGCTCTATGCCGACATGGTGCTGCAGGCGCTGTTCGGCATCGGCATCGTCTATGGCTGGATCGTCTGGGCGCGCGGCAAGGAGGATCGCGGCGAAGTCGTGGTCGAGCCGCTCGCGGCGTTGCCCGCGCTGGTCGCGCTGGCGTTGGGCGCGATCGGTGCGGTGGCGATCGGCTGGGGGACGAGCCGGTATACCGACGCCGCGCTGCCGTGGATCGATTCGGCGCTCAGCAGCTTCAGCCTCGTCGCGCAATATTGGACCGCGCGGCGCCACCGCGCGAGCTGGTTGCTGTGGATCGCGGTGGACGTGATCTATGTCGGGATGTTCGTCTTCAAGGGGCTGATGCTCACCGCCGGTCTCTACGCCGCGATGATCGTCCTTGCGGTCCTCGGCTATCGCCGCTGGCGGACCGCGCGCCAACGCTAGCCCCGGCTCGCGCCGCGCTTGGTACTTCTTGGTCAAGGCGTAGCGCAAAGATACCAGGAACCCGGCACCGACTTCGCCGTTCTATGGGTCCGATCCGAACCCAATTCGGGATGCGCGGCGTGGGCTCGTTTGCCTCGCTGCGTCCCGATCGGGGGATCCCCTTTCGCACGAGGAGTCAGACGATGAACAAGGACGAATTCCAGGGCGGCGCACGCTATGTCGGCGGCAAGATCGAAAAGGCCGTCGGCGACACCGTCAGCAGCCGCGATTGGCAGGTCGACGGCGTGGTCGATCAGGTCGCAGGAGGCGCGCAGAACCTTTATGGCCGCGCCAAGTCTGCGATCGGCGACGTGGTCGACGGCGCGCCCGAGCTCGCCGAGAAGATCGGCAGCGATGCCCGCGCAGCCGGTGATCGCGCGCTCGATGCAGCCAAGCGCGGCGCGCGGACCGCGCAGGAATCGGCCAAGCAGGCGCCCGTGTTGTGGGCGCTCGGTGCGGCAGCGCTCGGCTACGGCCTCGCCTGGCTGCTCCACGGGCAGCGCGACTAAGCCCGTGACCGTGGTCCCGGCCCTCAAGTCGCTGCGCGACTCCGCCGATCTGCGCCATCTGCGCCAGATCATCGCGGGGCTCGACGAAGGCGTCATCCTGGTCGATCCCGACCAATCGATCCTGTGGGCCAATGAAGCGGCGCTCGGGATGCACGGGGTCGATTCGGTAGAGGCACTCGGGGCCACGGTCGACGACTATCGCGACCGCTTCCAGCTGCGCTACCGCAACAACCACCGCCTGAAGGGCGCCGACTATCCGATCGAGCGCGTCGTCGCGGGCGAGGCCTTTTCGGAGGTCGTGGTCGAAGTTGCGGTGGCGGGCGAAGAGGACCCGCGCTGGGTCCACCAGGTGCGCAGCCTGGTGCTGACCAATGCGGAGGGCGAGCCCGAATGCCTCGTGCTGGTGATCCAGGACGTGTCGGCGCGGTTCGAAGCGGAGGATCGTTTCGAACAGTCGTTCAACGCCAATCCAGCGCCGGCGATCATATGCCGGCTGAGCGACCTGCGCTACGTCAAGGTCAACCAAGGTTTCGTCGACATGACCGGGCACGACCGCGCCGCGATCCTCGCCCGGACGGTCTATGACATCGACGTGCTCGAACGTGGCGAGCAGCGCGAGCTCGCCAAGGAACGGCTCGCCGAGGGGCGCACCATTCCGCAGATGGAGGCCGAACTCAGCCTGCCGAACGGCGAGACCAAGCTCGTCATCGTCGCCGGCCAGCCGATCGACATGGGCGATCAGCCCTGCATGCTGTTCACCTTCGCCGATCTCGAACCGCGGCGGAAGGCGGAAATGGCACTGCGCCAGAGCGAGGAGCGCTTCACGCGAACCTTTTCACTTGCGCCGGTGGCGCTGGCGATCGGTGCGCTCGAGGGTCACCGGCTGTGCGACGTCAACGAAGCCTTCACCGCGCTGACCGGCTATGACGCGGAGGAGATCATCGGGCGCCCGCTCGGCGAGGTCGGGCTGTGGGAGACGCCTGCGCTGCAGGATGCGCTCGAGACCGAGATCGAGGCGGGTCACGCGCTGCGCGACCGCGAGCTCCGCATCCGGCTCAAAGACGGTGCGATCATCGACGCGATCGTCTCGACCGAGCCGATCCTGCTGCGCGACGAGGCGTGCGTGCTGTGGGCGATGCGCGACATCACTACGCGCAAGGCTTCCGAGCGCGAGCTAGTCGGCGCGATCGAGGCGGTGATGAAGGATACGAGCTGGCTCAGCCGCTCGATCATGGAGAAGCTCGCGCGGATCCGCGCGCCGCAGGCCGAACCCAGCGGCGTCGGGCTCGACCAGCTGACGCACCGCGAGCGCGAGGTGCTGGCGCTGATCTGCCGCGGGCTCGACGACAAATCGATCGCGCGGACGCTCGATCTGTCGGGCAACACCGTGCGTAACCATGTCGCGCGGATCTACGCCAAGATCGGCGTCAACCGCCGCAACGCGGCGGCGGTATGGGCGCGCGCGCGCGGGTTCGACGGCGATTCGATGCCCGCGCCCGAACGGGAGATAGCAGCATGACGCAGCACACCGACAAAGGCCGCGCCCGTCAGGCGAAGGGCTCGGTCAAGGAAGCGATCGGCAAGATCATCGGCGACGTCGATGTCGAACGGCAAGGGCGGCGCGAGAGCAAGGCCGGCGCCGAGCAGGCCCGGGGCGAGAGCCCCGCAACCAAGGACCGCGGCAACTGACGCCGCTTCCGGCACATTTCTACCAACAGGAGTGACTATGGCTACCAATCTCAACCCCGGCTTCGTGCCGGTTGACGACGCGCGTCTGGTAAAGACGCCCGCGCGCATTTCTTGGGGCGCGATCTTCGCCGGCGTCGTACTGGCGATCGCGATCCAGCTCGTGCTCGGCATCCTTGGAACGGGGATCGGCATGAGTCTGGTCAACCCGGTCGAGGGCACGACACCCGGCGCGACCGGGTTCGGGATCGGCGCGGGGCTTTACTGGATCGTGACGACGGTGATCGCGCTCGGTGCGGGTGGCTATGCCGCGGCGCGCGTCGCTGGGGTACATGACCGCTTCGACGGGCTGGTCCACGGTCTCGTCGTATGGGGCGTGACGCTGATCCTGACGCTGTATCTTCTTATGTCGGCGGTCGGCGGGATCATCGGCGGCGCGTTCCGCACCGTCGGTGCGGTCGCGGGTGCCGCCGGGAGCGGGATCGGCGCGGCTGCGCCCAAGGTTGCCGATGTGGCGGGGATCGACACCAGCGACGTGCGCAACGAAGCCGCCGCCTATCTCGCGACGACGCCGTCCGATCCGGCGCAGATGACGCCCGAACAGGCGCAGAAGGAAATCGCGATGCAGCTTCCCGCGCTCGCCCGCGGTGGGCAGCAGGGCGCCGAGGCCGAAAGCCGCATCGTCGATGTGGTCGCCGCGCAGCGCAAGGTCAGCCGTCCCGAGGCGCAGGCCGAAGTGACGCGCGCCAAGGCGCAGTTCGTCAAGACCAAGAACGACACGATCGCCACCGCCAAGTCGGCAACCGACACCGCCGCGGGCGTCGCCGCCGGGACTTCGTTCCTGCTGGTGATCGCGCTGCTGATCGGCGCGGGTGCTGCGAGCTTCGGTGCGACTGCAGCGACGCGCCGTCGCTACTGAAGTCCCCTGTAGTGCCATCCCGTGGTGGGTGGCACTACAGACCCCATGGCCGCGTGTACGACCCTAAGGCCGTTTACCTGTCAAAAACGGCAGCATATACGACCGCGGGTCGGCACCGTGTCTCGAGCATCGCGCGACGCCCATCAAGAGAGGATTTCTTCATGACGCTTCGGGTCGTCGCCATGCCCTTGCTGTTCGTCGCCGTTGCGGCGTCCGCGCAGGTTGCAGCACCGCCGCCGCCCGCGAAGGTCGCGCCGGTCGCGGGGACTCCGGTCCTCGCGGCCTGGACCAGACCGGCGATCCGCGGCGCCTGGAACGACGCGACGCTCGACCCCGATGCGCGCGCCGCGGCGCTGGTGTCGGCGATGACGCGCGATGAAAAGCTGACCATGGTGTTCGGCTATTTCGGCACCGATTTCCCCGTATCGCTCTACCACGCGCCCGCTGAGGCGCACGCCGGATCGGCCGGCTATGTCCCGGCGATCGCGCGGCTCGGTATCCCGGCGCAGCATCAGACCGACGCCGGCGTCGGGGTTGCGACGCAGGGCGGCGCTTTGGTCAAGCGCGAGCGGACAGCACTCCCGTCGAACCTCGCGATCGCGGCGAGCTGGGATGTGGCGGTCGCGCATGCCGGTGGCGCAATGATCGGCGACGAGGCGCGGCGCTCGGGATTCAACGTCATGCTCGCGGGCGGAGTCGATCTGCTGCGCGAGCCGCGCAACGGCCGCAACTTCGAATATGGCGGCGAAGACCCCTTGCTCGCCGGAACGATCGTCGCCGAGCAGGTGCGCGGAATCCAATCGAACCATGTCGTCTCGACGATCAAGCATTACGCCTTCAACGACCAGGAAACCGATCGCAACACCGGCAATTCGGTGATCGAGCACAGCGCGGCGCGCGTGTCCGATCTGCTCGCCTTCCAGCTGGCGATCGAGCGCGCCGATCCGGGCGCGATCATGTGCTCGTACAACCGCGTCGACGGCACGCATGCCTGTGAGAACAGCTGGCTGCTGACCGACGTGTTGCGCGGCGACTGGGGCTTCAAGGGCTATGTGATGAGCGACTGGGGCGCGACGCACAGCACCGCGCCCGCCGCCAATGCCGGGCTCGACCAGGATTCGGGCTTCCCGTTCGACACGCAGCCCTTCTTCGGCGCGCCGCTGCGCGCGGCGCTCGACAGCGGCACGGTGACGCCGGCGCGGCTCGACCTGATGACGCACCGCATCGCGCGCGCGATGTTCGCGCAAGGGGTGTTCGAGCATCCGGTCAGCGAGCAGCCGATCGATTATGCCGCGCATGCCGCGGTGACACGCGCCGCGGCGGAGGCAGGCGCGGTGCTGCTGAAGAACGAGCGCGACCTGTTGCCGCTCGCGGGGCGCGCGAAGCGGATCGTCGTGATCGGCGGCCATGCCGACAAGGGCGTGCTTGCGGGCGGCGGTTCGTCGCTGGTCTATCCGATCGGCGGCAACGCCGTGCCGGATTTGCTGCCCAAGACCTGGCCCGGCCCGATCATGTATTATCCCTCGTCGCCGCTCGACGAGATCAAGCGCCGCGCGCCGGGCGCGGACGTCGCCTTCGCCGATGGCACCGACGCCGCCGCCGCCGCGGCGCTCGCGAAGGGGGCCGATGTCGTGATCGTCTTCGCGACGCAGTGGCAGGGCGAATCGTTCGATGTGCCGATGGCGCTCGACGGCGCGCAGGATGCGCTGATCGACGCGGTCGGCGCGGCCAATCCCAAGACCGTCGTCGTGCTCGAGACCGGCAGCCAGGTCGCAATGCCGTGGCTCGGCCGCGTCGGCGCGGTGCTCGAGGCGTGGTATCCCGGCACGGCGGGTGGTGCTGCGATCGCCAACCTGCTGTTCGGCACGGCCAATCCGTCGGGTCGCTTGCCGATGACCTTCGCCAAGAGTGTCGATCAGCTGCCCGACCCGGCGGCGCCGCATCCGGGCGACGTCGTCTACAGGGAGGGCGCGACGGTCGGCTACAAATGGTTCGACGCCAAGGCGATCACGCCGCTTTTCGCCTTCGGCCACGGCCTGTCCTACACGCGCTTCGCCACCGACGGCCTGACCGCGACCGCCGCGAACGGCGCGCTGACGGCGAGCTTCACGGTGCGCAACACCGGCGCGCGGGCCGGCGCGACGGTGCCGCAAATCTATGTCGCGCCGGTCGCGGGCGGGTGGGAAGCGCCCAAGCGGCTGGGCGGTTTCACCAAGGTCGCGCTCGCGTCGGGCGCGCGGCAGACGGTGTCGGTGTCGGTCGATCCGCGCTTGCTCGCGACGTGGGACGAGGCTGGCCACCAGTGGCGGATCGCGGGCGGGCGCTACAAGGTGATGCTCGCGGATTCGGCGACCGACATTCGCCAGACGGTCACGGTCAGCGTGCCGGCGCGAACGATGCCCGCGACTTGGCGAGCGCGGTAGGGTTTCATGGAACCGTCACCCCGGCACAAGCCCGGGGTGACGGCTGAGGGCTGGGCGGATCACCGCGAGGGTGATCCGCGTGCCCGTCAGCGCAACCGCCTCACAACCGCTCGTCGCTCTGCACCAATTGCTCGGCGATGCTGTTCGCCGCGGTGACCACCATCGCAGCCACTTCGTCGGCGCTGTGCACGGTTTCGCGCCGTTCGAGATAGGGCACGGTGAGCGCCGCCGCTGCCGCGCCGCCGCGCATGATCGGCGCGGAAATGTCGGTCACGCTGGCGACCAGCGGGCTCTGCGTCAGCTCGACCTGGCGCGTACGGACGGCATCGGCGCGTTCCCGGAATGCGCGCAGCGCCTCCTTGCCGAGCGCCGGAACGAACAGTGCTTCCCAGCGCCGCCGGACTTCGTCGGGCTGGAAGGCGTATAATACGACGCCCGAGGCAGTGCCCGCGATCGGCCGCCGATAGCCGACGCGCACCGAGAAACCGAGCTGCTCGCCCGATTCGACGCGCGCCACGACGACCATCTCGCCGCGGCTATGGAAGGCGAGGTGGCACGATTCGCGCGAATCCTGCACCAATTGCCGCATCACCGGCAGCGCCAGCTCGACGAGGTTGCGCGTCCGCGGCTGGCGCATGCCGAGCGCGAACAGCCGGTCGGTGAGGCGATAGCCCTCCGATCCTGCGTCTTGGTCGATATAGCCGCGGAACTGCAGCACCTGCACCATCCGGTGAAGCTCGCCGCGCGACCGGTCGAGCCTGTCAGAAATCGCCGCCAGCGACAGCGCGTCGCTCGCGTCGGCGAGCAGTTCGAGGATATCGAGCCCCTTCTCGAGCGCGGGCGCCCGATAGCGGCGGTCGTCCTCTTCCTGATCGTCCATCATATCCCCCCTGTTGCCGTGTGCGTCTCTCGCGCGTTGCGGCCAAGTCATAGAGTGCGACGTCGAACCCGCACAAGCGCTGCCTTAGCGGCCGATCACCTTGACCAAAGCTGCGGCATCCTGACCGCCGGGCAGCTTGCCCGACGCGGTCAGCCGGCCGCTGGCGTCGTCCCAGCGCAGCACAGTGCCGGCACCGCCCTTGCGATAGGCGTTGCTCACGCCGTCATCGTCGTACAGCGTGAAGCTCGTCGAGCGGCCGGGATAGACGCGGATGCTCTCGAGGGACTGCCGCGTCGCGGTGCTCGGGACCTGTACGCCCATCGGCACGATTGATCCGGCGCGGACGAACAGCGGGATCTTGTCGATCGGCGCGGCGGCGCTGACCGTCTGGCCGCCGGCATGGCGCTCGTTGGTCCAGTAATCGTACCAGTCGGCGCCGGCCGGCAGATAGACCGAGCGGCTGGTCGCGCCCTGCGCGGTCACCGGCGCGACGAGGAAGGCGGGGCCGAACATATATTCGTCGCCCATGTCGGCGACCTTGGGGTCGTTCGGGAAATCCATGAACAGCCCGCGCATGAACGGCGCACCGGTCGTGTAGGTCTGGTGGCCCATCGCATAGAGATACGGGATCAGCGCGTAGCGCAGCTTGAGATACTGCGCGAGCACCGGCTCGGCCGCCTTGCCATAGTCCCAGATCGCGGTGGCGGGGCGCTGGCCGTGGATGCGCAGCGTCGGGGTGAAGGTGTTGTACTGGAACCAGCGGACGAACAGCTCGGGATAATCGCTATAGCTCGGCGCCATCGCGGTCGCGCCGGCGGGATCGAGCAGCACGGGATGCTCGGCCTTGGGACCCGCCGGATATTGCCAGCCACCGGTGTCGCTGCTCCAATAGGCCATCCCCGAGGCGGTGAAGTTGAGCCCGGTCGGCACCTGGCGCTTGAGCGCCTCCCAGGTTGCCTGGACATCGGACGACCAGAACAGGCAGCCGTTGCGCTGCGCGCCGAGATACGCCGCGCGGCACAGGATCAGGTTGCGGAAATCGGGGCGGTCCTTGGCCGAGCCATCGGCGACGCTGGCGGTGTGCACCAGCGGGAAGAGGTTGTGATAGCGGTCGCCCGAACCGATCGCATATTGGTGGCCGTCGGGCACCAGATCGGGCTCGGTCTCGTCGAGCCACATCCAGTCGAACCCTTGCGAGACGATGTTGTCGCGGATGCGATCCCAGAACCAGCCGCGCGCATCGGGGTTGGTGCTGTCGAGCAAGGCTCCAGCGCGGTCGGCGCGGATCGGCAGGCCGTCGACGACGGTGCCGTCCTTGTCATGCAGCAGCCAGCCCTTGGCGGCGAGCATGTCGAAATAGCGCGATTCCTTCTCGAAGCGCGGCCATACGCTGATGATGCTGTGCATCCCCAGACCCTTGAGCTTGGCGTTCATGCCGGCCGGATCGGGGAAATAGGTGCGGTCGATGTCGAGCTGCCCCATCCGCGTCCAGTAAAACCAGTCGAGCACCATCACGTCGAGCGGATAGCCGCGGCTGCGATACCCCTCCGCCACGCCGAGCAGTTCGGCCTGCGTCTCGTAGCGCGCCTTGCTCTGGATCAGGCCGAACGCCGCCTTGGGCGGGAGCGGGGTCTTGCCGGTCAGCTTGGCATAGCCGGCATAGAGGTCGTCGGTGGTGGCACCGGTGATGACGAAGAACGAGACGCGCTCGCCGACGTCGGATTGCCAGTGCGTGCTGTTGTGCAGCCCCGGCGACACCGTCGTCGCCGAAGGATTGTCCCACACGATGCCATAGCCCTTGTTGGTCACCATGAACGGCACGCAGACCGTCTCGCCCGCCGGCGCATCGTAATTGTGGCGGCAGTCGATCGTGCGGCCGCGCAGGTCGAGTCTGCCCTCCTGGTTCTGGCCGAGCCCGTAATAATGCTCGTCGAGCGGTGCGGCGAAGCTCGCGCCGACCTTGAAGGTCTTTTCGTCCGCGACGGTGTGCGGCGCCATCTCCCAGCCGTTCATCTGCGTGATGAGATGGCCGTCGGCGCCCTTCACGCTGACTGACACTGGCGGCAGCGACGGCGCGAAGTACCGCTCCATCTGGCTCGGTGCCTTGGGCCAGGGCTGCGCATTGACCGTCAGCGACAGCGCCGACGACGTGAACACGTCGCCGCTCGCGTCGGCGCTATGAGTCCAGCCGGCAGCATCGGGCTTGGCGTTTGGTCCAGGGCCGGGGGGCGCATCGGCGAGATCGCGGTCGACCGCGATCGTCACGCGGACGATGTTGGGGGCATAGGGTTCGATCGAGACATGGCTGCCATTGCGGTCGAGCGAGCCGAGCGGCGCGGCCTGCGCCGCGACTGTGGGGACGAGCGCGAAAGCCGCTGCGCCAGCCCATTTTGCGAGCGCGCGTCCGCGTGCCGATACCATTGCCATGTCGCTGATCCTCACCTTCGATGCCGGCGGTTGACGCATGCGCGCTGCCGAGCGGTGCGTTCACCTATGAGTATTCGTTTCACTGGCGCAAGCGAGAAAAGTGACTGGAGCGCGCCATGCAGCGCGGCTTGGCGCAGGCCGACGGCGAAGACAATCGCTCCAAAGGTCGCAGAAGCGCAAGCGAGCGCCGATCAAGCCCGACAAGGGATTGATACGTCCGGATTTCGCTCCGCGTGCGGTCACGGCGATTATAGCGCGGTGATAGCGCTACCCGAAATGTCCGACTGTTCACCTATGAATACATAAATCACCCATCCACATTTTAATTGACCCGCCCACCCGACGCGCGTAGCTCGCCGCGATCGAAAGACCTCCCCAAAACTTCGGTTGAAGCGAGGGAGGCTTGCAGGGAGAGGCAAGGCGCCGATGGCGTCCGCACCCTTCCCGGATGTTTCATGACCCCCGCGTCAGCGAGGTGGTGCGCTTTGGAAGGAATATGAATGTCCGCTGTTGATGCCGTCCGCCGCCTGGCCCTGACCAAGGCGCTGCTGCTCGGCGCGTCGGCCCTGCCGTTCGTCGCGATCGCTGCCCCGGCGGCTGCCCAGGCGACGCCGCAGACCACCCCGCCGGCCACGACCTTGCCGGGCGCCACCGCGCCGTCCGGAGACCAATCGACCCCCGCGGCGGCCGCGCCCGACGCGGCGGCGCCCGCTGCGGCTGCGCCTGCCGACGAAATCGTCGTCACCGGCGTGCGCGCGAGCCTCCAGTCGGCGCAGAACATCAAGCGCAACGCGGACCAGGTGGTCGATTCGATCGTCGCCGAGGACATCGGCAAACTGCCCGACCGCAACATCGCCGAAGCGCTGCAGCGCATCTCGGGCATCCAGATCCAGCGCAATTTCGGCGAAGGCAGCTCGGTCGCGATCCGCGGCCTGACGCAGGTCCGCACCGAACTCAACGGCCGCGACATCTTCACCGCGAACGGCCAGACCAATGCCCTGAGCCTCGAGGACGTCCCCTCCGAGCTGCTCGCCGGGGTCGACGTCTACAAGAACCCGTCGTCGGACCTGATCGAGGATCAGCTCAGCGGCACGATCAATTTCCGCACGCGCAAGCCGTTCGACTTCAAGGGCTTCAAGATTTCGGGGTCGGCGACCAACACCTATTTCGACCTCGTCCGCAAGAGCGAGCCGGCCGCCTCGCTGCTGATCAGCGATCGCTGGAACACCGGCATCGGCGAGATCGGCGTGCTCGCCAGCGCGTCGTACCAGAAGACCGCGTTCCGCCAGGACACGATCTCGACCGAGCCGTTCTACACGCTCGACCAGAGCCTCAAGGCCGACGGCACGCCCAATAGCCCGAGCGACGCCGCGACCGCCGCGCAGCTCGGCCGCACCGGCAAGACGACGACGCTGCCGCACGGCACCGGCATCGGCGAGGTCATCGGCGACCGCCGCCGCTTCGGCATCGACGTGTCGGTGCAATGGCGCCCGAGCAGCACTCTCGAATTCACCGGCGAATATTTCCGCAACGATTATAAGATCCGCGACTATGGCTACAGCTATTTCGCCTATACCAGCGGTGCCGCGATCACGCCGCAGGCCGGAGCGCCCTTCACCTACGCCCCGAACGGCGATTTCCAGAGCGGCACGTTCACCAACGTCCCGATCGGCGACAACACCTCGATCGGCTCGCGCCATTCGACGACGAGCGATTATTCGCTCAACGGCAAGTGGAAGCCGTCGGCCAATCTGACGATCACCGGCGATTTCCAATATGTCGATTCGAAGACCGACAATCTCAACTCGATCGTCGGGCTGAGCGGCACCGCGACGACGCTGACGCAGAACATCTCGGGCGCCACCCCGTCGTTCCAGATCGCCTCGGCGGCCGGGCTGGCGAACCCTGGAACCTACAGCAACGCCTATTATCTGGACGACCTCAACAATTCCAAAGGTACCGACACTGTCGGCCGGCTCGACGGCGAATATCGCTTCGACGGCGGTATCCTCAGCTCGATCAAGGCCGGTATCCGCTATGCCGATCGCAAGAACACGACCAACGACACCGGCTATCGCTACACCAGCGAGTCCGGGCCGGCGAGCGATCTGACCTATGTCGACCTGAGCGACTTCTACCGTGGACAGGCCAATCTGTTCGGCAACATCCAGGCGTTCTCGCTCCCGACCGTGCTCAACTATGACGCAACGCGCGCCGCGCTCGGTGTCGCCACCACGCCGCCGTATCTGCCGAGCGGCATCAACACCGAATCGCAGAAGAGCTATGCCGGCTATGCCGCGGCATTCTTCAAGGCGAGCAATCTGCCGGTGCCGATCGACGGCAATATTGGCGTGCGCGTTGTCCGCACGCAGTCCGCCGTCTCCGGCTATTATCAGCGCGTCGATCTTATCCCGGGGCCGAATGGCCCGGTGTCGGGTCCTCCGACCTTTACCAAGCTCGGTGAAACGAACAGCTACACGTCGGTCCTGCCGAGCTTGAATCTGCGGGCTCACCTGACCGAAAAGCTGCAACTGCGCTTTGCCGCGTCGAAGAACATCTCGCGTCCGCAGTTCGATCAGGTCAACCCGACCGTCACGTTCACCGAGCCGGGCGATGCCCAGGCCAATCAGCAACACACGACCTCGACCGGCAATCCCTATCTCAAACCGATGAAGTCGACCAATTTCGACGTTTCGGCCGAATGGTACTTTGCGCGAACCGGGTCGTTGACGGTGGCGGGGTTCTACAAGGATATCTCGAACTACATCCAAACGGTCATCAACCAACCCTCCGTAACCTTCGCGGACGGCAAATCTGCTACGTTTGACGTGACGACCTACGACAACGCCGCCAAGGCCAAGGTCAAGGGCGTGGAAGTCGCCTATCAGCAATTCTTCGACTTCCTGCCCGGCCCACTCAGCGGCCTCGGCGCGCAGGCGAACTTCACGTATGTCGATTCGCAGGCGCCGAGCCCGGCGAGCCAGGGACCGGTGACGCAATTGCCGCTCGAAGGCCTGTCGAAGTATAACTTCAACCTGGTCGGCATCTACGAGCACGGCATCATCTCGGCGCGTGCAGCGTATAACTGGCGCGACAAGTTCCTGATGACGACCTCGGCCAACGGCACGGGCAATCTGCCGATCTTCGAGAAGGCGTCGGGGCAGCTCGATGCGTCGATCACCGCGAACGTCACGCCGCATTTCTCGCTGACGCTCAACGGGACCAACCTCACCAATACGGTGCGCTCGACCTATTACGGCATCCTCACGCGTCCGCGCGATTCGATCATGAGCGATCGCCAGATCACGGGCGTGGCGCGTATCACCTTCTAAACGCGACCATCGCACCGGATCGCATCCTCGCGCGTTGACGGTTTCGATTTGCAGCACAAGGGAGCGACACCATGATCGAAACCGTCACCGGCGGCTGCCAATGTGGCCGCATCCGCTACAGCGTCGAGATCGAGAATGACGACGCGTATCTCTGTCACTGCCGGATGTGCCAGCGCGCCACCGGTGGGGTTTCGATCGCGTTCAAGAGCGTCGGGATTGCCGACGTGACTTGGGCGCGCGAGCCCGATCGCTACCAAAGTTCGCCGATCGCGCAGCGTGGCTTCTGCGCGGCATGCGGGACGCCGCTGACCTTCGAATTCGTCGAGCCGAGCGGCAAGATGGATCTCACCGTCGGCAGCTTCGACGATCCGTATCGGTTTCGTCCCAAGCATCATTTCTCGCCCGAGACTTGGCACGCGGCATGGCTCGACACTAAGGACCTCCCGACGACGCGCGTGGCGGACAACCCCTCCACGGCCGATCGATGGATGAAAGCGCTTGGCACACTCCCCGACTGAACCGCAGTTCTTCGAAAGCTTTGACGGCACGCGCTTGGCGTGGCGCGAGATGGGCGAAGGGCGGCCGGTGGTGCTGATCCACGGCTATTTCTCGAACGCGACGATCAACTGGATCAAATACGGCCATGCCGCGAAGATCGCCGCTGCCGGCTTCCGCGTGATCATGCCCGACTTGCGCGCCCACGGCGACAGCGCCAAGCCACATGATGCCGCGAGCTATCCGCCCGACGTGCTGATGCGTGACGGCTTCGCGTTGATCGAGCATCTCGGGCTTACCGATTACGATCTTGCCGGCTATTCGCTCGGTGGGCGCACGACGATGCGAATGCTCGCCAGTGGCGCGACACCACGGCGAGCGGTGTTGTCGGGGATGGGGCTTGAGGGGATCCTCCATACCGCGGGGCGCGGGCACTATTTCCACAATGTGCTGACCAATCTCGGCAGCTTCGCGCGCGGCAGCAGCGAGTGGCTGACCGAGGCGTTCCTCAAGACCACCGGCGGCGATCCGATCGCCTTGCTGCGGATCCTCGACACCTTCGTCGATACGCCGGCCGAAGCGATCGCGGCGGTCGAGACGCCGACGCTGGTGCTCACCGGAGTAGAGGACGACGACAATGGCTCGGGCGAAGCGCTCGCCGCAGCGATGCCGCACGCGACCTTCCAGTCGATCCCGGGCAATCACATGAGCGCGGTGCTCGAGCCCGAGCTCGGCGCGGCAATCGCAGACTTTCTCGCGGCTTGACCCGGCGCGTGGTGCGGCACAGATTGCCGCATCACGCATTGGGGGCCTCCATGATCCGTACCGGTATTTCTTCGCTCGCGCTCGTTCTCGGGCTGGCGACCACCCCGGCGCTCGCCGCCACCGCGCCGGTACCTTCCGCCGCTACCGCGACGCCGACCACCGCCGAGGCAGACGCATTCGTCGCGCGCGCCGAGAAGGAGCTCGCCGATTTCTCGACCCCCGCGCAGCAGGCGGCGTGGATCAACGCGACTTACATCACCGACGATACCGACGCGATCGCCGCCAAGTTCGGCGCAGAGGGGACCGAAATGCAGGTCCGCCTCGCGCTCGAGGCGGCGAAATACGCGAGCGTGCCGGACCTGTCGTTCGACACCAAGCGCAAGATCGACCTGCTCCGCAACGGGCTGACGCTGCCCGCGCCGACCACGCCCGGTGCCGCATCCGAGCTGTCGACGATCGTCACCAAGCTCGGCTCCGATTACGGCAAGGGCAAGGGCACGCTCGACGGCAAGCCGATCAACGGCAGCGATATCGAGGCGGCAATGGGCACGGTGCGCGATCCGGCCAAGTCGAAGGAGATGTGGGTCAGCTGGCACGACCAGGTCGGCGCGCCGATGCGCAAGGATTTCGCGCGCGAGGTCGTCATCGCCAACCAGGGTGCGAAGGGGCTCGGCTATGCCGATGTCGGCGCATTGTGGCGCTCGGGCTACGACATGACGCCCGCGCAGTTCGAGGCGACCACCGACACGCTGTGGAAGCAGGTCGAGCCGCTCTATCAGGCGCTCCACACCTATGTCCGTTGGAAGCTCAACGCCAAATATGGCGACGCGGTGCAGCCCAAGACCGGCCCGATCCGCGCCGATCTGCTCGGGAACATGTGGGCGCAGGAATGGGGCAACATCTATGACGTCGTCGCGCCTGCGGGGGCGGGCGATGTCGGGTACGACGTCGGCGATCTGCTCCGCGCCAAGCGCTACGATCCGATCAAGATGTTCAAGACCGGCGAGGGCTTCTACTCCTCGCTCGGCTTCAAGCCGCTGCCCGAGACCTTCTGGGCGCGCTCGCAGATCGTCAAGCCCGCCGACCGCGAGGTCGTGTGCCACGCCTCGGCGTGGGACGTCGACAGCGTCGCCGACGTGCGCATCAAGATGTGCACCAAGGT
Organism: Sphingomonas sp. PAMC 26605; assembly: GCF_000241485.1. Lineage (GTDB taxonomy): Bacteria > Pseudomonadota > Alphaproteobacteria > Sphingomonadales > Sphingomonadaceae > Sphingomonas. The sequence goes on from NZ_JH584241.1 coordinate 2,130,287, forward strand.
CAATGGCGACGACTTCGTCACGATCCATCACGAGATGGGGCACAACTATTACCAGCGCGCCTACAACACACAGCCCTTTCTCTACCGCAACGGCGCGAACGACGGCTTCCATGAGGCGATCGGCGATTTCGTCGCGCTGTCGATCACGCCCGATTATCTGGTCAAGATCGGCCTGCTCGATCCCGCCAAGGTGCCGAGCCCCGACAAGGATATCGGCCTGCTGCTCAAGCAGGCGATGGACAAGGTCGCGTTCCTGCCGTTCGGCCTTTTGATCGACAAATGGCGCTGGGGCGTCTTTTCGGGCGCGACGCCCGCGAGCCAGTATGAGAAGAGCTGGAACGACCTGCGGCTGAAGTATCAGGGCATCATCCCGCCGGTCGCGCGCGACGAGACGCGCTTCGATCCGGGCGCGAAATACCATGTCGCAGCGAGCGTGCCCTATGCGCGCTACTTCCTCGCGCGGCTCTACCAGTTCCAGTTCTACCAGGCGGCGTGCAAGCAATCGGGCTGGACCGGGCCGCTGCATCGCTGCTCGTTCTACGGCAACAAGGAGGTCGGCGCGAAGCTCGACGCGATGTTGGCAATGGGTCAGTCGAAGCCGTGGCCCGAGGCGCTTCAGGCGTTCACCGGCAGCCGCGAACTGTCGGGGCAGGCGATGGTCGACTATTTCGCCCCGCTGAAGGCATGGTTGGACAAGCAGAACCAGGGGAAGCCGCAGGGCTGGTAGGTTCGACCAACGGCTCACGCCTCTGGTCTCATTGCGTAACCGCATCGTTCACGGCGATCTCGCGGCTGACGCCTCTTCGGCCGAAGTGAGCGTTGTTTTGAAAGCGATCGAAGCGGCGCTGTTGGAAGCGTAGCGGCCCCGTTCGCTTGCAAATGGGCCAGCCGTCCCCGGCGCGAAGCCGGGGGCTATGGCCGCTCACTCGGGGATCGTACCCTCGTCGGCGATCCCCGCTTCGAACGACGCGCTCGAATCGCTGCCGTCGGCCTGATGCGCATGTTCGCCGGGGTTGAGCTTGGCGTCGCGGGCCGTGCTGCTGCGTAGCGCGAAGAGCGCAGCGGTGGCGGCGGCGCCGATCGCCGCGATCCCGCCGACGACGCCCGCCTTGCCCCAGCGGCTCCCCGATTTGGCGGGCGTCGGCGCGGCGGCGGCCTTCTTGGCCGGCGCCTTGCGCGCGGTCTTGGGCGTGGTTGCCGTAGCGCGGGTGGTGGTGGTCGGACGCGGCTTAGCGGGCTTGCGCGGCGCCGGGGTTTTGGCGGCGGGCGCCTTTACCGGGGCGTCAGCGGGCGCCTTGCCGCTCGCCGAAGCCTTGCGCGGGGTCGCGGCCTTCGGCTTGGACGGCGTCGCATCCTTGGACGGCGTTGCGGACGTGTCCGCCGCAGGGCGCTTGGACTCGGTATCGGTCGGTTTTTTCGGCGGCGTTGCCATGGAGCGCTCCCTATTCGTTGAGCTTGCGTAACGCACGAAACCGCAACGGTTTCCGCCAGGCCTCGCAGCCTCAGCGGAACGGCGGTTCGTTGAACGCGCGCAGCTTGCGGCTGTGGAGCTTCTTGCCCTCGCGGCGCAACTCCTCGCACGCTTCGATGCCGATCCGCATATGCTCGCTGATCGCGCGCTCGTAGAAGCGGTTGGCCTGGCCCGGCAGCTTGAGTTCCCCGTGCAGCGGCTTGTCGGACACGCACAGCAGCGTCCCGTAGGGCACGCGGAAGCGATAGCCCTGCGCCGCGATCGTCGCGGATTCCATGTCGATCCCGACCGCGCGACTGAGCGAGAAGCGGAGCGCGCTGCGCGAATATTGCAGCTCCCAGTTGCGATCGTCGGTGGTGACGATCGTCCCGGTGCGCAGCCGCCGCTTGAGTTCCTCGCCGCTCTGCCCCGAGATCGTCTCGGCGGCGCGCGCGAGCGCGAGCTGCACCTCGGCGATCGCCGGCACGGGGATCGCAGGCGGCAGCACGTCGTCGAGCACGTGATCGTCGCGCAGATAGGCGTGCGCCAGGACATAGTCGCCGATCCGCTGGCTCGGCCGCAGCCCGCCACAATGGCCGATCATCAGCCACGCCTCGGGCCGCAGCACCGCGAGATGGTCGCAGATCGTCTTGGCGTTAGACGGGCCGACGCCGATGTTGACGAGCGTGATGCCGGTGCCGTCCTCCGCGATCAGGTGATAGGCCGGCATCTGGTGCCGCCGCCATGCGCTGGTGTCGGCGAGCGCGGCCTCGACATCGTCGCCGGCGCGCAGCAACACCCCGCCCGCGCCGGAGACGCCGGTGTAGCGCGACGGCTTACCCGCGGCATCGGGCGCGAGCTGGCCGAACGCCCAACGGACGAATTCGTCGACATAGCGGTGATAGTTGGTGAACAGCACATAGCGTTGGACATGCTCGGGCGGCGTCCCGGTGTAATGCCGCAACCGCGCGAGCGAGAAATCGGTCCGCAGACCGTCGAACAGCGCGAGCGGGCGGGCGCCGTCGCTCACTTCATAGAGTCCGTCGGCGATCTCGTCACCGATATGCGCGAGTTCGGTCGCCGGGAAATGCCGCGCCAGCTCGACCGCCGAGATCTGGTCGAGGCTCAACGCGTGACCAGGGTCGATGACATAAGGGAAGGGAATTTCCTGGCGCCCGGGCACGGCTTCGACCGTGACGTCGTAATCCTCGATCAACAGCGTCAATTGCTCGATGAGGTAATCGGCGAAGATCGCGGGCTTGGTCACGCTGATCGCATAATCGCCCTCGGTCACCAGCCGCCCGAACGAGCGCATCGGCGTGGGCCGGTCGCTGCCGCCGCGATAGTGCAGATGAATTTCGGGATAGGCGAAACTGCCGTCGTGGCGCGTTTCGGGGGCGGGGCGCTCGCCGGTGGCGATATAAGCGGTGAGCGCGCTCTGCAACCGCGCCACCGACGCGCGATAGAGGCGATCGAGCTCGGCGACGATGTCGGATGCGTGCGTCATCGCAGTGGGCTAATGCGCGAAGGTTACGCTGGCAAGTCGGCGCCACCCCGGCCCGAGCCGGGATGGCGCGCGATATTATGCTTTCTCGGCGCTGTCGGTCTCGCCATCCTTGGCGAGCAGCTTGCTCGCCCCGAACGCCGCGCCGGCAATCGCCGCCGCCGCACCCGCCGCGATCCCGGCGGCCGCGAGCGGGTTGGCCTTGGCGGCATCGACCGTTGCCGTAAAGGCCTCGGACACGGCCTCCTTGGCCTGCTCGAACAGACCTTCGGCCTGTTCGATGATCGTTTCGCTCGTGGTGGCGGAGGACTTGGTCGAATCGGTCTGCTTGTCGCTCATCGTACTGCCCCTGGTTCGAATGGACTCAACAGCTAGCAACTCATTGACACCGGCCGAGTTCCCGGGTGCGAAACGACGCAGCGTCGCAATCGCTCGCTTCGCCGCCCGCGGGCTTAGATCTCGCTCAGCAGATGCTCGGCCGACGACACTTCGAACGCGCCGGGCGCTTCGACGTTGAGCTGCTCGACGACACCATCGTTGACAAGCATCGAGTAACGCTGGCTGCGCTCGCCCATGCCGAACTTCGAGCCGTCGAAGGTCAGCCCAACCGCTTTGGCGAAATCGGCATTGCCGTCTGCCAGCATGACGATGGCGCTCGCGTCGCTGGCCTTGCCCCAGGCGTTCATCACGAAAGCGTCGTTGACCGAGGTGAAGGCGATCTCGTCGACGCCCTTCGCCTTGAGCTCGTCGGCCTTGTCGACGAAGCCGGGCAGATGGCGCGCCGAGCAGGTCGGGGTGAAGGCGCCGGGCACTGCGACCAGTGCGACCTTGCGGCCCTTGAAGAACTCGTCCGAGCTGATCTGATCGGGGCCATCGGCCGTGGCCTTGGTGAGGGTGACGCTCGGGATGCGGTCGCCGACGCTGATCGTCATGGGAATCTCTCCTATTGTCGCCCGGCAAGGAGTGCGCGGGCGGCGGGCCGTACGTCGTACAGGCTTTCGCCAATTTCAAGCGTAGCAGGTCGCGCACCGTCAGCCTATGTTGGCACGATGGAGCAAGCGACCTTTCTCACCGGGCAATTCCTGCTGGCGATGCCGGGAATCGGCGACTCGCGGTTCGACCATGCGGTGATTGCGATGTGCGCCCATGACGAGGAGGGCGCGCTGGGCATCGGCGTGGGGACGACGATCGACGGGCTCGGCCTGCACGCGGTGCTCGAACAGCTCGAGATCGATCCCGGCGTCGCCCCCGACGCGGCGGTGCATCTCGGCGGGCCGGTCGAACCGCGGCGCGGCTTCGTGCTGCATACGCTCGACTGGGCCGGGCAGGATACGATCGAGGTGATCGGCGGGGCGCGCGCGCTGTGGGGCCTGTCGGGGACGATCGACGTGCTCAAGGCGATCGCCGAGGGGCGAGGCCCGTCGCGCTGGCTCGTGGCACTCGGCTATGCCGGGTGGGGCGAGGGGCAGCTCGACGGGGAGATGACGCGCCACGGCTGGTTCAACGTCGCCGCGACGCCCGACCTGCTCTACGACGTCGCCGCCGACGCGCGCTGGCAGGCCGGGTTCGCGACGGCGGGGATCGATCCGCGGCTGCTCGTCAGCGAGACCGGACGCGCCTGAGCGTCTCCCGATCAACACATAAAGATATCTTTATATTTGATCCGCAGCGCGGTTCGCGCTACGGGGCGCGGCATCACATAACCGGAGATAGCCCCGTGGCCACCGTTCTCGACCGCCCGACCGACAAAGCCGGCGACTATGTCGTCGCCGACATCACGCTTGCCGATTTTGGTCGCAAGGAAATCAACATCGCCGAGACCGAGATGCCCGGCCTGATGGCGCTGCGCGAGGAATTCGCCGCGTCGCAGCCTTTGAAGGGCGCGCGTATCACCGGTTCGCTTCACATGACGATCCAGACCGCGGTGCTGATCGAGACTCTGACCGCGCTCGGCGCCGACGTCCGCTGGGCGACGTGCAACATCTTCTCGACGCAGGATCATGCCGCCGCCGCGATCGCCGCGACGGGTGTCCCCGTGTTCGCGATCAAGGGCGAGAGCCTCGCCGATTACTGGAACTATGTCGGCGACATCTTCAACTGGGGTGCCGATACGGACGGCCAGACCGCCAACATCATCCTCGACGATGGCGGCGACGCGACGATGTTCGCACTGTGGGGCGCCAAGCTCGAAGCCGGCCACACGATGGGCGAGCCCGAGAATGACGAGGAAGTCGAATTCCAGCGCGCGCTGAAGGCGTTCGTCGCGAAGTATCCCGGTTACCTGACCGAGACCGTCAAGAACCTGAAGGGCGTTTCGGAAGAGACTACGACGGGCGTCCACCGCCTGTACGAGATCGCCAAGAAGGGCGAGCTGCCGTTCCCGGCGATCAACGTCAACGACTCGGTGACGAAGTCGAAGTTCGACAACCTCTACGGCTGCAAGGAATCGCTGGTCGATGCGATCCGCCGCGCGACCGACGTGATGCTCGCCGGCAAGATCGCCTGCGTCGCCGGCTTCGGTGACGTCGGCAAGGGGTCGGCGCAGTCGCTCCGCAACGGCGGCGCGCGCGTGATGGTGACCGAAGTCGATCCGATCTGCGCGCTGCAGGCGGCGATGGAAGGCTTCGAAGTCGTGACGATGGAAGAGGCCGTGACGCGCGCCGACATCTTCGTGACGGCGACGGGCAATGCCGACGTCATCACCGCCGATCACATGCGGGCGATGAAGCCGATGTCGATCGTCTGCAACATCGGCCATTTCGACTCGGAGATCCAGATCGCCGCGCTGTCAAACTATGAGTGGGACGAAGTGAAGCCGGGCACCGACCTGGTGAAGTTCCCCGACGGCAAGCAGATCCTGATCCTTGCCAAGGGCCGCCTGGTCAACCTCGGCTGCGCGACGGGCCATCCTTCGTTCGTCATGTCGGCGTCGTTCACCAACCAGACGCTCGCGCAGATCGAGCTGTGGACCAAGGGCGAGACCTACAAGAACGAAGTCTACGTTCTGCCGAAGCACCTCGACGAGAAGGTCGCCGCGCTGCATCTCGAAAAGCTCGGCGTCAAGCTGTCGCAGCTCACCCCGAAGCAGGCTGGTTACATCGGCGTCCCGGTGGAAGGCCCGTTCAAGCCCGACCACTACCGATACTAAGACGCAACGCGTCGTCGGAGACGATGCGATCGCGTAACAAACGGCCGCATCGGACCTTAGGTCCGATGCGGCTTTTTTGTGACACCCGTGTCACACTGTTACGGTAATATGTACTCTATGTGAACGACTTGTTGCCAAAGCGCTGCGCGCTGGTGATCCTGCCTCAAGATCTAAAAATAGATCAATAGAAGGGGTCCCCAATGGCTATCGTTCCATCTCGTCGCCGCGCTGCATTGATCGTGTCTTCGTCTTTGCTCGCGCTCTCCGTCGTCGGCGCCTCGCCCGCCTTGGCGCAATCGGAAAAGCCGGTTGCCGGACAGGCGCCCGACCCAGCGGCGATCACACCTTCGAACACCGTTGACGCCGAGGGCCGGTCCGCGGGGAGCGAGATCGTCGTTACCGGGTCGCGCATTCCGCGCCGCAATTTGACCTCGCTCGAGCCGACCGTGACCGTGACGCGCGATTACGTCGAAAATCGCGGTCTCACCAACGTTGCCGATGCGCTCAACGAGCAGCCTGGCTTCCGCGGCAGCGTCACCCCCAATGGCCCGCAGGGCAGCTATGGCCAGGGCGTCAATTTCGTCAACGGCTTCGGGATCGGGTCGAACCGCACGCTGACGCTCGTCAACGGGCGGCGGTTCGTCAGCTCGAACTCGCCGAGCCTGTTCGGCGACGCGGCCGCCGGCACACAGGTCGATCTCAACGTGATCCCGACGATCCTGATCGACCATATCGATACCGTCTCGGTCGGTGGCGCTCCGGTCTATGGCTCGGATGCGATCGCGGGCACCGTGAACGTCATCCTGAAGAACCGCTACAAGGGGCTGCTGGTCCAGGCGAATTCGGGCATCACGGGCGAGAGCGACAACTTCCGCTATAACGCCGCGATCCTCGGCGGCGCCGACTTCGACGGCGGGCGCGGCAACATCACGCTGTCCTATTCGCGCGACGACGTGCGGGGGGTGGCGTATAACGACCGCGCCTTCCTGCGCGACAATCTCGGCAACGCCACCAACCCGACGTCGGCTGCCGCCGCAACGCTGCGCGGTCCTGGCTTCCCGGCCGCAAATGACGGCCGCATCGACCCCTCGATCGGCTATAACAACAGCACGACCGACGGCTTCCCTGGCACGGTCGTGGTGCGCGACATCAGCATCTTCCAGCTCAGCCGTGGCGGCCTGATCGACTATGCCGAGAATGGCGCCGGCACCCAGGTGCTCAGCACGACCGCGGGCGGCCTGAAGTTCGGTCCCGACGGCAATCTCAGCCCGTTCAACACCGGCATCCGCTTCCCCTCGATCTATGCGAGCGGCGGGGACGGCTTCCGCTTCAACGATTATTCGCAGATCACCGGCAATGTGACGCGCGACACGTTCAACGGCTTCCTCAATTATGATTTCTCGCCGGCGCTCAAATTCTTCGCCGAGGGGGAATATTATCATTCGCGGACCAACCAGCTGGTCACCCAGCCGACCTTCAACGCCGGCCTGTTCGGCGGAACGAGCGGCGCGTTGCTCTATGATATCTCCAACCCCTTCCTGACCCCGCAGGCCCGCGCGACGCTGACCGCCGCGGGCGTGACGACCTTCGAAGTCTCGCGCGCCTCGGCCGATCTGGCGGACACGGCCGGCTACAACAGCACCAATTTGTATCGCGGCGTGGCGGGCTTCCGCGGCGCGTTCAACGTCGGTTCGCGGTCGTTCACCTATGAAGTGAGCGGCAATTACGGTCGTTCGGAGATCACCGACGTCCATCAGGACATCGACGCGCAGCGCTTCATCAACGCGGTCAATTATACGACCAACGGTGCAGGGCAGGTGGTCTGCACGACCAACCCGACCAACGTCTATGGCTTCAGCGATCAATCGGGCATCACGCCCATCGCCGATGCCGCGTGCGTTCCGCTCAACCTGCTGGGCGAAGGCCGTGCGAGCCAGGCGGCGAAGGACTATGTCATCGCCACCAACCGCTCGCGCACCAATCTGACGCAATGGGTGATTAACGCCAACGTCGGCGGCAGCCCGTTCTCGCTGTTCGGCAACGATGTCGGCTTTAACGTCGGCTATGAACATCGCGACGAGCGCGGCGATTTCATCCCGAGCCAGTTCGAGCAGCAAGGGCTTGGGCGCAGTTCGCCGGTATCGCCGGTCTCGGGCGGATATCACACCAACGAGGTCTTCGGCGAAGTCAACGTCCCGCTGGTCACTCCCGAGAACGGCCTGTCGTTCCTCAACCGGGCGGAAGTGTTCGCACGCGGGCGCTATGTCGATAATTCGACCAACGGCGGTTTCTTCTCCTGGGCGGTGGGCGGGACGATCTCGCCGGTGCGCGACATCCAGTTCCGCGGGAACTTCACTAAGTCGTTCCGCGCGCCCGCGATCACCGAACTGTTCCTCCCGATTTCGTCCGCATTCAGCTCGGTCCCCGACCTCTGCACGGCGGCGGCGCAGCTGCAGGGTGCGGCTCCGGCGACACGGACCGCGAACTGCAAGGCCTTCCTCGCCGTCTACCCGAACGCGACGCCGCTGCAGGCAGAAGGCGCCACGGTTCCGTCGCTGTCGGGCGGCAACCCCAATCTGCGCAACGAAGTCGCCAACAGCTTCACGGTCGGCGCGGTGTTCCAGCCGCACTGGATCCGCGGTCTTTCGATCAGCGCCGATTACGTCCGGATCAACATCAAGGATCCGATCGTCCAGCTCTCGGTCGACGATATCGCCTCGGCCTGTTTCGACAATTCGACCTTCAACGCCGCTGATCCCGCCAACGGCAATTCCTATTGCTCGTTCATCAAGCGCTATCCGGTCGGTACGCGTGACGCGCGCGGCAATGATATCGCGGGTCAGGTCGTCAACGATCCTGCAAATCCCGGCGTTTCGGCAGGATATGTCAACGGCGCGCGCAACCTGTTCGAAGGAATCCAGGGAACGATCGGCTATTCGACCGCTTTGACCGGGCTGCATCTGCCGGGCCGGTTCGAGATCGACGGAAACATGCTCTACACCGCCAAGCGCGTGGTCGATAACACCGGCGTCGCACCCGTGCGGACCGACGGCACCCTGACCGGCGGCAACCTGTCCGATCCGACCTTCGCGGGTCAGTTGAACGTCGGCTATCGTGGCGACAAGTTCGGGACGAACTGGTCGTTCAACTATACCGGGGAAATCCTGTTCACCCGGGCAGCGCGCGGCCCCGACCTGCGCGAGTTCGACAAGCTCGATTCGTCGATCACGATCAATCCGTCCTTCTACTTCCTCGTCGACAAGACCTATCGGTTCACCTTCTCGGTGACGAACCTGCTCGATCGCCGTGGCCAGAAGTTCGGCGATTACATCATTCCGGCGAGCTACAGCGATCTGCTCGGTCGGCGGTTCGTCGCGAGCGTGCAGCTCCGCTTCTAGGCGGTTCGAAGGGTCCGCGTCCCCGGCGCGGGCCAAAAAAAGCCGCATCCGCTTCGCGCGGCTGCGGCTTTTTCGTGTCCACCAGCGCCGCCCGGTCGCGCTCGCGCGACCGGGCGTGGCGATTACTTGGGCGTGACGATCGTCGGCCCGAGGTGCGCGATCACCTCATGCGCGTCGAACGCACGGATGTTGTTGGCGGGCTTGGGACCCTTGCCGATCACGATCTCGGCATTGGCTTCGTATTTGTCGATCGTCGTGACATCGATCCCGCGATCGAAGAAGGGGTCGCCGAAATACGGGTCCCAGCTGCGCCAGCCGAAGCCGCGGCCGCGATAGCGCCAGCTCGGGCCCCAATAGCCCCCGCCGAACCCGCCGCCATAGCCGAAGCCACCATAGCCGCCATAGCCGCCGATCCCGGGCGTGGTGTAGGTCCGGGTCTGCTTGTCGACGCCCCGATCGGCGAAGACGAAATAATCGGCGCCGTTCTGCACGGTCAGCTCGGCAGCGCGGTACAGCAGATATTTCTCGACCGTGTCGCGTGCGGTATAGCTGTTGCCCGAGAAGCTGACCATGAAGCGGTTCGCCTCGATCTGGCGGTCGCTATAGCCCGAGCGTTCGAAGCCGTGGCCGACCGCGGGCTGATAGGTCGATTCGGTGGCACAGGCCGAGGTCAACAGGGTGACGGCGCCAAGCGCGGCCGCCAGGGATTTTCTGAGCGTTGGGGAAGCTGTCGGCATTTCGATCTCCAGAGGCGGTCCAGTGCGGCGAACCGAGCCGTGCGGGCCATGAAGCGCAGAACGATCGAGGGGACGCAAGGCTCCGGCGAATCTTCTGGTCGCACGTCCGATAGTCCAATGGACATGAATGGAATCTGACAGCGGCGTGAAGCGTGCGCCTTCGTTTCGTCGATGCGACGAACCGTTTTGTCGCAGGCGTGGAAGGTCCGGGGCGGTTCTTTCGCAACGGCATCGTCCTGTCTTCGAGGACGATTGCACGGCGGGGGCGCCGTGCGCTCGCTCGGGGGACATGCCATGCGAAATGGGTACGCAGTATCGTTGGCCATGATGAGCGCAGCGCTGCCGATCGCGGCGAGCGCCGCGCCGGCGGATCCGCTCGCGGCGTCGCCGCCGGCGCTGACCGAACGGCTGCTCCCGGTCGAGGCGAAACTCGCGCCCGATTTCCGCGTCCGCACCGATCTGCTGACCACGTCGGCCAGCCTCAACCCGCTCGGCGATCCGACCGGGCCGATGCAGCATCGCTTCGCGAGTTCGATGATCGATTATTACCCGCTCGGTGGCAGCGGGCTAAGGCTCTCCGCCGGGATGCGCTTCTTTCAAGTCGCCAATTTCCTCAAGGATGCCGAAAAGGCCACGGCGGGGCTGCTCTACAATCCCCGGCTCCCGGGGAGCGGCGGTGCGGTGCGCACCGGCTTCAACCGGCATACCCCGGCAGCGACGGTCGGTTATACCAGCAGCGTCAAGAATGCGCTGTTCGGGGTCGAGGTCGGCAGCCTGATCGGCAACGCCAATGCCAATCTGCCGCGCGCGATGGACCGGCTGAGCAACCGCGCGCGGGGTGGGATGAATCCGATCGCCAACCTCGTGTTCGGCCTGCGTTTCTGAAGGCGGCCGTGCGCCGCGGTATGGGACTGACGATGCACAAGACGATCCTGAACGTCCTCGCGGCCGCCTCTGGCGCAACGCTGGCGCTGCCGAGCGCGGCACAGGCGGGCGGGGTGATGGGCACCGATGCGGCGCATTGCACGTCGGGCAGGGGGCCTGCGATCCAGGTCAACGTGCTCGACCTGAAGGATCGCCGCGGGCAGCTCAAGCTCGAGCTCTATCCCGCGACCGAAACCGATTTCATGCGCTCCGACACCGAGCTGCTCGCGGAGGGCAAGGTGTTCCGCCGCGTGACGATCGACGCGCCCGTCGCCGGGCAGGTCGCGATGTGCATCCGCGTCCCGCACCCCGGGCGCTATGCGCTGCTGTTGCTCCATTCGCGCCGCGCGCAGGACAAGTTCGATGTCTGGCAGGACGGGGTTGGTCTGCGCAGCAACACCCGGATCGGCCGCGCCCGGCCTTCTGTCGCGAATGCCGCGGTCGAGGTCGGCGCCGGCGTCGCGGTGCTCGATATCGAGACCCAGTATCTGCGCGGGCTCGGCGGATTTTCCCCGCTTCGATAAAAGCTGCGAGCGGGCCTTGCGCGTGAGCGAATCCCGCTGCTATAGGCACGCCACTGCAGTGTTCCCCGATAGCTCAGCGGTAGAGTAGGTGACTGTTAATCACTTGGTCGTTGGTTCGAATCCAACTCGGGGAGCCATTTTCCGCAGTGTCGAGGCTTAGCGCTGCATCAGCGCCGGCCCGCAGCCATCAGGCGGCAAACTGTTCCATCGTGATCCGGTCGTCGAGCGCGTGCTCGGGATCGAACAGCAGCGTCAGCTCGCGCGTGCGATCGATACCGATCTCGACACAGGCGACGTCGCGTATCTCGCGCTGATCGGCAACCGCGCTGACCGGGCGCTTGGCCGGTTCGAGCACGCGCAGCGTGATGCGCGCCTTGTCGGGCAGGATCGCCCCGCGCCAACGCCGCGGGCGGAACGGGCTGATCGGCGTCAGCGCCAGCATGTTCGAGCCGAGCGGCAGGATCGGCCCCTGCGCCGACAGATTATAGGCGGTCGACCCCGCCGGCGTTGCGACGAGGATGCCGTCGCACGCGAGCTCGGGCAGCACGACGCGGTCGTTGACGGTGACTTCGAGCTTGGCGGTCTGGCGCGTCTCGCGCAGCAAGGAGACTTCGTTGATCGCGGGGAGCGCGAAGCTTTCGCCGCCCATCGTCGTCGCGGTCATCGCGAGCGGCACGACCTTGAACGGCTTGACCCGTTCGAGCCGCGCGTCGAGCCCGTGTTGGCGCCACTCGTTCATCAGGAAGCCGACGGTGCCGAGGTTCATCCCGAACACCGGCACGACCGGCTTGCGCCGTTCGAGCATCGCGTGGAGCGTCTGCAGCATGAAGCCGTCGCCGCCGAGCGCGACGATCAGCTCGGCGTCCTCGACCGGGACCCAATCATGCGCATCGGCGAGCAATGCGCCGGCTTCCTGCGCCACCTGCGTCGGCGAGGCGACCAGCGCGCGGCGCAGCCCGGCCATATTGGCGGCTGGCGTCATATCGCGATCTCACCCCCGGCGCGCCTCCGCGTGGCGGGCATGTGCGGCGCATGCCCCTTGCGGTCGGAACGGTGGGCAAGGGCGGATGCGTGCGTCATCTCGGATTGAGCTAAGCCTTTGGGTCGGGCCTCACAAGGGATTGCGGCGCCAACACCCTCTTCTTTAACGCGGGGGGCCGCATTAGGGTCGTTGCATGACCGTTTCACACAACGCCCCTCTGTTCATTCTGTCGTTCCGACAGCGCGACGAACTGGCGTCGCTCGCGGCGGGCGCGGGGTGGCAAGTGGTGGCCGCGCGCCGCGCGGGTGGGGCCGAGCGGCGCTTCCTGTCGAGCGGCGCCGCGGTCGCGGTGATCGATGCGCGCGGCGCGCCGGGCGACGGCATCGCCGCGGCGCGGACGATGAGCGGCGCGGTCGAAGCGAACGGCGGGGCGTTGCTCGCGCTCGTGTCGCGCGGCGAAACCGCGACGATCTCCACGCTGTACGACGCCGGGGCGACGCATTTCCTCGCGAGCCCGTTCAGCGAGGCCGAGTTCCTCCACGCGGTGCGCTTCGCCGCGCGCCATGCCGAGCGGATGGCGCGCGAATGGGCTGCCGGGCCGGTCTTCGCGCCGCTCGGCTGGCGCTACGATCTGATCAGCCGGACGCTGGTGCTGACCCCGGGGCTGGCGGCCTTGCTCGCGACCGAGGACGAACCGAGCGTCCGCACGATGCTGCGCCGGCTCGACCGCGCCGATCGCTCGGCGGCGGTGGCCGCGCTCCGTCGGATTTCCCCCGCGCGGCCGGCGACCGCCTTCGCGCATGATTCGGATCTGACAGCGGTCGGGCGCGTAGTGCAACATCTCCAGCTCGACGGCGAGGGTGCGCGGATCGATGCGGTGGTCGAGCCGCTCGGCAGCGCGCCCGAGCCTGCCGCCGAGCTGCGCGAATCGCTCGCCGGCGCGCGCGACGCCGGCAGCGCACGGCGCTGGCTGACGCGGCGACTGGCGGACGAAGCGGGCGCGCCGCTGCATGCGATGCTGATCGCGCTCAACCGTTTCGACATGGTCAACACCGCTTATGGCCGCGCGGCTGGCGACGCCTTGCTCGGTAGCGCGCAGAAGCGGATCGACGATGTCGTGCGCGACATGCTCGGGCGCGATGCGCTGATCGCCCGGCTGAGCGGATCGACCTTCCTCGTCGCCGCGCGCAGCATCCGGCCGCGGATCGATCTGGCGGTCGAACGGATCGCCAGCGAAATGGCGCGTCCGTTCGTCACGGGGGATTCGATCGCGGTGCTCGGTTGCCGGATCGGGCTCGCCGAGGCTTTGCCCGAGGATAGCGCGGCAAGCCTGCTGCGCCGGGTGAGCGAGGCGCTCGCCGAGGCGCGCGAGTCCGATACCGCGACGATGCGCGTCGCCGATGCCGACGGCGCCGAGGCGCCGATCGACCGGCTCGCGGTCGAGCTCAACCACGCGCTCGAACGTGGCGAGATCGGCGTGTTGTATCAGCCGCAGGTCTCGGTCTCGACCGGTGCGATCGTCGGGGTCGAAGCGCTCGCGCGCTGGGAGCATGGTGTGCTCGGGACGCTCGGCGCCGAAACGCTGTTCGCCGCCGCCGCGCGTGCCGATCTCGAGATCGGCCTGTCGGATCATATCCAGCGGCTCGTGCTCGCCCAGACCGCGCGCTGGCCGGAGGCGCTGTCGCGGCTGCGCGTCTCGCTCAATCTGACCGCGGCGGATATCGCGCGGCCGGGCTTTGCCGACCTGTTTCTCGACCGCGTCGACGCGAGCGGCTTTCCGCGCGCGCGGCTTACGCTCGAGATCACCGAGAGCGGGCTGATCGAGGATCTCGGGATCGCGTCGAACTTGCTGTCGCTGCTGCGCGGGGCGGGGTGCCGGATCGCGATCGACGATTTCGGGACGGGCTATTCGAGCCTGGCCTATCTGAAGGCGCTCCCGCTCGATTATCTCAAGATCGACAAGAAGCTCGCGCAGGACATCACCGGCAGCGCGCGCGATCGGATCGTGGTGCGCGGCGTGATCGACATGGCGCGCTCGCTCGGGCTGACGGTGATCGCCGAAGGGGTCGAAACCGAAGCGCAACTCGGCGCGCTCGCGGCCGAGGGGTGCCAGATCTATCAGGGGTTCCTCTGCGCCGAACCGCTTTCGCTCGAGGCGTTGGTTGCGCTGGTCGAACGCTAGACGGGAGATAAGCGCGTCGGCGCGCGACGGACGATCGCCGTTACGGTACCGACCCTAGTCGTCCGCCAATCCGGTTCCGAACCGCGCGCTATGCGCATCCTCGGCGCCCGCCCGCAGCAAGGCTGCCTGCGCGCGCCACTGGTCGCGCGCGATCGTGCCGACAGGCAGCGCGAGCCGCTGTTCGAGCGCCATCTCGTCTTCGTCGGAGAGCCGCTCGATATCCGCGAAGCGCATCACGCCGAGGCTGAACAGACGCGTCGCGAGCAACCCGTCGATCCCGCGCAGCCGCGTGAGATCGTCGCGCGCGGTCCCCGCGGGCCAGGCGCGCGGGCTGGTCGGGAGCGGAGCGGGCGGGGCGACGGGAGGGGCGATTGGCGCGTCGATGGGCTCTGCCGCCGCCGGCACTGCCGGTCCGTCCGCTTCCGCGCCGACGCGCGGGGCGGTGGTGGCGCGCAGCCGCGCGATCGTCCGCTCGGCATCGGCGTGATCGGCGCGCAGCGTCGCCAACTCGTCCTTCAGGTCAGCGCCGCGCTGCTGTGCCGCGCGCAGCTTGTCTTCGGCGTCGCGGCGGTAGGCGGCGAAACTGTCGGTCTGCGCGCGGGCGCGGCGTTTGGCCCTGCTCGCGTTCGGCGCGCTCGCAAAGCCGATCAGCCAGCCGGCGAGCAGCACCACCGCCAGCACGACGAATTGTTCCGATGTCGTGAACAGCATGGCCTTATCCCTCGACAAAACGTCGAAGAATAAAATGCCGTCAACCGCGCCCCGCGGCAAGGGCGCGCGAATCGCCGCTCAATGCTTGAACGCGTCGGAGATCGAACAGGCCGCCGGGCCGAGAATGACGACAAACAGCGTCGGCAGGATGAACAGGATCAGCGGGATCGTCATGATCGCGGGGAGCCGCGCGGCCTTTTCCTCGGCGCGCATCATGCGTTCGTTGCGGAATTCGCCCGACAGTACGCGCAAAGCGCTCGCGAGCGGTGTGCCGTATTTCTCGGTCTGAATCATCGTCGTGACGACGCCCTTGACCGCGTCGAGCTTGACCCGCTGCGCGAGGTTCTCGAACGCCTGGCGGCGCTCCGACAGGAAGCCGAGCTCGATCGCGGTGAGCGTGAACTCGTCGCCCAGCTCGGGATAGGCGCGGCCGAGCTCGCGTGCCACGCGGCCGAACGCCGCATCGACAGTCAGTCCCGCTTCGGCACAGATGACGAGCAGATCGAGCGCGTCGGGCAGCCCCTTCTGGATCGCGAGCGAACGCTTCGCGATGATGTTGTTGAGATAGAGGTCGGGCGCCTTGTACGACAGCACGAAGTTCGCCGCGACCAGGCCGTACGCCTTCCACGGCGTCCAGTCGGCGAACATCGTCGTGCCGTAGACGACATAGACGCCGAACACGCCCCAGGTCAGCGGCAGCATCAGTCGCCCGAAGATGACCGCGACGGCATATTCCTTCGAGCGGATCCCGGCTTGCATCAGCTTGACCTGCGCCGCCTTGACCTGGCTGTCCTGCAGCACCTTGAGGTTCGACAGCAGCGCCTTGATCCGGTCGGTCGTCTCGTTCTTGGTGACGAGCTTGGCGCGACGCTTGGTCGAGGCGGTGATGCCCGCCTTCAATTGCTCGCGCCGATCGTTGAGCGCCTTGACGCGCTTGGTCATCGGGTCGCGCGCGGTGGTCGCGGCATAGATCGCGAGCAGCACCATGAAGGCGGCGACCCCGGCGAGCAGCGTCGCGACGGTGTAGACGTTGACGCCAAGGATGACGGGGCCGGCGGGGTGATCGATCGGGGTCATCGCATCAGATCTCGAAATTGACCATGCGGCTCATGATGAACGCGCCGATCCCCATCCAGATCAGCCCGCCGCCGCCCGCGACCATCAGCCGCTGATCGATGAAGAAGTTCTGCATGTAGCTGCCGTTGATCATCCAGATCATCCCGAACACGATGAACGGCAGCGACCCGACGATATACGCCGAGGCCTTGGATTCGGACGACATCGCCTTGATCTTGAGCTTCATCTGGCCGCGCATGCGCAGCACGTTGGCGAGGTTGGCGAGCGTTTCGGCAAGGTTGCCGCCGGTCTCGCGCTGGATCGCGATGGTGATGACGAAGAACTGGAATTCGGGCGTGCCGAGCCGGTCGGCGGTTTCCTGAAGGGCTGCGTCCATCGTCCGGCCGATCTTCATCTTGTCGGTGATGTTCTTGAACTCGACGCCGACCGGGCCGTCGACCTCGGCGCCGACGACGGCGATCGTCTCGGTGATCGGGAGCCCTGAGCGCAGGCCGCGCACGAGCAGTTCGATCGCGTCGGGAAACTTGGCGGTGAACTTGGCGATGCGGCGCTTGATGAAGAAGCCGACCGCCATGTGCGGGATGCCCGCCCCGACGACCACGCCGAGCAACAGGCCGAGCAGTACCGGTAAGCCGAGGAACGACAGCACGAGCGTCACGCCGAGCGCGATGCCGAGCGTCGCGAGCCCGTATTGCCCGACCGTCCAGCTCTTGCCGGTCATCGCCAGCCGCTTCTTGAGCAGCGCCGGGTTCGGCAGAAAGCGCGCCGCGGCGACATCCATCCGGGTGTTCTGCATCGTCGCGATGCGCCTCAGCTGGGCATCGGACAGCGTGTTCGCCGACTCGCTGTGGCGCGCGCGCAAGGCGGCCACGCGGCGCGTGCGGGCGCGTTCGGGCGAGGGGCCGGCAAGGGCGAACGCGACCAGCAGCAGCATGATCAGCGCGCCGCCCCCCAGCGACAGAATGGGCATCAGGTCCATGAGCCTATCAAGCGCTCCGCTTCGTTACGACGGCGTTTACGGCGCCGAAAAAACCGTTTGTTCGCGCAGGACCGTCAGCCCTTCTTCTTGCGCGAAACCATCGCCTTGAAATCGAATTTGCCGACCAGCGACGGTCCTTTCGCGCCGGCCTTCTTCTTGCCCACGCTGTCGATCGGCTCGGCCGAATCACCGACTGCCATCAAATTGGTGGCGAGATCGATGATCGGCAGGATCGTCTTCGAGCTCTTGCCGGCTTCGGCGAAAGGCTTGCCGAGCTTGGCCGATTGCGCCGCGAGCTTCTGGTCGAACACGACGCTGAAATCGATCTTGCGCTCGATCGAGCCCTCGAAGTCCTTGCGGCTGATCTCGAGCTGCGCGGCGGGCTGGACGCGGTTGGCGACGACCGCGACCTGCGTCTGCGGCGCGTTCGACTTCATCCACGAGAGCAATCGAATCGTGTCGCGTGCGGCGGCGAGCGTCAGCTCGGTGACGATCACCGCCACCTGGATGTCCGCGATCAGGTGCGGATGCTGGACCAGCATGCCGCGCGGCAGATCGACCACGGTGCATTCGAACGCCGCGCGCATCTCTTCCTGAAGCTGGTAGAAGGCCGATCCGTCGGTCATCAGCGGCGAATTGATCGGCGCCTCGGCCGACAGCACCGACAGCCGCTCGCTCGATTTGACCATCGCGCGCTCGATGAACAGCCCGTCGATCCGGCTCGGGTTCTCGATCGCGTCGGTCAGGCCACGCCCCGGCTCGAGATCGAGCGACAGCGCGCCCGTGCCGAAATGCACGTCGAGATCGAGCAGGGCGGTGGTACGCGCGCCCTTTTCGCTCAGCACCCAGGCGACCGAGGTGGCGAGGCTCGACGCGCCGACCCCACCGCGTGCGCCGATGAAGGCGGTCGAGATGTGCGGCCGCTCGGTCGATGCCTCGACCGCCTTGGGCGCGTTGAGGATCGCCTGCGCGTTGGTGAAGGCCTCGCGCAGCATGTCGGGGTTGAGCGGCTTGAGCAGGTAATCCTGGATGCCGCTGACCACGAGGTCGCGGTACAGCCGGACGTCGTTGACCTGGCCCGCCGCGATCACGACCGTGCCCGGCTCGCACACTTCGGCGAGCGCGTTGATGTCGTTGAGCGGATCGCCGCTTTCCGACAGATCGACGAACAGGATCTGCGGCGAGGCCGAGACCGACAGCGACTGGACGGCGTTGCGCAGGCCCCCCTTGTTCACCTTTTCGGGCGCCCAGCCCATTTCGAGCGCGATCGGGCGCAGCGTCTCCGCCGTGGTCTCGTCGCAGACATAGGCCGAAAAGGGTTCGCGAAGGCCGGTTCGGCCTGGAGAAAACGGTGCGTTCATTATTTGCCCCCGGCGCTTTCGGTCTTGATGGCGGACCCGCCCGATCCGCTCGGCGCGGCCCGGCGGAAGCTGTCGATCGCCTTGGCCGAGGCAAGCTGATCGACGACGCCCGACCCGGCCTGACCAAGCACGAGGTCCGCCGGATTGGCGATCATCGCAGCGAGCGTCGCGTTGCTCGAGCAGCCATAGTTGGACGAGGTGTTGGACTCGAAATCGGTCGAGCTGTTGCGGCTGTAATCGGGGCATCCGGGGACGCGCGCCTTCATGCGGGTGACGACGACCCGGATCGTGCCCGCAGCGATCGGCGCGTTGGTCACCGGCGCGTCGTCGGAGACGAGCAGCCCGTAATGCGCAACCTGGCGCGCGACGGCATCATGGACCCCGGCGCCATACGGATTGGGATCATCGATCGCGACACGATCGCCATAGCCGAGCCGCAGCGACGTCATCCAGCCGGCAAGGCGTTGTTCCTCGCCCGGCGCGAGGTCGCCGCCGCTGGTCGCGACGTCGAGCGCGTAATCGGTCCGACTGACGACCGGTTGGTGGACCGATTCGAGCCCGCGATTCTGCGTTCCCGCGCACGCCGGGGCGAGCAGGACGGGGGCGAGGGCGGTTGCGATGCGGAGCGTGCGCTTGAACATGATGGATGTTCCTCTGGCGTTTAATTGCTGAAGCCGGGGGCCGCGGTGGCGCCCTTCTTGGGCGCGCGGGCGGGCGGAAGCGGCGCGGGGATCGGATCGTTGCGCGTCCGGTCGCCCGGCGTCGGCGGCGCGCGACCGGGTGCGACCGGCAGGCCGCTATCGAACCCCTGCGGCAGCGCCTCGACCGGCGCCATCGTCGGCTTGGGGCGTTCGCCGCCAGTGGTGCCGCCGCCGAGCTGGCCCATGATGACGCGACCGAGATCGGTCGGCGCCTTGTAGCCATCGGTCGGCAGGACGATGTCGGCCGCGTTGACCGGCTTGACCAGATACGGCGTGATGACGATCACGAGTTCGGTTTCGTTGCGCTGAAAGGCGTTCGAGCGGAACAGCGCGCCGACGACCGGCACGTCGCCGAGCGCCGGCGCCTTGTCGATCGAGTTGTTGTGGTTGTTCGACAACAGCCCTGCGATCATCATGCTCTGGCCCGAGCCGAGCTCGACCGTCGTCTCGGCGCGCCGCGTGGTCAGCGCCGGAATGCTGATGCCCTGCAGCGTCACCGAGCCTTGCGACGACAGCTGCGATACTTCTGGGCGGACGTGGAGCGAGATGCGCCCGTCGGCGAGCACCGTCGGCGTATAGGACAGGCTCACGCCATATTGCTTATATTCGACCGAAACCGCGCCCAGCCCTTGCGAGATCGGGATCGGGAATTCGCCGCCGGCGAGGAACGAGCCGGTCTCACCCGAAATGACGGTGATGTTGGGGTTGGCGAGGGTCGAGACCTGGCCGTCGCGCTCGCCCAGATCGAGCGACGCCAGCAGGTCCATGCCGAATGCGTGGCCGGCAAGGCCGAGCGCGGTGCCCATGCCCGTCGTTCCGGGGAAGCCGTATTGTGTCGCGCCGGGCGCGAGCCCGCTGGAATTGATGCTCCCGGGAAGCTGGCCCGGCGTGACGGGCACCGTGGTGATCGTCCCCGTGCGCCCCTGAGCGATGTTGAACAGCGCGCCGCTGCCGATCTGTCGGTTGGCAAGGTTGACGCCGATGTTCTTGACAAAGCTGCGGCTGACCTCGGCGACGCGAACCTGGAGGTTGACTTGCAGCGGTGTCGCGGCGCGCAGCCGGTTGATGACGCCGATCTTGAGCAGGGCGTCGGGGCCCGGCGCCACGCCGGGGTTGAGCAGGGCAGTGACGAGCCGCTGCGCCGCGGCGCTGTCTTCGGGGGAGACGACGGTGCCGGTCAACACCGCGATCTGCCCGACCGTGGTGACGCGGATGTCACTGTCGGGCATGGCGAGCTTCACCATCCGGTCGATCGAGGTCAGATTCTGGCTGACGCGGATGTTCGCCGAGTAGATCACCGCGCCGCTCGCGCTCGTCGCGAAGATCGTCGATTCGCCGAATTCCTTGCCGAACAGATGGATCTGGTGCGGGTTGCTGACATAGACGTCGGCGACGCTCGAGTTCGAGATCCACACGTCGCTGACGCTGGCGGGGAGGTTGATGAGCTCGCCCTGGCCGGTCGAGAGCACGACCTCGGTCGTCGGCCGCACGGTGCCGGCGGGCGCCGCGCCGATATGCGTGACGGCATGACTGGCCGCGCGCGGCGCCTTGCGGACCGGCTTGGCACCCGCGGCCAGCGCCGCCATCGGCGTGCTCGCGATCAGCGCCGTCAGGACCGTCGCCGAGACGGCGCGATGCAGAAAGCTGTGGTTGCGCATTACTTCTTCCCTTCGACGGCGACGTCGGTCACCGCATTTCCGCGAACGATGTGGACCATCGGCCCAATGCGTAGCGCGCCCCCACCGGGGAAACCGCTGCTCGGTGCAGGCGCTGCCGCACCGCCTGCCGGGGCGACCTCGGCCGCCTTGCCGGGCACCGTGCTGCGCTGGAAGCGCGAGACGTCGGCGCCGGTCGCCAGCGTGCCGTTGCCAGCCGAGGGCGAGCTCGCGATCCGCGTCAGCATCGCCTTTTCGGCCTTGGGATCCTCGGGCATCTTGACGTTGCCGCTGGCGATCGCCTGTTCGAGATCGCTATTGTTGTCGGCGATCGAGCGCAGCGACAAAGAGAGCGAGCCGAGCGTCTGCGCGACCGCGATCTGCTCGGCGATCTTGGGAGTCGCTTCGATCGTCACGTTGGAGAAGGTGCGGACGACTGCCTTGCCATCCTCGCCGACGCCATTGTCGGTGCGCTGGTCGGTGGCGAGCACGCGCAGGTTGCGCATGATCGTTTCGGCCGCCTTGAGCGGGGGGCCGTCGCCGCCGCCGGCAACCGTCTGCGTCAGGATCAGGTCGATCCGGTCGCCCGGGAAGACGAAGCCCGCGACGCTCGTCTGCGTCTGGACGGGAACCGTGACCGCGCGCATGCCCGGCCCGAGCGCCGCCGCGAGGAAGCCGCGGTCGCCCGGCTTGACCAGCGCGCCTTGCGTGAGCGGCTGTCCGGCGGTGATCGCGTTGCGCACCACGGTGCCGATCAGCGTGCGCTGGTCGAAGCCGCCCTTCTTGATGAAATAGGCGTTCTCGACGAGCTCCTTCGGCCAGGGCTGATACTTTAGCGCGGTCGCATCGAGGATCGTGCCGACCGGCAGCGCCTTGGTCGCGACGAGCACTTCGGGCCCGTCGATCACCGGCGCGGCGACCACGGCACTGGCCTGTGGCGCCGAACTGCCGAGGATCAGCGACCGCGCCATGAACGCGGTGATCGCAGCGACGATCAGCGCTCCCACCAGCAATAGGACCTTGCGACTATCCATTTCGAACCTTTCGAACGTGGGCGGTTGAGCCCGCGTTAAGCAATCACACCGAAGTGGTTAAAAACCGGTTCACGAAGCGCGAACAGGGCGGCGAGTGCGATCGCGACGCCGTAGGGAATCTCGATTTGCGTGGTGCGTCGCCGCAGCCGATGCTCGATCAACAGCGCGACCGTCAGCGCACCGCCGACCAGCGACATCACGATCAGCATCCACACCAGCGGCGCGAGCGGCAGCCACAAAGCGAGCGCGCCGATCATCTTGACGTCGCCGCCGCCCATCCAGCCGAACTGAAACGCCGCGACGAACAGCACGAAGACGACCGTGGCCAATCCGAGCTGGGCGGCCATGTCGGGCCAGACCGCGAGCCCGCACGCCCACCAATACGCCGGTGCGAGCAGCGCTATCGCGGCATTTTTCCAATTGGCGATCTCGCGCGTCCGCGCGTCCTGGACGCCGGCGGACACCAGCAGCAGTGCCAGCAGGATCAGCAGCACGATCGAAAGAGAGTCCCCACGCATGTGGGAAAGCCCTAGACGACAGGCCTTTCAAAACCGTAACCATGATCCATGGTTTCCCCGCAGCTGTATCGCCGCACGATTCCCGCTGCGGCGCGGATCACACGCTGGACCGCGCCCGACGGCTGGGTGCTGCGGCGGTTCGACTGGCCGGCAAGCGGGCGACCGCGCGGCCGGATGCTGTTCCAAGGCGGGCGCGGCGATATCTTCGAGAAATATCTCGAAGCGTTCGCACACTGGCAGGCGCAGGGCTGGTCGATCACATCGTTCGACTGGCGCGGGCAGGGCGGTTCGGGGCGGCTGTCGCCCAATGCGCATGTCGGCCATGTCGATGATTTTCAGCACTATATCGATGATTTCCGCGCCTTCTGGGCGGAATGGCGCGGCGCGGGCGGCGCAGCGCCGCACGTCGCGATCGGGCATTCGATGGGCGGGCATCTGCTGTTGCGCGCGCTGGTCGAAGGCGCGGCCGAGCCCGATGCCGCGGTGCTGGTCGCGCCGATGCTTGGCCTGCACAGCCCGTTCGGCGCGACGCTCGGCGAACGACTGGCTGGCCTGCTGAGCGGCGTCGGCGATGCCGCACGGCCGGCATGGCGCGGCAACGAGAAACCCGCGACGACCGAGACGCGGCAGGCGCTGCTGACGCACGATCAGGATCGCTACGAGGACGAGATCTTCTGGCAGTCGAGCAAGCCCGAGCTGCTGCTCGGGCCGCCGAGCTGGCGCTGGGTGGCCGAGGCGTTCCGTTCGACTCGGCGCTTGCGCGACGACCAGCGGCTGAAGACGCTCGCGGTGCCCTTGCTGTTCGTCGTGCCCGAGCACGACAAGCTCGTCGCGCCCAAGGCGGCCTATGCCGTCGCTGCGCGACTGCCCGATGCCGAGGTCGCGCGCTTTGGTGCCGACGCGGCGCACGAGATCCTGCGCGAGGTCGATGCGGTGCGCGCGCGCGCGATCGGGGCGATCGATGCCTTCCTCGCCGCGCGCGCCCCGGGACAAAGCGGATGACGCGCTACGACATCGCCATTGTCGGCGCGGGAATCGCCGGCGCCAGTCTCGCCGCCGCGCTCGCGCCGCATGCGTCGGTGGTGCTGCTCGAGGCGGAGGATCTGCCGGGCTATCACGCGACCGGGCGCTCGGCGGCGTTCTGGTCGGAAACCTATGGCGGGCCCGGAATCCAGCCGCTCACCACCGCTTCGGGGCCGACGCTGCGCGCGGGCGGCTTTCTGCAGGAGCTCGGCTCGCTGCATATCGGGCGCGCCGGTGATGCGGCGGCGATCGATACGTTTATGGCCGCGTTCGCGGGGAGCGGCGTCGCGCTCGAGCAGGTCGATCCGCGCGCGCATGTGCCGGGCCTGCGCCCCGAATGGACGCTCGGCGTGCTCGAGGCGAGCAGCACCTATATCGATGTCGCCGCGCTGCACGCCGGCTATCTCGCGCAGGCCAAGCGTGCGGGCGCGACGCTGCTGCTCGCGGCACCGCTGCAGGACGCGGTCCGCAGCGGCGATCGCTGGGCGCTGACGACCGGGGCGGGGCGGTGTGCGGCGACGATCCTGGTCGACGCGGCGGGTGCCTGGGCAGACCAGGTTGCACGCGTGGCGGGCGTGACGCCGATCGGCATCACCCCCTATCGGCGCACCGTCGTGCAACTCGCGACCGATCCGGCAGCGCCCGCGGCTTTGCCGCATGTCGCCGATATCTCGGGCAATTTCTACTTCAAGCCCGAGGCGGGCGGGCGGCTCTGGCTCAGCCCGCACGACGAAACCGAAGCCGCGCCCGGAGACGCCCAGCCCGAGGAACTCGACGTGGCGATCGCGATCGACCGGTTCGAGCAGGTGGTTGACTGGAAAATTACGCGGGTCGAGCGGCGCTGGGCAGGGTTGCGCAGCTTCGCGCCCGATCGCTTGCCGGTGTACGGCTTCGCGCCCGAGTCGCCGGGCTTCTTCTGGTTCGCGGGACAGGGCGGTTTCGGGATCCAGACCGCGCCCGCCGCGGCGGCCGTGGCGGCGGCGCTGCTGCTGGGGCAGACGCCCGATCCGAGCGTCGCTGCGATCGACGCCACGCGCTATGCCCCCGATCGTTTCGTCACGATAGCGTAACGACCCGATTCGCGCTATCGTCGGCGCGTATCCCGGGAGAGCGACGATGGCACACAAGTTCGTGATTGAGCAGAACAAGGCCGGCGATTATGTCGCCAAGTTCAAATACAATGCCGAGCTGATCTGGTGGACCGAAGGCTATGCGAGCAAGGCCGGTGCGCGCAATGCGATCGAATCGGTGCTTAAGAACGGCCCTGCCGCGCCGGTCGAGGAGGCCTAACCGCGCCGACCCGCGAGCACCGCGGCGTCGCTCGCCAGCCGGTCGGCGCGCTCATTGTCGGGGTGGCCGGCATGGCCCTTGACCCACACCCAGTCGATCCGGTGCGGCTTGGCGGCGTCGAGCAGCGCCTGCCACAGCTCGGCATTCTTGACCGGCTGCTTGGCGGCGGTCTTCCAGCCGTTCTTCTGCCACCCTTTGATCCACTTGGTCAGGCCGTCCATCACGTAGCGGCTGTCGGTCGACAGCGTCACGCGGCACGGGCGCTTGAGCGCATTGAGCCCCTCGATCGCCGCCATCAGCTCCATGCGGTTGTTGGTCGTGGGGTTCTCGCCGCCCGACAGTTCCTTTTCGGTCGTTCCCGAGCGAATCAGCGCACCCCAGCCGCCGGGGCCGGGATTGCCCTTGCACGCGCCATCGGTGGCGATTTCGACTCGGGTCATTTCGGCGGCAGTGTCGGTCATTGGAAAAGGTCGTCCGTGGCGTAGGTTTGGTAGCGGCGCAGATAGGCCAGCGGATCCTTGCGTGTCACCAGCGCATCGGCCGGCGTGTTGAGCCAGTCCCACGCGCGCGACAGGAAGAAGCGCAGGCAAGCGCCCTTCGCGAGCGTAACGAGCTGCGCACGCTCGGCGGCCGACAGGCCGAAGGTCGCGTCATAGCCTTCGATCAGCGCGGCGCCGACCGCGCGGTCGATCGTGCGGCCTTCGGCGTCGAACGCCCAGGCGCTGTGCAGGATCGCGACGTCGAGCGCACGGATGTCGGTACAGGCGAAATAGAAGTCGATCAGCCCGCTGACCTGATCGCCGCGCATCAGCACGTTGTCGGGGAACAGATCGGCATGGATCGTCGCGGTCGGCAGGTCGCTCGGCCAGTCGCGCAGCACAGACGCGAGCATCGCGCTGGCGTTGGCATGGAGACCGGGTGCGATCGAATCGAGCTCCGTGCCGCAGCGGTCGAGCAGCGGCTGCCACGTCGCGACTCCCATAGAATTGGGGCGAACGGCGGCAAAGTCGGCGAGCGCGGCGTGCATCCGGCCCATCGCCTGCCCCGCGGCGAACGCCTGGGCGGGGGTCGGGTGCGTCACCGAAACCCCGGGCAGGAACTGGATCAGGCAGGCGGGCCGCCCTTCGAGCGTCTGGATCGCGACGCCGCCGCGATCCTTGATCGCCGGCGGCACGGGGTTGCCGCGCGCCGCGAGATGATCGAGCAGATCCATGAAATAAGGCAGGTCGCCGCCGTCGACGCGCTTCTCGTAAAGCGTCAGGACGAAACGCCCGGTCGTCGTATCGACGAGATAATTGGTATTCTCGACCCCCTCGGCGATTCCCTTGGACGAGACGAGGGCGCCGACGTCATAGCGGGCGAGGAAGCCGGCCAGCAGCTCGGCCGAAACGGGCGTGTAGACGGCCATCGGTCAGGCGGCGGCGTCGAGGCCGCGCGGCAGCTTGAAGACGATCGTCTCGCGCTTGGTCTCGACCTCCTGCTCGGTCACCGCATAATGCTGTCCGAGCAGATCGACGAGTTCGCGCACCAGCACTTCGGGTGCCGAGGCGCCGGCGGTGATGCCGAGCGTCTTGACCCCGTCGAGAAACGCGAAGTCGAGTTCGGCGGCGCGCTGGATCAGCCGGGCCGGGGTTCCCTCGCGTTCGGCGACCTCGACGAGGCGTACCGAATTGGATGAGTTGGGCGCACCGATCACGAGCACCGCGTCGCAGGCATGCGCGATCGCCTTGACCGCGCTTTGGCGATTCGACGTGGCGTAGCAAATGTCCTCGCCGCGCGGCGACAGCATCGTCGGGAAGCGCCGCTGCAAGGTCGCGACCACGGCAGCAGTGTCGTCGATCGACAGCGTCGTCTGCGTCAGAAACGCGAGGCGGTCGGGGTCCGCCGGCGCATAGGCCTCGGCATCGGCGACAGTCTCGATCAGCGACATCGATCCTTCGGGCACCTGGCCGAAGGTGCCGACGACTTCGGGATGCCCCGCATGGCCGATGAAGACGATGTGCCGCCCCGCCTCGACCAATCGCTCGGCCTGGCGATGCACGCGCGAGACGAGCGGGCAGGTCGCATCGAGGAAGACGAGACCGCGCTCGGTCGCCTTGTCGGGCACCGCCTTGGGCACGCCGTGCGCCGAGAAGACGACCGGGACGCCTGCGGGCACCTCGTCGAGTTCCTCGACGAACACCGCGCCCTTGCCGCGCAACATGTCGACGACGAAGCGATTGTGGACGATCTCGTGGCGGACATAGACCGGTGCGCCGTATTTCTCGATCGTCAGCTCGACGATCTGGATCGCGCGATCGACCCCGGCACAAAAGCCGCGCGGCGCGGCGATGATCAAATCGAGTCTGGGCTTGGAAGCGCTCACCATCAGGCCCCGAGCCTACGCGATTGCTTGCGCGGGCGGAAGGCGCTTCCTATGGTGGCGGCGCCATCTGCGCCGAAATTCCTCCTCGGTCAGCGGATTCCTTTTGCATGAATAAGGTGCGTGCCCCCGTGACACTCCGGAAATCGACCATCGCCGCTCCAGTGCTTCTGCTGTCGGCGTTTTCGCTGCTGGGCGGGTGCAAAACCACGGGCGAGTTTGACGAGACCGGCGGCATCACCGCGGTGCGCAGCCCGTGCCCCAGCGTCGAGGTCCCCGCGCATACCGGCGACATCACGCTGTTCGACCCGGCGACCAGCCGCGACTCGAGCGCGATCGACGTGACCGCGGTGATCACCAATGTGCGCTCGACCTGCGACGATACCGGCGCCGACGTGCTGACCAACGTGACCTTCTCGGTCGAGGGGCGCCGCGTCCGCACCGAAGCCCCGCGCGACGTGACGCTGCCCTATTTCGTGACGGTGGTTCAGGGCGGCAACGCCGTCATCGCCAAGCGCGTCGGGCGCGCGGTGCTCCATTTCGACGCCGGGCAGGCGCGTGCTGTGGTGCAAGGTACGGGTACCGCGACGGTCTCACGTGCGGCGGCGACGCTGCCCGACGACGTCCGCAAGAAGCTGACCGAGAAGCGCAAGGCCGGCGGCGACGATGCCGCGGTCGATCCGCTGAGCCGCCCCGAAGTGCGCCAGGCAGTGCTGCGCGCGACCTTCGAGGCGCTGGTCGGTTTCCAGCTCACCGACGACCAGCTGAAATATAACGCGACGCGCTGATCTGCCGCGTTGACTCGCTTGCTGCAGCGCGTCAAACCGGCTGCGTCGATGCGGGGCAACTCGCATAGGCACGCGCGGGAGAGCGTCCGGTCAGCCGCAAGGCCGATACGGACCGCCGAAGGAGCAACCGCCCCGGAATCTCTCAGGCAACCGGACCGCGCGGGCTAACGACACTCTGGAAAGCGCTTCCGCCGCGTTGGCGGGGCCACCGAAGGGGTAAGCCTGCCATACGCAGGTCAAAGCTCTCAGGTATCCGTGACAGAGGGGGCGGTGTGGGTCTCCGGCGCAATCGCGTCGGGCCGCGCCGTAGTCCCACCACGGAAGGCCCGACATGAGCGACACCGAGATTCCCGACGAGATCGCGACGCAGACTTTGCCGCTCGATAGCTGGCACCGCGCGCAGGGCGGGCGGATGGTCGAATTCGCCGGCTATCACATGCCCGTCCAGTATGAAGGCATCATGGCCGAGCATCTGTGGGTGCGCGACTCGGCCGGGCTGTTCGACGTCAGCCATATGGGCCAGCTCGTCTTCCGCGCCGAGGGCGGCGCGGACGTGGTCTCGGCGCTCGAAGCGTTGCTCCCGGCCGACATCGCTGGCCTTGCCGAGAACAAGCAGCGCTATTCGCTGCTGCTCGCCGAGAATGGCGGCATCCTCGACGATCTGATGGTCACGCACTTGCCCGCCGCGAGCCCGTTCGCCGCGGATGAAGAAGCGGTCGAGCCAGCGGAACCCGCGGGCTGGTCGCCGCTCGACGCGTCGCCGACCGATCCCGACGCGCCGACCTTCTACATGGTCGTCAACGGCGCGACCAAGATCGACGATATCGCGCATCTGCTCGAATTCCTGCCCGATGGCATTGCGATCAATCATCTCGAGGACCAGGCCTTGCTCGCGCTGCAGGGGCCCAAGGCGGTCGATGCGCTCGCGCGGCTGGTGCCGGGCGTCCGCGATCTCGTCTTCATGACCGCGGGCGCGTTCGACTGGCACCCGAAAAGCCCCTCCCCTTCAGGGGAGGGGTTGGGGTGGG
>NZ_JH584241.1:2159943-2162547 GCF_000241485.1 Sphingomonas sp. PAMC 26605
GTGCCACGAACGCAGGCGACGGTCTCGGTGAGACGTCCCCCACCCCCAGCCCCTCCCCTGAAGGGGAGGGGAGTGTGAAGCTGTGGATCAGCCGCTCGGGCTATACCGGCGAGGATGGCTTCGAGATTTCGGTGCCGGGCCAGCATGTCGTCGCGCTCGCCGACGCATTGGTCGCCGAGCCCGAGGTCAAGCCGATCGGCCTTGGCGCACGCGATTCGCTTCGGCTCGAGGCGGGGTTGCCGCTGTACGGCCATGACCTCGACCCCGAGACGACGCCGGTCCAGGCCGATCTCGGTTTCGCGCTGTCGAAGCGGCGCCGCGAGGCGGGCGACTTCATGGGCGCCGGACGGATCCTCGCCGAGCGTGCTGCCGGTGCGGCGTCGAAGCGCGTCGGCCTGCTGATCGCGGGTCGTCAGCCGGTGCGCGAGGGCGCGACCGTCGTCGATGCGGACGGCACCGAGATCGGCCGCGTCACCAGCGGCGGCTTCGCGCCGAGCGTCGGTGCGGCGATCGCGATGGCCTATGTGCCGGCCGAGCTCGCCACGCCGGGCACCACCGTTTCCCTGTCGCAGCGCGGGAAGGTCCACGCCGCGACCGTCACCGCAATGCCCTTCATTCCCCACCGCTACGTCCGTGCAGGAGGTCCAAAATGAGCCGTTATTTCACCGAAGACCATGAGTGGGTCGATGTCGATGGCGATATCGGCACCGTCGGCATTTCCGAATATGCGCAGAGCCAGCTCGGCGACATCGTGTTCGTCGACGTCCCCGAAGAGGGCAAGGAACTGACCAAGGGCGACGAAGCCGCCGTGGTCGAATCGGTCAAGGCCGCGTCGGACGTCTATTCGCCGGTGTCGGGCACCGTGATCGAGGGCAACCCGGCGCTTACCGAAACGCCTGGCCTCGTCAACGAGGAGCCCGAGGGCGACGGCTGGTTCTTCAAGCTGACGCTGTCCGATCCGGACGAGCTGAACAGCCTGATGGACGAGATCGCCTACGCGGCGTTCGTCGAGAAGCTCTGATCTTCTAACTCCCCTCCCGCTTGCGGGAGGGGGGAGAATGTGAATGCGCTACCTGCCCCTTACCCAAATCGATCGCGACGCGATGCTCGGCGTGATCGGCGTCGCGACGATCGACGATCTGTTCGTCGACGTGCCCGAAGCCGCCCGCCTTGACGGCCCGATCCACGGCCTGCCGATGCACGCGAGCGAAATGGCGGTCGAACGCCACATGACCGCGCTCTCGCGGAAAAACCTCACCGCGGGGGACGGGCCCTTCTTCCTCGGCTGCGGCGCGTACAAGCATCATGTGCCCGCCTCGGTCGATCACCTGATCCAGCGCGGCGAGTTCCTCACCGCCTACACGCCGTATCAGCCCGAGATCGCGCAGGGCACGCTGCAGATGCTGTTCGAGTTCCAGACGCAGGTCGCGCGGCTGCTCGGTACCGACGTGGCGAACGCCTCGATGTATGACGGTTCGACCGCCTGCTGGGAGGCGATCGGCATGGCGCGGCGCATCACCAAGCGCGGCAAGGCGATCCTGTCGTCGGGGCTGCACCCGCATTATGTCTCGGTCGCCAAGACGATGGCCAAGTTCACCGGCGACGCGCTCGAGACTTCGGCGCCGACACTGGGGGCAGAGACCGATGTCGACGCGCTGATCGCGGCGATCGACAAGGATACGTCCTGCGTCGTGGTGCAATATCCCGACATCCTCGGCCGCATCACCGATCTGAAGCCGCTCGCCGATGCGTGCCACGCCAACAAGGCGCTGCTGATCGCGGTGGTGACCGAGCCGGTCGCGCTCGGCGCGATCAAGTCGCCCGGCGAGATGGACGCCGATATCGTGGTGGGCGAGGGGCAATCGCTTGGCGTCGGTCTGCAGTTCGGCGGGCCGTATGTCGGCCTGTTCGGCTGCAAGGAAAAGTACGTCCGCCAGATGCCGGGCCGCTTGTGCGGCGAGACGCTCGATGCCGATGGGCGTCGCGGCTTCGTGCTGACGCTCAGCACGCGCGAGCAGCATATCCGCCGCGAGAAGGCGACCTCGAACATCTGCACCAATAGCGGGCTGTGCGCGCTGGCTTTCTCGATCCACATGACCTTGCTCGGTGAGGCTGGCCTGCGCCAGCTTGCGGCGATCAACCATGCGGGCGCAGTGGCGGCGGCCGAGCGCCTGTCGCAGGTGCCGGGTGTCGAGCTGGTGACGACGCGCTTCTTCAACGAATTCACGCTCAAGCTGCCGGTCGAGGCGCGCCCGATCGTGCGCACGCTCGCCGATCGCGGGATCCTCGCGGGCGTTTCGCTCGGGCGGCTCTATCCGGGCGAGGATGCGCTGGCGAACGGCCTGGTCGTCGCCGTCACCGAGACGACCACCGCGGAGGACGTCGAAACGCTTGCCGCCGCGCTTCAGGAGGTACTGGCATGAGCATCAACGCAAGCGGATGGCGCCCGGAAGCGCCGATCTCGGGCGGCAAGGCCAGCCCGACCACGACCGGCAACAAGGCGCTGATGCTGGAGGAAGCGCTGATCTTCGAGATCGGCGATACCAGCACGACGGGTGTCGATTTCGCGCAGGCCCCTCCCCTTCAGGGGAGGGGTTGGGGTGG
>NZ_JH584241.1:2162567-2186553 GCF_000241485.1 Sphingomonas sp. PAMC 26605
GTAACGGGCACCGGTCTCGGTGAGACGTCCCCCACCCCCAACCCCTCCCCTGAAGGGGAGGGGCTTAAGGACTCGCGACTTGGCGACCTCGCCCGCACCGCGCCGATCGGCCTGCCAGGTCTGTCCGAGCCCGAGACGGTGCGCCATTACACCCGCCTGTCGCGCCAGAATTACGGCATCGACCTCGGCTTCTTCCCGCTCGGCTCGTGCACGATGAAGCACAACCCGCGCTTGAACGAAAAGATGGCGCGGCTCCCCGGGTTCGCCGACATCCACCCGCTCGCGCCGGTGCAGACCGTGCAGGGCGCGCTCGAGGTGATCCAGCAGCTCGCGCACTGGCTGGTCACGCTCACCGGCATGGACTCTGTCGCGATGAGCCCCAAGGCCGGCGCGCATGGCGAGCTGTGCGGCGTGCTCGCGATCCGCGCGGCGCTCGAAGCGCGCGGGGAGGGGCATCGCAAGATCATCCTCGTCCCCGAGAGCGCGCACGGCACCAACCCGGCGACCGCGGCGTTCGCCGGCTATAGCGTCGAGGATATCCCCGCGACCGCCGACGGCCGCGTCGACACCGCGAAGCTGATCGCGCGACTCGGCCCCGACGTGGCGGGCGTGATGATCACCAACCCCAACACCTGCGGCCTGTTCGAGCGCGACATGCGCGTGATCTCGGACGCGGTCCACGCGGCGGGCGGGCTCGTCTATTGCGACGGCGCCAACTTCAACGCGATCGTCGGGCGCGTGCGGCCGGGCGATCTCGGCATCGATGCGATGCACATCAACCTCCACAAGACCTTCTCGACCCCGCATGGCGGCGGCGGGCCGGGTTCGGGGCCGGTGGTGTTCTCGAAGGCGCTCAGCCCCTACGCGCCGCTGCCGTTCGTCGAGAAGACCGATAACGGCTTCCACCTCGTCGAGGAGGAAACCGCGGGCGAGCATCATGCCGGCGCGTTCGGCCGGATGGTCGCGTTCCACGGCCAGATGGGCATGTTCACGCGTGCTTTGACCTACATCCTCAGCCACGGTGCCGATGGCTTGCGGCAGGTGTCGGAAGATGCCGTGCTCAACGCCAACTACATCCTGCGCAGCCTCGACAAGACGCTGGAGGCGCCGTTCGGTGGGGCGGGGCCGTGCATGCACGAGGCGCTGTTCTCGGACGAGAACCTCGCCGACGGCTTCTCGACGATCGACGTCGCCAAGGGGCTGATCGACGAGGGCTTCCACCCGATGACGATGTACTTCCCGCTCGTCGTCCACGGCGCGATGCTGATCGAGCCGACCGAGACCGAATCGAAGGCCGCGCTCGACCAGTTCATCGTCGCGCTCCGCTCGGTCGCCGAACGCGCCAAGGCGGGTGACGTCAGCCTCAAGTCGGCACCGCATTTCGCGCCCCGCAGCCGGCTCGACGAAACGCTGGCGGCGCGCAAGCCGATACTGGTATGGAAGGACCCGGGACTCGCGCAAGCCGCGGAATAACGGGGGGAATATATGCAGGTGCATCAGGTTCAGGCCAGCTGGCAGCAATATGCCATCATGGCAGTCGTCTTCGTCATCGTCTTTGCGATCCGCGGACGGAGCCTGATGCGCGTGCGGCCGCTCAAGGTCGAACAATTGTGGATCGTGCCTGCGGTCTATGCGGCGGTCGTCGCCTATCTGTTCGTCCGCTTTCCGCCGAGCGCGCTCGGCTGGGGGGTATCGGCGCTCGGGCTGGTGATCGGCGGTGCGATCGGCTGGCAACGCGGCAAGACGATGCGGATCCATATCGATCCCGCGACTGGGCTGCTGATGCAGAAGGGCTCGATCTGGGCGCTGGCGATCATCGTCGTGCTGATCGCGGTCAAGACGATCGCGCAGGCCGAGGGGCAGGCGCTGCACTTCGACGTCAGCATGCTGGTCGATGGGCTGGCGGCGCTGTCGCTCGGCATCTTCGTGGTGCAGCGGCTGGAGATGTACCTGCGCGCGAAACGCCTGCTCGAAGGCGTACCCGCCTGACCGAGCCGTGGATCCCGGCCGAGGCGGGCGTCGAGCCGCGCCGTCATGCGCCCGCGACGCTGCGCAATCGCATGGCGATCGCGGACACGCTGCGCGGCGTGTTGCCGCTGTCGGGAACGGTGCTCGAGATCGCCAGCGGATCGGGCGAGCATGCCGCCTATTTCGCGGGCGAGTTTCCCGCGCTCGACTGGCAGCCGAGCGATCCCGACACCGCCGCGCGCGTGTCGATCGCGGCGTGGTGCGACGGGATCGACAATGTCCTGCCGCCGCTCGAGATCGATGCGGCGGCCGCTGTGTGGCCGGTCGATCGCGCCGATGCGGTGCTGTGCATCAACATGGTGCATATCAGCCCGTGGGAGGCGACACGCGGTTTGATGGCCGGGGCCGCACGGCTGCTTTCGGCGGGAGCACCGCTGATCCTCTATGGCCCGTTCCTTCAGTACGACGTGCCGACAGCACAGAGCAATCTGCAGTTCGACGAGTCGCTGCGCGCGCGCGATCCGCGCTGGGGGATCCGCTCGGTTAATGCGGTGCGGGAAGCGGCGGCGGGGTTCATGCTGGATGCCACGATCGCGATGCCCGCGAACAACCTGCTGCTGGTGTTCCGCCGCACCGCGTAGCGCGCGGCGGGGGTGACGCCGCCGCTTCTCCGCGCTATCCGCGCCAGCATGATCAAGCATGCACTCCCCGTCACCCGCGAGGCCGATTTCTCCGCCTGGTACCAGTCCGTCATCACCGAGGCCGATCTCGCCGAGGAATCGGGCGTGCGCGGCTGCATGGTGATCCGGCCGTGGGGATACGGGATCTGGGAGCGCATCCAGCGCCTGCTCGACGACCGGATCAAGGCGACTGGCCACGAGAATTGCTATTTCCCGCTGTTCATCCCGCTCTCCTATTTCGAGAAGGAGGCGGATCACGTCGAGGGCTTCGCCAAGGAGATGGCGGTCGTCACGCATCACCGGCTGGTGAGCGACGGCAAGGGCGGGCTGATGCCCGATCCGACCGCCAAGCTCGAGGAGCCGCTCGTCGTGCGCCCGACTTCGGAGACGGTGATCGGCGCGGCGTTCGCGCGCTGGGTGCAGTCGTGGCGCGATCTGCCCGTGCTGATCAACCAATGGGCCAATGTGGTGCGCTGGGAGATGCGCACGCGGATGTTCCTGCGCACCTCCGAATTCCTCTGGCAGGAGGGCCACACCGCGCACGCCACCGCCGAAGAGGCGCGCGAAGAGACGCTCAAGATGCTCGAAGTCTACCGGTCATTCGCCGAGGATTGCCTCGCGCTCCCGGTGGTGGCGGGCGAGAAGCCCGAGAACGAGCGCTTCCCGGGGGCCGTCTCGACCTACAGCATCGAGGCGATGATGCAGGACGGCAAGGCGCTCCAGGCGGGCACCTCGCATTTCCTCGGCACCAACTTCGCGCACGCGCAGGATATCAAGTTCCAGAATTCGGAAGGCGTGTTCGAGCTCGCCAACACGACGAGCTGGGGCGTGTCGACGCGGATGATCGGCGGTGTGATCATGGTGCATGGCGACGACGACGGGCTGCGCGTACCACCGCAGATCGCGCCGTGGCAGGTGGTGATCGTGCCGATGTTGCGGGATCAGCCCGAAGACGCGGCGATCGTCGACTATTGCAAGGCGCTGCAGTCCGAGCTTGCCGAGCAATCGGCGCTGGGCGAGCCGGTGCGCGCGTTGCTCGACCTCAAGTTCGGCAAGGCTGCGACCAAGCGCTGGGGCTGGGTCAAGAAGGGCGCGCCGATCGTGATCGAAGTCGGCGGGCGCGACGTCGCGGGCGGCAACGTCTCGGTGATCCGCCGCGACCGGCTGTACCGTGCGGACGGCAAGCTCGACAGCGCGGTCGTCGCCAAGGGCGATTTCGTCGGCGCGGTTTCGGCGACGTTGACCGAGATTCAGGCGTCACTCCACAGCGAGGCGCGTGCGCGACTTGAGGCGAGCATTGTTCCGGGTGCCGATTTCGCAGCGCTCGAGACGCATTTCGCCGAGGGCGTGAAGAACCCCGGCTGGCTCGAGGTGCAATGGTCGAAGCCGACCGGCGAGGCGCTCGACGGTGTCGTGGAGCGTCTCAAGAAGCTCAAGCTCACGATCCGCAATGCGCCGATGGCGCAGGGCGCGATCGATGGGCCGTGCGTGTTTACCGGCGAGCCTGCGGTAGAGCGCGTGCTGATCGGGCGGTCGTACTGAGGCTGCTTCGCGCGGTTTGGCGATGAAAAGCGCTTCCCCGGCGAAGGCCGGGGCCCAGTCGTAATGGCCAATGTCATCACGTGCAGGGCGAGCCTCTGACCGCCCGCGACTGGGCCCCGGCCTTCGCCGGAGAAGCGATGTAAGTATCGCGAGTAGCGTCAGCGCTTGTCGAACGCAGCCCCGACATGCGCCTCGCCGCGACCCTCGGCGAGCTTGACTTGGCGGTGGCGTTCGGCGGCTGAGGCGCGCTTGGTTGCATCGATCGTCTCGGCGCAGGCCGGGCAGGCGACGCCTTCCTCATAGAGCGGCGAGGCGCGGTCCTCCGGGCTGACCGGCATGCGGCAGCCGCGACACAGCTCGTGCGTGCCCGGCGCCAGCCCGTGGCCGACTGCGACACGCTCGTCGAAGACGAAGCATTCGCCGTGCCAGCGGCTTTTGGTCTCGGGGACCTCTTCGAGATATTTCAGGATGCCGCCGTCGAGGTGATAGACCTCCTCCAGCCCCTCGGCTTTGAGGAAGGCGGTCGATTTCTCGCAGCGGATGCCGCCGGTGCAGAACATCGCGATCTTCTTGCCTTCGAGCTCGGCGCGATGCGCGCGCGCCCAGGCGGGGAAGTCGCTGAAGCTCGCGGTCCCGGGGTCGATCGCGCCGGCGAAGGTGCCGACTTTCACTTCGTACGCGTTGCGCGTGTCGATCACGACGGTGTCGGGCGAGTCGATCAGCGCGTTCCAGTCGGCGGGTTTGACATAGGTGCCGACGCTAGCGAGCGGGTCGATGTCGGGTTCGCCCATCGTCACGATCTCGCGCTTGAGGCGGACCTTTAGACGGTGGAACGGCATCGTTTCCGCGTGGCTGTATTTGGGGATGAGCTCGGCGCAGTCGGGCAGGGTGCGGATGTGCGTGACGACGGCGGCGATGCCGGCTCCTGGCCCGGCGATCGTGCCGTTGATGCCTTCCTGCGCAAGTAGCAGCGTGCCGCGTACGACGTTGGCGGCGCAGAGATCGAGTAGCGGCTGGCGGAGCGCTGCAGGATCGGGGAAGCGCGCAAAGCGGTAGAGCGCGGCGACGGTGATGGGGGAGGGGGTGGGCATAGCGCGGCCGCTTTAGAGGATTCCGGCGGAGGGTAAAATGCGCCTCCATCGTCACCCCGGCCTTGCCGGGGCCCACCTCTCCACAACCGCTGTCGCGGGTGGCGCGCGGTGGACCTTGGCACAAGGCCGGGGTGACGACGTTGGGCGGGGCGGGCGGCGCGCGGACGCCACCCGCCCCCGGGGGTTACGCCGCCTTGAGGGACTCCATATCGATGACGAAGCGATACTTAACATCGCTCTTCACCATCCGGTCATAAGCGGTGTCGATGTTCTGGATGTCGATCATCTCGATATCCGCCGTCAGGCCGTGCTTGACGCAGAAATCAAGCATTTCCTGTGTCTCCTGGATCCCGCCGATCAGCGAACCCGCGATCGAGCGACGCTTGAACACCAGCGCGCCGACGCTCGGCGAGGGATGCGGCGTCTCGGGAACGCCGACCAGCGTCATCGTGCCGTCGCGCTTGAGCAGGTTGAGGAACGGGTCGAGATCATGCGCCGCCGCGACGGTGTTGAGGATGAAATCGAAGCTGTTGGCGTGCTCGCCCATCGCGGCTTCGTCCTTCGACACGATCAGGTCGGTCGCGCCGAGCCGCTTGGCATCCTCGCGCTTGTTCGGCGAGGTGCTGAAGACATAGACGTCGGCCCCCATCGCCTTGGCGATCTTGACGCCCATATGGCCGAGCCCGCCGAGACCGACCACGCCGACCTTCTGGCCCGGACCGACCTTCCAGTGATGCAGCGGCGAATAGGTCGTGATTCCCGCGCACAGCAAAGGCGCGACCGCGGCGAGATCGGCCTCGTCATGCCCGACCTTGAGCACGAAATCCTGCTTCACGACGATATGGTCGGAATAGCCGCCCTTGGTATAGCCGCCGCCCGAGCGTGTGTCCGGCGCGTCATAGGTGCCGACGAAACCGGTCGTCTCGCAATATTGCTCCTCGCCGTCGGTGCACGACGGGCAATGCCCGCAGCTGTCGACCATGCAGCCGACGCCGGCAAGATCGCCGACCGCGAACTTGGTGACGTCGCTGCCAACCGCCGAGACGCGGCCGACGATTTCATGGCCGGGGACGCACGGATAGTTAACCGAGCCCCACTCGCCACGCGCGGTATGGAGATCCGAATGGCACACGCCGCAAAACAGGATGTCGATCGCGACGTCGTCGGCGAGCAGGTCGCGCCGCTCGAACGAAAACGGCGCGAAGGGCGCGTCGGCGGATGGCGCCGCGAAGGCGTGGGCGGTCGTGGTCATGGGGGGGTACCTCGGCTTTGGAGACGGAATGTCGAGGCCTCCGAGATCGGGTCGTGTACCGTCCGTTACAAGGCGTTTTGCCGCGGTGCGGCAGAAAAGAGCGCGTTCCACCGCTCGCCGAAAAGCGCGGTCGCCTCCTCGGATAAATGCAGCCCCATCTTGCTGCGCCGCTTGAGCACGTCGTCGGGGGTGCGCGCCCATTCATGATCGTGCAGCCAGCGTGCCTCGACTTCGCTGATCCCGCCGGCGAGATCGGGCCCGAGATCCTCGGCGCGTTTCACGTCGCGCAGCATTTCGGCGAGCATCGACCCATAGGCATGCGCCATCCGCTCCGACCGCGCTTCGCCGAGGAACGGCCAGGTCGCGCGGACGCTGGCGAGGAACGTCCTGAAATCGGCGATCGCCCCGCCCGGGAAAATCCGCGCGCGCGTCACCGGATGCGCAGCGAAGCCCATCGGCGCGGCGAGCTTGC
Organism: Sphingomonas sp. PAMC 26605; assembly: GCF_000241485.1. Lineage (GTDB taxonomy): Bacteria > Pseudomonadota > Alphaproteobacteria > Sphingomonadales > Sphingomonadaceae > Sphingomonas. The sequence continues at coordinate 2,169,573 of NZ_JH584241.1, forward strand.
CCATCGCCTCTTCGGCGAGATGGCGCGCCGTCGTGATCTTGCCGCCGAAGATCGACAGCAGCGGCGGGCCGTTGGTGTCGAGCTCGAGCACATAGTCGCGCGTCACCGCCTTCGCTTCGCTCGCGCCGTCATCATAGAGCGGGCGCACGCCCGACCAGGTCGACGTGACGTCGGCAGGGGTGATCTGTCGGGTGAAATGGAGGTTCACCGCGTCGCACAGATACGCGATCTCGGTATCATCGATCACGGCGTCTTCGGGCGTGTCGACGGGAACGTCGGTCGTGCCGATCTCGGTGAACTCGCCTTGATAGGGGATCGCGAAGACGATGCGGCGGTCGGGCTGCTGCAGGATATAGGCGTGCTCGCCCTCGAACAGCTTGGGCACGACGATATGGCTGCCCTTGACGAGGCGCACGTCCGAGGCGGCGTTGACCCCGAGCTTGAGCAGCATCTGGTGGACCCAGGGCCCCGCGGCATTGACCATCGCGCGCGCGCTGATCGTGCTGCCATCGGAGAGCGCGGCCCGCCACAGGCCATCCTCGCGCCGCGCAGATTCGACCGCGGTGCCGACGCGCACGTCCGCGCCATTGGCGGCGGCGTCGATTGCGTTGAGCACGGTCAGCCGCGCATCGTCTACGAACGCGTCGGAATAGACGAAGCCCGTTGCCGCGCCTTTCAGCGGCGCGAGATAGGCGGTGTCGCCCTTGCGCAGCCCGCGCGAACGCGCGAGTGTCATCTTGCCACCAAGGAAATCGTAGAGATACAGCCCGAGCCGCACCATCCACCACGGCCGCACGGCATTGGTCTGCGGCAGGACGAAGCGCATCGGGTGGATGATGTGCGGCGCCGCCTTGACCAGCCGCTCGCGCTCGCGCAGCGCTTCGGCGACGAGCTTGAACTCGTAATATTCGAGATAGCGTAAACCCCCGTGGATCAGCTTGGTCGAGGCCGAGGAGGTATGCGCCGCGAGATCGTCGCGTTCGACGAGCAGGACCTTGAGGCCGAGCAGACTGGCTTCGCGCGCGATCGCGCAGCCGTTGATCCCGCCGCCGATGACGAGCAGGTCGTAAGGGTTTGGTGTCATGAACTGGCCTTACCAGCTTGGACGAGGGATCGGAAGCGGGGAAGATCGCGGGACGCCGGAGTTGACCTCGACCGAGTCGCATTGTATGCGCACCACCGCTCGACCGGAGTTTTCCTCCGGGACGGTGCTTGAACATTGCTGGATGCATTCCAGGGCCCGGGGGCGGTTTCGCCTCCAATGGCCCTTTTTGTATTCCCCGAATTGTTCTGGGGGGGCGTGATGGCTCCAGCAAAGTAACCAACAGTCAAGGTGAAGAGATTCAATGCCGACAATCAACCAGCTGGTCCGCAAGGGCCGCGATCCGCAGAAGGCCAAGTCCAAGGTCCCTGCAATGGAGCAGAACCCGCAGAAGCGCGGCGTTTGCACCCGCGTCTACACGACGACCCCGAAGAAGCCAAACTCGGCTCTGCGCAAGGTGGCCAAGGTTCGCCTGACCAACAGCCGCGAAGTCATCAGCTACATCCCGGGCGAGGGCCACAATCTGCAGGAGCACTCGGTCGTGCTGATCCGCGGCGGTCGCGTTCGCGATCTTCCCGGCGTGCGCTACCATGTCCTGCGCGGTGTCCTCGATACACAGGGTGTCAAGGATCGTCGCCAGTCGCGTTCCAAGTACGGCGCCAAGCGTCCGAAGTAAGCCGGTCGGCTCACATAGCCGATCATCATATGGCTGAAGTTTAGAAGGAAATTGAAATGGCACGTCGTCGTCGCCCAGAAAAGCGTATCATCCTCCCCGATCCTAAGTACGGTGATGAGGTCCTCTCGAAGTTCATGAACTCGGTTATGCTCGACGGTAAGAAGTCGGTCGCGGAACTGATCGTGTACGGCGCGATGGAAACCGTCGAAACGCGTGCGAAGAAGGATCCCGTCGCGGTGTTCCATGACGCGCTCACCAACGTGAAGCCCGGCATCGAAGTCCGCAGCCGCCGTGTCGGTGGTGCGACCTATCAGGTCCCGGTCGAAGTGCGCCCCGAGCGTGCCCAGGCGCTGGCGATTCGCTGGTTGATCGCAGCTGCACGCGCACGCAGCGAGAACACCATGTCGGCGCGCCTCTCGGGCGAGCTGATGGACGCCGCCAACAACCGCGGCAACGCGGTCAAGAAGCGCGAAGACACGCACCGCATGGCCGAAGCCAACCGCGCCTTCTCGCATTATCGCTGGTAAGCGATTATATGGGCGGCGAGGAGTAGTGACATGGCTACCGCTTCCCCGCCGTCCATTGATGAGCTGAACCGCACGTCGGAGCGGCTCGAGGCCGAGGCCCGCAAGCTGCGGGCCGAAGCTGCCAAGCTCAGTGCAGAGGAAGCCAAGCTCTCGGCCGAACGGCTGAAGCTGCTTGCCGAAACGGAAATTCTGCCGCGAAACATGGTGTTTCAAGCCATGATTGCCTTTGCTGCCATTCTTGGTGCAGGGGCGGCACTCGCGAAATTGTTCTTCCCCTGATCGCCCCCGCGTTCAGCTCGCATTCTAACTCGTAAGGATTACGATCATGGCCCGCAGCCATCCGCTCGAACGCTATCGCAACATCGGCATCATGGCGCACATCGACGCCGGCAAGACGACGACGACCGAGCGTATCCTCTATTACACCGGCAAGTCCTACAAGATCGGCGAAGTGCACGAAGGCACCGCGACGATGGACTGGATGGAGCAGGAGCAGGAGCGCGGGATCACGATCACGTCGGCTGCGACGACCTGCAAGTGGCGCGCCAGCGAAGGCAAGGGCGAAGAGCACCTGATCAACATCATCGACACCCCGGGCCACGTCGACTTCACGATCGAAGTCGAGCGTTCGCTCCGCGTGCTCGACGGTGCCGTCGCCTGCTTCGACGGCGTTGCCGGCGTCGAGCCGCAGTCCGAGACCGTGTGGCGTCAGGCCGAGAAGTACAAAGTGCCGCGGATGTGCTTCGTCAACAAGCTCGACCGCACCGGCGCCGATTTCTATTTCTGCGTCCAGTCGATCATCGATCGCCTGGGTGCGCGTCCGGCCGTGCTGTATCTCCCGATCGGCATGGAAGGCGACTTCAAGGGCCTGGTCGATCTGGTCGAGAACCGCGCGATCATCTGGCTCGAAGAGAGCCTCGGCGCGAAGTTCGAATATTCGGAGATCCCCGCTGATCTCGCCGAGAAGGCAGCGAAGTATCGCAGCGACCTGATCGAGATGGCCGTCGAGCAGGACGACGCGCTGATGGAAGCCTATCTCGAGGGCAACGAGCCGAGCACGGCCGACCTCAAGAAGCTGATTCGCAAGGGCACCCTCAACTTCTCGTTCGTTCCGGTCGTCTGCGGTTCGGCGTTCAAGAACAAGGGCGTCCAGCCGCTGCTCGACGCCGTCGTCGACTATCTGCCGTCGCCGCTCGACGTTCCCGCCATTCAGGGCCTCAAGCTCGACGGCGTGACTCCGGACGAGCGTCCGTCGTCGGACGAAGCACCGTTCTCGGCGCTCGCGTTCAAGATCATGAACGATCCGTTCGTGGGAACGCTGACCTTCGCGCGTATCTACTCGGGCAAGCTCGAGACCGCGTCGCAGGTCACGAACTCGGTCAAGGACAAGAAGGAAAAGGTCGGCCGCATGCTGCTGATGCATGCGAACGAGCGCGAGGACATCCAAGTGGCCTATGCCGGCGACATCGTCGCTCTGGCAGGTCTCAAGGACACCACGACCGGCGACACGCTCTGCGCGATGAACGCGCCGATCATCCTCGAGCGGATGGAATTCCCCGAGCCCGTGATCGAGCTCTCGGTCGAGCCCAAGACCAAGGCCGACCAGGAGAAGATGGGCGTCGCGCTCAATCGTCTCGCACGCGAAGATCCGTCGTTCCGCGTTTCGTCGGACGCCGAGTCGGGCCAGACCATCATCAAGGGCATGGGCGAGCTCCATCTCGAGATCCTGGTCGACCGCATGAAGCGCGAGTTCAAGGTCGAGGCCAATGTCGGCGCGCCGCAGGTGGCTTACCGTGAGTATCTCGGCAAGCCGGTCGACGTCGACTACACGCACAAGAAGCAGTCGGGTGGTACCGGCCAGTTCGGTCGCGTGAAGGTCAAGGTCACGCCGGGCGAGCGCGGCTCGGGCATCGTCTTCAAGGACGAGATCAAGGGCGGTAACATTCCGAAGGAATATATCCCGGCGATCGAAAAGGGCTTCCGCGAGACGGCGGCGACGGGTTCGCTGGTCGGCTTCCCGATCATCGATTTCGAGATCCTCGTCTATGACGGTGCCTACCATGACGTCGACTCGTCGGCGCTGGCTTTCGAAATCTGTGCGCGTGGCGCGATGCGCGAAGTCGCGCAGAAGGCCGGCATCAAGCTGCTCGAGCCGATCATGAAGGTCGAAGTCGTGACCCCGGAAGATTATCTGGGCGACGTCATCGGCGACATGAACAGCCGTCGTGGCCAGATCCAGGGCACCGATACGCGCGGCAACGCGCAGTCGGTGGACGCGATGGTCCCGCTGGCGAACATGTTCGGCTATGTGAACGCGCTGCGCTCGTTCACGCAGGGCCGCGCGAACTACTCGATGCAGTTCTCGCATTACGAAGAAGTCCCGGCGAACGTCGCGGACGAGGTCAAGGCGAAGTTGGCCTAACCGGAGCGAGGCGCGCACCCACGGTGCGCGCCGGTGCCGCAAGGCACGCGAACGGTTGGCCGGCGGGTCGCCGCATGGCGAACCCGTCCGACGACACGGGATTTACTCCCGTGTCGGCCGTCTGAGATTGAAGAGCCCGCTCCGGCAACGGAGCGGGCCCTTTTTTGTTTGACGATGGATTTCCTGCTTGTTGCCAATGGCCCGTTAGCTCGGGTCCAATTGCGGATAACGATTTCGCCAGCTAGCGTTGGCGAATGAGTGGACGAAGATGGATCTCCGGGACAGTGTTGGCCGCCAGCCTGAGCGTGATGATCTGCGTTTTTGTGACGCCGGCAAAGCAGTTGCCAACGAACATGGCGAACGGTTCCTATGCCAGTTCGTGCTGTGGGACGATAATCTTGCACGATGGTCAAATGCACATTGGAAGGGTGACGGTCCCTTATAAGATTGAGACCGATAAAGTCGGTCCCTACATCCTACCGCGAAGCTTCGTGGGGGAGGGGGCGGGCACCTTTCGGCTCGACGAAGGATCCGCCCCTTTGAAGCTCCGTTTGAGCAGCGCGGAACGGCCGACGCAGATTACGTTGGATGGAGGCGACGTCGCGACCGCCGTCGAGATGTGATCGGAAGGACAGCTTGCGGTCAAAATCCGCATTCCGCGGTTGTTCCTTGGCTTTGTAACCGCTGGCAGCTGGACGCTTTTCAACACGTCGTCGTTGCGATATTTTGCTTCCATGAACGCTTCCGCGCCCGTCCTCACTACACCGCATAAGGTCGGCCTGCGCGTCGAGGACTTCCTGCTGCTCAACGCCAGCGGGGCGTTCGACGATTACGGCAAGACCGAACTCATCGACGGGGACATCTACGTCATGAATGCGCAGTTCAGTGAGCACGCGGGGGCGAAGTCTCGTTTGGCCTTCGCGCTTACGGTGCGACTGCGGGAGATCGGTAGCGACCTGGAGCTGATGACCGAAGTCGCGATTCGCTTGAATGACGACAGCATGCCGGAGCCGGATATCGTTCTGCACCGCTGGCGCGGCGAAGGTCCGGTGCCGGTCGAATCGGTCGCGCTCGTGATCGAGGTTTCCGACACCACATTAGCTAACGACCTCGGGCGTAAATCCGATCTGTACGCCGCGGCCGGCATTCCGGAATATTGGGTGATCGATCTGAACGAGAGCAGGGCGCTGATGCATGAGAACCCGGACTCCGATGGGTACCACGGGCAGCTCGACATCTTGCTGACGGATCGGCTGGTATCGGCGACGATCGCGGATCTCGAAGTCGATGGCTCAGAGGTGACTCGCTAGGCCGAGCAAAACCCATCGCGACCTCAACCCAAAAGCAATTTCCCCCTAGCGCCCACCCGAATCTTGGGCTATCGGCGCGCCTTCGCAAGTGATCGGGCGGTCTCGTCCGGCTTCTGGCGTATGGGGACGGCCCCGTTCCACCAACACGTTTTTGATGAGACGCGGCCCGTCGGCACTAGGCGGCGCGCTGTAAAGGAAAGACAATGGCGAAAGCAAAGTTCGAGCGGAACAAGCCGCATCTCAACATCGGCACGATCGGCCATGTCGATCATGGCAAGACCTCGCTCACGGCTGCGATCACCAAGGTGCTCGCCGAGACCGGTGGCGCCACCTTCACCAGCTATGCCAACATCGACAAGGCTCCTGAAGAGCGCGAGCGCGGCATCACCATCTCGACCGCACACGTCGAGTATGAGACGCTTGCCCGTCACTACGCGCACGTCGATTGCCCGGGCCACGCCGATTATGTGAAGAACATGATCACCGGTGCGGCGCAGATGGACGGCGCGATCCTCGTCGTTTCGGCGACCGATGGCCCGATGCCGCAGACCCGCGAGCACATCCTGCTCGCGCGCCAGGTCGGCGTGCCGACGATGGTCGTGTTCATGAACAAGGTCGATCTCGTCGACGACGAGGAAATCCTCGAGCTGGTCGAGATGGAAATCCGCGAGCTTCTCTCGAAGTACGATTTCGACGGCGACAACATCCCCGTCATCCGCGGTTCGGCTGTGGCTGCCCTCAACGACACCACGCCTGAGATCGGCCATGACGCCGTCCTCAAGCTGATGGAAGCTGTCGACACGTACCTGCCGCAGCCCGAGCGTCCGCTCGACAAGCCGTTCATGATGCCGATCGAGGACGTCTTCTCGATCTCGGGTCGTGGTACGGTCGTCACTGGCCGCGTCGAGACCGGCATCGTCAAGGTTGGCGAGGAAGTCGAGATCGTCGGCATCAACGACACGCGCAAGACCACGGTCACGGGCGTCGAAATGTTCCGCAAGCTGCTCGACTCGGGCCAGGCTGGCGACAATATCGGCGCGCTGATCCGCGGCGTTGGTCGTGAAGAAGTCGAGCGTGGCCAGGTTCTCTGCAAGCCCGGCTCGATCAAGCCGCACACGGCGTTCTCGTCGGAAGTCTACGTGCTGTCGAAGGACGAGGGTGGCCGTCACACGCCGTTCTTCGCCAACTACCGCCCGCAGTTCTACTTCCGCACGACCGACGTCACCGGCACCGTCGAGCTGCCTGAGGGCACCGAAATGGTCATGCCTGGCGACAACATCGCGCTCGGCGTCAAGCTGATCGCACCGATCGCCATGGACGTCGGCCAGCGCTTCACGATCCGCGAAGGCGGCCGTACCGTTGGTTCGGGCATCGTCTCGGGCATTTCGGCCTAAATTTCTAGCAATAGAAAAAAGTGCAGCCCGCGCCTCGATGAGAGGCGCGGGCTGTTGCTTTTTGTAGGAGGGGCCTGTAGTGCCCCGCCTCCAGTTTTGGTTTTAATCAGTAGAGGCGGCCGCCAAGCCGTCATCCCCGGCGCGCTTCGCCGGGATGACGAGGAAGCGAGTTGCCCCGCTCTTTCGCATCGGTAGGGACTATGGACAGCAATATCCGCATTCGTCTGAAGGCATTCGATCATCGCGTGCTCGACCAGGCTACCGGCGACATCGCCGACACTGCCCGCCGCACCGGCGCGCTCATCCGTGGCCCCATTCCGTTGCCGACGCGCATCGAGAAGTTCACGGTCAACCGCGGCCCGCACATCGACAAGAAGTCGCGCGAGCAGTTCGAGGTCCGTACCTACAAGCGCATGCTGGACATCGTTCAGCCGACCCCGCAGACGGTCGATGCGCTGATGAAGCTCGACCTCGCCGCAGGCGTTGACGTCGAGATCAAGCTCGCGTAATAGCGCGCCTCCACGAGATTCGGTGAAGCCTTCGGGCAGCACCAGATAGACGGGATACCGCCGGATTTATTCGGGTCTGCGTCCCCCGACACGCTCCACCGCCAGCGCGGGGAGCACCAGCCCGGGTCGGGGCCGCAGTATAAAATGAGTTTGGGCTGAGTACGCACCCTTCGGAATGGTCCGCGGGGTGCCTCTGCATTGTATGGAGCATTGATCATGCGCACTGGCGTGATCGCGAAAAAGATGGGGATGACCCGCTGGTTCCAGGACGACGGGCGCCATGTGCCCGTGACCGTTCTGGCGCTGGAAAATCTTCAAGTTGTGGCCGTTCGCGAGGCCGATCGAGATGGGTATGTTGCAGTCCAGCTGGGCGCAGGTACCGCAAAAGCAAAGAATGTCGCCAAGCCGCAGCGCGGCCACTTCGGCAAGGCCGAAGTCGAGCCCAAGGCGAAGCTGGCTGAATTCCGCGTGAGCGATGATGCCGTGCTCGAAGTCGGCGCGACCATCTCTGCCGACCATTATGTTTCCGGCCAGATCGTCGATATCCAGGGCGTGACCCAGGGTAAGGGCTTCCAGGGCGGCATGAAGCGTTGGGGCTTCGGCGGTCTGCGCGCGACCCACGGCGTTTCGGTCTCGCACCGTTCGCTCGGTTCGACCGGTCAGCGCCAGGATCCGGGCAAGGTCTTCAAGAACAAGAAGATGGCCGGGCACATGGGCGACAAGAACCGCACCCAGCAGAACCTCGAAATCGTTTCGACCGACGTCGAGCGTGGCCTGATCTTCGTCAAGGGTTCGGTCCCTGGCTCGAAGGGCGGCTGGTTGCTGGTCAAGGATTCGGTCAAGGTCGCGCGTCACGCCGATGCGCCGTACCCCGCCGGCCTCCGCCAGGTTGCCAACACCAACGACACCGCTCCCGCCGAGACGCCTGCTGACGTCGCGACCGTGGACGCGACCGACGGCCAGGAGGGCTGATCATGAAGGTTACATCTCAGTCTTTCGACGGCGCAGCCGTCACGGAAGTCGAGCTCAACGACGAGGTCTTCGGTCTCGATCCGCGCGCCGACATCCTGCACCGCGTCGTCACCTGGCAGCTCGAGAAGCGCCGTGCGACCGCAAGCGGCACGCGTGAGCGTTCCGACGTTGCACGTACGGGTAAGAAGTTCGGTCGCCAGAAGGGCGGCGGTACGGCTCGTCACGGCGATCGCCGCGCTCCGATCTTCGTCGGTGGTGGTAAGGCGCACGGTCAGCGGACCCGCGACTTCAACCCCGGCCTGAACAAGAAGATCCGCGCACTCGGTCTCAAGATGGCGCTGTCGACGCATGCACAGGCCGGTACGCTGGTCGTCATGGACAGCCTGGGCGTCGCCGAGAACAAGACCAAGACGCTGATCGCGGATTGGGCCAAGCTCGGCACCGGCAAGACCGCGCTCGTCATCGATGGCGACATGGTCGACACGAGCTTCGCACTGGCGGCGGGCAACCTGCACACGATCAACGTGATGCCGGCTGCCGGCGCCAACGTCTATGACATCCTGAAGCACGACACGCTGGTCCTGACCCGCGCTGCCGTCGAAATGCTGGAGGCGCGCTTCAATGGCTAAGCCAAAAACCGGGATCGACGCACGTCATTACGACGTGATCGTTGCTCCGCATATCACCGAAAAGGCCACGTTGCTCTCCGAGCACAATGCGGTCGTGTTCAAGGTCACCAACGACGCCACCAAGCCGCAGATCAAGGCTGCTGTGGAAGCGCTGTTCGACGTGACCGTTCTGGGGGTCAACACGATCGTCCAGAAGGGCAAGACCAAGAAGTGGAAGGGCGCGCCCTACACCCGCTCCGACATCAAGAAGGCGATCGTGACGTTGAAGGACGGCCAGTCCATCGACGTGACGACGGGGATCTGATCCGATGGCACTGAAGCATTATAACCCGACGAGCCCGGCACGCCGCGGGCTCATCCTCGTCGACCGGTCGGCACTGCACAAGGGCGGCCCCGTCAAGGCGCTGACCGAAGGCAAGCGCAAGACCGGTGGCCGTAACAACAAGGGCCACATCACGTCGCGCGGCATCGCCGGCGGTCACAAGCAGCGCTACCGCATCATCGACTTCAAGCGCCGTAACTGGGGCGTCGATGGCGTGGTCGAGCGGATCGAATATGATCCCAACCGCACCGCGTTCATCGCGCTGATCAACTATGGTCAGACTGCCGATGGCAAGGAAAACGTTGCCTACATCATCGCGCCGCAGCGCTTGGCCGTCGGTGACAAGGTCATCGCGGACAAGAAGACCGACGTGAAGCCGGGCAACGCGATGGAACTGGGCCAGATGCCGGTCGGCACGATCGTCCACAACGTCGAGATGAAGCCGGGCAAGGGTGGTCAGATCGCACGTTCGGCAGGCACGTACGTGCAGGTCGTCGGTCGCGACAGGGGCATGGTCATGGTCCGCCTCAACTCGGGCGAGCAGCGCTACCTCCATGCGAACTGCATGGCCACGGTCGGCGCCGTGTCGAACCCCGACAACGGCAACACCAACCTCGCCAAGGCAGGCCGCAGCCGCTGGTTGGGCATCCGCCCGCTGACGCGTGGTGTCGCCAAGAACCCGGTCGACCATCCGCACGGCGGTGGTGAAGGCCGTACCTCGGGTGGCCGTCATCCGGTTACGCCATGGGGCAAGCCGACCAAGGGTGCGCGCACCCGTCACAATAAGTCGACGGATAAGATGATCATCCGTTCGCGTCATTCGACGAAGAGGAAGGGCTAAGATGGCTCGCTCAGTCTGGAAGGGTCCCTTCGTGGACCTCCACCTGCTCAAGAAGGCAGAAACCGCGCAGGAAACCAATGCGCGCGGTGCGATCAAGACCTGGTCGCGTCGCTCGACGATCCTGCCGCAGTTCGTGGGCCTCACGTTCAGCGTCTATAACGGTCGCAAGTTCGTGCCGGTCTCGGTCAACGAGGACATGGTGGGCATGAAGCTCGGCGAGTTCGCGCCCACTCGGTACTTCCCCGGCCACGCCGCGGACAAGAAGGGCAAGCGCTAATGTCTAAGGCGAAATCCCCCCGCAAGGTCGGCGAGAAGGAAGCCCTCTCGGTCGGCACGCAGATCCGTGGTTCGGCGCAGAAGCTCGGCCTGGTTGCAGCGCTCATTCGCAACAAGCCGGTCGGCCAGGCGATGAACATCCTGCAATTCTCGACCAAGGGCATGGCAATCGAAGCGCGCAAGGTGCTGGCCTCGGCCATCGCCAACGCTGAGAACAACCATAACCTCGACGTCGACTCGCTCGTCGTCTCGGAAGCCTCGGTCGGCAAGTCGATCGTCATGAAGCGGTTCGCCACGCGCGGCCGCGGCAAGTCGACCCGCATCCTCAAGCCCTTCAGCCGCCTGCGCATCGTCGTTCGCGAAATGGAAGAAGAAGCGTAATGGGTCAGAAATCGAACCCCATCGGTCTGCGCCTGCAGATCAACCGCACCTGGGACAGCCGCTGGTATGCCGAGGGCGCCGATTACGGTCGTCTTCTGCTCGAAGATCTCAAGATGCGTGCGTTCATCATGAAGACGCTGCCGCAGGCAGCGATCTCCAAGGTGGTGATCGACCGTCCGGCCAAGCTGTGCCGCGTCTCGATCTTCGCAGCACGCCCCGGCGTGATCATCGGCAAGAAGGGCGCAGACATTGAAAAGCTGCGCCGCCTGCTCGGCAAGATGACCACGTCCGACGTGAGCCTCAACATCGTCGAAATCCGCAAGCCGGAAGTCGATTCGAAGCTCGTCGCACAGGGGATCGCCGATCAGCTCGAGCGTCGTATCGCCTTCCGCCGCGCCATGAAGCGTGCGGTCCAGTCGGCGATGCGTCTCGGCGCAGAGGGCATCCGGATCAACTGCGGCGGCCGTCTCGGCGGTGCTGAAATCGCGCGTTCGGAATGGTATCGCGAAGGTCGCGTTCCGCTCCACACGCTGCGCGCCAACGTCGATTATGCCGAAGCGACTGCACACACCGCCTACGGCGTGTGCGGCGTGAAAGTCTGGATCTTCAAGGGCGAAATCCTGGGTCATGACCCGATGGCGACCGACCGGCTGATGATGGAAGCACAGACTTCCGGCGTCCGGCCTGATCCGCGCCGCTAAGGAATAGATCATGCTGCAACCGAAAAAGACCAAGTTTCGCAAGGCCTTCAAGGGCCGCATCCATGGCGACGCCAAGTCCGGCACGACCCTCAACTTCGGCTCGTACGGGCTGAAGGCGATGGAGCCGGACCGGATTACCGCACGCCAGATCGAGGCGGCTCGCCGCGCGATCACGCGTCACATCAAGCGCCAGGGGCGTTTGTGGATCCGCGTTTTCCCGGATCTTCCCGTCTCGGGCAAGCCTGCCGAAGTCCGCATGGGTAAGGGCAAGGGTTCGCCGGAATATTGGGCAGCTCGCGTAAAGCCGGGCCGCATCCTGTTCGAACTGGATGGCGTTCCGGGTGACATCGCCGCTATGGCGTTCAGCCGCGCAGCGATGAAGCTGCCGATCAAGGTGAAGGTCGTTGCCCGTCTCGGCGACACCTCGCATCTGGGAGTTGCATAAGATGGCAAAGCTCGACACGCGTCGTTCCGACCTGGCCGCCAAGACCGAAGACCAGCTGGGCGAAGAGCTCGGCAACCTGAAGCGCGAGGCGTTCAACCTCCGTTTCCAGGCGGCGACCAACCAGCTCGAAAAGTCGAGCCGGGTGAAGGAAGTCCGTCGCGACATCGCTCGCATCAAGACCCTGCAGTCCGCGCGCTCGCGCGACACTGCGGCAAAGTAAGGATTTAGACATGCCAAAGCGCGTGCTGACGGGGCTGATCGTCTCCGACAAGGGCGACAAGACGGTGGTCGTGAACGTGGAGCGTAAGGTCAAGCACGCGCTCTACGGCAAGATCATCCGTCGTACGAAGAAGTATCATGCCCATGATGAGGGCAATGAGTTCAAGCAGGGCGAAACCGTGCGGATCGAAGAGACCGCACCGATCTCCAAGCTGAAGACCTGGAAGGTGATCGATCGGGTTAACACCCATGCGACGCCTGAGCGGGTCGACGTCGACGCATAAACCCGTCACCCCAGCGAAAGCTGGGGTCTCGTGGGTGAGGGCATGACAGTTGCCGGAAGACCCCAGCTTTCGCTGGGGTGACGGTTGAGTTTTTAGGCGGGTCCCGGTCGGAATCGGGGTCCATAGTGAGAAGGAAGCGGATCCAATGATCCAGATGCAATCCAATCTCGAGGTCGCTGACAACAGCGGCGCGAAGCGGGTTATGTGCATCAAGGTGCTTGGGGGTTCCAAGCGTCGTGTTGCAGGCGTGGGCGACATCATCGTCGTCAGCGTCAAGGAAGCTGCCCCCCGTGGCCGCGTGAAGAAGGGCGACGTGCACCGTGCCGTCATCGTGCGTACGGCGAAGGACATTCGCCGCGCCGATGGCACCGTGATCCGCTTCGATTCGAACGCAGCCGTGCTGGTCAACAAGAACGAAGAGCCGATCGGCACGCGTATCTTTGGCCCAGTGGTGCGCGAGCTCCGCGGCAAGAAGCACATGAAAATCATCTCGCTCGCACCGGAGGTGCTGTAAAATGGCCGCCGCTAAGATCAAGAAGGGCGATCGCGTCATCGTCCTGTCGGGCCGCGACAAGGGCAAGACCGGCGAAGTGACGACCGCGTTCCCGAAGGACGGCAAGGTCATCGTTTCGGGCGTCAACGTCGCCGTGCGCCATACCAAGCCGAGCCAGGGCGACCCCGAGGGTGGCCTGAAGCGTTCGGAAGCACCGATGCACATTTCCAAGGTTGCGCATGTGACCGCCGACGGCAAGCCGACGCGCGTTCGCTTCGAGACCCAGGACGGCAAGAAGGTCCGCGTTGCGGTCAAGACCGGGGAGAAGATCAGTGGCTGATGCTGCAACCAAGCCCCGGATGAAGGGCATGTACGACGACAAGATCGTCGCTGCGATGACCGAGAAGTTCGGCTACAAGAACGCGATGGAAGTTCCGCGCATCGACAAGATCGTCCTGAACATGGGCGTTGGCGAAGCGACGCAGGACAAGAAGAAGGTCGACCAGGCAGCCCAGGAAATGGAGCTGATCGCCGGCCAGAAGCCCGTCGTGACCAAGGCCAAGAAGTCGATCGCTCAGTTCAAGCTGCGCGAAGGCATGCCGATCGGCGTGAAGGTCACCCTTCGTCGTGAGCGCATGTACGAGTTCCTCGACCGTTTCATCACGATCGCGCTCCCGCGCGTTCGCGATTTCCGCGGGCTCAACCCCAAGTCGTTCGACGGACGCGGCAACTATGCCTGCGGCCTTAAGGAGCAGCTGGTGTTCCCGGAAATCAGCTACGACCGGATCGACAAGATCCGCGGCATGGACGTGATCGTCACGACCACGGCACGGACCGACGACGAAGCGCGCGAGCTGCTCCGCCTGTTCGGCTTCCCGTTCCCGCCGGAAGTCACTGAAGACGCGACCGAAAAGAAGGCGGCATAAGATGGCGAAGGTAAGTTCTGTCAACAAGAACGAGCGTCGCAAGATGCTCGTCAAGAAGTACGCGCCTAAGTATGCGGCGCTCAAGGCAATCGCTGGCGACAATTCGCTGAGCGACGGCGAGCGGATCGAAGCCCGTCTGAAGATGGCCGAGATTCCCCGCAACGGGAACCCGACGCGCATCCGCAACCGCTGCGAGCTGACGGGTCGTCCGCGCGCTTATTATCGCAAGTTCCGCCTCTGCCGTATTCAGCTGCGCGATCTGGCCAACAAGGGCCTGATCCCGGGCGTTACGAAGTCGAGCTGGTAAGGATCAACAGATGGCATTGACCGATCCCCTGGGTGATATGCTCACCCGCATCCGCAACGGCCAGCGCGCGCGCAAGGACTCCGTCCTGACGCCGGGCTCCAAGCTGCGGGCCCGCGTTCTCGACGTTCTCCAGCGCGAAGGCTACATCCGTGGCTATAGCGAAGAGCAGATGGGCCCCGCGGCCGGCATCCGCATCGAGCTGAAGTATTTCGAGGGCCAGCCTGCGATCAAGCACGTTGCCCGCGTTTCGAAGCCTGGCCGTCGCGTCTATTCGGCTTCGACCGAACTGCCGCGCGTCATGAACGGCCTCGGCATCACCATCGTCTCGACGCCTCGCGGTGTTCTGTCCGACGCCGAAGCGCGCGAACAGAATGTCGGCGGCGAAGTCCTCGCGGAGGTGTTCTGATATGAGCCGCATCGGTAAAAAGCCGGTCGCGATCCCCAGCGGCGTGACCGCGACGATCGAAGGCCAGCAGCTCACCGTGAAGGGGCCCAAGGGCACCCTCGCGATGCCGCTGCGCGAAGAGATCAGCTATGTGCTCGAAGAGGGTGGCGTTTCGGTCAACCCCGCAAACGAGACCAAGCGCGCTCGCGCGTTCTGGGGCATGCAGCGCACGCTCGTGCAGAACCTGATCACCGGCGTGTCGGACGGCTTCACCAAGAAGCTGCTGATCAACGGCGTTGGCTATCGTGCTGCGGCGCAGGGCAAGAACCTGAACCTCAAGCTCGGCTACAGCCACGACGTCAACATCGACGTGCCGGAGGGGATCGAAGTCAAGACCCCCGACAACACGACGATCGAGATCTCGGGTTCGGACAAGCAGAAGGTCGGCCAGCTGGCAGCTGAAATCCGTCGTTGGCGCAAGCCCGAGCCTTACAAGGGCAAGGGCATCAAGTACGACGGCGAGTTCATCTTCCGCAAGGAAGGGAAGAAGAAGTAATGTCGACCAAGGGTATGTCTCTCTTCGAGAAGCGGCGCCGCCGCAACCGCACCGCGCTTCGTGCACGGGGTTCGGGCCGTCCGCGGCTGTCGATCCACCGCTCGGGCCGCCACATCTATGCGCAGATCATCGACGACGCCAAGGGCGTGACGATCGCTGCTGCTTCGACGCTGGAAAAGGACGTGCGCGACACGTCCGGCGCCAACCTCGACGCAGCGACCGGTGTCGGCACGCGCATCGCCGAAGCCTGCAAGGCGGCTGGCGTGACGCAGGTCGTGTTCGATCGCGGTGGCTTCCTGTTCCACGGCCGGGTCAAGGCGCTGGCGACTGCCGCGCGTGAAGCCGGATTGGAGTTCTAATTATGGCTGACGACAACATTCCGAACGAAATCGCAGCGTCGCCCGACGGCGCACCGGTTCCGCAGCAGGAAGCGCCGCGCGGTCGCGGTGGTCCTGGTGGCAACCGTGGCGGCCCTGGCGGCGGTCGTGGTCCCGGCGGCGGTGCGAACCGTGGCGGCCGTGACAACCGTGGCGGTCGCGACAATCGCGGTCGTGGCGGCCCCGGTGCCGACGATGGCGGCGAAGAGCTGATCGAGAAGCTGGTTCACATCAACCGCGTCTCGAAGACGGTCAAGGGCGGCAAGCGCTTCGGCTTTGCAGCACTCGTCGTCGTCGGCGACGGCAAGGGCCGGGTCGGCTTCGGTCATGGCAAGGCGCGCGAAGTGCCCGAAGCCATTTCGAAGGCGACGGCTGCTGCCAAGAAGGCAATGGTCCGCGTTCCCTTGAAGGACGGCCGCACGCTGCATCATGACGGCAACGGTCACTTCGGTGCCGGTCTCGTCACGCTGCGCTCGGCGCCGGCGGGTACGGGTATCATCGCTGGTGGTCCGATGCGCGCCGTGTTCGAGTCGCTCGGCGTTGCCGACGTCGTGACCAAGTCGGTCGGCACGTCGAACCCGTACAACATGATCCGTGCGACCTTCGAGGCGCTGACCTCGCAGGTTTCGCCGAAGTCGGTTGCACAGCGTCGCGGCAAGAAGATTGCCGACCTGCTGGGCCGTGGTGGATCCGAGACTGCCGAGGCCGATGCGGCCGCGGTTGTGGAGTAAGCGACATGGCAACCATCAAGATCACGCAGACCGGTTCGCCGATCCGCCGCGAAGCCGACCAGCGCGCAACGCTGATCGGCCTCGGCCTCAACAAGATGCACAAGACGCGCGAGCTCGAGGATACCCCCGAAGTCCGGGGCATGATCCGCAAGGTCGCGCACATGGTGAAGATCGAGGCTTGACCTCATCGAGCCCCTCCCCTTTAGGGGAGGGGTTGGGGTGGGGACGTCCCAGGAGCTAGTCTCTGCGAGGCATC
>NZ_JH584241.1:2187156-2197995 GCF_000241485.1 Sphingomonas sp. PAMC 26605
AGCTAGTCTCTGCGAGGCATCCCCCCACCCCCCAACCCCTCCCCTAAAGGGGAGGGGCTTTTTTGGTTTAAACGTCAGCGCGACAAAAGCGAAAGCGAGTGCACTCATGAAACTCAATGAAATCCGCGACAATCAGGGCGCGCGTAAGTCCAAGATGCGGGTCGGCCGTGGTATCGGTTCGGGCAAGGGCAAGACTGCCGGTCGTGGCCAGAAGGGCCAGAAGAGCCGTGAAGGCGTCTCGATCGCAGGCTTCGAGGGCGGCCAGATGCCGCTCCACATGCGTCTGCCGAAGCGTGGCTTCAACAACATCTTCGCCAAGGACTATGCCGAGGTGAACCTCGGTGCGATCCAGGCTGCGGTCGACGCAGGCAAGATCGAAGCCGGCGCGACGCTCGACCATGACGCGCTCAAGGCCGCTGGCCTGGCGCGTGGCGGCAAGGACGGCGTCCGTCTGCTTGCCAAGGGCGAGATGACGGCTGTGCTCAGCTTCACCGTCGCCGGCGCGTCGAAGGGCGCGATCGAGGCGGTCGAGAAGCTCGGCGGCAAGGTCGACGTGATCCACGTCGTTCCGGCGGCCGAAAAGGCTGCCGCTAAGAAGGGCGTCAAGTATCGCGAGCGCAAGGCGCACAAGGAATCGTTCAAGGCTTGAACGCTTCGGGCCTGAACGCTTCGGGCCTGAGTTTCCCGAGCCGACGCCCAGCGCCGTCATTCCCGCGAAAGCGGGAATCCCGCTTCTTCTTCTGGCTACGGTAGAAGAAGAAGCGGGACCCCCGCTTTCGCGGGGGTGACGGGTGAGGGGGCGGACATCGCGGGAAATATGACCGCAAGGTTAGACAAGCCCGTTCGGGCCCCTATATGAGCGGCGGGGGGCGGTAACGCTTTCCGCCGTTTTTTGTTTCCTGACACCTGAGTTACCGGGACGATACGCAGCATGGCATCCGCAGCCGACCAGATGGCTTCCAGCATCAGCCTGTCGAAATTCGCACAGGCGACCGACCTCAAGAAGCGGCTGTGGTTCACCATCGGCGCGCTGATCGTGTTCCGCCTGCTCAGCTACGTGCCGCTGCCGGGGATCGACCCGACCGCGCTCACCGAGCTGGCGAATCGCACCAGCGGCGGCGTGCTCGATTTCTTCAATGCTTTCTCGGGCGGCTCGCTCAAGCGCGCCAGCCTGATCGCCTTGGGCGTCACCCCGTACATCACCGCCTCGATCGTGGTGCAGCTCGCGACTTCGCTGTCGCCGACGCTCGCCGCGATCAAGAAGGAAGGCGAGAGCGGGCGCAAGAAGCTCAACCAGTACACGCGCTACGGCACCGTCGCGCTGACGATCATCCAGGGCTATTTCCTCACGCTCGGCTTCGAGAGCCAGGGCGTGGTGGTCGATCCCGGCTTCATGTTCGTCGCGGGCTCGATCGTCAGCCTCGTCGGCGGCACGATGTTCCTGATGTGGATCGGCGAGCAGATCACCGCGCGCGGCATCGGCAACGGCATGTCGCTGATCATCATGGCGGGCATCGTCGCGAACTTGCCGACGACGCTCTACAACCTCGCGCAGGGTGGCCGCGCGGGTAACCTCAACGGCTTCACGATCGTCGCGATCGCGGTCGCGGTTGCAGGCCTGATCCTGTTCATCTGCTTCATGGAGCGCGCGCAGCGCCGCATCCTGATCCAGTATCCCAAGCGCCAGACGCAGCGCGGGATGCAGTCGGACCGCAGCCATCTGCCGCTCAAGATCAACACCGCGGGCGTGATCCCGCCGATCTTCGCCTCGTCGCTGCTGCTGATGCCGCTGACGGTGATGCAACTCGCGGGCAAGCAGGCGCCGGGCGCGAAGGAAACCTGGTACGGCGACCTCGTCATCACGCTCAACCAATACCTGCAGCACGGCAGCCTGGTATACATGCTGCTCTACGGCGCGGGCATCGTGTTCTTCTCGTTCTTCTACACCGCCGTGGTGTTCAATCCCGAAGAGACCGCCGACAATCTCAAGCGGCACGGCGGCTTCATCCCCGGCATCCGCCCGGGCAAGAACACCGAGAACTATTTCGACTACGTCCTGACGCGCATCACCGTGATCGGTGCTGGCTATCTCGCGATCATCTGCCTGTTGCCCGAATATCTCGTTTCGGCGCTGGCGATCCCGTTCTACCTTGGTGGCACTAGCCTCCTGATCGTGGTCAACGTAACGATGGATACGGTGACGCAGATCCAGAGCCATTTGCTCGCGCATCAATATGGCGATCTGATCAAGAAGGCGAAGCTGAAGGGCGGGCGTCTGCGCTAAGCGCGATGCCGCCAAAGAGCGGGTCGAAGAGGGGATTGTGGCGTGAATATCATTCTGTTGGGGCCTCCGGGCGCGGGTAAGGGCACCCAGGCGAGCCACCTCGAGGCGACGCGCGGCATGATCCAGCTCTCGACCGGCGACATGCTGCGCGCGGCGGTGAAGTCGGGCAGCCCGGTTGGTTTGCAGGCCAAGGCCGTGATGGACGCGGGCGAGCTTGTTTCCGACGCGATCGTTTCGGGGATCATCGACGAAAAGCTGGCTTCGCTCGATCCGGCACAGGGCGTGATCTTCGACGGTTATCCGCGCACTGCGGCGCAAGCCGAACAGCTCGACACGATCCTGGCCGGCCGCGGCCGTACGCTCGACACGGTGATCGAGCTCGAGGTCGACGAGGACAAGCTCGTCGAGCGGATCGTCGGCCGTTACACATGTGCAGTGTGCGGTGCCGGCTATCACGACCATTTCAAGCAGCCCAAGGTCGCCGGCACGTGCGACGTCTGTGGCAGCCACGAGTTCAAGCGCCGTCCCGACGACAATGAGGAAACCGTGCGCACGCGCATGGCCGAATATCGCGCGAAGACCGAGCCGATCATCCCGATATACCAGGCGCGCGGCCTGCTCGGGCGCGTCGATGGCATGGGCGAGATCGGTGCGGTGACCCAGGCAATCGAAGCGATCCTCGACGCCGCTTGACCGCGCTGCGGCTGCGGCGGTCGTTAAATATCCCGAATGACGATTTCGTCACCTCGGCGTCACCGCCGTGGCAGTCGTACCGCGCCATAAGGCGGGCATCGCCGGATGCACGCGGCGGGAAGATTTGACGAGATCGGCACTCGCACTCCCGGGAGTGTCGTTGGCTGGCGGAAGGCTTGCTTTCCGCCGGCCTCATTTCATTCTAGGCACGAGGAAACCGCCCGGAATGCCACCTATGTCCCGCAAGATCCTGATCGTCGAAGACGATGCCTCGACCGCTGCCTACCTCGCCAAGGGGCTGGGGGAGGCGGGCTATGTCGTCCAGACCTGCGGCGATGGCCGCGACGGGCTGTTCCTGGCGAGCGAGGGCATTTTCGACCTGATTGTCGCGGATCGCATGTTGCCCGGGCTCAACGGGCTGGCGATGCTCGGCGCGATCCGCGCCGCGGGCGTCGCGACGCCCGCCTTGATCCTCTCCGCGCTCGGCACCGTCGATGACCGGATCGACGGGCTGAACGCCGGCGCCGACGATTATCTGGTAAAACCCTTCTCCTTCGCCGAACTGACCGCGCGGATCGATGCGATCTTCCGCCGGGTCGATCGCGGCGGCACCGAGGGGCAGCCGACCAAGCTCTCGGTCGGCGATCTCGAGATCGACCTGCTCGCGCGCACCGTGGTCCGTCAGGGCCGCGTGATCGCGCTCGGCGCGCGCGAATTCAATCTGCTCGAATATCTCGCGCGCCACGCCGGACAGGTGGTGACGCGCACGATGATGCTCGAGAAGATCTGGAACTATCATTTCGATCCGGGATCGAACGTCGTCGATGTGCATATCGGGCGGTTGCGGCGCAAGCTCGAGGAGGGCTTCGCCGCGCCGATCCTGCACACCGTGCGCGGCGCGGGGTATCGGTTGTCGACCGAACCTTGATCCGGCTTTCGGTCACCGCGCGGATTGCGTTGCTCGCGATCGGGCTGGCGCTGATCTCCAACCTCGTGCTCGTCGGCTTCGTCTGGAAGCTCGTCCACGACGATGCGATCGACGCGGTGCGGCGCGATACGATCGAGGAATCGGACGCATTGGTCGCGGTGTATCGCACCGGCGGCCTTCCCGCGCTCGGCCGCGCGATCGAGGATGCGCAGGCACCGAGCGATCCGACGCGGATCGTGATGGTCGTCGCTCCCGATGGGCGCCGCCTGGCGCAGGTGGGGCCGACGATCGGCCATGTCGGACGTGCCGCCTCGATTGGCTTCCATATCGGCCAAGTCGGTGATTCGCGGCCATGGTCCGAGCGTGAGGCCGGCTATGCGGTGCGGCAGATCGGCGCCAACCGTCTCGTGAGCGGCCATTTGCTCGATGACTGGCAGGAGGAGCAGCGCGGGATCGAGCGCGCGCTGGCGGCGGCGACGTTACTGTCATTGGCGCTTGGCATCGGCGGCGGGCTGGTGGTGACACGCTATGTCGGGCAGCGGCTCAATCGCGTTACCGATGTGATCGAGGGCGTCGCCGAGGGCGATCTGTCGCGGCGGGTGCCCAATGCCGCGAGCGGCGGGGATGCGTTCGATCGACTCGCGCTGCGGCTCAACGCGATGCTCGACAAGACCGAGCGGCTGATGACGGAGTTGCGGATCGTCACCGACGGGCTGGCGCACGATCTGCGTTCGCCGCTCGCACGGCTCCGCGCCAAGGCCGAGGCGGCGGTACTGCAGGCCGATCCGGCGCAGCGCGAGGCGGCGATGGGCGGGCTGCTGATCGAGACCGATCTGGTGATGCGGATGCTCTCGACGATGATCGAGATCACGCGGGCCGAGTCGGTGCCGCGCGACCGGCTCGCGCCGATCGATCCCGCCGCGCTGATGGAGGAGATCGCCGAGTTATACGCGCCGGTGGTCGAGGATGCGGGGATGCGCTTCGAGGCAGTGATCGCCGCTTATCCGCCGCGCATCGTGCTGCACCGCGAATTGCTGACCCAAGCGCTCGCTAACCTGATCGACAATGCGCTGCGCCATGCAGGCGCGGGCGGGGCAATTACGCTGCGCTTAGCGATCGTGGCGGGCGAAGCGCGCTTCCAGGTCGAAGATCGCGGGCCCGGCATCGCCGAGGCCGACCGCGCGCAGGCGCTCCGCCGTTTCGGCCGGCTCGACAGTGCGCGCAGTCTGCCGGGGGCAGGGCTGGGGATGGCGCTGGTCGAAGCAGTCGCGCGGTTGCACGACGGGCGGATTGCGCTGGGCGACAATGCTCCGGGGTTGGTGGCGGCGATCGTGGTGCCGGTTACGTTGTAGCGCGTAGCGAACGGGTGTATGCTTTGCCCATGAACGTACAGTCCGTCCTGTCCGAGCAATCGATCGAACCGCATAAGATCGGGTTGCGCGTGGAGGACTTTATCCTCCTTCAGGAGAGCGGTTCGTTCAATGCGTTTGCCAAGGCCGAGTTGATCGACGGGGATATCTACACCGTGAACGCGATCCATCGGCCGCATGCCGGCATCTTGGCGGATCTCAGCGCCGATCTCGTCTATGCGGTCCGGGCATCGGGACTGGCCCTCAAGGTCTATACGCCCGTTTCGACCAGGCTCGACGATTACAATCTGCCCGAGCCCGATCTGGTGATCGCGATGATCGAGCCTGAAGCGCTGGTCACGGGGCGCTCTGTCCGGCTGGCCGTAGAGGTGTCTGCGAGTTCGCTCGATTTCGATCTCGGCCCGAAGGCGCGGCTTTATGCGCGAAGCAGCATCCCGGAATATTGGGTCGTCGATGTGGCAGGACGCAGCATAGTTCAGATGACGGCGCCGAACGAAGGTGTGTATAGCGCTATCCGCGACACCCCTTTTGGCGATCGCATAACCTTGATCACCATCCCGCAGATCGCGATCGACACCACAGCCCTCGCTTGACACCGACCGACTCGGCCGTTAACGCGCCTCTATTCCGAAACACCGGTCTCCGGCGGCGCTGTTTGCGTGCGCCGGTGTCGTGCGTTACGGTATTCAACGCGTCGAGATGGGGTTTGCAGCCATGCAGCCCCGTGGAGCAGGAGAAAAAGTTCATGGCACGTATCGCCGGGGTCAACATCCCGACCAACAAGCGCGTCGTTATCGCGCTCACCTACATCCACGGCATTGGCAACACCAAGGCCAAGGAAATCGTCACCAAGCTGAACATCCCGATGACGGCACGTGTGCAGGACCTGACCGATCAGGAAGTGCTCCACATCCGCGAGGCGATCGACGCCGACTACACCGTCGAAGGCGATCTGCGTCGCCAGGTCGCGATGAACATCAAGCGTCTGATGGATCTCGCCTGCTATCGTGGCCTGCGCCATCGCAAGGGCCTGCCGGTCCGCGGCCAGCGCACGCATACCAATGCGCGCACCCGCAAGGGCAAGGCTAAGCCGATCGCCGGCAAGAAGAAGTGAGCTTGAGCCGCGGGTGACCGCGGCTCGCTCCTCGTTCAGGATTTAGGATTTCAAAATGGCACGTGAACCACAGCGCATTAAGCGGCGCGAGCGCAAGAACATCACCTCGGGCGTCGCCCATGTGAACGCAAGCTTCAACAACACCATGATCACGATCACCGATGCCCAGGGCAACGCGATCTCGTGGTCGTCGGCCGGCGCAATGGGCTTCAAGGGCTCGCGCAAGTCGACTCCGTACGCGGCGCAGGTTGCAGCCGAAGACGCCGGCAAGAAGGCCGCCGAGCACGGCGTCCGCACGCTCGAAGTCGAAGTGAAGGGCCCGGGTTCGGGCCGTGAGTCGGCGCTTCGCGCGCTGCAGGCGGTCGGTTTTCAGATCACTTCGATCCGCGACGTGACCTCGATCCCGCACAACGGCGTGCGCCCGTCGAAGCGTCGTCGCGTCTGATTTCTCTCGGGCGTGCGCGGTTGATCGCGCTGCACGCCCGGGATCCGTAATTGGTCGGCATTGCGCAGTGCCGGCCCAAAACCAAGGGATAGCCTATGTCCGTCAATGCAAAGAACTGGCAGGAACTGAAGAAGCCGTCCGGCCTCGAGAAGAAGTCCGGTGATGGCAAGCGCAAGGCAACCTTCGTCGCCGAGCCGCTCGAGCGGGGCTTCGGCCTGACGCTCGGCAACGCACTGCGCCGCGTGCTGCTGTCGTCGCTGCAGGGGGCAGCGGTCACCTCGATCAAGATCGAGAACGTGCTGCACGAATTCTCGTCGCTCGCCGGCGTGCGCGAAGACGTGACCGACATCGTGCTCAACGTGAAGCAGATCGCTTTGCGCATGCAGGGCGAGGGGCCCAAGCGCCTCCAGCTCTCGGCAACGGGTCCGGGCGAAGTCAAGGCCGGCGACATTGCGGTGTCGGGCGACATCGAAGTGATGAACCCCAACCTCGTGCTGTGCCACCTCGACGAGGGCGCGACGCTCAACATGGAATTCACCGCTGACGTCGGCAAGGGCTATGTCGCTGCCGTCGCCAACCGTCCGGCCGATGCGCCGATCGGCCTGATCCCGGTCGACGCGCTGTATTCGCCGGTCAAGCAGGTGAGCTACAAGGTCGAGAACACGCGCGTCGGGCAGGAGCTCGATTATGACAAGCTCACGCTGACGATCGAGACCGACGGCACGATCACCCCTGAGGACGCCGTCGGCTATGCCGGTCGCATCCTGCAGGACCAGCTCGCGCTGTTCGTTCACTTCGACGATTCGTCGGTTACGCGGTCGGCGCCGATCGGTCACGCCGCTCCGGCTGCTGCGGCAGGCGAAGTGTCGGGCGACACGCAGCAGATCAACCGCTATTTGCTCAAGAAGGTCGACGAGCTCGAGCTTTCGGTGCGCAGCGCCAACTGCCTCAAGAACGACAACATCATCTATATCGGCGATCTGGTCCAGAAGACCGAAGCCGAGATGCTGCGCACGCCGAACTTCGGCCGCAAGTCGCTCAATGAGATCAAGGAAGTGCTGTCGAGCATGGGGCTCCGTCTGGGCATGGAAATCCCCGGCTGGCCGCCTGAGAACATCGAAGAGATGGCCAAGAAGCTCGAACAGGAAATCATGGGGTAATCGGTTCGGGCCGGGGTTTTTTCGGCTCGACACGATCCCTTCGCTGTCATCCCCGCAAAAGCGGGGATCCCGCTTCTTTCGAGGCGGGGCGGCAGCGGGACCCCCGCTTTCGCGGGGGTGACGGACTATAGGGTGGGCCACCGTCCCCACCTGGTCTGGGGTACCTCACACGGCCCCCTAACGAACGAAGGAAGTCTCCATGCGTCATCGCGTAGGCGGTCGTAAACTGCAGCGTACCTCGGCACATCGCATTGCGCTGTTCCGCAACATGTCCGCTGCCCTCATCAAGCACGAGCAGATCACCACCACCGTCGCCAAGGCGAAGGAACTGCGCCCGTACATCGAGAAGCTGATCACGCTCGCCAAGAAGGGTGGCCTCAGCAACCGCCGCCTGGCGCACGCTCGGCTGCTCGACGACGCGCAGCTGATCAAGCTGTTCGACGTTCTGGCGACGCGCTATGCCGATCGCAACGGCGGCTACACCCGCGTGATCAAGGCCGGCATCCGCATGTCGGACGCTTCGCCGATGGCGGTCATCGAATTCGTCGACCGCGACGTGAGCGCCAAGGGCCAGGATTCGGGCCCGGTGATCATCGACGGCGAGTATGACGAGGCCGCATAAGCCTTAGCTGCTTTGCAGGTTGAGAAAGGAGTCGCGCTCGGTAGAGTACGGCTCCTTTTTCGCGTTTGGAGCCCTACATGCGCTTGACCCTGCCGCTGATCGCTCTCGTTCTCGCGGCCCCCGCGCAACTACAGGCCCAAAGCATGAAATATCCCGAGACCCGCCGCGTGCCCCAGGTCGACGAACAGTTCGGCGTCAAGGTCGCCGATCCGTATCGCTGGCTCGAGAACGACGTGCGGACCGATGCCGAGGTGGCGAAGTGGGTCGCCGACGAGAATGCGGTTACCAACGCCTATCTGGCGACATTGCCCGGGCGCGACATCTTCGCGGCGCGGCTCAAGCAATTGCTCAATTACGAGCGCTTCGGCGTCCCGGTGAAGAAGGGCGGGCGCTATTTCTACACGCGCAACGCCGGGTTGCAGAACCAGGCGGTGCTCTATGTGCGCGGCAGCCTGAACGGCGACGGCCGCGTGCTGGTCGACCCCAATACGTGGTCGAAGGACGGCGCGACCGCGCTGGCCGAATGGACGCCCTCGGAAGACGGTCACAAGCTGCTCTATGCCGTGCAGGATGGCGGCACCGACTGGCGCGCCGTCAAGGTGCTCGACGTCGCGAGCGGCGTGATCAGCGACCAAATCGACTGGGTGAAGTTCTCCAGCCTGTCCTGGGCGAAGGATGGCTCGGGCTTCTATTATTCGCGCTTCGCAGCCCCCGCCGAGGGCGCCAAGTTCCAGGCGCTCAACGAGAACCAGCAGGTCTATTTCCACAAGCTCGGCACGCCGCAGAGCGCGGACCCGCTGATCTACGCGACCCCCGACCGGCCCAAGCTGGGCCATGGCGCGATCGTGACCGACGACGGGAAATGGCTCGTCATCACGACGCATGAGGGCACCGACAATCGCTACGAGATCACCGTGATCGATCTCACCGCGCCCAAGCCTTCGCCGCGCACGATCTTCAAGGGGCTGCAGAACCAGTGGACCTTCGCCGGCAATGTCGGCGGCAATTTCTATTGGCTGACGAACAAGGACGCGCCACGCCTCCGCGTCGTCGCGACCAACCTCTATGCGCGCTCGGCCGAGGTGCCCGAGCATGAGGTCGTGCCACAGGGCAAGGACGTGCTCGACGGCGCGTTGATCGTCGGGGGCAAGCTGCTGCTGTCCTATCTCGCCGACGTGAAGAGCGAGGTCCGCCGCTACACGCTCGACGGCAAGCCCGATGGTGTCGTGCCGCTGCCGGGTATCGGCGATGTCGGCGGCTTTGGCGGCGACCCCGACGATCCCGAGACCTTCTACGCCTTCACCAGTTTCGCCACGCCGACGACGATCTATCGCTACGACGTGAACACGGGCAAGGCGACGCCGTGGGCCGCGCCCAAGGTCGCGTTCGATCCGTCGCGCTATGCGGTCGAGCAGCGATTCTATGCCTCGAAGGACGGCACCAAGGTCCCGATGTTCGTCGTCAAGCGCAAGGACGTGACCGGCCCCGCGCCGACCTTGCTCTACGCCTATGGCGGCTTCAACATATCGGTGACGCCGGCCTTCTCGGCGACGCGGATCGCGTGGCTCGAGCAGGGCGGGGTGCTCGCGGTCGCCAACATTCGCGGCGGCGGCGAATATGGCAAGCCGTGGCATGACGGCGGACGGCTCGCCAACAAGCAGAACGTGTTCGACGATTTCATCGCGGCGGGCGAGTATCTCAAGGCGCAGCACATCACCGGGGCGGACCAGTTGGTCATCCAGGGCGGGTCGAACGGCGGCCTGCTGGTCGGCGCGGTGACCAACCAGCGGCCCGATCTGTTTGCCGCGGCGCTACCGGCGGTGGGGGTGATGGACATGCTGCGCTTCGACCGCTTCACGGCGGGGCGCTATTGGGTCGACGATTATGGCTATCCGTCGAAGGAAGCCGATTTCAAGACGCTCTATGCCTATTCGCCGTATCACAATATCCGGCCGGGCAAGCCGTATCCGGCGATCCTCGCCGAGACGGCGGATACCGACGATCGCGTCGTGCCGGGGCATACTTTCAAATATACCGCGGCGCTGCAGGCCGCCGATCTCGGGCCGAAGCCGCGGCTGGTGCGGATCGAGACGCGTGCGGGACATGGCTCGGGCAAGCCGACCGACAAGGTGATTGCCGAGACGGCGGATGCCTGGGCGTTTGCGGCGAAGTGGACGGGGTTGGCGGTGAAGCCGGTAGAGTAGACCTCTTCTTAGCCCCTCC
>NZ_JH584241.1:2198585-2255452 GCF_000241485.1 Sphingomonas sp. PAMC 26605
CCCCACCCCCAGCCCCTCCCCTGAAGGGGAGGGGAGCTGTGTCGCGTCCGCGTCTTCGCGCCACACCAGCAACTGGTGCCCGTCATGCACCCCTACGACGCGGACCTCGGTCCCCGCCGGCAGCTCGAGCGGTTCATCGAACGGATAATATTGCGCCCCCCAATGCGATTTCGCCTCCAGGCCGGGCCGGTTCTCATACGCCGTCACATCGTCGAGCTGCAGCCGGATCCACTGCACGATCCCGCCGATCGGGCTGCCATCGGCAATCAAAGTCACAACCGAACGATGCGGTTCACGCGCGGCCTTGCCGGTGAAGTCGAACGACAGCAGCGCCGCCGCGTCGCTGTGCAGGGTCAACGTCGCATCACCCACCATCACGTTGCGCGGGACCTGCGCCAGCGCGTTGAACCCGCTCAGGTCGAACCCCGCGATCATCCCCATGCGCGTATCTTCCGCCCCGCCCCACGAGCCGAGCGCGATCATCACGTCGCCGCCGGCGGGGATCATCTGCCCGCCGGGCGCCAGCAGCCGGGTCGCGGCATCGGCGAGCGTCTTGAGCACGCCTTCGGCCAACAGTTCGTTCGAGACGATCTCGGACACGATGACGTCGGCGCGGCCTTCGAGGTCCGCCTCGACGTCGAGGTCGCGCGAATTGCCGGTGACGACGCGGACGCGGTCGGCATAGCCGTTGGCCGCAACGATCCGCTCAGCGACGTCGGCGATCGCCGGATTCTCTTCGCACGCCACCACGCGGCCGGCGCCCGCGCGCGCCGCCATCATCGACAGCAGCCCGCTGCCCGCGCCGATGTCGAGCACGTGCGTCCCCGGCGTCACCGCCCGCCGGATCGCGGCGTCGAACGCGTCGTTGCGCGGCGTGTCGCCCAACATGTTGAAATGCCAGCGCGGGACGCTCTGGCCGATCAGCTGCTGCGTTCGCGCGGCGACCTCGACATCGTCGGGCTCGTGCGCGCGTGCTTCGAGCGCCAGCGGGTAGACGCGATTGCGCAGTCCGATCTTCGACGCCAGCCCGGCGAGCGCGGCGAGTTTGCGCCCGTCACGACCGGCGGCGGTCACCATCGGCTCGAAGCCGGCGCGCGCGATCGCCTTCATCTCATACTTGTCGGTCATTTCGCCCCCAAAGCTCTTCCCCCGCCGCGCGCTTCTGCTATCTGGCGGCATGACCCATCCGACAGACTCGATCCTCATCGTCGATTTCGGCAGCCAGGTAACGCAATTGATCGCGCGACGCGTGCGGGAAGCTGGCGTCTACAGCGAGATTGCTCCCTTCACCACCGCAGAAGCGGCGTTCGCGCGAATGGCGCCGAAGGGCGTGATCCTCTCGGGCAGCCCGGCCTCGGTGCTCGATGCGGGATCCCCGCGCATTCCGCAGGCGATCCTCGACAGCGGCGTGCCGATCATGGGCATCTGCTACGGCCAGCAAGTGCTGATGCAGCAGCTCGGCGGCAACGTCACGCTCGGCGAAAGCGGCGAGTTCGGCCACGCCGTGATCGAGGTGACCGACGACTGCGTGCTGTTCGACGGCGTGTGGCAGACGGGCGAGAAGCACACGGTGTGGATGAGCCATGGCGACAAGGTCAGCGCGCTTGCCCCCGGCTTCCGCCCGGTCGCGGTCAGCCCCGGCTCGCCGATCGCGGTCGTCGCCGACGACGCGCGCAAATATTACGCGACGCAGTTCCACATGGAGGTCGCGCATACCCCCGACGGCGCCAAGCTGATCGCGAATTTCGCGCGCCACGTCTGCGGGCTCAGCGGCGACTGGACGATGGCGGAATTCCGCGCGGCGAAGGTCGCCGAGATCCGCGCGCAGGTCGGCAGCGGCCGCGTCATCTGCGGCCTGTCGGGCGGCGTCGACAGCGCCGTTGCCGCGGTGCTGATCCATGAGGCGATCGGCGAGCAGTTGACCTGCGTGTTCGTCGACCATGGTCTGATGCGCACCGGCGAGGCCGAGCAAGTCGTCAGCCTGTTCCGCGAGCACTACAATATCCCGCTCGTCCATGTGAACGCCGAGGAGACCTTCCTCGCCGGGCTCGCCGGGCAAACCGACCCCGAGAAGAAGCGCAAGTTCATCGGCGGCGCCTTCATCGATCTGTTCGAGGAGGAGGCGCGCAGGGTCGGCGGAGCCGATTTCCTCGCGCAGGGCACGCTCTACCCCGACGTGATCGAAAGCGTCAGCTTCACCGGCGGCCCGTCGGTGACGATCAAGAGCCATCACAATGTCGGCGGCCTGCCCGAGCGGATGAACATGCAGCTCGTCGAGCCGCTGCGCGAACTGTTCAAGGACGAGGTCCGCCTGCTCGGCATCGAGCTCGGCCTGCCGCAGGCGTTCGTCGGCCGGCATCCCTTCCCGGGGCCGGGCCTCGCGATCCGCATCCCAGGTGAAGTGACCAAGGAACGCTGCGACATCCTGCGCAAGGCCGACGCGATCTATCTCGAGGAGATCCGCGCGGCGGGGCTGTACGACACGATCTGGCAGGCGTTCGCCGTGCTCCTCCCGGTGCGCAGCGTCGGCGTGATGGGCGATGGCCGCACCTACGACAACGTCCTCGCGCTGCGCGCCGTCACCTCGACCGACGGGATGACCGCCGAGGCATTCCAGTTCCCCGGCGACTTCCTGCCGCGCGTCGCCACGCGGATCGTCAACGAGGTCAAGGGCATCAACCGCGTGACCTACGATTACACGAGCAAGCCGCCCGGCACGATCGAGTGGGAATAATTTTTGCCCATCCGCCAGTATCCCTTTGTACGCTAGGGTCCGATATAAGACATTGATAGACAAGGATAATCCTAACTAGATCTATCGCCATCTATCGAGGGGTAGTGCTCCGATTTGACGGTATAGCGGACGGTATGGGGAATCTTGTTCGATCAGCGAATTCGCGATACCGTCAGGGCCAAGAGAGCTGCTGACGGTATTTTTTTCAGACATAACGGACTGATTTCAAAAAGGAATCATGCTTCCAGCATCGTCTGTTTTGGCCTGACGGTATAATTGGCGCTTCTCCCCGATTATGGGGCGATTTTGGAGGCCCCCATGCTTACTGACACGGCGATTAAGGCTCTGAAACCACAGCATAAATTGTATAAGGTGAGCGACCGTGACGGTATGTACGTCGTGGTGCAGCCGTCGGGTGCGATCGTGTTTCGGTACGACTACCGCCTCAACAGCCGTCGCGAGACGCTAACGCTCGGTCGGTATGGACCAGAAGGCCTTTCGCTGGCCCGCGCTCGGGAAAAGCTGATCGATGCCAAGCGTGCCATTTCAGAGGGGAGGTCTCCGGCCCAGGAGAAGCAGCACGACAAGCGGCGACTGAAGGAGGCGAAGAGGTTCGGCGAGTTCGGCGAGAAATGGTTCCAGGAGTCGCGCATGGCCGACAGCACGCGCGCCATGCGACGCTCGATCTACGAGCGCGACATCCTGCCAACGTTTCGAAATAAGCTTTTGACGGAGATCGCGCCTGACGATCTCCGCATGATGTGCGGAAAAGTGAAGGATCGCGGTGCTCCAGCTACGGCCGTCCATGTGCGGGATATCGTGAAGCTGATCTTTGCGTTCGCGATCTTGCATGGCGAGAAGGTCGCCAACCCTGCGGATGAAGTTGGGCCCGCGTCTATCGCAACATTTGTACCGAAGGATCGTTCGCTAACGCCGGCGGAGATCCGCGTCATGCTTGGTCAGCTCGACCATGTGCCGACCCTGCCGACTATAAGGCTGGGAATGAAGCTCTTCCTTCTGACGATGGTCAGGAAAAGCGAGCTGCAGGACGCGACATGGGATGAAGTCGATTTCGAGAACGCCGTCTGGTCGATCCCAAAAGAGCGAATGAAGCGATCGAAAGCACACAACGTCTACCTGTCGGAGCAGGCAGTGGACATCTTCATCGCGCTGAAAACTTGCGCGGGTAACTCGCGCTATGTGCTTCCATCGCGATACGACGCTGACGCACCGATGTCGCGGGCGACATTCAATCGGATAACGACAGCGGTCGTCGTCAGAGCGAAAAAAGAGGGTTTGCCGCTCGAACCGTTCACTGTCCATGACCTACGACGCACAGGTTCTACCCTGCTGAACGAGTTGGGCTTCAATAGCGACTGGATCGAGAAGTGCCTGGCGCATGAGGACGGAAGATCCTCGCGTGGCGTCTATAACAAGGCGGAGTATGAGCATCAACGCCGCCATATGATGCAGGAGTGGTCCAATATGTTGGACGCCTGGGTTTTGGGCCAGAAGTATCGTCCGACGCTGCTCCCGGCCACGATGGAGTTGCTTGAGTTGGAGCCTAGTGTTTGACGGGCCGCGAACGGCGCAGCCTCACGTCAGGGCTTGGAGCGCGTTTGATGGCATTTGCACGAGAGGCATGACGCCGAGCATCGAGCCAGGCTTCCACCTCCGCCAAGTCCCAGACGACGCAGCGCGAGGTGAGATAGAAGCGCTGGGGGAATTCTCCTCGCTGCTCCATGTCGTAGATCGTGCTGTCGGCAAGCGGCACGATCTCTCGTAGCTGCTGCCGGCGAATTGTTCTGCGGGCGACATGCGGGGTAGCGCTCATACCGTATCTCCACTCCTTTGCTCTCGTGGAGATAGAAGACGATAGATCCTCCGCTTTGAAGTCCGCGCGTGAACGTGTGCGGTAATATCGGGCTATAGCGCGTAAATCGGACGGGTGGTGCCAATGAGCATGTGTTGTCTGGGCGCGTCGGCCGATCTTTCGGTTCTTGTTGAAGCGCCGCTGCCGACATCCCCCAAGGCTACTCTCGCGGTCAACCACAAACCAAGATTAAGCAAGATCTAGCCATGACCGCTGCTATCCCAGCCAAGGGCCCTTTCTACAACGCCACGAACAAAGGCGTCATCAAGCTCTTGCCGTGAAAACCACCGGCGATAGAACAGTGGCCCGGCGATAGCCGCCGTAAGATCGGATGCATCAAAATTCGGGCCTAATTCACCGCGCGCTTGCGCCCGCGCAGCAATCGCGCCGAACCCCGACATCATGCCAGCATGAGTGCGCGACTGGAACTCGGCGACTTCCTTGTCGCGCTCGGCGGCGTCAATGATCGAGGGCATCGCGGACGACCACCGGCCTGTCTGCAAGCGTTCAGCGAAAGCTAGCGTCAGCGCGGTCAGATCGCCTCGAAAGCTGCCGGTGTTGGGCGTCGGGAGCCGAGGGGCGAATTGCATGACGGCATCGAAGAGAAGACCTGTGCGCGATGGCCAGTGCCGGTAGATCGTGGTCTTAGCGACGCCCGATCGCCGTGACACCTCGTCGACGCTGACGCCGCTCAGCCCAAACTCTGTGAGCAATTCGTAGGCTGCGGCCAGGCTGGCCAGCTTCACGGCTTCCTTGGATCGCCGAAGCGGCCCCGGTTCTTTCGCTGGCTCCGCCTCGCTGCGGGACTTTGTAGACACACCTTGACTCCCCATACCCAGCTACGATACTGTAGCGTAGCTTCAGACATAATGCACACCCTTATCGGAGGTGATCCTACCATGACTCTCAAGCAAACCCGACTGGTTACCAATGATGTAGCGAAGCTGACGCGCTTCTACGAGAGCGTCAGCCAGGCGAAGGCCGAGATACTGAGCAGTGGCTACGTTCAGTTCCATAACGAGCCCTGCGACGGACTGGCCATCGTGGAGCAGGCGTCGACGGAAGCATACGGCGCGGGCGTCGCGGAAGCAGGGGCCAATCGTTCGGTGATCCTCGATTTCGAAGTCACCGACATCGATGCTGAATACGAACGGTTGCAGGGCATCGTGAGCGATTGGGTGATGGCGCCGAAGCTTATGCCCTGGGGCGCCCGCGCTATCGTCTTTCGCGATCCGGACGGAAACCTCGTCAATATCTACGCCCATCCGTGACGCCCGTCCGCTTCCCTTGAAGATCACCGAAACCTTTTGACAGAGGGCAAAACATGACCGCCTCCGATCCACATCCTAGAAAGCGTGTCGCCGTCCTCGACACCGAGATGAGCTATGTCGATGTAGGCGAAGGCGATCCCATCGTCTTCCTGCACGGCAATCCGACGTCCTCGTACCTCTGGCGGAACATCATTCCGCACCTCAGCGACATCGGGCGGTGTCTTGCGCCCGACCTGATCGGCATGGGGCAATCGGGCAAATCGCCCACCTATTCCTACCGCTTCGTCGATCATGCCCGCTATCTCGACGCCTGGTTCGACGCCATGAACCTGAGCAGGGCTATCTTGGTCGTTCACGACTGGGGCTCGGCGCTTGGCTTTCACCGCGCCTACCGTCATCCGGACCAAATCGCGGCGATCGCGTACATGGAAGCTGTTGTCCGACCGTTTAGCTGGGACGATTTTGGCGCATCGGCCGGCGGGTTCCGCGCACTGCGATCGAGCGAAGGCGAGCACCTCGTTCTGGACGAGAATTTCTTCGTCGAAAAAATGCTCCCAGGGGCGATCATCCGGACCCTCAGCGAGGAGGAGATGGCCGTCTATCGCGCTCCTTACGCCCAGCGCGAAGCACGGCTGCCGACGTTGATCTGGCCGCGACAGGCCTCCGTCGATGGCGAGCCTGCGGACGTTACTGCGATCGTCCGGGCCTATTCTGAGTGGCTCAGCCAAAGCGACATGCCGAAGCTGTTCATCACTGGCGACCCCGGGGCGGTTATCTCGGAGGGCAGCGCAAACCAGCAGTTCTGCCGAACCTGGAAAAACCAGCGCGAGGTCACCGTGAAGGGCCGGCACTTCCTGCAGGAGGATTCGCCCGCCGAGATCGGTGCAGCCCTTCGGCAGTTCGTCATCGAAACACGCCGCTAGGCGCACGGCCAAGCCGGCTAATTCATAGCAACATTGGAGAAAATCATGACTGTTCTAGTAACGGGCGCCACAGGCAACGTCGGTTCGGTTGTTGTCGAGCAACTTGTCGCAGCGGGATTCGACGTTCGAGCGTTCACGCGCGATCCGGCAAAAGCGACGTTTGCGCCAGGTGTCACGCCGTTCAAGGGTGAGCTGCTCGATGTGGACGCGCTGCGCGCCGCGATGGACGGCGTCGAAGCCGTTTTCCTCCTCAGTCCGGTCGTGCCGGACGAGCTGAACGTCACGATTTCCGCGCTTAATCTTATTCGCGAGGCGAAGATCAGGGCAGTCGCTTACCTGTCGGTGTTTCGGGTCGATGAAACCGAAGACGTCCCCCATTTCGCATCGAAGTTTGCCGCTGAGCGCATGATCGCCAAACACAATATGCCGGTGACCATTTTGCGCCCGAACGCATACATGCAGAGCCCGGGCGTCAAGGACGCGCTTGGTCACGGCATGTTCCCGTTCCCGATCGGACAGAAGGGCGTCTCTTTCACCGACATCCGCGACATCGCGGAGGTCGCGGTGCTTGAAATCCAGCGCCGGCTCGCGTCCGACGAACCGCTCGGCCCGGAAGTCTACGAGGTCGTCGCTGAAGACGTCCTCACCGGGGAAAGCGGCGCGAAACTCTGGAGCGAGGCGCTTGGCCGCCCGATCAAATACATCGGCGACGATATCGACCAGTGGGTCCAGAGCTTGCGGGCCTTCGCGCCCAACTGGATGGCCT
This sequence comes from Sphingomonas sp. PAMC 26605, assembly GCF_000241485.1. Taxonomy (GTDB): domain Bacteria; phylum Pseudomonadota; class Alphaproteobacteria; order Sphingomonadales; family Sphingomonadaceae; genus Sphingomonas. Next base: position 2,206,153 of record NZ_JH584241.1, read on the forward strand.
ATGACTTCCAATACATGATGAAGCATTTTCAGGAGGACGGCCCGGTCTCGAGCGCCGCTGGACTGGAGCGCCTGCGCGAGCGTCTTGGCCGCAACCCGCGCTCCTACCACGACTTCGCCGTGGAGAGCGCCAAGCTGTGGAGCGAGTCTTCCACCTAATCAGGAAGAGACGCAGGCCGTGCAGATCTGCGTCTCGCTCGCCACCCAAGCTTAAATTGAGGACAGCCAAATGAGAATCACACGCCATCGATACACGGTGAAGCCGGAATACGTCGCGCAGAACAGGCAGAACCTTGATGAGTTCATTGCAGCGCTGACGGCGGCTGCGGTGCCTGGCCTTTCCTATCGCATATTCCTTGAGGAGGATGGGCAGACCTTTCTTCATCTGGTGACCTCTCAAGACGATCCGTCCGCAGTCATCACCGGCCTGACATCGTTCAAGAAGTTCCAATCGGAGTTGTTGGCGAGCGGCCCTGTCGCAAAGCCGGACCAAGTCGGCATGTCGCTCATCGCGACAAGTGGAGAATCGTTCAGGTAGATCGCCGGCCGGTCACGGTCTTCAGCCTTTTAATCCGAGGTTGTCGCAGTGTCCGACGCGCTTTCCCTAGAACAAGCAAGAAAGAATGAAACCTATGTCTAATGAAAAAGTGGTGCTTGTTACTGGCGGGACTGGCAGCCAGGGCGGTGCGACCGTCACGCATTTGTTGGCGGCGAAAAAGGTTCGCGTCAGGGTTCTGACCCGAAACCTTGAATCGCCGAAGGCGAAGAGTTTGGCCGCGCGTGGCGTGGAGCTGGTCAAGGGTGACTTCGACGACGTGGCATCGCTTAGGAAAGCGTTGGCAGGCGTCTCCGCTGCGTTTTCGGTGCAGCAATGGACGGAAAAGGGCGGCACCGAGGCGGAGGAGCTGCACGGTAAGAGGTTTGCCGATGCGGTCAAGGAGTCGGGCAGCCCTCATCTCGTCTACTCATCGGCGGAGGGGGCCGAGCGGAACAGCGGCCTTGCCCACTACGAGAGCAAATGGGCGATCGAGCAACACATTCATGAGTTAGGTCTGCCGGCGACGATCCTGCGTCCGGTCGGTTTCATGGATGCGTTTGGCGCCGCGGCGATTCCGCGCGGCATGTTCCTCGGAATTTTCAGAGCGAACTTTGGCCCATCCCTCCCGATCCAGTTCGTAGCCACCTACGACATCGGTTGGTTCGCTGCGCGCGCTCTCGAAGATCCGGAAAGCTACGCCGGGCGCGTCATCCCGCTCGCCGGGGATCAGTTGAGCATCAACGATATCGTCAGGACCTTCAAGACTGTCACCGGGAAGAAGCCTTGGGTGGCGCCAATTCCCGCCTTCCTGGCCAAGCGGGCGATGCCGAAGGAGTTCTTGGATATGTTCACCTGGATTCGCGAAAAGGGCTTCAAAGCTAACATTGCTGAAGCGCGGAAAGAAAATCCGCAGATGCTGACATTTGCCGGGTGGGTAAAGAAATATAGCGACGAACACTGACCAGAGATCATTTTGAGATCGGCTGCCAAGTAGAATCGAGGAAACATAATATGACTAAATTCGCAATTTTCATTCAACTGAAAGCGAAGGCAGGCAAGGAACAGGAAGCTGCTGCATTCCTTCAAAGCGCACAAGGGTTACTTCAGCACGAACCTTTGACTATCGCCTGGTTTGCGGTTCGTTTCGATCAATCGACATTCGGCATATTCGACGCCTTCGAGGAGGAAGAGGGTCGCCAAGCGCATCTTAACGGTTCGATCGCCGCCGCCCTCATGGCAAAATATGACGAACTATTCGAAGGGCCGCTTGAAATCAGGCAACCCGAGGTTCTGGCGGACCGCCTTTTGGCCTGAAGCAACATTCTCGGAGCGAGCGAAGTGCAGCCCGCTTCGAGAAGTTTTAGCCGGATCGCGCCTTTTGAAGGACTGGGGACTATGGACATCGACACAAGCGCGCTTTTCGCGCCGATCGTTATAAACGGCCACACGGTGAAGAACCGTCTATCCGTCGCGCCGATGACGCGGATTGCCGGCGCCCGTCGGCCCGACGATCAGCGTATGGCCGACGTCGCCGACATGGATAGAAAGCCGGAACGGGGTCGAGCCCTCGGTCTTGCCGAACAGCAGTGGGGGTGCTGCAAAATGCTCGTCCCGTTCCGGTCCCGCCCACACCGCCGAAAGCGGGATCGTGTGGGCGAGATTCAATGTGTTGATCGGGGGTTGGCGGACATTGGCGTAGACATGGCCGGGCAGCGAGCCGAGCCAGGCGTCCACGGCGTTGATCGTCTCGGGCATCGCGGTGAAGTCGCGGCCCTGGATGACTTTCTCGACCATCCGCAACTTCTCGGCGGCGATGCGCGGATCATCGTCCCAGACAGTGATCGTCGCGGTCACATAGGCCTGGCCGGCATAGTCGGCGCCCAGCTCCTGCAACGCCATGTCGGCGTCGGCGGCCTTGTTGGACGCGTCGGTGTCCACGAGGGCGGAGGCCTCGTTCGTCATCACCTCCTTCAAGATGGCGGCGATCGATTTGCGCTTGGCGAACCATTGCCGCCGGATCTTGGTCAGCAGCTTGGTCGCGTCGCTCTTGTCGAGCAGAACGGCGCGTGTCGACCAGCGATAGGGAAAGGCCAGCCGGTTCAGCTCGTCGAGGATGCCGGGCGTGGTCGCGGTCGGGAAGCCGACAATGGTGAGGATGCGGACATGCGCATCGCCCAGGCGCGGCTCCAGCCCGCCGGTCAGCGGCTGATCGGCGAGCAACGCGTCGAGATACATCGGCGTCTCGGGCACGCGGACGCGGTGCCGTTTCGTCGAGACGGTCGAATGCAGATAGGTCAGCGTTTCGCCGTCATCCAGCCATTCGCATTCCGGCATGAAGGCGTCGATGAGCTGGAGAATTCGATCGGTGCGGTCGGCGAAGCCGCGCACGATCTCGTGCGCGTCGACGCCGGCGTGATCGCGGCCCTCGTAGAGCCAGGTTTCGGCCCGCGCCGCGTCCTCGGCCGGCGGCAGATAGAGGAAAGTCAGGAAGTAGCTGGACTCGAAATGCGCGCCGGCTTCCTCGAAATCGGCCTTGCGTTCGGCGTCGACCAAGGCGGAGGCGCTGTCGGCGAACATGCTGGCCGGATAGGTCGCGGCGCCATGGCGCTGCGCCTCGACGAAGATCGCCCAGCCGGAACCCAGGCGACGGAAGGCGTTGTTGAGACGGCCTGCGACCGCGACCAGCTCGGCCGGTACGGCACTGTCAAGGTCGGGGCCGCGGAAGCGCGCGGTGCGCTGCAGGCTACCGTCCTTGTTCAGCACGATACCTTCGCCGACCAGAGCGACCCAGGGCAGGAAGTCCGCGAGCCGGGTGTTGCGATTGCGATATTCGGCAAGGTTCATCATCGGCGTCGCTCCTCAAACCGACAGGTGGCCAGGGATGCGCAGATGCTTGCGCACGACGTCGACGAACTGCGGATCGCGCTTGGCCGCCCAGACGGCCGCGAAATGGCCGATGGCCCAGAGGCCGAGCCCGACCAGCCAGAGGCGGAGGCCGAGACCGAGGGCGGCCGCCAGCGTGCCGTTGAGGATGGCGAGCGAGCGCGGAGCGCCGCCGAGCAGGATGTGCTCGGTTAGCGCCCGATGGACGGGAACGGAGAAACCCGGGAGCTCGTCGGGCTCTAATGATTTTGCGATCGATGTCGCGGCAGCCTTGATAGCCGCACCGACATCACCGTACATTTTCGACTCGCCCCAATAGAGGAAGAGTCGCGCGGTCTCCGGGCAGTAGCGAACGTGGACCCCATCCGCGCCGTGTACAGGCATCTGCGAATTAGTTTTTAAGGTCATCTTGGCGATGAACTGCGGTGCACCTAATATCCACTCGGTCAGCAGATAGAGCAGCAGTTCGCCAGCCTCGCCAGTTCGGTTCGTCGCTTTATGCGCCTTAATGAAAAGCTTGGCTGCCGTATCATTAAGCTGTGTGGTTTTGATTAGAAAATCTTCGAACGGCAGGGTCGACTGAAGCGCCTTTACTGCATCGATTTCCTTTCGCGTCAGCGCAAAAGGCGTCAGGTGAAGCCATGCCAACTCCACCAATTCATGGATGGTGGTCTTGCCTTGTCGAAAGGCGGGGAAATGCAGGCGAAGGGTGGCACCGGCACACTCGCACGTAACCTCGTGCTGTAGCTCCCTTATCCTCGGACCTAGCTTCGAATAATCGCGGTGAAGCGCTGCCAGGACTACGTCCAAGTCAGAGCTTTCGGCCTGATCTACATTCGGCTGACTCAACTCACCCCCGGTCAAATTCATCTCCCACAGGATTAGAGCTGAGAATTGCTAATGTAAGTAGATATCCGTCCTCTGCGACCCGGCTTAAAATAGCCGACCCCAATTTTCTAAAGCTGTATCGATCCCTCTCGGCCAGCTCGCGAAGTGTGTCGGCGATCTTGTTGCTGCCTTCATAGCACCAGCGCCCGCTTGAGATCATCGTGCTCGAAGGCGCTGGCCATCCGTGTAATTTCTGCAGAGCGGGCGCCGGCCGCCTTGGCGGTTTCACGCCACGTCGCGGTCACGGTCGCGACCTCTTTGATGATTGCGCGGGCCTGCTGCAGTGTGAGGCCAAAGAACTCCGAAGCCGCCTCAAGCAGGTCGAGCGAGCAGGTGCCCTCGTCCAGGTCGATGTTCGTCGTCAGCACACGCGCTTTGAGGTCGGTGGGCACAGGGTTGAGGTCGTAGGCGGGAGAGAGGGACCATCCCGCCTTGCCGAGCCAAAGGAAGCCATGGTTGCGCAGGTGGTCATCGACATTGGAAATCAGCACGTTGAAGACGACCCGCCGATAGAGGGCATGAGCGTCGGTCTTCCCCTGCGCGCCATGTTGCGTAAGAGCGTCGACGATCTCTGGGTAGCTGCCGCGCTCACCGTCCTTGGCGCCCATCATCGCCATCGCTGACAGGAAAGGAATGCGGATCGAGCCGGAGCGATCGAAGCGTCGCGACAGCATCACCGCCTTGCCGGCGACCTCGATCAGCTCATGGTGCGGCGTGGTAATACCGGACTGCTCGGCCAGCCGCAGCGCGATCTCCTCCCATGTCTCCATGCTGTAGTCGTCGGTTTCCTTCGGAAACTTGGCGATGGAGAGATGTCCGTGCTGGTCGATGACCGATGCTTTCGGCCGGGCACCGCCGAGGGAAGAGCCGGGGGCGAAGATGAGTTGAAGGTCCTCGTCCGTTTCCTCGTCCCGGAGGATCCGTTCAGTGATCTGGAGCAGCCGCCCGAGTTCGATCAGGGCGGGGACGCCGGCGCGGATAGGCGCCTGGAACGTCTCTTCGCCTGCCCAGCGGAATCTGAGGGCACCCAGACGGGTCTCGTCGGCGACGCCGAGCAGGTAATCGCTTTCCGCAAGGGTGCGAACGGCGCGGCCTTCACGTTCGGAAAGACGGCGCTCGGCCCGTTGCATAAGACGGCGCCCCCATGTGTCGGGCGCTGAATCTCCTATGGAGCCGAAAGTCGTCAGTCCTGCAGGGGGGGCGAAGGCACCGCGGGTCAGGGCAAGGGCAGGCTCAAGCGAGAACCGGTCTGGATCGGCGAGCCACGCGGCATCATATTCGAAAAGGATAGTCTCCGTGCCTCGAACGCGATTGCTCCTCGCCAGGCCGATAGGGCGCGTGCGGCCGTCCAGGTCGATATGTACCTCGAAGTCAGCCATCGCGAGATGATCCGACTGTTCGCTTGAGATGGACGTGCTTGGGCAGTTCCGCGCTGGCCAGGGCTTGTCCAACCGGGTCGTTGCCGATGTCGGCGATCTGGCCCAGACCGTCGAGCAGGCCGAGCGCCTGAAGGACACCGGCATAAATGCCGATGCTGACGTTGGTGTCCCCAGCCTCGACCTTTTGCAGGGTCGAGCGGGACGTGAAGGCGCGCTCTGCGACGACAGCCATCGGCAGCCGCCGACGCCGACGGGCATCGTGGATGTCTGCACCGAGCTTGCGCAGGACGCGCCGCACAGCGGCGGGAGGGTTATGTGGTGTAGGCATTTGGAACCTTCGCACTACAGATTGTCCAGATATGTAGCACGAAGATTACAATTTTTCTAGCCCTCGCGCGATGATCATCCCGTTGAGGGAGGGGATGGCGGACCGGGCCCGTGACGGTATAATTCCGGGAGGTTGAATCGTGGCCGGCGTAGTCTGGCGTAAAGGCGGCGGTGCGGGCTCAGGTGACTTTCGGGGTGATGTCGCCGCCGCGCCTGCCGATAGATGGCGGAACCACAATTTTCGCGATCTGCCAGAAAAAGCCAATGATTTCAAAGGCCGGTACTTTTGACGGTCTATATGACGGTATACGGAAATCGATAAAATATTTTGCGCAATGAATTCAGATGCTTAATATGTCAGTTGATAATCGAGTGGGAATGATTCGCGCCCTGTTGCTGCAAAGCTATCGTATGCCGCACGCGGACAGCGTATCTCCCGAAGACAGCGACCTAAAACTGCTATAGTCGGACAGCGTGGCTAATTGGCGCGCCTTTCTGTTGCGACACGCTCGGCTGGCGCTCGCGCTGGTCGTGATCGCCTTGGTGACGAAAGCGGTGATCCCCGCCGGTTTCATGCTGATGCCGCGCGATGGGGCGATCGCGATCGTGGCCTGTTCGGGACAGGGGCCCGAGATGGTCGGCATGGCAATGGCCAAGCCCGGCGATTTGCAAAAACAGCACCCCGGCGAGGGCAAGGCGCCCGATCACCCCTGCGCCTTTTCCAGCCTTGCGATGGCGGCCGTTACGGGGGCCGATATCGCCTTGCTCGCGCTCGCGCTCGTTTATGTGCTGGCGCTCGGCATCCTGCCCGTCGTTTGCCGCCCGTGGCGCTGGCCAACGCGCTTGCGTCCGCCGCTCCGCGCACCCCCACTGAGCGCCTGACCCGAGTCCCGCCCCCGCTTTGCGATCGGCGCGGACCGACGGCGCCTGCTCCCCACCACAGTTCGATCTAGGCTGATTCGCCAGCGATCGACTGATCGCCATGTGCCGCGCAGCGCAGGCGGCGTGCCGCACGCATGCAGGCAGGGGCGGGAGTCCGATCGGCGTGGCGAATGACGGCGTGACCGCGGGAATGCGCGCGCTGCAGACCAATTCAGGGAGATACAGGTGCGCAACCGTGCCATCATCGTGCCTGTCGCATCGCTGCTGGCGATCGCGGCGAGCGCTGCCGCGCCGGCCGCGGCGCAGGACCATGCCGCCACCGCCGCGCCCGACGATATTCTCGTCACTGCGCAACGCCGCTCGGCGACGATAGAGAATGCCCCGGCATCCAAAGCATCGGTCGACGCTGCGACGATCGCGACGACGATCAACGCGCGCAACGTCGAGGATACGCTCAAATATCTGCCGAGCCTCGTCGTGCGCAAACGCCATATCGGCGACAGCCAGGCGCCGCTCGCGACGCGCACCTCGGGGCTCGGCGCGAGCGCGCGCAGCCTGATCTATGCCGATGGCGCGATCCTGTCGGCGCTGGTCGGCAACAACAACACGTCGGCGAGCCCGCGCTGGAACCTCGTCTCGACCGAGGAGATCGCGCGGATCGACGTGCTTTACGGGCCGTTCTCGGCGGCCTATCCGGGCAATGCGATCGGCGCCGTGGTCAATATCACGACGCGGTTGCCCGACCGGTTCGAGGGGACTTTGGTCGCGGGCACGACGGTCCAGCAGTTCGACCTGTACGGCACGCATCGCACGCTTCCAGCGTATCAGCTCGGCGGCACGCTCGGCGATCGGTTCGGCCCGCTCGCGCTGTTCGCCAGCGCCGATCATGTCGACAGTCGCAGCCAGCCGATCGGTTTCGCCAGCGCGACCGCCACGAGGGGCGCGACCGGCTCGGCGACCAGCGGCGGCTATGACGATCTAAACCGTACCGGCGGCGCGATCCGCGTGGTCGGCGCGACCGCGTTCGAGCATCAGGTACAGGACCGCTTCAGGCTCAAGGCCGCGCTCGATCTCTCCGCGGCGCTGCGCCTGACCTATGTCGGCAGCCTGTTCCGAAACACGACCGACGCTACCGTCGAGAGCTATCTCACCAACAGCGCAACCGGCCTGCCCTTCTATTCGGGCACGACGATCAATGCCGGCCAGACCTACACGCTGGCGGCGAGCGCGTTTGCGGGCAGCGTCTATCACACCGAGCAACGGCAATGGTCGCACAGCCTCTCGCTCAACGGCAGCGGGAGCCGTTTCGACTGGCAGGTGATCGGCACGCTCTACGACGTCGACAAGGACCAGCAGCGCATCGCCAATACCGCGCTGCCCGCCGGGCAGGCGGGCGGGGCGGGCTTCATCACCGATCTCGGCGGGACGGGCTGGAAGACGCTCGACGCCAAGGGCGCGTGGCGGTCCGACGCGGCGGCGACGCATACGGTCAGTTTCGGCGCGCATGCCGATTGGTATGAACTCGACAGCAACCGCTTCAATACGAACGACTGGGTGCGCGGATCGGAGGGGACGCTCAACCTGCAGGGCAGCGGCAAGACGCGGACTTATGCGGTTTGGGCGCAGGATGCCTGGCGCCTGACGTCGCCGCTGACGCTGACGCTCGGCGGGCGCTACGAATGGTGGCGCGCGTATGACGGGGTCAACTTTTCGCAGGCGCCGGTGGTCGGCCCGGTCAATCAGCCGCGGCTGAGCAGCGACAAATTCTCCCCCAAGGCGGCGCTGGCCTATGCGATCGATCCGCATGTCACCGCGCGGCTGTCGTTCGGCCAGGCGTGGCGCTTCCCGACCGTCGGCGAGCTGTATCAGATCGTCACCACGCCGGTCGCCTCGGTGCCGAACCCCAATCTGCGACCCGAACGCGCGCGGTCGCTCGAACTGGCGCTCGAGCAGCATGACGCGCGCGGCACCCTTCGCGTGTCGTTGTTCAACGAAGTCATCAAGGACGCGCTGATCTCGCAGACCGGACCGCTCGCGGTGACCCCGGTGCAAGTCGGGACCTATGTCCAGAATGTCGACGAAACGCGCGCACGCGGCGTCGAGCTGGCGGTGACGCGCAGCGACCTCGTCCACCGCGTCGATGTCTCGGGCAGTGTCACCTATGCCGATGCGATCACCAGCAAGGATGCGGTCTTCCCAGCGGCGATCGGCAAGCTGCTGCCGAGCGTGCCGCATTGGAAGGCGACCGCGGTGGCGACGTGGCGCCCGGTCGATGCCGTCGCGCTGACTGCGGCGGCACGCTACTCCAGCCGCAATTACGGGTCGCTCGATAATAGCGATGTGGTCGGCAACACCTACCAGGGCTTCTATAAATATTTCGTGGTCGACCTGCGCGCGCAGGTGCGCGTCGCTGCGCATATGGAGTTCGGCATCGGGGTCGATAACGTCAACAACGACAAGTACTTCCTCTTCCACCCGTTCCCGCAGCGCAGCGTCGCCGCTGACGTCAAGGTGACCTTCTGATGATGTCCGCCAATGCGACGCGATCTGCGACCACGCAAGGGGCGGTGCCTTCGCTCTATCTCTGGGTCTGGCGGTGGCATTTCTATGCCGGGCTGTTCGTGCTGCCCTTCATCCTGATCCTGTCGGTCACCGGATCGATCTATCTCTTCAAGCCGCAAGTCGAGCGTTGGGAGGAGCGGGCGTTTCTCGATCTGGGAACGCGCGACGCGGTGTCGCCCGAACGGCAGGTCGCCGCCGCGCTCGCCGCCAAACCGGGGATGCGCTTCAACCACTATCGCCTGCCGCGCGCGGCCGGGGATGCGGCGATGGTTCAGGTGCTGCGCGGCGACGGCAAGCAGCGCGAAGTCTATGTCTCGCCGCAGGGCGCCGTGCTTGGCAGCCTCGACCCCGAAGCGCGGATCGAGGCGGTCGTGTCGCGAATCCACGGATCGCTGCTGATCGGCACGATCGGCGACCGGCTGGTCGAGCTTGCGGCAAGCTGGACGATCGTGCTGATCCTCTCGGGCCTGTATCTGTGGTGGCCACGCCCGTTCGCGCTCGCCGGAACGGTCTGGCCGCGGCTCCGGCTGCGCGGGCGGGCGTTGCTCAAGGACCTTCACCGCGTCACCGGTTTCTGGATCGCGGGGCTCGTGCTGGTGATGCTCGCGAGCGGCCTGCCCTGGGCGGGGGCATGGGGCGGGGCGTTCAAATGGGTGCGTGCCGAACTCGGGTTGGTCAAAGGCCGGCAGGATTGGAAGATCGGCGCCGATGGCGGCCATGCCGGTCATCATGGCGCGATGGCGGGCATGGCGATGGCGCCGGCGGAGGTGCCCGCCGGTCTGCCGCTCTCGGTGTTCGTGGCGAAGGCCGCGGCGGAGCATATGGCGTTTCCCGTGCTGGTGCTGCCGCCGCATGCGCAACAGAAATTCGGGGGGGCGACCGCGGGGGTGTGGACCGTCAAGTCCGAGGCGCAGAACCGCTGGCTCGACCGGCGGGTGACCTATGATCCGGCAACAGGCGCCGAAACCGGGCGTTCGGGCTTTGCCGACCAGCATGTGCTCGACCGGATCGTCAATACCGGGGTCGCCTGGCACGAGGGGCAATTGTTCGGCCTGGCGAACCAGCTGATCGGCGTCGCGACCGCGGCGGGGTTGGTCGCGATCAGCGTGCTCGGCGTGCTGATGTGGCTCAAGCGGCGGCCGCGCGGGACGTTCGGCGCGCCTGCGGCGGTCCCGCGGAAAGCCTCGCGCGGGCTGATCGTGCTGCTCGCCGTGCTCGCGCTGCTGCTGCCGCTCTTCGGGCTCTCGCTGATCGTGATCACGATCGTCGATCGGCTCCTGACCGCATGGCGGCCCGCGGGCAGGGTGCGGATCGCGTGACGAACCGGCTTACCGCGGCGTTTGCTCCACGCTAAGGCTGAGCTTCAAGAGCGCGGTGACGCTTCAGGGGATGAGATTTGGCCAGTTTGTTTCGCAAGAAGATCATCCTCCACGGCGACGACCAGCCGGTCGAGCAGCGCATGGCGCGCACCTTGTCGTGGCCACATCTGGTTGCACTGGGCGTCGGTGCGATCGTCGGAACGGGCATCCTCACGCTGATCGGCGTCGGGGCGGATCGCGCAGGTCCCGCGGTGTTGCTGAGCTTCGCGATCGCGGGCGCGATCTGCGCATGCGCCGCGCTCTGCTATGCCGAGATGGCGACGATGATCCCCGCCTCGGGCAGCGCCTATACCTATAGCTATGCCGTGCTCGGCGAGGTGATCGCTTGGGTCGTCGGGTGGAGCTTGATCCTCGAATATTCGCTCGTCGTGTCGACCGTCGCGGTCGGCTGGTCGGGCTATGCGGTCGGTTTCCTGCACGGGCTCGGGATCGATCTGCCCGGTTGGGCGACGCACGGCCCGAGCATCGGCGGCGCGTTCGGGATCAACCTGCCCGCGGTGTTCATCATCGCGGTCGTCGCGGGGCTGCTGACGCTCGGCACGCGCGAGAGCGCGCGGATCAATACGCTGCTCGTATTGGTCAAGATCGTCACGCTCGCTTTGTTCGTTGCGGTGGCGCTGCCGCATTTCGATCCGGCAAACCTCCACCCGTTCGCGCCCTATGGCTATGGCAGCGTCGCGGGTGATGGCGGGGTGAAATACGGCGTGATGGGCGCGGCCGCGATCATCTTCTTCGCGTTTTATGGCTTCGACGCGATCTCGACCGCGGCGGAGGAAACGCGCAACCCCGAGCGTGATCTGGCGATCGGCATCATCGGGTCGATGGTCGCGTGCACCGCGATCTACATGATCGTCGCCGCGGTCGCGGTCGGGGCGGTGCATTTCTCGGTGTTCAGCAAAAGCAGCGAGCCGCTAGCGCTGATCCTGCGCCAGGTCGGGCAGGGGGGCGTCGCGACGATCGTCGCTGCAGCCGCCGCGATCGCGCTGCCGACCGTGCTGCTCGGTTTCCTCTACGGGCAAAGCCGGATCTTCCTGGTGATGGCGCGCGACGGTTTCCTGCCGCCCGCGCTCGCCCGCCTTTCGACGCGCGGTACGCCCGCGCGGATCACGCTGGTGACGGCGGTGTTCGTCAGCGTGATCGCCGCGCTGACCCCGCTCGACGTGATCGCGAGCCTCGCCAATGCGGGCACGCTGTGCGCGTTCGTCGCGGTCGCGGCATGCGTGCTGGTGCTGCGGCGGCGCGATCCCGCTGCACGACGGCCATTCCGCACGCCGCTCGCATGGCTTGTCGCGCCGCTAGCGATCCTCGGCTGCGTGTATCTGTTCACGAGCCTGCAGGTCGTGACGCAGGCATCGTTCCTGGTGTGGAACGGGGTCGGGCTGGCGGTGTATTTCGCTTATGGCCGCGCGCGGGCGACGGTCGCGCAGTAACGCGCACTGGTCAGCGCCGCATCGCGCGCATATGCCGCCACCAAAGGGAGCGTCCAATATGTCCGCGAGCAAGCAAGGCGGCTCGAACTTCGTCATTTTCGCAGCACTCGCCGCCAATCTCGGGATTGCGGTCGCGAAGTTCGTCGCAGCCGCGATCTCGGGATCGTCGTCGATGCTGACCGAGGGCTTCCACTCGGTGGTCGATAGTTTCAACCAGGTGCTGCTGCTCTATGGCCAGCATCGCGGCAAGCGCCCGCCCGACGAGGCGCATCCGTTCGGCTATGGCCGTGAGCTGTATTTTTGGAGCTTCGTCGTCGCGATCCTGATCTTCGGAGTCGGCGCGGGCGTGTCGATCTATGAAGGCTGGGAGCATTTCAAGCATCCCGAGCCGCTACGCGACCCGTTGATCAACTACATCGTGCTCGGCGTGTCGTTCGCGCTCGAGGGCGGATCATGGTTCTTCGCGATCCGCGAATTCGCCGCGGCGAACCGCGGTACGAACTGGTGGAAGGCGGTGCGCCAGTCGAAGGACCCGGCGGGTTTCATCGTGCTGTTCGAGGATTCGGCAGCGCTCGGCGGTCTGATCGTCGCGGCGGTCGGCGTATTTGCGAGCCAATGGTATGGCGATCCGCGGATCGACGGGATCGCGTCGATCGTCATCGGCGTGATCCTCGGCGTGGTCGCGGCGTTGCTCGCGCGCGAGGCGAAGGGGCTGCTGATCGGCGAGGGCGCCGATCCCGAAATCGTCGCCAAGGTGCACGCGATCATCGATCGCCGTCCCGATATCACCGCGGTCAACCATGTCCGCTCGATCCACACCGCGCCCGAGAGCATCTTCCTCGCGATCAGCGCCGACTTCCGCGATTCGCTCTCGATGGGCGAGGCCGAATTGCTGGTCGAGGAGATCGAGACCGAGCTGAAGGCGGCCGAACCCAAATTGTCGTCGATCTATATCCGGCCCGAGCGCAAGGAAGACGCCGCGCGCCTGCCGCCCGCATCGGCGCGCTGAGGCTCAGCGCGGCGCGGGGACGATCTCGACTACGTCGAGCAGCGATTCGAAGCGCGGGCGCGGCAGCACCAGCCGCCAGCGTTTGTCGCCGATCCGCTCGACATAGCCGGCGAGATCGCGATTGGCGTCCTGTCCGTAATTGAGCGGGCGCGTCTCGTCGCCGATCACCATCGTCCCGAGGAACACCGCGCGCGACGCCGATTCGGGGAAGAGGATGCCGATCGGGCGCTGCGGCCCCGACACCTTGTACATCGTCGAAACCGCGCCTTCGCGCGTGACGCGGCAAGCGACCTCGGGATAGGTCGTGACGTTGCGCATCGCGGTGCCGTTGGCGCCGAGCTTGATGACGCGGCAGAGATACGTGCCGGGCGGCGGAGTCGCCGTCGCCAAGGCACGGTCGGGGTCGAACAGCAACGGGTCGGCAGCGACTGTCGCGGCACCGGGGCTCGCCGAAACCTTGGCGAGCGCGTCCATCCACGCCTGCCGCCATCCGCGCAGCCGGTCGCGATCGGCCGGCGTCGCGACACGCCGCCAATCGGTGGTGTCGCTCGACACGCCGATCAGCGAGCGCGGCTCGATCCGCACCTCGACCGTCCTGTGCGCCTCGGCACCACATCGGCCGAACAGCGCGAACGGGATTGTACACAGCGTCGATCCCAGAACCCGGGTAAATCTTTTCAAAACGATGTGACTTTCGTTGCGACCAGGACTTCCATCACAACTAACTAACCACGGCGGCGCCAGGTTGCCAACCTCGCGCCGCTGGGGCGAAAACGTCCTCAGGCGGCGGTCCAGCCGCCATCGACCGAAAGATTGGCGCCGGTGATCGACTTTGCCTCGTCGCGGCACAGGAACAAAGCGAGCGCGGCGACCTGGTCGACGGTCACGAATGCCTTGGTCGGCTGCGCCTCGAGCAGGACGTCGTTCATCACCTGCTCTTTGGTCATGCCGCGCGCCTTCATCGTGTCGGGGATCTGCGCCTCGACCAGCGGCGTCCAGACATAGCCGGGCGAGATGCAGTTGACGGTGATGCCGTCGGTCGCGGTTTCGAGCGCGATCGTCTTGGTCAGGCCGGCGAGGCCGTGCTTGGCCATCACGTAAGCCGATTTGTTGGGGCTCGCGACGAGGCTGTGCGCCGACGCGGTCGAGATGATGCGGCCCCATTTCTTGGCTTTCATCAGCGGGACCGCGGCCTGCATCATGTACCACGCCGAGTTGAGGTTGATCTTGATGATCGCCTCGAACTTGTCGGCGGGGAAGTCCTCGATTTTAGCGACGTGCTGGATGCCGGCATTGTTGACGATGATGTCGGGGCCGCCGAGCTCGGCATGGCAGCGCGCGACCATCGCGGCGATCTTTTCGGGCTTGGTCATGTCGGCGGCGTCGTACAGCGCCTTGGCGCCGCTCGCCGCCTCGAGCTTGGCGCGCTCGGTCTCGATCACGGCGGCGTCGCCGAAGCCGTTGATGACGACGCTCGCGCCCTCGGCGGCGAACAGTCTGGCATATTCGAGCCCGATGCCCGAGGTCGAGCCGGTGACGATGGCGGTCTTGCCCTTGAGGAACATGTGGATCTCCGTGTCGGTCAGGGGAATGGCGTGCGGTGGACGGTCAGATCGAACGCGGCGCTCTTGCCGGTCTCGATATTTTCGGCGACGAGCTGGGCGTGCGCCATCGTCTCGGCGACGGCTTCCTGCCCTGCTTCCCAATGCTCGCGCATCGTCCGCGCGGAAAATTCGAAGTCGCGGCTGCCGCCTTCCCACGCATTGGCGCGGTAGATCAGATGGACGAGATTGACCGGGTCCTCGTTCGACCGGTTGCGCAGCGCGATCACATCGGGGTCGTCGGCGAGCTCGGGCGGAAGCTTGGCGAGCACTTTGCGCGCGAGCTCGCGGTCCTTGCGGATCTTCATCACCTGGTCGGACACTTGCCGCGTCCGGCTCGAGAAGCGGATCTCCTTCTCGCGCGCCATCACGTCCATGATCGTGCGCGGGCGTTCGGTCGCGGCGGAGAAGAGATCGACCTGGAAGGCGAGCAATGCGCCGTCCTGATGGTCGAGCACGTGCGTCAGCGGCGTGTTCGAGACGAGGCCGCCGTCCCACCACAACCGCCCGTCGATCTCGACCGGCGGCAGGCCCGGCGGGAGCGCACCCGACGCCATGATGTGGCGCGCGTCGATCTCGGTTTCGGTCGTGTCGAAATAGCTGAAATTGCCGCTTTCGACATCGACCGCGCCGACCGAGAGGCGGACGGGGCCGTGGTTGAGCAGCTTCCAGTCGACCAATGCGTCGAGCAGGCCCTTGAGCGGCGCGGTGTCGTAGAAGCTCATCGCGCCGGGCGTGCCGGGCACCGCGAACATCGGCGAGACAACACGCGGCTTGAAGAAGCCAGGAACGCCCGTGGCGAGGACGAAACCCGCGGACCATTCGTGGACGAATTCGCGAATCCGGTCGTCGGGGAAGATCGGGAAGCTCGGCAGCGCCGAGGTCACCGTGTCCCAGAAGATGTTGAGCCGCTCGACGCGCCGCTCGGGCGGATTGCCCGCGACGATCGCGGCGTTGATCGCGCCGATCGAGATCCCCGCGACCCAGTCGATCTCGATCCCGCTCGCCGCGAGGCCCTCGATCACCCCTGCCTGATAGCTGCCCAGCGCGCCGCCGCCCTGCAGCACGAGCGCGACGCAATCGGGGAGGGGGAGCGCCTTGGCGCGACG
This sequence comes from Sphingomonas sp. PAMC 26605, assembly GCF_000241485.1. GTDB lineage: Bacteria > Pseudomonadota > Alphaproteobacteria > Sphingomonadales > Sphingomonadaceae > Sphingomonas. Next base: position 2,222,139 of record NZ_JH584241.1, read on the forward strand.
TTTCGGCCGGGTCGGAGCTGCATCTGCCATGTGCGCGACATGCATGTCTTGCCGAAGCGGATCAACGACAGTTTGATGAAACCCGCGTCATCTCGCGATGGAGCGGATTGCAGCAGCGGCTTGCAACATGCGGGCGCGCGAAGCATTCAGCACGGAGCGGCAACGACCCCGGGACTGATCCAATGCGCCTCGACGATTTCGACCCCAACATCAACGTCGAGGACCAGCGCGGTCAAGGCGGCAGCGGTTTCGGCGGGTTTGGCGGCGGGGGTGGCGGGGGCGGTCTGTTGCTCGGCCTGCTGCCGATGGTGTTCAGTCGCTTCGGCTGCGGCGGCGTCGCGATCCTGCTTGCGGTGCTGTTCTTCTTCGGCGGCGGGATGGGCATGCTTGGCGGCGGCGGCGGTACGAGCCAGCGTTCGGCGCCGACCGAGCAGGTCGGCCAGCCGAGTTCGGGAAAGGGCGCGGCCGCGAGCTGCACCGTGGACGCGGCGAGCAAGGTCGCGTGCAACGCCTTCAGCTCGGCCGACAAGACCTGGGCGTCGCTGTTCCAGCGCGAGGGCAAGACCTTCCAGCAGCCCAAGCTCGTCTTCTACGGCGGCAGCGGCCGTTCGGGCTGCGGCGCGGCGCAGAGCGCGATGGGGCCCTTCTATTGCCCGCGCGACCAGGGCGTCTATCTCGACACCAGCTTCTTCGACGAACTCGCCAACCGCTTCGGCGCGAAGGGCGATTTCGCGCAGGACTATGTCGTCGCGCACGAATTCGGCCATCACATCCAGAATCTACTCGGCACGTCGGACAAGGTTGCGTCGATCCAGCAGCGCGGCAGCGAAGTCGAGGGCAACCAGGCTTCGGTCAAGCTCGAGTTGCAGGCCGATTGCTATGCCGGCGTGTGGGCGGCGCAGAACAAGGATCGGCTCGATCCGGGCGATCTCGAGGAGGGCATGACCGCGGCCAAGGCGATCGGCGACGATACGCTCCAGCAGCAGTCGCAAGGCCGCGTCGTGCCCGACAGCTTCACGCACGGCACCTCGGCGCAGCGCATGGCGTGGCTGCGCAAGGGCATGGACAGCGGCGATCCCGCGCAGTGCGATACCTTCTCGGGCGCGCTGTAAAGCTCCGGACAGTAAAAAGCCCCTCTCCCGGCGGGAGAGGGGCTGAGGTTCGCGATCGGGGAGGGGGCTTCCGCATCGCGTAGCGAATCATCCGCCCCGCTCCGTCAGGAGCGGGGCGCGTCGCCTCAGTAGCTCCGCGCCGTCTTGTCGAGACCCGCTGTGCCGCCGAGGGTGCCGGTCTGCGCGGTCCCCTGCGTGCCGGTGGTCTTGTCATCCTTGTGCGAGCCGTCCTCGTTGAAGAACGCCTGGTTGCGCTCTTCGTCGCGCCAATGCGCCTTGGCGTCGTCGGCGGTCTTCGAGATCGTCACCTTGTCGTCGACCGACTGGAGCCAGCGCGACGGGATCGAGTGATGCCGGCCGCCCGCATCGGCGTCGTTCTTGGTCAGGATGATGCGATCGCCGCGCACCTTGTCGACCGTGCCGACATGCGCGCCGTCCGATCCGACGACCTCCATATGCTCGGTGACCTTCGACAGCGAACCGCGCTGGGTCTGCCGCTCGGTGCGCCACGAGCCGAATTCGCTGTCGAACTTGCTACGGTTTTCCTGGCGATATTCGTGATAGTCGCGGTCGAGCGCATCGATCTGCGAGCGGCGCCAGTCGCTGTAATGGTCGTCGCTCGGGTGGCCGTAGCGCTGCTCGTCATAGCGTGCGTCGAGATCGCGGCGGCGATTGGCTTCGTCGTCGCCGAACCACGAGCGGACCTCGTCCCCGGCGCGATCGAAAAAGCCGCGCTCGTCATAGTCATAGCCCTGCGGCTGGCGGCCATAGCCCTGCTGGCCGCGATCCTGCTGGTTGCGGTCCTGCTGTCCCCGGCCCGGCTGGAAGCGGTCGTTATTGCCGCCACGGTACATGTCGGGGCGTCCGTAATCGCGCGCACCGTAGCGGTCGCTCTGCCCGCCGCTTTGGCCATAGCCGGACTGGCCGTAGTTGCCTTGGCCATAGCTGCTCTGGCGATATCCTTGGCCCTGATAGCCGTCCTGATCGCCATACCCGCGATCCGAGCGCGATCCGCGGTCCCGCTGATTGTCCTCGGCATAGCGATCGCGTTGGCCGAATTCGTCATAGGCGCCCCACGGCTGCGCATCGCGGCCGCCGGAGCCGCTCCGGTCCGAGCCGTAGGAAGTGCGGTTGCCGGACTCGCGGCCATATCCTTCGCGCTGGTCGCGGTCGTCATATCCACCCGAGGTGCTGCGGGGATAGCGTTCATAAGCCATGATATCGTCCTCCTGAGACGGTGACGCCGCGCCACATGATGTGCTCGTGTCGACGGGGCTGGGGGTAAAAGCGCAGGAGATCGCCAACCGTTCCTGCCGCGAATCACACGCCGTCGCAGCGCGCAAGCGCTTCGTCGCAAGGAAATTTTCGGATCGCGGGAGCGGGCGGTTGCATCGCCCGGAAACCGTCGCTAAGGCGGCAGTCCGCCCAGACGATGGGCCGGGCGTGGTGCGGGGCTGTAGCTCAGATGGGAGAGCGCTGCAATCGCACTGCAGAGGCCAGCGGTTCGATTCCGCTCAGCTCCACCACGCCTCATGCGCGATCCGTCGCTGCATGTACGATCCTGCGGACCCTATCGGCATCCCATCCATTCAGGCACGATGCGTGCCATGTCCCCCGCCGATCGCCTGACCCGCCCGCTCAAGGGCCTGATCATCGGGCAAGTGCGTGCCTTGTTCAACGACTCCGCGCGTGGCGAGAAGCCCGTCCAGCGCAGCGCTGACGCCCTGTTCCCGCCGGATTCGGTCGCATGGCGCGTGCACGGCGACGTGACGACGATGCTCGTCGGCGGGATCGCCGCGCTGCTGCTGCAGATGCTCCATCCCAAGGTGCTCGCCGGGGTATGGGACCATTCGGGCTTCCGCGACGACATGCAGGGCCGACTGCGCCGCACGGCGCGTTTCATCGCGGTCACCACCTTCGGCGACCCGGACGCCGCGCGCGCGATGATCGCGCGCGTCCGCCAGATCCACGATCATATCGGCGGGACGCTGCCCGATGGCACGCCGTATCGCGCGGGCGACCCGGCACTGCTCGCCTGGGTCCATGTCTGCGAAGTGCTGAGCTTTCTCGACGGCTGGATCCGTTATGGCGAACCGGCCATGTCGCGCGCCGATCAGGACCGTTACGTCGCCGAGATGGCGCGGATCGCCGAGCCGCTCGGGGTCGATCCGGTGCCGCACAGCCGCGCCGAGGCCGAGGCGATGATGGCGGCGATGCGGCCCGAACTCGTCGTCGATGCGCGGACCCGCGACGTCGCCAGCGTGCTGCTCGACCAGCCGGCGCCATCGCTCGCGGCGGGACCGTTCGCAACGATCACCCTGCAGGCGGGGGTCGACCTGCTCCCCGGCTGGGCGCGGACGATGCATGGGCTCACGCAACCGACCCTCGGGCTCCCGTTGTTGCGGGCGGGTACCTTCGGGGTCGCGAGCACGCTGCGCTGGGCGTTCCGCGCATGAGTGTGCCGATCCCGGCGGCCACGCTGGTGCTGTTCCGCGAAACCGGCGGCGCCGCGCCCGAATTGCTGTTCGTCGAGCGATCGCGCGCGATGGTGTTCGCCGGTGGGGCGCTGGTCTTTCCCGGCGGGCGGGTCGATCCGGGTGATCGCGCGCTCGCGCTCGAGTTCGTAGGCGATCCCGACGATCTCGCGGCGCGGATCGCCGCGATCCGCGAGACGGTCGAGGAAGTCGGCATCGCGGTCGGGCTTTCCGCGATGCCGGCGGAGACGCTGCAGCGGCTGCGAGCGGCGCTGCACGATGGCGTCGCGTTCGGGGCCGCGTTGCGCGACCTGTCGCTGACGCTCGATCCCGCGGCACTGGTCGCGTTCGCGCGGTGGCTGCCGGCGCATGCGGCGAGCCGGATCTTCGATACGCGCTTCTATCTCGCGCGGTTGCCAGCGGATTCGGCTGCGGCGGTGGTCGATGCGACCGAGAATGTCCGAACCTTCTGGGCGACCGCGCAGTCGGTGCTCGACGACGCCGATGCCGGCCGCGCGACGATCATCTTCCCGACCCGGCGCAATCTCGAGCGGCTAGCGCAGTTTGCGGATTTCGACGCGGCGGTGACCGATGCCAACGCGCGTCCGATCCGTACCGTGACGCCGTGGACCGAAACCCGCGACGGGCGCGAGCACCTCTGCATTCCCGACGATCTCGGCTATCCCGTCACCGCCGAGCCGATGAGCGCGGCGGTACGGGGATAGTACGGCAGGGTCAGTTCGGCAGCGCGGTCGTCTCGACCTTCTCGACCCATTTCGGGTAGAATGCCGGCTGGCGGTTCGACCAGCCCGACGCGGTCGCCGCCGCCTCGCTGATCGACTGGAGCAATTTGCGCCGCAGATCGGGGTGGAGATGCGGCAGCGCGGCGGCCGAGCAGAAGGCGGCGGGAAGCCACGGCCGCACCTCGGCGCCAATCAGCCGCTCATACAGAAAGCGATAGGCCGCGAAGGTGGTAAGACGGCCCTGTCCGAGGTCGAACGCCGTCATCGTCGTCAGCGGGGTGAGGAACGGTTCGATCGCATCGAGTCCCGTATCGTCGGGAATGGTCGAGCGGATCGCAGGGAGGCGGGTGTAGAGCCTGGCCTGCGCACGAATGCTCGCGGTTTCGACGCCATCGCGCGACCAGCGACCGATTGCGTCGTCACGGTCGAGCCCGATATCGAGCGAGCGTCGGACATAGCGCTGCGTCGCAGAGGCGAAGGTGGCGAACTCCTTCATCTCCGAAAGAGTCATCGCGCCATTGGCTTGTTTCATTCGAGAGCCCATTCCGTCACCCCACTATCCAGTGCAGTCCGGCGATGGTGCGCCTCCAGGCCTTTCGCCATGGTTAACGCCGCACCGCCCGCGATCACCAAGCGACCACGTTTCTTGATGCAACGCAACATAGCGGATGACGGAATTTTCCAGAACGACCGATAATTCCGGCGACTGCGGCGATCGCGCAACATCTGCGCGTTCGCCGCCGTCACGCGCGTCACGGCTTGGGACGCGCCGCCTCGGCTTCGGGATCGTATCCCGACGAGCGCGGCGGCTCGTCATTTCCACCCGGCTGCGTGTTCGATGGCGGGTCCGATGCATCCATCGATTCGTCGAGCGCGTTGTCGAGCGCGGCATCGGGGCTCGCCGGATCGCGCTCGAGCCGTTTCGCGATCGACTCATCCTGTCCGGCATTCTGCCGCGGATGATGAATCTGTTCGTTTTCCTCGGGGCTGCCGGGGGCGACCGACAGACTGTCGAGCGCTTTTTGATCAACCAGCTTGGTATCTTCGGTCATCGTCGCTCTCCTGAATAACAGAAAGGCTCAACACCCGAGGACGTTATGCTGTTCCGTCAGGGAAGTTTCGTGACCGCAACATTTTGCCAGTTGAGCGTCGCGGTGCCGAACACCGTCATGAAGGCGATGTCGGTCGCGTCGCGTCCGACCGCGACGCGCGCCAGGTCGCCGCACGACGCCATCCCGGTCGGATCGATCAGATGCCAGCCGCCGCCGATCCACAGTTCGGCGACCGCATGGAAGTCGGGCGGATCAACCCCGGGCGCATAGGCCGAGACGCAGCGCGCGGGTATTCCGCCCGCGCGGGCGAGCGCCACCAGCAAATGCGCATAATCGCGACACACGCCGCGGCGCTCGGCGAAGGTCATCATCGCGGTGGTCGTACCGGTCGACGTTCCCCACGCATAGGTCAGATGGTCGCCGACCCATTGCGTGAGTGCGACCGCCAACGCGCCCGCGGTCAATCCCGGAAATTCCTGGTGGACGAAGCCTTCGAGGCGGTCGGATTCGCAATAGCGGCTGGGCAAGAGATAGGGGATCGTTTCGGGCGGCATCCGCCGGATCGGCGTGTCGCGCAGAGCGGCGAGATCGACCGGGGTGCGCATGATCTCGACGATCGCGCGATATTCGGCGCGGAACGGGCCGACACAATGGACCCAGCAGCGCTGCCCGATCGCGTCCTCGCCGGGAACCGCGCGTAGCGGAAAATCGGAATAAACGCGCAGGTCCTGCAGTTCGAGCCGCTGGTCGGCCATCTTCGCCGCCTCGATCAGCAGCAGCACGTCGGCCGCGCCATCGATCGTATAATCGAGCGTCACATCGATCCCGAGCCGCATGCTGGTCTTTCGCGCAAAAGAAAGGGCCCGGCGGAGCGGTCCGCCGGGCCCTGGAAGATGGGATTCCTGATACGCTTAGTTGCGGTTGCCGAACAAGCGCAGGATGAACAGGAACATGTTGATGAAGTCGAGATACAGGCTGAGCGCCGACATGATCGTCACGCGCTGCTCGTCCTGCGTTCCCGCCACCGCGGCATAGAGGCTTTTGGTGCGCTGCGTGTCATAGGCGGTGAGGCCAGCGAACAGCAGCACGCCGACCAGGCTGATGACGAAGCCGAGCGGCCCCGAGTGCAGGAACAGGTTGAGCAGGCTCGCGACGAACAGGCCGACCACACCCATGATGAGGAAGGTGCCAAAGGCCGAGAGATCACGCTTGGTGGTGTAGCCGTACAGGCTCAGCGCGGCGAACGACGCGGCGGTCGCGAAGAACGCCTGGGCGATCGCGACGGGCGAATAGACCAGGAAGATCGTCGACAGCGACAGGCCCATCGCCACCGCGAAGCCCCAGAACATCGCCTGCAGCGTCGCGTTCGACATCCGCGCCTGGCCGAAGCTCATGCCGAAGACGAAGGCGAGCGGGGCGAACGAAATCACCCATTTGAGCATGCCCGGACCCGTGAACACCTGCGCGGCGGCGCCGCTGGCGACGAAGCCGAGCGCGACGATGCCCGTCAGCAGCACCGCCGAGGCCATGTAATTGTACACCGATAGCATATAGCGCCGCAGACCCGCGTCGTACGCGTCGGTGCGCGTGGTCCCGGCCGTCTGGAATGCCGAGGCATTCGAACGGGGATCAGACCAGTTTGCCATTGCGAAAAGCTCCTAATGACCGGCCAAGTGCCGGATAGCTGCAATATCGGCCTTAGTCGGGGGCATTTCAAGCGAATCCACCGAACGCGCCGACAGGACGCATGGCCTAGCAGCACTTTGTTACAAACGCCGCTCCCGCCTGTGCGCGTACGGCTCGGCGCGAGACGCCCACGAACCCGGCGAAAATCGCTTTCGTATTTCGGGTATGGTCTGCTAGGCCGGTTGGCAGAGCAGAAACTGCCGAGAGGAATGAGTGATGGCGACCCTTCCAGGCTCCGCGCCGACGCGCGCGCCGGCCTATGCCTGGTACGTGCTCGGCATCCTGTTCCTCGTCTATGTCCTCAATTTTGTCGACCGGCAGATCATTTCGATCCTCGCCGAGGACATCAAACGCGACCTGCATTTGAAGGATGAGGATCTCGGTTTTCTGTACGGCACCGCCTTTGGCGTATTCTATTCGCTGTTCGGGATTCCGCTCGGGCGGCTCGCGGACAATTGGCACCGCGTCCGCTTGATGACGCTGGGGCTCGCTTTATGGTCGGCGATGACCGCGTTTTCGGGGATGGCGCGCAGCGGCGGGATGCTGGCGACCGCGCGGATCGGCGTCGGCGTCGGCGAGGCGACGGCGAGTCCCTCGGCTTATTCGCTGATCTCGGACTATTTCCCCAAGCGGCTCCGGGCGACCGCACTGGCGATCTATTCGTCGGGTCTCTACGTCGGCGGCGGGCTGTCGCTCGGCATCGGCGGGCTGATCGTCCAGCGCTGGAACCATGCCTATCCGGATGGCGGTCCGTTCGGACTGCACGGCTGGCAGGCCGCGTTCATGCTCGTCGGCGTGCCGGGGCTGGTGCTCGCGCTGGTGATCGCAACGCTGCGCGAACCGATCCGCGGCGCCGTCGAGAATTTGCCAGAGCCCGCGGCGCATCCCGCGCCGTTCAAGGAATTCCTCGCCGAACTCGTCACGATCCTGCCGCCGCTGACGCTGATCGGTGCTGCGATGGGCGGGGGCAGGGCGCTGCTCGTCAACCTGCTCGGGCTCGGCGCGGTGGTCGGCTGCGTCACGATCCTGCTGGCGTTCGGCGAGCCTTGGCCGCAATGGGTCGCGATCGGGATCGGCGCCTATGCGGTGTTTTCCTGGGCGTGCGCATTGAAACGCCGCGATCCGCCGACCTTCCGCCTGATCGTCGGCAATCCGGCTTTTCTCTGCGTGGTGGTGGCCTATGGGCTCAACGCGTTCGTGAGCTATGCGGTGAGCTTCTGGGCGTCGCCCTATGTATTGCGCACGCTCCACGAAGCGCCGGCGATGGCCGGGCTGCTCGTCGGTTCGAGCGGCGCGCTCGGCGGTTTTCTCGGGGTCACGCTCGGCGGGATCGCGGCCGACCGGCTGCGGCGGCGCAATCCGGCGGGGCGGATGCTGGTCGTGCTGTTTGGCGCGACGGTGCCGCTGCCGTTCGTGATCCTGGCGTTCACAGCGACTTCGACGCTGGTCTTCTACCCCGCGGTGTTCCTGGCGGGGATTTGCGCGAGCACGGCGCTCGGCGCGGCGGGGGCGACGATGCAGGATCTGGTGCTGCCGCGAATGCGCGGTACGGCGACGGGGACCTTCTTTATCGGCACGACGCTGCTCGGGCTGGCGATGGGGCCGTATCTCGCCGGGCGGATTTCGACGCTGTCGGGGAGCCTGTCGACCGGTGTGCTGTCGCTGCTGCTGACCGCGCCGATCACGATCGCGGCGGGGATCGCGGCCTACAAGCTCGTCCCGCGCGCCGAGGCCAATCGCGAGATCTGGGCGCGCGAGGCCGGCGAACCGATCTGATCGAAGCCCGCGCGATCGGGACACCCCAGGCCGGGCCTGCGGTGTCCCGGAGACGGGTTACACCGGCGGCAGGTGCTCGATCAGCTTGTCGACCGTGATCGGATAGTCGCGCACGCGGATGCCCGTCGCGTTGAACACCGCATTGCCGATCGCTGCGCCGCAGCCCGAAATGCCGAGCTCGCCGATCCCCTTGGCGTGGATCGGATTGGCGAACTGGTCGCGCTCCTCGAGGAAATGGACCTCGATCTGCGGCACGTCGGCGTTCACCGGCACGTGATATTCGCCGAGGTCGTGGTTCACCACCTTGCCGTTGCGCGGATCGTGGACGAGGTCTTCGGTCAACGCGGCGCCGATCCCGAAGGTCATCCCGCCGAGGCATTGCGAGCGCGCCGTCTTGGCGTTGAGGATGCGCCCTGCCGAGAACACGCCGAGCATGCGGCGAAGACGCACTTCGCCGGTCGTGGCATTGACGCCGACCTCGACGAAATGCGCGCCATAGCTCGCCTGCTTGCGCTCCTTCTCCATCTTGCCCGGCGCGATCGAGCCGATCGCCTCGATCCCGTCACCGACCAGCGAGCCGAGCGATACCTGGCGGTTGTCCGCGATCGCCTGACCGTCCTTCAACGTCGGCGCCTCGGGGTCGCAGCCCATCGCCTTGGCAAGCTTCTCGCGCAGCATCTCGCATGCGAGGTACACCGCCGATCCGCTCGACCCCGCGCCCCACGAACCGCCCGAGCCTGCCGCATCGGGCAGATCGGTATCGCCGAGCTCGACCTTGACCTGATCGAGCGGAAGCCCGAGCAGCTCGCCCGCGATCTGACCGAGGATCGTGTAGCTGCCGGTGCCGATGTCGGTCATCGCCGAGCTCACCGTCGCGCGGCCCTGCGGGTCGATCGAGACCTTGGCCGACGATTCCATCAGCATGTTGGTGCGCACCGCGGCAGCGACGCCCATGCCGATCATCCATTCGCCGTCGCGCTGTTGCGCCGGCGTGGCATTGCGCTTCGACCAGCCGAAGCGTTCGGCGCCTTCCTCCATGCAGCGCACGAGCTGGCGCGTCGAGAAGGGCACGTCTTCCTGCGGGTCCTGCTCCGGGTCGTTCCTCTTCCAGAAATCGACCGGGTCGACCCCCATTTTGTGGCACAGTTCGTCGAGCGCGGCCTCGGTCGCCATCATGCCGACCGCTTCGCCCGGCGCGCGCATCGAGCCCGACAGCAGCCAGTCGAGTTCGACCAGATCGTGATTGATCAGCCGGTTTTCGCCCGGATAGGCGAAGTGCGTCCCGATCCCGGTCGGCTCGAAAAAGCCTTCGCCCGGCAGGTTGCTCGTCAGCGTTTCGTGGCCGACGCCGGTCAGCAGGCCGTCGGCATTGGCCGAGAAGCGCACGCGCTGTTCGGTGTTCGAACGCCGCACGGTCGTCTCGAACACTTGCGGGCGCGTCATCACGGCCTTCACCGGGCGACCGAGCTGCTTGGCGGCGACCGCGGCGGCGACCGATTCGGGCGCGATGCCGAGCTTCGAGCCGAACCCGCCGCCGATGTAAGGCGCGATGATCCGAACCTTCTTCTCGCTGACGCCGAGCGACTTGGCGAGCTGGGTCTTGTCCGAGGTCGGCATCTGGTACGAGCCGTAGAGCGTCAGCGCGCCATCCTCGTCCCACACCGCGATCGAGGCATGCGGCTCCATCGCCGAGCTGTTCTGGCTCGGCGTGGTGTAGGTAACATCGACCGATGTGGCGGCGTCGTCCATCGCCTGCTCGAAATCGCCCTTCTTGAAATAGGCGGGGATGTTGTTGAACGGCGGCTTCTTGGTTTCGTCCTTGTGCGCATCGAAGTCGAAGCGGCCTTCGGCCTCTTCATACTCGACCTCGACGCGAAGCCCGGCGTCGCGCGCGGCCTCATAGCTTTCGGCGAGCACGATCGCGACGATCTCACCGAAATAGTGGACGTCCTGGACGCCCTGCGTCGGGGCGCTGGTTTCGCCGCCCTGCTGCGCGTTCTGCAGGAAGGTCTTGAAGTCGGTGACGACGTCGATCACGCCGGGGATCGCGCGGACGCTGTCGGCATCGACCTTGGTGACCTTGCCGCGTCCGAACTTGGTGCCGACGAGATAGCCGTAAGCGAGGTTGGGGATCTGGTACTCGGCCGAATAGGTCGCCTGGCCAGTGACCTTGAGCGGACCTTCCTTGCGATCGAGCGGGCGGCCGATGATTCCCTGCGTTCCCGAGTCGAGCAGGCTGGCGGGGACGGGCTTGTCCATCTTGAGGCTGTTGGTGTTGCTCATGCGGTCAACTCACGCAGGCACGCGATCAGCGTGCGTTTCATCAGCGGGATCTTGAAGTCGTTCGACCCGAAGCCCTGTGCATCGGCGAGCAGCACGTCTGCTGCCGCCGCGAAATTCTCGTCGGTCGGCGCCTTGCCGACCAGCGCTTCCTCGACGCGGCTATCGCGCCACGGCATTGGCCCGAGCCCGCCGAAAGCAAGCTGCGCCGTGGCGATCGTGCCGTTCTCGACCGAGAGGAGCCCGGCGACCGAGACCAAAGCGAAGGCATAGGACGCGCGGTCGCGGACTTTGCGATAAAGCTGCTTGCCGGCGACGGGGGCGGGCAGCTCGACATGCGTGATCAGCTCGCCGGGTTCGAGTACGGTCTCGATCTCGGGCGTATCGCCGGGGAGGCGATAGAAATCGTGGATGCTGATCCGGCGCCGGTCGCCACCTGGGGTGAGGGTGATGATCGTCGCGTCGAGCGCGCGCATCGCGACGGGCATGTCGCCGGGGTGCGTGGCGATGCACGACTCGCTCGTGCCGAGGATCGCGAGGATGCGATTATACCCGCCGATCGCCGAGCAGCCGCTGCCGGGTGCGCGCTTGTTGCACGCCATCGCGGGGTCGTAGAAATAATAGCAGCGCGTCCGCTGGAGCAGATTGCCGCCGGTCGTCGCCTTGTTGCGGAGCTGGCCCGAGGCGCCTGCGAGCAGCGCGCGGCTGAGCACTTCGTACTTCTCGCGCACGCGGCTGTCGGCGGCGAGATCGCTGTTCGGCACCAGCGCGCCGATCAACAGGCCGCCGGCCTCGGTGTCCTCGATCTCGGCAAGATCAAGCCGGCTGATATCGACCAGCTTGTCGGGCGTTTCGACTTGCAGCTTCATCAGATCGAGCAAATTGGTACCACCCGCGATGAAGCGCGTGCCCGGGCTCACCGCGCCGACAGCTTCCTCGAGGCTCGTTGGCTTTTCGTACAGGAAGGTCTTCATGCCTCGGCCTCCGCCACGTCGCGGATCGCATCGACGATGTTGGGATAGGCGGCGCAGCGGCAGATGTTGCCGCTCATCCGCTCGGAAATCTCGCCGTCGTTGAACTCGACATCGCCGAGCGTCTCGCTGACATGGCTCGGCCAGCCCTTCTTGACCTCGTCGAGCATGCCGACCGCCGAGCAGATCTGCCCCGGCGTGCAATAGCCGCACTGATAGCCGTCATGCTTGACGAATGCCGCCTGGAGCGGATGGAGATCCTCGGGCGTGCCGAGACCCTCGATCGTGGTGATCTCGTCGTCCTGGTGCATCACCGCGAGCGACAGGCAGCTGTTGATGCGGCGGCCGTTGACGAGCACGGTGCACGCGCCGCACTGGCCGTGGTCGCAGCCCTTTTTCGAGCCGGTCAGCCCGACATGCTCGCGGAGCAGGTCGAGCAAGGACGTGCGGATGTCGGGATCGACGTCGTAATGCGTCCCGTTGATGGTGAAGTTCATATCAGACCCCTGCGGTTCGCAAGGCTCAACGCATGCCCGGAAGATGGTTTCCCGGGGCTGTCAGATATTCGCCGACGCCGCCCGAAACCGCGACGAGCGGCGCGCTCGTTTACGGTCGGCGCGGCGCGCCCGGCACGCTATAGGCGCCGTCCCATCCGCCTCCCAGCGCCTGGACCAACGCGGCGGCGGTGGTCTGGCGGTCGGCGCGGATCTGGATCAGCGCGCGGCGCGCGGCGAGCGCGGTGGCCTGCGCGGTGACGACGTCGGAATAGACGACGATCCCCGACTGGTACTGGAAGCGCACCGACGCCTCGCTGCGATCGGCCGCGACCGAGGCGGTGGTGAGCAGCGCCTCCTGCCGCGCGAGGATCGCGGTGGCGGCGAGATTGTCCTGCACTGCCTGGAACGCGCTGAGCGTCACCTGGCGATAATTGGCGACCGCGGCATCATACGCCGCGCGATCGGCGGCCACCCGCGCACGCCGCGCACCGGCATCGAAGATCGTCTGCGCGAGCGATGCGCCGACCGACCAGAGCGAGGAGGCCGAGCTGAACAGGCTGGAGAGGGTATTGCTGTTGAATCCACCGTTGCCGGTGAGGCTTAGCGACGGGAAGAAGGCGGCGCGATCGACCCCGATCTGCGCGTTCGCGGCGGCGACGAGGCGCTCGGCCGAGGCGATGTCGGGGCGGCGCTCGAGCAGCGTCGAGGGGAGGGCGACGGGCACGGTCGGCATCACCGGCGTCCAATCGCTGACGGGCGGCAGGCTGTAGGCAGCGGCATTCTCGCCGATCAGCGTGGCGATCGCATCCTCGAACTGCGCGCGCGTGCGCTTTTCGCCTTCGAGGTCGGATTGCGCCGAGGCGAGCTGCGACTGCCCCTGGAACACGTCGCTGTGCGCGGCGATACCTGCGTTGTAGCGGTTGGTCGCGATCGTCAGCGAACGTTGATACGCGGCAACGGTCGCGGCGAGGCTGGCGATCTGCGCATCCGATGCGCGAAGGCCGAGATAGTCGGTGACCAGTTCGCCATCGAGCGCGAGTTGCGCCGAGACGAGGTCGGCACCGCGCGACTGTTCGGTGAAGCGCTGGGTGGCAACGGTGTTGCGGATCTGGCCGAACAGGTCGGGCGTCCAGCTTGCCGAGAGGCCGGCATTGTAACTGGTCGAGGCACGCGACCCCGCCGCGGAGGTGACGCCGTTGGTGACGATCGTACGCGATCCGCCCGACGCCGAATGCGTCACCGATCCGTTCGCCGATACCGTCGGGAACAGGCTCGCGCGCGCCTCGCGGGTGAACGCTTGCGCCTGGCGATAAGTCGCCTCGGCCTGGGCGAGCGTCTGGTTGTGCGCATGCGCACGCACGATCAGATCGTCGAGCGTGGCGTCGCCAAAGTCCTTCCACCAGTCGCCGCGCGGGGTGCCGTCGGCGGGGGCGGCGGGTTGCCACCCTTCGACCGTCTTCCACTGCGTCGCATCGGGGCTCGTCGGCCGCGCATAGGGTGGCGCGAGCGAGCAGCCGGCGAGCGCAACGCTGGCGAGAAGGGCGGACCAGGGGCGGATCGGTTTCATGCGGGAAGCTCGCGAAGGGTGCCGCCACGGACGGCACGGGGGGCGCGCCGGCGGCGGCGATTGGCCAGGCCGTCGAGGCAGACATAGATGACCGGGGTCGTGATCAGCGTGAGCACCTGGCTCGCGATCAGCCCGCCGATGATGACGATGCCGAGCGGCTGGCGCAGCTCCGCCCCCTCGCCGAAACCGATCGCGAGCGGCAGCGCGCCGAGCGCGGCGGCGATCGTCGTCATCAGGATCGGGCGGAAGCGCAGGATGCTCGCTTCGCGCGCCGCCGCCTCGGCACTGACGCCTTGCGTGCGCTGGAGATGGATCGCGAAGTCGATGATCAGGATCGCGTTCTTCTTGACGATGCCGAGCAGCAGGAAGACGCCGATCAGCGCGATGATCGAGAAATCGAGCTTGAACAGCATCAGCGCGAGCACCGCGCCCACGCCAGCAGCGGGGAGGGTGGACAGCACGGTGAGCGGATGGATCAGGCTCTCGTAGAGGATGCCGAGCACGATGTAGATCGTCACCAGCGCGGCGAGGATCAGCAGCAGCTGACCGCTCTGCGTATCCTGGAAGGTCGCCGCCGAGCCCGAGAATTTGCCGTGGACGCTGGTCGGCATGCCGATCTGCGCCTCGGCATCGCTGATCGCCGCCTGCGCGTCGGACAGCGCGACGCCGGGGGCGAGATCGAACGAGATGGTGGTCGAGACTTCGGTGCCGTCATGGTTGACGCTCGCCGCGGTCGCTGCCTGCCCCATCGACGAGATCGCCTCGAGCGGGACCATCGTGCGCGGCGTGTTGCTCAGCGCGGCGCCGGTCGAGGGGCTGCGCAGCGCGGGATTGGTCGCGACCGCTGCGGTCGCGGTCGCGGCGGTCTTGCCCGCGGTGCCGGTACCGGTAGCGGCGACCCCGGTTGCGCTGGTGGTGGCGATGGTGGCGGTGGTCGTGCCGTTGAGCGCGGTGGCGTTGGGCCCGGTCGCGATCACCGCATCGGCCTTGGCGGGGACGCGCACGTCGGTCAGCGCCTGCGGGCCCGTCGTCATCTCCTGCGGCCAGCCGAGGATCACGCTATATTGGTTCACATCCTCGTAGATGTTGGCGACGCTGCGCTGTCCGAAGGCGTCGTACAGCGCATTGTCGACATCGAGCGAGCTGATCCCGAGCCGTGCGGCTGAGTCGCGGTCGACCGTGAGGAAGCTCTCGACGCCATTCTCGCTATAGTCGCTGTCGACATTCTTGAGCTTCTTGTTGGCTTGGAGCGCGTCGTTGAGCTTCTTGGACCAGGTTTTCAGCGCGGCGGTGCTGTCCGCGACGAGCGTGTATTGATAGGTCGAATTGCCCTGCCGCGCGCCGATCCGCAGATCCTGGACGGGCGAGAGGAACAGGCGGATCCCGGCGATCGGCTGGAGCTTGCGCTGCAGCCGGGCGATGATGTCGGGCTCGGCAACGCCGTGGCGCTGACCGACGGGCTTGAGCCCCACCATCATGAACGCGCTGCCTGCGCGATTGCCCCCGGTGAAGCCGATCACCGACTGGACCGCACGGTCCTTGTGGATGATGTCGACGACTTGGTTGAGCTTGATCTGCATGTCCTGGAACGACACGCTCTGGTCGGCACGCACGCCCGCGAAGATCAGCGGCGACTGCTGCTGCGGGAAGAAGCCCTTGGGTACGACGACATAGAGATAGGCGGTCAGCGCGAGCACGCCGACGAACAACACCAGCACCAGCGGCTTCATCGCCAGCGCCCAGTCGAGCGCCTTTTCGTAGACACGCTCGACGCGCTGATAGCCGCGCTCGAGCCCGCGCGCGACGCGGCCGGGCTGCTTCACCGCCTCGCCCTCGCGCGGCCGGGGCTTGAGGAACCAGGCGCACAGCATCGGCGTGGTGGTGAGCGACAGCACGAGACTGATCAGCACCGCCGCCGACAGCGTCACGGCGAATTCGCGGAACAGCCGCCCGACGATCCCGCCCATGAACAGCAAGGGGATGAACACCGCGACGAGACTGATACTGATCGACAGCACGGTGAAACCGACTTCGGCCGCGCCGCGCAAGGCGGCATCGATCCGCCCCATCCCCTCCTCGAGATGCCGCGTGGTATTCTCGAGCACGACGATCGCATCATCGACGACGAACCCGGTCGCCACCGTGATCGCCATCAGCGACAGGTTGTTGAGCGAGAAGCCGAGGAAGTACATCACCCCGAAGGTGCCGAGCAGAGAGACGATCGTCGCCACCGCCGGGATCATCGTCGAGCGGACGTCGCGTAAGAAAGCGAAGACGACGACGATCACCAGCATCAGCGCGATCAGCACGGTGATCTCGATCTCGCGCAGCGAGGCGCGGATCGAATTGGTGCGGTCCATCGCCACGTCGAGCTTGATGTCGGGCGGCAATTGCGCGCGCAAAGCGGGCAGCTCGGCGTTGATCCTGTCGACCATCTGGATGAGGTTGGCGCCAGGTTGCTGGGTGATATTGACGATGATCGCGCGCTTGCCGTTGTAGAGCCCGAGCGTGCGCGTATCGGCGACGCTGTCGCTGACCGTGGCGATGTCGCCCAGCCGCACCGCCGAGCTGCCGCGCCATGCGACGACCAGCGGGCGATAGTCGGCGGCGGTCTTGCCCGCGGCATTGGTGTAGATCTGCCACGAGCGGCCGTCCTTGCCCGAGATCAGCCCCTTGGGTCGGTTGGCGTTCGACGCCTCGATCGCGGCGCGGACGTCCTCCATCGAGATGCCGTAGGAGTTGAGCTCGAGCGGATTGACCGCGACGCGCACCGCCGGCAGCGACCCGCCGCCCAGTTCGACATCGCCGACGCCCGGGATTTGCGCCATGCGCTGCTGGATGATGTTCGACACCGCATCGTAGATCTGCCCGGCGGTGCGCGTGTCCGAGGTGAGCGCGAGCGTCACCACCGGCTGGCTCGCCGGGTTGACCTTGCGATAGGTCGGGTTCTGCCGCAGCGTCGCGGGCAGATCGACGCGCGACGCGCTGATCGCCGCCTGGACCTCGCGCGCGGCGGTGTCGATGTTCTTCGACAGGTCGAACTGCAGCGTGATCCGCGTCGAGCCGAGCGAGCTTTGCGAGGTCATCTCGTTGACCCCGGCGATCGTCGACAGCCGCCGTTCGAGCGGCGTCGCGATGCTCTGCGCCATCACGTCGGGGCTCGCGCCGGCAAGGCTCGCCGAGACGCTGATCACCGGGAAATCGACCTGCGGCAGCGGTGCCACCGGCAGCGAGAAGAACGCAGCGATCCCTGCGAGCGCGAGCCCGATCGTCAGCAGGATCGTCGCGATCGGCCGCCGGATGAAGGGCGCGGAGAGGTTCACGCCGTCACCGTAAGGGGTGCGCTTCGGCTTCGGGGCCGACGTCGGGGGATTTGTGGGCTCCCCAGCCACGCTTGGCGAAGGCCTGCTGCGCGCGATCGAAATAGAGATAGATCACGGGGGTGGTGAACACCGTCAGCAACTGGCTGACGAGCAGCCCGCCGAAGATCGCGATGCCGAGCGGCCGGCGCAGCTCCGCGCCCTCGCCGCTGCCGAGCATCAGCGGCACCGCCGAGAACAGCGCGGCGAGCGTCGTCATCAGGATCGGGCGGAAGCGCAGGATCGCCGCCTGGCGGATCGCGTCGAACGGCGCGAGCCCCTCGTCGCGCTCGGCGGCGATCGCGAAGTCGATCATCATGATCGCGTTCTTCTTGACGATACCGATCAGCAGCACGATCCCGATGATCCCGATCACGTCGAGATCATGCCCCGTGATCCATAGCGCGAACAGCGCGCCGACCGCCGCCGAGGGCAGCGTCGACAGGATCGTCAGCGGATGGATGAAGCTCTCATACAGCACGCCGAGCACGATATAGACGCACACGATCGCCGCGAGGATCAGATACAATTGGTTCGACAGCGACGAAGAGAAGGCCCCCGCCGCGCCGAGGAAGCTGGTCGAGATGCCGGTCTTGAGGTGCAAGTCGGCGATCTTCGCCTGCACCGCGTTCACCGCGGTGCCGAGCGATACGCCCGGCGCGGTGTCGAAGCCGATCGTCGCCGCGGGGAATTGCGCGACGTGATTGACCTGCAGCGGCGAAGTCCCCGCCTTGATCGTCGCGATCGCGCTGAGCGGCGTGGCGCCGCCGGAGGCTTGCACATGGAGCAGCCCGAGCGAGGCGGGGTCGGTCAGCAGCCCCGGCGCCGCCTCGAGGATCACGCGATATTGCGTCGTCTCGGTGAAGATCGTCGAGACGATCCGCTGCCCGAACGCCGAATAGAGCGCATCGTCGACGCTCGACGCGGTGATATTGAGCCGCGCCGCCGAATCGCGATCGATGTTGATATACGCCGCCTGCCCCTGCGCGCCCGCGTCGGTGGTGACGTTGCGCACCTTCGACACCGATTGCAGGGCGGCGGCGATGCGCTTGGCCTCGGCAGTGACGTCGGCGGTGTTCGATCCCTCGACCGAGAAGCGGAACTGCGTCGGCCCGCTCTCGGCGTCGATCGTCAGATCCTGCGTCGGCTGGAGATAGAGCGTGACGCCCGGAATGCGATCCACCGCGTCCTTGAGCCGCTGCATGACGTCGGCCTGCGCGCCGTGGCTCTCCTTGAGGTTGATGAACATGCTGCCCGAATTGAGCGTGGCATTGTCCGACCCGTCGACCCCGACGAACGACGACAGCGAGGCGACCGATCCGTCTTGCAGGATCGCCTTGGCCGCCTGCGCCTGGAGCGAGGCCATCTTGTCGTACGACACGCTGGTCGAGGCGATCAGCCGCGCCTGGAGCTGGCCGGTATCCTGTGTCGGGAACAGCCCCTTGGGGATGACGAGATAGAGCATTACGGTCAGCGCGAAGGTCGCGATCGCGACCATCAGCGTAGCGAAGCGGCGGTCGAGCACATAGCCGAGCCCGCGCTCGTAATGATGCTCGACCCAGCCGAACGCGGCGGCCGAGCGCTCAGCGATGCGGCTCCTCTTCTCGTCCGCCGGGCGCTTCAGCCAGCGTGCCGACAGCATCGGCGTCAGCGTCAGCGACACCACCGCCGAGATCAGGATCGTGATCGCCAGCGTCACCGCGAATTCGCGGAACAGCCGGCCGACGATGTCGCCCATGAACAGCAGCGGGATCAGCACCGCGATCAGCGAAACGGTGAGCGAGATGATCGTGAAGCCGATCTCCGACGCGCCCTGCAACGCCGCCTCGAACGGCGCCATGCCTTCCTCGATATGGCGCTGGATATTCTCGATCATCACGATCGCATCGTCGACGACGAAGCCGGTCGCGATCGTCAGCGCCATCAGCGACAGGTTATCGAGGCTGTAGTGCAGCAGGTACATCACCCCGCACGTGCCGATCAGCGAGATCGGCACCGCGAGCCCGGCGACGAGCGTCGCGCGCGCCGAATGCAGGAAGAAGAAGATCACCAGCACGACGAGCACGACCGCGAGCACCAGCTCGAACTCGACATCGCTGACCGAGGCGCGGATCCCCGTCGTGCGGTCGGCGAGCGTCGTCGCCTTGAGGCCCGCAGGCAGGCTCTTGAGCAGCACGGGGAGCTGCGCCTTGATCGCGTCGGTCGTCTGGATCACGTTCGCGCCGGGCTGGCGCTGGACGTTGAGGATGATCGCGGGCGTCGTGTTGGCGAGCGCGCCGAGCCGCGCGTTCTCGGCGCCTTGCGTCACTTGCGCGACGCTCGACAGCCGGACGGGCGCGTTGGCCGAGTAGCTGACGATCAAATTCTTGTAATCGTCGACCGTCTCGAGCTGGTCGTTGGCGTTGATCTGGTACGAGCGGTTGGGCCCGTCGAAACTGCCCTTGGCGCTGTTGGCATTGGCATTGTCGATCGCGGTGCGCAGCTGCGACAGCGACAGGCCGTAGCTCGCCAGCGCCTGCGTATCGGCGCGGATCCGCATCGCGGGCTTCTGGCCGCCGGCGAGCGAGACGAGCCCGACGCCGCTGATCTGGCTGATCTTTTGCGCGAGCCGCGTGTCGACGATCGACTGGACCTGCGTCAGCGGCATCGTGTCCGAGCTGATCGCGATCGTCAGGATCGGCGCGTCGGCCGGGTTGACCTTGGCATAGACCGGCGGCGCGGGGAGATCGGCCGGGAGCAGCGCTGACGACGCGTTGATCGCCGCCTGGACTTCCTGCTCGGCGACGTCGAGCCCCTCCGAAAGCCCGAACTGCAGCGTGATGACCGAGGCGCCCGCGGTGCTGGTCGAGGCCATCCGCGACAGGCCCGGCATCTCGCCGAACTGGCGCTCGAGCGGGGCGGTGACGGTCTGGCTCATCACCTCGGGGCTGCCGCCGGGATAGAGCGTCGTCACCTCGATAGTCGGATAATCGACCTCGGGCAAAGCCGAGAGCGACAGCATGCGGAAGCCGACAAAGCCCGCCAGCACGATGCCGATCATCAGCAGCGCGGTCGCGACGGGGCGCAGGATGAAGATGCGGGACGGGCTCATCGCGCTGCCGCTCAGCCGCCCTGTCCGCCGCGCCTGCGCCGCCCGCCGCCGGCGCCGCGCGCGGCGGGCTTGTCGCCGGGCAGCGCGACCTTGGCGCCTTCGCTGAGCCGGTCGCCGCCGTCGGTGACGACGGTGTCGCCGAGCTTGAGGCCGGTGAGGATCTGGACCTTGTCGGCGCTCGTGACACCAGTGGTGACCTTGCGCTGCGTGACGGTGCGGTCGCTCTTGAGCAGCCAGACGAACGCGCTGTCCTGCCCCGAGCGGACCGCCGCGGGCGGGATCGTGATGGCGTTGGCGGCGGTGTCGACCGTCAACCGCACGTTGACGAACTGGCTCGGATAGAGCTGGTTGCCGGCATTCGCGAAGCGCGCCTTGCCCTTGATCGTGCCGGTCGTCGTGTCGACCTGATTGTCGAGCGTCGAGAAGCGGCCCTGGTCGAGCGTCTGCGTCCGGGTGCGATCGAGCGCGATCGCCGGGATCTGTGCGCCCTGGTTGATCCGCTTCGCGATCACCGGCGCCTGGTCCTGCGGCACGGCGAATTCGACGTCGATCGGCTGGAGCGTCGTCACCACCGCGATGCCGTTGGTATCGCCAGCACCAATGTAATTGCCGACATCGACCACCTTCAGGCCGACGCGCCCCGACACCGGCGATAGGATCCGCGTATAGCCGAGGTTGATCTGCGCCTGCTGCACCGCGCCGCGGTCGATCGCGATCGTTCCCTGAAGCTGTTTCGCGGTCGCCGCCTGCGTATCGACGTCCTGTCGTGCGATCGAATCCTGGCCGAGCAGCGTATTGTAGCGGCTGAGCTGGACGCGCGCATTGGCGAGCTGCGCCTGGTCGCGCACCAGCGCGCCCTGCGCCTGCAGCAGCGCCGCCTGATACGGCCGCGGGTCGATGATCGCGAGCGCCTGGCCCTTCTTGACGAGCTGCCCCTCGGTATAGAGCAATTTGGTGATCGTTCCCGAGACCTGCGGGCGGATCGTCACCGTTGCTGCCGGGGTGACGGTGCCGAGCGCCTCGACCACTACCGGTAGATCGGCCGCGATCGCCTTGACGCTCGCGACCGTCGTCGGCTGACCGCCGCCGCCCGGGCCACCCGGGCCACCCGAGCCGCCACGACCGCCGCCGCCACGCCGGCCGCCGCCGCCGTTGCCGCCGCCCGGCCCGGTCCCCGAACTCGCATGCGACAGCCACACCGCAAACAGCACGAGCAGGAGCAAGCCGGCGATCCCGGCGATCCAACTGATCGTCCGGCCGCGCGTGCCGATCCGACGCGGCGCGCTTGGGATAGGGCCGTCGGGCGTGGTCTTCGTCTCGAACTCGGGCATAGGGGGCTTCCGCAGCAATCTGGAACCGCATCCGCATCGCCGGGCCGGTCGTGTCAATCAATCAATTGTCGCAAATCTTGCCAGGCGGGTAGGACAATTGGGGCGGTCGGGGTTGGGAGCAGGGCAACGGACCACCCGGTGACGACACGGGAGGCCGGGGCGGCGCGCTCGTCTCGGCGCCGGTCGGGCCGACAGGTTGCCGGAGCGCCTGCCTCGCGAAGCCGTGTCGCACCGCGTCTTGGCAGTCGATCGGCCGGCCTGCACCGTCCGTTGACGCCTCGGCATGCGGCTTTATAGTCCGACAAGAACAGCGGGCGCGTAAAGGGCGCTCCATCGTTCGGGGAGATGACGGGATGACTGCATTGATCGCGCTGCGTCCGGACGCCCGTCATTCTGCATCCCGCTCCGGTCACCCAGCGCTGGCCGTTCGACTGCCAGGCGCCGCTTCGCCCCGCTTCCGTAACTCGACCGCTCGCAAGGAAATACCATGACCCGTCGCGCCGTATTGAAGGCTTGTCTCTTGGCGACGATGGTCGCGCCCGCCTTTGCCGCCGCGCAGGAGCGGCGCGCCGACGATTCCGCCGCCACCGCCACGCTCCATGCCGACCGTCCCGGCCCGGTGATGCAGCGCCAGGTGTTCGGCCAGTTCGCCGAGCATCTCGGCCACGGCATCTATGGCGGCATCTGGGTCGGGGAGGGCTCGAAGATCCCCAACGATCACGGCTATCGCCGCGACGTGATCGAGGCGCTGCGCGCGATCAAGGTGCCGACGGTACGCTGGCCCGGCGGCTGCTTCGCCGACGAATACCATTGGCGCGACGGCGTCGGCCCGCGCGCGAAGCGTCCCGTCAAGATCAACACCAATTGGGGTGGGGTCAACGAAGACAATGCCTTCGGCACCACCGAATATATGGGCTTCATCGAACGCCTCGGCGCCGAGGCCTATGTCTCGGCCAACGTCGGCAGCGCCCCCCCGAGCGAGACTGCGCAGTGGGTCGAATACATGACCTCGCCGAACGGCTCGACGCTCGCCAAGGAGCGTGCCGCCAACGGCCATCCCGCACCGTTCAAGGTCGCCTATCTCGGCATCGGCAACGAGCTGTGGGGCTGCGGCGGCAACATGCGCGCCGAATACGCCGCCGATCTCACCAACCGTTATGCGGCCTTCGCCAAATCGGGTTCGGGCAAGATGCTCAAGATCGCCAGCGGCCCGAGCGACTCGAACTACGAATGGACCGACACGCTGATGCGGCTGTCGGGCAAGAACATCGACGGCCTGTCGCTGCATTATTACACGCGTCCGCGCGACCAGAAATGGGTGGACAAGGGCGCCGCGCTCGGCTTCCCCGAGAGCGAATGGGCGAGCACCATGGCGCACACGCTGCAGATGGACGAGTTCGTCACCAAGCATGCGGCGATCATGGACAAATACGATCCCGCCAAGAAGGTGTGGCTGGTCGTCGACGAATGGGGCACGTGGTACGATCCGGCACCGGGCAGCAACCCGGGCTTCCTCGTCCAGCAGAACAGCGTGCGCGACGCGGTGGTCGCCGGGCTCAACCTCAACATCTTCGCGCACCATGCCGATCGCGTGAAGATGGCGGCGATCGCGCAGATGGTGAACGTGCTCCAGGCGATGCTGCTCACCGACGGCGCGAAGATGGTCAAGACGCCGACCTATTGGGTGTTCGATCTCTATCTGCCGTGGATGGACGCGACGACCTTGCCGATCGAGGTCAAGTCGCCCTGGTATCACAAGGATGCGGTGGCGGTGCCGGCGATCAGCGTCTCGGCGGTGCGCGACACGGCGGGGCAAGTGCATGTCGCCCTGGTCAATCTCGACCCCAATCGGTCGATCCCGCTGTCGGTCGCACTCGCCGGGGTGAGCGCGACCAGCGTTTCGGGGCGGATCGTCACCGGCGCGACGATGGACGCGCATAACAGCTTCGAACAGCCCGATGTGGTGAAACCCGTGGCGTTCACGGCGGCACAGGTCGCCGGCGGCACGCTGACCGCGACGATCCCAGCCAAGTCGGTGGTGGTGCTCGACTTGCGCTGATTCCGCTTGCGACCACCTGAAAAAGCGCTTCCCCGGCGGAGGCCGGGGTCCAGTCGGAATGGCCGTGGTAAGAGGGCGCAGCGCCCCACCTGACTGGCCCACGACTGGACCCCGGCCTTCGCCGGGGAAGCGCGTTTTAGGTCAGGTCGAAATCCTCTACCCATCCCCCGCTCGCCCTCAGCGTGTCGAAGGGCGCCTCTCCACGCGAGCGATCGCGCGGAAGATAGGTGCCCTTCGACAAGGCGAACGGGAGCGGGAAGCCGCGCGCGCTTTACAGCGGTACCGACGCCGCACGCACCGTCGTGAACTGCGCTGACTGCACGGGCACGCCGGTCCCCGGCTGCCCCGAACCGACGCTGACCCGGTACTGGCCCGCCATCACCTGCCGCTTCCCATCGATCCCGACCGCGCTGAGATCGCGTGGTGACAGATCGAAGGTCACGGCGCGATGCTCGCCCGGCTTGAGCGTAACGCGCCGATAGCCGCGCAGCGCGACGCGCGGCACGCCGGGCTGGTCGGGGAAGTTGAGATAGAGCTGCACCACCTCGTCGCCCACCCGCTGGCCGGTGTTGCTGACCTCGGTCGTCACGCGCAGCCCGGTTTCGGCGCCACCTGCGGCAGGCGTCACCGTCAACGGCGCATACGCGAAGCTGGTGAAGCTCAGGCCATAGCCGAACGGATAGACCGGCGTGCCCGTGAAATAGCGATAGGTGCGCCCGGTCATCGCATAATCGTCGAACGGCGGCAGGTCGGCGACGCTGCGGTAGAAGGTGAGCGGCAGGCGCCCGCCGGGATCGGCCTTGCCGGTCAGCACGTTGGCGACGGCGAGCCCGCCCGCCTGACCCGGATACCATGCCTCGACGATCGCGGCGGCATTGTCCTTCGCCCAGGCGAGGTTGATCGGGCTGCCGTTCATCGCGATCACGATCAGCGGCTTGCCGGTCGCGTGCGCGCGTTCGAGCAGCGCCTGCTGCTCGGCGGGGAGATCGAGCGTGGTCTTGTCGCCGCCCTTGAAGCCGGGAACATCGACGCCGGTCTCCTCGGCCTCGAGGTCGGAGGTGAGCCCGACGACCGCGACGAGCACGTCGGCCTTTGCCGCCGCCGCCGCAAGGTCGGCGTCGGGCTGCGGCGAGACGAGCTTCCACACCAGGTCGGTATTGCCGAAGCCGCGCGCGGTCGAGACGACGCGAAGCCGATAGCGATGGCCCTGTTGCAACGGGACCGTCTTGAGCGTCGCGAGCGGTCCGTGGTGCGCGCCATCGACATCGAGGAAGGTCTGCCCGTCGAGTTCGAGCAGCCCGCTGCCGCCGAGACCGAGCCGGTAGCTGCCGGTGACCGGCGGCACAAGGAAGCCGGTCCATTCGGTCCGATGATAGTCGTTGACCTTGGGCAGATCGAGCGCGCGCGCGGCGACGTCGGATTCGTGCCGGGTGACGACCGGGCTGCTCTGGTAGGTCAGCGCCGCCATGGCCGCGCGGTCGGTGCCCGGCGCGAAGGGCAGCGGCGGCGGCGTCACCGGGTTGAAGTAGCGGGCGAGCAGACCGGGCTTGCCGTCGGGTGCGCGCAGCGCGCTGCCGGGGACGCGGTCGCCATCGGTGATCGATTCGCCGAACGGCACCAGCGTCACCGCGCTTGCGCCCGCCGCGCGGCGCAGGCCTTCGACCACCGACACGGGCGGCGCCGACTGGGTCGAGGAATAATTGCCGCGCAGCACGCGCGTCGCGTCGCCGAGCGGACCGATCACCGCGATCCGCGCGCCCGGGCGCAGCGGCAGCACGCCGTCGTTCTTGAGCATCACGAGGCTCTTCTGCGCCGCCTCGAGCGCGAGCGCGGCATGATCGGGCGTGAGGATTGCGCCGACCGGCACGACCGCGGGCGCCGCGGCGATGCCGGGCAGGTCGCCGTTGCGGATCCGCGCCGAGAACAGCCGCACCAGCGTACGGTCGACATCGCCCTCTGAGATCAGATTGCGCTTGAGCGCCTCGCCGAAGCGATCGGGCAGGCCGCCGATATCGCCGATCGTCT
The DNA here is from genome assembly GCF_000241485.1 of Sphingomonas sp. PAMC 26605. Lineage (GTDB taxonomy): Bacteria > Pseudomonadota > Alphaproteobacteria > Sphingomonadales > Sphingomonadaceae > Sphingomonas. Next base: position 2,248,162 of record NZ_JH584241.1, read on the forward strand.
GCGTGTTGCATTCATTATCGACTCCGGCCTTCAGCGCAGCGGCGACTGCGGTCGCCTGGTCGGGCGCATATTTGTGGTTGTCGGCGATATCCTTCACCGCGTCGCAATCCGACACGACATAGCCGTTGAAGCCCCAGGCACCGCGCAGATGGTCTTTGAGCAGCAGGTCGTTGGCGCAGGCCGGCTGGCCGTCGATCCGGTTGTAGGCACACATGATCGAACCGGCGCGGCCCTCGACGATCGCGGCGCGGAACGCGGGGAGGTAGGTGTCTTCCAGGTCGTGCGGCGAGACATAGACGTTGGCGGCGTGGCGCGTCGATTCGGGGCCGCTGTGCACCGCGAAATGCTTCGGTGTCGCGATGACCTCGGGCAGGTCCGGGTTGGGGCCCTGCATCCCGGTGACGAAGGCGACGCCCTGGTGCGCGGTGAGATAGGGGTCTTCGCCATAGGTTTCCTGGCCGCGTCCCCAGCGCGGATCGCGGAAGATGTTGATGTTGGGCGACCAGGTATCGAGCCCGGTGCCGATCCGGCCGAGCTTGCCCGTCTCGCGGGCGAGCGTGTGCAGCGCGCGCACCTCGGTGCTGATCGCGCCGGCGACGCGGTGGACGAGCGGTGCGTCGAAACTCGCAGCGAGGCCGATCGGTTCGGGGAAGTTGGTGGTCGGCACGGTGCCGATCGCGCCGTGCAGCGATTCGGTCCACCAATTATAGGCTGGGATGTTCAGCCGCGGGATGGCGGGGGCGACGTTGAGCAACTGCGGCAGCTTTTCCGCCGGCGTCATTCGCGCGACGATCGCGCGCGCCAGGCGATCGGCGTCGGCCCGCACCGCGCTCGGCTGCGCGAGCACGGTCGGTTGAGGGGGCGCGTCCTGCGCCTGGCTCGCGATCGCGGCCATACCGCTCCCGAGCAGCAGAACGGTTCGCGACAGGACGGAGAAGGTCGAAGCCATGATGCACCTCAGATAAGGACGGAAAAGTCGGAGCGTCGGCGGCGAACCGGGCGACCCGCGGCAGCGTGGAAGCCGACGGGTTTGATCGATTTTCGCGAGTTTTGGAGGACTTTGTCGTGCCGCAGGAAGGGAACGCATCCGGCCGCGGAGCAGCCGGACGGCGCGCCACGACGATGAACCCGAGGTCCGATCCCAGTCATCCTTCCCCCGCTGCTCGCCGGTCTCAGCCGACGCTTGTGGCACGCGCCAAAGTCCTGTTAGCGCTACCGATATGGGAAGCTAGGCGTTTGACTGGTAACGCGTCAATAGTCGGACAACCTGAATTCGCGTGTATCGGGAGGTTAGCGCAGCTCGCGTGGTCTGTCGGCGGTCGACAGCGGTGCGGTTCGCTCCTGCGGTCCGCGCAAGGTCGCGAGCGAAACGGCGATTCGCCTTAGACGCGGAGGAACCGGAAGTACCACACTTCGCGCCCTTGCCGACGCGCCTTGCGTTCGTAGCGCGTCTCGGGCCAGTCGTCGGGTCGGGTGAGGAAGTCGGCGGCGTCTTGCGCGCGCCACACGAAGTCGCGGCGTTGGCCGAGCACCATCATCGCCCAGCGGCAATAGGTCGGATCGTCGGTGCCGAGCCGGAATTCGGCGCCGAGCTTGAGCTTCGCCGCGATCAGATCGAGCGGGCCGTGATTGACCATCCGCCGCTTGGCGTGGCGCGCTTTGCGCCACGGATCGGGGTGGAGCAGATAGACGCGCGAGAGCGACGCGTCGGGCAGCCGCTCGAGCACGTCGAGCGCGTCGCCCATGTGGAGGCGGACATTGTCGAGGCTCTCGTCGCGGACATGGTTGAGCGCGCCGACGACGCCGTTGAGGAACGGCTCGCAGCCGATAAAGCCCGTCTCGCGTCGCGCCATCGCCTGGCCGGCGAGATGCTCGCCCGCGCCGAAGCCGATCTCGACCTCGAGCGGGCAGTCCTTCGCGAACAGCGTGACCGCGTCGAGCGGCCCTTCTTCTGGAACGCTGATGTCCGGGAGCAGGCGCTCGACCAGATCGGCCTGGCCCAGACGGAGCTTGTGCCCCTGGCGGCGGCCATAGAGGCGGCGGGTCGTCATTGGATCGGTCATCCGCGCAGCCTCTAGCGGGCGTGGGCGACGGAGCAAAGTCCCGTCGCGGTCGTTACACGGCTTCAACGACACGGCGGGCATCATGGCGGACAGCGACGAAGATCAAACCGACAGCGGCGATGTCGAGGAACTCAAGGCTGCCAATGCGCGCGAGTTGCACCGCGCGGTGCGCGAGGAGGGGCAGGAAGAGCTCGAGCGTCCGACCGGATCGTTGTTCTGGTCGGCGGTGGCGGGCGGTCTTGCGATCACCGCGTCGCTGATTGCCGAAGCGGCGATCGCGGCGCACAGCGCGCCGTCGGCGGCGCGGCCGCTACTGATCGCGATCGGCTATCCGATCGGCTTCCTGATGGTGATCCTCGGGCGCATGCAATTGTTCACCGAGAGCACGGTCACCGCGATGCTGCCGCTCGTCAGCGAGCCGTCGTGGCTCGCGCTCGGGCGGACGCTGCGCTTGTGGAGCGTCGTGCTCGGCGGCAATCTGATCGGGACCGCGCTCGTCGCGCTGGCCTTCGCGACGCTCGACCTTGGCGACCCGGCGATGCGCGCGGCGATGCTCGAAGTGTCGATGAAGATCACCGAGCATGATGTGCTCGGGACTTTCCTCAATGCGGTGCCGGCGGGTTTCCTGATCGCAATCGTCGCCTGGACCTTGCCCAATGCGCGCGAACAGGCGTTCTTCGTGGTCTTCGGAATCGTCTATGTCGTCGCAATCGGCGGGTTCAGCCATTCGGTTGTCGGGTCGAGCGAGGCATTCCTGCTGCTCTTTTCGGGCAAGATCGGCGTGGCGAAGGCGCTCGGTTTCCTCGTGCCGGCGGTGCTTGGAAATCTGTTCGGCGGTGCGGGCCTGTTCGCGGTGCTCGCGCATGCGCAGGTGCGCGAGGAAGCGGCATAGCGGAGCGGAGCCAATCGGCCGCGCCCGGCGTTAGGGTCGCGAGCAACGGGACACAGCAGATGAGCAAGATCGTCAACGCCGCGCGCACGCTATCGCGCGCCGATCGCAAGGCCACGCACCGCGCGGCGGCGCATCGCGACGATCCCGCGGTCAAACTCGCTGGGACGCTGAGCGAGGCGGCTGACCAACCGCCGCTCGTCATGCTCGGGATCGGTACGATTGTCGTCGGTGCGGTGCTGCGCCGCCCGACCTTGCTCCGTAACGGCATCCGCATCCTGGCGAGCGAAGTGATCGCCACCGCGATCAAATCCGCGATCAAACGCTCGGTCGATCGGACTCGGCCTGCGAAGGCGATCGAGTCGGGCAAACACCGCTTTGCGCCCGGCAGCAGCGACGATCATGCACAGACCTCGTTTCCGTCGGGGCACACGGCAGGCGCGGTCGCGGTCGCGGGGGCGATCGCGCAAGACGTGCCGGCGGCGATCGGGCCCGCCTACGCCGTGGCAGCGGGCGTGGCGGCGGTGCAGATGCCGCGCGGCAAGCATTATATCCTCGATACGGTCGCCGGGGCGGCGATCGGCTTCGTCGCGCAGAAGGCGACGAGCGCGATCATCCGAATAGCCGAACCCGCAGTCCTTCGCGTGCTCAACGCACGCGCAGAGCGAAGCAAGGAGACAACCCTTTCATGATGCCTAACGGGATCTTCATCGCGTTCTCTAAGCTGCGGTAAAATCAAGCGTATTAAAAAGGTGCCTCAATCCGCGATCAAACGGGGGCATTCTGATGAAGCTGGGTTTCTGGGCAAACGTCGCGCTTGCCGGATGCATTCCGTCGATCGCGGCGGCGCAATATAGCGTGCATTGGGCCGCGCCGGCGCCGGCGGGCGCGGCGTCGTCCTATTTCCCGATGGGGATGCCGCTGCAGCTGACGACGCGCACCGAACTCAATACCAAGGAAGCGCGCTCGGGCGACCGCTTCTATCTCGAGGTGGCCCAGCCGCTGGTCTATCACGGCGAGATCGTCGTCCCGGTCGGATCGATCGCGGTCGGCGAAGTGATGCGCTCGGAACGGAACGGCAATTTCGGCAAGCGCGGTGAGATCGAGGTTCGGCTCGATTATGTCGAGACGCCGTCGGGCCCGGTGCGGATCTCGGGGCGTTCGGCGCGACAGGGTCTGGATCAGGGCGTGCTGGCGATCGGTGGCGCGCTGTTCATATCGTGGCCGATGATGTTTATTCACGGCACCAGCGGACGGCTTCCCGCCGATACGCCGATCACCGCCTATCTGGCCGACGATCTGCACTTCACCGCCCATCCGGCCGCCGCGCACGCCGCCTTCGATGGTGCGCCGTCGGCGCCGCGCGTGCTGCCGGCGCGGTTCGATCCGTCAGTCTTCTCGGCTAACCAGCCGTAATAAGCGAACCGAGCGCGGCGCAAGGCCGCGCTCGGTGCCGGATCAGGCGGCGACGGCCTGCTTGAGCGCGTCGACCAGATCGGTCTTTTCCCAGGTGAAGCCATCGGCATCGGGTTCGCGCCCGAAGTGACCGTATGCTGCCGTCCGCTTGTAGATCGGCGCATTGAGCTTGAGATGCTCGCGGATGCCCTTGGGCGTCAGGCGGACGAGCTTCGGCAGCACTTCCTCGATCTTGGCTTCGGGCACGGTGCCCGTCCCATGCAGGTCGACATAGAGCGACAGCGGCTCGGCGATGCCGATCGCATACGACAGCTGGATCGTGCAGCGTCGCGCGAGGCCGGCGGCGACGACGTTCTTCGCCATGTAGCGCGCGACATAGGCGGCCGAGCGATCGACCTTCGTCGGATCCTTGCCCGAGAAGGCGCCACCGCCGTGCGGCGACGCGCCGCCGTAGGTGTCGACGATGATCTTGCGCCCGGTGACGCCCGCGTCGCCATCGGGGCCGCCGATTTCGAACGCGCCCGTCGGGTTGATGTAGATCGCGGTCTTGTCGCTGATGAAGCCGTCGGGAAGGACGTCGTGCATCACGCCGCTGACATAGGCGCGCAGCTCTTCGTAAAGCTTCGGATCGGCATTGTCGCCCTGCAGGCAATAACCGGCCTTGTGCTGCGTCGAGACGACGAGCGCGGTCGCGCGAACGGGAACCTCGTTCTCATATTCGAGCGTAACCTGGCTTTTCGCGTCGGGCTCGAGGAATGCCGCGGCGCCCGAGTGGCGATCGGCGGCGAGGCGCTCGAGGATCTTATGGCTGTAATAGAGCGTCGCCGGCATCAAGCCCGGCGTCTCGTCGGTGGCGTAACCGAACATGATGCCCTGGTCGCCGGCGCCTTCGTCCTTGTTGGCGCCTTCATCGACGCCCATCGCGATCTCCGCCGACTGGCCGTGGAGGTTGTTGTGGAACGCGAAGGTCTCCCAGTGGAAGCCCGATTGCTCGTAGCCGATTTCCTTGACGGTGCCCCGGACGGCCGCCTCGATCTCGGCGAGCGCGCCATCGGCCCACTGGCCATTCTCGTACACGCCCTTGCAGCGGATTTCGCCCGCGAGGACGACGAGATTGGTGGTGGTCAGCGTCTCGCACGCGATGCGCGCATAGGGGTCCTTGCCGAGGAACAGATCGACGATCGTGTCGCTGATCTGGTCGGCGACCTTGTCGGGATGGCCTTCCGAAACCGACTCGGAGGTAAAGAGAAAATTGGAACGCATGTGTGAGATCCTCGTGTTGAGGAGAGCTTCGGCCGTTGCCATGCCTGATATAAAGCTTTCCTTATATGCCGCCCTATCGTGCCCGACGGCGCAATGCAAACCCCGAAAGCCCGAGGATGATTGCGATCAAGAGCGCCATCAGATTGCCGGTCCGCGCGAACAGCGTGGGCGGTTCGGCGCGGGGGATCGGCAGTTCGATCGCGCCCGCTATGTCGGCGGGAATCGATGCGAGAATCCGGCCCTGCGCGTCGATGATCGCCGAAATGCCGGTCGGCGTCGCGCGGATCACCGGCAGACCTTCCTCGATCGCACGCATGCGGGCCTGGGCGAGATGCTCGGCCTGGCCCCAATAGCCGTACCAGCTGTCGTTCGACGGCTGGAACAAGAGCACGGGGCGGTGGCCTGGCTGAACCACCTCACCCGAGAAGATGATCTCGTAGCACAATTGAAAGCCGATGCGGCCGAAGGCGGGCAGGTCGAGTCCGTCGGGACCTTTGCCCGGCGCGAAATCGAAATCGCCGGGGACGAGTCGTGACAGGCCAATCGCGGACATTAATGGGCGCGCGGGGAGATATTCGCCCCACGGCACGAGATGCGCCTTGTCGTAGCGGCCGAGGATGCGCGCGGTGGCGTCGATCGCGAAGATCGAGTTGGTCGCACTGGTGACGGCGCCCGCGGCATCGAAGTTGAGCGCGTTGCCGCCGGTCAGCACGACGTCACGCGGGCCGAGCGCGGCGGCGATGCGACGGCGGACGGTTCCGGGGGTCTCGGCATAATATTGGAACGGATAGCCGCTTTCGGGGAGATAGCGCAGCGCTCCCTCGGGCCAGACGATCATCCGTGGAGCAGGGCCGGCCTTGCCGCTGAGCCTCACCAGAGCCTGCAGATTGGTCTCGGCATAATCGTCGCGCGGGCGCTGTTCGTCTGCGGCATTGGGCTGGACGACGCGGATGCGTGGGGCGTTGGGTGCGCTGGGGGCGATCGCCGGGGCGAGCGAGCCGAGCGTCAGGATCGCCAGCAGGGCCGCGACCGCGGCGGGCAGGCGCCAGTTACGGCGCAGTGCCAGTAGCAGCGCGCCCGCGACGAGAATCGTCACGCCCGACAGCGCATAGGTGCCGATCCACTGCGCGCTGCGTGCGACACCGATCAGCGGGAGCCAGATCTCCGACAGCGGGTTCCACGGATAGCCGCTCAGCAGCGTACCGCGCAAATATTCGGTCGCGATCCAGGCGGTCGCGAAGATCAGCACATAGCTTGCGTCTAGCACCGGGCGGCGCAGCTTCCACGCCACGGTCGCGGCGAGCATCGGGAAGATCGCGAGGTAAAGCGCGAGCAACGCCGGTGCGATCGACCCGAGCGCATGCGGCATCGCGTCCTGAAAGCTGAACGCCTTGGCGATCCAGTTATTGCCGATCGCGAAATGCGCGAAACCGAACAGCCAGCCGCGCCACAGCGCCGCCTTGCGGGTCGGCGCCTGATGGACGAGCAGCATCCACGCGGCGAGGCAGCCGAGCGTGACGGGCCACCACCCGAGCGGCGCGAAGCCGACCGCGGCGATTCCGCCGAGCAGGAACGAGAAGAGCGCGGGACGTTGGGTCATCGCGTGCGGCTATCGCGGGATCGGCGGAGCAACGCAACGCCAGCCTTCATTCCTCCCTCG
>NZ_JH584241.1:2256212-2265071 GCF_000241485.1 Sphingomonas sp. PAMC 26605
GCGCCACAAGCGGTGCGCTCGCGGCACGCCCCCTCCACCACCAGCCTGAAGAAGGCTGGCGGTCCCCCTCCCCCTGCGGGGGAGGATTTGGTAGGGCTCGTATATGACACGCCCTTTCCACCTCGCTTTCCCTGTCCATGACCTCGCCGCGGCGCGCGCCTTTTACGGCGAAACGCTCGGTTGTCGCGAAGGGCGCAGCTCCGACGCGTGGATCGATTTCGATCTTTACGGCCACCAGATCGTCGCGCATCTCGACCCGGCGGCGAAGCCCGTCGCCGTCTCCAACCCGGTCGACGGCCACGACGTGCCGGTGCCGCATTTCGGCGTCGTGCTGTCGATGCCCGACTGGCAGGCGCTCGCCGACCGGCTGACCGCGGCGGGCACGCGCTTCGGGATCGCGCCGCATCTGCGCTTCGTCGGGCAACCGGGCGAGCAGGCGACGATGTTCTTTTATGACCCTTCGGGCAACGCGCTCGAGTTCAAGGCGTTTGCCGATGACGCGATGATCTTCGCGACATGAAGGATTTGTGATGAGCGACCCGATCACCCTCGAAATTCCGCACCAGCTCGGCCTCGCAGGCGCCCGCGCGCGCGTCGAGGGCGGGGTCGGCAAGATCGTCGAGATGGTGCCCGGCGCGACGGCGGTCGATCATCGCTGGGAAGGCGACACGATGCATTTCACCGTCACCGCGCTCGGCCAGCGCGTTGCGAGCCGACTGACAGTGGCGCAGGACAAGGTGCGCGCCGAGATCGACCTGCCGATGTTCCTCCGCCTCTTCGCCGACAAGATCCGCGCGAAGTTGGCGAAAGAAGCGCCCAAGATGCTGCAATAGCCGTGGGACGGAAGCGCTCTACCGAGCGCTAACCCGCCAGATCGTGTTGCCGACATCGTCCGCGACCAGCAGTGCGCCCGCCTGATCGGTGATCACCCCGACCGGCCGACCCTGCGCTTCGCCCTTGGCGTTGAGGAAGCCCGTCAGCACGTCGACCGGCTTGCTGCCCTTGACCGGGAAGCCGTTGCTGCCGAACGGCACGAACGCTACTTTGTAACCCGACACCGGCACGCGGTTCCACGAGCCGTGCTCGCCGACGAACGCGCCGTTGGCGAACTTCCCGCCGAGCTTGGCATCGGCGGCGAAGGTCAGGCCGAGTGCGGCGACGTGCGGGCCCATCGCGTAATCGGGACGCTTGGAATATTCCTGCAGCGCGGGGTTTTCGGGTTTCACGCGGGCGTCGGGATAGCCGCCCCAATAATACCAGGGCCAGCCGAAATTGTCGCCGAGCCCGACACGCGTGATGTAATCGGGGACGATGTCCGAGCCGAGCATGTCACGTTCGTTGACCGCCACCCACAACGCGCCCGACTTGGGCTCGAACGCCATGCCCTGCGGGTTGCGGAGCCCTGCGCCGAAGACGCGGAAAGTCTTCGCCTTGGGATCGACCTGGAGGATGTTGGCGCGGAATTTCTCGGCGTCGAGGCCGTTGTCGGCGATGTTGCTCGACGATCCGACGCCGACATAGAGCAGCCCGTCGGGCCCGGCGAGCAGCGTGCGCGCCCAATGGTTGCCGCCGCCATTGAGCGGGATGACCTTTTCGGGCTTGGCGGTGATCCTGGTCTGGCCGGGCGTGAAGGGCACGCGGACGAGCGCATCGGTGTCGGCGATGTAGAGTTGCCCGTCGAGCAGCGCCATGCCGGTGGGGGAGTTGAGGCCGGAGATCAGCACGGTGCGCGTCTCGGCGACGCCGTCGCCATTGGCATCGCGCAGCAGCGTAATGCGGTTGGGCGAGGGGACCGCGGCGCCGCCCTTCTTGAGCAGGAAGCCCATCACGACGTCGGCAATGCCCTTGGTCGCGCGTGGCGGCGAGTTGGTCTCGGCGACGAGCACGTCGCCATTGGGCAGCCGATAGAGCCAGCGTGGGTGATCGAGCCCGGTAGCGAAGGCGGCGACCTTGAGGCCCGGCGCGGCGACCGGCATCGCGCCATTCTGCCAGCCGACGCGGTCGGCGACCTTGACGGTCGGGATGGTCTGCTCGCGCGGGGCGGAGATGGTCGGGCGGTCGCCCTCGACCGCACTCGCGGGAAGCTGGGCGGGCTCGGGCTGGAACATCCACCAGAGGAGCCCGATCGCGACGACGAGAACGATCGCTAGGATGATGAGAATGTGTTTGCGCATGGACGGGAAATAGGCGGCGAAGCCGGGCAGGGGAAGCGCGTTCTCGCGGGGGCGCTGTGACAAAGAAAGCCCCTCCCCTTAAGGGGAGGGGTAGCGGGTGGGGGAGGCCTCGCAGAGACCTAGCGCCCGTTACTTCCCCACCCCAACCCCTCCCCTGAAGGGGAGGGGCTAAGTACGTGCGTCAGGCGACCGCAGGCTCGCCGCGGACATGGCCCGAGGCCAGGTCGAAGCGGTCGGCGTTCATCACCTTGACCCACGCCTTGACGAAGTCGTGCACGAACTTGTCGCCGGCATCACCCGAGGCATAGACCTCGGCCAGAGCGCGGAGCTGCGAGTTGGCGCCGAACACCAGGTCGGTACGCGAGGCGGTCCACTTTTCCTCGCCGGTCTCGCGCAGCGTGCCGAGATATTCCTCGTCGCTGTCATCGCTGAGCTGCTTCCACGCGGTCTGCATGTCGAGCAGATTGACGAAGAAGTCGTTGGTCAGCTGGCCCTTGCGGTCGGTGAAGACGCCATGCTTCTCGGCCTTGGGGTGGTTGGCGCCGATGACGCGCAGGCCGCCGACGAGCACCGCCATCTCAGGCGAGCTGAGACCCAGCAACTGCGACCGGTCGACCAGCAATTCCTCGGTCGGGACGCTGAACTTGACCGAGAGATAGTTGCGGAAGCCATCGGCCTTGGGCTCGAGCACATCGAAGCTTGCGGCATCGGTCTGCTCGGCCGAAGCGTCGGTACGGCCCGGCATGAACGGCACTTCGATCGTATGGCCCGCAGCCTTGGCAGCCGCCTCGACACCGACCGAACCGCCAAGCACGATCAGATCGGCGATCGACACCTTCTTCTCACCCTTGCCGTCGAAATCGGCCTTGATGCCTTCGTAGACACCCAGCACCTTGGCGAGCTGCTCGGGCTGGTTGACCTCCCAATCCTTCTGCGGGGCGAGCCGGATGCGCGCACCGTTGGCGCCGCCGCGATGGTCCGAATAGCGATAGGTCGAGGCCGAGGCCCAGGCCGTCGTCACCAGCTCGGCCACCGAAAGCCCCGAATTGGCGATCGCCTGCTTGAGATCGGCGATGTCGCCAGCTTCGACCTGCGGGTAATCCGCCTTCGGAATCGGGTCCTGCCAGATCAGATCTTCGGCCGGAACCTCTGGCCCAAGATAGCGGACCTTCGGCCCCATGTCGCGATGCGTCAGCTTGAACCAGGCGCGCGCGAAGGCATCGGCGAACGCCGCCGGGTCCTTCTGGAAGCGCTTGCTGATCTCGAGATAGGCCGGGTCCTTCTTGAGCGCCATGTCGGCGGTCGTCATCATCGTCGGGACCTTCACGCCGGGGGTGTGCGCCTTGGGTGCCAGCGTCTCTTCGGGATTGCCGACCGGCTGCCACTGGTGCGCGCCTGCCGGGCTCTTCACGAGCTCATATTCGTGATCGAGCAGCATGTCCCAATAAGTCTGGTCCCAGGTGATCGGCGTCGGCGTCCAGGCGCCTTCGATCCCCGAGGTGATCGTGTCGTCGCCGATCCCGCTGCCATGCGTCGAGATCCAGCCGAGGCCCTGCGTCGCGATGTCGGCGCCCTCGGGCTCGACCCCGACGAGCGAGGCGTCACCCGCGCCGTGTGCCTTGCCGAAGGTGTGGCCGCCGGCGGTGAGTGCGACGGTTTCCTCGTCGTTCATGCCCATGCGCGCGAAGGTTTCGCGCATATCGCGCGCCGAGCCCATCGGGTTGGGGCAGCCGCCCGGCCCTTCCGGGTTGACGTAAATCAGGCCCATCTGGATCGCGGCGAGCGGGTTCTCGAGCGCACGCCCCGATTCCTCCTCGATGCGCGTCGTGCCGAGCCACTCTTCCTCGGTGCCCCAATAGATGTCCTTCATCGGCTCGAACACGTCCTCGCGTCCGCCGCCGAAGCCGAACACGGGTCCGCCCATCGATTCGATCGCGACGTTGCCCGCCATGATGAACAGATCGGCCCAGCTCAGCTGCTTGCCGTATTTCGACTTGATCGGCCACAGCAGGCGACGTGCCTTGTCGAGGTTGCCGTTGTCCGGCCAGCTGTTGAGCGGTGCGAAGCGCTGCGAGCCCGACGACGAGCCGCCGCGACCGTCACCGGTGCGATAGGTGCCGGCCGAGTGCCACGCCATGCGGATGAAGAACGGGCCATAATGCCCGTAATCGGCGGGCCACCAAGGCTGGCTGTCGGTCATCAGCGCGGTCAGGTCGCGCTTCACCGCGGCGTAGTCGAGCGTGTTGAAGGCTTCGGCATAATCGAAGTCGTCGCCCATCGGGTTCGCCGAAAGGCCATGCTGCTGGAGGATTTCGAGGCTGAGCTGGTTGGGCCACCAATCGCGATTGGTGCGGCCGAGCAGCGAGCGGAGCGCGGCGGGCTCCTTGCTCGGGTCGCTCAGCGGGCTGCCTGAGGTAACGGCGTCCATGTCTCTCTCCATGTCGAGGCTTGTGGTCTCGAAGCGGAGGATGCCATGAACGCCGTGATCGAGGAAATGTATTAAACCGCAGAGAGTGATCGACCGGGTGATTTTCGCGGTTGGCTGTCAGAAGCGGACCGGAAGGCCGAGCATCAGTTGGCTCGCCTGGTTGTCGACATGCTTGAAGTCGACCCTCAGCCCTGCGCGACGGCTCAGGCGATATTCGGCGCCGCCGCCGACAATGAAGCTGCTGCCCCATTGGTAGACGCCAGGGATGCCGGGGTTGAAGTCGATCCGGTACCGGTTCCCGCCATAGCCGCCCGTCCCATAAAGCAGCAGGCGGGGGGTTGCGAGATAGCCGGCGCGGATGCTCAGCCGATAGCCGTAGCGCGGATGCTGCTCGAAGAACCGCACCCCGCTCGGCAACCGCGCGACATCGCGGCCGCCGCCAATGTTGATGCCGATTTCGCCACCGATGCGGATTTTCTCGGCGATCGCGAGGTCGTAACCGGCGAAGGCGCCGGCGCTCGGGCCGACGGCGCGATAGTAGCGGCTGATCGACTGTCCGCTCTGGAGGTCGATCAGGTTGAAATAGTCATGGTCTTCGCGCGCCCCGGCCTCGATGCCGGCGAGCGGCCCGGTAAAGGGGCGCTCCTCGGCACGAGCGGCGGTTGCGGACAGGATGGCGACGGAGACGACGGTGGTGGAAGAGACGATTCGGCAGATCATGGCAGCTCCCCTTTCGCTACGATAGCGAAACGAGATTTGCTTTTGTCGCCTGAATGTTACGTGACCGAAACGGCCATTTCCGGTTAACCTTGCTCGGGTTCGGGCTTGGGGGGATGCAGCCGCAGGCCGAGCACACGGCGCGTGTCGGCGGCGGTGACTTCGAGCGTCCAGCCGCTGTCGTGGACGATGCATTCACCGACCTGCGGCAAATGCCCCGCGAGCACCGCGGCGAGGCCGCCGATCGTGTCGATGTCGCCATCGACCTCGGCGAGCCGTGGATCGATCGTCTCGCCGACATCTTCCAATTCAGCGCGCGCGTCGGCTTCCCAGGCGCCGCCGTCGAGCGGGACGAGCAGCGCCTCGGGCGCGTCGTCATGCTCGTCCTCGATATCGCCGACGATCTCCTCGATCAGATCCTCGATCGTGACCAGGCCCTCGGTGCCGAAATATTCGTCGAGCACGATCGCGAGATGGACGCGTTTTGTACGCATATCGGCGAGCAGATCGAGCGCGCCGCGCGACATCGGGACGTAGAGCGGCTCGCGGATCAGCTCGGCGATGCTCGGCGGGTGCGGCGCGCCGGTGGCGAGGATCTGGAACACGTCCTTGATATGGACCATGCCGATGATCGTATCGAGCTTCTCGCGATAGACCGGCAGGCGGCTGTGGCCGGCCTCGGCGAACAAGGCGACGAGGTTGGCGAAGCTGGTACGCTCCTCGACCGCGACGATATCGGCGCGCGGCACGCCGACGTCGCCGGCATCGCGCTCGCCAAAATGGAGCAGGTTGCGCACCATCGTGCGTTCGAGCGGGGAGAGATCGCCCTTGGCGTCGGGCGCGGGGTCATCCTCGTGCGCGTCGATCGCCTCTTCGAGCGTCGCGCGGAGCGATTCATCGCCGGTATGCCCCGAGATCCAGCTGCGGAAGCTCCGCCAGATGCTGGTTTCCGCGTGATGGGCACCGCCGAGATGGCTGGCGGTGCCGGTAATACTTTGGCCGTCGGGCATGGCGGTCGTTCAGTCCTCTTCGATCAGATAGGGATCGGCAAGGCCGAGGCTCTTGAGTGCGTCGATCTCGATCGCCTCCATCGCCTCGGCCTCCATGCCGACCATGTGGTCATAGCCTAGCAAATGCAGCGTGCCATGCACGATTAAATGCGTTGCGTGATCTTCGAGGCTGACGCCTTTTTCCATCGCCTCGCGCGCGCAGGTTTCGTGCGCGAGGACGATGTCGCCGAGCAGCACCTCGCCATCGTCGCTGTTCCGCCCGATCGTGTCGAGCAGATCGGCCTGGACCATCGGGAAGGACAGCACGTTGGTCGGCTTGTCCTTCTGGCGGTATTGCGCGTTGAGGATTTGCACCTCGGCATCGGTGGCGAGGCGGATCGAGATTTCGACCGTCGCCGCGCCGGTGACGAGTTCTCCGTGTGGCGTGCGCGAGATTGCCGCGGTGGCGGCACGGGTGGCGAGCGCTTCCCAGTCGTGCTCGGGCCAGACGTCTTCGTGGGAGAGGGCGATTTCAAGCATCAGGCAAGGTCCGTATGGAGGAAGTCGTTGCCCTTGTAGAGCAGGCTGGCGTCGTTGGTCTTGGCGCAGGCATAAGCGAAGCAGTCGCCCATGTTGAGCTTGGCGGCGTGGCCGGTGCCTTTGCCATAGCGCTGATACGAATCGACAGCGACAGCGCTCTCCCTTGCGCCGATCGGAACCAGACGGATCGCGAAGTCGGCGACGAACGTTTCGATTTCGGAAAAGGCGAGCGTGATCGGCACTGTCCGTTTCCTGGCAATCGCGCGCGCCGCCTCCCATAGCGAGATCGCCGAACAGACGATTTCTTCCGCCGCGCCGAACCTTTCTTCGAGGGCGGGCGAACCAGGCTCTGCTGTGATCATCGCGACCATCGCCGATGCATCAAGAAAGAGGATCAATCCTCATCCTCATCGTTCAGCGAATCGTAGAATGCCTTGTCGGCCTCGAGCCCGGTCGGGTGACCGAGCGGATGGTCCGCGCGCCATGCGGCGAGCCGATCATGGATGCTCCGGTTCTGCTCAGCTTGAAGCGCGCGTTTGCGATGCTCGAGCGCGTCATGAACCGCAGCGGTCTTGCTGGTGCCGAGCAAGGCCGCAACCTCACGCGCGAGATCGGCAGTATCGTGGTTTTTAATGTAGAGCGACGCCATCGCAGCCTCCGGGATATCCTCAAAATACAGCGAGGATATCCCGAATGTCAATCAGCTCGCGCCTTCATACGCCTCGACGATACGACCGACAATGGGATGGCGCACGACGTCGCCCGAGCCGAAGCGGCAGATCGACAGGCCTTCGACGCCTTCGAGCCGCCCGACCGCATCGTTCAACCCGGACGCATTCATGCCGCCGGGAAGATCGGTCTGCTTGGGATCGCCGCACACCACCATCCGGCTGTTCTCGCCGAAGCGGGTGAGGAACATCTTCATCTGCGCGGGCGTGGTGTTCTGCGCTTCGTCGAGGATGATGAACGCGTCGGCCAGCGTACGCCCGCGCATGAAGGCGATCGGCGCGATCTCGATCTCGCCGCTGGCGATGCGGCGCTCGACCTGCTCGGCGGGCAGGCAGTCGTTGAGCGCGTCGTAGAGCGGGCGAAGGTAGGGATCGACCTTCTCCTTCATGTCGCCGGGGAGGAAGCCGAGCTTCTCGCCCGCCTCGACCGCGGGGCGCGAGAGGATCAGGCGCTGGACGCTGCCGGTGATGAGCTGGGCCACCGCCTGCGCGACCGCGATATAGGTCTTGCCGGTGCCCGCGGGCCCGAGCGCGAAGATGATGTCGTTGTTGAGCAGTTGCCGCATGTAATGCGCTTGGGCGATCGTGCGCGGGACGATCGTCTTCTTGCGCGTGCGGATCATGATCTGCGGGACGGCGCCGCCGCCGGCATCGGCCTGGATGATCCCGGCGAGCGTCGGCTCGCTCGACATCGCGATCACCGCGTCGATCAGCCCGGTATCGACCACTTCGCCGCGCACGATGCGGTTGTAGAGCCCATGGAGCACGTCACGGGATTGAGCGACGGCTTCGGCGCTGCCCTCGAGCCCGACCTTGTTGCCGCGCGCGGTGATGTAGACGCCAAGCTTGTTCTCGAGCGCGAGCAGGTTCTGGTCGAATTCGCCGAACAGCTGCGCCATCAATTGGGGACGATCGAACACGAGTTCGGTGCGGCTGCGATCACCGGATTGCGCGGGGACGGGCTTGCGGCTCATGCGGTTCCTTAACGTCGGAGGGTGAGCAAAAGGTAGGGGGCGCGGCGCGGATAGATAGGTGGCGATCGGAATATTCCGACGCGGCGCCCGCAGGCGCTGGGCGCGCGCGCGAGGATCAGCGGCGCAGGCCGATCCGTTCGAGCACGATGCGTCCGCCCGACAGCAGGATCATGCCGACGCCCGCCGCGATATAGACCCACAAGGCCGCCGGATTGCGCTTCCATTGCGGCGGCACGAGCTCGGTCGGGGCGGGTTTGGGCATGAGCTGTGGTTTGCGCTTTTTGTTTTACAGTGTCGAGTGTTTCTGGT
>NZ_JH584241.1:2265091-2267403 GCF_000241485.1 Sphingomonas sp. PAMC 26605
GGGCGGAACGTTTGACAACGGGCCGACCCACCCCCGACCCCTCCCTTTCAGGGAGGGGAGGCGCTCAGAGCGAGCGTTGCCCAAGCATCGAGTTCGCACCCGCCTCGGCCAACGTCACCTCGACAAGATCGCCGATCGCGGCATCGCTCACCAGATGGACCGATTGCAGCCACGGGCTCTTGCCGATCAGCTGGCCGGGCAGCTTGCCGGCGCGTTCCATCAACACCTGGCATGTCCGCCCGACGGTCGCGGCATTGAACGCCGCCTGATCGCGGTTGAGCGCGGCCTGGAGGCGCTGGAGGCGGTCGTCCATCACGTCCTCGGGAACTTGATCGCCCATCGTCGCGGCGGGGGTGCCGGGGCGGGGGCTGTATTTGAAGCTGTACGCCTGCGCATAGCCGACCGCGTCTACCAGGCTCAGCGTCTCAAGGAAATCGGCCTCGGTCTCGCCAGGGAAGCCGACGATGAAATCGCCCGACAGCGCGATGTCGGGCCGCGCGGCACGGACGCGGTCGAGGATGCGCAGGTACGAGTCGCGGCTGTGGCTGCGGTTCATCGCCTTGAGGATGCGGTCGCTACCCGCCTGTACCGGCAGATGCAGGAACGGCATCAGCTTTCCGACCTGCGCGTGCGCGTCGATCAGCCCCTGTGTCATGTCGTTGGGGTGGCTCGTCGTGTAGCGGATCCGCGCGAGGCCGGGGATCGCATCGAGCGCGCCGATCAGATCGTGCAAGCCCCGCGCGCCGTCGGTCCAGGCGTTGACGTTCTGCCCGAGCAGCGTGAGCTCGCGCGCGCCGGCATCGACTAGCGCCTTGGCTTCGTCGACGATCTGTCCCCAACTGCGCGAGACTTCGCCGCCACGGGTATAGGGCACGACGCAATAGGTGCAGAATTTGTCGCAGCCTTCCTGGACCGTGAGGAACGCGCTCGGCGGCACGCGGCGGCGGGCGGGGAGGTGGCCGAACTTGAGGTCGACCGGCATGTCGGTGTCGAGCGCCGCCTCGCCGCGCGCGGCCTGCGCCACCAGCGCGGGGAGGTTGTGATACGCCTGCGGGCCGACGACGACATCGACCTTGGCGCGGCGCACGATCTCGGCGCCCTCGGCCTGCGCGACGCAGCCGGCGACCGCGATCATCGGAGTGCGGCCTTGCTTGCCTGCATCCTTGCGCAGCCGGCCGATGTCCGAATAGACCTTCTCGGTCGCGCGTTCGCGGATGTGGCAGGTGTTGAGCACGACGAGGTCGGCGTCCTTGGCATCGACTTGCGTCAGGCCCTGCGCCGCCATCAGTTCGCCCATGCGGTCGCCGTCATAGACGTTCATCTGGCAGCCGAACGATTTCACGGCGTAAGTCTTGGGGGCGGTTCTGGCGTCTGACATGATCGGCGGCGCTATAGGCGCAAAAGCGCCGGGGCAGAACCCCTGCTAAACGCTGGGTGCGGGCCGTTCGAGTCCGGCAGCGAGCACGCCGGGGAGGGTATCGCCTTTGCCGGCCCAAGCGTCGTGCCCGATGAACGGCGGGACCGGCCCGCACATCACCACCGACAGCGCCGCCTCGATCCGCCGCTTGCTCTCCGCCGCGATCAGTTTGCGCCCCGTGAAATCGCGTGGGTAGAAAGGTTCGAGGAAGTGCACCGCGACGCGGAAGCGGTCCTTTCGCGCGAGCAGGCGGACCGCATTGTCCTTGCCGCTTTCCTCGCCGATCCAGGCGATATCGGCGCCGACCGGGCCATAATCCAGCAGCACGGGCTGCACCATCACGCCGGGCGGCGGCGGCTCGAGCACTTTCAGCATCGGCGTCTTGAACGGGAGGAGCGAGCGGCCATCTGTCGTCGTGCCTTCGGGAAACACCGTCACCGACCAATTCTCGGCGAGCGTTTCGCGCAAAGCGTTGATCTGCTCGGCGACCCCCAGCCGATCCTCGCGCGCGACGAACACCGTTCGGTTGAGCGTCGCCAGCCAGCCGACCACCGGTGCCGCGCGGATCTCGGCCTTGGCGACGAACGCGGTCCCGCTCGCGCCTGCAATCGCGAGGATATCGACCCAGCTGACATGGTTCGAAACGTAGAACACGTCGCGCTTGAGCGGCACGCCGACGACGCGCACGCGCGCGCCGCAGATCCGCGCCGCGGTGCCGAGGAACAACCGTGGCCAGGGTGAGGAAAGCCGCACAATGCGCCACAGATAATGCAGCGGAATGGCGAGCAGGAGCGTAACGCCAAGCAAGCTCACGCGCGTCCACAGGCGGGCCCAGCCAAGCCAGCTGATCGGGGGCGGGCGGCCGGCGGCCGCCTCGGCCCGCGCGGAGGCGCGG
>NZ_JH584241.1:2267935-2389095 GCF_000241485.1 Sphingomonas sp. PAMC 26605
CAGCTCTTGCGGTCAAGGACGACGCCGTACAGTTCCATGCGGTGGTCGACGAGGCGGAAGCCCAGCCGTTCGGCGATCGCCTTCTGCAACTGCTCGAGTTCGGGATCGACGAATTCGATCACGTTTCCGGTCTCGACGTCGATCAGATGATCGTGATGCGCCTCGGGCGCGGGCTCGTAGCGCGAACGGCCATCGCCGAAATCGTGGCGGTCGAGGATGCCGGCTTCCTCGAACAGACGCACCGTACGGTATACGGTCGCAATCGAGATGCCCGGGTCGATCGCCGACGCGCGCTCATAGACCTTTTCGACATCGGGATGGTCTTCGGCATCGGACAGGACACGCGCGATGACGCGGCGCTGGTCGGTGATGCGCAGCCCCTTTTCGGCGCAGAGGGCTTCAAGATCGATATGACGCGGCATCCGCCCGATGTAGGCGCTTCAGGCTTGTTGCGAAAGGGGATAGTGAGTCGCAACAAGCCGGTTCGCCGGCGGTGCGGGCCCCTCCCCGGCAGGGGAGGGGCGGTCCTTGGATTAGCGTGCAGCGACCTTGCGGCGCTTGGTGCCAAGCCCGATCTTCTTGGCGAGCGTGCGGCGCTGCTCGGCATAATTGGGAGCGACCATCGGGTAATCGGCGGGAAGATTCCACTTCGCGCGATATTGCTCCGGGGTCATCTGGTAATGCGTCATCAGATGACGCTTGAGCATCTTGAGCTTCTTGCCATCCTCGAGGCAGACGATGAAGTCGGGCTTGATCGAGGCGCGTACCGAGACAGCGGGTTCCTGCTTGACGGTTTCGACGGGAGCCGGGCCGCCAAGACCCGTCAGAGCACCGTGAACGTTTGCGATCAGTACCGGAAGATCCGAAACCGCCACGCTATTGTTGCTGACATGGGCGGCAACGATGTCGGCGGTTAGCGTTATCAACGTCTCCTGCAGTTCGTCCATTACGTCCATAATAATCCTTTCACCCCAACACAGGCGGCTACCACATCGCGCCTCACCGCGGCCTATCGGCGCTCCATTCTCGCGACGCAAGCACGAATAAGCGGATGACAAAAGAGTTAAGCCAGTGTTCGGCGATATGTCAGCGCGTCGTAACTCTGTCCGCCATGTCCGCGATAGTAGTCGCTGCGCCGCCCGACCATCATAAAGCCTTCGGAACGATACAATTTAATCGCATCGTTGTCGCTGCGGACCTCAAGGTGGACACTGCTCGCGCCGTGCGATCGAGCATCCGCAAGAACCGCGCGCAATACTGCTGCGGCGACCCCGCGACGGCGCAAGTGCGGCGTGGTCGCGAGCAGCAACAGTTCGGCTTCGTCGAGAACGCGCCGCGATAAAGCGAATCCGGCGGCTTCGTCATTAACTTCGGCGATCGTCAGCCACACCCCGGGCATCGCCATCAGGCCGAGCACTTGATTGTGCGTCCAGGCTTCGCCGAAGCGGGGATCGAACGCCGCCTGCATGATCCGGTCGACGCTCGTCAGGTCCGCAACGCCGCCGCCGCGCAGCGCAATGCCGACGGTTGCGCTCATACGGGGGTGACAAGCGGTTTGGCGTCGGGGGCGCGCCCGTAGATCGGCGTCGGCGCGAGCAGCCTCCATTGCGGCGGCAGGGAGATGGCATCGGCGGCGTCCGGCAAGCTCGCGGTGCCGCTTATGCTGGGATCGAGCGCGGCGAGGAAGCGCACCCCGGTGCCGATCGCGCTATGCCCGTCGAGCGCGACGAGCGCCGCCTCGGGGCGGAGCGAGACGAAGGGACCCGTCTCGCGAAAGGGCATCGCAAAGCCTTGCATGAAGACCTCGCCATGCCCGCCTTCGAGAATGATCGCAAGATCATCGGTCGCGCCGGCGGCGAAAGCAGCGGCGGCGAGCAAAGAGAGCGAGGAATAGCCCGTCAGCGAAGCGCCCCAGCCGAGCGCGAGCCCGCGCGCCGCGGCGACTCCGACGCGGATTCCGGTGAAGCTGCCCGGGCCGCAATCGACCAGGATCGCGGCGGCGCGGCCACCCGCGGGCAAGCTCGCAATCATCGGGATCAGCCGCTCGGCATGGCCGCGCCCGACGACTTCGTGCGCGCGGGCGACGACCGTGCCGGAGTCGATTAGCGCGACCGAGCAGGCAGCGGTCGCGGTTTCGATGACGAGGGTGCGCGGCAAGGGCGTCAGGCGAGCGTGTTGAACTTTTCGAACGCCGGGCGGGGCAGGCGGCCGAAGATCGTCGCGGGGTCGCCGTAGCCGAGCGTGGCGATGAAATTCGTCGTGATGCCGGGCGTATCGGCGAAGAACGCGGCATCGACCGCGGGGCCGTCAAACCCCGACATCGGCCCGGTATCGAAACCGAGCGCGCGCGCTGCGATCAGGAAATAGGCGCCCTGCAGCGTCGAGTTGCGGAAAGCAGACTCGGCGCGGCCGTCTTCGCTCGCGAACCATGGCCGCGCATCGACATGCGGGAACAGCTCGGGAAGGTGATGGTGGAAATCGCGATCCATCGCGATGATCGCCGTGACCGGCGCCTTGCGCACCTTGTCGGCGTTCGAATCCGAGCAGCAGGCGGCGAGCTTGGCTTTCGCCGCATCGCTGGTGCACCAGACGAAGCGCGCGGGCAGCTGGTTGGTCGCGGTCGGGCCCCATTTCATCAGGTCCCAGATCGCGTGCAGATCTTCGGCGCTGACCGGCTGATCGGTATAGCCGTTATAGCTGCGGGCGTTGCGGAAGATTTGGTCGAGCGCGGCGTCGTCGATCGGGGACATGCTCAGACCGCTCGCACTTCGGTGACTTCGGGCACGTAATATTTGAGCAACTGTTCGATGCCGTTCTTAAGCGTCGCGCTCGACGACGGGCAGCCCGCGCACGCGCCCTGCATCGCGAGGAACACTTTGCCCTTGTCGAAGCCGCGATAGACGATGTCGCCGCCATCGTTGGCGACTGCGGGGCGGATGCGCGTCTCGATCAGATCCTTGATCTGCGAAACGATGTCGGCATCGGCGGGATCGTCATCGAACGAGTCCTCGGCCGGCACCGCGATGCCGCCGGCATTGCCGGGGATGAACAGCGGCATGTTGGCGCTGAAATGATCGAGCAGCAAGCCGAGCACGTCGGGCTTGAGCGCCGACCAATCGACCCCCGCCGCGGCGGTGACCGAGACGAAGTCGCGTCCGAAGAACACGCCTGTCACATCGCCCAGCCCAAACAACGCGTCGGCAAGCGGGGAGGCCTCGGCTTCCTCGGGCGTGACGAAGTCGCGGGTGCCCGCTTCCATCACGATGCGGTTGGGCAGGAATTTGAGCGTCGCCGGGTTGGGCGTGGTTTCGGTCTCGATCAGCATGCGTGCCATGTGGCGCGCGCGTGCGGCGGGTGCAAGGGTTGATCTGGGGTCGATATGGAAACGCTGGGGTGCTGGCGGTCGCGGCATTCCGCCGCTATCTACGCCAGATGATCTCGCCCTCGCGTATGACGCGCTTCACCTTTGCTTCCCTTCTTGTCCTGGGCGCCGTGCCACAGGTCGTCGCGCAGACCGCGCCCGCGCAGCCCGCGCTGCGCACCGCTAATGCGCCGGTCGACCCGCAGAGCGCGATCGCGAGCCGCGATGCCTGGCTCTACAAGGGCAGCGACATCACGCCCGATCCGGCGTGGCATTTCGGGACGCTCAAGAACGGCCTGCGCTATGCGGTGCGCAAGAACGGCGTGCCGCCCGGGCAAATCTCGATGCGCGTGCGGATCGACGCGGGGTCGCTCTACGAGACCGATCCCGAGCGCGGCTTTGCGCATATGATCGAGCATCTCTCGTTCCGCGGCTCGCAATATGTCCCCGATGGCGAGGCCAAGCGGATCTGGCAGCGGATGGGGACAACCTTCGGCTCGGACACCAATGCGCAGACAACGCCGACGCAGACGGTCTACAAACTCGATCTGCCGAGCGCGACCGAGGCGGGGATCGACGAGAGTCTCAAGATCCTGTCGGGCATGGTTTCCAACCCCAACATCACCCCGACCGCGCTCAACGCCGAGCGTCCCGCGGTGCTCGCCGAGCAGCGCGAGCAGCCCGGGCCGCAGGTGCGCGTGATCGACGCGCTCAACGCGACCTTCTTCGCTGGGCAGCCGCTCGCCGACCGCTCGCCGATTGGACACGTCAAGGAGCTCGAGGCGGCGACCGCCGAGACCGTCCGCACCTTCCACGACCGCTGGTATCGCCCCGAGCGGACGCTCGTTGTGATCGCGGGCGATTTCGATCCGGCCAAGCTCGAGGCGATGGTCGCGAAGAATTTCGGCGGGTGGAAGGGCATCGGCCCCAATCCCGCCGATCCCGATTTCGGCAAGCCCGACCCCAAGCAGACCACCACCAAGGCGGTGGTCGAGCCCGGCATTCCGACGCGGATCGAAATGGCGATCGTGCGGCCGTGGCAGTACAATGACGACACGATCGTGTTCAACCAGAAGCGCCTCGCCGATTTCATCGCGCTCGCGGTGATCAACCGGCGGCTCGAGACGCGCGCGCGCTCGGGCGGCAGCTATATCGCGGCGGCGGTGCGGCTCGACGACACGTCGCGCTCGGCCAACGGGACCTTCGTGACGATCCTGCCGGTCGGCTCGGCATGGGATCCGGCGCTCAAGGACGTCCGCGCTGTGATCGCCGATGCCCAGGCCTCGGCGCCGACCAAGGCCGAGATCGAGCGCGAACTCGCCGAGCAGCGCGTGTCGTTCAAGACGCAGGTCGACACCTATCGCGCCGAGGCGGGCTCGAAAGAGGCCGACGACATGGTCCAGGCGCTCGACATTCGCGAGACGACGACCTCGCCTGCGGTGATCCAGGGCGTGTTCGAGGATGCCGAGAAGAAGGGCTTCTTTACCCCCGACAAGATCCTCGCGGCGACCAAGCGGCTGTTCGAGGGCACCGCGACGCGCGCGCTGATCTCGACCCCGACCGCCGAGCCGGGGCTCGAGACGACGCTCGCTAATGCGCTCAAGGTCGACGTCAAGGGCAAGGTGGGCAAGCGTGCGCGCCAGTCGAACGTCACCTTCGCCAATCTGCCCAAGCTCGGGCCACCCGCGACGATCCTCTCGAACACGCCGATCAAGGAGTTCGAGATGCAGGAATACAACCTGTCGAACGGCGTGCGCGTGCTGGTCTATCCGACGACGTCGGAGGACAGCCGCGTCTATGTCCGCGTGCGCTTCGGCGCCGGGTACAATGCGCTGCCGTCGAACAAGGAGACGCCGGCCTGGGCGGCGGATCTCGCGCTCACCGCAGGCGGGATCGGCAAGCTCAACCAGGGCGATCTCGACGCGCTGACCTCGGGGCGGCGGATCGGGCTCGATTTCGGGATCGACGAGGATGCCTTCACCTATAACGCGCTGACCTCGCCGACCGATCTCGACGACCAGCTGAAGCTGATCGCCGCCGCGCTCTCCGCCCCGGCGTGGGATCCGGCACCGGTGCTGCGCGCGCGGGCGGTGGCGGTGTCGTCTTATGCCGGATCGAACTCTTCCCCGACGGGTGTGCTGTCGCGCGATCTCGATCGCCTGCTGCGCGATGGCGATCCGCGCTGGGGCACGCCGAGCCTCCCCGCGATCCAAGCGACCACGCCCGCCGCGTTCCGAGCCTTGTGGGAGCCGCTGCTAAAGACCGGGCCGATCGAGGTGATGGTGTTCGGCGACGTCAAGGCCGAGGTCGCGATCGCCGCGGTGCAGAAGACGCTCGGCGCGCTGCCGCCGCGCGCCGCCGCGACCGCGCTGACCCCGCCGCCGCATTTCCCGGCGCACAATACGACGCCGGTCACGCTGACGCATGACGGCCCCGCCAACCAGGCGGCGGCGGTGATCGCCTGGCCGACCGGGGGCGGCGTCGCGGGCTTGAGCGAGGCGCGGCGGCTCGAGGTGCTCGCCGCGATCTTCAGCGACCGGCTGTTCGACCGGCTGCGCAGCCAGGCGGGGGCGAGCTACAGCCCCAACGTGTCGAGCGACTGGCCGACCGGTTTCGCGAGCGGCGGCAAGCTCGCCGCGATCGGCCAGGTCGCGCCCGAGAACATCCCGTTGTTCTTCAAGCTCTCGCGCGAGATCGCGGCCGAGCTGGTATCGACGCCGATCGATGCGGATGAACTGAAGCGGACGATCGGGCCGATGCAGCAATCGATCCAGCGCCAGTCGACCGGCAATCAGTTCTGGATGAACCAGCTCGACGGCGCGAGCTATGATCCGGCGCGGATCACCGCGCTGCTGCATCTCTATTCGGATATCTCGAACCTCACCGCGGCGCAGTTGCAGGAGACGGCAAGGAAGTATCTGCGGCCCGACAAGGACTGGACGCTGCAAGTGGTGCCGAAGGCGGGTGACGCCAAGAAATAGCGGCGCTTATTGCGAACGGTCGCAACTGGCTTGACTCGATTGACCCCTGGACGTGGTGTTTACAGTGGCGATCGTTTCCGTTTCTGTACGAATACGTGCACGAATGCCGACGATTTCAAAGAGCGTCATGCCTTATAGCATAACGAGGGTCTTGTAGGACAGAGCCATGTCGCACGAGGACTATGACGAGAAGCTGCCCTTCATCGCCGGTCGCCCCGGCGGGAGCCGGGGCCGCTAATGGCTTGGTGGGCGGCCCGACACGGAGAGGGAGGCCCCGGCCTCCGCCGGGGCGACGGTTGCTGGGGAGTGCTGCTCCCTTTCGACGCTTGCCGTTCTGCTCTCGATTGAGCGTGCCCATCGGCCCGATAGCAGGCAGTCGGCTTTCAGAAAGGGCGATCGCGCTGGCGGCGCTCGAACGGCGATAGTCGGTGGGGAGCGGCCCTAACGCATAACCGTCGCCCCGGCGAAGGCCGGGGCCCCCCCTTGATGTCCAGCCGCCCGCCAGCCCATCCCAAGGCCCCGGCTTCCGCCAGGGCGACGGCCGAGGCTATGTCTGAGTTTGGTGGTCAGTCGGCGTTGCGGCAACGACGGTCGAGGCGGAATGTCTTGAAACCCGTCCGTCATTCCCGCGCAGGCGGGAATCCATTAGCACCGGCCGCCCTGTGCTGCGCAATCAGCCAGTATGGATCCCCGCCTTCGCGGGGATGACGGCCGGGGGGCCTTTTAAAGGCGGCCCGCGATACCCCAGACTGAACGGCGAAAATTGGTGGGAAGCGGAAGATCCGCTGCTAGGCGGAAATACTAAGACACCCGACGTTCTGGTTCGACGTCCTCATCGAACACCGCTCGGCTCTGGCGATCAACGCGGAAATGACCAATCAGGCTTGAGCAAACAGCTTGGCCGGGCAAGCAAGGACGGCTGGCGTGAGCTTCGAAAAAGAAACTGGTCTTGTCAGCGTGATCGAGTCTCAGAACAGCGTCTGACCCGTTTTGATTAGCCGAATGGCTCAGCCTTTGCCGGGCGACAGCAAGCACCTCTCGACGACCATCGATTTTGGTCAAAGTCGGGAACGCGACAGCGGCCGAGCCGCAGACTAACCCCGCGGCGGTTAGGCTGAGCAAGAGACCCGAACGCATATTAGCCTCCATAACCAGCTGCGTCCGCTTTTAGGATGGTTGGCGGAGCCTTCAAACGGCAATCTTTGGTCGAAGGCGGCTCGACCGCTTTCGCGCTTGATAGCCGCCAGTCAGCTATCGGGCCAAAAAGGGGACCGGGGGAAATCGACCCGTTGACGACGGTCCGCCGTTCTGCCCCCGCCCTCGAACCGGTCGCTTCCGGCGGACATGGGGCCGGGCTTCATTCAAAAAGTGATGAACGCGGGCGACTTTATCTTCGCGGATGGGAGCAGACTGTAGGCAAAGGGCTTTAGATCCCGGAAGCATGAAACGACGGGCGTCTCGCCTGCCTGAAACGGGCGAGACCGGGGCGCGGCGCGCACGTGGCACCTGGCGCGAGGGACGGCACGATGCCGCGTCTTGGCCGCTGAAGCCGAAGGCTCACCGAATCGTCTGCGGCAGCGCCCCGCGACTGTCCGTGCGATCGCCGCTTCCCGAGCGTGGCCGGCCCGCGCTGGCGACTACCGACTGGGGCACCGCCATGTGGCTTCGGTTGTGCACGCGACCGAGCGCCCACCGGATTTCAAGCGCTCGCGATCGCGGCACAGCGCGCGGGCGAGCCGACCCGACCGCCACCGTGCCTGTGCGAGGTCGTCCATGGACGTGGTTGCCGCTTGCGCGGGCGCGGACACGCCCGCATTCTCCGCCGATGACGCGATTTCCTCTCGAACGCTCAAGCACATCGCGTGGCGCCGATGGCTAGGCACCCGATCGTCGGCAGGAGCGCGCTATCCGCTGACATGACTGCGCTCGTGCGGGACTTCGCGCGGTTCGGTGGGCGCAAACTCGTCGTGGCGATCGTGCTGATGCTCGCAGGCGGCGTGTTCGAAGGCGTGGGCCTTGCCATGCTCGTTCCGATCTTCGCGCTGTTGACGCCACAGATCGGCGGGCGGTGGCAGGCGCGCGTCCATACCCTGTTGACCGGGATCGGCGCGCGCGACCCGCTGATCCAGCTCGCGGTGTTGCTCGCCGTGTTCTGCGCAATGGTCGGCGTGCGGGCGGTGGTGCTTGCGGTCCGCGATCGTCGCGTCTCCGATCTGTCGCTGGGGTATGTCGATCATCGCCGGCTCATCGCCGTCACCGATCTTGCCCACGCGCGTTGGGCGGCGCTGTCGCGGCTCGAACATGCGCGGATCGGGCATATCCTGTCGAGCGAGATCGGTCGGCTGGCGATGGCCTGCTCGCTGATGCTGTACATCCTGATGGCGAGCATCATGCTGGCGGCGCAGGCGGTGCTGATGATCGTCCTGTCGCCGCTCGTCGCCGGGTTGATGCTGTGCCTCGCGCTGATCGGCGTCGTGGCGGTGCTCCCGCTGTCGCGCCGCGCCGCGATCGTCGGCACGTCGAGCGCGCACTTCGGCTTCCGCATCGCGGGCGAGGCCGCGCAATTTCTGGGCGGGCTGAAGATCGCCGTGGTGCATGACCGGGTCGATGCCTTTGTCGGCCAGATCGCGCGCGAGAGCGCACAATTGCGGTCGCTTCAGACCGAACAGCAGCGTCTGCAGTCGCATGCGACGATCGCCGGGGCGACGATCGCCGCGATCCTCGGCGCGGCGATGATCTTCGGCGCGGTGCTGGTCGGCGCTTCGACGGTGACGCTGCTCGCCGCGCTCGTCGTGCTGCTGCGGATGAGTGGCCCGGTGCGGTCGCTTCAGCTCAGCGTGCAGCAATTGTTCGGCGTTCTGCCCGCCTTCACCGCGCTGCGCGCGCTCCACGCCGATCTCGGCGCGCCGGCCCCTGCGCTTGGCGACGAGGCCGATCGGGGAGGGGGCGCATGCCTTCCATCCTACGGCGTGATCCGCTTCGAGCGCGTGAGCTTCGGCTATCCCGGTGCGACGGTCCCGGTGTTTCGCGCGCTCGACGTCACGATCGCACCGGGGACGACGGTCGGCATTACCGGTCCTTCCGGAGCCGGCAAGACGACCTTCCTCGATTTGCTGACCGGGCTGCTCGAACCGGGGACGGGCCGGATCAGCGTCGGCGACGTTCCGCTCGGGCCGGCGACGCTTGCCGATTGGCGGCGGCGGCTGGCGTACGTCGCGCAGGATTCGTACCTCGTCAACGACAGCATCCGCCGCAACCTCACATGGACCGCCGAGCCGGCGCCCGAGGCCGACCTGTGGCACGCGCTGGCCCAGGTCGGCGCGGCCGATCTGGTCGCCGCGATGCCCGAGGGGCTCGACACGCGGGTCGAGGAACGCGGGACGCGGCTGTCGGGCGGCGAGCGCCAGCGGATCGCGCTCGCGCGCGCGCTGCTGCGCCGTCCCGCGCTGCTGATCCTCGATGAGGCGACGAACGCGGTCGACATCGCGACCGAGCGCGCGGTGCTCGCGAATCTGCGATCCGCGCTGCCGGAGGCGACGATCCTCGTGGTCGCCCACCGCGCGGAGACGCTGCGCGGCTGCGCGCGGGTGATCACCCTTGCCGGCCGGACGGCGGCCGATCCGGGCGTTGGCGATTCCGGCGCCTGACGCCCCGGTGCTTCAGGCGGTACGCGATTCCGACGTTTCCGGCTGGTCGCGTGGGTCCCAGACGAAGCAGCCGACTTCGGCCAAGGCCGGGTCGACGGGATAGCCGGTCACCTTCAGCGCACCCGCGTCCAGCCAGGCATGCGCCTCGAGCACCGTACCCGACGGATCGCCGACGCCCAGCCGCAATACGCTGCCGATGGCGCGCCGCCGGAGCATCGCGCGCGCGGCGATCGCCTGTTGCAGGCAGGCCGTGCGAAACGGCATCCGCCGGGCGGCCGCCGCGATCGCCCAGCGCACCGTCCGGATCGTTTCGGCGGTGGGCGGATCGACCGGCACGGCGCCGGGCGCGGCAGCGGCAGGCTTGAGGCCCCCGAGATGGCGCGCGAGCCGACGGAACGGCCAGAGCCCGCAGCGGAGCCGAGCATCGAGCAGCGCGAGCGACGCTTCGGCCAGCAGCGCGCAGCGTCGCGGGCCACGGCGCATACCCCGCCAGAAGGCGTGTCTTCCGCGCGACGCGACGGGGCGGCCGATGCTCGTCCTCATGCGACGCGCGGGGCGCAGGCGGGGGCGCGCGACCTTCGCGACCGGCCGCGCGAGCGTCCTTCGGGGGCGGTCCCGATGATCCCATCCGGACCGGCCGGCCGACGGGATATCCGGGGGCCTGGAAGTGGCTCTGGTTGTCGGACGACGTCGGTCACGGTACCCTCCACGGCGGTGAGCCTATGCGGGGCCGTCGCCGCTGCCAAGCCGAGAGGATGCTTTGGATACCCCAGCCGATCCGCTTACCGCTTTCTATCGGCTGGTTCTCGGCAATCCGGCGCTCCACGCCAGGCTCGGCGCGATCGAAACGCGCGAGGACTTCGTCGCCGCTGCGGTCGCGCTGGCGGGGGAGCATGGCGTTTCGCTCGATCGCGCCTGCGTGGCGGCGCTGATCCGGCCCGATCCGATCGGGGTGAGCCGCTGGCTGCCGAGCCCGATCGTGCTCGATCGCTGGCCGGCCCGCGGCTGGCGCCCGGCGTGGAGCGTGCCGACGGAGGGCGCGCCGGGGCTCGATTGGGCGTGGTTCGGGGACGACCGGCTGACCGCGCCGTTCTACGAGGCGTCGGCACGGCGCAGCCTCGACCGGCCGTTCAGCGCGATGTTCCGCACGCGCACCGACCTCGCCGCGCTGATCGCGGGCAGCCCGGAGGCGCCGCCCGTGCCCGCCGGGTTGATCTACCATATGACGCGATGCGGCTCGACGCTGATCGCGCAGATGCTCGCCACGGACGCGGCGCATTGCGTGCTGTCCGAACCCGAGCCGCTGGAGGCGGTGCTGAGCTGGGCCGCGGTTTCGGACGCGCCGCTTGACCGCAGGATCGCCGCGATCCGTGCGGTCGTCGCCGCGCTCGGTCGCGACATTGGAGGGCGGCGGCTGTTCGTCAAGCTGGCTGGGTGGAACACGCTCGTCCTGCCGCTGCTGCGCGCGGCGTTTCCCGATACGCCCTGGGCGTATGTCTGCCGCGCGCCGAGCGAAGTGCTCGTCTCGCAGCTTCGCCAGCGCAGCCCGTATCTGATCGCGGGGGCCCTCCCGGGGGCGATCCTCGACATTGCCGATGCGCCGTCGCGCGAGGATCTCGAATTTCTCTGCGCTGCGCTCGGAGGGATCGGGCGTGCGGCGCTCGACCATTGGGCGCTCGGCGGCGGGCTGCTGGTCGATTATGCGGACCTGCCGAACGCCGTGACGGACCGCATCGCGCCGCACTTCGGCCTCGCCCCCGACGAGTCGCTGCGCGCCGCCATGCTGGCGACGGCGACGCGTGATGCCAAGGTGCCGGGCCAACGCTTTACCCCCGATACCGCTGCGAAGCGGGGGGCGGCCGCGGGCGAGGTCCATGCGGCAGCCACGGCGGCGCTCGTCCCGCTGCACGCAGCGTTGCTGGCGCTGCGTCACGACCTTCGGGGCGAATAAGCGTGAAATACACAGATCGGCTATAGTATAATAATATAAACGACGACCAAGATGGATGTAATATAGGCGAAACGTGGAGTTGACTCGCTAGAACCGAGCTTCCATCATTCGCGCAGCACGCAACGACATGTCTTCGGTACGTGATCGCTGCATAGCAGGTGGGGATGGGGCATGTCGGAGAACTATATCGGTGAACTCCTGACGGTCGCTTTCAACTTTGCGCCGCTCGGAACGCTGCCCTGCATGGGGCAGTTGGCAAGTATCCAGCAATATACCGCGCTTTTCACGCTGATCGGCACGACCTACGGGGGGGACGGCCAGACCAGTTTCGGACTGCCCAATTTGCAGAGCCGGGTGGCGATCGGGTTCGGTCAGGGGCCGGGCCTGTCGCCGTATGTCCTGGGCCAGATCGGCGGCGCGGAGACCGTTACCCTGTTGACGACGCAGATGCCCGCGCACACCCATGGCTTCACCCCCACCGGCACGCTGAACGCGGTCCAGACCAAGGCGACCGATCAGGCGCCGAGCGCCGGCGCGCTGCTGGCGCGCTCGGTCGACGGCGTGACGGGCAGCAGCTCGCTGCCGCAAGTCTATGTTCCGGCGGGGACGGCGGGGACGACGGTTGCCTTGGGTGGACTGAACCTGGCCGCCGGCACCACCGCCCCGGCTGGCGGCAGTGCGCCGCACGCCAACCTCCAGCCGTATCTCGCGATCAATTACTGCATCGTCACGGAAGGGATCTTCCCCTCGCGCAACTGACCGCGAAGACCGGCCGGCCCGCCGCGGCAGCACCGGCCATGCCTCGACCCAGACGCCGCCCGGCCGCGGAGCAGCATAGGAGAGCAGATCATGTCGAACGGCTATATGGGGCAAATCCGGACCTTCGGTTTCAACTTTGCCCCGGTCGGAATGGCGCTTTGCAACGGTACGATCATGGCGATCTCGCAAAACGCGGCGCTGTTCTCGTTGCTCGGGACAAACTTCGGTGGCGACGGGCAAAGGACGTTCGCCCTGCCCAATCTGCAAAGCCGCGTTCCGCTCGGCATGGGGCAGGGGGGCGGCCTGTCGCCCTATACCATGGGCGAGGCGGGCGGGGTCGAAAGCGTTACGCTGTTGAGCCAGCAGATGCCGATGCATGGCCATGGCTTCGCGCCCACCGGCGCGCTGTCGGCGGTCCAGACCAAAGCGACCGACCAGGCGCCCGACGCGGGCGCGCTGCTCGCGCGCTCGGTCGACGGCGTGGTGGGCAGTACCTCGCTTCCGCAAATCTACGTGCCCGCTGGCACCGCGGGAACGTCGGTCGCGCTGGGCGGCCTCAACCTGGCGGCGGGTACCACCGCCGCGACCGGCGGCAGCCAGCCTCACCCCAACCTCCAGCCCTATCTGGCGGTCAATTACTCGATCGTCCTGGCAGGGCTTTTCCCCTCGCGGAACTGATCTCCCGCAGCATCGCGCGGTGGGTTTGCGCGAGGCCTGATGTCAGTTGAACACGGCCTGGTAATAATGGCCCGCTTCGCCCTTGGCGGGGCGGGCGATCTGGATGATATCGACGACATCCGGCCCGAAGCCCTTGGCGCGCAAGACATAGCTGGCGGAGGTGAGCAAGGCGCTCGGTTCCGAGCGCAGGATCAGGATGAAGGGCGGCCGATCGAGCTTCGCGTGATTGACGAGCGGGGTCGCCGACACGAGCTCGAGCGCGACCGGTCGCGGATCGCAGTCGGCGTTGAGCTGCTTGCCGACCAGCGGCAGGAATTCGTCGATGCCGATCGGGCGGGGCGGGGGCGTGTCACGCATGTCGCAAGCTTACCAGTGTCGATCCCCCGTTCAAGGGCGTTGGCGGCCCGCCGCCGGCAGCGGTTCGGCCGCGCGGGTCACGCGCCATCCGGCGTGCCCGTCATCCAGTCCGCCAGGAACGCCGCAGCGATCGCGGTCGCCTGTGCCGCGAAGGCGAGTTTGAGCGGCACCACCGGTTGCTCGGCGATGGAGCGGAGCGCAGCATCGAGCCAGACGAGATCGACGAGCTCGCCCACGCCCGCGCGGCGATACGCGGGGAGACGGTTGCGCGCATCGTCTGCCTGCCGGTGCAGGCGGCGATCGTAATCGGGCGAAAAGGGAAGTCCCGCCGGGCGGAGGCGAACCTGTTCGGGCACTTTCCCGGCGAGTAGCGCGCGGCCGGGCGCACGCGGCAGGCCGCCTTCGGTCAGGAAGCGATAGGGCATGCCGGCGAACAGCGTCAGCAGCCGGCGGTCGCGCAGCGGCAGCAGCTGACGCAACCCGGACATGCCGGTCTGCGTCGGTTCGTCGAGATTGGTGTCGATCGCCCGGGCGTAGCCACAGGGGTCGTTCGGCCGCCGCATCCGCGGCGGCGGCTCGTGCTGGCGCAGCGCCCGTGTCAGCGCGCGCTCGGCCACTGCCAGCGTCGCCGGGCCGAGCCGGACATGCGTCGCGTCCTGCGCGGAATGTCCCCGCACCCGGCCCGGAACGCGATGCAGGCCATCGCGCAGCCACGGGCGCCAGCCGCCGGCATCGGGATGGCAGGTGACGGTCCATTCGCCCTGCGCGCCGTCGAAGACCCCGGACGCGCCCGAATCCACCGCCGCGGCGTAAAGCGCATCGTACAGATAGTGGCGCGGCGAGGCGAGCGGCTGCTGCAGGTGACGCAGCCTGGCAGCTGAGGGGAGATAGGCATCGGCCGCTTCCGCGGGGACGACCGGGCGCAACGCAATCCCGGCCTGGTCGGCCACCGCGCGCGCGAAGGCGACCTCGTCGGCAAGTCCGCTGCCGGGCGGCGCGGCCGAGGTCAGCGCGAGCAGCGTGCCACCCGGCGGCAGAGCCGCCGCGGCGATCACCGCGTTGATCGACGAATCGAGACCGCCGCTCAGCAGCACGGCGGCGTTCGGATGACGCGCGAGCTGCGCCTGGACGATCCGATCGAGCAATGCCTCGATTTCCGCGATGGCGTCGGCGAAGCTCCCCGACCAGTGGGCGGGCGCCGGGAGCGGCGGGCGGGCGCCGACCCGCACGCCGTCTCGTCCGATCGTCACGCGCGTCCCCGCTATGACCTGTCGCACATCGCGCAGGATCGTCGCATTCCCGATCCCCCGTCGTAACGGCGCGCGCCCCATGTGAAGGACGAGGCTGCGCAGGTCGGGCGCGGCATCGACCCAGTCGAGCCGCCGCAGCACGCGGATCGACGGCGCGACCGCGACGCATCGTCCGTTCGTGGCGAACACCAGCGGATCGCGCAGCGTATCGGAGGCGGCAAGCGTCAGGACTTCCGCCGCCGCGTCCCAGGCGACATAGCCCCATTCGCCCGCGATCCGCGCCGGCGCGGCATCGCCCCAGCGCAGCAACGCCGCGCCGACGAGCGCGGCATCGGACGCGGCCGGGACGGCGGACGGCTTTGCGAGACCCAGCGCAGCGGCCAATTCCGTGGCTGCGTCGAGATGCCCCAGCACCAGGGCGGTGTCGCGAACGGCCGTCCGCTTCGCGCCATCGCAAGACGCCAGGGCATATCGGGTATCGGTGGCCTGTGTCAGCCCGAGCGCCGCCAGATCGCGCGCCGCAAGCGGGGCACCGTCGAGCGATACCAGCGCATAAAGACCATCGCACGCCGCCGTCATCGCCCGTCGTCCCCCGGTCGTGGCGCCGTCGGTGCTCGATGACGCCGGCCACCGATCGCCCCGCCGCGCGCCGGCAAGCCTAACCGAGCTACACTGCCGCGTATATCGAATTGCCGACAAGACCTGCTGATCCGGCGCGTCGTAAATGAAGGAAGGGTTCGAGCGTCGTGTCGGCGTTGCTATGACATTTTTGTGAGAACGCTCCTGACGAACCTTGTTCCTCGACTTTCACCGTGGTGGCGTTGCAAAGCGATTTACGACGATTGAATGTATTTGGCGTGCCGGACGATGTAATCATGCTGACGAACAGCATGCTTGCGACTATCGTGTTGCGATGACTGATGATCGCTTCCAGCATATTTCCGAAGCACAGCCTCCGTTTCGAATCGAGATCGAGCCGGCGCGGTTCCTCAGCGAACACCAGGAGCTGGCAATTCTCTGGGCGGCGCATCGGCATCGCCCGCATTCGCCGCTGGTGCGCGCCCGGTTGGCGGGTGCGCTGCTGCTCGACAACGACTTCGACGCGACGATCGATCTGCTGACCGGCGTGGATGACCTCACCGCAGATGAGTCGCTGATCCGGATCCAGGCGCATTTGTCGCGCGAGACGCCCGCCGACAATCACAGCGTTCTCGCGATCGCCGATCGGCAGTTGGCGCGGGTCGCGGACGCGGCGACACGCGCGCAGTTGCTGGCCGACAAGGCCAAGGCCAGTCGCCGGCTCGGGCAGCCCGATGCGGCGCGGGCGTTGCTCGACGCTGCGCTGGCATGCGATCCCGCGAACAAGGATGCCTGCAAGCGGATCGCCGCGCTCGATCTCGAGGCGGGGCGGGTCGAGCAAGCGCTCGCGACGCTCGAAGGGCTGGGCGACGACGGCGCGTCGCATGCCCGCTTCCTCGCCGCGCAGGCGCTGGCGCAGGCCCGAGCCGGGCGGATCGCCGTGGCGCGCGAGATCGTCGCCTTCGATACGCTGCATCATGCCGAAGCGATCGATCCGCCGCCCGGCTTCGCGACCGTGGCCGCGTTCAACACAGCGCTCGCGGCCGAGTTGCTTGCCCATCCAAGCCTGCGGTTCGATCGATACGGCACCGCGTCCGAACAGACCTGGCGGATCGACACGCCCCTGCTCGGCGAAACCCCGATGCTGCGACTGCTGTTGGACCGGATCGCCCGCATCATCGAGACGCATGTCGGGCGGATCGCCGACCGCGACCATGCGTGGATGCGCGCGCGACCGAGCGTCGGGATGCTGCACTGCTGGTGCGTGATGACCGACCGCGACGGGTTCGAGACATGGCATGTCCATCAGTTCGGCTGGCTGAGCGGAGTCTATTATGTCCAGATTCCCGCGACGGTCGGCCCGGGCAGCGACGCGGCGGGCTGCATCGCCTTCGGTCTGCCGGAGGATCTGGCCGGCGCCGAAGCCGCCGCGCAATACGGAACGACGATCGTACGGCCGCAGGCGGGGATGGTGATGCTGTTTCCCTCGCACGCCTACCACCGCACCTTTCCGCATGGCGCGGATGCGCGGCGGATTTGCGTGGCCTTCGATGTCTGGCCAGGCCAAGCGCGGTGACGTGCGGATACGGCTTCGGTCAGCCGATCGCGTGCGATCGCCCGATCCGCGGGCTCGTCCCGATCCCCGAAGCCACCGCCGCGGTGCCGTCGATCGCGGTGACGTGGCGCGCGCCGCGAAGCGGCAATTCGGCGAGCCCCGACGTGCCGATCTGGGCGCGGGTCGGCGATGCGCTCGACTTTTCGCCGCCTGGCGTCGGGCATTACCGGTGTACCGCCCGGACGATCACGGTGACCCCGATTCCCCGGGCGGACCCTGACGCGGTCGAGGCGTTGCTGATCGCCACCGCATTGCCGGCGGTAATGTGGTTGCAAGGGCAGTTCATGCTGCATGCCGCAGCGATCGTACCGGCGCGGGGGAACCGCGCGCTCGCCATCGTCGGCGCGTCGGGCAGCGGCAAGTCGTGGCTCGCCGCGGCGTTTCTCGCGCGCGGCGCACGACTGCTCGCCGACGACAGCCTCGCGATGCGCTGCACCGGGGACGACGCTGTCGGCTCGGGTCTTGCCGGGGGCTACCATCTTGCGGATGCGGAGGCCGAACAGCGGCGATTCCACGGCGTTCCCGCGACCGACGCCTGCGTGTCCGCCCGTATCGGCGCGATCGTCATTCTCGCGGACGATGCGCCGCTCGGGGGCGGCCGTCTCGTTGGCGTCGAGGCGCTCGCGGCGCTGCTTCGGCACCGCCATCGCGTCAGTGTGCCGCGCGCGATCGGGGGCGAACCCAAGACCCTGATCGACGCGGCACAGGTTGCACGATCGACACCGGTGTTTACATGGCGGAGCGCCGAAGGGGACGCTCTGTTGGACCAAGGCGTCGGCATGACGCGCGACGCGAGGGGGAGCGGATGAGCGACACGATGTGGCAGCGCAGCTCGGATTGGGTCGGGACGGCCGTCGACGACAGTTTCGTCATGATCCATCTGGCGACCGGCACCTATCTGACGCTGAACCGAACCGCGAGCGCCGTCTGGGCGGCGCTCGAGACCCCGCAGACGCAGGAGAGCCTCGAGGAGGGCCTGTTGCGGCGTTTCGAGGTGTCGACCGAGCAATGCCGCACGGCGGTGGGCGATCTGCTCGAACGCATGCGCGACCTGCAGATCGCCGCCCCGCTGTGATCGCACAGCCGCGCAGGTGACGCGCCTTCCCCACGCTGCGAGCGCCTTCGGGCTGGTCTGGCGCTCCGACGTGCCGCTCGACGGCTTCGAGTCGGTTTCGCCGGCGATGGGTGGCCCCGAGGTGGCGGTCCGCCGCGTATCGCAGCTGGACGCGCGCGTCGGCGGCAGGGCGATCAATCGCGGTAGCGTGCATGCCGATGGGATCCGCTTCGTCTGGGGGGACGAAGTCGCCTTCGACATGACCGACGGCCAGCGGATCGGCTATTGCCCGGGATCGGATTGGCGGGGGCGATTGCCGGTGAGTTTCTACAGCACCGTCGCTGCGCTGACCGTCGCCTGGCGCGGCATGCTGCCGCTGCATGCCTGTACCGTCGAGCTCAGCGGCCGCGCGGTGTTGATCGCCGGCCGGGCGGGGGCGGGCAAGTCGACGCTGGCCGCCGGGCTGATCGCGCACGGCGCGCGTTTCGTCGCCGACGACCTCACCGTCGTGGCGTTCGGCGATGGCGGCGAAATGCGGGTGCCGTCCGGCCGGCCGACGATGCGGCTGCACGCGGACACCGCAGCCCGGCTGGCGACACGGCATGCCGAGCCGGCCGCCGATGATCCCCGCGGCAAGTGGCTGGTCCGCCCGAGCCACTGCTTCACGGGGGCGCCACTGCCCCTCGGTGCGATCCTGCTGCTGGGCGACCACCCTTTAGGCGGCGGATCGAGCGACCTCGCCCGACTGCTTCCGCACGTCTTCCGTCCGCGCTGGCTGGCCGCGCTCCCCGCGTACGCGCGCCTTGTCGGGCAGTTGACCCGGCTTGCCGAACAAACGCCGCTGCTGGCCTTTCCGGCCCTTGCCGGTGGCGATGAAACGAACCGGCGGGACCATGCGGCGCAGGCGCTCGCCTGCATCGCACAGGTGCTTGCCCATCGTTCGACCCCGTCGTGACGCAGACCGCGCCTGTCGTCCGGACGCAACCAGACGCGCGTCGCTCCGTGACGTTTACGAGCGCGAGCAATCGGGGAAGCGCGTGTTGCCGTCAGGACCCATACCGGGGAAACGCTCGGTCTGCGCGACATCGAGCGTCTTGATCTCGGGAGCGATCCAAGCCTCGCGCGGCTGGCGATCTTCGACAACGGTCATCGTACCATCCTGTTGATAATAGCGTATGTGCAGCGCATGACGATCTGTATTCGGTTATCGGCCAAAAAGATAGCATAGCCGTGAGCAGCGCGCCTGCATCAACCAGTCGGCAAAGACACGGCGCGTGCTCTCGCAGCAAACCGGCCCAACGCGATCTTCTGGGGATGAGCCGATGTCGAAGATGAACGCCGTTCGATCACGGCGGTGACTGTCGGCGATCCGTTAGTCGTGCAAACCGGGCCGCCGCATTTCGCACTCGGCTCCTGCGTCGTGACATCTCTACCCGCTGCGGCGCCTCGATTTCGCGCGGTCCTTGGCCAGCCGCGGCGAATAGTCCGACGCCGCTACCAAGACGCGAGTCCACGCGATCAGACGCCGCGGATACGGCGTGACGGGCCGTCGCGTCGGACCTTGCGTGTTGCGGTACGGTCCGCATTCCTCCAGCGTAAGCGAAGCATGAACACGGACGGGTAGCCTCCTTGGTGTCGAACGGCATGGATCACGGATCGGCGGTCGGCGGGGTGCAGCGGAGCTCGCCGTTCGCCGCGCCGAGCGCGATCCGTTACGCGCTCGCGCGCGAAGCCTACCGGACCGGGACGGTGAGGCTGGTCGATCCCGACCTGTCGGGCTGCGACCGGCTGGTGGCGACACGCGGCGGCATGTTCGCGATCGGTCCGGGAAAGGTCCGCCTCGTGGCGCACGGCCTGTATTTCGGGCTTTGCGTTCACGACGACACAATCTTCGCGTTCGAGGCCGGCGATCGGCCGGCGGCCGAGACGTATCGCGGGCGGATCGTCCGTTTCCGGCGCGTCGGCGCGCGGATCGTCTCGGCCGAGGTGTTCGCGACCGATCTGGACAATGGCTGTCACCAGATCGACCTGATCGACGGGGCGCTCTGCGTCGTCGACACGTACAACCAGCGCATCGTGCGCCTGCCGCTCGACGGCGGCGCGCGCGACACGCTCCAGCCGCTCGGATCCGCCGCACGCAATGACTGGGCGGGCGGATATGTCCATGTCAACGCGCTGCTCGCCAGCGGACCCGACATCCTGCTGCTGCTCCACAATGGGGCCGGCAAGACCGGCCGCGCCAGCGAAGTGCTGCGGCTCGACCGCGCCTGGCAAGTCGTCTCGCGGGAGACGCTCGCGGGATCGGGCTGTCACGACCTGGCGCTGCTCGAGGACGGCACGCTGCTCAGTTGCGGCTCGTCGGACGGCGAACTCGTGACGAGCGATCGTGCTCGGCTGAAGGTCTGCGACCTGATGACGCGTGGCCTCTCGGTCGATGCGCACACCATCGCGGTCGGCGGGACGGCCTTCGCCGCGCGCGACTTGCGCGACGAAGCGGCGGGGCGGGTGTTCCTGCTGGATCGTGCGGGGCGCCATCTCGAGACGTTCGAGCTCGACGGACCGCCGACCGAGATTTGCCGGATCGATGGCCTCGATCGCTCGCTATCGCCCTATCTCGCGTCGCTGCCGTCGCCGCCCGCGCTGCGCCTTCACCCTGCCTTGACGAATAGGAAGGCGGAGGATTCGGCAATCGGCAGCAGCTGGTCGTCGGGGCCGTAGAAGGGACCCGGCTGAGCGTTTTGCCCCGGCACGGTCAGCGCGCGATAGCCCGCCGCGACCGGGCTGTCCGCGAAGCGGAAATTGCATCCCCACAGGACCAGCAATCCACCCGGACCAAGACAGCGATCGAGCGCGTCCACGGCCTCGGCGAACCGGGCGAAGGGCAGGAGATCGGTGCAGGTCGGCGGACGCTTCGCCTCGAGATCGCCATGCCGCAGCACCGACAGACAGAAAACGGCATCGTAGCGCGTCCCGGCGAACGCGTCGGGCCGGTCCGCACAGGCGAAGCGGATCGTGGGGGCGTCCGCACGGGCGCTCCGCTTCGCCCGGGCGATGCACGCGGGATTTGCATCGATCGCGTCGATCCGGGCGTGCGGCAGATAGCATGCGAGCGTCAGCGGCTCCTCGCCCGTCGAGCAGCCGAACGACAACAGCCTTACGTCGGCGCGATCGCCGAGCAGCGCGGCGACATAGGCGAAGAGCGCGGGATGCCGGTCCGGCCGCGTCACCGTCGCGGGTTGATACAGACGGGCACCGTGCCACAGCGCTTCGAGTCGACCGCGCCCCAGCGGCGTCGCCATCGCGCGGACAAGCCGGACCGCGCGTACCAACGGCGCGATCCGTTCGAGACGCGCGCGCAGAGCGGCGCGCCTGCGCCCGCGCGTCACCGCCGCAACCAGCGGCGCAGCACCGGATAGGGCGGCCCGGGTTCATCCGCGCGGCGGGCCAGTCCCCAATAGCGCAGCATCGGCAGGCCGATGGCGTGTCCGCGCGCGAAGGCGTCGATCAGATAGTCGGGGCTGTCGCGATAGCCGGAGTGGAACAGCGTCGTGACGGGCAGGCCGATCGCGAACGCGGCCGCGTAGGACCAGCAGATCGCCGCCATCTCCTCGGCGGGATCATCGGCGACCGCGGTTTGCGCGGCTCGCGTGTGCGGGTCGCCGACCGCGATATGGCCTGCCTCGTGCAACAGATCGCCAACCCAGCCAGCGCGCGCGGGGTCGTAGCACAGCGTGCCGCCGACCACCGTCATGCCCGGCAAGACGGTGTCCCCGGGCAGCGGGCGCGCCAGCGTCGCAATGCCGACATCGCCCAGAAACGCGAGGATCGCGGCGAGTTCCGGTGCGTCGCGCAGTGGCCGGGGCGTGGCGATCGTCATGCCGCGCCGTTCTAGTCCGCCAGGCAATGGCGCGGCAAGCCGCTGGCGCCCGGTTGCGAAACGTTGGGCGATGACTGATCATCGCGGCACGCCGGAAGCGAGGGGATCAGTGTCCGTGCCGCCTCGGGGGGATGGGGAATGACGACCTTCAGACCGTTCGGACCAGCGGCGGTACCGGCGGCCGCGACGGTGTTGCTGCTGTCGGCGGCTTGGGCGATGCCTGTTGCGGGTCAAGCCATCGGCGAACGCGCCACACCAGCCGGTCTCGGTGGTCCGGTCGCGCCGCCCGGCCTGGTCGATCCGATCCCGCCGCCGTTCGGGCAGGTGCGGCCACGGGTTTCGCCTTCCGCTCGGCCGTGCAATCGCCGATAAGCGACCTGTCGGTTGGTCGGGGGGCGCGGGATGGTCCAAATCGTATTGGATTGGGAGGCATTCAAGGTGTGGCTGTCGGCCACGACCGGGCTCAGTCACCACGACATCCATCTCATTGTGGGCGTGCTGTTGACGATGGCGTTCACCGTGGTGCTGCGCGTGCCGCTGTGGTCGTGGCGACCGCTGTCGATCGTCCTTGCGCTCGAACTGGTCAACGAGACTTTCGATTTCGCGCGATATTCCATCGGCGGCTATCCTTGGGGGCCGGTCCCGTCGCTGATCGACATCGCGCTCACGATCGTCCCTGCGGGGCTCATCGTGTCGGCCGCGCGGCTTGGGTCGCGCGACCGTCGGCGCCAGCGGCGGAGCGCCGAAGCCGGCCCGCGCTGAACTAGCGCGGAACGCCATTGCGCAGCACGGCCGTGGCGCACACCCGCGTCACGTGCCGCGCCTGCGGTGCAGGATCAGCATGACGGGGCGTAGCGGCAGTCGCATCCAGCCGAAGCCCTTGGGCAGTGTCCGAACGTCGAAATCGCGCGGCGCGAGGATCAGCGCCTGGGCGAGCCGAGCGCGATACCGCCAGCCCCCGCTCAGCGCGAACTGGACGGGCACCTTGCGCAGGATCGCACGCAGCGGTGGGCGCGACGCATGCTCCGCGGGCGCCGCGAGCGCGCGTTGCGAGAGGCGCGCCAGCGCGCGGCTGGCGCGCGTGCTCGGCAGCGGCGCCCCGGGCGGCGAGATCCCGAACAGCGCGTCGACCAATGCCAGTGCACCGAGCACGACCGCCTCCGCGCCTTCGCTCCGCGCGATGGCGCGCGCCACCGCGATCGCTTCCGCATCGCCGATCGCCACGATCCGAGCGATATCCTCGAGCCATTTGAGCCTGAACCAGAGATGCGAAGCGCCGTGCGCGCAGAGGTAGAGGAGCGTGTCGACCTTCGACAGCGTGGCGATCGAAACGCCGCCGATCGCCACGCTTTCGCGCCGGCCCCACACCGCGTCGAACCCCAGCGGCAACAGCGCATCGATGTCGATGAGCCGGGTATGCAGCTCGATCTCGAAACCGTCGCCGATGAAGCTGCGATGCTTGTTGGCGAACGGATCGCCGGCCGCCCCATCGTCGTCGCCCCCGATTTCGGCGAAGCCTTCGTCGCGCAATATCGCCGCGGCCCGATCGATCGAATCGGGATCGATCAGCAAATCGATGTCCTTGCTGTCGCGCGCGGCGACATCGCCGTGGAGCTGCTGGGCCAGCACCCCGCCTTTGATGGCCAGGTGCCGAACATCTCCCGCGTGCAAGGCCGTGGTCAGCGTCGCGAGCGCCGCAGCGTGGCGCAGCGCCTTGACGCGCAGGCGCGCGGCGTATTCGCTCACCTGCTCGGCGACGATCGGATCGTGCGCGCGCATCCGCCGCGCGAGTTCGGCGAGCGCCAGGGGGCTGATCCGGTGTCGCCTGGCGAGGCGAAGGCATTCCTCGGCCTGCAGGCGATGCGCGTCATCGCGCAGCGGCGGCATCGCTCGGCCGGTGCCGCGCAAAGCGACCGCGGCACAAGCGTCGGCGAGCTCGTCGAACGCCCCGATCTGCTGTGCTGGTAGACCGTTTCGCCGCATCTTCGGGACAATGGATCCTGTTCCTGCGACGTGCAACTGCGGACCGTGTCAAATTGCGTTTCGTCGTTTGATAATAACGCGCTAGACGAAGACGAAGAGGAGCGGGGGAGTACGGCGTTGGGGGAAGACAAAACGTCTGTCGTCGTCATCGGCCTTGGCTATGTCGGGTTGCCGCTGGCGGTTGCTTTAGCCAAATCGTTCGACACTTGGGGGCTCGATATCGACGCCGATCGTATCGCGCAGCTCGAACGCGGGTACGACCGTACCGGCGAAATAGCGCCCGATCGTCTCGCCGCCTCGCGCCTTGCCCTGACGACCGATCCGCGCGCCTGCCCGGGGGCGGATTTCTATATCGTCACCGTTCCCACGCCGGTCGACGCGGCCAACCGGCCGGACCTCGCCATCGTCATGGCCGCGACGCGCACCGTCGCGCGCATGTTGCGGGCTGGGCGCGGTTCGATCGTGATCTATGAAAGCACCGTCTATCCCGGTGTCACCGAGGAGCTGTGCGGGCCCGAACTCGAGCGGCTGAGCGGGCTCGTCTGCGGCGAGGACTTCTTCCTCGGCTATTCGCCCGAGCGGATCAATCCGGGTGACCGCGAGCACACCGTCGATTGCATCACCAAGGTGGTCTCCGGCCAGACACCCGCGGTTCTCGAGTCGATCGCGCGCCTCTATGGGCAAGTGACCTCGGGCGGGGTGTTCCGCGCCGCTTCGATCAAGGCGGCCGAAGCGGCCAAGGTCATCGAGAACGCGCAACGCGACATCAACATCGCCTTCGTCAACGAAATCACCCAGATCTTCGCGAAGATGGATCTGTCGATCTGGGACGTGCTCGCCGCGGCCGGGACCAAATGGAACTTCCTCAAGTTCGAACCCGGCCTGGTCGGCGGGCACTGTATCGGGGTCGATCCCTATTATCTCGCGCACCGCGCGACCGAACTCGGCTGCGAGCCGCGCATCATCCTGGCCGGGCGCGGCACGAACGACGGCATGGCGCGGTGGGTGGGGGAATCGATCCATGCCTGGAACGGCAGCGCGGCGGGGCGAATCCTCGTGCTCGGCCTAGCGTTCAAGCAGGACGTTCCCGATCTGCGCAATTCCAAAGTGGCCGATCTGGTCGCGGCCTTCGACTCGCTCGGCCATACCGTCGATGTCCACGACCCGCTGGTTTGCGTCGACGCGGCGCGTCACGAATATGGTCTCGAGCTGATCGCCGAGCCGGTCGGCGCGCGCTACGATCTGATCGTGCTCGCGGTGCCGCATCGGCGATTGCTCGAGGGCTTCGATCGCTTCCTCGCGCTGCTTGGCGACGGCGACGGCGGCGGCGTCGCCGATCTGAAGAACGCCTTGCCCCGAACGATGCGTCTTCCCGACGGGGTCCGGGTTTGGACGATGTAGCATGCTGCACTATAGGGAACAATGCGTGGTGCCGCCGCCGCGAACATCTTGCTGAGGGGTTCGGGTGTTTTCCAAATTGGTCCGCCGCCTGAAGGGGGATGTGGCGGCGAGGCGCGTCTTCCACGGGCCACCCGACGCGCGGCTTTATGCCGTTGGCGACATCCATGGTCGCCGCGATCTGCTCGACGCCATGCTGGATAGCATCCGCGAAGACATCGTCAGCCGGCCGATCGGCAGTGCGGTGATGGT
Source organism: Sphingomonas sp. PAMC 26605 (assembly GCF_000241485.1). GTDB lineage: Bacteria > Pseudomonadota > Alphaproteobacteria > Sphingomonadales > Sphingomonadaceae > Sphingomonas. The sequence continues at coordinate 2,293,678 of NZ_JH584241.1, forward strand.
CTTTCTCGGGGATCTGATCGATCGCGGGCCGGACTCGGCCGGCGTCGTCGAGCGGTTGCTGACGCTTGGCGACGATCCCGCCCGCGGACTCTTCCTGCTCGGCAATCACGAAGAGGTGTTGCTGCGGGTGCTCGCGGGCGAGCCGGGGCTCGCTTATGACTGGCTGGAATATGGTGGCGCCGCGTGCGCGGAAAGCTATGGCGTCGCGGCCTCGATGCTCCAGGCGATGGACGAGGCGCGGATCGCGCGCACGCTCGCCGCGGCGATTCCGACCGAGCACGTCGCGTTTCTCGAGATGTTCGGCGACACCGTCCGGTTCGGCGACTATCTCCTGGCGCATGCCGGGATCCGCCCCGGCGTACCGATCGACGCGCAGCAGCCGCAGGATCTGCGCTGGATCCGCGAGCCCTTCCTGTCCGATCCGCACGACCACGGTTTCAAGGTGATCCACGGTCACACGATCAGCAACGGCGTCGAGCAGCGCGCCAACCGCATCGGCATAGACACCGGCGCCTATCGCTCGGGCGTGTTGAGCGCCGCGGTCGTGGAGGGCAGGGAGGTCCGCTTCCTGTCCACCGCGGGCCAAAAGAACCGCAAGTAATCAAGGCCGCACGACTTGCGGCGACTTCGCGATGAATGTAGACCCGTAAAAGGTTGCATCGTTTGGATGAACGTGCGCCGGCGGGGGGCATTTATGCCGAAGAATAAAGCGATACGGCAATTGGCGGTCTTCGGCCTGGCGCTGTCGCTTGCGGCATGCGCTGCTACGCGCGGTGGCGACATAGCTTATGACCGCAAAGATTTCGGCGCTCCGGATGCGCCGACGGTCTCTGCCGTCGACGACACCTACAAGCTCGCGCCGCTCGACACGGTGAGCGTCGTCGTCTTCCAGGCGCCCGACCTCAGCCACGATTATGCGATCGATCAGAGCGGTCGCCTCACCATGCCGCTGATCGGCAGGGTCGATGCGGTCGGCGTCAGCACAACCGAACTCGGCCGCACCATCGCGACGCGGCTGAACGAGCGCTATCTGCGCGATCCCAATGTTACCGTCGCGCTCAAGGACTCCGCCAGCCGCGTGGTGACGATCGACGGTTCGGTGAAGCAGCCGGGCACCTATCCGGCGATCCGCCCGTTGACGCTGGTGCAGAGCATCGCGCTCGCGCGCGGCACCGACGAGGTCGCGAACCCGCGCCGCGTCGCGATCTTCCGCACGATCGGCGGCAAGCGGATGGCGGCCGCCTTCGATCTGGTGAGCATCCGTCGCGGCAAGCAGGACGACCCGCCGGTCTACCCCGGCGACACGATCATCGTCGATGGATCGAGCTTGAAGAAGACCCAGAAGGATCTGTTGCAGGCTCTGCCGCTCGCGTCGCTCTTCGTCGCGCTTTGACACTTCGGGCGATGGGGGTGTCGATTTGATGGCGAGCGGCGAAGGAGCGGATCACCCGCCGTTGGCGGTCCAGGCCGAACGGCGTCAGAGCATCGCTGCACCGATCCCGGACCATGGCTACCATAGCTATGGGGGCTATGGCGCGACGCAGTCGCGCGAGCTGTCGCTGGCGTTGCTGTGGCGCGTCGCCTTGGAATGGCGCTGGCTGATCCTCGCGGCTGCCGGCGTCGGCACCGCAGGCGCCGTCCTGCTGACGCTGCTGTCGCCGCTGCTGTACCGCTCGACGGCGACGATCGAACTCAATCCGCCCTCGGTCGAAGTCCTCGCGGACGAGAGCACCAAGGGGGGGCGTCAGAGCGCCGCCCGCAACGACGTGACGTTCCTCGGCACGCAGCTGGAACTGCTCGGCAGTCGCGCGATCGCGGAGCGCACCGCGCAGAACCTCGACCTGGCGGCGGACCCGACGCTGAACCCGAAGCATCGCGACCGTGCTGCCGCGACCGAGGCCGCTGCCGGCTTCGTGCAGGGCGGCACCAGCGTGCACCTTCAGCCGCAGAGCATGGTGGTGCGGGTGTCGTTCGTGGCGCGGGATCCGCAGCTTGCCGCCAAGGTGGTGAACGGCGTCGTCGATGCCTACATCGCGACCAATCTCGAACGACGGTATCAATCCTCGTCCTACGCACGCGAGTTCCTGCAGCGCCAGATCGCCAACACCCGGCGCGATCTCGAACGCTCGGAGCTCCAGCTCACCGCCTATGCGCAGCAGCAGCGTCTGATCAGTACCGGCAGCGGCCCCAACGGTGGCGATGCCGGGGATACCAACTCGCTGATGGGAAATTCGCTGATCGCGCTCAACAATGCGCTCGCCGCGACGCAGGCGCGTCGCATCGCCGCCGAGCAGCGCTACCGCGAAGCCGTGGTCGGCGGCTCGACGACCGAGAGCAGCGCGAACGCCGCGCCGCTGCGCGCGCAGATCGCGGCGTTGCAGGCGGAATATCAGCAGAAACTCCCGACCTTCCGGCCCGATTATCCCGAGATGGTGGCGCTGAAGGCGCGGATCGACGCGCTTCAGGCCTCGGCCGTGGCCGAGACGCGAAATGCGGCGAGCGACCGCGTCGGGTCGCTCCGGCAGGAGTATCAGGCGGCGCGCGCCGAGGAGGATCGCCTGCGCGCGCGGGTCAACGGTCTGAGCTCGTCGGTGCTCGACCAACGCGGGCGCCTGATCCGCTACAACATCCTGCGCCGTGACGTCGACACCAACCGCACGCTCTATGACGCCCTGCTGCAGCGCTACAAGGAGATCGGTGTCGCCGGCGGTGTCGGCACGGCGGTCGCTTCGGTGGTCGATCGCGGCGTCGTGCCGGGCGGCGCCTTCTCGCCGCGTCTTTCGCTCAACGTGATGATCGGCGCGGTCCTGGGCTTGGTCGCAGGCCTGCTCGCGGCGCTCGCGCTCGAGTTCATCAACGACACGATCAAATCGCCCGATGACGTGCGCAACAAGCTCCAGATCCCCTTCCTGGGCGGGATTCCCAGCGTGCGCTCGGCGCGACCGATCGACGAGCTGAAGGACCTCGCCTCGCCGCTCACCGAGGCGTATCTGTCGACCGCCTCGGCGATGCAGTTCGTGACCGACGGGGGGGCGCCCAAGACCCTGCTGGTCACCAGCACGCGCGCCGCCGAAGGCAAATCGACCTCTGCCTGGGCGCTGGCATGGAGCTTCACGCGGCTCGGCAAGACCGCACTGCTGATCGACGCCGACATGCGCCGACCGGCCTTCGTCACCGGCCGCGAGAACATCGGCCTGTCGCACGTCCTGACCAGCACCGGCTCGCTCAGCGAGCATGTGCTCAAGACCGAGGTCGAAGGGCTCTGGATCATGCCGGCCGGAGTCGTCCCGCCCAGCCCGCCGGAGCTGATCGCCTCGTCGCGGTTCGCAGCTTTGCTCGCCGACGCCGCAGCGACCTTCGACGTCGTCGTCATCGACGGGCCGCCGATCCTCGGCCTCGCCGATTCGCCGTTGCTGTCCAGCCTGGTCCACGCGACGCTGATGGTCGTCGAATCGGGCAGGACCCGCACGCGGCCGGCGATCGAGGCGCAGAACCGTGTCCGCACCGCCGGGGCACACATCGTCGGGGCGATCCTCACGCGGTACGCGCCGCAGGCGTCCTACGGTTATGGCTATGGCTACGGCTATGGCGGCGCCAGGGACGCGTACAGCTATGTCGGCGACAGCAAGGACAAACAGCGTCGGATCATGCTGATGGTCCATGATGCGGACTGACCCGTTTGCGGGGCCGCGCAATGTGGTTTCGGCCGGGGTGCTTGTCCTTGCCGGTGTTCTGCTGAGCTGGCTGTGCGTCCGTTCGGCCGCGCTGCAGTTGCTTGCGCCCGACGCGCCAGCGCTGGAACGCCTTGCCCCCCGTAACCCCGAGCGTGTCCTCGCGGCGGCGACGCTGGCGATCGTGCAGCGGCGCGGCCTGCTCGACGCTGCCACCCTCGACGCGGTGCGCGCCGCCGCACGCGCTGCGCCGCTCGACGCGCGCGCCTTTCTGATCCTCGGCCATCAGCAGCTGCTCGACCGCCGCCCCCGCGACGCCGTGGCGACCTTGCGAGCCGGTCAACGGCTCGATCCGCGGCAACGGCTCATCCACCTGCTTCTGCTCGACCAATATCTCAGAACCGGTCGGTATGGCGCTGCCGCCGAGCAATTTTCGGTGCTCGCACGGCTCGTCAGCACGGCGCAGGCGCCGATCGCGCAGGCGATGGCGGTGATGAGCCAGGCACCCGCGACGCGGGACGCGGTCCGGCGCACCCTGGCGACGAACCCCAGGCTCGAGCGCGACGTGCTCGTCGCACTGGCGCGCGCGGACACCCCGCCAGCGTCGCTCTTCGCGCTCGCCAGCCCCGCCGCCATCGCCGACGCGGGCGATGCGGAAAGCTGGGGACCGGTGTTGATCGCGCGTCTCGTCGCGCAGCAGCGCTACGGCGTAGCGCGCGCGGCGTGGGCGCGCGTCTATTGGCTTACGGCGGCGCAGACCGATGCGCCGATCTTCGACGCGGCGCTGCGCACCGTGCCGAAGCGGTCGGCGTTCGACTGGTCGCTCGCGGCGGGCAGCCTGGGCGCCGCCGATATCCGCGACGGCGCGCTCGCGATCGACTATTACGGCCGCGACAGCGGAGACCTGGCGAGCCAGCTTCTCGTCCTGAAGCCGGGCCGATACCGCTTCGCGTTCGGCGTCGACCCCGGCAGCGGCGATACCGCGCCGCGGCTGTTCTGGTCGCTCGCCTGCGCGTCGGGGGACAAGGCGAAGCTGATGGACGTGCCGGTCCTGGCCGCGGCCGGGCAACGGCGGATCGCCGCCGAGGTCGTGGTTCCGGCCAGTTGCCCGGCGCAGATGCTGGCACTGCGCGGCGAGGCGGGTGATCTCCCCGCGCCGGTGAGCGTCACGATTCGCGACGTGACGATGCACGCGCGGCCGGGCGCGGGGTCGTGAAGCGCCACGCGCTGGCGCCGGCCTATCTGCTCGCCTGCCTGCTGCTCGGCGGTGCGAGCGCGGCGGGCTTCCTTGCCAATCTGGCGCTTCAGCTCGCCGCTCTTCCGTTGATCGGTTGGGCGCTGTGGCGGCTGTCGGTGGGCGGAGTGCCGCGGCAGTTCAGGGCACCGCTGGGTCTGCTCGCCGCGCTCGTGGCGGTGATGCTGCTCCAGCTCGTGCCGCTACCACCTGCCATCTGGACGATGCTGCCCGGGCGCGGCCCGGTCGTCCAGGGCTATCGCCTGCTCGACCTCCCGCTCCCCTGGTTGCCGCTCACCTTGACCCCGAGCGGGGCCTTGTCGGATCTGCTCTGGCTCCTGCCAGCGTTTGCCGCTTTCCTGACCGTGACGGTCGTCGGCGCGTTCCGCGGCCGGAGCATCGCCGCGGTCATCGTCGGTGTGACGCTGGTTTCGGTCGCGCTCGGCGCGATGCAGGTCGTCGGCGGGAGGAGTGTCTATTTCTACGACGTGACCAATGTCGGGGTCGCCGTCGGCTTCTTCGCCAACGGCAATCACAACGCGACGCTGATGCTGACGTGCATTCCGTTCCTTGCGGCACTGCAAGCGACGTTGCTGCGCGCGAGCCGCTCGCGGCGCAGCGTGTCGGCGCTCCACTTGCTCGTGGCGGCGGCCTATTGCGTCATCGCCGTCGGCCTCGTCATCAACGCCTCGCTCGCCGGGATCGGGCTCGGCGTTCCCGTCGCGCTGACCACCTGGCTCACCTTCGGGCGGCAGCGGCCGGCCGTGCGCCGCCTCCTGCTCGCCGTCACGATCGCCGGAACGCTGGCGACGCTGGTGCTGATCGCGACAGGGCCGTTCGGCAACAATCTCTTCGGTCGGCAGACCCAGAACGTCGCGCTGTCGCGTCAGACCTCGTTCGCGCTGACGGCGCGCGCGGCCAGTCAGTATCTGCCGGTCGGATCGGGCAGCGGAAGCTTCCAGTCGGTCTACCGGACGCAGGAGCCGCTCAGCAGCGTCACGACGACCTTCATGAACCACGCGCACAGCGACTGGCTCGAGCTGCTCCTCGAAACCGGCCTCGTCGGCAGCGTTCTGGCGGCGCTGTTCGTGGCGTGGTGGTCGGCGCGCGTGCGGGCGAACTGGCGCGTAGACCTGCCCGATCCGTTCGCGCAGGCGGCGGCGATCGCCTCGGCGGCGATCCTGCTCCACAGCATCGTCGATTATCCGCTGCGCACCGCGGCGATCTCCGCGATGTTCGCGATGTGCCTCGCGCTTCTCGCGGGCGCGCGTCCGTATCTGCGGCCGAGCCGGTCGGCCGCCAGCGCGCGGCATCTGACGCTCTAGCCGGTCGCGCGGGCGATCGCGTCGAGATAGCGTTGCTCGACCAATGCGACATCGAACTCGGCTTCCGCGATCGCGCGACTGCGCGCGCCCATCGCCGCGCGCGCGGCGGGTGAGAGCGCGATCATCGCGCGCATCGCATCGGCGAGCGCGCGCGCATCGCGCACCGGGCAGAGCATCGCGTTCTCGCCCGCGCGCGCGATCTCGGTGCACCCGGGCACGTCGGTCGCGATCAGCGGGCGGGCCATCGCCGCGGCTTCGAGCAGCGAGCGCGGCATGCCTTCGCGGTACGACGGCAGTACCACGACCGATGCGGCGGCGAGATGCGGGCGAACGTCGGTCGCTTCGCCGAGATAGTCGAGCACGCCGTCGCGCTGCCAGCCTTCCACCTCGCGACGATCGATCGCCGTGCGATTGGCGACATCGAGGGGGCCGAGTAACCGGAACACCGCGTCGCTGCGGTCGGCCCGCACGATCCGGGCGGCCGCGGCGAACTCGAGCACGCCCTTGTCGCGCAGCAATCGCGCGACCATCAGGAAGACCAAGGGCGAGGCGGGCAGGGGCGCCGGCACGAAGCGCGCCAGGTCGATGCCCGATCCGGGCAGCAGCGCGGCGCGCTGCGCCGCGACCAGCCGCTCTTCGACGAACTGGTCACGATCATGCCGGTTCTGGAAGAAGACGGTCGAGGAACGCGCCAGGGCGAGCCGGTAGAGCGAACGGACCAGCCGCGTCAGCAGGCCGATCCTGATGAAGGCGGTGCCCAGGCCCGAAATGTTGTTGATGACGGGGATGCCCAGCGCGTGCGCCGCGAGCGATCCGTAGATGTTCGGCTTGATCGTCCAGCCGAGGAAGGCGACCGGACGCAGGCTGCGCAATACGCGCCAGTAGCGCAGCGCGAGTACGATATCGCGGAGCGGCGAAAGGCCCTTGCTGTCGATCTTCACGGGGATGTGGCGCACACCCAGCGCGATCAGCGCGTCGCGGTGGCCGTCGTCGGGCGAGAGCGCGACCACCGCGTATCCCTCGCGCTGCAGGCGCGCGATGAGGTTGCTGCGGAAATTGACGAGGTTCCAGCTCGTATTGATCGACAAGGCGATCGTTCCGCGACGCGGGGCGCCCATCAGCCGACCGCGCCGCCCTGCCGCAGCCACGCCTGGAACATCAGCACCGCCCACAGCGCCGGCGAGTCCTCCGTACTGCCGGCGAGATGCCGTTCCCAGCGCTGCCGGATCGGGGCCGGATCGAGATATCCCTCCTGCCGCATCCGCGACGGATCGAGCAGATCCTCCGCCCAATCGCGCAGCGGCCCGCGCAACCATGCGCCGAGCGGCAGCGCGAACCCCGCCTTGGGGCGCTCGAACAGCGTGCGCGGCGCGTGCCGGTAGAGGATCTGCCGCAGGACGTGCTTCGTGCTGCTTCCCACGATCTTGCGCGAGAGCGGGACGCGCGCCGCCACCGCTGCGAGATGATGGTCGAGAAACGGCACGCGCGTTTCCAGGCCGACCGCCATCGCGGCGCGGTCGACCTTGGTCAGGATGTCGTCGGGAAGGTAGGTCGTCGCGTCGTTGAACATCATCCGCACGGCGTCGGGCGCCGCGCCGACCTCCATGTCGAGCGGACGCCGCGCGTGCGCGTCGATCCCGAGCACGGGGGTCGCCGCGAGATGCCATTCGTCGAGCAGCGAGGCGAACACGTCGTCGAACCCGCGCGCGGCGATCGCGGTGCGGAGCGTCTTGCGCACCTTGCTGCCGAAGGCGGGCGGGCGCCTGCCACCCGCCGCGACCGCGCCGATCGCGTTCCAGACCGCGTCGGGCAGCCGCGCCCCGCCGGAAGCCGCGACCCGCCGGACCCCGGCGGGGAGGCGCGCGAAGGCGCGCCAGAGACGCATCGCGTGCAGATAGCGATTGTAGCCGCCGAACAGTTCGTCGCCGCCGTCGCCGGACAGCGCGACGGTAACATGCTGCCGCGCGAACGCGCTGACCAGATGCGTCGGCACCGCCGAGGAATCGGCGAACGGCTCGCCGTACATCGCCGCGAGCCGCGGGATCACGGCGAGCGCCTCCGCCGCTCCGATGTAGAGCTCGTGATGCTCGGTGCCGAAGTGCCGTGCGACCGCGCGGGCGTACACCGCCTCGTCGAAGCCGGCTTCCTCGAAGCCGATCGAGAAGGTGCGGATCGTGCCGCGCGACGCAGCCTGGTAGAGCGCCACCACGGTCGAGGAATCGAGGCCGCCCGACAGGAAGGCGCCGACCGGCACGTCCGCGACCGACTGGCGGACGATGGCCGCGGACAGCGCCGCCTCGACCGCCGCGATCCCGTCCTCCTCGGTCTCGAACGGATCGGCCAGTCCGTCCTGCACCACCGCGCGGTACGACCAGTAGCTGGCGAGCGTCGCGCCGTCGTGCGCCCCGTCCGCGAAAGGCGCGGTGCGCGGTGCGCAGGCCGCGTCGATCGTCAGCGTCAACAGGCTTGCCGGCGGCAGCTTGAAAATGCCGCGATAGATCGATTGCGGGCAGGGGATGGTGGTGCGCGACAGCAGCGACGACAGCGCGCTCCGATCGACCGGATTGTCGAAGCCCGGGAGCGACCGGATCGCGCCGAGTTCGGAGGCGAAGGCGAACACGCCGCCCGCCCAGCCGTAATAAAGCGGCTTCTCGCCGAAGCGGTCGCGCGCCAGCGACAGGGTGCGGTCGCGGCGATCCCACAGCGCGATCGCGAACATTCCCGTCGCGCGGCGAAGCGCCTGCGCGAGGCCCCAGGCATCGATGGCGGCGAGCAGCGTCTCGGTATCGGAATGCCCCCGCCACTGCGGCGCCTTCCGCTCGGCCGCGAGCTCCGCCCTGATCGCGCGATGGTCGTAGATCTCGCCATTGAAGGCGATCCTGTAGCGCCCGGAGGCCGACGCCATTGGCTGATGTCCGAGCGGCGACAGGTCGATGATCGACAGGCGGCGGTGCAGCAACGCGACGCGGCCATCGTCGGATCGCCACAGGCCGGCATCGTCGGGTCCGCGATGCGCGAGACTGTCGCGCATCGTCGTCGCAACTTGGAGGTCGACAGGCCGGGTGCCGATAGCCCCCGCGATACCGCACATCGTCAGCCCCCCCGGCAAAGCCCCCCCCTTACCGCGCCGGTGAGGAAGCGGCAACCTGGCGTCGGGCTGGCGCACTATCGCAATTGCCTCGATTGCCGGGCGCTGATAGCCTCGGTGCGGCGGAAACATCGGCCGCGATCGCATCGACCGGCCTGCGATCCGCGGGTCGCTATGGCCGATCAGGGGCGGTCGGCGCGCGCATCGAACAGGCGGAGATACGTTCTGGAGTCTTGCCGCCCGCTACGATCGCGTCGTCCGCTTGCGATATCGCCTTCGATCGGGCGGATGCGACGTCGCCTGCGCACCGCGCCGCGGCGCTGAGCGGTGGTGACCGAACGCGTTCCCGTCGCGGTCAGCCGGGCGATCCTGCGCGCGACCGCGATCGTCGGCGGGGCGTCGGTGCTGAACATCGCGATCGGCATCCTCCGCAACAAGGTCGCAGCGCTGCTGCTCGGCCCAGCGGGGGTCGGGATCATCGGCCTGCTGCTGAACCTCGTCACCATGCTCGCGAGCCTGGCGGGGCTCGGCGTCGCGATGGCCAGCGTGCGCGCGCTGGCGAGCGCTATCGACGAACCGGCGCGTGCGCAGGTGCGGCGGACCGTGCTGGAACTGACGACGGTGCTCGCCATCGCGGGCGGGGTCGCAACGTGGCTCCTCGCCCGGCCGATCGCCCGCTTCGGGCTTGGGGCGGTGGCGTCCGGCTGGCAGGTGGGCTGGCTGGCGCCCGCGGTCGCGCTGACGATCTGGTCGTCGATGCAGTTCGGGCTGCTGAACGGGCAGCGACGGCTCGGCGACCTCGCCCGTGCCCAGGTCGGCGGCGCCGCACTCGGCAGTGCATTCGGGATCGCGGCGTTGGTGGCGTTCGGCGCGCGCGGCATCACCGCGTTCGTCGTCGCCGCGCCGCTCGGCATGGTGATCATCGCCGCGCGCTATGTCGGGCGCGCCGAACGGGCGGCGCGCGGGGCCGTCCCCGCCGCGCCGGGACGCCCCCGCGCGCGGCGGTTCGATGCCGCGACCGGACGCGACCTGATCAGGCTCGGGCTTCCGACGATGCTGGGGGGACTCGCGCTGCCGCTCGGATTGCTGCTGATCCGGGCCGTGCTGGGCGATCGGCTCGGTGCGCCGGCGCTCGGACAGTTCACCGCCGCCTGGACGCTGTCGGCGACCTATGTCGGCTTCGTGCTCGCGGCGATGGGGACCGATTACTTTCCGCGGCTGAGTGCCGTCATCGCCGAACACGCCGTCGCGCGCAAAATGGTCGCCGACCAGACCGAGGTGGCGCTGCTGCTCGCGCTTCCCGTGATGCTGGCTGTGCAAGCGACCGCGCCATGGCTCGTGCGTTTGCTCTATTCGGACGCGTTCGCGCCGACCGTGACGATCCTGCGCTGGCAGATCGCCGGCGACGTGCTCAAGCTCGCGAGCTGGCCGCTCACCTTCATCGTGCTCGCGCAAGGGCGCGGCAGGCTCTACTGGCTGGTCGAGACGCTGCTCATGGCAGTGATGGTCGCCGCCGTATGGGGGCTGATGCCGCGGTTCGGACTGGTGGCGACGGGAATCGCCTATTGTCTCGCTTATGCGATCTATCTGCCCGTGCTGCTGATCGCGGCGCGACGCATGATCGGCTTCATCCCGCCCCGGCGCACGCTTGCGATCGCGGGGCTGGGGTTTGCCGGAGTCGTCGCCATCGCCCTCGTCGATCAGCTTTCCGCGCCCGCCGCGACGGCATTCGGCATCGTCCTCGCCGCGATCAGCGCCGGCGGCGCGTTCCTCCGCCTGCGATGACGGGGCGCGCAGCCTTGATCGACGTCGCCCCTGTTTCGATCGTACCGCCTGCTCTATCAGGGCGTTGGGGCAAGCCTCAGGGCCTTGGCACAAGGGAGTCATCGATGCGCGCGCGCAGCCTGCTTCGTCCGCTGATGGCGCGCTTCTGGCAGGCCTATGCCTTTTTCAAGCTCGGCCAACGGGTGCATGCGTTCGGAACGTTTCGCGTCGGCAATCGCCGGAACATCGTTCTCGGGCCCGATTGTGCGATCAACCCCGACGTCTATCTCGCGGGGCACCATGCGATCCGGGTCGGCCGCAACGTCGTCTTCTCGATCGGCTGCAAGGTCATCGACACCGGCCTCGACGTGGAACGTTTCCTCGAGTCCAAACGCCCGCCGCATCTATCGAAGGCGATCGTCATCGAAGACGACGTATGGATCGGGGCCGGCGCGATCATCCTCTCGGGCGTGACGGTCGGGCGCAAGAGCATCGTCGCGGCCGGCGCCATCGTGACGCGCGACGTGCCGCCATACTGCGTGGTGGCGGGGAATCCGGCGCGGGTGATCCGCCGGCTCGACGCATGACGCCCGCGGCCGTCAGCCCGGCGACCGTCAGCGTCATCATCACCTGCTACAATCTCGAACGCTATATCGAGGGCGCGATCCGATCGGTGCTCGATCAGACGTGCGCAGCGGCGGAGATCATCGTGGTCGACGATGCGAGCATCGACGGCTCGCGCGAACGGATCGCGACGTTCGGCGATCGCATCCGACTCGTCGCGCTCGCGCGGAACGAAGGCGTGCTCGGCGCGACCCTCGCCGGGCTGCAGGTCGCGAGCGGCGAGATCATTGCCTTTCTCGACGGCGACGATCTGTGGCGCCCGCACAAGCTCGAGCGCGTCGCGGCGGCGTTCGCGGCCGATCCGCACCTCATCCTGCTGTCGCACGATTACGCCATCATCGATGCCGACGGTGTCGCGACCGGGGCGATCGACGCGACGAAACGCAACACGCGCAGGCTGTTGCAGGGCCATCCTTCGCCCGAGCTACTTTCGGAGCGGCTCAAGGACTCGATCACCGGCTATCGCGGCGTGTGGCTCGGCAGTGCGTACAGCATCCGGCGCGCGGCGATCGATCTCCCCGATCTCGAACGGTTCATCGCCAGCGTCGCGATCCCGCAGTTCCGCCGGCTCAGCTATCAGGATCATCTGCTCGCGCAATATGCGATCGTCTCGCGACCGGACGGTGTCGTCGGCTTCATCGACGAAGCGTTGTTCGACTATCGGATCTTCGCGGGCAACACGAGCGGTCTTTCGGCGACGCGCGCTGCGGCACTCCGAACGCTGACGCGCGCGCACGTCAATGTTCTTGGCACCCAGGCGCTGCTCCGGGCCTTTCCGCGGTTCGATCGCCCATTGCGTCGGCAACGGCGGCTTGCGTCGGAATATCGCTACATGACCGCGCTCTACACCGGGCGATGGGCCGCCGCGCTGGGGCTGGCGTGCCGGCTCGCGTTCGGCTTCTGGGCGCCACGCCGGACCAGCAAGGAAATCGCGCGGATCGCAGCAGTCCTCGCGCTGGGGGCGGACCGCTTCTTGGACATCAAGCGATCGCGATAGGGGAAGGTTTCCGCAGCCTCCGGCGTCACCCAGCGTCGACGACCGGCGCCTGCAACCAGATCGTGAGATCCCGCCGGCTTTCGTAGGGAATGAAGGGCCGGACGAGCTCCTTGACGGCATTTTTCGGACGCCGCGTCGAGACGGTTCCGGCCGTGCGCAGAAAGGCGAAGCGCTGCGCGAGCGTGGGGGTCACGCGCTGCAGACCGAATCGCTCGCCGAGCGCGAGCAACCCGGCGCTGGTAAACGCGTTGACATGTTCCAGCGGGAACGCCGGCATCAGCCGATTCGCGTCGGGGACCTTGCCCGACGCGACCTCCGCGATCGCTTCGTCCACCGCCGCCTGGGCCGGAACGGCGATCTTGAGCAAGCCGCCGGGCCGGAGGCCGCGCGACAGCTGCGCCATGACCGCCTCGACCGCGGTGACGTGCTCCATCACCTGCTCGGTGTTGACGAGGTCGAAGCGGCCGCCCTCTATGTCGCCATAGCCGATCGTGGCGACGCCATGCTCGCGCGCGGCGCGCATGCGGGTTTCCGACAGGTCGAACCCATGCGAAGCCGCGCCGAGCCCGAGCGCCACGCGCGCCCAGAGGCCCTGGCCCATGCCGTAATCGAGCGTCTTCAAGCCCCGCAGCGGCATCTCGAGGAACGATGCGGCCGTCATGATCTCATGTCCGTCCCGGCTCTGTCGCGGATGCGCGACGAGCCAGTCGAATTCCGCCCGATACGCCGCGCCGACCGCCGCGCCGAGCCACACGTCGTACAGGTCCGTAAGCAGCGCCTCGCCCGCGACCTCGGTGTGATAGATCGTGGCGCAGGCGAGACACCGGGACACCCTATATCTGCCACCCGCCAGCACGACGGGGTCGACCGCGTAATGCCGCGCGATGACGGGCCCCAGCGCGATGCCGTCCAACGGCGCATCGCACAACGGCTCGCGGTTCGTGCCACCACAGGCCGGGCATTGTGCGCGCTGAGTGAAGTCATAGCCCATCGGCGGCTCCAGCTTGCATCAATCGGTCGCCAGGACCGATGCCAACACGCTCAGATACTGTTGCCCGGTCGCCTGGCGCGAATAAGTGGCGACGGCCACCTGCCGTGCGGCGGCGCCGACGCGGTGGCGCAATTCCGCATCGTGGCAAAGACGTTCGAGCATGGCCAGCCACTCTTCATCGGTACGGACGAGAAATCCGTCGACACCGTCGGTGACCTGCAGCGTGGCGGTCCCGATCGCGCTTGACACGCTCGCAATGCCGAACGCCATATATTGGATGACCTTCAGCCCGGCCTTGCCGAGCACCCAATCGTCATCGGGCAGCGGGTAGAGGCCCACGTCGAGCCGTTGCATCTGCGCGACCTCATCGGCGGCCGACCAGGTCAACACCTCGAGATCGACACCGGGCAAGTCATAGGCGAAATTGCCGATCACCACGAACCGATAGTCGATGCGGCGCGCGAGTTCGCACAGCACGGGCCGCAATAGATCGAGATAGGGCCGCGAGCTGAACGTGCCGGTCCATCCGATCACGGGCTTGGCGGGGTCGCGCGGCGTTGCGCTCGGGCGGAAGGCATCGGTGTCGACCGACGGGTAGATCAATGTCACCGCGCCCCGCCGGTTGATCGTGCGGTAGCGCTCGACCATGAACGGGGAGGCGGTGATCACCTGGTCGGCGCGCTCGAGCAGCAAGCGCGCCTTGGCGCGCCCCTTCAGGAGCTGGCGCAGGCCCGATGGCGCGCCTTGTTCGCTCAGCAGATTGTCCTCGATGTCGTAAACGATCCGCTTGGCCAGCCGCCGGGCGAGCCATTCGAGCAAGGGGGTGCCGAACGGGGTTACCCACATCGCGACGTAGACGATGTCGTAGCGGCGGATGCGCGCGAGATCGCGCAGGCGGCGCAGGTGACCGCGCAGCGTGCCGAGCGCTTTGCCGAGGTAATGGCCGCGCCGATAGGCGCGATCCCACAGCGCGAGGTCCATGAAGGACGAGACGGTGACGTCGAACCCGGCGGCGCGCCATTGGTCGAGATATTGTTCGTATTTGAGCCGCTGACCCGCCGCGACGCCTTGCGGATAGGGACACAGGATCAGGATGCTCGGCATCACGTCGCGCCATCGGTCAGCGAGCGGTAGATGCTTCGGTAGCGTTCCGCCCCCGCATCGAGCGCGAAGTGCCGATGCGCGGAGGCGACGCACCGCGCGCCCAGCGTCGGATCGGCGAGGCATTCGAGCAGCGCGGCGGCGGCCGCCTCGATCGTCTCCGGGCGAGTGTCGGGCATCGCGACGCCTACGCCGTCGTCCGCGATGATCCGCGCCATGTCGCCGCAGCCGGCGTTGCCGACGACGGGAACGCCGCAGCCGAGATATTCGGCGAGCTTGGTCGGCGCGCTCGCGATCTTCGAGAAGAAGGGAGATATCAACGCGAGGCCTGCGTCCATGCGGCGGATGTGGGCGGGCACCGATCGATGGTCGGAGGCGACGATTTCCACCGCGCGCGGGGCGATGTCGTGTCGCTCGCATGCGCGGGCGATCTGGTCCTGCTGGTGCTGGTTGACGATCACCAGCCGCGCATCGGGCCGCAGGCGATGCACCGCGGCGAAGAAGGCGAGCATTGCGTCGAGCATGTACCAGGTGCCGATCTGCCCGACATAGCCGATCGTCAGGTCGCGCGCGCCGGGCGCGGATAGCGCGGGCGAGAACAGCGCGAGATCGGCGCAGGTCGGTATCACGGTGATCGGCGCGAGGGTCCGACCGAATCGCGCGTCGTCGCGCAGCAACGGCACCGACGCGCGCGTCAGCGTCACGATGTGATCGGCCCCGACGAGCATCGTCTTCTCGAGATGCTTGAGCACCCGGTAAACGGCGCCCCGCGCGGCGATCATTCCGCCATCGACGCGTTCGTCGACCCAGAAACCGCGAATGTCGACGAGCAGCTTGGCCCCGCCGACGAGTTTTGCCGGAAACAGCATCGCCGCGCACAGCACGCTGCGTGCATGCAGCAGCAGGGCGCGATGGCGGAGCGCAAGGACCAGAGCCAGCAGCATCGCTCTGGTCATGTCCCAGAGCGTCGAGAGGATTTTGGGGCGTCTGTGATAACGCCGCGGATGCCAGACGATTCCCGCCGCGCGAAGCCGGGTCTCCATCCGCGCCATCGACTCACGCTGCGCGATGTCGCCGGGTTTTTCGAAGCTGATGATGTGGATGATATAGTCGTCGGCGAGGATTTCGAGATACGCGACCACCTGGCTCTCGCCGAGCGGTTCGAGCAGGCCATCGTAGCTCATGTAGAGGACGGTCGGCCTCGCGCTCGATGCGTTCGGCGCCATGTCAGCGACGCGCTTCGTCTGTCCGACTGCTGGCTGGGACCAAATGAGGCGTCAGGGTAAGATCCTCCGACAAAGCGCAAAAATAGTCTAGGGTAGGGGGCGAGGCTTGGCAACGGTCGCCGCGCATCGGCAATGACCCGCGTTCGCGTTTTGCCGTTCGCGCCGGCCTTCGCTACGCCGTTGCCAGGTGCAGCCGGGGCGTGATCCGATGGTGGGGAGGGCTCGATCGAGTGATACCGTATTTCGCGCTGCTCGGTCTCTGGATCGTGGGCACCATCCAGTTCTCGGGAAAGGGGCAGGTGGTGGTGGAGCGCATCCTGTACGGCATCGCGCTTGCCGTCACGATCCTGATGGTGGGTCTGCGATATCGCGTCGGTGGCGACTGGGCGACCTACGAGGACCTGTACAGCGACATCGCGCTTCAGCCGCTCGGTACGGCGCTGACGCTCGCCGAACCCGCCTACGCGTTGCTCAATTGGCTATCCGCCACGGTCGACGGCGGAATCTATCTCGTCAATCTCGCCTGCGCCGCGGTGTTCCTGGTGGGTCTCTCGACACTCCTGCGAAGACAGCCCAACCCGTGGCTGGCGATGGCGGTGGCGGTGCCGTATCTGGTGATCGTCGTCGGGATGGGCTACACGCGGCAGGCGGCGGCGATCGGCATCCTCTGCTGGGCGATCTCGGGCACCGGACGCGACCGGTTGCTCGCGGTGGTGGCCAAGGTCGTGCTGGCCGCGCTGTTCCACAAGACCGCAATCCTGTTCCTGCCGATCCTGCTGGCCCCGATCGCGCGGCGCAACGCCCTGATGGGCATCTTCGGGGTGCTGGCGTTCGCGCTGCTGGCGCTGTTCGCGCTGCAGGGGTCGACCGACAGGCTCGTCGCCAACTATGTGAACAGCGATTATCAGTCGAGCGGTGCGACCATCCGCATCGCGATGAATGTCCTGGCGGCAGTGCTTTTCCTCGTCTTCCGCCGGACGTTCGCGCTGTCGTCGTCCGAACGGCTGATCTGGACGATCATGTCGGCGATGGCGATCGCCTCGGTCATCGCCTTGCTCTATTCGTCATCGTCGGTGGGGGTGGACCGGCTGTCGCTTTTCATCATCCCGTTGCAGGTGTTCGTCTATGGCAATCTGGGGTCGACGCGGTTGGCGCGCCGGGCGAGCATCCTCACCACCATCTCGGTTCTGGGGTACTGCTGCGCGGTGCAATATGTGTATCTCGCCTATGGCACCTTCTCCTATACCTGGCTGCCGTATCGCAACGTCGTCCTGACCAGCGATGACGCCGATCGCGACGGGGGATGACGGTCGTACAGCGATCGCGATTCCGGGGGCGCCTTGCCCTGCGCGGGGATCTCATCCAAGGACGCGAACGGGTTTTGGGAGGGGTGGAATGCGGGTTCTCGTCACCGGCGTCGCGGGATTCATCGGCTTCACCGTCGCCCGGCAGCTCCTTGCGCGCGGCGACACGGTGTTCGGCATCGACAGTATCAACGACTATTACGATCCGCGGCTCAAGCGCGATCGCCTCGCGCTCCTGACACGGTCGGGCGAGCGGTTCGCCTTCAGCCAGCTGGACTTTTCGGATCACGTCGCGCTCGAATCCGCGTTGGAGGACGCGGCGTTCGACCGGATCGTCCACCTCGGCGCACAGGCCGGGGTGCGCTACTCGATCGAAAATCCGCGCGCCTATCTCCAGGCCAATCTGGCGGGGCATCTCAACCTGCTCGAGCTCGCGCGCCACCGCCGCGTCGAGCATATGGTCTATGCCTCCTCGTCCTCGGTTTATGGCGGCAACACCACGCTCCCGTTCCGGGTCGAGGACCGTGTCGATCAGCCGCTCTCGCTCTACGCCGCCACCAAGAAGGCCGACGAGCTGATGAGCGAGACCTATGCCCATCTCTACCGCCTGCCGCAGACCGGCTTGCGGTTCTTCACCGTCTACGGCCCGTGGGGGCGGCCCGACATGGCGATGTGGCTCTTCACCAAAGCGATCCTGGCGGGCGAACCGATCAACGTCTTCGGTGAAGGCAATATGCGTCGCGACTTCACCTATATCGACGATATCGTCGCGGGGATCGTCGCGTGTCTCGACTCCGTGCCGCCGGACGACGGCGTGCGCAAAGCGGGCGGCAGCGTCAGCCCGCACCGGCTTTACAACATCGGCAACAGCCGGTCGGAGGATCTCGGCGAGATGATCGGCTTGATCGAGCAAGCGTGCGGCCGCCGCGCAGAGCGGCGCCTACTGCCGATGCAGCCGGGGGATGTCCGCGACACCTACGCCGATATCGGGGCAATCCAGCGCGACCTCGGCTTCCACCCCCGCACGGCGATTGCCGAAGGCGTTCCGTTGTTCGTGAAGTGGTTTCGAGCGTATCATAGCATTTAGATCGATCTGCGCTGCCCGATCCGAGAAGCCGTCAAATATTCGTTCGCGCGAATCGTATCGACATCATGCGTCATCTGTGCGTATAGACGGTGTTGAACCTCGTAAGACACCACGAAGGGACAAACCGTGAAGTTCAGGGCATTCCATACGGCGCTTGTCGGACTTTCACTCGTGGCGGTGCCCGCGATCCTGGTCGCTGCACCCGTCCAGACCCCCTTGACCGATCCGTCCGCAGAGAGCGCCGAAGGGGTCGCTGACGCGTCGTTGGCCAGCCGCCTCCCGATTTTCCTGGCCGCGCTCGGCGCAGCCGGTGCCGGTATCGCTGCTGGCGCCGGTGGCGACGACGGCCCCAACAGCCCGTAATCGCGCGATCGGGGTGTGATAGCGGGAGGTGGCTTCGCTCCTGCGCGTGTTCCCGTGACCGCCACGCAATCCGACCGCTATGCGTGAAAACCTGCATCGATACGCGGGGATGCCGGCATCTGAGTCGCAGGTGATCGCCGGATGCGAATGACGCGTGGCTCCACGGTTCGTGTGTCTCGGACCGATTATTACCAGGTGCTCGGCGTGCCGCGAGATGCGCCGCACGGCATGATACGCGATGCCTTCGTCCGGCTGAGCCGGCGCCATCATCCCGATCATAGCGGGGATCTTCCACGCCGCTTGCAAGAGGTTCAACAGGCCTATCGCTGCCTTTCCAACGGGGTGACGCGTGCCGAGTACGATCGCCTGCTCGAGGTCGGGGACAGCGAGCATCAGCGCCGGCAGGTTGCCGTGCTGCGCCGCCTCCACCGGCACGATCGGCGACGCGGGGCATCGGCCTCGCGGGTTTCGCTCCGGCGGCAGCGGCGGATCGCTCTCGCGGTTCTGGCCGGGCTGTTCGTGGCAACCTTGCTGATGCAGCAACTGTCGGCGTGACTATTTCGCGCCGAAGCCGGTCAGGATGATCCCGATCGTCCTCAGCGCGATCAGCAGGTCGAGCCAGGACGAGAAGAATTTGATATAGTAGAAATCGTAATGGAGTTTGACATGCACATCGTCGAGCCCCGAAACATGGCCCTGGTTCACCTGCGCCCAACCCGTGATCCCCGGCCGCACGATGTGGCGATAGGTGTAGAACGGCAGCTCGCTCTCATACCATTGCGACAGCGATACGGCCTCCGGTCTCGGGCCGATCAGGCTCATCTCGCCGCGCAGGATGTTGATGAGCTGGGGGAGTTCGTCGATCCTCAATCGCCGCAGGACGCGACCGATCCTGGTGATGCGATCGTCGCCGGCGGTCGTGATCGCGTTGAGCCTTGCGGCGCTTTCGTCCGGATCGGCCTGCCGCTCGAACATCGTGCGGAACTTCAGCATGTCGAACGGCGCGCCGCGGTATCCGACCCGGCGATGGCGGAAGAGGATCGGCCCGGGCGAACTGTGGTGGACAAGCACGGCCACGACGACGAACGCCGGCAGCAGCAGCGGGAGAAGCGCGATGCTCACGACGACGTCGATCATCCGCTTGACGCTGCGGTATCCGAGCGCGGGGAGCAGCGAGCCGAAACTGTTTTCGGACAGATGTTCGATCTGCACCCGGCCGGTCAGCGACTCGTGCAACTGCTTCGTGTGGTAGACGGGGATGCCCGATATCGCCGCCCGGGCCAGCATCCGCTCCCAATCCGGCGAATGCTGCGATCGCAGATCCGCCACGATCGCGGCGCCGGGATCGTCGGGCACGACCGGCTCGACGAGCTTCACCCAGTGGATCTCCGGTGCGTCGGAGACGATCCCGGTCGCCCCGCTCGGAACATAATACATGCGTTGTCGGGCACCGCGTCGGTCGAAATAGCCGAGCAGGAAAGTCGCCGATATCGACGCGACGTATCCCGTCAGCAACATCGATCCGCTATAGCTTATCCGCGATACGAGCAGGATCGTCACGGCAAGGCCGAACGTCGTCGAGAATGCCGGCAGGATGAAGCCGAACGCGCGCGTTCCCGGATAGGCCGTGATCCGATGGAAGATGAGCAACGCGGAGAGCGCGGCGATCAAAGAGGTGATCTGCGTATTGCCGGTACTCGCGAGATCGCCTGCCAGCGTTCCGGAGGTGATGAGCGGCGCGATCAGCGGGATGGCGTAGGAGGTCCCGCTAAGGACGAGGACCGGCAAGAGCAGGCGGACGCGCGGCGCGGCGGTCCGCACCGACCGGTCCTGCTCGCCGGTTATCAGCATCGGGCCATACACTTTACCCAGTGCATGATCGCAAGATCCTCTGTCGTCAGGGAAAAGACGAGTACCGCAATTACGGGTAGATCTGTAAATTATCGTACTGCAAAGTAATCGACGAGCTGGTATATGCAATGCGAAAATTTATCGGAATGTGGATCGCTAACGTTTATACCAAGATATATGACTGTGATGGTACGAGTAAGACGCTTACTTCCACTATCGTGACGAAGACATTTGCGGAAATTAGAGGTCGCGGTTCAAGGACGGATCCGGACATCGACGTTTTCACTTTCCGCGTTGTGGGAGATTCGGCCGGCGGTCCGTCCTTTTGACCGTTCGGGTGCCGCGAAAGTCGCGCTTGGGATTGGGGAGTAGGTGCCGCTGCCGAGCTATGGCCAATAGAGCTCCGCGCTAGCCGTTGTGCAGAAGCGCGTTCAGCACGATGCGCAAATTGCTACGCCAGTGCGGCGCCACGCCTAATCGTGCGGTGGTCGCGCTCGTATCGAGTACCGAATAGAGTGGGCGCCCTGCCGGGGTGGGAAATTGGGTGGTGGCGATCGGCGTCACGGTCACGTCGTCGACGAGAAGCCCCAAAATGCGCGCTTCTTCCGCGATCGCGACCGCAAAATCGTACCAGCTCGCACTCCCCGAATCGGTATGATGGAATATCCCGGTCGCACCTTGCCCCGCGAGCGCCCATAAGGCCGCAGCCAATCCGGGCACATAGGTCGGCGTGCCGATCTGATCTGCCACGACTCGCACCTCGCCGCGCTCGGCCATCAGCCGCAGCATCGTCCGCACGAAATTGTTGCCGGTCGGGCCATACACCCGAGCGGTGCGCACGATCAGCGCGTCTTCGCCGGCCAACACTTCGCCCGCGCGCTTGGTGCGTCCATAGACGCTGAGCGGGGCCGTGGCGGCGGCGGGCGAATACGGCACCGCCGCACGGCCATCGAAGACATAGTCGGTCGATACCTGAATCAAGCGTGCGCCCGCGGCGCGGGCGGCCGCGGCAAGGTGGCCCACCGCGGTCGCGTTCACCGCCTTGGCCAGCGCGGTGTCGCTTTCCGCACGATCGACCGCCGTGTAGGCGGCGGCGTTGATGATGATGTCGGGCCGAACGCGTGCGACCATCGCCTCGACCGCCGCGCGATCGGTAATGTCCAGCGTGCTCCGATCGACCGCAATGACCTCGACCCTATCGGGTGCGGCGCGCCGCAACGCGGTGCCGACTTGGCCATCCGCCCCGGTGATGAGCGCCTTCACGGGTAAGCCGGCGTATCGGCCAGACCCGGCGCGACGGTGTCCTTCGCAGAGAGAATAGGAGCGCGGTCGATCGGCCAGGCGATGCCGATCGCGGGATCGTTCCAGAGCAACGCGACTTCGTGTGCCGGACGGTAGAATGCGGTACATTTGTACAGAAAGTCGGTATCGTCGGCCAGGCTGAGGAAGCCGTGCGCGAAGCCGGGCGGGATCCAGAGCATCCGCTGGTTGTCGGCGTTGAGCTCGATACCGAACCATTTGCCGAAATGCGCGGAGGAGCGGCGCAGATCGACCGCGACGTCAAAAGCTGCACCCGCGACCACGCGTGCGAGTTTCCCCTGCGGTTCCGGATTCTGGTAATGCAATCCGCGCAGAACGCCCTTCGCCGATCTGCTGTGATTATCCTGCACGAAGGTGTGGTCGAGCCCGGCATCGCGAAAGGCTTCGGCATTCCAGGTTTCCAGGAAGAAGCCGCGCTCGTCGCTGTGCACGCGCGGCTCGAGGACGAGCAAGCCGGGCAGGGGGGTTTCGACGATCTTCAAAGCGGTGCCGATTTGCCGGACAAGAGCTGCATCAGATATCCGCCATAGCCGCTTTTCCGCAATGGCGCCGCGATTCGTTCGCTAAGAGAAACAATAAACCGCATACGCCACGCAAATGCGGTCGGGGCCGCAAATCTCGGAGACTTGGCGCTCAGGTACCTTCACGAAATGCGCGCTATCGATTAGCGACGCGTGCGTGCCGGTATGGAGCCACACTTCCACCGTCAGTCCCCTGAACCTCCCGCGAAGGACGAAGTTGACGGCTTTTTGGTCGCTTTCGAAGCGTATTCGACCGCGGCGTCTTCGGGCAGGATATCGATCCGCTCGATCGCCTGCGGTGGCCAGAGGCGCGGTCGATCAGCCGACTGTCTCGGCCGAAATCATTGCATCGCTCGACCGCCTGGCCACCGAATCGGCAGCGGCCCATCGGTTACAGGCGTAGCGCAACGACGCGGTGGCGACATGACAATGAAGCGGGAAGATCGTCAATGCCGCGACGACCCGACGATATTGCCCGGAGCTACCGATGGATCGCCATGCTACCCCTTTAGTCGGTCGAAAGGCACGCCGGCGCCATGCTCGGTGAAGGCCGCGTCGCCTGGCGCGAAGGCCTGTTCCTGCGGCAACAGCATTTCCAGCAGCAAGACCGGGCCTTCGCGGCGCTGATCGGCGCGCAGGCGCGGGTGGCGCGACCCTATCCGTGGGGCGTGACCGATGCGCCGGTGCCGTCACCCGCCGGGGCGGAGGCGGGGGCGTGATCGCGCGCCATCGCGTCCGTGTCACCCGCCGCTTGCCCGAGGCGGTCGAGGACCGGCTCGCCGAGCGGTACGACGTCGTCTTCAACCGCGAGGACGTTGCGCTGAGCCAAGCCGAACTGCGCGACGCGCTGCGCGACTGCGACGCGATCCTGCCGACGATCACCGACCGGATCGATGCCGATCTGCTCGCCACGTCGGGCCGCCGTGCCGTGATGATCGCCAGTTACGGCGCCGGGGTCGATCATATCGACCTCGCCGCGGCGCGCGCGGCCGGGATCGCGGTCAGCAACACCCCGGGCGCGCTGACCGAAGCGACGGCGGAGCTCGCGGTCCTGCTGATGCTGATGGCCGCGCGCCGCGCCGGCGAAGGCGAACGCGAGCTGCGCGCGGGGCAATGGACCGGCTGGCGGCCGACGCATCTGATCGGGCAATCGCTCGACGGGTGCACGCTGGGGCTGATCGGCTTCGGCCGGATCGCGCAACGCACCGCGGCGCGCGCGCGCGGGCTCGGCATGCGCATCCGCTATTTCTCGCGCAGCCCCGCCGCGCCCGCGGTCGAGGCGGCGCTCGGGGCGAGCCGGGTCGACTCGGCCGAAGCGCTGATGGCGGCGGCGGACGTCGTGTCGCTGCACATTCCGGGCGGCGCCGCGACGCATCACTTCGTCGACGCGGCGTTGCTTGCCAAGGCGAAGCCGGGCGCAATCCTCGTCAACACCGCGCGCGGATCGGTGGTCGACGAGGCCGCGCTGGTCGCGGCGCTGGCGGAAGGGCGGATCGCGGCGGCCGGGCTCGACGTCTATGAGAACGAGCCGACGGTCGGCGCGGCGCTGCTCGCCAGCCCGCGCGCGGTGCTGCTGCCGCATCTGGGCAGCGCGACGCGCGGCGCGCGCGAAGCGATGGGGATGCAGGCGGCCGACAATCTCGACGCCTTCTTCGCGAATCGCGCACTGCCCGACCGTGTCGCCTGAGACGATCCTCGCCGCGGCGATTGGGCAGGCGCTCGCGCAGCCGCGGCGCGTTCCGCTCGTGCTCGGCCTGTGCGGCGCGCAGGGCAGCGGCAAGTCGACCGTCGCGTCTGCGCTCGCGACGCGTTTTGCGGATACCGTCGTCCTGTCGCTCGACGATCTCTATCACACGCGGCGCGAGCGCGCGCGGCTGGCCGCGGACGTCCACCCCTTGTTTGCGACGCGCGGCGTTCCGGGCACGCACGACGTCGCGCTCGGGCTCGACACGTTCGCGCGGCTCGACGCCGGACAGGCGGTCGCGCTGCCGCGCTTCGACAAGGCGACCGACGACCGCGTCGATTCCGCGCTCTGGAGGCCCGCGCCGGTGCCGACGCGCCTGGTGATCTTCGAGGGCTGGTGCGTCGGCGCGCGCCCGCAGGATGCGTCCGCGCTGAGGGAGCCGGTCAACACGCTCGAGCGCGAGCGCGACCCGCTCGGCGTGTGGCGGCGCTATGCCGATGCCGCGCTCGCGGGAGCATATCAGCGTCTGTTCGCGCGGATCGATCTCCTCGCCTTGTTGCGCGCGCCGAGCTGGGAGCGCGTGCTGGCGTGGCGGCTCGAGCAGGAACAGGCGCTGCGGCGCTCGGGCGCGCACGGCGTCGGGGTGATGTCCGATCGAGAGGTGCGCGCGTTCGTCAGCCATTATGAGCGGCTGACGCGGCATATCCTCGCCACCATGCCCGCTTATGCCGATCTGGTACTCCAGCTCGACGACGATCGAAGCTGCAGCGCGGTCGATCGGCGTGAACCGATTTCGCCGTCCTGATCCGGAGGATATCGATGCGCCACGTGCTCCTGCTCGACCTGGACGACGATCCCGAGCTGATCGCCGCCTATCGCCACTGGCACCGCCCCGGCGGTCCGCCCGCGGCGGTCACGGCGGCGATCCGCGCGGGCGGCGTTGCGGCGCTCGACATCTGGCAGGTCGGCGATCGCCTGGTGATGGTGATGGAGACGACGCCCCAATTCGACCCCGCCGCCAATGCGGCGCGCGATGCCGCCGATCCCGAGGTCCGCGCGTGGGACGTGCTGATGGACCGCTTCCAGCGGCGGCTGCCCTTCGCTCCGGCGGGGGAGAAGTGGATCGCGGCCGAGCGGATCTACAGCCTCGCCGAGCAGCCCTAATGCCGGCGCCTAGCGCATCCCGATAAGGCGCTGCAGCGCGAGCTGGAAATGCGTGACCAATGCTGCTTCGGCGGCGTCGGCATCGCGCGCGACGCAGGCGTTGAGGATGTCGAGATGCTCGCGCAGCGTGCGGATCGCCAGCGGGCGCGTGGTCAGCCAGTCGAGCCGGACCAGCGTCACGTAATTCTTGAGGCGGCGCGCGGTGACCTCGATCAGCTGGTTGCGCAGCGACGAGATCAGCGCGCCGTGGAGGTGCTCCTCGACCCGGTCGAGCAGGGCTTCTTCCTCAGCCCCCCATGCCCCGCCTTCCAGCTTGGCGAGCAAAGCCGTGTGATCCTCGACTAGCGCCTGGATTTCGCCTGCGTCGCCGCTCTCGGCAAGCGCGCGCGCCCCCGCGCGTTCGATCAATGAGCGGAATTGATATGTCGATCGCGACAGTTCGAGGTCGGCGCGGATGAAACGGATACAGGAGCGCGCGTGGATCGTCACCAATCCCTCGGTTTCGAGCCGGCGCAGCGCATCGCGCAGCGGCTGCACCGTCATGCCGAACAACCGCACCAGATCGGCCTGCGAGAGTTCCGCGCCCAGCGGAATGGTCCGATCGAACAAACCTTCGAGGATCGCGGCATAGGCTTTGTCGGACAGGCTGGCGTCGCCATCGCCCAGCAGGTCGATCTCGATCGCCTTTACGGGATCGTTCTTTGATTTTCCGGCCAAGGCCCGCATCCATCCTGTTCCTCAGAAAGCTCGGCCCGGACGGGATCGAGCCAGTCGTATCTCACGAAACCCTAGTCGCGCGCTACCCGAAAAGCCAGCCGGGGTGGACGTCGGGCGCGGTGCTCGCGAGTCAGAAGCCCTAATTGAAATACCTAAAAGACGAATTGACATATTTCATATGCGCGGTACTGATATCCCTAACGAGAAAAACTCGAGGAGGGGATTATGGGAAAGATCGCACGACTGAATGGTGGTGTCGCGCTTGCAGCGACCGCATTGGCGCTCGCGTCGCCGGCCTTTGCGCAGGCACAGTCGAACGGGGGAAGCGCGCCGACACCCGGCGACACGAATTCGCCCCAGCAGACCCCGCCCACTTCGACCGGCGTCCGTAACCCCGCTCCGGGCAGCGACGGTGCAGCCGATATCGTCGTCACCGGGATCCGCGCGAGCCAGCGCCAGTCGATCGACGTCAAGCGCAACGCGATCAACTCGGTCGATGCGATCGCCAGCGAGGATCTCGGCAAGCTGCCCGACCAGAACGTCGCCGAATCGCTGCAGCGCGTGCCGGGCATCACGATCGACCGCAATCGCGGCGTCGGCAACGGCGTCACGGTCCGCGGGCTCGGGCCGCAATTCAACACCGTGACGGTCAATGGCCGCGTCATCGCGACCGACGGCGCGGGGCGCGAATTCAATTTCGATATCCTGCCCTCCGAACTGATTGCGGGCGCAAACGTCTTCAAGAGCCCGCAGGCCAATCTCAACGGCGCGAGCATCGGCGCGACGATCGACATCCACACGCTGCGCCCGCTCGAGCAGCACACCGGCTTCGCCGGCGGCGGCTCGCTGCGCGCGAACGTCGACGCGCTCGGCGACAAGGCGACGCCATCGGGGGCGGCCTATGTCACGTGGAAGAATGCCTCGGGAACCTTGGGCGTGTCGCTCGTCGGCTCGTATGACGAGCGCAACGAACGGACCGACAATTTCTTCGTCGGGGCGAGTTCCTATCCGCGCAGCTTCGACGACGGCTATTACGGCCAGGTGAGCAGCGGCGCGAGCGGACTGTGCGTCGGCGCGGCAAGCGGCGGCGGCTGCACGCCGCGGATCGACCCCAGCAAGGTCACGCTGTTCCGCAACGTCGATATGTATCACAACTTCATCAACCAGGTGGAATTCTCGCACCGCAAGCGGATCGGGCTCGACGGCACGGTCCAGTTCAAGCCGACCGACAGCCTGCTCCTGACGCTCGACGGGCTCTATTCGCACGACGACGAACATTATCATGGCAGCGGGATCGGGCCCGATTTCAGCGGCGGGACGCTTGTCAATCAGGTCGTGTCGGGCGGCACCAACACGACCGAAATCGTCGGTGGCCAGAGCCGCACCGTGCATGTCGGCGGCACCGCGACATCGGAGACCTTCCACGACGGCACGGTCGACGTCGTGGTCGAGGACCGGCCGGCCAAATCGACCACCTATCTCATCGGCTTCAACGCGAAATGGGACAGCGGGCCGTTCAGCGTCGCGCTCGACGTCGATCGTACCAACGCGAAATATGACGATTCGCAAGGGCTCTTCACCACCTCGCGCCTCAAGCATCTCGATTATACCTATGACCGCAATACCGGCTCCCCGCTCGCGAGTTTCACCGTCAGCAACCCGACCTATGCCAATGCCGCGACCGACGTGAACCATCGCCTCGGCCATTACATTCAGTCGGAGGGGCAGATCCTCGAGGACACGATTAACGAGGTGCATCTCGACGGCGCGTATAAGGGCGAGCAGATCACCGTCTATGGCGGCGCGGGCTATTCGTCGCGCACCAAGGCGACCACCGGCTTCACCGAGCCCAACGCCTGCGCCTATTGCGGTAGCGACGTGCTGACCCCGTCGAGCCTGTTCTCCCCCACGACGTACAATTTCTTCGGCGGGGCAGCAGGCGGCAATACCGCCAACTGGGTCGATTACAACGCGCAGAGCCTGTTCCAGTCCCTGGTCGGCCTCAACAGCACCGCCGACCCCGCGCTGCACTCGGGCAACCTGCTGCCGATCGCGCAGGATCCAGCCGCCAGTTCGTCGGTGAAGGAGAAGGTCGCGCTCGGCTATCTGATGTTCGAGTTCAAGGGCAATCTCGGCTCGCTGCCACTGGCGATCAACACCGGCGTGCGGGTCGAGGATACCAATTTCAGCTCGATCGGCGCGGGCCAGACCGTGCTGAGCGCCAGGCCCAACGGGACTGGGCAGAACGTCATCGTCCTGTCGGGCCTTACGCCGCTCAGCTTCAAGGGCCATTACACCGATATCCTGCCCTCGGTGAACGTGCGGCTCAACATCACGCCGAGCCTGGTGTTCCGCACCGCGGCGTCGCGCGTCATCTCGCGACCGACGCTGACCGATCTCTCGCCGGCGCAGACGATCACCAGCAACCCGGGCAACGAGCGCATCACGCACGGCAACCCCAATCTGCAGCCGTTCCGCGCTTCGCAGGCGGAAGCCGGGCTCGAATGGTATTACAATCGCGACTCGCTGCTGTCGGCGACCTTCTTCTACAAATCGATCGACTCGTTCATCACGCGCGGGGTGACGCCGCAGCAAGTCGATCAGGTGACCTTCATCGTCGATCAGCCGATCAACGGCAAAGGCGCGACGGTGAAGGGGATCGAGGTCAGCTATCGCACGCTGTTCAAGTTCTTGCCCGGCCTGTTGAGCGGGTTCGGCACGCAGCTCAGCTATACCTATACCGACAGCAACGCGACCTATACCAACGCGGCCAAGGCTTCGACGTCCTACTCGCTCGAAGGCCTGTCGAAGAATTCGTACGCCGCGGTGCTGTTCTACGAAAAGGGCCCGGTGCAGCTGCGGACGTCGTACACGCGGCGCGACGGCTATCTTTTCGCGCCGCAGACGCAGACCGGCATTCCCGAATTCGTGTCCAGCTACGACCAGCTCGACGCGGGGGTCCAGCTGTCGCTGACCAAGAACGTCATCCTGACGGCCGACGCCACCAACCTGACCGACTCCAAGGAATTCCACTACGCCAATGTGGTCGCGGACACGCAGGAATATCGCCAGGTCGGGCGGCGCTATACCGCGGGCGTGCGCGTCCGCTTCTGACCCCGACCGCCTCGCCGATCTCAGGCGGGTTCAATGCGCGCACCAGTTCGGAAGCGCTTGTCACCCGCCCGATACTGCCGCAGAGACTGATATCTCAATAAGGAGCTAAGAAATGTCGTCAGTGCCCATTGTTGCGTATCGGCTGACGCGCTTGGCGTTTCCACGGGACCGGACGATCGGCGACTCGCAGGTGCGCGCCACGACCGCGCAGATCATCGCGGTCGAGCTGATCGATGCGAAGGGAAATGTCGGGCTTGGCTTCGCGCAGGCGCTGTTCACGACGTTGCCCGACGCGGCCGAGATCGACCGCATCTTCGCGGCAGAGGCCTGGGGCGGTCTCGAGGGGCGGCATCCGGCGTCGCTTGCGCTCGCGGTGTACCGCGTGCGCGGTGGCAATGCGCGGCGGATGGGCCTGCCGTTCGAGGAATCGCTCCAGCATGCGATCTGGGACCTGTTCGCCAAGCAAGCGGGACTGCCGCTGTGGCGCATGCTGGGGGCGGAGCGGACGAAGGTCGGCGTCTATGCCAGCGGGCTCGACTATCACCTGTCGGATCATGACTTCACCGAACTGTTCGGCAAGGCGAAGGAGCGCGGTTTCCTCGGCTACAAGATCAAGGTCGGGCATCCCGATCTCGAGCGCGACCTGCACCGGCTCGATCTGCTGCGCGATGTCGTCGGCACCGACCGGCCGGTGATGATCGATGCCAACGAAGCCTGGACGGCACAGGAGACGATCCAGGCGGTCCGCCGCTTCGAGCGCGCCGGGCACAGCATCTACTGGCTCGAGGACCCGATCCCGCGCGAGGATTTCGACGGATTGCGGATGCTGCGCCAGCTCGGCGTCAGCCGGATCAACGCTGGCGAATATCTCGACCTGACCGGCAAGCGCAAGCTCGTCGAGGGGCGCGCGTGCGACATGCTCAACGTGCATGGCCAGGTGTCGGACGTGATGCGCGCCGGCTGGCTCGCCAACGAGGCCAATGTCGAGGTGACGCTCGGCAACACCTTCCTCGAGCTCGGCGTCAACATGGCGCTCGCGCTGCCGGGCGTGCGTTGGCTCGAATACAGCTTCCAGAATTTCGACCATCTGGTCGAGGAGCCCTATGCGATGGCCGACGGCTTCATCCACGGGCGCGACGCGCCGGGCCACGGCCTCGTGCTCAGCGCCGAGGCGCGCGCGACGGGTGGCGCGCTGCCGCCCGCGATCGGTGCGGCCGCGTGACCGCGAGCGTGGGACTCGGAGCGCAGCCGATCGTCGCGCCCGTCGACGAAGGGCGCAAATGGGGGCTGATCGTCAGCCTCGGCATCGTCCTGTTCGTGCTGCTTGCGCTGTATGCGTCGATCCTCGGCGTGCTGCTGCCCAACCAGATCGAGAATCTCGATCCGGTCGGCAAGCTCGGGACCTTGGGCGTGATCTACGCGATCACCTCGGTGTTCAGCACGATCACCACCCCGGTGTCGGGCGCGCTGTCCGACCGGACGCGCTCGCGCTTCGGCCGGCGCACCCCGTGGATCGCGATCGGCGGCGTCGCCGGGGGGATCGCGACGATCCTCATCCCGTTCGGCGGCGGCATCGTCGGCGTGACGATCCTGTGGCTGGTGGCGACGGTCAGCCTCAATTCGATGCAGCCTGCGATCACCACGATCGTCGCCGACCGTTTCGTGCCGGGCGAGCGCGGCATGGTATCGGGCGTGGTCGGCGCAGCGATGACCGCGGGCGTCTCGGCCGGCACGATCTTCGGCGGGCTGATGGCGGCGCACCTGTTCGCGGCGTATGCGATCGTCGGCGGCGGGATCATCGCCGCCTGCCTGATGTTCGTGACGGTCAATCGCGAGCCACCGCTGCCGGCCGGGCTCGCGGCGCCGGTGCCGTTTCGGCTGGCAACCTTCCTGCGCGGCTTCTGGGTCGATCCGCGCGCCAATCCCGATTTCGCCTGGGCGCTGTTCGGCCGCTTCTCGATCTATATGGGCTATCAGGCGATCCTGACCTATCTGCTCTACATCCTGGAGGGGTATATCGGCCTCACGCAGAGCGCCGCCAATCTGACAATCGCGCGCATGTCGTCGATCACCTTCATCGCCTTGGTCATTTCGGCCTTGCTGTCGGGCTGGCTGTCGGATCGGCTCGGGCGGTTGAAGCCTTTGGTGTTCATCGCCGGCGTCGTGATGGCGCTTGCCGAGATCGCGCCGTTGCTGTCGCCCGACCTGCGCGGGATGTTCCTCTATGCCGGGCTGATCGGGATCGGCTACGGCTCGTTCATGTCGGTCGATCTTGCATTGATGACGCGCGTCTTGCCGGTGGCTGCACCGGGCGAGGATTCGACCGGCAAGGATCTCGGCATCCTGACCACCGC
Organism: Sphingomonas sp. PAMC 26605; assembly: GCF_000241485.1. Taxonomy (GTDB): domain Bacteria; phylum Pseudomonadota; class Alphaproteobacteria; order Sphingomonadales; family Sphingomonadaceae; genus Sphingomonas. The sequence goes on from NZ_JH584241.1 coordinate 2,325,178, forward strand.
GATCAACGTTCCGCAGATCCTCAGCCCGGTGATGGCGGCGGCGCTGCTGCATGCCACCGGCAACAACTACCCGCTGCTGTTCGTCGTGTCGGGCGCGTTCGTGGTGTTCGGCGCATGCCTCGTGCTGCCGATCCGATCGGTGCGATGATGCGGTTGATCGACGCCCACCAGCATTTCTGGTCGCTCGCCACGCCGGGCACGACCTGGCCGACCGCCGCCGAAGCCGAGATCCATCGCGACTTCGGCCCCGAAGACCTGATCGCCGCAACCGCCGGTCTGCCGCTCGACGGCACCGTGCTCGTCCAATCGCAGCCGAGCGATGCGGATACCGACTGGATGATGGCGCTGGCGGAGCGCACCCCGCTGGTCCGGGCGGTCGTCGGCTGGGTCGAGCTGGCCGACCGGGGTGCGCCCGAGCGCATCCGGGAGGTCGCGCGGCATCCCAAAGTCCGCGGCGTTCGGCCGATGCTGCAATCGATCGCCGATACCGACTGGCTGCTGCAGGATTCGCTGACCCCGGCGCTCGAGGCGGTTCAGGCCTCGGGATTGCGGCTCGACGCGCTCGTCCAGCCGCGGCACCTGCCGATGCTCGCGCGCTTTGCCGAACGCTGGCCCGACCTCCCGATCGTGATCGATCACGCCGCCAAGCCCAAGGCGGCGGATACGATCCTCGACCCATGGCGCGACGATATCGCGCGGCTCGCGGGGCTTGGCCTGCACTGCAAACTGTCGGGCCTGCGCACCGAACAGGCGCCGGGGCAGCCGGCTGCGGACCTGACGCCCTATGTCGAACATCTCGTGCGCAGCTTCGGCGAGCGCTTGATGTGGGGCAGCGATTGGCCGGTGCTGCTGCTGTCGGGCGACGACTGGCGGCAATGGCATGACGATGCGCGGGCGCTCGCCGAGCGGGCCGGGGCCGATGCCGCGCGCCTCTTCGCGGGCGCGGCGACCGAGTTCTACGCTTTGGAGAGTGCGGATGCGTCCTGATCGGCTTGTTCTCGCTGCCGTCTGCGCGATCGCCGGCGTCGCTCCGGCAATGGCGCAACGCGCCGACCCGTCCGACATCCCGGTCTATGTGGCGCCCGTCGTCAGCAAGGAGCAGACCGCGGGCAATATCCATATCTCGAGTCGGCCCGCGCCGGTGCCGGTGGTGCTGGCGGTGTCGCCGCACGGGTCGGACGAGGGCGACGGCACGGCGGCGCACCCGTTCGCAACGCTCACCCGCGCGCAGGCGGCGGTGCGGCGGCTTAACGCCGATCATGACGTGACGGTGCTGCTCGGCGACGGTGTCTACCGGTTGCGCGCGCCGTTGCGCCTGACCGCGGCGGATGGCGGCCAGAACAGCTATACCGTGCGCTGGGAAGCCGCACCCGGCGCGCATCCGGTGCTGTCGGGCGGGACGCCGGTGACGGGCTGGACGCTCGCCGACCGCACGCGCGGCATCTGGAGCGCCGACATTCCGCGCGGGATCGATCCGCGGCAACTCTGGGTCGGCGGCCATATGGCGCCCCGCGCCGCGGTCCGCGCGCCGCGTAGCGCCTTCACCTTCGACAAGACCGGGATCACGATCGTCGATCCGGCGTGGCGCGCGCTCGCGAAGCTGCCCGACCAGAGCCGCATCGAGGTCGAGGCGACCGGCTGGTTCACCGACCGCCATGCGATGGTCGCGCGGATCGACGGCGACCGCATCGTCATGCAGCAGCCGGGCTGGCGCAACAATCTCGTCGGCTACGACACGCTCGCGCGCTCGGTATGGGGCGACAATGCCGGCCTGTTCTTCGTCAACGCGCGCGCCTTCCTGCGCGATCCGGGTCAATGGTATGCCGATCCGGCGGCGGGGAAGCTCTATTACAAGCCGCTCGCGGGCGAGGACATGCAGCGGATCGAGGTCGTGCTGCCGCGCCTCGAATTCCTGCTGTCGATCGCCGGCAGCTATAACGCGCCGATCAAGGACCTGCAGATCCGCGGCCTGAGCTTCCGCCACACGAGCTGGCTGCTGCCATCGGGGCCCGAGGGCTATGCCAGCCAGCAGAGCGGATCGTTCCTCGCTGGCGACTGGAGCGGCTATCCCGACGATCCGATCCGCGATTGCTCGTGGGGCTGCTGGCCATTCGAGGCGATGCGCAACCGCTGGCGTCAGCAGCCGGCGGCGGTGCAGGTCGCAGCCGCGACGCGGGTCGTGTTCGATCATGACGAATTCACCCAGCTCGGCCAGATCGCGCTCGGCATCGGCAACAATCCCGATGCCAATGACAGCGGCGTCGGCCTCGGCACCAGCGCGATCGAGGTGCGCCGCTCGCGCTTCACCGATCTCGCCGGCGGCGCGATCATGGTCGGCGGCGTGCGGCCCGACGCGCATCATCCGTCGCGCCGCGAAATGGGCGTGCGCGACATCGTAATCAGCAACAATCTGGTGCGCACCGTGTCGCAGCATTACCGCGAGCAGGCGGCGATCCTCGTCACCTATGCCAGCGGCGCGGTGGTGTGGCACAACGACGTGTCGGGCGCGCCGTATGACGGGATCGACATCGGCTGGGGCTGGGGCGCGAACGACCCCGGCGGCAACGCGGCCTATTTCACCCCGAGCCGCGGCTATTACAACCAGCCCGGCAATCTGGTGTACGACACGCCGACGACGCTGCGCGACACCGTCGTCGTCGGCAACCGCGTCCACGACGTCAAGCAATGGTTCCCCGATGGCGGCGCGATCTACCATCTTTCGGCCGACCCAGGCGCGCTGATCGCCGAGAATTACATTTACGACGTGCCGGGCGGGATCGCGATGTATCTCGACGAGGGATCGCGCTACGTCACGCTGCGCAACAATGCGATCGGGAATGTCGGCGTGTGGCTCAACCTCAATTCGCAGAACAATCTCGCGCCGCGCCGTACCGCGATGGACAATCTCGCGATCGCCAACTGGCATGATTCGGGGCGGCGGACGGGGGCATGGACGCCGTATCTCAACAATCGCGATGTCGACACGGTGGTCGTCGCGAACGGCGCCTGGCCCGATGCCGCGAAGGATGTCATCGCGCATGCCGGGATCGAACCCGAAAAGCCTTGAGCGACCTGCGCGCCCGACTGTCGCCCCACACCGAAGGAAACCAACCATGCCCCGTCTCGCCGAAAAGCGCGTCCTCGTCACTGGCGCTGCCCAGGGCATCGGCCGCGCCATTGCCGAATTGTTCGTCCGCGAGGGTGCGTCGGTGATCGCGCTCGATCTCAAGGCCGATGCGCTCGCCACGTTGACGGGATGCGAACCGCTCGTCGTCGATCTGCTCGATCCGGCGGCGGTGGCGCATGCCGGAGCGGCGGCGGGGAGGCTCGACGTGCTGGTCAATTGCGCGGGCTATGTCGATTCGGGCGATCTGCTGAGCGTCACCGAGCGCGGGCTCGATTTGTCGTTCGACCTCAACGTCCGCGCGACGATCCGGATGACGCAGGCGGTGCTGCCGGCGATGCTCGCGGCGGGGCGCGGCGCGATCGTCAATATCGCCTCGGTCGCGGGCGCGATGATCGGCGTCCCCAACCGACTGGCTTATTGCGCGTCGAAAGGCGCGGTCGCTGGGCTGACGCGCTCGATCGCACTCGATTATGTCGGCAAGGGCATCCGCTGCAATGCGATCTGCCCCGGCACGGTGCAGTCGCCGTCGCTCGATGAACGGCTCGAGGCGACCGGCGACGCAGCCGCCGCGCGCGCGGCCTTCGTCGCGCGGCAGCCGATGGGGCGGATCGGCACGGCCGAGGAGATCGCGTCGCTCGCGCTCTATCTCGCCAGCGACGAGAGCGTCTATGTCACCGGCAGCGCCATCGCGATCGATGGCGGATGGACGATGGCCTGACCGCATGAGCATCATCGCCGCGATCGACGATTTCCGGGAAGCCGCGCGCCGCAGGCTGCCACGCTTCCTGTTCGACTATGCCGATGGCGGCGCGATGGGCGAGCACACCATGCGCCGCAACGGGGCGGACCTTGCCGACATCGCGCTGCGTCAGCGCGTGTTGCAGGACGTCGCCGAGATCGACCTTTCGACGCAATGGTTCGGCGAGCGCGTGCCGCTGCCGGTCGCGCTCGGGCCGATCGGGATCGGCGGGATGTTCCGCCGCCGCGGCGAAGTCCAGGCGGCGCGTGCGGCGGCGCGGCAGGGCATTCCGTTCACCCTCTCGACCGTGGGGATCTGCCCGCTCGCGGAACTGCGCGCCGGTGCGCCCGATGCGAACCTGTGGTTCCAGCTCTACGTCGTGCGCGACCGCGGCTTCATGCGCGACCTGATCGCCGAGGCGCGCGCGCAAGGGGCGACGACGCTGGTCTTCACCGTCGACATGCCGACCCCGGGAATCCGCCACCGCGACCTCCATTCGGGCATGTCGGGCCCGGGCGGTCCTGTCCGGCGCGCGCTGCAGGCGATGGGCAAGCCGCACTGGGCGTGGGACGTCGGCCTGCGCGGGCGGCCGCACCAGCTCGGCAACCTCGTGCCGGTGCTCGGCGCGGACAGCGGCATGAACGATTACATCGGCTGGCTCGCCGAGAATTTCGATCCCGGCATCCGCTGGAAGGATCTCGACTGGCTGCGCGACGCATGGGACGGCCCGGTCGTCGTCAAGGGGATCCTCGATCCCGAGGATGCGCGCGAGGCGGCGGCCTATGGCGCGCAAGGGCTGGTCGTGTCGAACCACGGCGGGCGCCAGCTCGACGGCGTGCTGTCGACAGCCCGCGCGCTGCCCGCGATCGCCGATGCGGTCGGCGACCGGATGACGATCCTCGCCGATGGCGGCGTGCGCTCGGGTCTCGATGTCATTCGCCTGCTCGCGCTCGGGGCCGACGGCGTGCTGCTCGGCCGCGCCTGGCTGTGGGCGCTCGCCGCCGCGGGCGAGGCCGGGGTTGATCGCATGCTGGCGATGCTCGAGAAGGAAATGCGCGTGACGCTGACGCTCGCCGGCTGCAACCGGGTCGAGGCGCTCGACCGAACCATTCTCGCCGACGATCGGTTCGGCCTTTCCAGAAGGACATCCTGATATGAAGCTTTGCCGATTTGGCGCGCCGGGTGCCGAGCAGCCGGGCGTGGTCGATGCGACCGGCCGTATCCGCGATCTGTCGGGCGTCGTCGCCGACATCGACGCCGGCGTCCTCTCCGGCGAGGGGCTCGCGCGATTGCTCGCGCTCGATGTCGAGGCCTTGCCCTTCGCCCCCGAAGGCGCACGCTATGGCGTGCCGGTCGCGGGAACGCGCAAGTTCATCGCGATCGGGCTGAACTATGCCGATCACGCCGCCGAATCGAACCTGCCTATCCCGTCCGAGCCCGTCGTGTTCAACAAATGGGTCAATTGCCTGCAGGGCGCGAACGACCCGGTAGCCATTCCGCGCGGCTCGACCAAGACCGATTGGGAGGTCGAACTCGGCGTCGTGATCGGTGCGCGCGCCTACAACGTCTCGGAAAGCGACGCGCTGGCCCATGTCGCGGGCTATTGCGTCGTCAACGACGTGTCGGAGCGCGCGTGGCAGCAGGAGCGGGGTCCCACCTGGGACAAGGGCAAGGGGTTCCCGACCTTCGGTCCGGTTGGCCCGTGGCTCGTCACGACCGACGAGATCCGCGATCCGCAGGCGCTCGGGCTGTGGCTCGAGGTCAACGGCAAGCGCGTTCAGAACGGCAATACCGCGACGATGGTCTTCCCGGTGGCCGAGATCGTGGCGTATTGCTCGCAGTTCATGGAGCTCGAACCCGGCGACATCATCACCACCGGCACGCCGCCGGGAGTCGGCTTGGGGCAGAAGCCCGCGCCTTGGTATCTCAAGGTCGGCGACAGCATCCGGCTCGGCATCGATGGCTTGGGGGAACAGCGGCAGGAGTGTGTCGCGACCCGCGGTTAGCCAGATCGAAGGGTGCGGCGTGGGTTTCTCACGCGGCGCCCTTCGCGACATGGCTGGCCATTCCCGCGACCAGCGCAGCGAAGACGATGCGCATGCGATGGGTCGAGCGCAAATCCTCGTGCATCGCGATCCACACGGGCAGGTACGCGACGAACGTCTCGCGCAGCACGGGCACGAGCATAGGGTCGCGCGCGGCGATCGGATCCTGCATCACCCCGATGCCAAACCCCGCCCGCACCGCGGCGAGTTGGGCGAGCTGGTTGTCGGTGCGCAGCGTGAAGCGCGGCAGGTCGGGCCAGACGGCCTCGATCGACCGCAGCGACGCCGAGTCGCGATCGAACCCGATCACCGCGTGATCGCCGAGGTCGGCCGGGCGCTCGATCGGCCGCGATCGCGCGAGATAGTCGCGTCGGGCGTAGAAACCGAGCCCGATCCGTCCCACCGACTTGACGAGCAGCGCCTGCTGCTTGGGTTGCGTCATCCGGACCGCGATGTCGGCATCGCGGCGGAGCAGGTCGGAGGTGGTGTCGGTGAGCAGGAGTTCGAGCGTCAGGCCGGGATGCGCGCGGTGCAGTGTCGCCAATATCGGCGGCAGCACTTCGGCACCGATCACCTCGCTCGCGCTGATGCGCACGACACCGCTGGCCGCGTCGGCCGGGGCCGAGGCGGTGCGGACCAATGCGGCGGCGGCCGCCGCCATCGCCTCGGCATGCGGCGCCAGCGCGCGCGCAAGCTCGGTCGGCTGGAGACCGCGCGCGGAGCGCGTGAAAAGCGCACCCGTTTCGAGCATCGCCTCGAGCTCGGCGATATGCCGGCCCATCGTCGGCTGGGTGAGGCCGAGCGCGCGCGCCGCGCGCGACAGGCTCCCCATGCGCATCACCGCATCGAAGGTGCGCCATAGCTCCCAGCCCGGGCCCGCTGTGTCCATGCGCTTTTGTATAGCAGACCTGCAGCTTTCGGCAATTTTCGTTTAGCGCCGAAGCGTTCATCCCTGCCTCCAGCAGCAAAGAGGTGAGACATGACGAACGCAACACAGACGGCGCTGGTGCTCGGCGCGACGGGTGGCATCGGAAGCGAAATCGCACGGACGTTGCGCGCGCGGGGCTGGGCGGTGCGCGCCCTCCATCGCGACCCGAACCGCGCCGCGCCGGGCAATCCCGATCGGGAGTGGGTCGAGGGAGACGCGATGGACGGTGCGTCGGTGCGCCGCGCGGCGGACGGGGTCGCGGTGATCGTGCATGCGGTCAATCCGCCGGGCTATCGCAACTGGGCGGGGCTGGTCCTGCCGATGCTCGACAGCACGATCGCCGCCGCGGTCGAGAGCGGGGCGCGGATCTTGCTGCCGGGGACGGTGTACAATTACGGCGCCGACGCGGGCGCGGCCGTCGACGAATTAGCGCCGCAGAATCCCGTGACGCGCAAGGGGCGGATTCGCGTCGAGATGGAGCGCCGTTTGCAGGAGGCGAGCCGCCACGGCGCCAAGGCGCTGGTGGTGCGGGCCGGCGACTTTTACGGGCCGCGGTGTGGCAATAGCTGGCTGGCGCAGGGGATGGTGCCGACCGCCGGCCGGGTGAAGCGGATCTTCAATCCGGCGCGCGCCGGGATTGGGCATGCCTGGGCATATCTGCCCGATCTCGCCGAGACGATGGCGCGTTTGCTCGAACGGCCCGAGGCGCTCGCCGACTTCGACAGCTTCAACTTCGGCGGAACCTGGGTCGAAGACAATCGCGCCTTCGCCGAGGCGATCCGCCGCGCCGTGGCGCGCCCGGGGGTACCGATCTATCGTTTTCCGTGGCCGGTAGTGCACGCCGTCGCGCCGTTCAACGAGACCATGCGCGAAATGCAGGAGATGCTCTATCTGTGGCGCCGCCCGCTGCGGCTCGTCGACACCAAGGTCCGGGGCTTGCTCGGCGACGTGCCGGCAACGCCGCTCGACGATGCGGTGCGCGCCACCTTGCAGGGGCTTGGGCGGTCCTGACGGCGCACGGCTAGGCGGGATTCGCGGCCCGGTCCCCGCCTTTGCGGTCCAGCGTCGCAAAGGCCGCGATGCCCGCGGCAACCGCCGAAACGGCGGCTGCGAGCGCCGCGATCCGGAACCCGCCGACGAGCGCGGCGCCCGACGCGGTGATCACCGCGCCGGCCAGCGCGGTCGCGATCAGCCCGCCGGTACGCGCGATCGCGCTGTTGAAGCCCGATGCGGTGCCGGTATGCCGGTCATCGACCGACGAGAGCACCGCCGTGGTGAGCGGCGCGACCGCGCCCGCCATGCCGAGCGCGACGATCGCGATGCCGGGCAGCACGCCGGTCCAGTAGCTCGCGGTCGGATCGATCCGGCTCATCACGACGAACCCCGCGCCGGTGACGATCGGCCCGATGGTGAGCGGCAGGCGCGGCCCGATCCGCTCGGCCAGCCGCCCCGCGAGCCGCGACGCGACGCCGATCACGATCGAGAAGGGCAGCAGCGCGAAGCCCGCCTGGCCCGGCGAATAGCCGCCACCGACGATGAGCAGATAGGGCAGCAGCACCAGCAGCCCGCCGAGCGCGCCGTAGAGCAATAGCGTGAGCAGCGTCAGCCCGACGAACGGCCGCGATGCGAACAGCGCGAGCGGCATCATCGCGCGCTCGCCGGCGCGATGCTCGGCCCACAGGAAGGCGGCGAGCAGCGCAAGCCCGGCGCCGAGCCCGACCCAGCTGCCGGTCGACGCAGCGTGGCGGCTCGACCACAGCGTCAGCGCCCAGGTCAGCGCGCCGAGCGCCGCGGTCGCCAGCAGCGCACCGGTCCAGTCGAGCGGCTGATCGCCGCGCTTGCTCTCCGCGACGAAGCGGCGCGCGACGATGATCGCCGCGAGCGCGACGGGAAGATTGAGATAGAAGATCGCGCGCCAGCCGACCGTCCCGATCAGCCACCCGCCGAGCGGCGGCCCGATCGCGCTGGCGATCGCGCCGGCCGCCGCCCAGGTGCCGATCGCGCGCCCGCGCGCTTCGCCCTCGAACGAACTGCCGAGGATGCCGAGGCTGTTGGGCATCAGGATCGCCGCGCCTACGCCTTGCGCCGCGCGCGCGCCGAGCAGGACGGGCAGGTTGGGCGCGAACGCGCACCCCGCCGAGGCGAGCGCGAAAAGGGTGATGCCGAGCGTCAGCATGCGACGGCGGCCAAAATGGTCGCCCGCCGCGCCGCCGAGCAGCAGCAGCGCCGACAGCGGCAGCAGATAGGCGTTGATGATCCACGGCACCGCCGCGGGATCGCCGCCGAGCTCATGGCCGATCGCGGGCAGCGCCACGTTCGTCACCGAGCCGTCGATAAAGGCGAGGCTCGAGGCGAGCATGGTCGCGGCGATCGTCCAATTGGGATGCGCGACCGATCCGCCGCCTCCGGCATGTGCCTGGCCACGATCGCATTCGGTGGTGAGCGCGGGATTCATGCGACGCGCCCCTGGTGACCGCGGAAACAATCCGCCGTATGATCGTCGACCAGGCCGCATGCCTGCATCCAGGCATAGACGATCACCGGACCGACGAAGCTGAACCCGCGCGCCTTGAGCGCGGCCGACAAGGCTTCGGACTCGGGCGAGCGGGTGCGCGGGGTCACGCCGTCGCCGATGATCGGGCGGCGATCGACGAAGCTCCAGCAGAAATCGGCAAACTCCTCCCCCGCGTCGCGCATGGCGAGAAAGGCGCGCGCATTGCCGATCACCGCCGCGATCTTGGCGCGCGACCGCACGATCCGGGCGTCGCCGACGAGGCGATCGATATCGGACGAGTCGAACCGCGCGACGCGGACGGGGTCGAAACCGGCGAAGACCTCGCGGAACGCGTCGCGCTTGCGCAGGATCGTGACCCAGGCGAGCCCCGCCTGGAACCCGTCGAGCATCAATTTCTCCCACAGCGCGCGTGCGTCATATTCGGGCACGCCCCATTCGGCATCGTGATACGATGCGAGCAGCGGGTCGCCCTGCGCCCAGCTGCACCTTGGTCTGTCGAGGTCGGGCGGCTCGGTTTCCATGCTAGGCACGCCTGTAGCCGCTTCCGCAGCAGCGGCCCATGCCGATTGTGCGGCGCCCGCCCACGAACGATCGATCGCGCCGACCGCAGCGTGCCGCGTCGCGGTGCGCCTGCGTCACGCCGTCGCAGGCGCGCGCATATACAGGAGCAAATGGGCGGCATAGTCGGCCTTTCCGAGCGCGATGCCCTGCGCCCGCAAGATCGAATAGGCCGTTCCGACATGAAAGTAGAATTGCGGCAGCGCCCAGTCGCGCGCGTACTGCTCGGCCGTGAAGTCGAGGATCATTCCGCTCGGCAGCGCATGCGCGATCGGTGCGCCAGGGTCGACCGCATCGTCGGCCGCGGTCACGGCCGCGATGACCGACAGCGTTTCCGCGATGCGGGCCTGCGCGTCGGCGAGCGTGCCGGGCCGTTCCCCGCCATTGCGCCCTTCGTCGATCAGAATTTGCGACAGGGGCGGGAGGTCTCGCTCCGACAGCCGCGATACCCCCTCGAGGGCTTGCCGACACGCGAAGCGAACCTGCGTTGACAGCGGAAACATGTCGGGCGCGAGCCGCGCGGCCATCAACGCGTCCGCCTCGCCGGCCGGCTGTTGCGCCTCGGCCTTGGCGAGCCATTGCGACACCGCTCCGAGCATCTGCACGTAAGTCGGTACGAGAAGATCTGACAGGGTCATAGGAGACGGCTTTCCGTAGCGGATCAGAGCGCCACCCAAGCCCGCGCGCGCACGAGCGTCAAGCGATCCGTGGCGGGCGACCTCAGCCCTTCTCCGGCATAGGTGCCCGCGGCGCGGTCCCTGGCGCGCTCCTAAATGGAAAGACGGGGGCCGGGGGCTCGAGGATTGGCTCCCGACCCCCGAACCCCCCTCAACTCCGCCGCAGCCGCGCCCGCGACAGGCGCCGGTCCTCGAGCGAGTAATACAGCCAGATCTCGCCGTCGCGGCTGGTCACCGAGGCGGCGAACGCGATGTCGCTCGCGGTCCGGTCCGGCACCGGCGGCGGGGTGATCAGCGGCTCGATGCAGCGGTCGATCACGCGGGTCAGCTCGCGGTCGAACGCGACCCAGCCGATCCGCCAGCGCGCATCGTGCGTCGCGCCGTTGTAGAACATCACCGGCAGCTCGGGATCGTCGAGCAGCATCGGCCCGGTCGAGAGGTGCCAATTGTCCCATCCGTCCTCGCGCGGCATGAACGGCGTCGGCTGCTCGTCCCATGGCCCATCGACCTTGGGGCCGATCGCCAGGCCGACACGGCTCGCCTCGTCGGCGGCATATTCGTAGAACAGGCTCCAGCGGCCATCCTTCTCGCGATCGACCGTCGCTTCCTTGGTGTTGCCGAGCGACTTGGTCGAGGCGAGCGCGACGCCGGCCTTGACCAGCGCATCGACACTCGGCCCGGTGGCGTAGAACATCTCGCCATGCGCCATGTCGGGCTCGACGCCGGTATAATAAACGACGTAGCTGCCGTCTTCCATCTTGACCACGGTGGGGTCCTCGACCCCGCCCGAATCCTTTTCACCCGCGGCGCCGGGGAGGATCGAGGGCTGATCGAGCATCGTGAAACGGACGCCGTCATCGCTCCATCCGGCCCAGATGATGCCCGTATCGGTCATCGGCTCGCCCGGCCGCGTGACCGCGCGCACCATGATCCCGAACCGGCCGTCGGGCTCGAGCCAGACGTACGGGCTCATCAGATCGCGCGCCATCACCTGCGGCGGACCCATCAGTTGGATGTCCTGCAGTTCCTGGACGTTGAAATCGACCACGCCCGCCGAGGGATAGAGGAGCACCTTACGGTCGCCGGTCACGCTGTCGGCGGCCAACCGCGAGCGGACGATCGGCACGCCGGGCGTTATCTCGGACTGGTTGGTCGCCGCGGCTTTCGACGACGGCGTCGCGGGCTTGCCCCCGATCATGCGCCGATCGCCTGCATCAGCGATAGGCCGCCGTCGATCACGATCCGCGCGCCGGTGATGTACGACGCCTGGTCCGAAGCGAGGAACACCGCGAGATCGCCGACTTCCTCGGGCCTCCCCGCGCGGTCCATCGGGATGTTGCTTTCGAGCGCCTGGCGATAGGCGGGGTCGGTACTGGCGCGCGCGTTCATCGGCGTCAGGATCATGCCCGGTTCGATCGCGTTGACGCGAATGCCGTTGGGCGCCTCCTCGATCGCGAGCGTCTCGATAAGATTGGTGAGGCCGCCCTTGGCCGCGCAATAATCGGCGCCACCCGCGCGCACCGCATAGGCATGGATCGAGGAAATATGGATGATCGCGCCGGGCGTGTTCGCCGGCCGGTCTCGCACGAAGCGGCGCGAGGTGAGGAACGCGCCGGTCAGGTCGGTGTCGAGCATGCGCTGCCATTGCGGCAGCGTCATCTGCCGCACGGGCACCCCCGCCATGTTGATCCCGGCCGAGTTGACCAGCACAGTAACGAGCCCGAACGCCCGCTCGGCGGCGGCGAATGCGGCCTCGACCGCGGCTTCGTCACCGACGTCGCACTGCACCGCGATCGCATCGCCGCCCGCCGCCTTGACCTTGGCGACGGTGTCGCTGCCGTCGTTATGGGCATCGTGGAACAGCACCACGACTGTGTCGCCGAGCGCGCCGAACGCGATGGCGCACGCCGCACCGATCCCGCTTTCCGCGCCGCTGACCATTACGCACCGTCCGATTGCCATCGCATTGCCTTTTCTAGTCCTGGCCAGTCGTATCGGCGCGCGCTCCGCCGCGCGCAAATTTCATCTTTGTCATGTTGCGAGCGCGGGATTGCTTCCGACTATACCGCGCGAGCTTCGCGCAATCGGCGGATACAGATCGCCCGCACGGCGCTTCGGGCGGGCTGGGACGGTCGATCCGAAGCTGTGCGTGCAGTCGATCCGAAGTATTTCGGCGACATCGACCTATCTCGCGCGAAACGCTCGATCTCGCTGTCAATGAAAATGCGATCGTGGCATGTACAGATCGGTATTGGCGATCGAGTCAGGCTGTATCGGATGGGCGAGATATGGAACCGCGACATCAATCCGCCGCAGCAGCTCATGACCACGAGCGGTCTCGACGCGCTGATCCATAACGAGCGGATCGCGGCGGCCTTCGACACTTATGAACGCCGCGCGAACCACTGGAAGCGCGCCTTCCATGTCGGCGGCGTCATCACTTTGGTCGCGTCGGTCGTCGGCATGGGGCTGGTCGGGTATCAGGCCGTTCTGGCGCCGATCGCGGGGCCGTTGCCGCTGGCGCCGGTGATCGGGTTTTTCGCAGGCGCGGTCGGCATCGCGGCGACGGGTTTTCTGCTGCTCGGGCATCCGCGCGAACGCTGGCTGTCGGCACGGCTCGGCGCCGAGCGACTGCGCTGTTTCAAGTTCCGACTCTTTCTGTTGCTCGCGCATGGCGCCGAGGCGGACACGCTGACGTCGCGGATCCGGCAGGAGACCGATCGCACGCTGGCGCGCTTCGACTTTCAGATGGGCGGCGGCTTCGCGGTGCTCCATTATACGCCGTCCAGCGACGAGAGTGCGGTGCCACCGCTTGCCCCCGGCGCCGCCACTCACCCGGCCTGGCTCGACGCGGCCAAGACGCTGTACGCCGATCTGCGCATCAACGTGCAACTCCAGCATTTCGCCGCCCGGATGGAAGACCGCGATGCCGAGCTGCGGCCGATGCGGCGGTTCGGCGATCTTCTCTTTGCAGCGGGGTTGCTGCTGACGATCGCACAATTGCTGTTCGACGGCGCGCATTGGGCGCTTGGCGGAACCGGCATCTCCGACGCCGCGGCGGCGTCGATGACCTTTCTGTCGCTCCTGCTGTTCACCGCGAGCGCGGCCTTGCTGTTGCTCGAGCGCGGGCGCAACGTCGAAGTCGATCGCGAGCGCTATGCGCGCTACCATGCCGAAATCGCCGCCTATGCCGATGCACTGCCCGCGGCCGATCTGGCGGGCTTCCTCACGTTGATCCACGATATCGAACGGCTCTGCCTTTGCGAATTGCGCGATTTCGTGCGGGACATGCGCGGCAGCAGCTATTTGTCGTGATCCTTTGCCGGACGCGCCTGCGCGGCGCCTGATGGCGCGGGGGGCGGCGGCAAGGCCGAAGGCGACGGTGACGGCGTCGTCTGGAGCGGCAATGCCTTCACTCCGGGCGATGCCGCGCTCTCGACACGATTAACCGGCGCCGCCGCTTGCGGCGCGGCGACGCTGTCATCCCCGAGAAACGCTTGGAGGTCGAGCGGTATCCTGGGGGATTGGGGCGGTTTCGCGGGCTTCCTGCCGGGCGCTATCGGGGCGGCGACGGTCGCAGCGGAGGTCGGTATTGTCGTGGCGGAGATCGGGGCGACGGCGTCGCGCGCGCGTGGATAGCCCTCGCGGCGGACCGCCGGCGCGGTCGGCGTCACCGTCGCGGGGGATCGCGCGCGCATTCGCATCGCGGTTCGCTCGGGGGCGGTGACGATGCTCCATCCCGCATAGCCGAGCGAGACCGCGCCGCCGACCAGCAAAAGCCCCCCGATCACCGGCCGCACGCGCCGCGGACGCGACGCGGGGTTGCTGCATTCGACGACAATGATGGTGCAATTGTCCTGATCGGGCGATGCCTGCGCCTCGACCGCGGCGAGCAGCGCTTTTGCCTGCCGCTCGGGGTCGAGCCGCGACGTTTCCAGCAGGGTCTGCAGGATCGTCGCGGGGGTGAGCGTCAGCAGCCCGTCGCTCGCCAGGAGGATCCGCGTTTCGCCCGCCTGCGGATAGCGGCGCTCGTCGATCAACGCGATCGGCCCGCCGGTCAGCGCCGAGCGCAACAGGTGCCGTTGCGGGCTTTCGCCGTCCAGCGCCGCTGCGCCCTCGATCAGCGGCGCCATCGAATGATCGGCATTGAGCCGCTCGAGCGCGCTCGGACCGACCCGGAGCAACAGGCTGTCGCCGACGCTGATCATCCACAGGCTATCGTCGTCGAAGATCGCCGCGACCAGCGTGCAGCCCATGCCGCGATAGCGCGGCTCCTGCTCGACCTGCGTGGCGATCGCGTCATTGGCGATGTCGAGCGATGCCCGCAGCGTCTCGGCGAAGGTCGGCCAGCGTCCGCTCTCGGCAGCGCGCAGAAACGCGCCGATCGCGACGCGGGCGGCGATCGCGCCGCCGACATGCCCGCCCATGCCATCGACCAGCACCGCGAGCTTCGCGCTGTGGCCATTCGAGAGCAGGGCGAGGCCTGCGGAAAAGGCGTCTTGCTGCTCGTCGCGCGCGCCGGTGATGGCATCGCCGCCGAGCCGCACGCGGAAGTGCGTCATCGCCCGACGATCAAGCGGTCGGGGTCGTCGGCCAGGCCCAGTCGCTGCCGCAGAGCGCAACGAAGCGGAGCTTGGTCGCGCCGACCGCGAGCTCGGCGCGATCGGCGAGATCGAGCGGGCTCAGCAACGGCGCCCCCGCGACATAGACGAGGTTGGTGCCGCGCCCCGGGACAAGATGGAAGCGCCGATGCGTGCCGTCATAGGCAATGCGAAAATGATCGTCCTGCGAGATTTGTTCGTCGCCGAAATCGAGCACGACGCGGTTGGATGCGCCGCGCCCGACGATGTTCATGCCGTAGCCGAGCTCGATCGACCGACCCAGGCCCGGCCCCTCGGTCACGACGAGCCATCCGGTCACCGGCCCGCGCGCGCCGACGCTCGCCGCGTCGGCATCCTGCTCCGCTATCAGGGGCGCGGCGAGTCGTGTCCCGCTGCCGCCGACCGGTCCGGCGAGCGTCGTCCCGCTGCGCGCCGGCTTGCCCGGCTCGCCGATCAATGTCGTTCCCATCGCATCCTCCTCAATCGATCGAGACTTGCAGGACGATATCGGCCAGTCCGACGGTATCGCCCTTCATCAATGTCGTCGGGACCTGTACCGCCAGCTTGCGGCTGCCGATCGTCGTACCGTTCAGCGACTTGTTGTCCTCGATCGTGAAATGCTGCCCGTCATAGCCGAGCCGCGCGTGCAGCCGCGATACGCGGTGATCGGCGCGGTTGTCGGGGATGCGCACATCGGCATTGCTGCCGACGCCCAGCATTACCGGCTTGGCGGCAAGATCGGCCGCCCAGAAGCTCAGCTCGATCGGCTCGCCCGCCGGGCCGCGCCCGTTGAGGCGGAGCGTCTGGCCTTCGAGCTTGCGCGTGCCGGTATCGCCGGCAACTGCGGTCGCCACCGGGGCGACCGCCTCGGTCGCCGGGCGGCTGGCGGCGCGCTGCGATCCCGGGGCGACGTCGGCGACCACATCCGCCACCGGTTCGTCGCGTCGCGTCATCGTGTAGATGCCGAACACCACCGCCACCGTTCCGAGCAAAGCGAGCGCCACCAGGAACATGGTCGAATGCAGCAATGCGCCGAGACCGCCGCTGCCGGGGATGATCGCCCCGGGTGTCGGTGTCGGCGCGGGCGCGGTGGCGTGCGCGCCAGGCGCCGTGTCCGACGCCGCCGCGTCCGGAGCTCCCTCACAGCCGGTGGCCGCAGCGAATTTGACGCCATATTGATTGGCCGCCTTGACGACTTCGTCGAACTTGAGCGCGTTCATCACGCGCGCCTCGGTCTCGATCCGCAGCAGCCAGCGCGGCACCACCTTGCCGCCGCTCTTGACGTTCATGCCGACCAGTCTGCCACAAGTGTCGAGCAACGGGCCGCCCTCGAATCCTGGCAACATCGGCGCATCGTGTTCGAGCTGGTTGACCGGCGCGCGCGCCTCGGTGCTGATCGGCCCCTGGAGTTCGCGCGACAGGCTGCCGCGCACGGCCGAGGCGTTCGCCGCCATCTTTTCCTCGCTGTCGTCGGCCTGGCGATTATAGCCGAGCGCGAACACGACCTGCCCGATCTGCGGCGCGGCGTGCGCGATCGGGATCGGCGCCAGCGGCAGGTTCTTGACCTCGAGAAAGGTGAGGTTGCGGTCGGCATCCGAATTGAGCACGGTCGCGGGATAATCGGTGCCGGTCTTGGGATCGCGCACGAAGATCTGCTTGGCGCCGTCGATCACCGCGAGCGAGGTGACCACCACCGCCGCGCCGGCGCGATTGTCCTTGTCGATCGCCTGGATGACCCAGCCGGTCGAGGATTGCCCGGTCGCATCGCCGCGGATCCGCACGGTGCTGTCGATCGCGCCGTCGAGGTGCGTGTCGTCGCCCGGCTGCCCCGCGGCGGGTGCCATCGCGAGGAGTGCGGCGCCCATTGCCGCAATCCCGAGACGCAAGATGTTCCAGCTCTTCATCGATGCCCCCTTTGAAATCCCGATCGCGGCGCGATCACGCGACGTTCTTCGCCCCCGAACACGCGCTTTGATGGTCCGACTTGCCGAGCGCGGTCGCCTGAATGTTCTTGCACCGCGTCGGCGCGGCGAACGCGACCTGGCGGATCGGCGCGCTCGGCGCGGTCGCGACTTGCAGCGGAACCGGGGCCGGCTTGGTGCGGCCGCCGTTGCCGCGCGTCCCGACACGCGGCGCGACCTTGGCCTTGGGCTTTGCCTTGGCGATCTGCACCGGCGCGGCGCGTGGCAGATTGAGCTGCGGTGAGAGCTGCGCGGTCCGGACATAGCCGATCACCAGGTCGCTCGCGTCCGCCTGCGGCTCGCTGAGATACGTCCATTCCCCGTCGTTCGTCGTGCCATAGGCGCGCACGATCTCGTTCGTCGCGAAGTCGCCGATGACGTTGTCGCCGTCGGTCAGCGACGGGCTCGAGCGCAGCGAAACCGGCGCGGTGACGCGCATCTTGACGATCGCGACGCGGATGTTGGCGGGATCGAAGGCGACGCCGCCGGCGACGCCGACCTGGTGATCGATCGGCTTGTAGCTCGTGTCGAGCGTCTTGAGCATGATCGGCTGCCCGGATTCGGGCGCGGTCCAGCTGTCGGTCGCCAGATCGTCGCGCTCGGCATAGTCCGACGCGACGTAGCTGGTCAGCTTCTTGCTGTCCTGCCCCTTGAGCGCGGCACCGAGCGCCCAGCCGGTAACACAGCCTGCCGCCGCGCCGCCGAGGATCGCGCCGGTGCTGCCTCTGCCGAGCAACCACCCGGCGACCGCGCCGACCGCAGCGCCGCCGAGGCACGCCGCGACCTTGTTGCTCGTGTCGCTTTTCGGCCGCGCGGCGCGCTCGGCGTCGCGCCTGGCCTTATCCGCGGCCTTTGCCGCCTCCTTTTCGGCTTTAAGCCGTGCCTTGCGGGCGCTCGGCGTCTCCTCGACGACCGCGGGCGCTGGCGGCGGCGGCTGGAGCGCCGCCTGACGCGCGGCGGCCTCGGCTGCGGATTGCGCATTGGCCTCCGCCGCGGTCATCGGCTTGCCCGATTGGGCGCTCGCCGGCACCCCGGCGCTGGTCAGGGCAAGGCTGAGCACGATCGTCGAAACGGTCCGAAATACCCTATCCCTGCGCATGTCCGCCCCCCTGGTTTCGCCTGTTCATTGCAATCGCCCGAGCGTCAGCACGAGATCGTTCGCCCCCTGGGTGGCGAGCCCGAGCAGGAAGCCGGTTCCGTCCGGGCGCAGCGCGATGCCGCTACCGCTGCCGCCCGCGCCGGCCGGCGTCGCGTCGAGATCGTCCCACACCAGCGTCCCGTCGGCCGCGATCTGGCTGATCCGCCGATGCCGCGGGTCGCCCGCCCAGCCTGCGAGGTACAGCGCCGGGCTGTGCTCGCCGAGCGTCGCGAAGCCGCGCCCCGACGATGGCGCGCCGGAATAGTCCCATCGCCGCCAGATCTTCTTGCCCTGGCGATCGAGCCGCATCAGCAGCAGTCGATGCGCCGCGCCGTCGCTGCTGGTGCGGCCGGTGACGAAGATGTCGCCGCCCGCCTCGATCAGATCCCAGCCCTGCGCGACGCCGAGGCCCGTTTCGGCGACGCGCCACTGTTCCTGGCCCGTCGCGGCGACTTCGGCGACCCACAGGCTGGCGCCTTCGCGCGCGGCGCCGCCGATCGTGCGGGTTTCTAGGCGCTGGCCGAGCACGATGATCGCGCCGTCGCCGAGCTGCACGATGCGCTGGACCGAATCGCCCTGCCGATCGAGCAGCGTCACATCGCTCTGCAGCGCCCCCGCGGGATCGAGGAAGAGCAGCTTCGCGCTCCCCGAACTCTCCGGCCCTTCGAGCCCGGCGATCACGCCGTCCGCGTGGTTCATGATCGAGCTGATTGACCCCGCTTGATACGATCGCAGCCAAAGCTGCCGCCAGTCGCGGTCGAGCCGGACCAGCGCGGCTTGCCCATCGACTTCGCCGCCGACCAGCGCGCCGCCGTCGGCCATCGGCAGAATCGCATGCGCGCGCGAGCTCGGCCGGTCGAGCACGAAGCTGCCGCGCGCGCCGCCATCGTCGCCGATGCGCAGCGCGAGCATGTGCTCGGTGCCGTCCTGCAAGCGGTGCGCGGCGACGAGCGCGGCGTCGGCGGTCGCCACGATCGCGCCATAGGGCTCGTTGTAGAGCGGCGCGATCACCTTGCTCCATCCCGCCTTGAGCGGTCGCGCGCTCGCATTGACCGCGGTGTCGCGCGTCCACAGCACCGCCGACGCGCCCCCGGCGAGCACGAGCCCGGCGCCCGCGATCAGGATCGCGCGCCGGTTCACCCGCCGCCCGGTCGCATCGACCACGACGGGGATGTCCTTCGCCTCCGCGAGCGACGGCATCATCTTCAGCCAGGCGTCGATCGTCTGCGGGCGATCGTCCGCCTTGAGCGCGAGGCCGGCGTCGATCGCGGCGAGCACGTCGGCGGGAAGCTTACCGTGCAGCGCGGTCGCGATCGGTTCGAGCGCATCCCCTGCCGAGCGCGCGGCGGAGGAGGGGGGTATCCGCGCGGTCAACAGGAAATAGCCGGTCGCCGCGAGCGCATAGATGTCGGACGCAGCGTTCTGCTCGCGCTCGCGCGAATATTGCTCGAGCGGCGAATAGCCGTCGGTCACCAGCGCGCTGAACCCCGCCTTGCGCTGCGTCGCCAGATCGCGCGCCGCGCCGAAGTCGATCAGCACCGGCGTCTCGCCCTTGATGACGATATTGGCGGGTTTGATGTCGCGGTGCAGGATGCCGAGCGCATGGATCGCCGCGACCCCGTCGAGGATCTGGCGAAACACCGAAAGGAACACCGCGGGGTCGAGCGGCCCGTCGCGTTCGACCAGCGTCTCGAGGTTGATCCCGTCGAGCAGTTCCATGACGATATAGGCGGTGCCGTTGACGCCGGTGACGAGCCGGACCACGCGGACGATGTTGGGGTGGTTGAACTGCGCCAGCGTGCGCGCCTCGTCGGTGAAGCGATCGAGCCCCCAGGCAAAGGTCGGCGTGGCCTCGGCATTGCGCGAGATCACCGCGCCCGTCGCATCGCGCCGCGCATAGTCGACCGGCATATATTCCTTGATCGCGACGCTGCGCGCGAGCGCGACGTCGTGCGCGCGATAGGTCACGCCGAAGCTGCCCGACCCGAGCACCGTATCGATGCGATAGTCGGCGACCATCCCGCCGGGCTCGAGCGTGTCGACCATCTCGCTCACATCGCGTTGTCCGACGGTTCGCTCGCATCGTCGCCGGGCGGCGTCGCGGTGGCCGCGGACATCGTGTCGGTGTTGATCGTGTCGGTCGTATCATTGTCGGCGGCGAGCGCGGCGTTGAGCTGCGCCGCCTCGATCGCGTTCTGGATGTCTTGCGCGTGCTGGAGCGCGGCCTGGACCGGATCGGGATATCCGATCTTGGCGCCGCCGCTCTGCACGACCGACACGGCATTCGCGGCGAGTGTGGCTTCGGCAGGCGCAGTCGATTGCGGTTGTGGCAGGCCGCGTTGCACCGCCACCGCCAGCACAGCGACCAACGCGATCGCCGCGCCCGACATCCAGAGCGATCGCGCCGCCTGCGTCGGCGCGCGACCCCGCACGAGGACCGCGTCGATGTGCCGCCGATACACCGCCGACCCCGCCGTCGCGGTGATCAGCGCCGCGAGGAGCCAGCTGGCGACGAGCCCCGCCAGCGCGCCTTCCGCCGAGGCGAGCGCCTGCGCGCCGAGCGCGATGATCACCGCGACGAAGGCGACCAGCACGAGGCCCAACCCGATCATCCCGCGATAGAATGGCCAGATCGGGCCGCCCAGAAAGGCTTCCCACGTCCAGACGAGCCCGGTCCGGCGTTCGTCCATTCGTTTCCACTGCGTGATATACTCGCGCGCGCCCGGCCCGATCGCGCGCGCGATCGCGGCCCAATCGGTCCCGCTATGCTGCTGCGCGCGTGGCTTGCCTTTCGCGACCTTTGCCACGACGGCATCGACGAAGCGATCAAGCCCTTCGCCGCGGCGCGCGCCAAAGGCATCGACGCGGTGGACGATGCTGAGGAACAGCCGCAATCCCCGGTCGAATTCGATATCCTCGATCCGCAGCGGAAAGATCGGGATCTTGTAATTGAACGCCTGCTCGGCTTCGGCCTTGACGAAATGCGAGGTGTTGGTGTGGCGCGACAAGATGATGGCGAAGACGGTCGACTGTTCGATCGCATCCATCACCCGCACCGCGTAATCCTCTCCGACCACGATATCGCGCGGTGCGATCCAGCATCCGACGCCGAGGCGTTCGATTCGGCGGCAGACATCGTTCGCGACATCGGCATCCTTCGCGCAATGGCTGATGAAGACGCGGTGGCGCATGATCGCTAGCCGGTTCGAAAAATCATACCGGGTGCGAGTGTTTCTCTAAGACGAGATCGCGCATGTGTCCGCAATGTCGAGGCCCCCTCCGAATCGCTATAGAAGAGACTAAAGCAAATCTTCGGTATTTCTACCGTATTTCGCGAATGGGATGTCGGGCATCCGGTAAACTATTTGATATATTGATCGATGAATACTAATTAATATCTTTGTAATAATGATTATGTATATGAACGCGACCCGCGCACTCCGTCGGAGTGTCAGGCCGGAAAGGCAACGGCATGGCCAGGATTGTGATCGCCGACCCGCCCACACGGCATCGGGTGCGGGAAACCGGGCGTGCGCATGCTGGGTGAGATCGTGCGACCCGGCATGGTCGGCGACAGGATTTGCCGATCGAGCACGGTCTCGTTCATCAGCCCGGGCCGGCGCGACCCGCCGCCGGCATCAGCCGCCGAGCGATCGGCTGCCGATGACGGGCAGGGTCGCCGCGCGGCGCGTCATGCGGTCGTGTGCGACCGCGTGCGGCCCAGCGCTTCCTGCCATCCCTCGAGCAGGCCGGTGCGCTGTTGCTGGTTCATCGCGGGTGTGAAGATGCGATCTTCCTTCCATGCCGCGGCGATGTCGGCCGGGCCGTTCCAGACGCCGACCGCCATGCCGGCGAGGAAGGCGGCGCCCGCCGCCGTCGTCTCGATATTGGCGGGACGCACGACATCGGTGTCGAGCACGTCGGCGAGGAACTGGCAGAACCAGTCGTTCGCCGCCATCCCGCCATCGACGCGGATTTGCCGCGCGTCGCGCGCGCCGTCGGCGACCATCGCGTTCATCAGATCGGCGGTCTGATAGGCGACTGACTCGAGCGCGGCGCGCGCGATGTGCGAGCCCGTCGCGGCAAAGGTCAGCCCGGTGATCGACGCACGCGCGGCGGGGTCCCAATGCGGCGCGCCGAGCCCGACGAACGCCGGGACCATGTAGACGCCGTCATTCCCGTCGAGTTTGGTCGCCATGTCGTCGGTGTCGGCGGCGCGGTTGATCAGCCCGAGCCCGTCGCGCAGCCACTTCACCGCCGCGCCGGCGACGAAGATCGAGCCTTCGAGCGCATAGGTGATCTCGCCGTTCAGCTGATAGGCAATCGTCGTCAGCATCCCGTTTTTGCTGGTCACCGCCTCGGTGCCGGTGTTGAGCAGCACGAAGCAGCCGGTGCCATAGGTCGATTTGGCGTCGCCGCGCTCGAAACACGCCTGGCCGACGACGGCGGCCTGCTGGTCGCCCGCCATGCCGCCGATCGGCACGCTGCGGCCGAGCAATTCGGGCGCGGTCTCGCCGAAGATCGTGCTGTTGTCCTTGACCTCGGGCAGCAGGCTTTCGGGGATGTCGAGCAGCTTGAGCAGATCGGCGTCCCACGCGCCCTTGTGGATGTCGAACAGCAAGGTGCGCGAGGCGTTGCTCGCGTCGGTGGCGTGGACCTTGCCGCCGGTCAGCCGCCACAGCAGGAAGCTGTCGATCGTGCCGAAGGCGAGCTCGCCGCGCTCGGCGCGGGCGCGCACGCCGTCGACCTCGTCGAGGATCCATTTGAGCTTGGTGCCCGAGAAATACGGGTCGAGGATCAGCCCGGTGCGCGCGCGCACGAGCGGCTCGTTGCCGTCGGCCTTGAGCTGCGCGCACAAGGCGGCGGTGCGGCGGTCCTGCCAGACGATCGCGTTGTGGACCGGCTCGCCGGTCTTGCGGTCCCACACCACCACCGTCTCGCGCTGGTTGGTGATGCCGATCCCGGCGATCGTTCCGCCATCGGCCTCGGCCGCGGCCTGCATCGTCGCGAGCGTGTCGCGCCAGATGTCCTCGGCATCATGCTCGACCCAGCCGGCTTGCGGATAATGCTGCTCGAACTCGCGCCGCACGGTCTGCCGCGGCACGCCGTCGGTGCCGAAGGTCATGCTGCGGGTCGAGGTGGTGCCCTGGTCGATCGCCAGGATGATGGTGTCGCTCACGCTTGCTCTCCTAGATTATTGCGGACCCGCCGCGGGCCGGTTGCGCGGCAGGAAGGGGCGGATCAGCAGATGCTGCGCGCCGCCGCCGATCACCGCGCCGATGAACGGCCCCGCGATCGGCACCCACCAGTAATTGCCGGGGCCGGGGAAGGCGGATTTGTCCCATCCCATCAGCCAGGCGAAGAAACGCGGGCCGAGATCGCGCGCCGGGTTGATCGCCCAGGCCTCGAGATAGCCCGCCGAGGCGCCGATCACCGCAACGAGCAGCCCGATCACGATCGCGCCGAAATTGGCCTGCGGCGCCATGGTGTTGAATTCGTCGGTGATCGCGAAGATGCCGAAGATCAGCAGTGCGGTGAGGATGATCTCGTCGATGAAGCCCTTCATCGGCGTGATCGCGAGGCCGGGAGCGGTGAAGAACACCCCCGCGGCGCCGCCCTCGGCGCGGGTGAGGTGCTGCGTCAGGTTGAAGTGATCGATGACGGTGTAATACAGCGCATAGACGATCGCAGCGCCGACGAACGCCCCGACCAGTTGCGCGGCCCAATAGGGCAGCACCTTCTTCCACGAAAAGCCGCGATACAAAGCGAGCGCCAGCGTGACGCCGGGATTGGCGTGCGTGCCCGACACCGCGCCGGTCATGTAGATCGACAGCGAGACCGCCATGCCCCAGGTGATGCAGACGCCCCAATAGGCGGTCTTGTACGGGCTCGGATCGTAGAGCGTGTACATCGCGGCGACCGACAGGCCGAAAGTCATCACGATGCCGATCGCGACCGCTTCGGAGATCAACTCGCCGAGAAAGGCCTTTTGCGACGGGGTCATTGGCGGTCCAAGCGCAACGGAAGCGCGACAGGCCGGCGCTGGGAGCTCGACTGTTCGGCGTTTTCGACTGGCATCATGACGCTCTCCGCGGGTGCAGCGACGGTATGCCCGCACATCTGGACTTTTCCCCCGAGTGTCTAGGGCAACGCGATTCCCCTGTCGCTGCTTATCGCACCCGCAGCCTTGGAGTGCAGCGCGACCGGTCGAAACGCGCGGCGAAGCGAGGGCTCGGTCGAAATACGCGCAGCCCGCCTCGCGGTGGAACCGTAACGCTGGCGTTCCGTTCAACAGGCCTCAAGGGAGATGCGACGATGACCACCACGCACGTGCACAGCGAGACCTCTGGCTGGGTCTGGGTCCTGGCGTTCGGGATCGGCGAGATCCTGCTCGCGATCCTCGCTTTCGCCTGGCCGGTCTCGGCGTCGATCACCGCTTCGATTCTCGCCGGCCTGTTCGTCACCGCCTCGGGCATCCTGGCGCTGATCGCCGCCTCGCGGCATCGCGGCGAGCGGCGGATGTACGATTTGCTGTTCGGCGTGCTGTCGCTGCTGGTCGGCCTGTACCTGCTGTTCGCGCCGGCGAGCGGGGCGATCTCGCTGACCTTCCTGATCGCGATCTGGCTCGGGGCGCGGGGCCTGCTCGAACTCTATTGGGGCTTCGCGCGGGTGCGGCGCGGACGCGGCTGGCTGATCGCGATGGGCGTCGTCAACGTCGTGCTGATGCTGTGGATCGTGTCGTCGCTGCCCGTGTCGGGGCTGATCCTGCCGGGGACGCTGCTTGCGATCAGCCTGCTGATCGGCGGCATCGGCGCGATCGCCTCGGCGATCGCGATGCGCGACGGGCAGCCGGCGGCGACTTTGGTCTGACACGATGGCGTTCGCGGCGCAGCCGGTCGATGAAACGGGTACGCTCACCCGCGACGGCGCAGCGTTCATCCTGCAGCGCGATCGCGGCGGGTGGTACACGCTGCATCTCCAGCGCGTGCCGGTCGATCACGTCGAGAAGCGCGTCCGCCTGATCGGGACGCTGATCGCGGAGGGCGTGGTCAGCGTCGAGGGCGTCAGCGCCCTCTAAATCTCGCGCTTCGAGGATCGATTTGGGTCTGGTCGTCGGTTCGGGCGTTGATGCGTGGACAGACGAGGAGAGAGAATGATGTCCGACGATCGTAGCCAGCCCGCCGCGGATGCGACCGATGTCGCGGTCGAGCAGATCATTCCGCCCGAACAGCCGCCGATGGACGATGCCGCCGGCGGCCCCGCCGCGCCGCGCGAGAGCGATCGGCCCGAATCCGCAGCGAGCGGGGATGGCGAGTCCGACGCCGAAGATATCGACGCGGTTTCGACCGATGATCTCACGGTGCAAGGCGGCAGCTAGCGCCTGGCCGGAGGGCGCGCGGCAGACGGCGAGCGTGGGCCGCCGCCGCTGACTTCGATCAGCGCGCCCAGCCTGGCTCCGCGGGAACGAGCGTTTCGAGAAACGCCGCCGCGCTCGACCGATACGCCTCGCGCACCGCAGGGGTCATCCGGTCCCAATTGGCATACATCGTCGTCATCCGGCGATTGCGCCGGAAGCGGCGCTCGTGCCGCACGAGGAAATCCCAATAGAGCGCGTTGAACGGGCAGGCGTCGGGGCCGGTCTTCTGCTTGACGTCGTAGCGGCAGCGCCGGCAATGGTCCGACATGCGGTTGATATAGGCGCCGCCGCCGGCATAGGGCTTGGTCGCGAGCCGCCCGCCATCGGCATGCTGGCTCATGCCGATCACGTTGGGCAGTTCGACCCATTCATACGCATCGGCATAGACGACGAGGAACCAGTCGGCGACGTCCTGCGGCCGCACGCCCGCGAGCATCGCGAAATTGCCGAGCACCATCAGCCGCTGGATGTGATGCGCATAGCCATTGTCGTGCGTGTTGCGGACCGCTTCGGCGAGGCACAGCATCTCGGTCTTGCCGGTCCAGTAGAAATCGGGGAGGGGGCGCGTCGCGTCGAGCGCGTTGGCGCTCGCGGCGTCGGGCATTTCTAGCCAGTAATAGCCGCGGACATATTCGCGCCAGCCGATCACCTGGCGGATGAAGCCTTCGGCGGCGTTGAGCGGCACGGTGCCCGCGGCGTACGCGTCGGCAGCGGCCTGCGCGACGTCTAGCGCGGTAAGCAGCCCGAGGTTGAGCGCGGGGCTCAGCCAGCTGTGGTAGAGCCAGTCCTGCCCCGTCACGAGCGCGTCCTGATAGGTGCCGAAATCGGGGAGCGCGGTGCGGACGAAATGGGCGAGCGCCTCGCGCGCCTGCGCCGCGGTGACGGGCAGGCCGAACTGGTCTAGCCGCCCGAAATGGCCCGCAAAGCGAGCGGCGACCAGCTCCATCACCGCGGTTGTGCAGGCATCGGGCGCGAAGTGCAGCGGTTGCGGATAGTTTAACCCACCGCGCGGCGGGGCGCGATTGTCGGCGTCGAAATTCCATTGCCCGCCTTCGGGCTTGCCCTCGGCGGTCATCAGCAGGCCGGTCTTGCGGCGCATGTCGCGGTAGAAATATTCCATCACCAGATCGTTGCGCGATTGCGCCCAGGTCTGGAATTCGAGGATGCCGCAGACGAAGCGATCGTCCGGGCGGATATCGACGGCGAGGCCGAAGCGCTCGGCCCAGCCGTCGATCATCGTCTTCACGCGCCATTCGCCCGATTCGACGATCCGGATCGAAATGGGGCGATGCCGCTCGACCGCACGCGCGACTTCGCCGGTGAAGCTGCCGCTATTGGCCGGATCGTCAAGCTCGACATAATCGACCGTCCATCCGTCGGCGCGCAGTTCGTCGGCGAAGTGTCGCATCGCCGACAGGATCAGCGCGATCTTGCGCTTGTGATGGCGGACATAGGTCGTCTCGTCGGCGACCTCCATCAACAGCACGACCGCGTCGTCCTTCGCGACGGATTGGAGCGAAGCGAGACCATGCGAGAGCTGATCGCCGAGGATCGGAATGAGAATCGTCATATGCCCGCCTCAACGCCTCGCGCGACCAGCGGATGCATCGCCCAGCGGGTCAGTCGGCCCCTACATATTCGGCATCGCTGACCTGTTCCAGCCAGTCCACGACCTTGCCGTCGAGCGCCTCTGCGATCGCGATATGGCTCATCGCGCAATCGGGGGAAGCGCCGTGCCAGTGCCGCTCGCCGGGTTCGAAGAACACGCTGTCGCCCGGGCGAACGTGCTCGACCGAACCGCCCTCACGCTGCACCCGGCCGAGCCCGCTCAGGATCAGGATCGTCTGGCCGAGCGGATGCGTGTGCCAAGCGGTGCGCGCGCCGGGCTCGAAGGTGACGGTCGCGCCGCTCAAGCCGCCGCTGCCCTTGAACGGCGCGTCGATCCGCACGTGTCCGGTGAAATAGTCGGCCGGGCCGGCGGCCGAGGCGGTGTCGCCGCTGCGGGTGATCTGCATGGTGGTACGCTCCAAAGGGTTCGCGGAGAATAGGCCGCCCTGCGACGCGCCGATAGGGCGTGTGCCGCTTATTGAACGAACACCATCGCGAGCACCGCCGCGGCCATCACGACGGTCGCGATCCAGCCGAGCGCGTAGAGCCGCGGGCCGATCGTGAACTTGCCCATCGTCCGGCGGCGCCGCGCGACGAGCATCATCGCCGCCATGATCGGCACGGCGACGACGCCATTGATCACCGCGCTCCAGAACAGCGCCTTGATCGGATCGATCGACGACCAGTCGATCGCGATGCCGAGCAAGGTCGCGAGCCCGACCACGCCGTAGAAGCCGACCGCCTCCCACGGCTTGTGTTCGAGCCCGCATTTCCACCCGCGGCTTTCGCCGATCGCATAGGCGGCCGAACCGGCGAGCACCGGTACCGCGAGCAACCCCGTGCCGATGATGCCGAGCGCGAACAGCAGGAAGGCGAACTTGCCGGCGACCGGCTTCAGCGCGGCGGCGGCATCGGCGGCCGAGCCGATCGTGGTGTGGCCGCCCGCATGCAGCGTCGCGGCGGTGCCGATGATGATCGCGAGCGCGACGATATTGGAGATCGCCATGCCGGCGAGCGTGTCGATCCGCATCCGGCGAAATTCGCGACGCGCCTGCCACGGCGCATCGACGAGCGGCGCGGCGTCGTCGGATTGCGCGACTTCCTCGACCTCCTGCGCGCTCTGCCAGAAGAAGAGATAGGGGCTGATCGTCGTGCCGAAGATCGCGACGACGGTGACGACCGCGCTGCGTCCCTCGATCCGCGGCACGACCAGCCCGGTCGCGGCGGCGGCCCAGTCGATCTTCACCATGAACACCAAGGTGACATAGGCGAGCAGGCTGAGCGTGATCCACTTGAGGAAACTGGCGTAGCGCCGATAGGGAATGAACAGCTGGAGCAGCAGCGACAGCAAGGCGAAGCCGATCGTCAGCAGATGGCCGTTGGTGCCAACCACCAATTGCCCGGCATTGCCCATCGCCGCGATGTCGGCGCCGATATTGATGGTGTTGGCGGCAAACAGCAGCATGACCAGCCCGGTGACCAGCCAGCGCGGGAACAGGTCGCCCATGTTCTTCGCGAGGCCGCAGCCGGTGACGCGGCCGATATGCGCGCTGACCAATTGCACCGCCGACATCAGCGGATAGGTGAGCAGCATCGTCCAGAGCAGGCCGAAGCCGAATTGCGCGCCGGCCTGCGAATAGGTCGCGATGCCGCTCGGATCGTCGTCGGCGGCGCCCGTCACGAGACCCGGGCCGAGCTGCTGGAACAGCGCGATCGAGCGCAGGCGTCGTTTGAGGTTCATCGTTCCGCTCGTTCTCAGTCGTTACGGACGCAACCGTGGCAGCGGCGGCGGGCGAGGTAAAGTCGCGCCGCCGCCGTGCGTCGGTTAGTTGCCGGTCGAGACATTGCCCTTGAAGTCGAGCCCGACATGGACCGAGCGGCCGCCCTTGCGCGCGGTGCCGCGCCATACGCCGGCCTGGTCCTTGGTCAGCGCCGAGACGCCGGTAAAGCCCGACTTCGCGATATGCGCGCGCGCCTGCGCCTGGGTGAACGAATTGGCGCCGCTTTGCGCGCTTCCGTCATTGACGGTGTGCGCGTCCTTGATCGCAATGTTGTTCTTGGCCGGCGCGGTCTGCGCGAGCGCGGGGGCTGCGAGCAGCGCCGCGCCGAGCAGAAAAGGGGTCGAGATACGCATGATGTGTTCCTTCGTGTTCGGTTCAGACGCGGTCGTAGCGGGCGCGTTCGGCAGCGATTTCGGTTTCCGAATAGGCCGGCGCGGTGTCGTCGAAGCGGTTCCAGCCCTGCGACCGGTACGCCTCGCGGCGCTCGCCGAGGTTGACCGTGCGGTCGTCGCTGAGGATCTGGCGCGCGGTCGCTTCGAGCGGCGCGTCGACCTTGGCGGTGACGAGCGTGCCGCCGCGGCGGATGCCCTCGGCATAGACGTGCGCGTCTTCCTCGGGGACGCCGGCATGCGTCAGCGCGCCGACGATACCGCCGGCGGCCGCGCCGACCAATGCACCACCGGCTGCACCCGCTGCGGTCGCGGCGAGCCAGCCGGCCGCGACCACCGGGCCGATCCCGGGAATGGCGAGCAGGCCGAGCCCGGCGAGCAGGCCGCCGACGCCACCAACTGCGGCGCCGATACCGGCGCCTGCGCCCGCATCCTCGGCAGCGGGGTCGGCGACATCACCAGCGGGATTGCGCTTGTCATGGCCGACGATGCTGATGTCGCGATGCGCGACGCCGGCGGCTTCGAGATCCTGCACCGCGCGGCGTGCGTCGTCGTAATTGTCGAACAGGCCTGTGAGGGTCTGGGTCATGATACGCTCCTGTGTCCGGCCGTGGATCGGCCGGGTGTGTGGGGGGAAGGTCGGGGAAGGTTCAGCGCGTCGTGCCGCGCACGACGAGATGATAGAGCACCAGCACGACGATCGCGCCGATGACGGCGACGACGAGGCTGTAGACGTTGAGGCCGGTGACACCGGCGGCGCCGAACTGGTTGAACAGGAAGCCGCCGACGACCGCGCCGACGACGCCGAGCACGATGTCGAGCAGCACTCCTTCACCCGATTTGTTGACGATCTTGCTGCCGATGAAGCCGGCGACGAGACCCAGGATGATCCAGGCAAGAATGGACATGCGAATTCTCCTCTCACACCGGACGACTGTCCGGGACGCTTAGGAAATTAGGCATGCGCGCGGGGGCGCCAAAGATGCGCGGGCACCCGATCGATAGGTGCATCGGCACCCATTTCGACGATTAGTTCGACGTATCGAGTCCCAATTGATGCCCGCGATCGCGCGCCCAGATGATCGCCTCGGCGCGGCTGTGCGCGCCGATCTTGGCATAGAGGCGCGCGACATGGTTGCGGACGGTGGTGCGTTTCAGCGCTAGCGCCGATGCTATTGCATCGTCGGCCTTGCCCTGGGTGATCAGCGCCAGCACCTCGCGCTCGCGCGGCGTCAGCTCGACTGCGCGGGTCGAGGATTTCGTCTCGCTGGTGCCGCGGCGCAGGTCGGCGAGGCGGTCCATGATCTTCTGGCTGAGCCAGCTCGAATCCTGCATCGCGCTTTCGATCGCGGCGATCAAATCGAGCTCGGTGCGCTTGCGCTCGCTAATGTCCTGGAACGCCGCGAGGATGCAGTATTGGCCATTGATCGACACCGTCTCGGCCGAGGCGAGACAGGTGACGAGCGCGCCGGTACGCGTCTTGATCTGTACCTCATAGCCGCGGAACGACCCGCTTTCGGCGACCTTCTTCTCGATCTCGCGCCGCGTCGCGCTGCTTTCGAACAGTTCGATCTCGGCCGGCTTGCGCCCGACCACGCTGTCATGGCCCCATTCGGTCAGCGCGAGAAAGGCGTGGTTGACGTTGAGCATGCGGTGCCCGTCGAGGCTGGTCAGCACCATCGGTACCGGCGCGAAGCGGAATGCGGTGGCGAACCGCTCCTCGCTCTGGCGCAGCGCCAGTTCGGCGCGGCGGCGCGGCTCGAGATCGGCAAAGGTGAAGATCATGCACGGCTCGTTATTGGGCATCTCGGCCGGATGCCCGGCGAGCAGGACGAGCTTGCCGTCGCCGCTCGGCAGCGGAAGGTCGGCCTCCATCTGCGGGATGCAGTCGCCCTTTGCCAGTCGCGCGGTTGCCTTGTCCTTCTCGGCGGCTTGGGCGAGGATGTCGAACTCGTACATCGAGCGCCCGACGATCTGGTCGCGCTCCCATCCCGAAAGCTCGAGAAAGCCCTCGTTGACGCGGACGTAGCGCAGATCGGCGAGCCGCACGATCAGCGCGGGCGCGGGGTTGGCGTTGAACATGCTCTCGAAGCGTTCCTCGGCCTCGAAGGCTTCGGTGGCGTCGCCGATGATCAGCACGAGGCAATCGGGCTTGCCGTCGCGATCGAGCACGAAGCCGCGCTCGCGGTGCACCCAATCGGGCTCGCTCTGGTGCGTGCGGCGGACATCGACGATCACGTCTTCGAAGGATTCGCCGCGGCACAGCCGGGCCATCGGATAGGCGGTGGCGGGGAGCTTATGGCCGTCGCGGAGGCGCAGCTCGAAACGCTGTTGATAGGCCTGTATCGTGTCGCCGAGCTCGGCGGTCCGCGTGCAGCCGTGCATCGCTAACGCGGCGGCGTTCGCCCAGACGATGCGCTCGTCGGGCTCGATCAGGATGACGCCGTCGCTCAGGCCTTCGACGATGCGGTGGAGCTGCTGCCGATCGGGCTGGTCCTGTTTCGCCGCTGCGGCCATCGCATTTGCCTCGTCCTTCGGTTGCGGAGCCCCGACAACGCGACCGCCGCCGAAAAGTCCAAATCGCGTCACGATATCGGCCGCTGTGCCGAATGGCGGGCCCTATCGTGCGGGCGGAGGCCATCGGCGCCGCCTGCGCCGGCATAGTCGAGGTGGCGCGGGAAAAGGGCCCGGATTTAACCGCCCAATTTCCCGAAGACCGCTTCATAGCCGGCGCGGTCGCCTGCGCTGAGCAGCGTGGCCTGTTCGATCCATCGGTCGCGCGTCATGCGGCCCTTGAAGACGCCGAGCCTGGCATCGAGCGCGGCGGCGTCGTCGGGTGTCAGCGCGGCGATCTGCTCGACGCGCGTGATGCCCTGCTCCGCGAGCGTTGCAGCGAGCTTGGGCCCCAGCCCCTTGATCTGCGTGAGGTCGGTCGCGATCGGCGCGGCGGCAACAGAAGAAGGAGCGGGGACAGGGGCGGGAGCCGGAGCCGGAGCGGGAGCCGGAGCCGGAGCCGGAGCCGGAGCCGGAGCGGAGATAGGTGGAGCAGCGGGGACGGGAGCCTGCGGCGGAACCTCGACTGCAGCTGGAGCTGGTGCTCGAGCGGGGGCGGGTGCCTCGGCGGGGGTAGGTGCGCCTCCGCGATCCTCTTTCGCCGGCACGTCGGCCGAAACCGCCGGCGTCCCGTCGATCGAGGCGGTCCCCGGCTCGGCGGTCGCGCCATGTTCCTCGGCGACCGCGAAATTTTCCTCGACCTGTTTTTCCGCATTCTTGCGGCGGCGGTGGAGCAGCGTGCCGTACCACAGGATCGCCACCGCGGCGGCGGCGAGCACAATCATCAGGATGACGTGCGAGATGGTGATCGGCACCATCACGTCGATCGCCTGGTTGGGATTCTCGGGGCCGGAAGACATACGCTACTCCTGAATTCGGCAAAGGCTAGCGCAAGACATCAGCCCGCGTCGCGCGCAATTTCGCGCCAGCCGATGTCGCGGCGGCAGAAACCGCTCGGGAAGACGATCTGGTCGACCGCATGATAGGCGGCGGCTTGCGCTTCGGCGACGGTAGCGCCGAGCGCCGTCACCGCGAGCACGCGCCCGCCCGAGGCGACGAGCTGCCCGCTGTCGAGCCGCGTTCCGGCCTGGAAGACGAGGGCGCCGGTTTCCTCGGCTTCGGCAATGTCGTCGATCGGCCCGCCGGTCACAGGGGTGCCGGGATAGCCCGTGGCGGCGAGCACGACGGTGAGGGCGGTCTGCTCGACCCACTTTGCCGGACCGCGCTCGCCGAGCGTGCCGTTCGCCACCGCGAGCAGGATTTCGAGCAAATCCTCGTCGAGCCGCGCCATCAGCACCTGGCATTCGGGGTCGCCGAAGCGCGCGTTGTATTCGATAAGCTTGGGGCCGTCCGCGGTCAGCATCAGCCCGGCATAGAGCACGCCCGAAAACGGCGTCCCCGCGGCGGCCAGGGCTGCGACGGTCGGCTTGACGATCTCTTCGATCGCGCGGGCCTCGAGTTCGGGCGTCAGCACGCGCGCCGGGCTGTACGCGCCCATCCCGCCGGTGTTGGGGCCGATATCGCCTTCGCCGACGCGCTTGTGGTCCTGCGCGGAGCCGAAGCTGAGAATGTCCTTGCCGTCGGTCAGCACGAACAGGCTGGCTTCCTCGCCCTCGAGGAATTCCTCGATCACGGCTTCGCCGCCGCGCGCTCCGAACAGATCGGCGAGCGCGCCTTCGGCTTCCTCGCGCGTCATCGCGACGGTCACGCCTTTGCCCGCCGCGAGGCCATCGGCCTTGACCACGACGGGGACGCCGAAACGATCGAGCGCATGGCGCGCTTCGGCGCGACTGGTGGCGTGGACATAGCCCGCGGTCGGAATGCCGGCGCTATCGCACAACGCCTTGGTGAACGCCTTCGAGCCTTCGAGCTGCGCCGCCGCCTTGTTCGGTCCGAACACCGCGACACCAGCAGCGCGGAGGCTATCGCCGAGACCATCGACCAGCGGCGCCTCGGGGCCGATCACCACCAGCTCGACCGCGTTCTCGGCGCAGAACGCCACCACCGCAGCATGATCGGTCAGCTCTAGCGATACGATCTGCGCATGCGCCGCAATGCCCGGATTGCCGGGTGCGGCGAACAGTGTACGCAGGCGCGGCGATTGCGCGAGCTTCCAGCCCAGCGCATGTTCGCGACCACCCGAGCCGATCAACAGGACATTCAATGGCGGACCCTTTTCTAGAGATTGCGCGGCGCGAGGGGATGGGCGCCGGATTGGGCGGCCTCGTAGCCGAGCCCGCTCCCGGCGACAACGCCGCGCCGATGAGTGTCGGGGAACTCGCCGGAAAGCTCAAGCGCGTCGTCGAGACCGAGTTCGGCTTCGTCCGCCTGCGCGGCGAGATCTCGGGCTACAAGCGCGTCGCGTCGGGGCACGCCTATCTCAGCCTCAAGGACGACAGCGCGGTCATCGACGGCGTGATCTGGAAGGGCAATGTCGCGCAACTCGGCTTCACCCCGCAAGACGGCGCCGAGGTGATCGCCACCGGCAAGATCACGACCTATCCCGGCCGCTCGAAATACCAGATCGTCATCGACCGGATGGAGCTGGCGGGCGAGGGCGCGCTGATGGCGCTGCTCGAGAAATTGAAGGTCAAGCTGGCGGGGGAGGGGCTGTTCGCATCCTCGGCCAAGAAGCCGTTGCCCTTCGTGCCCGCGCGGATCGGCGTCGTCACCTCGCCGACCGGCGCGGTGATCCGCGACATCCTCCACCGGCTCGAGGATCGCTGTCCGACGCATGTGCTCGTCTGGCCGGTCAAGGTGCAGGGCGCGGGGGCGGCGGAGGAGGTCGCACGTGCGATCGCCGGGTTCGATGCGATGTCGCCCGAGACGCGCCCCGACCTCGTCATCGTCGCGCGCGGCGGCGGGTCGATCGAGGATCTGTGGGCGTTCAACGAGGAAGTCGTCGTCCGCGCGATCGCCAAATGCAGCATCCCGCTGATCTCGGCGGTCGGCCACGAGACCGACACCACGCTCGCCGATTTCGCTGCCGACCTGCGCGCGCCGACGCCGACCGCCGCCGCCGAGATGGCGGTGCCGGTGCTTGCAGACCTCCGCCTGACGCTCGCCAGCTATGGTACCCGCACCGAGAAATGCGCGCGGCGCTACGCCGAGCGCGGGCGCGAGCGGCTCGATGCCTTGGTCCGCGTGCTGCCGCGCCGCGACGCGCTGCTCGGGCCGCAGCGGCAGAAGGCCGACGATCTCGGCGCGCGGCTCGATCGCGGGCTCGAGCGCCGTGTCGTCGTCGCGCGCGGGCAGCTCGATCGCTCGGCGGGCGCTTTACGGTTGTCGACGCTCGACCGCCAGCTCGAGCGTGGCCGCGACCGGCTGAGCGCGACGTGGCGGCTGGTCGAATCGCTCGGACCCAACGCGATCCTCGACCGCGGCTATGCCTTCGTCTCGGCCAGACCTTCCGGCGCCGTCGTCGGGTCGGCGAGCGCCGCGCGCAGCGCCGGCACCGTCACGCTCCACTTCCGCGACGGCGAGGTCGACGCCAAGGTTGAGCGCGGCGGCACCAAGGCATATGGTGCGCCACCGCCCGAACAACCCACTCTCCTCTAGAATGAGCCGCGCCATGTTGATGTCCAATACCGATCGTCCCGCGCGGCTGCACTTCATGGCTAACGGCTTTCGCGTGCTCGCACCGGGTGACCATGTCGTCTGTGCCGTGAGCGGCGCGCGGATCGCACTCGACGATCTGCGCTATTGGAGCGTCGCCAAGCAGGAGGCCTATGCGACCGCCGCGATCGCGACCGAAGCGATGACGCCCGCGTGAAGGCCCGGGGGGGCATTTCGACCATCCCGCGCCGCACCGTCGGCCTTGCCCTGATGATCATGCTGGGCAGCTGTACGACGCCCGAGCGCCCCGCCCCCCCGCGGTCCACCGTGCAACAGGTCACCGCGCCGCCGGTGCGCCGTCCCGCGACGCAACAGCCGCAGCGTGGACCATCGCCCGTCAGTTTCAGCTATTCGGGATCGATGATCCAGGGCGGCATCGTCATCGGCATCGCGCCGGCGGGCACCAGCCTGTTGCGTTTCAACGGGGCAACGCTCCCGATTGCGCCCGATGGCCGCTTTCTGATCGGCTTCGACCGCGACGCCGGCCCGAGCGCGAGCCTTGCCGCGACGCTCGACGACGGGCGCGTGGTACGCGACACGCTGACGATCGCGCCGCGCGCGTGGGACATTTCGCGCCTGGCGACGCTCCCCAAGCTCCCGCTGCCGCAGCCCGACTTTGATCGCCTGCGCCCCGCCGAGCTCGCGCAGATCAATGCCGCGCGCCGCATACAGACCGATTCGCAAGGCTGGCGGCAGACCTTCCTGTGGCCGACCACCGGGCGCATCTCGACGCTGTTCGGCTCGCAGCGGATCTACAAGAACGGTGAGGCCGGATCGTACCATTCGGGACTCGATGTCGCCAAGCCGCAGGGTTCGGTGATCCTCGCACCCGCCGATGGGGTGGTGATTCTGGCCGCGGATCACCCTTTCACGCTCGAGGGCAATCTGCTGATGATCGATCACGGCAACGGCCTCAACACCGCCTTCCTGCACCTTTCGCGGATCGACGTACGCGTCGGCGAGCGCGTCCGCCGCGGGCAACCCGTGGCGCTATCGGGGATGACGGGACGCGCCACCGGACCGCATCTGCATTGGAGCCTCAAGTGGCGCGAGGCCAAGATCGATCCCCTGCTGGCGGCGGGGCCGATGCCGCGTTCCGAATGATCGGGACGCGATGACGCTGCGAATGAACCGTCAAAGCGGTATCATTTGAAATAGTGTTGCATTGCAGCGACACTCGGAAAAGTTCCATCCTGGCCTCTTTACAATATTGCGAGGCCGTCACAGTCTCCAGGCATCGCGACGGGTCGGGGGGTCCGAGGCCGTCGCTAAACAACAGTGCCACTGGCACTTCTGGGGAATCTTACTTGATGCAGTCCTTGCAAGCCCGCGCTGTCGCGCGTCTTCGTTCCACCGCCGCTCCCTTCGCTTTGCTCGTTGCGCTTTCGGCCGGTCCGGCCTTTGCGCAGACCACCCCGGATCAGCCTGCCGCGCCCCTGCCAGCCGATTCGACGCCGACTCAGGCCGCCGATGAGGGCAAGGACATCGTCGTCACCGGCTCGATCTTCCGTCGCACCAATTCCGAGACGCCTTCGCCGGTCACCGTGCTGACCACCGAGACGCTCGCACGCGCGGGCATCACCAACATCAACGACGCGGTCCGCTCGATCTCGGCCGATGGCGCGGGCTCGATCTCGACCGGCTTCACCAACGGCTTCTCGGCCGGCGGCGCGGCGGTCTCGCTGCGCGGCCTCGGCGTTTCGTCGACGCTGGTGCTGATCGACGGGCTGCGCTCGACCAACTTCCCGCTCAACGACGACGGCCACAACGCCTATGTCGACCTCAACTCGATCCCGTTCAGCGCGGTCGAGCGCGTCGAAGTGCTCAAGGACGGTGCATCGTCGAGCTATGGCGCCGACGCGATCGGCGGCGTCGTCAACATCATCATGAAGAAGCACTTCACCGGCGTCGCGGGCACGGTCGAGGGCGGCCTGACCGAGCGGGGCGACGGCGCGCGCTATCGCGCGAACCTCACGGCAGGCTATGGCGACTATGATGCCAAGGGCTGGAACTTCTACGTCAACGGCGAATATCAGAAGGACCAGGCGATCGGCGCGACGACGCGCGGTTTCCCGTACAACACCAACGATCTGAGCTCGATCGGCGGTCTTGACAATAACACCGGCGACAGCTCGCTGACGACCCAGTCGACCAACGCCGTCGTCCGTCGCGCGCCACAGACCGATCTCAATAATCCGTTCGCCGGCGGCGTCGCGTCGGGTACCTACACGTTGCTCGGCGGTACCGCACAGTGCACACGCGGCACCTTCACCGTCGCGGGCGCCGCAGGCGGCACCGGCTGCGCGCATGATTATGGCCAGGAATACGGCACGCGCTATAACGACATCCAGCCGGCGCAGGAGCGCTATAGCTTCACCGGCCGGTTGAGCGTCCGCCTCAGCGATGCGATCGAAGGCTATGCCACCGGCAGCTATTCGCACAGCCAGGTCACCATCGGCCGCCAGCCGAACGGCATCCGCCAGACGCAGCCTTATGGTGCCTCGCCGACCCAGTCGTCGAGCAACCCGGGCATCGTCCTGCCGGTGTATATCTGCGCGAGCGGCGTGAACTGCGTGACCGCGGCCGACCGCCGTCTCAACCCGAACAACCCGTATGCCGCCGCTGGCGCGCTTGATCCGGCCAACAACGCGGCGCGCATCTATTACGCGTTCGGCGACATCCCCTCCTATTCGATCCGCAGCAACGAAGTGATCCGCGGCGCGGTCGGCTTCAACGGCGACATCGCCGGCGATTATCACTGGAAGGTCGATGCGGTCGGCGCGCGCGACAATTTCTCGCTCGCGAACTACGGCGTGCTCGACATTGCCGGGCTGAAGCAGGCGATCAACACCGGGGCGTACAACTTCGTCGACCCGTCGCAGAACACGCAGGCCGTCCGCAACACGATCGCACCGAGCTATACGACGCCGTCGCACACCTCGTTGATCTCGGTCGATGCCTCGGTCGCCAAGGATCTGTTCGCGCTGCCGGGTGGCAATCTGCAGGTCGCCGTCGGCGGCCAGTTCCGCCACGAAACAGAAGTCAACAACAGCAACAACCCCGGCCTGACCAAATACGCCAACACCTCGGCCGCCTTCGGTACGCATGACGTCTATGCCGGCTATTTCGAAGTCAACGCGCCGATCCTCGACACGCTCGAGGTCAACGGTTCGGGTCGCTACGATCATTATTCGGAAGGCTTCAGCCACTTCTCGCCCAAGATCGGCGCCAAGTGGACGCCGATCAAGCAGCTCGCGATCCGCGGTACCTATTCGAACGGGTTCCGTGCACCGACCTTCGCCGAGAACAACCCGGCGTCGAGCTATGCCGGCTTCGTGACGGTGACGCCGCCGGCAAGCTTCCAGCTGGCGCATGGTGGCCTTATCACCGGTGGCAACACGAACCCCTAT
The DNA here is from genome assembly GCF_000241485.1 of Sphingomonas sp. PAMC 26605. GTDB lineage: Bacteria > Pseudomonadota > Alphaproteobacteria > Sphingomonadales > Sphingomonadaceae > Sphingomonas. Next base: position 2,364,240 of record NZ_JH584241.1, read on the forward strand.
GCCCAGGCCTACAGCCTCGGTTCGGGCGCGACCGGCAATCCCAACCTGAAGCCTGAGAAGTCGCGCAGCTTCACCGCCGGCATCGTCGCCGAGCCGATCCGCAACGTCAGCTTCACGGTCGACTATTACAACATCAAGAAGACCGACGTGATCGTGACGGGTCCGGATGCAGGCATCGCGCGTGCGAACTATTTCGCGGGCACCCCGCTGCCCGCGGGCTACACCGTCTCGGCGGTCGATGCGCCCGATCCGCTGTTCCCCAACGCACTGCCGCGCGTGCTGATCATCAACGTGCCGTTCGTCAACGCCGGTTCGATCAAGAGCTCGGGCCTCGACTTCGGCGCGAATGTGACCGTGCCGATCGCCGATGGCGTCAAGTTCAGCAGCCGGCTCGATTTCACCTATGTGATCCAGTACGACCTCGATCCGGGCAACGGCAGCAAGATCCAGAAGTATGCCGGTACGCTTGGACCTTACGAACTGTCCTCGGGCGCAGGCACGCCGCGCGCGCGCGGCAACTGGCAGAACACGCTCGACTTCGGTCGCTTCGCCCTGACCGCGACGACCTATTACGTGTCGCGGATCAAGGAAGTCGCGGCTGACGAAGGCGACGACATCTCGTGCGCCGGCGGCAACCTCTACGGCACCGGGCAGAAGTTCTGCTACATCCGCCGCTTCATCTATGCCGACGTCAACGCCGCCTTCAAGGTGAATGACGACTTCACGTTCAGCGTGTTCGTCGGCAACATCACCGGCGAGAAGGCACCGCTGGCACCGGCATCCTATTCGGGGGCGAACTATTTGCCGACCTGGCACATGGCCGGGATCGTCGGTCGCAGCTTCCGCGCCGGGGCGACCTTCAAGTTCTGATCTGACCCGAAATCTGCAAGGGGCGGTTTTCGCACGAAAATCGCCCCTTTTAGGGCCGGATCGGAATTATCTAGCGATTACAGGCTGTTGCCTTTCGGTGACAGTCCGTAACCAAACCGACTTACGCGACCGCAACTCGCCTTTACAGTGGTTCAGCGTCGCTTCATCCACTGCACATGTCTCGGGGGGCCGGGCACATGTTCGGTTACGAGACTTGCCATCTACGCCACATCGCGAGCAATCGCGGTGGGTGCGTCCTAGCAAGGATCCATGTGTGTTGACCCATTCTTCGTCTCTCGTCCGCAAGACCCGCTTGCTTACCGGCAGTGCGTCGGCAGTGATGCTGCTCGCGCTTGCGGTTCCGGCTTATGCGCAGGATCAGGCGCCAGCCGCGCCCGCGCCCGCGCCGGCGCCCGCCGCGCCCGAGCAGGCCGCGCCTGCTGCCACCGCCCCGGCCGCACAGGCGGCCCCTGCCGAGCAAGGCGGCCAGGACATCGTCGTCACGGGCTCGCTGTTCCGCCGCGCCAATACCGAGACGCCGTCGCCCGTCACCGTGCTGAGCGCGCAGACGCTGGCGCGCGCCGGCATCACCAACGTTTCGGACGCGATCCGCTCGATCTCGGCTGACAGCTCGGGCTCGATCCCGACCTCGTTCACCAACGGTTTCGGCGCCGGCTCGTCGGCGGTGTCGTTGCGCGGTCTGACCGTCAACTCGACGCTGACGGTGATCGATGGCCTGCGCACCGCGCAATACCCGCTCGCCGACGATGGCCAGCGTGCGTTCGTCGATCTCAACACGATCCCCGACGCGATCGTTGACCGCGTCGAGGTGCTCAAGGACGGCGCGTCGTCGACCTATGGCGCGGATGCGATCGGCGGCGTGGTCAACATCATCACGAAGAAGGAATTCACCGGGATCGCCGGCCTCGTCGAAGGCGGCGTGACGCAGCGCGGCGACGGCGGCGAGCAGCGCGCGCAGCTGACGCTCGGCACCGGGTCGCTGAAGGAGAAGGGCTTCAACGTCTATATCAGCGGCGAATACGAGCATGACGACGCGATCTATAATCGCGACCGTGGGTTCCCGTACAACACTGCCGACCTGACCTCGATCGGCGGCGACAACAACAACCCGGGTTCCACCGTCCCAGGCACGACGACGGTCGCGATCGTCGCACCGACGACTTCGTCGGACCCCAAGAACATCCTTTCGGGCAGCGGCATCACCACCGGCCCGTGGCAGTTCCTCAGCCCCAATGGCTGCGTCGGTCTGGTGCGCCAGGTTTCGAACGGTTCGGGCGTTTCGTGCGAACAGAATACCGCCGCTGATTACGGCCAGATCCAGCCGCAGCAGACGCGTTTTGGCGTCAATGCGCGCGGTACCGTCCAGATCAACGACAAGACGACCGCCTATCTCTCGGTCGGCTACAATCAGAACAACGTCGTCACGAGCGGCGTCCCGCGCGGCATCCGCTCGTCCAATCCGATCTTCGCGCAGAACATCGTGCTTCCCGCGTTGCTCAGCAACGGTCAGCTCAACCCGTACGATCCCTATGCAGCGCAGGGTCAGCCGGCGGCGATCCGCTATCTGTTCGGCGATGTCCCCTTCGGCTCGACCTATAACAGCCATGTCATTCGCGGCGCGGCCGGGGTCGCTGGCGAGTTCGGCGATGGCTGGCGCTATTCGGCAGACGTGACCGCGGTCCATTCATGGCTGGATATTTCGCAGCGCGGCTACATCAACGTTGCGGGCCTGACCGCTGCGGTCAACGACGGGACGTACAACTTCGCCAATCCGTCGGCCAACACTGCGGCGATCCGCGCGCAGATCTCGCCGGTGGTGACCGCGAGCCCGTCGAGCGATCTCGACATGGTGCAGGGCGTCATCTCGAAGGATCTGTTCCAGCTGCCAGGCGGCCCGCTTCAGGTCGGCGTCGGTGGCTCGATCCGCTACGAAGCCGTCAACAATCCGACCGAGAATCCCGGCAATGGCACGTTCGGCCTGAACGCAGTCACCGCGGTCGGCCATCACACCGTGTCGTCGGCCTATTTCGAAGTCGGCGCGCCGATCCTGAAGAGCCTCGAGGTCAACGTCTCGGGCCGCTTCGATCATTATCAGGAAGGCTATGACCGCTTCTCGCCGAAGGTCGGCGCGAAGTTCACGCCGTTCAAGCAGCTCGCGATCCGCGGGACCTATTCGAAGGGCTTCCGTGCACCGAGCTTCTCGGAAACCGCGGGTTCGGTCGTCGGCTTCACCTCGGCCAGGCTGCCATGCTCGGCACAGGTGACGCATGGCGCGGTCCTGTCGGCCGATGGCGCAACCTGCTCGGGTGGCAGCGCGTACAACCAGTCCTATTCGATCGGCTTCAACACTGCGGCGACGCCGACGATCAAGCCTGAACTGTCGCGCAGCTTCACCGGCGGCGCGATCTTCCAGCCGGTGCGCTGGCTGAGCTTCACGGTCGATTACTACAACATCAAGAAGACGCAGGTCATCACCGGCGGCCCGCTGTCGAACGTCGCGATCAACAACTATTATTCGGGTCAGGCGCTGCCGGCCGGCTATACGATCACGCAGGACGCGGTCGATCCGAACTTCCCGAATGCGATCCGGCGCGTGCTGTTCGTCAACGCGCCGTATGCCAACGCGGCGGCGCTCAAGACATCGGGTATCGATTTCGGTGCCGAGCTGCGGTTGCCGGTGGCCTCGGGTGTGCGCCTCATCAGCCGCGCCGACGTGACCGACATCCTCGAATACAAGTTCGATTCGGGCGATGGCACGGGCTTCCAGGATTATGTCGGCACGCAGGCGCCGTATGTCACTTCGTCGGGCGCAGGCACGCCGCGGTGGCGCGGAAGCTGGCAGAACACGGTCGAGGCGGGGCCATACTCGCTCACCGCGACGGCCTATTACACCTCGGGGTATAAGGCGGTCGCCTATGACCAGTTCGGCACGACCAATTGCAACGGCGGCAGCACCTATGGCGGCACCGACCCGAACTTCAACTGCCGGGTTAAGTCGTTCATCGACGTCGATCTCGTCGGCAATGTCGAGGTCAACAAGAAGTTCTCGTTCTACTTCAACGTGATCAATCTGCTCGACGCAAAGGCGCCGCTCAACGCGGGCAACTATGCGGCCACCAACTACAACCCGACCTACACCCAGATCGGTGCGGTCGGTCGCTCGATCCGGTTCGGCGCACGCTTCAAATACTGATCTGAAGCACGTTCTGATCGACCAGAAGGGGCGGCTCCTGCGAAGGAGCCGCCCTTTTCGTGTCACTCGACCGCGAGCTCGAGCTTGCCGTCGCCTTCGTCGACCCGCACCGTCGCGCCGTCCTTCACGCTGCCGCGCAGGATCAGATCGGCGAGCGGGTCCTGCAGATAGCGCTGCACCGCGCGCTTCAACGGCCGCGCGCCGTACACCGGGTCATAGCCGACCCGGCCCAACCACACGCGCGCGGCATCGGTGAGTTCGAGCGCGACCTTGCGCTCCGCCAGCAGCGTCGCGATCCGCTTGACCTGGATATCGACGATCGGCGCCATCTCCGCCTGGCCGAGCCGGTGGAACAGCACGATCTCGTCGAGCCGGTTGAGGAACTCGGGGCGGAAGTGGCCGCGGACGATCTCCATCACCTGCGGTTCGACGCTCGCGACATCCTCGCCTTCGCCCAAAGTCGTCAGCACCTGGCTGCCGAGGTTCGAGGTCAGCACGATGATCGTGTTGGTGAAGTCGACCGTGCGGCCCTGGCCATCGGTCAGCCTTCCGTCGTCGAGCACCTGCAGCAGGATGTTGAAGACATCGCCATGCGCCTTCTCGACCTCGTCGAACAGGACCACCTGATACGGTCGCCGACGAACCGCTTCGGTGAGCACGCCGCCCTCCTCATACCCGACATAGCCCGGAGGCGCGCCGATCAGCCGGGCGACCGCATGCTTTTCCATGAACTCGCTCATGTCGATGCGCACCATCGCGGTCGGATCGTCGAACAGGAATTCGGCGAGCGCCTTGGTCAGTTCGGTCTTGCCGACGCCCGTCGGCCCGAGGAAGAGGAACGAGCCGAGCGGCCGGTTCGGGTCCTGCAGGCCCGCACGCGCACGCCGGACCGCGGTCGATACGGCGCGGATCGCGTTCTGCTGGCCGATGACGCGCTTGCCGATCGTCGCTTCCATCTGGAGCAGCTTGTCGCGTTCACCCTCGAGCATCCGCTCGACCGGAATGCCGGTCCAGCGTGCGACGACGCCCGCGATGTCCTCGGCCGTGACTTCCTCGCGCAGCATCGCGCCCTTGGTCGCGCCCGCCGCGGCATCGAGCTGGCGCTGGAGGTCGGGAATGCGCCCGTAGGACAGCTCGCCCGCCTTGGCGAGATCGCCGGCCCTTTGCGCCTGTTCGAGCTCGAGCCGCGCGGCGTCGATCTGCTCCTTGAGCTTGGCCTCGGCCGAGATCTTGTCCTTCTCGCCTTGCCAGCGCGTCGTCAGTTCGCTCGATTGCTGCTCGAGATTGGCAAGTTCGCCGTCGAGCTTGACCAGCCGGTCGCGCGACGCCTCGTCGCTCTCGCGCTTCAACGCCTCGCGTTCGATCTTGAGCTGGATGATCCGCCGGTCGAGGATTTCGATCTCCTCGGGCTTGCTCTCCACCTCCATGCGGATGCGCGAGGCGGCCTCGTCCATCAAATCGATCGCCTTGTCGGGGAGGAAGCGGTCGGTGATGTAGCGGTTGGACAAGGTCGCCGCCGCGACGATCGCCGCATCGGTGATGCGGACGCCGTGGTGGAGCTCGTATTTCTCCTTCAGCCCGCGCAGGATCGAGATCGTGTCGGGCACGGTCGGCTCGCCGACGAACACCGGCTGGAAGCGGCGCTGGAGCGCTGCATCCTTCTCGACATATTTGCGATACTCATCGAGCGTGGTCGCGCCGACGCAGTGGAGCTCACCGCGTGCGAGCGCTGGCTTGAGCAGATTGCCCGCATCCATCGCGCCTTCGGATTTCCCCGCGCCGATCAGCTGGTGCATCTCGTCGATGAACAGGACGATGTCGCCCTCGGCGGCCTTCACCTCGTCGAGCACGCCCTTGAGGCGCTCCTCGAACTCGCCGCGATATTTCGCGCCGGCGATGAGCGAGCCCATGTCGAGCGACATCAGCTTGCGGTCCTTGAGCGTATCGGGAACGTCGCCATTGGCAATGCGCAGCGCGAGCCCCTCGGCGATCGCGGTCTTGCCGACGCCGGGTTCGCCAATCAGCACCGGATTGTTCTTGGTGCGACGCGCGAGGATCTGGATCGTGCGGCGGATTTCCTCGTCGCGGCCGATGACGGGATCGAGCTTGCCGTCGCGCGCCGCCTGGGTGAGGTCGCGCGCGAACTTCTTGAGCGCGTCGAACTTGTCCTCGGCGCCCGCGCTGTCGGCGACGCGGCCGTTGCGCACCTGCTCGATCGCTGCGTTGAGCGCCTCGGGCGTCACGCCCGCGGTTTTGAGCGCCTTGCCCGCTGCTGTGTTGAGCGACAGCGCGAGCGCGACAAGCAGCCGCTCGACCGTGACGAAGCTGTCGCCCGATTTGGTAGCGATCTGCTCCGCCTGGTCGAGCACGCGCACCGTGTCGTTATCGAGCCCGGGCGTCGCTTGCGCGCCGCTGCCCGACACGGCTGGGATCTTCGACAAGGCGAGATCGGTCTCGCTCACGGCGCGCTTCGGGTCGCCGCCTGCGGCGCTGATCAGCCCCGCCGCCATGCCCTGCTCGTCCTCGAGCAGCGCCTTCAGGATATGGTCTGGCGCGATCCGCTGATGGCTCATGCGGATCGCGACCGTCTGCGCCGATTGCAGAAAGCCCTTGGCGCGATCGGTGAATTTTTCGATGTTCATGACAACCCCTTGCCTGTGTGCCTGCGATATAGTGTTGCGAAAATACCACACAAGGCTGCACGCACGATGTTAACCTCGACGGGTGTAGCGTCACGGGGAATCGGTAGTGATGCGGGGTATCGGGTGGCGACGAACTATGATGCTGTGCGCTGGACGGTCGATGCGCCGATGCCGGGCTCGCTGGCGGACCCGACGCGCGCGATCCTCGGACCGGTGCGCGACGCGCTGCTGTTCTGGGGGGCGCCGCTCTTCGCTTTCCTTGCGGTCGAGCTGTGGCTCGGGGGCTGGGCGCTGGCGGCGCCGCATGACACCGCCGCGATTGCGCTCAAGGGCATGTTCGCGGTAATCGCCGTCACGACCTGGGCGCACCTGATCGCGGTGGTGCCGCGCGCTTATGGCAATCGCACCGTGTTCGCGGCGCATCGCGGCAAGCTGACGGTCGCGCCGATCGCTTTGATCGCCACGCTGTTCCTCTCGCCACTCGCGCTGGTCGCGGCGGGCGTGCTGGCAGTGTTTTGGGACATCTATCATTCGGCGATGCAGAATTTCGGCTTTGCGCGGATCTACGACATGAAGGCGGGCAATCCGCCGGAGGTGCTGCGCCGGACCGATCTGCGGCTCAACACCTTGCTCTATGTCGGCCCGCTGGCAGCCGGAGCGGCGCTGGCGACGCACCTGCAGAGCTTCGCCAAGTTCGACAAGACCGCGCTTTCCACGCTGGCGAGCCTGCCGGGCGTGCTCGCGGGCTATAACGACGGCATCCGGGCCGTTGCCGTGCTGGCCTATGCGGTCGTGCTCGGCTGGGCGATCGTCGATTATCGCCGCGCGATGCGGGCGGGGTACCGGTTGCCGGCGCACAAGCTGGCGACCCTGGTCGCGACGGGCACGGTGTCGATCATCGCCTGGGGCTTCACCCCGCCGATCGTCGCGCTGGCGGTGATCAATCTCTACCACGCGGTGCAATATTTCGCGCTGGTCTGGGTCAAGGAAGGCGGCCGGATGACGCACGCCGCGGGCGGGCGCCAGAGCCGCGCGATGCTGTATTTCTGGGGCGGCAGTATCCTGTTCGGCCTGGCCTATGCGGCTGCGATGACAGGGAGCGTGCGGGTCTTTCTCGCGCCGTTCATCGCCTGCTCGTTGCTCCATTTCTGGTACGACAGCTTCATTTGGTCGGTCGCGCGCAAGCACGTCTAGCATAATCCCGCCGAGGCTGCTTTATTCGCGGCCGAGAGGGGATCCGAATGCGGACCATGAAAAGCGCGGCGGCATTGCTTGCCGCGATGATGCTTGTCGTCGCGGTCGGGCTGGCAGTGTGGGAGCCGTTCGCCGCGGTGCGCGTCGCACCGCCGCCGGCGCAGCATTATGACAGCGTGATCGCGCGCGATCGTTTCGGCGTGCCGCATATCTTTGGCAAGACCGATCCCGATGTCGCCTATGGCGTCGCTTATGCGCATGCCGAGGACGATTTCGCGACGCTGCAGGAAGCCGTCGCGATGGCGCGCGGGCGATTGGGCGCGATGACCGGGGCGGACGGCGCGAAGGTCGATTACACGCTCGCGCTGCTCGGCGCGCGCGAGACCGCGCAGCGCGATTATGGCAAGCAGCCGGCCGATGTGCGGGCGCTGCTCGACGCCTATGCCAGCGGGCTCAACACCTATGCACGGCGGCATCCGGGCGAGGTGCGGCTCGCGCGGTTGTTCCCCGCCAATGGCGAGGACATCGCGACGGGCTTCGTACTGCGCACGCCGTTCTTCTTCGGGCTCGACCAGACGCTCGGCGCACTGACGGGCGACAAGCCGCTCCCGGCGGAAACCGCGGGCGCCACGCCCGACAGCCCCGATCCGACTGCGCTCCCCGCGACCGGCGAGGCGATGCCCAACGGATCGAACGCCTTCGTCGTCGCACCGAAACGCTCGGCCGACGGCTTCACGCGCGTGATCTCGAATTCGCACCAGCCGTGGAGCGGGCCGGTCGCGTGGTACGAACTCAGCGTGCAATCGGGCAGTGGCTGGCATTTCTCGGGCGCGACTTTTCCCGGCGTGCCGTTCCCGGTGCTCGGGCATAACGAGCATCTGGGGTGGACCAACACCGTCAACCGGCCCGATCTGACCGACGTCTACAAGCTGGTGCGCAACGCCGCGGGCACGGACTATCGCTTCGACGGCAAATGGCTCCCGCTCGAGGCGCGGCGCGTATGGCTCAAGGTGCGGTTCGGGCCATTCGTGCTGCCGATCCCGAAGATGGTCTATCGCGCGGTGCAGGGGCCGGTGATTGTCAACAAGAGCGGCGCCTTCGCGATCCGCTATGCCGGGGCCGACCAGCTCCGCATGGTCGAGGAATATTACCGCCTGACGCGCGCGCGCGATTTCGGCGAGTGGCAGAAGGCGCTGGCGATCCAGGGCGTGCCCGCGACCAACTTCCTGTATGGCGATGCGACCGGGAACATCGCGTATTTCTACAATGCGAGCTTCCCCAACCGGAAGCCCGGGTTCGATTACCGCCACGTCCTGCGTGGTGATACGTCGCGGGATCTCGCGCCGGGAACGGTGCCGTTCGCGGCAGTCCCGCGCAACGTGAACCCCGCCTCGGGCTATCTCGCCAACGCCAACAACACGCCGTTCCAGGCGGCGGGCGCGGGGTCCGAGCTCAAGCCCGGCGACTATTCCGCGCTGCTCGGGATCGAGACCGACACGACCAATCGCGGGACGCGCGCGGTCGAGCTGCTTGGCGCAGACCCGTCGATATCGGCGGACGATCTGTTGCGGATCAAGTTCGACACCGGGGTCAGCCGGTTGAGCTGGGCGGCGAAATGGTATGGCGACATCGCGCGCATCGATCCCAAGGGGGATGCGCAACTGGCGAAGGCGCTCGCCTTGCTGCGCGGCTGGAACTGGGATTTCGACGGGCATCACAAGGGGCAGGCGCTCGCCGCGATCCTGTTGCGGACCGGGCAGAAATGGCATTATCAACGCCGGCCCGAACTCGACCCGCGCGATGCGCTGGCGAAGGCGGGGGCGTATCTGCAGACGCATTTCGGCAGCCTCGACCCGCCGCTCGGCACGCTGCTGCGGTTGCGCCACGGCAGCGTCGATCTGCCGCTCGACGGCGCGCCCGACGTGCTGCGCGCGGCCTCGACGTGGGACGAGGCCGACGACGGGCGGCTCGTCGTCAAGCATGGCGACAGCTTCGTGATGGTGATGGCGTGGGACAAGGCCGGGCGTGTCGCGTCGCAGTCGATCCAGCCGTACGGGGCGGCGACGACGCGGCCCGATTCGCCGCATTATGCCGACCAGGCGCCGTTGTTCGCGGCGCACCGGTTCAAGCCGGTGCTGTTCTGGCGCGAGGATTTGCGACGCAACGTCGAGCGGGTCTACCGGCCCTGACTTCGCTCTACTTACTCCCCTCCCCGAAAGGGAGGGGGCGGGGGTGGGTCGGCCTAGGGCGGCGGCCGAACGTCACAACGGGCCTACCCACCCCCAGCCCCTCCCTTTCAGAGAGGGGAGGAAGAGGCCGGCCGACCGCCTCAAACGAAGGCCGAGGAAGCGATTGCTACCGTCCGAGCGCTGCTATAGCCTCCCACCACAGTCCTGTATTAAGACGCTATTTCCGGGGGATCTCCATGACCGTCAAGCTGCTCGCGCTCGCTGGTGTAGCGCTCGCAACCCTTGCCACGCCGGCGCTCGCGCAGACCGCGCCCAAGCCGGTTCCGGTGGCGGACCTCGTCCGCCAGGTCGACATCCCCTATAGCGAATTCCGCCTGCCCAATGGTCTCCGCGTTATCGTCAACACCGATCGCAAGGCGCCCGTCGTCGCGGTGTCGGTGTGGTACAATGTCGGCTCGAAGTTCGAGCCCAAGGGCAAGACCGGCTTCGCGCATCTGTTCGAGCATCTGATGTTCAACGGCAGCGAAAACGCGCCGAAGGACTATTTCACCTACACCAAGGAAATCGGCGCGACCGATCTCAACGGCACGACCTATTTCGATCGCACCAATTATTTCGAGACGGTGCCGGTGGCAGCACTCGACCGCGCGCTGTTCCTCGAGAGCGACCGGATGGGCTATCTGCTCGGCGCGATCACGCCGGCGGTGGTCGATGAGCAGCGCGGCGTCGTCCAGAACGAGAAGCGCCAGGGCGACAACCAGCCCTACGGCCTCGTCCAGTACAAGCAGACCGAGACGCTCTTCCCCGCGACGCACCCCTATGGCCACACCACGATCGGCGCGATGGCCGATCTCGATTCGGCGAGTGTCGAGGACGTCAAGAACTGGTTCCGCGGGCATTACGGCCCGAACAATGCGGTGCTCGTGCTGTCGGGCGATGTCGATGCCGCGACCGCCAAGACTCTCGTCACCAAATATTTCGGCGCGATCCCCAGGGGGCCCGAGAGCGTCGTCCCCGTCGCCACGGTGCCGACGCTCGCCGCGCCCAAGAGCGAGGTGATGAAGGATCGCGTCGCCAATACGCGGATCTATCGGATGTGGGCAGTGCCCGGCCTCAACGACCCGGACTCGGTCGCGCTCGACGTGGCGGCGGGCGCGCTCGGCGGCCTGTCGAGCAGCCGGCTCGACAATGCGCTGGTGCGCAAGGAAAAGCTCGCGGTGCGCGTTTCGGCGAACAATGAAAGCTTCGCGCAGGTCGGTATGTTCGTCGTCAGCGCCGATGTGCGGCCCGGCGTCGATCCCGCGCTCGTCGCCAAGCGGCTCGACGAGATCATCGCCGAGCTGATCGCCAACGGCCCCACCGCCGACGAAGTCCAGCGCGTCGCGACGCGCGATGCCGCGGCGCGGATCGCCGGGCTCGAATCGACCGGCGGTTTTGGCGGCAAGGCGGTCGCGCTCGCCGAGGGCGCGCTCTATTCGAACGATCCGAGCTTCTACAAGAAGCAGCTCGCGCTGCTCGCCGCCGAGACGCCCGCCGTCGTCAAGGCGGCGAGCGCGAAATGGCTGACGCGCCCGGTCTATGCGCTGACCGTCGTCCCCGGTGCGCGCGAGGCCTATGTCGAGGCGACCCCGCCGGCGAAGGTCGCTGCCGCGCCCGAGGCGCCGTTCAAGGGCACGCGTGGGAGCCTGCCGCCGGTCGGCACGCTGTCGAGCCTGGTCTTCCCCAAGGTCGAGCATGCCAAGCTCAGGAACGGCATCGAGCTCGTCTACGCCTATCGCAACGCGGTGCCGATCACCCAGGCGTCGATCAGCTTCGACGCGGGCGTCGCGGCCGACGTTCCTGGCAAGCTCGGCACGCAAGCGCTGACGCTCGACATGCTCGACGAAGGCACGCTGACACGCGATTCGATCGCAATCGCCGAGGCCAAGGAACGGCTCGGCGCGAGCATCACCAGCGGCTCGGCGCCCGATCGTACGATCGTCGGCCTGTTCACGCCGAGCGCCAATCTCGCGGCCTCGACCGAGCTGTTGGCCGATATCGTGCGGCATCCGAAGTTCGATCCGGCCGAAGTGGCGCGGCTCAAGAACCAGCAATTGTCGCGCATCTCGGCCGAGCTGACGAGCCCGCAGGGCCTCGCCTCGCGCGTCTATCCCAAGCTCGTCTACGGCGCGGACTACCCTTACGCCAAGGGGCTCGGCAGCGGGGATCCCAAGGCGGTCGCGGCGCTGACGCGCGACGATCTGGTCGCCTTCCAGCAGGCCTGGATCCGGCCCGACAAGGCCAAGATCTTCGTCGTCAGCGATCGTCCGCTCGCCGAGGTCAAGGCGGCGTTCGACGCGCGCTTCGGCGACTGGACGCCGACCGGCGCGGCGGGCGTCAAGGATTTCGGCGTCAAACCGGCGCCTTCGACGCCCCGGATCGTGCTGATCGACCGGCCCGACTCACCGCAGTCGTTCATCTTCGCGGGTGGCCCGACCGCGCTGGTCGGCACCGACAACCTGCTCGCGGTCAATACCGCCAACGATTCGCTCGGCGGCGATTTCCTGTCGCGCGTGAACTTGGATCTACGCGAGGCGCGGCACTGGTCGTACGGCGTCAATGGCGGTTTCCGCCGCGCGCAATTCGCCACGCCCTATCTGCTTGGTACCGGCGTCCAGGCCGACAAGACGGGCGAGTCGATCAAATCGCTGCGAGGCGATTTCAGCGACTTTCTGACGAGCAAGGGGATCACGCCCGAGGAGTTTGAGCGCACCATTACCGATGCGGTGAGCTCGCTGCCGGGCAATTTCGAGACATCGGGCGCGGTGCTCGACGCACTGCAGGAGAACGACCTGTATCGCCGCCCCGACGATTATTACGCGACGCTGCCGCAAAAATATCGGGCGTTCACCCCGGGCCAGCTTGACGCTGCGGCACGCGCGGCGCTCGACCCGAAACGCTTCGTGTGGATCGTCGTTGGGGATGCGAGCAAGGTCCGTGGCCAGCTTGACAGCATCGGCCTGCCGGTCGAGGTGATTCCGGCGGCGTCCGTGGCGGATGTGCGCTAGAAATTATTGTCAGGAGACACATCATGGCTGCAGTTGATGGGACGTGGGATACGGTCGTCAAGTCGCCGCTCGGCGACCAGAAGGCGACGCTGACGGTCAAGACCGACGGCAACAGCTGGACCGGTTCGCAGAACGGCGCGATGGGTTCGGTCGAGATCACCGACGGCACGGTCGAGGGTGACACGATCAGCTGGAAGATGTCGATCGTCGTGCCGATGCCGATGACGCTCGATTGCAAGGCGACCGCCGAGGGCGACACGCTCACCGGCACCGTCGGCGCGGGCGCGTTCGGCAGCTTCCCGATGACGGGCACGCGCGCGGCGTAACGCCGTTCGTTTTGAGCGTTGAAAAACGGCCCGCGCTTCGATCGGAGCGCGGGCCGTTTTTGTATGGCGCGGGGCTCACCCAGGCCTTGTGCCGGGGCCCACCGTGCCGCACACTTCGCGCGTCGGGGCTGCGATCCGGTCGGCTCCGGCAGGATGCGAACCTACGATCACCCCACTCCCGTCACCCTCGCGAAAGCAAGGGTCCCGCTTCTTCTTCGGGCGGCGGGCCAGGCAGCGGGATCCCCGCTTTCGCGGGGATGACGGTGAGGGGCATCATGCGTGTGGCCGGGGCGAAGAGCTGGGGGTGGGGCATGAAGGCACATTGGTTGTTGGGCGCGGCATTGGCGGTCCTGCCGCTCGCCGCACACGCGCAAAGTTATGACGAGCGCCCCGCCAAGCTCGTGCCGCCGAGCGAAGGCTTCAACTACGAGCGGCGCATCGTCGAGATCGCGATGCGCGACGGGGTCAAGCTCCACACCGTCATCCTGATTCCCAAGGGCGCGCACGACGCCGGCATCGTGATGACGCGCACGCCGTACAGCGCCGACGGGATGACCGGAAAGGGCGGCAACAATGCCGATCTCGCGACGAGCCTCACCGGCTACGACAACGCCACCGACGTGATCGTCGACGGCGGCTATATCCGGGTCGTCCAGGACGTGCGCGGGAAGTACGGGTCGCAGGGCATCTACATGATGAACCCGCCGCTGCACGACACCGCCCTCAACCCGACGCATACCGACGATTCGACCGACACCTACGACACGATCGACTGGCTGGTGAAGCATCTGCCCGAATCGAACCGCAAGGTCGGGATCCTCGGCATATCGTACGACGGCTTCCTGTCGCTGATGCCGCTGATCAACCCGCATCCCGCGCTCGTCGTCGCGGTGCCCGAGAACCCGATGGTCGATGGCTGGCGCGGCGACGACTGGTTCCACAATGGCGCGTTCCGCGTCGGGATCGACTATATCTGGGAGCAGATCGCGACGCGCGACAATACGTCGCCTTATGCGCGAACGACCTATGACGAGTATGACGCGGTGATGCGCGCCGGCTCTACGGGTGCGCTCGCCACGGCGCACGGGCTCGACCAGATCGGCTTCTGGCGCAAGATCGCCGCGCACCCGGCGTATGACAGCTTCTGGCAGGCGCAGGCGATGGACCAGGTGCTCAGCCGCCAGCCACTGAAAGTGCCGGTGATGCTCGTCCATGGCCTGTGGGACCAGGAGGATATCTACGGCGCGACCGCAGTGTATCGTGCGCTGAAACCGAAGGATAGCGCCGGGAACATGGTCTATCTGACGATGGGCCCGTGGTATCACGGCCAGCAGATCGACGACGGCAAGGCGCTCGGCGATATCCAATGGGACCAGGACACCGCCAAATGGTGGCGTCGCAACGTGCTCGCTCCGTTCCTCGCGCATTATCTCAAGGGCACGCCGATGGACGTCGCGCCCGTCACCGCGTTCCAGAGCGGCACCAACCAGTGGCAGCGGCTGCCCGCCTGGTCGGCGACGCCGGCGATGACCAAGCTGTTCCTCCAGCCGGGCGATGCGGTCGGCTTCACGCCGTCGACCGGCCCCGTGCAAACCGCGGATTACGTGTCCGATCCGGCGCATCCGGTGACCAACGTGCCACGCCCGGTGCGGCCGGTGAGTTACGAGGACAATCACTGGAAGGCGTGGCTCGTCGGCGACCAGCGAATCGTCTCGAGCCGCCCCGACGTGCTAACGTTTACCGGTCCGGTCCTCACCCATCCGGTTACGATCGCTGGGCAACCCGTCGTGCATCTCACCGCCGCGACGAGCGGGACCGACAGCGACTGGGTGGTCAAGCTGATCGACGTCTATCCCGATCAGGTGGCGAGCGACCCGAAGATGGGCGGCTATCAGCTCGCGATCGGCATGGACATTTTCCGTGGACGCTACCGCGAAGGTCTCGACCATGCCGTTGCGCTCAAGCCCGGCGTGCCGCTGGCGTATAGCTGGGCGCTGCCGCAGGCGAACCATGTGTTCCTGCCGGGGCATCGGATCATGGTGCAGGTCCAGTCGAGCTGGTTCCCGCTGTATGACCGCAACCCGCAGAGCTTCGTGCCGAACATCTTCTACGCCAAGCCTGCCGATTACATAAAGGCGACGCAGCAGGTCACGGTGAGCGGGCCCGACCAGAGCTATATCGCGCTGCCGGTCGTCCCCTAAATCCTCCCTCGCGAAGCGGGGGAGGATTGAGGACTACCGCCCGAGCCGCGTGACATGTCCCATCTTGCGCCCGGGCCGGCTCGCGCCCTTGCCGTAGAGGTGCAGGTGCGCGCCTGGCTCCGCCAGGATCTCGGCCCAGCGATCGGCGTCGTCGCCGATCAGATTCTCCATCGCGACCGTCGGCGCGGTCAGCGCGGTGTCGCCGAGCGGCAGCCCGCAGATCGCACGGATATGGTTCTCGAACTGCGAGCAGACCGCGCCCTCGATCGTCCAATGCCCCGAATTGTGGACCCGCGGTGCCATCTCGTTGAACACCGGGCCCTCGGCCGAGGCGAAGAATTCGCACGCCAGCACGCCGACATAATCGAGCCAGTCGGCAATCCGCCCGGCGAGCGCCGCCGCCTCGCCCCACTGCGCGGCGATCTCGGGCGGGGCGGGGAGGGTGGAGGTGGCGAGAATGCCGTCTACGTGCTGGTTCCACGGTGGCGGATAGCTCACCATCTGCCCGTCGGCGCGGCGCACCAGCAGGATCGAGAATTCGTGGCTGAAGCGCACGAAGCCTTCGAGGATCGCGGGGCGCTGGCCGATCGCGTCCCAGGCCGCGTCGATCTGGTCGGTTGCGGTGATGCGGACCTGGCCCTTGCCGTCATAGCCCATGCGCAGCGTCTTGAGGATCGCGGGCGTGCCGATCTCCGCGAGCGCCGTTTCGAGCTCGGCGCGGGTCTCGACCTTGGCCCAGGGCGCGGTGCGGCCGCCGATCTCGGCAACGAACGCCTTTTCGACCGCACGATCCTGCGCGATGCCAAGCGCGGCAGGCGCGGGGTGGACGGGCACCTTTTCCGCGAGATAGGTCACCGGCGCGAGCGCGATATTCTCGAACTCATAGGTGACGACGTCGGCGGCGGCGGCGAATTCGTCGAGCACGATGTGGCTGTGATAATCGGCGCGGATGTAGCTGGAAGCGGTCTGCGCGGCGACGGCTTCCTCGTCGGGCGCGAGGATGCGCGTGTGATAGCCGAGCTGCGCCGCGGCGACCGCAAGCATCCGCCCGAGCTGTCCGCCGCCAAGGATGCCGATGGTCGAGCCGGGGGGGAGGGGAGGGACCGAGAACCACCCTTCGAGCATCATTCCGGATCGACAGCCACGCCGTCGGTCTGCGCCGCACGCCAGGCCTGCAGCCGCGCGCTCAACGCCTCGTCCGACAGGGCAAGAATCGCTGCCGCCAGCAACGCCGCATTCTTCGCCCCCGCCTTGCCGATCGCGAGCGTCCCGACCGGGATGCCGGCAGGCATCTGGACGATCGAATAGAGGCTGTCCAAGCCCTTCATCGTCTTGCTCTCGACCGGCACGCCGAGCACCGGCAGATGCGTCATCGCCGCCGCCATCCCTGGCAGATGCGCCGCGCCACCCGCGCCGGCGATCACCACCTGCAATCCGCGCCCGGCGGCCCCCGTCGCGTAATCGTAGAGCCGTTGCGGCGTACGATGCGCCGAGACGACCTTGGTCTCGTGCGCGATCCCGAGCTCGGCGAGCAGATCGGCGGCGTGGTGCATCGTCTCCCAATCGGAGGTGCTGCCCATGATGATGCCGACAAGGGGGGACGCGCTCTGTGCCATCTGCTCGGACTAGCGAGCAGTATGCCACAGGGCAACCGTTCCCGCCGTCATATCGCAAGCGGAACTTGTTTGGCGCGGCGCGGGTTACCGGGGTCCTGGACAGCTATTGCGGATACACGCCATGACCCGTTTTTCTACCATCTCGTCCGTCGCGCTCGCGACGGTGCTTGCTTTCGCCGCGCCCGCCTTCGCCGAGGGCAAGCATGACCGCGCCGAACAGGCGATCGCCGAGGCGCGCGCCAAGATCGAGGCATCGGCGCAGATCGGCGCGACCGCCGAGACGCCGCGCCTCCAGGCCGACGCCCAGGCGCAGCTGCGCGCCGCCGAGGAGCATCTCGCGTCGGGCAAGAAGGCCGAGGCGATCGAGGACGCGCACCGTGCCTCGCAGCTCGCCGACACCGCGATCGGCCAGGCGCAGCGCGCGCGCACCGACGCTGCGCGTGCGGCGACTTCGAACGCCCGCAACGCCGCGCAGGACGCGCAGGCCGACGCCGCTGCCGCCAACGCCCGCGCCAATGCCGCCGAGCAGGCTGCCGCATCGGCCGCTGCCGACGCCGCTGCTGCGCGCTCGGCCCCGCCGGTCGTCGTCCAGGCGCCCGCGCCGACTACGACGGTGACGACCGAGACGACCAAGACCGCGGCTCCGGTCGCGCATGCAGCGACGCCGAAGCGCGTCGTGCGCAAGGCGACGACGCATCGCGCCACGCCGGCGCGGGTCAGCGAGAAGACGACGACGACAGTGACGACGGGCCAGTAAGCCGCAAATCCTCCCCCGGGAACCGGGGGAGGGGGACCGTGAGCATTCAGCGAACGGTGGAGGGGGGGCAACGGGCGCTACGCCCTCTGTCGACCCTTCCACCACCCGCCTGAAGAAGGCGGGCGCCCCCCCCGTTCCGTGGAAGCGCTAAGTGCTTAGCGCTCGCTCAGATAATAGCGATCGGTCGCCGCCAGCGTCTCGTCGAGCTCGTAGACGATCGGCTGCCCGGTCGGGATTTCCAGTGTGGTGATCTCGTCATCGGGAATCCCCGAAAGATGCTTGACCAAGGCGCGCAGCGAATTGCCGTGCGCCGAAATGACGACGCGCTGCCCGTCGCGCAGCGCGGGCGCAATGCGCCCCTCCCAATAGGGCAGGACGCGCGCGATCGTGTCCTTGAGGCTCTCGGTGTCGGGAATGGCGATCCCGGCATAGCGGCGGTCCTGCGACAGGTCGTATTCGCTCCCGGCCTCCAGCGGCGGCGGCGGGATGTCGAAGCTGCGACGCCAGATATGGACCTGCGCGTCGCCGTGCTTGGCGGCGGTCTCGGCCTTGTCGAGCCCGGTCAGCCCGCCATAATGCCGCTCGTTGAGCCGCCAGTCCTTCTCGACCGGCAGCCAGAGCCGCCGCATTTCCTCGAGCGCGAGATTGAGCGTCTTGATCGCGCGGGTCTGCAGCGAGGTGAAGCAGAGGTCGAAATCGAGCCCCTTCTCCGCCATCAGCCGCCCGGCGGCGCGCGCTTCCTCGACGCCCTTTTCGGTCAGGTCGACATCCCACCAGCCGGTGAAGCGATTCTCGAGGTTCCAGGCCGATTGGCCGTGGCGGATCAGGACGAGGGTGGGCATGTGAGTCTCCATTTCGTCGCCCCGGCGTAGGCCGGGGCCGCTGGGTTCGTGTGGTGCCGTAAGGACACTGGCGTAGCGGCCCCGGCCTGCGCCGGGGCGACGGCTAGATCGTGTCGATCATGTCGGCAAGCACTTCGAGGCAGGCATGCGCCAGCGTCTTCGAGCGCGCGCCCGACCAGCCGAACTCGGCGTCGGGGTTGGGGTCATGGTCCTTGAACGGCATTTCGAGCGTCATCGACACCGCTCCGAAACGTTCGGCGAGCTGGTTGGTCGACATCGACAGATTGGCCTTGCCCGGTGCCGCCTTGTCGTAACCGCGCGCGGTCTGGAAATCGGGCGAATGCGCCGCGAGCCGTTGGCCGAACTCGGTATATTTGGCGCCGAGCGCGTCGGTCCAGGAGGGGATGCCCTCGAACCCGGCAAAGAAATTCGCCGCGATCGCCTCGTCACCGTGCACGTCGATCGCGAAGGCGACGCCGGTCGCATCCATCGCGTCGCGGACGTACAGCACTTCGGGGCTCTTCTCGGGCGTCGGCGTGTGCCATTCGCGGTTGAGGTTCACCCCCGCCGCATTGGTCCGCAGGTGGCCGCGGAACGACCCGTCGGGGTTCATGTTGGGCACGCAGTGGAAGGTCGCCTTTTCGCGCAAAGCGCTGGCCACCGGGTTGGTGGCGTCGGTCAGCCATTCGAGCGCGCCTTCCATCCACCATTCGGCCATGCTCTCGCCGGGATGCTGGCGCGCATAGAGCCAGACGTGCTTTGGGCCGGTGCCCACGTCGAGGCAATCGATCGCGCGACCGTCGAGCGACTGGCCGAGCTCGCGATGCGTCACGCCGGGGGCGAGCGCGATCCGCGCGACCAGAGCGTCGTGGCGCTCGATCGTATAGGGCTCGAAATAGGCGAACCAGACGAGCTCGCTGTCGCCGCTCCATTCGAATTCCAGCATTCCGTCGGCATAGCGCGTCGGGATCATCCGCCAGGCGTGGCGGTCGGTGCTCGCGCGGACCTTGTAGCCGGGCCAGCCGAACGGATAGGCCGATTGCGCCGCGTTGGTGATGCGCAGGGTCAGCGTGCGTCCCTTCGCGCCGGCGACGCGGAAGTGGAACCACTGGAAGAAGTCCGACTGATGGTCGAGCCGGATGGCGAGATCGACGCGGTCGCCCTGGATGGCGACCACGTCGATGTTTCCGCTATCGAAAGCGGCGTTGATGGTGATGCTCATCGCACCGTAATAGTGCGCCCCGATTCTCCAGGGAAGTCCAGGAACAGCGCGTGCGACAATTTGGCCGCGGCGGCATTGGCCTGGGCGGCTGGCGCCTCGCCCGGCGAGAAGGTCTGCGCATGGCCTTCCCAGATCACCGTCGCATCGCGGCGGCGGCGGATCTGCACGGTGAGGTCGGTCAGCACGACGGTGCGGTACTTCTGCTTGCCGATCGGGAAGGAGATGCCGCCGCCAAGGCCGACGCCGCCGCCACCGCCGCGATACCCGCCGCCACTATAGCCGCCACCGCCGAGGCCGATGCTGACGCCGCTACCGCTGTCGCGCGGTGCTGCCGGGCGCGTTGTGCGGGTAAAGCCGACGACCGCGAGATATTGCGCGTCGGGATCGGTTTTGGGGACGGTGAAACCGTGCGCCAGCGCCTCGGTCTGTACCGCGGCGGCATAGGTCTTGAACTCGAGGCTCGCTGGCCCGCCACCGGGCGCAGGTTCGACCGCAAGCGTGCCCGTCTCCAGCGGCGCCGCGATCGACCCGAGGTGGAACCGCGTCACTTCGACCGGGCCACTCGTCGTGGTCGTCGCACAGGCGCTCAAGCTCGCTGCCGCGGCGATCGCCATTCCCAAAGCCAGCTTCATAACTCTTGTCCTCGGTTCTATAGTCGTTGCAGGGGTGTAACGCCTGGACCCGGGCTCCGGGTTCCGTCGCTATAGCGAGGCTTATCGGCGCGGTCGCGCTTGACTTGGGGGGGAGGCGACCATATGCGCAGCGGCTCTTTTCCACATTCCAGATTATGCAAAGCGAATCGATCATGAAGATCCGCAATTCCCTGAAGTCGCTCAAGGGCCGTCACCGCGATAACCGCGTGATCCGTCGTCGTGGGCGGACCTACATCATCAACAAGACCAACCGTCGCTTCAAGGCCCGCCAGGGCTAAGCGACGTGGCGCGGGCCGTCGTCTTCGACGTCGGCAACGTCTTGTACGATTGGAATCCCAGATTCCTCTATGAGCGCCTGATCGGTGACGATCGGGCGCTCGATGCATTCCTGCGCGATGTCGCGACCAAGGAATGGCATTTCCAGCATGACGCTGGCCGTCCGTTCGCCGAGACCTCGGCCGAGCTCGCCGCCGCGCATCCGCAGCATGCCGCGCTGATCGCCGCCTGGGGGCCGCGCTTCGGCGAGCAGCTCGGCGGGATGTTGCCGGGGATGCGCGCGCTGGTCGACGACCTCGGGGACGCGGGCGTGCCGCTGTACGCGATCACCAATTTCTCGGGCGAGTTCTGGCCGTCGTTCCGCAACCGCGAGGCCGATCTATTCGATCGCTTTGACGACATCGTCGTCTCGGGCGACGAACTGCTGACCAAGCCCGATCCGGCGATCTATCGCCTCGCGCTCGAGCGGTTCGGCTTGCGCGCCGAGGACACGGTGTTCGTCGACGATCGCGAGGACAATGTCGCGGGCGCGCAGAGTGTCGGGATGGGGGCGGTGGTCTTTACCGATGCGGAAACGCTGCGTGGCGATCTGGCGCGCTACGGTATTCTCGCCGCGCCCGCGCTTTAAACGCTTCCGCTATCTACCGTCTTCGTCACCCCGGCCTTGTGGCGGGGCCCACCGTGCCGCGCGCGCTCGGGCGGCAGGATGGGCATCCCGGTGGACCCCGGGACAAGCCCGGGGTGACGGTAAGGTTTAGAAGCCAGCGCGCCCCTAGCTCGCATACCCCTTGAGCTCATCGCCACTGACCCGCACGACGTGGAGCACGTTGGTCGACCCCGGAGTCTTGAACGGCACGCCCGCGATCAGGATGATGCGGTCACCCGCCTTGGCGAGGTTGTGACGCAGCGCCATGCGCTTGGCCTTGGCGACCATCTCCTCGAACGAATCGACGTCCTTGGTCAGGATCGCATAGGCGCCCCACAGCAGGCCCGCACGCCGCGCGGTCTCGGGGTTCGGGGTGAGGATCATCAGCGGCACGCCGGGCCGCTCGCGCGCGACGCGGCGTGCGGTCGAGCCCGAGGCGGTGAAGCAGATGATCGCCGCGGCATCGACCGTCTGCGCGATGTTCTTGGCGGCCTCCGCCAGCGCGTCGGCGGTGGTCGGGTCCGAGCGGATCACGGTGAAGTGGATGCGGTCGCCGTGCGTCGGATCCTTTTCGACCGCTTCGCCGATCGCGTTCATCATCGCGACCGATTCGGTCGGCCACGCGCCGGCAGCGCTCTCGGCCGACAGCATGATCGCATCGGCGCCGTCATAGATCGCGGTCGCGACGTCGGAGACTTCGGCGCGGGTGGGCGAGGGCGAGGTGATCATCGATTCGAGCATCTGCGTCGCGACCACCACCGGGCGGCCCAGGCGGCGCGACACTTCGATGATGCGCTTCTGCAGCGGCGGCACGCTCTCGGGCGGCATCTCGACGCCGAGATCGCCGCGCGCGACCATCACGCCGTCGCACATCTCGACGATTTCCTCGAGCCGCTGGATCGCTTGCGGCTTCTCGATCTTGGCGAGCAGCGACGCCTTGCCGCCGATCAGCTTGCGCGCCTCGGCCAGATCCTCGGGGCGCTGGACGAACGACAAAGCGATCCAGTCGACGCCCTGGTCGACCGCGAAGGCGAGATCGCTGCGATCCTTCTCAGTCAGCGCCGCCATCGGCAGCACGACGTCGGGGACGTTCAACCCCTTGCTGTTCGACAGCGCGCCGCCGACCACGACCTCGGTGACGATCGTCGTGTCGGTGTGGTCGGTAACGCGCAGCACGAGCTTGCCGTCGTCGAGCAGGAGGCGCGCGCCGGGCTCGATCGCCTCGAAGATCTCACGGTGCGGGAGTTCGACGCGGGTGGTGTCGCCCGGCGTGGTGTCGCGGTCGAGCGTGAAGGTCTGGCCCTTGATCAGCTCGATCTTGCCGCCCTCGAACTTGCCGACGCGCAGCTTTGGCCCCTGCAGATCGGCGAGGATCGTCGTCGGGCGCTGATAGGTCTTCTCGAGCGCGCGGATCGCCTGGATGACGGCGATCTTCGATTGCTGGTCGCCGTGGCTCATGTTGACGCGGAAGGCGTCGGCACCGGCTTCGAACAAGGCGGCGATCATTTCGGGGCTGCTGCTGGCGGGGCCGAGCGTCGCGAGGATGCGTACCTTGCGCGCACGCGGGGCGATGGTCTTGATCATGGGGAGGTCCTTGCCGTGGGGAGGCTGTACGGCTGCTGCTCTACCTCCTATCTCGCCACGATCAACCGTGGAGGCAACAGATGCGCGATTTGGATGGACTGGACGATGCCGTAGCGGCGGCGGCTTTTCGACGGCTGGTACGGCATCTGCGCCACCGCAGCGACGCCGAGAATATCGACCTGATGGGGCTCGCCGGCTTCTGCCGCAATTGCCTGTCGGACTGGGTGCAGGAGGCCGACGGTACGCTGTCGAAGGAGCAGGCGCGCGAGATCGTCTACGGCATGCCCTATGCGCAGTGGAAGGCCGAGCATCAGGGCGACGCGACGCCCGAGCAGCTCGAGCGGATGCGGCAGAGCGTGGCGAAGAATGCGTGACGGCGGCGCGCGGCTGGCCTAAAGCGCGCGCCTTTCACTGATTCAAACCCCGGGGGATTTACCGTGAGCGACATCATCGCCGCCGACCAGCTACGCCTTCTCATCGAGCGCATCGAGCGCCTCGAAGAGGAAAAGAAGGGCATCGCCGACGACATCAAGGACGTGTACGGCGAAGCCAAGTCGACCGGCTTCGACGTCAAGACGATCCGCTCGATCGTGCGGCTGCGCAAGATGGAGAAGCATCACCGCGAGGAGGCCGAGGCGTTGCTCGAGACCTACAAGCAGGCGCTCGGGCTCGACTAAGCCGACCCGTCATGCTGAACTCGTTTCAGCATCCATGCGATCGGCCAAGCGCCGCCCATGGACCCCGGCTCCCAAGTCCGGGGTGACGACACTGTAGTTTGAGAGAGATCCAATGGCAGGCCATTCCAAATATAAGAACATCATGTACCGCAAGGGCGCGCAGGATAAGAAGCGCTCGGGCATGTTTTCCAAGCTGTCGCGCGAGATCACCGTCGCGGCGAAGATGGGCCTGCCCGATCCCGACATGAACCCGCGGCTGCGCATGGCGATCAACGCCGCCAAGGCGCAGTCGATGCCCAAGGACAATATCCAGCGCGCGGTCGACAAGGCGTCGAAGGGCGACACCGAGAATTACGAGGAAATCCGCTACGAGGGCTTCGGCCCCGGCGGCGTCTCGCTGATCATCGAGGCGCTCACCGACAACCGCAACCGTACCGCGACCAACGTGCGTACCGGCATGGCGAAGAACGGCGGCAATATGGGCGCTTCGGGCTCGGTCAGCCATGCGTTCGACCGGATGGGGCTGATTTCCTATCCGGCGTCGGCGGGGGACGCCGAGAAGGTGTTCGAAGCGGCGCTCGAAGCCGGCGCCGAGGACGTGCAGTCGAGCGAGGAGGGACATGAGATCTGGACCTCGAACGAGACGCTGCACGAGGTCGTGACGGCCTTGACCCCGGTGCTCGGCGAGCCCGAAGGCGCCAAGCTCGCCTGGCGCCCACAGACGATGGTCGAGGTCGGCGAGGACGACGCCGCGACGCTGTTCAAGCTGATCGACACGCTCGACGATGACGACGACGTGCAGACCGTGTGGGGCAATTACGAAGTGTCCGACGCGATCCTCGAGAAGCTCGGTTGATCTCCTTCAAGCCCCTCCCCTTCAGGGGAGGGGTTGGGGGTGGG